>JAHCJY010000009.1 GCA_026126065.1 Bauldia sp. | reverse complement strand
TCGCGACATTCATCCGAAACGCTTGGGGCAACGCTTTCGGCATCGTCACAGAAGCCGAAGTCGCCACACTGCGATAGCCGACCATCTCGATCGCCGGCCCCGCGCGGGGCCGGCGGACGGCGCGCATCGGAGGGATGCCCGCCGCAAGTCTGCCCGGACGTCCACGTCCGGGGTTGTTGCGGTCGGCGCGAACTGACCGCCGGGCCGGGAGGGAGTCGCCGTGGCTGCAGGGTTTTCCCGCGCGCTGCTGGGGGTGGTGGGCGCAGCGCTCGTCACCCTGATCGGCGCCGTTTCGACGGCTCATGCCGCCGACCGGCCGCTGACCGACCGGGCCACTCCCGCGATACTGCGGGACCTGTTCCCGACCGCCGACCGGCTCGGCCCGGTCGAAGGCAATCCGCCCTTCATGCGCGCCTATGCCGGGGAGGAGGAACTCGGCTACGTCTTCTCGACCTACGATGTCGTCCGGGCTCCGAGCTACTCGCCGACCCCGTTCGACGCCATTGTCGGCATGGGCCTTGACGGCCGCCTTGCCGGAACCCGCGTCATCTCGTTCTCCGATCCCTATCTGACGGGATTTCCGGAACGCGTGGCGCGCCTGGCGACGTTCTTCGCCGCCTATGTCGGCTACCATGTCGACGGCACGGGAGCAGCGCCGCTCGAGCCGGACTTCGTGCAGGGCACCACGATCTCCGCCCGCGCCATGCGGGCCGGCGTCCTCGATGCCGGCCGGGTGATCCTCCGCGCCAATGGCGGCATGCCCGACGTCGCCGAGCCGACCCTGGATGTCGACGGCTTCGTCTGGCTGCAGTGGAACGACCTCGTTGCCATGGGCGGCGTCGCGCACCGTCGGGTCACGTACGGTGCGGTTCGCGAAGCCTTTGCCGCGACCGGGGCGGTGCCCGACGACGCGAGCCTCGAGGTCCCGCTCGGCCTTCCGGCATCCATCCTCAGCGATGTCCGGTTCGACTGTCGGTTCGCGAGCGTGCGGGCCTGCAGCGCCCGAACCGCGCTCGTCCATCCGGACGACGAGATCTACTCCGACCTCTTCGTTGCGCTCGTCACCCCGGCAATCATCGGTCGCAACGTGCTCGGCACCGATCACTACAGCCGTTTCGTCGCGTCCCAGCCCGAGGGCACGCTGTCGCTCGCAGTCATGTCGCGCGGCGAGTACGACTATCGCGGCCGGAACTACCTCCGCGACGAGACCGGCAATGTCCTCGATCGCGTGAAGGTGGTCCAGGGCGACCGTGAGTTCATCTTCCGCCGCGAGCAGCACCAGCTTCTCGGCCCGGTGTTCCCGCCGGGCACCAGCCCCGTCACCGACGCCAGCCTGTTCAGGATTCCCGCGGGGTCGCAGTTCGACCCGCTGGCCCCGTTCAGCGTCGTCCTGATGGTTCACGCGACGGACGCCGGAGGCGCCCGCGCAACGATCGAGTTCCCCGTCGAGTACCAGTTGCCCGACGACGCGGTCCTCTTCCCTTACGTCGAGCCGGCGCCGCCCTGGGTCGAGGCCTGGATCGCGTCCATCCCGCGACTTGCGGTCCTCGGCGGGGCGCTCCTCGTCCTCACCGCGCTGTTCGTGTTCCAGAAGCGCCTTGCGATGTCGCGCAGCCTTCATCGCTGGATACGCAACGGCTTCCTGCTATTCACCCTCGTCTGGCTCGGCTGGATGGCCGGCGGACAGCTTTCGATCGTCCACATCGTCAACTACCTCAAGGGTCCCTTCAACGGCGTCGATCTCGGCTTCTACCTCGCCGAGCCGCTGATCGTCGTCCTGTCGGTCTATGTGCTGCTGTCGCTGGTTGTGATCGGCCGGGGCGTCTTCTGCGGCTGGCTCTGCCCGTTCGGCGCGCTTCAGGAGTTGACTTCGAAGGTGGCGCGTTTCCTCCGCCTGCCGTCGTGGAATCCGTCCGAACGCGTTCAGCGCTGGATGTGGCTGCCCAAGTACGGAACGGCGGCGTTGATCGTCGGTACCGCCTTCGTGGCGCCGCAGGCGCTCGCCGGCACCGAGGAGATAGAGCCGTTCAAGACCGCGATCACCTCTGCATTCACGCGCCCATGGCCCTATGTGACGTATGCCGTGGTGCTGCTCGTGCTCGGCCTGTTCACGGAGCGCTTCTACTGCCGCTTCCTCTGCCCGCTCGGCGGCATTCTCGCACTTGGCGATCGCCTGCACATCTTCACATTCCTGAAACGCCGGTCCGAATGCGGCACGTCCTGCCATCTTTGCGAGCGGTCGTGCCCCGTGAAGGCGATCGAGCGGAGTGGGAAGATCGTCATGGCCGAATGCTTCCAGTGTCTCGACTGCCAGGTTGAGTACTACGACGATCACCGCTGTCCGCCGCTTGCCGCGCAGCGGAAGCGGCGCGAACGGGAGCATGTCGTCCGGCCGCAGCTGGCACCGGTCCCGGCGCTGGCGATCGGTCGCCACGCATCGCTGTCCCGGCAGGGGATCAATCCGGCGCCGGAGCGGTAGGAGCCCGCGGGCGCGTCCATGCTCATGTCGGCAAGACGGACGCCGGGATCGGCATTGGCTTGCGTGAAGCCGCTGGCCTGGAGCCGCGGAAGGCGGGTCGGCGAGAGCAAGCGAAGGAGGGCGCCGCCGGCGAGGGAGGGTACAGTCTCGTTGATACACTCCGACAACGAACCCATCTCTTCCGCCCAACGGGACTGTGGGCGAGACGGTTCCGGCTGAATTCGTCGGCGGTTCCGAAGGCGCGGTCGGAAAACGTCGGCCGCCGGCGGCCAACCTCCCGCCGCAACCACGGCGTCGCGAGCGGCAGGGTGTGGCGATGAATCCCACCGGTCCAAAGATGACAGTCGTAGTCAGGTAATAGACGATTGTGCCGGACCCGCTGCGGGGCGCGCCGGGCATTGCATGGCTGTTGGACGTGGGCAATACTTTCCAACGTCGTCAAAGCAACCGCTGACGATGCCGTTACCGAATTTGCCTCGACAAGAGGGCGAAGCGGGCAGAGCTGGGGGATGGGGATTGGGATCGGCAATTCAGAACGCACTGAAGCGCAAGCAGGAACTGCAACGCGAACTGGAGGAGATCGATATCTTCATCTCCGTCCACAATCGCTTTGCGACGGACGAGAAGGCCGGCGGTGGGCAGGCCGGGTTGGCGCGCAAGCGTGCTCGCACGGACGTGGTCCGCAGTCCGCGCACGAGCAGGCCTGCCGGTTTCGCGAACCTTGTCGACCAGATCCTCGGCGAGGTCGGCCGCCCGATGACCCGCGCCGAACTGGTGGCCGCCATCGAGGCAAGGGGCGTGTCGATCCCGAGCGGCGACAAACAGAGGTATCTCGGCACCATCCTCTGGCGTCGGCAAGATCTCTTCTCCCATGTGGATGGGGTGGGATACGCCCGAAGGAAGGGCTAGGGGGATCCGGCTTTCCGGACAGTCGACGGGCCGTATCCCAAGCTTCACCTCTTGCACATCCGCCGCCGCTGAATGTCTAAGGTGGAGGGCGCGCCTCCGGGCAATGGCCGGTCAGGGCGCTGCCAAAGCCGAGTCCGATGCCGCCCGTCTTCTCTCCCGACGAGATCGACCGTTATGCCCGGCACCTCGTGCTGCGCGACATCGGGGGCCCCGGCCAGCAGCGGCTGAAGCGCTCGAGCCTCCTCGTCATCGGCGCCGGCGGACTTGGCTCGCCGGTTCTCGCATACTGTGCGGCCGCCGGCGTGGGCCGTATCGGAATAGCCGACGACGACCGCGTGGCCCTGAGCAATCTGCAGCGGCAAGTCCTCTACCAGACGGCTGATGTGGGCCGTCACAAGGCCGAATGCGCCGCCGCGGCGCTCGGCCGCCTCAACCCGCACACCGCCGTCGATGTGATTTCCCGGCGCGTGACCGCCGATAACGCGGCCGCCCTCATGGCCGACTACGACGTTGTGGCGGACTGCACCGACAGCGCCGAGGCGCGCTACCTGATCTCCGACGCGGCCTACTTCGCCCGGAAGCCGCTGGTCACGGCGGCAGTCATCCGGTTCGACGGCCATGTCACCGCGCTGAAGCCTTATCTCCGAGCGGCCGACGGCAACCCGAACCCGACGTATCGCTGTCTCTTTCCCCGCGCCCCCGACGGGGAAGTCGAGGCGTGCGCAGCGGTCGGCGTCCTCGGCGTCCTTCCGGGGCTCGTGGGCAGCATCCAGGCGCTCGAGATCGTGAAGGAGTTGTCCGGCCTTGGCACGAGCCTCGTCGGCCGCCTCGCGATGGTCGATGGTCGCGACATGCGTGTCGAGACCATCCAATACCGCTGGGATCCGGACAACCCGCTCACCGGACGCGCGGCCTCGCAGCGGCCGCCGGCTGATCCCGCTACTGCTTCGGCCGGAAAGCGTTGACGACCGCCGGATCGGTCTCGAGGCGCGCTCCCCCGATGAGGTCGATGCAGTAGGGCACCGCCGGGAAGACAGCGTCGAGGCACGTCCTGATGCTCGACGGCCGGCCGGGCACGTTGATGATCAGCGACGCGCCGCGCGTGCCGGCGATCTGGCGCGACAGGATAGCGGTTGGGACCTCGCGGAGGCTTGCCGTGCGCATCGCCTCGCCGAACCCCGGCAATTGCCGCTCGCACACGTCGGCCGTCGCCTCGGGCGTCACGTCGCGCGGCGCGGGTCCGGTGCCGCCCGACACCAGGATGAGCGGGCAGCGCAGGTCGTCGGCGAGGGCGGCGAGGCACGCGGCGATCTCCGCCCGCTCGTCGGGGACGAGCCGGTACTCCGCGCACCATTTCACGGTCAGCGCGGCGGCGAGATATTCCCGGATCGCCGGGCCGCCGCGGTCCTCGTAGAGCCCCCGGCTCGCCCTGTCGGAGACGATCACGATCCCGATCGGTATTTCGCTGTCGCTCGGCATCCGATCTCTCCCGCGCTGGCCTCGCCGGACCCTCGCGACTACCATGCCCGGACCGGCCCGCGCCACCTGAGGGCCGGCGCCAGCGATCGCGAGTGATTGCCGTTGTTGCTCCGAACCAGGATCGCCGTCACGGCCGCGCCGCTCGATGTTCCGGCCGAACTTGCCGAACTGCGTCGCGGCCTGCCGGACGCGGGCGCCATGGTGAGCTTCGTCGGCACCTGCCGTTCGGAGGGCGGACGGCTCTCCGGCCTGGAGCTGGAGCACTATCCCGCAATGGCCGAGGCCGAATTCGAGCGGATCGTCCGTGAGGCAGCCGCGCGCTGGCCAATCCTCGCAATGGCGATGGTCCACCGCACCGGCCGGGTGACGGCGGGCGAGGACATCGTCGTCGTTGCCGCCCTCTCCGAGCACCGCGCCGCGGCCTTCGGGGCAACCGAGTTCGCGATGGACTTCCTCAAGACAAGCGCGCCGTTCTGGAAGCGCGAGATTGCAGCTGACGGGTCGGCGCTGCCCTGGTCCGAGGCAAGGACGTCGGATCAGGCCGCAGCGGCGCGCTGGCAGGCGGCCGGCGATCCTGACGCGTGACGCTCAGTAGCCCTCCACGGCGACGGCCTTCATCAACGCGATCACGCGGCTGCCCGCCCGAATGTCGAGATCGGCGACGGCATCCCGGGTGATCCGCGCCAGGAGGGGACTCCCGCCGACATCGAGTGCAACCGTGACGGCGTCGCCGTCGCCTGCGGCGATCCCGCTCACTGTTGCCGGCAGCCGGTTGCGGAAGGAAAGGCGGCCGGGTTCGCCGACGGCGAGCGCCACGTCGCGCGCGTGGATGCGGACGCGGAGCACGGTCCCGGGCGGCGCCGCGACCACAGGCACGGTGAGTTCGCCGGCCGCGTGGCGCAGGATCGTGCCCTGACCGGCAACGGTACGGTCCACGGTCGCCAGGAGGAAAACGCCCTCCTCGGACGGCGACAGCGACGGCAGGCCATGGCGGGCAATGACGTCCGCCGCGGGGCCGGCGGCCACGACGCGTCCGGCCTCGAGGACGACGACGGTGTCCGCGAGCCGCGCGATCTCCTCGATCGCATGGCTGACGTACAGGATCGGCACTCGCATCTCCCGCTTCAGCCGGTCGAGATAGGGCAGGATCTCCGCTCGCCGGGGCACGTCGATGGAGGCGAGCGGCTCGTCGAGGATCAGGGCTCGCGGATCCATCAGGAGGGCACGACCGATGGCAACGCGCTGCTGCTCTCCACCAGATAGCGTCCGTGGCCGGCGGTCGAGGAGCCGCTCGATCCCGAGGAGTTCGGTGATCGCGGCCATGCCTTCCCGTCCAGAGGAGCCGGAGCGGAAGCGCCGCCCGAAGAGGAGATTCTGCTCGACGGTCATGTGGGGAAAGAGCCGTCCCTCCTGGAACACGACCCCGATCCGCCGCCGGCGCGCCGGCACGGCAATCCCCGCGACGGTGTCGAACAGCACCTCGCCGTCCAGCACCACCCGCCCGGCCTTCGGCCGGACGAGGCCCGCGACGATCCCGGCAAGCGTCGACTTGCCGGCGCCGGATCGGCCGAACAGCGCGGTAACGCCGGCGCCGGCGGAGAAGGCGACGTCCAGCGTGAAGCCGGGAACCTCGTGGCGGGCGACGACCTCGAGCGTCATAGCCCCGCCACCCGCCGTCGTGCGCGCCGGGCGAGGATTTCGGATGCGACAAGCGCTCCGACGGCGATGACGATGGCGATGATCGTCAGCCGGATCGCGCTTGCCTCGCCGCCCGGGACCTGGAGGGCGGTGTAAACGGCGGTCGGCAGCGTTCGCGTCTCGCCGGGGATGTTGGCGACGAAGGTGATCGTGGCGCCGAACTCGCCCATCGCCTTGGCGAAGCCGAGCACCGCGCCGGCGATCACCCCCGGCAGCGCCAACGGCAGCGTGACGAGCAGGAACGTCGCCATCCTGCCGGCGCCAAGTGTTCCCGCCGCCTGTTCGAGGCGGGGATCGACGGCTTCGATCGCAAGGCGGATCGCGCGGACCATCAGCGGGAAGCCCATCACCGCCGCCGCCAGCGCCGCGCCGGTCCAGCGGAAGGCGAGCACGATGCCGAACGTCTCCTCGAGGAAGGAACCGATCGGTCCCCGGCGTCCGAACAGGATGAGGAGGACGTAGCCGGTCACCACCGGGGGCAGGACAAGCGGCAGGTGGACCACCACGTCCAGCGCCGATTTCCCCCAGAACCGCCCGCGCGCCAGCGCCAGGCCGGTCAGGATGCCAAAGGGGAGGCTGACAAGTGTCGCCACGCCCGCGACGCGGAGGCTGAGCCCCACCGCATCCCATTCCGCCGGCGTCAGACCCAGCATGATTGCTACCGCCCCGCGGGGCAGGCTGCGGGGCCGGCAGGAAGGCCGTCCGCGCCGAGGACCGCAAAGCCCTGCGCCTCGAAGAGACAGTGCGCCGCCGTGCCTCTCAGATAGACCAGGAACGCTGCGGCGTCGGGATTGTCGTTCCCCGCGACGAGGGCAACGGGATAGACGATCGGCGGATGCGTCTCCTCGGGGAAGGTCCCGATCGCCACGACGGTCGGATCCGCGATGTCGTCCGTGCGATACACAATGCCCAGCGGTGCCTCGCCGCGCGACACGAGCGCGAGGGCCGCGCGGGCGTTCTCCGCCTCGGCAAGCCGCCCGGAGACGCTCGCCCACAGGCCCAGCGTCTCGAGGGCCACCCTCGCATAGCGCCCGGCGGGGACGGCCGCCGTGTCGGCCACCGCAAGGCGTCCGCCGCCGAGTAGCCCGGCAAGGTCGAGAGCCGGCGTGATCGGCACGGAGGGCGATCCGGCCGGCGCGACAAGGACGAGCGCGTTGCCAAGCAGCGCCGACCGGGACGCCGCGTCGATCAGATTGCGAGCAGCGAGATAGTCCATCCAATCGAGGTCGGCGGACAGGTAGATGTCAGCCGGGGCGCCCTGTTCGACCTGTCGCGCCAGGGCGGACGAGGCGCCGTACGATATGATGGCGATCCCTCCGGCGTCGCGCTGCCAGGCGGCCGCGACGGCATCGAGGGCGGTCTGGAGGCTCGATGCCGCGAACACCGTGACCGGCCCCGCGATCGCTGGGAGCGCGGCGCCCGATATCGCCACGACGAGGCCAACAGCAAGCGCCATGATCGATCTGGACGGCACGCCTGGTCGCCTCCGTTCAGGTCGCGGCGCGATGGTCGCCGGCACGGCCGCCGCCGGCCGGAGACAGCGGCGCGATCACCCGCCGGTCATCATCGGGAACAGAGCGATTTCGCGCGCTCCGAGGATGGGCGTGTCCTCCTTCGCATGCACGTGGTCGACCGCGGCGCGGATTGCACGGCCCTTCCTGATGGTGGCGTCGTAGGCGGGTCCCCGCGTGGGCAGCCATCTGAGGAGGTCGCCCACCGTCGTCACGGACGACGGAAGGTCGATGCTTTCCTCGCCGATGCCGAGACCCTCGCGCACCGAAGCGAAATACCGCATCGTCAGGGGCCGATCGGGACGGTCCGGGCTCGCCATGGTCAAACTCTTCCGGAAGCGGAATGCCGCCCGGAACCTAGGCCCTCGCGGCCGGCCGGTGCAATCCCGTCGCCACAGGCTCATTCGCCGCCGCCCGCGACGCGGCTTGAGCCCGCGTACCGATCCCGCAGCCCGGCTAAGGCAGTATCTCGAGGAAGAACACCGGGCTTTCCGCGGCGTCGTGTGCTTCGGCAACGAAACGCCCGGGGAACTCGGCGTTGAACAGCAGCGTCACCGGCGATTGCGGCGCGACCGCCACTTCGAGATCGATGCCGTGCAGGTGAACCACCTGCGTTTCTAGGCTCGTCAACCGGAGCTCGATCGTCTCCCCCTGCCGGACGCGGATCGTCGGCGGCTCGCCCGTCGTGGCGATGGGCACGTCGAACACGCGGGTGTCGTTGCCGAGCGGCGCGGTCGCCGATGCCCGGAACGCCACGCGGGCCTCGACGAGGCGGCCGTCCGCCACGAAGGCGCGGTGATCGAGGCCGTTGAGGCCGACATAGACCTCGTAGTGGCCGTCGGGATCGAGCGCCAGCCGGTGCGCGTTCGCGGTCAGGTCGGTCTCGTAGATGCCGTTGACGTAGACATGGGCGTGGCCGATCCCCGGAACGTGGTCGTAGCCGTCCGCGTCCGTGCCGAACCGGAAGCGCTCGAAGACAAAGCCGAGGTCGAATGTGCCCGGGGCCGCCTCGGTGACGCTCATGGCCATCGTCGGGGCCGTGACGGGATCGAGGTCGATGACCTGGAACGGATCGGTCAGGTCGACGCCGGGGCCGGTCGTGTGATCGTGATCGTGACCGTCGCCCGCCGCGGCGATCGCCGCGAGGCTGGCCGGGTCGGCGATGGTGACCGGACCCGTGACCGTGCGCCTGTCGAAGTCCGAAATGAGGGCGATGACGGTCAGCGTCCAATCACCGGCGACAGGAAGGTAGAACCCGTCCGCCCGCCACGTCCCGTCTTCCTGCCGCGCGGCATCCACCGCGACCGGCTCGATGCCGCCCGCGGGATAGCCGAGCGCGATCCGGACTTCCCGCGCCTCGAGCGCGGCGCCGTCGGCCGTCAGAAGCTCGGCGCTGGCGGCGACTGCGCCGGTTCCGCCCGGGCTGACGGTGACGGAGGCGCCGAAATTGCCGGTCCGCAGAAGGGCGAATGCGTCCGGCACCACGCGGGGCGTTTCGCTCGAAGCGACCGACCCGGCGGCGTTCAGTGAGCGCGGTGGCGGGGTGAAGCGCCAGCCTGCGACGACCCCGAACACGATCACGACGAGGAGCAGTTCGGCCCCGACCGTGCGGCGGAGGAGGCGCGCCGCCTCGGCTGGCTGCCGGCGGATGAGCGGCGTCAGGCGGAACCGGTTCACCAGCGCCAGCGCGAGGAGGAGCGTGACGAGCGACAGCTTGATCGCCAGCAGGCGACCGTAGTCCGTCGCGAAGATGTCGGCCGGGCTGTCGACCTGGATCAGGATGAGCAGCACGCCGGCCACGACCAGCGGCAGCAGCGCGTGCGGTATGACGGCCGAGAAGCGGCCGAGCACGGCCGCGCTCTCCTTGCCGTTGCGGCCAAGGTGATAGCGGAGGGGCAGCAGGGCGCCGGCCCAGAACGCGACCGTCGTGGCGTGGATGAAGACGACGAGCCAGCTCAGCGCCTCGGGCGGGGCACGGCTCGCATGGCCGGAAAGGGACAGCGCCAGCCCGATGCCGAGGATCGCCACCAGCGAGAACAGCCGCCCCTGCGCCGGCCGCGCGAGCGCAACGAGGCCGGCGACGAGCGCAATGAGGGCGACGACGAGCGTCTCGGTGTAGGTCGACGACCACGCCGTCGCGAGCGCGTCGCCCGAGAATACGTCGCCGAGATCGGCGCCGATGAGGTCGACACCCTGGAGGGCAAAGGCGACCGGTATCGCGACGATGCCTACGACCATCAGGACGCGCATGATCCGCTTCGGCTGGGCGGGCAGCGGCGAGGGCGCGGAGATCCACGCCGCGAAGAACGTCCCGCCCGCACCGATGAACAGGCCGAGATAGACGAGAACCCGCGCAACCCAGATCGCCGGGCGCACTGCGGGATCCGAGGTGACGACCCCTTCGCCGGTTCCGGTCACCGTGCCGACCGAAAGGACCACCGTGCCGCCGATCGGATGGCCGTCGCTGGAGACCACGCGCCAGCTGAGCACATGTGTGCCTTCGCCGACATCCGTCGGCATCAAGACGGTCACGTCGGGACCGATCGCCGTCGGGAGCGGTAGTTGGATCGTCTCGCCGTCGGCGGTGATCAGGCGCGCGGCGGTGGGTTCGACGAGCTCGTTGAAGGTGAGCGTGACGACCGACGGGGCCTCGGCAAGAACCGCTCCCGTCGCCGGCTCGGTCGAAATCAGCGTGGCATGCGAAAAGGCCGGAGTGGCGAACGCCACTCCGGCAAGTACGAAGAAAGTGCTGAGAAGGCGACGGAGCACTAGTGGGCGTGACCCCCTTCGCCAGGTTCGGTGACCATGAAGCCGGGCGTTGGCTCCTCGGGCTCGGGCTGGCCTTCGGCCGGCACCGTGATCCAGCGGTTCACGCCGCCGCCTTCGCACTCCTGCACGACCGGGAACCACATCATCGTGTGGGGCTCGACGCTGGTGGCCACGCGGGCGCGGATCCAGAACTGGTCGTACCACTCGTTCGGCAATTGGCCGCCGGTCCACTCGATCATCGTCACCCCTTCGGTGACCTGCGTCTCCCCGTTCATCTGCGGGTTGGCGTAGGTGCCGCGGGTGATGGTGATTTCCCAGCCGGGCTTGGCGACCGGCTGGACGGAGATCACGCCCTCCGGAATCTGCATCCGGACGGCGGTGGTTGCGGCGGCATCGCAACCATGGCCGATGCCGAAGCCGATGAGCGTCGTCTGGCCGCCGGGAACCTCGGACGGGGTGACGCCGACATGCGCCTGGGCCGCGGCCGTGAGGCAGGCGAACGCGGTCGTCGCCAGAATGAGAGCCTTCTTCATTGTGTCCTCCCGAGCGGCGCCATAATGGGTCGCGCGCTCGCAATTGAATGGGTTGAAGCGGAACTGGACCCGATGACCGGGTTTCACGCTTCGACCGGCGGACCGCGCGGCTCGAACCACGAGCGCCTGGTTTCGCTCAGCCGTCTCCGCGCCCGCATGGGCGGGCGGCGCCGAACCGGGGACCGCCGCAACGGCAGCGCCACCGACCCGGTCCCGACGGGACCGACCGCGCACGGACCGCCGCTGCACACGACGCAGCACAGATCTTCCGCGCGGTGGCCCGCGTCCTCCTCGCCGCCTTCGCTGGCGCTGTGGTGAGTCTCGGCCTCGTGGACATGCCCGGAGACGCCCACGCGGATGTCCTCGCCCGCATAGCCCATCGTGGCCATCGCCGGCGCGTGCAGCAGCAGGGCATAGACGGCGAGGATCGCAGCCCAGATCCTGGGCCCGCGTCCCCGCGGACGCACTGGCATTCTCCGGGTCACTCCCTCCGGCGCCCCTCCAAGGCCACCGTTTGGCCAAAATTCACGGAAGGACGGGAAACGCAAGCGCCGCATTGCCGCCCGCAATGGGGTTCGCGCACGATTGCGCAAGCCCGAGCGGGCCGTTGTGTCCCCGGGCTACGGCCCAGCCGGCGGCCGGGACGGCCCCCAGGAAGTCCGCTCCCTCGAGCAGGGCGTCAGCAAGGTCCGCATTGCTGAGGTCGGCGCGAAGCTCGCCAGGCGCAGGTCGGATCGCGCCAGCGACGGATCCGACGGGTTCGCCCCGGCGAAGACGCCCGCGCCCCTGCCGCGTCCGAGACGATCGCGCCGCGAAAGGTCGGCGCCGGCGAAGCTCGCATCCTCGCGTAGCGGAGCGTCGCGAAGAACAGGCTGATCCCATCGAAAATTCCGCCGCCGAAGTCGACGCCGTCGAGGCTGGCGCCATCGAAGGGGGCTCCGGTTTGGACCGCGGACCACAAGCGCTGTGGAGTGCCGTCATTGTCGCTATCGAGCCGACAGCATGAACCCCTTGAACGCCTCGGGCAGGCATGCTTAGTTGATCACGAAGAAAGAAAAGTGCTTGCTGCTCAATTCTTGATCAGCATGCCTCGTAACTGTGCGGGCAGTTCCGACACACGCGAACAGAGCGATCGTTCTCGCTATGGGCGCGTATCGCCGGGTCGGAATTGAAGACGTCAGTCGGGATCGGGGACGGCGGCACCGGCGGGGCGTCGGCGTTGCTGCGGCTCAGGCAGGTTGGTTCCAGTGAATGCCGTATTGGTGAAGGAGAAGCCTAGTGCTCCACGGTGACATTTCTTCGAGCAACGACACGGTCGGCGTTGCCGTTGTGAACTACAAGATGCCGCGAATGCACACCAAGGCCGAGATCATGGCGAACGTCCGCCAGATCGCCGACATGGTCGTGGGCATGAAGCGCGGGCTCCCCGGAATGGACCTCGTCATCTTCCCCGAGTATTCGACCCACGGGATCATGTACGACCAGAAGGAGATGTACGAGCACGCCGCGACCATCCCCGGCGACGAGACCGAGATCTTCGCCGAGGCCTGCCGCACGGCCAAGGTCTGGGGCGTGTTCTCGCTCACCGGCGAGCGGCACGAGGAGCACCCGAACAAGGCGCCCTACAACACGCTCATCCTGATGAACGACAAGGGCGAGATCGTCCAGAAGTACCGCAAGATCATGCCCTGGGTGCCGATTGAGGGCTGGTATCCCGGCGACTGCACCTACGTCTCGGACGGGCCGAAGGGCCTCAAGATCAGCCTCATCATCTGCGATGACGGCAACTACCCGGAGATCTGGCGCGACTGCGCGATGCGCGGCGCCGAGCTGATCGTCCGCTGCCAGGGATATATGTATCCGGCGAAGGACCAGCAGGTCATCATGGCGAAGGCGATGGCGTGGGCGAACAATGTCTACGTCGCCGTCGCCAATGCGGCTGGCTTCGATGGGGTCTATTCCTATTTCGGCCACTCGGCGATCGTCGGTTTCGACGGGCGCACACTGGGCGAATGCGGCGAGGAGGACATGGGCATCCAGTACGCCCAGCTCTCGAAGTCGCTGATCCGCGACGCGCGCAAGAACATGCAGTCGCAGAACCACCTCTTCAAGCTGGTCCATCGCGGCTACACCGGCACGATCAACTCCGGTGAGGACATCCGCGGTGTCGCCGCCTGCCCCTATGATTTCTACAAGAACTGGATCGCAGATCCGGAGGGGACGCGCGAGAAGGTCGAGGCGATGACGCGCAACACGGTCGGCACGGAGGAAGCGCCAATCGAGGGCATTCCCAACAAGCGCGCGGTCCACGCCTAGCCTAGGTGCGGCGATGCTCCTCCTGACCGAGATCATCGGACAGCGCGACGAGCCGGCCATTCATCAGCGCCTCCACGCGGTCGAGCATTCCGGCCGCGTCGAGACCCTGAGCCTGTCAGCGGCGGACATGGCCCGCCGACGGGTGCGCGGCGTCACGGATGCGGGGACGGACTGCGCCATCGCCATCGCCCGCGACCGGACCCTCATGGACGGCACGGTCCTCCTCCTCGAGGCGGACCGGGCGATCGTCGTCCGCGCCGAAGTGGAGCGCTGGCTCCGCCTCGTGCCGCGGTCGGCTGCCGACGCCGTCCAGCTCGGCTACCAGGCCGGCAATCTGCACTGGCGGGTGCGGTTTGCCGGGGCGGACCTCCTGGTGGCCCTGGAAGGTCCCGTCGAACGCTATCTTGCGCGGGTGCGTCATCTGGTCGAGGCCGGCCAGGTGACGGTCGCGGGGCAGGACGAGGTAGCATGAGGAGCGCCGGCGACAGCCTGGCGCTCCTTCGCGCCCTCCAGCATGGCGACAGCGCGTTCCCCAGCGGCGGCTTTGCGTTTTCGCAGGGCCTCGAGGGTCTCGCCGCCCTCGACGGCAAGCCGGATGCGACGCGCGTCGGGTCGTTCCTTCAGGCCTTGATCATGACCCGCTGGTCGACCCTCGACCGGGTCGCACTCGTCCGGTCGCATCGCGCCGGCGGCGATCTCGACACCATCGCGGCGATCGATGCCGAGATGGAGGCGGCGAGCGTGGTCGAGCCCCTCCGGACCGGATCGAAACGCCATGGCGGGGCGCTCCTTGCGGCGCATGGCCGGATCGGGACCCCCGGCGCTGCCGACTATCGCGCCCGGATCGCTGCCGGCACGGCGTTCGGGCATCTCCCGGTGGTGCAGGGCCTCGTCTGGGGCGCAACCGGGATCGAGGCCGATGATGCCGTGGCGATGGCGGGCTATGGCGTTGCGGCGGGGATCGTATCGGCCGCGATCCGGCTGGGGCTGGTCGGCGCCATCGATGGGCAGCGGCTGATTGCCCAGGCGCTCGACGCGATCGCCGAGACATCGGCGTTGGCCATCTCCGACGACAAGCCGCTCGCGGGCTTCTCCCCCCATGCCGAACTCGCCGCGCTCCACCAGGCGCGGTCCGACATGCGCCTCTTCTCGAACTAGACCGGACCGGAATGCTGCTGACGCCCACCGAACTCGAACGCCTGACGATCTACACGGCGGCGGAACTCGCTCGGAAACGCCGCGCGCGGGGTCTCCGGCTGAACTATCCGGAGGCGGTTGCGATCATTGCGGACGAGATCCTCGAAGGCGCCCGCGACGGACGTTCGGTCGCCGACCTCATGTCGTTCGGTTCGACCATTCTCTCCGCCGCCGACGTCATGCCCGGCGTGCCGGAGATGATGCCGATCCTCCAGGTCGAAGGCACTTTTCCCGACGGCACCAAGCTCGTCACGGTCCACGAGCCGATCCGCGGCGGCGTCCGCGATGCCATGCCGCCGCCAGGCGAGATCCTCGCCGGCGAGGGCATGATCGAGCTCAACGCTGGCCGCGCGAAGGCGACGCTGCGCGTCGTCAACACCGGCGACCGGCCGGTCCAGATCGGCAGCCACTACCACTTCTTCGAGGTCAACAAGGCGCTCGATTTCGACCGGGCCGCCGCCTTCGGCCTGCGCCTCGACATTCCCGCCGGCACGGCGGTGCGGTTCGAGCCGGGGCAGGCCAAGGAGGTGACGCTGACGACCATCGGCGGGTCACGCGACCTGTCCGGCCTCAACGGGCTGAGCGACGGTCCGTCCGACGAGGCGGCCAAGGGCCGGGCGCTCGAACGCGCCCGCGCCCGCGGCTTCAAGGGGGCATAGGGAATGGTTGCGGCACGCGAGCACAGCCGGCCCGAGGCGTTCCTTCACCTCGCCCCGGTGGGGAGAGGTCGGATCGAGACGCGAAGCGCATCGATCCGGGTGAGGGGGGACCGCCCTCTCGGCTCCTTCTCCCGGCCCCACCATAGCGACCGTCCGTCGTTGGAGTGCACCCACTGGCGGTGGTCCCCCCTCACCCGCCCGCAGCAAGCTGCGGTCGACCTCTCCCCACCGGGGCGAGGTGAAGATTGGCCACGCGTCGGCGACAACCCCGGTGTGGATCACCGATGCCGAGCGCTGGCACTGGCCGGAACAGAAGCGAGCCGACCGACATGGTGATGATCTCCCGGCGCGAATACGCCGCTCTCTACGGCCCGACCACGGGCGACGGGGTCCGTCTCGGCGACACGTCGCTGGTCGCCGTCATCGAGCACGACCACGCGGTCTATGGCGACGAATGCCTCCACGGCGGCGGCAAGACGCTGCGCGACGGCGCGGGCATGGCCGCCGGCGTCACCTCGGCGGAAGGGGCGCTCGATTTCCTCCTGTCCAATGTGGTGCTCATCGATCCCGTCCTCGGCATCGTGAAGGGCGACCTCGGCATCCGGAACGGCCGGATCGTCGGCTTCGGCAAATCAGGCAACCCGGCGATCATGGACGGTGTCGACCCACGGCTGATCGTGTCGCAAGCCACGACCGTCCGCGACTGCGAGGGCCTGATCGCGACGCCCGGCGGCATCGACGTCCACGTGCATTTCGACAGCGCGCAGCTGTGCGAGCACGCGATCGCGTCGGGGCTGACGACGATGCTCGGCGGCTCGCTCGGGCCGATCACCGTCGGCATCGATTCCGGTGGGCCGTTCAATGTCGGGAAGATGCTGCAGGCGGCCGAGCAATGGCCGATCAATTTCGGCTTCCTCGGTCGCGGCAATTCCCACAAGCCGGCCTCGCTGGTCGAGCAGATGGAGACGGGCTGCCTTGGCCTGAAACTCCACGAGGACTGGGGCTCGATGCCGGCGGCGATCGACACCTGCCTCCGCGTTGCGGACGAACTGGACTTCCAGGTGCAGATCCACACCGACACGCTGAACGAGTCGGGCTTCGTCGAGGACACGCTCGAAGCGATCGGCGGCCGGACGATCCACACCTACCACACCGAGGGCGCCGGCGGCGGCCATGCGCCGGACATCATCCGGGTCGCGGGCGAGAGCTACTGCCTGCCGTCGTCGACCAATCCGACGAACCCCTACACGGTCAACACGTTCGACGAACACCTCGACATGACGATGGTGTGCCACCACCTCAATCCGGCGATTCCGGAAGATGTGGCGTTCGCCGAAAGCCGCATCCGGCCGCAGACGATCGCGGCCGAGGACATCCTCCACGACATCGGCGCCATCTCGATGCTCGGCTCCGACAGCCAGGGCATGGGGCGGATCAACGAGGTGATCTGCCGGACGTGGCAGCTTGCCTCGAAGATGAAGGACCAGCGCGGCCGGCTGCCCGAGGAACAGACTTTCGGCGACAACGAGCGGATCAAGCGCTACGTCGCGAAGTACACGATCAACGCGGCGCGGACGTTCGGCGTCGCCGAGCACGTCGGCTCGCTCGAGGACGGCAAGATCGCCGACATCGTGATCTGGCGGCCGGCCTTCTTCGGCTCGAAGCCGGAACTCGTCATCAAGGGCGGCTTCATCGTGTGGGGCGCGATGGGCGATTCCGCCGCCTCGCTGATGACCTGCGAACCGATCCTGCTGCGCCCGCAATGGGGCGCGTTCGGGCGCGCAAAGCAGGCGCTCTCCGCCTGCTTCGTCAACCCGCTCGCGATCGATGCGGACCTTGCCGGACGGCTCGACCTCAGCAAGCCGCTGCTGCCGGCGCGCGGCACGCGGAAGCTGACCAAGGCCGACATGCTGCGGAACGATGCGCTGCCAAAAATCACAGTCGATCCGGCGACGTTCGACGTGTTCGTCGACGGCGTCCTGGCCACCTGCGATCCGGCGAAGGTGGTGCCGCTCGCGCAACGCTACATGCTCCGATGACGATCGCCAGACCGCTCCCGACATCCTCCGTCCGCACGGCGGGCGCCGCGCGCATCGGCATCGGCGGCCCCGTCGGCTCGGGCAAGACGGCGCTGATCGAGCGGCTGATTCCGGTGTTCCAGCGCCGTGGCGTCGACCTTGCGATCGTGACCAACGACCTCGTCACGCACGAAGACGCCGAGCGCATCCGCCGCAGCGGGCTGATCGACCCGGCGCGCGTCTCCGCCGTCGAAGCCGGTGCCTGTCCCCACACCGTCATCCGCGAGGATCCAAGCCTCAACATCGCCGCCGCGGATGAACTCGAGCTCCGCTTCCCGGGCGTCGAGCTGATCATCGTCGAGTCCGGCGGCGACAACCTCGCCTCGACCTTCTCGCTCGACCTCGTCGACTGGTGGATCTTCGTCATCGACGTGGCCGGAGGCGACGACATTCCGCGAAAGCGCGGACCGGGCGTCCTCCGGAGCGACCTTCTCGTCATCAACAAGACGGACCTCGCGCCCCATGTCGGCGTCGACCTCGCCCGGATGGAGGCCGAAGCGACGCGGCACCGCGGCGGGCGGCCAATCCTCCTCACCAATTGCCGCGCCGTGACGGGCGTCGAGGCCGTGGCCGAGGCCATTGCGCACAGCGTCCTCTTCCGCTGAGGACGGCGGCGGTGCCGCCCTTCGTCCCACCAGGCGCGGGCGCGTCGATCTCGCCTTCGCCGATGTCGGCGGCCGGACCGTGCTGGCACGCCAGTTCGCGGCCTATCCGTTTCACCTGACCCGGCCCTTCCACTTCGGCGACAGCGGACGCGGGATGGCGACGCTGTACCTCCAGTCGGCCTCGGGGGGCCTTTATCGCGGCGACGACCTCGCGATGACGATCGACGTCGAGCCGGGCGCCGCGGCGGAAATCACGACGCAGTCGTCGACCGTGGTGCACGACGCCTATGGCGACATCGCGCGGCTGCGCCAGGAGGCGACGGTCGGGGCCGACGGCTTCCTCGCGCTGTGGCCGGACCCGGTGATCCTCTTGCCGGGCGCGATGCTGCGGCAGTCGATCGAGGTCACGCTGGCGGCCGGAGCGTCCGCGCTCGTTGCGGAGTCATGGCTCGGTCATGATCCGCTGGGGCAGGGGCGCCCGTTCGGCATCCTCGAAAGCAGCACGGTCGTCCGCACCGCTTCGAGTCGCGCTCCGCTCGTCGCGGAACGACAGCTGATCCGCGGCGCGGACTGGCGGTTGGCGCTCGGCGGAGAGGCGGGCTGGACGGCTGCAGGGAACGTGTTCGTCCTCGGCGCGCTGGGCCAGTCGCTGGCCGCGGACGCGGTTGTGGCGGCGCTGGCGCTGCCCGACGTCGCCGCCGGGGCAAGCGCGTTGCCCAACGGCGCCGGCCTTGGCATCCGCCTCCTCGCCCGCGACGGCGTTGCCCTCACGGCGGCGCTGAAAGCCGCGTGGCGAGTGGTATTTGTCGCGGCGTTCGGCTCGGAGCCACTGCCCCGCCGCAAATAGCCACCATCGTCGGTTCCCCGCGGAGCGATCTCGACACGTCATCATGTGCGGCGCGGGGATGGCTCGTGTCCCGAACGGTACAGTCAGTTGTTGTTGCCTCGCTTTTTCACCCTCCCCCTTGTGGGGAGGGCCGGGGGTGGGGACTCTCGGCCGTGGCTTAAGGTGAAGCCGCAAGTCCCCCTCCCCAACCCTCCGCCACAAGGGGGGAGGGAGCGACAAGCCCGTCAGGCCGTGACGCCCTTGTCCAGCCGTCGTGGACGCCAGTCGTTCATCTGGTCCGCTTTCTCTTCCCCGACGCCCTACCGCAACGCCAGCCGGAAGTAGAGCATCGCGAGCTTCGCCGGCAGGTCGCTGAGCCGGGCGACCGGGAAGTAGTTCCGGGCGCCAAAAATTCGTTTGCCGGCTTCGGACTCCTCGGTGCCAAGGCCGACGCAGAACACATCCACGCCCCGGTCCCGCGCCATCTGCACGGCCTTCCGGGCATCCTCGACGAGGTAGGCCGGATCGTCGACGTCGATATCGTAGGGCTGGCCGTCGGTCACTACCAGCAGCAGTCTTCGCAGCGACCGGCTGCCGGCGAGTGCCGCCGTGCTGTGTCGGAGTGCGGCGCCGAGACGGGTCGACAGACCCGGTTCGAGCGCGGCGAACCGTTCGGCCGCAGGCTCGGCGGGCTCCGCGAACGCCTTGAGGGCGGCAATCGACACTTCGTCGCGCCCGGCCGAGCGGAATGCCCAGACGGCGTGCGAGTCGCCCAGCATCGCCATGGCCCCGGAGACCAGCCTCACCGCTGCGACTTCGAGGTCGATGATCCGCGACCGCGTCCCCGCGACCAGCCGCCGCGTCGATTCCGAAGCGTCGATGAGGAGGAGTGCAGCGAGGTCGCGGTGGCGCTGGGCGCGGCGCTGGAACACGCGCGGGTCGGGCGTCTCGCGACGGCGGAGGTCGGACGCTGCATCGATCGCGGCGTCGAGGTCGAGCTGCTCGCCCTCCGACTGCCGTCGGAGCCGCACCGACCGCCCGATCGCCGCGCGCCGGACGATGGATTCGATCCGCGCCGCAACCGCGGCATCCGCAGCGGCATAGCGCGATGACGTCCCGGCGGGCGCGGGGACCGCCTCCCGCAAGGTCACCCAGTCCGGCCGGAACACACCGGCTGCGTGATCCCATTCGGGGTAACGGACGATGACCGGGCCGGCCGGCGCGAAGGTCGCCGACTGGGCGCCCTCCGACTCCTCCGCATCGTCCGGGTCGCCTCTTGCGTCCGGATCGTCGGGATCCTCCTTGCGCTCGATCCGGACCGAATCGTGGGCAACTTCGTGTGCCTCGGCCGGATGGTCGGGCTCGTCGGCGAACTCCCACAGGCCGAGATTGTCGTCGCGATAGGCGGGCTCGACGAGGTAGGTCTTCGCGTTGAACGGCAGGCGCATCTGGCCGAGATCGTTGCCGACGAGATTGGCGATCTCGCGCGGGATGGCAGGATCTTCCAGCCGGTCCAGCCGCTCGATGAACAGCCGCCGGCCCTTCTCGACCCACGGGTCGTCATCGTGCCGGTCGAGGTGGAACAGGGCACGGCCGAGCCGGGCGATCAGGCCGAAGGACGACGGCGCCTCGACCTCGGCCGCCTCGTGGAACGGCCCCCACAAGCGGCGTAGGCCCGGCATCTCACGCATGGCCAGCGCCTCGACACGAGCATCCTCGACCAGCGAGACGAGCGCGATCGAGACCGGCTTCAGTTCGCCTGCCTGAAATTTCCGCGGCGTGAAGCGGGCATGCGCGCCGACATGCGCGAGCGCCGCCTCGTAGTAGCGCGCCGCGAGGGCTGGAGGCAGGATCGGCGGTACAGGCGGGACCTGGATCACTTGGCCGGCGATGCCGGTGCGCGGGACAGGGGCGGACCCGCCGTCGAAATCGCGCGCGCGGATGACTGGCCGGATGCCCCACAGCGCGAGGAAGATGGCCGAAAGCGCGCGCTCGCGCGCGGCAAACCCGTCGCCGCCGCTTTCGGCCAGCACGCGGCGCGACAGCGGCGTCTTGAGTCCAAAATATGCCTCGGCCTCCGCCGCGCTGCCTGTTGCCGTGGCGCGGAGTCCGGCCGCGGCCCACGCACTCAAGGCCGTCGGTGTCATCGCGCGCCCGACGGTGGCCATCACGCCAAGGAGCGGCAGGACGCTGCCGCGTCGGGCGCGCGCGACTTCGGTCACCACGCGATAGCGGTCGACAACGTCCGCGACGAAGGCATGGCCGCCGCGTGCACAAAGGCTGGGCAGCACAGTCAGCGCCGCTTCGGCGGGCCGGCGGCCGGCATGCCGGCAAATCTCGGCGGCCTCGCGCCCGATCGCCGCGAGGGCGTCGAGGCCGAGGTCGCGGCCAAGACGCTCCGTGATGGAGGCAAAGGCGAGCAGCGTACCCGCGCCGGCGTGGGCATTGATCAGTTCCGCCGCGGCCGCAGACCAGGCTTCGAGCGCCGCAGGCGGACCGATCCGCTCGATTCGCGGCCATGAATCGCGGAACGCGGCGTAAAGCGCTTCGCGGGGGCGAACGAGTTCGTGGAGTCGTCTTGCCGACGCATCGCCGCCGGTGCCGGCGGGCCGAAGGCCGGGACCCGCGGCCTCCCGCAGGGTCATTGCAGGCAGGCGGCGACCGCGGCGCGGAGCGCCTGCCGCATGTCGGGATCGTCGGTGATCGGCGCGATCAGTCCGGCGTGGCAGGCGCGTTCGATCGGGACGCCCCCGGCGACGAGCCGGGCGGTGTGGATCAGCATCCGCGTCGACGCGCCCTCGTCGAGGCCGTGGCCCGAAAGGTTGCGGCTCCGCCGGCCGATCTCGACGAGCCGCTCGGCGATCGGCGCGCCGATGCCGGCCTCGCGGACGACAATCTCCGCCTCGATCAACGCATCAGGGTAGTTGAAGTCGATGGCGGCGAAACGCTGCCGCGTCGATTCCTTCAGGTCCTTGACGACGCTCTGGTATCCCGGGTTGTACGAAATCACGAGCTGGAAATCGGGGTGCGCGGCCACGACGGTGCCGAGCTTCTCGAGCGGCAGGATGCGGCGCTGGTCCGTGAGCGGATGGATGACGACGATCGTGTCCTGCCGCGCTTCCACGATCTCGTCGAGATAGCAGATCGCGCCGTGGCGGACGGCGAGCGTCAGCGGCCCGTCGTGCCAGACAGTGCCCGACGGATCGAGGAGGAACCGGCCAACAAGATCGGCGGCCGTCATGTCCTCATGGCAGGCAACCGTGACCAGCGGCCGGCCGAGCTTCCAGGCCATGTGTTCGACGAACCGCGTCTTGCCGCAGCCGGTCGGGCCCTTCAGCATCACCGGCATCCGCGCGCCGTAGGCGGCGGCGAACACCGTCTCCTCGTCGCCGACCGACCGGTAGTATGGTTCCGAGCCTATTCGGTAGGCATCCATGGTCATGGCATTTCCCCGGTACGCGGCCTCGGAACGTGCAAGTTCGGTGCCCTGCGCCGTGCGCTCATCCTGCCGGGAACGGCGCCTTCGATCGCTGCTGCCCTCGGCATGCGGTGCCGGTCAGTCCGGGAAGACGACCGTGTTGCGCTCGTTGAGGATGACGCGGTTGGCGATGTGGTAGCGGACTGCCCGCGCCAGCACCCGGCGCTCGATATCGCGCCCCTTCCGGATCAGGTCTTCGGGCCCGTCGCGGTGGCTTACCCGTTCGACATCCTGCTCGATGATCGGCCCTTCGTCGAGGTCACCGGTGACGTAATGCGCCGTCGCGCCGATGACCTTCACGCCGCGGGCATGCGCCTGATGATAGGGTTTCGCCCCCTTGAAGCCGGGCAGGAAGGAGTGATGAATATTGATGCACCGTCCTTCGAGCGCGCGCGCCATTCCGTCCGACAGGACCTGCATGTAGCGCGCGAGGACTACGAGCTCCGTCCCGGTTTCCTCGACGAGGCGCAGGATCTGCTCCTCCTGGACGAGCTTCGTTGCCGGCGTCGACGGCAGATAGTGGAACGGGATCGCGCCCAGCGCCACGGCGGCATGCGTCTCGCGCGGATGGTTCGACACCACCGCGGTGACGTTCATGGCGAGTTCGCCGATCCGTTGCCGGTAAAGGAGATCAACCAGGCAGTGATCGGCTTTCGAGGCAAGGATCATCACGCGCTGCGGTGTTGCGAGCGAGCGCATGCTCCATGACAGGCCGAGGCGCTCGGCGGTCTTCGCAAAGCGCGCCGTGACCTCCTCGCTGCCGGGCGCGCCGGGCAGCGCCTCGTTGAAGACGACCCGCATGAAGAAGCGGTTGGCCGCGACGTCGCTGAACTGCTGCGCATCGAGGATGTTTCGACCGCATTCGAGCAGAAACCCCGACACGGCGGCGACGATGCCCGGTCGGTCCTCGCACGAGAGCCGAAGGACGTGGCCCTCAGTCATTCCATTCTCCTGAAGGTGTGTGGGCGGCGTGCCGGACGCTTGGGCGCCGGCGCGGCGGCGGCGCTAGCAGTCGAGCGTGGTTTCCCGCTCCCACGACGTGAGCTGCCGCGAGAACTCGTGCCACTCCGCGTGCTTGAGGCCGAGATAGGCGGGGACCACGGGGCCGAGAGCCGACGCGAGCGCGGTGCTTTCCCCAAGCGCGCGGAGCGCGTCGAGGAGGTTCAGCGGCAGTCGCGGCAGGCCGGTGACCGTGTGGCCCTCGGTGTACATGTTGATGTCGAGCCGCTTGCCCGGATCGCGCTTGTTGCGAACGCCGTCCATGCCCGCCGCGATGACGGCTGCGGGCGCGAGATAGGGGTTCATCGCGCCGTCGCCGAGGCGCAGCTCGAACCGTCCGCCGGCTGGAATCCGGATCATGTGCGTGCGGTTGTTGCCCGTGTAGCTGATCGAGCTCGGCGACCAGGTTGCGCCCGACACGGTGCGCGGCGCGCTGATGCGCTTGTACGAATTGACTGTGGGATTGAGGAAGGCGCATAGCGCGGGGGCCGCCTGCAGCAGCCCGGCGATGAATGCGTAGCCGCTGGCCGACAGGCCGAGCTCGCCCTTGTCGTCGGCGAAGACGTTCGCGCCGTCCCGCCAGGCGGAGACATGCATGTGGCAGCCATTGCCCGTCAGCTCGCCGAACGGCTTTGGCATGAACGTCGCGCGGAGCCCGTGCTTCTCGGCGATCGACTTCACCATGTACTTGAAGAACGAGTGCCGGTCGGCGGTGACGAGGGCATCGTCATACTCCCAGTTCATCTCGAACTGGCCGTTCGCATCCTCGTGGTCGGTCTGGTACGGGCCCCAGCCGAGTTCGAGCATCGCGTCGCTGATCTC
>JAHCJY010000008.1 GCA_026126065.1 Bauldia sp. | reverse complement strand
AGCTCCGCGACAAGGGCAACACGGTGCTCGTCGTCGAGCACGATCCGGACGTGATGGCCATCGCCGACCACGTCGTCGACGTCGGTCCCAAGGCCGGCATCAACGGCGGCAGGATCATGTTCGAGGGGACGTTCGCGGGGCTCAAGAAGGCCGACACGCTGACGGGCGCCGCGCTCCGCGAGGTGCTGCCGGTGAAGGACAAGCCGCGGAAGGCGACCGGGAAGCTCGAACTGAAGCACGTCACCCGCAACAACCTCCACGACGTGTCGGTCGACATCCCGAAGGGCGTGTTCACCGTGGTGACCGGCGTCGCCGGCTCCGGCAAGAGCTCGCTGATCTCCGAGGAATTCCTCGCCGCTTATCCCGATGCGGTGGTGATCGACCAGGGCGCGATCGGCGCGTCGTCCCGCTCGACGCCGGCGACCTACGCCGAGATCATGGACCCGATCCGCGAGCTGTTCGCCAAGGCGAACAAGACGCAGCCCGCGATGTTCTCGTTCAACTCGAAGGGCGCCTGCCCGACCTGCAAGGGCCTCGGCATCACCTATACCGACCTTGCGTTCCTCGACCCGGTCGAGACGGTCTGCGAGACCTGCGACGGCAAGCGCTTCACCGAGAAGGTGCTGGCGATGAAGGTCCGCGGCCAGTCGATCGCCGACATCCTCTCGATGTCGGTGACGAAGGCGCTCGACTTCTTCACCGAGAAGGCGATCGTGCCGACCCTCCAGGCCCTCGACGACGTCGGCCTCGGCTACATCACGCTCGGCCAGTCCGTCTCGACGCTGTCGGGCGGCGAACGCCAGCGGCTGAAGCTCGCGACCGAACTCGGCGCCGAGGCAAAGACCTATGTCCTCGACGAGCCGACGACCGGCCTCCACATGAGCGACACCGCCCGCCTCATCGGCCTGTTCGACCGCCTCGTCGACAAGGGCGGCTCGGTCATCATCATCGAGCACAATCTCGACGTCATCGCCCGCGCCGACTGGATCATCGACCTCGGGCCGGGCGCCGGCCGCGAGGGCGGGAAGATCGTGTTCGAGGGGACGCCGGGGGAAATCATGGAGAAGAAGGGGTCGCTGACGGGCGAGTATCTGCGGCGGCGTCAGGCGGGGTAGTCGGATCCGCCAGTACCTTCCTTCTCCTTCATCACCCCGGTGGAGGCCGGGGCCTATTGTGACCCGGCAAGGCGCGTCGGCGACCCCATGGGTCCCGGCTTCCGCCGGGATGACGAGTCAGACTGCGGCGGCTAATTTCGGGCGATGAACGACATCCTCATCCGACGCCTCGGCCCCACCGATGCCGCCCTCTTCGACCGCGTCGACCCTGACGCCTTCGACGAGCCTGTCCGCCCCGACCGCGTCGCGGCATACCTCGCCGAGCCCAACCACCTGATGGTCCTCGCGCTCGCCGACGGGGTCGTCGTCGGCCAGTGCGCAGCCGTCGTCCACCGTCACCCGGACAAGATTGCCGAGCTCTACATCGACGAGGTCGGCACCGCGGATGCGTGGCTGCGGCAGGGAATTGCGCGGCGGATGATGACGGAGATGCTCGCCTGGGGGCGCGAGCTCGGCTGCGGGGAAGCCTGGCTCGGCACCGAGCCGGACAACACGCCGGCGCGCGAGCTCTACCGCCGCTTCGACCCGACCAAGGAAGAGGGCTTCATCTACTACCAGTTCAACCTCGGGCACGGCTGACGTTACCGGCCTCGTGCCCTCCTCGCGCCATAACGCCCGGCCACGGTCCCGCGCCTCAACCGAGACTTCCCGCCGTTGCGCTTCCTCCGCTACGCCCTCCCGGCCATCGTCATCCTCGCTGCCGGCACGGCCGGTGGCTACCTCGCCTACCGCAACTACGAGCCCGACCGCGTCCGGTTCCCGGTGCGCGGCATCGATGTCTCGCACCATCAGGGCGAGATCGACTGGGCGCGCGTCGCCGCGGATGACGTGGCGTTCGTGTTCATGAAGGCGACCGAGGGCGGCGACCATCGCGACCGCGAGTTCGCCCGCAACCTCGACGGCGCGCTCGAGGCCGGACTCGCCGTCGGCGCCTATCACTTCTTCACCTTCTGCCGCCCCGGCGCCGACCAGGCCGCGAACTTCCTCGCCACCGTTCCGGATGGCATGACCACCCTGCCCCCGGTGGTCGACCTCGAATATGGCGGCAACTGCGACCGCCGCCCGACGGGAGCCGAACTCCGCGCCGAGCTCGACGCATTCCTCGCCCCCGTCGAATCCCGCTTTGGCCGCGAGGTGCTCTACTACGCCACAGAGGCATTCCTTGCCGACTATGGCGATGCAATCGCCGAGCGGCCGCTGTGGCGGCGCTCGATCGCGTGGGAACCGGGGAATGCCGACTGGGTCGTGTGGCAGTACCATAACGCCGGAACGGTCGACGGGGTGGCAGGGCCGGTGGACCTGAACGTGCTGAAGAAGGGGATCTCGTCGCTCTCGTCGCCGGGGCGTAGGACAGGCGCCAGGGCAGGCTTGTCCTGACCGTTCCCTCGTCATGCCGGGCTTGACCCGGCAACCCACGAAGAATCGATCGATGACGCTGCAGCCGCATCGCGCGGCGTGTGGGCGGGGTATCATGGGTCCCCGGGTCAAGCCCGGGGAAGACGAGCGGGAAGGAAGGGACGGAGCGCTTTCTCGGCTCATGCCCCGAACGGCACCGCCTCGCCATACGCATACCCGCGCTGCGGCAGGCCGATGGCCTCGTAGAAGGCGTGCGCGCCCTTGCGCTGGAAGCCGCTGTTGAGGCGGAGCTGGGTGCAGCCGAGGCGGGCGGCGTGGGCGCGGGCGAAATCCATCAAGGATCGGCCGACGCCTGTCCCTCTGGCGGCTTCATCCGCCACGAGATCGTCGATATACAGGGAGCGCCCCGATGCGAGGTCGTCCACGATCCGCCAGCCGATCGCTCCGATCGGCCGGCCTTCTTGGAAGGCAGCGAAGAGACGATAACCCTGGCCCTGCGCGGCCTTCACCCGCGCCAGGAACTGATCCTCCGAAATCGTGCTGCGAAGCTGCCGCATCACCGGCCACACCGCCTGGAACGCCTCCGTCCCGACGCACTCGATCACATCCACCGCCATCAACTCTCCTGAACGCCGGAAAAGGTCCGCATGATCGACCGCACTCAGACCGACTGGTATCGCGACGCGATCATCTATCAGGTCCATGTCAAGTCGTACTTCGACGCGAACAATGACGGGATCGGCGATTTCCAGGGCCTGATCCAGCGCCTCGACTACATCAAGGACCTCGGCGTCTCGGCGATCTGGCTCATGCCGTTCTACCCCTCGCCGCTGCGCGACGACGGCTACGACATCGCGGACTATCGCGGCATCAACCCGTCTTACGGGACGATGGCGGACTTCAAGCAGTTCATCAGGGAAGCGCACAAGCGCGACATCCGCGTCATCACCGAGCTGGTCATCAACCACACTTCGGACCAGCATCCCTGGTTCCAGAAGGCGCGGAAGGCGAAGCCGGGCTCGGCGGCGCGGGATTTCTACGTCTGGTCCGACACCGACAAGAAGTACGAGGATACCCGCATCATCTTCCTCGACACCGAGGCGTCCAACTGGACGTGGGACCCGGTGGCGAAGGCCTATTACTGGCACCGCTTCTACAGCCACCAGCCGGACCTCAACTTCGACAACCCGAAGGTCCTCCAGGCCGTCATCGACACGATGTACTACTGGCTCGACATGGGCGTCGACGGCCTCCGGCTCGACGCCATCCCGTACCTTGTCGAGCGCGACGGAACGAACAACGAGAACATCCCGGAGACGCACGCGGTCATCAAGAAGATCCGCGCCGCGCTCGATGTCCGCTACACCGACCGGATGCTCCTCGCCGAGGCCAACCAGTGGCCCGAGGACACCGCCGAGTATTTCGGCAATGGCGACGAATGCCACATGGCGTTCCACTTCCCGCTGATGCCGCGCATGTACATGGCGATCGCGCAGGAAGACCGGCACCCGATCACGGACATTCTCCGCCAGACGCCCGAAATCCCGGAAGGGACGCAGTGGGCGGTGTTCCTCCGCAACCACGACGAATTGACGCTCGAAATGGTGACGTCGAAGGAGCGCGACTATCTCTGGAGCTTCTACGCCGCCGAGCGGCGGGCGCGGATCAATCTCGGCATCCGCCGGCGCCTCGCGCCGCTGCTCGAGAACGACCGGCGCAAGATCGAGCTGATGAACTCGCTCGTCCTGTCCATGCCCGGCACGCCGATCCTGTATTACGGCGACGAGATCGGCATGGGCGACAACATCTATCTCGGCGACCGCGACGGTGTCCGGACCCCGATGCAATGGTCGCCCGACCGGAGCGGCGGCTTCTCGAAGGCCGACCCGGCGCGCCTTTTCCTGCCGGCGATCCAGGACCCGATCTACGGCTTCGACGTCGTCAACGTCGAGGCGCAGCAGCGGACGCCGTCGAGCCTCCTTTCCTGGGAGCGCCGGATGCTCGCGATCCGCCGCAACCTCAAATCGTTCGGCCGCGGCACGCTCCGCTTCCTCCTGCCGAGCAACCGGAAGGTGCTCGCATACATCCGGGAGCTCGGCGACGAGCGCGTCCTGTGCGTCGCCAACGTCTCGCGCGCACCGCAGGCGGTCGAACTGGACCTCTCCGACCTCAAGGGCATGGTGCCGACCGAGATGACGGGTGGCGAGCCGTTCCCGATGATCGGCGACGGGTACTACCAGCTCACGCTGTCGGCCTACGGCTTCTACTGGTTCACGCTGACGGCTGCCGCAGCGACCACGACGCCTCCCCTCGCGCCGGAGCTGTTCACGCTCGTCCTCTCGAACAAGCTGTCCTCGGTGCTGAGCGGCCGCGAGAAGACCGCCTTCGAGCGGACGATCGCACCCGGCCACATCGCAAGCCAGCGCTGGTTCGCGGGCAAGAAGGACCGCATCGCAACCACCGCACTCGACGACTTCGCCGTCCTCGAGACGAGGAGCGGCACCGAAGGCTACCTGCTCCCGACCGTAACAGTCACACTCCGTGGCGGCACGAAGCAGAGCTACTTCATGCCGCTCGCCTACAAGGACAGCGAGGACGACACGCTCCTTGCCTCGGCGATCGCCCGCGCCCGGCGCGGCGCCCGGACAGGGCTCCTCTACGGCGCTGCCGACGCGCCCGACTTCGCCCTGTCGGTCCTTGCCGCCATCCAGGATGATCTCACGATCCAGACGGCGTCGGGAGGGGCGATCCGGTTCCTGTCGACGCCGGCGCTGCCGGAAGGCGTGACGATCGACCCGGCCGAGGTGAAGCGGCTTGGCGTCGAGCAGAGCAACACGTCCATCGCGCTCGGCAAGACGATGATGCTGAAGCTGTTCCGCGTCCTGAAGCCCGGCATCCATCCGGACATCGAGATGGGACGCTACCTCACCGAAGTGGCCCGCTTCCCGAACATTCCGGCAGCGCTCGGCTCGGTGGAACTGATCGCCGCCGACGGCACGCCGACTGCCCTCGCCGTCCTCCAGGCCTTCGTCCCGAACCAGGGCGATGCGGCCACGCTCGCCATCGACGAACTGAAGCGCGACCTCGACCTCGACGTGGTGGCGACACCGGCCGAGGTCACAACGGAATCGCAGGATCGCTTCCTCGGCTACGCGTCGATCATCGGCCGCCGCATCGGTGAACTCCACGCCGCCCTCGCCCGTCCGTCCGCAGAGGCCTTCTTCGCGCCCGAGCCGATCGGAACGGATCACATGGCGGCCCAACTCGCCGCATCGACGGCGGTCGCCGATCAGGCGTTCGCCGCGCTCGGCGCAATCCCGGCAGGCTCGAACGAAGCGGCGGATGCCCTGAGGTCCCGCCATGCCGACGTGCTCGCGCTACTCGGAACGCTGGCGGCGACGCCGGCCGACGCAATGCGGACGCGGGTCCATGGCGACCTCCACCTCGGCCAGGTGCTGATCGCCAAGGACGACGTGATCATCGTCGATTTCGAGGGCGAGCCCGGCAAGTCGACGGAGGCCCGCCGCACCAAGGACACGCCGCTGCGCGACGTTGCCGGCATGCTCCGGTCCTTTGCCTATGCCGCCGAGGCAGCGACGCAGTCGATCGCGCAGCGCTTCGCCGAGAAGGCCGGCGCGGCCGCGGCGTATTCGGCGGAATGGCGAAAGGCGGTCGACGCCGCCTTCCTCGACGCCTATGAGGCGGCAGCGACCGGGACGCCCGCCTGGGTCGCAGACGGAACGGACCGGGCCCGCCTTCTCCGATTCCACCTCCTGACGCGCGCGCTTTACGAGATCGTGTACGAGGCCAACAACCGTCCGGACTGGATCGGCACGCCGGCCCGGGGTGTAATCGAGATCCTCGAAACGAAAGCCTGACCAATGGCCGACAGTCCTCCCCGCGACAAAGCCACGCCCACCCGGACGCGCGGGAAGGCGAAGGGCGAGTCCATGGCCGAGGCGACGTCCAGCTCCGCTTCAGCCGGGTCCGCGGCAGAAGCAGCCGCCGCAGCGAAGGTCCGGCCAGCTGCGAAAGCGAGGGAACGAAAGGCGCCACCGTCCGCCGCCACCGCGGGGGAAATGTCGTCGTCCGCGACCGCGATGGCATCGTCAACGTCGCCGCCGCCAGCTATGCCGTCGACGCCGGCCCGTTCGTCGGAAGTCCTGCGCGCCGACGTCATCGAGGCGCTCGTGTCGGCCCGGCACGGCGACCCGTTCTCGGTTCTCGGGCCGCACGAGATCGCCCCAGGCCAGTGGGAAATCCGGGCGTTGCTGCCGCATGCGAGCCGCGTCGTCGTCATCAGCCGCGACGAGAAGCGTGCCCTTGCCCCCATGTACCGGGCGCACCCGGCCGGATTCTTCATCGCGACGATCAAGTCGGACGGCAAGCCCGACTATTGCCTCGCGGTCGACAGCGCCGCCGGGTCGACGGTCGAGCACGACCCCTACTCGTTCGGCACGACGATCACCGGCGACGAACTCTCCTCGCTGCGCGACGTCGGATCGGACCGGCCCTTCCATATCCTTGGCGCCCACGCCCTGACGGTCGACGGGATCAAGGGCTTTCGCTTTGCGGTGTGGGCGCCGAACGCCCAGCGCATTTCGGTGGTGGGCGATTTCAACGGCTGGGACGGGCGGCGCCACCCGATGCGGCTGCGGCACGACGCCGGCGTGTGGGAGCTGTTCATCCCCGGCGTCGTCACCGGCCGCCGCTACAAGTACGAAATACGGACCCCGTCGGGGGCTCTCCTCCCGCTCAAGGCCGACCCGTTCGCCTTCGCAACCGAGATGCCGCCGGCGACCGCGTCGATCGTCTACGACCTGCCGGTGTTTCCGGCGACGCCGCGGGCGGAATCGGCCCGCTTCCGCGACGATCCGCGCAAGGAGCCGATCTCGATCTACGAGGTGCATCTCGGCTCGTGGATGCGCGTCCCCGAGGAGGGCGGCCGGCCGCTGACCTACCGCGAGCTTGGCGCCAGGCTGATTCCCTATGTGCTCGAGATGGGGTTCACCCACATCGAACTGCTGCCGATCACCGAGCACCCCTTCGACGGGTCGTGGGGCTACCAGCCGGTGTCGCTGTTCGCCCCGACGAGCCGTTTCGGGACGCCCGAGGACTTCATGGCGTTCGTCGACGCCGCGCACGAGGCGGGCATCGGCATCCTCCTCGACTGGGTGCCGGGCCATTTCCCGATCGATGCTCACGGGCTCGCCTATTTCGACGGCACGCACCTTTACGAGCACGCCGACCCGCGCCAGGGCTTCCACCAGGACTGGGGGACGGCGATCTACAATTTCGGCCGGGCGGAAGTCGCGGCGTTCCTGGCCGCCAATGCGCGCTTCTGGCTCGAACGCTACCGGCTCGACGGCCTTCGGGTCGATGCCGTCGCCTCGATGCTCTACCTCGACTACTCGCGAAAGCACGGCGAGTGGGTGCCGAACCAGTTTGGCGGCCGCGAGAACCTCGAGGCGATCGCCTTCCTGCGCCGCCTCAACGAGGCGGCCTATGCGAACGCCCCGGGGATCATCACAGTCGCGGAGGAATCGACGGCCTTCGGTGGGGTCTCGCACCCAACCTACACCGGCGGCCTGGGCTTCGGCTTCAAGTGGAACATGGGGTGGATGCACGACACGCTCCGCTACATGAAGGAAGATCCGATCCATCGCCGCTACCACCACAGCGACCTCTCGTTCGGGCTGCTCTATGCCTTCTCGGAGAACTTCGTCCTGCCGCTGAGCCACGACGAGGTGGTGCACGGCAAAGGCTCGATCCTTGGCCGCATGCCCGGCGACCACTGGCAGCGTTTCGCCAATCTGCGCGCCTACTACGCCTTCATGTGGGGCCATCCGGGGAAGAAACTCCTCTTCATGGGGAGCGAGTTCGGACAGCAGGGCGAGTGGAACCACCGCCAGAGCCTGGACTGGCACCAGGTGGACGAACCGCTCCACCGTGGGGTGCAGAAGCTGGTTTCCGACCTCAACCGCATCTACCGGGAACAGCCCGCGCTGCATCAGCGCGACTGCGACGCGGCGGGGTTCCAGTGGCTCATCGGGGACGATGCGGCTAACAGCGTGGTCGCGTGGGCCCGCCGCGGCGACAGCGGACCGGACGTTCTCGTCCTGTGCAACTTCACCCCGGTGCCGCGCGAGACCTACCGGGTCGGCGTCCCTGAGCCGGGTTTCTACCGCGAGGCGGTCAACACCGATGCCGCCGTCTATGGCGGCAGCAACATTGGAAATGGTGGCGGCGTCCACTCCGAACCCATCGAGGCGCACGGCCAGGCCCAGTCGATCAGCCTGACTCTGCCGCCGCTCGGGGCGCTCTTCCTCGTCAGGGGATAGCCGTCCCGAGCCTTGGCGGCCCGGTCCGGCACCCCGTGGCGCCGGCCGCGATTCGGGCTAATCTCTTTAGCCGAGGGCTGCGACGATGATTCGCAGGTCCCGACCGCGGAAGGAGAACGCCCCGTGCCTCGGGTTGGACTTACCGCCGAAAGCGTCATCGACGCCGCCACCGCGCTCGCGGACGAACAGGGGATGGACGCCGTCACGCTGGCGGCGCTGGCCGAGCGGCTCGGGGTGAAGCCCCCTTCCCTGTACAAGCACGTCGCCGGCCTCGATGCCATCCAGCGCGGCGTGGCCCTCAAGGGCCTGCGCGAAGTGAACGCCCGCATCATCCATGCCACGGTCGGCCTGTCGCAGGAGGACGCGCTGGTGGCGCTTGCGAAAGCCTACTGGCGATTCTCGCGCGAACACCCGGGCCTTTACGCAGCAACGCTCCGGGCGACGCAGCCCGGTGACCAGGAGATCGAGGCGGCCGGCGGGATGTTCGTGGGTGTCGTCTCGGCGGTGCTGGAAGGGTTCGGCATCACGGGGAGCGATGCGCTCCATGCCGTCCGCGCCGTGCGCGCCATCGTTCATGGCTTCGTCTCGCTCGACGCCAATGGTGCATTCGGCACCGGCGCCAATATCGAGGATTCGTTCGTCCGCCTGATCCGGACCTTCGCCGCCGGCCTTTCCCCGGCCGGCGCCATGCCGCCGGCCGAGACGCGATCGCTGCTCCGGATCGGCCGCTTCAGCCTTCGCGCCGGCTAGGATCGCGCAAGGCGCGGGAAGAGTCGGAGCGCATTGACCGAGTCGATGGCCGCGCGCTCGGCCTCGGTGAACGCCGACGCCGCAAGGCCACTGGCGGTGACGGCCGGAGCAACGAACGGGAAGTCCGAGCCGAAGAGAAGCTGCGAACCGGGCAGAAACGCGCGGAGCGCTGCGACCGATGGCGCGCTCGTGCTGGTGGTGATGTCGACATGGAGGCGCCGAAGCGCCGCGATGGCGCCCTCGGGCAGCCGCTCGGCCACAGCGGGTTGAAGCCTCGCATTGCGGTCGATCCGGTCGGCAAGCGCCGGAAGGCCGCCGGCGCCGTGGGTGAAGATGAACCGGATGCGGGGGAACCGCGTGAACGTGCCGCGGAACAGCATCGCGGTGATGCAGCGCACGACGTCGAACATGAACTCCACCGTCGCGTCCGGCACGGGCGGCACGAGGCCCAGCGCCACTGCCGGCGCCTGCGGATGGACGAACACGACGGCGGCGCGGCGGTCGAGTTCGGCGAAGACCGGATCGAACCGCGCATCCCCTGGCCACGACGTGCCGTAATTGGTGGTTGTCGAGACACCGTCGGCGCCCAGGACGTCGAACGCCCTCGCAATCTCGGCAAGGCTGGCGGCGACATCCGGCATCGGCAGCGCGGCGAAAAACCCGAAGCGCGTCGGGTGCGCCTTCACGAGCCCCGCGGCAAAATCGTTCGCCTCCCGCGTGAGGTCGCCAGCTTCGTGGGCATCGTAGGGCGTCCAGTTCGAGGTGTGCGACAGGATCGCCACGTCGACGCCGGCTTCGTCCATCCGCGCCAGCGAGCCCTCCGGGGTCCAGGCGAGCGCACTCTCGAAGCCCGGTCCGGTCCGGATGCCGTGGCGTTCGCGTGCGGCGAGGTAGCCCCGGGTCAGGAAATGATGGTGGACGTCGATGCGCACCGGTTCTCCAGCGTGCGAGTCAGATTGGCTGGGGCGCCAGGATTCGAACCTGGGAATGACGGGATCAAAACCCGCTGCCTTACCGCTTGGCTACGCCCCAATGCCGCGCCGGCCCGCCGGCGCCGCGCCTTCGTAGCGACTGCGCTCCGCGTGGGCAATCGTAGCGCAGGGGCCGTGTTGGCGCACGGCGTTCGACGCGGGGACCCGGTTGTGGCGCGCCATTTTCGCTGCGGACGACGAAAGGTCGTCCTGGGGCGTTGCGGCTGCCCGGGCCCATCGGTATAAGGCGCCCACCGAGCGGCGGAGTGTAGCGCAGCCTGGTAGCGCACCACGTTCGGGACGTGGGGGCCGCAGGTTCAAATCCTGCCACTCCGACCATCGCTCCTCGGTTCCACGGGTATCCCGAGCCCGCCCGCGCCGGTCACGGCAGCGCCCCCGTCCCCAACACCGCCAGCGCGAGCCGCTCCGTCCGGCGGGTGCATGGCCGTATGCCCACACCCGAAACGAAAAAAGGCCGTGCGAGCACGGCCTTTCGATTGATCGTGCGGGCACCTGCCCGCGCGGACTAGGCGGGTGCGAGGTTGCCGGCCGCGGGCTTGCCGCGCTCCATCACCACCTCGTAGCTCACCTTCTGGCCCTCGACGAGGGTCCGCATCCCGGCCTTCTCGACGGCGGTCACGTGGACGAAGACGTCCGGACCGCCACCGATCGGGGCAATGAAGCCGAAACCCTTCTGCGTATTGAAGAACTTGACAGTACCCGTGGCCATCATGGCCTCCTCTTTCTCGGTCACCCGGAGGTGAAACCGCCGGTGCGAAACATTCGGACCGGCTCTTCGAACTCAGCGGTGACTTGGGAGGCTCGGTAGGAGCGATCGACAAGGCAGAGCCAAAATCTCGAACGCCATGAAAAATAGCGTCCTCGCTGCGAGGCGACAAGATTGTTGGTTGGGTGGCGATGCGCAACGTGACGTCGGCCGCCTGCCGGCAACGGGCGCCCGAGGCGGCCCATGTGCCGTTCCATATCCTTGCGAAGGTGCCGTGTTCCCCGTGGCCATCAGCAGGCTTGCCGGCCCTGACGTCGTCGAAGTCCTGTCATTGTTCCGGCGCTAGATGAGCGTTAACACTGTCCCGCCTGCCTGAGGGGGCCGGCGCTCGATAGAAATTCTTGGGGGGAAGAAGCCATGACGCGCGCCCGCATCGGCCTTGCCGCGATCCTCGCGGTTGCCGGATCGTCGTCCGCACTGGCGGAAATCAGCATCAACCAGGCCACGATCACCGGCGGACAACTCGTCATCGCCGGCCGGACGGATGCGGCGGACCAGACCGTCTCGATCGACGGGACCGAGTTCACGGCCCTTGCGGACGGCCGCGGCGTCTTCCGGTTCGAGGTGTCGTACATGCCGCCGGCCTGCATGGTCGACCTCATTGCGGGGAGCGAGCGGCGCGACGGAGTCCTCATTGCGAATTGCGGACCGCAAGGCCCGGCGGGCGAGGGCGTCGCCGGTGTCCAGGGGCCGCAGGGCGTCCCCGGACCGGCCGGCCCCGCTGGTCCGGCGGGTCCGGCTGGTCCGGCGGGTCCGGCGGGTCCGGGTGGTGAGCGCGGTCCCGCCGGCGAGACGGGCGCTGCCGGAGCCGAAGGCCCCGCAGGTCCGCGCGGCGCCACCGGGGCCCGCGGTCCGACCGGTCCGACAGGCGCCCCGGGAACTGCCGGAGCGCAGGGCGAGCGCGGCCCCGCGGGCGAACGCGGCCCTGCCGGTGCTGCTGGAGAACGAGGCCCGGCCGGCGAGGCTGGCGCTGCCGGCGCCGCAGGGCCTGCGGGTGAGCGGGGTCCGGCGGGTCCCGCGGGTGAGCGGGGTCCGGCGGGTCCCGTGGGTGAGCGGGGCCCGGCAGGTCCCGCGGGCGAACGGGGCCCGGCAGGTCCCGCGGGTGAGCGGGGTCCTGCGGGTCCCGCGGGCGAACGGGGCCCGGCCGGTGCCGCCGGCGAGCGGGGCGCTGCCGGAGAGGCCGGCGCGCCCGGAGCCGTGGGTCCCGCCGGCCCGATCGGCCCGATCGGCCCGATCGGCCCCACCGGCGACGCGGTGTTCGCCAACCCGGACACGGGCGGCGTGAAAATCTGCGCCGGCAGCGTGATCTGGGGCGCGCTCGCGGCCAATACGCAGCCTGCGGACACCTACATGATCGTCGTCCCGCAGGACTGGACGCGCGCAACCTGCAACGCTCTCTTCCAGGGCTTTGCCGGGCCGACCGTGCCGGATGGTCCGCGCGGCACCGCAACGCGGTTCGGCTGCATGTTCGTGGATGAGCCGCTCGTGGTGTGGGACGATTTCTCGGCGCGCAGCTGCGGCTGGTAGCGCCGGCGACACGGGGCGTGACATTCCGCGGCGGCATGCCAGCCGCGCCTTGTCACGCCCTATACCTCGGAGTAACGGTGTCGCCCCCTTAATGGAGGGGCCCGCCGCATCAGGCGGTGATTCGCCCGAAGTTGCACCCGTGACTGCCAAGACACAGATCGACCGACCGTTCCGCTCCCGCGAAGCCCTGAAGCGCGAGAGTGCGCTGCTCGGACAGTACCGCGACATCGCCAACCCCGAACTGCAGATGATGCAGTCCGCACCGCCGCAGCGGGCCCCCGGGTCCGGCCGGGACGACGGGGAGACGGTAGCAGCTCCCGGCGCGTCCACGGGCGGAGCGCGCAAGCGCTAGCCTGGACGGGATGGCGGACGCAGACCGGAGACTGCCACGGCTCGGAGTGAGCGTGTTCCTCCGCGACCGCGGGCGTGTCCTCCTCGTCCTCCGCGCCAACGAACCCTACGCCGGCCAATGGAGCCTGCCGGGCGGACGCGTCGAGTTCGGCGAGCCGCTTCGCGACGCCGCACGCCGCGAATGCCTCGAGGAGACCGGCCTTGTCGCAGCAATCGGCGAGGAGCATGGCGTGTTCGAGATCCTCGAACCGGTGGCGGGGGCCGAAGCCGCCGTGCATTTCGTCATCGTCACCTTCGCGGCCACGCGTGACGGCGGATCGCTCGCGGCCGGTGACGATGCCGTGGAAGCGGCTTTCTTCACCGCCGGCGAGGCCGATGCCCTGAACCTGACGCCGCAGACACGAATCGCGCTCGCGCGCGCGCCATGACGCGACGCCCGACCCTCTGCCTTGTCCTTGCCGCCGTCCTTTGCATGGCGACCGCGCAACCGATCCTCGCCCAGGAGAAGCCGTATGCCGAGCAACTCGGCCGGCTTGCCGAGATTCTCGGCTCCCTCCACTACCTCACGGGTCTGTGCGATCCGCCGTCGCCGTACCGTGACCAGATGACCGCGGTCCTCGAGGCAGAGGCACCCGGAACCGCATTCCACGCCCAGCTCGTCGACCGTTTCAACCTCGGCTATTCCAGCTTTGCCGCGGTCTACCGGCAATGCACGCCGGCGGCGGTCGAGGCGATCAGCCTTTACCGTGCCGACGGCGCCGCACTTGCGGAGGCAATCGCCACCCAGTACGGCACCCCCGCCCCTGCCAATCCGCCGGCGTGAGTCGCTCCGGTCAAGAACGGGCTCGGTTAGCGATGCATTAACGCGACGGGGCGCCTTTTTAGCGTTCCGTTAACCGGCAGTTCACGCTTACATGGCGATGCCGCTGATTCATGTTAGATTCGCGCGGCTTGCGATCCACGCCCCGGGGAGATCGACATGAACGAAGCTGACAACGAGACCGCTGTTCCGATCGCTGAGCAGAAGAAGGTCGCGCTCGCCTATCTCACCCAGGCATGGGACGACGCGGTCGCCGAAGGCGTCGAATCGGACGTGCTGGCCCATGCCGCACTGTTCGCGGCGTTGTCGGACCTCATCATCTCGTACGGCGAGGAGGCGGTGGCGGAACTGGCCGCAAGCCTCGAGGGGCGTATCCGGAACCGGGAGTTCACGCTCAGCCGGACGCTGCAGTAGCCTCCCTCACGCCTTTGTCCTGATTGCACTATCGCCTTTCCGCGGCGCCCTGCCGCGGAAAAAGCGGGCGATAAGCCCGCCGCAGGTCTATCCATCGTCGTCGCCAGAGCCTACCTGTTGGCAGGTCCGACAGGCGCGGGCCGATCGCTCACACAAAGAGAGGTCGACGACATGACGGATGCGGTCTCACTCGAACTGCTTGCGTTCAATCTGAAGCTGCTGGCACGGCAGCGTCGGAAGACGATCCTCATTTCGGCCGGGCAGATCGGCGACAAGGAACGCCTGCTCCCGACCATCCGCCAGCTGCACAGCCTCGACGCCGACATCTACGCAACGCCCGGGACGCACCGGTTTCTCTCCGCCAACGGCGTGAAGAGCACGGCGATCAACAAGATCGCCGACGAAGCGCCGCCGAACATCCTCACCTTCCTGAAGGACAACCGGTTCGACCTCGTCGTCAACATCCTGACCGGCGACCAGGACTACGACGAAAGCTCCGACGCGCGGACGATTCGCCGGCTGTCGATCGAGAACGGCATCCCGCTGATCACCGATCCGGATGTCGCCATCGCGACGCTGCGGCAGGTGCTCAAGGACGTCGAGCGCGGCACCTTCCAGTACAAGATCGCCGACCCGAGCGAACCGTGGAACCTGCGGCTTCATTTCCTCGACCTCGTGCGCCAGCACGGCGGCTTCGCCAACCACCACGCCCATTTCGACAAGGCCTACCTGATCACCCGGGACAATCTCCGCCTCTCCCAGGTCGACATGCAGAAGAAGTGGGAGCTCTACCGCTACCTCAAGCAGAGCTACACCCACGACAACCTCGTGGAGCGGATCAGCCGCGGCCTCGAGACGATGATCGCGCAGGGCGTCACCTACTGCCGGACGATGGTGGACGCCGATTCGATCGTCGGCCTCCTGCCGATCCGGGCGGCAGTCGAGGTGAAGGCGCGCTACGCCGACAAGATCCAGTTCGAGATCGGCATCCAGCCGCTGGAAGGCGTCCTCGATCCCGCGACCTTCGAGCGCTACCACGAAGCCTGCACGATGGCCGACTACTGTGGCGGCCTGCCCTCGCGCGACCGGCCTCGCCCGGAGGCGCATCTCGACGTGGTGCTGGACCTTGCCAAACGCCTCGGCAAGCCGGTCGACGTCCATATCGACCAGGAGAACAACCCGCTCGAGAACGAGACGGAGCTCCTCGCCCAGAAGACGATCGAGCACGGCATGCAGGGCCGCGTCTTCGGCATCCACGCCATCTCGCTCTCGGCCAAGCACGAGCGCGAACAGGACCGCATCATCGAGAAGGTGAAGGAAGCCGACCTCGGCATCGTCATCTGCCCGTCGGCGGCGCTGTCGATGAAGATGCTCGGCATGGAAGCGCCGCTGCACAACTCCATCGCGCCCTATCCGAAGCTCCGTGAGGCGGGCGTCCGTACCTATCTCGGCGTCGACAACGTCCACGACCTCTTCATGCCGCTCGTCGACGGCGATATCTGGACCGAGTGCCGGATGCTGATGGAAGCGACGCGTTTCTACGACATCGACGCGGTGGCCGAATGGGCAAGCGAGCGCCCGATCGAAGCCCGGGTGCGCCGCGGCGGCCACTCCACCGACCGGAGCCGTAGCGGCGCCAGCGCCGGCGCTCCGCTGCTTCGCGTCGCGGGCTCGTAGCCGGAGCAGGAATGGGCCGGTCGTGGACGGAGTTGCCGGAGCGTGGCGTGGTCGAGGTCAGGGGCCCCGATGCGCGCCATTTCCTGCACAACCTCCTCACGACCGATGTCGGCCGCATCGTGCCGGGGACGGCCGGCTATGGCGGGCTGCTGACACCGCAGGGCAAGATCCTCTTCGACTTCATTGTCCATGACGCTGGGGGCGATCGGTTCCTCCTCGACGTGGCGGCCGGCAAGGCCGCCGAACTGGCGAAGCGGCTCGGCTTCTACAAGCTCCGCGCGGCGGTGGAGATCGCCGATCGATCGGATGAGCTTCGCGTGATCGCGGCATGGGGCGGAGATGTGCTCGTTCCCGCCGGCGAGTTGGTTGCGACCGACCCGCGCCTCCCGGAACTTGGCCTCCGCGCCGTGGTGACATCATCCGCGGTGCTGCCCGACGAAGACCGCACCACACCCGCCGCCTATCACGCGCATCGCATCCGACTCGGCGTGCCCGAAGGCGGCGCAGATTTCGCCTTCGGTGATGCCTTTCCGCACGATGCCGACATGGACCAGCTCGGCGGGGTCGATTTCGGAAAGGGCTGCTACACCGGCCAGGAGGTGGTCGCGCGCATGGAGCATCGCGGAACGGCAAGGCGGCGCGTGATTGCCGTGACGGCTGACGCCGCCTTGCCGCCTGCCGGCACGCCCGTGATGGTGGGAGACATCGAGGTCGGAACACTCGGCTCGTCGGACGGCAGCGCCGGCCTTGCCTCGCTCCGGCTTGACCGCGCGGCCGACGCGCTGCGCGACGGTCGCGCCATCACCGCCGGCGGCGTCGCGCTGCATCTCACCATCCCTGCCTGGGCGCGCTTCGGCTGGCCTGACGCTGCGGCGAGCTGACCGCGTTGCCGACGCTTCTCGCTGCCCCACCCCCTCGTCGCCTGGTCGCTCATGCCGCCGCGTAAGCCTCCGGCCGAGCCGCCGCGCGCGTGGCAGCGGATGCTGTCGGGGCGGCGGCTCGATCTGCTCGATCCGTCGCCGCTCGACATCGAGATCGAGGACATCGCGCACGGGCTGGCCCGCGTGGCGCGGTGGAACGGGCAGACGAGCGGCGTCTATCCGTTCTCGGTCGCGCAGCACTCGATCCTCGTCGTCCGCATCGTCGAGCTGACGGCGCGCGAGGTCGGCGCCCGCGGGCGGTTCGCGGCCCTCCTCCACGACGCGCCCGAATACGTCATCGGCGACATGATCTCGCCCTTCAAGGCGGTGATCGGCGGCGACTACAAGGCGGTCGAGCACCGGCTGCTGGCCGCAATCCACCGCCGGTTCGAGCTGCCGGCGACGCTGCCGGCGTCGGTGACCGCGACGATCAAGGCGGCCGACCGCGTCGCCGCTTTCCACGAGGCGACGCGGCTGGCCGGTTTCGCACAGGCAGAGGCACTGAAATTCTTCGGTCAGCCGGGCCTCAGCGCCGACGGGCTCGAGCTCGAACCCTGGCCGACGGAAGAGGCCGAGAAGCGGTTCCTCGCCGCGTTCGAAGCGCTGAGGGACGCGGCGTTGCGCGAAAGCGGTGACCGGGCCGTCCCGGGCGGGTAGAGTCCCGCCATGCCGTCCGTCCATGTCTGCTCCCTGCCGCTCCTCGAGCCAACCGCCACCGCAAGCGGCGCGAGCCACCTCGTCACCATCGTCGATGTCGGCACGCCGGTGCGCCGCCCGGCGGTGATCCCGCCCGACCGGCACCTCTTCCTCGGCTTCCACGACATGACGATCGGTGGGCCGGGCGTGCTCCTTCCGGCCGAGCACCACATCCGGACGCTGCTCGAATTCGTGCAGGACGACTGGGACCGCGAACGACCGCTCCTCGTCCACTGCTATGCCGGCGTCAGCCGCTCGACAGCGGCAGCGTTCATCACGGTCTGTGCGTCCAGGCCCGACCGCGACGAGGCCGAGATCGCCGCCTTCCTGCGGAAATCCTCGCCGACGGCCTTTCCGAACCCGCTGATGGTGGCGATCGCCGACCGGATGCTCGGGCGCGAGGGGCGGATGTCGGCGGCGATCGCTGGAATTGGCCCGGGCGTCGAGGGCATCGAGTCCACGCCCTTCGCGCTGCCGCTCCGCCCCTGAATGGCCGTCCGCACCTCGATCGAGATCGGCCTTTCCGCCGTGATCGTCGCGGTCGACGGGACGACGCCGAAAATCTTCGCCGTCCGGCAACCGGGGAGCGATGGCGAGGATGTCGACGGCCTGCCGCTCGGTCCGTTCGACCCGCTGCGCCACCGGACGCTCGAGATCGGTCTGCGCTCGTTCGTCGAGGAACAGGCGGGCCTTTCCCTCGGCTATGTCGAGCAGCTCTACACCTTCGGCGACCGCGGCCGGCAGGCGCGGCGGGGCGACGCCGACCATGTCGTCTCGGTGGGCTATCTCGCGCTGACACGGATCGAGGGCAATGACGACGAGCCGCCCGGCACCGACGGGCGATGGCGCGAGTGGTACGACTACTTCCCGTGGGAGGATTTCCGCGCGGATCGTCCGCCGCTCCTCGACGACATCATCCTTCCGGCGCTCCAGGCGTGGAGCACGGCCGATCCGCTCGCGGCGCCGCCCGGACGCGCTCTGGGCCGGCGCGAACGCCTGCGCCTCGCCTTCGGCATCGGCGACGTGCCGTGGGACGAGGAGCGCGTGCTGGACCGCTACGAGCTCCTTTACGAAGCGGGCCTTGTGGTCGAGGCGCAGCGGGACGGGCGTGTTCCGGCGAACGATCGCCTCCCTCTCCTCGGCGTCCCGATGCGGCACGACCATCGCCGTATCCTTGCCACGGCAATCTCGCGGCTCCGGTCGAAGCTGAAATACCGGCCGGTGGTCTTCGAACTTCTCCCGCCGGAGTTTACGCTGACCGAACTGCAGCAGACCGTCGAAGCCATCGCGGGGCGCCACGTGCACAAGCAGAACTTCCGGCGCGTCGTCGATGCGGGTGGGCTCGTCGAGCCCACCGGCACGACCAGCGTCGCCACCGGCGGGCGTCCGGCGGCCCGTTTCCGCTTCCGGCGGAACGTGCTTCTGGAACGGCCCGGTGCGGGCCTCCGCCTCGGGTCACGGGCGTGAAGATCCAGAAGCGGCGTCCCCCGGCGCGGCGGCCGCATCCGGCGCGGCACCTCGTCCGCAGGTTCGGCTATGGCGGCGATGACGGACCCGCCACCGCCGATCTCCTCGGGGCGAAGGGCGCAGGCCTTGCCGCAATGGCGGCGCTCGGACTCCCCGTGCCGCCCGGCTTCGTCCTCACGACCGAGTTCGGCCGCCACTCGCGCAACGCAGACGGCGATGCCGACGGCCTCGAGGACATCATCGCGGATGCCGTCGCCGGCCTCGAGGCGGCGACCGGGCGGCGGCTCGGCGACCCCGAGCGGCCTCTCCTCCTCGCGGTCCGCGGCGGATCGCGCGTCTCCATGCCGGGCCTCCTCGACACCATCCTCAATGTCGGGCTCACCGAGGAGGTCGCCGCGGGGCTCGCACGGGCCGACCAGCGTTTTGCCTTCGACACGTTCCGCCGCTTCATCCAGTCGTTCTCGGACCGCGTGCTCGGTCTCGACGGCACTGCCTTCGAGGACCGCGTCGCCGAGGCCGGCGCAAGGCCGGCGGAGCTCCGGTCGCTGTGCCGGGCGCTACTCGGCATCGTGGCGGAGGAGACCGGCGAGCCCTTCCCCACCGACTCCGCCAGCCAGCTTCGCGCAGCAATTCGCGCCGTCCTCGCCTCCTGGGACGGAGCGGCGGCGAAGGCACACCGCAGGCTCCACCTCATTCCCGACGACTGGGGAATCGCGGTCACCGTGCAGGCGATGGTGTTCGGCAATACCGGCCCCTCGTCGGGCACCGGCTTCGCCGTGACCCGCGACCCGCAGTCCGGCCGGAAGGCGCTTTCGGGCGAGTTCCTGTTCGACGCGCAGGGCGACGACGTCGTGGCGCGGGCGACCGAGCGCGTGCCGATCCTCGACGCCCTCGGCAAGCGCGATTCGCTCGCGCGCCGGCTGCCGGACGTCTTTGCCGGGCTGATCGCCGCCACGTCGCTCCTGGAACGGCGGCTGGGCGACATGCAGGAGATCGAATTCACCGTCGAGGACGGCAAGCTCCACCTGCTGCAGACCCGACCCGGCCGGCGCTCGGCGGGGGCCGGCGTCCGCATCGCCGTCGAGATGGCCCTGGAAGGGCTCATTTCCCGCGACGACGCGCTGCTGCGCATCGATCCCGCCTCGCTCGACGAACTCCTCCATCCGACAATCGCCCCGAACGCGAAGCGCGATGTCCTCGCGGTGGGCTTGCCGGCCTCGCCGGGCGCCGCCTCGGGCGAGATCGTCTTCTCGGCCGACGAGGCGGAGGCGGCGCCGAAGCTCGGGCGGCGCGTCATCCTGGTCCGCACCGACACCAGCCCCGAGGACGTCCACGGCATGCACGGCGCGCAGGCGATCCTGACGGCGCGCGGTGGCCTCACGAGCCACGCCGCGATGGTGGCGCGCGGCATGGGCAAGCCGTGCATCACCGGCGCCTCGGAAATCCGCATCGACATGCGGCAGCACGTCCTGCTCGCGCGCGGGCGGACGCTTCGGGCGGGCGACGTGATCACCATCGATGGTTCGACCGGCCAGGTCCTCAGCGGCGAAGTGCCGACCCGGCACGCCGATCTCTCGCCCGAGTTCACGCTGCTGCTCGGCTGGGCCGACCAGCGCAGGCGCCTCGGCACAAGGGCCAACGCGGAGACGCCGGAGGATGCGGAGGCGGCGCTCAGGTTCGGCGCCGAGGGCATCGGCCTGTGCCGCAGCGAGCAGATGTTCTTCGCGCCGGAGCGGCGGCCCGTGATGCTCGAGATGATCCTCGCGGAGACCATCGCCGACCGGCGCAAGGCGCTCGACCGGCTGCTGCCGGTGCAGCGGCAGGACTTCCTCGCGCTCTTCCGCATCATGCGCGGGCGGCCGGTCACCGTCCGCCTGATCGATCCGCCGCTCCACGAGTTCCTGCCGCGCCAGGACGACGAGATCGCGGCGCTCGCCGAGACGATGGGGATGGCGCCCGAATACCTGCGCAACCGCATCGAGGGGCTGTCCGAATTCAACCCGATGCTCGGCCACCGCGGCGTCCGCGTCGCGATCACCTACCCCGAGATCATCGAGATGCAGACCCGGGCCATCCTCGAGGCCGCGCTCGACGCCGGCGGCGGCGTGGCGCCCGAGATCATGGTGCCGCTCGTCCTTGATCGCGCCGAGCTCGATGCGGTCATCGCTTGCATCTCGCAGGTTGCGGAGGCGATCGCGGCCGAGCGCGGGGCAGCGCCGGCCTACACCGTCGGCACGATGATCGAACTGCCGCGAGCGGCGCTGATGGCGGGCGACATTGCCCGCTCGGCGGCGTTCTTCTCGTTCGGCACCAACGACCTCACCCAGACGACGCTCGGCATCTCGCGCGACGATTCCGCGGCGTTCCTCGGACGCTACGCACGGGCGGGCATCCTGGCGCGCGATCCGTTCGTGACGATCGACCGCGACGGCGTGGGGGAGCTGGTGCGCATCGGGGTCGAGCGCGGCCGGGCGGCGCGACCCGACCTCATCCTCGGCGCCTGCGGCGAGCATGGCGGCGACCCCGCATCGATCGCCTTCTTCGCCGAGGTCGGGCTCGACTATGTCTCCTCGTCGCCGTTCCGCGTGCCGATCGCCCGGCTCGCTGCTGCGCAGGCTGCGATCAGGTCGGATCGGGCTGCGGAACGCGGAAGCGAACCTGCGCCGATGGCCGGCTAGCCGCGGGGCTTCACAAGCTTGGATGTCGGTGGCCGTTCACGGCTCACGAATGAGCTGAGCCTTGCTTCAATCTCAGAGACCCGAACGGGCTTGTTGAACATGAAAGCGCTGTAGTGGTCGAATGGGTGCGGCTGTGCTGGACCATCCAAGAACTCGCCCGTTGATAGGTCAGTCAACGAGGTGAAGATGTACGATGGATGTTGCGCCAGCTGCGGTCGGAGCACACGCTCCCATACGCCGATGCTGAAGGATTTTTCGATGAGGTAACGCTTGGTCGTCTGCGTCCTCATCAGGAAGCGCAGAGACTTGCCGTGTTCGCGAACGACCCGATCCGCTGCCTTGACCACCACATCGAGATCCGGCCGAATCGCCCGCAGGGCGGCCACCGTAGCGTCCATCACTATTTCGGTCGCGTTGGACAGCCCCGGAAGGTCTGCAGGTACGGCGACGTGCGTGTAGCGTTGCCACCAGTCTCCGCCGTAGTCCGTCACGACGACCTCACCGGGGTCCATCGACGGATTCAGCAGCAGGTACAATGCCGGGTACGGCCCCATGCTGAACCCTTCGCCATTCAGAAACATCGCCATCCGCCGGCCATAGGCCACCGCTTCCTCACAGCCCGTGAGATACCCCGAATGTTCTTCCGGGCCGAAGAAGTAGCGAAGGTCGTTGATACGTGACGGTCGTCCGTCCTTGGTCATCATGCACCCCGTACCCCGTGCCGCCTAACTTCCCGGAGGATACTCACGGAGGCAAGTGATGACGGCTCGACGAAGTCCGCGCGTGGCCACTCCAGTCGACAGGCGAGACAGCCCCGGTGCGGCCCGGCTTTCGCCGCAATAGGCCTGCCACGTGCGCGCGTTAACCCCGCTTCAAGGTTAACCAGTTCAAACTGATGAAGATCCGACGTGTTCGGCCGGGTCGCGTTCGTGTTGCGTAAGCGTGGAGTGGGGCGTTTGTACAGGACGCGGCCGCGGGGCCAGACCGAGCTGCGATTCTTCGCCCGCACCGCTGCGGCGCTCGCGCTATTCCTTTTGTCAACGACGCCGATCGCGCTCTCGGGCGCAGTGACGGCCGCCGCCGCGCCCGGCATCGACCCGATTGCCACCGCCGCGATCGTCACGCCCGATGCCGCGCGGATCAACCGCCTCGGCAAGGGAGACTCCGATTTCATTGCCGCAGGTCCCCGCGTCACCGGCATGCTGCCGCGCCTGACCGAGGCGGACGTCTTCATCGCGACGCCGCCCGCGACCGCCGGCGTCATGTTCGCCTTCGCCGCGCCGCTGCCCGCCCAGCCGGTGGGCCGCGGCGATGCGGAGCCGGCGCCCGAGGCCGCCCCGGCCGCGGCGGTGATGGTCGCCGCGGTCGACCCGCAGGCGCCGCTTGCCTATGCCGACACCGGCGCCGCCGCCTTCGAGGCGCCGTTCGAGGCGCTGATCATGCCGCGCTCGAAGCCGGCCTTCGACATCCCGAGGCCGGATCCGGTCAACGACCACAACTGGGCGGCAAACCCGATCCCCGACAGCGCCCGAACGGCAGCCGAGCGCCGCTGCCTTGCCGAGGCTGTCTATTTCGAAGCGCGCGGCGAGCCGATCCGCGGCCAGATCGCGGTCGCGCAGGTGGTCATCAACCGGCTCCGCAACCCGGCCTATCCGGGGACGGTCTGCGGCGTGGTCTACCAGAACCAGCACATGCGCAACGCCTGCCAGTTCTCGTTCGCCTGCGACGGCATCCGCGACGTGGTCACCGATCGCAACGCATGGTCCATTGCCCAGGCGATCGCCAATTCCGAGATCGACGGCACGGCCATCTACCTCGACGAGATCGGCTCGGCGACGCACTACCACGCCAACTATGTCCGGCCGAACTGGGCGCCGCAGATGCAGCGCATGGCGCAGATCGGCGTGCACATCTTCTATCGCACCTATGGCGGCGGCTGGATCTAGCCACAGGGCCGGGTTCACGAGTCGCGCGAGTCGCCTAGGCGGCGAAGTTCATGCTTGGCGTGACGTTACCGGCACAAGCTTTGATGGCGTTCCAGTTCGATGGGGCATAGCCGATTTCGTGAATCTGTCGAGGCAGTTGCCGAGCCTGGTTTGTCCGCTGGGCGATGCTCCCCTTCGGCTCGAAAGGGTGAGGGGGCGCCGCCCGCAGAAACTCACCACCGACGCCCGCTCACCCTCCTCCGAATCTCTTCACACGCTCGAAGGCCGGGATGACGAATGGGGGTTGTGGTCGGCGCAGGCGAGCGTCGTGTGTCCGGAACGAGAGCGACCGCCCTCACACCATGTCGAGTCCGAGGTCGAGGCTGGGCGCGGAGTGGGTGATCCAGCCGGAGGAGATGACGTCGACGCCCGTTTCGGCGATCGCGCGCACGGTCGCCGGTGTGACACCGCCGGAGGCCTCGGCGATGCAGCGGCCGGCGATCAGCGCCACCGCCTCGCGAAGCTTCGCCGGATTCATATTGTCGAGAAGCACGGCGTCCGGCGACGCCGTCATCGCCTCGGCCAGCTGCTCCAGGGTGTCGACCTCGACCTCCACCTTGACCAGATGCCCGACCGCGGCGCGCGCGGCGCGGATCGCCACCGCGACACCGCCGGCGACGGCGATGTGGTTGTCCTTGATGAGAACCGCGTCATCGAGGCCGAAGCGGTGGTTTGAGCCGCCGCCGCAGCGGACGGCGTACTTCTCGATGGCGCGCAGGCCCGGCGTCGTCTTGCGCGTATCGACGATGCGGGCGCCGGTGCCGGCGACCGCCGTCACGAGTTCGGCCGTAGCCGTGGCGATGCCGGAGAGGCGGCCGAGATAGTTCAGCGCCACGCGTTCCGCAGCGAGAATGGCGCGGGCCGGGCCGCTGATGCGGGCGAGGACGGCGCCGGCGTCCAGCGTCGCGCCGTCGTCGCGCTCCACGGTGAAACGCACGGCCGGATCGACCTGCCGGAACGCCTCTGCCGCGAACGCCATGCCGGCCACCACGCCGGGCCGGCGTGCCGCAATGACGGCGGACGCCGAACGATCAGCCGGGATCGTCGCGGCCGACGTGATGTCGCCGGCGCGGCCGAGATCCTCGGCAAGCGCCACGCGGACGGCCTCGGCGACGAGGCCCGACGGCAGCGGCGGGATGTCCGGCATCAGCCTGCCGGCGCCAGCGCGCGCGGGGCGCCGTGCCCGGCATCATCGGCCTCCGCCGCCACCTTCTCGGCCACGGCGAGCGTGATGTGGCTCCGCACGGCCTGGCGCGGATCGGGCAGCGGATGGTCCGAGCGGAAATGCGCTCCCCGGCTTTCGCTGCGAAGCAGCGCCGAGGTCGCGATGAGCTTGGCCGCGACGAGAGGATTGCGGATCGAGGCGGCGCCTGGCGAGGCTTCGAGCCGTGCGATGACGGCAAGGGCGCGGGCGATCCCGGCGCCAGTGCGGACGACGCCCACATCGGCCGTCATCGTCTGGCGGAGGCGTGTCAGCGCCGCGGGGTCCACGTGTGGCGATGCTTCGGCGAGGACACCGCCGGCCGCCGCCGACGCCGCTGCCGCCGGCATGGTGCCGGCAATGTCGTCGGCGATGCGGGCGGCAAAGACGACGGCTTCGAGAAGCGAGTTCGACGCGAGGCGGTTGGCGCCGTGGGCGCCGGTCGAGGCGGACTCGCCGCAGACCCAGAGGCCCTCGAGCGTCGAACGGCCGTTCGCGTCAACCAGCACGCCGCCCATGTGATAGTGCGCCGCCGGGGCGATGGGGATCGGCTCCTTCGCCGGATCGATGCCGGCCTCGACGCACGCGGCGAATACCGTGGGGAAGGCCTCTGCGAAGTGCGCGCCGGGGTTGGTGCGGCCGTCGAGAAAGACGGCGTGGCCGGCGGCAAGGTGGTCGTGGATGGCACGGGCGACGACGTCGCGGGGAGCCAGTTCGGCCGAGGCGTCGACGCGGGCGAGGAAGCGATCGCCGGTCTCGTCGATGACGATGGCGCCGGCGCCACGCAGCGATTCGGTCGCGAGCGGTGCGGGATCCTTGCCGACGGCGATGGCGGTGGGATGGAACTGGACGAACTCGGCGTCGGCGATCACCGCGCCCGCGCGCGCCGCCATCGCAATGCCGTCGCCACGCGCCTCGGCCGGGTTGGTGGTGACGGCGTAAAGGTGACCGATGCCGCCCGCCGCGAGCACGATCGCCCGGGCACGGAAGGAGACCGGGTCGCGCCGTCCCGCGAGGCGGCCGACGACCCCGGTGACATACGGCCCTTCATGCAGGAGCGACTCGCCCACGACGCCCTCGACGACGCGGATCGACGGTGTCCGGCGGACTGCGGCAACGAGCGTCTGCATGATCGTCGCGCCCGCCTTGTCGCCGCCGACGCCGACGACCCGCGCGGCCGAATGCGCCGCCTCGCGCGACAGCGCGAGCCGGCCCGCAAGGTCGCGGTCGAAGGGAACGCCGTAGGCGAGGAGGTCGTGGATGCGCGCCGACGCCTCGCGCACCATCAGTTCGGCGATCCGCGGCTCGACCAGGCCCGCCCCGGCGGCGATCGTGTCGGCAAGATGCGACTCGATGCTGTCTCCGGGGCTGAGCGCGGCGGCGATGCCGGCCTGGGCCCGGGCGGAGGAGCCACCGAGCCCGAGCGGCGCCGCGGTCAGCACCGTGACCGGCCGCGGCGCGAGGCGAAGGGCGCAGAAGAGCCCTGCCAGGCCGCCGCCGACGATGACGACATCGTCGACGCCGGCCAGCGACTGCGGCGGGAAGGTGCTGTCGGTCTCGGTCTCGAACATCCGGCCCTGAGCCCTGGTTCAGTTCCGCAGGTTGATCATCCGCTCGACCGCGCGGCGGGCGCGGACGGCGATATCCGGATCGATCGTGACCTCCTCGGAAAGTGTCAGGAGGCTGTCGAGGATCTTCGGCAGGGTGATCCGCTGCATGTGGGGGCAGAGGTTGCAGGGGCCGATGAATTCGACCTCCGGCACCGCTTCCTGGACGTTGGCAGCCATCGAGCACTCCGTCACGAAGAGGGCCTTCGGCGGCCGGTTGTCCTTGACGTATTTGATCATGCCCGAGGTCGAACCCGTGAAGTCGGCGATCGCCACGATCTCCGGCGGGCACTCGGGATGGGCAATGATCTCGAGGCCCGGGTGAGCCTCCTTGAACGACAATAGCTCGGCCGCCGTGAAGCGCTCGTGAACCTCGCAATGGCCCTTCCAGGTGAGGATCTTCACCTTCGTCCGCGCGGCCACGTTCTGCGCGAGGTATTCGTCGGGGATGAGGAGCACGGTATCGACGCCGAAGCTCTCGACGACCTCAAGGGCGTTGGCCGACGTGCAGCAGATGTCGCTCTCAGCCTTCACCTCGGCTGACGTGTTGACATAGGTCACGACCGGCACGCCGGGATAGCGCTGGCGAAGGAGGCGAACGTCGGCGCCGGTGATCGATTCCGCGAGCGAGCAGCCGGCCCGGCGGTCCGGGATGAGCACCATCTTGTCGGGATTCAGCAGCTTGGACGTTTCCGCCATGAAGTGCACGCCGCCCTGGACGATGACCGCGGCATCCGTGCGCGAGGCCTCGCGGGCGAGCTGCAGCGAATCGCCGACGACGTCCGCCACGCCGTGGAAGATCTGCGGCGTCTGGTAGTTGTGCGCCAGGATCACGGCGTTCCGGACCTTCTTGAGGTCGTTGATCGCCTTGATGTAGGGCGCGTGGACGGGCCACTCGATCGCGGGGATCGAATGCCTGACACGCTCGTAGATCGGCGCGGTCTCGCGCGCGACCTCCTCGGTGTAGTCGAGGTTGGGCCGCGGCAGGACCGACAGTCCGCCCCGCGCAAATCCACCCTGCGTCGCAAGGCCGTCACGGTACATGGCCATCCTTCAGTGTCCTCCAGCAAGAGGAGTTATGCTCAACATGAGCATATCTAGGGTATGGCACGGCGAAATCAAGCCCGGGCCTCCCTTCCCGCAAACAAGGAGGGGACTATAGGTCGCTGCGGCGCCGGTGGCGAGTCGCGCGGAGTGACGCGGCCCGCCGCTATCGCGCGGCCTAGTTGATGAGGCCGGTCACGCCGATGATGATGAGGTAGATCGCAACGATGTAGTTGAGGAGCCGCGGGATGAGCAGGATCAGGATGCCTGCGGCGAGCGCCACGATGGGCTGGATCGTGCCAATGTCGATTTCCATAAGAACCTCCGGGGAAAGACTCGCGTCGAGTCGCCGTGGAGGGTGCGCCCCACCCCGCCCGCTCGCCGTGCGGCAAACGTCGGGCGGGGTTGGCGGTTCCGCCTGATGTCAGGAACCGCCCGTCGTCGTGGCCGAGACCCACCACGCCGGCTCGGCGCCGCGGATGATCCGGGCGGCGTGCTCGGCGGCTTCCGCGAACGGGAAGATCCCGAAGCAGCTGGCGCCGGACCCCGACATCCGCGCAAACATCGCGCCCGTGTTGCTGAGCGCCAGGAGCGCATTGCCGATCACCGGCGCGATGTCGCGTGCGGCGTCCGCAAGGCCGTTCCGCGTCGGGCGAAGCCAGCGGATGAAGTCCGCGACCGTTTCGAAACGATCCGGAAGCTCCGGCAGCGGCGGGTCATCGGGCGCGTCGAGGCGGGCGAAGACCTGGCCGGTGCTCACCGCGACCGCCGGATGCACCAGGACAATCGCGAGCGCCGGGAAAGACACGACGTCCTCGATCCTTTCGCCGCGACCGCGAGCGACGAGCGGCCGGGACCGGAGGCACATCGGCACGTCCGACCCCAGCGCTATTCCCTCTGCGGCAAGGTCCGCGTCGCCGGGCGGGAGGCGCCAGGCCCGCGTCAGCAGGCGCAGCGTCGCAGCCGCATCGGCAGAGCCGCCGCCGAGGCCGGCCGCAACGGGAAGATTCTTGGTGAGGCGGAGCGCCGGCCATGAGCGCCCCGCGCGCGCCGCGAGCCGCCGGGCGGCCCGGAGGACGAGGTTCTCGGACTCGTCCCCCCGCAGGAGCTGCCCGAACGGCCCGTCGATCGTGAGTGCGTCCCCGCCCTCGGCAAGCTCGACCGTGTCGGCATCGGCGGCGAAGACCACGAGCGTGTCCAGGTCGTGGTAGCCGTCCGGCCGACGGCCCCGCACATGAAGGGCGAGGTTCACCTTCGCGGGCGCCGCTTCGCTCGGGACCGGCGCCGCCGTGGCGGCGTCGGTCAGGTCGAGCGCGGCGTCAGTCGGCGCCGGCATCGGGAAGACCGTTGGCGATCTTCTCCTGGAGACGATCCACGGCGTCCTCCGGCGGGTCGAACTCCAGGGCGTGCCGCCACTGGAAGACGGCCTCGTACTCGCGGCCGGCGCGCCAGTAAGCGTCGCCGAGATGCTCGGCAACCTCAGGATGATCGGGTTCGAGTTCCACCGCGCGTTCGAGTTCGACCACCGCGTCCTCGTAGCGGCCGAGGTGGAAATAGGCCCAGCCGAGGCTGTCGATGATGTAGCCGGCCTGCGGCCGCGCCTCGACGGCGCGCTGGATGTAGCCGAGCGCCTCGTCGATGTCCCCGCCGTAGACGACCATCGAGTAGCCGAGATAGTTCAGAACGTCCGGCTGGTTGGGAGAGAGGAGGAGCGCGATGCGGAAGTCGTCCTCGGCGGCTTCCCAGTCGCCGAGCCGCTCCAGCGAGGAGGCGCGGATGAAATAGAGCCGCCACGAGTTCTCGTCCGGACCGTCCATCGCGGCGATCGCGGGGCTGATTGCGTCGACCGCGTCGCGGAAGCGCTCGGCGCCCCGGTAGAGGCTCGCCAGGGTGAGCGCGACGCGGACATCGTCCGGCTCGGCCGCGGCGACCGGCTCGAGCCGCCGGATGGCCTCGTCGATGCGGCCGAGCGCAGCGTCGCTCGTCGCGGCGCCAAGGATTGCGGCGGCGGCAAACGGCGAACCGGGCGCGACGAGCGAGAACGTGTCGATCGCCTGCTCGTGGCGGCCGAGTTCCTGCAGGAGCTCGCCCAGCGCCGCGGCCGTGGCCGGACCGTCGGGCCAGAGGCGGAGTGAAAGTTGGAGATACGGCACAGAGCGCTGGCCGCGGTCCTGGAGCATCACGGCAGTCGCGAGATCGAAGAACAGGGTTGCCGTGCCGGTGCGGATGTCGGTTACCGGAGGCGGAAGCGTCTCCCCCGCGCGGAGTGCTTCAAGGGCCGCCACCACCTGCGGCTGGCCCGGGATGATTTCGAGCACCTCGATGAGCACCTGCTCGGCCGAGGCAGCGTCGCCGGTGCGCGACAGAAGGCTGGCGTGGAGGAGCGTCGAGCCGATCGAGCGGCCGCGCTCCACGGCCGTCTCGGCAAAGAAGAGCGCGACGTCCGTGCGGCCGGCAAGGTCGGCAATGAGCGCCGAGTGGAAGTAGGCGAACTCGGCATAATCGTCGGTCATCCCGTCGAGGAGGGCGAGCGCCTCGTCGGTCTCGCCGACGGCCTGGTGCAGCCAGGCACGAAGGAGGCTCACCGTAATGGCGCCTAGCGCATCCACCGGCGTGATGGCGTCGATCTGGTCGAGCGCGGCCTGATACTGGCCGCTCCGGATCGCCTGGGAGGAAAGGACGAGCCGACCCATCTCGAAGCCCGGATCGATCCCGACCAGCGTCGCCGCTATGGGCGCCGCCGCGGCGATGTTGCCGACCTCGAGCCACAGCGAGAAGACGGTCGCCGCGAGCTGGGTATTGGACGGGTCGCGCTGGAGAACGAAGCCGTAGAACCAGGCCGCGGCCTCGAGGTCGAGGCGGGACGCCGCGGCCTGTCCGGCGAGGAAGGCGCCAGTCGGGCTCGACATGAACTGCGTCTGCGCGGAGGCCGAAGGCGCAAGCGCTGCCGCACCCGCGACTGCGGCAAGGAGGGCGGCGGCGGCTTTGAGACGAAGGCGCATGACCCCCCTTGGAGCAATCCGGTGAATGGTCCGTCAGTAGGCCCGCTCGATGCAGAAATCCACCACCGCCAGCAGCGCCGCCTTGTGTGGCGAATCCGGGAACGGGGCGAGCGCATCGCGCGCGACCTCGCCGAAGTGACGGGCCCGCCGGACGGTATCATCGAGAGCATTGTGGCGTTTCAGAAGCGCCACGGCGTGTTCGAGGTCACCGTCGCGGATATCCCTGGTCTCGATCGCGCGCTGCCAGAAAGCGCGTTCGGCGTCCGAGCCGCGGCGATAGGAGAGCACCAGCGGCAGCGTGATCTTGCCCTCGCGGAAATCGTCGCCGACGCTCTTGCCGAGATCGGAGGCGTCGCCGGCATAGTCGAGCACGTCGTCGATGAGCTGGAAGACAAGACCGAGATTGGCGCCGTAGGACCGGAATGCGGCGCGCTCGTCGCGGCCGCGCCCGGCGAGGATCGGGCCTACCTCGGACGCGGCGGCGAACAGCGACGCCGTCTTGGCGTGGACGACGTAGAGATACTCGTCCTCGGTGGTCGCCATGTTGTTGGCGGCCGCGAGCTGGCGTACCTCGCCCTCGGCGATCACGGCGGCGGCTTCGGACAGGACGGCGAGCGCCTCGAGCGAGCCGACGTCGACCATGATCCTGAAGGCCTGGCCGAGAAGGAAGTCGCCGACCAGGACGCTGGCCGAATTACCCCACAGCATGCGCGCGGCGAGCTTGCCGCGGCGCAGCTTGCTGTCGTCGACCACGTCGTCGTGCAGGAGGGTTGCCGTGTGCATGAACTCGACGCCGGCGGCGAGCGCGACATGCCCCTCGCCCAGATAGCCGCACATCCGCGCGGCAGCCAGCGTGAGCATCGGCCGCAGCCGCTTGCCGCCCGACGAGATGAGGTGATTGGCGACTTCCGGGATGAGGGCGACCTCGGACCCCGTCTTCGACAGGATCAGCCGGTTGACCTTCTCCATGTCGGCCGAGACGAGGGCCGACAGCGGCGCAATGCCTGCCGACCGCCGGCGCTTGTCTTCGTCAAGAGCTACGACGACACCCAAAGATGCTAACTCCCTCACTCGCGGCCGGAGACAATAGGCAACAGGCTGGGGACGAACAAGACGCGGCGGCCCGCCCGATTGTGATACCTCGCCGCAGCCTCTAGAGTTTTGCGAAATGCCGGGCGGGAACCCGTGGGAGCCGATGGAAGAACTTCTCAGGACGAACGATGCGGTCTTTCTTTCCTATGCTGAAGCCCTGCTGAAGGACGCGGGGATCACCGTGCATATATTTGACCAGAACATGAGCATCATCGAAGGCTCTATCGGCATCCTGCCGCGTCGTCTCCTCGTCCACTCCGACGATGCAGCCGAGGCGCGCGAGGTGCTTTCGGATGCCGGCTTTGCCGCCGAACTGGTGGAGCCGCACCGCCCGTGGCGGTAAGCGCTGTGGCAGGGCACGCGGACACCACGGTGGATGCGTTCCTCGGGGGCCGGGTCGAAGCGGTGCAGCCCGCAGCGGGCCATCACCGATCGGGCCTCGAGGCGGTCCTCCTTGGCGCGGCCATCGCCGCCGATGCCACCGGTCGCGTCATCGACCTCGGCGCGGGAGCGGGCGTGGCGGGCCTGTGCGCCGCGGTCCGCGCGCCTGGAACCGAAGTGACGCTGGTCGAGCGCGAACCGGAACTTCTGGCGGCGGCATCGGCGGCGCTCCGCCGTCCCGCGAACCGCGCGCTCGCCAGCCGCATCGCCCTCGCCCGGCTCGACATCACAACGGACGGCGAGGCCGCGCGAGGCGCCGAAGGGGTTCTTCGCGAGCAGGCGGCGATCGTCCTCACGAACCCGCCATTCCGCCCGGAAGGCGCCGTTCGCGCCTCGCCCCATCCGGCGCGCGCCGCCGCGCACGTCGCCGAGGGTGGTCTCGATCCATGGTTCCGCTTCGCCGCATGGGCGCTCCGTCCGGGCGGTGCCCTCGTGGCCATCCTGCCGGCGGCCAGCCTCTATGAGGCGCTCGAGGGCCTCGCAGGCCGGTTCGGCGACGGCGCCGTCCTTCCCATCCACCCGCGCCGGGACGAGCCGGCGCTCCGCATCCTCGTCGCGGCCCGGAAGGGGAGCCGCGCACCCCTCTCGCTCCTGCCGGGCCTCTTCCTGCACGACGGGCCGCATTACACGCCCGAGGCTGAGGCGATCCTTCGCGGCGAGGCGGGCATCTCGGACGTGCACGGTGCGTGGCGTCCGGTCGTGTGACGACAGCCGCTTGGCGCGGGGACGAGCAGATGCGATGATTGCACTTCGCTGGGCGGGGCTCGGACAGGCCGATGGGGCAGTTCCTACTCATTCTCGTGGTTCTGGGGGTCGGCTTCGTCCTGTGGCGCTCGTTCGGCCAGGTGCCGGCGACGCGGCGACCGCCGACGACGCCTAAACGCCCGAGCGCCACGGAACTGCAGCGCGACCCGGAGACCGGCGTCTACCACCCGGTCGAGCAAGAGCGCCAAAAGCACTGACGCGTGCTCTCTCCGCCGACATCTGCCCTCCCGGCCCACGGAATCGTTCGTTCAGCGCCATCGCCGCTTGATTCCGATGGCTGAGCAAGGCTAGCGGTCGGTCCCGATCTTCTGCCGGAGGCCGCCTTGGCCAGGACACTCGACCCGAAACGCTCGTTCCAGGACCTGATCCTGACGCTCCAGCTCTACTGGGCGGAGCGCGGCTGCGTGATCCTGCAGCCCTACGACATCGAGATGGGCGCCGGCACGTTCCATCCGGCGACGACGCTGCGCGCGCTCGGGCCAAAGCCGTGGAACGCGGCCTATGTCCAGCCGTCGCGCCGGCCGAAGGATGGCCGCTACGGCGAGAACCCCAACCGGCTGCAGCACTACTACCAGTTCCAGGTGATCCTGAAGCCGAGCCCGCCGGACCTCCAGGACCTCTATCTCAAGTCCCTCGCCGCGATCGGCGTCGACTTCAGGCTCCACGACATCCGCTTCGTCGAGGACGACTGGGAGAGCCCGACGCTGGGCGCCTGGGGCCTTGGCTGGGAGTGCTGGTGCGACGGCATGGAAGTGTCGCAGTTCACCTATTTCCAGCAGGTCGCCGGCATCGAATGCGCGCCCGTGGCGGGCGAACTCACCTACGGCCTCGAGCGCCTCGCGATGTACGTCCAGGGAGTCGAGAACGTCTACGATCTCAACTTCAACGGCGGCGAGGGCGACCGGAAGGTCACCTATGGCGACGTGTTCCTGCAGGCCGAGAAGGAATACTCGCGGCACAATTTCGAGCATGCCGACGTGGAGATCCTGTTCCAGCGTTTTCGCGACGCCGAAAAGGAATGCCGGGCGCTCCTCGCCGCGGGCGACCGGCCGGAAGGCCACCTGATGGTGCAGCCGGCCTACGACCAGTGCATCAAGGCCAGCCACGCCTTCAACCTCCTCGACGCGCGTGGCGTGATCTCCGTGACGGAGCGCCAGAGCTACATCCTCCGCGTTCGGGAGCTTGCGAAGGCGTGCGGCGCGGCGTGGCTCCGCACGGATGCCGCTGGCGCGACGTAGAACCGGCTCCAAAGCCCGACCGCGGGGCCCGTCGCCGAGCCCTTGGGGCTGCAACCTCCTCCCGTTCCCGCACTAAGTGTTCGATCCGGACGGATCGCTCATTGGGTGGAGGTGCGCACAATGGACGCTCCAGGTTCCGCAGGAGGTCCGGTCCCGAGGTCGCCCAACGCCGGAGACGGGGTCTGGCAGAATGCGATCGAATCGACGCCGAACGCCGTCATCGTCGCCGACCGCACGGTCCGGATAGCGCTGGCCAACCGCCAGGCCGAATCCCTCTTCGGCTACGAGCCGTTTCTTTGATCCTGGCCGATAATCGTACGTTCCGGACACTCTGGCGGCATGGAACCGCCTCGCCGCTACTTTGGCCCTGCGATCGACGTGATGGTCACCGATCTCGCTCTCGTGGCGCGCGTGATGGCGGCGGCCGAGGCGCAGGAGGAGCGGTTGCAGGCGTATCCTCAGCAGTCGGCCACGCGGGCGCGGGCCGGTGCCACGGTCACCGGTCCCTACCCTCAACCGCATCCTCGGGTGCGAGGATGGCCAGTAGCGCCGCCACGAGCTCGGCGCGCCGGTGCAGCAGCGGGTCCCTCACCGTGTCGGACAGGGACGTCAGCAGGACGAAGCCCAGGACGGCCATGTGGATCGCCATCGCCGAGGGTCGGCGGCGCGCTTTCGGGACGTGCGTGAGCAGGTCCTCGATTGCGTCGTACATCGGTCGGGTCGTGGCGTGGATCTGCTCCTTCAGGTCCGGCGACGGCTCGACGGACGCGCCCGGCATCTGGACGGCGATGTAGGTCAGCCGGAAGCGGTCGAGGTCCGAGAGGTGGAAGTCGATCAGGGCGTGGGCGAAGGCGCGCACCGCGGCCATACCGGGCGGGACTCCCGCGAGCGCCGCGATTGCGGCGTCGGTTTCGGCCCGCAACGCCGGCAGGGCCAGGCTCGCGATCAACGCTTCCTTGTTCGGGAACCAGTAGATGACCGCCTGCTTGGAGACGCCGAGCCGCGCGGCGATTTCGTCGAACGTCAGCCGCATCGGCCCGCCCTCGCGGACGATGGCTGCTCCAGCCCTCAATATTTCGGAACGGGTGTTGGCTCCTCGCGATCGCATCTTGTCTCCTTACCGCGGGTAAGTTAGACCAACTTACCAATGGTAGGCGAGATGGAGATCGCGTTGCCAGATCTGCGCGTGTTCACGTTCTCGGCGGACTGGGGACTCCCGACGACGGGGCCGTTCGCCCTGAAGCTGCTCAGCTGGATGAGGCTGGCCGGCATTGCGTACGAGCAGGTCTACCAGGACGATTCCCGCAAGGGTCCGCTCGGCAAGAGCCCGTGGATCGAACATCGCGGACGCCGGATCGGGGACAGCGACGTCATCATCCGATACCTCGCCGGCACGTTCGGCATATCGCTCGATGACGGCCTGGACGCCCGCGATCGCGCGATCGGAGACGCCTTCAAGACATCCTTCGAGGAGCGCTTCCACCAGATTCTCGAATGGGAGCTGTTCGTTCATCCGGCCGGTGCCGCCTACATCGACGGTCAGGTCCGCGCGAAGCTGCCGCCGCTGGTCCGCGGCGTGGTCGCGGCGTCTCTGAAGCGCCATTTCGCCCGTCAACTCCATGCGCGCGGCATCGCCCGGCATCCCCCGGCGACGATCGCCGACCTCGGGCGCGCGCAGATCGACATGCTCTCCGGCTTTCTGGGCGACCGGCCGTTTCTCTTCGGCGAGCGGCCGTTGCTGCCCGACCTTGCGGTGTTCGGACAGGTCGCGCCGCTCGTCTTCTGGCCGATGCAAACGCCGGTAGCCCAATACGCACGATCGGTCCCGAACGTTCGGGCTTTGATGCAGCGCATCGCGGAACTCAGTTTCGGCGGCCCTCAATGAGCCGTCCGATGCCGGATCAGGCTGGCGCCGGCGTCGTCGGGCCATCGGCCCGCGAGAGCCAACCGCAATGGCCCCGGGGAACCTCCGGGCAAGAGGGATGGAAGCCATGAACAGAAGAACCGTACTGGCAGCGTTTATTGGACTCCTGGCCGCACTCACCGTCGCCGGGCCGGCGGCAGCGCAAGCCGACTGGGAACTCCTCGGCGCAAGGACGGTGACGATCACGGCCGACCAGGACACGATCCCGGTCACCGCCGCGCAGGGCGTCTTCTCCGCTGTCGGCATCATCGTCCGCGGCAACGACCTGTTCGTGAACAGCGTCCGGATCGTCTTCGGCAACGGCGAGACCCAGGACGTCGCCGTGGGGAACGTCATTCCGCAGGGTGAGCGGCGCGTGCTCGATCTGGTGGGCAACAACAGGATCATCACGGCCATCGTCATCAACTACCAGCGCCCGCTGAACTTCCGCGGCGAGACGATCGTCGAGGTCTTCGGCCGCCGTTAGTGCGTCCGGAGCCGCCGACGACAGCATCGGCCCGCATCGGGCCGATGCTGCCGGTTTCGGATCGGAAGCACGCGACGGGTTCGCCGGACGGTTCCCGCCCTGAGCCCGACCAGCGTCGCCCGACCAAACCGGGCGTTCCCCGCGCCGTACGCGGCGTGACAAGGGGCGGGGAACCTACTAACCACCACGGCGCCGATCCCGTGCGAGCGCCACACGATGCCCGACCTCCTTCTTGAGCTGTTCTCCGAGGAAATCCCGGCCCGCATGCAGCGCCGGGCGGCGGAGGATCTGCGGAAGCTCGTCACCGATGCGCTGGTCGAGGCGGGGTTCGTCTACGAGGGCGCGAAGGCGTTCGTGACGCCGCGTCGACTGGCGCTGACGGTGAACGGCATTCCAGCCCGCTCGGCCGATGTCCGCGAGGAGAAGAAGGGGCCGCGCGTCGGCGCTCCGGAGGCGGCGATCGCGGGGTTCCTCAAGGGCGCCGGACTCGCGTCGATCGACGAGGCGAAAGTGCAGCCCGACAAGAAGGGCGACTTCTACGTCGCGGTGATCGCGAAGCCCGGCCGCGCGGCGACCGACGTTCTTGCGGAGGCGCTGCCGAAGATCGTGCGCGAGTTCCCGTGGCCGAAGCAGATGCGCTGGGGCGCGGCCTCGGCCGACGCCGGCAGCCTCCGCTGGGTGCGGCCGCTCCACGCCATCATCGCCACCTTCGGCCCGGAGACCGAGGACCCCGAGGTGATCCGCTTCGACGTCGGCGGGGTCGCGGCAGGCGACACGACATACGGCCATCGCTTCATGGCGCCCGCGGCGATTCACGTGAAACGCTTCGACGACTACGAGGCGTCGCTCGCCCGCGCCAAGGTGGTGCTCGACCCTGAACGGCGGAAGGACATCATCCTCCACGACGCCCGCGACCGCGCCTTCGCGCTCGGCCTCGAACTGATCGAGGACGAGGGGCTGCTGGAGGAAGTCGCCGGCCTCAACGAATGGCCGGTGGTGCTGGTCGGCTCGTTCGACGAAGCGTTCCTCGCGATCCCGCCAGAGGTGATCCGGACCACGATCCGCGTGAACCAGAAGTGTTTTGTGCTGCGTGACCCCGCGACGGGGAAGCTCGCCAACCGGTTCGTGCTGACGGCGAATGTCGAGGCCGAGGACGGCGGGCGTGAGATCGTCGCCGGCAACCAGCGCGTCATCCGCTCGCGCCTGTCCGACGCCAAGTATTTCTGGGAGACCGACCAGCGCGATTTGCCGGACCACGACACGCCGAAGATGCGCGAGGCGGCGGAGCGGCTGAACCTCGACCTGTCGAAGCCGCTCGACCAGCGGATGGCGAAGCTCGCCTCGACCGGCGTGGTGTTCCACGAGAAGCTCGGCACGCAGGGCGAGCGGGTGGAGCGGCTGGTGCGGCTCGCGGCGGAGATCGCGCCGCTGGTCGGGGCCGATCCCGAGCTGGCGAAGCGCGCCGCCGCGCTGGCCAAAGCGGACCTGCCGACGGAGATGGTCGGCGAGTTCCCCGAGTTGCAGGGGCTGATGGGGCGGTACTACGCCGAGCGCCAGGGCGAGCACCCGTCGGTGCAGGCCGCGATCGAGGAGCACTACAAGCCGCAGGGTCCCGGGGATCGCGTGCCGACGGACCCGGTGGCCATCGCGGTCGCGCTGGCGGACAAGCTCGACATTCTCGTCGGGTTCTGGGCGATCGACGAGAAGCCGACGGGGAGCAAGGACCCGTATGCGCTGCGGCGTGCGGCGCTGGGGGTGATCCGGATCGTGCTGGAGCGGGGAATCAGGTTCGGCAGCAACGCCGGGTACCAAGCTTTTGTAGAGGGGGTCGTGTGGCCCCATTATTGGCGGGTTCTTGCGACCTACGCCGGCTCCGACCCTGACCTCGTTGCGGCTCAGACGATGGTCGCCGCGGCCGGGGCCGCGCCGGGCGACGCCCGTGCTTCTCGTGGGCCAGATGACTATCGCTCGGCATCCGGCAACTTCGTTCTCAGTCCACCGGCGGAGCCGAATCCGGCCTGGAAGCAAAGTTGGTCGGCTTCGTTCGACCTCCTCGCCTTCTTCGCCGACCGCCTGAAAGTCCAGCTCCGCGAACAGGGCGCGCGGCACGACCTCGTCGATGCCGTCTTCGCGCTCGGCAACCAGGATGACCTCCTGCTGATCGTCCGACGCGTCGAGGCGCTCGGGGCGTTCCTCGACAGCGAGAGCGGCAAGGCGCTGCTCGCCGGCTATCGGCGTGCGACGAACATCCTTCGCGACGAGGAGAAGAAGTCCGGCCAGCGCATCGAGGGCGCGACCGAGGCCGGCACCGCGCCTGAGGAAGTCGCTCTCAACGAGGCGATATCCGTCGCCGAGACCGAGGTGGAAGAGTCCCTCCGCGAGGAGGATTTCGAGGCGGCGATGGACGCGATGTCGAACCTCCGCGGTCCTGTCGATGCCTTCTTCGAGAAGGTGCTCGTCAACGACCCCGACCCGGCCGTCCGCCAGAACCGCCTCCGCCTCCTCAACCGCATCCGCGCCGCAACGCTGAAGGTGGCGGACTTCTCGAAGATCGGCGGGTAGCGGCGCCGCGGCAACCCAAACTCCGCTCACCCCCGCGAAGGCGGGGGCCCATCCTCTTCGCAAGAAGGTCGGGCCTTCGGCCCGGCTTTCTCCATTGCGATGGGTCCCCGCCTCCGCGGGGATGAGCGGTTCGTGGGGCGTTTGTTTCCGCGGCTAATCCGGCTTCACGCCGGTGCGGAACGTGAACAGGGCCGATGCCGCGTCGATGAGGAGGCTGAGCGGGTTGGCGCGGCACCAGTTGTCGACCCAGAGGTAGACCGCGTCCCGCGAGGTGCGCGTCGGAACGCGCCAGAAGTCGAGGTCGAGCGCCACGGCCCAGGCATCGACCGCGCCGAGGAGATACGCCTCGTAGAGGTCCCGGGTGGCTGCGGGCGCGGATACCCACTGGCCGCAGTCGATCCCCGCCTCGACCCAGATCGCCTGCGCTTGCGTCGGTGCCGGCGCCGCGGCCATCGCGAGCGCCAGAATTCCTGCTGCCCTGACCTTCATCCCGATCCTGCCCGGCTTGTCGCCGCCTCCGCCACTTGCCCCGGCCGAACGCGAGGCTAGCACAGCCGCGCCCTTCTCGCGGCTTCGCAGTCTCGCCAATTGTTCTTGCTATGTTCTCATTCCTCGGCTAGGAATGAATTCATGTCCATAGCCCGGCTCAAGACCGATTCCGACCTGCGCCCGCTGGCTCCTCCGGCCGTCGACCCCGCCCACATAGCGCCGGATCGTCGCCGCGGGCGCGGGTCGGAAACCAGCCGCAGCGGCCGCTACGAGCCGCTGGAGAAGATCCCGGTCGACGACGGCTGGGAGAGCCTCGAGGAACTGCCCGAGCTCAAGACCGAGGTGCAGATCGAGCGGCCGCGCAAGATCCTCACCACCAACGATTCGCCCGACGTCGGCTTCGCCCAGTCGATCAACCCCTATCGCGGCTGCGAGCACGGCTGCGCCTACTGCTTCGCGCGGCCGACGCACGCCTATATGGGCCTCTCGCCCGGGCTCGATTTCGAGACGCGCCTGTTCGCCAAGCCTGACGCTGCGCGGCTGCTGGAGCGCGAGCTGTCGAAGCCGGGCTACAAGGTCGAGACGATCGCGATCGGCACCAACACGGACCCCTACCAGCCGATCGAGAAGCGCTACCGGATCATGCGCGAGATTCTCGAAGTGCTGTCGCGCGCCAACCATCCGGTCGGCATCCTGACCAAGAACGCGCTCGTCACGCGCGACATCGACCTCCTCGCGCCGATGGCCGAGCGCGGCCTCGTCAAGGTCGGCCTGTCGGTGACGACGCTCGACCGAAAACTCGCGCGGGCGATGGAGCCGCGCGCCTCGACGCCGGCGAAGAGGCTCGAAGCGATGCGGCTCCTCTCCGAGGCGGGCATCCCGACCTTCGTGATGACCGCGCCGATCATCCCAGCGCTCAACGAGCCGGAGATGGAGCGCATCCTCGACGCCGCGAAGGCGCAAGGGGTCCGCGACGCCGGCTATGTGCTGCTGCGCCTGACGCAGGAGGTCGCGGAACTGTTCAAGGAATTCCTCCTCCGCCACTACCCGGACCGCTACGCGCACGTCCTGTCGCTGATCCGCTCGATGCGCGGCGGCAAGGACTACGATTCGTCGTGGGGCCAGCGGATGAGCGGCAACGGCCCCTACGCCTGGCAGATCGGCCGGCGCTTCGAGATCGCCTGCAAGCGGCTCGGGCTCAATGCGATGCGCACGGAGCTGCGGACGGACCTCTTCCGCCCGCCGCTCCAGCCGGCGCAGATGACGCTGTTCTGAGGCGTATTCTTTCAGCTCCAATACTCGTCATTGCCGGGCTTGACCCGGCAACCCATGATGAATCACCACACGGGTGAGGTATAGGGTACAATCGGGAACCTCCGTGCTGGGGATCGTCATCATGGGTCCCCGGGTCAAGCCCGGGGAAGACGAGGATGGTAGGTCGGGGCCGCCTCGAATTCGGCCGCTACCGCCGCTTCTTCGTGGCGCCGGGGACGGCGGCTTCGATCGCCTTCTTCATCACGCTCGGCAGCGCCTCGCCGGGCAGGTCGGACGACGGCGACCACCAGTGGTCCGCCGGCGCCGCGATGTCGGCGGCGAAGTCCGCGCGGTGAACCATCAGCTCCAGCCGGAAGTGCGTGAAGACGTGGATCACCGGCGCGGCGATTTCAGCCCAGCCGCCGGCGAGCGGCGGGGCGCCCTCCCCCGTGCCGGCCTTGTCAGGCCAGTCGCTGCCGGGAATTTCCGTCATGCCGCCGAGCAACCCTTCCGGCGGGCGGCGGCGGAGGAGGATGGCGCCGTCGGCGCGGACGGCGACGAAGGCGAGGCCGCGGCGGGTCGGACGCTCGGCTTTGGCGGCTTTCACGGGGTAGCGCTCGGGGTTGCCTTCGGCGAAGGCGCGGCAGTGGGCGTTGACCGGGCAAAGCGCGCAGGCGGGACGCTTCGGCGTGCAGATCGTGGCGCCGAGATCCATCATGGCCTGCGCGTAGTCGCCGGGGCGCTGCCACGGCGTCAGGCGCGCCTGATGGGCGCGGATCGCCTCCTTCGCGGCGGGCAGCGGCGTTGCGATCGCGAAGAGGCGCGCGAGGACGCGCTCGACATTGCCGTCCACCACCGCCGCCGTCTCGTCGAAGGCGATGGCGGCTATCGCGGCGGCCGTGTAGCCGCCGATGCCGGGGAGTTCACGCAGCCCGGCTGAAGTGCCCGGGAACCGCCCGCCGCGCGCGGCGACGAGATCGGCTGCCGCCTTCATGTTGCGGGCGCGGCTGTAATAGCCGAGCCCCGCCCACGCCTTCATCACCTCGGCCTCGGGCGCCGCGGCAAGGTCGTTCACCGTCGGCCAGCGCGCCACGAACGCCTCGAAATAGCTCTTCACCGCGGCGACGGTGGTCTGCTGCAGCATCACTTCGGAAAGCCAGACCCGGTAGGGGTCGGGCCGCTCGCCGACGGCGCGGTCGGCGGGTCCGACGCGCCACGGCAGACGCCGTGCGTGCCGGTCGTACCAGTCGAGCAGTCTTGCCGGGACGGACATTCCCGCGGTCGTCAGCTCGCCTCGCGGTATCGTTCCGCGGTCTCGAGGTCGACCGAGACGAGTTGGCTGACGCCGCGCTCGGCCATCGTCACCCCATAGAGGCGGCGCATCCGCGCCATCGTGATCGGGTTGTGCGTGGTGACGAGGAAGCGCGTGTCGGTGCGCTTCGTGATTTCCTCGAGGAGCAGGCAGAAGCGCTCGACATTGGCGTCGTCGAGCGGCGCGTCGACCTCGTCCAGGACGCAGATCGGCGCGGGCTTGGTGAGGAACACGGCGAAGATCAGCGACAGCGCCGTCAGCGCCTGCTCGCCGCCGGAGAGGAGCGTCATGGTCGTCGGTTTCTTGCCGGGCGGCCGCGCGATGATCTCGAGACCGGCCTGGAGCGGGTCCTCGGCGTCGGTGAGCTTCAGTTCGGCCGTGCCGCCGCCGAACAGCGTCGTGAACAGCTCGCGGAACTTCTCGTCCACGCTGTGGAAGGCGGCCAGCAGCCGCTCACGGCCTTCGCGGTTGAGGCTGCCGATCGCCTGGCGGAGCTTCTGGATCGCAGCGACGAGGTCGTCGCGCTCGACAATGATCGACTGGCGGCGGCCATCGAGTTCGGTCGCCTCCTGCTCGGCATTGAGGTTCACGCCGCCGAGCCGCTCGCGCTCGTCCTTCAGCCGCTCGACGCGGGCCTCGACCTGGTCGAGTGCCGGCAGCGCGCCTTCCTTGAGGCCGGCCGCGGCGGCGGCATCCTCGGGCTTGCACTGCAGCGCTTCGGCAATCCGCTGCGCCAGTTCGGTCACGCGCTGCCGGGCGCCGCCGAGCCGCTCCTCGCTCCGGCCGCGGATCTCGCGCGCCTCGGCAAGATCGGCCTGGGCAACCCGTGCCGCCTTCTCCGACATCGCGAGCGCCTCCTCGGCTTCGGCGAGCCGGTCAGCGGCGGCCGCGCGCTCGGCCTCCGCCTCGGCAGCCGCGGCCGCGAGCGCCGCGCGTCTCGCGGCGAGCGAAGCAGGCTGCCCGGCAAGCACCTCGCGCTCCGCGCCGGCCTCCGCCTCACGCTGTGCCAGCGTCGCGATCTGGGCGCCGGCGTTCTTCTCGCGGAGCGCCCACGCCGCTTTCTCGTCGGCGATCGAGCGGAGGCGGCTCTGCCGGTGCTGCGAATCGCGGTCGATGCCGGCGAGCGCCGTGCGGGCTTCCGTGACGGCGCTTCGCCCGGCACCGACCTTCGCGCGGAGGTCGGCGATCGGCTTCTCCAGCGATTCGGCCGGCGGCAGCTTCTGCAGGGCTTCGGTGGCCTTCGCCTCGGCGGCCGCTGCCTCGGCGATCGAGGCCGCGACGCGGGACCCGGCCTCGGCCAGCGCCGACAGGCGGGCATCGGCCGCGGCCTGCTCGCGCTGCGCGGTCGCCATCGCATTGCGGGCCGCGTCGAGATCCCGCTGCAGCGTCCGCCAGGTGGTGCGCTCGGTCGAGGCCGCGCCGATCGCCCGCTGCAGCCCCTCGCGCGCCACGCGCAGCGCCTCGCCGGTCGCCGTGACGGACGGCTTGAGGTCGGCCAGCTTCGCTGTGAGGTCGCGAAGGCGCTTGCGCGCAGCAAGGCGGTCGGCCTCGGCCCGGCGCGCGCCGGCGGCGACCACGAGGCCGTCCCAGCGCCAGAGGTCGCCTTCAAGGCTCGTCAGGGTCTGGCCGGGATGAAGCATCGGCTGGAGCCGCGCGCCGTCAGCGCGCTCGACGACGCCGGTCTGCGCGAGGCGGCGGGCAAGGACGGGCGGCGCGTCGACAAACTCGCCCATCGGCCGCGCGCCCGCGGGGAGCGGCGCCGGGTCACCGGCCGGCAGAGAACGCCAGTGGGCGGGACGCGCCTCGTCTTCGGACAGGCTGAGCTCGTCGCCGAAGACGGCCGCGACCGCTGCCTCGGCCCCGTCGCGGGCGGTGACGAGGTCGACGATCGGGTTCTCGACTTCGGTGCGCGGCAGCACCGAGCGCAGGGCCTTTGCCTCCGCGTCGACGCGGGCGAACGCGCTTTCGGCCTCCGTCATTGCGGTCCGGGCGGCGGCCTCCACCGAGCGTGCCTCGTCGGCGGCGGCATCGGCGGCAATGGCTGCCTGCTCGGACACGGCCAGCTGTTCCTCGAGCGCGCTCACCTTTTCCCGCGCGGCTTCGAGCCGGACGGCGGATGGAGCGTTGGCGAGGGCCGCGCGGTCGCGGTCGATCCGCGCCGCGTCGTCGGCATGGCGGCGGGCGCGCTGGCGGGCATCGTTGAGGTCCCGTTCGGCCTGACCGCGTCGCGCCTTCAGCTCCGCGAGCGTCGCCTGGGCGTCGCCGGCGAGACGCTCGTCCTCGGCAAGGACGCCTTCGGCGGCGGCGACGCGCTGCGCGGCTTCGGTCCGGCGGCCGATTGTCGCCGCCTCCTCGGCCGCAAGGCGTTCCCGCTCCGCGTCAAGGCGCGCCATGACGGCGGCGTTCTCCGCAGCGAGACGGCGCTCGCGTTCGAGGTCCGCGGCGAACTGGGTGCGGCGACGATCGAGGTCGGCGATGCGCGCGGCGACCGTGCGCTCCTCGGCGGCAATGCGTTCGTCCTCGGTGCGGACGCGCTGGAGCGCGGCGGCCGCAGCGGCCGCCGCGTCACGGAGTTCCGGCAGGGCGGCGGCCGCCTTGGCCTGGGCGGCGGACGCCATCGCGTCGATGGCGCCGCGTTCGGCGACGGTGGCGACCGCGCGGGCAAGCTCGGCTTCCGCGGCGGTGACGGAGGCGGTCGCTGCGGCATAGCGAACCGTCAGCGCCGCGGCTTCGCTCTTTCTGATCTCGGCGGAGAGGTTGCGGTAGCGGACGGCCTGGCGCGCCTGGCGGCGCAGTGTCTCGAGCTGCCGGTCGATCTCGGCGAGGACGTCCTCGAGCCGTTCGAGGTTCTGTTCGGCGGCCTTGAGACGCGTCTCGGCCTCCTGGCGGCGGCCGAAGAGGCCGGAGATGCCGGCCGCCTCCTCAAGGATCGCGCGACGCGCCTCGGGCTTGGCCGTGATCAGCGAACCGACGCGGCCCTGGCTCACCATCGCGGGCGACCGCGAGCCGGCCGACGCGTCGGCAAACAGCAGCTGGACGTCGCGGGCGCGGACCTCGCGGCCGTTGAACCGGTAGGACGAGCCTGATTCGCGCTCGATCCGGCGCGAAATCTCGATCAGGTCGCTGTCGTTGAACCCGGCCGGCGCGGTGCGATCGGTGTTGTCGAGGGTGAGCACCACCTCCGCGGCATTCCGGCCCGGCCGGGCGCCGGAGCCGGCGAAGATGACGTCCTCCATGCCCGCGCCGCGCATCGCCTTGTACGAGCTTTCGCCCATCACGAAGAGCAGCGCGTCGGCAATGTTGGACTTGCCGCAGCCGTTCGGCCCGACGACCCCGGTCAGCCCCGGCTCGATCGGGACGTCGGTCGGCTCGGCAAAGGACTTGAAGCCGGTGAGGCGGAGGCGGGTGAACTTCATTCCGCGCCACCTCCGAGCCCGTTTCTGGAGGGGTCGTCGATCTGCGCCTTCTTCACCTCCCCCCGGGGATGGGGGACTCCGACCGTCATGGCGTGAAGGCGCGCAATCCGGCGCGGTGTCGCTCCGGCGGACAGGACCGCCGGAGCCAGGGTGCTACAGCAGCGGACCGAGGATGGTCGCCCAGCGATCCATCTCGATCTCGCCCGCATATCGGGCACCGTTGACGAAGAAGGTCGGCGTCGCATTGACCCCAAGCTCGATGCCGCGGTCGTGCACGGCGTAGATGCCGTCCGTTGTAGCTTGATTCGCGAAGCACGCGTTGAACTGCTCGGCAGTAATGCCGGCCTGGGCGCCCATCGCCTGCAGCGCCGCAACGCGATCGGCGGCCTGGGCCCAGACGGGCTGGGTCTCGTAGAGCACCTCGACCATCGCCATGTAGCCCTCATTGCCGCCGGGCACGCAGCGCGCAAGCTGCGAGGCGGCCGCAGCCACGGCATCGAGCGGGAACTCGCGGAAGATGAAGTAGACGCGGCCGGTGTCGATGTAGGTGGCCTTGAAGTCGTCGTAGACTTCGTTGTGGAACGCGGCGCAATGCGGGCACGTCATCGAGGCGTACTCGATGACGGTGACCGGCGCGTTCGGGTCGCCCACCGTGATGTCGGGCAGCGCCTGCGGCGCCATCAGGTCGGCGATCGGGACGGTGTCCTGGGGAGTCTCGCCGGAGCCACCGCACGCGGCGAGGAGCAGAAGAAGCGGCGCGACGAAGGCGGCTCGGATCGTGGCAGGAAGCTGCATGGGTTCTCGTTCGCAAAGGGGCGGCCGCGGGGCCGCCGGTTCGGTTATGGAAGCAGGCCGTCGATGATGCGGCTGAGATCCTCGAAGGAAATCCCGCCGATCTGGCGCCGGCCATTGATGAAGAAGGTGGGCGTGGCATTCACGCCAAGCTCGACGCCGCGGTCATAGGACCATTCGATGCCGGCGAGAATGGTCTCGTCCTCGATGCAGGCGTAGAAGCTCTCGGGCGTGAAGCCATAGGGCTGGACGAACGCCACAAAGGCATCGACGCTTGCCGTCCACACCGACTGGTTCTCGAAGAAGTCGCCGATGAGCGTGTAGTAGACGCCCGGCGTCGCCGCCTCGGCGCAGCGCGCCAGCGAAAAGGCTGCGGCGGCCCAAGCCTCGAGGGGGAACTCGCGGATGATGAAGCGGACCTTGCCGGTGTCGATGTAGGCGGCCTGCAACTGGCCGAAGACGTCATTGTGGAACGCGGCGCAATGCGGGCAGGTCATCGAGGCGTATTCGATGATCGTGACCGGCGCCTTGGCCGCGCCGAGGACGACGTCGCCGAGCGGGCTCTCGACGGCAAGCTGGAGCGGGTTGACGTCCTGGGCCTGCGCAGGCCCGGCGAAGCCGAGCGCGACGATGGCCGCGGCGGCAAGGCCACGGAATGCAGTCCTCAGATCAAAGCTCACAGCATTTCCCTCCTGTCGGCCGCCCGGCGAGCGGCGCGCACTTTGCCCCATCGAGCCGGCAACCGACAGAGAAATTGTGGCGGGATTGGCGCCCGTGGCTGTCACGGCCTCGCGAGGCGGTCCCGAATGACGCCCTCGCCGAGCCGCCGCAGTGCTTCCCTGAGCCGATCGCCATCGACTGTCGACACCGCTTCGTCGAGCGCCGTCGCAAGCGGGGCGGGGATCGGCGCGGCCGGCGGCGCCTCGGGCTTCCGGGCCTTGGGCGACAGCGGCTTCTGCACGAAGCGAAGCTCGGCCACCGCTGAGAATCCGAGGAAAGTGTTGATCCGCGCGATCAGTTGCCCGGCCTCGTGCTGCAGGAAGATCGCCCGCGGCCCGTCGACGCGGATCGTCAGCACGCCGCCGCCGGACTGGCCGCGGGCAAAGACGAGCTTCTCCGGCTGGGTGAAGGCGCCGTTCCGGGCGCCGACGATCGTATCCCACGACGCAAGGAGTTCGGCGGTCGCAAAGCCGCGCTTCCCCACGGCAGGATCGATCACTCGTGCGGCGAACTCGCCCAGCGGCCGGGGCCCGCTCCATTTTATCGCTGACGCCATGCCCCGTTTTCTGGCACGATCCGGCCGTCCCCGGAAGGGTCGTGATGCGACCATTTGTGCGAACGGTGCAGATGGCCTAACTTCCCTGCCGAATCAATGGGTTAAAGGGCATTCCCGTTTCCTTGACACCGATAGGGGTCGTCACTATGGTGCGCGCGGTTTTCGGCGGTTTCCCCGACATTTCCCGGCTCCCGGGCGCTCTTCTTCAGGCGGCATCAAGCCGATGAGCGATCCGGGTGCGGGCGACGGCGGGCAGGAACAGAAGCCGGCGACCGGCGACGACGAGGCACGGCTGAACGCGCGACTTGGGGCTCTCAACGAAGAGCTCGAGAGCCGCCGCGGGGAGGTAGCAGCCCAGTCCGCGACCGTTGCGGCCCCGACAGGCCGCGCCGGCCAGGGCATGGCGCTACGGTTGGCCACCGAGTTCGTCGCCGGAATTCTGGTGGGCGGGGCAATCGGCTGGTTCTTCGATGGCTGGTTGGGAACATCTCCCTGGGGGCTGATCGTTTTCCTGCTGGCGGGCTTTGCCGCAGGTGTGCTCAACGCTCTTCGTACCGCGGGCGTGGTGGCGGAATCGCCGGCACGGTCCCGGCTCGAAGGCAAGAAATAACGGCCCGGCGGACAACGCCCGGGTTCTGACGAGGGGCAGGGCGTGGAGCTTCCGGATCCGATCCACCAGTTCGAGATCAAAGAGATCATCTCTTTGAATCTCGGCTCGACGAACATCTCCTTCACCAATTCCGCCCTGTTCATGGTGCTCGCCGTCCTATTCGGCTGCGGGTTCCTGCTGCTCGCCTCATCGCGCCGGAAGCTGGTTCCCGGCCGCTGGCAGTCGAGCGCCGAACTCGTCTACGAGTTCGTGGCCAACACGCTGCGCAGCTCGGCCGGCAGCGAGGGCATGCGGTTCTTCCCGCTCGTCTTCTCGCTCTTCCTCTTCATCCTGATGGTGAACCTGTTCGGCATGGTGCCGTACTTCTTCACCGTCACGAGCCACCTGATCGTCACGGCCGCGCTCTCGGTCCTCGTGATCGGCCTCGTGATCGTCTACGGCCTCTACCGCAACGGCCTCGGCTTCTTCAGCCTGTTCGTGCCGCACGGCGTGCCGGGCGTCATCCTTCCCTTCGTCGTGTTCATCGAAGTGCTGTCGTTCGTCTCGCGGCCGATCAGCCTCTCGATCCGACTTTTCGCCAATATCCTCGCCGGCCACATCACGCTGAAGGTGTTCGCCGGCTTCGTCGTCGTGCTCGGAAGCCTCGGCTGGTACGGGTGGATCGCCGCGGTCCTGCCGCTCATCCTCACCGTCGCGCTCACGGCACTCGAAGTCCTCGTTGCGGTGCTGCAGGCCTACGTCTTCGCGATCCTGACCAGCCTTTACCTCAACGACGCCATCCACCCCGGCCACTAGGGCCGCGGACAACCATTCTCTAAGGGAGTCGACTATGGAACTCGAAGCAGCAAACGCCATTGGCGCAGGTATCGCCTGCATCGGCATGGGCGCCGCCGGCATTGGCGTGGGCTCGATCTTCGGCAACTACCTCGCCGCCGCCGTCCGCAACCCGGCCGCCGCCGAGGGCCAGTTCGGCCGCCTCATCTTCGGCTTCGCCGTTACCGAAGCTCTGGGCATCTTCTCGCTGCTGATCGCCCTCCTCCTCCTCTTCGCGAACTAGTCGCGAACGGCCTCCGGCCCGCGCCGGAACGGGGACATCCATGGAAGGCACCGCAACAGCGGGCTTCATCGTCGCGCAGCTCGAGGCCACTCCGGCAGCGCCGGCGGCCGAGGACGCGACGCCGCCGGCCGACGCTGCTCACGGCGAACTCGCAGGAGTCGTCATCGAGGAGCACGCCACCGAGGATCATGGCGGCACGTTCCCGCCATTCGATTCCACTTACTTCGCCTCGCAGTTCCTGTGGCTCGCGATCAGCTTCGTGGTGCTCTACCTGCTGATGTCGCGGGTGATCATCCCGCGCATCGGCGGCATCCTCGAAGATCGGCGCGACCGCATCGCCCGTGACCTCGACCAGGCCGGACGCCTCAAGCAGCAATCGGAAGAAGCCAACGCGGCCTATGCCAAGGCGCTGTCGGACGCCCGCGCCAACGCCTTCCGCATCGCCGCCGAGGCGCGCGACAAGGCAAAAGCCGAGGCGGCCGCCCGCCAGGCCGAGATCGAGAAGAACCTCGACGGCAAGCTTGCCGCCGCCGAGGAGCGGATCGCCGAGATCAAGGCGAAGGCGCTCGCCGATGTCGGCGCCATCGCCGCGGACGCCGCCGATGCGGTGGTCGAGCGCCTCGTCGGACTCAAGGCGAGCCCGTCGGAGCTGAGCGACGCCGTCACCGCGGCCCGTTCCGGAGGAGCCGGCAATGCTTGAAGACGCAACATTCTGGGCCGCCGTCGCCCTCGTCCTCTTCATCCTTCTCCTCCTCCGCGTCGGCGTGCCGAAGCTGATCGGGACGTCGCTCGACAAGCGTGGCACGACGATCCGCAACGAACTCGACGAAGCCCGCCGCCTCCGCGAGGAGGCGCAGTCGCTGCTCGCCGAGTACCAACGCAAAGCGCGTGACGCCGAGCGCGAGGCCGGCGAGATCGTCGAGCAGGCCCGCCGCGAGGCAACCGCCTATGCGACCGAAGCGATGGCGCGGACCGACGAATACGTCGCCCGCCGAACGAAGATCGCCGAGCAGAAGATCGCCCAGGCCGAGACCGTCGCCCTCCAGGAGGTGCGCGCCCTCTCCGCCGACGTTGCGATCGCCGCCGCCGAGCGCATCCTCACGGCGAAGGTGGCCGGCTCCGAGGCCGAGCGCCTGGTGTCCTCCGCCATCGGCGAAGTGAAGGCGCGGCTGCACTAGGGTTCGCAACTGCACGGACTTTCGAGGGGCCGCAGCGGCGACGCTGCGGCCCTTTTTCGTTTCGGCGTGAGGCTGATTCAGCGGGGCGACAGCTCCATCGGAAGGTGCATGCCGCCGATCCCCCGCCACCCGACGGAAGTCCCGGCGACCGCCCCCCCGTGACGGGAGTGCTTGTGGCGTTGCCTCATGGGTTGCCGGGTCAAGCCCGACAAAGACGAGTTGGATTGTGTGTTGGTGCCGGCTGAAGACGTCCAGCCCCGTCCGTCCCCGCCGGCATGCAGACCTATGCCAAGAGTTGCAGAGGCCCAAGCCCGCCATTGCCGAGCAAGAGAGGTCCGTTCAAATCAGCAGCGCTTCCGGCTCCCCCGCCGGTTCCAACTGCAGCCGCACCGGGGCAAAGCTACGGCGGTGGTGGATGCAGGGGCCGTGGGATTCGAGCGCGGCGAAGTGGGCCGGGGTCGAGTAGCCCATGTGGGAGCCAAAACCGTAGTCGGGGAACGCTTCGCCGACATTGCCCATCAGCCGGTCGCGCGTGACTTTTGCCACGATCGACGCCGCGGCGATCGAGACCGAGCGCCCGTCGCCGCCGATCAGCGCCTCGGCCGGGCACGGCAGCCAGGGCGGCAGCATGTTGCCGTCGACCAGCACGTGCTGCGGCGTGCGGGCAAGGCCACGCAGCGCCTGGCTCATGGCCCACAGGGAAGCGCGGAGGATGTTCATCCGGTCGATGCGCTCGCGGCTGGCAACCGCCACCGAGACGATGCCGCGCGCCATGATCTTCTCGTAGAGCCCCTCGCGATCGGCGCGCGTGAGGACCTTCGAATCGTTGAGGCCTTTTGGAAATTTCCGGCCGTCGAACATGACGGCGGCGACGACGACAGGCCCCGCGAGCGGCCCGCGGCCGACCTCGTCGACGCCGGCGACCCACTCTGCTCCGCGCTTCCGCGCGCGGCGCTCGAAGAAGTCGGTCGGCGACGGAGCCTCGTCGAGCGGCAGGAGCGAATCGGTCTGTCTGGGGCGCGCCATTGGCCGCATCGTGGCCGGGCGGGACGCAACGCGCAACGCGCAACGGAGTGGGAGTCGCGCGACTTCACGACCACCACCCATTTCTTGCTGCAACAGCGCGACAGCTAGGCCGCCGCGGACATCTCCTGACGGACGATGGCGCGGAGGTCGTCGATGGGGCGGCGGGTGCCGGCGGATTCGAGGTGCCAGAAGGTCCAGCCGTTGCAGGCCTCGAGGCCCTGCACCAGGGCGCCGACGCGGTGGATCGAGCCGGAGGTCGTGCCCCACTGGAGCGAGCCATCCATGCGGACCACCGCCTCGTTGCGGCCGTGGGCGTCGGTGAGCACTGTGCCCGGTGCGATCAGGCCGGCCTCGATGAGGCTGCCGAACGGAACGCGCGGCTCGGCGCGCTTTCCACGGGTGGTTCCGATCGAGACGAGGTCGGCCGGCTCGACGCCGGCGATGCGGGCGGCGGCCGCCTCGACATAGTCCCCTTCCCGCTCGATGCCGACGAAATGGCGGCCCAGCTTCTTGGCGACCGCGCCGGTCGTGCCGGTGCCGAAGAAGGGATCCAGAACCACGTCTCCGGGGTTGGAGGAGGACAGGAGCACGCGATAGAGGAGCGCCTCGGGCTTTTGTGTCGCGTGGACCTTCTTGCCGTCGACCTTCAGCCGCTCGCCGCCGGTGCACAGTGGCAGCGTCCAGTCGGAGCGCATCTGGAGGTCGTCGTTGAACACCTTGAGGGCGTCATAATTGAACGCATAGTTCCGCGCGCCGGCATCGCGGCTTGCCCAGATCATCGTCTCGTGCGCGTTGGTGAACCTGCGGCCGCGGAAGTTCGGCATCGGGTTCGACTTGCGCCAGACGATGTCGTTGAGGATCCAGAAGCCGAGGTCCTGCAGGATCGCGCCGACACGGAAGATGTTGTGGTAGCTGCCGATGACCCAGAGCGTCCCGTCCGGCTTCAGCGCGCGCCGCGCCTGGAGGAGCCAGGCGCGCGTGAACGCGTCGTAGTCGGCAAAACTCGAGAAGCGGTCCCAGGCGTCGTCGACGCCGTCGACCTCGGACTGGTCGGGCCGCGTCAGACGGCCTTCGAGCTGGAGGTTGTATGGCGGGTCCGCGAAGACGAGGTCCACCGACCCCGGCGGCAGCTTTTCCATCTCGGCGATGCAATCGCCGTGGATGATCCTGTCGACGCCGATTTGACCAACGGCGCCGTGCTTCTCTCTCGCCATCCAACCAGCCCCGGGCTACGCAGAACAATGCCGCGGGATGCGGCGTCGGGTAGCCCGCATGGTTACCGAACACGCCTAATGGCGGCCTAAGAAGCATGGTTACCGAAGTGCTACCCGTGAGTTGCGCGCCGGATTGCGAAGGGATGACAAAGCCTTGACGTTCCTGCGAAAGCTGCTGCCCGCAACGCTTGCGGCGATGCTGGGCGCCCTTGCCGCCCTTCCCGCGGCGCGCGCCGCCGACGTCATGGTCCTGTTCGACGGTTCCCGCTCATCAAGCGTGGCGATCGGCGGCACTTCGAAGCTCAACATTGCCCGCAACGCGTTCAGCGCAGTGCTGGGTGGCGCGCCGGCCGATTTCCGCGTCGGCGTCGCGGTCTACGGCACGATCGCCGACAGTTGCTCGGCGTCCTCGCATCGCGTGATCCGTGCCCCCGGAACGCCCGCCCAGGCAATCGCCGCAGCCGGCGAAGTCTCGCCGATCGGCCGCGGGCCGCTCGCCGAAGGGGCCGTCACGGCAGCAGCAGCGTTCGCCGATCCGGATGCGCCGGCGACCCTCATCATCATCACCGACAATCAGGACAATTGCGCACCCGACCCCTGCGCCGTGATCTCCGCGCTCCACGAGCGGATGCCGAACCTCGTCATTTCAGTCCTGGGCCTCGGCGTTCCCTCCGACGAGGCGAGCGCCCTGTCCTGTTTCGCCGAGATCACCGGCGGCGTGTTCCTCCGCGCGAACGACGCCGCCGGCTTCCGGGCGAACCTGGCGCAGGTGCTCGAAGCCGCGTGGGCGGTGCCGGTACCGCCGCCCGAACCACTGCCGACGGCAACGCTCACCGTTCCGGAAGCCGTGATCCAGGGGCAGCCTTTCGAGGTGGCGTATGAGGGGCCGCTCGGCGAAGGCGACCAGATCCGCATCTCGTGGTACGGCACGACCCCGGAGGCCCGGCTCGTCGGGGCGTTCGTGAAGTCCGACGGCGCGCCGGTCACGCTGACCGCACCGGCCGAGCGCGGCGCCTACGAGATCCGCTACTGGAACGCCGAGCGCCGGGTCGTGCTGGCGAGCGCCCGGCTCAGCGTCCGCGAGATCGCGGCAAGCCTCGACGCGCCGGACCGCGTGCAGCAAGGCGGCGTCATCGTTGTCGGCTGGACGGCGCCGCTCCAGAACGGCGACACGATCCAGCTGGCGACGCCCCTGGCGCCGATCGACAGGCCGCTGGCCGAGGAGCCGCTTCGTCGCAACGAATCGACGGTCACCTTCCTCGCCCCCGCGACGCCTGGCCGCTACGAGATCCGGCTCGTCCGACCCGAGCCGCCTGCCGTGGGCGGCGCGATCCGCGGTGCGCCCGAAGATCGCATCATCGAGACGCAGACGATCGACGTCATACCGGCGGCGGTGACGATGCAGGCGGATGTTGGCGGCATCGTTGCGGGCGCGCGGTTCGGCGTCCAGTGGTCGGGGCCGGGCGGCCCGAACGACGAGATCCGGCTTGCCGTGGCCGGCAGCCCGCCCGAGGCGAGCGTCGCCGTGGCGCGACCCGAGCGCGAAACCGTCACATTCGTCGCGCCCTTCCCTGCCGGCCGCTACGAACTCCGCTACTGGTCCGCGGCCGTGTCGGCCGTGGTCGCGACGGTGCCGGTCGACATCGTTGCCCCCGTCGCAACGCTCGACGCGCCGGCGGAGGTCATGGCCGGGGCGACGCTCACGATAGACTGGACCGGTCCGGGCCACCCCGGCGACCGCATCGCGATCGCCGCCGCGGGAGCGGCTGACACCGAAGCCGCCGCAGAAGTTCGGGTGTCGGCGTTCGGGCGCGCCGCCGTTGTCGACGCCCCCGCGACCGAGGGCGCCTACGAGCTTCGCTATATCGCGCAAGGCCAGGCCGTACTGGCGCGGCGGGCGATCACGGTCACGGGGTCGGCAGTCACGATGTCGGTTGCCGGTCCGATCCAGGCCGGCACGCCGTTCAGGGTGACGTGGACGGGCCCCGGCGGCCAGTTCGACGAAATCCGCCTGACGCGGGTCCTCGATGACGTGAGCCGTGCGGTGGCGAGCGTCCGGCTCGTTGCCGGCACCACGGCCACGCTCGTCGCCCCGGCCGAACCGGGCGTCTTCGTGCTCAATTACGTCGGCGGCTCGTCGGGCCTCGTCCTCGGCGCGGCGTCGATCGAGGTAGTGTGCGATGGCTGTGCGCCGGCAATCGGATCACCGGCAGCGTTGCGGCCTTGAGCGATGTGCTGGATCGAATGGGCCTGGGGATCGATGAAATCAGTATTGGCCATTCCAGAACGGTCGACCTGAGGCACGGGACGCCCGACGGCAAGCGCGAGGAAATCCTCCGCTACTTCCACGAGACGTCGGCACTCTACGAAAGCCTGTTCGAGTGCCTTGCGGGCGATGACGCGTACCTCGCACGCCCCAATCCATTGCGGCACCCGCTGATCTTCTACTATGGCCACACCGCCGTGTTCTTCATCAACAAGCTCAGGGCGGCCGGGATAGTCGACGCGCCGATCGACCCTCGGCTCGAATCGCTCCTCGCGGTCGGCGTGGACGAGATGTCCTGGGACGACCTGCGCGAGGGACGTGACGACTGGCCGGCGCCCGCCGATGTCCGGGCTTACCGCGCCGAAGTGTGCGAGGTCGTCGATGCCGTCATGAAGGCCTGCGCGGTTACGATTCCCATCGAATGGAACGACCCACTCTGGATCGTGATGATGGGCATCGAGCACGAGCGTATCCACCTCGAGACGTCTTCCGTCCTCATCCGCGAACTCCCGCTCGAGCACGTGCGGCCGCATCCCCTCTGGGGCCGGATCTGCCGCACACGGGGCGCTGCACCGGAGAATACCCTGCTGCCGGTGGCCGGCGGCCGGATCACGCTCGGCAAGTCACGGAACAATCCGTACTACGGCTGGGACAACGAATACGGCGTTCAGGTCGAAGAGATCGCATCGTTCAAGGCGAGCCAGTACCTCGTTTCCAATACCGAATACCTGGCCTTCGTGGAGGATGGCGGGTATTCGCAGCGACGATACTGGACCGAGGAAGGATGGAACTGGGCCGTCTACCGTCACGCCGAACACCCGGTCTACTGGGTGAGGGATGACGGCAGGTACCGCCTGCGCACCATGCTCGAGATCATCGAGATGCCGTGGAACTGGCCCGTGGAGGTGAACTACCTGGAGGCCAAGGCATTCTGTACCTGGAAGAGCGAGCAGACGGGCGCATCCATTCGCCTGCCGACCGAAGCGGAGTGGTATCGACTGCGCGAACTCGTCGATACGGACCAGCCCGAGTGGGAGCGAGCGCCCGGCAACGTCAATCTGGAACACTACATGTCGGCTTGCCCGGTCGACGAATTCGCCTTCGACGGGGGCTTCTACGACATCATCGGCAATGTGTGGCAGTGGACGGAAACGCCCATCGACGCCTTCGAGGGGTTCGCGGTTCATCCCGTCTACGACGATTTTTCCACCCCGACCTTCGACGGCAAACACAACCTCTTCAAAGGCGGATGCTGGATCTCCACCGGCAACTATGCCCTGCGCGATTCCCGCTACGCCTTCCGTCGTCATTTCCACCAGCACGCCGGCTTTCGCTACGTCGAGGCCGGCGCGTACCGGATTCATGAGCCGAACCCATACGAGACCGACCGCATGGTCTCGCTCTACGTCGAGTTCCACTACGGCGACACGTATTTCGAAGTCCCCAACTACCCCAAGGCCTGCGCGGACATCTGCCTCGAACACATGCGGGGACGACGGCGGGAACGCGCGCTCGACATTGGCTGCGCCGTGGGCCGCTTCAGCTTCGAGATCGCCGGCGCGTTCGATCGGGTCGACGCGGTGGACTTCTCGGCGCGCTTCATCCAGGTCCCGTCGAATTTGCAGCGAACCGGCCGGCAGCAATATGCGATTCAGGACGAAGGCGAGCTCGTCCGACATCGCGAAGTCCGCCTTGACGATTTCGCGTTCCGCGATGCGGCCCACAAGGTCGTCTTCGCGCAGGGCGACGCGTGCAACCTCGCCGACAAGTACGGCGGGTACGACCTCGTCTTTGCGGGCAACCTCGTCGACCGGCTGTACGACCCGGCGCGGTTCCTCGAAATCATCCCGGAACGCATTCGCCCGGGCGGGCTGCTGGTGATCAGCTCGCCCCATACGTGGCTGGAGGAGTTCACCGCTCGCGCGAAATGGTTAGGCGGATTCAAGACGCCTCGAGGCGCGCCCTACACGACGTTCGACGCGCTGCGGGACCGCCTGTCGCCGAGTTTTGCCCTCGTCGACAGGCGCGACGTCCCGTTCGTGATCCGTGAAACGACCCGCAAGTTCCAGCACTCGATCGCGGACATGACGATCTGGGAACGGTCGATGTGAAAAGCGTCGTTGTCCTCTTCCTGTCAGGCGACAACCCGGACAAATACGTCGTCTCCCGGTTGGCCGCGTACTGGCGGGAGGAAGGCCTGACCGTACACTTCCTCTTCGGCACAAGCCGGTACGTGCCCGCCGATGTCCTGTTCCTTCACGTCGACCTGTCCGTCGTTCCCGATCGGTTTCTCCATCTCGCCCGCCGCTACGCTCGAACGATCAACGGGCGCGTCACCGACATTCGCAAGCGCGTCTACAGTTCACTGGCGCTCACCCGGGTGAGCAGCCACTCCGGTCCCGTCATCGTGAAGACGAACCTGAACTACGGCGGGAAGCCGGAACGGACACTGCACCCGAACTACGTGGTCCGGGCCTATCACCGCCTGCGGGGGATGGGACTTCGGTTCCTCACCGGCGCCCGGGAGGGCGTGGGATATCGGGTGTATCCGTCGATGGCGAGTGTTCCGGCGCTCGTATGGTTCGATCCCTACCTTCTCGTCGAAAAATTCCTGCCCGAGCGGGTGGACGACCGGTACGCGGTCCGCACCTATCACTGCTTCGGCGAACACGAATCGTGCTTCCTCCTGACGTCGCCGCATCCGCTGGTCAAAAGCGGGCCGGAGACGGAGACCCATGCGCTGGAACCAGATCCGCGGTTGCGAACGCTCCGCCTCGCACTCGGGCTGGACTATGGGAAGATCGACTATGTGCTCGTCGATGACAGGCCGGTGATTCTCGACGTCAACAAGACCATCGGCCTCAGCGAGCATTTCGCGGACGACCCCGTCGTTGCCCAGGCCCGGCGCGAGCGCGCCCGCGCCATCCATGGGTACTTCCGGTGATCCGTCCTGACGCGGACGCCGGCGAACATTTCCTGCTGACCCAGCGCGCACGACTGAACGTCGATTCCGTCGCGGCTTTCGTGGGGCGTCACGATGCATTCATAAGAGCACTCGCCGCCCTTCCGGACGGCTGCTTCGCATCCCTTGATCAGGATCTTCTGACCGACCACGCCGCCTTCTTTCGCGCCTGCCATCTGCGCTACCTGACCGAAACCGAGCTGGCGGCGTCCCACGAGGCGCTGACCGAAACCGGCCCGTCGCCGGAAGCGCTTCTCCGTCGCGTCTTCGGAGAAAACTCGGGCACGTGGCAGAGGGAACTCGCGCGCGAACTGGACGACAGCCGCGTTGCGCGTGTGGTCATGGTGGGTTGCGGTCCCCTGCCGGCAACCCTCCTCTGGCTCGTCGACCGCTATCCCGATCTTCATTGCGTGGGACTCGATACGAACGCCGGCGCGCTGGAGACCGCCGAACGCCTGGTGCGGATGCTGGGCGCGTCGCGACTCCGCCTCGCCTGCATCGACGGGGTCGACTACGACTACGCGACGGCGGACCTCGTCTATGTGGCAAACCAGACGGCGCCGAAACGGGACGTGCTCGAGCGCATTGCCGCAACCATCCGACGGCCGGCGACCGTCATCGCGCGCGACCCGTACGGAAACGGCTGGCTGCTGGCCGAACAGGTCGATGGGCAACTTCCCCGTGGCTACGCCTTGCGCCACACGGGCGGCGAGAGTCCCCTCTTCCTGTCGCGCGACCTGGTCCTCGACCTCGAGGGAGCGTGATCGGATCGGCCCCGATCGCTCCTATCCCTGATCGATGCCGACCAGCACCCGGTACAGGGTTCCCACCGTCGGCGGGGGAACCACGATCGAATCGGTGACGCGGAAATCCTGGCCGAAGATCGGCGCCGCGAGCGTGCCGGAGATGGCGAAGTCGCGCGTCGAGACGACCGTGCCGTCGGCAGCGACGACGGCGGCGCGCAGCGTGTCGCGCACCGTGCCGGCCTGGGCGGCGGGACCGCCGGCGAACCGCCCATAGACGCTGATGTTCACCGAGATGACATCGTTGAGCACCGTGCAGGTCCGCGAAACGTCCAGGATCCCGACCTGATAGCGGATGCGCGCGGGGTCGGTGGTGTTACCGCTGTAGACGACGCGCGCCTGAGCGCCGGACTGCACGACGATCGCCGGGCAGCCCGGTCCCTCGTAGTTCCGCGCCTCCGGCGCCGCCGCGGTGTCCACGCCGCGCGTGCCCATGCATCCGGACAGGAGCAGCGCGGCGACGAACGGGGCCGCCAGAAGGGGCGAAGGGACTCTACGCGACATCTCGTACCTCGCTGGACCGGTCCGGAAAACGGGCGGTCCTTATAACAAGGGTCATTCCGATTGACGACATCGCCCGTTAGGGCGTTTTGTTGCCGCCGCCATGCGACCCCGCTAGGGTCGCGCCGCAATCCCAATGACCTGCCGGAGTTCGGCCTTGGACTATTTCAGCACGCGCGGACGGGCGCCCAGGCTCGGCTTTGCCGACGTGCTCCTTGGCGGCCTCGCTCCAGATGGCGGGCTCTATCTGCCGTCGGTGTGGCCGACCATATCCGGCGCCGAGATCGCCGCCTTTGCGGCCATGCCGTATGCCGACGTCGCGGCGGACGTCGTCTCGCGCTTCACCGGCGACGACATCCCCGGGGATCTCCTCCTTTCGATGTGCCGCGACGCCTATGCCGGCTTTGGCCACAAGGCCGTGGCGCCGCTGGTCCAGTCCGGCCCCAACGCCTGGATTCTCGAGCTGTTCCATGGGCCGACGCTGGCCTTCAAAGACCTCGCGATGCAGCTCCTGGCGCGGCTTATGGACCACGTCCTCGGTGCGCGCGGACGGCGGGCGACGATCGTTGGCGCGACGTCCGGCGACACCGGCAGCGCCGCCATCGAGGCGTTCCGCGGCAGCAGCAAGGTCGATGTGTTCATCCTGTTCCCGAAGGGACGCACGTCCGAGGTGCAGCAGCGCCAGATGACGACGGTGGCGGATGAGAACGTCCACGCGGTCGCCATCGAAGGCTCGTTCGACGACTGCCAGGCGCTGGTGAAGGCGCTGTTTGCGCGCGACCGCTTCCGCGAGCGTGTCGCGATGGCTGCGATCAACTCGATCAACTGGGCCCGGATCGTCGCTCAGACCGCCTACTATTTCTCCGCCGCTGCCGCGCTCGGTGCTCCCGGGCGGAAGGTGTCGTTCACCGTCCCGACCGGCAATTTCGGCGACATTTTTGCCGGGCATGTCGCGCGGCGGATGGGCCTGCCGATCGATCGCCTCGTCATCGCCACGAACCGGAACGACATCCTCGCACGCACCTTCGCCGAGGGACGCTATGAGGTCCGCGGCGTCGTTCCGACCGAGTCGCCGTCGATGGATATCCAGATCTCGTCCAATTTCGAGCGGCTCCTCTCCGAAGCGCTCGACCATGACGGGGCCGCCGTGACCCGCCTGATGCACGGGCTGGCCCAGAGCGGCGCCTTCACCATCCCCGACGGCGCGATGGAGCGCATCCGCGGCGAGTTCTCGGCCGACCGCGCCGACGAGGCGGAGACCGCCGAAGCGATGGCTGCGGCATGGAACCGCTCGGGCTACCTTGCCGATCCGCATACCGCCGTGGCGCTCGCTGTCGCCGGGCGCATTCCGGTCTCCGACGTGCCGATGGTGACGCTCGCCACGGCCAATCCGGCCAAGTTCCCGGCGGCGGTGGAGGAGGCGACGGGGGTTCGCCCCCCGCTTCCCGCACATCTCCGTGACCTCTTCGAACGGCAGGAGCGCTATACCGTGCTAGCCAATGACGTGCGCGCGCTGGAACACCATATCGAGGCCCGCGCCCGCGCCGCCACTCTAGAGGCCTGACCGCTCCATGACCGTCGAAATCTCCCGCCTTCCCTCCGGCCTCACCGTCGTCACACAGCGGATGGAGCACCTTCAGAGCGCATCGCTCGGCATCTGGGTCGGGGCCGGCTCCCGCGCCGAGACCGAGGCCGAGCACGGCATCGCCCACCTCCTCGAGCACATGGCGTTCAAGGGGACGCAGCGGCGCAACGCAATCGCCATCGCCGAGGAGATAGAAGCGGTCGGCGGCGAGTTGAACGCCTCGACGAGCGTCGAGATGACCAACTACTACGCCCGCGTCCTCAAGGACGACCTGCCGCTCGCGATGGACATCCTGTCGGACATCATGGTCAACTCGGTGATCGACGAGGAGGAACTGTCGCGTGAGCGCCACGTCGTGGTCCAGGAGATCGGCGCTGCGCTCGATACGCCGGAAGACCTCGTCTATGACTTCTTCTCCGAGGCGGCGTTCCCCGGTCAGCCGCTCGGGCGGCCGATCCTCGGCACGGAGGCTTCCGTGCGCTCGATGAGCCGTCCGGCGATCCTCAACTATCTCGGCAAGCACTATCACGGGCCGTCGATGGTGGTGGCGGCCGCGGGCGCGGTCGATCATGCCGAGGTCCGCGCGCTTGCCGAGGCGGGCCTCGGCTCCCTCCCCACCGATCCGGCCGTCCGGCCGGTGGCATCGTTCTACCGTGGCGGCGACCGGCGCGAGACGCGCGACCTGATGGAGGCGCAGATCCTCCTCGGCTTCGCCGGACGCTCGTTCGCCTCGCCCGACTATTATGCCGCGCAGATCCTCTCGACGGCGCTCGGCGGCGGCATGTCCTCGCGGCTCTTCCAGGAGGTGCGCGAGAAACGCGGCCTGTGCTACTCGATCTACGCCTTCCACTGGGCGTTCACGGACGGGGGGATTTTCGGCATCCACGCGGCGACGGGCGAAGGTGACGTGGGGCAGTTGATGCCCGTCGTACTGGGTGAGGTCGAGCGAATCGCGCACGACCTGACGGAGGCGGAGCTCAACCGGGCCAAGGCGCAGCTCAAGGCCGGCCTCCTGATGGCGCTCGAGAGCCCGGTCGCCCGCGCGGGCCAGATGGCGCGGCAGATCCTCATCCACGGGCGCACGCTCGACGTGAACGAGATCGTCCAGAAGATCGATGCCGTGGGCGTGGACACCGTCCGGCGCCTCGCCGGCACCATGTTCACCGCCACCACGCCGACGCTCGCCGCCATCGGCCCGATCAAGGGCCTCATCCGCCACGACGACCTGTCGCGCCGCCTTGGCGCACCGGCCGCCGCGGCCTGACAGGAGACGCTCCTTGGCCTTTCTCCGGAGTGTTCCGCCCCCTCCCGCCGCCGGCACGATCCGCGGCGAGAAGGTGGTCCTCCGGCCGCCGACGATGGCGGACTACCAGCAATGGTCGATGCTGCGGGCGGAGAGCCGGAAGTTTCTCGCGCCGTGGGAGCCGATCTGGCCGGCGGACGAGCTGTCGCGCCTCGGCTACCGTCGCCGCATCAAGCGCTACCAGCGCGAGATGCGGGAGGGGTCGGGATACCCGTTCTTCGTGTTCTCCGCCGACGGCGTGGCGCTTCTCGGCGGCCTCACGCTGTCGCAGATCCAGCGCGGCGTGACGCAGTCCGGCGCGCTCGGCTACTGGATGGGCGAGCGCCACGCAAATCGCGGCTACATGAGCGACGCGGTCCGGACGCTGGTTTCCTACACTTTCGATTCGCTTCGCCTCCATCGCATCGAGGCTGCCTGCCTGGCGCACAACGCGGCTTCGATCCGCCTCCTAGAAAAGGTCGGATTTAGCCGCGAAGGCTACGCGCGCAGCTATCTCTGCATCGACGGGCGTTGGCAGGATCACCTTCTCTACGCGATGGTGAATGACGACCCCCGGCGGTAGCCGTGACCGCGGTTTGGGCTTGTGACGCCCGGTCGTGGTCAATAAACACTGCTGATCGAAGGTAGGAGGGTCGGTCGCGCCCGTGCGTCGGATACTGATTCTCGCCGCTGCGTTAATGGCGGCCTTCGTCTCCACGAACACCGCGTTTGCGCTCGAAACCGTGGCGGTTCCGCTCGACGGCCGCACGCTCGACCTCACGCCGGTGATCGACCTCTACCCCAACGTCCAGGGGCCGGAGCTGACGGTTCAGGTGGCCCCCGACGCGATGGGCCTCGCGCGCCGAGTGGTCGTCGACGCCGCGGACCGCAACGCGCAGATCAGCCACTGGGCGACGTTCGCGCTCGTGAACAACGGCGATTCACAGATTGACCGGCTCCTAGTCGCGCCGCATTTCCGCCTCGCCGGATCGGGGCTGATCTGGCCCGACCTCGGCGGATCCCGCATCGTCCAGGTGGCATCGACCGGTGCGCTCGAGCCGCCGCGCGAACCGAGCCAGGAGGCGGATGTCTTCCGGATCACGCTCGATCCCGGCTCCATCGTCACCTTCATCGTCGAACTCCGGACGGGCGAACTGCCGCAGCTCCAGCTCTGGGAAGCCGACGCCTACAAGGACGCCATCAACAGCTACACGCTGTTCCGCGGCATCGTGCTCGGCATCGCCGGCCTCCTCGCCCTTCTCCTGACGGTCGTGTTCGTCGTGAAGGGGACCGCGCTCTTCCCCGCGGCTGCGGCCCTCGCCTGGGCGGTGCTGATCTACCTGTGCATCGATTTCGGCTTCTGGAACCGCGTGGCGCAGCTCCAGCCGGGCGACGACCAGATCTACCGCGCCACTGCGGAGGTGCTGCTCGCGGCGACGCTGGTCATCTTCACCTACACGTACCTTCACCTCGGCCGCTGGCATGTGCGCTACTCGCACGCCACGATCGGCTGGATCATCGGCCTGGTCGCGGTGCTGGGCATCGCGGTGATCGAACCGTCTGTGGCGGCCGGTATCGGCCGGCTGTCGTTCGGCGGCACGGTCGTCCTCGGCTTCGCCCTCATCATCTACCTCGCCATCAAGCGCGGCTTCGACCGCGCCATCATGCTTATCCCGACCTGGTTCCTGCTGCTGCTATGGGTCGGCACCGCCGGACTCACGGTGCTCGGGGTCCTGTCGGGCGACATCGTCCAGCCGGCGCTCGCTGCGGGCCTCGTTCTGATCGTCCTCCTCATCGGCTTCACGGTCATGCAGCACGCCTTCGCCGGCGGCTCGGTCGTACAGGGGCCGATCGACGACACCGAACGGCGGGCGCTCGCGCTCATCGGCGCGGGCGACATCATCTGGGACTGGGACGTCGAGCGCGACCGCATCCAGACCGGCCCGGAACTCGACGATATCCTCGGCCTGGAGCGCGGCACGATGTCGGCGCCCTCGCTCGACTGGCTCGAATTGATGCACACGGGCGATCGCGAGCGGTTCAAGGCCATGCTCGATGCGATCATCGAAGTTCGCCGCGGCAGGCTGAACCAGGAATTCCGGCTGCGCGCCGAAGACGGCCACTACCGCTGGTTCCTCCTCCGCGCCCGGCCGGTGCTGGGTGGCGACAACGAAGTGCTGCGCTGCGTCGGGACGCTGTTCGACGTGACGGACGAGCGCGTGGCGGAGGAGCGGCTCCTCCACGATTCGGTGCGCGACAACCTTACGGGCCTCCCGAACCGCCAGCTCTTCCTCGACCGCCTCGGGTCGGCGCTGACGCGGTCCAACACCGAGAACGCAACGCGCCCGTCGGTGCTCGTGCTCGACCTCGACAACTTCAAACAGATCAACGACACCTTCGGCATGCCGGTGGGCGACTCGATCCTCCTGACGATCTCCCGTCGCCTCACCCGCCTGATCAAGCCGCAGGACACGCTCGCCCGGATGGTCGCGGACCAGTTCGCGCTGATCCTCCTGTCGGAGACGGAGCCGGGCCAGATCGCAGCGTTCGCGGAATCCGTCCGCCGCGCGGTGCGCAGCCCGATCGGCTTCGGCGAGAAGGAGATCGTCCCGACCGCGGCGATCGGCCTTGCCACGGCCGACGACAAGCTGAAGCGATCGGACCCGCTCGAGCTGATCAAGGAAGCCGAGATCGGCATGTATCACGCCAAGCGCCACGGCGGAGACCGGATCGAGGCGTTCCGCCCAGCGCTCCGCCAGGTCGGCGCGGACATGACCACGATGGAGGCCGACCTCAAGCGCGCCCTCGGCCGCGAGGAGATCAAGATCCTCTACCAGCCGGTCGTCCGACTGTTCGACCGATCGATCGCCGGCTTCGAGGCGCTGGTGCGCTGGGACCATCCCAAGCATGGCCGCATCCCGCCATCGGACTTCATCCCGCTCGCCGAACGCGCCGGCCTCATCTCGCAGCTCGGCGTCTTCGTGCTCGAGCGCGCGGCCAAGCAGCTGAGCGACTGGCAGCACGAGCGACGGATCAACGTGCCGCTGTTCGTCTCCGTCAACGTCTCGAGCCGCGAACTCCTGCGCCATGACCTCATCTCGGACGTGAAGTCGGTGCTGGTCCGCTCCAACATCGACCGCGGCTCGCTGAAGCTCGAAATCACCGAGAGCATCGTGATGGAGAATCCGGAGCACACCGCGCAGGTGCTGAACCGCATCCGCGAACTCGGCGCGGGCCTGTCGCTGGACGATTTCGGCACCGGCTACTCGTCGCTCGCCTACCTCCAGCGCTTCCCGTTCGACACGCTGAAGATCGACAAGAGCTTCGTCCGCGGCCAGAACGGCGGGCCGCGCGAGATCATCCTCCGCTCGATCGTGAACCTTGCCCACGACCTCGACATGGACGTCGTGGCCGAGGGCGCCGAGACCGAGGACGACGTGACCGAGCTTGTCGACCTCGGCTGCGAGTACGCGCAGGGCTATCTGTTCGGCGCGCCGATGGTCGCCACTGACGCTTCGAAACTCCTCCTGCGGGAGCGGCCGGTCGCGATCCCGGCCTGACGCCCGATGGACACGATGTTCGCCCCCGAGGTTGGCCGGCCCGAAGCAAGGGCGGAGATGAAGGTGCTCCTGTGCTCGCCGCGCGGGTTCTGCGCCGGCGTCGACCGTGCGATCCAGATCGTGCAGCTCGCGCTCGAGCGCTTCGGTGCGCCGGTCTATGTCCGGCATGAGATCGTCCACAACCGCTTCGTCGTCGACAGCCTCAAGGCGCGCGGCGCGGTGTTCGTGGAGGAACTCGACGAGATTCCGGAGACTGCCCAGCCGGTCATCTTCTCCGCCCATGGCGTGGCCAAGGCAGTCCCGCTGGCGGCAAGCGCGCGGAACTTCTTCCAGATCGACGCGACCTGCCCGCTCGTCACCAAGGTCCACCGCGAGGCGGAGATCCACCGGAAGCGCGGCCGCGAGATCGTGCTGATCGGCCATGCCGGGCATCCCGAGGTCGTGGGAACGATGGGCCAGCTGCCCGAGGGCGCCATCACGCTGATCCAGACCGTGGAGGAGGCGCAGGATTACCGGCGGCGGACCGATGACCCGCTCGCCTTCATCACGCAGACCACGCTGTCCGTCGCCGACACGGCGGAGATCGTGAAGGTCTTCACCGAGCGCTTTCCGGACATCATCCCTCCGCACAAGGAGGACATCTGCTACGCGACCACCAACCGGCAGGAGGCCGTGCAGCGCGTGGCGCCGATGGTCGACGCGATGATCGTCGTCGGCGCGCCGAACTCGTCCAATTCGCAGCGCCTGCGCGAGGTCGCCGAGCGGCTCGGCTGCCGCTCGGTGCTGATCCAGCGCGCAAGCGACCTCGACTGGGCGCTGCTCCACGGCGCCACGTCCGTGGGCGTGACGGCCGGCGCCTCGGCGCCGGAGGTGCTCGTGGAGGAGGTGCTGGAGGCCCTGGCGTCACGATATCACCTCGACGTCGAGGTGGTGACGACGGCCGAGGAGCCGATCTCGTTCGCCCTACCGCGGGAGCTGCGGCAACAGCGAGTAGCGAATAGCCAGTAGCGAATGGGGTTCGCGGGCCAGCACTCGTTGCGCCGCATGCCAGCTTCCCCTACTCGCTATTCGCAATTCGCTATTCGCCTCTCCCTCACGGCTCACCCCACCCGGCGCTCCGCATGGCCGTCTACACCGACATCAGCGAGGACCAACTGGCGGACTTCATCCGCCGCTACGACGTCGGCACGGTTCTCTCCTTCAAGGGCATCGCCGAAGGGGTCGAAAATTCCAACTTCCTCCTGGTGACCGACCGGCAGCCGCTGATCCTCACGCTCTACGAAAAGCGGGTCGACCCGAACGACCTCCCCTTCTTCATCGGCCTGATGGAGCACCTTGCGGCGCGCGGGATCTCCTGTCCCACGCCGATCCGCGACATCGACGGAACGGCGCTCGGCACGCTCGCCGGGAAGCCCGCTGCGATGGTGTCGTTCCTGCAGGGCATGTCGGTGCGGAAGCCGCGCCGCGAGCATTGCGCGGCGGTTGGCGAAGCGCTGGCGCGGCTCCACATCGCGGCCGCGGATTTTCCCCTCAAGCGCAAGAACGCCCTTTCGGTCGCGGGGTGGACCGAGCTCGTGAAGGCGGTGGCTGACCGCGCCGACACGGTGTCGCCCGGCCTCCGGCAGACGATCCTCGACGAGGTGATGGCGCTGGGACAGGCGTGGCCCTTCGGGCTGCCGGGCGGCGTGATCCATGCCGACCTCTTCCCGGACAACGTCTTCTTCCTCGGCGAGCGCCTGTCGGGCGTGATCGACTTCTATTTCGCCTGCAACGACATGTTCGCCTACGACCTTGCGATCTGCATTAACGCGTGGTGCTTCGAACCCGATTTCGCGCTCAACGTGACGAAGGCGAAGGCGCTCCTCGACGGCTACCATCGTGTCCGTACGCTGGCGCCGGAGGAGATCGCCGCCCTCCCCCTTCTCGCCCGCGGCGCAGCCCTTCGCTTCCTGCTGACGCGCCTCTACGACTGGCTGTCGGTGCCGCCCGGGGCGCTCGTGACGCCGAAGAACCCGCTCGAATATCTTGCGAAGCTGCGCTTCCACCGCAGCGCGGCCGACGCCTCGGCCTACGGCTTCACCGCGTGACCGACCGGATCACCATCTGGACCGACGGCGCCTGCTCGGGCAATCCGGGACCGGGCGGCTGGGGCGCGGTGATGCGATGGAACGGCCACGAGAAGGAGCTCTCGGGCGGCGAGGCGATGACCACGAACAACCGGATGGAGCTGATCGCCGCGGCCGCCGCGCTCGAGGCGCTGAAGCGTCCGTCGGCGGTCGACCTCTATACGGACTCCCAGTATGTCCGCGGCGGCATCATGTCGTGGATGCACAACTGGAAGCGCAACGACTGGCGCACCGCCGACAGAAAACCCGTGAAGAACGCCGACCTCTGGCAGCGGCTCGACGCCGCCCAGAAGCGGCACGATGTGACGTGGCACTGGGTGCGCGGCCATGCGGGCACCGAGGGCAATGAACGCGCCGACCAACTGGCGCGCGACGGCATGGCGCCCTTCAAGCCGCGGCGCTCCGGTTCACGCGCTACGGAAGCCTGATCGTCTGTTCGATCGCCCGGCCGCCGGAGACGGCGGTGAGGCGCAGGGGTACGCCCGCAGTAGGATCGACGGTCGTCGGGCGCGTGATGGTGAACTCGAACGTCGCCGTGGTGCCCATGCCGCCCGTCTGCCGGACATCCTGGGCGATCCAGTCGTTCGGTCCCTCGACGAACATGGCCGCGCCGAACGATTGAGGGACGGTCATCGACACGGACACCGCCACATTCCGACCATTCGTTCCGACCACCCGGAACGACGTGACCTCGAACTCGCCGCGCACCGGTCCGGTCGGGATGAGGGAGCGCGCCTCTTCCACGATCGCGAGGGCCTCGCTGTCGACCCTGCCGGGCGTGATCACGAGAGATGTCTGGAAGCGGACCGGAATGCAGACGACGTCGCAGACGCCGAGATCGCCGACGATATCGAGGTTGACCGGCGCTCCCGCGACCGACGGCACGACGGTGATGGGAATGAGGACGCGGCCCGAGTAGACGTTCGTGATCGAGAACCCGTCATTGTAGCGTTGCGGCGCCGGATACTGGATGCTGAACGTGCCAAGGTTCCACGAGGCGCCCAGGTCGAACACAGGCGGCAGTCCGGCAAGACCCGGCGACCGCCAGTAGGTCTTCCATCCCTGGTCGAGGCTGAATTCGAGCACTGCCGAGAGCACCCCGTTGGCGTCCGGCGTGCCGACAAGCCGGACCTTGACGCCGGTCGTGGTCACCCAGTCCCCCATCGCGGCCGCAGCGGGGCGGCCGGCGATCAGCAGCATGAGGAGGCCAAGACCTGCGAGCAGGCGGAGGTGGAAATGGAGTCGGCGCATCTGCAAACAGCTAAGCAGCCGATGGGGGCAACCGGACAACGGCTTTTGCCATGCGGGCTTCATTTTGTTGTGAGGCGGGCTGCCGTCTCGCGCGTTCTCTTTTGCGGGACGCGTGTTAGGATTTCGCCATGGCAGTGAAGCGGTCGCGCAGCGGCTTGAGCCGGTTTCTCGATGGCCAACTCCTGGTCGCCATGCCGGGAATGACCGATCCTCGGTTCGAGCGGGCGGTGATCTGTCTCTGCGCGCACTCCGACGAAGGGGCGATGGGCATCCGGATCAACCAGGCGGTGCCGCAGGTGACGTTCGGCGACATCCTCGAGAAGCTCGACATCGTCGGCGAGGATCATGCCGGCCTGCCCGAGGGGACCGAAGCGATCCTGGTCCACAATGGCGGCCCGGTTGAAAGCGGCCGCGGCTTCGTCCTCCACAGCGCCGACTATGTGAGCGAGAAATCGACGCTCCTGATCGACGAGGATCTCTGCCTGACCGCGACCATGGAGATCCTCCGGGCGATCGTCGCCGGCGAAGGCCCGCGGAGGGCGCTGCTCGCCCTCGGCTATGCCGGCTGGGGCCCGGGCCAGCTCGAGAACGAGATCCAGCAGAATGGCTGGCTCCTGTGTCCCGCGCCGGCCGATCTCGTGTTCGACCGCAGCCTTGCGGGCAAGTACGAGCGGGCGCTGGCGCAGATCGGCGTCGACCCGACCATGCTGTCGGCGGACGCCGGGCACGCCTGAGCGGCGCGCCCCTACACCGACGGATCGGGCGGCGGCGCCTCGGTCGGCTTCCGCCGGATCATTGCGATGACGATCACGACCAGCGCGATGGCAAGGCCATACCAGGTGACCGCGTACTGCAGGTGGTTGTTGGTGAACGTCACCATCGTCTCGCCGCCCTGGGGCAGGCCGCCGGGCAGCGTCGGATCGTATGCCGCGTCGATGTAGTAGGGCGCCAGGCGGTCGGCCGGGAGCCCGAGCTCGGCGCCGATGGCAACCGGATCGCGCGTGTACCAGACGTTGCCTTCGACGTCGTTCGCCGGCGTGAAGGCGTTCTGTCCCTGCGGCTGGCGGAGGAGGCCGGTCACGGAAACGACGCCCGGGACCTGTCCATCGGGGCGTGTGGCGGGGTCAGCCCGGTCGTCGGGGACGAAACCGCGGTTGACGATGACCCACCAGCCATCCGCCGTCTCGAGTGGCGTGAGGACGAAATAGCCGAAGCCGCCGATCGGGCCGTGCGGCTCGTCGAGGCTTGCGAAGACGTGGATCTCCTGATCGTGCCGGAAAGAGCCCGACACCGCGACCGGAAGGTAGTCGGACTGCGCGAAGTCGAGCGCGGGCCAGTCGGCCGGCGCCGGCGCCGCGACCGGCGGCAGCGATGTCCGCGTCTCCACGGTGGCGATCAGGTCGTTCTTCCAGGACAGCCGCTGCACTTGCCACGTCCCGAGGCCGCAGAGGATCACGAACGCGATCGCGGCCGAAATGAGCAGCGGCGCCAGCCGGCGCTTCCCCGCGGCGGGTACGGTGGTCTCGGACATGGCGCTTGCCTTAGGAGAGGCGGCCTTCCTGAGCCTTGTTGCGGTACTGCACGGCCACGAACCACCCCTTGAGCGGGCGGAGAAGGCCGATGGAAAGGCCGAGGATGAGCGGCACCCAGATCAGGGCGTGGAGCCAGTACGGCGGGTGCCAGATGAACTCGACGAAGAGGGCGAGTCCGACGATGAGGAAGCCGACGATGAGGATGATGAAAACCGCGGGCCCGTCACCGGCGTCGGCGAAGGAATAGTCGAGGCCGCACTCCGGGCAGGTCTCGGCAACCTCGAGGAAGCCCGCAAACATGCGGCCCTTGCCGCAGCGCGGGCACCGCCCGCGAAACCCGGCGGCGGCCGGTGATCGTACCTGCTGGAAGCTCTTCGATCCGTCGGGCATCTATCCGTGATTCCAGCGGCTGCGGCGGCGTTTGCCGCCGCAGCCGATCTTGCGAAGATTGCTAGTGGTAGACGCCGTTCCAGCCCGCCCAGACGTAGACGAAGATGAACAGGAACAGCCACACCACGTCGACGAAATGCCAGTACCAGGCGGCCGCCTCGAAGCCGAAGTGCTGCTGCGGGGTGAAATGACCCCTCAGGGCGCGCAGCAGCACGACGATCAGGAAGATCGTGCCGACGAGGACGTGGAAGCCATGGAAGCCGGTCGCCATGAAGAAGGTGGCGCCGTAGATGTTCCCCACGAAGGAGAACGGCGCCTGCGAGTACTCGTAGAACTGCACGCCCGAGAAGGTGAGACCGAGCAGTACCGTAAGCACCAGGCCCCAGATGAGGCCCTTCCGGTCGTTGTGGATGAGCGAGTGGTGCGCCCAGGTGACGGTCGTGCCCGAGGTGAGCAGGATCAGCGTGTTCAGGAGCGGCAGGTGCCACGGATCGAACACCTCGATCCCTTCCGGCGGCCACATGCCGCCGGTGAAGGCCGTGCGCGCCTGCTGCAACGCGTCGTCCGGGAACAGGGCGGCGTCGAAGAACACCCAGAACCAGGCGACGAAGAACATCACCTCCGAAGCGATGAACAGGAACATGCCGTAGCGCAGGTGCAACTGCACGACCGGCGTATGGAAGCCGCTATGGGCTTCCTTGATGACGTCACGCCACCAGACGTAGAACGTGTAGCCGATGCCGAGGAAGCCCGGGATCAGCCACAGGAGGCTCGACCCGTGCATGACGGCGATGAAGCCGAGCGCGAGGGTGAAAGCCGAGATCGCACCAAGCGCCGGCCACGGGCTTGGATCGACCAGGTGGTAGTCGTGATGCTTGACGTGCGCCTCAGCAGCCATTTCGTTCTCCACTCGTCACCAGCTCGCGGCCGTACCGCGCCACCGGATGCGTTCCCCCCGCGACCTGCGGGCCCTCAGCTCAGCCTGCCCCCGCCGTACCCGCGCCGGCGACGGGGCCTGGCGCCGGAGTGGCGGGGTAGAAGGTGTATGACAGCGTGATCGTGTCGATGTAGTCCAGAATCGGATCGTCGGCCAAGGCCGGATCGACGAAGAACAGCACCGGCAATGTCGCACTCTCGCCCGCGGCGAGGCGCTGCTCGGTGAAGCAGAAGCACTGGATCTTGCTGAAGTATCGCCCGACGCTCTCCGGCGTCACATTGAAGACCGCCGTGCCAACGGTGTCATGGCCGCTGTTGTTCACCGCGGTGTAGTCGATGAGCGCCGTCTCGCCGAGGTGGACGTTGACGCTGCGCTGCGCGGGTTCGAAGGTCCAGCCGAGCGCGGGATCGATGTTCGCGTCGAACTGCACCTTCACCATGCGGTCGAGGATGCGGTCGCTCGCCGCGTCCGCACGCTGCGTCGTGCCGCCGTAACCGGTGACCTGGCAGAATATCTCGTAGAGCGGCACGGCCGCGAATGTGGCCCCGACCATGCCGAATACCACGAACAGCGAGACCATCGCCGTCCGGCGGTTCCGCTTCGCTCGTCCGGCCGCGTGCGCGGCCCCATCGGTGGCGGGGGTTTCGGTCATCTAGGAGGCAATCACCCCCGGCCCCTTCACCCATGCGAGGATGAAGAGGAGAATCACGAATGCGCCGAGCGCTATGCCGAGGGCCAGCGAGCGGCCCTTGCGGCGACGACGCTCGTCGTCGGTCAGCCCGTCCGGGCCGCGGCTGCCATTGGTGCTCACGTCCGTTCCTGCGGTCATCAGAAGAGGCCCAGCGTGTCGAGGCCGCGATCCACCAGGAGCGCGACGAAGACGAGGAAGAGGTAGAAGAGCGAGTAGCCGAACAAGCGGCGCGCCGCGACCCGGTCGAGGCCGCGCGAGCGGACGATCGGGATCGAACGGGCGATCATGATCGCGCCGAGGCCGGCGGCGACGATGCCGTAGGCGACGGACGCCATGCCGAGGAATGCCGGCGCGACGCCTACCGGCGCCAGAAGGATCGAATAGATGAGGATGCGGCGCGCGGTGACGGCCTCGCCTGCCACCACCGGCAGCATCGGCACGCCGACGCGCCGGTAGTCCTCGGTCTTCAGGAGCGCCAGCGCCCAGAAGTGCGGCGGCGTCCACATGAAGATGATCAGGAAGAGCGTGACGCTCTCGATGCCCACCGAACCGGTGACGGCGGCCCAGGCGACAACCGGCGGCAGCGCGCCGGCGGCGCCGCCGATGACGATGTTCTCGACCGTCCAGCGCTTGAGCCACATCGTGTAGATGACGGCGTAGAAGAAGATCGTGAAGGCGAGCAGTCCGCCGGCGACCCAGTTCGACGCGAGGCCGAGGATCGCAACCGACAGGACTGAAAGGATGAGGCCGAAGGACAGCGCCTCGTTGGGGGTCACGCGGCCGGCCGGGATCGGCCGGGTCCGCGTCCGCGCCATGCGGGCGTCGATGTCGGCGTCGTACCACATGTTGAGGGCGCCTGAGGCGCCGGCGCCCACGGCAATCGCCAGAAGCGAGACGAAGCCGACGAAGGGATTGATGCCGCCCGGTGCGAGCAGGAGCCCGACCACGGCGGTGAAGATCACCAGCGACATCACCCGCGGCTTCAGGAGGGCGAGGTAGTCGCCCGCTGACGCCATGGAAATCCGCGGCTCGGCGGCGGCATCGATCTTGTCAACGAAAGCCATCGTCTCTCCTCCGCGCCGCGACCGGTGGTTCCGAGTGCTGCGGGCCGCCGGGGCGGCCCGCAGAGGATCGTGGCGCTACTTGATCTTCGGCAGCGTTTCCCAGGTGTGGAAGGGCGGCGGCGACGACAGCTTCCACTCGAGGGTGGTCGCACCGACGCCCCACGGGTTGGAGCCCGCCGGCCGCTTCCGGGCGAAGCCCTGGAACACGCACACGAGGAAGACCACCACGCCGATCGCCGAGATGTAGGAGCCGATCGACGACACCATGTTCCAGCCGGCATAGGCGTCCGGATAGTCGATGTAGCGGCGGGGCATGCCGGCGAGGCCGAGGAAGTGCTGCGGGAAGAAGGTGAGGTTCGCGCCGATGAACATCAGCCAGAAGTGCAGCTTTCCGAGGCTCTCGTTGTACGTGTACCCGGTCATCTTCGGGTACCAGTAGTAGAAGCCGGCGAAGATCGCGAAGACGGCGCCGAGCGACAGCACGTAGTGGAAGTGCGCCACCACATAGTAGGTGTCGTGGACCGCGCGGTCGAAGCCGGCATTGGCCAGCTGAACGCCCGTCACGCCGCCGAGCGTGAAGAGGAAGATGAAGCCGATGGCCCACAGCATGGGGGTCTTCAGCTCGATCGAACCGCCCCACATCGTAGCGATCCACGAGAACACCTTCACGCCCGTCGGAACCGCGATGACCATCGTGGCGGCGACGAAGTAGGCCTGCGCCTCGAGCGAGATGCCAGCCGTGAACATGTGGTGCGCCCACACGACGAAGCCGATGAAGCCGATGGCGACCATGGCGTACGCCATGCCCAGATAGCCGAAGATGGGCTTCTTCGAGAACGTCGAGATGATGTGGGAGATCATGCCGAAGCCCGGCAGGATCAGGATGTACACCTCGGGATGGCCGAAGAACCAGAAGAGGTGCTGGTAGAGGACCGGGTCGCCGCCCTCGGCGGCCTTGAAGAAGGCCGTGCCGAAGTTGCGGTCGGTGAGCAGCATCGTGATCGCGCCGGCGAGAACCGGGAGCGAGAGCACGAGCAGGAACGCCGTGACCAGGATCGACCACACGAACAACGGCATCTTGTGCAGGGTCATGCCCGGCGCACGCATGTTGAAGATGGTCGTGATGAAGTTGATGGCGCCGAGGATCGACGATGCGCCCGCCAGATGCAGCGAGAGGATCGCGAAGTCGACGGCGGGCCCGGGGGCGCCGGTCGTCGACAGCGGCGGATAGACGGTCCAGCCGCCACCCACGCCGAGATCCGCACCCTGGGCGGGCATGAACAGCGAGATCAGGAGGAGACCGAGCGCCGGCGGCAGGAGCCAGAACGAGATGTTGTTCATGCGCGGGAACGCCATGTCCGGCGCGCCGATCATGAGCGGGACGATCCAGTTGCCGAAGCCGCCGATCATCGCCGGCATGACCATGAAGAACACCATGATCAGGCCGTGGGCCGTCACGAACACGTTGAACGTGTGCGGATTGGAGAAGATCTGCATGCCTGGATTCATCAGCTCCATGCGCATGCCGATCGACAGGGCACCACCGATCAGACCGCCGACGATGGCGAAGATCAGGTACATCGTGCCGATGTCTTTGTGGTTGGTCGAATAGAGCCACCGGCGCCAACCGGTGGGGTGACCGTGACCGTGGTCATCGTGGGCGTGTGAGGCCGCTGCTCCGTAACCCGACATGTTCAGCTCCCTATAATCCCTGTCCGATGCCTAGAGCGCCGCGACCTGGGCCGCGCGCCGCTCGGCGGCCCACTGGTCGAGGAGGGCGTTGGCCCCAGCCTGATCGCGCGCCTCCATGGCGGCGATCCACTGGTCGAACTGCTCCGCGCTGACGACGTGGACCTCGATCGGCATGTTGTAGTGCGCACGGCCGCAGAGCTCCGAGCACTGGCCGTAGAAGATGCCCTCGCGATCCGCGCGGAACCACGATTCGGTGATGCGCCCGGGGACCGCGTCCAGCTTCACGCCCATCGACTGCAGGGCGAAGGCATGGAGGACGCCCGTCGGGGCGGCCGTCACCTGAAGACGAACCACCGTGCCGACCGGCACAACGGCGGGGTTGTTCACCGAGAGAAGGCGGAGATCGTGCTCCCCGATCAGGTCGTCGGTGAGCGGAATGGACGTGATCGTCCGGACACCCGGGAAGTCCGGATAGTCATATTGCCAGAACCACTGCTGGCCCGTGGCCTTCAGCGTGATCGAGTCGTCCGGATTGTAGTCTTCGATGACCCGCCCGGGATCGTACTGGGCGAAGAGGAGCGAGAAGGACGGGATGGCGATGCCGACCAGGATGAGCACCGGGACGACGGTCCACAGTACCTCGACAAGCGTGTTGTGCGTGGTCTTCGACGGGACCGGGTTCCGCTTCGCGTTGAACCGGATCATCACGATCGCCAGCAACAGCATCACGAAGATCGTGATCACGGTGATGACGACCATCACGCCGTTGTTGAAGCTGATGATGTTTTCCATGATCGGCGACGCCGGTTCAGGGAAATACAGCTGCCAGTCCTCGGCGTGATCCTGCGCGAGCGCCGCGCCCGGCGCCAGAAGCGCCGCAACAGCCGCGAGGCGGCCTACGGTACGCCCCATCAATCCAATGCCCTTGGTCACTTGCCCCAAGCCCTCCGTGAACCCTGCGTCTCCCCGAGACCGCCGTGGCGCCTCTGGCGCCGTGCCGGTTAGCCGATCCCGTATGAACTGTGCAAGCCGCGCATCGTCGCCGTGCTCCCCGCGCCGAATGCGTCTGCCGAGCCAAAACCCCCGTCTTGTCGGCACTTTAGAAACAGAACCACAAAGCCGGACCGTCTCGCAATGCCTGCGAAGGAGGCACGATGCGGCATTTTTGCAGCAGCCCCGGAAGCCGCCCGACTCCTGCCGCCTTCCCCCTCTTGATAAAGCCGTACCAGTGCCCCAATGCGGCGGCAACAAACATGGAAAGCCTGTCCAAGATGACGATTCGGAAACACCGCGTGTCGGGCACGATTCGGACCGCCGCAGCCCTCGTCTTCGGCCTTCTCCCGGCAGTGGCCGGCGGGCCTGTCCGGGCACAGGCGACGCCCGACCGGGCGATCGGCGACTGGACGCTGGAATGCGCCCAGCCCGCCGGGGCCCAGGGGGAGCAATGCTCGCTGACGCAGCGGGTGTACGCATCCGATCGCAGCAATATCGGTCTGGACGTGATCGTTTTCCGGACAGCGGACAGGCAGTCGCAGCTCCTGCGCGTTTTCGCCCCGCTCGGCGTCCTCCTGCCCTACGGGCTCGGCCTCCGCATCGATGCGGTGTCGATCGGCACCACCGAGTTCGTCCGCTGCTTCTATCCCGAGGGCTGCATGGCGGAGGTCATCATCGACGACATCCTGCTCGGCCAGCTTCGCACGGGCACGTCAGCGGAATTCGTGATAGTGACGACGCCGGGGGAGCCCATCGGGGTTCCGATCTCGCTCCAGGGCTTCGCCGAGGGATTTGACGCACTGCAATAACATAGCCGCCGCGCGGGCCCACGCGCGCCTGCCCGGTCGGATCGCCGCGACCGCGGGCGCGTTCCTGCTCGCGTTCTGCGGCGGAGCGTCGGCCCAGCCAACTCCCGGCGAGGTGGTCACCGAGGCCCATGGCGACTGGCTGACGCGCTGCTTTGCCACCGAAGTCACGCCGCGGTGCGCGCTCACGCAGTACGTCGTCGCGGAAGACAGGCCAGGCACGGAGCTTCGCGTCGTCGTCTGGCGCGGCATTCCCGAGGGCCAGGCGCTTCAGGTCATCACGCCGCTGGGGGTCGCGCTCCGGCAGGGCGTGTCGCTCTGGGTCGATCCCGATGCCGTCGGCGGCTCGGCCGAGGCAGCGCGCGTGGGCACGATCGAATACCAGACCTGCGGGGCGGATGGCTGTGTCGCCCAGGTCGTCCTCGACGCGGCGACGCTCGCCCTCCTCCGCACGGGCTCGACGGCGGTCTTCGTCTTCTACCTCAACGCCGCCGAGGACGAGGCAATCGGCATCCCCATCTCGCTGACCGGGTTCGGCGAAGGATTCGACGCCATCCTGGAATGACGCCCCGCCGGCCTGATCCCGCCATCGCCGTTCGCGATGCAAGACGCGAAGACGCGGACATCATTGTCCGCATGGCCGGCGACCTGTCGCGGCACGACGGCGATCCGGACACCCATTTCGACCGCGCGGCGGCCGAAGCCGACCTGTTCGGCCCACGGCCGTGGGTATCCGGCCTCATCGCCGAGATCGGCGGCGCGGTCGCCGGCATGCTCCTGTGGTACCCATCCTACGAGACCGCCTGGGCGGCGCGGGGCGCGTTCGTGGTGTCGCTGTGGGTCGACGAGCCATTCCGCCGCCGCGGGGTCGCGACCGCGCTCGTCGCTGCAGCCGCGGACCGGACGACGAAGATCGGCGGCGAATACCTGTGGTGGGCCTCCAAGCCTTCAAACCGCCGGGCCCATGCTACATATTCATCCCTCGGGGCGCTCGCCGAGCCGGTCATGGCCCACGCACTGGTCATGGACGCCTTCGCAACGCTCGCTCGCTTCTCCGCCCCGGCCGAGGATTCTTCGACATGACGGACGCCGCTGACAGCATCCTCTCCCGCGCCGGGCTCGACCGCGAGCAGGCCCGCCGACTCGTTGCCGACGCCCTTTCCGGCGCCGACGACGGCGAACTCTATCTCGAGCTGAGCCAGACCGAGGGCCTTGCCTTCGACAATGGCAGGCTGAAGACGGCCTCGTTCGACACCTCGCAGGGGTTCGGCCTCCGTTCGATCGCGGGGGACGCTGCCGGCTATGCCCATTCGGGTGAGATCTCGGAAGCCTCGATCAAGCGCGCGGGCGAAGCGGTCGCGGCGGTGAAGCACGGCCACAGCGGCACGTATGCCGCCCCGCCGCCGGGCACGAACCGCTTGCTCTATGGCGACGAGAACCCCCTCGCCTCCCCGAGCTTTGCCGAAAAGGTAAAGCTGCTCGAAGAGATCGACGCCTATGCAAGGGCCAAGGACCCCCGCGTAAAACAGGTCTCGGCAACGATTGCCGGGTCGTGGCAGCAGGTGGAAATTCTGCGCGCCGACGGCACCTTCGTCCGCGACATCCGCCCGCTCGTCCGGCTCAATGTGCTGGTCCAGGTCGGCGACGGCGTCCGCCAGGAGCAGGGCTCTCACGGCACCGGCGGCCGGCAGGGCTTTGCCGCTTTCATTACCGAGGACGTGTGGAAGGGCGCGGTCGACATCGCGCTCGCGCAGGCGCTGGTGAACCTCGACGCCGAGCCGGCCCCGGCCGGAACGTTCGACGTCGTGCTGGGCCCCGGCTGGCCGGGCGTTCTCCTCCACGAGGCGGTCGGCCACGGGCTCGAGGGCGATTTCAACCGGCGCAAGCAGAGCGCCTTTTCGGGCCTGATGGGCCAGAAGGTTGCCGCGGACGGCGTCACCGTCGTCGATGACGGGACGATCGAGAAGCGCCGCGGCTCGCTCACGGTCGACGATGAGGGCACGCCGAGCCGGACCACAACGCTGATCGAGAACGGCATCCTCGTCGGCTACATGCAGGATCGCCAGAATGCCCGGCTGATGGGCATGCAGCCTACCGGAAACGGCCGGCGCCAGTCCTATGCGCACACGCCGATGCCGCGGATGACGAACACCTACATGCTCGCCGGCAACCGCGAGAAGGGCGAAATCATCGAATCGGTGAAGGACGGCATATATGCCGTCTCGTTCGGCGGCGGGCAGGTCGACATCACGTCGGGCAAGTACGTGTTCCAGTGCACCGAGGCGTACCGGATCCGTGACGGCAAGGTCGGCAATCCGATCCGCGGCGCGATGCTGATCGGCAACGGGCCGACCGACATGAAGCGGATCTCGATGATCGGCAACGATCTTGCTCTGGATCCCGGCATCGGCATGTGCGGCAAGCACGGCCAGATGGTCCCGGTGGGCGTCGGACAGCCGACGCTCCGGGTGGACCAGCTCGTCGTCGGCGGCACCGCCACGTAGCAACGCCCGGGGGCGGTCAATGCCGGACGCAATCGAGGCAGCATCGCACGCGGCGGACGCCGCGCATGCAGTGGGCGGGCTCGACCTCACCAATCTGGTGGTCCTGCTCGCCGCCGCGGTCATCGCCGTGCCGATCTTCAAGCGCCTCGGGCTCGGGCCGATCATCGGCTACCTCGCCGCGGGCGTCGTCATCGGCCCTTCGGCGCTCGGCTTCTTCAACGATCCCGAGGCGGTGCTGCACATCGCGGAACTCGGCGTGGTGCTGCTCCTGTTCGTCATCGGCCTCGAGATGCAGCCGTCGCGGCTGTGGAGCCTCCGGCGCGACATTTTTGGCGTCGGCGTACTCCAGGTCGTCATCACGGGCGCCCTTCTGTTCGGGGCGCTGCGCCTCGCCGGGCTCGACAGCATCGCGGCATTCATCGGCGCCGCCGGCTTCACGCTCACATCGACGGCGATCGTCCTCCAGATGCTGGAGGAACGCGGCGAGCTGACCAAGCCGAACGGCCAGAAGATCGTCTCGATCCTCCTCCTCGAGGACCTTGCGATCGTGCCGCTGCTGGCGATCGTCGCGTTCCTCGATCCCGGCGTCGACAACGGGGCGAACGTGTCGGTGTGGATCCAGATCGGGACGGCGATTCTCGCGGTCCTCGGAGTGGTCTTCGCCGGCAGGCGCATCCTGACGCCGCTGTTCCGCATCCTTGCGGCGACGCGGTCGCGCGAGATCATGACGGCGGCCGCCCTCCTCGTGGTGCTCGCCGCCGCAATGGCGCTCGAAGCGGGCGGGCTGTCGATGGCCATGGGTGCGTTCATCGCCGGCGTCGTGCTGTCCGATTCGAGCTTCAAGCACCAGCTCGAGGCGGACATCGAGCCGTTCCGCGGCCTCCTTCTCGGCCTTTTCTTCCTCGCGGTCGGCATGTCGCTCGACCTCGCGGTGGTGGCCAGCGACTGGCCCATCGTGCTCGGCGCCGTCGTCGGGCTGATGCTGCTGAAGGCGGCGGGTGTCTATGCGCTTGCCCGCGTACTCAAGGCGAAACACCGCGACGCGGCGCACCGCGCGCTCCTGATGGCGCAGGGCGGCGAGTTCGCCTTCGTCCTCTATTCGGCAGCGGGCGGCGCGGGTCTCTTCGACGAGCGGACGCTGGCGATCCTGTCGGCGACGGTCATCATCTCGATGGCGATCACGCCGCTGATGCCGCTTCTCCTCCGCTTCATCGCACCGCCGCCAGCCCCGTCGCTCGATGGCCTCGAGGCGCCGGAAAATCTGTCGGGCTCCGCGCTTGTCATCGGTTTCGGCCGGTTCGGCCAGGTCACGTGCCAGTTCCTGCTTGCCCGCGGGATCGACGTGACGATCATCGATTCCTCGCCGGACATGATCCGCGGCGCGGCGCGGTTCGGGTTCAAGATCTACTTCGGCGACGGCCAGCGCGCCGACGTTCTGCACGCCGCCGGCGCGCACCAGGCGAAGATCATCTGCGTGTGCATCGACGACCGCGAGGCGACCAATCGCATCATCGAGGTGTGCAAGGAGGAGTTCCCCTTCGCCAAGCTCTTCGTGCGCAGCTTCGACCGCGGCCACTCAATGGAAGTCCTCAGCAAAGGCGTCGACTTCGAGATCCGCGAAACGGTCGAATCGGCGTTCGCGCTCGGCGAGGCGAGCCTGATCGGCCTCGGCTTCACCGCCGAGGAGGCCGCCGAAACCAAGGCAAACGTGAAGGAGCGCGACCTCGAGCGGCTTCGCCTCCAGGTGCTGGAAGGCACGGTGACCGCAGGCCGCAACCTCGTCTTCCGCCAGCCTGTCCCGACGCCGCTGACGACGCCCGTTCGCGAATCGACGCCGCTCAGCGAGGAGACAGCGGTCGTTGCGAGCGACAGGGACAGGGTGCCGACGCCCACGCCGAGCTGACGGCCGCCGAGGCCTGCTTGGATAGGGACTCGCGGGGACCGCCTCCTACACTCCGCCTCGATCCGGTACTGATCGCCCACCCCCGGACGAGATTATTGAGGTTGCGTGGGTTTGTGTGCCTCGGAGCGTGGCTTTCTGCGACGCGGGGCCGGCGACTTCCGTGACGCTACGGAAACGTCCGCTTCGAGGGATTCCTCCGTTGTGGCGGCAGGCGCCGCGCTCCCTCGACGACTCTCGGCCTGCAATTTGGGTTGTGCTGTTCGCCTCCGCGCTGGCTTCGCGGGCGCCTCAACAGGCAGCGGGGGCGCGGCCGGCAAGACCAGCGGCAGGCCGGTCACCGGGTCGGGCGTGACGCGAAGGCCAGGGCCGAAGATCGCGGCGACGGCCCGCTCGGTGACCACGTAGCGCGGCGCGCCATCGGCGGCGACCATGCCGTCGCGGAGCGCGACGAGACGGCTGGCGAAGAAGGCGGCCTGGCCGAGGTCGTGCATCACCGCCACCACCGTCAGCCCCTCCTCCCGGTTCAGGCGGGCGAGAAGGGCAAGGAGGTCGAGCTGGTGGGCGATGTCGAGGAAGGTCGTCGGTTCGTCCAGGAGGACGAGCGACGGTTCCTGAGCCAGGGCGAGAGCGATGAAGGCGCGCTGGCGCTCGCCACCCGACAGCGTCCCCATAGCGTGGCCGCGAAGATGGACGATGTCGGCAAGCACCATGGCGCGTTCGACCATCGCGCGGTCATGGCCCAACCGGCGGCCGAACAGTCCGCGATGCGGGAACCGGCCGCGCCAGACGAGCTCCTCCACAACGAGGTCAGGCGGGGCGAGCGGTCCCTGCGGCACGAAGGCAACGCGCCGTGCGAAGGTTCTGGGATCGATGTCGAAGATGGCCTCGCCGCTGAAGCTTACGGTCCCGGCGTTCGGCCGAAGGAGCCGGCCGAGGCAGCGGAGCAGCGTCGATTTCCCCGAGCCGTTCGGCCCGATGATGGCGACGAACTCCCCGGCGGATACCGTCAGCGACACGTCGCGGAGAACCGCCTTCTGCCGGTAGCCGTGATGGACGCCGGTGGCCGCGAGGAGCGCGCTCATGTCCGCGTCCGCACGAGGATGAGGAGGACAGGCGCGCCGACAATGGCCGTCAGGATACCGACGGGAATCTCCGACGGCGCAATGACGACGCGCGCCACCACATCCGCGACGACTACCAGGAACGCGCCCAGAATCGCTGCAAGGGGCATCGCAAACCGCTCGTCCGAACCGACAATGAGGCGGGCGACGTGCGGCGCCACGAGGCCGACAAAGCCGATGAGGCCGGCGACGGATACGGCCGCCGCCGTGAGCACGGCCGCGAGCCCCACCAGGACGAGGCGCGCACGATCGACGCGAAGGCCGACGCTCCGCGCCACGTCGTCGCCGAGCGCGAGGATGTTCAGCCAGTCCGCGAGCGCGATCGCAATCGCCCCGGCGACGATGGTGTAGGGCAGCACGGTCCACAGATCGTTCCAGTTCACGAGGTAAAGGCCGCCGGCGAGGAAGGCGAGCACGGCCTGGGTGAAGAGATCGGATGAGGCGATCAGGGTCGTCGAGATGGCGGTGAAGAGCGCTGCCACGGCCACGCCGGCAAGCGCAAAACGGACCGGCGAGATGCCGCCGCGCCAGGCGAGGGCGAAGACGATCGCGGCCGCCGCGAGCGACCCGACGAAGGCGGCGAGCGGTACAAGGCCGGTCGGATAGCCGGGGACGAACAGGAGGAGCGCAATCGCAGCGACGCCAGCGCCCGCGGAGAAGCCGAAAATGTGCGGGTCGCCCAGCGGGTTGCGGGTCACGGCCTGGAGGATGGCGCCGGCGATCGCAAGGCCCGCGCCGACCAGCGCCGCAACGAGAACGCGCGGCAGGCGAAGGTCCCGGACCACCTGACGCGCGAAAAGATCGCCGCCGTCAAAGAGGCCGTTGAGAACCTGGGCGGGGCGCAGCGTGACGGCGCCGAAAGCGGTTGCCGTGCCGATCGCCAGCACGAGCAGAACGCCCGCGATCGCAAGGGCCGCGAACGCCCGGCGGCGTTGCCGCGAGCGGGCGAATTCTGCGGTGGCGGATAAGTCCACCACGTCATTTCCTTCCGGGGCGGGCGGGCGGGGGGGGGGGGGGGCCCCCCCCCCCCCCACCCCC
>JAHCJY010000007.1 GCA_026126065.1 Bauldia sp. | reverse complement strand
CTGTTGTACTCGCTCTCGAGCGCCGGGTTGTTGTCGCCGAGGGCGATCAGCGCGGCCGTGCCGATCGCCACGGCGTCTGCGCCGAGCGCCAGCGCCTTCGCCACGTCTGCGCCGCTGCGGATACCGCCGGATATGATCAGCTGCACCTTGCGATGCATGCCGAGTTCCTGGAGCGCCTGGACGGCCGGGCGGATCGCGGCGAGCGTCGGGATGCCGACATTCTCGATGAAGACTTCCTGCGAGGCGGCCGTGCCGCCCTGCATGCCGTCGATGACGATCACGTCCGCGCCGGACTTCACCGCCAGCGCCGTATCGTAGTACGGGCGGCTCGCGCCGACCTTCACATAGATCGGCACCTGCCAGTCGGTGAGCTCGCGCAGTTCCTCGATCTTGATCTCGAGGTCGTCGGGGCCGGTCCAGTCGGGATGCCGCGACGCCGAGCGCTGGTCGATGCCTTCGGGCAGCGTCCGCATGGCGGCGACGCGCTTCGAGATTTTCTGGCCAAGCAGCATGCCGCCGCCGCCCGGCTTCGCGCCCTGACCGACCACGATCTCGATCGCGTCGGCCCGCCGGAGGTCGTCCGGATTCATCCCGTAGCGCGAGGGAAGGTACTGGTAGACGAGCACCGACGAGTTGCTGCGCTCCTCGTCCGTCATGCCACCGTCGCCGGTAGTCGTGCTGGTGCCGACCGCGCTGGCGCCTCGGCCGAGCGCTTCCTTGGCCGGGCCTGAAAGCGCACCGAAACTCATGCCCGCAATGGTCACCGGGATCTTCAGGTGGATCGGCTTCTTCGCGAACCGGTTGCCGAGGACGACGTCCGTCCCGCACTTCTCGCGATACCCTTCCAGCGGGTAGCGGGACATCGACGCACCGAGGAAGAGGAGGTCGTCGAAGTGCGGAATCCTGCGCTTCGCGCCGCCGCCGCGGATGTCGTAGATGCCGGTCGCCGCGGCGCGCTGGATTTCCGAGATCGTGTAGCGATCGAACGTCGCGGAGAAACGCGGTTCGGTCCGTGTCGGGCCCTGGGATGCCATCGTCTGCCCGCTAATAGGAAGCAATGTTGTCGACGTGGAAGTGGTAGAGGCGACGCGCCGAGCCATACATGCGGAACCCGTCCGGCCGCGCGTCCTCGATCCCGGCCCGGCTCAGCAGTTCGGCCAGTCGCGCCCGGTCGTCTTCCGCCATCGGCTTCTCGATGCAGTCGGCGCCCAGGCTCTTCACGCGCCCGCGCACGAAGATCTTCGCCTCGTAGATGGAATCGCCCAGGGCGTCCCCGGCGTCGCCCAGCACCACCAGATTGCCGGCCTGGCCCATGAAGGCGCTCATCGCGCCGATCGAGCCCTTCACCACGATGTCGATGCCCTTCATCGAGATGCCGCACCGGGCGGCGGCATCGCCCTCGACGATCAGGAGGCCGCCATGGCCGGTCGCGCCGGCCGACTGGCTGACATCGCCCATCACATGGACGACGCCGGACATCATGTTCTCCGCCACGCCCGTGCCGGCATTGCCGTGGATTCGGACCGAGGCCCGCTTGTTCATGCCGGCGCAGTAGTAGCCGACATGGCCCCTGATATCGATTTCGACCGCCGCATCCGCGCCGGCAGCGATCGCGTGCTTGCCGTCGGAATTGGCGACCTCCCACAGCGTGTCGTTGCTGTCGGGCGCGGCGCCGTGCAGGGCCTGATTGAGTTCGCGGACGGTCTGCTGCTCGAGATCGAACGAGGGCATCTAGCGGCGTTCCCAGGCGTAGACGGTCGCCGGCTCGGGCTCGAAGACCCGTGCGTCCTCGATGCCCGGCAGCACGGCGAGCGCCCGGAACTCGGAGCCGAACGCCACATAGTCGTCGGACTCCGCCATCACGGCAGGCTTGCAGGCGATCGGATCGCGGAGGACCGCGAAGCCGTCGCGGGTGCCGACCACGAAGGTGAAGAAGCCGTCGAGCGCATCGATGCTGGAGGTCAACGCCTCGCGGAGGCTGTCCCCGCCGCGCATCCGCCAGGTGAGGTAGCCCGCGGCAACCTCGGAGTCGTTCTCCGTCTCGAACACGAGGCCTTCGCGCTTCAGGTTGCGCCGGACCGCGTTGTGGTTCGAGAGCGAGCCGTTGTGGACCAGGCACTGATCCGCACCCGTCGAGAACGGATGAGCGCCGTCGGTCGTCACCGCCGACTCGGTCGCCATCCGTGTGTGGCCGATGCCGTGCGTGCCGCGCATCTCCGACAGCTTGAACTGTCCCGCCACCTGCTCCGGCCGGCCGACCTCCTTGTAGATCTCCATCCGTGAGCCGGCGCTGACAAGATGTACGCCGGCGTAGTGCTGGTGCAGCCACGCGAGCGCCTCGGACTGGCGATCGCCGGGAATACCGAGAACGACGTGGTTGGAGCGGCGGACGAGATCGACGGGCGCGCCCAGTTCCGCCTCGAGGCCGGTGGCGAGGTCGCCATCTGACGACGCGTCGGTAATGCGGAGCGTCAGCTTGATCCGCTCGACGGAGCCGGCGCCGTAGATGGCAATGCCGGCGCTGTCAGGGCCGCGGGCGGACATGCTTGCGAGCATTCGGGACAGGTGCCTGCCCAGATCCGGCTCGAGCTTTTCGTTCTTCAGAAACAATCCGACGATGCCACACACGTGACGCTCCCTTGATGCGGGGGCAAATGTAGGCAGCTTCCGACGGGCGGTCAATCTCAGGAACAGATATTTCCTGATAAGAAATTGGGCAGGCTGCCCTCAGGGCGTTCGTCGGGGATAGACGATGATCGAAAGGTAGGTCATCGGCTGCCGCACCAGCACCTCGGGTCCATGCAGCGCGCGGGAGTCGAACAGGAGCGAGTCGCCCGGCCGCAGCCGGTAGGTCTTGTCGCCGTGGCGATAGATCACCTCGCCGGTGAGCATGTAGATGAACTCGGTGCCGGCGTGCTGGAAGCCGGTATAGGCCTCGGCATCGCCCTCGAGGGTGATGAGGTAGGGCTCGACGACGATGTCGTCGCCGCTGACATGCCCCAGCAGCTGGTACACGTGCCCGACCTTGGTGCCGCGACGCTCGATTACCACGCCCTGCTGTGCCCTGACGAACGAGCAGTCGCGGCGTTCTTCCGAGGCCGCAAACAGCATGCTGAGCGGGAAGGCGAGGGCGTTCGCGATCGCCTGGAGGGTCGAAAGGGATGGCGAGATCTGGCCATTCTCGATCTTCGACAGCATGCCGGCCGAGATCTTGGCCGCGCCGGCAAGATCGAGCACCGACAGGTCCCGCTGCCGTCTCGCATCCCTGATCTTGGCGCCGAGCGCGCGCTCCAGGCTGCGGTATCCTTCCACGGGCGCATTCGAGCCCGTGTAGTAGTCGGACCCGGCGCCGACGGGCTCCTTTCTCGGGGCTTTCCGCGTGTCGCCGAGCGCGGCCTTTTTGGACGCGCGGCCCTTCCGGCCGGCGGCTTCAACGGGCGGGGCAGGCTCCGTCGCGACGACGGCCTTCTCCCTGTCCCGCGTCGCACTCTTCCTTGCCATCTGCGTGCTTTCTCCCTTTGCGACACGTCCTGCGGGCGTTCGTCCTAGCACGATTTTCCGCGCCGGCACGATCATCCGGCGGGCGGAGCGGGCACCTGATCTGCCTGCCCTTTGTGCCGTTTCCGCCGAACCTGCGCACCGCAGCCCGACAGACCGCGGCGTTGCCGAGACGTTGGCCATTCCCGTACCTGACAGTGCACAAACTTTACTCTTGAGAAAGGGTGTGCCCCCTGTTTCCCTTAGAAAATAGATTGCGTCTCAAGAAACCCCAGGGGGTCGCCGTCATGGCAATTGATCGTCGGAAATTCATCAAGAATGCCGCGCTTGGCTCAGCGGCGGCACTCGGAGCGCCCTACGCGTTCACGAGGACAATCGGCCAGGCGTGGGGCCAGCAGCGCTGGGTCTCCAACGGAGCGCCGATCAAGGTCGGCGTCCTGTTCTCGCTCACGGGTGACCTCGCGGTGCCCGAGGAGGATTCGACGCTGGTGCTCCAGTATGCGTTCGACGAGATCAACGCCAATGGCGGCATCGCCGGGCTGCCGGTCGAGCCGGTCATCGTCGACGCCCGGTCCGACTTCAATGTCTACACCGAAAGGACGCGCGAACTGATCCTGCGCGAGCGGGTCGTCGCGCTCTTCGCCTGCTACACGTCAGCCAGCCGCAAGGCGATCCTGCCGACCGTCATGGCGCAGAACCACCTTCTCTACTACCCGACCTGCTACGAGGGCGCCGAGTGCACGCAGAACACGATCTGCACCGGTCCGCTGGCGAACCAGCATTCGAAGGACCTGATCCCGTTCATGGTCCAGCAGTTCGGCCCGCGGGTCTTCTTCGTCGGCTCCGACTACGTCTGGCCGAAGGAGTCCAACAAGAACGCCAAGGTCTGGCTCGAGGCCGCCGGCGGCGAACTTCTCGGCGAGGAATACGTCCCGCTCGGCAGCTCCGAGTTCGGCCCCGTGCTCAACAAGATCCGCGACGCCCAGCCCGACTTCATCTTCTCCACCGTGGTCGGCGCGTCGGACATCGCCTTCCACCGCCAGTTCCGGCAGTCGGGCTTCAGCGCCGAGGCCATGCCGATCGCCTCGCTGACCACGGGTGAGATCGAGACCCGCGCCATGGGCAACGAGTTCGGCGCCGGCCACTTCCTGTCGGCGCCGTACTTCCAGGGCCTGGACAACCCGACCAATCAGCGGTTCGTCGAGGGCTTCCTCAGCAGCCCCTACGGCAAGAACGGCGTCACGCACTACAACATGGAGGAGACCTACCTCTCCGCCTATGTGTTCAAGTACGGCCTCGAGGCGGCGGCGGCCGCGATCGGCCTGGAGGAAGTCACTCCGCGCGCGATCCGCGACCACTCGGCTGGCATCCGCGTGGAAGACGACATCTCGCCCGAAGGTCTGATCTGGATCGACGAGAACAACTTCAACACCTGGCTGAAGCCGAAGATCGGCCAATGCCAGGGCGATGGGACGTTCACCATCGTGCAGGCCTCCGAGGAGCATGTCGCGCCGGATCCGTACTCCATCTATCCGGAGCTTGGCGTCTGCACCACCAATGGCCTCGTCGCTCCGGACGGCCGCGTCCGCACCAACGTCATCTGACGAAATCGACCAATGACGGCGGCGAGGCGCGTGCGCCCGCCGCCGGGATTCTCCGTCGGGGCGGGTACATGGCAGCTGGATCGCTTTTCCTTACTCAGTTCAACTGGAGTGCGTTCATCAACGCACTCGTCCTCGGTCTCAGCATTGCCAGCATCTGGCTGATCGCAGCCCTCGGCCTCACGATCATCTACGGCGCCGCCGGCGTGATCAACATGGCGCACGGCGAGCTGATCATGCTCGGCGCCTACAGCACCTATACGCTCCAGACCTCCTTCGGCATTCCGTTCCTCCTGTGCATTCCGCTGTCCTTCCTCATCGTGGGAGCGATCGGGCTGCTGCTGGAGCGCGTCCTGATCCGGTACCTGTACAAACGACCTCTGGACACCATGCTGGCCACGTTCGGCGTGTCGCTCGTCCTGATCCAGGGCACCCGGATCATTTTCGGCAGCTCCCCGAAATACGTCGACGTGCCTGAATTCCTCTCCGGCAGCCTCGAGATCGGCTTCGTCAACATCGCCACCGTCCGCATTCTGATCTTCGTGGTGACGGTCGCCGTCTGCGTTGCGCTGTGGTTCCTGTTCTTCCGCTCGCGCTTCGGCATCCAGGTCCGGGCAGTCACCCAGGAAAAGGAGATGGCGGCGTCGTTCGGCGTCAATTCGGGCCGCGTCTACATGATGACCTTCGCCCTCGGCGCCGGCCTGGCCGGTCTCGCCGGCGCGATCCTGTGCGCGATGGCGACGGTGCTGCCGACGATGGGCGGCAACTACCTCGTGCCGTCGTTCCTGGTGGTCGTCGTCGGCGGCGGCGCACTGGCGGGCAGCGTTGCCGCCGGCGTCGGTACCGGCGAGCTGCAGTCGATCTTCGCCTATTTCACCAACGACACCTTCGCCCGTTTCGTCCTCTTCATCCTCATCGTCGTGTTCCTCCGCCTGCGGCCGCAGGGGCTGTTCGCCCCGTCGGCGAAGCGCCGGTAGCGGCCCCGGGAAAGCGGCAATGAACCTGTTCCACAACGTCCGGGCGCAATGGCTGGCCTACGCGGTCTTCTTCATCGTGCTTGCGCTCGTCCCGCTGTTCGTCGGCGACGACGTGTTCCTGCTCAACCAGCTGTCGATGTACGGCGTCTACGCGATGCTCGCCCTCGGCATCAGCCTCTGCTGGGGTTTTGGCGGCATCCTGAACCTCGGCCAGGGCATCCCGTTTGGCCTCGGCGCCTACGGCATGGCGATGACCATGCAGATGCAGACGCAGGACGAATACAATCCGATGCCGCCGTTCATGCTGAACAACAGCCTGACCGAGCTGCCGTGGTTCTGGGTACCGTTCGGCAACACGACGGTCGGCATCATCCTGTCCATCGCCATTCCGGCGCTGTTCTGCGCGATCTTCGGCTGGACGATGTTCCGCGCCCGGGTGTCCGGCCCGTTCTTCGCCATCATGACGCTCGCAATGCTGAGCGCGATCGGAACCCTGTTCCTGGGGATGCAGCCCTACACCAATGGCGCCAACGGCCTTTCGCCGCCGCGCTCGCTGCAACTCGGCGAACTGACGGTCGATCCGTACAGCCCCGGCTCGTACTGGGTGGTGTTTGGCCTCCTCCTCATCGCGACCGTCATTGCCAAGCTGATGACGCTGAGCCGGTCCGGCCTCGTCGCCCGGTCGATCCGCAACGACGCGGAGCGAGTACGCTTCCTCGGCTACAACGTCGCCGCCTATGAGACGATGATCTACACCGTCTCCGGCATCTTCGCGGCGGTGGCCGGCGCCTGCATGGTGGTCCTGAGCCAGTACGTCTCGCCGGACCAGTTCGATCCGACCTTCAGCCTGATGATGGTGGTGTGGGCGGGCATCGGCGGTCGCATGTCGCTCCTCGCCGCCATGCTGGGCGCGTTCCTCATCCAGGGCGGCCAGAGCTACCTGGGTGATGAGCTCGATGCCACCTGGTACCTCTTCCTCGGCACGTTCTTCATTCTCGTGGTGCGCTTCCTGCCGAAGGGCCTGGTCGGCCTCGTCGAGAGCGGGCTCGGCCGCATCCGGATCGGATCGAAGCGCAACGACGGCGACAGCGCCGCCTCCGAAGTCAGCCTCAACCCGCAACCGGGCGCGTAGGGGGCGATCATGGGCTTCTTCGAGATCAGGAACCTCCGCAAGAGCTTCGACACCGTCTCGGTCATCAACGACTTCAGCATGGAACTCGTCGAACTGACGCTGTGCTGCCTCGTTGGACCGAACGGGGCCGGCAAGACCACGACCATCGACCTGATCACGGGACGGCAGAAGCCGACCTCGGGCACGATCATGTTCATCGAGGAGGACATCACCGGCTTCGACGAGCATCAGATCGCCCGCCGCGGTATCGGCCGGAAGTTCCAGGTGCCGGCCGTGTTCCGCGACATGACGGTTCGTCAGAACCTCGAGGTGGCATTCACCCGGACGACCAATCCGCTGAAGAACATATTCCGCTTCCGGGAGCCCGGCTTTGCCGGGAAGCTCGACGAGATCCTGACGCTCACCGGCCTCGGCCCCCGCCTGAACGTCGAGGCGGGCATCCTCTCCCACGGCGAGACGCAGTGGCTCGAGATCGGCATGGTGCTCATGCAGAACCCGCGGCTCCTCCTCCTCGACGAACCGGTCGCCGGCATGACCGAGTCCGAGATCGAGAAGACCGTCGGCATCCTCAACGATCTCAAGAAGACCAACACGCTCATGGTCGTCGAACACGACATGTCGTTCGTCCGCCGGATCGCCGATGTCGTCGTCGTCATGCACATGGGAAGCCTCCTCGCCAAAGGCACGATCAAGGATATCGAGGCCGACAGGCGAGTCCGCGAAGTCTATCTCGGCGAGGAGGCGTGACCATGCTGCTGTCGATGGACCGCGTCACCTCGTACTACGGCAAGACCGCGATCCTGAAGGACTTCTCCTTCGGCGTTCAGGAAGGGAAGTGCCTCTGCGTGCTTGGCCGCAACGGCGTGGGAAAGACCACGCTGATGCGGACGATCATGGGCCTGACGGACCGGTCCGTGGGCGACATCACCATCATGGGCAAGGGGATCGGCGCCTCGCCGACCCATGTCCGCGCCAAGCTCGGCGTCGGCTACGTCCCGCAGGGGCGAGGCATTCTCTCGGAGTTCACGGTCCGCGAGAACATCCTCCTCGGGACCTTCGCCCGCGCCGACAGGCGACCGGAGATCCCGGAGGTCTGCCTCCGGCTGTTCCCGTACCTCAAGGAGAACCTCGACCGGCGGGCCGGCCTCCTGTCGGGCGGTCAGAAGCAGCAACTCGCCATCGCGCGAGCGCTCGCCGTCGATCCCAAGATCCTCCTCCTCGACGAGCCGACCGAGGGCATCCAGCCGAACATCGTCCACGAGATCGGCGAGACGCTGAAGATGCTCAACCGCGAACTCGGCATCACGCTTCTCCTGACGGAGCAGCACATCCGCGTCGCCCGTCGTCTCGGCGACGAATTCCTCATGGTCGATAACGGCCGCGTCGTCGCCGGCGGGCCGATGGCCGAGCTGACCGACGCCGTCATCAACCGCCACCTCACCATCTAGCCAACAGGGAGAAGAACGTATGATCCCGATACCGCGGTCCGACACGGACGACGCCAAGCGCATGATCGAGGAGCACAAGGAGTGCACCGAATCCATGAAGGGCGTCGCCGGCAGCACCATCCTGAAATGCGCCACGCCCGGTGACACGACGGTCGTGAGCGGCGGCATCCACGAGGACTTCCAGCTCAACCGCGTGCTCCTGCGCATGCGTGCGCTCCCGGCCAAGGGCAAGCTCGTCGTTATCTGCACCAAGGTCGAGAAGGAGTGGCGCATCGCCCGCCTTTCCGGCATCCGCGGCGTGCCGCCCGAGTTCGTGACCGACAAGGTCTACGACAACGAGCAGGACCCCCAGCACGACATCTTCGTCATGCGGCTTGACGAAATGGCCGAAACCGACGGCTTCCCCGAGCATTTCCGCGAGGGCTGGAAGCGCCGCGACGACGCCTGGACCGTGACCTAGCGGTCGCCTGTCACCGACAACGCACAAGCTGAGGGCACGACCATGAGTTGGATGTCGATTACCGGCTACGCCGACAAGTTCAGCGTCCACCCGGAAGACAAGATCAAGTTCTACGTCAACTGCGACGGACCGGCCGAGTACCAGGCGGAGATCGTCAAGCTGATCCACGCCGACACCAATCCGCGCGGCCCCGGCTTCATCGAGGAGAAGATCGCGGCCGAGGTCAACGGGACATATCCCGGCGTGAAGCAGGAGATATACAGCGGGTCCTACGGCTTCGTCACCGACAAGCCGCAGTTCCGCGTCGGCAGCGTCACGCTGCAGGCGTGGATCTGGCCGACCACGCCGCGGACGCATCCGAAATACTGGAAGCACGGCGCCCAGGGCATCGTCACCAAGTGGCACGACGGCAAGGGCTACGGCCTGTTCATCGGCGAGGACGGCGCCGTGGAATTCCGCGTCAACGGCGAGGTGCTGACGACCGGTGCGCCGCTGCGCGACCACGCCTGGCACTTCATCGCCGCGTCGTTCGACGGCGAGACCGGCGAGGCCGTGCTCTATCACGAGCCGCAGATTATCTACGCGCTCGACCCGGAGATTCCGCCGGTCCGGAAGACGCTCGCCACGAAGCTCGAATACACCCCCGGAACGCCGACAGTGATCGCCGGCTACACCGGCTCGTTCAGCGACGCGCCGCAGGCCAAGGCGTCGGTGCCGGCAGGCATCCTCATCAAGGGCCACTACAACGGCAAGATCGACAGCCCGCGCATCAGCAGCAAGGCGCTGACCCGGCTCGAGATCGAAACGATGAAGATGGGCGCCCAGCCTGGCCTCACCGAGCGCCGCGGCTCCGGCCCGACGGGCAAGCTGTCCGAATCCATCGTTGCCGCCTGGGATTTCTCCGACGGCATCAGCACGATCGTCGGCAAGGACAAGGGCCCGTATCTGTTCGACGCGACGATCGTGAACTGCCCGACAAGGGCGATGACCGGCTACAACTGGGAAGGCCAGATCTTCGACTGGAAGATCGCGCCGAAGCAGTACGGCGCCATCCACTTCCACGACGACGACATCGACGATGCCCGCTGGGCGACGAGCTTCGAGTGGACCGTGCCGAAGGGCACGAGCAGCAAGTTCTACGCGGCCAAGCTGACCGCGAAGGACGGCAGCGAGGACTACATCCCGTTTTGGGTGGTCCCGCGCGTCGGCGAGGAGACCGCGAAGATCGCCTTCATGGTCCCGACCATCAGCTACATGGCCTACGCGAACGAGCACCTCGCCAACAACGCTGGCGGCGCCGAGCTTCTCGTCTACCGCGTGCCGATCATGCAGCAGCAGAACATGTTCCTGTCGGAGCACCGCGAGTACGGCGGGTCGATCTACGACACGCACACCGACGGGTCAGGCCTCTGCCTCTCGTCGCGCCTCCGGCCGATCCTGTCGATCCGGCCGAAATACGATCACTTCCTCGCCCAGGCGCCGTGGCAGTTCCCGGCCGACCTGCACATGATCTACTGGCTGGAGAAGAAGGGCTACAATTACGACGTCATCACCGACGAGGACGTCAGCTATGACGGCCTTGCGCGGCTCGAGAACTACAACGTCGTGATCTCGGGCTCGCACCCCGAGCACAACAGCGGCCCGCAGCTCGATGCGCTGCACAACTACCAGCAGCGCGGCGGCCGGTTCATGTATATGGGTGCCGACGGCTGGTACTGGGTGCACTCCTACCACCCGGCCTATGAGGAACGGGGCCGTGGCGTGGTCACCGAGATGCGGCGTTGCGAGAGCGGCATCCGCACCTGGCGCGCCGATCCGGGCGAGTACTACCACCAGGGCACGGGCGAGCTCGGCGGCATGTGGCGCTACCGTGGCCGCTACCTCCACACCATCGCCGGCACCGGCATGTCGTCGGAAGGCTTCGATATCTCGACCTACTACTCGCGGACTCCGGAGAGCAACGACGCCCGCGTCGCCTGGGCCTTCGAGGGCCTCGAATACGACGAGAAGCTCGGCAATTTCGGCCTTGTCGGCGGCGGCGCCGCCGGCACCGAGCTCGATATCGTCGACACCATGCTCGGCAGCCCGCCGCACACGCTCGTCGTTGCCACATCGGCCGGCCGCCACACCGAAGGCTACCTCCTGGTCATGGAGGATTTCGGCTTCAACCAGCAGGGCCTCGACGGCACGCAGCACCCGCGCGTCCGTTCGGACATCGCCTACCACGAGACCCCGAACGGCGGCGCCTCGTTCGCCTTCTCGTCGATCGCCTTCTGCGGCGCGCTGCCGTGGAACAACGGCGACAACAACATCTCGACGCTCGTCGGCAACGTGCTGAACCGCTTCATGCAGGACGGTCCGCTCCCGGCGCCGCCCTCGGCCGCGGTCATCCACAGAGGCCGTGCCGACTACGACCAGCCGCTCAACAAGGCGCGGAAGTAGGCACGGCGAAGCGATTGCGGGCGACGCGGGTTTCCGCCGGCGTCGCCTCGGGCTCCAAGGGAGGCGTCCATGGATCATCCGGACACGATTTACTTCGACGACGGCATCGATTTCAGTCAGCCGCAGCTGTATGGCGCCGCCCGCGCGCCGCTGGGCGTGGCGACCATGCTCCCGCGCGGCGCCTACACGTCGGAGGTGTTCCAGCGCCTCGAAAACGAAAAGGTCTGGACGCGCGAGTGGGTCTGCATCGGCACGACGCCGCAGATCGAAAACCCGTTCGACCTCCTTCCCTACACGATCGGCAACCACGCGATCCACGTGCAGCGCATGGCGGATGGCAGTCTCGTCGGCCGGTTCAACAAGGCCCAGCATGGCGGCTGCCGGACGGTGCCGGTGCAGTGCCAGACCGGCCGCAAGACCAGCTGCTCCTACACCGCCTGCGGCTTCAGCCGCGACCGCGACGTCATCCCGGGCAGCAGCCTCCAGGAGATGTCACCGCAGATGGGACAGTATCTCGGCATGCGGCCGGAGCGCCTGCTGTCGGTGAAGCTCGCAACCTCAGGGCCGCTGCTCTTCGCCAACATCGATCCGACGCCCGGCGTGGAGCCGCCGGCCGCACTTCCGGAAGTCGGCGACCATGTCGTCCGGCGCGACGGCCGCTGGCAGGAGCATCGATCCAACTGGAAGCTTGCCGGGGCGTCGATCGTCGATGCGGCCAGTTGGGGGCTGGACGACGGCAGCGTTGAATGGGTTTTCCCGAACCTCGTCATCGTGCGTTCGCGTCATGCAACGCTTGCCGTGGTGCTGCAGCCGACGGCCATGGAGCAGACGCTGTGGCGGCTCTCCTTCTTCGCCGCACCGGGGGTTCAGCAGGTGGCATACGAAGCCGCCCGCGACGAACTGCTGCGGCGTCTCGATGAAGCTGCGGCCGCCGCCGAGGCGCTGCAGGTTGCGATCGAGCGTGCCCCGGCCGGTGGCGGACCGGAGGCCGGCAACACCGCGTGGCTGTTCAACCATGCGCTGAGCGAGCGGATCACGAGGCAGCACGAATCCTACTGGAACGCGCCGCTGATGCGGGCCTGAGCGAGTCGGGGCATGGTCTACAGCGTTCAGCAGGTGAAGTACGAATTCCTCGCCTACATCAAGGAGTTCGACCGCTCGTTCGGCGACTGGTGCGTTGGCATTTCGGCGGCGCCCAAGGCGACGCTGTTCGAGCGGCACGGCGTCCGTCCGGACGAGGATCCGTGGCTCTACAAGCAGCTGCTGACCCATCGTGCGGCGCGGACGGTCTACGACTATTTCGTCGGGCATCTGAAGACCGCGGGCGTCCCGCCCACCGACGATTCCAGCGATTTCGACTGCGTCTATCTGTTCAAGATCGCGCCGCATACGCGGCAGTGAGGAGTGTCCCATGCCGACCGTCGCCGACGGCGTAGCAGCCTTCACCGAGCGCGATTTCGCGCGGGCGCGCGCCATCTGGGAGCCGCTCGCCGAGCAGGGCGACGGTGAGGCCGAGGCATGGCTCGGGTCGCTCTACGCCAATGGCTACGGCACCGAGAAGGATCCGGTCCGCGCCTTCGCACTCTACCTCCGCACGGCGGAGAAGGGGAATGCTTTGGCGGCGAACAATATCGGGACCATGCTCGCCAAGGGTGAAGGCGTCGCCGCCGATCCCGTGGAGGCCGCGGCATGGTTCCGCCGGGCCGCCGAGAGCGGAGACGCGCTGGGCCAGTTCAACTACGCGGTGGTTCTGACCAAGGGCCAGGGGGTTGCGCCCGACATCGCTGCGGCGGCGGGCTGGTATCGCCGCGCGGCGGAGAGCGGGCACTACCCGTCGCAGGCGCGGCTTGGCTATTGCTACGCCAAGGGTCTCGGCGTGCCCGTCGACCCCATCGAGGCGTTCGTGTGGCTGAGCGCGGCGGCGCAGCACGGCGTCGGGCTCGCGATGACCGAGCTCGAGGAGCTTGTCCGCAGCATGAGCCAGGAGCAGAAGCGCGAGGCCCGGCAGCGCCTCTCGGAACGCCTCGGCGCCTCGGTCGCGTCGCGGCTGTTCTGACGCTCGATCAGACGACGCAGCTCGAGTAATCGCACCGTCGTCCCGGCCGGTGCGAAGCGGAGAGCCGGGACCCTTTGTTCCTGGAGCATCCGGGTTCCGCTTCGCGGCCCCGGAACGACGGCTTCCCTTGCTACCGCCGCGGCTTCACGAACACCGGCTGCGCCTGCGCGCGTCGCTCCCCCAGCGGCGAGGCACCGAAGCGCTCGCGGTAGCGCCGGGAGAAATTGCTGGCGCTCTGGAAGCCGCAGGCCGTGGCGATCTCGGTGATCCCGAGTGTGCTTTCGCGCACGAGTATCCGCGCCCGGTCGAGCCGCAGACGGCGGTACATGTCACCGATCGTGGCCCCCAACTGGCCGGCGAACAGCCGCTCGAGCTGTCGCACGGAAAGGCCGGCGATCCGAGCCAGCGCTGCGCGGGGCAGCGGTGTCTCGAGCCGACGCTCCATTGCCTCGAGCGCCCGCAGCAGCGGTGCGCTGTGGGCGCCATGGCGGGCTACGAGGCTTAGCCGCTGTGGCTGGTCGGCCGGCCGGTAGCCCTGCAGGAACCACTCGCGGACCCCCGCGGCAAGGCCCGGTCCGTGCTCCGCCTGGATCATTGCCGTCATCATGTCGAGGGCGGCGATGCCCCCGGCGCAGGTCATGCGGTCGCCGTCGATCTCGAAGAGCGCCATCGACGGACGGAGGTGCGGAAACTCCTCGAGGAACGCCGGGAGGTGCATCCAGTGGAGGGTGCAGCGGCGCCCGTCGAGGAGGCCGGCCTTGGCCAGGATGAAGGGGCCGCCCGAGACGCCGCCGATGACGACGCCGCGCCGGGCGAGCCGCCGCAGCCATGCCAGCGTCGCCGCATCGTGGAACGCCGCCGGGTTGCCGCCGGCGACCACGAAGACCGCGTCGAGATTCACCTTGTCCGCGATGCCGGCATCCGAAGCGATCGAGACGCCGTTCGAGGCCGGGACCAACGGACCTTCGCCCGAAACGTGGACCCAGCGATAGAGCTCGGCCTCGGCAAGGAGGTTCGCGGCCCGGAGCGGCTCGATGGCGGCGCTGTAGGAGAGGAGCGAGAAGCCCGGCACCAGCAGGAAGCCGATCGTCCGCGGTTCGCTGCCGGACGCGCCGATGTCGTTCCTGGGCAAGTGCCTGTCCATTTCCCGGCCACACTACGCCCTGCAAACGCACTCGCGGAAGCCCGCATCCGATGCGCTACTCAGCCTTGAGCCTTGCCTGGAACGCGGCGACCGGCCACCGCTTCTGGAAGCCTGCCTGGCGGGATGCCGAACCGAAGCCCGCCTATGACGTGGTCATCGTCGGCGGTGGCGGCCATGGCCTTGCGACGGCCTTCTACCTCGCGAAGAACCACGGCGTCCGGCGCATCGCCGTGGTGGAGAAGGGCTGGATCGGCAATGGCAGCGTCGGCCGCAACACGACGATCATCCGGTCGAACTACCTCCATCCGGCCAACACCCGCTTCTACGAATTCTCGATGAAGCTCTGGGAGGGGCTCGAACAGGCGCTGAACTACAACGTGATGGTCAGCCAGCGCAGCATCCTCAACGTCTTCCACTCGGACGCGCAGCGCGATGCCTATGCGAGGCGCGGCAATGCCATGCGGATCGCCGGCGTCGACGCCGAACTTCTCGACACGGATGGTGTGCGGAAGCGATACCCGTTCTTCGACTTCGACAACGCCCGCTTCCCGATCCGCGGCGGGCTGCTTCAGCCGCGCGGCGGCACGGTGCGGCACGACGCTGTCGCCTGGGGCTACGCGCGCGCTGCAAGCGACCTCGGCGTCGACATCATCCAGAACGCGGAAGTCGTGGGCATCGACATCCAGGGCGGGAGGGCAGTTGCGGTGGAGACCACGCGCGGCCGGATCACCGCGGACCGGATCGGGATCTCCGTCGCCGGCCACACATCGCACGTCGCCGCGATGGCCGGGCTCGTGCTGCCGATCGAGAGCCACGTCATCCAGGCTTTCGTCACCGAGGCCGTGAAGCCGCTGATCTCCGGTGTCGTCACGTTCGGTGCCGGCCATTTCTACATCAGCCAGTCCGACAAGGGCGGCCTCGTGTTCGGCGGCGACATCGACGGCTACGGCTCCTATGCCGGGCGCGGGAATCTGCCGGTCGCCGAGGACGTCGCCGAAGGCGGCATGGCGCTGATGCCTGCCATCGGCCGGCTTCGCATCCTCCGCAACTGGGGCGGCGTGGTTGACATGACGCCGGACGGCTCGCCGTTCATCGACCTGACGCCGGTCCAGAATCTCTACCTCAACGGCGGCTGGAACTACGGCGGCTTCAAAGCGACGCCGGCCGCCGGCTGGACCTTCGCCCACCTCCTCGCCACCGGCCAATCGCACGAACTCGCCGCCGCCTACCGGCTCGATCGCCATGCGACTGGCCGTGTCATCGACGAGAACGGGCAGGGCGCCCAGCCGAACCTCCACTGAGGACGCACGATGCGCATTCTCTGTCCCTATTGCGGTGAGCGCGACGCCCACGAATTCTCGATCCGCGGCGAGGCGCCGATGACGCGCCCGGTCGTCATCGGCGTGCCGATGGCGGAGGCCGTCGCGGCGCTGCACGACCGCCGCAACCCGCCCGGCCGGACGCGCGAGTTCTGGTACCACGGCGCCGGCTGCCGCTCCTGGCTCCTCGTCGATCGCGACCTCCGCACCCACGAGGTGTTCGGGGCGACCCTGGCGAGCGGGGCGTTCTGATGGCCGGCGGCCCGCAGCGCCTCGCTTCCGGTGGCGCCACGATCGACCGTGGCGCGCCGGTGCGGTTCACATTCGACGGCCGCCGCCTCGACGGTTTCGCGGGTGACACGCTGGCATCGGCGCTCGTTGCCAACGGGATCGCGCTGGTCGGCCGGTCGTTCAAGTATCACCGCCCGCGCGGCCTTCTCGGCGCCGGCGCGGAGGAGCCGAACGGCCTCGTCCGCCTCGGCGCGGGCTCGGCGGTAGAGCCCAACACCAAGGCGACCCTCGTCGAGCTCCATGACGGGCTGGTCTCGTCGAGCCAGAACCGCTGGCCGTCGCTGGCGTTCGACGTCCAGGCGGTCAACGCCCTCCTGTCGCCGTTCTTCGCGGCGGGCTTCTACTACAAGACCTTCATGTGGCCGAAGAGCTTCTGGGAGAAGTTTTACGAGCCGGCGATCCGCCGGTCCGCCGGCCTCGGCAGGGCGTCGGGACTGCCCGATCCCGGGCGGTACGACAAGGTCAACGCGTTCTGCGACGTGCTGGTGATCGGCGGTGGCCCGGCCGGCCTCATGGCCGCGCTCGCGGCCGGCCGCGCCGGCGCCCGCGTCATCCTCGCGGAGCAGGATTTCGTGCTCGGCGGCCGGCTCCTCTCCGAGCGCCACGAGATCGACGGCATGCCGTCTTCCGCCTGGTCCGCACAGGCCGCGGCCGAACTGGATGGGATGCCGAACGTAACAGTGCTCCGGCGCGCCGCGGTCTTCGGCAGCTACGACAGCGGCACGTTCGGCGTCGTCGTATCCGCCGCCCCGGGCGAGACCGGTCCGCGGCAGACGCTGTGGAGGATCGTCACCCGCTCGGCCGTGCTTGCGACCGGCGCGATCGAGCGGCCGCTGGTGTTCGGCGGCAATGACAAGCCCGGAATCATGCTCGCCTCGGCGGTGCGCTCGTATGTGAACCGCTTCGCCGCGCTGCCGGGACAGCAGATCACCCTCTTCACCGCGACCGACGAGGGCTGGAACACCGCGGTCGATATCGCTGCCGCCGGCGGGCGCGTCGTTGCCATCCTCGACACCCGCCGTGAGGTCTCGCCGCAACTGCGGGCGCTCGCGCCGGCGGCCGCGCGGATCTTCCTCGGCGCCGACATCAAGGCGGGGCGCGGCCGGCTGCGGCTCACCGCGATCGATGTCGTCGACCGCGACGGACGCGCCGAGCGGATCGCCACCGATTGCCTCGCGATGGCCGGCGGCTGGACCCCGATGGGCGGGATGGCGATCCACCTCGGCGGACGGCTCGCGTGGTCCGAGCGCATCGGCGCGCCGGTGCCGAAGTCCACACCGGCGATGCGCATTGCGGGCGCTGCGGGGGGACAGCTGTCCCTCGCGGAGTCGCTTGCGTCCGGCGCCGAGGCGGGCTTGGCGGCTGCAGAAGCTGCCGGGCACGCCGCAGCCGCGATGGCGATCCCGCGAAGCTCGGACGACGTCGTCACCCCGTTCCAGCGCCGGCCATACGCGAAGACGCGCCGCCCGGCCTTCGTCGATTTCCAGAACGACGTTACGGCAAAGGATATCGCGCTGGCCGTCCGCGAGGGCTTTGCCATCCCGGAGCATCTCAAGCGCTACACCACGCTAGGCATGGGGACGGACCAGGGCCGGACGGCGAGCCTCAACGCCATCGAGATCCTCGCCGACGTGACCGGCCACCCGTCCACCGAGCTCATGCCCACGAGCGCCCGGCCGCCGGAGACGCCGATCGCCATCGCGGCCCTAGCGGGCGCAAGCCGCGGCGAGCATTTCCGACCGAAGCGCCTGCCCGCGTCGCACGACTGGAGCGCGGCGCACGGCGGTTCCTTCACGGAGGCCGGCCCGTGGATGCGGCCCCGCTGGTACACGCGGACCGGGGAGGCTGACTGGCTGACGACCGTCAACCGCGAAGTGACGACCGTCCGGACAAGCGTGGGGGTGTGCGATGTCTCGACGCTCGGCAAGCTCGACCTCTCGGGGCCGGACGTCGCCGTGTTCCTCGATCGCGTCTACACCAACCTCATGTCGACCGTGCCGGTCGGCAAGGTCCGCTACGGCCTGATGCTGCGCGAGGACGGCTTCGTGCTGGATGACGGCACCGCCGCCCGCCTCGGCGAGACTCATTTCGTCATCTCGACGACCACCGCCAATGCGCTCCGCGTCACGCAGCACGTCGAGTACTGCCGCCAGGTGCTGTGGCCTGAACTGGACGTTTCGCTGGTCCCGGTCACCGACCAGTGGGCGCAATACGCGATCGCCGGGCCGCGCTCGCGCGACCTCCTGCAGGCGCTGCTCGGCGACCGGATCGACATCGGCAATGCCGCATTCCCCTATCTGGCCGTGAAGGCCTTTGACTGGGACGGCGTCGAGGCACGCCTCTTCCGCGTCTCGTTCTCCGGCGAACTCGCCTATGAGATCGCGGTGCCGGCCTCGGTTGGCGCGGCGGCGTTCGAGCGGCTGATGGATGCCTGCGTCCGTCTCGGCGGCTGCGCCTACGGCACCGAGGCCCTCGGCGTGATGCGCATCGAGAAGGGCCACGTTGCGGGCAGCGAGATCAACGGCCAGACCACGGCCGCCGATCTCGGCCTCGGCAAGATGCTCTCCGCCAAGAAGGACTTCGTCGGCAAGATGCTGGCACAGCGGCCAGCCCTCGCGGCTGCGGACAGGCCCGCGCTCGTCGGCCTCCGCCCCGTCGACCGCGCTGGGCGGTTTTCCGGCGGCGCGCATTTCCTCGCGCCGGGCGCCACACCCTCGATCGAGGCGGACGAGGGCTGGCTGACGTCAGTCGCGTTCTCGCCGTCGCTCGGCCATTTCATCGGCCTCGGCTTCCTGCGGAACGGCGCGCGCCGGCTCGGCGAGCAGATACGGGCATACGACCCGGTCCGGGGCCGCGACACCCTCGTCGAGGTGGTACCGGCAGCCTTCGTCGATCCCGAGGGAGCGCGCCTCCATGTCTGACGGCTGGACCAGGCCCGCCCCGGCGTTTCCCGCCTTCCCGCCGCGGCCGGGGCTTGCCGTCGAGGAGATCGTGGGCCGCAGCATAGTCACGGTGGTTGCGCGGGCGGGCCAGGAAGCGGCGCTGCGCGCCGTCGTCGAGACCGCGCTCGGCGTTCTTCTTCCGGAGGGGCCGCGCCGGGTCGCCGGACAGGAGATTGCCTTCATCGGCATCGGGCCCGGGAAGTGGCTGGCCATAGGCCTGCCCGTCGCCGCGCTGGCGCCGCTCGCCGATGTCGCCGCCATCGTCGACCAGAGCGGTGCATATGGCGTGCTCAGCCTCACGGGCGCAGGCGCGCGAAGACTCCTCGGCCGGGCCGTTGCGATCGACCTCGACGATGCGGCCTTCGGCGCCGGCAGTGTTGCGACCACGATCATCGAGCATGTCGGCGTGACGCTGGTGCGGACCGCTGCCACCCCGCCGGCATACGAACTCTACGTGGTCCGCAGCTATGCCCGGAGCCTGGCGCACTGGCTGCATGAGACGATGGGATGACGCCGGCGCAACGCCGTATCGTGAGCGGCGAACTGGCGGAGTGACGCAACGATGCCGAGCTACAGCCACACCGTCGCCGGGACCGCGTACCGTTTCGACGGCCTCCGCGACCTCCTGGCGAGGGCGACGCCGGCCCGTTCCGGCGACGTCCTCGCCGGCATAGCCGCGGGCAGCGACACCGAACGGGTGGCCGCCCAGTGGGCGCTCGCCGACCTGCCGCTGCGGGAGTTCCTCAACGAGGCCGTCATCCCCTACGAGGCCGACGAGGTCACCCGGCTCATCGTCGACAGCCATGACGGCGCGTCGTTCCAGGCGGTCGGCCACCTGACGGTCGGCGGCTTCCGCGACTGGCTGCTGGGCGACGACGCGGACGAGGCGGCGCTTGCCCAGCTCGCGCCGGGGCTGACGCCGGAGATGGCAGCTGCCGTCTCCAAGATCATGCGCGTGCAGGACCTCATCCTCGTCGCCCGGAAGTGCCGGGTCGTCACGCGCTTCCGCAACACGATCGGCCTTGCCGGACGGCTCTCCACGCGGCTGCAGCCCAACCACCCGACCGACGATCCCGCGGGCATTGCCGCGAGCATCCTCGACGGGTTGCTGCTCGGGAGCGGCGATGCGGTCATCGGCATCAATCCGGCGAGCGACAGCGTGCCGGCGGTGCTCGCCCTCCTGCGCCTCGTCGACGAGATCATCCGCGAATACCGGATCCCCACCCAGAGCTGCGTGCTCACGCACGTGACGACGACGCTGGAGGCCATCCGGCGCGGCGCTCCCGTCGACCTCGTCTTCCAGTCGATCGCCGGCACCGAGGACGCCAACCGGAGCTTTGGAGTCGGCCTGGCGCTCCTGGCGGAGGCCCGCGAGGCCGCCCTCGGCCTCGGCCGCGGCACGCTGGGGGACGACGTCATGTATTTCGAGACCGGCCAGGGCAGCGCGCTGTCCGCGGGCGCCCATCACGGCGTCGACCAGCAGACCTGCGAGGCCCGCGCCTACGCCGTGGCGCGGGCGTTCCGGCCGCTGCTGGTAAACACCGTCGTCGGCTTCATCGGCCCGGAGTACCTCCTGAACGGCAAGCAGATCATCCGCGCGGGGCTCGAGGACCATTTCTGCGGGAAACTGCTCGGCCTGCCGATGGGCTGCGACGTCTGCTACACAAATCATGCCGAGGCGGACCAGGACGACATGGACTCGCTGCTGACGCAGCTTGCCGTGGCCGGCTGCACCTATGTCATGGGCGTGCCGGGCTCGGACGACATCATGCTCAACTACCAGTCGACCTCGTTCCACGACGCGCTCTACGCCCGCGCAGTCCTCGGCCTCCGACCGGCGCCGGAGTTCGAGGCGTGGCTCCAGGCGATGGGCCTGTTCGACAGCGCCGGCCGGCTGGCGCGCGGCACTTCGTTGCCACCGTCCTTCGCGGCCGCCATCGCGCGACTGGGTTGAGGGGAGGGCCGATGACGCAGCACCCGGAGGAGGTGACGGCCGTCGCGGGCGATCCCATGGCCATGCTCACGCCATTTACCAGCGCCCGCATCGGCCTAGGCCGGGCCGGCACCAGTCTCCCTTCCGCACCCCACCTGGCGTTCCAGGCCGCCCACGCCATGGCGCGTGACGCGGTCCATGCCCGACTCGACATGGCCCGGCTCGCGGCCGACCTCGAGCGCGGAGGACTTGCGACCGTTCAGGCGCGCAGCGCGGCATCCGACCGGGGCACCTATCTCCAGCGCCCCGACCTCGGAAGGCGCCTCGATCCAGAGGCGCGCGAGGTGCTCGAGGCCCTGGCGTCAAACACCGAACCGCCGGACGTTGCCATCGTCGTGGCCGACGGACTGTCCGCAACCGCTGTCCAGCGCCACGCCGCCCCCCTCCTCGAACTGGTGGTGGCGGGTTTGACGCGCGTCCGCCTGCGGACGGGGCCGGCCGTCCTCGTCGCCCAGGGCCGCGTCGCTGTGGGCGACGAGATCGGCGAGTGCCTCGGCGCCCGGCTCGTCCTGCTCCTGGTGGGCGAGCGGCCCGGGCTCAGCTCGCCCGACAGCCTCGGCGTCTACCTGACCTATGCGCCGCGCGTCGGGCGGACCGACGCCGAGCGCAACTGCATCTCCAACATCCGCCAGGGCGGACTCGACTATGCGACCGCCGCCTTCAAGCTCGACTACCTCATCACTCAGTCCCTGAGCCGAGGCCTTTCAGGCGTCGGCCTCAAGGACGAGACTGAGGGCGCCGTCCTGATGGACCGCCAGACGGAGGATCGGCGGATAGTCGGGTAGCCCGCAGGACGCCCGCGACCAGGACAGTGCGGCATGGGTACGTGCCCGGAAGCGAAACCTCGCGCGTTCCGCCTGCGCTGGTGTATCCCATCGGACAGGCGGCAGGTCGCCGTCCAGGCCGGAGCGAACCGAATGCGCAAGACTCTCTCGATGCTGGTGGCCGTGGTCGTGGCGGCGACACCCGTGCGGGCGCAGGTGACGGACACCGAGGCCGAGGCGGCCGTGTTGGCCTATGTCGAGGCGGTAGCGGCCGGCGACCGGACGGAGTTGATGGCCATCCTCGCCCCGGAATTCCAGATCCAGCGGCCCGATGGCACCGGCCACGGACGCGAGGCGTACGTCGCCGGCGAGTTCCTCTCGATCTCCGCGTTCCTCGGCCTCTCGGACCTGAACGTGACGTCGAATGGCGACATCATGGTCGTCCGCTACATCCTCCGCCTCAACGCGACGCTGGACGGCCGTCTCGTGGAAGTTCAGGCCCCCCGCCTCACCGTGTTCCGCCGCGACGGCGACCGCTGGATTGTGGTGGCCCACGCAAACTTCGCACAGGTGGCGCCCGCTGACTGACGCGGAGACGATGAAACCAAACGGTCCGTGGATCGGACCTATCTGCACCAATGGGCTGAAGTGCCAGCAGGCGCGAGCGACAGGCTCAGCGCGAGGCGGGGCAGATGCGGCAAAACTTCCGCCGTTCTCTTCGAACCGGCGGCTGTTCGCGGCGAGCGACTGAAATGGTGCCCGGAAGAGGACTCGAAAGTATGACCTAAGACACTGAACAAAAAACACAAAACGTACTAGCTGCTTGACTAGGCCCCCAAAACGGCCCCCATCTGCAGGTTTGCCATGCAGCCGCGCCTAGGCGGCGCGGCAATGAGCGTGAATCGCCGTCACAGACCGGAGCGAGGGGTGGCTGGGCCCGAACCCGGAGGGCGCCTACCGCGTGTTGCCGCCCGGAGAGCTTGGGCCTTCGCGGCCTGGGCCCCGCGCCCCGACCTCCCTTGGGACAAGGCTGACGCAGCGTCTTCACCATTCTAGCGCGCCGTCCATCATTACCGTTTGACGACCGACGCCAACCGAGCGGAAGCGGAACTGTGCCGTTCTGGCAGCTAATCAAGTGCCTCCCGGGCAGTGAAGGCAGAAGCTGTTTCCCGAACGCCCAATGCTGCGGCGTCGATCTCCTCGTATAGGACCCAAAGGTGGTCGATCGCGGCCCGGCGCGCAGCCCGCGGGTTCCGCGCTCTGATGGCGGCGACAATCGCCGCATGCTGTGCCGCCGAGCGCTCGGGCACGCCAGGCCTCGCAAGCGTCTTCCGACGGAAGTCGGTGAGTTCCGCGACGAGCATGCCGTAGAAGCGCGCCAGCAGCCGGTTGTGGCCGGACGCTATCAGGGCCTCGTGGAACTTCTGGTCGGTGCTGACGATCTCGGCGAGCTTGCCGGAGCGCGCTGCGGCGAGGTGATCGAGGTTGAGGCTTTCGAGCTGGTCGATCTCCTCGGTCGTGGCCCGTCCGCTCGCGAGCGCCGCGGCCGACGCCTCGATCGACATGCGCGTCTCGAGCAGTTCCTCGAGCGCGAAGAGGCGCTCCTTGCTCCAGCGGGCGAACGCCTGCTGCGCATCGTCGACATTGGGCTCCGAGACGAACACGCCGCGACCGCGAACGACCTCGACGATCCCGAGCGTCTGCAGCTTTTGCAGGGCTTCCCGCACGGAAGTGCGCCCAACCCCGAGTTGCCGGGCAAGCTCGGTCTCCGGGGCGAGGCGGTCGCCGGCCTGGAGGGGGGTGCCGCGGATCAGCCCCACGATCCGCTCGGCAATGATGTCCGGCAGGCGACGCTGTCCGGCCTCGATCGTAGTGAGCACGTCCCGGTCGTCCACTTCTCCGCCACGCACCGACGACGCGATAGCGCAGGCCAAACAGATTTGAAATCAAGCACATGCACAGATTCTAGTCAACCGCTGCCTGTTGACTGATGTCTGACATCTGTTAGCTGTTTGGGCCGTCGGCCAAAGCGTTTGGTTTTTCCTCTCGAATGGACGCGATCGCGAAGGATCCGCAGTCGGTGCTGCCCATGGGCCAGGTCGAGGCCCGGGGTGTGCATGTGCGTGTGATCAGCCGCATCGCGCCAGCAGCAAAAGGGCAGTCCCATGAGTTCTGAAGATGACAGGAAGGGTCCGGTCGACATGATCGCGACCATCAAGCCCTCGCGGCGATCGTTCCTCCTCGGGACGTCGGCGCTCACCGTGACCGGCGTGGCGATGGGCTTCTCGGCGGTCCTGCCGGGAATCGGCGTTGCCATGGCCGCCGAACCGGGCGTGTTCGTCTGGGGCCTCCCGGAGGAGCCCGATACCCTCGATGCGCAGCGGACGGCGCTCGCCGTTTCCGTGCCCATCCTCAACAACCTCGGCGCGTCGCTGCTCTACCGCGACCTCGAAGGCAACCGGGTGCCCGGCCTCGCCACCTCCTGGACCGTCAGCGACGACGGCACCACTTTCGATTTCATGCTCCGCGAGGACGTCACCTTCCAGGACGGAACCGCATTCAACGCTGCAGCCCTCGTCAGCACCTTCGACCGCGGGCTCGATCCCGCGACCGGGGCGCCGGTGTTCGGCGGCATGCTCGGCCCGATCGCCTCCTGGGAGGCAACCGGCGACTTCGCGTTCCGCATCGTCCTGAGCGAACCATACGGCCCGCTCCTCGACAATTTCGCCGCCCGCGGCTCGTCGTGGCTGCAGCCGCTTTCCGCCGCCGCGATCGCGGCGTCCGGCACCGATTACGGTCGCAGCCCGGTGGGCGCCGGCCCGTGGCAGTTCGTGAGCTGGGCTTCAGGCCAGGAGATCGTCCTCGAGCGCAATCCGGACTTCAACTGGGGCCCGGAGTTCCTCGCCAACACCGGCCCGGTCCATCTCGAGCGCCTGGTGATGCGGATCGTGCCGGACGATGCGAGCCGCGTCGCCGCGCTCGAAGCAGGCGAACTCGACTACGCGCCGATTCCGGGCACCGCGTACCAGCGCTTCGCCGACAATCCCTCCTTCACAGTACTGCGTTCGATGCGGAAGGGGACTGGTCTGGTCATCCACTTCAACTTCGAGCACGCGCCGCTCGATGACCTGAAGGTCCGCCAGGCGATGCACCTTGCCCTCAACCGCGAGGCGATCGTCGCCATCGCGGTCGACGGCCAGGGCGAGCCTGGCTACGGCCCGCTCCCGCCGTCCCTGCCGTATTACTGGCCGGGCGTGGAGGAGATCGGCTACGGCTATGACCCGGCGCGTGCCGGTGCCCTTCTCGACGAAGCCGGCTGGACGATGGGCGGCGATGGCATCCGCACCAACGAGGGCGCGCGTCTCGCCTTCAACATCCTGACGCTGCCCAGCAGCGACATCCAGCGCGCCGCCCAGCTCGTGCAACAGCAGTACCGCGAGGTCGGTATCGACCTGACGCTCGACACGAGGGACATCGCGGACATCAACCCGCTGCTGTTCGGGCACAACTTCGAACTGTCGTTCATGTTCTGGATGGATCACGACGCGGACATTCTCTACCGCGAGTTCCACTCCAACCAGATCGACGGCGGAGTGAACTGGGGCAGCTACCGCGACCCGGACCTCGACGCGCTGCTCGAGGCCGGCCGGACGGCGACCGACCAGGCCGAGCGGGCTGCGATCTACCAGGAGGTCCAGCAGATGTTCATCGAGAAGGCGCTCTGGATCCCGATCTACAACGTCTACGAGCTCTACGCCCTCAACAACCGGGTGGAAGGCGCGATCGTCCATCCCGACGGCTACCTGATCCTCAACGATGCAACGACCCCCTGAGCATCGTCGGGGCGGCCCGCGCGTAGCGGGCCTGCGGACCGGCCCCGCCACCGTGCGGGGTCGGACTGCCTGATGGCGCGTTTCATCCTCAACCGGCTGCTTCTGGGCGTGCTGACGCTCCTCGGCGTCAGCGTGCTCGTCTTCGGCCTCGTCCACATCGTCCCCGGCGATCCCGTGCAGATCATGCTCGGCGACCGTGCCTCCGCGGACCAGGTCGAGCAGATGCGCGAGCAGCTCGGCCTGAACGACCCCCTGATCGAGCAGTACGGGCGGTTCGTCGGTGATGCCCTGTCCGGCGATCTCGGCACCTCGATCCGCACCGGGCAGCCCGTGCTGACCGAACTTCTCGAACGCGCTCCGTCGACGCTGACGCTGGCGGCGTTCGCGCTCGTCATCGCGATTGCCTTCGGCGTTGTTGCGGGGATCGCCGCGGCCGTGGCGCGCAACCCCCTAGTCCGCGTGCCGGTCCAGGCCGTCATTCTCCTCGGCATGGCGACGCCCTCCTTCTGGATCGGCATCCTCCTGATCCTGTTCTTCTCCTCGACGCTGCGCTGGTTTCCGGTGATGGACGACGGCTCGCTCCGGGCGACCGTTCTCCCGGCGATCGCGCTTGCCCTTCCGGCCGGCACGTATCTGGCCCGGCTGATCCGGACGGGCATGCTGGAGGTGCTGGGCGAGGCCTATGTGCGCACCGCGCGTGCCAAGGGGGCGAGCGGCCGGATCGTCCTGTTCAGGCACGCGCTCCGGAACGCGCTCCTGCCGGTGGTCACTGTGCTGGGCATGCAGTTCGGCGCGCTGCTCACGGGCGCCGCCGTCATCGAGACCGTGTTCTCGCGGCCGGGAATCGGGCGCTACGCCATCCAGGCGATCAACGCCCGCGACTTCCCGCAGATCCAGGGCACGGTGCTGTTCGTCGCTGCGATCTTCCTGCTGGTCAATCTCCTCGTCGACATCTCCTACGGCTGGATCGACCCGCGGGTTCGCGGCCAGGCGGGCCTCTCGACATGACCGCCGCCACGGAAGACCTTCATCTCCGGTCGCCGTCGCGCCTCTCCGCGATGGCCGGCGCCGCGCGCCGGAGCATCGTTCGGCTGTCGGGCTTCGTGCGCCACCATCCCGGCGTCGCGATTGCCCTCGTCATCCTGGCGATCCTCGTTCTTGCCGCGCTCTTCGCGCCGCAGATTGCGCCGCACGCGCCGATGCAGAGCTACTACGACGCTGTCCGGCAGGCGCCGAGCTGGCGCTTTCCTTTTGGCACCGACGAACTCGGCCGCGACGTCTTCAGCCGCGTCATCTACGGCGCGCAGATCTCGCTCCGTGTCGGGGCGACGACAACGGCGCTTTCGCTGGGCGTCGGAACGCTCCTCGCGCTCCTGGCCACCCTCGGCCCGCGACCGCTGGGGCACGCGATCATGCGCGTGATGGATGTGCTCCTGGCCTTCCCGGGCATCCTCCTCGCGCTTGCTGTGGTCGCCGTCCTCGGCCGCGGCATCGACAACGTCCTGATCGCGATCGCGGTCAGCCTCGTCCCCGGCTACGTGCGGACGGTCCGGTCGATGATCCTCGGCGTCAGTTCGAACGAGTACGTTGCCGCGGCGCGTATTCTCGGCGGCAGCCGCATCTACATCGCGGTCCGGCACATCCTCCCCAACATCCTGGGGGGCGTGGTGGTCCTCGGCACGCTCGGCATCGCCCTCGTCACGCTCGAAGTGGCGGCGCTCAGCTATGTGGGCCTCGGTGCCCGTCCGCCGGAGCCCGAATGGGGCGCGATGCTGACCGTTGCCCGCGAATATCTCGACAGCGCCTGGTGGATGGCCGTCTTCCCCGGCCTCGCAATCACCCTCACCGTCCTGTCGATCAACGCCGTGGGCGACTGGCTCCGCGACGTCGTCGACCCGCGGTCGCGGCGCTGAAGCCGACGTGAAAACCGGAGCCAGGAGTGTGTCCGATGAGTGCTGAGTCCACGCCGCGTCTGCGGCCGTCCATCGTCCCGGGCGACCGCCCGTCGCTCACAATGGTGGGGGGCGGGCTGCCCGAGCCGAAGCTGACGCGCGATCGCACCGCGCTCGTCATCATCGACATGCAGCACTATGCGGCGCACCCGGACCACGGGCTGGGCAAGGTCATCCGCGACAAGGGGATGGGTGCCGACTTCGCCTATTACTACGAGGAGATCGCCCGGATCACGCCTGTCATCGCGGCGGCGCTTGCGGCCGCGCGGGCGGCGGGCATCGAGGTCATCCACGTCATCACGGAGGGCCGCACCCGCGACGGTCGCGACCTTGGCCTCGAATCGAAGAAGCGGGGCGTCAACACGCCGAAAGGAACGCCGGCGGGCGAGATCCTGCCGGAACTCGCGCCGCTCGGCGACGAGATCATCGTCGCCAAGACCGTATCCGGCGGCTTTGCCGGCACGGGGCTCGACCTCACCCTGCGGAGCCTCGGCATCGACACGCTCGTGATGGCGGGCGTTGCCACCAACCAGTGCGTCGAGAACACGGTGCGGGCGGCGTCGAACCTCGGCTACGACGTGGTTCTGCTCGAGGACGGCTGCGCCACCTACAATCCGGAGTGGCAGCGCTACAGCCTCGAGAGCATGGCGGACCAGTTCGCCTATGTCTGCCGTGGCGCGGACGTGACGGCTGTCATAGACAGTCTCGGGGCTACGGCGTGAAGGTCGTCGCCGTCGAGAGCTGGCTGCTGCGGTTTCCGTACCATCCCGGCGCCGCCGATCCCGCGGGGCAACTGGTCGACCTCCCGGGCGTGTTCGTGCGACTCGAGGACGGCACGACCGGGATGGGGTTCAGCTACGCCTTCGCGCGCGCCGGGCGCAGCATCACCCTTCTGATCGACGAGGTGCTTGCTCCGGCAGCAATCGGCCGCGATATCGGCGATCGCCAGCTCCTCTGGGAGGAACTGTGGTGGTCGATGCGCCGGCTCGGCGCCGGGATCACGCAGCTGGCGCTTTCCGCGCTCGACATCGCGCTGTGGGATGCCGCGGCGAGGTCGGCCGGGCTGCCGCTGCACCGCCTCCTCGGCACGCAGCGCACGATCCTGCCGGTCTTTGCCAGCGGCAACTATTCTCCGGCGCTGCCGGTGGACACGCTCGTCGCGAACGCTCGTGCGGACGTCGAGCGCGGCTTCGACGCGCTGAAGGTTCGCCTCGGCGGAAGGCCGGTGGAAGAGGACGTTGCGCGGCTGCGCAAGGTCCGGGCGGCGATCGGCGACGGCGTGCGCCTGATGACGGATGCGGCGGAGCTGTGGACTCTCGCCGAGGCGGCCTGGGTCGCACCGCGGCTGGCCGACCTCGACATCTTCTGGCTCGAGGAGCCGCTGCCGAGCGAGGATCTTGCCGGCTACGCGGACCTCCAGGCCCGGGTCGACTTCCCGCTGGCGCTCGGCGAGCACTTCTTAAACCGCTTCCAGTTCGCCGACTGCCTCCGCATCGGGGCGGGGCATATCATGCAGCCGGATGCCGCCATCGTCGGCGGCGTGACGGAGTTCATGCGCATCGCGGAACTCGCGCGCGCCCACAACCGGCCCATCGCCCCGCACCTGGTGACGGAACTCCACGTCCAGCTTTCGGCCGCGACGTCCAACACGATCTACGTCGAGCACTTCCCCTTCACCGATCACCTCTGGCAGGAGCGCCTCGAGGTGATCGGCGGCACGGTGACGGTGCCCGAACGGCCCGGCCATGGCCTCGATTTCAGGCCGGGCATCTTCGACCTCCTTCGTATCGGCTGAGGCACAGCATGACCTTGCATCGCAATACTCCGGGTCTCGACGAGATCCTCTCGGCCGTGGACGAGGGGACCGTGGTCGGCCTCACCCGCGACCTCGTCCGGATCGACAGCACCAATCCACCGGGCCGCGAGCGCGCGGTCGCCGAACTGATCCTCGGCCGCGCCGCGGAATGGGGCATCGCCGGGGAACTCCAGCCGATCGACAACGACCGCGCCAACGCGATCCTTCGCCTGCGCGGCTCCGGCTCGGGACCGACACTGCTCTATTGCGGCCACCTTGATACCGTTCCGCTTGGCGCGCACCCGTGGAGCGTCGAGCCCTTCGGGGGCGAACGGAAGGACGATCGTCTCTACGGCCGCGGCACCACCGACATGAAGGGCGGCGTCGCGTCCATGCTCGTCGGCCTTGCCGCGCTCGCGCGGTCGGGCGTGGAACTGCCGGGCGACATCGTCTTTGCCTGCGTCGCGGGCGAGGAAGTCGATTGCATCGGTTCGCGCCATTTCCTCGAATCGGGCGGCATGGCCGGCGTCGACTGGCTGGTCATTTCCGAGCCGACCAATCTCGACCTCGTCGTCGCCCACAAGGGCGCGCTGCGGGCCGAGATCACCACACAGGGGAGGGCGGCGCACGGCGCCATGCCTGCACTCGGCGTCAACGCCATCCTCCACATGACGAAGGTGATCGAGCGGCTGGGGAGCTTTGCTCTGCCGCCGCGACCGCATCCGCTGCTGTCGGCATCCACGCTCAGCGTCAACATGATCTCGGGCGGCTTCCGCACCAACGTCGTGCCGGACATCTGCCGGATCGCAGTCGACATCCGCACCTTGCCCGGGCACGAGCATCCCGAAGTCATCGCCCTCGTTCAGCAGGAACTCGACCGCCTCGGCACCGAGATCGCCGACTTCAGCGGGTCGGTCCGCATCATCGACGAAGCGGCTCCCGTCGCCACGCCGATGGCCCATCCGCTCGTCCGGACCGCGCTCGCCACCGCAACGCGGGCATATGGGACTGCGCCGGCGATCCGCGGCGTGGACTATTTCTCCGACGCCTCGATCCTCCAGCCGCCCACCGGTGTGCCGACGTTGCTGGTCGGCCCGGGCGACGAGACGCTGGCGCATCAGGTCAACGAGTCGGTGGCCGTCGAGGCCCTCGTGAAGGCGAGCCGCCTGTTCGCCACGCTGCCGATGGCGCTCTTCGGGGTCGCCGACCCGGCCATGCTTCCGGAATGACCGCGGAACCGCTCCTTTCGGTCCGCGATCTCAGCGTCGAGTTCAGGACGGGCGGACGGTCGCTGCGTGCCGTGGAGGAGGTCAGCTTCGATCTCTTTCCCGGTGAAGTGCTGGGGCTCGTTGGAGAATCCGGCTCCGGGAAAAGCGTCACGGCTATGTCCCTCCTGCGGCTTCTCGCCGAGCCGCCCGCGCGCATTACCGCCGGGACCGCGCATCTCTCCGGGACCGGCGATCTCCTGAAGCTTTCGCCCCGCGCCCTCCGGCGGGTGCGGGGCAAGGAGATCGCGGTGATCTTCCAGGACCCGATGACCTCGCTCAACCCGGTGTTCACGGTCGGCAACCAGATCGCCGAGGCCATCGGTCTGCACCGCCGGCGGCGGGAAGGGCGGCCGGGCTATCTCGAGGCGGAAGGCCTGCTGGAACTGGTCGAGATACCGCATGCCGCCGTGCGTGCCCGCCAGTACCCGCACGAATACTCGGGCGGCATGCGCCAGCGCGCGATGATCGCCATGAGCCTCGCCAACGACCCGAAGGTGATCATCGCGGACGAGCCGACGACGGCGCTGGACGTCACGGTCCAGGCGCACGTTCTCGAGGTGCTGCGCGCCGCCCAGGAGCGGACCGGCGCGGGGATGATCCTCATCACCCACGACCTCGGCGTCATCGCCGAGATGGCGGACCGCGTCGCGGTCATGTACGCGGGCCGCATCGTCGAAATCGGCAGTGTGCGCGACATCTTCCGCAGCCCCCGCCATCCGTACACCGCCGGCCTCCTGCAGAGCCTGCCGCGCATCGACGGCACGTCCGACCGGCTGGAGTCGATCCCCGGCCAGTTGCCCGGCCTTGCCGACATGCCTCCCGGCTGTCGTTTCCACCCGCGCTGTGCGCTCGGCGCCGGCCGGCGTCGCTGCCAGGAGGAAAAGCCTACGTTGTTTCCGTCGGGCGAAGCCGGCCGTGCGGTCGCGTGCCATTTCCAGGACGAGATGCCCATCGATCCCGCCATGCGAGCGGCGTCATGACCGCCGGCTCCACCGAGCCTGCGGGGGGCACGGCCAGCAACGAGATGCTGCGGGTGGAGAACCTCACCAAGCACTTTCCGCTGCGCTCGGGCGTCCTCGGACGGCGGACCGGTTCGATCAGGGCGGTCGACGGCGTCAGCTTCTCACTGGGCAGGGGCGAGACCCTCGCCATCGTCGGCGAGTCCGGCTCGGGCAAGTCGACGATCGCCCGGCTGATCATTGGGCTGCACAGGCCGACGAGCGGGCGGGTGCTGTTCCGCTCCGAGGACATCACCGGCTACGACGATGCCCGGATGCGCCGGATATGGCGCGACATGCAGTTCGTCTTTCAGGACCCGCATGCCTCGCTCGATCCTCGGATGCGGGCGGGGCAGATCGTCGCCGAGGCCCTTGCGATCCGGCGCGAGGGCACGGTCGCCTGGCGCGCCGAGGAGGCGGTCCGGCTGCTCGCGCTGGTCGGCCTTCCGGCCGAGCATGCCACGCGCTACCCGCACGAGTTCTCGGGCGGCCAGCGCCAGCGCCTTGGCATTGCGCGGGCACTCGCGGTGCGGCCGAAGCTCCTCCTTCTCGACGAGCCGGTATCGGCCCTCGACGTGTCGATGCAGGCGCAGCTCATCAACCTGCTGCACGACCTCCAGGCCGAGCTCAACCTGTCCTACGTCTTCATCGCCCACGACCTGGCCGTTGTCCGCCACATCGCGCACCGGGTGGCGGTCATGTATCTCGGCCGGATCGTCGAGATCGGACCACGGCAGGAGATTTTTGAGCAACCGAGCCATCCCTACACGCAGGCCCTCCTTTCGGCCGTTCCCATTCCCGACCCCGAAGGCCGCGAGAAGCGGTCGCGCATCGTTCTTCGTGGCGAGCCACCCAGCCCGTCCGATCCGCCCAGCGGTTGCCCCTTCCGCACCCGCTGCTTCAAGGTGGCGCCGATCTGCTCGACCGAGCCGCCACTGCGTGATGTCGGTGGTGGCGTAATGAGCGCATGCCATCTCGCGGGGCCGGCGGCGGCGAACTCGGCTGGTGCAGCGGAGGCCAAGGGGACCGTGGATGCTTGAACTCAACACGTTCTCGATCGCCGCCGGCTGTCGCGAGAGCGGCATGTTCGGCGTGGCGGTCTCGACGGCGATGCCCGCCGTTGGCGCGAACTGCCCCTTCGTCCGCGCCGGCGTGGGGGCGATCGCCACCCAGTCCTGGGTCAATCCCTATCTCGGGATCGACGGCCTCCACCTCCTCGCTAAAGGGTTGTCAGCCGACGAAACAATTGCCCGCCTCATTGCCAACGACCCGCGCGCTCATCTCCGCCAACTCGGCGTGGTCGATCGCCAGTTTCGCAGCGCGGCCTACAGCGGCGAGGGCTGCACTGGTTGGTACGGGCATCTAACCGGGGATGGCTTTGCGGCACAGGGCAACATGCTCACCGGACCCGAGCCCGTCCGGGCGATGGCCGACGTTTTCACAGCGACAGCGGGCGATCTTCCTGAGAGGCTCATGAGCGCACTTGAAGCTGGACAAGCCGCAGGCGGCGACCGGCGAGGAAAGCAGTCCGCGGCACTCTTGGTGGCGGCCAGCGAGGAGTATCCCTACGTCGACCTTCGCGTCGATGAGCATCAGGAGCCGGTCAAACAGTTGCGGCGTGTGTTCGAGGTCGCAAAGCGTCAACTCCTGCCCTTCGTGCGAACATTCCCGACCCGCCGCAATCCAGCCGGATACGATGATCCTGACGTTCTTGCCATCATAGGCAAGCCGCCAGCAGAGCGGCCTGGCTGATGAGCCTGGGCCGGGCTCAAGCGGTAACCCGCAGGCCGGCCGCCCGCGACGCCAGTCCGCCACGGAAAAGACAATGCCATCTTCGGGGGCGAAATGAACCGTTTGTGTAATTGATAACCTTCGCACCGTCGTCTTGCGCCTTTCGCGTCAGTGCCTTGGGTTTCGCTGGAGGCCCAGCTCGAGCAGTTGCGGGAGGCCGGGTGCGAGACGGTGTTTCGCGAGAAGGTCAGCGGCGCGCGGTCGGACCGGCGGCAGCTGCAGCGCCTCCTTGGCGCGGTGCGGGAAGGCGACGACGTCGTGGTGACGCGGATCGATCGCCTCGCGCGGTCGACCTTCGATCTCTTCGCAATCATCAAGGCGATCACCGATGCCGGTGGCCAGTTCAGATCGCTCGCCGAGCCATGGGCAGACACGAGCGTGGCGACCGGGCGGCTGATGATCGCGGTCCTCGCCGGTCTCGCGGATGTCGAGCGTGACCTCATCCGGACGCGCACGTCGGAGGGCCGCGAACGGGCGCAAGCGCGGGGGCAGCACATGGGCCGGCCGCTCAAGCTGTCGCCGGCCCAGCGGAAGGAAGCGCTGGCACGCCGCGCCGCGGGGGAGACGCTGAGCGACATCGCGCGGAGCTACAACGTTGCTCACACGACGATCGGGCGGCTCAGAGCGGACTGACGGGTTCCGATGCGCGTTAACGATCCCAGCCGGGGAAGGCGAGCTTCAGCCGCTCCACGGTCTGGCGCCACTTCGGGGTCTTCGGCGCGCAGACCGTGTTCTGGTTGCCGAACAGGCCGACCTCGTCCACCGCGTTCTCGATGGGCACGGTCTCCAGCCAGTCGACGGGCACGAAGTATTCGCTGCGGTCGGGGTCGTCGATGAACTCGCGGTGGTAGGTACCTTCCACGAGGAGGCTCATCGCCGGCATGTCGCGGCCGTCAGGCCCGGGAAGCATGAACTCAGCGGCGCGGATGGGGCCGCCGCGGACGCGGCCGACGCCGACGAAGCCGTATTGCGGCGCCTTCACCCAGATGCGGTCGCCCGGCTTCAGAAGACGCAGCGTACCGCTGTACCAGCTGCCGCCGCCGGCGCAGACGAAGTTGTAGCGGCGCGCTTCGGCCCATGAGCGGGAACCGCTGTGGCCGAACGAAACGTAGTACTCGCCGTTCCAGTCCTCGCGCTCGCCGCCCGTTGATCGCGGCGCCACGGAGGCGGCGACCTGGGTCTCGACGGGGTCGAGGAGCCATGCCCGGCTGAGGAACTGGCCGGCGGCGCTGTCGAACACCTGGAAGCAGAGGACGTTGATAGGGATGTCGCGCTTGTTGAGGTAGCAGACGATCCGCTCCGAGCTCGCGTCGAGCACGGCAGCGACGATCACGACCTGATGCGTCTGGTTCAGCGTCGCCTCGTCGAGATCGAACCCGAAGCGGGCGCGGAATGCGTCGCTGAGGCTTCCGCCCGACGAGAAGCGGGTGAAGATCGCCGCGATCTCCTCCGCGGCGAGCGCCTCCGCCCAGGTGGCGTAATCGAGCGCCTGCGCCACCACCTCGCGCGGCGTCCGCCCGCGCTTGAGTTCGATGAGGATCAGCGCGCCGTCGGGCGCGAGCGCGAGGAGATCGATGCGGCCGCCATAGCCGGTGTCCTCCTGCCGGCCGATGAGCATCCACTGGTCCGACAGGATTGCGGGGTCGGCCACGATCATCTGCTCGAGCAGCGCCTCGCTCGGCAGCAGCGCCTCGGCCAGCCGTCGCGGCTGCGCGCCGACGTGCCAGATGGAATGGCGGATGGGCACTGTTGGGGCTATAAAACCAGCGCCATGCATGCATGGACTTCTGAAACTATTGTATCTGCTTCAAGCGGCCGCGGAAACCTGTTTGCTCGGTGTGCAAAGATATTTCTATTATTCGCAATTGTTCTGCCAAACGTAACTGCCGCACGATGATTAAGATGACCTCGTGTTGTTGGCGGTAGCTTTTTCAGTTGGTGCAGCATCCCGCCGATGCCGGTCGGCCCTTCTAATTTGTTGTGCAACAATATCGTAGATAAACAAGTATCCAGCGCACGAGTCGCGTGAATAACTTGGAGCAGCCCGCGCCTAGGTGGTGGGTGGAGACGCACGCACCGACCTAGCTCATAAAGTTCACTGCAAATAGCACTACCTTCCGCCGACGACGTAAAGAGCGGCGAGGCTCGCACTAGCGCCTGCATTAACTGACCGCGAGACTTCTTGGTACTCATATCGGCCCTGTATACTTCATAATTAAGTCACTGACTTCTTCGCGTAATAGTGTCGATTGCATAGGAACGAACACCCAGCCGGCAAAAGCCGCGGCACGCACCGCCTTCCCCGGGTCGTTGCGGTAGGTGGGAACCGACGGTACGACTGCGGCTCCCGCGAATTCATTGCTCGGTACCGCGGCGGTTCCTTGCAGAATGAACCACCTCTCGGTTCGCACTAGAGCAAGCTCCGCGATAGCGGAGATGGTAGGTGCGTCATCGAAGACGGCGAATTCAATACCCCAATCGTCGACCTGAGGATCCTTCGAAGAATATCTCGTCCGACTCACGCGACGACCGCGCTGAAGTAGAAACCGCGAGAGCCGATAGGTATCCGAGAAGCGTGTTATTATTTCACTATTAGGTTTGCTTCTCGTCGGGCTTCTCGATTGTCGTTCCTCAGCTACCAACACCAATTCCTTCATCGTGCTGCGTCGGTTCAGTTCTATTATAAAATCGAAATGCCCTGTCTGGCTTCTTTCGTAGTCCAGATCGGATTTACTATCTCCAATTGCATAAATGAAGCGCGTGTAGTTTGGCAATGCGGCCCTGTTTAGAGTCAGACGGGCTGTGAAGGCGCTCGGCCGACGCTTTTCGGCTGCCGACCGCATCATGACGGCTGTCAGGCCCGAGGGCCCACCGATCAACAGGTCGACTGAACGAAACAGAAGTGGGTGGTCGGGGGAAACCGCGACGGCGAATTCCGAAGACAGCGCAGCACGGAGCCGACGACCTAACTCTGCGCGAATCTTGAGGATGGTTGTCACGGCGATACTCGCCTCGCCTTCGCGGGCGTGGCACGCTCGGCACGGATGCGGTCAAGGAGAACGCTGCCGGGCTCGTCGTTGATATCTTGCGACACCAATTCGCCACGGAAAGCCTTCGCCAGAATAGCGGCTTCAAGCCGATCGAGAAGCGATCGGGGATCGCCGACACGATCACCGCGCGACGTCACCCGATCCAACTCAGCGCGAACGCGTTCCAAGCGTGCGTTCAGCACGTCCAGCTTCGCGACGATGCGACGCTGTTCGGCGGAAGGAGGCAAGGGTATGCGAAGCCGCCCAAGCGCTACCTGTGGTAGGTGTCGTATCGTGGTACCGGTGAGAAGCGGGTCCAGCAGTCCCACATCTGTGGCGTGCTTCAGATATCGGGACACGAAGTTGGGATCCACGCCCGGACGGACTCGCAACCGATGGAGCGCCTTCTGAAAGGTGAGGTTGCTCGGGCCGCCACGCCACACTGCCGACCGTCCGGGTTCTCCGCCTTCGCATACAAAGATGTCACCGTCGCGGACAGAAAGAGAGTCTAGTTCTTCGGCCTTGACCTTCATCTCCTGAAGATCGGAGAGATCGAAGTCGCCCCAACGGACATTAACGTTCCGCAGATATCTAGTTGGGATGCCTTCATTCTTCGCTGCATCAAGCATCTTCCCTAGCTTGGCGTCGGCGATTTCAGCAACGGTAGCCTCGGTCCAACTCTCGGGCAGGTTCACTCCGCCGCCTCCGGCAACGCTTCCCTAGCCGTGCCTTCCAATTCCTCCATTAAAGCCCGTACCTCCTCAAGCGCCGCCGCAAGATGCCCCTCGATCGCCGCCGCGATCTCCTCCGGCGTCTCCAGCCCATCCTCGGGATCGCCGCTGGTGTCCTTGAGCCAGGTGATGTCGAGATTGTCGCCGCGCGCGGCGATGTCCTCGCGGCTGAAACGGCGGAAGCGCCCTTCCTCGCCCTGGTCCAGGCGCTCCGCCCGGCCGCCCGCGTCGTCGCCGAAGGCCGCCACGAACGCCGCGAAATCCTCCGGGCCGATCGGGTTGGTCTTGCCGTAGGCTGGCGCGCCAGTGCGCATGTCGTAGATCCACACGGCCCTCGTCGCGTCCTGGCGTGGCGCTTCCTCGGCGGCGCGCGTAAAGAAGAGGACGTTGGTCTTCACGCCCTGGGCATAGAAGATGCCGGTCGGGAGGCGGAGGATGGTGTGGAGGTCGCACCAGTTCATCAGGCGTCGGCGGAGGTCCTTGCCGCGGCCGTCGTCGAAGAGGACGTTGTCCGGCACCACGACCGCCGCCCGGCCGCCCGGCTTCAGCGCGCGGATGACGTGCTCGACGAAGGGCAGCTGGTAGGACGAGACGCGGTCGGTGATCGAGAGGTCGTCGCGCGTCGGCGGCCCGCCTGCGGGGCCGAACGGTGGGTTGGTGAGGATGAGGTCGGCGTTCTTGAACTGCGGCTCGGCGCCGGCTGGTGAGAGCGTATCTGACGCTGAGAGATAGTCCGGATCAATTCCGTGCAGGTGCAGGTTCATCCGAAGGAGTCGGAAGGTGTCCAGCACGTTCTCGATGCCGCGAAGCGCGGATTGCAGTTGATACACCTGCTGCTTGGGCCCGAGGCTGAAATAGCCGTCGGTCCCCGCCTTCATGTACTCGTTGGCGGCGATCAGGAAGCCACCGGTGCCGGCGGCGGGATCCTGGATGCCCTCGCCGGGCTGCGGCTTCATCAGCTCGACCATCACGCGGATGAGCACGCGCGGCGTGAAGTACTGCCCGGCGCCACGCTTGGTCTCCTCGGCCATCTTCTGGAGGAGCCCTTCATAGGCGTCGCCAAAGGCGTCGCGCTCGTCGCTGAACCAGTGAAGACCGTCGATCGTGTCGATCATCTTCCGGAGATTCACAGGCTCGCGGATGATCGTGGAGGCATTCTGGAAGATCGCGAGCGTCGACCGGTCGCGGACGAGATTCTCGTTGCCGAGGTCCACAAGGGCCTGGCGGTAGCGTTGCAGCACCTCGGTCTCGCTGATGGTCTTGAGCGTGCCCCACCGGTACTTCTCCGGGATCCGGGTCTCGTCTTTCTGTTCCGAGGCCATCTTGAGGAAGAGGAGGTACGTCAGCTCGGTGACGTATTGAAAATAGGTCACTCCGTCCTTGCGGAGGAGCGCGCACAGCCGCCACAGCTTGCCCACGAGGTCGGCGGAGGGGTTCATCGCAAAGCTCCGGTCATGCGGCGGAAGTGTCCCAGATGGCGGCGTTGAGGTCCTTGAGGACATCACCTAGCCGATGATCGAAGGCGTGGTCGACAGCGTCGAAGCCGCCGGCCTGCGCGAAGAGGGGATCGGCTAGGATCTCCGGGTCGCCCACCGGCTGCGCCTTGAGCGAGCGGCCGATGCGCGTGAGCCACTGCTTCTGCTTCGCGGTCCAGTCGCGGCTCGCCAGCAGCCGCTGCACGCCGTTCTCGACCCGCGTCTCGTAGGGCACGAGAGGGTCGCCGAGCGCGGCCTGGCGGACGAAGCCGATGATGTGGGCGGCAATGTCGGCATTCCGGACGCTGCCATACGCGCGGCGAAGGTTTGCTTCAGAGAAGCCCTTGCCGTCGAGGAGGACGGCGAGCTCCTTCAGCTCCCTCCGCGTCAGCTCGCGCGGCCGCTGCGTGGCGGCGATCATCGCCGGCACCGCGTTCATGTTGTCACGCACGAAACGCTCGAAGCTCTCGATGTAGTCGCCCGGCGAAGCCTTCTTGCCGAAATCGTCGACGACGGACACGAGTTCGTCTGGATGCTCGGAGATATAGATGCCGTCGCCGCGGCCCTTCGGGTTGGCGGCGTCGAGCGCGGCGGCAAGCGACGGATGGCGCCGGAACAGGGCGAGCGTGTCCGCCGCAGGCGCATCCTTGAGGCGGTTGGCGAGCCCGTCGAGGGGGCCGAGCACCGTCTCGAGCATCTGGCGGCGCCCGTCGTCGATGTACTTCAGCCGCTGCCGGAACTTGACGACGATCTGGTCGCGCACGAAGCCGCGATCGTCATCGGTCGTCGCGCGCTCGAGGTCGCCGACGAGTGTCGCTAAGGTAAGCGCGGGATCGACCACCACCGGCCGCATGTCGCTCACCTCCTGGAGGTTTGCGTAGAGGTCGACCGCGTCGAAGATGCGGAAATACTCCTTGCCGATCTCGTCGCAACGCCGCGTCGCGCGGCCGATCATCTGGTCGTAGAGGATGCGGCTGTTCACCCGGCGGACGAAGACGAGGTTCACGATCGCCGGCACGTCGATGCCGGTTGTGAGGAGATCGACGGTGACGACATATTTCGGACGCGGGTCGTTCTTGAACGCCTTGATGCGGTCGAGCGGCCGGTCGACGGACCCCGTGATCTTCTCGACGAGGTCGTGCGCTTGCGGGCCATACTCGGCGGTGAGCGCGGCGAGAAGCTCGTCGACGAGAAGGTCGGCGTGGTCGTCGCGTGTGGCGAAGATCAGCGTCTTGCCGGGCTGGTCGGGCGGGCACTCGGCCGCCACGACATCAGCGACGGCACGGTTGAAGGCGCGCGTGACGACCTTCTTGTTGAACTCGGAGATCTCGAAGTCGACCTGGTCGTCAAGGTTGAAGAGGTCGATCTGGCCCGTCCGCGGATCGATGACGTTCACCTCCTCGCCGCGGTCGAAGCTGATGCCGGTCTGGCTGAGGGCGGTGGTGATGCGGCGGGGCGGCCGGTGGTCGATGAGGTAGCCATCGATGACCGCGCGACGGTAGCCGTAGTGGTAGACCGGCGCGCCGAAGATCTCGCGGGTGTGGAGCGCCGGCGTCGCGGTGAGGGCCACCTTCGTCGCATCGAAGTAGTCGAGGACGCGGCGATAGGCCGACAGGTAGTCGTCGAGATTGCGGAAGCCGAGGTCGTCCTCGCGCAGCTCGGCATCGAGCGTGTAGCCGCGGTGCGCCTCGTCCACGATGATGAGGTCGTAGGTACCCGGCGTCGGCCGCTCCGGGCCGGGCTCATCGAAGACGCGGCGGATCATCGCCTGGACCGTCGCCACCTGCACGCGGTCGGTCGCTTCGGGGAAACGCCGCGCGAGGTCGGCGACCGGGAAGACCTGGTCGAACTTGAGGAAGCCGGATGTCTCCGTCGTGCTCATGGCATCGAGCGTCTGGCGCCCGAGCGCGTTGCGGTCGACGATGAAGAGGATGCGCCGGAAGCGCTGGCTGCGGAGCAGCTCGTACATCAGCGCGATGGCGAGGCGCGTCTTTCCGGTGCCCGTCGCCATCGCGAGCAGGATGTTGCGCTGGCCGGCGAGGATTGCGCCCTCGACCGCGACGATCGCCTCCTTCTGGTACGGCCGGAGCCCCGTGACGCCCAGATCGGGATCGGCCGCCCCAGTGTACTCCTCGATGGTCTGTTCAAGCCGCTCCTTGAGGTCGCGCGGCGAAAACCACCCGGGCAGGGCGCGGGCGTCACCGGCGCCGGGCCGGGCGTCCCAGAACCAGATGCCCGACTTGGTCGCGAGCTGCTTCACGTAGGGCCGGCCATTGGTGGCGAACACGAATGGCACGCGGAACTCTTCGCGCTCGTGCGTCCACGGGCCCAGGGGCAGCGTTTCATCGGCTTCGAGCGCAATGTCACGCGCGTACCGCTTCGCCTGGCCGAGCCGGCCGGGCACGTCCCTGATGCCACGCTTGGCCTCGATGACTCCGACGCATCGGCCATCGACGAAGAGGGCGTAGTCGACCGGACCGCTCGACGTCGGCCATTCGGCGATCGCCATTGCCTTCGTCGGATCTGGCCGCGCTCCGGCGGCATAGCGGAGGTCCGCGCTGTTCGCGAGCCAGCCAGCCTCCTTCAGCTGCTCGTCGATCAGGATGCGGGTCGTGGCCTCGTCGAGCTCGACGTGCTGCGCCTCGCGGTTTGCGGCCTCGGCAAGGAGATCGAGTTCCTCGCGCGGCTGCGCCACCGCCGCAGCCTGGGCGGTCCTGAGCGACTCCTCGGCCTGTCGCAGCCCGGCCTCGGTCTCGGCGGCGAACCGCTCGAGCCGCGTCCGTTCCTCCCTGTGCGCCTCGGCATCGGCAAGCGCGGCGAGCCGCGCGGCCTCGACCTCCTGCAGGGCCAGCCGCGCCTTGGCTTCGCCGTCCGCGGACGCCCGTACCTCGTTACGCAGGCGCTCAACCTCCACCAGCAGCTCACGGGAGGCATCGGCCGGACGCGGCGGGGGCACGAAGGGGCCGGCGGCAAAGTTCGTGGCGCGCCGGTAGGTACGGTGGAACCAGATGCCGACGACGCGCGCCATCTTGAGCGCGTTGAGCGCGTCCGACGCCGACCCTCGGTCCTCGTGGGCGGCGACATTGCCGACGCGCTTGAGATGGAAAAGGAGGTCGGCGATGTCGGCGGGAAGGACGCTCCGGACCTTCAGCGCGCGCAGCACCTCGTCGAAGGTCGCAGCCGATGAAGGCAGCAGAGCATGACGGGCCGCGATTTCCTTGGTCAGAAACTCGGCGAACTGGCGAAGCTTGATGAGTGCCGCCGGCGCATCGTCGTAGAAGTAGCGTTCCGCGAGGGCGCCGAGCCGGCCGAGCCGTTCGTCCCGTCCGTCGAGAAACCCGAAATTGCCCGAACCCTTCATACCGATCCGCCCCGCCATCGTTGCTACTACAGGACGAGGCGTCTGCCAAAGTGTGTGGTGGCCAAGCTCGGTATTGGAAGCACACCTCCCGCCAATTTCGCTTGGACTAGCCGACCTTGATCAAAGCCTGGCTGCCCTCCTTCACTTCGATCCGTTCAATCCGGATCACTTGCCGGTTGCCGTGCTCTAGCCGGTAGTAGGTATTCACCGCTGAATGGACGGCACGCTCGAGGCGGGCGGCCGCGTTTGAGGCCGTCCGCATCCGGCTTTCGGGGCCATGCGAGGTCAGACGCCCGAAGGGTGCACCGGACCCAATCGCGCCACCTTGAGCCGAGCAGCGACTCCGACCGCTCTCCGGAGGTCGTCCTGCGCCTTGGCAATATACTCTTCGGCAACGGCTGCGAACGTCGTCACGGCAGCCATCTTGGCAAGGATGCGGTCACGTCGCCGCGCAGCGGAGGGGTCGTTCCCCGCGCTCGCTGCTTCCCGAGCAGTGTCACGAGCCTTGCGCGCCGCAACCAGCGTTACCTCGGGGTATCGGCCGAGCGCCAATTTCCGCTCCACTCCGTTCATTCGGTATTTGAGGCGCCACGGCGACCGCCCGATGGCGTCACCAAGAGATAGAGGCCACCGGAGTCTGCGAGCTTGTACTCGCCCTCGCGCGGCTTGGCGTTCCTCACGGCGACATCAGTGAGTGCTGCAGGCGAACAACGACGCGCAGCCGCGATCATCGCGGCTCACAATATGGCTGATTTCCTTGATATTTTCAACCGCTGGCGAACGGTCGAGAACAGAAACTTGGTGCCCGGAAGAGGACTCGAACCTCCACGATTTTCACCACACGGACCTGAACCGTGCGCGTCTACCAATTCCGCCATCCGGGCTCGGCGCGTCGTGTACGGAGCGCGGCCGGGCTTGTCAATTTCGGAAGGGGCGGGCGGTCGGAAAGCCGCGCCTTCGGGTCGCCTGTACAGGGGGCCGCGCGGCCGGTAGGACTTGACCGGAAGGCGCCTGAGGGGGTGCCGGCGAGGGTGGATCAATGCAGGGGACTTACGGCAACGGCCGACTTGTGACGGTGTTCGGCGGCTCGGGCTTCGTCGGGCGCACCATCGTCCGTGCGCTCGCGATGCGCGGCTATCGGGTTCGCGCGGCGGTGCGCCGGCCGGATCTTGCCGGCTTCCTGCGGCCGCTCGGCATGGTCGGCCAGGTCCAGGCCGTGCAGGCAAACCTCCGCTACCCGGAATCGGTGGCGGCCGCGCTTCGGGGTTCCGTGGCGGCCGTGAATGCCGTCGGAGTCATGGTCGAGCAGGGCCGTCAGACCTTCGACGCGGTCCATGTCGAGGGCGCGGCGGCGATCGCGGCGGCGGCGCGGATCGAGGGCCTCGAGGCGCTCGTCCATGTTTCGTCGCTCGGCATCGATGGCATGACCGATTCCGAATACGCCCGCACCAAGCGGGAGGGCGAGGCGGCGGTGTTTGCCGCCAATGCCGGCGCAGTCATCCTTCGTCCGTCGGTCCAGTTCGGTCCGGGCGACAGCTTCTTCAACCGCTTCGCCCGCATGGCGACGACCGGGCCGGTCCTGCCGATCGTGGGCCCGGACGCGAAGTTCCAGCCCGTGTTCGTCGGCGACGTCGCCGAGATCGCGGCCCGCGCCGTCGACGGGCGGATTCGCAACGGCCGCATCTACGAGCTCGGCGGTCCGGAAGTGCTTACCTTCCGCCGCTGCATGGAGCTGATGCTGGAGATCATCGAGCGCCGGCGCCGCATCGTGGCAATCCCGTTCGGCATCGCCAGCATCATGGGCAGCGTCCTCGGCCGCCTGCCGGGTCGCCTCCTCACCCGCGATCAGGTGCGCCAGCTCCGGCACGATACCATCGTGTCGCCCGAAGCCATCGCCGAGGGGCGCACGCTTCCCGGCGTCGGCATCGAGCCGGCGAGCCTTGCCGCGATCCTGCCGACGTACCTTCTGCCCTACCGCCCGGCCGGCCAGTTCGCCCGCATCCGCAAGGTCGAGCAGGGCTGAAGGCTGGTTCCCGGCCTCAGCCGCGAACGCCGAGCAGCGTCATCGCGGGACGGAACGGCCCGTCGCGGTCGGCGATGCCCAGCGCGCTGACGCCCACGCAGTATTTCGAGCAGTGCGCCACCGGCCGCTGCTGCAGGCGGCGAAGCACCTGGTCGGCAAGGCCCCGGCCGCCGTGCGATTTCGTTTCGACGATCGCAACGCCGCCGTCGATCGCTATCTGCCCGGCGTCGCCCTCGAAGGCCACGTCGCGATCCACCGTGATGCGCTCGCCCCCGCGCCGGGCGACGAGCGTGGTGCGGTGGTAGCGAACGCGCACCGAGGGGGCGAGGGCGGTGTCGAAGTCGCGGGCGTAGAGCGCGGCGTAGACGCCTTCGATGAAGGCGACTCCCGAGGCGTCGAGCTCGCCCGACGGGCCGAGCGCGAGGCGGCGCTTCACCGTGGCGCGACGCTTGCCCTTCAGCTTCACCTCGAGGAACGCGGCTCCCGCATCGACATAGTTGCGGATCCGCACCTTGAAGCGGAGCCGGCGACCCTGGCGGTGGTGGACGAAGCTCGGCAGGCCCGGGCCGTCGAAATAAACCGAATCATACGAAAACGACCGCCGGCCATCGATGTCGAGGACGTCGAAATCGTCGGCCAGCTCGGCAAGGGCCGCATCAAGGGCGGACGCGGGGACAACGTATTTCTGGTCCGTCCGCTCGTGGAGTTTTGCCCGTTCGTCGAGCTCGGCAAGGCCGATGCCGGCGAAGCGGTCGAGGTCGAGCTCCATCATGCACCTCCGTCGCGGACCGCCGGGAGGACGGACGGCGGCGCCGCCGGTCGCGCGGTCGGGAGGCCGGCGCGCGTCCGGTAATGCGCGGTGACGCGGACGACGTCATTGACGTAGTCGATGAAAGTGATCCGGTAGGACATGACGTCGACGCCGAGCCGCTCCGACAGCGCCCGCCGCGTCGCCTCTGGGTCGGACAGCGCGTCGCGGTCGATGCGGTCGAGGGTGAGCTTCACCGTGTCGGCCGAGGCAAGCATACCGGGATGGTCGATGACCCAGGCCGCAACGAGGACGACGGCGACGACGACCGCCACGAAACCGACCTCGGTCCCCTGGATCGAGCAGATCACCGCGATCGACACGCTGCCGAAGAAATAGGTGATCTCGGTCTTCGAAATCTCCTCCGAGCGCAGCGTGAAGAGGGCGAGGATCGCAAACAGGCCAAAGCCGGCGGCAAGGCCGAATTCGACGCTCGACAGGATCGTCAGGATGACGAAGGCGAAGAGGTTGAACATCCCCGCCGTGATCACGAGTTCCTTGTCCCGGTAGCGCCGGTAGTAAAGGCCGAAGACGAGCGCAGCCATGGCCGCGACGTCGATGGCGAAGCGGAGCGCCAGCTCCACGATGAGTTCGGTGGTGATTTCCTGCATGGCGGCGGACCTCGTCCCGTCCGGCGCCCTTAGGGCGCCGGCGCTCCGGTGAAGCCTGGGTTCGCGACGAACTGCGCGCCGGCCTGGGTGACCGTCACCTCGGCGATGCCGAGCGTTGGCGCCGGCGCAAGGTCGGAGCGGTCGCGTGCGCGGACGCTGAGGCGCATCGTGGTCGCGCCGGCTGGAATATCACCCATGGCGTAGGCGAGGGCCGCGTCGTCCGCGGCGGTGCGGGTGACGAGGCGTAGCCCGTCGCCGGCGCCGAGGGCGAAGTCCAGGTCCTCGTCGGCGCGGTCGCCGTCGAGGGCGGCGTCGCTGTCGTCGGCAGCGACCGCGGCAAGGCAATCGGCCGGCGTCGCAAAGAAGGTCGGGTTGACGCGGAGCGAGAGACCGGTCGGGTCGGTGACGTTGGCAAAGACCGTGTAGGCAATCTCGAGCGGCTGGTCTGCGTCGATCGCGACGCACTGGTCGAGCTTGTTGTCGCCGAACCCTTGGGCGAGGGCGCTGAAGGCGAAATACGTCGCCTCTCCACTGGTGACGAGCGCGCCGCCTTCGCCGGCGGCGATCGTCCAGCCCTCGGGGCCTTCGCCGCCGGCAAAGGTCGCCGTGGTCGTTCCGAGCGCCGTCACGCCCGCGGCCGGAGCGGCGTTCGCCTCGGCATCATTGGCCGCGGCAATCCGGGCTCCGGGGGCCGGCGTCGCGCGCGCCGCCGCGTTGGCCGCCCTCTCCTCATCCGTCAGCGGGATGGCCGCGATGAGGTCCGGTACGGTGGCGAGGAGGTTCTCCCGCCGGGCTTCCACGAACGCCTGTAGCGCCGTCAGGCTGTTCGCGAAGGCGTCGTAGCTGAACAGCTTCCGCGTATCCTGCGCCATGTCGGCGTCGATGAGGTCGTGATACGCCGTCGCCACCGGCCCGATCGTGTCCCAGTCGAGCCAGTTCGTGGCGATGTCGAGGACGTATTCGAGATAGCGCGCCCGGAGTTCCGGCACCGCCAGGAGCTTGGAGCGGAGCGGCTTGGTGGCGTCGTCGAGGCCGATCAGGGGGTCGACGTTCCGCTGCGAGAACGTCTCGTTCATGTCGTGCGGCGCGACGTGGAAGCGGCCGGCCGGATCAAGATAGATGTAGTAGTCGCTCGCCCGGGCGTAGAAGCCGTCGGAATTGTTGAAGACGACCTCGAGGGCGAGGAAGCGCAGCGCGCCGTCGATATCCAGGATGGGATCGAGCGCCTCGACGAGGCCCTCTACCGGCGTCTCGTTGAGCACCTTGAACATGGCGATGAGGGCGTTCCAGCTCTCGTCATTGTCCCGGTTGTCGATCTCGTAGATCGACCTGTACTGCTCGATATCGTCGCCGAGATACTCCATGCCGCCGCGGGCGCCGGGGCTCCCCGGCACCTGCCAGCGCACCCCGTCGCCGCCATATCCGAAATAGTCTTCGACGAAGTCGCGATTGAAATGCTGCTGGTTGGCGTAGATGCCCCAGTTCTCGCCATCGACCACGAGGCGGACGTAGTTCACCTTCGGTGCCGCAATGTACTGGTTGGCGATGTACGAGTAGAGCGGAAGGTGGAGGAAGCCGGGGTCGCCGATGCCATTGTGGAGGTTCAGCGTCCGATAGCCTTCGACGTTCTGGTTCTCGTCGATGAAATCGAACTTCAGGCGGATCGGCCGCTTCAGTCCCGCCGGGGTCATCATGAAGGACGTGTTACCGCGGAAGCGGACGCCCACGTCTTCGTAGGCGACGCTGTCGACGGTTGCCGCCACCGGGATCTGGACGTCGGTGTTGTAGAAGTCCTCCAGTTCCTGTTCCCAGTCGTCGGTGCCGAACTCGAGGAAGATCGTGCGGATCACCGACGTGTCGTACAGCGCCGTGCCGGCGTAGTTCTCGACATCGGCAGGCGTCAGCGCGATGCCGGTCGTGCCGGTCTCGGTTGCCTGTGCCTCCCCGCCCGGGCCGCCGATGATGACGAAGTCGCGCCCGCCGCCGGGACCGCCGGCCGCGAACTGGGGGAAGCAGGCGCGCACGGTCGCCTCGATGCCGGGCACATTCGCCTCGAGGCGTGCGATCTGCTCCTCGCTGGGGTCGAAGCCGGTATCGACGAGGAGTTGGCGATCAGCCGTCGGCAGCACCGCAGCAGCGTCTACGATGCAGGTGACCACGGTGGCCTGCGCCTCGGCTGGAAGCATGCCGAACTCGTCGGCCACCTTGTTCGTCACCGCGACGCGGAGGGCCTCGTTGACGGTGGCGTCGTCGAGCGGCCCGGTCGGCTCCGTCGTCGTCGTTGTGCCCGCCCCGCCGCCGAAGATCTGCGGTCCGCCGAAGCCGGGAGGCCCGCCGTTCGGCCCGCCTGGGAAGGCCGGCTGGACCCCATCCGGCCCGCCGATGCGGCGGGTGAACTGGCCCGGGCCGCCGGCGCCGCCGGGGCCGGTATTGGCCGGGTTGTCCGCGAGCCAGGCGCGTGCGGTGGCGCGCTCGGCGGCGTCGAGGACGCCATCACCGTCCGTGTCGAACTGGGCGACGATCTCGCGCCGCTCATTGGTCGGCCCGCCGATGGCTATATTGAACTGGGGACCGCCGGCCGCCGCCCCGCCCGCCTCGGCTGCCGGAGCGGTGGTGGCCTGGGCGCTCGCCGGAGAGGCCTGCGCCATGACGGCTAGGATCGCGATCACCGCGACCGAGGTGCCGAGCCTGGCGAGACGCCCGCCAGGCGCGGCGCCGCGGACAGTGAGGGGGCGATGCGTTCTGGCGGCCATGGTCGTGTCCCGGGTTCGAATTCGCTACCGCTGGCAGCCGCGCTACGACCAGGGTCGGGGCAGGCGTGCCGGGCGTCACCCGACTGGGCTAGTGACCGTCGGATGACAGGACGATTACAGAATTATGACGGTCTGGTAATGCAACAAGTATTCCGTGGCGTGGCAGTCCGATAGACACGCGAATGACCCGGCAACTCAAGTGTGGCCTTGGTTCTGTCCGTCAGAAAATAAGTGTAACCAATTGTATCAATGACACGCTGCTGCGACGGAGGCGGTGATTAGCCTGGCCGCGGCGTGGCGGTGGCGCTCGCGGCCGGCATCGCAAACGCCGCAAACGCCATCAGCGCGGGGCGAGCGCAGATGCGGCGCGGCAGTATCACGGGCGGCGGAGGCCAGGGGGAAAATGGCGGCCCACGACGATTCGCCCGCGGCGCTGCGATGTGAACCTGGCCAGCCGCACGCGACGAGAGCTATCCGCCGACGCCGAAGGCGAGCAGGATCAGCGCGACGCTGCCGACGCCGATGCGCCACCATGCGAAGGGCGCAAAGCCTCGCCGGCTGACGAACTCGAGGACGCCCCGCACCACGACAAGCGCCGTCAGGAACGCCGCGATGAATCCGATGGCGATCAGGAGCGTCTGGCTGCCGGTGAAGGCGTCGCGATTCCTGTAGGCGTCGTAGGCGAAAGCGCCCACCATCGTCGGCATCGCGAGGAAGAACGAGAACTCCGCCGCGGAGCGCTTGTCGCCGCCAAGGAGGAGGGCGCCTACGATCGTGGCGCCCGAGCGCGACACGCCGGGGATCATCGCCAGCACCTGGAAGAGGCCGATCGCGAAGGCCATCGGCAGCGAATAGTCCATCGCATCGAAGCGGCGCGCCTTCAGCGCCATGCGGTCGACGAGGAGCAGCACGATGCCGCCAACGATGAGCGCGATCGCAATGACGACCGGCGTCTCAAACAGCACCGTCTTGATGAAGTCGTACAGGAGCACGCCCATCAGCACCGACGGGACGAACGCCAGGAGAATCGCCACCACGAACCGGCGTGCATTGGGGTCGGTAGGGATGGCGCGGGCGATGCGCATCAGCCGTGCGGCATAGACGCTCAGCACGGCGAGGATCGCGCCGAGCTGGATCATGATCTCGAACGAGCGGCCGGGGTTCTCGAAACCGAGGAAATGGCCGGCAAGGAGGATGTGACCGGTCGAGGAGACCGGGATGAACTCCGTCAGCCCTTCGATGAGCCCGAGGATGAGGGCATCGATGAGGGTTCCCGTTTCCATTGACTACCTTTCCGGGTTGGCCCGAATCGGCTTGTCCGGCCCCGGTCGTGGTCCTATACCCGGCCCCGTTTCGGGACCAGCGGGGGCCGCGCTCCGACCGGGCCCGCGCGGTTCGTTCCTCCCAAGCAGCCCCCGATGCCGACGCTCTATCACCACCCGCTCTCCGCGCCCTCCCGCTATGTCCGGCTCGTCCTGGCCGAGTATGGCGAGGAAGTGACGCTCAGCGAGATGAACCCGCTGACGCGGGACGAGACGCTGCTGGCGCTCAATCCGTCTGGTTCGCTGCCGGTGCTGGCCGACGACAATGAGGCGGTGATCGCCGAGGCCTCCGTGATTGCGGAGTATCTGGCGGAGACGCGGGGCGTGCGCTTCGGCGAGGATTCGCTGATGCCGGATACGGCGGTGGAGCGCGCCGAGGCGCGCCGGCTCGTCGCCTGGTTCGGCCAGAAGATGCACGCGGAGGTAACGAAGCTCCTGGTGAACGAGCTCGTCTTCAAGCGGCTGCCCGGAAGCAGGGGCGGATCGCCGGATTCAACCGCCATCCGGGCGGGCCGCACCAACATTCGCTATCATATCCGCTACATCAACTATCTGGCCGAGCGGCGCCACTGGCTCGCCGGCCGCCGCCTCAGCCTTGCGGATCTTGCCGCCGCGGCCGAGGTTTCCTGCCTCGACTATATGGGCGAGGTGCCGTGGGAAGAGGGTGAGGCTGCGAAGGCGTGGTACGCGAGGATAAAGTCCCGGCTGTCGTTCCGCCCGATCCTCGCCGACCGGATCAAGGGCGCGAACCCGTCGCCGCATTACACCGACCCGGACTTCTAGGCCGCCGGGGCCGCCGCGAGGGCGAACGGCCCAAGACGCCGGCGGAAGCGAAGGCCTCGCTCGTTGCGGATGCGAAATCGTCCGGCTTCGACGTCGTGCGCGTCGCCGCCGCCGACGCGATCCCCGAAGCCGCGCAGCGCCTTCGCGAATTCCTCGCCGCCGGCCGCAACGGGACCATGGACTGGCTCGCGGACACCGAGAGCCGACGGTCCTCGCCGAGGGCCCTGTGGCCCGAGGTCAGCTCCGTGGTGATGCTCGGCTTCAATTACGGCCCCGAGGGCGACCCGCGCGCGGCCCAGGCCGAACGTGAACGCGGAGCGATCTCCGTCTATGCCCGCGGCCGCGACTATCACGACGTCCTCAAGGGGCGGCTGAAGACGCTGGCGAGCCGCTTCAAGGCCCGTTTCGGCGGCGAGGTGAAGGTCTTCGTCGATACTGCCCCGGTGATGGAGAAACCGCTCGCAGCTGCCGCCGGCCTCGGCTGGCAGGGCAAGCACACCAACCTCGTCTCGCGCGAATTCGGCTCATGGCTCTTCCTCGGAGCGCTGTTCACCACGCTGGAGCTGCCGCGCGACGAGGCGGCCGAGGATGCCTGCGGCTCGTGCCGCGCGTGCCTTGATGCCTGCCCCACGGCGGCGTTCCCCGCGCCCTATCAGCTCGACGCGAGGCGCTGCATCTCCTACCTCACGATCGAGCACGCCGGCCCCATTCCGCGCGACCTCCGCCTGGCCATCGGCAACCGCATCTATGGTTGCGACGACTGCCTTGCCGCCTGCCCGTGGAACAAGTTTGCCGTCGCAGGACGCGACGCCCGCCTAGCGGCGCGGGCCGACCTAGCCGCGCCACCGCTGGCGGAGCTTGCGGCGCTCGACGAGGCGGCCTTCCGCGCACGCTTCCCGGCTTCGCCGGTCAAGCGCATCGGCCGCGACCGCTTCGTGCGCAACGTCCTGGTCGCCATCGGGAACTCCGGGGCGCCGACACTGCTTCCTTCCGCGGAAGCGCTTCTGGACGATCCGTCGCCCGCGGTGAGGGGGGCCGCCGTCTGGGCGGTGCGGCGGCTTGCAGGCGAGGGCGTGCTTGCCGGTCTCCGCGCCGATCACATGCTCCGGGAAGCGGACCCCGGCGTTCTGGCGGAATGGGAGGGAGCGCCGTGACCGCGCATAGCCGCCCGGGAGAAGCCTGATGCACCTCTTCGTCTTCGGTCTCGGCTACAGCTCGATGGCCTACATCGCCCGCCGCCGCCGGACCGGCGCGGCGTGGATCGGCGGTACGGCGCGGACACAGGACAAGGTCGAGGAACTGAGGGCGGCCGGGATAGACGCGGTCCTGTTCGACGGCAAGGGCGCCTCGGCGGAGGTCGCGGCCTGCCTCCGCCGCACCACGCACCTCCTGGTCTCGATCCCGCCCGGGCCCGCGGGTGATCCGGTCCTCCTCGACCATGCCGAGGATATCGCGGCGCTGGAGAGCCTTCGCTCGATCGCCTATCTCTCGACCGTCGGGGTCTACGGCGATCACGGCGGCGCCTGGGTGGACGAGGAAACGCCGGAGCGGCCGGTCAGCGCGCGCTCGGTCCAGCGTGTTGCCGCCGAGACGGCGTGGCGGAACCTGTCGCTGGGCGCGCGGAGGCCGCTCGCCATTCTCCGGCTCGCCGGCATCTACGGTCCCGGGCGGAACGCCCTTGCCAACATCGCCGACGGCACGGCGCGGCGGCTGGTCAAGCCGGGACAGGTGTTCAACCGCATCCATGTGGCGGACATCACATCGGCCATTGGGGCGGCGTTCACCAGGACCGCCGACGGCGTCTTCAATGTCACCGACGACGAGCCATGCCCGCCGCAGGATGTCGTCGCCCACGCCGCGGCCCTTCTGGGTGTGCCGCCGCCCCCCGAGATTCCGTTCGACACCGCGGACCTTTCGCCAATGGCCCGTTCCTTCTACGGCGAGAACAAACGGGTCGCGAACGGGAAGATGAAGGCCGAACTCGGCGTCAGGCTGCGCTACCCGACCTACCGCGAGGGCCTGGCCGCGCTGCTGGCTGAGGGCGAGGGTGGCGGGCCCCGCTGACCCTTGCGGACGCCGCAATCGAAGCCCACTCTCTCCTTGTGAACGACTGAAGGAGAACGAACATGCAGGTGCCACTCGAGCTTGCTTTCCACCACGTCGATCCAACCGAATGGGCGGAAACCGACATCAGGGAGCGAGTGGCGAAGCTCGAGAAAGTCTACGATCGGATCATCTCGGCCCGTGTCCGGGTCGAGCGTCCGGCGCACAATGCTCCCCCCGTGGTCCATATCGAGCTCGGGATTCCGGGCCGCGCCGACATCGTCGTCGCGCAGGCCGACCACCTCCAGCGCAAGTACCAGTCCCCCGACCTCAAGACCGCGATCGCGGAATCCTTCCGCATCGCCGAACGGCGGCTGGCTGAACTGAAGGAGAAGCAGCAGGGCCGCGCCCGCTTCGTGCAGCACGACGGCCAGAACCAGCTGCTCGGCCAGGTCGCCGAAATGCACGCCGATGCCGACCACGGCTTCCTGCTGACGGCCGAAGGCGGCCTCCTCTACTTCCACCGCAACTCGCTGCTCACGGGCGATTTCGACAAGCTCCGCCGCGGCGACGAGGTCCACTACATCGAGGACATCGGCGACACCGGCCCGACGGCGTCCAAGGTGCGCCTGAAGGGCGTCGCGAACGCGGAGGCTCCGGCCTAGGCAGGGATTCCGGTCAACGTCCCCGGCGCGTTCGCCGGGGCCGTTGACATATGTCCGCAACGGACATACTCATAGGTCCATGACGGACCTAACAGACGCCATCCCGCTCACCCCCGCCGTGTTCCATATCCTGCTCGCCCTCGCGAAGCGCGAGCAGCACGGATACGAGATCATGAAGGAGGTGCGGCGGGATTCCGGCGACCGTATCCGGATGGGGAACGGGACCCTTTATGGCTCCATCAAGCGGATGCTGGCGGACGGGTTGATCGAGGATGCCGGCGAGCGGCCCGAAGGCGGCGACGAGCGTCGCAAGTACTATCGGATCACCTCGCGCGGTCAGGCGGCACTCACGACCGAAATCCGGCGCTACGTCGCCACGGTCGAGGCGATCCGGAACCGGGACCTGATGCCCTCCGCGTCCACACCGGCGGGAGCCTGGGCATGACCAGGTCCGCCGCGACGCGCCTCTATCGTCTCATCCTGTCGCTCTACCCGACCGCCTTCCGGCGACAGTTCGGTGCCGAGATGATGCAAACGTTCAACGACCACCGCGACGACATCGAGGCGAACGGCGGTCGTACCGATGCGAAGTTCTGGCTGGCGACGGTGGCCGACGAGGGCGCCAACATCGTGCGCCAGCATGGTGCGGCGCTGGCAGAAAGGGCTCGGCTGCCGCGACCGACTTTCGCTGGCATTGCTGTTGCGGCGCTGCTGTTCCCGCCGCTGTTCGTGGCCTTGCTGGCGGCGGGCATGAGCCTCGCAATCGCCGTCCCTCACCCGCCGATGGCTGGCGTTGCGGTGCTGGTTGGCATGGGTGCGCTCGTTGCCGTGCCAGCGCTTCTCGCCGCTCTGGTGAGCTACCTCCTCGGCAGCGCGCTGGTCGCCAACCTTGCCCGCCGTCGCCGCAACAGAGCTTGACCGCCATGACCTTTCGCAAGATCGCCGCCGTTCCGGGCGGTGTGCTCCCGCTCGCCCTTTCGCGCCCGCCGTGGGTGAAGACTCGGCTCGTCGCGCTGGCGACGCTCCTGGTCGGAGTGGTCGTGTTCTCGACGGTCGCCAGGGCACAGTTTGCGCTGCCTGAGCCGACAGGGCCGTCCGCCGTAGGCGTGACCTACATCCACCTCGCAGACGACGCGCGGACCGACCCCTTTCGCTCGGAAGTGACCGTTCCCCGCGAACTGACCGTGAAGGCCTACTACCCGGCCGATCCGGCCAGCACTGCGCCGCTCGCACCGTACTTCGGCGGCTTCATCGAGCATCTCCGCGCCAGCATCGCCTTCTACCAGTTGCCGTGGGAGCCCTTCGCCCCGCTCGCCGAGGCCGTGACACATTCCCGGACCGACGCCGCGCTGTCGGATGAGGCGGCGCGCTATCCCCTGATCCTGTTTTCGCCCGGTGCCGGCACCACGATGGAAATGCACACCGCCCAGGCCGAGGACTTCGCGAGCCATGGCTACATCGTGCTCGCGATCGACCACCCCTATCTGGCCGGCGCCGTGCGCCTGCCCGACCGCATCGTTCTTGCCACCGAGGCGACCCGCCCGTTCGACGTGCCCGAGCCCGCAGTCCCGTTGACCCGGATCATGGCGGACGACGTCAGCTTCGTGATCTCGGAGCTCCAGCGGCTGGATGGCGGCATCGACGCGCGTTTTGCCGGGCGGATCGACCTCGATGCGGTTGGCGTGATGGGCCATTCGGTCGGCGGCGCTGTCGCCTACAACCTCGCGATCAACGACAGTCGCGTCCGCGCGGCCGTTGATCTCGATGGTGTCGTGTTCACCACGCCGGGGGAGGCTTCCGCCGCGATGGCCCCGTTCCTCATGATCGCTAACGACAGGCACACGGTCCAGGCGATAGCGGGCCGGCAGAACCTTCGCTTCGCCGCGGCGCCCGACGATGTGCCCGCCGCGGATCGCGAGATGGTGTTCCGGACGGCCGGCGGCGAGGCCGCATACCGCGCCGCCTATGCGGACGAACAGGCGTTCATCGGCGGTCTGGCCGACGTGCTCGGGCGGTCGGAAACCCTGTTCGCCGTTACCGGCAGCGACCACATGAAGTTCTCCGACATCGGCCTGTACGCCGCTCTGCCGGGGCTCGGCGGGCTGCCAATCGGTGGCGAAACCGACGCCGCCCGCGTCCTCGCGGTCTCGGACGCACTCGTGCTTGCCTTCTTCAACGAGCACCTCCGTGGCGCTCCTCCGGGCGGGATCGACGCCGTCCTCGCGGCGACGCCTGAGCTCCGGCGGATCGATCTGACGCCGTAGCGCTACCCCGCCCCGATTTCCCCGATCATTGCCGTCAGCGCGGCCTGGAGCCGCTCGAGATCTTCCGGTCGCGACAGCCGGTGGTCGCCGTCCTTCACGAGCGTCAGCACCACGTCGTCGCTCGCCAGCCGTTCGAGGAGCGCGGTGGCGTGGCGGTAGGGCACCTCCTCGTCCTCCATGCCCTGCAGGATGTGGACCGGGCAGCCCGTCTCGATCAGGCGGCTGCCGAAGAGGTGGATCTCGCCGTCGTCGATCAGCCGTTTCGTGATCGGCAGGACATCGTCGCCCGGCCGCGGCGGCGGGCGCTCGAAGACTCCCTTCGTGACGAGCTGGTCCCGCTGCGCCTTGGTCATGTTGTCCCACATCAGCGTCTTGGTCATGTCGACCGCGGGCGCGATCAGGATCATTCCGGCGATCCGGCTCTTGGCCGCAACCAGCCGTTCGGCGCGGGCGAGGAGGAGGGCGAGCCAGCCGCCCATCGAGGAGCCGATGACGATCTGGGGACCCGTGGTGGTGGCAAACACGGCACGCGCCTCGTCGAGCCAGCGCGAGATCGTGCCCAGGTCGAACTCGCCGCCCGACCGCCCGTGGCCGGAATAGTCGAAGCGCGTGCAGGCGAGCCCTATCGCGGTGGCGTAGCGGTCGATCGCTTTCGCCTTGGAGCCACTCATGTCGGAACGGTAACCGCCGAGCCAGAAGAGGCCCGGCGAGCCGCCAGGGCGTGCAAGCACCGCGATCTCCCTTTCCAGGAAGCCGATGCCGACCTTGAGCCGCGTTTCGCGGACCTCGCCCATCGCAGAACTCCTCCGGCGCGGCATGCGCGCAACAGCGCGGACCTTAAACCATGACCGACGGGCTGGAGGAGTTGACTTCCGTTCCCCCGGGCCACAACTCTACGGCCTGATCCCGCATGTCGGGTGGTATGGATGTTTTGGGCCCCGCGGCACTCCGCGGCGGGCCTTATTCGTATTGCCCGTGGGATCGCCCGAAACAACAGGAGCAATAGCCATTCGTCGACCCCACAGAGCCCCGCCTCCCACCAAGGACGGCCCGCGCGTCAACGAGGAAATCCGGGTTCCGGCCGTTCAGCTGATCGGCGAGGATGGCGGCAATCTCGGTCCGACTCCGATCGAGCAGGCCATCGCGATCGCCCAGGCAGCAGGCCTCGATCTCGTCGAGATTTCTCCCAATGCCGTGCCGCCCGTCGCCAAGGTGATGGATTTCGGCCGCTTCAAATACCAGTCGCAGAAGAAGGCGGCTGAGGCCCGGAAGCGCCAGAAGGTGGTCGAGGTCAAGGAGATCAAGATGCGCCCGAACATCGACACGCACGACTACGACGTGAAGATGAAGTCGATGCGGCGCTTCTTCGAGGAGGGCGACAAGGTCAAGGTGACGCTCCGCTTCCGCGGCCGCGAAATGGCCCACCAGGAACTCGGCGTGAAGCTGCTCGACCGCGTGAAGGAAGAGACCCTGACCGAGGCCAAGGTCGAGGCCGAGCCAAGGCTCGAAGGCCGCCAGATGGTCATGATCCTGGCGCCGCGATGAATCGCGGAGCCAGCCTCCTCGCCGCGGCGTCTGTGGCGGGCCTGGCCCTCGCAGCGCCGGCGCCCGCCTTCGCCCAGCAGAACGTCCTTGCGCCGCCCGACTACGACACGCCCGCCTATTGCCTGCAGTACGCCTCGCTGACGGGCGTTTATGTCGAGGCCCTCTACGGAGCGTGCCTCGCTGAGGAAGCCGCTGCCTATGAGGCACTCGCCGCGATCTGGCGCACGCTCCTCCGCGCGACGATCGACCACTGCTACGAGATTTCCCTGATGGGCGGCCTCGGCAGCTACGTCATCTTCGGGGAATGCATCGAGGCGGAGCTCGAGACGCTGGCCACGACGCCGGCGTACCGGCCGTGAGCGTGGTGGACATGCCGCAGTCTCGCATCGTCCGCTGGAAGCCCTGGTCGGGCGAGGGGCTCGAACACCTCGAACTGCAACACCATGGCGACGCCGTGAACGTCCACTCGGTCGCCATCGGCGAAGACGGCGGGGCGAAGTTCGGCGTCCATTACCATCTCCTGCTGCGGCCGGGCTGGGAGTTCCAGAACCTCACGCTCGACACCGCGCGTCCGGGCTTCCTGCAGCTCTCGCTCGGTCGCAGGAACGGCTCCTGGGCCAATGTGACGACCGGTGAGGCCCTGCCGGAACTCGATGGCTGCATCGACATCGACATCGCGGCGACGCCCTTCACCAACAGCCTGCCGATCCACCGCCTCGCCCTCAGCGAAGGCGAGAGCGCCGAAATCCTGGTCGCGCATCTCGCTGCGCCCGACTTCGTTCCGAAGCCGGTCCGCCAGCGCTACACGTGCCTCGCCCAGGGCCGCCGCTACCGCTTCGAAGCCCTCGACGGCACCGGCTTCACCGCCGACCTCGAGGTCGATGCCGATGGGCTGGTCGTGGACTATCCGGGCTTGTTCCGGCGGGTAGGATAGCGCGGCTCCGACACTCGCCCCAAGCGGTTGGCGCGATCCGACGCAAGGCGTCGCGCTTGCGCGCGCGCGGCCGCACCTCTATAAGCCCGCATCCCCGCCCGGCAGGGCATGCCGTGGCGGGGATATTCGCTCAAGCAAGAACGATGCGTCCTCGGGTTCGCCCGACGTTGGCGCTTTATGGAGAGCCAAATGCCCAAGATGAAGACCAAGAGCGGCGCGAAGAAGCGCTTCAAGGTAACCGGGACCGGCAAGGTCCTCGCCGGTCAGGCCGGCAAGCGCCACGGCATGGTGAAGCGGACAGCAAAGTTCATCCGCAATGCGCGCGGAACGAACGTCCTGTTCAAGACGGACGGCGACAACGTCAAGAAGTACTTCCTTCCGAACGGCTGAGTCCCCGGTCCAACCCCCGCTTTAGGAGAACGCCATGTCGCGCGTGAAACGGGGCGTCACTTCGCACGCCCGCCACAAGAAGGTTCTGAAGGCCGCCGAAGGTTTCTACGGCCGCCGCAAGAACACCATCCGCATCGCCAAGCAGGCGGTCGACAAGGCGAACCAGTACGCCTATCGCGACCGCAAGAACCGGAAGCGCACCTTCCGCGGCCTGTGGATCCAGCGCATCAACGCCGCCGCCCGCATCCACGACCTGACCTATTCCCGATTTATCGACGGCCTCGCGAAGGCCGGGGTCACCGTCGACCGCAAAATGCTCGCCGACATCGCCGTGCATGAGCCCGACGCCTTCAAGGCGCTGGCCGAGCAGGCGAAGGGCGCGCTGGCGGCCTAGCCACCCTCGCTTTTTCGAGGCCGATGACATCGTCCCGTGCCGGTTCCCCGGCGCGGGGTTGACGCGCGGCCCCGTGACCCGTTTCTCATCGGCCGCGCCATTTCTTCCGGCGGGCCCAAGCCTTCTCCAGCAGGCAATGAGGACGGCGAATGTCTGACATCGATACGATCGAGCGCATGATCCTTGCGGCGGTGGGCAGCGCCGCAGACGAGGCGTCGCTCGAGGCCGTGCGCGTTTCCGCCCTCGGCAAGAAGGGCTCCGTCTCCGAGCTCCTGAAGACGCTCGGCACGATGAGCCCCGCCGAGCGGCAGACCGCCGGCCCGACGATCAACGGCCTCAAGGACCGCGTCAACGAGGCGCTCGCGCTGCGAAGGGCAATTTTGCGCGAGGAGGCGTTGCAGAAGCGCCTTGCCGCGGAAGCCGTCGATGTGACGCTGCCCGTCCGCCGCTCCCCGCTCGAGACCGGCCGCATCCACCCCGTCAGCCAGGTGATCGACGAGATCACCGCCATCTGCTCCGACCTCGGCTTTGCCATCGCCGAAGGGCCGGACATCGAGACCGACTACTACAACTTCACCGCGCTGAATTTCCCGGTCGGCCATCCCGCCCGCGAAATGCACGACACGTTCTTCTTCAACCCGAACGCCGAGGGCGAGCGGCTCCTCCTCCGCACCCACACCTCGCCCGTGCAGATCCGCACGATGGAGCAGCAGAAGCCGCCGATCCGCGTCGTCATCCCCGGCCGCACCTACCGCCAGGACAGCGACCAGACCCACACGCCGATGTTCCACCAGCTCGAAGGGCTGGTGATCGAGGAAGAAACCAATATCGGCCATCTGAAGTGGGTGCTGGAGGAGTTCTGCCGCGCCTTCTTCGAGGTCGACCGCGTCGAGATGCGCTTCCGGCCGAGCTTCTTCCCGTTCACCGAGCCGTCGATGGAAGTCGACATCCGCTGCAGGCGCGTCGGCAACGAAGTGCGCTTCGGCGAGGGCGACGACTGGCTCGAAATCCTCGGCTGCGGGATGGTCCACCCGAACGTCCTGCGTCACGGCGGCATCGACCCCGACAAATACCAGGGCTTTGCCTGGGGCATGGGGATCGACCGCATCGCGATGCTGAAATACGGCATGCCGGACCTCCGCGCCTTCTTCGACGCCGATGTCCGCTGGCTGCGCCACTACGGCTTCCGCCCGCTCGACCTGCCGTCGCTCGCCGGAGGGCTGTCGTCGTGAAGTTCACCCTGTCCTGGCTCAAGGAGCACCTCCACACCGAGGCGGACGCGGACGAGATCGCCCGCACGCTGACGCGCATCGGTCTCGAGGTCGAAAGCGTCGCGGATCCGTCCACGGCGCTGGCGCCGTTCCGGATCGCGAGCGTGGTGTCGGCGGTGCAGCACCCGAACGCCGACCGGCTCCGCGTCTGCATGGTCGACGTCGGGGATGGGGGCGGGCCGGTCCAGGTCGTCTGCGGCGCCCCGAACGCGCGCGCCGGCATGAAGGCGGTCTTCGCGGCGCCCGGCTCGGTCATCCCGTACACCGGCGATGTGCTCAAGATCGGCAAGATCCGCGATGTCGAGAGCCGCGGCATGCTGGTTTCGGAGCGCGAACTCGGCCTGTCGGAGGAGCACGAAGGCATCATCGAGCTGCCGGCCGACGCGCCCGTGGGCACGTCCTTCGCGGCGTGGAAGAAGCTCTCCGATCCGCTGTTCGACGTATCCGTCACGCCGAACCGGCCGGACTGCCTCGGCGTATCCGGCATCGCCCGCGATCTCGCCGCGGCTGGTCTGGGGACGCTGATCGGCCACGCGCTTCCTCCCGGTCACGCCGCGCTCCCCGCGCCCTTGCCGGTGACGCTCGATCTTGGTGATGCGCCGAACCTCTGCCCGGCCTTCGCGCTCCGCCTCATCCGCGGCGTCAGGAACGGCCCGTCGCCGGAATGGCTGCAGCAGCGCCTGCGTTCGATCGGCCTCCGCCCCATCAACGCGCTCGTCGACGTCACGAACTTCCTGACCTACGACCGTAACCGGCCGCTCCACGTCTTCGATGCCGCGAAGGTGACCGGCAACCTCACCGTCCGCCGCGCGAGGCCGGGCGAGGAGCTCGTGGCGCTCGACGGCCGCACCTATCGGCTCGACGAGACCATGGTCGTCATATCAGACCAGAAGGGCGTGGAATCGATCGCCGGCATCATGGGCGGCGAGGAGACGGGCTGCACCGAAGCCACCACCGACGTGCTGGTCGAGTCGGCGCTGTGGGACGCACTCAACATCGCCCAGACCGGCCGCAAGCTCGGCATCAACTCGGATGCGCGCTTCCGCTTCGAGCGTGGCGTCGATCCGGAATTCTGCGTGCCCGGCCTCGAACTCGCGACCCGCCTGATCCTTGACCTATGCGGCGGCGAAGCGAGCGAGATGGTCGTCGCCGGCTCGGCCCATGTCGCGCGTCGCGTGGTCGATTTCCCGGTGTCGGAAGTCAGGCGCCTCGCCGGCCTCGATCTGCCGGAGACCGAGATCACGGATATCCTGAGCCGGCTTGGTTTCGTTGTCGCCGGCCACGGGGAGACACTCGCGGTCTCCGTCCCGACCTGGCGGCCCGATGTCGGCGGCAAGGCGGACCTCGTCGAGGAGGTGATGCGGATGGTCGGCGTCGACGCCGTGCCGGTGCGGCCCATGCGGAAGGTCGAAGGCGTTTCGCGGCCCGTGCTCACCCTCAGCCAGCGTCGCGTCCGCACCGCGCGCCGGGCGCTGGCCGCGCGCGGCCTCGTCGAGGCGGTCACGTGGTCGTTCATCCCGAAGGACCGCGCGGTTCTGTTCGGCGGCGGCCAGCCCGAGCTTTCGCTGGCCAACCCGATCTCGGCCGACATGACCGACATGCGTCCGAGCCTCCTGCCCGGGCTTGCGGCGGCCGCGCAGCGGAACGTGGCGCGCGGCTTCGGTGACGGCGCTCTGTTCGAGGTCGGCCAGATCTACCGCGGCGTTCGCCCCGAGGACCAGTTCACCGCCGCGGCGGGCATCCGTTACGGCTCGGCCGGCGTCGCCGGCAGCGGTCGCCACTGGCAGGCCGCCACCCGCTCCGTCGACGTGTTCGACGCCAAGGCCGACCTCATGGCCCTCCTCGACGCGCTCGGGATTGCCACCGACAAGGTTCAGGTCGTGTCCGGCGGGCCCGCCTGGTTCCACCCCGGCAGGGCGGGTACGGTCCAGCTCGGCCCGAAGACGGTGCTCGGCTGGTTCGGCGAGTTCCACCCGACCACGCTGGAGCAGCTCGACATGTCTGGCCCCGTCGCGGCCTTCGTCGTGATCCTCGAGGCCCTGCCGACGCCGAAAGTGAAGGCGACGAAGACCCGTCCGCCGCTCGACCTGCCGGACCTCCAGGCCGTCCGGCGCGACTTCGCGTTCGTGGTGGACCGCGGCGTCGAGGCTGCGCGGATCGTCCGCGCGGCGGAAGGCGCCGACCGCAAGCTCATCGCGGCCGTCCAGGTCTTCGACGTCTTCGAAGGGCCGGCGATCGGAGAGGGCAAGCGGTCCGTCGCCATCGAGGTAACGCTCCAGCCCTGGCAGAAGACGCTGACCGAGGCCGACATCGAGGCCGTCTCGGCGAAGATCGTCGCGGAGACCGTCAAGGCGACGGGCGCCGTCCTCCGCAGCTGACGGCCGTCGTGCCCATCATCGTCGTGGCGCTCACGGCGCCGTCACGCAGTCCGCCGCGGCGATCGCAACGCTGAACACCGGCGCGCCCGCGCTGTCGCTGTAGCGGTAGGTGACGGTTCCGCCGGAGAACAGCACGAGCCGTACGCCTGAGTCGGCGCAGAGCTGGTTGCGAAGGTCCGTGGCGGTCTCCGCGAACGCCGCACGCTGCGCCTCCGGCACCGCGAAGCCGAGCTGGTAGAAATAGATCAGCGCGGCAGCGCCATGGAAGATCGACACCATGGTCGTCACGTCGTCGATCCGCACCGGCAGCGTCGGGCGGATCGCCTGCGCCCGCTCCTCGAGATAGGCATCGAGCTCCGCCAGCGTCAGGAGCGCCTGTCCTCCTTCGACGCGCGCACAGTCGGCCGGCGTCGTCGTGAGAAGCGTCACGATCGCCCCGTCCGGCGCGTGCAGTGCGTCCATGGCGACGAGGCCGTAGCGGGCGGTTGCGCCGTCGGGGCTGCAATAGGTCGCCGTGTGCTGCGCCTGTCTCAGCCGCTCCCAGTTCGCCGGCAGGTCGGCAGGGGCGACGAGGAGCCGCTTGATGTAGGTGATCGTGCCGGCGGCGCAGTCGAGCCGGATCTCGACGTTCTCGGTGACGTCGTCTGCCGCCTGCGGCATGGTCCGGTTGGCTTCCGCCACGTACGGCTCCATGGCGCGGCATTGCAGGTCCGGCGCGGGCGCTGCAAGCGGCGCCTGCGCGGCTGCGGGCAGGGCCATGCCGGCGACCATGGCCGCAGCCGCCGCAGCCCGACGGGCGTCAAGAAGCGATCTCATCGGAGAATCCCCGGCACGTGCGACCGGACTGTACGGGTCGCCGCTTCGCCAGTCACGGGCGTCGCGTTAGCCGGTGCATTCGGCGGCCGTCACCGTCACGGCAAACAGGTTCGTGTCGTTTGCGTCGCGGAAGCGATACGTGATCGTAGCACCCGAGCGGAGGAGGATGAGCCGGTCGTCGTCGGTGCAGTCATTGTCGAGGAGCGCCGGCCTCATCTGCGCCTCGACTGCCGGACCGGCCTCCGGCGGGTAGGCGGCGCCAAGCTTGTAGAAGAACACCAGCGCGTCGGCGCCCTGGAAGACGGACATCAGGGAGAGGCTGTCGCTCAGCCGGACCGGGAGGTTCGGCTGGTACACGGCGGCGATCGCCGCGAGCCGCGCTTCGAGTTCCTCGGCCGTCAGCAGCGCGGCCGCAGCGGCCAGGGCCGGCGTGAGGCGATCGCAATCCGATGGCACGGTGGTGAGCGTGGCGAAGATCGCGCCGTCCGGCGCCCGCACCTCGTCGACGACCGTCATCGCGAACACCGAGGCCAGTCCGTCGATGCCGCAGTGGAGGGCGGTGTGTTCGAGTTGTCTCCGATCCTCGGCGGCGGGGGCAATCTGGTTCGCCGGCACCAGAAGCTGCTTGATGTAGGTCACGACGCCGGTGGCGCAGTCCACCGTCACTCCGACGAGTTCGGTAGCCGCGTCGATGCGGATCGGCAGCGTGCGCATGGCATCGGCCGCGTACGCTTCGACGGCCCGGCAGACCGCGTCCGGCGTCTCGGCCGGTGCGCCTTGCGCGGCAACGGGCGACGGCGCGGCCGCGACGAGTAACGACGCCGCGACGGCGCACGGCAGACCGAAACGAAAAGACGGCATCAAGTCCCCACCTCCGGCACCCCTGGGGGAAGCCTCGCTCGCGCTCAGGCCCCTCGATGATTGTACTGCATTTGTTCGCCGTGTACAGTCGATCCGAACGGGGACATTGCGATGGGCCAGCGCGCGGGGAGTGCCGATCTGCCTTTGCATGGCGGGCGTGTGCCGCCATGGCTCGGCGAGCGGATGACCAAGCTCGGCGCGGTCATCGCGCAGGCGATCGTGGTCGAGTTCGGACGCGATGCGTTCCTGAGCCGGCTGTCGAGCCCGTTCTGGTTCCAGGCATTCGGCGCCGTGATGGGCATGGACTGGCATTCCTCGGGCATCACGACGAGCGTCATCGGCGCTCTGAAGCGCGGCCTGAAGCCGCTGGAAGGCGAACTCGGCCTCCATGTCTGCGGCGGCCGCGGGAAACATTCGCGCCTGACGCCGGCCGAACTGGTCGCGCGCGGCGACCGCGTCGGCTTCGACGGTGCGGCGCTCGCCCGGGCGAGCCGGCTGGTGGCGAAGGTCGACAGCGCCGCCGTGCAGGATGGCTTTCAGCTCTACCTCCATGGCTTCATCGTAGCCGACGACGGCAAATGGGTCGTGGTGCAGCAGGGTATGAAGGACGCCACCGGCACCGCCCGCCGCTACCACTGGCTCTCGGAGGGGCTGCGGAGCTTCGTCGATGCGCCGCACGCCGGCATCGACGGGGAGAGTCAGGGTGAGATCGTCAATCTCGCCGACCGGCGGGCAGACCGTTCCCGCAAAGGCCAACTCGATCTGCTCGCCGGCATTGGTCCCGATGGTATCTCGCGTGCCTATTCCGACCTCCTCGCGCGCCGCAAGCCGCCTGCACCGCGGGAGAAGGCGCAGCCCGACCTGCCGCACCTCGTGATGCCCGCCCACCACGATGTCCGCCCGGAGGACGTGTTCCTTCGCCGTCTTCACGGCAACCTTGCCGCCGCCGCCGACCGCGCGCCGGCCGATTTCGCGGAGCTTCTCCTCGTCCCCGGCGTCGGCGCCCGCACAGTCGAGGCGCTCGCGCTCGTCGCCGAAATCGTCCACGGCGCGCCGTGCCGCTTCGCCGATCCCGCGCGCTTCGCCTATGCCCATGGCGGCAAGGACGGTCACCCCTTCCCGGTGCCGCTCGACGTGTTCGACCGGACCATCGGCGTCCTCAAATCGGCGGTGGGCAAGGCAAGGCTCGGCCAGCGCGACGAACTCGCCGCCCTCCGCCGCCTCGACGACCAGTCACGCCTGATGGAGCGGACCGCGCGGGGCGCGCCGCTGCCGGCGCTCATCGAGCGCGAGCGCGTGGAGTCGCATCGGTACGGCGGGATGACGGTGATGGGGCCGGCGGAGCCTCGGCCCGTTCCCGCAGCCGGCGTTCCGACGGGTCGCTGATCGCCGGGTGGCGAGCCGATCGAAGCGGTCTCCGTGCAGGTTCCGGTTGCGCGGACGACGGCAGTCCATCCACAATGATGTCGGGGCGTTCAACTAGGAGTATCGGCGTTGATCCGATCCACTCTCGTCGCCTCGGTTTTCATCCTTGCTGGCACAACTGCCGCCCTCGCTCAGGGGAGCGGGCAGGTCCTGACGCAGACCCAGGCAACGCTCAGCGCCGGCTTCATGCCGGATCCCTACGTGACCGAGGTGGTACTCGCAGGCAACAATGTCGACGGCACCGTCTTCGGCGGCAATTGCCGGGGGTGGATTTCAGACCAGCCGGACTTCTATCTCACCTACAGCGCCGGCACCGGCGCCCTCATCTTCCAGACCGACGCCACGACGGACACCACGCTCATCGTACAGGACCCGCGCGGCGGCCGGTTCTGCGACGACGACGGCGCCGGCTTCCCCAACGCCCGCGTCGAGATCGCAAGTCCGATGTCCGGTGTCTACCAGGTCTGGATCGGCACCTACGAACGCCTCCAGGTTCAGGCGATCTTCGGCACGCGGCTCCGCATCAGCGACACGCAGTCGACCCTGCTCGGCCCCGCCATTCAATTGCCCTTGCAGGTGCCGCTGATCGACCGCGGCATCGCCCCGCGCTGACGGTGCGCCGGCGCGTCAGTGCCACTCGTGCGCGCCATCACGGTAGATGAACATGCGATCCTGCGGGATCGGCAGGTTCGGGATCTCCTCCGGCCGAAAGCCGAGGAGAAGCCCCTGCACCACGCGCCCGACCGCGCCATGGGAGACCGCAACCGTGTCGCGGCCGATCGTGCCGAGCCAGCGGACGACGCGTTCGGCCAGCATCGCGTAGCTCTCGCCGCGCGGCGGCACGTAGCCCCATTTGTCGGCCTGGCGCCGCCGCGCCTCGACCGAGCCGTCGGCGTCGATCTCGGCGAGGGTGAGGCCTTCCCAGACGCCGAATGTGATCTCGAGCAGCGCGGGATCGGTACGAAAGGCGCGCGGCTCGAGGCCCATCGCGCCGCGGAGGATCACCATCGTCTCGTGCGCCCGCCCGAGCGGGCTGGCGACGAAGTCGAAGCCCGAGACATCCGGGAGGTCGCGCGACAGCACCATCCCGTTCCGCCGCGCCTGTGCCCGGCCGGTTTCGTTGAGCGGAATGTCCTGCTGGCCCTGCAGCCGCGCCTCGACATTCCAGTCGGTCTCGCCATGGCGGATGAAGACGAGCGTCACGCCGCCGGCGATGTATTGCGACACTGGACCCATCACGGACGCACGGCGGCGATGCAGCGTTGCTGTTGCGGACGGCGCGCTCCGGCCGCCATGATCGGGCATGGGGCGCCACAAGGCGCCATCACTACGACAGCAGACCTTCGGGGCCAATCCGCATGAACGACGCAACCGAAGCGCCGATCGCGCTCGTCGCGGCCGAGGCGCCGCAGCGCTACAGACGTTCGAACTACCCCGAGCCCTTCTTCAGCCGCATGGGCGGTCGCACCAAACGCCCGCTCGGCGATCTCTTCGGCCTGCGGAATTTCGGCGTGAACCTCACCACGCTGGCGCCGGGCGGCGAATCGGCGCTCCTTCACCCCCACAGCCGGCAGGACGAGTTCGTGTACATCGTCGACGGCACGCCGACGCTCGTCACCGACCGCGGTGAGGTCGAGCTGTCGCGAGGAATGGTTGCCGGCTTCCCCGCCGGCGGCATTGCCCACCAGCTCGTCAACCGCACCGGCCGCGACGTCACCTATCTCGAGATCGGCGACCGGACTCCCGGCGATGAAGGCGAGTATCCAGCCGACGATCTCAAGGCCGTCCTGGGCGCGGCCGGCTGGGTGTTCACCCACAAGGACGGGACGCCGTATGAGCAGGCCCAGGCCGAGGCAGAACGCTAGGCGCCCTCGTCGCCGATCTTGATGTCCGGCGCGTCGGGATTCTTCATCCCGACGATGTGGTAGCCGGAATCGACGTGGTGGATCTCGCCGGTGACGGCGCGCGACAGATCCGACAACAGGTACAGGCCGGCGTCGCCGAGCTCGTCGGTCGTGATCGTGCGACGCAGCGGGGCGTTGTACTCGTTCCACTTGAGGATGTAGCGGAAGTCGCCGATCCCCGAGGCGGCGAGCGTCTTCACCGGGCCGGCCGAAATCGCGTTGACGCGGATGTTCTTCGGGCCAAGGTCCGCCGCGAGGTACCGCACGCTCGCCTCGAGCGCCGCCTTGGCAACGCCCATGACGTTGTAGTGCGGCATCCACTTCTCGGCGCCGTAGAACGACAGCGTCAGGATCGAGCCGCCGGAGTTCATCAGGGGCTCGGCGCGCTGGGCGAGTGCCGTCAGCGAGTACACCGAGATGTTCATCGTCCGGTCGAAATTGGCAGCCGTCGTCTCGATGTAGCGCCCGGTCAGCTCGTTCTTGTCGGAGAACGCGACCGCGTGAACGAGGAAATCGAGCGAGCCCCATTTCTCGCGGAGGAGCGCGAAGACCGCGTCCATCGAAGCGGCATCCGTGACGTCGCAATTGCCGGCCAGAAGCGCGCCGGTCTCGGCGGCGAGCGGCTCGACCCGCTTCTTCATCACGTCGCCCTGGTAGGTGAGGGCGATCTCGGCGCCCTGCGCCTGGCAGGCCCGGACGATGCCCCAGGCGAGCGAACGGTTGTTGGCGACGCCAACCACCAGGCCCCGCTTGCCGCGCATGAGTCCAACCGAGTCAACCATGGCACCGCCCGTCCGTTTTTAGCGGGCGCCTCTATCGCACGGTGGCATGGCTCCATCAAGCAAGGCGCGGCGGGGGACGGCCATTCCCGGCCCATACCGGGAACGTCCCGCCGGCGTTCGGCCTATTTGTGCCCGATCTGCGCCGGCCGGCGGACGAGTTCGAACGCGCCATCCACCGCCTTCGCGATCTCCTTCGCCATCTCGTGCCGCGCCGGCTCGGAGTTGAGCGTGAGCTTCTCGGCGTAGCGCTGCTTGGTGTGTTTTGGCACCACCGCCAACTGGACGGAGATTACGCGCTCAAGGTGGGATTTCTCTTCGTCGGTCATGGGAACGAAATAGGAACAAATTCTGCTTGCGGTCAAGCGACAGGGACCGTCCGGTCTCTTTTTTCTCCGCGCGCGGAATAAACCGCCGGCCCCGGACATCTCGTGTGTTGGAGGCGGATTCGCCGCCCCGCATCAGAGGAGGTGTTCATGCTCTCACGTATGCTTCGCACCACACTTGCCGCCGGCATCTTCGCCGCGCTCGCAGCCACCGCCACTGTGGCGCAGACCCCGATGGGGCCGGCGATGACGGCGACCTCGCCGCTCGGAACGATCCTCGTCGGCCCCACCGGGATGACGCTGTACACCTGGGATCGCGACACGGAGGCGAACGTATCGACCTGCTACAACCAGTGTGCCGTGAACTGGCCGCCCTTCGTCGTCGAGGCTGGCGCCATGGCGGACGGTGACTGGACGATCGTGCCGCGCACCGACGGCACCAGCGTGTGGGCCTACATGGGCAAGCCGCTCTACTACTTCATCAACGACACGGAGCCGGGCCAGACCAACGGCAACCAGCCGGAAGGCACCTGGCATGTGGTTGTGATTCCGTAGCCGCTACAGCTAGGCTGATGAAGCGGTCGGCGGCGACAGGCGCCGCCGACCTGGCCGCGGGGGGAACGTGGCGATTGACCGCCGCGAACTGGAGCGTCTCATCCCCGCCCTCCGGCGCTACGCGCGGGGGCTTGCGGGCGCCATGCTTGCCGACGACCTCGTGCAGGATTGCCTCGCCCAGGCGATCGCACGGGAGCGCCAGTTCAGAGGGGAGAACCTGGCGGGCTGGATCTACGCGATCCTGACCAATTGCGTACGGGCGGCGGCGCGGAGCCAGAGGCGTCTGCCGCCGATCGATCCCCTCACGGACATGGCGGACGCTGGATCCGATCCGGCGAGCCGCATCGGCATACTCGCAGCGCTCGGGGCGCTCGCGCAGGAACATCGGGAGGTTCTGCTGCTGGTCGTGGTCGAGGGCTTCACCTACCAGGAGGCGTCCGGCATCCTTGCGGTGCCCATCGGCACGGTGATGTCGCGTCTTGCCCGCGCGCGCGACCAACTCGCCGAGCGCCTCGACGGCGCCCCCGTGGTGCCGTTCCGGAGGGCACGATGAGCGGCGCCGTCGTTCCCGTCAGCGACGAAGACCTCGCGGCCTACGCCGACGGCCGCCTGTTGCCGGAGCGCGCCGCTTCGGTCGAGGCATGGCTGGCGTCGCCTGAAAACGCCGCGGATCGCGCTCGTCTGGAGCGCTGGCGCCTTCAGGATGCATCGCTTCGCGCCGCGCTCGACCCGGTGCTGGCCGAGCCGCTGCCTGCGGCGCTGCGTGCGGTTCTCGGCGAAGCACGGCCGCCGCTCCGGGCGAGGCGCAGTGTCCGCTGGCTGGCGCCCGCCGCGGTCGCGGCAGCGATCGGCATCGCCATCGGCGTCGGCGGCAGCTTCGCGCTGTGGGGAGCGGCGCCGGCCGTCGCCCGCGGGCTCGCCGACAGCGGCATGTCGGCCCACGCCGTCTACAGCCGCGAGACCCGCCACGCCGTCGAGGTGGGCGCCGACGACGAGGCGCACCTCGTCTCGTGGCTGTCGAACCGGCTCGACACGCCGATCTCCCCGCCCGATCTCTCGGCGGAGGGCCTGACGTTCCTCGGCGGGCGTCTCGTCCCTGATGGAGGCCGACCCGCCGCCCAGCTGATGTATGAGGACGGCGCCGGGCAGCGCTACACGCTCTTCATCGCCCGCACCGACGAGTCTGGAACGGCGGCGATGGCATATGCGTGGGAGCCGGACATCTGCGCCTTCTATTGGGTCGACGGCACCGTCGGCTACGTGTTCGCCGGGCCCGAGAACCGCCGCCATGTCGAGCAGCTTTCGCGAGCGGTATACGACCAGATCGGCTGAGCCGGGCGCGTGAGCGTCCACGGCCTGGCGGGTCGCACCGGTCTCCCATGCCTCGGGGATGACGGGGCCGTGGGCGGCGGTTAGTGTGCGCGCCATACGGAGGGATTGATCATGTCGCGTATTGTCGGGCTGTTCGCCGCGGGCCTCCTGCTGGGGCTTGCGGCGATGGGAACGGCCACGCCCGCCGCGGCGCAGGTGACCGACCCGGCCTGCCAGACCCTCACGGACTTCGTTGCCGCGACGCGGCCGAACCTGCCGCAGCCGATCGACGACATCACCGAAGTCACCGACATGCTCGTCGATTGCGACTCGGACGTGCTGACCTTCGTCCTCAGGTTCATCGTTCCCGCCGAAGAGCTGCCGGCCAATGCCGTCGACGCGGCGCGCGCGGCCTTCCTCGTCGGCAGCTGCCAGCAGGGCATCGCGGAGGCAACCGGCTGGACGCTCGCGGGCGAGTTCCGCGCGCCGGACGGAACCGTGACCGACCGGTTCGATACGACCGCAGCGGACTGCGCGAACGTGGCCGCAACGGCCCCGGACCAGGTTGCCGGATACGTCGCGGATGTCGCGCAGGCGTTCCCGGCGCCGCTGATACTAGACGACACGCTGGAGATCGCTGCCGCGCAGGCCGACGGGACGACGCTCGTGCTCGTGGTACATGTGTCCGGCGTGCTGGCCGACCCCGAGACGCTGACGGCGGACCTTGGCTCGCGGCTCGTCCCGGTTCTTTGCACCACCTCGCAGGTATCGGCGCTGTTCCGCATCGGCGCCGCGATCCGGCTCAGCGTGGTCGACGATGCCGGCCGCGAGGCTCTCACGCTGCCGCTCGACGAATCGGTCTGCGAGGCCGCGTTCGCCATGGCAGGAGCCGGCGCGGCGGACCCCCAGCTGGCGGCGCTGTGCGCGGCGGCGGAGGATGTCGTCGCCGAGATTCGGGCCGCCTTGCCCATCGCCAACAATGACGGCACCCAGACCACCGCAGCCGCGTTCGACTGTGCGTCGGGCACCATCGCCATGACGGCGGTCTTCACCGGTCCGACCGACCTTTATGCCGGTACCGCGCTGGCCGAACGCGATACCGAGCATGACGTCCGCTACTGCCGGCTCGACGCGCTCGCCGCAGGCCTCATGATGACGGTCACAACCCAGGTGCTGGGGGTCGACGGCGCCCCTCTGGCGACGCTGACGACCACGCCGTCGGAATGCAACTTCGTGACCCCCGCGATGGTCGCGGCCGTCCTGCCGACGCTCCCGCCCGCCGCGCTGGCGGCGCAACTGGCCGCGATCGCCGAGGCCAATGCACCGACGCTCCCGGCCCGCATCAACGACATGCTGTCGCTGGTCAACATCTTCAACGGTCCGACCGTGCTGGTGCTCTTCTACCAGATCGAGGGAACGCTCGTTCCCGAACAGACCGCGGCTTTTGCTGCGCAGATTCGCGAGCAGATTCTGGCCGGCGACTGCCAGGATCCGAACCAGCTGCAGCTCCTGCGCTCGGGCGCCACCATTACCTACCGCTACAGCGACACCAGCGCGAACGGCCTGTTTACGATCAACGTGACGGCCGCCGATTGCGGCATCTGACGGCCGCTCGCGGCGGCGGGCCCGCCATGCGCCGCCGCGGCTGCCTCCGTGATGCTGCGGACCTCGACGCCCCGGCGGGGCGTCGCTAGCCTCGGCCGCGCCATGACCGTGTCTCCCCCGCCCGACCTCATCGCTGGCTTCGTCGCCATTGTGGGCGTCGCCAACGCCGTGACGGACCCCGGCGCCATCCGACCCTATCTTGCCGAACGCCGCGGCAGCTTCCCGGGCGCGACCTCACTCGTCCTGCGGCCGCAGACCGTGGCCGAGGTGTCGGCGATCATGGCGCTCGCGCAGGAGACCGGCACCGGGATCGTCCCGCAGGGCGGCAATACCGGGCTCGTCGGGGCACAGGTGCCCGACGGCTCGAACAGCCAGGTCATCCTGGCGCTCGACCGGCTGAACCGCGTCCGCTCCGTCGATCCGGATGGTGACACGATCACGGTCGAGGCCGGTGTGTGTCTGGCCAGCGTCAAGCGGGCGGCGGAGAAGGCCGGGCGCCTCTTCCCGCTCTCGCTCGCCTCCGAGGAGACGGCTCAGATCGGCGGCAACATCTCGTCCAATGCCGGTGGCACCGCGGTGCTTGCCTATGGCAACACGCGCGACCTCGTCCTCGGGCTCGAGGTCGTCCTGCCCGGCGGCGAGGTGATCGACGGCCTCCGGGCGCTCCGCAAGGACAACTCCGGCTACGACCTGAAGCACCTCTTCATCGGCGCCGAGGGGACGCTCGGCGTGATCACAGCGGCGACGCTGAAGCTGTTCCCGATCCCGCGCGGTGTTGCCACCGCCTTCGTCGCCGTCGAGCGGCCGGCCGACGCGCTCGCGCTGTTCCATATCGCGCGCGGCATCGCGGGGCTGGACCTGACCTCGTTCGAGTTCATGCCGCGGATCGCGCTCGACTTCTGCCTCCGCCACCTCGACGGCGCCACGGACCCGCTGCGGGAACCTCATCCCTGGTACGTGCTCCTCGAAGTCAGTTCGGGCCGGTCGGTCGCGTCGGCGCGGGCGGACATCGACGCCATCCTCGGCGAGGGCCACGCGGCGGGTCTCGTCCGCGAGGAACGCGTCGCCGATTCGACGGGCGAGGCGCGGGCGCTGTGGCGGCTCCGCTACTCGATCTCCGACGTGCAGCGGCCGGAGGGCGTGTCGCTGAAGCACGATGTCGCCGTGCCGATCAAGGACGTGCCGGCCTTCCTCGAGGAGGCGACAAGGGCGGTGCTCGACCTCGTCCCCGACTGCCGCCCGGTGCCGTTCGGTCATCTCGGCGACGGCAACGTCCACTTCAATATCAGCCAGCCGGTCGGCGATGCGGCGTTGTTCATGGCTGCGGCAAAGACCATCACCGCCGCCGTCCACGAGGTCGTGGCGCGATTCCGCGGCTCGATCGCGGCGGAACACGGCATCGGCCAGATGAAGCGGGCGCTGCTGCCCTTCGTGCGCAGCGACGTCGAGCTCGCGACGATGCGGAAACTGAAGGCCGTGCTCGACCCCAAGGGGATCATGAACCCCGGCAAGATTCTCTGAACCATGCGTGGTGAGGGACTGCTAACCCTCTCTGAGATCATTCAAATTTAACCGCGTCCCTTAAGGCGATCGAGACCCTGATCGCGTCAATCTCCAGGCATCCGAGGAGCGGCAAACGCCCCGGAAGCACAAGGCCCGGCCAACGGGCCGTGGAGGCGAATTTGAGGCGTCAGGCAGTTCTCGGCGAGACCTTCGCCGACACGTCCCCTTCGGCCGACAGGCCGGACCCGTACCTCCTTCCGGCGCGCTTTGCCGCGGTTCTCCGCGGCGGCGCGACGGCAAAGGTGGTGATCGATGGCGATCGGGTGACGATCGCCGCCGGCGGCCGCACATTGGCCCTGCCGCTGAAGCACTATCGCGGTGTTGCGGTACGCATGGAAGCCGCTGCCGGGGATGCGGGTATCCTTTCGGTCATTCTCGAACTCAACCACGCCGATCCGCGTCTTTCGGTGACGCTCGCCGTGGCCGACGATCCGGCCGGAATCGTCGCCGACTGGCAGGCCTGGGCGCGCTCGCTCGCGCTGCCGATGTACCTCGTCGAGGCGGATGGAACGCTCACCGAGCCGATCCCGCATGTCGGCGCCGTCACCATCGCCCGCCCGGCGCCGCGCCGCCGTCATTCCTTCTTCGCCGCCCGCCGCCCCCGTTTCCTCGTTCGCCGCAAGACCGGCTGGGACCGCGGCGCCGAGAAGGTTTCCGGCGACGAGATCATCGCCCGGAGCTGAGGCCCCAACTCCGCCCATCCCCGCGGAGGCGGGGACCCATCGCATGAAGAATGCCGGGCCGAAGGCCCGGCTTTGCTTGCGAAGAGGGATGGAATCCCCACCTGCGTGGGGATGAGCGGTTGGGGCTATGCGGACAGCACCGCGCTCGCCAGCAACCCCGCCAGCAGGATCAGGCCGAACGTCCGGTTCGACTTGAACAGCCGGAGCGCCAGCGCGCCGTCCGCAAGGTCTATCCGCGCCACCTGCCATCCGAGTTGGATCGCTGCGGCGGCAAGCCCCGCCCACGCCGGCCACGCCACGCCCGCGGCGATGAGCGCGCCCGCCCACAGAACCACCGCGCTGCCGTAGCAGACAGCAACCGCGAGCCGGGCCCGCGCGCCGAACAGGAGTGCGCTCGAACCGACGCCAATGAGCGCGTCGTCCTCCTTGTCCTGCAGCGCGTAGATCGTGTCGTAGCCGACCGTCCACGCCACGCCGCCAAGATAGAGGAGCACCGGGGCGAGACCGAGCGTTCCGGTGGCGGCCGTCCAGCCGACCAGCGCGCCCCACGAAAAGGCAAGGCCGAGGCCGAGCTGCGGCAGGTTCGTCACGCGCTTGAGGAACGGGTAGAGCGCAACGATCACGATCGAGCCGATCCCGAGCCCGATCGTCAGCCCGTTGAACTGGAGCAGGACCACGAGGCCGACGATGGCCTGCGCCACGAGGAATCCTGCCGCCCGGCGCGCCGAGATCGCCCCGGAAGGAATGGGCCGGCTGCGCGTCCGCGCGACCGCGGCGTCAAGGTCGCGGTCGACGATGTCGTTGAAGGTGCAGCCGGCGCCCCGCATGGCGATTGCGCCGACGAGGAACAGCACGACGTGCCACGGCTCGGGATACGCCCGGCCAAGGGAATCCGCCGCGAGCGTTGCCGCCCACCAGCACGGCAGGAGCAGCAGCCACCAGCCGATCGGCCGGTCCCAGCGCGCCAGCCGCGCATAGGGCCGCAGCCATGCCGGCAGCAGGCGGTCCGAAAGATTTTCGCGCGAGGCATCCGCCACGCGCTGGTCGACAGGGCCGGGCGGTCTCGTGGACGGCGTTTCGGGTCGGCGTTCGTGCATCGCTCTCGACAGGGACGGGGCCGCGTGGAACTTCTACGGCCGCCGGGAGGGGACCGCCATGCCGATCGAAACCTACCTCGCCTTCATCGCGGCGAGCCTTGCCATCACGATCGTGCCCGGACCGACGGTGTCGCTGATCGTCGCCAACAGTCTTACGCACGGCACCGCGGCCGGACTCAAGAACGTGCTTGGCACGCAGATCGGCGTGGCGATCCTCATCGTCATCCTCGCGATCGGCCTCGCCTCCGTTCTCGCTGTCATCGAGCCGGTATTCTTCTGGCTCAAGCTCGCGGGTGCGGCCTACCTCGCATGGCTGGGTTTGAAGCTGATCCTCTGGCCGCCGGAGTTCGGCGCCGGCCGGACGCCCGCGCCGCCGCGCGGCGGCTTCGTCCTTCAGGGCTTCCTCGTCATCCTGTCGAACCCGAAGGTGCTGCTGGTCTTCGGCGCCTTCATCCCGCAATTCGTCGATCCGTCGCGGGGTACCGCGCTGCAGGTGCTCCTCCTCGGCGGCACCTTCCTCATCGTCGGGTCGATCACCGACAGCATCTACGCGCTCCTCCTCGGCCGGGCCGGCCGCTACCTGTCCCAAAGGCGGGTCCGGTTGATGTCGCGCGTCTCGGGCTGCTTCCTCATCGGCGGCGCGTTCTGGCTTGCGCTGAAGCGCTGACTCGACAGGGGGCCTGACGGGGGCTAAGCGGCGCCACCGGAAAGCGGGCACTCTCAAAATGCATGTTCTTCTGATCGGGTCGGGCGGGCGCGAGCACGCGCTGGCGTGGAAGCTCCGGCGTTCGCCACTGGTCGAGCGTCTCTACGCGGCCCCCGGCAATCCCGGCATCGCCGCGGAAGCCGAACTCGTGACGCTAGATCCGGACGACCACGCGGCCGTCACCGCCTTCTGCCGCGACAACGCCGTCGGGCTTGTCGTCGTCGGGCCGGAACAGCCGCTGGTCGCCGGCATCGCCGATGCCCTCGCCGCGGCGGGCATCCCCGTGTTCGGCCCGAGCGCTGCGGCTGCCCGTCTGGAGGGTTCAAAGGGCTTCACCAAGGACCTCTGTGCAGAGGCCGGCATTCCAACCGCTGCCTATGGCCGGTTCACCGATGCGGCGGCGGCGAAAGCCTATGTCGCGACGGCCGGCGCGCCGATCGTGGTCAAGGCCGACGGGCTGGCGGCAGGCAAGGGCGTGGTCGTCGCGACCTCCGTCGAGGAGGCGAACGCCGCCATCGACGCCTGCTTTGCCGGCGATTTCGGCGCGGCCGGCGCCGAGGTCGTGGTCGAGGAGTACCTGGAGGGCATCGAGGCGAGCCTGTTCGCGCTGTCGGACGGCGAGACGGCCATCCCCTTCGGCACGGCGCAGGACTACAAGCGCGCCTTCGATGGCGACACCGGCCCGAACACGGGCGGAATGGGGGCGATCTCGCCGGCGCCGGCGCTGCCCGACCGGCTGGTGGAAGAGGCGATGCGGACCATCGTGCTGCCGACGGTCAGAGCGATGAAGGCTCGTGGCACGCCGTTCCGCGGGGTCCTTTATGCCGGCCTGATGGTCGGCACGAAGGGACCGCAACTCATCGAATACAACGTCCGCTTCGGCGACCCGGAGTGCCAGGCGCTGATGCGTCGCCTTCGGTCCGACCTTGCCCCCATCCTGATGGCGGTCGCCAACGGCCGCCTGGGTGAAGTTATGGCTGACTGGACGTCCGATCCGGCGGTCGCCGTGGTCATGGCCTCGAAGGGGTATCCCGGGCCGTTCGAGAAGGGCACGCCGATCCGCCGCCTGCCGAAGCCCGCGGACGATGTCGTGATCTTCCATGCGGGCACCGCGCTCCGCGAGGGGGCGCTGGTTGCGAGCGGCGGGCGCGTTCTCAACGTGACGGCGCTGGCCGAGAGCCCCGCCGCCGCACGGGCCGATGCCTATGATGCGCTCCGCGCGATTGACTGGCCGGGCGGCTTCTATCGCTCGGACATCGGCAGAATGAGGTAGCGGGAGCACGAGCAGCGAATGGTGAGCAGTGAACAGGAGGCCGCCTGGCTACTCACTGCTCACCACTCCACCGTTCACCAGGAACGTGGTCGCCGCGCGTTGGGTCCTGCTCCGGCCGCGGCGACGCCTGCAATTTCGCTAGATCTTGTCCTCTATCATCGCCCGCGGCGCGTTCGACTGGATTGATTCGATCGCATTCTTGGCCGAAGCCTTGGCGGTATATCCATCGGACGAGCACATTACCTCGCCGTTCGATGCCCGGAACCGCCAGTAAAAGAGGCCATCCTCTCCTCTTAAAATCTCGAACTTGTAGGCCACGGTCTCTCCCTCCATGACACGCCGTAATCGTACCAACATAGGTAACATCGGCGTTGCCGGGTTTGAACCCCGCTAAGCGAAAAAACCTACCCGGTCGGGTAGGGGCGGCACCAGTCTCCGGCCCTCGAAACATTGATGGATGCGGCATACGTCGCGCTGCAACGTCCCTGCTCGGTCGTCCATGGCCCGGATTGTCGCAGCCCGGCCATGCGCCGGGGCACTCACCCCCACCGGCGGTGCGGCTTGAGCGGGGCGGACGCGTTGGCTAGGCTCATTGACGGGCGGGGGACAGCTGCTGGGTAAGCGTCCCCCGGCGGCGGGTTTGTCCGATTGCGAAGTGCCCACAGTCACAGTACCGGAGGCACGATGAACGCCCCTCAGCGCACCAACAACCTCGACGCCTACTGGATGCCGTTCACGGCCAATCGCCAGTTCAAGGCCGCGCCGCGCATGCTCGTCTCGGCGGAGGGAATGTACTACCGTTCCGACGACGGCAGGACGATCCTCGACGGGACCAGCGGTCTCTGGTGCTGCAATGCCGGCCACAACCGGCCGAAGATCACCGCGGCCATCCAGCAGCAGGCCGCCGAACTCGACTATGTCCCGGCCTTCCAGATGGGCCATCCGAAGGTGTTCGAACTGGCCTCGCGGCTTGCGACACTGTTCCCGGCGGACCTCGATCGCGTCTTCTTCACCAATTCCGGGTCGGAGTCGGTCGAGACGGCCCTCAAGATCGCCAACGCCTACCACCGCGTCCGCGGGCAGGGGACGCGCTACCGCTGGGTCGGCCGTGAGCGCGCCTATCACGGCGTCAACTATGGCGGCATGAGCGTCGGCGGCATCGGCGGCAACCGGAAATCCTTCGGTCCGCTGATGTCGGGCGTCGACCATCTCCGCCACACGCACGATCCCGCCCGCAACGCCTTCACGAAAGGCCTGCCCGAGCACGGTGCGGAGCTCGCCGACGAACTCGAGCGCATCGTGGCTCTGCACGATCCGTCCACGATTTCGGCCGTCATCGTCGAGCCCATGGCCGGCTCGACCGGTGTCCTCCTCCCGCCGAAGGGCTATCTCGAACGTCTCCGCGCGATCTGCGACCGGCACGGTATCCTGCTCATCTTCGACGAGGTCATCAGCGGCTTCGGCCGCCTTGGCGCCCCCTTCGCGGTCGACGCCTTCGGTGTCATCCCCGACATGGTGACGATCGCAAAGGGCCTCACCAACGGCGTCATTCCGATGGGTGCGGTCGTGGCCCGGCGCAACATCTACGACGCCTTCATGGGCGCGGACGTCCCGATCCACCTGCCGGAACTGCCGCACGGCTACACCTATTCCGGCAATCCGATGGCCTCCGCCGCCGCCCTCGGCACGCTCGAGACCTACGAGGACGAACAGCTCCTCGACCGCGCGGCGAAACTCGCGCCGGTGTGGGAGGCGGCGATGCACGGGCTCCGCGACCTGCCGCACGTCATCGACATCCGGAACTATGGACTCGTCGCAGCGATCGAACTTGCGCCGATCGCCGGCCGGCCCGCCGAGCGTGCCTTCGCCGCCTATCTCGACGCGTTCGCCTCGGGCCTCCTGATCCGGACCACCGGCGACATCATCGCGCTGTCGCCGCCGCTCATCATCACCGAGGACGAGATCGGCCGGCTGGCCGAGACGCTTCGCGCCGTCCTCATGCGGCTGAACTGAGCCGGTGCCGGAAGCCCCATCCCCGGCCGCCGACGCGGCCACGCTCTCGAACCTTCGTGTCAACGGCACGCGCCTGTGGTCAAGCCTCATGGTCATGGCCAAGATCGGCCCCGGACCGAAGGGTGGCAGCCACCGGCTGACGCTTTCCGAGGACGACAAGGTCGCCCGCGACCTCCTCGTCTCGTGGTGCGAGGACCTCGGCTGCGCGATCCGCGTCGACAGCGTCGGCAACATCTTCGCGCGGCGCGCGGGCACGGATGACGACCTGCCGCCGGTGCTGATCGGCAGCCACCTCGACACCCAGCCGCATGGCGGCCGTTTCGACGGCGTGCTTGGCGTCCTCGGCGCGCTCGAAGTGCTGCGCTCGCTGCACGAACAGGGCATCCGCACGCGGCATCCGGTCGAACTGGTCAACTGGACCAACGAGGAAGGCGCGCGCTTCGCGCCCGGCCTCGTCGGCTCCGGCGCCTATGCCGGCCTCTACGACGACGACACGGCGTATTCCTCGCGCGATGCCGACGGCATCAGTTTCGGCGACGCGCTGAAGGCGATCGGCTATCGCGGCCCCTCGCCGGCAAAGGGCGCCCCGCCGCGCGCCTATTTCGAGCTCCATATCGAGCAGGGACCACTGCTCGAGGACCAGGACGCCGACGTCGGCGTCGTCACGCAGGTGCAGGGCCTGCGCTGGTTCGACGTGACCTTCACCGGCATGGAGGGCCACGCCGGCACGGTGCCCATGAACCAGCGTCGCGATGCCATGATGGGCGCCGCAAGGCTCATCGAGCGCGTCTACGACATCGCGATCGCCCACGCGCCGAATGCCGTCGGCACGGTGGGGGCGCTCAAGATCCATCCGGGGTCGCGCAACGTCATTCCCGGCTCCGTCACCGTCGCCGTCGACATGCGGAGCCCGACCGTCGAGGCGCTCGCCGAGATGGAGGTGAGGCTCCAGACGGGCGCGACGCTGATCGCGGCCGAACTGAATCTCGGCGTCGAGATTCGGGTGCCGACGCGGTTGGCGCCGGTCGTCTTCGACCCGGCGCTGGTCGACACGGTCCGCAGGTCCGCCGAGCAGCTCGGCTACCGTCGCCGCGACATCGTCTCGGGCGCAGTCCACGACGCGTGCCACATCGCCGCGATCGCGCCCGCGGCGATGATCTTCTCGCCCTGCGTCAAGGGCATCAGCCACAACGAAGCCGAGGACATCCGTCCCGAGTGGGCGACAGCGGGCGTGAACGTCCTGTATCACGCCGTCCTCGAAACCGCCGGCGTCGTCGCCTGAGACGCGCCGAATCGCCTGGAACGCCCGTGCCGATGCTCGACCACACCCAGCACTCCGACTTCGCGCTGATCGAGGCGCTCATCCCTGCGGTGATCGAGGCGGGCGAGGCCATCGTGTCGATCCGCGCCGCCGGCCTAACTGTGGAAACCAAGGCCGACAACTCGCCCGTCACACGCGCCGACCGCGCCGCGGAGGCGATCCTTCTCAAGGCGCTGAAGGAGCTAGCGCCCGAATTGCCGGTCGTGGCAGAGGAGGAGGTTGCGGCCGGCCGCGTTCCCGAAGTCGCCGATGCCTTCATTGCGGTCGACGCGCTCGACGGCACCAAGGATTTCCTCAAGGGCGGCGACGATTTCACCGTCAACATCGGTCTCGTCCGGGCCGGCGCCGCGGTGGCCGGCATCGTCTTCGCCCCCGCCCGCGGGCTGCTCTGGTACGGCTCCGTCGGCAACGGCGCGTGGAAGATCAGGACGGCAGACCCCGCCCAAGAGCCGCAGCCGATAGCGGTCCGCCAGCCGCCCGAGACGCTCGATATCGTCGCGTCGCGCTCGCACCGCACGCCCGAGACCGACGATTTCATCGCGAAGTTCCCGGGGAGCCGCCTCGTTGCGGCCGGCTCGTCGCTGAAGCTCGTCGCGGTCGCCGAGGGCGAGGCCGACCTCTACCCGCGCCTCGGCACCACCTCGCAGTGGGATATTGCCGCCGGCAACGCCATCCTCACGGCGGCCGGCGGCCGGGTGCTCGACATGGACGGCAACCTCCTCGGCTACGGTGCCGGCAAGGGCCCGGCCGGCCCGCACCCGTTCCTGAACCACTGGTTCGTGGCAACGGGTCCGGTCGATCCGTTTGCGGGGTAGCGCCGCTAGCTGCAACGCACGAGGCAATCATACCCGGCCGGGGGTACCGTCGGGGTTGGTGAGAAGGAAACTGGGATCGGAGTATTCGAGGTCGTCCTCCCGGAAGTACACCGCGAGCGCGGCAACCCATCCGACTGAATCTGCGGCGCTGAGCCGAAACCATTTCACCTCATCGACGCCTGGCCATCCCGCGCCGGCCAGTCTTCCGATGTCGGCAGGGACGTCATCGGGGTCGAATTCCTCGATCGTGACGCCCTGCATCCATGGGCGGACGATCATGAATGCAACCTCGAAGAAGAGAATTTCCGATCGCGTCGGATGGGCGTCGCCGCGGCCGGCGTCGCTCTTGTTGCTACGCAGCAAAAGACGGCGAAAGCTGACCGAATATGTCCAGATCTTGAAGTTCCGATCGGAGCTGAACATCCGCTTCACGGTCATTGCCAGGCCTGCCTCCTACCTGTTCCTTCGGCGGAACCAGCCATCCAGTCTCGGATGGAGTACCCCGAACCGTGGGACCGCGCTCAACGAATTGCGCGCCGAGTACCTCCCCGCGGAAACCTGTTCCTGCGGACACTGGACCGGCGGAACGATCGGCCCGATTGTTTGGCACGGGCGGATCGTTCGTGCTTGAGCGCGGGCCGGCGGGGCCATAGGTTCCGCGCCGTACCGGAGCCTATGGCCGCATGAACTCCCCGCTTACGCATCTCCAGCGGCTGGAAGCCGAGTCCATCTTCATTCTGCGCGAGGTCGCCGCGACCTTCGCGAAGCCGGTCATGATGTATTCGATCGGCAAGGACTCGTCCGTGATGCTCCATCTGGCGCGGAAGGCGTTCCATCCCGCCCCGCCGCCGTTCCCGCTCCTCCACATCGACACCGGGTGGAAGTTCCGGGACATGATCCGCTTCCGCGACGAGACCGCGAAGAAGTACGGCTTCAACCTCCTCGTCCACACCAACGAGGAAGGCCGGGCCGAGGGCGTCAACCCGTTCGACCAGGGCTCGAACCTCTATACCCGCATCATGAAGACGGACGCGCTGAAGGCGGCGCTGACGAAGCACGGCTTCGATGCGGCCTTCGGCGGCGCGCGGCGCGACGAGGAGAAGAGCCGCGCCAAGGAGCGCGTCTTCTCCTTCCGCAACCAGAACCACGCCTGGGACCCGAAGAACCAGCGGCCCGAACTCTGGTCGCTCTACAACACCCGCATTGCGCCCGGTGAATCGATCCGCGTCTTCCCGATCTCGAACTGGACCGAACTTGACATCTGGCAGTACATCCTCGCCGAGAAGATCGACATCGTCCCGCTCTACTACGCCGCGCGGCGACCCGTGGTGGAGCGCTCCGGCCAGTGGATCATGGTCGACGACGAGCGGATGCGGCTGAAGCCCGGCGAGGCACCGCAGGAGCGCCTCGTGCGCTTCCGGACCCTCGGCTGCTATCCGCTTACCGCCGCGATCGATTCGTCGGCGACGACGCTGGAGGAGATCGTGGCCGAGATGCTGCTGGCCCGGACGTCCGAACGGCAGGGCCGCCTCATCGACCACGACGAGAGCGGCTCGATGGAGAAGAAGAAGCGCGAGGGGTACTTCTAGTGGAAGGCACCATCGCGCTCGACCGCGCCGCGGTCGAAAAGCTCCTGTCCGGCACCGAGGACCAGAGCCTCCTTCGCTTCCTCACCTGCGGCAGCGTCGACGACGGCAAGTCGACGCTGATCGGCCGCCTGCTGCACGATTCCAAGCGCCTCTTCGAGGACCAGATCCTCACGCTCGAGCGCGATTCGCGGAAGTGGGGCACCACGGGCGGCGACATGGACTTCGCGCTCCTCGTCGACGGCCTCGAGGCCGAGCGCGAGCAGGGCATCACCATCGACGTCGCCTACCGCTTCTTCGCGACCGACCGCCGGAAATTCATCGTCGCCGATACGCCCGGCCACGAGCAGTACACCCGCAACATGGCAACGGGCGCCTCGACGGCGGACCTCGCCGTCCTCTTGGTCGATTCCCGCCAGGGCATCCTCACCCAGACCCGCCGGCACGCCTACATCGTCTCGCTGCTCGGCATCCGCCACGTCGTGCTGGCGGTGAACAAGATCGACCTCGTGGGCTACTCGCAGGAGCGCTTCGACGAGATCGTCGCCGCCTTCGAGGAGCTCACCGCCGACCTTGGCTTCGCCACCAAGGTCGCGATCCCGCTGTCCGCCCGCTTCGGCGACAACGTCATCGCGCCGAGCCCGAACCTTGCCTGGTACAAGGGCCCCGCCCTCCTCGACTACCTCGAGACGATCGACGTCACCGAGGCCGAGGCCGGAAAGCCGTTCCGCTTCCCGGTGCAGTGGGTCAGCCGGCCGAACCTCGATTTCCGCGGCTATGCCGGCACCGTCGCCGGCGGCACCGTCACGGTCGGCGACGAGATCGCCATCGCCGCCTCCGGCCAGAAGGCGAAGGTCGCGCGCATCGTGACGATGGACGGCGACCTGCCCGACGCGTCCGTCCACCAGGCCGTGACGCTCACCCTCGACCGCGAGGTCGATGCCTCGCGCGGCGACCTCCTCGTGGCCGCCGAGGGGCGTCCGCAGGTCTCCGACCAGATTGCCGCCCACATCATCTGGATGAGCGACGAGGCGCTGCTGCCGGGCCGCTCGTATCTCCTCAAGACCGCCACGCGCACCGTCGGCGCGACGGTGAGCGAACTGAAACACCGGGTCGACGTCCAGTCCTTCCAGCCGCATGCGGCAAAGACCCTGACGCTCAACGACATCGGTTTCGCCAACCTGTCGCTGGCCGAGCCGATCGCCTTCGACCCTTATGATGAAAACCGGACGACCGGCTCCTTCATCCTCATCGACCGCTTCTCGAACGCCACGGCCGCCGCCGGCATGTTCCGCTTCGGCCTTCGCCGAGCGACCAACATCCACCGCCAGGCGCTGACCATCGACAAGGCCGCCCGCGCCGACGCCAAAGGCCAAAGGCCTGCCATCCTCTGGTTCACCGGCCTCTCCGGCGCCGGGAAATCGACCGTGGCAAACCTCGTCGAGGAGAAGCTCCACCTCATGGGGTGCCACACCTACCTCCTCGACGGCGACAACATCCGCCACGGCCTCAACCGCGACCTCGGCTTCACCGACGCCGACCGCGTCGAGAACATCCGGCGGGTCGGCGAAGTGGCCAAGCTGTTCGTCGATGCCGGCGTGATCGTGCTGGTTTCGTTCATCTCGCCCTTCCGCTCCGAGCGGGCGATGGCGCGCGAACTGGTGGGCGCGGGCGAGTTCATCGAGGTGTTCGTCGACGTGCCGCTCGCGGTGGCGGAGGAGCGCGACCCGAAGGGCCTGTACAAGAAGGCCCGCGAGGGCGGCATCAAGAACTTCACGGGTATCGACAGCCCGTACGAGCCGCCGGTGAACCCGGACCTCCATCTCGACGCGGCAGCCGAAATGCCCGAGGCGATGGCCGAGCGTGTGCTGGCCTACCTCGTGTCCCGCGGCTATGCCGGGTCGCACCGGCGGTAGAGACGGACGTCACAACTGGCGAGGATTGCCTCGAACCCGCCGGGTCGATCAGGCTCTCTATGAAGCCGAGGAGCGTGCGGCCACGCTCTGGGCGGCAGGTCCATCGCGTCTGTCGCGACAATGGCGAGATCGCAAGCCGGCCTCTGGATTGCCCATTCTCGCCCCTGGGCGGCGCTATTTGCGGGCGGCCGTAGGCTTCGACTGCCGCGTCGCTGGCTGCGCTGCGCACGAAGGCTGGCCGGCGCGTCACTCTTTTCCGCAACCAGAGCCTCCACGGAGGACCACGAAGCGGGTCGACGCAGGCGGGCATCCCTGACGCCGGCGAAGAACATCAGGCCGAGTTCGTCTCCCTCGTGATTGTTGGGCCCGACTTCCGGCGCCTCGCCAACGTCAGTCTGGCCCATTTCTCCGCCTCGACGACAACCAGCAGGATGACGCCGACAAGGATCACGGCGAGCCCATCCAGCAGGGCGATCGGGCGGGTGCCGAAGACCGCATGGAGAACCGGAAGGTAGGTGAAGGCGATCTGCGCCACGACTACCACCGAGACGCCGATCAGGACTGCGGGCGTTCCCAATATGCTTCGCCAGCTCAATGCCGTGCCATGCACGTATCGAACACTGAAGAGGTAGAAGATCTCCATCGCGACGATGGTGTTGACCACCAGCGTCCTCGCTTCCTCAATGGGGAGACTGCGGCCGTCAGCCCAGAAGAACATTCCGAACGCACCGATCACCATGAGAATAGAAACAAAGATGATACGGAAGACTAGATCGCCGGTAAGGATAGGCTGATCGCGTGGTCGAGGCCGGCGTCGCATGGATCCCGCTTCGCCGGGCTCGAACGCCAGGGTCAGTCCCAATGCCACCGCGGTCACCATGTTGATCCAGAGAATCTGAACTGGTGTGATCGGCAACGCCAGGCCGAACGCGATTGCGACAAGTATGGTCAGCGCCTCGCCACCGTTGGTCGGCAGCGTCCAGCGTACGACCTTGATCAGGTTGTCGTAGACCGTACGTCCCTCGCGAACGGCGGCGACGATCGACGCGAAGTTGTCGTCGGCCAGAACCATCTCGGCAGACTCCTTGGCCACCTCGGTGCCCTTTCGCCCCATGGCCACCCCGACATCCGCGCGCTTCAGTGCGGGAGCGTCGTTCACGCCGTCGCCGGTCATTGCGACAGTCAGCCCTTCGGCCTGGAGCGCCTTCACGAGGCGGAGCTTGTCCTCCGGTGTTGTCCGCGCGAACACCGACGTCTCTCGAATGGCCGCCCGGAGCGCGGCATCGTCCATTGACTGGAGTTCTCTTCCCGTCAAAGCACTCGGCCGCTCGCTGATGCCGAGTTGTCGGGCGATTTCCCGCGCGGTTGCTGCGTGGTCGCCGGTGATCATCACCACCCGAATGCCAGCTGCACGGCACTCGGCGATGGCCTCGGTTGCCTCCGGCCGTGGTGGGTCGATGAAGCCGACGAAGCCGAGCAACACGGCTCCACCTTCCAGGTCCGCAAAGGTCAGATCCTGCTTCCCGTCATCGGCCGCCTTGGTTGCGAAGCCAAGGACGCGTTGACCTCTGCCGGCGAGCGTCTCTGCCTTCGCGCGCCAGACCGCGGGGTCAAGTGGGTGGTCCCCGTCGGGACGGCGCTCAAGCGCGCACATCTCCAGAACCTGCTCCGGCGCGCCCTTGATGAGGATGAAGGCGTCGCCATCGCGGCTCTGGTGAAGCGTGGCCATGAAGCGATGGCTGGCGTCGAACGGTATTTCGTCACTGCGCGGGACCTGCTGGCGAACGGAGTCCGGCTTGAGCCCTGCCTTCATCCCGAGTGCCACCAGGGCGCCTTCCATCGGATCGCCGTCAACGATCCAGCCTGCCTCGGTTTCGCGCGTTTCAGCGTCGTTGCAGAGCACCGCGGCCCGTGCGAGAGCGGCCAACACCACATCCTTGGCCGGGTCCGCATCGGAGTGTTCAGTGCTGAAGCTTCCCTCCGGCCCGTACGCCGAGCCGGTGACTGTCAGCTGGCCCGCGGCAGTGAGTACGGTAGTGGCCGTCATCTCGTTGCGGGTCAGCGTTCCCGTCTTGTCGGAGCAGATGACCGATACCGAACCGAGCGTCTCGACTGCGGGAAGTCGCCGGATGATGGCGTTTCGCGACGCCATGCGCTGGACCCCGATCGCCAGCGCAATGGTCATGATCGCGGGCAACCCCTCAGGGATGGCGGCGACGGCCAGACCGACCACGGCCATGAACGCGTCGGCGATCGAGTAGCTTCGGACCAGCCAGGCGAACAGGAAAGCCGCGGCCGAGACCGCCAGGATGACAATGGTCAATTGCCTGGCGAAGCGATCCATCTGCCGCAGCAGGGGGGTCTTCAGGTTCTCCACTGCGCCGAGAAGGCCGCTGATCCGCCCGAGTTCGGTGTTCCCACCGGTGGCGACGACAACGCCCGCTCCCTGCCCTGCAGCAACGAACGTCCCGGAGAAGGCCATTGAACTCCGGTCGCCGACCGTCGCGCCGCGAGGAACCGGAGCAAGCCCCTTCTCAACGGCGACGGACTCCCCCGTGAGGATTGCTTCGTCAATCCTGAGGCTGCGCGCCCGGGTAAGGCGCAGGTCGCCCGGGACGCGGTCACCGGCCTGGAGGAGGACAATGTCACCCGGGACGATCTCGACGGCGAGAATCGCAAGTCTCCGACCGTCCCTGAGCACCGAGGCTTGTGGATCGATCATGCCGCGGATTGCTTCGAGGGCTTGCTCCGCTCTTCCTTCCTGGACGAAGCCGATGACGCCGTTGAGGAGGATCACCGCGAAGATCACGACCGCATCGACGGAGTGGCCGAGCAGGAGCGACAACAGGGCGGCCCCAAGCAACACGTAGATGAGGAGACTGTTGAACTGGAGAAGGAGGCGCTTCAGCGGCCCTGTCGCAGCGTGGGCGGGCAGACGGTTTGGACCGTACTCGGCGAGCCGGTCCTTCGCGGCGGTGGACGGGAGCCCCGACGGCGACGTGCCTTTCCTGGCCATCGCCTCATCGGCGCCAAGGGCGTGCCAGTCTGACGTCTCCTGGTCGGGCTCTTGAATCATTCGGGGCACTCCAGGGCTCGGGTTTCATCTCCCCCGGCTGCTCTACACGAAGCGCAGGGATTCGCCTCAGGCCAAAGCCGCCCATGTCCGCCGCAAGCGCAATTTGCGGGCCAGTTCCTCCGTGCCGACGCCGGCAATCCGAGGCAACAGACTGAAAGGCGAGTGTTCGCGGCCTCAGACGGCCGGCCCTATCCGCCGATATCCATCGTGATCCGCCGGATGTCGACCGCCGTGCCGTCGCCCGGAACGCCCGGCGCGATGAGGAGCGCATCGGCGGTGCTGGCGAGGCCCGCCGGGATCGTCCAGATCGCATCGACGATCGTGAATTCGCCCGTCAGGTTCACTGTCCGCCACTCGAGCAGCGTGCCCCCGCGAAGGTAGGCGAGGCGGAGCGTGATCGCAGGGCGTCCGGGCGTGCCACGGACATCGAGCCGGACGCGGACCTCGCGGCCCTCGACGCCGCCGGCGATGCCGGGGCCGATCGTTGCCCGCGCGGCGCCTGCCGTGGACGACGCGACCCGCACGATGCCGCCGGCGGTCTCGGCGTCGAAGTTGACCGGATTGTCGGCGCCCGCCTCGAACACCATCGGGTCGGCGCCGCCGAACAGGACGATGCCCTGGCCGCCGCCGTCGCCCGTCCCCTCCGCCGCATCGCCGAGCCCGAGGAGGCGCGGTACGAACAGCACGGCGCAGATCGCCAGCACGACAACGATCGCGCCGACGACGGCGATAGTGAAGATCTTGCTGCCATACGTCTTCTCGTAGACGAGCCGGCGGCCCTCGGGTGGAGCGTTTCGCGGCGGCATGCGCCGCGGCGGCAACTCCCCGGCCGCGTCCTCGAAGTCAGGCTGCCCTCGCATCGGGGGTGCCGTATCCGGGCCCCCGTCGATGTCGGAGCCGAGGTATCGCATGGCGCGGTTGCCGGCCGGGGCAAGGCTCCGCTGCTCCGACGCCGAGCGTGCGTCCTCCAGCGCGGGACGCGGTCCTCGGCGCAGCGTCGCCCGGGACGGCGGCATCTCCGCCGGTGGCGGCGGCGGGACGCGCCTGCCACCCGCAGGCCGTACGGGAAGGTCGTCCTCGTAGACTGTGTCGGAGCTTGGCGCGTGGGCCGCCCTGCCGGTCCGGCCGGGCCGTGGCGGCGGCGGTGTCCGTTCCGGACGCCCGTCGGCGCGGGTGGGAGGAGGGGCCGGTGTCGGGCGCACTGGCCGGATCCCCGTCTCCCCGCGGGCTGGCGACGGCGACTGGTCCAGCCGCGACGGTCGGCGTCCGGTCGGCCCGGCTTGCGCTTCGGGAGCATCGCGGAACGACCGCACCGAGACTTCGGGTTCGTCGGCAAGAACCTCCTCGCGATCCTCGAGGGAAACGCTGCGGACGGAGGTGCGGCGCTCCTGCACCGGAGCCTCGTCCTCCAGCTGCATGCCGAACCCGGGTTCCATCCGGCCCCGTTCCCCCAGCGCGTCAGCGGGGTCCTCGACCGGTGGGGCGCGCCCTGGCCGCGCTGCCTTGCGCCGGCCAAGAAGACGCCCCGGCGACAGCGACCGGAGCCTGGACGTCACGGCGCCGAGCCGGCCGCCTCTCTTCCCGGGGAGGGGATCGGCTTCGTCTTCCGGAATCGCCCCTTCCGGATCCCATTCACCCTCCTCGTAGAACACCGCGTCGCCCGGCAGCGGCTCGGGTTCTTCCTCGTCGGCGATCCAATCCGCCGCGGCCGCGGATCCGCGCGTCCGCACCGTTTCCTCGACGAGCGCCATCTGGAGCCGCCGGTCCCATTCCGAATCCGGCCGCAATCGCATTTCGGGAGCGACCATCACGGGCGGCGCCACAGGCCTCACGGGTTCTTCCGGGTCGTGCCACTGCGCCGTGGTCTCGTCCCAGGCAAGGTCGATCGCCGAACCCCACATCGTGCTCGGACCGGCGGTCTCGGCGACATCGTCCTCCTCGTCCGCGGGCTCCGACACCGTCTCCGGCGTCCACTCCGGCTCCGGCGTCCACTCCGGATCGGCTTCGAGTTCCGGCTCGGCATCGAGTTCCCGCTCGGCTTCGAGTTCCGGCTCGTAGTCCTCGATCGCGGCGGCGTACTCCTCGGCATCCTGCTCCGCCAACTCTTCCGGTGCGTACTCCGGTTCCGGCGTTTCCTCTTCGTCGGCGAACAGGAACGCCTCCTCGTCGGGCGTCTCCTCCTCGTCGGGCGTCTCCTCCTCGCCGTCCGGGTCGGCGAGTTCGTCGGCGTAGTCATCGGCCGCGAGGGGCTCGGCGGGGAGGGGCGCGGCCGTCAGCTCATACGGAAGTTCGTCGAAGACATCGTCAGCCGCCGCGAACGAGGCGGCGATCTCGTCCTCGATGCGGGTGACCGCATCGTCAAAGGCAACCAGGCGGGAACGGAACTCGGTGTCCCTCAGGCGCGGCCGGTGGGCGTCGAGCTTGCGCACGATCACGGCGCGGAGACGGTCGTAGATCTCCTGGCGCTGTTCCTCGTCCGGCGCATCAGCGCGGTCGAGCGACCTGCGAAGGACGGTGTAGAAATCAGACATGACGCTCCGCGTCGACAGAATGCCGCCCTGTCACCCGGACTGATCTCCAACTCCCGGCCCATGCCCCGGCGCCTCTGTCGCGTTCTAGCATGGGCGCGTTCGATCGTGCGCGCCGGCGGATCGAACAGAGGCATCCAAGCGGGCTTATATGTGGCGGCGTCGATGATGTCGCGGACAATGGCGCGGAGATCGTTCAGGCCGTCCGATGGAGTACCCTCCCGGATGGAGCGGTTGCCGTCGCCTTCGCCGGGCGAGTGGGGCATGTCCGCGATGCCGGTGGCAGGAGGGGATTCTTGGAACTGTCGCAGACGCTCCCTAGGATTGAAGATCGAGTCGCTTCGCGGACCGAGGGAGCCGCATTGACCGATGGCCGACCAGACCGAGACGCCGCCGCGTGAAAGTCCCCTGCGCCGCCTGTCGCGGCGTGGCGTGGTGCTGCTCGTCGCCGCCGGTATCCTTGCGGTCATGGCGATGTTCGACCTCGTGGCGGTGGCGGGAGCTCTGATCCTCCTTGCCGCGGTCGCCCTTGCCATGGCCTTCCTGCCGATCGAGGCGCCGCCGGACGCGACGGCCGGCAATGGTGCGGGCAACACCCGCGAAAACCTGCCGCGGGGAACCCGGGCGCTGGCCGCCTCGCTGCCTGACCCCTGCTTCATTCTCGGCGCGGACGGACAGGTCCGCTTCGCGAACGATCGCGCGGTTGCCACCTTCGGGATCACCGAGGGCGAGTTCCTCCTGTTCCGCCTGCGCCAGCCCGAACTGCTGGCCGCCTTCGACAAGGTGGTGAAGGGGGGCGGCGCGCAGCAGGTTCGCTTCGAGGAGCGGGTGCCGACCGAGCGCTCCTTCTCCGCCTGGTTTGCCGCGCTCGACGAGACGTCGGCTCCAGGCAGCATCCTGCTCGTCGTCGACGACCTCACCGCCTTCCATGCGACCGAGCGGATGCGCGTCGATTTCGTCGCCAATGCCAGCCACGAACTGCGGACGCCGCTGGCATCCCTGGCGGGCTTCGTCGAGACGCTTCAGGGCCCGGCGCGCAACGATCCCGCAGCGCAGGCGCGCTTCCTCGCCATCATGCACGAGCAGGCGACCCGGATGAGCCGCCTCATCGACGATCTCCTCTCGCTCTCCCGCGTCGAACTGCGCGCCCACCTTCGCCCGCGGGACCGGGCCGACCTCATCCTGGTGCTGCGCCATGTCGTGGACACCATGACCCCGCTCGCGAGGGATCTCGGCGTCGTGATCGAGGCAGACATTCCCGCCGGGCAGGCAATCATTCACGGCGACCGGGACGAACTCATCCAGGTGTTCGACAATCTCGTCATAAATGCCTGCAAGTACGGCCAGTCGGGCGGCCGCGTCGTCATCCGCATGACCGTTCCCGAGCGGCGCGGCCCGTGCTCGGTCAGCGTCATCGACTTCGGCCCCGGCATCGCCACCGAGCATCTGCCACGCCTGACCGAACGCTTCTATCGGATCGACGACGACCTCAGCCGCAAGCACCGCGGCACCGGACTGGGACTGGCGATCGTGAAGCACATCGTCACCCGCCACCGCGGCAAGCTCCACATCGAGAGCCGGCTCGGAGCCGGGGCCGAATTCAGGGTCGAGTTCCCCGAGGCCGAGTTTATCCACGTCGAGCCGACGGCGAAAACCGAGCAAATTCAGGCGCCTGTGGCGTCATAGAACTGTCGTCTACCAGTCATAGAACGATTGCAGGCCGTCCCTAGGTTCCGCCGCAGAGAGCCGGGGACAGCAGGCCCGCCGTCTTCAGAGGCTCCGCCCACCTGAGGCTCCCTCAGACAGGAGATACGAAATGAAGCTCAACAAGATCGGCGTTGCGGCAGTCGCACTCGCCACCACCGCGGTCGCCACGGTCGCGCTTGCGCAGGTCCGCGACCAGATTCGCGTTGTCGGCTCGTCCACCGTGTTCCCCTACAGCCAGGCGGTCGCGGAAGAATTCGCCAACCTCACCGGCAGCCGGGCTCCGATCGTCGAATCGACCGGCACCGGCGGCGGCTTCCAGGTCTTCTGCGCCGGCATCGGCCCGTCGAACGCCGACGTCACGGGCGCGTCCCGTGCGATCAAGGCATCGGAGTACGAGCTTTGCGTCGCCAACGGCGTGACCGACATCACCGAACTCCAGCTCGGCTACGATGGTCTGTCGATCGCCGTGTCGCGCGCCAGCACCTTCGACTGGAACCTCACCGAAGCGCAGATCTTCCAGGCGCTCGCCGCCGAGGTCGAGGTTGACGGCGCCGTCGTCCCCAACCCCTACACCAACTGGTCGCAGATCGACCCGTCGCTGCCGGATGTGACGATCACGGTGTTCGGGCCTCCGCCCACCTCGGGAACGCGCGATGCCTTCGTCGAGCTTGCCATGCATGATGGCTGCGCGGAGTTCCCCGCGATCCAGGCCCTCGAAGCGGCGCGTCGGACCGATGTCTGCTCGCGCATGCGTCAGGACGGCCCGTTCGTCGAGGCCGGCGAGAACGACAACCTGATCGTGCAGCGGATCATTTCCGACCCGACCACGATCGGAATCTTCGGCTACTCGTTCCTGTACGAGAACAGCGACACGCTGAAGGCGGTTGCGGTCGAAGGGATCGTTCCGACCTTCGAGACGATCGCTGATTTCTCCTACGCCATCGCCCGGCCGATCTTCATCTACGTGAAGAATCAGCACCGCGGCGTCATTCCGGGCCTGGACGATTTCGTCGCGGAGTTCGTCTCCGATGCGGCGCTCGCCCCCGGCGGCTACCTTGCCGAGCGCGGTCTCACGCCTCTCTCCGACGAGCTTCGTGCGGAGATGCAGGACCGTGCGCTGAACGCCGTGACCATGGATCCGGCCGTCTAGTCTGCCTCCAAGGCGGCCGCGGAGCCAGTCTCCGCGGCCGCTCGTTCAACTCGCATGCACGGGTGAAGAATGCTCGGGACCGCCCTTCTGCTGATCCTCGGCATGTCGATTGTGGCATTCATCGTCGGCCGCGCATCGGGCCGTCGGTTCCTCCGCGCCTCTGGCTCCTCCATCCACTCGCTGCCGAGCTATCACGGCCTGTTCGTGGCGGTCTGGGTCGGCGTGCCGGCGCTGGTACTCGTGCTCCTCTGGGCCGCCCTCAGCGGCACCATCGTCGATTCTCTTCTTCTGGCGTCGCTACCCGACAGCATGACGACGGGCGTCACAGGCGCCGGACTGGATCTCGTCCTGAGTGAGATCAAGAATGTTGCGGCAGGACTTCTCTTCGGGGAGCCTCGGCCGGAAATCGTCGAGGCGGCCGCGAGGCTGAACAGGTGGGACGCGCTGGCCGGATGGGCCATGGTCGTCGTCGTCTTCGCGCTCATGATCGTGGCCTTCGCCGTCGCCCGTACGCGCCTCGCGCCGCGCTTCCGTGCCCGCAACGCCTTCGAGCGCTGGCTGTCGGGACTGATGATCGCAGCGTCGGTCGGGGCCATTCTCGTCACGGTCGGGATCGTGGTGTCGCTGCTGGTGGAATCGCTCGCGTTCTTCCGGATGGTACCGATCGGGGAATTCCTGTTCGGGCTCAACTGGGAGCCGCAGATGCCCATCCGCGCCGATCAGGTCGCCGGCCTCGGCGCATTTGGCGCGGTTCCAGTCTTCCTCGGCACGATCGTGATCGCCACCGTTGCGACCCTGTTCGCCGCTCCCGTCGGGCTGTTCACGGCGATCTACCTCGTGGAATACGCGAGCGAGCGGGTCCGATCGGTGGTGAAGCCGGTCCTTGAGGTCCTCGCGGGCGTTCCCACGATCGTCTACGGTTTCTTCGCGGTCCTGACGGTGGCGCCGGCAATCCGATCGACGGGCAACTCTCTGGGGCTCGCCGCCTCGCCGAACAGCGCGCTCGCCGCCGGTGTGGTCATGGGCATCATGCTCATCCCCTTCATCTCCTCGCTCTCGGACGACGCGCTGCGCGCCGTGCCGCGGTCGCTGAGGGACGGCTCTCTTGCCATCGGCGCCACCCGGGCTGAGACCGTCCGGAAGGTGATGCTGGCGGCCGCGCTCCCTGGCATCATGGGCGGTGTCCTCCTCGCGGTCAGCCGCGCCATTGGCGAGACGATGATCGTGGTGATGGCGGCCGGCCTCATCGCAACGCTGACCATCAATCCTCTCGACAGTGTCACGACCGTTACCGTCCAGATCGTCACCCTGCTGATCGGCGACACGGCGTTCGACAGTCCCAAGACGCTGGCGGCCTTCGCGCTCGGCCTCGTTCTCTTCCTGACGACACTCCTTCTCAACGTCATCGCGCTGCGGATCGTCAACCGCTACCGCGAAAAGTACGACTAGGGCGGCCTCTCCCCATGACAGTGATCGATGCCCCGGCGACTGGCCCCGACTGGAGCTCCGCAGCGTCCAACGCCAACCGGCGCCGGCGCTATGCTGCGGATCGGAGGCTCAGAATCTATGGCCTGACCGCGATCATCATCGCGGTCGGCGTCCTGGTCATTCTCCTGGCGACGGTCCTTACCGGCGGGGCGAGCGCCTTCGTCCAGACGAGGGTCACTGTCGAGTTCACGATCGATCCGGAACTCGTATCGGCGGACAACATCCAGCGCGGGAACTACCGGCAGATCATCACCAACGCTGTCGCTGAACTCTTCCCCGAGATCGCCGACGACCGGACAGCGCTTACCGCGGCGGGTCGCATCCTCACCAGCAATGCCCAGTTCTTCGTTCGTGATGCTGTCGTCGCCGACCCCTCGCTCATTGGTCGGACTCTGACCCTGGCGATACCGGCGTCGGATCCGTTCGACCAGCTCAACAAGGGCACGATCGCGCGCGACCTGCCGGAAGAGCAACGGCGGGTGAACGACCGGGACACGGCGCTGTTCGACCAATTGGTCGACAGGGGATTGGTGTCGACACCCTTCAACTGGGGCCTTTTCTTCAACGCCGACAGCCGCTTCCCGGAACTTGCCGGTCTTCGCGGCGCGATCATAGGCTCGTTCTATCTTCTGTTGGTCACGCTTCTGGTGAGCGTCCCGGTGGGAATCGCTGCCGCGATCTATCTCGAGGAGTTCGCGCGACGGGGCCGCTGGAGCCGGCTCATCGAGGTCAACATCAACAATCTCGCGGCAGTTCCGTCGGTGGTCTTCGGGCTCCTCGGCCTGGCTGTGTTCATCAACTTCTTCGGGCTGCCCCGATCCGCGCCGCTCGTAGGCGGCCTCGTCCTGTCGCTCATGACGCTTCCGACGATCATCATCGTGACCAGGGCGGCGCTGAAAGCCGTGCCACCTTCGATCCGTGAGGCCGCCTATGGCATCGGCGCGTCCAAGCACCAGATGGTGCTCCACCACGTGCTGCCGCTGGCCCTCCCGGGCATCCTTACCGGTACGATCATCGGAATGGCCCAGGCCCTCGGTGAGACCGCGCCATTGCTTCTGGTTGGCATGAATGCATTCCTCACGGCCGCGCCGGGCGGAATAACCGATGCTGCCACCGCGCTGCCGACCCAGATCTACATCTGGGCCGACAGCAGCGAGCGCGGCTTTGTCGCCAAGACGTCAGCCGGAATCGTCGTCCTGCTCCTATTCCTGATCGTCATGAACGCCGTCGCAATCTTCCTGCGCCGGCGCCTCGAAAGAACCTGGTGAGATGAGAACCATGGAACAGCTAGTCGCCCCGACCTCAAAGATGGGCGTCGATGTCCGCCACACCGGCGAAGCCGGCACGACCGAAATCAAGGTCTCGGCCCAGAACGTCGATGTGTTCTACGGGGAGAAGCACGCGATCAAGGGCGTGTCGGTGAACGTGCCGGCACGATCGGTCATGGCCTTCATCGGCCCGTCGGGATGCGGCAAGTCCACGTTCCTCCGCTGCATCAACCGCATGAACGACACGATCGAAGGGTGCAAGGTCACCGGAAACATCCGTCTCGACGATCGCGATATCTATGATGCCAACCTCGACGTGGTCGAACTCCGCGCCCGGGTCGGCATGGTGTTCCAGAAGCCGAACCCGTTCCCGAAGTCCATCTTCGAGAACGTCGCCTATGGTCCGCGCATTCATGGTCTCGTCCACGGTAAGGCGGATCTCGATGCCATCGTGGAGCAGAGCCTCCGCAAGGCCGCCCTGTGGGAGGAGGTCAAGGACCGCCTCAAGGAGCCCGGCACGGGTCTCTCCGGCGGCCAGCAGCAGCGCCTGTGCATCGCGCGCGCGATCGCCGTCAATCCCGAGGTGATCCTGATGGACGAGCCGTGCTCGGCGCTCGATCCGATCGCGACCGCCCGCGTCGAGGAGCTCATCGACGAGCTGCGGCAGAACTACACGATCATCATCGTGACGCACTCGATGCAGCAGGCGGCCCGCGTGTCGCAGCAGACCGCGTTCTTCCACCTCGGCATCCTCGTCGAGACCGGTTCGACGGAGTTCATCTTCACGAACCCGCATGACCAGCGGACCCAGGATTACATCACCGGCCGCTTCGGCTAGGCAGCGAGAAGAAGAGCACAAATGCCCAACCACATCGTGACGGCCTTCGACGACGAGCTCAAGGAGCTCGGCCGCAACGTTGCGGAAGTCGGCGGCCTCGCCGAGCAGATGGTCGACCGGTCGATCTCGGCCCTGATGCGGGTCGACATCGATTCCGCCGAGGACGTCATCCGCGACGACCGGCGGATCGACGACCTCCAGCGCGAGATCGAGGAGAAGGCGATCCTCCTGATCGCCCGCCGCCAGCCGATGGCGCGCGACCTGCGCGAGATCGTGGCCGCGATCCGCATCGCCGGCGACCTCGAACGCGTCGGCGATCTTGCCAAGAACATCGCCAAGCGCGTGATCGCGCTCCAGGGCCAGTTCCAGCCGCCGAAGCTCCTCCACGGCGTCGAGCATCTCGCCGAGCTCGGCCTCGAGCAGCTCAAGAACGTCCTCGATGCCTATGCAAGGCGTGACGTGCAGCAGGCGCTCGGCGTGTGGAATCGCGACGAGGAACTCGACGCGCTCTACACCTCGCTGTTCCGCGAACTGCTCACCTACATGATGGAGGATCCGCGCAACATCGGGTTCTGCACGCACCTTCTGTTCTGCGCCAAGAACATCGAGCGGATCGGCGACCATGCGACGAACATCGCCGAGACCGTCCATTATCAGATCACCGGCATCACTTTGACCGAGGAGCGGCCGAAGAACGACCGCTCGTCCACGGCGAGTATCGACCTGCCCCAGACCGATGACTGACGCCCCTGCTGCTCCGGCATCCGGCCGGACCTGACGGAGACGCCGACATGATACCTCGCGTTATGATCGTGGAGGACGAGGAGCCGCTGACCACGCTCCTCAGGTACAATCTCGAGGCCGAAGGCTACTCGGTCTCGACCGTCCTGCGCGGCGACGAGGCGGAGATTCGTCTCCGCGAAACGGTGCCGGATCTTCTCCTCCTCGACTGGATGCTTCCTGGCGTCTCCGGCATCGAACTGTGCCGGCGCCTTCGCATGCGCGACGAGACGCGCGCCCTGCCGATCATCATGCTGACCGCGCGTGGCGAGGAGACCGAGCGCGTCCGCGGCCTTTCGACCGGCGCCGACGACTATGTGGTGAAGCCGTTCTCGGTGCCCGAACTGATGGCCCGGATCCGCGCGATGCTCCGGCGGGCCCGGCCCGAGACGATCGCCGCCATCCTCAAGAGCGGCGACCTCGAACTGGACCGCGAGACCCACCGCGTTCGCCGCGGGGGCCGCGAGATGCATCTCGGCCCGACCGAGTACCGGCTCCTCGAATTCCTCATGCAGGCGCCCGGCCGCGTCTTCTCCCGCGAGCAGCTTCTCGACAGTGTCTGGGGCAGGGACGTCTACGTCGACGAACGCACCGTCGACGTCCATGTCGGCCGGCTCCGCAAGGCGATCAACCGCGGCCGCTCCAAGGACCCGATCCGCACCGTTCGCGGCGCGGGGTATGCGCTGGACGAACAGTACAGCCCGTAAAGCGCTTCCTCGCACGGTGTGGGTTGGAGAAGGGGTTTGTTTGACCTCCCTCCGCCTCACGCCTAGAAGCGCCTCATGTCGCACAACACGTTCGGGCACCTTTTCCGCGTCACCACATGGGGCGAAAGCCATGGCCCTGCGCTCGGCGCGGTGGTCGACGGCTGTCCGCCGCGGATCGCGCTCACCGATTCCGGCATCCAGCACTGGCTCGACCGGCGCAAGCCCGGCCAGTCGCGCTTCACCACCCAGCGGCGCGAGCCGGACCAGGTGAAGATCCTCTCCGGCGTGGTGCCCGGGCCCGAGCCGGGGTCATGGACCACGACCGGCACGCCGATCTCGATGATGATCGAGAACGTCGACCAGCGCTCGAAGGATTATTCCGAGATCAGGACGAGCTACCGGCCCGGCCACGCCGACTTCACCTACGACGCCAAATACGGCATCCGCGATCACCGCGGCGGCGGCCGTTCGTCGGCGCGCGAGACCGCGGCGCGCGTGGCGGCCGGCGGCGTCGCCCGCGCCGTGATCCCCGGCGTGACCATCCGCGGCGCGCTCGTGCAGATCGGCCCGCACCGCATCGACCGCAGCCGCTGGGACTGGAACGCCGTCGACGACAATCCCTTCTTCTCGCCCGACCCCGGCATCGTCCCGGTGTGGGAGGACTACCTCGACGGTATCCGGAAGGCCGGCTCGTCGATCGGCGCCGTCATCGAAGTGGTTGCCGAAGGCGTCCCGGCCGGGTGGGGCGCGCCCGTGTATGGCAAGCTCGACCAGGACATTGCCGGCGGGATGATGTCGATCAACGCGGTGAAGGCCGTTGAGATCGGGGCCGGTTTCGCCGCGGCCGAACTCCGCGGCGAGGAGAACGCCGACGAGATGCGGATCGGCCCGGATGGCAGGCCGGTGTTCCTGTCCAACCACGCCGGCGGCATCCTCGGCGGCATCTCCACCGGTGCGCCGGTCGTGGTCCGTTTCGCCGTGAAGCCGACCTCCTCGATCCTCACGCCGCGCCGTTCGATCAACGCCGAAGGCGAGGAAGTCGACGTGTCCACGAAGGGCCGCCACGACCCATGCGTCGGCATCCGGGCTGTTCCGATCGGCGAGGCCATGCTTGCCTGCATCCTGGCCGACCATTATCTCCGCCATCGCGGCCAGGTCGGCGGCTGAAGGTGGTGTGATGATCCAGGCTCAAAAGCGCGCCGCTGCGGCGATCGAGGCTTTCTCGCGCGGCGAGATCGTCGTGATCGTGGATGACGACGACCGCGAGAACGAAGGCGACCTGATCGTCGCCGCCGAACTCGCAACGCCCGAACAGCTCGCTCTCATCATCCGCCACACCAGCGGCATCATCTGCGCGCCGCTGACCCGGGAGATCGCGGATCGGCTGGAACTGCCGCAGATGGTGGCGGAGAATTCCGACCCGCACACGACTGCCTTCACGGTCAGCGTCGACTGGAGGGGCGGCCCCTACCGCAGCGGCATTTCCGCCACCGAGCGGCGGAACACCGCGCGGGCGCTGGCCGACCCGGCCTCGCGGCCGGAGGACTTCATGCGTCCCGGACACCTGTTCCCGCTCGTCGCGCGTGAAGGCGGCGTTCTCGCCCGTCCCGGACACACGGAAGCGGCGGTGGATCTCTGCCAGCTGGCCGGCCTCACCCCCGTTGGCGTGATCGGTGAACTGCTCAACGATGACGGCAGCGTCATGCGTGGCCCCGCCGTGGAGGCGTTCGCGAAGGAGCATGGCCTTCGCTATGCGACGGTCGCGGACCTCGTCGACTATCGCAGCCGGGCAGCCGCGTAGCAGCGCAGCCCGCCGCGTCGCGGCCGGGCTGACGAATCCCGATAGTCTAGGGCGGTGCGATCTGGAAGGCGGGGGCCGCCGGGGCCGGCGTCGGTGCTGCATCCCCCTGGGCGGCTGTTTGCAGGAACTGCAGGGCATTGCCGACCGTGCGCGCCAGCATGGCGTTGATGTAGTCCGCCGGGACATTGGCCGCCCACGGGGCCGCCTGCACCTCGGGCGTCACGCCGCACGAGGCGGCGCCGACGGTCTGGATCTGGGCGAAGATGCCGATCAGGTAGGTCTGCGCGATGTTCCCGTCTTCCTGCAGGAGGGCGATGAGCATGTTGCGGAACATGCCCTCCTCGACCGAGGTCGAATTGGCGACGAGGCAGTCGCGGAGCGCCACGGCCTGCGGGTCGGGCGTCTGCGCGAGCGCGACCAGGGGCAGCATGGACACAGCAGCTGCCAGTGCGACCAGTCTCTTCATGGACCGACGATCCTCCGAACGTTTTCCCCGCTCCGGCGCTTGGATAGCGGTTCCGTCCTGACCTGTCGATGACGGCGGCTGCTATCGCCGCCGCGCGCCGAGCAAGAACTCGCGATTGCCGTCGCCGCCGGCGATCGGGGAGCGGACGAGCCCGTCGACCGTCCAGCCCGGTTGCCCGGCGAGCCAGTCGCGCAGGGCGATCGCCGACCGCTCCGCGACGACCGGGTCGCGCACCAGGCCGCCGCGGCCGATCGCGGCGCGGCCGACCTCGAACTGCGGCTTTGCCAGCACCACCGCGAACGCTCCCGGCTCCGCCAGCGCCAGCGCCGGCGGCAGCACCAGTCGCTGCGAAATGAAGGAGACGTCGCTCACCACCGCGCCGATGGCCCCACCGGCATCCTCGGCGGTCAGGGCGCGGGCGTTGAGGCCCTCGCGGTTCCGGACCCGTGGATCGGCCGCGACGGCGGGCGCAAGCTGCCCGTGCCCGACATCGATCGCCACGACCTCGGCCGCCCCCCGCTGCAGCAGCACCTGGGTGAAACCGCCCGTCGATGCGCCGAGGTCGAGCACGCGCCTGCCGGCCGGGTCGTAGCCGAAATGGTCGAGCGCATGGATGAGCTTGAGCGCTGCCCGCGACACATATCCCGCGGCAGGGTCCGACAGCGTGATCCCGGCGTCGGCGCCAACGTCCGCGCCCGGCCGGTCAGCCCGCCGGCCATCGACCGTGACGTGGCCGCGGAGGATCGCATCGCGGGCGCGCGCCCGCGTCGGGGCAAGGCCGCGTGCGACGAGCTCGATGTCGAGCCGCGTCATCGCGGCGGCGCGTCAGCCGTTGAGCACGGCGCGGATGTCCGCGACCGCTGCATCCAGCCCGTCATGGTAGTCGATCACGTCGGCGAACCGGCCATTGGCGTCGAACAGAAAGAACGCCGCTGTATGGTTCATCGTGTAGTCGCCGCTGTCGACCGCGATCTTCTCGCTGTAGACGTGGAACTCGCTGAGCATGGCGTCGATCTGCTCCGGCGTGCCGGTAAGGCCCGTGATCTGCGGATCGAACACACTGAGATACTGCGCCATGACCGGCACCGTGTCCCGCTCGGGATCGACGGTAACGAGGAAGACGTTGAGCCGATCGGCGTCGGGACCGAGCGCGTCGAGCCACGTCCCGACCTCTGCAAGGGCCGTCGGGCACACGTCGGGGCAATGCGTGAAGCCGAAGAACATCAGCGTTGGCTGGCCCTGGAGCGCTGCCTCCGTGACTGTCGTGCCGTCGTCGGCAGTCAGCGTGAACGGCCCGCCGATCGTCACCACCGCGTTGTCCGCCGTCTCCGCCGCGTTGTTTTGGCGCCAGAACACGAACGCGAACACCAGCAGGATGACGGCCGCGGCGCCCCAGATCGTGTAGCGGATCATCTGAAGTCGGGTCATGGGAGGATCTCGGTGGCGTTCGTGCCGGTGATGTGGCGCGGTCGCGTCTATGGGCCCGTGGCGGCGGCGCCAAGCACGGTGACGGTGGTGGATATGGTGGCGCCCGACCCGAAGCGGAGCGAGATCGGGAAGGTCGTTCCTTCGACCAGTGGGCCCGGAAGGCTCGACAGCATCAGGTGGTTGCCGCCCGGCGAGAGGGAGACGCTGCCCCCGGCCGGAATCGCAATCCCGTTGCCGAGTTCGGTCATGGTGGCGATGTTGTCGGTCACCTCGGTCTGGTGGACCATGACCGAGCCGGCCGCCGGGGTGTCGGCGCCGACGATGACGTCGCCGGTACCGCCGTCATTGGTGATTTCCAGATAGACCGAGGCCGTTGCCGCGCCCGGGGGCGTGGCGCGGGCCCAGACGGAGCCGACCGACAGGACCGGCGGCCCGGCCGGGGTCCGGCTGCCGCTCACCCCCAGCACGACGAGCACGACGAGGACGACCAGCGCCGCAATCTCGATCGCCAGGATCGCGCGCGTCCTGCGCCACAGGGGTCTTGCGTCGGTCGACATGCCTCCGAAAGTAGCAGATCACGGCCGCCGGTTCGGCAGCGTCAGGGCGTCGCGCCGTCACGCACGCCCCGCCGACCGGGTGGGCTCGAGGCGGCCGATCGCGGCAAACACCGCCGCGACGATCCCGCCGCTGTTCAGTCCGGCGGCGGCGTAAAGGCTCGCCGGGGAAGCCTGCTCGAGGTTGCGGTCGGGGAGGGTGAGCGTCCGGATCCTTACGCCGGCATCCAGCGCGCCCGTCCGGGCAAGCGCTTCGAGGCAGATGGCGCCGAAACCGCCGGAGGAGCCCTCCTCGATCGTGATCAAAACTTCGTGCTCCCGCGCCAGGCGGCGCAGGAGGTCAACATCGAGCGGCTTGGCGAAGCGGGCATCGGCCACCGTCGTCGGCAGGCCGTAGCCGGCGAGTTCATCCGCCGCCGCCAGACACTCCTGGAGACGGGCGCCGTAGGAGAACAGCGCCACCTTGGTCCCCTCGCGGAGAATGCGTCCCTTGCCGATCGGCAGCGGCACGCCCCGCTCGGGCAGGTCGACACCGACGCCTTCGCCGCGCGGATAGCGGAAGGCTGACGGCCGGTCGTCGAGTGAAACGGCGGTCGCCACCATGTGCATCAGTTCCGCCTCGTCCGCGGCGGCCATCAGCACGATGCCCGGCAGCGGCGCGAGGAACGCGGTGTCGAACGCGCCGGCATGGGTCGGCCCGTCCGCGCCAACGTACCCGGCGCGGTCGATGGCGAAGCGCACCGGCAGGTTCTGCAGGGCGACATCGTGCACGACCTGGTCGTAGCCGCGCTGGAGGAAGGTCGAGTAGAGCGCGCAGAAGGGCTTGAATCCCTCGGCTGCAAGGCCCGCGGCGAACGTGACGGCGTGCTGCTCGGCGATGCCGACATCGAACAGCCGCTTCGGGAAGCGTGCGCCGAACAGGTCGAGACCGGTGCCGGCCGGCATCGCGGCCGTGATGGCGACGATCCGGTCGTCCCGCCCTGCCTCCGCCGACAGCGCCTCGCCGAAGACGCGGGTGAAGGTCGGCAGATTGCTCTGGTTGGGCGCCTGCGTCCCGGTCACGACGTCGAACTTGCCGACGCCGTGGAACTTGTCGGGCGACTCCTCGGCCGGCGGATAGCCCTTGCCCTTCTGGGTCACGACGTGGACGAGGAACGGCCCGTTCTTCGCCCGCGCGACGTTGTGGAGCACCGGCAGAAGATGGTCGAGATTGTGCCCGTCGATGGGGCCGACATAGTAGAAGCCGAGTTCCTCGAAGAGCGTGCCGCCGGTGACGAACGACCGGGCAAACTCTTCCGTCTGGGCGACCTTGTCGCGGAACCGCTCCGGGAGCCAGCTAAGGAAGCGTTTCGCGAGCGACCGGACCTTCCGGTACGTCCGGCCCGACACGAGCCGCGCGAGGTAGGCCGACATCGCGCCCACCGGCGGGGCGATCGACATGTCGTTGTCGTTGAGGATGACGATGAGGTTCGAACCCAGATGGCCGGCATTGTTCATCGCCTCGTAGGCCATGCCGGCCGACATCGCGCCGTCGCCGATCACGGCGATGACGCGGTTGGTCGCGCCCGTGAGGTCGCGCGCCACGGCCATGCCGAGCCCGGCCGAAATCGACGTCGATGAATGCGCCGTGCCGAACGGGTCGTATTCGCTCTCTGCCCGCCGGGTGAACCCCGAAAGTCCGCCCTCCTGCCGCAGCGTCCGGATCCTCTCGCGGCGGCCAGTGAGAATCTTGTGCGGGTACGCTTGGTGGCCGACGTCCCAGATCAGCCGGTCGCGCGGCGTATCGAACACGTAGTGGAGCGCAACGGTGAGTTCGACGACGCCGAGGCCGGCGCCGAGATGGCCGCCGGTCCTCGACACGACATCGATCGTCTCGGCGCGAACCTCCGCGGCGAGCTGCTTCAGCTGCCGCTCGTCGAGTTTGCGGAGCTCGGCGGGGTCGGTGACGCGGTCGAGGAGGGGGGTGTCGGGCCGGTTGGTCATCTATCTGATGTCCGGAAACGGGCGAGCGTCGGAAGCGGACGCATTGGCAGCGCGGAGCGGCGTCCAGGCTCCAGTCCACGTCCCCGCCGGCTTTCCTTCACCCTTCCCCGTTTGGGGAGGGCCGGGGTGGGGACTTTCGGCTCAGCCACCCTGCACCGCCGTGCCGAGCAGCGCGTCCGCGAGTCCTCCTCCCGGCCTCCCCCACAAGGGGGGAGGTGGAGAGAACGTCGAGGCTGGGGCAAAACCATTCTTCGTCAGGCCCGGTCCAGCGGCTCGACGCCAAGCGGCCGCCCGTTGGCGCCGAGGCGGATCTTCTCGACCCGCACTTCCGCTTCGCGCAGCAGCGTCTCGCAGTGCTGCTTCAGTGCCTCGCCGCGCTCGTAGATCGCGATCGATTCCGCGAGCGGCACGTCGCCCCGTTCGAGGCGGCCGACGATCTGCTCGAGTTCGGCGAGCGCCTTCTCGAAGGTGAGCGTTTCGATTGCAGCGAGCTCGGTCATGCATTCCCCGGTCGTCTCAGGCCATCAGCGCCGCGACATGGGCGCCGACCGATTCCGACAACCCCTCAAGATCATATCCGCCTTCAAGGACGCTGACGATTCGCCCGCCGGCAAATCGGTCCGCTACCTCGCGGAGGCGCGTCGTCGCCCAGCCGAAGTCCTCCCCCTTGAGCGCAAGGCCGCCCAGCGGGTCGCGCCAGTGCGCGTCGAAGCCGGCGGAAATGAGGATGAGCTCCGGCTGGAACCGCTCGACCGCCGGCACGATCCGGGCATCGAAGATCGCACGATATGCTTCGCCGTTCGTTCCCGCCCGAAGAGTCACGTTGACGATGTTGCCCGCGCCGGTCTCGTTCTCCGCTCCGGTCATCGGGTAGAGCGGCGCCTGATGCGTCGAAGCATACAGGACCGTCGGGTCGTCCCAGAACGCTGCCTGCGTGCCGTTGCCGTGGTGGACGTCCCAGTCGACGATCGCAACCCGGCCGATGCCGTGTTTTCGCTGAGCGTGGCGGGCGGCGATCGCGACGCTGTTGAAGAGGCAGAAGCCCATCGCCCGGCCGGGCTCGGCGTGATGCCCCGGCGGCCGGACGGCGCAGAACGCGTTCGCGGCCTCGCCGGAGACGACCTGATCGACGCCGAGGCATGCCGCCCCAGCCGCGCGAAGCGCCGCCTCGAGGCTTTTCGGCGAAAGGAACGTGTCCGCGTCGATGCGCGCGAAGCCCTCGGTGGGGACGGACTCACGAAGCGCGATGACGTCGGTCGCGGGATGGACGGCGAGCACGTCCTTCTCGCTCGCCTCGGGGGCGAATGTGCGGGTAAGGCGCGCGAATGGCGGCTCGTCCAGCCTGTCGCGGATGGCGCCAAGCCGCTCCGGCCGTTCGGGATGACCCGGCGGCACCAGGTGCTCGAGGAAGACGGGGTGCTCGACGAGGAGCGTCGTCAACCGGGCGATCCGGTCAGAACCCGCCGCGCTTCAGGCGTTCCTGAAGGGCGGCCGAGGCATGCGGGGAATTCTGCAGCGCGGCGAAGGAGGACGCTTCCGAGGTGATGCGGGTGACCGCGTCACGACGGTCGCCGACCATCATGCGCTTGGCGAGGCGGACCGCTTCGGGCGGCCGGAGTGCGATCTGCTCGGCGACGGCGCGCGCTGCCTCCTCCACCATGCCGGGCGCCACCACCTTGTTCACGAGGCCCGCCTGATGCGCGCGGACGGCGTCGAACGGCTCGCCGGCGACGAGGAGCTCGAAGGCGAAATGATGCCCGAGCGTGCGCGGCCCCAGAAGTGTGGAGGCGGCGTCGAGCGGCAGGCCGAGGCCGACCTGGTCGGCGATGAACACCGACCATTCGCCGGCAACGACATAGTCGCACAGCAGCAGCATCGTCGTGCCGATGCCGATCGCGGGACCATCGACGGCGGCGATCAGCGGCTTGTCGAGCGTGGCGAGCGTTTTCAGGAACCGCACCGAGGCCGGCGTCACTGCGCCGCTCTGGACGTATTCCTGGTACTCCGTGAGGTCGCTGCCTTCGGTGAAGGCGCCCGCCGTGCCGGCGAGCACGAAGGCGCGGATACGGCCGTTCCCTTCGCCGAGCACGAGGGCATCGGAGATCGCGTCGAACATCTCGGTGGTCAGCGCGTTCATCTGCTCCGGCCGTTCCAGCCGGATCGTCTGCACCGCGCCGGTCACCTCGATACGGACGAGTTCGGTCGTTGACATGGCCGGCGAGGGCCCCCCATCTGCGCGCGAGGAAGGGTTTTGGGCGAAACCGCCCTGCGGCGCAAGCGGATGCTGCAGCGCCGGGAGGACAAGGACCGGTTGCCGCACGTCTTCGACATGGCCGATCCCGCGCAAGCGGAGCGCGGAATCGCGGCCGCCGTGGCGGCGCTCGATGCGGGCGCGCTGGTCGCGATGCCGACCGAAACCGTCTATGGCCTTGCCGCGGATGCAACCAGCCCGCGCGCGGTGGCCGGGATATTCGAGGCGAAGGGCCGGCCGCGCTTCAACCCGCTGATCGTCCACGTGGCGGACATCGCCGCGGCGCGCCGCTACGTCCAGCTCGGCGCGGCGGGCGAAAACCTGGCCGGGGCGTTCTGGCCGGGCCCGTTGACGCTTGTCGCGCGCCCCAGCAGCGCGCCGGTGAACGCCGCCGCCGCGGGCGATCCTGACCGGGGCCCTTCGCCGGCCGGTTCGTCCGGGATCGCCGACCTCGTCCAGGCGGGCCTTTCGACCCTCGCCATACGGGTTCCGCGCCACCCGGTCGCCGAAGCGCTGCTGCGCGCTTTCGGCCGCCCGCTCGCGGCGCCCTCGGCAAACCGCTCCGGACACGTCAGCGCCACCACTGCCACGCATGTCGCGGCCGACCTTGGCGACCGCGTTGCCATCATCCTCGACGCCGGGCCGGCCCCGATGGGCGTCGAATCCACCATCGTCGACGTCTCGGGCGAGGACGCCGTGCTGCTCCGCCCGGGCGCCGTCACGCGTGAGGCGATCGAGGCGGTGCTCGGCCGCGCTCTCGCAACGCCCCTTTCGGCGGCCGTGCTGGCGCCGGGTATGATGGCGAGCCACTACGCGCCCGTGGTGCCCGTTCGCCTCGACGCCGCCTCGGTTCGCCCCGGAGAGTCGCTGCTCGCTTTCGGCGCGGCATTGCCGCCGGGCGCGGAACACGCGGTGGCGACCGTGAACCTCAGTTCATCCGGCGACATTCGCGAAGCCGCGGCGAACCTCTTTGCCGCGCTTCGCACGCTGGAAGCGCGCGGTGCCCCGATCGCCGCAATGCCGATCCCGCCAGGCGGCCTCGGCGAAGCCATCACCGACCGCCTCCGCAGGGCTGCCGCGCCGCGGTAGGGCAACGAGTGGCCCTACGTCTCGACCGGCCGCCCCTTCACCCCGACGCGCCCGTCCTGCCGCCATTTGAGCATCAGCGCCTCGAGTTCCGGGTCCATCGGGTCGGGAAGGACGATCCGGAGCTGCACGAGGAGATCGCCGCGATGGCCGCCGGAACCGGGGAGGCCTTTGCCCTTCAGGCGAAGGCTGCGGCCGCCGTCGGTCTTCGGCGGCACGGTCATCGTCACCGAGCCGTCGAGCGTCGGCACCTTCACCTTCGCGCCGAGGATCGCCTCGTCGAGCGAGATCGGGACGTCCGTGCGGAGGGTCTCGCCCTCGGCGCGGAAACTCGGATGCGGCACGAACTCGACCGTCACGAGCGCGTCGCCCGGCGGGCCGCCGAGCAGCGTCGACTGTCCCTGGCCGCGGAGCCGGATCACCTGGCCGTTTCGTACTGCCGGCGGCAGGCCGAACTCGACCGTCTTTCCGGTGGGCAGTTCGACGCGGATCTTGTCGCCGCGCGCGATCTGCTCGAGCGTGACGGCGACAGTGGCATTCACGTCCGCGCCCGGCGGTCCCGCCTCCGCGCGCCCGCCGCGCGTGCCGCCGCGCTGGCCGAAGCCGCGTCCGAGGATCTCGCTGAAGATGTCTTCGGAGCCGAAGCCGCCGAAGCCCGAGGACTGCCCGCCGCCCGGTCCGCCCGGCCCGCCGGTGGACCAGCGGAACGTGGCGGAACCCGGTCCGCCCTGGGGTCCGGCGCCAAAGCCTTCGAAACCCTGGAAACGAGGCTTGCCGTCGGGTCCGATCAGCCCCTTGTCGAACTCGGCGCGCTTCTTCTCGTCGCCGAGGATTTCGTAGGCGCTGTTGACCTCGGCGAAGTTTTCCTTCGCCTTGGGTTCCTTGCTCTGGTCGGGGTGGTGTTTCTTCGCGAGGCGCCGGAACGCCTTCTTGATGTCGGCGGCCGATGCACCCCGCGCGACACCCAGCACTTCGTACGGATCACGCATGCCTGCACCTTGGAGCGCCGGCCGTGTAAAGGAAAGGCGGGCGCGGTGTTTCAATATGGTGCGGGCCGCCCGCTGTTCCAGAGATTTCGCTGTCCCCGAGTTGCAGAATTGCCACGCTGGCGCATGACCACCGGTCAAACGCGGAGCGCTCCCGAGGGAACACGATGACCACCGATTTCACCCTCGCCAGGGACCCGCTCTCTCTCTTCGGTCAATGGCTCGCCGAGGCCGAGAAGACCGAGCTCAACGACCCCAACGCGATGTCGCTCGCCACCTGTGACGAGAACGGCCTCCCCGACGTCCGCATCGTCCTCCTCAAGGGCCACGGCCCGGATGGTTTCGTCTTCTTCAGCAACCGCGACAGCGCCAAGGGTCGCGAGCTGGCCCACAACCCGCGCGCGGCGCTCGCGTTCCACTGGAAGAGCCTGGGCCGCCAGGTCCGTATCCGTGGCCTTGCCACCGAGGTGGCCCCCGCCGACGCCGACGCCTATTTCCAGTCCCGCAGCCGCGGCAGCCGCATCGGCGCCTGGGCGAGCCAGCAGTCCCGCCCGCTTGAATCGCGGTTCGCGCTCGAAAAGGCTGTGGCGCGGGAGACGGCGCGCTTCGGCATGGGCGACGTCCCGCGCCCGCCCTACTGGACCGGCTGGCGCGTCGTACCGCGCTCGATCGAGTTCTGGCAGGACCAGCCGAACCGGCTGCACGACCGGCTGCAGTTCACCCGGGTCCCGGGTGGACCGTGGACGAAGGCGCGGCTCTACCCGTAGGGGGCGGGGCCACGAAGGTCCCGCCCGCCGCCGCTAGAGGATGTACCGGCTGAGGTCGACGTTGCGGGAGAGGTCCCCCACCTGCGATTCGACGTAGGCGGCGTCCACGACCAGCGTCTCGCCGCCCTTGTCGGGGGCGGTGAAGCTGATCTCGTCCAGGATGCGCTCCATCACCGTCTGGAGCCGGCGCGCACCGATGTTCTCGACCGAGCCGTTGATGTCGACGGCGATCTGGGCGATCGCCGCGATCGCGTCGTCGGTCACCTCGAGGGTCAGCCCCTCGGTGTTCATCAGCGCCACATACTGCTTGATGAGGCTGGCTTCCGGCTCGGTGAGAATCCGGCGGAAGTCTTCCTTCGTCAGCGGCTTGAGCTCGACACGGATCGGCAGGCGGCCCTGCAGCTCCGGCAACAGGTCCGACGGCTTGGACACGTGGAACGCGCCCGAGGCGATGAAGAGAATGTGGTCCGTCTTCACCGGCCCGTATTTGGTCGAGACGGTCGTGCCTTCGATCAGCGGCAGCAGGTCGCGCTGGACGCCCTCGCGCGACGGCCCGCCGAAGCGGTCCGAACCCGCGGCGATCTTGTCGATCTCGTCGAGAAAGACGATGCCGTCGTCCTCGGCGGCCTTCACGGCCTCCGCGATGACCGCGTCGTTGTCGAGCAGCTTGTCCGACTCCTCCTGCATGAGGATCTCGTGGCTGTCGCGGACGGTCACCTTCCGCGCCTTGGTGCGCTGGTTGTTGAACGCCTTGCCGAGCATGTCGCCGATGTTCATGACGCCGACGCCGGGCATTCCGGGCACCTCGAACTGAGGCATGCCGCCGGTGTCCTTGACCTGGATCTCGATCTCCTTGTCGTCGAGTTCGCCCGTGCGCAGGCGCTTCCGGAACGCGTCGCGCGTCGCCGGGCTCGCCGACTGGCCAACGAGGGCGTCGAGGACGCGCTCCTCGGCCGACAGCTCGGCCCTGGCGGCGACGTCCTTCCGCTTGCGGTCGCGGACGAGCGAGATGCCGATCTCGACGAGGTCGCGGATGATCTGCTCGACGTCGCGGCCGACATAGCCGACCTCGGTGAACTTGGTCGCCTCGACCTTGAGGAAGGGCGCGCCGGCAAGCTTCGCCAGCCGGCGGCTGATCTCGGTCTTGCCGACGCCTGTGGGGCCGATCATCAGGATGTTCTTCGGCATCACCTCCTCGCGGAGATGGCCGGTGAGCTGCTGCCGCCGCCAGCGGTTGCGGAGCGCGATCGCGACGGCGCGCTTGGCGTCGTTCTGGCCGACGATGTAACGATCCAGCTCGGAGACGATCTCACGCGGCGAGAACGTTGCGACAGGGGCTTCGCCGGTCATGGCCTTCTGCGGTTGTGGGTTGGAGGCGGCGAGGGTGACGGCAGCCATTATGCGGCCTCCATGGATTCGAGTGTGACCTTGTCGTTGGTGTAGATGCAGATCTCCGCCGCGATCTTCATCGCCTTGCGGGCGATCTCCTCCGCCGAAAGGTCAAGATCGGCAAGCGCGCGCGCTGCCGAGAGAGCGTAATTGCCGCCCGAGCCGATGCCCGCGATGCCGTTCTCGGGCTCGAGCACGTCGCCATGGCCAGTGAGCACCAGCGTGGTGTTCTTGTCGGCGACGATCATCATCGCCTCGAGGTGACGGAGGTAGCGGTCGGTGCGCCAGTCCTTGGCGAGTTCGACCGAGGCGCGCATCAACTGGTCGGGATACTGCTCGAGCTTGGCCTCGAGCCGCTCGAACAGCGTGAAGGCGTCCGCGGTCGCGCCGGCAAAGCCGCCGATCACGGAACCCTTGCCGAGGAGGCGGACCTTCTTGGCATTGTGCTTCATCACCGTGGGGCCCACGGAGACCTGGCCGTCACCGGCGACCACGACCTTCCCGCCCTTGCGGATCGAGACAATGGTCGTGCCGTACCAGGTTTTCGGATCGTGCAGCCCGTCGCTCATGAGCGGCCTCCATCACGGGAGGCGCGGACCGGGATCGGAACGAGCTGTGGGGCGGGGGTAGCTGACCGCGCTGCTGCGAGCGCGGCGGCAACCGCAAAGGCGGTCGCCAGAATGATCGCAAGGGCCAACAGGGCACCCTCCATGAGCGCCGGGGCCGGCCCTCGGAATGAGGCATCGGTCGGCGGTACGGGCTCATGTAGGGCGGGGGAGGGGATGTGCAAACCCCTGCCGAAAGGGCAGCAGGACACCGCCGGGCACGGCGTGCTGGCGGTGTCCCATCTTGGGACCTCGGCCCATCGGACACGGGGCACGACCGGCCTGCGAGCATCGCCATGCCCGGAGGTGCCGTAAGACTGTCGTACGATCGCCGGGTCACTTTCGCGGCGGAGCCGTTGGTCATTCCGCGAGGATGGATACAGTCGGCGATCATTGAAACGGATCGGGAACCGGCGATGAAGATAGATGCCGAATTGCTGGTCCGGCTGCGAAATGAGCGGTCCTGGTCGCAAGACGAGCTGGCCGCGGCATCCGGACTGAACTTGCGGACCATTCAGCGCGTCGAGCGGGACGGTTCTGCATCGCTTCAATCGAAGAAGGCGTTGGCTGCAGCACTGGACATCGACACCCACGACCTCGACGAGAAAGCCCTCATGCATCCCTGTCCGATCTGCCGCTCGACCGAGATCTACGAGTACAAGACAGCGTTCTCGCTTTCCGGCGAAGAGCTTCTTCCCGGGCTGGGCAGCCACTTCCTCTCGGCAAAGATTCGCCCCTGGCTCTGCGTCACCTGCGGCAACGTCCAGTTCTTTGCTTCCGAGGAGGCGAAGAAGAAGGTGAAGACGGCAAAGCACTGGAAGGCGGTCAGCGCCTGAGCCGGCGATCGAGCAGGGCGTCTGGCGACGGCCAGACGCCGACCGGGCAACTATCGTCCCACTGCTGACGCTTCCTTCACGGGTTGCTGCAAAACTGGCGAGAATCCGCCGCATCTGCTATTCGCGGCGCGAAATCCGCACAAAGGACAGAGCGATGCGTGGTGCCACGGTAGAACGGCGCACGAAGGAGACCGACATTTCCGTCACCGTCGACCTCGACGGTACGGGGACTGCCGCCATTTCGACCGGCATCGGCTTCCTCGACCACATGCTCGAGCAGGTCGCGCGCCACGGGCTGATCGACCTTCGCATCGCCGCCAAGGGCGACCTCCACATCGACGACCACCACACGGCGGAAGACACCGGCATCGTGCTGGGCCAGGCGCTGCGCAAGGCGCTCGGCGACATGAAGGGCATCGTCCGCTACGCCGACGTGCACCTGCCGATGGACGAGACGCTGACGCGCTGCGCCGTCGACATCTCCGGCCGGCCGTTCCTCGTCTGGCGGGTCGAGTTCCCGCGCGCCAAGATCGGTACGTTCGACACCGACCTCGTCCGCGAGTTCTTCCAGGCGTTCGCCCAGAACGCCGGCATCACGCTGCACGTCGAGACCCTCTACGGCGTCAACAGCCACCACATCGCCGAGACCTGCTTCAAGGCGCTCGCCCGTGCCCTCCGGGCTGCGGTCGCGATCGACCCGCGTCAGCCGAATGCGGTGCCGTCGACGAAAGGCTCGCTGGGCGAGGCGGAAGCAAAGGCTTCCCCGATTCCTGCGGTCGCCGCAAAGGCGGTTTCTCCACGCCGCCCGCCGGTGCGCCCGCGCAGGCGATAGCGCGCCGCGCAT
>JAHCJY010000006.1 GCA_026126065.1 Bauldia sp. | reverse complement strand
GTCAAGGGCTTAGTGACCGCGCCCTGCGACGGGCGGTCGCAGCGGGCCCATTCTTGACCCTACCACGCTGGGAAGCCCCACATGGGGTGTCGAACGAGACGAAGGAGTTCGACAATGTACAAGCTTCAGGTTCCCAAGCTCCACTGCGACGCCTGCGCCGGCCGCGTGACGCGCGCAATTACCGGCGTCGATCCGACGGCTAGCGTCCGCACCGACATCCCGGCGCACGAGGTGGCTATTGAGACCACGGTGCCGATCGCGGAAATCCGGGCTGTCCTTGAGAAGATTGGATATCCGGCCGCGAGCTGAGCGGCGCTCGGTCAACGATCGCGGCTTCTCCGGGCAACCGGGGGAGCCGTGCTTCGTCCGGCCACGTCGGCGGCGAACCTCGTCAGCATATCGCCGGCGCCGAACCGCGACCGCCGGCTGCCCCAAGAGATGACGCTTAACCGAGCGTGGTCGAGGGACATCGCGGTCCAGAGCAGCTTCGCCGACTGGACCTCTCGGCCTCCTCGCGAGTCGAGCAGGAGAGAAGGACCGTGGTGCCGATTCAAATTCCTTTCGGAAAACCGTGGGGCTCGCCGTACTACCTGCAATTTAGGAAGATCGCAGCTCTATACCGCCACGTGCGGAGAACGTTGGATCTCAGTAGCTCTCCCTCCGCCATCCCTTCCTGCCAAACGGTTCTCCGTTGATCCAACCGGGCGCGAGAGGTGCGCGGTTCTGCGCCGTTTCGGAGAGAACCTCCGAATTGGCTAACCGCCTAGTAGGCTCCGGCGTTCTCTCTTGGGCCTTATTCTCTGGGCCTCTGAACTGCGCCGTTCCGTAGGGTCCGGCACTTACTTGCTTTCACGCTCGGAGTTGGCTTGCGATTTTCGCTTGGCCGAGAGCGTCCGCCAGGCCGTGAAGTGGCTGTCGCGAAGGGCGTCGATAGCCGCGGATGAGAAATTGTCCATCGCGACGGTCCCTGCCCGCTGCGTCATCGCAATTCGCGTCGCGCCTATCGGTTCAACAGGACGACCTCATCGCCTTGGTCATCACGTCATCTGCCAAGCCCGTTCAGCTATGCCTCAACAATCATGGCAATAGAGATCTTCAGACCGGGTACCTTCACCGGGAGCTTGGCTCCGTGGCGAGCCGGTGGATCGACGGGAAACCACTTCAGCCACTCCTCGTTCATGCCGGCGAATTCCTCTTCGTTTGCCAGGATGACCGTGGCGCTGACCGCCTTGTCGAGACTGGTCCCGGCAGCCTCAAGGATCGACGCGATGTTTCCGAGAGCGCGCGAGGTTTGCTCCTGGATAGTGCTGCCAACGAGAGTGCCCGTGACGGGGTCATAGGGCCCCGTCCCCGACACAAAGACGAGCCCAGCACATTTGACGGCCGGGCTGAAGTAGGGCGACGGTTTCGGCAGGCCATTGCCAGAGATAATCTCGCGCGGCATTCCCGGATCTCCGCTATTTGCGTCGTGTAGTGCGAAGGCCGCCCGCCTCGCTGCTACGACAAAGCTGCTCTTCTCTCGATGACCGCCGGCGGGCAGCGGCCCGGCCGGTCCGACGTGGAATACGCTCCGCCGACTGGTCATCCGTCAATGCCGGGGACCTCAACTCGGCGGGCGCCCGGACAACGTCTCCGTTCGTCAGCGACGGCTGGTCCCTGACCGCTCCTCCAACGAAGATTGGATTGGTTCTGTCGCAGTGTGACGTACGTCACCCTGGGCGGGCGCCAACGCGTGCAGTCTCCATTTGCGCCGCGGGCCGCGGCCAAAAGGGGAGAAAGACCAATGACGAAGAAGAGATCGATTCTGGCCGCTGCAACGCTCTCACTGGCCATGGCCGGGACAACCGGCACCACTTTTGGGCAGACGGACGCGGTGCGAGTCGCCGTCTTCACCGCCGACCCGTTCAAGGGTTACTGCGAGGAACTGATGACGGCGATCGCGGATCGTGCCGGGCTCCCGATAGCCGGATTCCAGCAGACCGTCGTTGCCGACATGATTCCAGCGATTGCCGATGGCACCGCCGACGTGCTGTGCTCGGCGCTTGGTCCCAACACGGAACGGCGCGAGGCCGGGCTCGCTTTCACCAGCGCTATCCTTACGAGCCCGACGGTGATCGTCGTCCTCGCGACCAACGACAACGTTTATCGAACCCTGGCCGACTTTGCTGCCGCGGGCGCTGTGATCGGCGGTGAGACCGGCGTGCTGGCACCGGTCAGGGACGCTGGAGTCGAGACCCGAGAGTACCGCACGTACGAGGAAATCCACGCAGCGCTCGTATCAGGTGAGATAACGGGCTGGTTCCGGGCGGGCGCCTCGTTCGGGTACCAGCAGGCTGTCCTCGGGCAGTGGCAGGACCTCAAGCTCGCCGAAGGTTTCGCTCCAACGAGCGTTGGCTACGGTACTCTGGCCGTACACAACACCAACACAGCCCTTCTTGGCCAGATGCAGGCGGCGCTGGAAGCCGTCAAGGCCGACGGCACGCTGGCTGCAATCGCAGGCCGCTGGGGGATGCCGCTGCCGCCTTTCTAAGCCACGCAGCACGCTGGCGAAGGCCTTGTGACTTCGGGCCGCCGGGGAAACCCAGGCGGCCCACGAGTCAGGGGGTGCAAGGCGCCCGTCGCACCGAAAGCATCGTCGTCTGCAAAAAGACGGAGGCACGACCGCCGAGCCATGACTCGGAGCTGGCGTCTAGCGACCTCGTCGGCGCTTGCGAAACTGTTCTCTCCACAAGGCGGAGAATGTTGGATCTCAGTCGCTCTCCCTCTGCCATCCCATCCTGCCAACTGCTCTCTGCTGGCGGGATTGGATGCTCAAAAGGCGCGGGTCTGCGCTGTTTCGGCAGAGTCCTCCGAACTTGCTAGGGCGATGGCGCGCTGCTGATTTCGCCACGGCTGTTCAGCCCATAATTGTCGAAGGTGAACGTGCCGCTGCCGAAGACGATGAGCCCCAGGCCGGTGCCGGCAATCTCGCTGTCCGACAAGATCGCTACACTCAGTCCGTTGAGGAAGAACTCGGCCCCGTCTTCGGTCTGCCGCGCGGCGAGGGTTACGGCATCTCCGGCACGCCCGTCGGGCAGGGCGCCCTCGATCCTCTGGCTGATAGAGCCATTGATCCAGGCAACGATCGTGTAACCCGACGGCGTCAGCAGGAACGCGTAGAAGGAGCGGCGATCATCACTGGCGCCGTGGCGGATCACAAGGCCCGGCCCGACCAGAAGGTCACCCGGCTCCTCACCGTCATCGAACAGCGCGTTCACGTCGACATACACCGCCGGTGTGCCGGCTTCCGCCAAGTTCTGAACGCTGAAGGAACCGCCGCCAGGGTCCCGGCGGCTCACGACCAGCAGTGCTCCATCGACGAGAGCACCCCTGAGCGATTCCGCGACGAAGTCGTCGAAGTCGGCATGGGCCGGTGTCTCAAAATCGGTGAAAAGTGGGATCGTCATCCGGCTGGCGTTTGCCGGCGCTGGGGCAGGAAGCGACGCGGGCGGCGGCTTTGCTATCTCCGCTGGCGCGGATGGAGGCGGCGGTTTCGGTGCGCCGCCCGCAACAGCTATCCCTCCTGCGACCAGCAGCGTTGCCGTGGCGGTCACGACTCCTGCGATAATCCTCATTTTCCCCTCTGGTTCTCTGATCTGGTGGCGCGGGCGCCCGTCCGAAGGATCGCCACAGCGAACCGACTGTACAAGAGCCAGAGTTCTCCACCTCCTCTCTCAGCCACGCCGACGCTGTGGAGAGGAGTGAACCGCCCCGGGGTCTGTCGGAGGCTCCAACTCTGAGAGGAAGGAGCGACGGACAGGCAGAAAGGACGAAGGTATTCGCCCAAACTACGGGAACGCGCTGTTCGGATGGTGATGGAGGACCATTCGTGATCATACCTCGCAAAGGGCGGCGATTGGCTCGATTGCGCAGCTCCTGGTACGGACCGGAGCGGATACGAGGGAATCTCGCGTCGCAGGCGCGCCGCGGCTCAAATGGCCCCGCGGCTCAAGCCCGGCGGCTCATCCGCAGCGCGCCCGGCCGACGACGAAGCCGTCTTCATAGTCGACCTCGACGAGCAAATCCGGCCCTCCGCCCGGCGGCTGAACGACCGCCAGGAGCAGATTGCGTACCCAGGACTCACCCTCGCCCGAGCAGATCAACTCCACATTCCACGCCAGGCCGTAGTCGCCGATTGCCTCGTCCATGACGAGGATGCACCGCGTCTCCGCGAACAGCAGGTCGCCCCTTATGGTGTTGATCGCCAGTATCGCCGTCTCGTCGGCGCAGGGCATGTCAAGGAGCGCCCAGCGTCCGTCGAAGACCGTTGCGGAGAGCCCCGCCGTTGCCGCGACGCTGGCTAGTCCCGCCAGAATGACACGCCTCATTCCCATCTCCCTTCCTTGACGAAGCGGTCGGCAGCCGATGCTGCCGAGGGGCGTCCCCGCCCGTTCCCTGCGGAACCATGCACGTCCATCCGGGCCGCGGACGCTCCGCCGATCAGCTCCCTTTTCGCCGCCTGCGCGCGGAGATGCGACGTCCGCGCTCGACCAGACGTGAAATGGGCGCCGATGTTTCGATCCGTCGCGGCAGGTGCGTGAGCGTGACCCAGGCGAGGATCACGGAAACAACCGCCATGACGCCGAGGCCGACAAGGGCCACCGCGAGACGCAGACTGGGGTCTCCCGCTACGAACGCCGGGATCAGGAGTGCGAGGATAGACGCCAGCAGGACAACCAGGACCAGCGGCGTGAAGTAGCCGACACCCTGTTGAACGCGAACGCCGCGCCTCAGCAACGTCTCGACAGCGGGGACGATGAAACCCTCGTAGTCGGGATCACCCGGATTGGCAGTCAGACGAAGAGCCGTCTTCTCGCCCTTGACCCAGAGAATGCAGCGATGGCGCCATCTCATCACCATTTGGCCACCCCCGCCGCCGCCGAGCGGCTCGAGCCCTACCCGGACACGGGTGAGCTCGTCGAAGGGAATTCGGCGTCGCCCGCGGCGCTCGGTTGCCGACAACTCTACGCCAGCGTCATGGAGCACGAGCCCGAGGGTCCCGCTCCTGAGCACGGGACCGTCGGTGGCGTTGCTGCTCGAGGGCCGACGAACCATGAGTTGAGGCCTTGCGGGTTCCTGTCCCGGGGACGGCGTGGCGGGCAATATTTGTCACTGTGTCTGCTGGCGATACTTGCGCCGATCAGCAGGCGACGGCCAGCAAACTGATGAACTCCATAGTCACTCAACCGAGAGGCTGTTGCCAGCGTAGAATGTGCGGGGCCTGAAGTTGCCAAGGCGCGAGAACAACCGTCCCCGGCCCAGCCCCATGAGCCTGAACAGGCGCCCCCGGGGCGGAGAATGCTGGATCTCAGTCGCTCTCCCTTCCCGAACCCCCGCCCGCGACGTTCTCTTTCGGCTCTCAACCTGACCGCGTCGGCTGTCACCGCCGGTCATGAGCGTCGCGGCATCGACGGCGAACTACCGCCATACGTCGCTGCGGCGCATGATTCGCGGGCCGTCACTGTGCGTAGCGAAGGGTCGCCGCCACGGGCGCGCCGTCCGGTATGTCGCCCTGTCGCACGGCAAGCACCTTGGCTCCGGTCAGGATCGCCCGTCCTGCGATCTCGTCGACAACGCCGTAGGTTCTGGCGCTCGCCTCGGAGGCGAAGGTGACGGCGCCCGTGTCGTCGTCGACCGTGCCAGGCAACACGCTGTCCATATCGACGAGGAGAAGTTCGACGGCACCATGCGTCGCGGCGCGGGCAGCTTCGCCAACATCAGTCGTCGCGCGGCGCTGTCCGAAACGCTCCTCGAACAATGTCCGCGCAGAAGCCACCTCCGCGGCGTAGTGGCGGTCGAGAACCTGGCGTGCGCTGCCGGCCAGATCGCTGTCGCTCGTCCTGTCGGGGCTGCCCGCAATGCCGTCGGGAAGAAGCGCGGGATAGGTGTTCACGCCGCGAAAGATGGGACCGAGCGGCTCAGCCGCGGCCAGAATCAGCGGGGAGTCCCGACCAGCCAGGACCGGCCGCAATGCGGCATCGACCTGCCTCGCATATTGCCGAAGCAGGACCGTCTGACCTTCCGCGTTCGCGATGCGGGTGTTCTGCGTGAGATTGTTGACCGATGCCCGTCCGACAGCGTCCGCGGCGCTACGGGGCAGATCCGGCACCCTGACCGGCTCCGCGGGCAGGTCGGCGGACACTTCGACGAGGCGAACGGCATTCTCCGAGAGGGCCAGGACATAGGCCGTTTGCGGGAAGGCGACAGCCCGAAGCAGCGGCTTGATGTGGAAGCGATCGGAAACCTCCGTCAGGGCCGGCACGGCCGTTGCCAGCCGAAAGGTCCGCAGGCTGTCCGGTGTGGCAAGAACGGCCACGCTGTTTGCCTGCACCCGCCAGAAATCGTCGTCCTCGCCAAGCGCGTCGAGTGCCGCGGCAAGAGCTGCCGCGCGCCGCTTGTCGAACCCCGCCTGCTCCAGCTGCTGGAGCGCCATCCTCGTCTGGTTGCCAAAGGCAATGCGGCTTGCGCCCACGTGCTGGGTCTGCGGCGTGGTCGGCACGTAGATGGAAACGCAGGCGTCAGCGCGCGCGGACACAAGGGCCTTTATCTCGGGCAAGGTGGGGACGTCGACATACAGCATGATCTTCCTTTCGCTGGGGGTACCCTGATGACATAGGCGCTGCGGGCGGTGCCGACCACCCCGCGCCGCGCCGACGGGTGGGGCTGGGCGCCAGCTTTGGGGCCTTTCGGGCCGGTGGCATTCGCTGGCTGTCCGCTGACGCCGCTCGTTGCGCACCCGGGCATCGGGATCCCGGCGCTTCTCCGCCGTCCGATGCCATTACCCTCGTCGAGTGATCACGCGGCCCGTCTCGCCAACACCGCGAGGGCACCGGCGGTCGGCGCCACGCGATGGCCGCCGGGGCGTCAGGCCATGCGTTGCATCGCTTCGCGCCGGCGCTCGGCGACGACCGAGCCTGACTCACGGCGTGCCATCCGGCGAAGGACCCCCGGGGCGATGGCCAGGCCAGCGATCGACCAGGCGCCGAGCACGATGGCCGCCCAATGCAGCCGCCACACGCCGGCAACTTCCGCCGCAGCGCCGGTGTCCGCCAGGAAGACCCAACGCACGGCGTGGCCGAGCCAGTAGACCGGGAAGACCTGCGCCAGCCACTGAACCCATTCCGGCAGCGCCGTGATCGGATAGAAGATGCCGGAAATGCCGGTGACCAGCATTACGGGGAGCATCACGTAGAGGAAGAGTCCGTTGGGGCTCTTGGTCATCGAGCCGATGATGGCGCCTGCCGGCAACGTGGCGAGCAGCCCGAACGCGGCGATAAGGAGCAGATAGAGCCAGTTCCAGAGGCTGACCGCGGCAAGCTCGGGCACGAGCAGCAGGCCCGGCAGGAAGATTATCAGCATGCTCATCAGCGTTCCGAGCGCCGCGCTCGTGATACGCGACACGAAATAGCCCAGCATGCCGTTGGGGATCGCCTTGGCGCGCAGGAGCGTCCCGTCACCGCGGTCGATCGTCAGCACGCCGGCCGCACCCATAATGCCACCGAACGCGATTTGCAGGCCGACGAGACTGGGCAGCGTCGCCATCGCCACCGACATGTCGGTACCCTCGATGGTCGAACCGCGCTGGAAGAAGACGACGGCGAGGAAGGCTACCGCGAAGAAGATCTGGAAGCCGATGTCCTCCGCCGACGTCATGGACTGGCGGAATTCGGCGAGCCCACGCCTGAGGCCGAGTCGGGCTGCGTGACGGACGGGATTCATTGGACGGCTCCGGTCCATCCGGCGACGGCAGCGTCAGGCCCCGTGGCCTCGTGACTGACGACCATGGCCATGTAGGTGTCCTCGAGGCTGGCGCGACGGACCTCGAGATCGCCGATCGCCTCGCCGTGCTCGGCGAAGAGGTGGCGGACGAAGCCGGTGGGGTCTTCGACACTTTCGACGAAATGCTGGCCGTTGCGGCTCCACCGTACTTCCGCCCGCGCGGACACCTGCCTGGCGAGCTCGTCGGCGGTGCCGTCGGCGACGATCCGTCCGCCCGCAAGCATGAGGATCCGGTCGGCGAGCTTCTCGGCCTCACCGAGGTCGTGCGTGGTGAGAACGATCGTCGTTTCCTCAGTCTTCGCCAGATCGAGGATCAGGGCATGGAACTCGCGCCGGGCCTGAGGATCGAAACCCGCGGTTGGCTCGTCGAGGAACAGAAGTTCCGGGCGGCCGACGATGCCGATGGCGACGTCGAGACGGCGGCGTTGCCCACCGGAAAGCGTCGAAATCTTCTTGTCCGCCTGCTCGCCGAGACCCACGGCGGCGACCAGCGCATCGGTGTCGGCCGGCCGCGTTCGCTCCGGTGTCGAGTACGGCACATAGTACTGGCCAAGATGGTGCAGCAGGTCGCGGACACGCCACTTGCCGTGATCGCGCCAGGACTGAAGCACGATGCCCATCCGGGCGCGCCAGCGTTCGTCGCCGTGGGCCGGGTCCGTACCCAGCACGCTCACTTCACCCGCCGACCGGATGCGGAACCCCTCCAGGATCTCGATCGTCGTGGTCTTGCCAGCGCCGTTGGGTCCGAGCAGCGCCAGGACCTCCCCGCGCCGCGCGGTGAACTCGACCCCGTGCAGCACGTCGGTTGTGCCATAGCGCATGCGAAGGTCGCGGACGACAATCGCCGGGCCGTCGCCGAGGGGCGCCGGCCGGCTCTCAGCGATTGCAGCAGTCATCGAACCTCCGACGCCGACAACGCAGCGTTTTACCTTGCTGATCCAGAAGGGTAGCACGTCTTGACCGCGGAGCGGGTCCGCAACTGCTACTTGCCTCGGCGCGCAAAAGCAATGCCGTGGCAGCGGCCTGGTGCGTATTCACCCGTTATCTCCGGGACTTAGCACGCCGAAAAGTACCGATGGCTCGAGTTGCCGGCGAGGATATATCTCCTCCAGGCCCATCGCCGCCCGATGCCAATTCGTGGCCGTTGGCCCGCCACCTGCGCAACGACTGGCTGCAGGCCGGCGACACCAACACGCCGGCTCGGAACCGCTCAGCGAGGGCTGGGTGCAAAGCGTTTGACCATGACATCTGTCATCTCCAATTCCTGCCTTGGGGCACTGCCGCCTGAGCCCTCTTTTCCGCATTCTCGGAGCGGAAAGGAGAAGACGCCATGTCATCAGTACTCGCGGTCAATAATCTCAGGCACAGATACGGCGCTGTTGAAGCTCTGGCTGGGGTCAGCCTGTCGATCCAGGAGGGCGAGTTCGTGGCCCTGCTCGGCCCCAACGGAGCTGGCAAGACCACACTGGTTCGATCGATCGTTGGATTGATCAAGCCTACGTCCGGCACGGTGACCGTGGCGGGCGGCGACCCGGCCAAGGCGATCGTGCGACGGCGCCTCGGGGTCGTGCAGCAGGATGTCGGGTTCCCCCGGACCCTGACGGTCGCCGAGGTCGTGGAAGGAGCCGCCGCCCGGGCGGGCGGCGATCCTGCGACGGCGCAGCGCGCCTTGGACGAGATGGGTTTGGACGAAGTACGCAAACGGCGTGCGTCCGATCTCTCCGGTGGCCAGCAGCAAAGGCTCCAGCTGGCGATGGGCCTGGTGGGCGATCCGGCGCTCCTGGTTCTCGACGAGCCCACGGTGGGTCTTGACGTGTCGGCGCGGCGGGCGTTCTGGCTGACGCTTGCCGAACGACGCCGAGGGGGAACCGGAATCCTCCTCACCACGCACATTGTGGAGGAGGCGGCGGCCGTCGCCGATCGTGTCGTCGTGCTCGACGGCGGCAGGGTGGTGGCAGAAGGCACCCCGGATGAACTCAGGCGGCTCCTGCCGGGGCGTCGGATCTCCGCGCGCACGCGTGTTCCGGTCGAGGCGATCAGGGCGGTCGACGACGTCGTCAGCGCCTCAGCCGAGGCCGACAGGATGGTGATAACGGCGATCCATGCGGAGCCCGTGGTCCGAGTCCTCCTCGATCTCGACAGAGACCTCCGCGACCTCGAGGTGGCGACGCCTTCCCTTGACGAAGTGCTTTCCGAACTCACCACTGACAGAGAAAGGGTGGCGGCATGACCGGGCAGATGATGAAACTCGAAGTCCGGGACGAGCTGCTGGCGATGCGGCGGGAACCGGCGACACTGTTCTTCTCGGTGCTGATGCCGGTTCTCTTCTTCGCGATGTTCATTGGTCTGTTCGGCCCGGAGGGCGCCACCGACGCGAGCATCATCGCTCCATACGGCACCTTTGCCGTTCTGGCCGTGGTGATGCTGAGCCCCGGCATCGGGCTGGCCGACGCCCGCGACCGAGGGTGGCTCCGCGTCAAAAGGGTCTCCGGAATCCCGCTGTCGATGACGCTCCTGGCCAAGGTGATCGCTGCCGTTCCCTATGCGGTAGCTGTCCTTCTCGCCATTACCGTCGTTGCTGTTTTCGTGGGAGGCATGACGGTCGACGTCGGCACGCTGCTCCGGGTGTTCGTCGTCCTGGTGCTCGGCGCCATGCCGTTCGCCCTGTTTAGTCTGGCCGTCGGCGCCCTCGCCGGGACCACCGCCTCGGCGGCGATCCTGAACGCGATCCTCATGCCGATGGTCATCCTGTCGGGCTTGTGGTTCCCCCACGAGATCATGCCCGAGTGGGTCGTTTCGATCGGCGAGTTCATGCCCACCTACCACCTGGCGCAACTCGCCATGGTCCAGGTGGAGGGCGGCGCGTGGCTGGGGCATCTCGCCGTCCTGGGCCTGACGGCAGTCGTGGGCGCGACGGTGGCAGCGCTCACCTACCGTTCTGCTCGGCCATGAGCCAGGAGTCGGCCGTTCGGGAGAGGTCGGTGCACCGCTCCGGCTTTCCCGAATGGCTGTACCTGGGCTTTCTGCTCTTCCTGTTCCTCGGTCCAGCCTTCAACCCCGACTCCACGGCCGGCGACTGGGTCGTGGCCGCCGCCACGACAATCGCCTGTGCGGTCATCTACATGTTCGCGATCCGACACCGCGCGTTTCGCACCCCCGCGGCGGTGGTCATGCTGGCGGTCGGTGTGGTCAGCACCTTGCTGGGAACCGCCGCGATGGGGGTGGTTCCGATCTATTCCGCTGCGCTCTTCGCGGGATTCGTATCTCGCCGCGCTCTGATCCGGCGCCTCGGTGTCCTCACGCTGCTCACGGTCGCGGCGATGGCCCTGTCCCCAATTCCCCCACCGTTTGTCTTCCTCGCTTTCGGTCCCGCCCTCCCCCTGATCTGGTTGATCGGGTTCTCGGTCGAGGCGGACATCGGCCTCAGCCGGGAAACGACCTCGCTCCGAGCGGAGAATGCACGAGTGCAGTATCTGGCGACCGTCACCGAGCGGGAGCGGATCGCCCGCGACCTCCATGACCTCGCCGGCCAGGCGCTCACCGCCATCGCCCTTCGCAGTCAGCTGGTACAGCGGCTCGCCGGCACCGACCCCGGACGGGCAGTCGAAGAAGCGGCAGCCATCGAGGCGACTGCCCGTGAAACCTTGGCCAGCGTGCGAAAAACCGTGGCTGGCTGGCAGCAGGTCGTCCTGACCGACGAACTGGACAAGGCGACCACGGCATTGAATGCAGCCGGAGTTGAGTCGAGCATCGAGGGGGAATGGCGCCTGGACCTCGCCCCCTCGGTGGAGACGGTTCTCGCCCTTGCCCTCCGGGAGGCGGTCACTAACGTGGTGCGCCACGCGGAGGCCCGGTCGTGTCGGATCAGTCTCAACAGGGGGCCCCGCGAGGTCTCTCTCCTCGTGAGCGACGACGGCCGCGGGTCGAGGGACCCGGAGGGCTCGGGATTGCGGGGAATGCGCGAGCGGGTTGTGGCGGCCGGCGGCACGCTGGCATTTACGACAGGGCCGGGAACGAGTCTTCTCGTCACCATTCCCGTGGGTGCCCCATGATCCGCGTAGTCCTCGCCGAGGACCAGAAGATGGTCCTCAGCGCGTTCGCTTCGCTCCTCGAGCTCGAAGCCGACGTCGAGGTGGTCGCCACAGCGAGCAACGGCGAAGAGGCTCTCGAGGCAGTGCGAAAGCATCGTCCCGACGTGGTGCTCACCGACATCGAGATGCCCGGCCTCAGCGGTCTCGACGTGGCGCGCAGACTGGCTGACGAGAACCCCGGGATCCGCGTCGTGATCTTCACGACCTTTGCCCGCCCGGGATATCTGCGTCAGGCCCTCGATGCGAAGGTTGCGGGCTATGTCCTCAAGGACGCCCCGATCACCGATCTCGTGGCCGCCCTGCGTCGCGTTCACCGGGGCGAACGCGTGGTGGCACCGGAACTGGCGGTGGCTGCGTGGGAAGGCGCCGATCCCCTCACGGGGCGGGAGAGGGACGTCCTTCGTCTCGTTGGCGAGGGCTTGCCCAACTCCGACATCTCCGAGAGGCTGCATCTGTCGGAAGGAACGGTCCGGAACTACCTGTCGTCGGCCATCCTCAAGCTGAACGCCCGCAACCGCACCGAAGCCTTCGCCATCGCCAAGGACAAGGGATACCTGTAGGGCCGATCCGTCGATCGAGTGCGTTCACCCCCGACGCCATCCGCCGCCATCGACACTCAGGGCGCGGTGGCTTCGCCGGAAGCTCGCGCGAACCGTCGTCAGCCGTCCTCCGCCTCTTCTCCCGCTCCCCAGCTGGGGATGCGGTGACCGTCGGCACCGCAAGGTATCCCGGTCAACTCCAGCGTCTGCGCGCATGCGCTATTGCTGGCGACCGCAGGGACGCAACTGGAACTGGTATACGAGGCCACCCCGCGGCGCGCCGTCGTAGGTATCCAGGCCAGCATATGCCTGACCCGGACGACCTCTCGCGTCGAGCGCAATCACGGCATGGATGTCCAGCGCGGCCGACGCGCCGCAACCGACGCGCCGCATCAATCCGGCGCCGATAGTCTGGGACAGTGCGAAGTTCTCATCCGCAGCGCCACGGATTTGTCGCCGGTAGGAATGGTCGCGCCCGTCATTGAAGCCGTACGTGATCTCGAATTCGAACTGTTGCTGCGCGGCGAGATAGGCAAATCCGCGGTAGTCCACCTTGTAGACCCCGATGCTCGTGTTGGGCGGCAGTGGAAGCGGGATATGGAGGTTGCAGGTGGCCCGGGTGGTACCGTCGCCGTCAGCCAGTTCCACGACGAAAGAGTCGAACAGGATCGTCAAAGTCGCGCCGTCCGGCGTCAGCAGCGTCTCGAACGTCCCGGCCGGGCATCCGTCGACCTCCTGCGCGGCGGCCATCGGCGCCGCGAGACCGACGGCGAAAGCAACTCCCAGGAAGGCGCGGTACATCGTGCGGCTCCGTTGCAGCCCCTTGCCGGAACGCGACTGCACCGTTCGGGTTCCAGGGTTGAAGGCACGCCGGTAATCGGACAGGTCTACCAACCCCCGAGGTGTCGCCGGCGGCGATCGACCCGCCGACCCTGCCATCCAGAGGACCCTCTCGAGGCGATCATGAGGCCTCGGTGACCGTTGTCGGCCGACGCGGCGCCGCACGAGGCGACGACGGCTTCCCGGGCAATCGGCAGCGGGCCGAAAGCACCGCCGGCCGTTCCAACGGCCACGCCGGCAAGCCGGCACGGCGGCCCTATGGCGCTGGCGGGACGAGCGGGATGATCCGGCTGAAGATATGCGACACGCCGAAGCCGGTGGCATCCGTGGCAGCCACATTGTGGCAGGTGAAGCAGTTCGTCCCCTGCCGGTAGGTCTCCATGGTGGTGTTGGCGAGGAAGGGAGAGCCGCGGAGATCGGTCGCGGCGAAGTTGGCGGCATTGGGGATCGGCGCGTCGGCGGTGGCGCTTGGCGCGCTGGTCCAGATGCCGCCGGTGAGGACGTAGTTCGCCCGCGGATCGCCGGAGGCGAGTTGCGGACGGATCGAGTTGTTGACCGAAAGGAGCAGCGTGTTGTTCGTCACCACGTCCGCGTCCTGCGAGTTGGCCGTGCCGCCCCACGGATAGGTCCGCACCACATGGGTCGGCACCACACCGCCCGCGCAGACCGGGGCGGCGGGCGTTGCCTGGTCCATCACGGCAGCGATCCCCCCGGCGTTCTCCTTCATGCACTCGATGTTGGCGGGGTCTGCCGGAGCGCCGGTGGCCGCGAACAGGAACGTGCCGGACGCGTCGTAGGGATGCAGCGCCACGGCGCCGGCCGAGTTGGTATAGTAATACGCAGCGTCAGGCGCGTTCAGGACGTGCTCGTAGGTGATCCACACCAGTTCGGGATGGTTCTGCACCGAGCCCACGATGTGCACGCCGGTGAGCGCGAGACTGATGATCTCGGTGCCGTCCTCGGTCCAGGTCAGGTTGTCGGCGCTCGCCACGAAGCGCGGCACCTCGGCCTCGATCGTCAGGAACTGGTCCTGCAGCCCGTTCGGGATGCTGTCGAGCGCCACCCATGACGTCTTGAGTTCGATCGCAAGGCCGTCGGGTCCACGGACCATCGCGCCGGGGAAGTTGGCGTTCACATAAGCCATGACGGCAGCGAGGTCGTCGGCGTTGCGGGGGAAGACCGTTCCCGTCAGCGCTCCCGCGTCCTGTCCGGTGACGAGATAGGCGTAAAGGTCGTTGACGTGGATGCCGTAGTAGACGAGCGAGCCGGCCTGCGAGAGGAGCACCCCGCCGCCGCCGGCCTGCCCGAACTCGCCGATGTCGTCGGGCTTGCCGGCGCGGAGGTCGAAGGCGACCGGCGCATCGTCGGTGTTGGGCTGCAGCAGTCGCTGGCCCGAAGCGTCCCCCGGCAACACGTTGAAGAAGCCCGGCCCGTCGACGACGAGCCCGCTGCCGGCCGGCGAGGTGAGCCAGAGGAACATCTGCGCGCCCCAGACATAGAAGTCGCAGGCCGTGTTGTCGGTGGGGAATCCGACACTGTCGGCCACCCTGAACCGCTGGTCGCGCCCGGTCCCGTCGTCCATGAACCAGGACTGGAAGGTCGCCGGTTCGACCACGCAGGTGGGGCTCGCGTCGGCGGGTATGGCCATCTGTGCGGCGGCCGGGCCGCTCATTGCGAGGGCGCCGATGGCCGTCGCGGTCATCAGGCCGAGGCGCAGCCTCAGGCTGGAGGCGCGTGTGGCGAAGGAGATGGTCGGGGCGTTCATGGGGAAGCTCCGTTCATGGTCGGGTTTGGGGGCCGGCGCGCTACCGCGGCAGGAAGCGCTCGTAGTTCGCGCTCGCCCCGTTCAGTTCGACCTCGAGGATGGCGTCGATCTGCGCCTCGGTGGGCGTGTGGCCGTACAGCCTCGGGTACCATTCGAGGACCTCGGCGCGCAGGTCGAAGTCGAAATGGTCCGGGTACATGAGGTTGGCGAGCCACATCCACGCGAGCGGCGATTCAATGCTTCCCGGACCCCAGCGGTAGCCGCCGAGCGGCATGCGGTAGACGCGGCGGTCGAGGGCCGCCGTGGTGCCGGCGAAATCCGGGTCGTTGTAAATCCGGTTGGTGTGAAGGTCCGGCTCGAAATTGCCGAGGAAGATGATGTCGGGGTTCCAGCCGGCCACGACGGCATCGGTCACCGGACCCCAGCCTTCCATCCCCGCGGCCGCGTTGGTCGCGCCGAGGTGTCGGATCTGCCAGTCGAAATACGTGCCGCGGCCTTCGGTCTGAAGGTCCGTCTGGGCGTAGAAGAAGTAGGCGACCGTCGGCCTGTCCTCGGCCGGAATGGTGGCAAGTCCCTCCTCGATGGCGGCCGACGTCTCGTCGCGCCACGCCAGCAGCATGTCGACCCGCTCCGTCTCGCCGATCGCCGCGCCAATCAACATGAAGACGTCGCGGACATTTTCCTCGGTGCCAAAGACAAGGAGGGCGGTGTCGAGCCCGGCATCGATCAGCATGCCTGCGCCGGGGTCAGCGTGTTCCCACTGGATGACGAGGTCCGGCGACAGCGCCTGCACCGCCGCAATGTCGGGAACGGTGCCGCGGGTCGCACCATCGGCAAGGATCGCGCTGGGAATGTCGCGGGCGCCAGGGAAGAACTCGCCGAGAATGCCTTCCTCGATCGCAAGTTTCGATTCCGGATGGATGCCCGCAAGGCGGTCGATCCCGCCGTCGAGCGCAATGATCGCCGCCGCCATCGGCACCGGGAATGTGACTATCCGCTCCGCCGGAGCGGGAAGGTCGATCGCACGACCGGTCAGATCGAAGAGTGCGACGGGCGCGGCGAACGCCAGCGTTCCCGCGGCCAAGACCAGGACGGCCGGCGCCGTCCGTCCAAAGAGTTTGCTTGCCATGTTCCCCCCTCCCGGCGCGCCATCGGCCGCCAGAAGCCAATATCGCTCAATGCTCCAGGATCGCCAACCCGGTCAACGGACCGAAAGGTCAGGTTGTCGGAAAGGCTATTCGTCTGCGTCGATTCGAGCGGGCAGAAACGGTCGCAGGGAGCATTCTCCAAGTCTGCCCCGAATCTCCGCCGCGGCCGAGGGCTCGTCGTTCTTCTGGCGAACGTTTGATGAAGGCCGGGACCTGTATTGTACACGTGGCATCGAATGCCCGGATGCCCCGGGACAGGGCGGACGATCGTCGCTGCCGACTGCCTCGGAGGCCACGCCCCAAAGGGCGAAGGCCGGACGCGCTGCGGAGGCACGCCGGCGTGAGACGCTGGCGTATGCGCGCTACGTACCGCCTGCCCGTCCGGCACTGCCACGCCGGATCGCGCGATGGAAACGGAACCGGGACGGCCAGGTTTCCCCGACCGTCCCCTGGTTGCCGACATCCGCTGACGGGAGCTGCGCGAGCGGGCTACTCGGCCGGAGCGAGATTGGTGTCGCCGTGGTCGAGCATCCGGGGCTCCCGCTTCTTCCCGGTCCGGGCGTGGGTGGCATAGAGCGTCAGGCCGACGAAGGTGACGCCGCCGACCAGGTTGCCAAGCACGGTGGGGATTTCGTTCCAGATGAAGTAGTCGGCGACCGAGAAGTCGCCGCCGAGAAGGAGCCCCGACGGGAAGAGGAACATGTTCACGATCGAATGCTCGAAGGCCATGTAGAAGAAGAGCATGATCGGCATCCACATCCCGATCACCTTGCCGGTAACGCTCGTCGACATCATCGCGGCGACGACGCCGGTCGAGACCATCCAGTTGCAGAGGACGCCGCGGAGGAACAGCGTCAGCATGCCCGCGGCGCCGTGCTCGGCATAGCCCACCGTCCGCCCCTCGCCGATGGTGCCGATCGCCTGCCCGACATTGTTCGGCTCGTTGGTGAAGGCGAACGTGAAGATGGTCGACATCATGAGGGCGACCGTGAAGGCGCCGGCGAAGTTGCCGACGAAGACAAGTCCCCAATTGCGGAACACCAGCTTCCAGGTGGCGCCCGGACGACCGTCCCAGACCGGCAGCGGCGCCAGCATGAAGACGCCGGTGAGGAGGTCGAAGCCGAGAAGGTAGAGGAGGCAGAAGCCCACCGGGAACAGGACGGCGCCGGCGAGCGGCTGGCCGGTCTGAACATTGATGGTGATGGCGAACGCGGCGGCCAGCGCCAGGATCGCGCCGGCCATGAACGCCCTGATGAGCGTATCGCGGGTCGACATGAAGATCTTCGCCTCACCGGCGTCGATCATCTTCTTCACGAAATCTGCTGGTACGACGTAGGACATTTCAGGTCTTTCCGGGTCGAGGGCTTAGGTCAGGAGAGCAGGCGCAACCGAAATCGCGGCTTCGGGCCGGGCGGGGTCGGGAGATGTCTCGCGGCGGGCGAAGACCGCTCCGACGCCGAGGAGGACCGGACCGTGGCCGAAGGCGAAGCTGCCGCGGGCGAGATCCCGGAGGACGCCGTGGACGATCCGTTCGTCCGGGCGCGACACGGCCTCGGCGACAACCAGGGGCGTGGAGGGATCGAGCCCGTGGCGGATCAGGCGCCGGGCGAGAGGCGCCGCCGTCGCGCCGCCCATGTAGACGACGAGGCTCGTATGGGCGTCGGCGAGTCCCCGCCAGTCGAGATCCTCGGGAAGGGCGCCGTTCGAGGCGTGGCCGGTGACGAAACGGACCGACCGCACGCCGTCACGATGGGTCAGCGATATGCCGAGCCGGGCGGCGAGCGCCGAGGCGGCGGTGATGCCGGGAACGACCTCGACCGGGATGCCCACGGCGGCGCAGGCATCGATCTCCTCGCCCGCCCGGCCGAATACCGAGGGATCGCCGGATTTCAGGCGCACGACGCTGTTGCCGGCTCCGGCCAGTTGCACCAGGAGGGCGTTGATATCGTCCTGCCGGCACGATCGACCCCCTCCCCGCTTGCCGACCGCAATGCGCTTTGCCTCGCGCCGCGCCAGTTCGAGCACCTCGGGGGTGACGAGATCGTCGTACAGGATGACATCCGCCGACTGGAGGGCGCGCAGCGCCTGAAGCGTCAGTTGGGCCGCGTCGCCAGGACCGGCGCCGACCAGGGTCACGCGGCCGACCCGCGGCTCGCCTTCGCCGCCGATCCAGCGCCGTGGATCCAGGTCCTCCACGCCCTCGCCGGGCAGTGCGCCGCCGAAGGCCCGCTCGACGAATGCCTCCCAGAACCGCCGACGCGACGGACCGGCGGGGAGAAGCCGCATCACCCGTTCCCGGACAGCGGCGGCACGGCCAGCCCACGCGGCAAGGCCGGCCGGAAGCAGCGCCTCGATCCGCTGGCGGATCGCCTGGCCGAGAATGGGCGCGGCCCCGGTGGTGGCAATCCCGATGACGACGGGCGAACGGTTGACGATGGTCCCGAACTGGAAGTTGCAGAAGGCCGGCCGGTCGATGACGTTCAGCGGGACCCGCAGGGTCCGGCAGTGCGCCGCTATCGTATCCGCCTCCGCATCATCCCCGGCATCGGCGACAACGACCGCCGGGCCGGCTTCGAGAAGCTCGGCCAGTGCGGCGTCCGTCAGCGCGATGTGCCCGCCCGCCCGGAGGATCACGGACTCCATCTCGGGCGACGGCGCATCGGCGACCACGGCCACGGTGGCGCCGGCGGAGGCGAGAAGCTCGGCCTTCCAGGCCGCCGCGGGCGACCCGCCGACGACGATCGCGGATTTGCCCGCGAGGGACAGGAACACCGGGAGGACCGAGAGCGGCGCGATCGCGGCCGGCACTTCGATCGGGAGGCGTTGCGACAGGGTCATCTTCGCCTCCTCAGGCCGCGGCAGAGAGCGGAAGGGAGGCGAGATCGAGGGCAAGCACCCCGTCGGGACCGACCTCGACCCGGGCCGTCCGGACGCATCCGGAGTCGGCGCCGGTGGCCTGGCCGGTCGCGAGGTCGATCACCCAGTTGTGCAGCGGGCAGGTCACCGCGTTGCCGTGGACGATGCCTTCGCTGAGCGGGCCGCCGCGATGCGGACAGCGGTTCTCGAGTGCGAAGATCCCGCCGTCACGTGTGCGGAAGACGGCGATGTCGATCGTGTCGAGCCGAACGATCCGCGCCCCTTCGCGCGGGATATCGTCGACATGGCCGATGCGGCAGAGAACCGGCGACTTGGCGTTCATTCGGCAGCCTCGAGATAGGGGAGCGTGGCGAGCGGGCGGAACTCGTGCGCGTCATGGCCAGCGACGCGCTCGGCCCACGGATCGCGCTGGAACACGGTCTGGGAATGCTGGAAACGGGCCACGAGCGCTGCCCGGCGCGGTGCGTCGTCGACGATCTGCGCGCGGATGGTGTCCATGCCGACCCGCTTCGCCCATTTGTGCATCCGCTCGAGGTAGTAGCCCTGCTCGCGGTAGAGCTGGATCGTCGCCATCGCGAACTCGATCGCCTCGGCCTCGGTGGCGACATGACAGAGGAGTTCGGTCTGCTTGACCTCGAGACCGGCGGCGCCGCCGAGATGGAGGTCGTAGCCGGACTCGACGCAGACGACGCCGAAGTCCTTGCAGGTCGCCTCGGCGCAGTTGCGCGGGCATCCGGAGACGCCGAGCTTGACCTTGGCCGGCGTCCACGAGCCCCACAGGGCCTTCTCGAGCTTCACGCCGAGCCCCGTCGAATCCTGCGTGCCGAACCGGCACCATTCGGAGCCGACGCAGGTCTTCACGGTCCGGAGTCCCTTGGCGTAGGCGTGCCCCGACACGAGCCCGGCGCGGTTGAGGTCGGCCCAGACGGCGGGAAGGTCTTCCTTGTCCACGCCGAGAAGGTCGATCCGCTGGCCGCCGGTTACCTTCACGGAGGGGATCGCGAACTTGTCCACGACGTCGGCGATGGCGCGGAGTTCGGCGGCATTGGTGAGCCCGCCCCACATCCGCGGGACGACGGAATAGGTGCCGTCCTTCTGGATGTTGGCGTGCACGCGTTCGTTGATGAAGCGCGACTGGCTGTCGTCCTCCGCTTCGCCCGGCCATGTCGCGATCAGGTAGTAGTTGATCGCAGGCCGGCACTTGGCGCATCCGCCGGAGCTCCGCCAGTCGAGCGCCTGCATCACTGCCGGGATCGACTTCAGTTCGCGGGCGACGATGAGACGGCGGACGTCGCCGTGACCCAGATCGGTGCAGCCGCACATCGGCTGGGTCTTCTTCGCCTGGAAAGCATCGCCCAGCGTCGCCGAGAGCAACTGCTCGACGAGCCCGGTGCAGGATCCGCACGATGCGGACGCCTTGGTGTGGGCGCGAACGTCCTCAAGGGACGACAGGTGCTGCGCCCGCACGGTGTCGACGATGCGGCCCTTGCAGACGCCGTTGCACCCGCAGATCTCCGCATCGTCCGGCAGCGATGCCACGGCGGCGAGCGGATCGGCGGGCCCGTTGAGCGCAGCGACGCGGCCGTAGATCAGCGTGTCCCGCATCGCCGCAACGCTGGTGCGGTTGCGGATGAGGTCGAGATACCAGCCGCCGTCGCCGGTCTCGCCGTAGAGAACGGCGCCGACGACGCGGTCGTCCTCGACGATGACGCGGCGATAGATGTTGCGGGCAGCGTCGCGCAGCAGGATTTCCTGGCGAGCGCTGGCGTCCGAGAAGTCGCCCGCCGAGAAGAGGTCGACGCCCGTCACCTTGAGCTTGGTCGAAACCTGGGCCGGGACATAAGCGGCGGGCTCGCCTGCGAGCCGGAGGCCAACGACCCTGGCCATCTCGAAGATCGGCGCGACGAGGCCGTGGCAGATGCCGCGGTGCTCGACGCACTCGCCGACGGCGAGGATCGCGGGGTCGCTGGTGGCCATGCCGTCATCGACGACGATGCCGCGGTTGACCTCGAGGGCGGCATCGCGAGCGAGTTCCGTGTTCGGCCTGATCCCGATCGCCATCACCACGAGATCGGCGGGAAAGCTCCGCCCGTCGTCGAGACGGACGCCGGTGACGTGGTCGACGCCGGTGATCTCGTGCGTGTTGGCGCGGGTGACGATGCGGATGTCGCGCCGCTCCATCTCCTGCTGCAGGAGGAAGCCCGCGGCCTGGTCGAGCTGGCGCTCCATGAGGGTCGGCGCGAGGTGGAGGACCGTGACCGCCATGCCTTGCGCGGCAAGGCCGGCAGCCGCCTCAAGGCCGAGCAGCCCGCCACCGATGACGACGGCCCGGCCGCCATGCCGGCTGGCCGCCAGCATCGCCTCGACATCGTCGAGATCGCGGTAGGTCACCACACCCGGAAGGTCGCGCCCGGGGATCGCGAGGCGGATCGGCAGCGAGCCGTTGGCGATCACCAGCCGATCGTAGGACGCGACCAGACCATCGGCGCACGCGACGGTGCGTTCATCGCGATCGATTGCGGTGACGCGACGGCCGGCATGGAAACGGAACCCGTGCTCCGCGTACCAGTTCGCGGGATGCGTGACGATTTCGGCGAAGGACTTCTCGCCCGACAGGACGGGCGACAGGAGGATGCGATTGTAGTTGCCGCGCGGCTCCGCGCCGAAGACGGTCACGTCGTAGCGGCCGGGCGCGCTCTCGGTCAGCGTCTCGAGGACGCGGCCCGTCGCCATTCCATTGCCGATGACAATCAGTCTTTCCTTCATCCGTCCGCCTCGCTTGCGCCACGTCGGCAAGGCTCCGCCGTCCGCGGAAAGGCGCGGCTGCGACTTGGCCATGGCCGGACGCGCCGCAGGGCGCGCTCGTGGGCATCTGTGTTGGGTGTCGAGAGGTTTGGTCCCCGAGGGGACGATCCGGTCGGCGGTGGCCGGATCACATGCAGCGCGACAGCGACGTCACGCCGACTTCATCGCGAGAATGAAATCTGCCGCAGATTTGCTCAAGCCCAAAGAATAGGCGACGTGCCTAGCGAGCGTGACGATTTCCGCGCCAGCGAGGGGCGGACCGGCTACTCCGAAACAGGCCCGAGGGCTCCCGACCGCTTGATGTCGAATCCGGCGAGGTATTCGGGAATTGCCTCGGGATCGAAGGTCCGGCCGTCAATGAAGGGATCCGGCGACAGCCGGGTCTCGCCCTTCCGGGTGCTCACGCTGTGGCCGGCAACCGACCCCTCGGGCTTGGACTCGCCGAGCGGGATCGGCGTGGCGCTTCCACCGAGCGCGGCGCGGTAGAGATCCGGCCGGTAGGCCGCCTCGACGCGGGCGAGGCCCTCCTGCGAAAAGCTCGCCTGCCCCCAGCGGATCATCTGGCTGTAGACCCAGCGCGCCTGGCTGAGCCAGGGGAAGTTGGCGAGGTCGCCGTGGAAGACGAGATAGTCCGGAATTTCACGCGACGTCCCATCGGGGTCGACCACGAAACGGCCGCGGAGGAGGCTCCTGAACAGGTCGGCCGGAACGCCGACATGGGCGGGATCGGCGAGCATCTCGGCCAGATCGCCGACGTTTTCAGGGGCATCACACCACCGCGCCGCCGCGTCGAGCGCCACAAGCAGCCGCGAGAGCGTCTCGCCGTTCGCCTCGGCCCAGTCCGGGCGAACGGCAAGCACCTTCTCGGGCGAAGACGGCCAGATGTCCCGCTTGGTGGCGACCACGCGGCCGACGCCCCGCTCGACCGCAATGAGGTTCCACGGCGCGTTGACGCAAAAGCCGTCGATCGCGCCCGCGGCCATCGCATCGGCGGTGAAGGGCGGCGGCACGACAGTCATCAGCACATCGCGATCGGGATCGATCCCGCCGGCGGCCATCCAGAAGCGGAACTCGTAATTGTGCGACGAGAACGGGTAGGTCATCCCGAAGACGAGCGGCTTCCGGCCCGACGCCTGACGCCGGTCGATCAGGGATTTCAGCGCGCGCGCATTGGTGAGGGCATCCTCCGTTCCCGAAAGCCCCGCGAGCGCGGCCATCTCGCGATAGAGGGTCACCGAGAGGGTGATGGCGTTGCCGCCGCGGCCGAGGGCGAACGGGGTGAAGCTCGGATAGGGATTTGAGCCGATTCCGAGCTGCGAGGCGATCGGCATCGGACCGAGCGCATGGGCGACGTCGAACTGGCGGAAGGCAAGCCGGTCGCGGATGTTCGACCAGGAGACGTCGCGGATCAGTTCGAGCCGGATGCCCTCGCGATCGGCGAACCCCTGCTCGGCGGCGGCGACGAGCACGGCCACGTCGATCAGCGGGATGAACCCGGCACGCACGACATGCGCGTGGCGGCGATTGTGGCGAAGCGCGACGGGTCCGGCGTCGAGGCCGGCGGGCGTTGAAGGTTCGGCTTCGGTCGACAGCATCATTTCTCCAGGAGGCTGGCGGCGGTGACGACGCTCTGCGCGATGTCGGCCACCTTCCGTTTGTCGTTCATCGCCGCGCGCCGGAGGAGCTCGTAGGCCTCCTCCTCCGAGACCTGCCGCGTCTTCATCAGGATGCCCTTGGCGCGTTCGATGACCTTGCGGCCGGCAAGTTCCGACCGCGCCGCGTCGAGCTCGCGCTGGAGCCGGTCAAAAGCGTTGAACCGGCTGATCGCGGTTTCCACGATCGGCTTCACCCGGTCCTTGCGAAGGCCGTCGACGACATAGGCCGAGACACCGGCATCAATCGCGGCGGCAATCATGTCGGTGTCGGTGTGGTCGACGAACATCGCGACCGGCCGCGAGACCACTTTCGACACCTGGAACATCTGCTCGAGGACGTCCCGGCGCGGATTCTCGAGGCCGATGATGATGACGTCGGGATCGACGGCCGTCAGGCGACGCAGAAGACCGTCCGTCGATGAGATGACCTCCACGGACGTGATTCCTGCCTCACGCAGGCCATCCACCAGGATCGCCGCGCGGACGGAGTTCTCTTCGATGACGGCAACGTGCAAAGGCCGGGATCGTCCTGTGATGGGCTGGCGAACACCATGCAAGAAGCGTGCGCCCCTTCGAGGGCGAGGGCGTTCTCAACGAAGAGAGCCGTGATCGCACGGCCCGATGCCCTGTCAGCCGAACCGGGCATCCTCCGACAAGAAACATGTGGCCCACAGTCATGTTAAAAGGCATGATGGCGTTGGACGCCGGGACAACCTACAGTCCCAATGCCTGGGTCAGCGCCACCATCAGTGCTCGGCCGGGCGCCATTCGAGCCAACGCTCGAGTGATCGGTATCCAAGGCTAGTTGCTTCAACGATCTTAGAAAAGGGAGGAACTTTTATGAGGCGTTCGAAACTACTTCTTGCGATCGCAGTGTCGACTACGTCGCTGTTTTCCGTGCAGACAGTTCTCGCACAGGACAACCCGATCGACGGTATTACTACGGTCACGGCGGATACGCTGCTCAATCCGCCGGACGGCGATTGGCTGATGTGGCGCCGTACCTACGACGGCTGGGGTTACAGCCCCCTCGACCAGATCAACCAGGACAATGTCGGCAATCTCCAACTGACCTGGTCGTGGGGCATGTCCCCGGGCGGGACGCAGCAGACTCCGATCGTCCATGACGGGGTCATGTTCCTTCAGAACTCGGACCACACCATCCAGGCGCTCGACGCCCGCAACGGCCAACTGATCTGGCAGTACCAGCACCAGTTGCCCGAGGGGGTGAATCCCGCCGGTGAGCGTGCCATGGCGATCTGGGGCGACACCCTGATCGTCGCGACCCGCGACAGCCATGTCCTCGCGATCGACTTCCGATCCGGCGAACTGGTGTGGGACACCGTCATTGCCGACTACACGCTGCGCTACGCGAACTCCTCGGGCCCGATCGTCGCCAACGGCGTCGTCGTCCAGGGCACGACAGGGTGCGGCCAGGCCCAGCCCGGTGGGTGCTTCTTCACCGGACTTGACGCAGCTACCGGCGACATCCTCTGGCGGGTGAACACCATCGCACAGGACGGTGACCCGAACAGCAACACGTGGAACGGCGTTCCGGTCGCCAACCGCTTCGGCGGCTCGGCCTGGATCCCCGGCTCCTACGATCCGGTGCAGAACCTGATCTTCGCCGGCGTCGGCCAGCCCTATCCGTGGAACATGGAGATGGCCGGTCTGCTACCGCGGAGCGCCGACCCGAATCTCTCCAATGAGGGTCTCTACACGAACTCGACGCTGGCCATCGATCCGAACACGGGCGAGCTCAAATGGTACCATCAGTACCTTCCGACCGACTCTCTCGACCTCGACTACGTCTATGAGCGCTTGCTCATCGACCTCGAAGTCGATGGCGTGATGCGGCAGACGGTGGTGACGACCGGCAAGCTCGGCATCATCGAGGCGATCGACCGCATGACGGGCGAGTGGCTGTGGGCGCAGGAGACCGTCCCGCAGAACGTGGTTCTTTCGTGGGATCCGGTGACCGGCGAGAAGGTCATCAACCCGGAAGTGATTCCGGTGATCGGCGAGACCACCTTCAACTGCCCGGCTGACCCGGGCGGCAGGGCATGGCAGGCCACGGCCTACAGCCCGCGGACGGGCGCGCTCTATCTGCCGACAGTGGAGTTCTGCTCGAACACCACCGTGCAGCCGCTCGACCCGGGTCAGGTCTACACCGGCGGCGGCCGGCAGACCTATGCTCGCGTGCCGGTGCCAGACAGCGACGGCATGATCGGCCAGGTCCGCGCCGTCAACCTGACCGACCAGTCGGAAATGTGGCAGTACCGGCAGCGTGCGCCTGTCACCACCTCGACCCTGCCGACCGGTGGTGGCCTGGTGTTCGTCGGTACACTCAACCGCACGCTCATGGCGTTCAACGACGAGACCGGCGAAGTGCTGTGGGAGAGCCCGCCGCTGATCAACGTGCTGGAATCGTTCCCGATAACCTACGAAGTTGACGGCCGGCAGTACGTTGCCGTCGGCGCGAGCTTCGGCAATGGCCTCGGCCGCCTGATCTCGCTGACCCCGGAAATCCGGCGTCCGCCGACCAACCCGGTGGCCATGTTCGTCTTCGCGCTTCCGGAGTAGTCTGGGCGCAGATCGAAACCGGCCGAGCGGACCTTCGGGCCCGCTCGGCCACCCTCAAGGTTAAACGTGCCCGCTCCTTTGTCGTCCCCGCGCGCAGTCCGCCTGCTTCTCGCGCTGGCGCTTGCAGTCCTGACTGCCGCGTTCTGGCCGGGATCGGTTCGCGCCCAGGAGCCGGAATTCTTCGACGTGCCCTGGGCACACAACCAGTGGACCTTCGGGACCCCGCTGGACATGTCGCACCTTCGCTACTGTGTCGATCCGCGCGACCCCGACTGGGAGGTGGCCGCGGCCATCGCCGACACCATCGCCCGGGGCCTGCTGCTCGCGCCGCAGCGCTATGTCGTCGAGACCGACGTCGCCGTCACCGAGGACATCACGCGCATCTACGCCATCATGCTGCAGCACTGTGACCTGCACATGGGCTTCAAGCTGATCCCCGAGGGCTATGAAAGCTGGATCAGCCTCACCCGTGCGTACTACCAGAGCCAGTACGTCTTCGTGGCCGCCGACCGGAGCATCACGGCGCTCGGCGATGTCCCGCGCACCCGTCCCATTGGGGTGACGATCGGCACATCGGCACATCTCGGCCTGCTCTCCTACCTCAGGACGCACCCCGATGCCCAACGCTGGCCAATCTTCCCGATGGGCAATGACGACCTCGCCCTCGAGGCGCTGCTAAACGGCACGGTCGATGTCGCGCTCGTCTGGGCGCCGACACTGTGGGCCAGGCAGCGCGCGGAGCCCGCATACGCCGCCCTGGAGGCGATCAGCCCGAACCCGGTGCAGCCGGTCGGCTTCGGTGTCGGTGCGCTGATGCTTGCCGGACAAAGCTTCCTCCGGTCCGCCGTCGACGAGGCGATCGCCGCCTTGATCGCGGACGGAACAATCGGAGAGATCCTCGAATATTACGGCTTCCCGGCGACCGCCCGGCCCTGACGGACCGGCCTTGATTTCGCCAGGTCAGCCCGCAGCGTCAGGATTTTGCGTATGAGCCGGTCATCCATTCCGCTCGCCCGCTATCGCTGATTCCTGCGCGTCTGATACCCGCCGCGGATCGCCTTTCGCTGAGCTGTCAGAGAGGGCCAGCATCGCGGTTCCCGGGGCCGGTGTGGCATCCGGCCGGTGTGGCATCCGGCCGGGGCGCGCCCCGGAGCAGGGCCGGCGGACGCTGGGTTCTCAGGCGAACTCAGGCCGCCGGCATCAGGTCAATCCGACCGGATCACTTCTGCATGATCAGGTTGCTGAGAGCTTCGAGGTCCGTCGGGAAAGGCTCCTCCCCCGCGACAAAGCCGTTCTGCTCCAGGATGTAGGCGACGAGGTCGGCGTAGACACCCGCGCCGAGACGTCCCGGATCGTCGGGAGGCATCGTGGTGCTTGTGAACAGGTACAGCACGGAAGCCGGTGTCCCGTTCAGGTACTTCGCCTCGAAAGCGAGGCCGCGCAGCGGTGGCCCGCCGATCAGCCCGCCATTGAGCGTGTCGCCGTGGCACTCCTCGCAATCGCGGGTGTAGCGGGTCCCCCCGCGATCGGCCTGTGCCGTCGTGAACGTGACCGGGATTCCGGCCGGTGCGTCCCCTACCGCCGCGTCGCCGGCGAGGGTGGCGAGATAGCCGATCAGATTGGCGCGCGTCGCTTCGTCCTCGATTCCGGCAAAGGGCATGGTTGTGCCCGGGATCGCCGTCGAAGGCGATTCCAGGAACGCGCTCAGGAACTCGATCGTCCAGGTGCCACCCGCAGCACCGACGGCCGCCATTGCAGGCGAGTAGCTGAAGCCGCTGTCAGCGGCGACCGCACGGTCGACGATGCCGTAAAGGTTCGGGCCGAAGCGCGCCGGTTCGCCTTCGCCGAATGAATGACAGCCGGCGCATTGCAGGGAGGCCGTCTGGCCGGCGGCAATGTCAGCCGCTGCAACCATCGCGGCGAAGTCGGAGGCTTCCGCGGCGGGAGGCGTAGCCTGCGCGAGCTGGATGCCATGCGCCCCGGCGGCCGTCTGTGCCCCCGGTGTCGAGGCTGCCAGGCTCCAGGCCCCGGCGGCAACGCCAACCGTCAGCACGGCGCGTCTGGCGTGGTGGCGGATCGTCGCGTTCATTACGTCCCTCCCTGATTGCCTCGCCGAGTCCGGCGGATCAGGGTCCGCGGTTGCAGCGGGCAGCGTGCGCAAGCACCATGCCCCGACGCCACGCGAGCGGCAAGGGTGCACGGCGAGTGCGCGCGCCTGCTGTCCACGAACGATCCTTCGGCGCAGTGATGCCCCGAGGTCTTCCTGTTGCGCATAGGCCTATTGGCGCGCGGACTGGTTTCTCGGCGCCGAGGCACTCGTTGCGCGAACGGTGCTGCAAATGCGCCATCACCCTCTGCGGATCTGCGGACGAACTTCGTCGCATGCAACGCCGTGTGTCTTTCGCCGAGCCGAAGCCGCCGTCGGTGGTCTCTTGCGCGACCGGCGGACGGACGCGGCCTTTGTGAGAGCGGACATCACGTGGCATTGCTAAAGCAAATGGCAACGGCGGCTGGAATCGCACCGTTCCGTCCAGGCTCAGCCCGCCTATGCCTCAGTCGTCGCCAATTCCAATACAGCCACCGCAGAAACGAATGTCCCCCTGGCAGAACAAGCAGTGGATGTTTCTCGAACGACTGAGCACACGGCCTGATCGAACGGACTCCGGAATCGACGCCACCGTTATCTTCGTGCTTGCCATTGCGTTGGTCGTAAACTCGCACTTGGAAGCATACTACCCCGTGCCGTGGCTGGCGGCGGATGGGCTGCTGGGCAATTCGTTGTTCTTCCTCTGTTCAGGCTTCGCTGCGCAGAGATCACTGATGGCGAAGCCGCAACCCTTCGCGCGTTACTATGCACGCCGGCTTCTGCGCATATACCCGGCAGTGATCGCTGCAATATTGCTAGGAATGGTCCTCGGCACGATCGGCACGGGTGACGGTTGGCGCGGTATCGTTGACCTGTTCGTCTGGCCCACGCCCTTCACATACGTGTCGTTGATTATGCCGTTCTATGCGTTCATTTGGTGCATCAATGTTCGGGGCGCAGGCACAGCACTGATCGCCAGCGCTCCTATCTCTCTAATTGTGGCGATGGGCATCAACATCGCCAGCGGAGACCTCGGCCCTGATTTTAATTCTCAGGATATTTCGTGGTATAGCTACACGGCATTCTTCTGGTGCTGCACAGCTTCTGGACTGATACTCGCTCGTGGAGAATATACCGCCCGATTCTCGCGACCAAGATTGGTGTTACTACTGGGAGCGATCGGTCTCTATCTTTTCATAAAATATCAGATGATCATCGGCGTTTGGTCAGGGCTTCTCGCTCCGGTGCTTTTTGCGCTCGTATTTTTCTCTGTCGTGCTGGCCATGCTGTGCTTGGGCGATGTAGCCTTGGTCAGGCGACTGCTTTCAATCGGATTCACAGGACGTATATTAGCTTTGATTGCTAACCTTACTTTGGAAATCTATGTTATTCACTCGGTCCTTCATGGTGCTCTGGGGATCTCATCCATCTTCTTCCCAGCAAACATTGTCACGCTCTGTGTGGTGACGCTCGCGGCGGCCATTGCGCTCCGACGAGCACTCGACTTTCTTCTGGTACCACGACGGGCAGCCGTTCCGGGCGAGGCGAAATAGGCACCCTCTAGTCGCGCCTGCGCCAAGGAGCAAGTCGGGCCGTCGACAATGGCGGCCCCCAAGGGGGATCGCGTGAGGCCTTGGCCGAAGTCGGCCGGCTACTGCCGCCGTCACCGACCGGCTCCTCCCTGATCGCCGCTATTCGCGGCGGATCAGGAGCTGCATCGAGTGGGGAGGCAATTCCAGCATCGTGCCCCCGGGCAGCGGGACGGCCGGGACGGCATCGTTCGTCGCCGCCGTGTCCAGCAAGGACTCCCAATGCTGACCTGGCCCCTCCACGGGGACGGTGAACGGAACGGCCTCGTCGGAGGCGTTGAAGAAGACGACGAATGTGTCGTCCGGCTCCTGGGCGCCGCGCTCGGTGAGGTGCATGTGGCCCGCCTCCCCGCTCAGGCGCACGGCGAGCGCCTTGTGGTGCGGGCTGTCCCAGTCACGGCTGGCCATCTCGATACCGTCCGGCCGGAGCCAGATGACGTCCTTGTCCTCGGTGCCTGCTACCGGCCGGCCGTTGAAGAAGCGCTTGCGGTGGAAGACGACGTGGTCGCGGCGCAGGCCGATGAGCTTCCGGGCGAAGGCGAGCAGGGATTCGCCTTCCTCGTCGATGTCCTGCCAGCCCAGCCAGCCGATTTCGTTGTCCTGGCAGTAGGCGTTGTTGTTCCCGCCCTGCGATCGCCCGAACTCGTCGCCGGCAACGATCATCGGAATTCCCTGCGACAGGAGCAGGGTCGCCAGCATGTTGCGAACCTGGCGCCGCCGGAGGTCGACAATCAGCGGATCGTCGGAGGGGCCCTCGACGCCGCAGTCCCAACTGTTGTTGTTGTCCGTACCGTCGCGATTGCCCTCGCCGTTGGCCTCGTTGTGCTTCTGGTTGTAGCTGACGAGGTCGCGCAGCGTGAAACCGTCGTGCGCGGTCACGAAATTGATGCTCGCCCACGGCCGCCGGCCCCGGCGGTCGTAGATGTCGGCAGACCCGGAGAACCGCCACGCCAATGCGGACAGCTCACCGGGATCGCCGCGCCAGAATTTCCGGACGGTGTCGCGGTACTGATCGTTCCACTCCGCCCAGCCCGGCGGGAACCTGCCGACCTGATAACCACCGACGCCGGTATCCCACGGCTCGGCTATGAGCTTGACGCCGTTGAGGACCGGGTCCTGGGCGATTGCGTCCAGGAAGCTCGAATGGTCGCTATAGGCGCCGTCCACGCGCGCGAGCGTGGTGGCGAGATCGAAGCGGAAGCCATCGACGCCCATCTCGAGCACCCAGTAGCGGAGGCTGTCCATCACCATGCCCAGAGCGTTGGGGTGGCGGAGTTCGAGCGCGTTACCGGTACCGGTGAAGTCATTGTAGTATCTCTGGTCGTTATCCATGAGATAATAGTATGACCTGTTGTCAATGCCGCGGAAACTGAGGGTTGGACCGAGATGATTACCTTCAGCGGTATGATTGTACACAACATCGAGAATGACTTCGATGCCGGCGTCGTGCATCTGCTGCACGAATATCTTGAATGCCGACAGCCCTCCCGGACCAAGATATGAAGGATCGGCGGCAAAGAACCCGATGCTGTTGTAGCCCCAGTAGTTGCTCAGGCCGCGCTCGATGAGGTGACGATCCTGGATGAAGCTGTGGATCGGCAGGAGCTCGATGGCCGTGATGCCGAGCTTCCTGAGGTAGTCGACCACGGGCGGCGAGGAGAGGCCGGCGAACGTGCCGCGGACGGCGCCGTCGACGTTCGGGTGAAGGGCGGTCATGCCGCGGACATGCGCCTCGTAGATGACCGTCTCGTGCCAGGGGCGCGGCGCCGGACGGGTGCCCCAGGTGAAGGCTGGGTCGATCACCTGGCATTTGGGCATGAAGGGAGCGCTGTCGCGCGTGTCGAACGAGAGATCGGCATCGGCGTGGCCGATGGTGTAGCCGAACAGCGCATCGTCCCAGACGAGGCCGCCGACGAGGGCCTTGGCATAGGGGTCGATCAGCAGCTTGTTGGGGTTGAAGCGATGACCATCGCGTGGGGCATAAGGGCCGGACACCCGGTAGCCGTACAGCTGGCCGGGGCGAACGTCGGGCAGAAAGCAGTGCCAGATTTCGTGTGTCTGCTCGGGCATCCTGATGCGGGCGAGCTCGGTCGTGCCGTCGGCGTCGAACAGGCAGAGTTCGACCTTCTCGGCGTGAGCCGAGAACAGCGCGAAGCTGGTGCCGGAGCCGTTCCAGGTCGCGCCGAGCGGGTGCGGCCAGCCGGGCCAGATGCGATATTCCATGTCGGATTCCAGTTGTGGCAAGGAGGCATGCCGCGGGCTTCAGTCGGCGCCCGATCCCGAGTCGTGCGGGAGAGTAGGCCGAAAGTCGACCTTCACCGCATCCGGATGCAAGCGGCGTCGAGGAGCTTGGTTCCTGCGACCCGTTCACCTCAGAAGCGTTGCATCGCCGCCTCGACCCGGCTCAGGAAGGCCGCGCGGTCGGCCGGGGTCGTGAGGTCCATGGCGTAGAGCGCCATGTACGACATCGGCGCGCCGGGCCGGATCGTGACGCGCAGCACGCGCTTGAAGATGCGGCGCGGCGGGTCCCCCATCAGCCGGGCGCGCCAGCGCGATCCGCCATAGGTGGTGACGGCGGCGGCCTTCCGGATGTTCCACAGCGAGGGCCGCACCTTGCCGTTCACCAGCCTGAACGACACGCCCGGCAGGAAGACGCGGTCGAAGAAGCCCTTGAGGATGGCCGGATAGCCGAAGTTCCACACCGGATGGGAAAGGACGAGCGCCTCGGCGGCGAGAACGCGCTCGACATAGCCGTCGACCGGCGCCCGGTTGGCCGGGACATCGTGGTAGCCGCGGCGCTCCTCGGTCGAGAGCACCGGGTTGAAGCCTTCGGCATAGAGGTCGCAGTCGTCGACCTCGTGGCCCGCCGCGCGAAGCGTCCGTACGATGGTCTGGTGCAGTGCCGAGGCGAAGCTGTCCTGCACCGGATGGGCGTAGAGGACGAGCACGCGCATCAGGAGTCCGCCGGCTGCAGGCCGCGGAAGAGATAGGTCTTCCCGGTCGAGAAATCGAAGTCGGGGTTTTCCCAGGCGACCATCTTGCCCGGATTGAGAAGACCGCGCGGATCGGTCTGGCGCTTGAAGTCGAGCTGCGCCCGGTCGGTCTGCTTCATCCCGCCCTCCTCCAGCGTGTAGCGGTGCGGATTGAAGATCGGGCAGCCGAGGTCCTCATGGATGCGCATGATCTCGTCCAGCCGTTCCTGGGTGGTGTAGCGCAGGAGCGGCAGGCCGAAGCAGGTGACCTTGCCGTCGAAGCGCACGTATTCGAGGTGCCCCGGCACCTCGTCGCCGAACGCCTCCGTCACCAGCTTCACCTTCTCGAGCTGATCGGGGAACGGGTAGAGCACCTGAAGGTAGGTGATCGTCGGATCGATGCGCAGCGCGCGGAGCGTCGTGTGGTTCCACGCGAGTTCGTAGACCGGCGGCAGGCCGGCCTTCGTGGCGTCGTCCGCCGTGTCGCTGCGGTAGAGGATCGTGCCGCGGGCCTTCTGGTTGAACGCCTCGAAGGCGCTCATGGCGTGCGGCGCCACCATGACCAGCACGGCTGATTGCTCGCGCCGGAAGAACTTCCGGTAGCGCAGGAAGTAGTCGTAGGGCACGGGAGCCGCGATCGGCGTGATCAGCTTGGTGAGGATGCCGTCCTGGTTTCCCAGTTCGTCGCCGTAGCGCGCGGCCGCGAGAAAGTCGTCGAGCCCGACGACGACGTCGACCCAGTCATATGCGGCGGTCAGCGGAACCTCGACTTCGGTGATGATGCCGTTGGTCCCGTACGCGTGCGTCACCCTTGCCAGTTCCCAGCCGGCAAGGTCGACCACCCGCGGCTCGGCCTCCATCGTCACGACGCGGAGGCGGATCACGTTGCCGATGTCCCTGAGGCCACCCCAGTTGATCGAGCCGACGCCGCCCGAGCCGCCGGCGATGAAGCCGCCGATCGTGGCGGTGCCGTAGGTCGACGGGAAGACCCGCAGCTCCTGGCCGGAGTGCGCCTTCGCCTGCCGGTCGATCTTCTGGAGGATCGCGCCGGGCTCGGCGACGAGGCGTCCGGGTGCGATCTCCTTCACCGCGTTCATTTCGGCAAGGCTCAGCACGACCCCGCCGGCGAGCGGCATCGCCTGGCCGTAATTGCCGGTGCCGGAGCCGCGCGGCGTCACGGGAATGCCGAGGCGGTAGCAGGCGCGAAGCACCTCGACGATCTCGGCCTCCGACTTCGGGCTCACGACGAGGTCGCCCGTCACGTGGTCGAGCTCGCGCTTGAGCTGCGGCGAGTACCAGAAGAAGTCGCGGCTCTTCTGCTTCACCAGCGTCGGATGGTCCTCGACCTTGATGGTGCCGAGCGCCGCCTTGAGGGCGCCGATGTCGTAAGCGGTCACGTGACCAGTTCTCCCGTCGTCGCCGCTGCGGTCGGAGCCATCAGATCGTCGAGCTCGCGATAGTCGGGCGGCGTGGTGTCGATGGCTCGCCCGGCGCGCAGCACGACGCGGTCGGACTGCGGCCGGGCGAGAAACTCGTCCCAGCGCCGGGCACGGAACAACACCAGATCGGCCGGCCCGCCTTCGGCGATGCGGCCGCGGTCGGGCCGGCCGATCGCCTCGGCGGGTGCGGCGCAGGCGACCCGCGGCCAGCCACCAAGCGGGTGATCGAGATGGAGCGTCCGCACCGCCTCGCGAAAAACCTCGACCATGTCGAGATCGCCATAGGCGTAGAAGGGATCGCGGGTGTTGTCGGAGGCGACCGCAACGCGGATGCCGCGCGCCGCCATCTCGTGGAGCAGCGTCACGCCGCGCCAGCGCGGCGTCCGGCCGGCCTGGCGATCCTGCAGGTACATGTTGCACATCGGCAGCGAGACAACGCTGATGCCGGCCTCCGCCACGCGGTCGAGCGTCCTGTCCGCCTCATCGTCCGGCTGCATGGCGAGGGAGCAGCAATGGCCGACGACGACGCGGCCCTGGTAGCCGTAGTGGATCGCCGATTCCGCCACGACGCGCAGCGACCGGGCCGTCGGGTCCTTCGTCTCGTCGACATGGAAATCGAGGTCGAGTTCGTGCTCGATGGCGATGCGGAACAACCGGTCGAGGCCCTCCTCGAGCAGCGGACCCATGAAGGTCGCCGCGCCAAGCACCCCGCCATGGGCAACGACCATTCGGACGACGTCGTCGAATGATGGCTCGATGACGCTGTCGACGGCGACGAGCGACGAGGCCTGGAGGTCGACGCGGCCGGCCCAGCGCTCGCGGATCTCGCCGAACACGGGCCATGAGATCGACTGCTGCGGCGGCGCGGAGTCGATGTGCGTGCGGACGAGGGCCGTGCCGTGCGCCCAGGCGCAGGCGAGGCTGAACTCCATCCGCCGCGCGACGTCCGTGGCGCTCCAGCGCGCCTCGCGATCGACCTGCACGGCTGCAAGGGCGCTGGCGAACGTGCCGTCCGGATTGGGCTGCCGCGGGGCGGTATGGCCCTTGTCGATGTGCGTGTGCATGTCGACGAAGGCCGGGAAGACCATGCCACCGGCAAGGTCGACCACCGTGAGCCCGCTCGCGGCGCCCGGCGGCAGGATACGCTCGATCCGGCCGTCGGCGATGACGAGGTCGCCCGAAACGAGATCGCCGGGCGCGGCCGGGTGAACGGCCAGGAGCGAGGCGGGGAACGCCGCATTGGTGATTGCGTAGCGGCGATCGTCGGGAATGCTGAGGGGCGCGGCGGGCATCAGTTCTCCCGCCTGACGGCGCTCTCGTGCCATCTGCGCAGCAGCAGCCACGAGATGAAGCTGGTGGCGAAGTAGATGGCGACGCCGGTGAGGGACAGCAGGAGGAGCGCCGCGAACAGCCGCGCGGTCTGCAATCGGTATTGCGATTCAAGGACGCGGAACGCGAGTCCCGAACCGCGCCCGGCGGAACCCGCGGCGAACTCGGCGACGACCGCGGCGATCAGCGCGAGGCCGCCGGCGGTGCGGAGGCCGGTGAGGAAATAGGGCAGCGCGCTCGGGATCTTCAGACGGATGAGCCGCTGCCACGGGTTGGCGCCGTAGAGTTCGAACAGGTTGAGGAGGTTGTGGTCGGTCGCCTTGAGGCCCGCCGTCGTGTTGGACAGGATCGGGAAGAAGGCGACGAGGACCGCGAGGATCAGCAGCGCAAGCTGCGTGTTGGGCGACGTCCAGATGATGAGGAGCGGCGCCACGGCAACGATCGGCGTCACCTGCAGGATGACCGCGTATGGGAAAAGGCCGAGTTCGATCCAGCGGGACTGCATCAGGATCGACAGGAGCACGCCGCCCGCGACCGCAAGGCCCAGCGCGGAGAGCGTGACCTTGACCGTCACCCACAGCGAGCGGGACAGGGTGTCCCAGTTCTCGATCAGGGCGTCCCACACGGCGGACGGCCGCGGCAGGATGAAGGGGCGGATCTGGTAGGTGTCGACGGCAACCTGCCAGATCACGACGAGGAGGCCGAGCGTGACGACGGGCACCGCGAGACGAAGCAGGCGCCACGCGATTCCGTCGCGGCGCGACGGAGCGCGTGGGACAGTGGCGGGCGATGCCGGCTCGGCGCGGGTTTCGCTCGCCGTCATGGCCTGACGCTCGCGAGGATCGCAGCCTGGAGGGTTTCCGAGGCCTGGCGGCAGAGCTCCGCATAGGTGCCCGTCGTCCGGAAGTCCGGGTCGCGCGGATAGCCAGCGGGAACCTCGAGTTCGGCGAAGACACGCCCCGGGCGCGCAGCCATCACGACGACGCGGCTCGACAGGTAGACCGACTCGAACACCGAATGGGTGACGAAGATGACGGTCCAGCCGAACTTGTCCCGCAAAGCGAGAAGATCGTCGTTGAGCTTGAAGCGGGTGATCTCGTCCAGCGCGGCAAACGGCTCGTCCATCAGCAGCAGGGTCGGCCGGGTCACGAGCGCGCGGGCGATCGATACGCGCATCTTCATGCCGCCGGACAGCTCGCGCGGATAGGCTTTGGCAAAACCCGCGAGCCCGACCATTTCGAGCACCGACATGATCTCGTCATGCGCTGCCCCACCACCGCCGCCCTTGAGGCTGAGCGGCAGGCGTACATTGCGATAGACGTTCGCCCACGGCATCAGCGTCGGGTCCTGGAACACGAAGCTGACACGGCGGTCCGGACGGCCTTCGGCGTCATAGTTCGCGACCGGCCAGTCGATGGCGCCCTCCGTCGCCCCGCCGAGGCCGGCGATGATGCGGAGCGCGGTCGACTTGCCGCAACCGGACGGCCCGAGCAGGGACAGAAAGTCGCCCTGCCCCACCGTCAGCGACATGTCCTTGAGCGCGAGCGTGCCGTTCGAGAATACCTTCGACACGCCCTCCATGCGGACGAGCGGTCGAGGACGCGGCGGCATGGCTGCGGCGGCCTGGGTTTCGGACACCCTCGCGCTCTGCAATATCGCCGCTCCGTTGGATGGTCCGCCGCCCCGGCCTGGTGAACGGGTCGGAGCGACGGCGCGCAGCGGTGAGGACGATCCCCGGCTAGGGCTTCAGCTCCATACCGACGCCGGCGCAGACGAACTCGGTCGTGAACAGCGTCGTCACGTCGATGTTGGCTGGTACGACGCCCGCCTCGACCATGCTTTCGTAGAAGCTCATGACCTGGGTCGCATCGATGCAGCCGATGCCCTGCTCGAGCGCGATGCCGGAATCGATCAGGCCGTATTCCTTCAGCTTGTCGATCGTGAAGGCGATCTGCTCGTCGGTCATCTCGGGATTGTCGGTCTTGATGAGTTCGTTGGCGGCGGCGTTGTCGCCGTAGAGGTAGTTGTACCAGCCGATGATCGACGCCTCGACGAAGGCCTGCACGATCTCGGGGTTGGCCGCCAGGTACTCCGGCGTCGTCTCGATGAGCGTATTCGGGGTGGTGAAGCCATGGTCCGCAAGGAGGAACAGGAGCGGTTCGAAGCCGCCTTCGCGCTCGACGGCGAACGGCTCGGCCGTGATGTAGCCCTGCTGCGCCGACATCGGATCGGCGATGAACGGCGCCGGGTTGAACGTGTAGGGACGGTACTGGTCGTCCGAGAAGCCCTCGAAGGCCACCTTCATCCACTGGAAGTAGGTCGCAAAGCCGTCGGCGCCCATGAAGATCACCGGCAGATTGGCGAGGTCCTCGAAGGTCTCCACGCCGACGCCGGGATGGGCCATGAGGACCTGCGGGTCCTTCTGGAAGATCGCGGCGACTTCGATCACCGGGATGTTCTCGGCCGCGGCAAAGATCGGGCCGAGCATGTTGCCCGACATGTAGAAGTCGATCTGGCCGGTGAGCAGCATCGGGCGGCCGGGCGACTGTGGCCCGCCCTGCACAATCGTGACGTCGAGGCCATAACGCTCATAGGTGCCGTCGGCCACGGCCTGGTAGAACCCGCCGTGCTCCGCCTCGGCGAGCCAGTTGGTGCCGAAGCTCACGGGCGTGAGCTCCTGGGCGTTTGCCACGCCGGCGGCCAGCGTCAGCGCCGAGCCGGCGAGGAGGAAAGACAGCAGTTTTGCGGAACGGACCATGGATGGGACCCCTCTCAGGATGGCGACGCATGCGCGACGCCTTGAGGAACACCACGCAAGAGGCGTACCAGCCGTGCGACCGGCCTCAGGGCCGCAGCGCCGCGACGGTCCGGGACGCGCCGGCCAGTCCGGGTCCGCTCGCGAGCCGAGCATCGGCTGCCGGTCATGCACGAGGGCTCGCGACCTTCCGGTGATCAACAAAGCGCCAGGAACCGCGAAAAAGTTCGGCGGCGCGCCCCTTGTGCCGGGAGCGCGGCGGGCCGTACCGTTTGCGCCATGAGTGCAACCCGCCCGCTTCTTCCGGCCGGCATGTCGCCGCCGCTCGCCCGCTACAGTCACGGCATGGAAGTGGCGGCCGGCGCGCGATACGTCTTCGTGTCGGGCCAGCTCGGCATCAACGCCGACGGCACCGTGCCGGAGGGCGTCGAAGCCCAGGCGGCGGCCTGCTTCGAGAACATCGGCAGGATCCTGGGCGAAGCCGGCATGACCCTTGCCGACATCGTCCGGATCAACGCGTATGTCAGCGCGCGCGAGCACCTCGCCGGGTACATGACGGTGCGCGACCGCTATGCCGGAACGCCGCCGCCGGCGTCCACGCTGATGATCGTGTCGGGCTTTGCCCGGCCCGAATTCGTCGTCGAGGTCGAGGCAATCGCGGCCCGCTGACCGGGAGGAAATGGACATGCCACCCCGGCGATACTGGCACGAGATGACGACCACCGACTTCGCCGCTGCGGCCGGCGGCGGCTGGATCGCGGTCCTGCCGGTGGCGGCGATCGAGCAGCACGGGCCGCATCTTCCCGTCTACACCGACACCTGCATCGGCGAGGGGATGATGGCCCGCGCCCTGGCCCTGATGCCGGCGGACCTGCCGGTAACGGTGCTGCCGACGCAGGCCGTCGGCAAATCGAACGAGCACATCGCCTCGCCCGGCACGCTGACCTATCCGGCAGCGCTCCTTGGGTCGATGCTGATGGAGATCGGCGCGAGTGTCGCCCGAGCGGGGGTGAGGAAGCTCATCCTCGTCAATTCGCACGGCGGCAACGTACCCGTCCTCGACATCGTGGCGCGTGACCTCCGGGTGGCGCACGGAATGCTCGCGGTGGCGACCGGGTGGTCGCGGTTCGGCCTCCCCGAGGATCTGTTTCCGGCCGAGGAGAGCCTCTATGGCATCCACGGCGGCGACGTCGAAACATCGGTAATGCTGCACCTTCGGCCCGACCTCGTGCGTATGGACAAGGCCCGCGACTTCCGCTCCGCCCAGCTCTCCTTCATCGAGGAGTTCAGCCAGCTAAGGGCGCACGGTCCATCCCAGTTCGGCTGGATGGCGCAGGACCTCAATCCGCTCGGTGCGCTCGGCAACGCCTCCAACGCGGCGGCCGAGAAGGGCAGGCTCGTCATCGAGCACCAGGCGGCCGCCTTCGTCGCGCTCTGCCGCGACGTGCATCGCTTCGACCTCGCCCGGCTGTGGCAAGACAGCTGAACGCCGCCACGCCTGACCTCGCGGCCTTCCGGGCCGCCATCGGCGACGTGCCGGCCAGCAGCGACGCCGCCACGCTGAAGCTCAAGAGCCGCGACTTCTTCTGGTTCTCGCCGATCCTGAAGCCCCTCCTCGAGGGACGGCAGGCCGACCTTGTCGTGTCGCCGCGCGACAAGGCCGATGTTACCCGGGTCGCCGCCGCGGCCGCCCGGAACCGCGTTCCGCTGACCGTCCGTGGCGGGGGCACCGGCAATTACGGCCAGGCGGTGCCGCTCGCCGGCGGCGTCGTGCTCGATCTCGCGGGCCTCGACCGTACCGTCCGGGCGGTGCCGGGCGCCGGCCGTTTCGAGGCCGGGGCCACCATGCTGGCGATCGATCGTGCCCTGCGCCCACGCGGATGGGAGATGCGCTTCTTTCCCTCGACGCGGCGTCAGGCGACGATCGGCGGATTCATCGCCGGCGGCGCGGCCGGAGCAGGATCATGCACCTGGGGCCAGATCGCCGATCCGGGGGCGGTGATCGCGGTGGAGGTGGTGACAGTCGAGGAGACGCCGCGCATCCTGGAACTGTCCGGCCGCGACGTGCTCAAGGTCGTCCACGCCTATGGCACCAACGGCATCATCACCGAAGTCGCCGTGCCGCTCGCACCGTGCCAGCCTTACGCCGAGCGCATCATCGCCTTCCCGTCGCTTTCCGACGCGGCGCGGTTCGGCATGGCGTTCACCGCGGCCGAAGGGATCGCCAAGAAGCTCGTCACCATCCTCGATGGCCGCATCCCGCCGCTGATCCGGAAGCTGAAGCCGATCGTGCCGGAGAGGAGCGCGGCAGCGCTCGTGATGGTGGCCGAGCCGCAGGCGCCGGCGATGGCGGAGATGGCGGCCGACTTCGCCGGCAAGGTTGTCTGGGCGCGCGACGCCGAGGCGTCCGAGGCCGCCGCCCTCGCCGATGCGGGTGCGCCGCCGCTCTACGAATACGCCTGGAACCACACGACGCTGCACGCCCTCAAGAGCGAACCTGGGATGACCTATCTCCAGGTCCGCTTTCCGGCCGGGCGCGAGCTTGAGACCATCGCTGCGGTCGAGGCCGCCTTCGGCGACGAGATGCTGCTCCACCTCGAGTACCAGCGCCGCTTCGGCCGCGTGTTCGTGTCGAGCCTGCCGCTGCTGCGCTTCCGCTCGGCGGAGCGGCTTGCCGCGGTCATCGACCAGATCGCGGCCCTCGGCGGGTCGGTCTCGAACCCGCATACCTATGTCCTCGACGGCGCCGGCTGGAAGCGGACCGACGCCCCCCAGCGCGCGTTCAAGCGCCTCGCCGACCCGCATTCCCTCCTCAATCCCGGCAAGCTGGCGGACCTGGCGGAGTGATATCGGTTGACCGGTGGCGCAACGGGGACTTGGCGAACGAGTGGTACGATGCAAACGTATGAGTCCCGCGACGTCGGTCAGGAACCGCCGCGGTCTGGCGCGCTTTCCCTCGCCCCGTTCGGGGAGAGGGGCGACCGGACGCACGCAAGGCGCCTCGGGTCCAGTCCGTCGGAACCGCCGTGAAGCGCCTTCGCGGCCCAAAGTCGACGGCGCCATCCGTTCGAGTCCAACAACTAATCCGCCGCTGCGGCCTGCCGGTTGCGGCTGTCCTCGGGGGAGCGGCGCATGCCCTCCATCAGCAGTTCCAGTTCGCGCGAGAAGAGGCTCGCCTCGGTGGCGAGCGGCGCGTTGGCTCTGTGGACCAGCGTCAGCCGCTGCGGGTTGTCCTGGAACTCGCGCACCGGAACGAGGAACAGTTCGCCGCGCGCCCATTCGTCGGCGCCGTCGATCTGGTTGAGGAAGGTGATGACCGGCGCGCGCGTTGCCGCCTTGCGCAGAAGTTCCACCGAGTTCGCCTCGACCAGCGGCGCGTAGTCGGCGCCGTCAGGCAGCGCCGCGTCGAACATGGCGCGGAGCGACATGTCCGGCTCGGCAAGCGCCAGCGGAAAGGCGAGGCAATCGGCCAGGCGGAGGCTGAAGCGGTCGGCCAGCGGATGGTCCGGCGCCATCGCCGCATAGAGCGGCAATTCAATCGTCGCCATGCGGCGGAGACGCGGGCCTTTCGGGACGTCGTAGGCGAGCGCGAGATCCGCCTCGCCGCTCTCGACGTCGGCGATGATCGCTTCAAGGCTGCGCACGCGTACAGTCAGCCGGACCTGGGGGTGCCGGCCATGGAAGTCGCGCACCATCGCGGCCAGGAGGCCGACCGCCAGGCTCCCGACGGTGACGACCCGCACCTCGCCATGCATCAGGCCGCGCAGCCCCCGGATCTGCATGCGCACACGCGCGCTGTCCTTGAGGGTCTGCCGGACATGGTCGATCAGCAGTTCGCCGGCGGCGGTGAGCCGCAATCCGCGCGGACTGCGATCGAAAATGGGCGCTCCGAGGTCGTCCTCGAGCGCGAGCAGTTGCCGGTTGATCGATGAGGCCGCGACGTTGAGGCGGGCCGCAGCCTTCCGGATCGAGCCGGCCCGGGTGATCTCATCGAGATAGCGGAGCATCCGTCCATGAAGCATTTGAAATGCCTTAGATTTCTGCAGTCGGTCCAACTTCGTGGCACTTGCCTCGACGCCGGGCAGCAATCTCTATTTGCGATCATTCTAAGCGCATCTTGATGCTTTCCAAAGTACGGCGAGGGTCGCTTGATTGCCCTTGCGCCACCCGGCTCGGCCGGCCCGGGACTCTCGTTCGCCGTATCGAAGCCGATAGCGGCTCCCGATCGCGACACTGTCCGGACCACGCCGCAACCCGCCGGCGCAGGCGAGGAGGTTCGACATGCCGGAAATTGCCACCATCGACATCGAGCCGTTCCGCCTCGGCGACGCCGAGGCGCGGCTTGCGGTGGCGAAGTCCTTTGGCGAGGCATTCGAGGACATCGGCTTTGCCGTCATCGTCGGCCACGGCATCCCCGGACAGCTGATGGACGACACCTATGCGGCCGCGAAGGCGTTCTTCGAGATGCCGCTGGGGGCCAAGCTCGCGCTGCAGCCGCCCGAGAAGGTCAAGGCGCGCGGCTACCTGCCGATGGGGATCGAGAGCGTTTCCGCCACGCTGACCGGCGAAACGCCGCCGGACCTGTGCGAGGCGCTCGTGTTTGCCGGGATTCATCGGGAGCTCCGCGGCGATCCCAATGCCCGGCCGAACTACTGGCCGACCGATCCGCCGCAGCTGACCGGCCTCATCCAGTCCTATGCGCGCTCGATCGAGACGCTGACCCGCCAGCTGATGGAGATGTCAGCGCTCGCCCTCGACCTGCCGGAAGACTATTTCGACGCCGACTTCGCCGACCCGAACATGACGTTCCGCTTCGTCAACTACCCCGACCAGGTGGAGGAGCCGAAGCCCGGCCAGTTGCGCTATGGCGAGCACCACGACTATGGCGGCCTGACGATCCTTCGCCAGGATTCGGCGCCCGGCGGCCTGCAGATCTGGGATCCGGTCGTGGGCTGGTGGGACGCGCTCTCGCCGCACAATTCCTTCGTCATCAATGTCGGCGACCTGATGGCCCGCTGGACCAACGACCGCTGGAGCTCGACGCTTCACCGGGTAATCAATCCGAGCCGGCAACTGACCGGCTCGACCCAGCGCCTGTCGATGGTGGCCTTCACCGGCCCCAACGACAACACCGAGGTCGTGGCGCTGCCGACCTGCGTCGACGAGGCCCACCCCGCCAAATACGAGCCGGTCAAGGCTGGCCCGTACATCCGCTCCAAGATCGCCGCCTCGCACGAGCTTTCGACCACCCGATAGCCCCTCCCCATCCGTCCGCCAGAGAGACCCCCGATGTCCCGCCTCCTCCTTCCCCGCCGCAAGGTCCTCCAGCTGATGGGCGCCGCCGGCGCCGGCGCGCTGGCCGCGCCCCGTGCCGCCTTCGGCCAGGCGCTGACGCCCGCCACCCTGCAGCTGAGCTGGCTGCACTCCGCCCAGTTCGGCGGCAGCTACATCGCCCTCGACAGGGGCATCTGGGAGGCCGAGGGGCTGGACGTGACGCTGCTCCCGGGCGGCCCCAATGCCCCGGTCGAGCCGCCGGTCGTCGCCGGCACCGCGCTCATGGGCATCTCGGCGGCCGACTATGCCGGGCCGGCGATCATGGAAGGCGCGCCGTTCAAGATCATCGCCGTCGCGATGCAGAAGAACCCGTTCACGATCTGCTCGCTGCCGGCAAACCCGGTCAACACACCGGCCGACCTCGTCGGCAAGCGGATCGGCATGGCCACCACCAACACGCCGATCCTTCAGGCGATCTGCACGTTCAACGACGTCGACTTCAACGCGATCACGATCGTGCCGACCCAGTATGACGCGGCGCCGCTTGCCAACGGCGAAGTCGACTGCCTGCTGTGCTGGCTGACCGACCTCCCGATCGCGCTGACGCTTCGCGGCATTCCGAACGTGACGATGCTGCTCGCCGACTACGGCTACTCGGTCCACAGCCAGACCTACATCGTCACCGACGACAGCCTTGCCAACCGGCGCGACGAGGTGATCCGACTCCTCCGCGGCGAAATCGCCGGCTGGAACGCCTACCGGGAAGACACGGACGCCGCGGCCGAACTCACCGTGGCCATGTTCCCGGATCTCGGGCTCGACCTTGAAGTACAGAAGCTGACGGCGAGCGAACAGATCAAGCTGATGTTCTCGCCGCTGACCGACGAGTTCGGCTTCGGCTGGTGGACCGACGAGACGGTCGCGGAGAACGTCGCCACGCTCGCCGCGATCGGCATCACGGTCACGCCGGACATCTGGGACCGGTCGATCCTGGAAGAGATTTATGCCTGACCACAGGCTGTTCGACGCGGAGGGGCGTCCGCGTCCGGTTAGCCTGCCTGAGGTCAGGGTCGCAGACGTCACCAAGCGGTTCGGCCGGCGCAAGTCCGAAGTGGTCGCGCTCGACGGGTTTGACCTGACGCTTGCGCCAGGCACGATGACGGCGCTGGTCGGCCCGTCGGGATGCGGCAAGTCGACGGTCCTCCGGATGATCGCCGGACTCGACCGGGCGACGTCGGGCGGCGTGACCATCGACGGCCAGCCGCCGGGCGCCGTCAACCGGCGCGGCGAGGTTGCGGTCGCCTTCCAGGACGCGGCGCTGCTGCCCTGGCGGACCGTCGAGGCCAACATCGCGCTCGCCCGCCAGCTCGCCGGGCAGGACCGGGCCGACGAGCTGGTCGCCAATCTGATCATGATGGTCGGGCTCGCCGGCTTCGAGCGCGCGCGCCCGGCGGAGCTGTCGGGCGGCATGCGGCAGCGGGCGGCGATCGCGCGCTGCCTCGCCACCGGCCCGCGCCTCCTTCTCCTCGACGAGCCCTTTGGCGCCGTCGACGAACTGACCCGCCGGCGGCTCAACATCGAGCTGCCACGGCTGTGGGAAGAGCATGGCGCCACCGGCCTCCTGGTGACCCATTCCATTCCCGAAGCCGTGCTGCTTGCCGACGAGGTCGTGGTCATGAGCCCGCGCCCCGGCCGGGTCATAGCGCGCATTCCGGTGCCGCTGTCCCGGCCGCGCAACGCCGCGCAGCTGAAGTCCCAAACGTTCCTCGAGGTCGCGGACCGGGTCGCGGAGGCGCTGGGCGTCGATCGCGACGAGCCTGGCGTTCCCCTCCAACCCGCAGCCGCCCCGATGCCGGCCATTCCCCGCATCAAGCTGGCGGCCGGGGGCGCCGGATGACGGCGATCACGGAAGGCGCCTCAGGCTCGCGGCAGCGTTTCCCTGCACTGCCGGGCTGGGCCATCACCACCGCGGGAATCGTCGCCTTCCTGCTGCTGTGGGAAGTCGTCGCCCGGACGCTCCTTGCGGGCTCCTACATCATCGCCGCCCCGAGCGAGATCGTCGCGCGCATTGACGAGGGCGCGGCGCTCTATGGGCGCGCGCTGAGGACGACGCTCTGGGCGGCGCTGCTCGGTTTCCTCATCGGCAACGCTACGGCGATCCTTCTCGCCGGAGTGGCGTCGCTGGCCGCGCGCGCCGAGCGTCTGGTCCAGGCTCTGGCACTGGTCGTCTTCTGCCTGCCGCTGGTCGCGACCGGCCCGATCCTGCGGGTGATCTTCGGCCCCGGCATCGGACCGCAGGTCACGCTGGCGGCGCTCGCGGTCTACTACACAACGCTCATTCCGCTTCTCGTCGGCTTCAAGGCCGTGCCGTCATCCTGGCCTGACCTCGTTGCGAGCTATGGTCGCGGCAGGTTCCAGACGCTCATCCATGTCCGCGCCCGCGCCTCGATTCCCTACCTCGTCGCCGGCCTCCAGATCGCCGCTCCGGCCGCGTTCCTCGGCGCCATGGTGGGCGAGTTCACCGGCGCCGAGCGTGGCCTTGGCGTCCTGACAATCCAGGCCATCCGCACGCTCGACGTCGCCGGCACCTGGGCCATCGCGGTGATTGCGACGGTGACATCGATTGCCGGCTACGTCGCCATCGGCTGGGTGGGGAAGCGGTTCTCACACGGTGCGCCGCCCGTTCTGCTCGCCGCGCCGCCGACGCCTGACCGGAGTGCGCCGGGCCGGCGCATCGTCACGGGCGTCCTTGCGGTGGTGCTGACGACGGTCGTCGCGATCGGGCTGTGGTGGGCGCTGCTCGAGCTCTTCGATCTGCACCCGTTCTTCGCCAAGCGGCCTTCAGACGTGTGGAATTACCTGTTCAATCTTCCCGCCTCGGGGGCGAACCGCGAGCGCGTGCTGAGCGCGCTCGCCGAGACGCTTTCCGTCACGGTGCCCGGCTACATTGCCGGCCTTGTGATCGGCTTTCTCGCTGCGTGCCTGTTCGAGCTCTATCCCGCCGCCGGCCGCGCCGCGACGCCGATCGCCATCGCCCTCCGCTCGATCCCGATCATCGCGACCGCGCCGCTGATCGTCCTGGCTTTCGGGCGTGGCGCGTTCGGCATGCTGATCATCGTCGGCACGCTCACATTCTTCCCGACGCTCGTCGCCGTCGCGCAGGGTCTTCGGCAGACGCCGGGCCAGGTGGTCGATCTGTTCGGTGTCTATCGCGCCGGGGGTGTCCGCACGCTGGTGACGGCGCGCATTCCGTCGGCTCTTCCCGCCTTCTTCGCCGCGGCCCGGATGGCGGTGCCGGCGGCCGTGCTGGCGGCGACGGTCGCCGAATGGCTCGCGACGGGCACCGGCATCGGCAACCTCATGGCGCTGACGGCCTCGACCAGCGCCTACAATCTCCTGTGGAGCTGCGTTGTCGTGCTGACGCTTGTTTCGGTTGCCGGCTACGGTCTCGTCGCGCTCGTCGAGCGCTACGTGCTGCACCGCTTTGCGCCGGAGCAGCTGCGATGAATGTTGCGCTCGCCGCCACCCCGCCGACGGGCCTCGCGCGCGTTCGCGGCCTCTACCAGGGTCTCGTCGACGACCGCGCCGCGGTGATTGCCGCCGGGGCGGCCGACGCCGCGCTCTCCACCTCTGCCGCGACGTTCCTCGCTGCCGAATGCCGCTGGCTCGACGGCCGCAGCTTCGATCGCTGGCTGTCGGCGTGGACCGACGACGGCCTCTACTGGGTGCCGCTCGCACATGGCCATCCTGCCGAGGACCAGGCCCTCTTCCTCGACGACCGGAGGCGCCTCGGCGAGCGCGTCTGGCGCATGTCCGATGCGAGTGCGTGGGCGCTGACGCCGGGGGCCGACACGGTCCGGCTGCTCGGGACGGTCGAGGCGTGGCCCGACGGCGACGACGTCCTTACGTCGAGCGCGCTCCACATCACCTATTGCCGCGGCAGGCGCGTCCTGGCGCTCGCGGCGCGGCAGATCCACCGGCTGACGCGCGACGAACCGGGCGCCCTGCGCATCCGCCGGAAAATCCTCCTCATCCCCGAGCTGACGGCGGGATTGCCTCAGCTCGGCTGGCTCCTGTGATCCGATGAACACCGAAGACGCCCTCCGTCCCGACGCCATCGCCGCCCGCGGACCGGATCTGTCCGAGGAGCTCGCCCACCTCGTTCGGCCCGACCTTGTGCACCGCCGGCTCTACACCGACCCGTCGCTGTTCGACATCGAGATGGACCGCATCTTCGGCGGCACGTGGGCCTATCTCGGACATGAGAGCGAGATCGAGAAGCCCGGTTCGTTCGTGCGGAAGCGGCTCGGTCGCCGGCAGGTGCTGCTGGTCCGGACCGAGGCCGGCGAGGTGCGCGGGCTTCTGAACCGCTGCACCCATCGCGGCACGATGCTGATGGCCGAGGACCGCGGCTGCCAGAAGCGCTTCACCTGCCCTTATCACGGCTGGAGCTTCGACCTCGACGGCCGCATCCGGAACCTGCCGGTCGCCGATTCCTACGATCGCCTGTTCGAACGGCCCTTCGATCTCGGCCAGCTCCGCGTCGAAAGCTTTCGCGGCTTTGTATTCGCCACGATGGCGGCGGAACCGCTGCCCCTGCTCGCCTGGCTCGGCCCGGCGCGGCGCTGGCTCGACGAGCATATCGACCGCCATCCCGGCGGCCGCCTTCGCGTCCTGCCGACAGCGGTCATCCAGGAATACCGAGCGAACTGGAAGATGTCGTGGGACAATGCCGCCGACGGCATCCACGCCACCTTCGCGCACCGCTCCTACAATCTCCTCGGCAAGGAAGCCGAGACGGAGACCGTCCTTGCGCGCAACCCTGCGACGACGCCGATGATCTCGATGACGCTCGGCCACGGTCACTGCGTCGTCGACCAGCGTCCGGGGATTCCCGCCGGGCCGTGGTCGACCATGCGCCCGCTCCCGACCCGCGCCGACCTCGAAGACGCGCTCGCGGCGCGCGGCGAGGCCACCGCCGTGAACCTCGATCTCGCCACCGGGAACATGGTCAATCTCAGCCTGTTCCCGAACCTTCTTTTCGTCGGCAACCAATTGATGGTCGTGGAGCCCCTCGGCGTCGATCACACGCGCGTTTCCATGTTCCTCGTGGTCGCCGACGGCGCGCCGGAGGAGATCAACCTGCTGCGCCTCCGCGTCGACGAGGACTTCGTGTCGTTCGGCACGCCCGACGATCTCGAGATGTTCGAGCGCGTGCAGGAGGGTCTCAAGGTCGTCGAGGAGGAGTGGGTCGACATCTCGCGCGGCGACCACGCCGGCGACGTGGTCGGCGAGGATGGCCTCGTGACCGGCGGCATCTCCTCCGAGGCACCGATCCGCGCCTACCTCGAGGAATGGAAACGGCTGATGTCGAAGCCCATCCCGACCACGGTGCGACGCTCGCGCATCGAGGCGGCGAAGTTCGCCGGCGCCCGCCCGGCGAGGGCCGCGGGAGGCGTGGCATGACGGCCGCGGAGGACGCGGACGAGGCCGCGAAGGCGCTGGTGAGCACCTATCACCACCGGCTCTGGGGCGAAGGAGATCGCGCCGCGATCGACGCGTTCTGGGCCCCCGACGCAAAGGTCCACATGACCGGGTTCGACGGCACCGCGATCGATGTCGTGCGCCAGGATGTCGAGCGCTACTTCGGCGCCTTCACCGACGTGTCGACGCGGATCGAGCATCTTCTCGCGGACGGCACGATCGTCACCCTGCACTGGAGCACGACCGGCCGGCATGTCGGCCGTTACGGCGACATTGCGCCGACCAACAGGACCATCACCATGACCGGCATCGACCTCCTGCGGATCGCGGGAGGGCGCATCGTCGAGTGCTGGTCGATGTGGGACGGCCTCTCGGTGTTCGAGCAGATGGGCGTCCTGAAGATCGGAGAGTGAGCGCACCCCGGGCCGACGCACGGCGAGGAGGCGAGCCGCGATACCCGCCGCCGCCGGCGACGCATCGGGAGCGACATGAAGGAGATGTCAAATGACGGCCATGCCAGCACCAGCCCCGATGGATCCGAACATAACCGATGACGGCGTAGCGCTGGTTCGCCGGCTGGTCGATGCCGGGCAGATCGAGCGGCTGAAGGCGGCGATCGAAGCCTGCCGGCAGACGCCCGGCCCTTCGTTCCGCACGCTCTCGCCACCCGGTCAGCCCGTGCTCCAGAGCGACCTCTTCCGCTGGCGCGACAACGCCGAGTTCCGTGCCCTGGCAACCGAAGGCGCGGTTCCCCGGCTTGCGGCGGAAATCTTCGGAACCCAGGACGTCGTGCTGATGGAAGACCAGTTCTTCTACTCTGCGGAAGGCGCTTCCACGCCAAGCCCGTGGCACCAGGATCACCCCTACCACCCCCTCGAACCATGGTTCCTGACGATCTGGATTCCACTCGACGCGCCGCCCGCGGGGACCGGGCTGCGGGCCGCGGCCGGCTCGCATCGCGGTGAGATCTACGCCCCAGTGGAGTTCTCTGCCGGCAAGAAGACACTGCAATCGGACGCGGCCGTGCTGCGGAAGGTGCCCGACATCGATGCCGACCCGGCCTCGTTCGGCGTATTCGCCCCGGACGTCGATCCCGGCGACGCAATGGTGCTGGACTCCCGCACGCTCCACGCCGCAGGCGGCCTGTGCACCGGCGTCTTCCGCCGCCTTTCGCTCCGCTACGCCCACCCCGACACGCGGTACCGGCTCCGGCCGTGGCCGGTGGCGACCTTCTGGGCCGAGCACCACCCCGAAGCGCACGAGGGGGAGAGGATCGCCGGACCGGCGTTCCCTTTGATTACCGCCTGACCCAGGCACCGCCGGCTTGAAGCTCTCCGCCCGCGATCTCGACGGCGTCCTCACCGACGCGGCGTCGGAGCCAGTGCCAGAGCCGGACGGCGATCGGTGGCCGACCCGACGGCCCGGCAGGCGCTTCCCGGGCCAATGAATATCCGCACGATTTCCCAGCTCATCGCGGTCCGGGAGACGGGGAGCACGTCACTCGGCTTCGCAGCCGGCGCCACCCGGGCTTAGGGCGGGAAGGTCGGTCCGAACATCGGGTTGTTGTCCGCCAGACCGATGGCGCGGTCGCGCGAGCGAATATCCGGCTGGCCGAGCATCAGGCTGATGCCGAGGCCCACGACGTGCGTGGTGAATATCAGGTCGTGATTGAACTCGTTGCGCCACTGCAACTGGTACGCGGCAAAGACGCCGAAGCGGCGACCTTCGGGCTGGAACTCAAAGCGCGTGCCGATATTGAGGCCGACGCTCGAATAGTCGCCGGCGGGTATGTAGTCGCGCTCCCAGTAGTAGTCGGCGCCAGCGTTGACCGAGAGTGCGACGTTCGGCCGGGGATAGAATGTCACGACCGTCTGGCTGTAGACATCGCGCGACCCATAACCCAGCGGCGAGCCGCCGATCGCAAAGATGTAGCCGCCCTGCGTATACACGCGGAGCCGGTCGGCATTGAGGGCCGCCTCCCCGCCCAGGTTGACGTACGTGCCGCCGAAATAGCCGTACCCGACGGACGCGAGGCTCCCGACCTGCAAATTGCCCGTGCGGAAAGTCGCGTGGCCAGCTACACCCCAAAGGTGGAACGGTTCCTCGCCGTAATACCACCGCTCGGCCCAAGCGTCGGTCTGTATCGAGAAAGCCGGCCCGGGCTGCCACGCCAGGTGGGCTGCGCCGCCGAAGCCGTAGACGGGGGGCCCCTCCAACGCCAGTGTCTCGACTTCCCCGTTGTCGAACATGAGCCTCAATCCGGCGAAGGCCTCGATATAGGCGGACAGCGTGGTTGGCGCGACGGGCGCGATCACCGGGATCGGAGGGATGACCAGGGGCGCAATGTCGGCCGCCGACGCCGCTGACGCGAACAGGACCGAGGCCGCGACCCCGCCCAGCAAGACGCTCCCCAATCTCATGTCACGGCCCCCGTGATGAAATAGATGGGCCGCACTATAGCCTGCGGCCGGCCGATTCCCGAGCGGGACAATCGACTGGACCGAGAATTGCCGCGCGGTGTGACCCGCAGACCACACTCGGGGAAGGTTGTCGCAGCTTTCCGTGCCCCGACAACCGAAGGCGCGGTTCCCCGGCTTGCGGCGGAAATCTTCGGAATCCCGGATGTCCTGCTGATGGAAGACCAGTTCTTCCTTGCGGCGACGATGGCGGACTGGAACGGGATCGGGGCGGCGACGGGGTGACCGGCCAAACGAAGGCGGACAGGTCGCACGCCTTACTACGTGTCCGATGCTCGCCTGAAGACGACGAGGTCCTGCGGAAGAAGCGATGCGTCGTAACCGACCAGGGTCATGCCATCGACCTGGAGATTCTGCGCGGCCTGCGGGGAAACGAATGTGTTTCCCCAGTCGGGATACTGGCCTGACGGAATGAAGACGACCTCGCCTCCCTTGCAGCGCTGTTCGAGCGCCTCGATCTCGCCGGCCTCGCGCAACACCTGTTCATGAAACCAGTGCACTGCCCCGCCGGAGCGACCCGCTCGTTCGGCCTCCTTGAGCGCTGCGATGAAGCGCTCTCCCCAGAAGGTGATGAACAGCAACGCGCCGGGCCGCAGGATCCGCGCGAATTCCTGCAGCCACGCCAGTGCGTTATGGCGCGGCATGTGGGCGAACGTCGACAACGAAAAGACGAGGTCAAAGCAACCGGCCGCAAATGGCGTTGGCGAGACTGACCGACCGTTGACGATCGTGACGTATGGATTGAGCATGCGCGCAACGCGACAGAAGGTCGGCGTCGTTTCGTAGCCGTACAGGTTGCGCAGCGAGACCTTCGCCATGAGGGGCCTCAGCCCTCGACCCCAGCCCGTGCCAAATTCAAGGACCGTGGTATCGCGCCCGATGCCCAGCTGCATCCGCCGGCAGTACGCGGCCACGACGCGATGAAAGTGGAAGACCTCGCGCAGCGCAGGTTCTCCCGCCTGCCCGTGCATTTGCAGTTGCAGGTCATCGGGAGGAAACGCCGGAAACCGGATGCCATCCTGTACCGGCGCCTTGATCGCGGCGACGCTCTTTTCCTCCCATTGCGCAAGGTCGAGACCCGCGTAACGGTCAAGGAACGGATTTTCGGACTCGGGGCCCCAGGTCGCGGCGAACTCCGAGAGGCTAACGGTTCCCACGTTGTCGTCCATCCTCCGCAACCACTACTTGGCGCTGCGAAAGACGACCAGGTCCTGTCCCACGAGGTCCACGTCGTAGGCGACCTGTTCCAGCCCGCCGACTGCGAGCTTCCTGGCCGCCAGCGGCGAGAGTAAGAGATTGCCCCAGTCCTTCCGCTCCTTGGACGGCACGAACTCAATTCCGCCTTCCGCCACCCGGCTCGCAAGGGCCTCAAGGTCGGCAATGCTGTCGAGAACCCGTCCCTGGAACCAGGTGACCTCCTTGCCGGCCGCCCGTTGCCTGGCAGCGTCCTTCAACGTCCTGATGAACCGGTCGCCCCAGGCCGTGACGAACAGGAAGGCGCCGGGACGCATGATCCGCGCAAACTCGGCCAACCATGCCTTCGTCAGGTCCAGCGGGAGGTGGGTGAACACCGACCAGGAAACGATCAGGTCGAATGAGTTGTCCGCAAACACCGTCGGCGGCGCGTAGCCGCCGTTGACGAAAGCCACATACGGATTGAGCATCCGCGCCGTGTGACAGAAGACCGGATTCGGCTCGTAGCCAAAGATGTTGTCGAGGTCGACGCGCGCCAGGAAAGGCCGGACGATCCTCCCCCAGCCCGATCCAAAGTCCAGCAATCGGGTGCTCGTCTGAACCGATCCATGCTCGGCCTCGAGCACACCCTTCACGGCACGATAGAAGCGGATGGCCTCGCGAAGGGCCGTCTCCCCATCGTGTCCGTGTATCCGTTGCTGGAGCTCGGCGGGAGGAGTCCTCGGGAAGGAGACCCCATCCTGTTCCGGCTGAGTTGCAGCGGCGATGAGCTTTGCTTCCCACTCGGCATCGCCGAGACTGCCGTACTTCTCAACGAACGGATTCGGCGATGCGTGCGACCACGTCGGCAAGAACGTGGACAGGCTGGCATCCAGCGGATTCGGGTTGGTGATGAGCGTTTCCTCCAGACCTGCCGGGTCGCGCGGACGTCACCGCCGGCGGCAGCTCATGCCGTCGCTTTTTGACCTATTGAAGTTCCGCCTGGGTGGCAATGCCTAGAGTTCGGCGGGGCGATCGGCGCGGCGACCCGCAAGTAGATTGCGCTTCGCCGCGGCGGTGAAGCATATAGCCCCGGCGCCGTCGAGCCCTGTAGCACATCTGTGTGATCTCATATGCCGAAGCTTATCATCCATGCCGGAGCACATAAGACCGGCACGACAGCAATTCAGCATCATCTTTGGCGCCGCCAGGATGCTTTGCTCGAGATGGGGGTACTTTACCCGCGAACAGGCATCCCTGGCTCCGGGGGGACTTTCTTTGGCCATCATGAAATACCCTGGGCCTACCTTGGCGGCGGCGGCACGGCGACCGCAGACCTGCTGCGAGAGGAAATAGAAAGGTCAGGCGCCCATACGGTGGTCGTAAGTTCAGAAGAATTCGATCGCCTCACTCCAGTTGCGATCACAGACCTTTGCAGCGCCTTGCCTTTTGCCATCACCGTACTCTTCTACTATCGTCGGCAATCTGATATTATTGAGGGAATGTATCGGACCGATGTCATTCATGGTCACGAGCGGCGCACGCTGGAACACTTCGTTGCTTCGTATTCGGGCGCGCTTGACTTCGGTGCTTTTGCCACCGCGTGGTCATCGGCGCCCAACGTAAAGTCGGTTCTGCCACGAGCCTACTCCCCCAAGCATTTCCCCGACGGCAATGTCGTATTCGACTTCCTCGCGGCCTTGTCTCTGCCGACGTCGACGGAGCGGGATGAGGAGGACAACTTTCGCTACAATCAAAGTTTGCCATGGCATGCCGTGTCAGTGATTCAGAAGCTGCGGGAGATGCTCGTCTCCGAACAGGTGATCGGCAGGGCAATAGAGGCGATCACGGTCGTAAGCCGGCGGACGCCTCCGGAGCGTGGTGCCTTGATGTCGCCCGCGCAGGCGCAGGCGATTGATGGGCAATATCTCGAGCGTAACGCGGCGTTCCACGCTTCGTTCTGTCCTGCCCAGCCGGCGATCACGCCGCGCGCCGAGGACGACCTGTTCCACATCCAGCACCAGGGTTTGTGGCCGGATGTGGAGAGAACCATCGAGTGGTTGGCGGAGTATGTCATCCGCACGAAGCGATGACGATGGCCGAGGGTCCTGGCTCCCGGCTCCGGCGGTGTTCCCGGCATTCGTGGTGAACCCGAGGCGCAGGACTCTCCAGCCGATCGGCCGCCCGCCGGGCAGGTGCGCTCCGCCGGAACGCACCTGCGTCCGGTGCGTTGGGGTCCAATGTCATTCCGGCCGGAGCGCACGATGCCCCTGACGCGCACTTCCTCTCCAGCCGTCGTCGACGGTCAGGACGATGTCGTCTTCCAGATGACCGCGCCCGACGGCACGGCCGTCACCTGCCGCGCCGACCGCGACTACGTCATTGCGATCGCGCCGGACGACCGACGCCGCGGCGTCGGTGAGATATTCGACGAGATGCGGGCCCGGATCGAACTCGAGGCGAGCGAGCAGTTCGACCTGCACGGCGTCGACAGAAACGGGGAAGTGCGGCTGGTCCCGATCATCGCCTGACCTTTCGTCGCCGGTGGCGAAGACCAGAGCCGCGCCGGATCGACGCCCTACGCCGGCGCCGGACGGCGATCGACGATCGCCATGATGGTCTCGGCAAGCTTGCCGCGCCGGGCGAGTTGCACCATCGCGAAGTGCTTTGCCGTGGGCAATGGCCTCAGATCGACGCGCGGCAGCCCTCGAAGCGGCTCGAGGATCTTCCGCTCGGGCCGGCTGCCTTCGCCGAAGAAGACCGTGAGGTCGGGCGGGCGCTCGCTCGCGGCGTAGGTCGCGATCGGATCCCAGATGTTGCGAAAGCCGCAGCGGAAGCCGATCGGCAGCAGCAGCCAGAAGATCGGCGTGAAGGCGAGCACCACGTGTTCGGAGTAGGCGGAGGGCTCGCGAAAGAGGAGCCCGACATCGAACAGGGCGCGGATCTGGGCCAGCGGGCTGACCCAGTGACGGAGGGGAAAGGGCGGCGAGAAGGCGATGATCTGGTCGAAGCCGCAGCGGGCGCCATAGTAAATGGCCGCAGCCGCACCCGCGGAGTCGCCGATCGCAACATGCCGCGTCGACCCCAGCGCCGCCAGAGTGTCGCGAAGATCCTGCTCGTAGAACGCGATGCCGCCGGCCTTGCCTTCCGGCGTGAAGTGGTACGCGCTGCGGTGAACGTCCCGGTAGAAGACGAGGTTGTAGTCGCGGCCGTGGCGGCGAAAGAAGCCTTCGAACTCCTTGGTGGGCTGCCCCGCGTGGAGAAGGGCGGCGCTCGAGAAGGAAACGATCGTGGTGTCGCTGCCGCGGTCGATCACCAGCCTGTGCGGCGGTGGCGCGTCATCGACGGCGGCGAACGTGGCATCCTCGTGCTCGCGCCGAATCTCGCCCGCGATGTGCGGGAAGAAGAACCGCATCGTCGCGCGAAAGCCGCGGTCGCGCTGCCGGTAAGCCCATCCCCGCCTCGTGAACATCGCCCTCATCCCGACAATGACCGCCGGAGCCTATCCCCGATCGGGCATCATTCCGATAGCCATGCCGCAAGATCGCGAAGGATCGCAGTGTAGCGGCGGTAGTCCACGTGAAACGGATCGGCGCCACGAAAGAGGCTGCCCTTGAGATCGGGCGACGGCAGCCCGCGGCGCCGATTGAATGCGACGGCGTTCCGCGCGCGCGGCTCGGCGGCGTAGTACGCTGCGATCGCACGCCCCTGCTCGACGAAGACCGGCCAGCACGACCGCGGCCCAACCATCTCGGTCATGTAGGACAGCCCCGCCTCGCCGCGGTGGAACAGGAAGAAGGCGAGTTCCTTCGCGATGTCGCCTCCCTCACCGGAGAGGAGCGGATAGCGCCGGGTGTAGCCGGTGGCGAAGATGACGGCGTCGACCGGCTCGGCGGAAGCCCCGGCGTCCTCGAAGTGCGCAACGCCGCCCTCCAGCGCAGCGAGGCCGCGGCGGACGACGACGCGCCCGGCGCGGATCGCGGCGACAATGCCGCGGTCGGTCACCGGGACGCGCTCGAGCGGACCGTGACCCGGCCGCGCCAGGCCGAGTCGCTCCGGCCTTCCGGTCGCCAGCCGGCTCGCAAGCCGCAGGAAGGCCTCCTGGTACCAGTGCGGCAACCGGAGCGCCTCGGCGCTGAGCCGCACCTGGTCGCCGGGCCGGCCGAGCATCCTGGCCGGCAGGATCCAGGGTGGCGTGCGCACGGCCAGGACGGTTCGCCGGGCGACGGCGCTCACCTTGTCGGCGATATCGGAGCCGGAGTTGCCGATGCCGACGACCAGCACGCGCTTGCCGGCATAGGGCGCGGGCGTGCGATAGTCGGAGGCGTGGATGGCGTCGATGCCGGCGGCGGTCGCCGCAGCAAGAAGGGCTCCGGGGACGCGCCTGTAGCTGCGGTTGTGGCTGCCGGTGGCAAACACGATGCCCCTGTACTCGCGCCGGAAAGCGCCATCCGGCCCGATCGCCGCGACCAGCCATGTGCCGCGCGCGGTCTTCTCCGCGTCGTCGAAGCGCGTCCCGAAGCGAGTCGCGCCGCGAAGGTCCTTGCCGTCGGCGAAGCCGCGCAGGTAGGCGAGCGCCTGCTCGAACGGGACGAAGGCCGGCCAGTCGCGCGGCATCGGCGGCCCGAGGCTGCTGGTGCGCCGCGAGGTCACCATCCGCATCCCGGCATACATCGCGCTCACGGGGTTTTCGGCGTCCCAGTTGCCGCCAACGTCGCGATGGGCTTCGAACGCCTCGAAATCGACGCCCGCCTCGCGGAGCGCCGCCATCGCGGCCAGGCCGGCCGGCCCGGCGCCGACGACGAGGATAGGCAGCGAGGCATCGGTGGGTGGCAGTGGCGGCGCCTCGCCGGGGCCGGCCAGCCAGCTGTCGAGGCGGCGCGAGGCCAAATCTACGCTCCCGGCCGGAGCAGTACCTCGGGATAGCCGGGGCATTGCACCTTGAGGCATTTGCCGGAGGGTGTCCGCGGCAGGGCCGACAGGACGTGGACGATCGCCGGCACCTTGTGGGCGTCGAGTTCGGCGAGGCAATGCCGGCGAAGGTCGGTGACGTCGACGTCGTCGCCGACGACGGCGGCCTGCACGAACTCGCCCTCGACGCGCAGGCCGGGATAGACCGCAGCGTCGGTGATTCCGGGGTAGGCAAGGAGGGCCGCCTCGACCTCGGCCGGATCGACCTTCATGCCGCCGAGATTGATGACGTCGCGCACCCGGCCGACGAGATGGAGGCAGCCTTCGTCGTCGACCCGGGCAATGTCCCCCGTCGAAAACGCCTCGTCCCGAGCAAGCGCCGGCGCGCCGAGGTAGCCCTGCATCAGCGACGGGGACCGGACGCAGAGTTCGCCGAGCCCGGGGCCGAGGCCGCTGGTGGCCGCGCGTTCAGCGATCGTGACGGCGACATCGGGGAGCGGCCGGCCGACACCCGCGAGCCTGCCGGCCGGATCGTAGCTCGTGGCGATGGCGCCGGTCTCGGTCGTGCCCAGGATGGCATGGAGATCGCGCCCGAAGACGGTCTCGAACGCGGCTGCCACACCCGCATCGACCGGGGCACCTGCGTAGAAGACATGCGGCGACATCGGGGGTTGCCCGGAGCCTCGGGACAGGTCGGCGAGGCGGCGCACCATCGGCGGCACGAGGGCGAGGATCGTGCTGCGCAAAGCATCCTCGCGGAGGACGCGCTTCGGGTTGAAGGCGGCGTCGAGCGCTAGCGTGCCGTCCGTCAGGAGGGTGGAGACGAGGCCGAATCCGTAGGCGAATGCGTGCGTGAGCGGCGTCGTGACCGTGACGCGGCAGCGGTCGTAGACGCCGATGGCGCCGACGTAGTTGCGCGCCTCGGCAATCGCCACCGCCTGGTCCCGGATGCAGTACTTCGCCGCGCCATAGGTTCCGGAAGTGGGGTGCAGGATCACGCCCCTCCCCTCCGGCCGCAAGGCCGTTTCGGTGGCCCCGGTCGCAAGCAGGGCGAGGCGGAGCGCGCCGACGGGCGTCTCCGCGGCGACGGCGAAGGTGCTCGCCGGCAAGCGACTGACGCCGGCCGCGAAATCGTGCACGACGTGCCGGATCCCGAACTCACCGACGAGCCGGCGCACGGTTGCCTCGGCAGCGCCCGCGAAGGTGAGGAACGGGTTGGCGCCGAGCGACAGGAGCGCCGCCAGCGCCACGGGGAATGCCGCCGTGTTGGCCACCATCAGGAGGACCGGGTCGCCCGGCCGCACGCCGGCGCGGGCGAACCGCCGCCCCACGATATCGGCCGCGCCGCGAAGGTCGTCGGCCGGCCATGTGCGCCCGCTCGAGGCGCAATCCACCGCGCCCCGGAAGCCGCTCCAGAGATCGAGAAGCGGTGTGGCGCCCGCGCCCGGCGTCATGCCCTTCCGACCGCCACCCTTGCCAACTCGCCGAGATTCCGCAGCCGGCGAGGGCCCCAGTACTTCTCGGGGATGGTCACGCCGCATTCCTGCTCGACCGCGGTGAAGAGGTCGAGCCGGCCCATCGAATCGAGGCCAAGCCCCTCCTCGTCGAGCGGCACGTCGGTCCGCACCGCGCCGGTAAGGCCGAGTTGCTCGCGCAGGCGCGCGGCGATCGCCGTCACCTGCCGGAGGAGCTCATCGTTCGGCGGCTTCCGCGCCCGCAGCATGAAACGCCCTCGTTCCTTGGCCCTGCCGCATCAGCCGCCGGGCCGCCAGTCGACCTCCCGAAGCGCCCCCGAGAGGCGGTCGAGGACGCGGTCGACGATCTCCGGCGTATGCGCGGTCGAAATGTACCAGGGCTCGAAGTGGTTGGGATGGAAGTAGACGCCGTTCCGCTGCGCGGCGTGCTGCAGGCGGATGAGGCGGGTGTGATCCATGGTGCGCACGACGTCGCGATAGGAGCGCGGGACGGGCGCCGCATCGTCACGGGCGATCCACAGGCTGAGCATCGCCCCGACATGGCTGACCACGGCCGGGATTCCCGCCCCGCGAAGCAACGACCGCAGGCCATCGGCAAGGCGGCTGGCCGACGCCTCGAGCCGGGCATAGATCGACGCGCCGTTCGCCGCGAACTCCCGCTGCACCGCAAGGGCGGCCGAAAGGGACAGCGGGTTGCCCGAATAGACGCCCCCGTGGAACACCACGCCGTCGACCATGAGCTTCATGACGTCGGCACGGCCGCCGATGACGCCCAGCGGCACGCCCCCCGAAGCGGCCTTGGAGAGCATGGTCAGGTCGGCCTCGACGCCATAGCGCTCCTGCGCGCCCCCGCGGGCGATGCGGAAGCCGGTGATCACCTCGTCGAACACCACCAGTGCGCCGGCGTTGCGCGCCATAGTCGCCACTGCGGCAAGAAAACCCGGGTCGGGCGCAATCACGCCGGCATTCCCGAGCACCGGCTCGAGCATCACCGCGGCGACATTGCCCCGGTTTGCGGCGAGCGCGGCGCCAAGCGCCTCGATGTCGTTGAAGGGCACGAGGACGATGTCGCGCGGGGCGCCGTTCATGCCACCCGTGCCGGGCGCCACTTCGCCCCTTTCCGCCAGCGCGTCGATGTCGGCCGGGGCGGCGTGGTAGCGATGGAAGGTGCCGTCGGTGGAGCCGTGGTAGCAGCCCTCGAAGAGGACGAGCTTCGACCGGCCGGTGAATGCGCGGGCGAGCCGGACCGCCGTCTGCGAGGCCTCCGTTCCGGTAGAGGTGAAGCGGAGGAGGTCGATCGAGGGGAAGGCCGCCTTGATCAGTTCGGCGACCTCGATCGAGACCGTATCGGCAAAGCCGAGCAGCGTGCCCCGGTTGCCGAGTTCGCGTGCTATGGCGTCGGTCACGAGCCGTGGCCGATGGCCGAAGATCAGCGGGCCGTAGCCCATGTTCATGTCGATGAGGTCGTTGCCGTCGGCGTCCCAGACGACTGCGCCCTCGGCCCGTTCGACAACGAGCGGTAGGTGGTAGTCGAGCACGCGCATCGTGCTGCTGGCGCCCTTGGCGATGCTCGCGGAGGCGCGGGCGAGCAGGCGCCGCGATTCGGCGTCACGCCCAATCGCGCCCGGCAGTTCCACCCCCGCAGGCGCTTCCGCCATTCCGACCCCCGCGATCCCCAGCCGGCGACCGGAATCAGCGCGGTCGGCAGACGAAGAACAGGCGTCCTGACCCTGCGACGATTTCCCCGCCCGTGTCAAAATCCATTGCCGTGTGGACGAACCCGGCCCGGTCCAGCCGCCGCGCGAGGAACGCATGCTCGTAGCCGCGCTGAACGTGCTCCTCTTCGAACCGCCGGAACAGTTCGCCCTCACGCACGAAGCCGGTCACCAGCAGCGTCTGGACCTTCCGCTTCTCGTCGAACCGCGGCTCGAACATTGTGACGCGATCCGAGTCCCGATACGCCCGCGGCCGCTCCCGCCGGAACCCGTCCGCCGTCTTGACGTCGAAGAGGAAGACACCGCCAGCCGCAAGATGGCGGCGCGCCCCGGCGAGCGCCCGGTCAAGATCGGCAAGGCCCACCAGGTAGTTGAGGCTGTCGAAGAGGCACGTGACCACGTCGAAGGTTTCCCGCAATGCGAGCCGGGCCACGTCGCCCTCGACGAGCCGCGCCCCCGGCGCCTTCCGCGCCGCCGTAGCCAGCTGATGCCGCGAGCGGTCAACACCGGTCGCGGCATAGCCGAGCCCGCCGGCCATCCGCAGCAGGGTCCCGGAGCCACAGCAGAGATCGAGCCAGCGCGACCCGCCAGCGGGCAGATGGGGCGTGATGAGCGGCCATGCGAGGCGCACCCAGCCGTCCCACCTCCCGGCGTAGGCCGCCGAGAAGTCCTCGCCATACGGCTCATTGGCCATCCGGACTCCTGATGTGTCAGAGCATCATCGGACTGAACCATGGCGCGGACGCAGGGTCACCTGCCCTGAAACCGCGGTCGCGCTCGGCTCGCGGCATGCGTGAGTATCCCGTTTGCCAATAGCCCCAGCGTCCGCAGCCAATCAGACCAATGGCAACCGGCTGCTGTCGCATCTGTCATCTATGCGGGGCCATCGACCGTGTCATTCGACCGGATCGTGAGACTTCAGAACGGTCGCGGGCGTGCCGTCAACCGCGCGGCGAGGCCGGCGTGGTGGCGGTTTCGCTGGATGCCGCGCGCCGCGCGTCTACCGACGTGTTCTCGGGTGCAGGGCGGACGGCCGTCCCGCAGCGGCCGTCCGCCGCGGTTGCCGTGCTTGCCTGGTGGGTAGGCGCGGCAGCCGGAGGCCATCGTCGCCCGACCTTCGCCTGGGTGGTGTGACGCGCGTCACTGACCGCAATCCGCGCGCACAGGCAGGCTGACGACCGGTCGACGGATCGCCGCCGACATGCCGACAATGAAGGCCTGCCACAGCCGTGCTCTGCAGCCGACCGGAACCTCGACGGGGCGAGTGGGCAAGGGCGCGCAACGGCTTCTCAATGTGCCGGACTTGGCGGATGATGCCGGGACGTCGACTGTCCCGGGGGAGGACGAGGCGCGTGACCAGTGCGGAAGAGGGCCGGGCCAACAACGCGCCGCCGGCGGCTGGCGGAGCTTCCGGCGCGCCCGCGCGGCTGGAACGCGTGACGCCGACGCCCATCGCCACCCCGACCGCACTCGACGGCGGGCTCCTGTTCCGGGCGCTCGACCAGGCCGGGCGCGACGAACTCCTCACACGGGCGCGACGCTGCCGGTATGCCGCGGGCGATACGGTTTTCCATCTCGGCGATCCCGGCCAGTCGATGATGGCCGTGGTGAGCGGCGCTGTCCGAATCTCGCTCGTCACGAGCAAGGGCCGCGACGTGGTGCTCGCCGACATCGGGCCGGGCGAGGTCTTTGGCGAGGTGGCGCTTCTCGACGGCCGGGAACGGTCCGCGGGGGCGCGCGCACTGACCGACTGCGAACTCATGGTCCTCGACCGGCGCGACGTGATCCCTCTCCTCGAACGCCGTCCCGATCTCTCCCTCCGCCTCCTGTCCCTGCTGTGCGGCCGGCTGCGGCGGTCGGACGAAAGGATGGCCGACATCGCCTTTTCGGAGCTGCCGACACGGCTTGCCAAGACCCTCCTCGCCCAGCCCGGCGTGCTGGGGGGCGAACGGCTGAGCCTGTCGCAGAGCGAACTGGCCGGGATGGTCGGCAGCGCCCGGGAAAACGTGAACCGGCACCTCCGCGACTGGCGCCGCCGCGGGATCGTCGAACTGGGCAAGGGCTGGGTGGCGGTGGCGCGACCGGCCGAACTCGCCATGATCGCGGAGCTCACTTGACCGTCGCGACGGCGGCGGATGCCCCCGGACGCGACCTTGCGGCTATGCCGGCGGCGCGGCCAAGAGGCGGGCTGTTCCGGAAGTACGTCCTGTTCTTCGGTGCCGTGATCAGCACGGCGCTCGTCGGCAGCGGCGCCCTCGAGATCTGGTTCGGGTATCGCGAGCAGATGGAATCGCTCGAGGACATCCAGCGTATCCAGGCTGACGCTGCGGCGTACAAGATCGAGCAGTTCGCCGTCTCGATCCAGGATCAGCTCGGCTGGACCGTGCAGCTTCCCTGGCCGACGACGGTCACGGCGATGCGCCCATGGGCAGGCGTGCGGGCGGCCGTACGGGCCAGTCCCTTCTTCACCGCGGCGGGAATGAACCGGCTGGTCGCCGGGCTCGCGGCGCGCGCGGTGGCAATCGCCCGCCGGCAGGAAATCCAGGCGCACCGATTCGACGCGGTGCGGCTGCTGGGACGGGTCGAGGCGATCACCGAGCTGAGCCTCGTCGATCCCGACGGTTTCGAGCAGTTCCGCGTCTCGACGCTGGCCATGGAAGTCATCGGAAGCCGCCGCGACCTCTCCGGCGAGCCGAAATTCCGCGAGGCCATCGACAGCGGCGCGTATTTCGGACCGGTCTACTACCGGCGCGAATCCGAGCCCTACATGACCATCGCCGTGGGCGGCCTGCGCCGCGTCAACGGCGTCGCGATCGCCGAGGTCAACCTCAAGTTCATCTTCGACCTCATCGCGGGGGTGGAGGTCGGCGAGTCCGGCATCGCCTACGTCGTCGATCCGACCGGCCGGCTCGTCGCCCATCCCGAGACGAGCCTCGTCCTCCGCAACCTCGACCTCTCGGCGCTGCCGCAGGTGCGTGCTGCCATCGACGGCGCAACGCCGCCGGAGGATGCCCGCGACCTCGACGGCAATGCCGTGGTGACGACCTATGCGACGATCCCGCAGCTCGGCTGGCTCGTCTTCGTGGAGCTGCCGATCAGCGAGGCGCTGGCCCCGGTGTACCTCTCGCTGGCGCGGACCGGAGGCCTTCTCCTGCTGGGCCTGATCGTCGCCGGCGCGGCCGGGGTCCTGCTTGCCCGCCGGATGGTCGGGCCGATCAGCCGGCTCCAGACGGGCGCGGCGGTGATCGGCCGGGGTGACCTCACGCACCGGATCGACGTGCGAACCGGCGACGAACTGGAGGCTCTCGCAGACGAGTTCAACGACATGGCCGGCCGGCTTGAGGAATCCCGCGTCGGTCTCGAACGGCGCGTGAGCGAGCGGACGCGGGACCTCGCGCGCTCGGTGGAGGAACTGGTCGCGCTCGGCGAGGTGAGCCAGGCGCTCAATTCGACCCTCGACGTCGAGGCCGTCCTGACGACGATCGTCGCCAAGGCCGTGCAACTCTCCAGCGCCAGGGCCGGCGGCGTGCACGAGCTCGACGAGGTGTCGGGCACGTTCCGCCTCATCGCCAGCTTCGGATCAACCGACGAACTGACCCGGGACATCAACGCGCTGCGCATCCGCCGCGGCGAGACCGCCATCGGGATCGCCACCCTCGAGCGCCGGCCGACCCAGATCGCCGACCTCGAAACCCTGCCCCCCTCCCCGGTCCGCGACGTGCTCATCCGCGGCGGCTTCCGCTCGCTGCTGGCGCTGCCCCTCCTCCGTGGCGACCGGGTCCTCGGCGCGCTCGTCGTTCGCCGCGAGGCCGCCGGGGCATTTTCCGACGAGACGGTCCGGCTCCTCGAGACGCTCGCCAGCCAGTCCGCGATCGCCATCCGCAACGCGCAGCTCTTCGCCGACCTCGCCGAGCAGGGGCGCCAACTGTCACTGGCGAGCGCACACAAGTCCCAGTTCCTGGCCAACATGTCCCACGAGCTCCGGACGCCGCTCAACGCCATCCTCGGCTTTGCCGAGCTGATGCTCGACGACATATACGGACCGCTGTCGCCCCGGACGCGGCAGGTCGTCGAGCGGCTCCAGGCGAACGGCGTGCACCTTCTGGGCCTCATCAACGATGTGCTGGACCTGTCCAAGATCGAGGCCGGGCAGCTGACGCTGACGCTCGGCGACTACGATCTCGCGAGCGTGGTCCGCTCGGTCGCCTCGGCGACCGAGCCGCTGGCAAGGGCAAGGCAACTCGAGCTCCGCGTCGTGCTGCCCGAACGGCTGCCCCCGGGACGCGGCGACGAGCGGCGGCTGCGGCAGGTGCTGTTGAATCTGGTCGGCAACGCGATCAAGTTCACCGACGCAGGCTTCGTGGAGATTGCCGTGCGCCAGCAGGGCGGGCGGTTCGAGATCGACGTCGCCGACAGCGGGCCGGGGGTTGCCGAGGCGGACCGCGAGCGCATCTTTCTCGAGTTCCAGCAGGGCGGCAGCGCCAGGGGTGGAACCGGACTCGGGCTTGCGATCAGCCAGCGGATCGTTGCGCTCCACGGCGGCTCCATCCGGCTCCTGGCGCGAGACGCGGGCGCTGCCTTCCGCGTCGACGTCCCGATCCTCGTCGCCGCCGAGCTTGCCGATGCATAGCCGGCCTGAATCGCGGAGCAGCCCATGACGCGCCGCATCCTGGTCGTCGAGGATACCGTGGACAACCGGCAGATCGTCAGGGACCTCCTGACGAGCGCGGGCTTCGAGGTGATCGAGGCCGTCGATGGTGCGGCGGGCGTCGCGCTTGCCGGCACGAGCCGTCCGGATCTCGTCATCATGGATGTCCAGCTGCCGGTGATGGATGGCTACGAGGCGACGCGCCGGCTGAAGTCGGACCCCGCGCTCCGCGCCATTCCGGTGATTGCCGTCACGTCCTATGCCCTGTCGGGCGACGAGGAGCGAAGCCGGGCAGCGGGGTGCGACGGCTACCTGTCCAAGCCGTTCAGCCCGTCCCACCTCCTCAGGATGGTGCGCGGCTTCCTGGAGGACGACGCGCCCCATGCGTGATGCGCCGCTCATCCTGGTTGTGGACGATGGCGCCGACGACAGGGAAATCCTGCAGCGGCGACTGGAGAGCCAGGGCTACCGTGTGGCGACCGCGCCCGATGGCGAGGCGGCGCTGGGTTGGCTCGCCGCCAACGACGCCGACCTCGTCCTCCTCGACGTGATGATGCCGCGGCTCGACGGCATCGCCACGCTCCGCCGGCTACGGGCGGAGCGCGGAACGGCCTTCGTGCCGGTGATCATGCTTACGGGAAAGGGCGCCGTCGCCGATGTCGTCGAGGGGCTCGATGCAGGCGCTGACGAGTACCTGGTGAAGCCGGTCGACCACGCGGCGCTCGTCGCCCGCGTCAAGGCCATGCTCCGCCTCAAGGCGATGCACGACGAGATCGCGGGCCAGGCGGCGCGCCTCGCCGTCCAGGCGGCGGAGCTGTCGGCACTCAACCAGTCGCTCGAAACGCGCGTCGCCGAACAGGTCGCGGAGATCGAGCGGATGCGACGACTGAAACGGTTCCTCGCGCCCCAGGTCGCCGACGCCGTGCTCGCCAGTCCGGATGGCGAGGCGGCGCTGGAATCGCACCGCCGCGAGGTCGCGGTCCTCTTCACGGACCTCCGCGGCTTCACCGCGCTCGCCGAATCGAACGACCCCGAGGACGTGATCGCGCTTCTCCGCGAGTATCACGCCCTGGTCGGGGATCGCGTCTTCGCGCATGGCGGCACGCTCGAACGCTTCGCGGGCGACGCGATCATGGTCCTGTTCAACGATCCGATGCCGCAGCCCGGCTACTGCCTTGCGGCGGCACGGCTCGGCCTCGACATCGCCGGACGCGCGGAGCCGTTGACGGACCGCTGGCGGGCGCGTGGCTTCAGGCTCGGCATCGGCATCGGCATCGCCTCCGGCTTTGCAACGCTCGGCAAGATCGGGTTTGGCGATCGCTTCGATTACGCCGCGATCGGAACGGTCACCAACCTTGCCGCGCGGCTCTCGACGCAGGCCGAAGCGGGTCAGGTCCTCGCGAGCGCCCGCGTGGCCGAGGCGATCGCGGCGGAGATCGAAACGCGAGCGCTCGGCGAGGTGGACCTCAAGGGATTCGCCCGGCCGGTGCCGGTGTTCGAACTGCTGCAGGCGAGAGGGTAGCGGCTCTCCGCGGCGGATGGACGTCCCACGGCCGGCGTGGACATGTCCGGCACGGAACCGCACAGTCCGATCGGGCGTTCAAGATGCGGCCCGCGGACGGTCGCGGACAAACCGGAGGAAGCGCGAGACATGGTCCATATCCTGCTGATCGTCGGGGTTTTCCGGAGCAAGAGCGAGGCGGACAACGCGCGCCACCGGCTCGTCACCGAGGGCATCGCCAAGGCGGACATCATCGAGCGGGTGATCGGTCCGGGTTCGAGCGTGGCAGAGCCGCTGACGGAGGATCTCGCCCGGCGCTACGCCCTGATCCCGCCGGGTGACGACACGCTGGTCGCCGTCCGCGTCCCGTCGGTCGAGCAGGCCGAGGCGGTCGAGTCCATCATGATGATGTTCGAGCCGAAGCAGGTCGACCGGCACGACATCGTCGCCGGACGCATCGCGATCTCGCTGTAGCGCCGCTCAGCGAAGCAGGTCGCGCGTCGCCGGACCGCCGCGCTCGTCCCCAGCCGCGGTCCGCTGGCCTTCAAGCCATGCGACGAACGTTGCCCGGTCGCCATTGCCTCCGCGGCGGTGGAAATAGACGCGCTCGGCCAGGGACCGCATCGGCGCCGTGCCGAGGACAAGGTCGAGGACGGCGTTGGGCGGGGCGAACTCCAGAAGCCGCCGCATCATGAGCTTCAGCCGGAAGCGCGGGAGTTCGCGCGCCAGCGCCTCCGCCGGGTCCGGACCGCCGCACTGGAAATGATCGGCCAGGAGCGCCGCCGCGCGCCGGCCCCAGCGGAAGGCGAGCCGGATGCCGCCGCCCGTCGCGGGCGACACCCAGCCGGCGGCGTCGCCGATCAGCATCACCCGCTCTGCCGCGGCGGGCGCGACCAAGCCGCCGGACGGGATGATCCCGCCCCGCTGCCCCACCACCTTCATCCGGCTCCAGCCGAAGCGGTCCTCGGTGGCGGCGAGGAAGGCCGCGATGTTCGGGCGGCCGCGCGACACGGCAAGGCCAACCTGGATCGTGTCCGGCCCGGGCGCTGCCCACGCGATGTAGCCGGGTGCGAAGCAGGAGTTCGCGAAGCAGTGGAGGAAACGGGCGTCGACGGCGCTGTCGGGAGCGAACTCCAGTTCGACGCCGAGAAGGTGGCGATGGTTGCGGCCAAGGCCAAAGGCGCGCGCAACACGCGAGCGCGCGCCATCCGCGCCGATGAGGTAGCGGGCGGTCAGGCCCGACCCGTCGAGCCGGACCAGGCCCTGGGCGTGTCCGGCGCCCGTGAAGCGATGGTTCCACAGGATCGTCGCGCCAGCCGCTTCGGCTTCATCCGCCATCCAGCGGAGAAGCCCAGCGGTGCGGGTGGTGAAGAAGGCGTAGCCGGGCGCGAACAGGTCGACGCTGCGAAGGCTCGGGGCATAGAGCCTGACGCCCGGGACGCTTCGGGTGAGCCGCCACGGGATGTCGATCTCGTCAACGGCCTCGCGCACGAGAATGCCGGTCGTGTGGATGCGCGCCCCCGGCCCCGGCAGCGTATCGATGACGATGACACGGAGGCCACGCATCGCGGCCGTCCGCGCCGCGGCAAGGCCGGCAAAGCTCGCTCCGACGATGATGACGTCGGCATCGGGAGTCGCGCGCGCATTCGGGGTGCTCAGCATCGGCTGCCCTCACTTTGTCGCGGCGAAGAGCCGGGCGATCTCCGCGGCGATCGTCGCGGTGTCGCCGAAGCTGACATTCGTGGCGACGACGACGGTGATGCCCTCGGCTAGAAGCGTCAGGAGCGAGGCGGTGCCACCAAAGACGTCCCCCTCGCGGCCGATCGTGCGGACGGGCCGGCCGGACGAACCGCGGATCGTGCCGACTTCCCAGCCGAGCGTCTCGCCGGTCACCGTCCCGTCGGGGAGAACGACAGGCGACTGCAGCACCGAAAGCGTTTCCGGCCGAAGCAGCGCGCCTCCGGCAAGCGCACCGGCGAAGCGCGCGAGATCGGACGGTGTCGAGAGGTAGCCGTCGGCCGGCAGGACGCAGCTCACATCGACCCGCGTTGCCGTCTCGAGGCCCTGGCGGGTCCGCATCATGAACGTCGGGTAATAGAAGGTCGCGACGCCCGGGGCGCGCTGTCCGGCGGCCTGATCGGGAACGGTATCCGCCATGCCGAGCGGACGTAACACCTCGCGGGCCATGAAGTCGGCATAGGGCTCACCCGAAACGGCTCCGATGATGGCGCCCAGCACGATCCAGCCATAGGCGGAATAGGCGCTCGCAGTGCCAGGCTCGAAGCGAAGCGGATCGTCGGCGAAGATCGAAAGGCGGCCGGTGTCGTCGCGGCATGCGACCTGCCGCATCCACTCCTCCTCGAAGGCGAGATCGCGGATGCCCGACGTCGCTCCCATCAGCTGGCGCGCGGTGAGCGGCCACTGCTTCTGCGGGAAGGCGATGTAGGTCTGGATCGGTGCGTCGAGATCGAGCACGCCGCGCTCGACGAGGAGCCCGGCCGCCGCCGCCGTCAGCGGGACGCCGAGGTCGCCGACGCGGAATCGCGTGTCAGGCGTGACGGTCTCGCCGCGCTCCAGATCCGACCAGCCGAACCCCTCCGCCCAGACGATCTCGGCGCCGACCGCGACGGCGATCGAGAGGCCGGGGAGATTCTGGTCCACCAGCGCCGCGCGGGCGACGGCCGCCGAAGCGTCGGCGGTGGCGGCGAAGCGCCCTTCGGTCGAGGGAGCCCGCGTCGATGGCATTGCGGCGGGCTCGGTCCGCATCGGCAGCGTCGCCAGATCGCCGAGATCGCTGCATCCTGCCAGCAACATGAGGAACATCGCCGCGCCACACTTGCCGTAGCCGATCGCCCGAACCACAACGATTTCCCCTTCGCGCCGACGCACCCCCCGCCATGTCAGGCGGTAGCGCGGGGCGGCGGGCCGGGCATGAGCGAAGGGTGATTTTTCGGTGAGCAGTGCCTCCGTCTACCGTTTCGGCGCCTTCGTGCTCGACGTGACCGATCGGCGTCTGACGCGCGACGGGGCGATGGTGGACCTGGCACCGCGCACCTTCGACGCGCTTGCGCTGCTGGTGCGCGAGGAAGGGCGGCTGGTGCCGAAGGCGCGCTTCTTCGACGAGGTGTGGGGCGAGGTCACCGTCGGCGACGAGGCGCTGACGCAGTGCATCAAGACGCTGCGCCGCCAGCTCGGCGACGAGGCGGCAAGCCCGCGGTTCATCCTGACCGTGCCCAAGCACGGCTACCGGTTCGTCGCCGCGGTGGTGGTGGAGTCACGGCCGGGGGCCGGTCCTCCCGAGGTCAACGAACCTGCGGAGCCCGAGGAGCGGCGGGCGGGCCTGCCGATGGCTGCCGGCCCCTATCAGGCGCCGGGCTTCGCGGCAGCCCGCGCCTTCGCCGCGATATCGGCAGAGACGCAGCCCGGCATCGCCGCGACGGCTGTAGCCACCGCCATCGGCGGCGGGCTGGCGGGACTCGTCGGCGGCGTCCTCTACAGCATCCTCCTCATCGCGCCTGCCGATGCCGAGGTCGGGCGCACTTCGCTGACGGCGCTCCTTTTCGCGCTCAACGCAATGGTCGGCGGCCTCGGCGGGCTCGGTCTCGGCCTTGGCTACGGAACGGCCGCGGCGGTGAACGGTCATGCCGTCCTGCGGATCGCCGCAGCGGCGCTTGGTGGCTTTGCGGTCGGCGCGGTGAGCCGGCTGCTCGGCATCGACGCGTTCAACCTCGTCCTCGGCGAAGGACCCGTCGGCATCACGGGCGGAATCGAGGGCGCGGCGCTGAGCGGCCTCATCGTCCTCGGCTTCTGCATCGCCCGCGGCGACCGCGCGCGCATTCTCGGCTCCGCGATCGGCGGCGGCGTTGCGGGGCTCGTCATCGTGGCAGCGGGCGGCCGGCTTATGGCGGGCAGCCTCGAACGCATCGCCGAGACGTTCGTCGATTCGCCCGTCCTTGCGCCGCTCGCGCCCTTCTTCGCGGACGCCGCGTTCAGCGACTGGGCGGAGCTGTTGCAGGGCGGCCTTGAAGGGTGCGTCTTCGGCGCCGGGATCGGCGTCGCGCTCGTGACAGCCGGGCGGCGGAGGATGCCACGCCCGGATTGACCGTCTTTTCGGCTGATGCCGGCACGGATTGTACACAATCTCTACTCAGGTCGTTCACGGGAACTGGACGGCGGGACGGCAATCGCCGCGTCCATCTGTCCACCCGGACACCAACAGAACCAGAGAAATCGCTTGGTCCCAGCTCGGACCGGAGCCTGAGGCGCAGACCGGCGCTGTCGATCGGCCGCACGTGCCGATGCCACAACATTGGGCTTGAGCGTATACAATCGCCGTGCTGCCCTCCTTCCCTCCCCGCTGCGACCGCTCTGAGGCCATGAAGCTTCTCCTCGTCAATCCGAACACCACGGCCTCCATGACGGAGCGGCTCGGCGCGTCGGCGCGCGCCGTGGCTGCTCCCGGCACCGAGATCGTGGCCGTGAACCCGGCGATGGGGCCCGTCAGCATCGAGGGCTATTACGACGAGGCGTTCAGCGTCCCCGGCCTTCTTGAGGAGATCGGCCGCGGCGAACGCAACGGGTGCGCGGGCTCGATCGTCGCCTGTTTCGACGACACGGGACTCGACGCGGCACGGACGATCGCTAACGGGCCGGTCATCGGCATCTGCGAGGCGGCGATGCACGCGGCCAGCCTGATCTCGACCGGCTTCTCGGTCGTGACGACACTGCCGCGCTCCGTCCGCATCATCGAGGACCTTGCGCTCCGCTACGGCATGGAGCGCCGCTGCCTCCGCGTCCGCGCCGCCAACGTCGCCGTCCTCGACCTCGAGCATGGCGGGCCCGAGCCGCGCGAGAAGCTGTTGCGCGAGGTCGAGCGGGCGCGCGACGAGGATGGCGCGGAGGTCGTCGTCCTCGGCTGCGCCGGGATGACTGACCTCGTGAACTGGGTTGCGGAACAGGCCGGCATCCAGGTTATCGACGGCGTGACGGCGGCGGTAAAACTTCTCGAAGGTCTCGTCGGGCTCGGGTTCCGGACCAGCAAGCTCGGCGCGTATGCGTCGCCGCTTGCCAAGCCATACACCGGGGATTTCGCCCGCTTCGCTCCGGGCGACCCTGCTGGCGGCTGATCAGGTCGCGTCAGCCAATATGGCAGGAACGCTGACCTTGTTCTCGGGCGGCTACAGCAACGTCATGCACATCCGCTTGCTTGACTCATCGATGTAACCGGTTACATCTTCGAGCACCCGCGTGCTGCGGCAACAATAAGTGACGGGTGTGCGCGCCCGGCACAGAGGGAGGAATTCCATGAAGCTTGTCGCTCTTGCAGCGGCAGCGCTCGTCGGCATGGCGAGTGCTGCGTCTGCCCAGAACTTCACGATCGGCCTCTCGAACGGCTGGGTCGGTTCCGAGTGGCGCACCCAGATGATCGCCGAGGCGCAGGCCGCCGCGGCAGCGTGGGCCGAGCGCGGCGTCAACATCACGCTCGTCATCCAGAGTTCGGACGTGGACGTGCAGGGCCAGATCGGCGCTGTCCGCAACATGATCAATGACGGCGTGAACGCCATCATCATCAACCCGAACAGCCCGACCGCCTTCGACCCGATCTTCGCCCAGGCCGCGGCCGCCGGCATCCTCGTCATCGCCACCGACGCCGAAGTCTCGTCGCCCGACGCCTTCTATGTCGGCATCGACCAGACCGACTACGGCCGGAAGGGCTGCACCTGGCTCGCCGAGGCGCTGGGCGGCCAGGGCAATGTCGTGACGATCCAGGGTCTCGCCGGCCATCCGGCCAACGAGATGCGCGTTGAAGGCTGCCGCGAGGCGCTCGCAACCTTCCCGGGCATCAGCATCCTCGCCGAGACCAACGCCAACTGGGACCAGGCGCAGGGCCAGCAGACGATGCAGACCCTCCTTGCCACCTACCCGGCGATCAACGGCGTCTACGTGCAGGACGGCATGGCCGCCGGTGCGTGGCGCGCGATCGTCGCCGCCAACCGGACCGGCGACATCGTCGCCACCGGCGAAATCCGCAAGGACTTCCTCGATCTGTGGTCGGCCGGTGGCTACAATTCCGGCGCCTCGGTCAACCCGCCCGGCGTGATGGCTTCGGCCCTCAACGTCGCCGTCCTCCGCCTCCTTGGCGGCGAGTTCAAGGACGGCATCATGGGTGGCGTCTACGGCAATGCGCTGTTCCTCGACATCCCGTTCATCGACAACGCCAACCTCGCGGACGCGGTCGCTGCCGCCGCCGGCCAGCCCGGCTACTGGTCGGTGACCTCGACGCTGTCGATCGACGACGCCCAGGCGATGTTCTTCCAGTAGTCGCCGTCCGGACCGGGCCGCCCCTCACGGCCCGGTCTTTCTCCCAGGACCCTGGCGCCTCCCCCGCCGCGCGTTGCGGCGGGGGTTCCTTGCGCGCAACCGCCTGGTCGGCAACATGTGCGCGGAACAACACACAGCAACGATGGCACCGCTCCTCGACGTTGCAGGCGTAGCCAAGCGCTTCGGTGCCGTGACGGCGCTGTCCGATGGCGCGCTCCGCGTGGGCACGGGCGAAATCCACGCCCTCCTCGGTGCGAACGGCAGCGGCAAGTCCACGCTGTGCAAGATCATCGCCGGGGCCGTGGCCCGCGATGCCGGCGTCCTCCAGCTCCATGGTGCCGACGCCGTTCTTAAGCATCCGCGCGATGCGGAGCGGCTGGGGGTCGGGCTGTTCTACCAGGAGCTCTCGCTCGTGCCGCAACTCACCGTGGCCGACAACATCTTCCTCGGCCATGAGCGGACGGCGCCGCTCGGCTTCCTCAGCGCGCGCCGGAAGCGGGCCGATGTCACGGCGCTCATTTCACGCTTCGCCCCGGTGCTCGGCGACGGTTTCTCGCCCGACGTGCCGGTAGCACGCCTTGCCGCGGACCAGCGGCAGATCGTCGAGATCCTGAAGGTGCTGTCGCGGAAGCCGAAGCTCATCATCTTCGACGAGGCGACGGCAGCGCTCGACCGGCGCCAGGTCGCGATCTTCTTCGACGTGCTCCGCGAACTCCGGGCGGAGGGCGTCTCCTCGATCTTCATCTCCCATCGCATGGACGAGATCTTTGCCGTGTCCGACCGGATCACGGTGATGCGGAACGGCGTCACGGTCGCGTCCTTCGCGACGGCCGACACCGACCAGGACGCGGTGGTCCACGCGATGGTCGGCGACGCTCCGCTCCGCGAGCGGATCGAACACCCCCGGCCCGCGAATGCAGCGCCCGCGCGCATCACGCTGACCAGCGGGACGAGCCGCCGCCTCCATGGCGTCTCGCTGAGCGTCGGTGCGGGAGAGATCCTCGGCCTTGGCGGGCTGCAGGGCCAGGGGCAGTCCGTGCTCCTGCAGGGCCTGTTCGGGGCCGCGCCCTTCACCAACGGCACGATCGCGATCGACGGGAAGCCCGTTCCCGTTCGCTCCCCTGCGGCGGCCGTCCGCCACGGCGTCGCCTATGTCTCGGGGGACCGCGGCCGGGACGCCGCGCTGCAGGGCCGCTCCATCTTCGAGAACATCGCCAATGCGACGCTGGTCCGCGAGAAGCGCCGGGTGTTCTGGCCGCGCCAGCTCAAGCCGCGGTTCGAGGAGGCGCTGAAGCAGCTCAACACGAAATACGCCTCGCTCGACGCGCCGATCGGCTCGCTGTCGGGCGGCAACCAGCAGAAGGTGTTCATCGCCCGCTGGCTGGCGACCGGGGCGAAGGTACTGCTCCTCGACGATCCGGCCAAGGGCGTCGACCTCGGCGCCAAGGCGGACTTCTTCTCTCTCGCCCGCGGCCTCGCCGCCGAGGGCGCCGGCATCGTCTTCTACGCCTCGGACGACGCCGAACTCCTCAGCGTCTGCGACCGCATCCTCGTGTTCAACAGCGGCCGGATCACCGCCGAGCTGACGGGAAGCACGTTGACGAGCTTCCACCTCACCAAGGCCGCTTACGGGGAAGCGGCATGAGCCCACTCCTCCGCTTCATGACGAGCCGCACCTGGCTGGTGGCGCTTGCGGCGCTGCTCGTTCTCGTCGCCATCAACTGGTACCTCCAGCCGAACCTGATGACGCCACGCGTCGTGCGGTCGAACCTCTCGGTGTTCCTGCCCGTGGCGCTGGTCGCGATCGGCCAGACCTACGTGATCCTTGCCGGCGACATCGACCTCTCGGTCGGGGCGATCGTTTCGCTGGTCAACGTCATCGTTGTCTCGCTGATCGCTTCCTTCGGCGGCGACGTTCCGGGGATTCTCGGGGCGATGGCGATCGGCGTCGGCGTCGGCATCGCATGCGGCCTCGTCAACGGGTTCCTCGTTGCCGTGCTGCGGCTCCAGTCGATCGTGTCGACGTTCGCCACGGGGATCGTGTTCGGCGCCCTGGCGCTCCTCGTGATGCCGACCGCCGGCGGTTCCGTGCCGAGCGTGTACTGGCGGAGCTATGGCGGCACGCTCGGCGGTGTCCCGGTGATCTACTGGATCTACGGCGTCTCGCTTCTCATGGTCGCCTTCATCGCCGCGCGACCGTTCTTCAAGCATCTCGCCGCGGTCGGCGGTCACAGAGCCGCGTCGTTCCAGACGGGACTTCCCACCACCCGCATCCGCATCGGCGCCTATGCGCTGTGCGGCCTTTTCTCGGCCTTCGCCGCGCTCTGCCTTACCGGCGAGACGGCGAGCGGCGATCCGCTGCTGGGGCAGGCGCTCGCCCTCTCGTCGATCCTCGCGGTCGTCGTCGGCGGGACGGCGCTCGCCGGAGGCCGCGGCAGCGCCTTCGGGTCGATCCTCGGCGCGATCGTCGTGGGCACGATCAGCAATGTGGTGTTCTTCGCCCGGCCGCCGTTCGAGTACCAGACGCTGATCGAGGGCGCGATCACGCTCGCCGCCCTTGCCGGGGGCGTCCTGGTGGCACGCGGGCGGAGGACGCAATGAGCACTGCACTCATCCGCAATCCGCTCGTCCTCGCCTTCCTGTCGATCCTCGTGATCCTCGCGGCAGGCGAGATCATCTCGCCCGGCTTCGCGAGAGGCGACCAGATCAGCAAGCTCCTGACCGTCTCGGCGATCCTCGGCATCGTCGCGGCGGGGCAATGCCTGGTGGTCATCGGCGGACGCGAGGGCATCGACCTTTCGGTCGGCGTGATGATCTCGCTCGGTGCCGTGCTCGCCGGGAACGTGATGTCGGGCTCGAACGGGGCGATCGCGCCCGCGTTCCTGGTGGCGGGCGGCGCCACATTCCTCATCGGCATCGTCAACGGGCTCGGGGTCACCTTCCTCCGCATCCCGCCGCTCGTGATGACGCTCGGCATGACGGGCGTCGTCCAGGGCGGCCTGACCGTCATCACGCGCGGCATCCCGTCGGGCAACGCCGCCCCGGCCCTGATGTCGTTCGTCAACGAGCCGCTTTTCCTCGGCCTGCCGGGCATCCTGTTCATCTGGGCACTCATCGGCGTCCTGATGTGGTTCCTCCTCCGCCGCACCGACCTCGGCTACGCGATCTACGCGATGGGCTCGAACGAACGGGCCGCGACGCTGGTGGGCGTGCCGGTGCGGTTCATCCGGGTGCTGCTCTACGGCCTCTCCGGCCTCTTCGCCGGCATCACGGGCGTCCTTGTCATCGGCTACACCGGCAACAGCTTCGTCTCTGTCGGCGACCAGTACATGCTGCTGTCGATCATCGCGGTCGTCATCGGCGGGGTCTCCCTCAACGGCGGCACGGGCAACTATTTCGGGGTCATGCTGGGCGCCATCGCGCTGACGCTGCTCCAGAGCGTCCTCACCACGCTCCAGCTCGAATCCTGGGGCCGGCAGCTCACCTTCGGCGTCGTGCTGGTGCTCCTGATGCTCCTATACGGCCGCTCGAAGCGGCAGCGGGTGTAGCGGTGCGGGGGGCCAACATCCGCCAGGTCGCCGAGCTTGCCGGCGTGTCGACCGCGACGGTATCGCGCGCCCTCACGCAGCCGGATCGCGTCGCGGAATCCACGCGGGCAAAGGTGCTCGAGGCGGTGCGGGCAAGTGGTTTCGTGCCGAACCGGCAGGCAGTCGATTTCCGCCGCCAGGCGACGGGCAACGTCGTCCTCCTCGTCCGCGACATCTCAAACCCGTTCTACCTCGACATCTATGGCGGCGTTGAAGAGCACGCCTTCGCCAACGGCTATCGGGTGCTGATGGGCGACGCCGGCGCGGACGATGCCCGCGTCGGGCGCTATGTCGAGATGGTGCGGAACCGCCAGGCGGACGGGCTGATCCTGATGACCGGATGGCTGCCGGCCGAGACCGCCGCCGGCCCTCTTCCCCCGATGGTCGTGGCGCTCGAGCAGCTGCCGGACCTCGACCTGCCGACGATCGCGATCGACAACCGCAAGGCCGGGCACCTGGCGGTGCAGCACCTCATCGGGCTCGGGCATCGCAGCATCGCCCATATCACCGGCCCGATGAACCTCGTGATGTCGCGCGAGCGCGAGGCGGGCTATCTGGCGGCGCTTACCGACGCGGGGATCGAGCCGCAGCCGCAGCTCATCTTCCACGGCAATTTCCACTATTCGAGCGGCCAGGCCGGCATCCGCGCCCTCGTGGGCCGCGGCGGCACCTTCACCGCCGTCTTCGCCGCCAATGACGAGATGGCGCTGGGCGCGGTCAACGAACTGCGCGGCCTTGGCCTCCGCGTGCCGCAGGACGTCTCGATCGTCGGCTTCGACGACCTCGTCTTCGCCGAATCCTCCGACCCGCCCCTGACGACGATCCGCCAGCCACGCCGGGCGATCGGCACCGAATCCATGCGGATGATGATCTCGCTCCTGTCGGGCCAGTCGGCCGGCGTGGAGCGGATCGAAGCCCGCGTCGAACTCATCGAGCGCGCGAGCACGGCGCGCGCAAAAACAGCAAGGCACAGGAGCCCATGACCAGCTTCACCCCGCGCAAGACCCTCCGCATCGGGTTCGTCGGTGCCGGCTTCATCGCCCATTTCCACCTCCGCTCGCTCACCGGAGTACGCAATGTCGAGGTGACGGGCGTCTATTCGCCCACGCCGGCGCGGCGGCAGAAGCTCGCCGTGGCGGTCGCCGAACTCGGCCTTGGCGACTGCACGGCGCATGCCTCGCTGGAAGAGCTCCTTGCCGCCGATGACGTCGACGCGATCTGGATCCTGTCGCCCAACCCGACGCGGCTCGGCGTGATGCGGACGATCGCCGATGCGGTGCAGTCCGGGCGGAGCCGCGTGTTCGCGGTCGCGTGCGAAAAGCCGCTCGCCCGCACGCTCAAGGAAGCGAAGGAGATGCTCGCGCTGGCCGTCGGCGCGGGACTCAACCACGGTTACCTTGAGAACCAGATGTTCTCCACGGCGGTGATGCGCGGCAAGGAGATCATCTGGCGGCGCGCGGTTCCGACCACCGGCCGACCCTACCTCGCCCGCGCGGCGGAGGAGCATTCGGGGCCGCACGAGCCGTGGTTCTGGCAGGGCACCGAACAGGGCGGCGGCGTCCTCCTCGACATGATGTGCCACTCGATCGAGGTGGGCCGCTTCCTCCTCACCGCGCCCGGCGCACCGCGGAGTTCGCTCACCTTCAAGAGCGCGACGGGCGCCGTGGCCTCCCTGAAATGGTCGCAGCCGCGCTACATCGCGGAACTGTCGGCCCGCATGGGCGTCGCCGTCGATTACAGCAAGCGCCCCTCCGAGGATTTCGCCCGCGCGATGCTGACCTTCGAGGACGAGACCGGCCGCGAGGTCGTGGTCGAGGGGACGACGTCGTGGGCCTATGTCGGCCCGGGGCTGCGCATCCAGCTCGAACTCCTCGGGCCGGAATACGCGATGGAGTTCTCGACGCTCTCGACGGGGCTGAAAGTGTTCATGTCGCGCGCGGTGACCGGCGGCGGACAGGGTGAGGACCTCGTCGAGAAGCAGAACGCCGAGATCGGCCTGATGCCGGTGCCGGACGACGAAGCGGGCGTGTACGGCTACACCGACGAGAACCGCCACATGGTCGAGTGCTTTCGCTCCGGCCGGACGCCGATCGAGACATTCCACGATGGCGTTGCGGTGATCGAAATCCTGATGGCGCTCTACAAGTCCGCCGAAGAGGGCCGGACCATCTACGCCGATGGCGAGGACCTGACCGACTATGTCCCGCCGGTCGCGAGGCTCGAAACGCCGGTCTGAGGCCGATGGCGAGCGCGGCGACCGACGTTCGTTCATACGCGTGCTGCGCGGTCGGTGTAAGGACGAGACGGACCATCGCTGGCGGGAGCGACCAATGTCTGTATCGCGGCGCGATGCGCTCAAGCTCGCGGGGGCGGCTGCCGTCGGGGGCCTGCTCGCGACGGACGCCCGGGCGGCGGTCGATCGGGACGCCGCGCTCTATCCCGGCGGCACGGCCGACCGGTGGCCGATCGTGCAGGGCCCGACGGACCGCACCTCCGCCACGTTCATCGTCATGGCGCCGACCGTCGCCACCTTCGCGATGGAGGTCGTGGCGGGCGGAATCGCGAGGCCGGACCCGCGGCTGCTGAACCGGCTGGACCTGCCGGCACTCGGCGTCAGCCTCTTCGAGCTGCACGTGACGGGCCTTGCTCCCGGACGTGATTTCGAGCTGACGCTGCGCGACGATGACGTTGGCACGTTCGACCGCCGGCTCTTCCGCACGCTCGACCTCGACCGGCCGTCGGGCCGCTTCGCCGTAGCGAGCTGCATGGATGAAGGATACCGGCGCAAGGCGATCACCATGTGGGAAACGCTCGCCCGGGAGGCGCCGGACTTCCTGATCCTCCTCGGCGACACCTGCTACGCCGACCGCCGCAATCCGCGCCGCGACGAAGCGGGCATGGCGCGGCGCTACGTCCACACCCGCCTCGGGCTCGCCTGGTTCCGCATGGAGCGCCTGGTGCCCACCTTCGCGGTGTGGGACGACCACGATCTCGGCGGCGACAATGGCGACCGCACCTTCGTCCACCTCCCCTTCGCGCGCCGCCTGTTCGATGCGTTCTGGGGCACCACCGGCAATTCCGCGTGGCGGCGCGGCCTCGGGGTGGGCAGTCGCCTGGAAGGGTTCGGCCAGCGCTTCTACCTGATGGACGACCGCTCCTTCCGCGATCCCCGGGGCACGCAAGGCGGCCGGCAATGGGGCGCGGAGCAGATGGACTGGCTGTTCGAGGAGATCGGCACCGATCCGACCCCGGCCTGGATCATGAGCGGCGGTCAGTATTTCGGACTCCAGGCGCTGCGGGAGAGCATGGAGGACGACCAGCCGGCGGAGCTCGCGGACCTGCTGCAGCGCCTGTCGCGCATCGCCGCTCCGGCCGCCTTCATGTCGGGCGACGTCCATTTCTCGGCCATCGCGGCCATCGGTCCGGAACGACTCGGCTACCCGACTTACGAGTTCACCTCGAGTTCGATCCACAGCACCGTCAATCCCGGCCCGGTCGGCCGTGGCAAGGTCGTCGCCGAGCGCCGGCACAACTTCATGACCTTCGATGTCGATACGCGGCGCGGCTGGCAGGTCGGCGCGAGGTCCATCCTCGAGGGCGGGGCGGTGGCGTTCGCGCGGATGGCAGCCATCGCCCGTTGAGCGCCGCACCGCATTGACGCAGGCCTGTAGCCGACCGACGCGTGCACAACCATTGCGTCAGCGTTTTCGCAACTTCTTGCTGCTACACCACCCGAGGAAGCACCGCGCCGCGCCGGCTCGCCAAATGCCGTCCTGGCGGTCGCGGCGACGAAACTATCGTCCGCCACGGCATTAATCCGTTGAAGACAGCGGAGGCGGGACGCCGCGCGGCAGAGCCCAACGAGGCGATAGTGACACTTCGCATTACTTTCGACGGATGCCGGACACGGAGCAATAATAACAACCTTAGGTACTATTTGATTCATCTGTCGTGAGAATGGATGCTTCGAACACGGGCCGGTTGCGCATGGGGGACTGAATGACTTGGGACCGGCTGGCTGCCTATCTCAGGGTGTCGCGCGATCCCGTGCGGACGCAGGCGCTCGCCGACGCCTATGTGTCGATCGTCCGTGGCTTCCTGCTGCCCGGATGCGTCTACTACCTCTTTGTCACCTGGGGGCACCTGCAGGACGAAACCGGCGCAAGACTCCTGCTCCTGGGTACACTCAGCTTTGCCACGGCGCTTGCCTTCTTCCTGATCCGTTCGGTCGTCCTCGTCCGGCCCGGCATCAGTATCGCCCGGGTGGAAATCGCCGGGCTGGTTGCAAACCTCCTCATCTACGGCAACGTCGTTGCCTATCAGCTCATCCACTTCAGCGAGCCGAAGCTCATCTACTTCATCCTGATGGCCGTCGTGTTCGCCATGTCCGGCGTCACGTACCGCGCCACCACTTTCTGCGTCGGCCTGGCGCTCGCGACCTTGCTCGCCTTCGCGGCCGAGATGTCCGCCACGATGCTCGAACAGTACCTGTACATCGGCGTCGCGAGCTGCTTCGCCTCGCTCGGGATGGCCCATCTCCTCAGGAAGGCGCTCGCCACGCAGGTCGACGCGCGGCTGCGTGCCGACCGCCTGGCCGCGGAGGCCCGCGACCTTGCCGGAACCGACACGCTGACCGGCCTGCCCAACCGGCGCTCCATCTTCCAGAAGCTCGAGTGCCTTGTGGCCGAGCGCCGCCCGTTCTGGCTCGGCCTTGTCGATCTCGACGGCTTCAAGGGCGTCAACGATGCCTATGGCCACGTGTTCGGCGACGACCTCCTGCGCGCGGTGGCGACCCAGGCAACCAGGACGCTCGGCCCCGGTGAATTCTTCGGCCGCGTCGGCGGCGACGAGTTCGCGCTCATCATCACCAAGCCGATGTCGGCGGCGGAGGTCGAGGCCTATGGCTGCCGCCTGATTGACGCGTTGTCGGACGCCTACGCCATCGAGCAGGTCCCGATCGCGATCGGGGCGTCGGCCGGGTTCGCCTGCTTCCCCGGTTCGTCGCACTCCAGCACCGACCTCTACGAGAAGGCCGACTTCGCCCTGTATCGGGCCAAGGAGGGCAGCCGCGGGCGCACGCTCGTCTTCTCGACGCACCATGCCGAGGCAATGTTCGGCGGCATCGCCATCGAGCGGGCGCTCCGCGAGTCGGACCTCGAGGACGAGCTTTCCGTCGCCTTCCAGCCGCAGTTCTCGCTGCGGCAGAACCGCATTGTCGGCTTCGAGGCCCTGGCGCGCTGGAAGAGCCACCGCCTGGGCGAGTTGCCGCCCGATGTCTTCATCGCCGCCGCCGAGCGGTCCGGGCACATCAGGCGGATCACCGAGATCCTGTTCCGGCGTTCGCTCCTCGAATTGAGGCGATGGCCGGAGCCGCTGTTCCTGTCGTTCAACCTTTCGGCCCAGGATCTCTCCGACCGCGTGTTCATCCTCGGCCTCCTCGACCAGATCACCGAACTCGGCATTGCACCGGAACGCGTGGAGTTCGAGATCACCGAGACCGCGGTGATGGTGGACCGGGAAACCTCCGCCGCAGCGCTCGAGGAGATGTGGAAGGCGGGGTGCCGCGTCGCGCTCGACGACTTCGGCTCCGGCTATTCCAGCTTCGGCTACATCAACCGGCTGAAGCTCGACAAGATCAAGATCGACAAGAGCTTCGTGCGCGAGGTCCATACCAACCCCGTCTCGCGCGAGATCGTCGCCATGATCCTGACGCTTTGCCGCAATCTCGGTCTCACCACGGTCCTCGAGGGGATCGAGACGGAGTCCGAGATGACGGCGCTCGGTGCGCTCGGGCCTGATGTCGTCCAGGGCTTTCTCTTCGGCCGTCCGATGGCGGCCGCAGCCGCCCTGGCATTGGTCAGCGGTGAAACCGCGGGACCGGCGGTGGTGCCCCGCGGCGACTTCCACGCGGTCCGCATCGCCGACGAGAGCGGAGCCAGCGCCGCCGACCGCGGGCGCGAAACCTCGCGCGCCCAAGCGAGCTTCGCGGCCTGAACCTCAGCGCCAGCCGAGCGCCGGGGCGACGAGCTTCAGGATGCTTTCGATGAGGTGCGCGTTGTAGTCGACGCCGAGCTGGTTGGGCACGGTGAGGAGCAGCGTGTCGGCTTCGGCGATCCCTTCGTCACTGGCCAGTTCCCGCACCAGGGCATCCGGCTCGGCGGTGTAGCCGCGGCCGAAGATGGCGCGCGTCTGCTCGTCGATGTGGCCGATCTGGTCGCGATCATCGCCGCCGCGGTGGCCGAAATAGGCGCGGTCGAGATCGTTGACGATCGGCATGATGCTGCGGCTCACCGACACGCGCGGCGTCCGCGTGTGTCCCGCCGCCTGCCACGCCTCCCGGAACGCGCGGATCTGCTTCGCCTGCTGGACGTGGAAGGGCTCCCCGCCTTCGTCGAATTTGAGCGTCGAGCTCTGGAGATTCATGCCGAGCGTCCCCGCCCAGGCAGCGGTGGCGTTCGTGGCGGCGCCCCACCAGATGCGGTCGCGCAGTCCGGGGGAATGCGGCTCGACGCGGAGGAGCCCCGGCGGGTTCGGGAACATCGGCCGTGGATTGGGCTTTGCGAAGCCGTTGCCCTTGAGGACTTCGAGGAAGACCTCGGCATGGCGGCGCGCCATGTCGGCATCGGTCTCGCCGTCGGCCGGCGCGTAGCCGAAATGGCGCCAGCCGTCGATGACCTGCTCGGGCGAGCCGCGGCTGATGCCGAGCTGGAGGCGGCCACGGGAGATGAGGTCGGCAGCGCCGGCATCCTCGGCTATGTACAGCGGGTTCTCGTAGCGCATGTCGATGACGGCCGTGCCGATCTCGATCCGCTCGGTCCGCGCCCCTATCGCTGCCAGCAGGGGAAACGGCGAGCCGAGCTGCCGGGCGAAATGGTGGACGCGGAAATAGGCCCCGTCGGCGCCGAGCTCCTCGGCCGCGATGGCAAGGTCGATCGACTGGAGCAGCGCTTCGGCGCCCGATCGCGTCCCAGACTGCGGCGACGGCGACCAGTGGCCGAACGAGAGAAAGCCGATCTTCTTCACTTGCGCCAACCCTTACCTGGACCGTAGCTCGCCGGTAGTCGTCTCCCCGTCGAGACGTGCTAGCCTCGGTCGCCTTCAACCTCCGACCATACAGCCCATGCACGTCACGATCGTCCACGTCCACGTCAAGTCCGAGCACGTCGCCGGGTTCATCGAGGCGATGCGGCTGAACCACGAGGCGTCGGTGCGTGAGAGCGGCAACCGGCGCTTCGACGTGCTGCAGTCGAAGGACGACCCGACGCGCTTTGCCATCTACGAGGCCTACGCGACCAAGGCCGAGGCCGACGCGCACAAGACGACCCCGCACTACCTCGCATGGCGCGAAACGGTGGCGGACTGGATGGCCGAGCCGCGCACCGGCGCCACCTATGCCGGCCTCTTTCCGACCGGCTGACCGTGACCGTCGGGACCAGCTTCGCGCCGTTCTCGCTGACGCGCATTCCGAAGATTGCCTTTGGAGCGGGTGCACGCGCGCGGCTGCCAACCCTTGCGGCGGAGTTCGGCACACGAGCGCTTCTCGTTACCGGAGCGCGGTCGCTGCGGCGGAGCCCCGCGTGGCCGGAGATCGAGGGCGGGCTCCGATCCGCGGGGGTCTCGTGGCATGACCTGGTGGTGGCGGACGAGCCGTCGCCGCAGCTCGTCGACGGCGCCGTCGCAGCGTTCCGTGGCGAGCGGATCGATGTCGTCATCGGGATTGGCGGCGGCAGCGTCCTCGATGCGGCGAAAGCCATAGCGGGGCTGCTGCGCACGGGTACGTCCGTGACGGATCACCTCGAAGGCGTCGGCCCGGAGCTGCCCTATCGCGGCCCGTCGGCGCCGTTCATCGCGGTGCCGACCACGGCCGGCACCGGCAGCGAGGCGACGCGGAACGCGGTGCTCAGCGTTCGCGGCACCGGCGGATACAAGAAGTCCTTCAGGAACGAGCGGCTGGTCGCCGAATGGGCCGTCGTCGATCCGGACCTCCTCGCGACCGTCCCGCGCGCGCTCATTGCCGCCGACGGCATGGACGCGCTGACCCAGCTCCTCGAATCATACGTCTCGACCCGCGCCAATCCGATCACCGATGCGCTCGCCCTGTCGGGTCTCGACGCGGTTCGCCGCGGGCTCCTGACCTGGCATGACGGGCGCGACCATGGCGGGTCGGCGCGCGCGGCGATGGCGTACGCGGCGCTCCTCTCCGGCATTACCCTGGCACAGGTCGGGCTGGGCGCCGTGCACGGCCTTGCCTCGCCGCTCGGCGCGTTTTTCCCCGCCCCGCATGGCGCGGTGTGCGGAACGCTGCTGGCCGAGGCGACTCGGGCGAATCTCGCCGCACTCCGCGACCGCGACCTGGATGGCGTGGCGCTGCGCAAGTACGCCGAGGCGGGCCGCGTCCTCACCGGCAAGGCGGGGGACGATACCGACGCGCTCGCCGGCCTTGTCGACCTCCTCGAGACCCTGACGGTCAGGCTCGAACTGCCGCGCCTTTCCAGCTACGGGATCGTTCCGGCCGACGTCGCGCGGATCGTTGAAGGCTCGCGCGGATCCAGCATGAAGACGAATCCGGTCGTCCTGTCCGACGCCGAGATTGCGGCGATCGTGGCGGCCCGGCTCTAGCGGCAGCGGTTCAGCGCATCCTCGATACCGGACCAGACAGCGCTCGCGGGGACGATGAAGGTCTTGCTCACGAGAGTATAGGCGAGGCTGCCGGCGGCCGGATCGAAGGTGAAGTCGAGGCGGACCGTGTAGAGGCTCGACGCGGTGACCGCCATGCCGGAGAGGCCGTCGGCGCTTTCGTACACGGTGCCGTGCTCAGCCGAGCTCGTCGTCTTCACACAGTCGAATATCGCCGGTGTCACCGCGTCGTAGGTCCGGCCATCGGCGGCGAAGGCAGCGGACGCAGTGCCGGCGGCGGCCAGTGCAACCATTGCCGCCAGAGCGCTTCTGCGGGGGGCGCGAAGGTCGAGGCGGGAAACGACGCTGCGCATTGCTTTGATGACTCAGGGCGGGTTGTCGGCCCGCAGGTAGCATCCGTGTGATGGCGGATGGATGAAAAACCAGTGCCGAATTGAAGGCAGACGGCCGTTTCCGCGCGTGGCTCCCGCGCGTCGGCGGCATGGCCGGCGCAGCCTTGCCGGCGGCGAAGCGTTGGCGGATGCTGCGCCGGGGACGCCGGCATGCCGCGCAATCCGCGGCGCGGCCGAGGAAGGGTACGTCGATGACGACGGCGGGGGACGCGGTCTGGTGGCAGCGTGGCGTGATCTACCAGATCTATCCGCGCTCCTTCCAGGACAGCAATGGCGACGGGATCGGCGACCTCGAGGGCATCCGCCGGCGCCTGCCCTATCTCCGCTGGCTCGGCGTCGATGCGATCTGGATCTCGCCGTTCTATCCGTCGCCGATGGCCGATTTCGGCTACGATGTCGCGGATTACTGCAACATCGACCGGATCTTCGGCTCGCTCGCCGACTTCGATCATCTGATGGCCGACGCGCACATCGCCGGGCTCAAGGTGATCCTCGACTTCGTGCCGAACCACACGTCGGACCGCCATCCGTGGTTCGAGGAGAGCCGGCACTCGATCGATAACCCGAAGCGCAACTGGTACATCTGGCGCGATCCAAAGCCGGACGGCGGTCCGCCGAACAATTGGTACTCGCACTTCGGCGGACCGGCGTGGACGTTCGATCCGAACACGGGCCAGTACTACTGCCATCTCTTCCTGCGCGAGCAGCCGGACCTGAACTGGCGGAACGCGGACGTACGGGCGGCGATGCACGGCGTGCTTCGGTTCTGGCTCGACCGCGGCGTCGACGGCTTCCGCGTCGACGTCATGTCGCACCTCATCAAGGACGAGGCGTTGCGCGACAATCCGCCGAACCCCGCCTGGCGCGAGGGCCGCCCGGACATCGAGCGGCTCCTGCAGATCCATTCCGGCGACCGGCCGGAAGTGCATGACGTCGTCGCGGAGCTGCGCGCGCTGACCGAGGAGTACGACGATCGCGTCCTGATCGGCGAGATCTACCTGCCGATCGAACGGCTGATGGCCTATTACGGCCGCGACCTACGCGGCGCCCACCTGCCGTTCAACTTCCATCTCCTTCTCGCACAGTGGGACGCGCGGAACATCGAGCGGCTCATCGCCGAATATGACGCCGCGGTCCCGCCGGGCGGCTGGCCGAACTGGGTGCTCGGCAACCACGATCAGCATCGCATCGCCTCGCGCATCGGCGCGGCCCAGACGCGCGTCGCGGCGCTTCTCCTGCTGACGCTGCGCGGCACGCCGACCCTTTACTATGGCGACGAACTCGGCATGCCGGACGGCACGATCCCACCCGAGGCGGTGCACGATCCGTGGGAAAAGAACGAGCCCGGCCGCGGCTTTGGCCGCGATCCGGAACGGACGCCGATGCAGTGGACCGCGGACCCCGGCGCGGGCTTCAGCGAGGGACGGCCGTGGCTGCCGCTCGCCGAGGGCTGGCAAACGCGGAACGTCGCCTCGGAGATGGACGCGCCGCGATCGCTGCTGCGGCTCTATCGCGCCCTCATCGCGCTGCGGCGCGAGACCCCTGCCCTGTCGATCGGATCGTTCCGCCTCGTGCCCGCCGAGGGAAATCTGCTCGCCTACGATCGCGCCGCGGCGGATGACACGCTGCGGATCGTGCTCAATCTCGGGGCCGAGCCCGCAGATGCCCCGACGGCGCCGGGCGGGACGGTGATCTTCTCGTCCAGCGGAGCGCGCACGGACGAGCATGTTGGCGCGAGCACGGCCCTCGCGGGCGGCGAAGGGCTGATCGTGCGGCTGGGCGGGTAGTCCGGGCCCGATCAGGTCCCGGGCGGCGCCGAACGCTCCCGGACGCGCGACCTAGGGCTGCTCCGCCCCAAGCGCGGCGAGCGCGGCCCGGCCGACGGTGACGTCCTCGTCGCCGGAGCCGGAACCAACACCGATGCCGCCGACGCAGTAGCCGCCGATGATGATCGGCAGACCGCCCTTGAGGTTGGTCATCCGCCCGCCGGTCGCGATCGCCATGTTGGTCGCGAACTCGGGATCGAGGCCAGATGTCGGTCGCTTCGACGAAGCCGCGGAGATCGCCTTCACGCGCGATGTGTCGACCGAGATGAACTTCGCCCCGTCCATGCGGACGAAGGCAAGGAGCACCCCGCAATCATCGACGATGGCGATGTTCTGCGGAACGCCCATTTCGGTGGCCTTCCCGACCGCGGCAGCCAGCGCCTTCAGCGCGCCTTCATGCGTGAGCTTCAGCGCCGGCCGCGTGTCCATGGCAATCCCCTTCTGGTTGTCCGACCCGCCATCGGCGGGCCCGATAGCAAAGAAAAGTCGAGTCGACGCCCCTGTCGAGGGGGCAGACCCGTGGCCTCGAATGCCTCCTTGACGGAGGCGCTATGGTTCTTTACATGACCGAAGAACCAGCGAACACGGCGGCAACCGGAGCGCGTCCTTTGTTCGACGACAAGACCCCGATCTACCAGCAGATCGCGGACCAGATCAAAGACGACATCCTCAGCGGGACGCTGAAGGAAGAGGACCAGGTCATGTCCACAAACCAGTATGCGGCCTTCTACCGGATCAATCCGGCAACCGCGGCAAAGGCGTTCCAGCAGCTCGAAGCCGAAGGCGTGCTCGTGAAACGCCGCGGGATCGGCATGTTCGTGGCGACGGGCGCCCGCGAGACGCTGCGTGACGCGCGGCGCGCACGGTTCTTCGAGGAGCGGGTCGATCCGCTGGCACGGGAAGCCGAGATGCTCGGGATCCCGGTCGACGCGCTGGTCGAGCGGCTGCGCGCCAGGGGCGGCCAATCGTGAGCGCGGCCCTCGAAGTCCGCGATCTTCGCATGCGGTTCGGCGCGCAGGCTGCGATCGACGGGATCTCGTTCCGCCTCGAGCCGGGCCGCATCCATGGCCTTCTCGGCCGCAATGGTGCCGGCAAGACCACGCTGCTGTCGCTCGTCGCCTCACTCCGGCGCCCGACCTCGGGCAGCATCCGCATCGACGGCGTCGATCCTTTCGGCATTGCCGCGGCCGCCGCGAAGGTGTGCCTCGTGCCGTCCGGTCCGGAGCTGTCGGGCGGCCTGCGCGTCCGGGCCGCGCTCAAGGCCGCGGCGGCCCTGCGGCCGAACTGGGACGCGGCCCTGGCGGAGCGGCTCGTCGGGCGCTTTGCGCTGCCGATGAAGAAGACGATCGCCTCGCTGTCGCGCGGACAGAGGTCGGCCGTCGGGATCGTCATCGGGCTCGCCTCCCGCGCGGAGCTCACGATGTTCGACGAGGCCTATCTCGGCCTCGATGCACCGAGCCGCTACGCGTTCTACGAGGAGCTGCTGCAGGACTACATGGCCCATCCCCGGACCATCGTCCTGTCGACGCACCTCATCGAGGAGGTCGGCGACCTCTTCGAGGACGTCCTGATCCTCAAGGACGGCCGCGTCCTCCTCCAGGAGAACGCCGAGCAGCTCCGCTCGCGTGGCGCAGCGCTGGTGGGACCGGCCGACAAGGTCGATGCCGTCGTGGCCGGCCTGAACGTGGTCGGCTCGCGCAGCCTTGGGCCGACCAAGTCGGTCACGGTCTATGGCAATGCCATCGACGGGCTTCATCGCAGGGCGGGAGAAGCCGGGCTGCAGGTCGCGCCCGTGCCGCTTCAGGACCTCTTCGTCCACCTTACCGAGCCGGGAGCCGCGTCGTGACGAAATCCAGCCACCAGCCCGCCGTCAACCGCTTCGTCGCGATCGGTCTGTTCCGGTTCGTCATCTGGTACGCGGCGGTCTATCCGGTCGTCGTCGCCGGCATCACGATCGGCCTCCGCTTCGTCAACGAGGGCGGCGACGAGAACCTGTGGCGCAATCTCACGATCGCGCCCGTCTACTACCTCGTCGCGTGCGGTGTGGTCGCCGTCGCGACGCTGCTGCCGATGATCGTCGCCCATGGCGGGACGCGCCGGGCATTCTCCCGCGCGGCAGCCCCGATGTTCGCAGGGCTCTCGGTCATCACCGGCCTCTATGTCCTCGCCCTCATCGGGTTCGACGCGCTGGTCTCGTCCATCTTCGGCTGGGAGCCGACCGTCTCGGGCGTCGTGGAGCTGGCCAGTGTCGGCGACCGCGTGGAGCTCTTCCTCGACACGATGCTCGCCGGCCTCTGCGCTCTCGCCACCGGCTGGCTCGCCGGCATCGTCTGGCAGAGTGCCGTCTTCCGCCGGCGGCTGGGCTGGATCCCCGCGACACTCCTGATGGTGCCCTGCGCGATCCCGATCGTCGCCGCGGAGATCGTCCTCCACCGTCCGCCCTTCGGGGCAGATTTCGCGGACGCGCTCGATCTCGACCTCGGCGTGGCGGGAGGAGCGATCGCGGCCCTCGCCATCGGCGCTGCGAGCCTTGCGCTCGCCGCCTATCTCACGCGCGACGTCATCGTCGGCGGCCGCGCTTCGCCCGCCTGATGGAGAACTTCATGCCCGTAATCGAAGTCCGAAACCTCCGGAAGGCCCCGGTACGACGACCCCATGTAATCTCTAAGGACGACGCTCGAAAGGACCGCCGTTCATTCCCGGACAGTCAGCCCTTCAGCAGTTCCTGAAACGCCCGGTAGCTCGATCGCGGCGTGCGCTTCTGGGTCGCGAAGTCGACCTCGACGATGCCGAAGCGCTTGAGGTAGCCCTCGGCCCACTCGAAATTGTCGAGGAGCGACCAGGCGAAATAGCCGGCGACGTTGACGCCCGCAGCCCTCGCCGCGAGCACCGCCCGGAGGTGCTGTTCGTAGAAGCGGACGCGGCGCGGGTCGTCGGCGCCCGGCACCTCGGCCATGCCGTTCTCGGTGATGTGGATCGGCAGGTCCGTGTAGTTCCGTGAGACGTCCACGAGAAGGTCGGTGAGCCCCTGCGGGTAGATCTCCCAGCCGATGTCGGTCTTCTCGAGCGGCCCGTCGACCTTTGTGGTGGGGAAGATGCCGCCGGCCGGATCGTGCCGCATCACGGCGCGCGTGTAGTAATTGATGCCGCACCAGTCGAGCGGGCGGCGGATGGCGACGAGGTCGGCCTCCCAGCGGTCCGGGAGGAAGGGCGCAAGGCGGCTCGTCAGTTCGGCCGGGTAGGCGCCGCGGTAGACCGCGCCGAGATACCAGCGATTGAAGATGTCGGCCCAAAGACTTGCGGCCGCCGCATCTTCCGGGCTTGCCGTAGCGGGCTCGCACTTCTCGAGATTGAGGACGACGCCGAGATTGCCGACGCCGGCCGCTCGCAGCGCGTCGATGCCGGCCCCGTGCGCCAGCATGAGGTGGTGCATGGCGCGGGCGCCCGCGCGGAAGTCCCTGAGGCCCGGCGCATGCTTACCAATCACGTGGCTGAGCCAGGCGCTGCACCACGGCTCGTTGAGCGTGGCGGTCGCCGAGAGCCGGTCGCCGAACCTGCGGCCGACGAGGTCGGCATAGTCGGCGAACCATCCCGCGACATCGCGATTGCGCCAACCGCCGAGATCCTCGAGCGCGCTCGGGAGGTCCCAGTGGTAGAGGGTCGCGTATGGCGCGATCCCGCGCTCCAGCATGCCGTCGATGAGGCGGTCGTAGAAGGCGAGCCCGGCCTCGCGCGGCGCGCCCCGGCCCTCCGGCAGAATGCGCGGCCAGGCGAACGAAAAACGGTAGGCGGCAAAGCCGGCGTCGCGGACGAGATCGAGGTCCTCGGGCCAGCGGTTGAAGTGGTCGCAGGCGACCACGCCGTCGGTGCCGTCGACCACGTTCCCCGGCGTGGCGCTGAAGGTGTCCCAGATGGACTGGCCGCGCCCGTCGCCAACGCCTTCGATCTGGAACGCCGATGTCGCCGCGCCGAACACGAAGTCGCGGCCGAACTCTTCCCGCCTCAATCCGAACATGCCGGCCTTCGCTCGTCGCGCCCGTGGTTACAGGCGTCGCATTCAGGTGGTGGGCGGCGCCCGCGGGCTAGTGGGGCATCGGGTTGCCGCTGGCGTCGAAGCGATGGAGTTCCTCCAGGCGCGGCGTAACGCTGAGCGTGTCGCCGGCGTGGTAGCTCGCCTTGCCGCTCTGGCGGACGATGATCGGCTCGCCGGCCCCGACGTCGAGGTAGATGTAGCTGTCCGAGCCAAGGTTCTCCGAATAGATCACCTTGCCCGACCAGGCGCCGCCGGTCGGCGTCACCTCGAGGTGCTCGGCGCGGATTCCGACGACGTTGGCGCCGAACTTGTCGGCGAAGGCGGCATTGAGGAAGTTCATCTTCGGCGAGCCGATGAAGCCCGCGACGAACATCGACTGCGGCTTCTCGTAGAGTTCCATGGGCGAGCCGACCTGCTGCACGACGCCGTCCTTCAGGACGACAATCCGGTCCGCCATGGTCATCGCCTCGACCTGGTCGTGGGTGACGTAGACCATCGTCGTGTTGGGAAGCTGGTCCTTGAGCTGCGAGATCTCGATGCGCATCTGGACCCGGAGCGCGGCGTCGAGGTTCGACAGCGGCTCGTCGAAGAGGAAGACCTTCGGGTCGCGGACGATCGCGCGGCCGATGGCGACGCGCTGCCGCTGGCCGCCGGAGAGCGCCTTCGGCAGGCGGTGAAGGTAATTCGTGAGCTGGAGCTTCTCCGCGGCCGCCTCGACCTTCTGCTTGATCTGGGCCTTCGGCATGCCCATCAGCTTCAGGCCATAGGCCATGTTGCGATAGACGTTCATGTGCGGGTACAGAGCATAGCTCTGGAAGACCATCGCGATGCCGCGCTTGGACGGCGCGACGTCGTTCACCACCCGGCCGTCGATCGAGATCGTTCCCGAACTGATCGTCTCGAGTCCCGAGATGCAGCGCAGCAGCGTCGACTTTCCGCAGCCCGACGGGCCGACGAAGACGACGAATTCGCCCGACTGGATGTCGAGGTTGATGTCCTTGAGGATATGGACGTTGCCGTAGCTCTTGTTGACGTTGGTGATCTTCAGGCTGGACATCGGAACCTCATTTCACTGAGCCGGCGAGGAGACCGCGGACGAAGTAGCGTTGCAGGGAGAAGAACACGATCAGCGGCACCAGGATCGAGATGAAGGCGCCTGCCGTAAGCAGGTTCCAGTCCTCGCCGTAGGTGCCAAGGAGGTCCACCAGCTTGCCCGTGAGGACGACGTATTCGTCCTGCGAGCCGAGGAAGACGAGTGCGACGAGGAGATCGTTCCAGATCCAGAGGAACTGGAAGATCGCGATCGACGCGAGGGCCGGCACCGAGAGCGGCAGGACCATGGTGGTGAATGTCTGGAAGTGCGACGCGCCATCCATGCGCGCCGATTCCATGATCTCGCGCGGCAGGCCAACCATGTAGTTGCGCAACAGGTAGACGGCCAAGGGTAACCCGAATCCCGTGTGGGCCAGCCACACGGCGAAGTATCCTTTTCCCGGAACCCCGAAGATGCTCGCTATCTCATTGTGCAGACGCAGCACGGGTATCAGCGCCATCTGCAACGGGACGACGAGCAGGGCGACGACGGCAATGACGAAGATCGTCCGTCCGGGGAATTTCATCCAGGCGAGGGCATAGGCCGCGAAGGCCGCCACCATTACCGAGATGATCGTTGCCGGGATGGCGACGGTTGCCGAGTTGATGAAGGCCCGGTCGATCCCGTTCGCACTCAGCACCGTCGAGTAGTTCTCGGTGGTGAACCGCGGGGCCATCGACGCGACGTAGGAGATGCGCGGGGCCGTCGTGTATTCGAACGGCGTCGGCGACGTCCAGACGTAGTCGCCGTTGGCTTCGACGGTAATCATACCGCCGGCGCGGAGCTCGATCGTGGCCCCCGCGGGATTTGCCCCCGAGGTGGTGGCGGTGCCCCCGAAAGTGGCGATCGTGCGGTTGTCGTCGTCGCCCAGCAGGTTGCCGCGGATGACGTAGATGCCGTTCTCGAGCACGGCGGCGTCGGCAGCGGGCAGGCGAGGTGACTGGTCGGAGATCGTCGAGGTGGCGAGCGACGTCCACCAGCCCGAAATCGCCAGCTGGTCCGGATCGCGTACCGAGGAGATCAGGAGGCCGAGCGTCGGCAGCGTCCAGAGCGCCACCATGAAGAACAGGATGAGGTGCGTGACCAGCCTGCCCGGGCGGAAGCGGCGCGTTCGCGCCGGCCGGAGCACTTCGTCCGGCGAGGACAGCCTGACATCCGGATCGGTATCGACCATCGTTGGCGTGGACATCAGAGCGCCCCCTCGGCGGCGCGGGCGCGCCGGATGTTCCAGATCATGATCGGCAGCACGGCGAGCATGATGACGATCGCGATCGCCGAGCCCCGGCCGGAATCGCCCGAGATGAAGGTCCAGCGGTACATGAGATTGGCAAGCACCTGCGTGCCGTTCTCACCGTTGGTCATCGCGTAGACGATGTCGAAGACCTTGAGGACGATGATGGTGATCGTGGTCCACACGACGAGGATCGTGCCGGCGATCTGCGGGATCATGATGCCGAAGAAGATCTGGCGCTCGTTGGCGCCGTCGATCCGCGCAGCCTCCAGCGTCTCCTGCGGAATGCCGCGAAGCGCCGCGGACAGGATCACCATTGCGAATCCGGTCTGGATCCAGACCAGGATGATCATCAGCAGCAACGAATTCAGCCACGGGATGCCAAGCCACACCTGCGGCTCGCCGCCGAACGCCACCACGAGGGCGTTGAGAAGGCCGATCTGGTCCGTGCCGGCGGCACGATAGGCGTACACGAAGCGCCAGATGACGGCCGCGCCGACGAACGAGATCGCCATCGGCATGAAGACGAGGGTCTTGGCGATGCCGCCCCACCAGACCCGGTCCGCGAGGACCGCGATGACGAGCCCGAAGGCGGTGGCCAATGACGGGACGATGATGAGCCAGGCGACATTGTTGAGCGTCGAGCGCCAGAATGTCGGGTCGCCCTGGTTGAGGACGATTGGCAGGCCGGTCGCCGCGTCGATGATCGGGGCGCCGGTGGCATCCGTCGCGCTCCGGAACCAGTCGGCCGGGTTACCGAAGGCCCACTGGTAATTGCTGAGGCCGACGAAGTTCTGTCCGAGCCGGTCGTAGAGGCTCAGCCGAAGCGTCTCGAAGACAGGATAGACGAGATAGACCGCCAGCAGGAGAAGGGCCGGCGCGAGGAAGATCCACGGTCTGATACGCGTCCGCCGACGGTCGCGACGGGCAATAGTCTCGTGCGACATGGTCGCATTGGTCGCCAGCGACCGGTCGAGAACCCAGTTCGCACCCCAATAATACGCGATGAAACCAAGAACCGCGATCGCGACGATCTGGATGGCATAAAGCGCCTGGTCCAGCATGCCTCCCCTCCCAAGGCTGCCCAGCTGTTAGCCCGGAGCAGCGCCCCGGCAGTCACAAAGTGGAGCCCGGCGCGAACGCCGGGCTCCTGAGCAATTCAGCTACTTGATCGCGTCCCAGGTCGCCTGGATCTGCGCGGTGACGGCCTCCGCGGAACGCCCGCCGAGGAAGTCGATCATGCCGGTCCAGAAGGCGCCGGCACCGATCGGGCCAGGCATGAGATCGGAGGCGTCGAACCGGAAGGTCGTCGCTCCGGTCAGGATTTCGCCCTGCTGGCGAAGGGCCGGGCTCGAATAGACGTCGAGGTTGGCCGTGGTCAGGGCGGAAAGGAACGCCGAGTTCGGCGCGGCCATCCAGATCTCGTGCGCTATCGGCGTCATCAGGAAGTCGATGAACGCACGGGCGGCCGGGCTGTCCAGGGCGATCGTGACCAGGTTGCCGGAGCCGAGAACGGGACTGCCGAGTTCGGGCTTGGATTCGAACGTCGGCATGTAGAAGAAGTCATAGTCCTCGCCGGCAACCGTGCCCTCCGGGAAGAACGAGGCGATGAACGAGGCCTGGCGGTGCAGGTAGCACTGCGGCGGCACCGTGAAGAGGCCGAGCGGCGAGTCGCCGAAGGCCGTCGCGGCGATGGCGGCGGTGCCGCCGGCGACCATTTGGTTGTTGAGGGCGATGCGGCCGAACTGGTTGATCACGTCGACGACCCGCGGATCGTTGAACGGGATCTCGTTCGCCACCCAGGCGTCATAGACGTCCGGGGTGTAGTTCCGGAGCATCAGGTCCTCGATCCAGTCGGTCGCGGCCCACCCGGTCGCGCCGCCCGATTCCACGCCGATGCACCAAGGGGTGCCGCCGTCGGCGATGATCTGGGCCTCGAGCTCCATGAGAGCTTCCATGGAAGTCGGGACTTCGTAGCCCATCTCGGCGAAGTTGTCGGGCGAGTACCAGACGAACGACTTTGTCTCCTGCTTGTACGCCAGGGCGTACTGCGCAACCGTCCCGTCGGGACCGGCGAACTGGCCGAGCGAAGCCCAGGACGGGCCGGCCGCGTAGTTCTGCTCGATGAAGGCCTGGACGTCAGGCCCGAGCGGGCTGAGCGCGCCCTGCGCGGCGAAGTCGGCGAGCAGGCCGGGCTGCGGCAGGATCAGGATGTTCGAGGGGCTGCCGGCCGCGATGTCGATGCGGGCCTGCTCCTCATAGTTCGGCGACGAGCCGGCGCGAACGGTGACACCGGTCGCCTGCTCGAAGTAGCGCCAGACGCTTTCCCACTGGGTCGCGTCGCCTTCGTTGTTCCAGGGACTCCAGATCGTCAACTCCTGGCCCTGGAGGCCCTGATGGCTCGCGGTGAAATCAGCCAGCGACTGCCAGCTGAAAGCACCCTCGCCGATCGGGAATGCCAGGTTCTGTGCAAAACCGGGTGTGACGGACGTGAAGACGACGGCCGCGGCGGAGACCCCCGCCAGCAGAATTCTACGCATGATACCTCCCAACCTGTGATTGTCCGGCCGCCCCTATCCCCATTCATCCTCCCCGGATGCGCGCGGGGCATCGCTCAATGTCGGCCGGTGATGGCGCCCTAGATGCCATAGTTGCTCCAAAATGCCAAATTGTCGCAGCGGCAAGATGAAACGGGGCGATGACGGGCCGCCCTTTGCGCGGCAGGATCACCTGTTACGGACGGCACCCGAGGCAAGCGCGATTGCCAATCCGGCGAGCGCGATGAGCCAGAGCGCCATCGGCAATCCGGTCACCTGCGACAGGCCGCCGATCGCCGGCGGCCAGGCGAGGCTTCCAACATAGCCGATGGTCGCGACGGCGGAGATTCCGCCGCTGCCGGCCGGGAAGTCCGCTGCGGTGCTGATGAGGACCGGCACGACGTTGGCGGCGCCTATTCCCATCAGTCCGAAACCGGCGGCCGAAAGGAGCACCCAGGGCGACAGCAGCGCCAGCGCGCAGCCGGCAGCGATGAGCGAACCGCCGAAGAGCAGCGCCCGCCGCCGCCCGAACCGCGTCACCAGGCGATCGCCGAGGAAGCGCATCACGGCCATTGCCCCGGCGAAGGCGGCGTAGCCGGTCGCGGCAAGTGCGTGGCTTGCTCCCTTGTGGCCTTCGAGGAACAACGCGCTCCAGTCGGCCACCGCGCCCTCCAGCCCGAAGGCAAGGAAGGCGAGGATGCCGATCAGGAGGAGCGCCCGCGACGGCAACCTGAACTTCACCCGCGCGGCGGGTCGGTCGCCCACCGGCAGGTACCAGGACCGGACGAGCAGCGCGGCAAGGGCGAACAGCGCGAGCACGACGGCACAGGCGATCGCCGAGGCCGGATCGCCCAGCCCGACGAGCAGAGCCCCGATGCCCGCGCCAGCGAGTCCGCCGACGCTGAAGAGGCCGTGAAAGGACGACATCAGAGCCCTCCCCGTCGTCGATTCCACCCGTGCTGCCTCGTTGTTCATCGACACGTCGAGGACGCCCGAAACCGCGCCATAGGCGAGGCACGCGAGAAAGAGCGTCAGGATCGAGGGCGACAGGATCGGCAGCGCGCATGCAACGGGCAGCGCGGCCGCCGCGAACGCTGAGATGTTGCGGGCGCCGTAGCGGGCGATCGCCCACCCCGTGGCCGGCATCGCAACGATCAGGCCGAGGGCGATGCAAAGCAGCGCGAGCCCGAGGACGCCTTCGCTGATCTCGACCCGCGCGCGTACCACCGGAATGAAGACGGCCCAGAGGCCCGCCCCCACGCCCAGGTTGAAGAAGGCCAGGTTGATCGCGGTCCGGGCGCGCCCGACTTCGCCCAGCCGCGTGTGGAATCGCAGGAAGGCCATCGTGAAAGGAGTGGTTCGCCTCGGACGGCCGGAAGGTTGCTTCGGCCGCGCCGACGATCCTAGCGGGAATCGGGCCCGAAGGGCAGTGAGCCGTCGGTGGTCGCGGCTGGCAAGTCCGTTGATGCTCGGCTAAAGCAGGTAGCGGCAAGACATACGAAGGTTAGATGACGCAGTGGCACCCCTCGACAATTCTCTTCGCGAAGTGCAGCTCGAGGCCGCCGGCCCGGACATCGTGGCGGAAGATTTCGGCGGCGAGATCGTTGTCCTGAACCTTGCCAATGGCAGGTACTTCTCCCTTCCCGGAATCAGCGCCGGGCTCTGGCGCGACCTGGCCGAGGGATGCACACCCGCCTCCTTGATGGAGCTCGCCGCGGCCGCAGGTCCGGCCGCCCTGACAGAGGCGGTCGAATCGATCGTCGCGGGGCTGGTCGCGGAGGGGCTGCTGCGTCCCCGCACCGTCCCTGTCGCGAACCCTGCGCCGAAGGTCGTCTTTGCCGGGACCGAGGCCCTGCCCGTGCTCGAATCTTACGACGACATGGCCGACCTGATCCTCGCGGACCCCATCCACGACGTGGACGAGAACATTGGATGGCCGGTCAAGAAGGAAGACGTCCCGGGTGCGTAGCGCGGCGGCGCCGCGGCCTCCGGCGATCGAGGACGTGGCGGCCTATGCGAGGGGGCTGCTCGAGGCCGCGGCGGCACTGCCGCGGGCCGGACTCCACCGGCGCTGGTTCAGTCCCTTCGGCCTGCCGATCGAAGGCTACTTCACGGACCCGGCCTATGCCGACATGGCGGCCGCCAACATCGCATCGACTCCAGGAAACGTCGCGCGGGATACCGCCACCCTGTTCCTCGTCGATGCGGCGTCGATCGGCTGGGCGCCCCCGCTGCACATGGCGGAGGAATACCACCGGCCACAGTTCAACGCGGCCATGGCGGCCGCCGGACTCAGGTCCTGGTACCTGCCGGCCGCGCCGATGTGGCAGGTGTACTCGCCCGGGCTGCGGGTCGGCGTCCAGCTCGTCGCCACGCGCGGTAGGACGCCGCCGTGGGAATCCGGCGGGCCGCTGCGCACCTTCATCCACTGGGCGCTGCCGGATGGCGCGCGGCTGTGCCATGCCGGCACGGTCGGGGTGGACGGCGCGGGCGTCCTCCTCGTCGGCGCGGGCGGTTCGGGCAAGTCCGGAACGACGCTCGCCGGCATCGCCGCCGGCCTCGAAACCGTCGGCGACGACTACTGCATCGTCGCCATGGGGCCGCAATCGATCGAGGCGCGACCGGTGTTTCGCATCCTGAAGCAGGATCCCGGCGGCGTCCGGCGCGTCTACGGCCCGGATGCCGATCATGGGCCGGTCAACTGGCAGGGCAAGTGGGAGATTCACGTCTCGCGCCTCGAGCGTCCGCCGCTCGCCGAGCGGCTCGCGCTCAAGGCGATCGTGATGCCCAAAGTGGCCCTCGTCGAACGAAGCGAGATCCGGCCCATCCCCGCGCCTCTTGCGCTTCGCGCCTTCATGCCGTCCAACGTGGCGCAACTGCCGGACGGGGAGGCCGAGGGCGTGCGCTTCACGGCCGAGCTGTGCCGACGCCTCCCGACATTCGAGCTGCTGCTTTCGCGGGACCCGGACGACATCGCCGCCGCGATTGCCGGCCTCGTCGGGCGACTGTCATGACCGACACGGTGAGCGTCATCATGCCGGCCTACAACGTCGCGCGCTTCATCGCGCCGGCGCTCCGGTCACTGCTGCGGGAGGGCGACGATGTCGATCTCGATATCGTCGTCGTGGACGACGGCTCTACCGATGGAACGCTCGAGACGGCCGCCGCGGTGGCGGCGGGCGCAGCCGCCATCCGCATCGTGCCGGGGGAACACCGCGGTGTTGCCGCAGCGCGGAACCGCGGCCTTGCGGAGATACGGCCCGAAAGCCGCTACATCACCTTCCTCGATGCCGACGACCACAGTTGCCCGGGACGGATCCGCCGCCAGGTCGACCGGCTGACCGCACTGGGCGGAACGGGGTTCGTCATCGGACATGCCGCCTTCTTCGAGGCGATCGACGAGGACACGAGCCAGATCATCCCCGGAAGCCGGACCGTCACGGTCCTCGGGACAATGCTCGGGTCGACCCTGTTCGACCGCGTCACCTTCGCGGCCGCGGGACCATTCGACGAGGACCTCGCGGCGGCCGAAGACATCGATATGTATCTCAGGCTCCTCGAGCGGCAGGTTCCTTACGTCGTCGAGCCGGAACTTGCGTTGCCGTACCGGCGGCACGGCACCAACATGACCAATGATGTCCATCTCATCCGCCGTGCCATTGCCGATGCCTTGCGGCGTTCGCTGGCACGTCGGCGCGCCACCGGCGGCACGATGGCCATCGGCCGTCTGTTCGGCGCCAAGTCAGCCGCCGAGGAGGCGTTCCGGAATGGCTGAGCGGTACAGCGTCGTGATCCCCGCCTTCGATGCCGCGGACACGATCGTCGACGCCCTGCGGTCCATCGCGAGACAGAGCGTTTTGCCGGCGCGGGTGATCGTGGTGGACGACGGGTCGAACGACGACACGGGCGAACGCGCGCGTGCGTTTGGCGAGGGGCTCGACATCGTGGTCATCCGGCAGGCAAACGCCGGCTGTGGTGCGGCGACCAATACCGGCGTCGCCACAGTCACAACGCCGGTGCTTGCCTATCTCGATGCCGACGATGTCTGGCTGCCGCACAAGGCGGAAGCGCAGCTTGCCATCCTTGCCGCGCGCCCCGAACTGGCGGGCATCTGCGGGCAGTGCCTGACCTTCAGAGGCCCCGCGGAGGCTCCTCGCGTCGGGCGCGTGATGGATATCTGGGGACGCACCTCGCTGATGATCCGGACGGAGGCCGCCCGCCTCATCGGGCCGGTGGTCGATGGCGGCCGCGGCGACATGGTCGACTGGCTGGCGCGCGGCCGGGAACTCGGGCTGCGCATCGAGATGGCGCCGGAGACGGTCGGGATGCGACGCATCCGGTCCGACAGCCTTTCCTATGGCCGCGACGTCGAGAAGGACCGCGGCTACCTCCTGGCCGTGAAGCGGGCGCTCGACCGCAGACGCCAGGAACGCGGCGGGCTGGAGTAGCGCAGCCCGCGGCGCGGCACGGCCGATGCATGCGTCCGGGCATGACCGACTGTGCCCGCAAGACCGCCCCGTCCGGCCCGGACGATGTCATCCGAACGCTGCTCCTCTGGCACAGCCGGGGAGAGCGCGCGGCCATCGCGACGGTCATCCGGACCTGGGGGTCCTCGCCCCGGCCGGTCGGAAGCCGCCTCGCGATCCGCGAGGACGGCGTGATCGCGGGCTCGGTATCCGGCGGCTGCGTCGAGGGCGCGGTCATCCTCGAGGCAAGCGAGGTCATGGCGAGCGGCCGGCCGGTGCTTCTGACATTCGGCGTCGCGGACGACGCGGCGTGGACGGTGGGACTCTCCTGCGGCGGGCGGATCGAGGTGTTCGTGGAGCCCGCCACGACTGCGAAGCTCGCGCTGCTCGAAGCGATGGAGGAATCCGCCCGGCGGCGCGTGGCAGCGGCGCTCGTGACGAACCTCGCGACTGGCGACGCGGCACTCCTCTCCGACGACGACGCAACGGATTCCGCCGCCGTTGGGCGCATGCTGATCGAGCTTGCCCGTGCCCGCTTCGCGGAACGCGTCTCAGGCGTGGTGGAGGCGGAGGGCGGCACCGCATTCGTCGAGGTGTGGCGACCGCCGCCGCGCCTCGTGATCGTCGGCGCTGTCCACATTGCCGAATCTCTCGTGCCCATCGCGCGCCTCGCCGGATGGGACGTTGCGGTCATCGAGCCGCGGCCGGCATTTGCCTCGCCGGCGCGCTTCCCGGGCGTCGCCATCGTCCCGGATTGGCCCGATGCGGCATTGGCCAGGATCGGGCTCGATGCCGCGACGGCGGTTGTAACCCTGAGCCACGACCCGAAGTTCGACGAGCCCGCACTCCTCGCAGCGCTGCGCTCGGAGGCCTTCTATGTCGGCGCGCTCGGGAGCCGGCGAACGGCGGCCGCGCGACGGGCGCGCCTTCGAGCCCGCGATCTCGACGAGGCGAGCCTGTCGCGGCTGCACGCACCGGTCGGGCTGCCGATCGGGGCGCTCTCTCCGGCCGAGATCGCGGTCTCGATCATGGCCGAACTCACTGCTGCGTGGCGCGGGGTCCTCGCGCCGCGGGCAGCCTATCCCGCAATGCCGCGCATTGCCGCAATCGTGCTGGCTGCGGGCGCTTCGCGGCGGATGGGGCGCAACAAGCTGGTCGAACCGGTGGGCGGGACGCCGATGGTTGCTCGCGCCGTCGACGCCGCGCTTGCCTCGGTTGCACGGCCGGTCGTCGTCGTCACCGGGCACGAGCCCGGGCGGGTTGCGGCTGCCCTGGGCGGCCGGTCGGTCACCCTGGCGCACAACACCGCCTTTGCGACCGGTATCGCCTCGTCGATCCGGACCGGGATCGAGGCCCTGCCGGACGGCGTCGACGGCGCGGTCATCGTCCTTGCCGACATGCCCTTCCTGACCGGGGCCGCGATCGATCGGCTCATCGCCGCCTTCGATCCGGCCGCGGGGCGATCCATCTGCGTGCCCTCGCGCGATGGGCGACGCGGCAATCCCGTCCTCTGGGGGCGCGCGTTCTTCGCGGAACTGAGCGCGCTGGCCGGCGACAGCGGCGGGCGGCAGCTGTTCGAACGGCACGCCGGAGCGATGGCGGAAGTCGCGGTCGAGAGCGGCGTCCTTGAAGACGTCGACACTCCGGAGGCGCTCGCCGCGGCCAACATTTAGGGCGCGACGCGGTCCTCGAGACGGAAGCTGACGATCCGCCTGACCTGCTCCATCGCCGTTGCGAACTCGATATGCGGGGCGCGTTCGACTCTTTCGGCGAACGAGGCAAGGATCATGTCCTTCGTCGCGCCGCGGACCGCGAGGATGAAGGGAAAGCGAAAGCGCGCGCGGTAGCGGTCGTTGAGTTCGGTGAAGCGCGCGAACTCGTCCGGCGTGAGGCTGCCGAGGCCGGCCCCCGCCTGCTCGCGGGTCGATTCAGGCGCAAGCTCGCCGGCGATTGCGGCGCGGCCGGCAAGGTCCGGATGCGCCCTCAGAAGAGCGAGCTGCCGGTGGGGATCGGCGGCGTCGATGGCGGCCGCGAACGCTGCGAGGAGCGCATCGCGCGACGCGAACGGCCGGGCGGCGGCGGCGCGCTCGGCCACCCACGGGGAATGCTCCGCGACGTCGCCGAACGACGACACGAACGCCGCGTCGGACAGCGCATTGACGGCGGCAATCGAAAGGGGCGCGGCAGGCGTCACGGCAGGACTGCCAGCCATGCGCCGAGGCGCACGCGCTCGTCCTCGGTCATCGCGGTGAAATTGCCCGGCGGCATCGCGGTCGTGTCGACCGACTGGCGCCTGACAGCGTCGGCGTGGCGGACGAGGTCCTCGACGGCTGCCAGTTCTATGCCGCGCGGTGGCGTCGTGAGCCCCATCAGCGTGGGCGCTGCACTATGACAGCCGGAGCAGCGTGCTGTGGCGATCGCAAGCGCCTCGGCGTCGGTGACCACGAGGCCCTCGGGGGGCGGCGTGGTCCGGGGGGCGGTAACGATGACCGCCACGGCGAGCGCTGCGATCGCCACCGGCAGCGCCCAGATGAACTTCCGGACCGGGTCGTGGGCATCGTGGCGGTTGATGAGGTGGCGCAAGCTGCCGCCCATCACGAGGATCAGCGCGACGACCAGCCAGATCTGCCCGTGTGCGGCCAGCAGCGGATAGTGGTTGCTGACCATGAAGAGGAGGACGGGCAGCGTCAGGTAATTGTTGTGGACCGAACGCTGCTTCGACATGGCCCCGAGCGCGGGATCGGGCGGCTCGCCGGCGAGGAGCGATTTCGTGATCGTCCGCTGGTTCGGGATGATCACCAGGAACACGTTCGCCGCCATGATCGTGCCGATGAGCGCACCGACATGGATGAGGGCGCCGCGACCCGAGAAGACGAACTGGAAGACGAGCGCGCCGAGCACGACGAGGAGGAAGACGGCGACCGCCAAGGTCAGCGGCCGCTCGCCGATCGCCGTCCGACAAAGGAGGCGATCGTAGATGAACCACCCGGCGACGAGGCTCACCAGCGAGATCAGGATGGCTGCCACCGGCGAGATGTCCGCCACTGACGGATCAATAAGATAGGCGTTGGCCTGAAGGTAGTACTGGAGGACGAGAAGCGCGAAGCCGCTGATCCAGGTGAGGTAGGCCTCCCAGCGGAACCAGATCAGTTCCGACGGCAGGTCCGTCGGCGCCACGAGGTATTTTTCGACGTGGTAGAAGCCGCCGCCGTGCACCTGCCACGCAGTGCCGGAGACGCCCTCCTTCATGTCGGCCCGTTTCCGGAGGCCGAGGTCGAGGGCGATGAAATAGAACGACGTTCCGATCCAGCTGACGCCCACGATGATGTGGCCCCAGCGGAACAGGAGGTTCAGCCACTCGGCCGCGACGCCGGTCATGGGGCACTCGCTTCCGCTGTCGCGTGAAGAGTGAACGCGATGTGCGCTGGGCACCCCGGCTTCCGACCTGGCGGCGCAATTGCCGGTGGCTTCGGTGGACCTCGCCTCGATTCGCAAAGCCCATCGAAGGGTCCTCTCCCCCCTTGAGGGGGAGAGACAGAGAGGGGGGTGCGCCCCTCGTCGTACCGTCGGTCGGGGAAGACAGACCCGCGCGAGGGCCGTGGCCAAACGGCTGCCGTCCGTCGTGCGGCATACCCCCCTCCCCATCCCTCCCCCTCAAGGGGGGAGGAGGGAGAGCACTGGCGAGCGCGGAAGGCAACGCCCGCGTCAGCTGCCACGGTAGGTCGAGTAGCCGTAGGGCGAGAGAAGCAGTGGGACATGGAGGTGGGCCGAGGCATCGGAGATGCCGAAGCGGATGGGAATGACGTCGAGGAAAGGCTCTGCAATCGCGGTGCCGACGCTGCGGAAGTAGGACCGTGCGGCGAAGCGGAGTTCGTAGAGGCCAGGCACCATCGCAGCGCCTTCCAGCAAAGGGGCGTCCACGCGGCCGTCGGCGTTGGTCACCGTGCGGACCAGGAACTGCGGCGTGTCGCCGGCGCTCCAGAGCTCGATCGCCATCCCTGAGGCCGGGCGGCCGAGCGCGAGATCGAGAACGTGCGTCGTCAGCCGGCCCATGCGTGACCCTCCCCTTCCGCGGCGCTGCAATGACCAGACCGCCCAACAATTATGCTTGCCGCGAAAAGCGACGGGCCGATAGCGTGGCCGTATCGCGTCGGGCGAGACGGCCCGGCAGCCTTGGACGGCAGCGACCCGCGACCCACCCCGTCGACCCGCGCTGACGTTCCCTTGTCCCAACCGGCAAACGGAGCGTCCGCAGCATGACGACCCCCCTCAGCGATTCCACGGCCGACCTCGGCCTTCCCATCTTCGATATCGGCGCATGGCGGCGAGCCCGCGGCGAGGAGAGCGTACGGCTCGCCCGCGACGCGGTCCGGATGTGCCAGCGGCATGCCTTCCTCTACCTGATCGGCCACGGTATCCCCCAGCCGATCCTCGATGGCGCGTTCGCGATGGCGCGCAGCTACTTCGCCCTGCCGCTCGAGGAGAAGGAACGGATCCACTACGGCCAGACCGGCGGCAACAGCGGCTACATCCCGTCGATGGCGGAGAAGACCGACCGGACGACGAAGGGCGACGCCAAGGAGGGCTTCGCCACGGGCCTTCGCATCACCGATGTCGACCCGGCGCTGCTGATCGCCCGGAAGGTCACGACGCCCAACCTCTGGCCCGAGAACCCGCCCGGCTTCCGGCCCATCGTCGAGGGCATGCTGGAGGCGATGCGCGGGGTGGCGGCGCAGGTGCTTGCCGTGACGGCGGAGGGACTCGGCGGCAGTCCGGCCTTCTTTGCCGACAAGGTCGACCGGCCGCTCGCGACGCTGCGGCTCTACCGCTATCCGAGCCAGGATCCGGCCGACGACGTGTCCGTCGGCATCGGACGGCATACCGACATGGAGTGCATGTCGCTGCTGGCGCAGGACGATGTGGGCGGGCTCGAAGTCGTTTCGCCCGGCGGCGGCTGGCGTGCGGCAACGCCGCTCCCGGGGACGCTGGTGCTGATCGTCGGCGAGCAGTTGGCGCGCTGGACGAACGGCATGCTGAAACCGACGCCCCACCGGGTGATCAACCGGACCGGCCGCGAACGCTATTCGATGCCGTTCTTCTTCACCACCAATGTCGACGCACCGATCGGGGTCATCGAGGGCCTCCTCGGGCCTGGCGAGGCGCCGCGCTACGAGCCGATCCTGGCCGGCGAATATGTGATGCAGCGGCTCCATCAGGTCTACGCCGAGAAGCCGGCCGCCTGAGCCACCTCGCGCTCGCGCAGCAGCGCGCGGATGCGGGCGGGCGACAGTGGGCCAGGGTCGCGCGTGAGCGGCAGGTCCTGCCCCAGCGCGTCGGCGACGGCGTTGGTGATCGCGGCGGGCGTGCCGGTGAAACCGGCCTCGCCCGCGCCCTTCATGCCGAGCGGATTGTGCGGCGACGGCGTCTCCAGGTGGAGGAGATGGAAGCGCGGCGCCGTTGCGGCGACGGGGATCGGGTAGTCGAAGAAGCCCTGCGTCAGCGGGCGCCCCGCGGCGTCGAAAGCGATCTCCTCGTAGAGGGTCGCGCCGATGCCTTGCGTCACGCCGCCGACGATCTGGCCATCGACGATCATCGGATTGCCGAGGCGGCCGCAATCATGCGTCACGGCATAGTCGAGAACCGTGACGACGCCGGTGCCCGTGTCGACTTCGACGATCGCCGCGTGTGCGCCGTAGGCGAAGGAGGTATCCGGCACTGCGAAGCGCACGCTGGCGCGAAGGGCGTCGGCGCGCCCGGCAGAAGCGGCGAGGCGCGCGAGTTCGACCAGCGGGAGCGGCTCGTTCGTGCCGTCGCGGCGGACTATGGCGCCCTCGCTCCACTCGACGGCGGAGCGATCCACGCCGAGCAGGTCGGCGCCGAGGTCCGTCGCCACCTCGATCAGCGCCTTCCCGGCCTTCGCGGCCGCCGAGCCGCCAACGGCCCCGCCACGGCTGGCGTAGGTCCCGACGGCGAACGGAATACGGTCGGTGTCGGCGAGGGATATCTCGACGGCGTCGAGGTCGATGCCGAGCGTGTCGGCGACGACCTGGCCGAGAACGGTCTCGATCCCCTGCCCCATCGCGGTCAGCGCGGCGTGGAGGCGGACGCGGCCGTCGGGGAGCACCTCGATCTCCGCGGGCTCGTCGGGGCCGACGGCCGTCATCTCGACCATGAAGGACAGGCCGAGCCCGAGTTTTCGCCGCGGATGCGCTGCCTCGAAGGCGGCCTTCCGCGCCGGGAAGGCGGCGTAGCCGATGGCCTCGAGGGTCATATCGAAGGCGTGGACGTAGTCACCGCTGTCGAGAATCTGGCGCGGCAGGCCGGAATAGGAGATGCCGCGGTCAAGCGGCAGCATCCATGCGGGGATGAGGTTGTGGCGGCGGATGGCTGCGCGGTCGATGCCGAGCGCTGTGGCCGCCTTGTCCATGACGCGCTCCATCGCCAGCACCGCCTGGGGGTGGCCGGCGCCGCGGTAGACGTTGAGCGGCGGCTTGTTCGTCACCACGGAGGTCGCAACCGAGCGGAAGTTCGGCATGACGTATCCGCCGCGGGCGTTCGCGATGGCCGCGCCCGGCGCATTGGCGACGAGGCCGTAGGCGCCGCCGATATCGGCGAGGCACGCCACGTCGACGGCGGTGGCCGTGCCGTCCACGGCGAATGCGGCGCGGATGCGGATCGTCTCCTCGCGCGCCTGCACCGCCGAGCGGAAATGTTCGCGGCGGTCCTCGAGAAACGCCACCGGCCGGCCGAGCCGCTCGGCAAGGAGGAGCACCAGCACCTCCTCGGGATACATCGCCTCCTTGAGGCCGAAGCCGCCGCCGAGGCGTGGGGCACGGACGAGGATGCTTTCCGCCGGACGCGTCAGGATTTCGGCGAGGTGCGCGCGAACCGACTGCGGAATCTGGGTGGTCGAGGTGAGGACGAGGCGACCGCTGCCCGGCTCGACTTCGCCGAAGCAGCCGCGCATCTCCATGGGCGCCGCGCCGACGCGGTGGACGGCGACGGTTTCCTCCACGACGAGCGCCGCAACGGAGAACGCTGCGTCCGGGTCGCCCACGAGCTGGCGCGTGACGTGGACGGCGTTGGTGCCGAGCTCCGGGTAGAGCCAGGGCGATTCGGGGCGGAGCGCGTCGGCTGCGGAGAGGACGGGGGCCAGCTTCCGCGTTGCGACAATCACTGCGGCGGCGGCGTCCTCCGCCTGAGCCGGCGTGCTCGCGACCACGGCTGCGATCGGCTGGCCGGCGTAGCGGATGCGCTCGCCCGCAAGGACCGGATGGAAGACGGGTAGCGAGGTGTCGATGAGGTCGACACAGGGTAGATGGCCGAGGCCGGCCGGCAGATCCGCGGCGGTGACGATGGCGGCGACGCCGGGCATGGCCTTCGCGGCTTCCGCGTCGAGGCCGAGGATGATCGCGTGGGCGTCAGTGGAGCGGACGACCGTGAGCCACAGCGCGCCCTGCGGGATGAGGTCGGCGAGGAATTTGCCCTCGCCGCGGAGAAGGTCGGGATCCTCGCGGCGCGGGGTGCGCGTGCCGAAGCGGAGCGGTCGGGTCACGGCGCCGTCGCTCCCGCCGCGGCTTCGATGGCGGCGATGATGGGGACATTGCCGGTGCAGCGGCAGAGATGGCCGGAGAGGTGGTCGACGATCTCGGCCCGGGTCGGATGCGGATTGGCGCGGAGGAAAAGCGCGGTCGCGACAAGGATGCCGGGCGTGCAGAAGCCGCATTGCAGCGCGTGATGGGCGCGAAAGGCCAGCTGGAGGGGCGTGAGATTCTGGGCGTCCGGCGGCCCGTCCAGGGCGGCAAGGCCTGCGGCGGTGACGATGGTGCCGCCGTCCGCCTGTACGGCCAGCATCAGGCAGCTCCGTACCGCGATGCCGTCGAGCGCGACGGTGCAGGCGCCGCAGGTGCCCTCGCCGCAGCCGATGTGGACGGCGACCGCGCCGCAGGTGTCGCGAAGGAAGTCAGCGAGGAGCGTGCGCGGCTCGACATCGGCCGCAACCGCGCGGCCGTCCACGATGATGGCGACACGGTTGGTTCCCACGCCGGTCACGCGGCGCGGCTCCGCGCAACGGCGAGGGCATCACCCACCAGCACGGCAGCAACGTCATGGCGGTACTCGTCCAGCGTATCGGCGCTCCCGGCCCCGGCGAGATCGGCGGCCAGCGCCGCGCGCAGTGCCTCCGGCGTCGACGCGTGTTCGGCAGCAGTGCAGCGGATCGCCGTGGCGAAACCGGCGAGAGCGATCACCGGACCGGCCGGGCCAAGCTGGACAGCAGCGCCGAGCGTGCAGACATGTTGCGGCCGGCGCGACAGCTCGACGAAGGCGAAGCCGCCGGGCGACGGCGGCGGGAAGCGGACCGCGGTGACAAAGCCCACCGTGCCGCCGAGCGTCAGGAAGATCGCGGACGGCACACGCGACGGGTCGGAGCCGAGGCGCTCGACGACGAATTCCGCATCGAGGACGAGAGCCACGGCGGCCATCTCGCAGCCGGGGCCGTTGTTGGACAGATTGCCCACCAGCGTGCCGCGCCGGCGGACGACCGGGTTGGCGACGAGGCCGAGAGCCTCCGCGATCAGTGGCCAGCCGGAGCGCACCGCGGGGTGCACGCGCACCTCTTCAAGCCGGGCCGTGGCGCCGATGACGAGGCAGCCCTCTCCATCGACCGTAATGGCGTCGAGGCCGGCGATGCGGTTGATGTCGATCACGAGCTCCGGCGTTCGGGCACGCCGGGCAAGCGCCAGCACGAGACTCTGTCCGCCGGCGAGGATAGCCTTCTGCGGGCCGCCGTCGCCGAGAAGCGCGAGGACGCCGGCGACGTCCGACGGCCGCTCATAGGCGAACGGGGCGGGCTTCATGCGGCGGCGCCAAGTCCGGGCGGAAAGCCCGGCGAGCGCTGCAGCCGCTCGACCGGAAATGCCGCGAGCTCGCCGATGAGCCTTGCGAGCGCCGCGGCGCTGCGGTCGAGGAGGATGCCCCCGGCGTCCGCGGTGGCGAGGCGGGCGTCGCCGCAGGCGCCGCTCGGATGGAGGTCCTGCGCCTGCCAGCCGAAGCCGACGGCCCCCTCCGCGGTCAGCGTGGAGCCGGCGTCTTCCCAGGCGATCGTCACGGGCGGGAAATTGGCTATCGCGGAGGGCCGGACGAGATCGGGATGCAGCCGCAGCATGAGGCTCGTCTCGGCGGCGCCGCCATGGATGCCGTGGCCGGCTTCCGTCGGGCCGAAGAGGTCGTCCTGCCGGACCATCGAGAACCACGCCGCATTCACGGCCATCATGCCGAGTTTCACGCGGATGTCGCGGCAGACGATGTCGATCAGCGCGCGCTGACCGCCGTGCGAATTGACAAAGAGGATGCGGCGGCAGCCGGTCCGGTGGACGCTCTCGGCGATGTCGAACCAGACGCGGGCGAGCGTCTGGTGCGAGATGGTGAGCGTGCCGGCGAACGCCGTGTGCTCGTCGGATTTGCCGACCGGCAGCTGCGGCAGGACGAGGACCGGCGCGTCGTCGTCGAGCATCGCAAGCGCCGCGTCGAGAACACCGGAGCCGATCCGGGCATCGACCGAAAGCGGCAGATGCGGGCCGTGCTGTTCGACAGCGGCGACCGGCAGGACGGCCACGACGCCGGACATGTCGCGCGTGGCGAAATCCTCGGTCGTGAGGTCCATCCAGAGGCGCGACGGCAAGTCCCGCGCCATCACGCAGCCTCGGCGGCGGAGGCGGCGAGTTCGGCCTTGGCGATCTTTCCCGTCGGGGTCATCGGCAACAACTCCACCACGCGGATCGAGAGCGGCGCAAGGTCGACCGCGACGAGCGGCGCGATGGCGGACTTCAGAGGCGCGGGATCGAGGCGCGTACCCGGAAGCGGCACTACGAATGCCACGGGGGTGACACCGCCCGCAGCCTTGACCCCGACGAGCGCAGCCTGCGCGACCCCGGGCTGCGCCCCGAGTGCCTCCTCGATATCGCGCGGGTACCAGGCCGTGCCATCGACGTGGACGAGCTCCGAACGGCGACCGCGCATCGTCAGGCAGCCGTCGGCGTCGAGGAAGCCGATGTCGCCGGTGACGAGGATGTCGCCGCGGATAACTTCTGCGGTCTTCTCCGGCCGGCCCCAGTAGCCGGCCATGAAGCCGCCGCGCAACGCGATCTCGCCGAGTTTGCCGTTCGCAACCTTCGCGCCCGACGGGTCGATGATGCTGATTTCCTTGTCGGGCAGCGGCGGGCCGACGCGGCCAAGCTTTGCATCGTCCGGCTCGAGCTCCGGCAGGCCGAGGCCCATGAAGCCGCCGAGCTCGCTCTGGCCGAAGCTTTCGACCAGCGGCAGCTTCAGCTCGTCGCGCCAGGCCTTCTTGAGGAGCGGCGGCACCGGGCCACCGCCCGACAGGCCGAGCCGCAGCTTTCCGGGAAGACGGCCGCGGACCTTCGATTCGTCGAGGACTTCCGCCAGCAGCGTCGGGTTGGCGATGAACAGCGTGGCGCCGAGGCGGTCCATCGCGTCCCAGCCGGTGACGCGGGTCCACTTACCCATCACGTTGGCCGTCGCGCCACGGCCGAGCTGCGGCAGGAGGTTGCCGACAAGCTGATAGGACGACGAGAGCGCGGTGGGGCCGAACGAGACGTCGGACGCCGTGATGCGGAGCCGCTCGGCGATGCAGCGGGTCGCGCGCACGGTCGGCTCGTGCCTGATGCAGGCGCCCTTCGGCTTTCCAGTCGTGCCTGAGGTGTAGGAGAGATGTGCGATGGCGCTCTCGTCCATCGGATCGGCCGGTGGAACGAGGTTCGCCGCGAGCAGTTCCGGCAAGGCGATCGCGCCGTCCTGTGCCCCGTCCATGCACACGAGATGCTTTATGCTCGACGTCACCGAAGCGGCGCGGAACACCGCCGCCTTGAGGTCGTGGGTGTAGATGACGACCTTCGGCGTGTGGTCGCCGAAATAGTATTCGAGTTCGTCGGCGAACTTCACGTTCACCAGCGCCACTATGGCGCCGAGCCGCCAGGCGCCGAACATTGCGGCGAGATAGTCCATGCCGTTGTGCGCCACGACCGTCACGCGGTCGCCCTTGACCACGCCAAGGCTCGCCAGCGCTCCCGCCATCCGATCCATCAGCGCAACGCCTTCGGCGTAGGTGACCGCCGCGTCGCGATCGACCCAGCGCAGGGCGACCCTGTCGGGGGTGCGCTCCGCGCCGTCGCGGAGAAGGTCGTGCATCAGCATGCTGGCCTCCCAGTACTCAGGTTAAACATGTCCGTCCGGTCAGGCCGAGCCGGCGCGGTATTTCTTCAGGAATGCCCTCTCGACGACCGTGACCAATTGGTAGAACAGGATCGAGATCGCCACGGACGTGAACGCGACGGTCCAGATCATCCCGTAGTCGAGGCTGCCGCGGGCGCGGTTGAGGAGATTGCCGAGGCCCATCCCGGTCGCGAGCCATTCCGCGATCATGACGCCGAGGAGCGCGCGCGGAACCGCAACGCGGGCTGCCGCCATCACGTAGGGGATGGACGACGGGATGGAGACCATCCGCATCTGCTGCGCGCCGGACGCACCGTAGGTCCGCAGCACGTCGAGCGCGGAGCGCGGCACGAGGCTGAGGCCCTGGAGGATCGTCACGAGCGCTGGGAAGAACGTCACGGACGCGGCGATGATGAGCGTGGTGGTGAGGTCGCGTCCGAAGAGGAGGACGATAATCGGCGCCCAGGCGACGAGCGGCATCGTCTGCGTGACGAGCGCGACCGGCAGGAAGACATTGCCGATGCGGGGCCTGGTGGAAATGAGGACCGCGAGGCCGAAGGCAACGGCAAGGCCGATGGCAAGGCCCAGGAGAGCGATCGGCACCGACTGGAGCAGCGCGTCCCACAGGGACGCCTGGGTCACCGCGGAATTCCGCGCATTGAAGAAGTAGTTCCAGAGCCCGATCGGATCCTTCGCGATGATCGGCGACAGGTCGAGCCATTTCATGATGCCCCACCAGGCGATGAAGGGCACGACCGCCGCGCCGACGGCGTAGGCGATGTTGATCGGCGTGAAGCCGCCGGTGCCCGCGAGGTCCTGCGGCGTCGCGCTGGCGATCGTCACCTGCTTGGTCCGCGCGGTGGCCCTTCCGGCAATCAGCGCGAAGGCGACGTAGCCGATCGAGGCGATCGCGGTGGCGATAAGGCCGATCTCCCAGATGCGCGCCGGGTTGCCCATGCCGATCGAGCCGAGGAGATAGGTGCCGAGGCCCCAGCGCTGGCCGGAGCCGAACTCCGCCAGGATCGCCCCGAGGACCGCGGCGGGCGCGGCGACCTTGAGGCCGGCCAAGAGGCTCGGCAGCGAGGATCTGAGGCGGACGTGGAGGAGGATATGCCGCCGCGTGCCGCCATAGGCGCGGATAAGGTCCACCGGGCGCGGATCGATGTCCTTCAGGCCGACCAGCATGGCGATCATGGTCGGGAAGTAGACCGACACCGCCGCAAGGACGACCATCGGCTTGATGCCGTCGACGGTGAGCACGAGGATCGGGCCGAGGGCGACCGCCGGGATGGCGAAGATCGTGATCGAGATGCCGCGGGTGAGGCGCTCAACCGGCGGCCACAGCACGAAGGTGATGGCCGCGAGGATCGCGATCGTGTTGCCGATGAGGAAACCGAGGAGCGCCGGCCACACCGTGGCGCCGATGTGGCGCGGCAGATACTGCCGGTCGAGCCAGATCTGCCGGATGATCTCCGACGGCGACGGCAGCGCACCCCCGGCGACGAGGTTGTAGTCGCCGGCGAGTTCCCACAGCGCGAGCGCCCCGAGGCCGATCAGCCAGCCGGCATGACGGCTGGCGAACTCCGCGACGGGGTTTGCGGCGGGGGTGACCGCGACGGTGCTCATGATGCCGGTCCCCTTCGAGCGAAGGGACGCATCGCTGTCATCTCCCCTCGCCCCGAGGGGGAGAGGGGAACGGGCCGGTTGGCCGACCACGAGCGGAAACCACCCGCACGCATCAATGCCCGCCGTGGAGGGCTTCGGCGACGACGTCGCTGAGCTGGTGGAAATGGGGGGCGGTGAAGAGTTCCGGGGCGCGCGGACGCGGGAGGTCGATGGCGATCTCGGCGGTGATGCGGCCGGGGCCCTTCTGCATCACGCAAACCTTGTCGGCGAGGAACACGGCCTCGTCGATGCCGTGGGTGACGAGGAGCGTCGTCGCGCCGGTCGCGGCGAGGATGCGCTGGAGTTCGAGGTTCATCGAGCGGCGGAGAATCTGATCGAGCGCGCCGAACGGCTCGTCGAGGAGGAGGAACATCGGCTCCGTGACGAGGGCGCGGGCGATCGATACGCGCTGGCGCATGCCGCCTGAAAGCTGGCCGGGAACGGCGGTCTCGAAGCCTTTCAGGCCGACGAGGTCGATGAGGTGCGCGATGCGGCCGGCGGCCGCCTTCACCGGCTCGCCGAGTACCTGAAGCGGCAGGGCGATGTTGTCGGTGACCGAGCGCCACGGCAGGAGCGCCGGGTCCTGAAAGGCGATGCCGAGGCGGCCCGAGGAGCGGATGACGGCAGGCGCAAGGCCGTCGACCTCGACCGTGCCGGTGTCGGCCTGTTCGAGGCCGGCAATCATCCGCAGCAGCGTCGACTTCCCGCATCCCGACGGTCCGATCAGCGCCGTCAGCGTACCTTTCTTCACGGTCAGGTCGACCGCCCGCAACGCCTCGAACTTCTCGCGGTTGACCGAGAAGACCTTCGAGGCGTCGCGGATCGCGATGCCGTCAACGGGGGCGGGCCGCGCTGCCGCCGGCGGCGCTTCCGCGGCGACGAGAGCCACCGCGGCAGGCACCTAGATCTCCTCGAGGAGGGTGGTGTCGAACATGTCCCGCGTGGCCGTGATGCCGACCTCCGCAAGGCTCGCAATGGTCTCGGCGATCGTCTCCTCGGTCATCGAGAAGTAGCCGTCCGGGTGAGCCTGGAGCGGCTCCTGCGCGACGTTCTGGAAGGTGTCGACCTCGGTCGAACGGCCTGTTCCGGCGAACCAGGAATCGGCGTACATCGCCGGGTAGCGCTCGAGGTCGACCGCATTCTCCTCCCAGCCGAGGCGGCTCGCACGGAGCCAGCTCACGAGCTCGGGGCGCCGGTTGGCGAGCGTCTCCTCGGTCACGACGATGGTGTCGTTGCCGATCTTGAAGCCGAAATCATAAAGAAGGAACCAGACCGGCTCCTTGCCGGCCTGCTCGACGATGTACGGAACGGCCGTCACGAAGTCGATCGACGCGTCGATCTCCTCCTGGATGAGAGGGGTCGGGTCGAACTGGTAGGGGACGATCCGGACCTGGTCGATCGGAACGCCGGCAAGGCGGAACATTGCCTCGACCGACGTGGTGTTGACCGGCGGCACAGCCAGCGTCTTGCCGACGAGGTCGGCGGGCGAACTGATGTTGCTGCTGGCGAGGGAGACCACGCCGATCGGGTTCTTCTGGTACTGCTGGCCGATGATCTTGAACGGCGCGCCCTGCTCCGCGATGGCGCGGATCGTCGTGTCGGGCGAGGTCAGCGCAATGTCGGCGCGACCGGAGATCAGCGTCGATTCCGGGATCACGTCCGGGCCGCCGGAGAGGTAGTTCACCGTCAGTCCTTCGTCGGCGTAGTAGCCGTTCTCGATGGCGATGAAATAGCCCATGAACTCGGCGTCGTTGATCCAGGCGGCCTGGAAGTTCAGCGTGCCGGCCTGGGCGAAGGCAGGACGGCTGCCGAGGCCGAGGCTTGCGACGCCGCCCATGGCGGCGGCGGCAACGGAAGCGCGAAGGAAGTCGCGCCTCTTCATTGTGGTATCGATGATCTTCGTCACGGGTGAAAGCTCCTTTGGCGGCTCTGGGAACGGGCGTGCACGACTCGCCCGCTGTCCTGGGACTGGGGGACGGGACGGGTCAGGGGATCTGCGCGTGGTGGCGCGACACGCCGGCGTCGCCGATATCCTCGGCCCAGACGTCCGGCTTCTCGTGGATGAAGCGCTGGAGGATTTCGTAGCAGCCGGCATCGTCGGCGATGCTGACGGCGACGCCCTGCGAGGCGAGCCAGTCGTCGGTCGCCTTGATGGTGCGGCTCTCGCCGACGACCATCTTCGGGACGCCGAAGAGGAGCGTCGTGCCGGCGCACATGTAGCAGGGCGACAGCGTCGAATAGAGGGTGCAGCGCCGGTAGACGTCGGGCGTGAGGCGGCCGGTGTTGTGGTAGCAATTCATCTCGGCGTGCATGATCGGACTGCCGTCCTGCACGCGGCGGTTCCGGCCGCGACCAATGATGGTGCCGTCGCAGACCAGCACCGAGCCGATCGGCAGGCCGCCCTCCTCGTAGCCGGCGATGGCCTCGTCGAGCGCCGCGGCAAGAAACGGATCGGATGGGCGCGGCGACTTCAGAAGCACTGTGGCGACTCCGGGGACGTCGGGGTGGAGGGGCGCTATCGACCCCGCCGAGGAGGCACCGTTCATCGCCACCCGAACAGGGGGCGGACTCGAATAGTGACTATAAGGGCGGCCATATGGGGCGACGGTCTCTTTGGTGTTTCAGTGGGCCGGTGATCGCTCACTCGGCGGCCTCATGCAGGAACGCACCCTCGGTCATGGCCGGCTGCCTCCCCTCCTCCGCCCGGCGGATTTCCGCCGCCGCGCCGCGGACGATGCCGCGCAGCCAGCGGTTCGCCGGCGAGGCGTGCGCCCGCTCGTGCCACAGGAGGTAGAAGTTCATCCGGCCGAGTTCCGGCGGGGCGTCGATGAGGGCGAAGCCGCCGCCCTCGACGAGCGCCTCGGCGAACATGCGGCCGGTGGTGAAGACGAGGTCGGTCTGGCGGACGACGCGCGGCGCGATCGCATATTCGGGAACCGAGGCCACGATGTTGCGGCTGAGGCGGAGTTGAGCCAGCCTGCCGTCGATCGGGCTGACGTCGATGACCCGCGAGGACGACGGCGAGACATGGCCGAGGCGGAGATACTCCTCCATGCCAAGCGACTGGCGGCGGGCGAGCGGATGGCCAGCCCGCACGATGGAGACGATGTCGGTTTCGAGCAGCGGCGCCGTTCGAAGGGCTTCCGGCGGATCGGGCCAGTTGCCGATGACGAGGTCGACCGCACCCTTTTCGAGGTCCGCCATCAGTGCGTCCTCGGAGGGCATGGTGCAGATGTCGAGGGAGATGCGCGGCGCGGCCCGGGTCACGTGGCTGATGATCCGCGGCACGAAGAAGATGCCGAAGCAGTTCGCAGCGACGATGCGGATCGCACGCTCGGAGGTCGCCGGATCGAAGCTTCCGCTCGGCTCGAGGAGCGTCTCCATGTCACCCAGGACGCGCGCCACGCTGCCGAGGATCTCGAGGCCGCGTTCGGTCGGGACGAGGCGGGAGCCGCTGCGGACGAGGAGCGGATCGTCGAGGAGGCTGCGCAGCCGCTTCAGGCTGGCGCTCACGGCCGGCTGGCTCTGGCCGAGAATTTCCGCGGTGCGCGAGACGCTGCTCTCGGTCAGGAGCACCTGCAGGGTATGAAGAAGCTGAAGGTCGATCGAGCGCTTCACGGTGCGCCTTTCGCGTCGAGCCAGCGAAGCCCGTGGAAATCCGTCATGGCGACCACGACGCAAGCGCCGTGCCACAGCGCCTCCGGAGCGCCGCGCGGTCGTGGAATGGGGAGCGAACGTGACGCCTGACCTCCTCCAGGCCTATCTCGCCAGGCTCGGGCTCCTGTCGGCATCGCTGCCGCCGACGCGCGATACGCTGATCCTCCTTCAGAGAAGGCACATGGAGCGGGTGCCGTTCGAAAACCTCGACGTCGTCGGACGCCGACCCATCGCCCTTGGGGCCGAGGCGGCGCTCGAGAAGGTGGTGCGACGTGGCCGCGGCGGCTTCTGCTTCGAACTCAACGAGGCGTTCCGCGCGCTGCTTGCCCATCTCGGCTTTGCCGTGACGCGGATCGAGGGGCGCGTCCACGTGGCGGCCACCGGTGGTTTCGGCGCACCGTTCGATCACCTGGCGCTGGTCGTGTCCGTCCCGGAAGGCGACTTTCTCGCCGATGTCGGGTTCGGCGACGGCCCGCGCGAGCCACTGCCCTGGCCCGAAGGGGAATGGGACGATGCAATCGCAGGGGCGTTCCGGCTCGCGCCCGTCGAGGATGGCCTTGTCGAACTATCGGCGGGGCCGATCGGGGAGACCGGGTTTGTCCCGCTCTACCGCGTCTCGCGCGAGCCGCAGCCGATCGAGGCCTTTGCCGGCATGTGCGCCTTCCACCAGACCGACGCCGCCTCGTTCTTCACGCGGGGGCCGATCGCCACGATCGCGCTGCCTGCCGGCCGGGTCACCTTGACGGCCGACAAGGTCATCGTCACGCGCGATGGCGGCCGGACAGAGACGCCTTACGCCGCCGAGGACCGCGCCAGCCTGCTCCGCCAGCACTTCGCCATCGAGACCCCATGATCCCGCCAATCCCATACCCTCGCGACATGATCGGCTACGGCCGCAACCCGCCGAACCCCCGATGGCCGGGCGGCGCGAACGTCGCGGTGCAGTTCGTCGTCAACTACGAGGAGGGCGGCGAGAACAACATCCTTCACGGCGATGCCGCGTCCGAAGGCTTCCTGTCGGAGATTCCCGGCGCGCAGCCGTGGCCGGGCATGCGCCACGCCAACATGGAGTCGATCTACGAATACGGCTCGCGCGCCGGCTTCTGGCGCCTGTGGCGGCTGTTCACGGGCCTTCGCGTGCCGGTGACAGTGTACGGCGTTGCGACCGCAATGGCCCGAGCGCCCGAGATCGTCGCCGCGATGAAGGAGGCCAACTGGGAGATCGCGAGCCACGGCCTCAAATGGGTCGAGATGAAGGACAAATCCGCCGAGGAGGAGCGCGCCGAGATCGCCGAGGCGGTGCGCATCCACACGGAGGTCACGGGCGAGCGGCCACTCGGCCTCTACCAGGGCCGGTCGTCGATGAACTCGATGCGGCTGGCCGCCGAGGAAGGTGGTTTCCTTTATTCGTCAGACTCTTACGCCGACGACCTGCCGTACTGGATCGAAGGCCCGAACGGGCCGTTCCTAATCATCCCCTACACGCTCGACACCAATGACATGCGCTTTGCGACGGCGCAGGGGTTCAACTCGGGCGACCAGTTCTACGCCTATCTCCGCGACGCATTCGATGTCCTGTACGCCGAGGGCGTGGCAGGCGCGCCGAAGATGCTGAGCATCGGCCTCCACTGCCGCCTCGTCGGCCGGCCGGGCCGCGCGGCCTCGCTGGCGCGGTTCATCGAGCACGTGCTTTCCCACGAGCGCGTATGGCTGCCGCGCCGGATCGACATTGCGCGGCACTGGCGGGAGTGGCACTCCCCCGCGCCATGAGCGCTGCTTCCGCAGACATCGCGCCCACCGGCGCCGGCCAGGCCGTGATGGCCCGGCTCGACGAACTCGCCGCCTTCACGGACGAGCCGGGTCGCATCACGCGCCTCTATCTCAGCCCGTCCCACCGGGCGGCCGCCGCGCAGGTCGCGGCGTGGATGGAAGCGGCCGGAATGGCGACGCATGTCGACGCCGCCGGCAATATCATCGGCCGGCTCGAGGGCGAGCACCCGGGCCTTCCGGCCCTCCTCCTCGGCTCGCACATCGATTCGATCCGCGACGCGGGCAAGTATGACGGCCCGCTCGGCGTGGTCGCCGCCATCGCCGCGGTGGATGAAATACGGCGACGCGGTGCGCTGCTGCCCTTCGCGATCGAGGTGCTCGCCTTCGGCGACGAGGAGGGCATCCGCTTCCCGACAACCCTTCTCGGTTCGCGCGCGGTCGCCGGCACGTTCGACGAACGGTCGCTGGCGGCGCGCGACATCGAAGGCAGCTCCGTGGAGGAGGCGCTCCGCCTGTTCGGCTGCGACCCCGCCGCGATCCCCGGCGCGGCGAGACGGCGGGGCGAGACGCTCGCCTATATCGAGGTCCACATCGAGCAGGGGCCGGTACTGGAGCGGATCGGCACGCCGTTGGGTGTCGTCACCGCCATCAGCGGCGCGAGCCGGTTCGACGTGACGGTATACGGCCGCGCCGGGCACGCCGGGACAACGCCGATGGACCTTCGCTGGGACGCCATTTCCGGCGCGAGCGAGATGGTGCTGGCGGCCGAGGCGATCGCCAAGGCCGCGGAGAACCTCGTCGCGACCGTGGGCACGATCGCGGTGCCGAACGGTGCCACCAACGTCATCCCCGGCCTCGTGCGCTTCTCGCTCGACCTTCGCGCGCCGGTGGACGCCGATCGCGCTGCCGCCGAGATGCGCATCCGCGCCGCGTTCGACGCCATCGCCGAGCAGCGCCGGCTCAGCGTGTCGATGGTCCGCTACCACGACGCGGCGGCAACGCCGTGCGATCCGGCGCTGGCCGACGGCCTCGCTGCGGCGATCGCCGGGCTCGGCCTCGACGCGCCGCGCCTCGCCAGCGGGGCCGGCCATGATGGCATGGCGATTGCGAGCCTGTGCCCGATCGGAATGATGTTCGTGCGCTGCAAGGGCGGCATCAGCCACAATCCGGCGGAGTCGATCCTCGCCGAGGACGCCGACCTCGCCGTCCGCGCGCTCGTGGACTTCATCCTGTCCTTCGACCCCGGTCGCCTGCAGCGGCCGCCCATCGGGAGTTCTTCGTGACGAACATCGCCATCACCGCCGGCCCGTACAGATTCCTGGCGCGCATGGAAGAGACCGACGCGCCAAAAACGTGCGCGCGCTTCCTCGAACTGCTGCCGTTCCGGCAGAAGATCATCCATGTGCGCTGGAGCGGCGAGGCGTGCTGGATCCCGCTCGGCGATTTCGAGATGGGCCTCCCGTACGAGAACCACACCAGCTTCCCGGCGCCGGGTCAGATCATCCTTTACCCCGGCGGGATCAGCGAGACGGAGATCCTCCTCGCCTATGGCGGCGTCCGCTTCGCCTCCAAGGTGGGGCAGCTGGCGGGCAACCACTTCCTGACGATCATCGAGGGCATGGAGAACGTCACGCCGCTCGGGAAGATGACGCTGTGGCAGGGCGCGCAGGACATTCTGTTCGAGCGGGCGTAACCCAGGTCTTCAGTGCCTTTTGGGCCGGCGAACGGCACCCCCAAATCCGCTCATCCCCGCGAAGGCGGGGACCCATCTCCGCCCAGCGACTTCGGGCCGAAGGCCCACAACACAGCTAGTGCAGGAGTTCCTCGTAGAGGTCCCGCCACTCCGGGTTCATCTCCGCGATGAGGCGGAGCTTCCAGTCCCTGTTCCACTTCTTGAGCTGACGCTCCCGAGTGAACGCGGTCTCCCGGCTCTCAGCCAGTTCGTACCAGACAAGAATCTTCAGCCCGTATTTCTTCGAGAAGCCGGGGAACAGGCCTTCCCGATGCTCATAGATGCGCCGGCCGATGTCATCGGTACTGCCGATGTAGAGCGTTCCAAACGGTTTGTTGCAGATGATGTAGACGTAGAAGGGCTTCATCGGCGGCACACTACATCATTATTTTGCCTACCGGACGCGGCGTCACCGCCCCAATTTCTTGCCTTGATGGGTCCCCGCCTGCGCGGGGATGAGCGGATTTGGATTGCGGGCACGGACCACACGTCCGCCGCAACACCCGCTAGTATCTCTCTCCAGTCCTTCTCCGACTCACCCCATTCCTTCTCCGACTCGCCCATTCCGTGACTGTCGTCGCCTCCGATCCCGCCGTTGTCCTCAAGACCGTGTTCGGTCACGCCGCGTTTCGCGGCGAGCAGGAGGATGTGGTGCGCCACGTCGTGGCGGGCGGCGATGCGGTGGTGCTGTTCCCGACGGGCAAGGGGAAGTCGGTCTGCTACCAGGTGCCGGCGCTGTGCCGGCCGGGGGTGGCGATCGTCGTTTCGCCGCTGATCGCGCTGATGCGGGACCAGGTCGAGGCGCTGAAGCAGGCGGGCGTGCGGGCGGCGGCGCTCAACTCGGCAATCGCGCCGGAGGAGATCGCGCGGAGCCGGGCTGACCTTCTGTCGGGAAAACTCGACCTTCTCTATGTCACGCCCGAGCGGCTGATGATGGACGGGTTCCTGACGATGCTGGAACGGCTGCCGGTGTCGCTGATTGCCATCGACGAGGCGCACTGCGTCAGCCAGTGGGGCCATGACTTCCGACCGGAGTACCGGAAACTCGGCATGCTGGCGGAGCGGTTTCCGGGCGTGCCGCGGCTTGCGCTGACGGCTACGGCGGATGCCGATACGCGGCGCGACATCGTCGACAAGCTGCATCTCCAGACCGCCCGCATCTTCGCGACAAGCTTCGACCGGCCCAACATCTCCTACGCAATCGCGCTGCGTGAAGGCGGTCGACGGCAGCTTCGGGGTTTCCTCGACCGGCACAAGGGCGAGAGCGGCATCGTCTACTGCCTCAGCCGGCGGAAGGTCGACGAGACCGCGGCGTGGCTCGCGATGGAGGGCATCCGCGCCCTGCCCTACCACGCCGGACTCGACCGCGAGACGCGCGACGGCAACCAGGACACCTTCATCCGCGAGGACGGCGTGGTGCTCGTCGCCACCGTCGCCTTCGGCATGGGCATCGACAAGCCGGATATCCGTTACGTCGTCCATCTCGACCTGCCGTCGTCGATCGAGGCCTACTATCAGGAGACCGGCCGCGCCGGGCGTGATGGCGGACCGGCCGAGGCGTTCATGACCTACGGGATGGCGGACGTCGTCCAGCGCGGGCGGATGATCGACGAGGGCGCGGCCGACGACACGGTGAAGCGCGTCGAACGCGCGAAACTCAACGCGCTCCTCGGCATCTGCGAGACGACGGGCTGCCGCCGCCAAGCGCTGCTCGCGCATTTCGGCGAGATCTATCCCGGCCCGTGCGGCAACTGCGATGCCTGCCGCTCGCCGGCGGAAACGTTCGACGGCAGCCAGGCGGCGCAGAAGATCCTTTCGGCGATCTATCGCACCGGCTCACGCTACGGCGCGGGCCACATCATCGACATCCTCCGCGGCGAACGGACGGAGAAGGTCGGGAACGCCGGCCATGACAGGCTGCCCACGTTCGGCGTCGGCGCCGATCTGGATGACCGGACCTGGCGCTCCGTGTTGCGGCAGCTCGTTGCGAGCGGGATCGTCGTGGTCGACCACACCGCCTTCGGCGCGCTCACCTTCGGCGAGGGCGCGCGCGAGGTGCTGCGCGGCCAGCGGAAGGTCGAGCTGCGGCGCGAGGCGGCGCCGGAGCGCGGACGCTCGCGGCGGCGCATGGAGGCGACTGCCGTGCCGTCGGGTCCCGGCGACGAACTGTTCGACGCGCTGCGTGCCGAGCGCCTTCGCCTCGCCCGCGAGCAGGGCGTGCCGCCCTATGTGGTGTTCCACGACGCGACGCTGCGGGCGCTCGCGGCGGCGAAGCCGAGGGACATCTCCGGCCTGGCCGACATCCCCGGCATCGGCCGCTCGAAGCTGGAGCGGTACGGGCCGGCCTTCCTGAAGGTGATCGCGGCAGCGCAGTAAGTTGCCGTCCTGCAGCGCACTCCCCTCGCCCCATCCGGGGAGAGGGATGCGGAGCTTGGCGAACGAAGCGAGCCTAGCGAAGCAGGGTGAGGGGGCGCGGTCGCAGAAACTCACCACCGGTGCCCCCTCACCCTCAATCCCTAAGCTCGGCTGCGCCTCACCAAGGGATTGATCCCTCTCCCCGAACGGGGCGAGGGAGCGGTCAACGTCGATCCGAACCAACATTCCTTGTCGGTGCTACTGCCCGAGCATCGGCTGCGCGATCCGGACGCCGCGCCAGATTTCGTGGAACTCGAAGGTGATCTCCGGGCGCTGGAACTCGCGGTAGAGGCAGCGCGCCTCGACGGAGACATCGTAGCCGACGAACAGTTCGCCTGCCGGCCCGAGCGCCAGGCGGGGTGACAGCGCGTTCCACAGTTCGCCGTCGCAGGTGAAGGGGATGGCGGTGGGACGGTCCGCGGCCATGTCGGACTCATCCTCGAAAACGACGCCGTCCCAGACGGATTCGTCGGTCTCGCAGGCCGCATCGCACACAGCGACCACCGGCAGTCCGTCGTCGGTGAGGAAGGCGACGCGCGGACGGCCGTCGGCGCCGATGGCAAGGTCAGGCGCTTCGCCGTAGCCGCCGTCATAGATGACGTTGCCGGCCCAGCCCGTGTCGCCGGTGCAGGCAGCGTCGCACCAGAGGTAGACGAGGCTGTAGTCGATCCCTTCGATCTCGGCGCCGCCACCGACGAAGACGGCGGCGCGCGGCCGGCCGTCGGGGTCGATGGCAAGGTCCCAGGTCGGGCTCGGGTAGGAGCCGCTGCCGGCGTTGACGAGCGACACGCGGCTCCAGTTGCCGCGATCGGCGCATTCGGCCGGGCACTCGTAGTAGTAGAGGTCGTCCGGGAGATCGGTGCCGTCGGGCTCGAACGCATAGACCCAGGCAAGGACGTGCGCGGAGCCTTCGGGGCCGATGGTCAGGACAGGTCGCGTGAACTGCTCGGTGCTGTAGCCGCGCTGGTTGGCGAGGTTGGTTTCGGTCCAGTTGCGCGGATCGGTGCAGGCGCGCTCGCAGCTCATGTAGAACGCGCCGTAGTGGTCCGGCTCGATGGCGTAGTTGCTGTCGGTATAGATGAAGCGCGGGTTGCCGGCCGGATCGAGCGCGAAGGTGCGGTACGGCAACAGGTACTCGAAGAAATCCCCCATCGAGGATTCGTTGTTGCCGGTCACCCGGACGATGCGCCAGCCTGAGGGATCGTAGCAGGATTCGGGCACCCCCTCCGGTGCCCACGGGCCGGTCAGCGCGCCGCATTCGGCGTAGAGGAAGTCCCGGCCGCCGGCTCCGGCCGCCGCCGTCGCCCTGATGAGGAGACGCGGCGCGCCGCGCGGCGTCACCGCGATCTCGGTGGCGATGGCGCCGGGCACCGGAAGCTCGACGCGACGCCAGTTCGCCTCGCTGTCACAGTCCCGGGCGCACGTTGCCCAGGTGACGACCTGGTCGGTGCCCGGGCCGTAGCTTGCAGCCGCCGCGTGGAGCACGCCGTCGGGGCCGACCGCGATCGAGCCGCCCGAGGTTGACACCTCCGGGGCGAGGAACATCGCGGGCGCCGGTGGAGAGTCCTGCGCTGCGGCAGCGGTCGCGGCGACGAGGGCGAGAGTGGCGACGAGAAGGCGGCTGAGCATCGGGGCCTCCGGCAGATCGAGCGCGCCCTTCTCATCGGAAATGCGTTCACGTGCAAGCCTCGAGTGGAGCGAGCTTTACTTGCAGCGTGTTCCGACGAAGTCTGGCGGACCCCTGCCACGAGGTGACGATTGCAGCCGCCGATCCTCGAGATCATCGACCTTCACAAGAGCTTCGGTGCGCTCGAAGTCCTCAAGGGTGTCTCGTTCGCCGCCCAGCCGGGTACGGTCGTCTCGCTGATCGGCTCGTCCGGCTCCGGCAAGTCGACGCTGCTGCGCTGCATCAACCTCCTCGAGCAGCCCGACCGCGGAACCATCGTCATCGACGGCGAGGAGATCCTGACAAGGAGCGCCGACGGCAGCCGGCCGCCGATCGACCAGGGCAAGCTCCGGCGGGTGCGTTCCGAGCTCGGCATGGTGTTCCAGCAGTTCAATCTCTGGTCCCACATGTCGGTGCTGCGGAACGTCACCGAGGCACCGATCCACGTGCAGAAGCGGGCGAAGGCCGAGGTGCACGCCCAGGCGCTCGCGCTCCTCGAAAAGGTCGGCATCGCCGACAAGGCCGACGCCTATCCGAACCAGCTTTCCGGCGGGCAGCAGCAGCGGGCGGCGATCGCGCGTGCGCTGTGCATCAATCCGAAGGTGATGCTGTTCGACGAGCCGACATCCTCCCTTGATCCGGAGCTCGAAGCCGAGGTCCTGCAGGTCATCAAGGTGCTGGCCGACGAGGGCCGGACGATGCTGCTCGTAACGCACAACATGAAGTTCGCGCGTGAAGTATCTGACAGGATCATCTTTCTCCACCAAGGGGTGATCGAGGAGGATGGCCCGGTCGACGAGATCTTCGGCAATCCGAGGTCGCCGCGACTGCGCCAGTTCCTCGCCGCGGGCGGCGCGGCCTGAAGCAGGAACGAAGATTGCATCAGCGGAATCACTGGCCGCGCGAGGCGGGCGCGGCCCGGCACCCTGGAACAGGAGACCCGAAATGAAACGCTTGCTCTTCGCCGCAGCCACGCTGAGCATGGCCGCCTTCACCGGCAGCGCGTCAGCGCAGCAGACCGTCCGCATCGCGACCGAGGGCGCGTATGCGCCGTACAATTTCATCAACGAAGCGGGCCAGCCGGCGGGCTTCGAGATCGACCTCGGCAACGAGATCTGCCTCAGGGCCGAGCTAGCCTGCGAGTTCGTCATCACGGCCTGGGATTCGATGATTCCGAACCTCCTCGCGGGGAACTACGATCTCATCATGGCCGGCATGTCGATCACCGAGGAGCGCCTCCAGACGATCGACTTCACCGATGACTATTACCCGCCCGACCCGGCCGTCTTCGTCATCCGGACCGGCACGGCCTTCGACTTCGATGCCCTGGCGGGCGTGCGCCTCGGCGCGCAGACCGCGACGATCCAGGCCGGCTACCTCCAGGATACGCTGGCCACGGGCAATACGGTCGTGCTGTTCGACACCTTCGAAGGCGCGGTGAACGACCTTCTCGCGGGCAACCTCGACATCGTCATGATCGATGGCGGCTTCGTCGCGCCGATCATCGAGGCGACGGGCGGGGCGCTTGTCCTGGCCGGCCCGGAAGTCACGCTCGGCGGCGGCGTCGGGGCCGGTGTCCGCAAGGAGGACACCGAACTCCGGGACACGTTCACCCGGATCATCGCCGAGATGAAGGCGGACGGCTCCCTGAACGCCCTCATCGCCGAATGGTTCGACGATCCGATGCTCTTCTGATGCCGCATACCGCACCAACCGGGAGCGGGCGTCCCCCGCTCCCGACTTTCGCGGCCGGTAGCTGACGCGTGCCGGACTGGCTCGCCAATGTGGTCGGGCCGGATGCCACGTTCTGGCTCGCCTACCTGACGAACGGCGCGCACCAGGCGTTCTATGCGAGCTTCGGCTATACGCTCGCGGCGGCCGTGTTCGGCGGAATGTTCGCGATCCTGTTCGGCCTCGGCGGGGCAGCGCTCCGCCGATCGCGCTTCCTTCCTGTGCGGGCCGTCGGGGCGGGCTATGCGCTGATCGTCCGCGGCGTGCCGGACGTCCTCTTCCTCCTGTTCTTCCCGCTCGCCTTCGAGCAGGCGGTGGAATGGGTGATCGCCCAGGGCGTCTGCACGCCGGAGAACGCGGGAACCGGGGCGTGGCCGCCCTGCCCCGACGCCAACATCTTCTTCTCGACCGGAGGCTACCTCGCGATTGCCTGCGTGGCGCTTGGCATCGTCTACGGCGCGTTCGCCTCGTCGGCGATCCACGGCGCGCTGGATTCCGTGCCCAAGGGCCAGGTCGACGCCGCGCGCGCCTTCGGCATGAGCGAGCGCCAGATCTTCTGGCGCATCCGCATCCGTCAGATGTGGATCTTCGCCCTCCCGGGCCTCTCCAATGTATGGATGCTCCTGGTCAAGGCGACGTCGCTGCTGTCGCTGCTCAACATACCGGACATCGTCAACTGGGCCGGGAGACTCGGCGCGCCCAACTATTTTCCACGCGCTGGGCTCGTCCATCCGGACTGGCGGTGGAAGTACTATCTCGCGCTCGTCGTGTTCTACCTGGTCCTTACCTGGGCCTCGGAGCGCTTCTTCCGCTGGCTCAAGCGCAAGGCCGGCCACGGCCTCATCGCCGACGACGCGGTGGCCGCGTGACGGATATCCTCGCCCCCTTCTTCCGCGACATCGGCGAACTGTTCCGCCCGGCGCTGTTCAACGTCTACTTCGCGGTCGCCTCGATCCCGCTCGGCTTCGTGCTGGCGATCGGGGTCGCGGTGGTCCGCCATCGCGGCCATCCCGTCTGGTCGCGTCTGGCGGCGGGCTACACCAGTTTCTTCCGCGGATCGCCGCTCTTCATCCAGTTCTTCCTGGTCTACTCGGTGGTGCTGTCGCTGAACCTGTCGCTGTGGCAGCCGCTCGGCGTCGACCGCTTCATCCTCCACCCGCTGTTCCTCGGACCGTTCGTGCTGACGCTGAACACCACCGCGTACACGTCCGAGATCTTCTTCGGGGCGCTCAGGACGGTGCCGAAGGGCGAGATCGACGCCGCGCACGCGTTCGGCATGGGGCGCTGGCGGACGTTCCGGTCGGTGACCTGGCCGAACGTGATCCGCGTCGCGTGGCCGGCCTATACCAATGAGGTGATCTTCCTCTTCCAGGCGACGGCCATCGTCTATTTCACCCTGCCGCTGGTCCACGGCCAGCAGGAACTCCTCATCCGCGCCGAGGAGCTGTTCCAGCGTGACTACAATGTGTTCCTCCATTTCGGCGTGGCGGCGCTGTACTTCGTGGTGATCTCGCTGCTGGTGTTCGTGGGCTTTGGGCTGATCTACCGGCGGCTGATGCGCCACGCCGGCGGCCCCGTGCCGCGCTGGGTTCGGTACGCCCCGAAGTTCCTGCGGTAGGGAGGGTTGAGCGGACGACTCTCGCGGCAACCGTGCCGAAACGAGTTGTCCGCGCGTTCGCGACTCGCAGCGCCCCGATGACTGCGTGACGGGAATGGCGGTTGACTGAGCGGTACCGCGAAAGGAGGCCGCGCGACGGCGCGGCCTCCAGGTTGGCGAGCGACTATGGAGCCGCGTTCAGGGCGTCGATATCGTCGAGAAGCTGGCGCATCTCGAACGGGACGTCGGTGAGGATGCCGTTCACCCCGGCCTCGATCAGGTTGATCAGTTCCGGACGCGGCGAATCATTGGCCGTGGTCCACACCGGGCGGCCGAGGTCGCGGACACGGGTGACAAGGCAGCCTTCAACGCCGAGGCAGGCGCCGAGATCCTGGCTCTCGGAACGGGGCTCGCCATGGATCCACTCCGGCCAGAGCCGGATGATCTCCACGCCTGCCGCGACGAAAGGCTCGATCGACTGCGGGCTCGGGATGAAGCCGAGCGTGCGGAGGTTCGGGTTGAGCGCGCGGAACTCGGCAAGGTCTTCCAGCGAGCGGACGCCAACGATCACGTTGAGGACGGCGTCGTGCGCTTCGGTGAGACGGACGATCCGCTCGCGGTCGAGGGTCGGCGAGAGCTTGATGTCGAGGAGGAGCATGACGCCGCTCGCCTTGGCGAGTTCGAGCACTTCCTCGTAGGTCGGCACGCGCTCGCCGCGGAACTGCTCGCCGGCATAGACGCCGGCATCGAGCGCCTGCACTTGCGCGAGCGTAAGCTGGGTGACGTCGCCGGTTCCATCCGTCGTGCGGTCGACGGTCTCGTCGTGCATGATGACGACTTCGCCGTCGAGCGTGCCGCGCAGGTCGATCTCGATCACGCCGACGCCGCGCTCGATGACATTGCGGAACGCGGCCATCGTGTTCTCGGGCATGTCCGGGGCAAGGCCGCGATGGGCGACGAGGACGACGTCCCAGAGCGGCATGTTGCGGCCGGCAAGATCGTCCTGGGCGAAGGCCGTGCCGGCGGCGGCGATGGCAAGAGCGGCAGCAAGAAGATGGCGTTTCATGAGTGCCTCCATGGTGGATGGGAGGCGGACGCTAGTGACGGCCCTTGTCAGGAAGGACGCAACGGGATGTCTTCCGCGTGTCCGATCCATGACCTCTGGATGAGGGCCGGGCCGGCGACATGCCGGGCCCAGTACCAGGGGTGCGCGATTGGCCCCGGCCAATCAGGCCGGCGGCGGGCGCCTGACGAAGCCGATGATCGCCTCGCGGGCGAGCCGGCTGTGCTGCGCCTGCCAGCCAGTCTCCGCGACGTCGAGCTTGAAGATCGCCGTAAGCGAGTGCGCGTTCGAGCGGTGGAAACAGGCGAGCGCCACCATCATCACATACAGGTGCAGCGGATCGATGCCGTCGCGGAACGCTCCCTCCGCGACGCCGCGGCGGAGCAGCCTGTCGATCTGGCCGAGCACCGGCGAGGACATGATCGGCGTTGCCTGCGAGCGCTTTAGAAACACCGCGCGCTGGAGATTCTCGGCCGACAGGAGGCTGATCAGTTCGGGATGGGATCGGAAGTGGCCGTCGATGAAGTCGAACAATTGCCCCATCCCTTCGACTGGCGACACGTGGTCGACGTCGACCTGGAGCTCCTCCCGGCGAAGGTTGCCGAGAACCCGCTCGAGCACGGCGACGTACAGCCCGGCCTTGTCGCCGAAGTAGTGGTAGAGCATGCGGATGTTGATCGAGGCGGCGCTGGCGATCCGGTCGATCCGCGCGCCGCTGAAGCCGTGGGCCGCGAACTCCGTCAGGCCGCATTGCAGGATACGCTCGCGGGTTTCCTCGGCGTTCCTGGTGGCGACCTCTCGGCGAGGAGCCGACGGCGCCGCGGTCTTGCGCGGGCGCCGTCCTTTCCTGCCGTCCGTCGAGGCCGCGTCGCTGTCGTCCACTCAGCTCATCCCGGCATGCTCGGGCCGGCGATAGCGGATCAGGGAAGCCGCGCCAATCCCCGAAGGAACCGCGCGGACTTCTAGAAGCGGTAGCTGATCGTTGCGCTGACGCCGTAGCTGCGGGAGCCCTGCCCGAAGGAGGCGCTGACCGATCCGCCGATCGAGAAGTGGTTCGCGAGCGCGAGTTCGACGCCGGCCGAGAGCAGAAGAGCGTTGCCCGTCTGCTGGGCGCCCTCGATGGAGAAGGTCGTGTCCGGCGCGTCGACGAAGGCAGCCGTCATCGTGTTGCCCCAGGCCTGCTGATGTGCCCAGGCAACGCTGCCATGAAGCGACAGCGATCCGCCGCCGGCGAGTGCAAAGCTATGCCGGAAGCGGGCGCCGATCTCGGTCCGCAGCGTGGTCGTCCGGTTGGCGTCATAGGTGAGGGCAAAGGCCTCGACGCCCGTCAGCGCCTCCTCGGTGTAGGCGGGCGAGAAGAACGCCTGGAGTTCGACGGAAGCGTACGGCGTCACCGACGTCCGGGCGTTGCCGAGCCGGTAGCCGACCTCGACCTGACCGCCGACGCTGTGTGCGTTGAACTCCGCCACGAGGTTGGTCGTGCCGAGGCCCGTGATCGTGCGGTCCGTCATGACGTGGTGCCAGCCATACCCGGCCACCGCCGCGATGTAGAACGCGCCGGCATCGACGCGAGCGTTGACCGCGGCCTGGACGATGCGGCTCGTGCCGCCGCCAAACCCGTCGGCGAGGACGAACTGGGTGCCGGTCACGCCGACGGCCGCGCCCAGCGTCGCCACGGAGCCGAGACGCCGCTCGACGCCGATGGCGAAGCCCACATTGCGCGACCAGCGGTCGTGCGTACCGGCATCGTCATCGCCCTGGACGGTATCGATGCCGCCAAAACCGGTGCCCCAGATCGTCCACCGATCCGGATCGGGCAAGGCGACCAGACCCACCTGGTCGAAAGCGGAATAGGCCAGGGGAGGCGCCTCGACGGCGGCATAGCCCATGGTCATCACGGTGTTCGGCGGCAGGTCGTCGGCCGGCGTCACGGTGCCGACGGACCCGGAAGGCGTCCGGCTCACGATGACGCCGCGTCGCGCACCGGTGCCGTTGAGGACGGTCGAGAAGAACGAACTCATCGCCGTCGTGCCCGTCGGTGCGACACCTGTCGCGGTCTCGCCGCCGAGCTGGGCGATGACCGCCGCGAGTTCGTCGGGCGAGAGGAAGGCGATAAGCGCGGCTATGTCGTCCGGCAGCGTCCCGCCCTCGAGGAGCGCATCGATCGCATCTACCACCGCCTGGGTGTTGTCGGGCAGCTCCGGCCCGAGGACTTCGCCGACGGTCGCGGGGATGAGCGGACAGACCGTGATGGTGTTGGTATCGAGCGTGACGGAGCCGTTCTGGGCCCACGCCGCGCCGCAGATGATGTTGGCGCCGGTGGTCAGGGTGATGCTCGTCAGTGCGACGATGTTGCCATTGAAAGTGGTCGTCGTGCCAAGGGTTGCGGAGGTGCCGACGCGGAAGAAGACGTTGGCTGCCTGGGCACCGTTGATGAGGGCAACTGTCGACGCTGCCTCGGTGGTCAGGGTGCTGCCGATGTTGATGATGAAGAGCGCGTTGGGGTTCCCCTCGGCGTCGAGAGTGAGGGTTCCGTCGAGTCCTGCGGAGGTGTCGAAGTTGTAGACGCCTGCCGTAAGCACCTGCCCACCAAGATCCTGACCCGTCAGGTCGACCGTTGTTGGGCGGCCCTGAAGATTGAGATAGGCCGTAACGAGATCGACCTTCGCCTGAACGGCGACTCCATCGGCGATGTTGACTGCGCCGTTCACGACGCCCGGCCCGACATCGGGCGAGAATACGAATCCGGTGGTGGCGGTACCTGGCGCGAGGCCCAGATCACCGGTGATGACGGTCCCGCCGGTATTGGTGATCGTCTCACCGGCAAGGATCGCAAAATTCGCCACTGTGCCGAGCGGTACGGCCTGTGCCTGGGCCCCGACAATTGTGCACAGGAGCGCAAAGGGAGAGGCCGCAGCGAGAAGGCGAGCGGAGTGGAGGCGCTTCATGAAGCAAGCCCTTCTCCCGGACTCTGATGCCGGGGTGTGCGATCATGACTGTGATCGCCGGTGGAGCGTTGGCCAAGACTAAGCACGAGGCGCCTGGTCTCTCCTCACTTGGTCAACGAGGAGCTTCTAGAAGACGCACCATTTGGCTCGCATATCATCTGCCGGTTCGGATGGGATAGCAACCCCTCCGAGCAGAAATTACTCTGGAGATACTGCTCCATTGCATCAATCAATTAGCTGGCATTCTAGCAATTCGATCCCCGGTTGTACGGTCCCGTACCGACGCTCGCGGCCGCAGCGATGACGGGTCATCGTCGCGAATCGTCAGGGGAGAACCACGACAACCGTGCCAACGACGACCCGGGCAAACAGATCGAGCACGTCCTCGTTCAGCATCCGGATGCAGCCGTGGGAGACGAAGCCGCCGATCGAGCCGGGAACATTCGTGCCGTGGATGGCGTAGTTGCCGCCGCCGGACAGCGTCATGGCTGCCGCGCCCATCGGATTTGCTGGCGATCCCCCGGCAATGATGGTCGGGAGGCCCGGCTGCTCGCGCCGGATCTCCGGCGGCGGCATCCAGTTGGGCGCGATGAACTTGCCGTCGATGGCCGTCGTCCCCGCCCACTGCCACCCCGTGGCGCCGACGCCGACGACGTAGCGGCGCGCGAGGCCGTTCTCCATCACGAGGTACAGCGCGCGCTCCTCCGTGCGGACGAGGATCGTGCCGGGTGCGAATTCACTCGCGAACGGCACGACCGCAGACGCGGCTGTGGCCTGACCCGATGACCAGGCGGTCGCGATCGCGAAGATCGCCGCCGCGCAGGCAGTCCGGAACGAGGTCATGCGAGCGTCATGAGGTGGGCTCCGTGAAACTGACTCCCACGATGGACCGCAGAGCGGTGCAATACGGCCGACTATCCCAGACAATCTTAGGCAATGGTCGATTTCCCGACAGCCCAATACCTGCAACGTCGGGATGGCGTTTGCGTTGCCGGATCAGGCCGGCGTTGCTCCACTCCAATCGCCGACAGGAGATCGCGTCCGATGACCACCCCGTTTCAGCCCGTGATTTCACTTGGCGACCTCAAGCTCGACGCATGGTCGCGCGGGGACCTCAATCAGAGCGAGGATGTCTCTTTCGGCCAGATGCTGGGCCTTCAGGGGCTTGGCGCCAGCTACAATATCGTCCCGCCGGGCAAGTCGAGCTGCCCCTACCACAATCACCACATCGAGGACGAAATGTTCGTCATCCTTGCCGGCGAAGGCAGCTACCGGTTTGGCGAAACCTTGCATGCAGTCAAGGCGGGCGATGTTCTGGGCGCTCCTGCCGGGGGCCCGGATCGCGCCCACCAGTTGATCAACACAGGCCGCGTGCCGCTGGTCTACCTGGGGATTTCCACAAACTGCACAACGGAGGTGGTGGAGTACCCGGACTCCGGAAAGTTCCTCGTGTCGAGCCGCGCCGGGCGTGATGCCGGCGTAAACCCGCTCCGGTTCATCGGGCGGACCGAGGCGTCACTCGACTACTGGGAGGGAGAACGCGGCAGCTAACCTGCTTCCGCCCAGCCGGAACGTCCGCAGCGATGTCGTGCCGAGCAGGTTGTCGGCGAGCGCCAAGTCGGATTGAGGAACGCCGGCCTGCGCCAGCGCGTTCGCTCTCGGCAAACAGCACGCGAGGAGCCGCATGGAAAAGAACAAGAAGCCGGTGGACGCCGACAAGGTGGCGTGGAAAGGCGAAGTCGGAAAGGAGACGCAGGAGGTCCGGAAGGATCGCGGCGTTCTCGATCCCGAAGTGGACGACCTCGACGAGGACGACCCGACGCTACCGCCAGCCCTTCGTCCCTGATTCCTGGAGGTCTGCCGCTTCGCTGACGGCCGCGCGAGGGCTCAGCTTCCCCTGTCGCGCGCGGAGAGCGTCGCCTGACGGCAATCGCCGCGGCGGGACTTCAGCCCCGGCGGGAGACGACGCTCCGTTCAGCGCGGTCGGCCGCTTCGCGGATCTTCTGCGAGAAGCCGTAGGCGGTCATGCGGTCGACGGCGATGCCTGCCGTCCGGCGCTGGCCGGCCTTGTCGGCGCAGACAAGCGTGACGTCATCGCCTTCGACGCCGATGGCGAGGAGCGTGTTCTCCGCCAGGACGACCTGGCCATCCTCGCCGCGGGTTGCCACGCGCTCGATGGCATAGGCGAGCGCGCGGGCGTGCTCGGGGTACATGGCGCGGCAGTCGACCCAGTCGGGCATGGAAACCCATACCTGGGCGGCGGCGACATAGACCTCGAAATCGTGTCCGCCGCCGGCAGGGACGCCGTCGATGGGGGTGCGGTCGCGGTGGAGCATCGGGGCGAGACCGCCGATGAATTCACCTTTGATGTGCGCTTCAGGGATCATTGCAGTCTTGTCACGAATGGTGAGCGGGAAGGTTCGCTGAGCTTTTCCTGGATCGCATTCAATATACGTGGTCGCGGCCAATACAGTTAATCCTGAGAAACAGATCTGCCCTGCGCGAGACGCGCCCGATCCCCATGCATATGGGCCGTAGCTCGCCGTCCTGCGTCGTCTCGTCGGCGGGTGGCGCGTGGGCACAGCCGATGGCACGAAGCCCAACTGGATCATGGTCTTGGTATGGATGGCGGGGGATTCGAGGGAGAGGCGGCGCGGGGGCCGGCGACTCACGGACAATCTCGCAACATCCGATAATCGCCCACCAAGATGGCGTGAAGATGACATTGCGATCGCCGCCGCTGCGACGGACTGACTCGCCGGCTCGCGATCGACCTCGCCGAACGCACCGGATGCCGCGCGCAGCGCCGCGCATTCCGCTAGGATGGCGGCGTGCGCGAGTATCTCCTCACCGCCTTCGCGACGCTTTTCGTCACGATCGAGCCGATCGGGCTTGCGCCGATCTTCATTGCGCTCACGTCGGGCATGCCGGAGGCGCACCGCCGCCGCGTCGCGATTTCCGCCTCGATCATCGCGGGCGCCGTCCTCGTCGGCTTTGCCCTGTTCGGCGGGCCGGTGATCGAGTTCCTCGGCATCTCGCTCCCGGCATTCCGCATCGCCGGCGGGCTCCTCCTGTTCTGGATCGCCTTCGAGATGATCTTCGACCTCCGGGCCGAGAGGAAGGCTGCCGCCGCGCAGGCGGAGCAACAGCATGGCGACGCCGCATCGATGGCCGCCTTCCCGCTCGCCGTGCCGATGATGGCGGGCCCGGCCGCCATTGCGGCAACGATCATCACGGCGGAGGCGGCGCCGAGCACCGGGGCGTTCGTCCTTTTCATCGCGATACTCCTCGGGATCATCGCGATGTGCCTCGTCGTCTTCCTGCTCGCCACGCGCTTCGACAGGCTGCTGCAACGCACGGGCCGGATCGTCCTGTCGCGGCTCTTCGGTGTGGTGCTCGCGGCCCTCGCCGTCCAGTTCGTCGCGGACGGCGTGAAGGCGATCGTCGCGACGTGACGGTCAGCCGGTCGGGCGCACTCGGGCGAGGGTTTCCACCGCCTCGGGCTCGCCGACGAGGAGCGCACCGCTCCATCGGCGAAGCCCGAGCGACGTACCGGCCTCGACGGGCGATTCGAACGCCTCCATCTCGCGCCAGCCGGCGCCGGAGTTCATCTTGATCGTGCCGCCCGCCGAACGGACGAGCGCCAAACCGGCGGCCACGTCCCAGATGTTCGGCCGGGCCAGGCGCGAGACCCGGAGGAGGCCGGCGGCGACGAACGCGCATTCGAGCGCAGCCGAGCCGGTCTGGCGCATGTCCCAGGGAAAATCGCCCGGGGTCCTGTCGGGTTCGCCCGCCAGGTGCCGGCGGTTGGCGGGCACGGAGCGCGCCTCGGCCGGCTCGAAGTTGAAGCGCAGCGGGCCGCCCTCACGGGCATGATAGACGCCGGCCCGCAGCACATGGCTGGTCGAGGTCCAGATCGCGCCGACGATCGGCACGCCGCGCTCGAGGACGCCGATCGAGCCGGCGAAGAGCGGGAAGCCGTTGACGAAGTTCGCAGTGCCGTCGATCGGATCGACGGCCCACACCACCTCGCGCGACGGATCGGGCGCCTCGTCGATCTCCTCGCCGATGATGCCGTGGTCCGGAAAGGTTGCGGCAAGCCGGCCGCGGATCAGTTCCTCGACGCGCTGGTCGACGTCGGAGACCGGGTCGGAGAATAACGTTCCCTTCGCCGATCCCTTGTAGCGGACCGCGATCTCGCGCCCGAGGGCGTTGGTGATCTCTGCGCCGGCGAGGTTGGCCAGTTCGACAGCCACCTGTTCGATGGAGCGGAGCCATTCCTCGCGATCGCCCGGAGTCATGCTTCGCCCTCCGGGACGAGGATGTCGATTTCGGCCCCGAGAAGCCGCACGAAGACGTGCGCCGGTCTGCTGTCGGGCTTGCGCATTCTGCGGTCGTCGACGCGCAGCGGCAGGCCGTCCCAGCGGGCGGAAACGAAGCGACCGCGGTAGGCGGTGACGGGCGGCATGCCGCTGTCTTCGTCCTTGAGCCATGCCACCATCGCCGCCCGATCGGAGGCACGAAGGACGACGGCGTCGATCAGTCCGTCGCCAGTGCTGTTGCCATCGAGGAGGGGGAGTGCGGGGCCGACACGACTGATGGCGGTGATCTCGGCCATCAGCACGTCGTCCTCGATCACCTCGCCATCCACCGAGAGCCACGCCCTGCCGGCCCTAGCCCGCTTCACGTTGGCAATCAGCATCTTGCGCACCACCTCGCGCGCCTTGGCGGCGGTATCGGCCGCGATCCGCTTCGTCATCATCGGCGCCAGGAGGCCGAGTCCGACGGATTCGACGAAGAGCCTGTACCCCCACGGCCCGTTGGCGATGCCGACATCCAGCCGCCGGAACGGCGCGCCCCGGAGCCGCGGAATGAGGGACAGCGCGTCCGTGGTCATGCCGAAGGAGCGTGCGATGTTGTTGGACGTGCCGAGCGGCAGGAGCGCCACGGGCATCGTCAGCGCCGCATGGAAGTGAAGGAGCTGTCCGATCGAGCCATCGCCGCCGGCAACCGCCACCAGGTCGGGCTGCGCTGCAAGACCGGCCGCGAAGCCGGCCTCGTCGTCCTTGTCGCAGTAGCGGACCTCGTAGCCCGCGTCGGCGAAGGCGCGCACGAGATCGTCCGCGGAAACCCGGTTGTCGCCGGCCTTGGGGTTGTGGAGGAGGAGCGCCCGCATCGTGGCATTCAACTGCGGCCCGCACCGGTAGGTTCCGCGACATGTGACCTGCGACACAGACCTGCCGCCGCGATCCGGGCAAATCTCGGCGTGCCGGGCCCTCCCGGCCGGAAGGCGCCCGAGTTCGTCTTCCACCTCCCCAACTCGACGGCCTGCCACCCACCCCGGCAGGCCGTCTCCTTTTCCACGGCGGTCGGTCGGGCGGGCGCCCGGAAGGGTCGGCGCTGCATTCTGTCCCAGCGGCGGCGTTTGCCCGCGGAACGCCGTCGTGACAAAGACGGCGGCCGATCCAGCAAACTGGCCAGCCTCCGATGACCGCAGTGAACCGCCCGGCGATCGCCCTTCGCCTCGCTTTCGCCGGGAAGCGCACCCTGCCGCCCGGCGCCGACCTCGCTGGCCGCCTCGCACCCCTGTTCGGCACGATCGAGGCCGCCGTCGCAGGCGTCGTGGCGCGCGACCGCGGCTGGTACTCGGAGGCGAGGCCGCGGCTGACCCTCATCTCGGGGCTTGCCGACGGCGCCGACCAGATCGCCGCCACCGCGTTCCTCGACGGGGCCACCACGGTCGCGGACAGGGCGATCGCGGCAATCCTGCCGTTCGACCCGGATGCCTACTGCTTCGCGTCGCCGATGGCGGATGCCGAGCGGTTCCGCGCCCTCCTCGCGCGCGCCGCCTACGTGATGGAACTCGACAGCGATGCGCGGCGCGACCTGCCGTCCGAGGCGGAGGAAGGAAAGCGCGTGCGCGCGGCCGCGTTTCGGGCACAGGCAGAGGTCATGCTGCGCCACGCCGATGTCCTGATCGCGGTGGACGACGGCGACGGCGGTGAGGCGGGCGGGACCCTGGAGACGACGCGCCGGGCGCTGGCGATCGGGATGCCCGTCATCCGGCTCGTCGTCCCGAACGGCGATGTCACCGTCATTCGCACGCTTGACGAGTTCGAGGATTGCGACGGCGCTCCCGCCGGCCCCGCGATCGCCGGGTTCGTCGCCGATCTCCTCGCCGCGCCGGCGTCTGCACGTGCCGCGGGCCGCCATGCCGGGCTGCACGACGGCCAGCAGGCCCTCGTGACGGAGTTCTTCGGCGGCGAGGAACGGCGGCGACTGCCACGCGAGCACATCTGGCGCTGGTTCGAGCGGCGGTTCCGGTCGCGCGGGACCGTCGAGGACGACACTGCGCCCGAGCCGATCGAAGCGTACCGGCGGCGCGCCAATGCGCTCAACGAGCGCTACGCCGGGCTCTACCGCGGTACTTTCCTCCTCGGCTATGCGCTCGCCGTCGCGGCGGTTTGTCTGGCCGTGCTCTCGATCATCGTCCTCTTGCGCAATTCGAGCGCGCACAGCCCGGACTACCAGGCGTGGTGGGTCCTCCTCGGGCTCGGTCTTGCGAAGCTGGCGGCGGTGATCTGGATCCAGCGCGCGGCGCGAACGGCGAACCGCGAGCGGTGGGCCGAGAAGGCGGTCGACTATCGCTACCTCGCCGAAGGCCTCCGCACGATGGCCTACCTCCCCGCCGCCGCGAGCTTCCGTCCGCCGCCTCCGCTGTCCGCCCCGTTCGCCACGCGCGTCGTCGAACAGAGCATCGTCGACCGGCTGTTCCACGCCCTCGTCCGGCAGGTGAACCCGGCCGAGGCAACGCCGCCGGCTCCGGGCCAGCCCATCCGCCCGCGCGCCGCCGAGGCGGTCGCGGCCATCCGCAGCGGCTGGATCGGGCGCCAGCTCGCATACCACCGCCGGACCGCTACCGCGATGGCGGCGATGGGCGGCTGGCTCGAACGGCTGGGCAATGTCCTCAGCGTGGCGGTGATCGCGGTCGTCTGCCTCGACCTCCTGATCCTCGTCCTCGGCGGGCTGCACGTGCTGCCGGACGCGATCGCGGAGCCGTCCTACAAGGTTGCGCCCTGGCTCCTGTTCGTCGCCGCGATCCTTCCCGCGGCGGTGGCCTCACTCAACGGCGTCCGGTTCCAGTCGGAGTGCTCGCGTCTCGCCGACCGCTCGGAGCGGATGATCTCGATCCTCGAAGGTCTTGACCGGCGCGCCGCGGTGCTCTCCGCCCGCGTTGCGGTCGCCGGCACCCGCCCTCCGCCGCCGCGGCTCCATATCATCGATGCGCTGCGGCTCGGCGAGGACATCGCACGGGTCGCGCTCGACGAGGTGGCGGAGTGGTCAGCGCTCTACGCCAAGGAACTGGTCGAGCCGTAGCCCTATGGCAGCGCTCCGGCCGTCGGCGCGGGTTCGCCGAGGCCAGCGAAGAGCGACTGCCAATAGGCTACCTCCGGGTCGGAAAGGCGGCCCTCGGCCTGCAGGCGCTCGATGAGGGCAGTGCCTTCGGCACCTGCCTCTGCGGCGCGGTCGCCGCTGGCCCAGAGGGCGATCTTGTAGATCGCAGTCAGGAGCGTCGACTGGCTTCGCGGATCATCCGGCGCTTCGGTGGCGAGCGCTGCGGCAACCCGGTGGGCTTCCTCGAACCCGGCGATCGCCCCTTCGATGTCGCCGCCAAGGCCCATTGCGGCCGCCGCCCGGTCGAGGCCGACCACGAGGTCGTCCCGCCAGAGGCGATTGGTGGCATCGCGCTCAAGGAGCGCGCGGACGACCGTGACCGACTCGTCGAAGAGCGCGAAGGCCTCCGCGTAGCCGCCCGCGGCGAAGCGGACGTCGCCGGACCGATTGAGGGCCACCGCCAGGCTGCGCTGGTAGTCGGTGTTGGCGGCGTCGTAGGACACCAGCGTGCGCGCGAGGCCAACGCCTTCGTCCGCAGCCGTGGTCGCCCCCGCGACATCGTCTGCCAGGAGCCGCGCCGCGCTGACCTGGTTGAGTGTCGCGACGCGATCCCGCAGCCACTGGGCGTTGGTCGGGTCGGCGGCAGACAATGCCGTGATCCGGGCGAGGGCTTCGTCGAACAGCGCAAGGCTCGCCGACATGTTGCCGAGAGCACGGTAGATGTCGGCCACCTTGCTGAGGGCGACGACCAGATTGCGTGAGTATGTGGTCTCCGTGGGCTGGGAGGCGACGAGGACGCGGGACTCGGCGAGGGACTCCTCGAACGCTGCGAGCGCGCCCTCCCCGTCGCCGCGCGCGAGGCGCGTCGATCCGAGGCGGTCGAGCAATGCCACCAGATCGGCGCGGAACGGCTCGACCCCGGGCTGGTCGCCGTACTCGGAAACCACAGGCCGCACGATGTCGAGCGCCTCGATCAGCGGTGGTTCGGCGTCGATATAGTTGCCGGCGCGGATGTACGCGGCGGACAGGTTGCTGAGGGCGACACCGAGAACACGTCGCGCGAGGAGATCGCCGTCGGTCGCCGCGACGAGTTCCCGCGCACCCGCAACCGCGTCGCGCATGGCCTTCACGCCGGCCGCCAGGTCGCCCTGCGCCTGCAGCGTCTCCGCCAGTTGCACGAAGGTCGTGACGCGGGCGAAGCCGATGTCGAGATCCGCGGGCGCCGTCGCGGCGAGCTGGTCCAGCGTCCGCCGCGTCATGTCGATGATCGGGGCGATGTCCGAGAGGCGAACGCCGGCCACCCCGGCAATGCCCTGCATCACGTCGAAGGCAAGGTTCTCCACCGCGGTTTTGGCCGCCGCGAAGTTCTGTTCCGCACGCTCGCGCTCCGCCTCCGCCTCGACGCGACGCTGCTCGGCGAGAACGAAGTTCTGCTCGGCGCGATCGCGCTCGGCGGCCGCCTCGCGGCGCCGGCTCTCGGCGGCGAAGGTCTGCCAGACGGCGACCGCGGCAATCACGGCGAAGATGGCAGTGGCGGCGATGAGTAACCTGATCCGGGCCCGCGCGCGCCGGCTCGATGCCGTGACGTAGGCCAGCGCGCCGGGCGGAAGCTCCGTCCCGAACTTCCTCGACACGCTCTCCGCCTCGGCGAGCGGCAGGCCGGACGGTATGAAGAGATCGGTCCGTCGGCCGCCCGCCTCCCAGCGGCGGCGCTGGTCCTCGATGTCCTCGCGGATGCGGAAGAAGGCGGCATTCTCCGCGATGATCGTGCGGGCCCGGTCCCAGCTCTCCAGCACGCGCTGGTGGGCGAGCCTGATATGCGTCTCGCCGCTGTCGGCGGACGACAGGATGACGCGCGCTTCGACCAGGGCGTCGACGAGCCGCGCCGATGCTTCATCGAGGGACGCCTCGGAGAGGGGAATCGCACGGATCGCCAGCGGCGCGGAGCCGCCGTCGTGGTCCGGCTCGGCAAGCTGGCGCAGGAGGCGCGGCAGCCGCGCCTGCTCTTCGGGGCCGAGCGCGGCAAAGGCGGCCTCGGCCTGGCGATCGATCGCGCCGCCCATGCCGCCGATGGCCTGGTAGGCGGCAAAGGTCAGCCGGGTGCGGCCGTCCCGCACCTCGCGCCGCTCGAACAACTGGTCGAGCGTGAACTGCAGGAGCGGCAGCATGTCGGGTCGGTCGGCATCGGCGAGGAGCGCCTCGTCGAGGGTCCGGCCGTTCGCCGGGTCCGTGTCGAAATCGAGATCCGCTGCCGCCGCCGGGCCGCGGACGATTTCAGCGAGCCCCGCCGGCCCCGGCGGCTGCAGGTCGTAGGCAGCCCCGGTCGTCTTGAGGTCGAACAGCCTCGGCTCCTTGAGGAAGCGCTCGTAGAGGTCGGCGCGGAGCGTGGCGACGATCCAGACACGCCCGGTCGCCGCAAAGACGGCGAGGAGGGCTGCGAAGCGCTGGCGCTGCTCCGGCGTGACGGAAGCCGTGAAGAGGTTGTCGATCTGGTCGACCACCAGGACGAGATCGGCTCGGAGCGGTCGCGCGTGGCCACCCGACCGCTGCTCGGCGGCGGCAACCTTGTCGAGCGCGGCAATGATGGGTTTTGGTGCCGTCTCGTCGCCGTGCGCCATGAGCACCGCCAGGGATTCGGGCGTCGCGTAGTCGCCGGTGGCAAGTTCCGGCAGTGCGGCGGGCCGGCCCGCGTCGTCCCCGCCGGCGGCACCGGCGCCCTCGAACAGGCGTGCCGCGAGCCCGGCGGCGGGATCGCCGCGGACCTCTCCGGGCCGGAAGAGTGCGACGCGCCACCGGTCCACGCCCGGCACGACGCCGGGCGTGGTGAGGCGCGGCACGATGCCGGCGCGGGCGAGCGAGGACTTCCCCGAGCCGCTGGCGCCCACGAGGAGGAGGAACGCCGTCCCGCGTGCCGCCGCCTCCTTGATGAGGTCGACCGAGCGGGCGATGTCGCGGCCGCGGCCGAAGAACACCGCGGCATGCCGCGCGCCGAAGGACGACAGGCCACGGAACGGCGAGCCCTTCGTCTCGATCGGCCACACCACCGAGCGGCCCTTGAGGATCCGCTCCTCGAGCCATTTCCGGAGGAGTGCCTCGACCTGCTGCTCGAACTCGTCGGTCGAGCGAAACTCGTGGTAGCTCGCCTTGAAATGGCCCTCGGGCGTTCGGAACCAGCGGGCGAAGAAGCCCTTCAGCCGGTTCCATTGCTCGGTGATGAGCTCGTTCGTCTCGGCGTCGTCGAGCTTGACGACCGGCGGCTCGGGGTAGCGGAAGACGTAGATGTCGGGGAGGCCCTTTTGCCCCGCCGCGTCCATCGCGGTCAGGATCTCGTAGGCCGTGCCGCTCGGGTAGGGCTCGCCATCGGGCATCCGAGGGAAGTCGGTCGGCAGTTCGGTGCCGAGGCGGTGACGGAGGACCGCGATGACGATGTCGCAATCCGCAGCTTCCGGGATCTGCGCCTGGAAGGTCTCGTGGGCCTTGTAGAACTCGCGCTCCCAGCGGACGGTCTCGAGGCGCGCGAGGTCAGCGAAGGCGCCGTTGAGGCGCTCCACCACGCGATCGACGCGCATGCGCTCGAACTGCGCGTCGGCCGGGGACGAGATGAAGATGCGGACGCGGCGGGGACCGGGCGCTGGTCCGGTGGACGCGACTGCTTGGCCCGGCGACGGCGAGGAAGGTGCGAAGGTCACGGTTGCTGCTCGGAACAGACCGAGAGGAAACAACCGCGAAACCTGCCGCCGTCAAGTCCGGTGCGCTGAGCCGGTCCGGAGAACGCGGCGGCGCGAGGCCAGAACTCGCGCCGGGGGGCGGGTCAGAAGCCGCGCGGGGGCACGTAGCCGATCAGGCCCTCGAAGATGTCGATGAGGCTGGACGGCGTCTTCGATCCGTCGGGATGGTAGAGATCGAGGCCGCAATTGATGCCGTCGCGGTAGACCGGCGTGCCGTTGTCGATGGCCTGCGCTTCGGCGGCGATGGCCCGACCGATCCAGTCACCGGCGAGGATCGGTTCGCTCGCCACAACCGGCCACGGCGTTGGCTGGATGGCGCTGTTGGTCGCACTGATCGCGCCGTCGCTCGCGATCCTTGCCTTGTCCCAGCGGCCGGCGAAGCCACCGACGCACCATGCTTCCAGCGAATACCCGGTTATCGGGACCTGCGCCGACGTGGCCGCAGGCATCGCGACGGCAATAGCAACCGCGGCAGCGGCAGCGGCAGCGGCAGCAAGGAGCCTTCGCATTCGGCCTTCCCTGTGGTCAGGCCTAGAACTGGAGACGGATTGCGCCGCCGATCTGGGTGTGGGCGCCGATGCCCCGGCCCGCGGTTCCCGCCACGAACGCGTCGATGGTGACGTTCGGGCGGAGCTCCCAGCCGAGGCGCGCGCCGTATTCGACAAAGGTCGTGCCGCCGGCCATGCCCTCCACGTCGCCAACCCACAGCACTTCGGTATCGAGGTTGGTGCCGCCGAAGGCATGGCCGACGCCGGCCATCAGGGTCGCGTCCAGCCGGTCGGTGATTTCGGTGGTCCACTCCGCGGTCGCGCGGATGCTGGTCTGGCGGCTGACGCTGTCCGCCACCGCCATCGGGAACGGGTTCTCGGCCGACATCGCTTCGGCGTAGCCGTCGACATGCAACGAGGTACGGGCGAGCGTCACGGCGAGCGCGATGTCGTTGGTGGCGTTCATGGAGTAGATGCCGCCGACGCGGGCATAGAGGCTGGCGACAAAGCCCTCGCTCATGCTCTCCGTCGTCACGACCTCGTCGAGATTCTCGTAGCTGCGGGCGAACGCGAAGCCGAGGTTCGGCGAACCCCAGACGCCGACCTCGCCGAACGCGCGGAGCGGCGCATTTGTGGGCGAGACGTAGCGGAGCGCGGCGCCCGCGAGGATGCCGCGGAACGAGGCGCCCTGGTAGGACTGGCCGACGAGCGCAATGCCGCCGACGACGCTGAAACCGTTGCCGAACTCGGCCTGTCCTGTGACACCGAGGAGCGACGAGCCGAACGCTGCGATCGGGGCGATGCTGGTGCCGCCGTCGAGGGGCTGGAGCCCGCCCATCAACAGGTTCGCCGTGCCGCCGAGATGGGTGATGATGGCGTTCCGCTGGAACGCGAGCTGGTTTGCCGAATCCTGCACCGAATCCCACGTGGTGTAGGCGACGAGAGCGTAGTCGGCCGAGTCGAATTCCGCGCTCACCGGATCTTCGGTCCCGCCAACGAGGTCGAGGAGGATTGTGATGTCGAGGGCCTGTCCCGGCAGCGTGCCGACGAGATGGCTGAGGTCGAGATCAGCGGCCGCCGGACCATCGACGACCTGAAGACCTTGCTGGCCGTTCGGTCCGTTGCTGGTGAGGGTCACGGACTGGCCGCTTTCGGGCACAAAGGCGAAGCCGCGATAGTCGGCGGAGTAGACGGCGAAGCCTCCTGTCGCCGCAAAGGGCTGGATCGAGCAGGAGATCTGGAGTGTGGGATCGTAGCCGGCTCCGGCCTGACCGTAGAACGGGGCAGGGTCACCTGGATCCACGAAATTGAAGAGGAAGCTCTGCGTATTGCCGTCTGGGCTCGGCTCGACGAGGAACGTGCCGTCCGGGCACCCGTTCGCCGCGAAGGCCGGGGCCGTAAACGCAGAAAAAGCGGCCAGGGCCGCGGCAAGCTTCAGTCTCATCACAGTACCCCGCCTGAATGGAACGGGCGGCCCCGAAGGGCCGCCCGGAGGCTCAGTCCGCTACCTTAGCAGCGGCGGAACTGAAGATTGTAAATGACGGCGGCCTGGACGTCCTGCGTGTCGACGGTGGCCATGGCCTGCTGGCCGCCGGTCGTGTTGACGCGGATGCTGGTGTTGGTGCGCAGCGTGACCGGCTGGCCGCATGCCGACCAGACGATCGCAGTGGCGATGAGGTCGTTGTGGATCAGGTAGTCGGTCGCGATCGGACCACGGAAGTCCTGGCGGAAGATCGGGCCGCGGCTGCCGGCGAAGAAGTACTCGACGTTGAACTGCGACGAGGCGCCCGGCGGAAGCTGGTTGAAGCCACGGTAGTCGACACCGATGATCGACACCGAGATGCCGTTCGGGACAACGACCGGGATCGCCACGTTGCAGCTCTTGCGATCGAAGGTGAGGCCGGTGGTGCCGCCCGCTTCCGCGACGTACGAGCTGAAGAGGATGCTGAGCGTGGACTTGTCCGGGCTCAGGATGGCGTCGACGCTGCCGGCCGGGCAACCGGTGCCGGCGACTGCCGGGAGGCCGAGGGTGATCTGCGGAACCTGGGCGCTTGCGGTGGAGGCGCCGCCGATCGCGGCGGCCACGAGCGCGAAGGCTGCAATAAACGTCTTCATCTGGGGGGTCCTTCCTGTGTGAGGCATTGGAGTTTGCGCCTGACGCCTCTGCTAGCGGTCCGAAGCTGAACCTCTCATGAGGTCCAAATTCAGGCGGTATTCAGTTTGGGGAAGTCCGGGCCGCTAACGCCCGGAGTGGCAAAAGGCTCCCGGTCAGGATCAACCGGGAGCCATCTCGGTCTTGCGGATCAGCAGGCCCGATACTGGAGGTGGAACACGATGGCGGCGTTGACGTCGGTGGTGTCCACAGTCGCCACCGCCTGCTGACCACCTGAAGTCGTCACGCGGATGCTGGCGTTGGTGCGGAGGATGACGTCCTGGCCGCAGGCCGACCAGACATTGGCCGCCGCGACGATATTGTTGCGCAGGGTGAAGTCCTGCTGCCGTGGTCCGGTGAAGGTCTGGTTGAAGACCGGACCGGTCCCGCCCGCGAAGAAGTATTCCACGCGGAAGACCGAGTTTGCGCCTGACGGCAGGCCGTTGTAGCCGCGATAGTCGACCGAGACGATCGAGACGCTGATACCGTTCGGCACGTTCACAGGGATGGCGAGATTGCAGGACTTCCGGTCGAACGTGCGGCCGGTCGGGCCACCCGCCTCGGCCACGAACTGATCATACAGGATGGAGAGAGTCTGGCCGCTGAGTGCTACGGCAGCAGTGCCGGAGGGACAGCCGGTCCCGCCATAGGTCGGCGCGCCGAGCGTGAGCCCGGTTTGCGCCTGGCTGGCGACCGTTCCGGCGACGAGGAGCGAGAGTGCGATAAGCGCACGTTTCATGGTTGGGGAGTTCCTTCCGCCGTTGTCGAGGCCCCCCTGGACTTGTCGACCTGAATACCGTCCCGAAGGTGAACGCAGGATGACTGAAGGGTTAACCTGACCCGAAGTCGGCGAATCACACGGGGGATGGACCTTCCTCTTCAATCCCGCCGACGATAAGGCGTTCCACGCCGGAGCCGATTTGTTGGCCGACCCCCTTCCCATCGATGACGCGCTGCCCGGAATCCTCGCGGCTCTGGCGGCTGGCACGTCGGCCGTGATCGTGGCGCCGCCGGGAGCCGGCAAGACGACGCGTGTGCCGCTCGCCCTCCTCGACGCGCCGTGGCGTGACGACCGGCGCGTCGTCCTCCTCGAGCCGCGGCGGCTGGCGGCGCGCGGTGCGGCGCGGCGGATGGCGGCGACGCTCGGCGAGGAAGTGGGCGGTACCGTCGGCTACCGCGTCCGGCTCGATGCCCAGGTCTCGGCGCGGACGCGGATCGAGGTGGTGACCGAGGGCGTGTTCACCCGGATGATCCAGGACGACCCGGGCATGGCCGGAATCGCCGCAGTCCTGTTCGACGAGTTCCACGAGCGCAGCCTCGACGCCGACCTCGGCCTTGCCTTCGCGCTCGATGCGAGGGCGCTCCGCGAGGATCTCCGTATTGGCGTCATGTCGGCGACGATCGATGGGGCGCGTGTCGCCAGTCTGCTCAACGACGCACCGGTCGTGCGCTCCGAGGGACGCGCCTTCCCGGTCGAGACGCGCCATGTGCCCCGCGATCCGGCGCTGCCGCTGGAGGATCAGATCATCCGGGCCGTGCTCGACGCGCTCGGGGCGGAACCCGGCTCCATCCTCGTCTTCCTGCCGGGTGAGAGGGAAATCCGCCGCGTTGCGGAACGGCTCGCGGGCCGTGTGGCCGCGCAGGTGGATGTCGATCCGCTGTACGGCCAGTTGTCCATGGCCGAGCAGGATCGTGCGGTCGCCCCTGCCCCGCCCGGACGACGCAAGGTCGTGCTGGCGACATCGATCGCGGAGACGTCCCTGACCATCGAAGGCGTTCGGGTCGTGATCGATTCCGGCTATCGCCGTGCGCCGGCCTACGATCCTGCAACCGGACTGACCGCGCTCGAGACGCGTCGCGTGTCGCGTGCCGCCGCCGACCAGCGCCGCGGTCGCGCCGGACGAACCGGGCCAGGTGTGTGCTACCGCCTGTGGCACGAGGGGCAGACGAACGCGCTCGACCCGTTCGACCGGCCGGAAATCCTCGAGGCGGACCTCACCGGCTTTGCACTCGAGCTGGCGCGCTGGGGCGTGCCGTCGCCAGAATCTCTGCGGTTCCTCGACCCGCCGCCGCGTCCCGCCTACGCAGAGGCACGCGCGCTGCTGCGCGACCTCGATGCGATCGGGGCCGACGGCGCGATCACGCCGGGTGGGCGGGCGCTCGCCCGCCTGCCGCTCCATCCCCGCCTCGCCCACATGGTCGCGACAGCCGCGGCGCGGGGCGAGTCGAACGGCGCGGCGGAACTGGCAATGCTCATTTCCGAGCGCGGCCTGGGCGGCGACGCGGTGGACCTTGCCGAGCGGCTGGTGCGCTTCCGGTCCGAACGCGGCGGCCGTGCCGGCGACGCGCGCCGGCTCGCCGAGCGGATTGCCGGGATCGCCGGCGGCCGCGGCCCGACTTCGGCCGAGGATGCAGGCCGGCTCCTCGCGGCGGCCTATCCGGAGCGCGTCGCGCAGGGGTTCGGCGATGGCCGCTTCCGCCTGGCGAACGGGCGGTCGGCGACGCTCGATCCGGCCGAGGGGCTGGCGCGGGCGCCGTTCCTGGTCGCCGCGGAGGTCACCGGCACCGCCGCTGCCGGGCGAATCCGCGCCGCTGCAGCCATCGATCGCGCCGACATCGAGGCGCTCTTCGCCGGCCGCATCACAGACGAGATGACACTCTCGTTCGATCCGGCCTCCGCAAGCATCCGCGCCCGGCGTGTCCGTCGCCTCGACGCGCTCCGTCTCGCCGAGGAGCCGGCGCCGGTCGCGGCCGACGCCCGGGCGGCGGCGCTGCTCGCCGCGGGGATTGCCGAACTCGGGATCGGGCGGCTGCCATGGTCGAAGGAGCAGACGGCGCTCCGGATGCGCTCGACCTATCTTTCGGCCATCGACGGCAGCTTCCCAGACCTTTCGAACGCCCGGCTGGCGGAGAGCGGCGCGGACTGGCTCGCGCCGCACATCGTGGGTCGCACCACGCTGGCCGGCATCACCGCGGACGACCTGGCGTCGGCCCTTTCCGCGCTGCTGCCGTGGGACAGGCGCGCGGAGATCGACCGCTCCCTCCCGTCCCATTTCGAGGCACCGACCGGATCGCGCCTGCCGATCGACTACGCGGCCGAGAACGGGCCGCTCGTCGAGGTACGGGTGCAGGAACTGTTCGGGCTCGACCACCATCCTGCCGTCGCCGGCGGACGCGTGCCGCTTGTCCTCGTCCTCCTGTCGCCGGCGCACCGGCCGATCCAGACCACGCGCGACCTGCCCGGCTTCTGGCGCGGTTCCTGGCGCGACGTCCGGAAGGACCTCCGCGGCCGCTATCCGCGCCATCCGTGGCCGGACGATCCCGTTGCCGCGCCGCCAACCCGACGGGCCAAACCGCGCGGGACCTGACACGCGGCCAGCAGACGGGCACGTGGCCTGCCGCGGTCCCCGATGACCCGACTGCCGGCAAGCTGTCCCTGCCACGGGAACAAAGGGTTCCGGGTTCCGCTTCGCGGCCCCGGAACGACGGAGTTCTGAAAAATCCACCGTCGTTCCTGCCGGAGCACAGCGAGAGCCGGAACGCTTTGTTCTCGGGGCACCGCCTCGAGCATCCGCCGATCTCTCCCCGCCGATTGCTGGTTGCACTAGCGTCGCCACGGAGGTCGGCTATGACTGGCGCATGCCACCCCTCCCGCGCATCGCACGCACCGCCCTTCTTCTCCTCGCCGGAGCCACCCTCGCCGGATGCGCCAGCGCCGGCTACTACGCACAGTCGATCCAGGGTCACCTTGCCCTCATGGGTGCCCGCGAGGATGTCGGCCGGCTCATCCGGGACGAGGACACCCCTGACGCTCTGCGCAGCCGGCTCATCCTTGCCGAGGAGATCCGGACCTTCGCGATCGAGGCGCTCGCCCTCCCCGACAATGGCAGCTACCGCACCTACGCCGACATCGGGCGCGAGGTGGTGACGTGGAACGTCGTCGCCACGCCGCCGCTCTCCCTCGATCCGGTCGCGTGGTGCTTTCCGGTGTTCGGCTGCGTCGCGTATCGCGGGTACTTCGCCGAAGAGGACGCGATCGCCTTTGCGCGGACGCTCGTCGCGGAGGGGCTCGACGTGACGATCGGCGGGTCGATCGCCTACTCGACGCTCGGCTGGTTCCGCGATCCGCTCCTCAACACGATGATCTTCGATCCGGACTATGCCCTTGCGGGCACGATCTTCCACGAACTGGCGCACCAGCGCCTGTACGTGAACGATGATTCGATGTTCAACGAGTCCTATGCCGTCGCCGTCGAACGCGAGGGCATGCGCCGCTGGCTCGCGGCGCACGGGACGCCTGAACTCGTCGCCGCGTACCGGGCGAGCGAGCAACGGCGGGAGGATTTCGTCACGCTCGTCCTCGGCGCGCGCGACCGGCTGGACGCCCTTTACGCCTCCGACCGCAGCGACGCGGAAAAGCTGCGACGGAAGGCGGCGATCTTCGACCAGCTCCGCGCCGACTACCGCGTGCTCCGGGCAGCATGGGGCGGGTATGCCGGCTACGACCGCTGGTTCGCGCAGGACCTCAACAACGCGAACCTCGCCTCGATCGCGACCTACAATGCGACCGTACCTGCGTTCGACGCGCTCCTCGCCTCGGTCGGCGGCGACATGGCAGCCTTCCATGCTGCGGCGGAAGCACTCGGCCGCCTGCCCAGAGCGGAACGAGATGCGGCGCTCGCGCGTCTTGCCGAGGGGGCGGGGTAGCAACTCCGCGGCCATGGCTCCCCCTATACCGAAAGACGATAGGCGCGGACGCCCGAGCCGGCTAAGCATCGGCGCGGGCAAGAGGACATGACCTTGATCTACGACGTCGAGGACGAAACACCCGAAGGCCGCGCGCCCCACCCGGTGGCGGCTGCCGCGTTGCCGCGCTACGAGGCAACCTTCCCGGTCCTTTCGGCCGAGGAGATCGGGAAGGTCAGGCCGTTCGGAACGGTGGGGCGGTATCCCGCCGGGACTGCCCTGTTCGAAACGGGCAAGCCCGGGCCCGGCATGTTCGTGATCCTCGCCGGCCGTGTCGCCATCACCCAGCGCGACGGACTCGGCCATGTCGCGCCGGTGCTGGAACAGGGTCCGGGCCAGTTCCTCGCCGAGGTCGGCCAGCTGTCGGGGCAGCCCGCCCTGGTCGATGGCCACGCGATCGGTGATGTCGAGGCGATCCTCGTCAGCCCCGAGGACATCCGCTCGCTGCTGGTCGCGGATGCCGAACTCGGGGAGAAGATCACCCGCGCCCTCATCCTGCGCCGCACCAGCCTCATCGATCGCCGCGCGGGCGGGCCGATCCTGATCGGACGCGCAAGCTCGCGCGACATGGTCCGCCTGCAGACATTCCTGAGCCGCAATGCCTGGCCGCACACCATCGTCGACCCGGAGGAGGATCATCAGGGCCTCGCCCTCCTGGTCCACTACCGCGTCGAGAACCCCGACAGGCCGCTCGTTGTCTGTCCCGACGGCTGGCTGCTGCGCAATCCGGGCGAGGCGGAACTCGCCAGACAACTCGGAATGCTCAGTCAGTCGACCGACCGCCGGCAGTTCGATGTTGCCATCGTCGGCAGCGGACCGGCGGGGCTTTCCGCGGCCGTGTACGCCGCATCGGAGGGGTTGTCGGTCGTCGTGCTCGATGCCCTTTCCTTCGGCGGACAGGCCGGAGCGAGCATGCGGATCGAAAACTATGTCGGCTTCCCGGCGGGGATCACCGGCCAGGAGCTCGCCGCCCGGGCGCATGTCCAGGCGCAGAAGTTCGGGGCCGAGATGCTCATTCCCACCACCGTGAAAGGGATCGACTGCAGCCGCGCGGACGGTCAGCTCATCCTCGACCTCGACGTCGGGCTGGACGTCGCGGCGAAGACGGTGGTCGTGGCGAGCGGCGCGAAATACCGTCGACCGGATATTCCCGGGCTGCAGCGCTTCGAAGGGCGCGGCGTCTGGTACTGGGCGTCGCCGATCGAGGCGAAGCTGTGCTCGAAGAAGGAAGTGATCGTGGTGGGCGGCGGCAATTCTGCCGGCCAGGCGGTCGTCTACCTCGCGCGCCACGCGGGATCGGTGCGGATGATGGTGCGCGGCAAGGGCCTCGCGTCGAGCATGTCCCAGTATCTGATCGACCGCATCGAGGCGACGCCGAACATCTCCGTCATGGTCCAGACCGCGATCACCGGCATGGACGGGCCGCCCGATGGCGACCTCGCCCAGGTCACATGGCGCATCGGGAAAGACGGAATCGAGGAGACCGCGCCGATCGAGAACGTCTTCATCTTCGCCGGCGCCGAGCCCGCCACGGCGTGGCTGCGCGGTTGCGGGGTGGAGTTCGATCGCGCCGGCTTCATCCTGACCGGGGACCATCCGGCTTCGCCGTCCGGCGAGCCGCGGTCGCCGCTGGAAACCGCGGTGCCGGGCCTGTTCGCGATCGGCGACGTCAGGGCCGGGTCGGTGAAGCGCGTGGGTGCGGCCATCGGCGAAGGCTCGCAGGTCGTCTCGGCCATCCATCAGTTCCTCGCCGCCGAGATGGATGCCGCCCGCCATGCGGAGGCCGCGGAATGACCCTCGAATGCACTCATGTGGACGCCATCCGGACCGTCGTGCCCAGCGCTCGCGGCTGCGAGGACTGCCTCAAGATCGGCAGCCAGTGGGTCCACCTCCGGCTTTGCCGGACGTGCGGCCATGTCGGCTGCTGCGACCAGTCCCCGAACCGGCACGCGACGCGCCATTTCCACGAGACCGGCCACCCGATCATCGAGGGCTATGACCCGCCGGAAGGCTGGGCCTGGTGCTATGTCGATGAAGTGTTCATCGACCTTGGCGAACACACCACGCCGCAGATCGGCCCGATCCCGAAATACGTAGACTTCTGAGGAGCGAGAGAGCCGCATTCGGGAGTGACCACGCCGCGCCGACCAGGCCCCTCCGCCTGCGGCTCACGCGTCATCCAACGCGTGCGCCCGACCCGGACGCACTGGTGAGACACGGTTGGACCCGGACGGCCGACATCAGGCGAACGGGCGCCGAGGTGTTCAGGCCCCTTCCGGCGGGTGCGGGAGCGGCATCCACGAAACAAGTTCCCCCTCCGCGAAGACGATGAGACCGCGCGCGCCGGAATCGGCGGCGATCCAACTCTTGTCCGCGCCATGGCCGGGATCGCCCCAGCGAACCAGCTCGACCTCCGCCGGCCATTGCTCGGTCGCGCGCACGACCGCGAGGATGCGCTGCCCATCGCGCGGCGCGGTGTCGATCGGGCGCCAAGCCGGTTCGGTCCCTGTCGTCTGCTTCACTGCTCGACCTCGCTTTCGGGTGCTCGACGGCCGTCCCCAGGGAATCACCGGCAGACTGGCATGGTTCCCCGCGGTCCGGTGCCGAAACGCACTGACTCTGAGGCCGGAACAATACCGCGACGGCGTCGCTCCGACGGGGCGATCCATCAAAAAGGGGGCCTGCCATCTCCACAATCGTCTTGATTCTATATCGTCTGTAATACATATCATCCGTGTAGTCGATCATATCTCAACAAGACGAGTTGGAACCATGACTACAGTCTTTCGTCTCGATGCGAGCATCCGTGAAGCCGGGTCGGTGACCCGCGCCATCGCGGACACGCTGCAGGACGCGCTTGTTTCGAGCCTCGACGACGTTTTGATCCACCGCCGTGACCTGGGTCTCAAGCCACTGCCTTCAACCGCCTGGGCCGGCGCCGCCTTCGGCCCCTACACGCCCCCGGACCTTCAGACCCCCGAGCAGCGGAATGACGTGGTGCTGGCCAACACGCTGGCCAACGAGCTGGTCAGCGCCGATGCGTATGTGTTCGCCATCCCGCTCTACAATTTCGGTGTGTCCCAGCACTTCAAGACGTGGGTCGACATCGTCCTCACCGATCCGCGGCTGTCGTCCGGTTCCCCCAGCGCCATCAGGGGCCGCCCGGCGCAGCTCATCGTCGCGCGCGGCGGCGGATATGGCGTGGGAACGCCGCGCCACGGCTGGGATCACGCAACGGGGTGGTACCGGCGTGTGCTCGAGGACATCTGGATGCTCGATGTCGAACTGATCGAAGCCGAGCTCACCCTGGCCGACGTCACTCCGGCGATGGCTGGGCTCCGCGGCCTTGCCGCGGAAAATCTCGCCAGCGCGCATGTCGCCGCGCGGGAACACGGCCAGCGGCTGGCCGGAAGGCTCAACAGCGCGGCAGCGGGGGTCCTCGATTTCGCTGCCGCTTGAATGTAAGACGGCGCATGGGCAGTACCGATCCGCCGCTGATTGCGCCATCTCTTCGCCTGAGCCTTGGTTGGGCCCTCACGGCACTGTTGCGCACCTACCAGAAGCACGTCGAAAAGGCACTCGAGGGCCTGCCCGGAGGCTCGCGGGCGTTTCTGGTGATGTCGCTGGTCGAGCGGGAAACCTGTCACAGCCAGATCGCGATCGCCGAGCGGCTCACGCTGGACAAGACTACTCTGACCTACCTCCTGGACGGCCTCGAAAAGATAAAGCTCATCAAGCGGACAACCGATCCGGTTGACCGCCGGACCCGACAGATCGAGCTGACCGCAAAGGGGTCGCGGACGCTGGCCGACCTCTCCAAGGCGGTCGAACGCGTTGAACTCGAGGTTCTGTCGCGGTTGCCGCGGGCCGACGCCCAGCAGTTCTACGAATTGCTGGTCAAGGCCGCCGGGCTGGTCGAGGGCGCCCCTGCTCCGCCCGACAGTGAGGAAATTTGCCAGGCCGCGTTGGGTACCGACCAGAGCGGCGCCTGAGCAAGCGTCATCCGCCAGGCGGGCCGCCATTTGCCTGCCTGGCCAACGGCCGGAGTAGCGTCGCCGGGCGAGCTGACTTCGCGATGGCGCTGGCCCGCGCGCCGTCGCGCGGGCCCCCACCCCAGTCTCAAGAGTTTGATGAGCGCCGGCGCCGTATCCAATGCCGGCCAGACGTTCAGACCGCCATCTTGACCGGAGCCGGCAGCGGAATCTCGATGTCGACCTCGAGCGTCGAGTAGGATTCGCCGCGGTCCATCTTTACCTGCACCTTGTCGCGGTCGACCGTGACGTGCTTGGCGATCACCGCGAGGATCTCCTCGCGGAGGATCGCGACGAGGTCGGAGCGGCCGGTGGTCGTACGCTCGTGCGATAGCAGGATCTGAAGCCGGTCGCGTGCCACGCCGGCCGAGGCCTTTCGGCTGAACAGGCTCAGCAGGCTCATGCCGCCCTCCGTCCGAACAGCTTGCCGAAGAGAGAGCTGCGACGGTCGTCCGGCAAGGTGAGGTCGACCTTCTCGCCGATCAGGCGGCGCGCCGCATCGACATAGGCCCGTGCCGGCGCGCTGGTCGGGCTCCCGACCGTGACAGGCGTCCCGAGGTTGGAGGCCTTGAGCACATCCTGGCTCTCCGGGATGATGCCGAGGAGCGGGATCGAGAGGATTTCGAGGACGTCCTCGGTCTTCAGCATCTCGCCGCGCGCCGCGCGCCCGCTGTCGTAGCGGGTGAGGAGAAGCCGTTTGTCCATCCGCTCGCCGCGCTCGGCCTTCTCGGTCTTGGAATCGAGGAGGCCGATGATGCGGTCGGAGTCGCGGACCGAGGAGACCTCGGGGTTGGTCACGACCACGGCGATGTCGGCGTGCCGCATTGCGAGCGTGGCGCCGCGCTCGATGCCGGCGGGACTGTCGCAGATGACCCAGTCGAATTTCTCGCGCAGCTCGCGGATGACGCGGGCAACGCCCTCGGCCGAGAGCGCATCCTTGTCGCGGGTCTGCGACGCCGGGAGGAGGTGAAGCGTCTCGATCCGCTTGTCGCGGATGATCGCCTGCGAGAGCTTCGCATCGCCCTGGATGACGTTGACGATGTCGAACACCACCCGGCGCTCGGCCCCCATGACGAGGTCGAGATTGCGCAGGCCGACGTCGAAGTCCACGACGCAGACCTTCCTGCCGCTCATTGCCAGCGCCGCACCCAGCGCTGCCGTGGACGTCGTCTTTCCGACGCCGCCCTTTCCTGACGTGACCACCAACACCTTGGCCATTTTGATACCTCTTCCGCCTGTCCGACCTATGTGAGTTCCGTGAGCCGGATGGAGTCGCCATCCAGCCAAGCCTGCACCGCCCGCCCCCGCATCTGCGCCGCCATGTCTTCCGCAGTCTGGTAGAGGCCGTTGATCGCGATCAGCTCGGCTTCCATGCGGCGGCAGAAGATCCGCGCCTCGGCATTGCCGTTCCAGCCCGCGATCGCGCGCCCCCGGAGGGCGCCATAGACGTGGATCGATCCCGTCGCGACGATCTCGGCGCCGGAGGCGACCGAACCGATGACGGTGACGTCACCCTGGAAGATGATCGACTGGCCGGAGCGGATCGGCGTGTCGATGAGCATGGTCCCGCCCTCCGGCGCTGCAGCCGGGGCCGGAGCCTCCGGCGGAGGCGGCGGGGCAACCGGGGCGACGGGCGCGTGCTTCGCGCTCACGGCCGGCACCGGCTCGTCGGGGACTTCGATTTCGGATGACTGGCGGCCGCCGGCGATGCCGGGCGGCAGGTCAGGCCCGAGGAACTGGGGCTTCGCGCCTTCGATGCCCATCACGCGCACGCCGCGCGCGGAAAGCTCCGTCAGCACGTGACGCAGCGTGCGTTCGTCGGGCGACGCTTTGGTCGCATCGAGAATGACCGGTCGGCCGACGAAAAAGCCGGCGGAACCGTTGATCAGGTTGTCGAGTTCGCGGAACCAGCCGTCGAGCGGCGGCTCGGGCGCCAGGACCAAGGCAAGGAACGAACGGCCTCTGAGTCGGAGGGCCTGGCGAGGTTTGGTCGCGATCGTCACGTGGGGCGTTCACTTTCAGTTAACTCCCCTGTTAGGCCGCGACGGTGGTTAACAGCCCATTAACAAGACTTAACGGTTTCTCCCTTCTCCCCGCCCAAAGGCTCGCACGCCTACGGATCCTTGGTCTCGCCGACCGCGCGAGCGAGTTCCGAGAAACCCGGGATCGGCTCGTCGCCATCGCTCGAGTTGGCGAGACGCAGAAGGCGAATCGGGAAGGCCACCGCGCCGCGGTTTGCGCTGGAAATGCCCGCTGCGCGATCGACGCCGGCGGACGTTTCGGCCGCGTCGAGCGCGGCATCGATTTCGGCGGCGGTCAGGATGCCGTTTCGCACCAGCGCGCGATTGACTGCGGCGACGGCGAGGTAGAGTCCTTCGAGTTGAAGGTTGGCGGTGTTCATGGGCTGCTCTCCGGGTGTCGGTATGATCCAACGCCGGTGTCGCGCAGGCGATCCCTACGCGGAACCGGGCAGACCACGGAGCATTAACCGAAGCACGCGGCCCTGCCACATTCGGCGGAGGTCAGGAGAACCAGCATGAAGTGGCGCGGCCGCAGACAGAGCACCAACGTGATCGACCGCCGCGGTGCGAGCGGCGGGGGCGGATTGAGGTCCCCCGGGCTGGGCGGGATGCTCGGCGGTGGTTCGGGCGGCGGCCCGCTCGGCGGCGGCCTTGGCGGGGGACGCCTCGGCGGCGGGCTCGGCGGCGGCGTCGGGCTGCTCGTCGTGCTGGTGCTTGTCGGCATCTGGTATTTCACCCAGGGCGACACCGCGACCGATACCGGCACGCCGACGACCGGCGACACGACGGTGGTGGCGCAGGACGAGATGAGCCAGTTCGTGCGGGTCGTGCTGGCCGACACCGAAGACACCTGGACCCGGGTGTTCAACGCCGAGGGTCTCGGTGACTATCCCGAGCCGCAGCTGGTCCTCTTCAGCGGCTCGACCAACACGGCGTGCGGCTTCGCCAGCGCCGCCTCGGGGCCGTTCTATTGTCCGGCAGACCGCCTCGTTTACATCGACCTCAGCTTCTACGACGAGTTGCAGAACCAGTTCGGCGCGCCCGGCGATTTTGCCCAGGCCTACGTCATTGCCCATGAGGTCGGGCACCACGTCCAGAACCTGTTCGGCAATCTGAACAGGCAGCCGGCACCCGGTGAAACGGAGAACGAACTCTCCATTCGCGTCGAACTCCAGGCGGATTGCTACGCCGGCATCTGGGCCGCCTACACCGCGACGTTGCTCGACACGGACGGCCAGCGGGTGCTCGAGCCGGGCGACATCGAGGAGGCCCTGAACGCGGCCGCGCAGATCGGCGACGACGCGATCCAGCGGCGGACGCAGGGCTATATCGTACCGGAGTCGTTCAACCACGGCACCTCCGCCCAGCGGCAGCGCTGGTTCCAGGCCGGCTTCCAGAGCGGCTCGATCGACGCCTGCGACACGTTCAGCGCCCGCACGCTGTAGCGGTCTCACCCACCGACGCACGACATCGAAGAGCCCCGCGGCGTGCCGCGGGGCTTTTTGCTTTCGCGCACGCGACACGGCGGTTGCCCCGGCCCGGGAACATCCCTCGGCCGAACCTCGGACGAGGGCGATACGGTTTCCCCGGGTCGCGGTACAATTTCTGTCTTGCACGCAAAGTAATATGGCAATAGCAGAGCATCGCAACACTGAGATGCACTGATTTGTTCTTATTCCAAACTTTCTGGCACCTGCACTGTTTCGAATTGGAATAGGTCGAAAGTAGAGATGGTTTCGGTCTATATTCACGACAACGCTTCGGCACCGCTGTCGCTGCCGCGGACTATGGTCGTCCCGATCAGCCTGCCATGGGGCGGAGGCGGCCGTATTCTGCTGTCATGGCCTGACGATCTGCCGGCCGGCGACGGCCGGCCGCTGCTGGTCCTGCTCGGCGGCGAGAACCATTTCGGTCTCGCGCGCGACCTTGCTCACCTCCTGGCGCAGGAGGGCGGCAGCCCGACGGAGCCCGGAATTGTGGCGGCGATCGCACTCGATGACGCGGACGGCTTCGCGCTGTCGTGGGCGGGCGAGACCCGCGGACCGAGCGGCGAGGCCCTCGCGGCGGCCATCGCCGCGGCCATCGAGGTCGAGATCGGCGGTCGTCTGCCGGTCGACCGCACGCGCGTCGGCGCGATCGGCTTCGGAGCCGCCGGCCGGTTTGCGGTGGAGGTGCTGGTCGCATCGCCCGGGACGTTCGCCGTGACCGTGGCGGCGAACCCCGCAGTGTGGCCGGGCGGCCAGCCCCCAATCGATGCCGATACCCTCCGCGACCGGCTCGCGAGCCTGTCCCCGCGCCAGTTGCTGCTCCTTGCGGGCGGCGACGAGTGGGGCACCCGCGGCAAGCGAAGCCGAATGGCCGCCAATGCGAGAACGATTGCAGCCCGCCTCGCCGAGACGCGGGTGAGCGGTCTGTCGGTCACGGTGGCCATCGTGGACGAGGACGACCCCGTGGCGGTGGTGCCCACCGCCATCAGCCGGGCGATCCGGCTTGCCTTTGCCCCGCGGCCCCCACAGGCGGCCGCGGTCGGCGCCCTTTCGTGACGGGACGGCCCGTCGCATCCCCCGTTTCCCCGCACTCCCGAAGGCGGGGAAACAGCCGGCCGGTTCGCTCTCCCTATGAGCCGGTCGCCCGCGGCACGTCGGTACCCCAGCACCGGCGTGCCGCCCCTCCATTCAGCCGCGGCCGACCAGCGCCAGGTATTCCCAGGCCATCGTCGCTGCCGCGAGCGCGGTGATCTCGGCGACGTCGTAGGCTGGCGCAACTTCCACGACATCCATCCCGCAGAAGCGAACGCCGCCCAGCCGGCGCAGGATCGCCTGGGCCTGCCAGGACGCGAGGCCGCCGATCTCAGGCGTGCCCGTTCCGGGCGCGAAGGCCGGATCGAGCGCGTCGATGTCGAACGAGAGGTACGCTTCCGCGTCGCCGACGACGGCGGTGATCCGCGCGGCGACGGCGGCGATGCCCTGCTCGTGCACGTCCTGCGCCGTCACGATCGTCACGCCCTGCCCCACCGTCCAGTCATGGACCTCGCGCTGCACCGGGGAGCGTATCCCGACCTGGATGGTCCTGATGGGATCGACCAGCCGCTCCTCGATGGCGTGGAAGAACACCGAACCATGAGCATAGCGCTGGCCGAAATTGTCCGGCCAGGTGTCGACATGGGCATCGAAATGGACGAGCGCGAGCGGCGTACCGCCGCGCCGCTTCACTGCCGCCCGAAGGAGCGGCAGCGTGATGCCGTGCTCGCCGCCGAGCGTCACGAGATGGGCGTGGCGCGATGCCTGCGCCTCGATGAGCGCGAGGCTCGCGGGGATGTCGCCGAGCGCGATGGCGAAGTCGCCGACATCCGCCACCGGCAGCGTGCGCGGATCGACCCACCAGTGCGGGTGGTCGCCATCGACCAGCATCCGGCTCGCCGCGCGGATCGCCGCCGGACCGAAGCGGGCGCCGCTCCGGTTGGTCGTGCCGATGTCGAACGGGATGCCGGCGACCGCAATGGATGCGGCCGATGCCGGGCGGTCGAGCGCGAGGAAGGACTGCGGGAGCGCGAAGGTCGGGATGTCGGCCATTACGTCATGCCGAAGCGGAAGACCGCGGCCGCCACCGCGCACGTCCAGCGGCCGCCATCGTCGCCCGCGGCCGCGGCCGTGATCGACTTGGAGCCGATGATGAGATTGCTCGTCTGGTACACGGCCTTCCGCTCGTTCCAGGCGGCGTCCGCGTCGAATTCGATGCCCAGCGTCGAAGCGAGCATGGTCGCCGCAAGGTCCTCGGCGTAGTCGCCGCTTTGCTGCTCGGTCATCCCGTTGCCGTGGTGCTCCGAGATGTAGCCGTACATCGACTGATCGACCGGCCGGGCGAGGCCGATGCTGGCGCTGATGCGGCGGCCGGCTTCGTCGGTCTCGATCCGCGCCAGGACGCAGAAGGTGATCTCGCCGGGGCGAAGCGTCGGCACGCCGACCGCGCGGTCGACCTCGATGCAGCCGGGCGGCAGGATCGAGGAGATCGTGACGATGTTCTGCTGCTCAATGTCGGCGTCGCGCAGCGCATACTCGAACGCAGTCAGCCGCTCGCGGTGGACGCCGACGCCGCGCGTCAGGAAGAAGTGGGTCGCAATCGGGAACATCGGCGCCTCCGGAGTTTACGGTAGCATCGCGCGGGGAAGTGTCGGAAGCGCGACGCCTCGCGGCAACGCGTACAGCATGGCACTGTTCCGCGACCGGGGAATCATCCATGCCGACCATCGCCGCCAACGGGATCGAGTTTGCCGTCGAGATAGCCGGCCCGTCCGGCGCGCCGCCGATCGTTTTCGTCCATGCGCTCGGCGCGTCGAAGGAGAGTTGGCGCGAGCAGATCGCCGCCTTCGCCGGCCGCTATCGCTGCATCGCCTACGATGCGCGCGGCCATGGCGCCACCACACCCGGGCCCATGGTCCCGCACGTCGCGGCGCTTGCCGACGACCTCCGCGGAATCCTGGACGCGCTCGGTATCCAGCGGGCGACCATCGCCGGCATCTCGATCGGCGGCATGACGGCACAGCATTTTGCCGCAACGCACCCGGAGCGGGTCGAGCGGCTCGTGCTCATGTCGACCACCGCGAAGACGGTGGACGGCGAACCCTTCCGCAGCCGCGCGAGGGATGTCCGCGCCACGGGCCTTGATGCGATCGCGAAAGCCACGATGACCCGCTGGTTCAGCGCCGCCTTTGCCGCGGCTCATCCGGCGCGGGTTGAGGACGTCCGTCGCCGGTTCGTCGCCACCGACCGCGAATGCTACGCCCTTGCCGCCGAGGCCGTCGGCGGCTTCGACGCGCACCACCTCCTCGGCCGGATAACGGCGCCGACGCTGGTCGTGGTCGGTGCGCAGGATCCCGGGACGCCGCCGGAGGTCGCGAGGGACCTCGCGGACAGGATCGGCGGGGCGACGCTGGTCGTCATCCCCGACGCCGCCCACATGGTGACCGTCGAGGCGGCGAAACCGGTTGCGGCCTATGTCGGCGCCTTCCTCGACCTTGGCCGGGAGCCTGGCACGCGTCCCTCCGCGACCTTCGAGGATGGCCTTGCCAACCGGCGCGCGGTCCTCGGCGACGCCTATGTCGACAGGGCGCTCGCGAGCGCCGGCGGAGCGTTCGGGGCGCCGTGGCAGGATTTCGTCACGCGCATCGCGTGGGCCGAACTGTGGGGCGATCCGGCGCTGCGCTGGCGCGAGCGCTCGATGCTGACGCTGGCGCTCCTGATGGTGCTGAACCGGGAGGAGGAGTTTCGCCTCCACGTCCGCGGTGCGCTGCGGAACGGGGTCGCGGTAGAGGAACTGCAGGCGTTGATCCGGCACGCGGCAGGCTACGCCGGCGCAGCGGCCGGGAACAACGCCAACCGCTGGGCGATCGCCGCGCTGGCGGAGATGGAGACGGAGAAGGAGAAGGAAGAGTAGCCCCTTCCCGTTCCAATCGTTCGGTCCTCGCCGATCGCCACAATCCGATCATTCCCGCGAAGGCGGGAAGGTGGATTCTCGTTTGAAGTGCAACAGGAGTTCGGAGAAGGCCTGGGCTGGGGTTTTCCAGTCAAGGCACTTTCTGGGGGTGTTGTTGTAGGCGGCGAGGAAGAGCTGGAGACGATGCTCGTCGAGAGTTGCGAGGTCGGTCTTCCGGGGCAGGAGACGTCGCATCCGACCGATGGCGTTCTCGATGCCGCCCTTCTGCCATGGCGCGTGCGGATCGCAGAAGTAGGTGGCGATGCCGTCGGCATTGAGCTCGTAGTGCTTTGCGAACTCGGTGCCGTTGTCGAAGGTCAGTGACCGTCGCAGGGGCTCCGGCAGCGGGATGAGCGCGTCGCGGATCGAGCGTGCGATGGGTTCGGCGTGCTTGCTGGCGATCCTCGTGCCGACCAGGGCACGACTGGTTCGCTCGTGCAGCATGAGGATGTTCTGGCCGTAGCGGGCGAAGGCCATGAGGTCCGCCTCCCAATGGCCGGGAGTGAGCCGATCGGCGACCTCGTGCGGCCGTTCTGCGATCGGCCGTCGCTGGCTCATGTGCAGGGCCGGACTGCCGCCCTTCGACGGACGGATGCCGCGCTTCGCCTTGGCTCGCGGCAGGTATTTGCGCCAGCTGTAATCCTTGTGACGGGCGATCTGGGCATGGATGAAGCGGTAGATCGTCTCGACGCCGATCCGCGCCACTCCCTCATCACGCGACTGGACGCTGACCTGCTCCGGCGACCAGCCGAGCTCGAGGCGATCGAGGACGAACCGTCGAAGCTTCGGGTCACGGTCGAGCTTGCTGCCACTCCATCGCCGCGCCTGAGCCTGCTCGCCGGCATAGGTCGGCCGATAGCCCTCCGAGCTCCCGTTCCGCTTCAGCTCTCGAGCAATCGACGATGGCGAGCGATCCAGATCTGCAGCGATCTGCCGGATCGTGCGCCCTTCGGCCGATAAGCGGGCAATCGCGCACCGTTCCTCAATACCAAGCTGTCGATACCGCTGTCCCATGCCAACACCCTAAGAGGGTGTTGCACTTCGTTTGAGAACTCAGGGAACCCATCTCTCTTCGCAAGCAAGGGCGGGCGGGCCTTCGGCCCGACAATCCTGTTTGCGATGGGTCCCCGCCTTCGGGGGGATGAGCGGCTCTTGAGGTCCCTGCGGATATGGCTACTTCCGCCTCACCACAACGAACTGCTCGTCGTTGAACCAAAGCGCGCCGTGCTTCCGGAGCACCGCCGCGGTGGCTTCGATGTAGCGGCCGTCGCGGACGATGTCGGCGAGGAGGTCGTCCTCGATCTGGGCGGCGTAGATGGCGGCGTTCCAGGCCGCGAGGAGCGTCGACGTGCCGATCTCGCCCGCGAGTTCGCCCGGCAGGATGTTGAGGTCGTAGCGGAACACGGCTTTGGCATCGGCGCCGGCGTTGAACTGGAAGTCGCGCGCCGATTCGCCGAGTTGCCGCCGGAGCGCCTTGAGGAGGCTGTGGCGGTCGTCGCGGAAGGGCGAGAGGCCCGGCCAGACGCCGTGGATGATCTCCATGCCGGGATCGTGGCCGTAGGAGTGGATGCCCACGAGGCGGCCGCCCGCGCCGAGCGCGCGCGTCAACGGCGCGAGAACGCGGCCGACCTTGAACGACTCCGCCGACCGCGCGCTGTAGGGCTGCGAGGCGAGGACCAGGTCGAAGTCCGCCGTCGCGCTCCCCTTGCGCGGGATGACCGGCTCCAGGACGAAGCGGTGGTCGGCGCGATAGAGGACGAGGACCACCGGCCGGTCGTAGACCGGGACGCCGCTCGCCGGGCTCACGCGCGCTCGCCACACGTCCGAGAGGAGCGGCTCGAGTTCGTTGATCTGCTGCTCGAAGGCGCGGGCGGAACTGCCCGACAACGCAACGTCCTTCCAGACGAGTCCGGTGGCGCGGGACGGGCGCGGCGTGAGCCACGGCGCCTCGGCATAGGTGAGGTTCGTCAGGACGACCACGGTGGCCGGGTGCTCGGCGAACCGGTCCGGCAGCTTGTCGAGCGTCAGCCGGACGTCCTCCCAGCTGATTTCCTTGCCGACGGCGTAGAGCGGCACTTCGGGGAACGTCGCGTGGGTGGCGCGCATGACGCGGGCGAGCACCGTGCCGTCGCCGGCGCCGGCGTCGAACAGGCGGAGCGCCGGCGGACGCGGCGCGATGTGGGCGAGTTCGGCGGCGATACGGTTCGCGATGACCGCCTTCTCGCTGCTGCTGGTGACGAACAGGAGGTATTTCTGGCGGTTGTCGAAGAAGCGGAAGCCGCTGCGGAGATCGGCGGCGGCCACCTCCACCGCCGCTGCAGCCACGTCGTCGGGCGAATCCAGTCGCGGCGCCGCATGGTCGCGGATATAGGCCTGGACCTTCTCGCGGGTGGCCGCAGTCACCCCGGCGCCTGCCCGGAGACGCGCTGCCAGCTTGCCGTCGTTGACCGCAAGGCGGCCGAACGTCGATTCCGCGATCCCCGTCCGCCGGCAGAACCCCTGGATCTCTCTCAGCAGCGCGTCGGCCGGCATCGCATCTCCCGCTGCGAACCCGATTCTACCGTTGCGCCGGCCGCGTCAATCACCGGCGAGCCGCGAGACACCCTCGCCGATACAGGCAAACCGGTTGCTTCACGCACACCCGTTAACCTGTCCGACCTCATGCAACCTCCGCCGCTGTAACGAATAACGGGTTCGCTACTCGATTCGGCGACCGCCGGGTTAAGACTAACGTGTAAAGTTCGGTGACAAATAGTCGGTAATGCCCCTCTTTCGCCTCCTGTGTAATTTCCCGGGGAGGCAAACTTGGGTGCGACTGCGACAAGGCAGCCAGTCCCGGCGGATACCCGCCCGATCGTGCTCGACCTCGACAACACGCTCATCAGGACGAACGTCCTCCATGAGCTGACTCTTGCCTACCTCAAGGGCAACCCGCTCCGCGTCGTCCAGCTCGCTCTGTGGCTCGCCCGCGGCAAGGCCCACCTCAAGGATGAGCTCAGCCGCCGCGTCACCCTCGACACCGACCTGTTGCCCGTCAATGAGGAGGTTGTGGCCTACGCCCGGGAGCAGAAGGCGCTCGGTCGCCGCGTGATCCTCGCCACCGCCGCGGAATCGCTGATCGCCCGCCGCATCGCCCGCCGGTTCGACTTCATCACCGAGGTTGTCGGCACCGAGAACGGGGTGAACCTCCGCGGCGAAGCCAAGGCGCTGAAGCTGGCCGAGATGTTCCCCGACGGCTTCCTCTATGTCGGCGACAGCGCTCCGGACCTCGCCGTCTGGGCGGTCTCGAAGTCGGCGGTCGTCGTCTCGGAGTCGCAGCGCTTCGCCCGCAAGGTCGGGCGGATCGCGACCGTCGAGCGGCACGTCCGCACCGGCGACGCGGGCCGGGCCATGATCAAGCTGATGCGCCCGCACCAGTGGGCCAAGAATGCGCTGGTCTTCGCACCGCTCGTCCTCGACGGCCAGGCGGCCAATCCCGCGGCCTGGCTTGCCGCCGGCATCGCCTTCCTCGCGCTGTCGTTCCTCGCCTCCGCCACCTACGGGATCAACGACCTCTTCGACCTCCAGGACGATCGCGCCCACTGGTCCAAGAAGAACCGCCCGATCGCTTCCGGGGCGCTGCCGATCTCCCGCGCCATGGTGCTGGCCGGGGCGCTCCTCCTAGCCGCGTTCGCGCTCGCGGCGCTCGGGAACGCGCTCACCTTCACGCTGATCCTCCTCTACGGCGTGCTGACGATCTCGTACTCGCTCGCGCTGAAGCGCCAGCCGGTGACGGACGCCTTCGTCCTCGCCGCGCTCTTCACGCTCCGCATCGGCATCGGCATCGCCGCCGTGGGCGCGGCGCCCTCGCCGTGGCTCCTCGTCTTCTCGATGTTCCTGTTCGGCTCGCTGTCGCTCGCCAAGCGCTACACCGAGATCGCCCGAATGAAGGACGCGGGCAGGACCAAGGTCGCCGGCCGTGGCTACGTCGCCGAAGACGCGGCGCTGGTGCTCGCGATGGGCCTCGCCAGTGCCCTTGGCGCGATCCTCATCATGGTGCTGTACCTCATCGAGGACGCGTTCGCGGCGGGCTTCTACGTCCAGCCGGCGTTCCTGTGGTCGTTCCCCGCGATCCTGTTCCTGTGGATCGGCCGGGTCTGGCTCCTCTGCCACCGCGGCGAACTCCACGACGATCCCGTCGCCTTCGCGATCCGCGACCGCACCAGCATCGTGATGGGGGCGGGCATGGGTCTCATGTTCGTCGGCGCCGTCACCGGCCTCTCCTTCTGACCCGGCGAAGGATCAGCACAATGACCGACGTCCCCTACGCCGCCCTCACCTCAGCTGATCGCCGCAGCGGCGACCGTCGTGCCGACCGCGAGTACGACAAGGCCGTCCGCGTCCTCCTCTGGGTCGCGGGCGCCATTGCCGTGGTGCTGTTCGCCGGCCTGATGATGCAGCTCGTCACCGAGCCGGGCAGCACCAACAGCTACGCCAATCTGGCCGAGGCCTTCCTCAACGGCCGCCTCGACGTCGCGGCCTGCTTCGACATCGACTGCGCCATCTACGATGGCCGCACCTACGTCGTCTTCCCGCCGGCGCCCGCCGTGCTGGCAATGCCGTTCGTCGCGCTGTTCGGGACTTCGTTTGCCGGATTCATTGCGCTTGCGACGGTGCTTTCCGCCGCGTCGCTTGTGGTGTGGTGGCGCGTCCTCGGAAAGCTTGCGGTCGACCGGACGGTCGCAGCCTGGATCCTCATCGCGCTCGCGGTCGGGACGCCGCTCTACTTCGTGACCATCCGCGGCGACGGCGTCTGGTTCCTCGCCCAGGTGACCGCGTTCCTGTTCTCGTCGCTCGCGGTATGGGCGGTGATCGAACGGCGGTCGCTGTGGCTGGTCGGCGCGTTCGTCGGCGTCGCGTTCCTCAGCCGGCAGATGACGATCCTGCTGGTCCCGTTCCTCTATGCGCTGTGGCTGCGCCAGGACGAGAAGCTGTTCGCCTTCGATCGGGAGCGGCTCCTCGCCATCGCGAAGGTGGCGCTGCCGATCCTCGGCGCGATCGCCGTCTACCTGGCCTACAACTACGTGCGGTTCGGCTCGCCGCTCGACACCGGCTATGACTACATCGCAACGCCGCTCGCCGACCGGACGATCATCACGGAACGGTCGGAAGGGCTTGGCCTGTTCTCGCCGGACTACCTCCTGTTCAACCTCTTCTACTTCTTCGTCCAGGGGTTCCACGTCGACTTCGTGGGCACGTACCAGACCACCGTCGGCGAGATGGACCGGTTCGGCACGTCGCTGCTGGCGGCGAGCCCCTTCGTCCTCCTCCTCGTCTTCGCGCCGCTGCGCCGGCCGCTCGTCATCGGCGGGCTGTGCGTGCTGGCGATGACGCTGCCGATGATGATCTACCACTCGAACGGCTACTCGCAGTTCAACGTGCAGCGCTACGTGCTCGACTGGATGCCGGTGCTGATCGTGGCGCTCGCGATGACCGTGAAGCGCCAGCTCCTGCCGCCTTTCGCCGTCCTCGTCACCTGGGCTGCCGGCCTCACGGCCATCACCTCCGCCGTTGCCTTCATCGGGACCGCGGCATGACCAACGCCACCGCCTCCCTTCCCGGACACGGCAAGATGACCCAGTACATCCCGTTCATCCTTTTCACGGTGGCGACGAACGCGGCCGCCCAGCTCCTCCTCAAGCAGGGCATGAATGGCGTCGGCGCCTTCAATGTCTCCTCCGAGCCGATCTTCGGGCTGATCTTCCGGATCATCTTCAACCCGTTCGTCTTCGCGGGCCTTGTGATGTTCGTCGTTTCGATGGGATCGCACCTGTTCGTGCTGTCCCGCGTCGACGTTTCCTTCGCCTTCCCGTTCCTGTCGATCGCCTACGTCCTGGTGGCCGTCTGGGCGCACTTCTTCATGAACGAGACGCTGACGCTCAACCACATCATCGGCATCGGACTGATCGTGTCCGGCACCGTGTTCATCAGCCTGAAATGACCGGCCCGGAGCCGGGGGAGAGACTGCCTTGAAGCACATCATTGTTGGCGGCGACGGCTTTGTCGGACGGCACCTTGCCCGGGATCTTCTCGCCCGCGGCGAGGAGGTGATCGTCGCGGACATCGCCCAGAGCCCGCTCGACCACTACCGCTCGGTCCGGTTCATCGACACCGACGTGCGCGATCCCACCGCCGTCGAGCGCCTGCCGTTCGCGCCCGACGACGCGGTCTACAATCTCTCGGCAAAGATGCTCTCGCCGATCCAGGTCCGGGCGAAGCGGCACGAGTTCTTCTGGCCGGTGAACTACCACGGCGCCGCCAACGTGATGAAGGCCATGCGAAAGGCCGGCGCGACGAATCTCGTCCACTTCACCACCGACATGGTCTACGGCCACACCTACACCTCGCCGCAGACGGAGGACTATCCGACCCGGCCGCTCGGCGAGTATGGCAAGTCCAAGCTCGCGACCGAGACGCTGGCGCGCGAGTACCGAGCCGACGGCATGAACATCTCGATCTTCCGCCCGCGCCTCATCATCGGCCCGGGCCGGCTCGGCATCCTCGAGAAGCTGTTCAGGCTGGTCGACCGCAACATGCCGGTGCCGATGATCGGCGGCGGCCGCAACCCCTACCAGTTCATCTCGGTGTTCGACTGCGCGAGCGCCTGCGTGCTCGCCTTCGACGCCGCCTTCCCGAACGCCGAGTACAATCTCGGCTCGGACAATCCGCCCCCGGTCCGCACGCTGCTCCGCCGGCTCATCAAGGAGGCGGGAAGCCGCTCGTTCCTGCTGCCGACACCGGCGCCGCTGGTGAAGTTCACGCTCAACATGCTCGACCGGATCAACCGGCCGATCATGGATCCCGAGCAGTACATGATCGCCGACGAGGACTGCCTCCTCGACACCAACAAGGCGAAGAACGAACTCGGCTGGCGGCCGCGCTTCGACGACACCGACATGCTGCTCGCCGCCTACCGAGAATACCGCGCCGCCATGACCACGCGCTCGGCGATCGCCGCCGTGCCGGCCGAATAGGAGGGGAAGAGATGTCCGCAGCCCACGATTTCCGCGACACCGCCGCCCTCGCACCGGCGCCACCGGTACGGCCGAAGCTGATGACGGTGGACGACGCCAAGCGGCTCGAGCCGAAGACCGTCGCCGACCTCGTGACGACGCACATGAACCCGGGCGTCCTTCACTTCATGAAGCTGCTCGGCTTCCACAACGTCATCGTCGAGCGAGCCGAAGGGCCGTACTACTACGCACGCGACGGCCGAAAGATCCTCGACTTCTTCGGCGGCTTCGGATCGCTCGCCTTCGGCCACAACCATCCGCAGATCCTCGAGGCGCGGCGGAAGTTCCAGGAAGAGAAGCGCCACGACATCGGCATGGCCTTCCTGTCGCAGTACGCCTCGACGCTCGCCTTCAACATCGCAGCCGTCTCGCCGGGCGGGCTCGATTACGTCTTCCTCGCGTCGACCGGATCGGAGGCGATGGAAGCGGCGATCAAGATCGCCGAGCAGGCGCAGGGGCCGAAGCGGTCGAAGATCGCTTACGCCGAGCATTCGTTCCACGGGAAGACGAAGGGCGCGCTGTCCCTGACCGACTCACGCCTCTACCGCTCGCAGTTCCGCCTGGTCGAGAATGGCGTGAAGGTGCCGTTCGGCGATCTCGCGGCACTCGAGGCGGCGATCAAGGCCGATCCGGAGATCGGCGTCGTCGTGCTGGAGACCATCCAGGGCGGCGCCGGGATCGTCGAGGCGCCGGCGTCCTACTGGCAGGGCGTCCGGGCGCTCTGCGACCGGACCGGCGTGCTGTGGGTCGCGGACGAGGTCCAGTGCGGCATGGGCCGGAGCGGCCGGTTCTATGCCTTCGAACACACGGGCGTCGCGCCCGACGTGACCGCGCTCGCGAAATCGCTCGGGGGCGGCAAGAGCGCGGTCGGCGCGATGATCGCCCGTTCGGAGGTGTTCAAGCGGGCATATGGCACGCGGCAGACGGCGCTGGTCCACGGCCCATCGACGTTCGGCGGGATGGGCGAGGCCTGCGTCACGGCGATCGAGGGGCTCAACATCCTCTATGACGAGAACCTGATCGAGAATGCGGCGACGGTCGGCGCGCACCTCAAGGCGCGGCTCCAGGCGATCCAGGAGAAGTACCCGCGCCTCGTGAAGGAGGTTCGCGGCCGCGGCCTGATGCTCGGCATCGAGCTGCAGGATTTCTCCAGCACGCTGCCGTTCGGCATCCGCCAGCTCGTCGCGACGCTCGACGAGAAGCTCAAGGGGAGCCTTGCCGGCTTCCTCGGCAACCTTATGCTCCGCGACTACAACATCCTGGTCGCCTTCACGGAGTACAACCGCAACGTCATCCGGCTGGAGCCGCCTCTCGTCATCACGAAGGCGCATGCGGACGAGTTCGCCGATGCACTCGACGACCTCCTGTCTCGGGGCGTCGTGAAGATCGTGACGGATTTCCTCAAGGCGCAGCGGAGCGGCTGAGGTTCTAGGGTTTGCAGAGGGGACGCGGAGGGGGCTGGTGCCGATGGCGCCGGCCCTTTTCGTGCTCGGCGGCAATGCAACGCGTGGAGTCCGCCATGCCTCGGGGGCGCCCCCTCCGAGGGCCTGCCGCATTTCTGCAACACCGTAAAATCAATCAAGGCGAGAATGTGATCCTGACTGGCGCGGTCAGAATACGTTTGAGAGGATCACCCGATCAGGGCCATCGGCTCGGGAATCGGAATTATTGGGGTTGGGAATGGCCGGTAAGTTTCTCGTCGGCGCTGCATCGGCGGCGCTTCTTGCTTTTGGCGCCACGGGAACCGCGCAGGCGGCCGACGTCATGCCCGTCATCGTGCCGGTCATCACACCGGTGGTCGTCGTCCCGACGGGCCCGAAGATCGAGATCAGCGCCGAGCAATGGATCGAAGTCGGCCTCTATCCGGCGGAACAGTTCCGCGAATTCAACACCTACAGCGATCTCGACATCAAGGTGTCGGCGGCGTCGGGCTTCGGTTTCCAGTTCCTCGGCGAGGTTGAGCTCTGGCTCCCCTCGCCCGTCGAGCTTGAAGCAGCGTTTACCGGTCGCGCGTTCATGACCCGGGGCGACATCGAGATCGGTCTCTACTCGACGCTCTGGCTCGATGGCGGCTTCGATGGATTCGCCGTCGGCACCGACTTCACGTTCGACAACGACAGGTTCACGCTCGCAACCTACCTCCAGGCAGAATTCTTCAACGGGTTCGACGAGTTCCGCACCGGGGCCGAAGTGACCGTGCATCTCGGCGAGATGCTGGACATCGGCGGTGGCGTCGAGGCCGAGTTCGACTTCGGCAACTTCGACTTCGAGGAAGCCTGGGCCGGCGTTCAGCTGCATCTCGGCCCGCTTTCGCCCTACGCGGTCGCCTGGTGGGATGGCGGCGACGTCGGCTTCGACCTCGGTACCGAACTGGAGGTTCCGCTCGGCACCTCCCCGTTCTCGCTCCTCGGCTACGCCGAAGCCGAGTTCGAGATCGGCGACCCGGTCGAGTTCTTCTTCGGCATCGGTATCAAGTTCAGCCACGGCAACTAATCGTCCGAGGCTTTCGACCAGATGAATGGCCCGCCAATGTGCGGGCCATTCGCTTTTCCGGCCGGGCGCGAACTCCTGCCATGCTGCGCTGGACGACCTCCTGTCGCGCGGCGTCGTGAAAGATCGTGACGGTTTTCCTCAAGGCGCAGCGGGCCGGATGAGGTTCTACGGGTTTTGCCGTGGGGACGCGAAGAGGGCTCTGGCGCCGATGGTGCCGACCCTTCTCGTTCTTGCGGGGGTGCCAGCACCCGGCGCCGTAGGGCGTCGTCACGGCACCACCACTCTCGTCACCCCGGCGAAGGCCGGGGCCTATGGTGCGTTGCAGCGTGCTTCAGCGGTCCTATGGGTCCCGGCCTTCGCCGGGATGACGATTTTGGTAGTTGGAAGCTCAGGCCGCTACCCCGCCGTAACCCTTCGCCAGAAGCTCGACGAGAACCGCGGGTCCTTGAACGGCAGAAGTTCCCGCCACCACGGGAAGGATGCCTCGAAGGTCGCGGGGCTCATGCGGGCGTCCTTGTAGGGGTTCACCGCGCCGCCGGCTTCCACCGTGATGCGGTCGAGTTCGGCGAGGAGTTGCAGTGTCCGCTCGCCGCGATGGGCGAAGTCGAGCGTCAGCGTCACGCCGGCGCGGGGGAAGGACATCAGGCCGACGCGCGGGGCGTCGCCGAAGGTCTTCAGCACCGTCACGAAGGAGGCGGCCTTCGCGCGCTGGGCGGCGCGGAGGAGGTCGCCGACGGCTTCCCTCGCGGCAAAAGGGATCACCGACTGGTGCTGGACGAGGCCTCTCGGGCCGTACAGCCGGTTCCAGCGGGTCACGCCGTCGAGCGGGTAGAAATACTTCAGCGCTGGGACGCGCGCCTCGGCCTGGCGCGTCCGCTGCTTGCCGTATTGCAGCGCGTTGAAGACGCCGATGCTGGCGCGGTTGATCAGCGAGAACGGCGGCTGGAACGGGACCGTCAGCGTCGGCATCCGCGAACGACGCAGCGGGCCAGCCACCTTCGGCGCGTGTTCGGCGCGCATCAGGAGGCCGCGGCCCAGCGAGGCGCCGGACGCGAGGTTGTCGATCCAGGCGACGGTGTATTCGAAGCCGGCATCGGACTCTTCCGCAACCGCGAAATAGTCGGCGAGCGAGCGGACCTTCACCGTCGACTGGTCGACATAGCCGCTTTCGACGGGGCGGAGGCGAAGCTCGGCCCACAGGATGATGCCGGTGAGGCCCATGCCGCCGACGGTGGCGCGGAACCAGTCGGCGTTCTCGGTCGGCGAGCAGATGCGGCGCGAGCCGTCGGAGCGGAGAAGTTCGAAGCGCTCGACATGGGCGCCGAGCGTCCCCGCCCGGTGGTGGTTCTTGCCGTGGACGTCGTTGGCAATGGCGCCGCCGAGCGTGACGAAGCGCGTGCCCGGAGTCACCGGCAGGAACCAGCCCTGTGGCATGGCGATGTCGATGATGGCCGAGAGCATGACGCCGGCTTCGGCGCGGACGATGCCCGTCCCGGCGTTGAAATCGAGGATGCGGTTCAGCGAGCGGCAGTCGATGACGATGCCCCCATCGTTGAGGCAGGTGTCGCCGTAGCTGCGGCCGTTGCCGTAGGGCAGCAGGGTCCTGGCGTCGCCGTCGTCGACGGGCAGCACGGAAGACAGGCGCGGCATCGGCCGCATCTCCTGTGTCACGCGGGGGAAGCGGCCCCATGAGGCCGCCATGCCGCGACCGGGCGTCGGCGCGGGGGCGCCTGCGTCGAAGGGAATGCTGGTCACGTCCGGCCGTCTCTCCATCGCGCCACAGTGGACGAAGCGGGCTTGCGCTTCCGTTACACGCGACCGTCGTCAGCCAGACACATTACTGAAACAGAGCGCGGCTAACCGCTCCGATGAACCTGAGACTACGCAATCCTGCAAGGAACATCCCCGCGGGAACGGCAGGTTTTTGGCCTTATTCTTAACATCGGAGCTGTCATGAACAGACGAGCGAGCATGCTGATGCTTTCGGCATCGGCCCTTGCCGCCGCGACCGTGGGCGCCAGCGCCCAGGGCGCCCCCTATTTCGAGCGGATCGCGACCTACCCGGTCTTCCAGAACCTCGGCGAAGGCGTCGATCCCACGACCGCCACGGTCGCCGAGATCGTCACCGTCACCCCTGACGGCATGACGCTCGTCCACTCGGACAGCCCGGGCGCTGCCATCGGCTTCGTCGACATCACCGACCCGGCGAACCCTGTCGGCGCCGGCCGCGTCGAGATGGGCGGCGAGCCGACCTCGATCGTTGCCATCGGTGCCTTCGTGCTCGCCGGCGTGAACACCTCTCCGTCCTTCGTCGAACCGTCGGGCCATGTCGCCATCATCGGTGCCGACCGGACGATCGTTGCCACCTGCGACGTGCAGGGCCAGCCGGACTCCCTCGCGCTCTCCCCGGACGGCACGTTCCTCGCCGTCGCGGTCGAGAACGAGCGCGACGAGGACATCGATGACGGGGCCATTCCGCAGCTCCCGTCGGGCCACCTTGCGATCTTCCAGCTCGGCGCCGACGGCATGCCGGTGAATTGCGATGCCGTCACGGTTGTCGACCTGACCGGGCTTTCCGAGATCGCCCCCGACGATGCCGAGCCCGAGTACGTCGACATCAACACGCAGAACGTCGCCGTCGTGACGCTCCAGGAGAACAACTGGATCGCGATCGTCGACCTCGCCACCGCCACCGTGACCAATTCGTTCTCGGCCGGCACCGTCGACCTCACCCTCATCGACACCGAAGAGGATGGCGTGGTCGGCGCTACCGGAACGCTCACGGGCGTCCTCCGCGAGCCCGACACCGTGCAGTGGATCGACGACACTCGCTTCGTGACCGCCAACGAGGGCGACTACCAGGGCGGCTCGCGCGGCTTCACGATCTTCAACGTGGATGGCGAGGTCGAGTACGACGCCGGCAACACGTTCGAGCATCTCGCGATGATGATCGGGCACTTCCCCGAGGGTCGTGCGGACGCCAAGGGCGCCGAGCCCGAAGGCGCCGAAGTGATGCACAATGGTGACGAGACGCTGATCTTCGTCGGTTCCGAGCGCGCCAATTTCGTTGCGGTGTACCGCGACATGGGCCCGGGCAACGCCCCGGAATTCATCCAGGTGCTCCCGACCAGCGTCAGTCCTGAGGGCCTGCTCGCGATCCCCGAGCGCGGCCTCTTCATCGTCGCGACCGAGGAAGATTCGGCCGAGGACAACATCCGTTCGACCATCTCGGTCTACGCGCGGACGGCCGACACGAACCTCTACCCGCAGATCGTCTCGGCGACCGATCCGGCCACGGGCGGTCCGATCGGCTGGGGCGCGCTCTCGGGCCTGGTCGCCGATGCGACGAACCCGAACATCCTGTACGCGGTCAGCGACAGCATCTACTCGGTCGCCCGCATCTACACGATCGACACCTCCGCGGTGCCGGCCACGATCACCTCCTACGTCACGCTGACGAAGGACGGTGAGACGGTGCATTACGATCTCGAGGGCATCGCACTCCGCGCCGAGGGTGGCTTCTGGGTCGCCTCCGAAGGCGGCGCGAACACCGAGAACATCCTCCTTGCGGTTGCCGCCGACGGCACAGTGATCGAGGAGATCAGGCTGCCGGAGGCCGTGGAAGCCGCCGCCACCAACAACGGCTTCGAAGGCGTTGCGACCTACACCGTCGATGGCCAGGAGATGGTCGTCGTCGCGCAGCAGCGCGCCTGGGCCGACGATGAAGCAGGCCACGTCAAGCTCGCCATCTACGCGCCGGCGACCGGCGAGTGGACCTTCGTCGCCTACGAACTGAACGCCCCGACGTCGCCGAATGGCGGCTGGGTCGGCCTTTCCGAGATCACCCATCTCGGCGATGCCCGCTTCGCCATCATCGAGCGCGACAACCAGCCTGGCGTCTACTCGACCTACAAGGTCGTCAACGTCGTCGATCTCGCGACCGTCACGGCCCAGCCGGCCGGCGGCGTGCTCGAGACGGTCGCCAAGACCGAGACGATCGACCTCCTCTCCGTGATGCTCGCCGGCCACGGCTGGATCTCGGACAAGGTCGAAGGCCTGGCGATCACCGTCGATGGTACCGTGTACGCGGTGATCGACAATGACGGCGTGGACGACGCCCCGGGCGAGACGCAGTTCCTGATCCTCGGCACCGCCGCGGATCTGTTCAACTAGCCGAACTCCACCTGTCGCTTTCGCGAACGCCGGCCTTAGGGCCGGCGTTTTCGTTTCGGCGGGTCCGTTTGTCGCGGATGCCCGGGCTGCCGCCTCTGGAACTCCGCCGTTCCGCATGCTACATGCAAATGCAAATGCGAATTACTCGCAATAAGGTTTGGTCGGGCAACCCAAGGAATGCCGGGTGTTGCGCGAGGGAAAGATGATGACGATGAATGCAGTGAGACGCGCCCTTCTTGCCGGCCTGGCCGCAACCGGGCTTGCGATGCTGGCGGCGCCGCCGGCTGCGGCGCAGGACCCGTTCAAGGTCGTGACGACCTTCACCGTCATTGCCGACATGGCGCGGAACGTCGCCGGCGACGTGGCGGTGGTGGAGTCCATCACCCGGGCAGGCGCTGAGATTCACAACTACCAGCCGACGCCGGGCGACATCCTCCGCGCGCAGGACGCCGACCTGATCCTGTGGAACGGCCTCAACCTCGAACTCTGGTTCGAGCGCTTCTTCCGCAATCTGCGCGACGTTCCCTCGGTCGTCGTCTCGGACGGCATCGAGCCGATGGGAATTTCCGAGGGGCCGTATACAGGGCGGCCGAACCCGCACGCATGGATGTCGCCTGATACTGCCATGATCTACGTCGACAACATCCGCGATGCATTCATGGAGCATGACCCGGCCAACGCCGAGACCTACCGGGCGAACGCGGAGGCCTACAAGGCCGAGATCGCCGCCACGATCGAGCCGATCCGCGCGGCGCTCGCCGCCATCCCGGAGGAGCGGCGCTGGCTCGTTACCAGCGAGGGCGCCTTCAGCTACCTCGCCCGCGATTTCGGGCTGCGGGAACTCTATCTGTGGCCGATCAACGCCGACCAGCAGGGCACGCCGCAGCAGGTAAGGCGCGTGATCGACGCCGTCCGGGCAAACGGCATCGTCGTCGTCTTCTCGGAGAGCACCATTTCCGCCGACCCGGCCATGCAGGTCGCCCGCGAGACCGGCGCCCGCTATGGCGGCGTGCTCTATGTCGACAGCCTGACCGAGGCCGATGGCCCGGTGCCGACCTTCATCGACCTCCTTCGCGTCACGTCCGAGACGATCGTTGCGGGGCTGACGGGATGAATGTCGATGTGAAGCCAGCGGCCCTTGCGGGCGCCCCGCCGATCGATGGCAGCGGGCTGATGGTCCGTGACGCCACCGTGAGCTACCGCAACGGATTCACCGCGCTCCGGAACGCCAGCTTCGCGATCCCGACCAGCACCATCACCGCTCTTGTGGGTGTCAACGGCTCCGGCAAATCCACGCTCTTCAAGGCGATCATGGGCTTCGTCCGCCTCGCCCGGGGCGAAATCTCGATCCTCGGCGAGCCGGTGGCCGCCGCGATCCGCAAGAACCTGGTCGCCTACGTGCCGCAGAGCGAGGAGGTCGACTGGAATTTCCCGGTCCTCGTGGAGGACGTGGTGATGATGGGCCGCTACGGCCACATGGGCTTCCTCCGCATCCCGAAGGCGGCCGACCGCGCGGCGGCCGACGCCGCCCTCCGCCGCGTCGGCATGGAGGATTTCCGCAAGCGCCAGATCGGCGAACTGTCCGGCGGGCAGAAGAAGCGCGTCTTCCTCGCCCGCGCCCTCGCGCAGGACGGTCGCGTCATCCTCCTGGACGAGCCGTTCACCGGGGTCGACGTCAACACCGAGGACGCGATCATCGCCCTCCTCCGCGACCTCCGCGACGAGGGGCGCGTGATCCTCGTCTCCACCCACAATCTTGGCAGCGTGCCCGAATTCTGCGACCGCGTGGTGCTCGTCAAGAATACGGTGCTCGCCTACGGGCCGATGGCAGAGACGTTCACCCGTGCCAACCTCGAAAAGACGTTTGGCGGCGTCCTGCGCCATTTCGTCCTCAACGAGACCGATGGCGACCAGCGCTCGCTCGGCGTCATCACCGACGACGAACGCCCGCTGGTGCTTCACGGCGACAAGCCGGTGAAGCGCGACCAGGGCGGCGCGGAGGGAGGAAGCGCGTGAGCGTTCTTCTCGAGCCGTTCGGCTACCAGTACATGGTCAACGCGATCTGGGTATCGGCGCTGGTCGGCGCCGTGTGCGCTTTCCTCTCCGCATACCTGATGCTGAAGGGCTGGTCGCTGATCGGCGATGCGCTCTCGCACGCGATCGTCCCGGGCGTCGCAGGCGCCTACATGCTCGGCCTGCCGTTCGCGCTCGGCGCGTTCCTCTCGGGCGGCGCTGCCGCCGCGGCGATGCTGTTTCTCAACCAGCGCACCAAGCTGCGCGAGGACGCCATCATCGGGCTCATCTTCTCGTCGTTCTTCGCGCTCGGCCTCTTCATGGCCTCGCTGTCGCCGACATCGGTCAACATCCAGACGATCATCCTCGGCAACATCCTCGCCATCAGCCCCGAGGACACGCTCCAGCTCGTCATCATCGCCGTCGTTTCGCTCGTGGTTCTCCTCGCCAAGTGGAAGGACCTCATGGTGGTCTTCTTCGACGAGACCCACGCCCGATCGATCGGGCTCCGTCCTGGCGTGTTGCGGGTCGTGTTCTTCGCTCTCCTGTCGGCCTCCACCGTCGCCGCGCTCCAGACGGTCGGCGCGTTCCTCGTGATCTGCATGGTGGTGACGCCGGGGGCGACCGCCTATCTCCTCACCGACCGCTTCCCGCGCCTCATCGTCATCGCCGTCCTCATCGGCACGCTGACGAGCCTTTTCGGCGCCTACATTTCCTACTTCCTCGACGGCGCGACCGGCGGGATCATCGTGGTCCTCCAGACGACGGTGTTCCTGGTCGCCTTCTTCTTCGCGCCGAAGCACGGGATGCTCGCGTCGCGCCGCCGCGCGGCCGAAGCCATCGCGACGCCGGAGCACTGACGGCGATGGAAACGCTCCTCCTTCCCTTCCAGTTCGAGTTCATGCGGAACGCGATGCTGATCGCGGTCCTCGTCGCGGTCCCCGCCGGCCTCCTCTCCTGCTTCCTGGTGCTGAAAGGCTGGTCGCTGATGGGGGATGCGATCAGCCACGCCGTCTTCCCCGGCGTCGTGATCGCCTACATCATCAACATCCCGTACGCGATCGGCGCCTTCGTCGCCGGCGTGTTCGCGGCCGTCGCGGCGGGCTTCCTCAAGAACAACAGCCGCATCAAGCAGGACACCGTGCTGGGCGTCGTGTTCTCCGGCATGTTCGGCCTTGGCCTCGTCCTCTACATCGAGATCCAGAGCGACGTGCATCTCGACCACATCCTGTTCGGCGACATGCTGGGCGTCGGTGCCGGTGACATCATCCTGGCGCTCGTGATCGCGGTGTTCGTGTCTGGCACGATCGTCGTGAAGGGTCGGGACCTTCTCCTCCACGCCTTCGACCCGGCCCAGGCGCGGGTCGCCGGCCTTCCCGTGGGCCTTCTTCACTACGGGCTCCTGTGCATGATCTCCCTCACGGTTGTCGGCGCGCTCACCGCAGTCGGGATCATCCTTGCGATCGCCATGCTGATCGCGCCCGGCGCCATCGCATTTCTGCTCACCCGGCGCTTCGGCGCCATGCTCTGGGTTGCCGTCGCGATCGCGGTTCTTTCGTCCTTCTTCGGCGTCTATCTCAGCTTCTTCATCGACAGCGCGCCCGCCCCCACGATCGTCCTCCTGATGACCATCGTCTTCATCGCCGCGTTCCTCCGCTCCTCGCTCATCACGGCGCGGCGGGAGCGGCTCGCGGCGTCTGCCGCCGGGCCGGCCGGCGTTTCCTAGGCATCGAGCCAAGTGCAACGGCGCCGTCAGGCGCTGGCTGCCAGCGAGGTGAAGCGGCTACGGCCGCCTTCCCCCCTCCGCGTCCCGAGGGAGACGTCCAGGCGGCGATCGCTCTCGCCTGCAGAGGCATTCGTACCAGTCCGTTTCGGTCGTTCTCCTGATCAAACGTGATCCGCTATTGACATCGAAGTGATATCACTACGATATACAGCGCAGAGGGGTAGCCAGAGGAGACATCCATGATCCACGAACGCGTTCTCACCGCCCGGCCGGGCATACCGTTCACCAGCGCCTTCATCGTGCTGCACCTGATCGGCCTCACGCTCATCGGGATTGCCCTGCCGGACGAGAACTGGGTCCTCATCGGCGTCGGCGTCCTCATCAACCTTCTCGTCGCGCCGCTGTGGATCGGCCTGTTCATGGTCGCGCCGAACGAAGTGAAGGTGCTGCAGCTGTTCGGCGCCTATGCCGGCACGGTCCGCGATCCAGGACTGAAGTGGGCGAACATCTTCTTCCAGAAGACCAAGGTCTCGACCCGCATCCGGAACTTCGATTCCGACCGGCTGAAGGTGAACGACCTCGGCGGCAGCCCGATCGAGATCGGCGCCGTCATCGTGTGGCAGGTCGTCGACACGGCCGAGGCGGTGTTCGAGGTGGACGACTACGAGAACTTCGTCCGCATCCAGTCGGAGGCGGCGCTGCGCGGCCTTGCGGGGCGGTACTACTATGATCTCGGCGACGAGGCCGAGGGCGTGGCGCTGCGCGGCCATACAGACGAGGTCGCCGCGCAGCTGGCCCAGGATGTCCAGGCGCGGCTCGACAAGGCGGGCGTCAAGGTCATCGAGGCCCGCATCAGCCACCTCGCCTATGCGCCCGAGATCGCCGGCGCGATGCTGCAGCGGCAGCAGGCCGGCGCGATCATCGCGGCGCGGCGGCGGATCGTGGACGGTGCGGTGGGCATGGTGGAGATGGCGCTGGCCCAGCTCGCCGAGCGCGGCGTGGTCCAGCTCGACGAAGAGAAGAAGGCGCAGATGGTGTCGAACCTTCTGGTGGTCCTCACCAGCGAGAAGTCGACCACGCCCGTCATCAACACCGGCACTCTGTACGGCTGATGCCCGGTGGTGGAACGGAAAGCCTTCCCGCTGCGCATCGCGAAGGACGTCTTCGACGCGATGCAGCGCTGGGCGGATGACGACATCCGCAGCGTGAACGCGCAGATCGAGTTCGTCCTCCGGGAGGCGCTCAACCGGCGTGGCCGGCTCAAGTCGAAATCCGACGAAGAAACCGACAACGGCGCCTGAGGGCGCCGTTGTGCATCCGACCGGTCGCCGTGGACTACGGCTTTGGCGACGGAGTCGCCTCGCGGGGGTTGCCGCCCTGCGGCATGGCCGGCGCCGGACCGTTCTGGCCGGGGACGACCCAGCCGCCGGTGCCGCCGCCGGCGCGATCCTCACCCGGGGCAACCCAGCCACCGGCGCCACCGCCGGTGCGGTCACCGCCGCCCGGCATCGGCTGAATCCGGATGTTCGGGCCTCCAGGCATGCCCGGCATCCCCTGCATTCCAGGCATCTCCTGCATTCCAGGCATCCCCTGCATTCCCGGGAAGCCCGGCATTCCGTGGAAGAAGAACGGCATGCCGCCCATTCCGCCCGGCATATCACGCCCTCCGGGCATGCCGTGCCCGTCCATGCCGCCGCCATTGCCGAACGGCATCATGAAGAAATGCATCATGCCGCCCGGGAAGCGGAAGAAGAACATCCCGCCGCCATTCTCGTGGTGTTCATAGTGTCCGCCCCAGCCGCCGCCATCGCCGCGCCGGTATTCGAAGTGGCCCTCGCCGCGGCCATAACCGGCCCCGCGTTCGCCCGCACCCTGGCCGTCGCGCTGCGCGCCGGCAGCCGCGGCGCGGTCGGCACGTTCCTCGGCCGCCATCGCGGTCAGGTTCCGCGCCGCAATCGCCCGGTCGGCATCGTCGAGGAAACCGTCGGCGTTCTGGTCGAGAAGCAGGAAGGCGCTCTCCCAGCCGGCCGCGAATTCCTCGGTCGTCAGCCGGCCGTCGCCATTGGTGTCCATCCTGTGGAACTGGGCCATCATGATGGCCATGATCTCGGCGTGGACGCCGGTGCCCTCCACGGCGGGCATCATCATCCGGCCGCCGTCGATGGGGCCGAGCGGTGCGGCGGGCTCGACCATCGCCGGCGGGGCGGCCGGCTGGACGGCAGGCGCGGGCGGCATGGCCGGCGCGATGGCCGGAGGCTGCATGGGCTGGGCGACGGCCGGTCCGGCCGCAAGGCCTATGCCGCCGGCGATCACGATCGCCGCGTAGGAAACCTGGCGGATCCTCATGTTCTCTTCTCCCTGTTCCCGCGAACAAGCGGGCAAGCGGAGCTTATCCCCCAGCAAGCCGGCAAAATTTGGCGCGGCCTGTGCGATTGTTGTACGGGGCTGTCGCGGCACGGACACCTGATACAATTGGTTACACTTTCGGACGGACTCGGCGGGCGGCGACACCACATAGTCGCGACGCCACAGCACTGGAGCCGAAGGCCCATGGAGCCGTCTCCCCACATCCTCGTCGTCGACGATTCCGCTGATATCCGCGAGCCGCTCGCGAAGTATCTTTCGCGGAAGGGCCTGCGCATCTCGACAGCATCGGGCGGCGTGGAGATGAAGCGCCTCCTCAAGGGGAACGCGTTCGACCTCGTAGTGCTCGACATCATGATGCCCGGTGAGGACGGTCTGACGCTGTGCCGCTTCCTCCGCGAGACGAGCGAGATGCCCGTGATCCTGCTCACGGCGATGGTCGATGAGACCGACCGCGTGGTCGGCCTCGAGATCGGCGCGGACGACTACGTGACCAAGCCGTTCAGCCCGCGCGAGCTTCTCGCGCGCATTCGCGCCGTGCTGCGCCGATCCCGCTCGGTGCCCGCAAGCCGTGACGCCGCGCCTGCGAAGCGCTACCGCTTCCTGACCTGGGAACTCGACGGGCTTCGCCGCGAACTCGTCGGCGCCGATGCCGTCTCGGTCCCGCTGAGCACGGCCGAGTTCCGTCTCCTGACGGTCTTCCTGCAGCGTCCGCAGATGGTGCTGTCGCGCGAACAGCTTCTCGACCTCACCGCCGGCCGCTCCCTCGAGCCGTTCGAGCGCTCGATCGACAATCAGGTCAGCCGCCTGCGCAAGAAGATCGAGGCGGACCCGAAGAACCCGACAATCATCAAGACCGTCTGGGGCGGCGGCTACGTGCTCGCCGCCCAGGTGACGGAGGCCGCTCCGGCCGCGGTCCCGCCATGAGGCTGCTGCCCCGCACCCTCGGTGGCCAGCTCACCGCCCTCCTCCTCCTCGCGCTCGCCGCCTCCCAGATCGTCGCCTTCTCCATCCTGTCCAGCGAGCGCGCCCTGGCGCTGCGCGAGGCGGACCGGGCCGGCCTGATCGAGAATGCCGCATCCGTCCTTCGCGTCCTCCGCCTCGCTGCGCCCGAGAACCGCGCGGCCCTGGCGGCGGCAGCGAGTTCGCCGCGCGTCCGCCTCTGGATCACCGATGCGAGCGTCGTCACGACGCCGGCGACCAATTTTCCAACCAACAGCCAGTTCACCCGCGTCCTCGGCCAGTTGCCGGAGCCCGCGCGGTTCCAGGTCGTGCGGGACGCGCAACCGGCGACGCCCGTCACTCAGGTGGTTCCCGCCCAGCCCACGCGAGAGGCCGTCCCGGGCAACGACGCCGGCGTTGGGGCGACGCCGGGCGTTCAGGTCCGGGGAGAAACGGTCGCGGTCGAGGCCCTGCGCAATGCCGTCCGGCCAACGGCGGCGACGGGCGCCGCGCTGGACCAGTTCATGCCGTTCCGGACCGGGGCCTACGACATTCTCCTCTCCGTTCCCTTCGCCGATGGCGGCTGGCTGAACGCGCAGACCGCGATCCGCACCGAGCCAATCACCTGGGCCTGGGCTTCGACGATCTCCACCGCGGCCATGGCGCTCGCCATCCTCGCGATCGTGGCGTTCACGGCGCGGCGGGCCACCAAGCCCCTGAGGGCCCTGGCCACGCGTGCCGATTCTCTCGGCCGCGGCACCCCGGAGCCGCCGCTCCCGGAGGGCGGTCCGGACGAAGTCCGCCGCGTGACCGTCGCCTTCAACCGCATGCAGGAGCGGCTCAGCCGGTTCGTCACCGACAGGACGCGGATGCTGGCGGCGATCGGCCACGACCTCCGCACGCCGATCACCTCGCTGCGCCTGCGGACCGAACTCCTCGACGACGACGACAACAAGACGAAGATGCTGGCCACGCTGGAGGAGATGCAGCGGATGATCGAGGCAACGCTCGCCTTCGCACGTGACGAAGCCGGCGCCGAAACGCCACGTGCGGTGGACCTCTCGGCGCTCCTGTCGACGATCGTGGACGACCACGCCGACGCGGGCCAGGATGTCGTCTTCGCCGACGCGTCGCGGCTCGTCTATCCATGCCGTCCGGTCGCGCTCCGGCGAGCGGTGGCCAACCTGATCGCCAATGCGGTCCAGTACGGCGAGCGCGCCCGCGTCACTCTGGAGGACGGCGCACACGGGCCGATCATCGCGGTCGAGGACGACGGACCGGGGATTCCGGCGGGACAGATGGAAGACGTGTTCCAGCCCTTCGTGCGGCTGGAGAGTTCGCGCAGCCGCGGCACCGGCGGCGTCGGCCTGGGGCTTTCGATCGCCCGGTCGATCGTGCTGGCCCATGGCGGCGAGCTGACGCTGGCGAACCTGCCCGGTGGCGGACTCCGCGCGGAGATTCGCCTGCCGCGCACCGACGGCCACGTCCGGACCGACTGAGCCGGTCACCGGAACACTTGCCGCCGGGCGCGGGGAATGCGTTGCCCTTCCGCCGGAGGAAGACTAAGAAATCGCTCCTCCCGTTCGCCGGGGGCTTCGCGCGAGCCCCGCGTTCCCTTCCTGTCCGAAGGCTGTGTTGACCGCCGAGACGCTGAGCCCCGCCAGACACGCCGAACCAGCGGGGCCGCTGTTCGACGGCCCCGTCCTCGTGACCGGCGCAACGGGCTTCCTCGGCCAGTATGTCGTCCGAAAGCTCCTCGCGCTCCGCCAGCCGGTGATCGCGACGGGACGAAACCTCAAGATCGGCCTTGCCTTGCAGGCCGAAGGCGCGGACTTCCGGCCCGTCGACCTGACCGACCTTCCAGGTCTCCGGGCAGCCATGACGGGCGTGACGGCCGTGGTCCATGCGGGGGCGCTGTCGTCTGCCTGGGGCAAGGAAAGCGAGTTCCACGCGACAAATGTCGGCGGGACAGAAAATGTGATCACGGCCGCGCTCGCGGCCGGCGCGAAGCGGCTAGTTTATGTCTCGTCGCCGAGCGTCATGACCCGGCACGCCGAGCAGTTGAACCTCAAGGAAAGTGATCCGCTCCCGGATGGGCACGTGTCGGTCTACTCGCTGACCAAAAGGCTGGGGGAAGACCGCGTGCGGGCCGCTTCGAACCGGATCGAGACAGTGATCCTGCGCCCGAAGGCCATCTATGGCGTCGGCGATACGGCGATCTTCCCGCGTCTTTTGAAGGCAGCTGCGAAGGGCCGACTGCCGATCATCGGCGACGGCAACACGATCACCAACCTCACGCACGTCAGCGACGTGGTCGAGGCGATCCTCCTGGCGCTCAAGAGCGACCGGGCGGTGGGCAACGCCTACGTCATCACCGGCGGCGAGGATGTCCGCATCTGGGACGTCATCAGGAATATTGTCGAGCGCTCAGGCTTCAAGGCACCGACCCGAAAGCTGCCGCTCCGCCGCGCCATGCGCGTGGCGACGGTCCTGGAAGCGGCCTGGAAGCGCCTCCATCTGCCGGGCGAGCCGCCGCTGACGAAGTATACCGCCGGCATCCTCGGCCTGTCGCAGACCTACGACATCACCGCAGCGCGCCGCGATCTCGGCTACGAGCCGAAGGTACCGATAGCACGCGGCGTGGAGGAGAGTTTCTCCGCCGGTCTTGCCGCGTTCCGGGGCGAAGGCAAGGACGCGCCGGCCCGCCCCACCGCGCCCGCGCGTCCGCCGCGGCCGGTCGGGGTGAAGGTTCTGAACTCCGGCACCGCCTGGGTCCGCGGCTGGTATTTCTACCCGCATTCGGCGAGCATCCGCTGGACCGGCGTTCCGGCGACCTTTGCGCTCATCGATCATCCCGATCAGGGCCTTGTCCTGTGGGATACCGGCTACGCGCCGCGCTACTACGAGGCGACACGGCGCTTCCCGTGGCGGATCATGCGCTACCTCACGCCGGCGACGATCACGCAGGAGCAGTCGGCAGTGGCGCAGCTCGGCCGCATGGGTATCCGGGCCGAGGACATCGACCAGATCGTCCTGTCGCATTTCGATCCGGACCATTTCGGCGGCCTGCGGGACTTCCCGAAGGCCCGCGTCCTCACATCCTGGCGGGGCTGGGAGGCGGCCCGATCGGTTCACGGCCTTCACGCCGTCCGCGCTCGCATCCTGCCGAACCACCTGCCGGACGATCTCGCCGGGCGGCTCCATCTCCTGCCCGACCCGGACGGGCCGCCGATCTCGGTGTTCGAGGCGAGCCTTGACCTTTTTGGCGACGGTTCGATCCGACTCGTCGCGCTGCCGGGCCACGCGCCCGGCCAGTTCGGCGCGTTCGTGCGGCGCCAGAGCGACAATGCCGATCTTTTCCTTGCGGCAGATGGCTGCTGGAACCTTGCCGCTATCGAGGCGAACCGCTACCGAGGGGGCGCCCATCGCTGGCTGGCGGTGGACAAGAGGGTCCAGGACGCCACGACGGACAGACTGAGACGGATGCACCGGGAGTGGCCGGAGCTTCAGATCGTCCCAGCCCATTGTCCGCGCGCCTGGAGGGAAGTGGGCGAGCCCGAGGAGAACGTGACCGTATGAGCCTGCCGCTGAAGATTCTCGGTGTCGGCCGTTACCTGCCCAAGCGCGTCGTCACCAGCGCCGAAGTCGAGCGGCTGTGCGGGATCAAGCCCGGCTGGATCGAGCGACACACCGGCATCAGGGAACGGCGCTGGATCGGCCCCGGCGAAACCAACTCCATCATGGGTGCGGCCGCCGCGCGCGAGGCGATCGCCGATTCCGGCCTCCGGCTCGAAGACATCGATCTTATCCTCTGCGCCTCGGGCACGCCCGAGCAGACCATCCCGGACAATTCCGCGCTCATCCAGCGCGAACTGGGGCTCGGCCAGTCCGGCGTGTCGTGCATGTCGGTGCACATCACCTGCCTCAGCTTCCTTCTGGCGCTCGACCTCGCATCGGTGATGCTAAGCTCCGGCCGCTATCGCAACATTCTCATCGTGTCGTCGGACATCGCCTCGGTCGCGCTCAACTTCCGTGATCCGGAAAGTTCGGCGCTCTTCGGTGATGCCGCCGCGGCCTGCGTGGTCACGCGCACGCCGCCGGGCGAGCAGAGCGAGGTAAAGATCGCCCGCTTCGAGACGTATTCCGTCGGCGCCCATCTCACCGAGATTCGCGGCGGCGGCTCGCGGCTCCACCCGACCAACCCGGAAACCAAGCCCGAAGACAATCTCTTCACGATGGCGGGTCCGAAGGTGTACCGCCTCGCCCGCCAGCACCAGGACGCGTTCCTGGAGCGGCTCCGCCCCGGACTTTCCCATTCGCCCGGCACGATCAAGACGGTGCTGCCGCACCAGGCGAGCCTCCTTGCGCTCCGCGCCCTTCGCCGCAACGGCATCGACGACGATCAGGTCGTCATCACGCTGGACCGCTTCGGCAATTGCGTGGCGACGTCGCTGCCGCTGACGCTGTACGAGGCGGTCAAGACCGGCCGGCTGCAGCGCGGCGACGAGACGCTGATCTGCGGCACCGGCGCGGGCCTGACCCTCGGCGGCATGATCATCACCTACTGACCGGCCCCGGTCAGACCCGATGAACGTCGCCGCCCGATTCCTGGAATTGCTCAAGGCACAGGGCGACCGGCCGGCGATCCACGAACCGGACGGCACCGTCGTCACCTTCGCCGAGATCCGCCGGCGCGCGCTCGGCCTCGCCCGGCTGCTGCGCGACCGCGGCTTCCGTGACGGCGATCCGGCGGTGATCCAGGTCCCGACCGGGGCCGTCTTCACCGTCACGCAGCTTGCGGTCGGCATCAATGGCGGCGTCGCGGTGCTCCTCGAGCCCGGCTTCTCCGATGCGCTCTACCGCGACCGGGTTGCGGCGGCGCGATCGAAGTGGATGCTCGTCCACCCTCTCGTGCTGTGGGCGAACCGGATTCCCGGCGCACGGTCGTTCCTCGAGAAGCGCGGCACGCTGGTTCCCGAAGTCCTGCCGGAGACCGATGGCCTCCGCCGCGTCGTCCTCTCCAAAGCGCTCCTGCGGAAGGCGGAAGCAGCAGCCGACGAGAGCCTCGGCATTGCCGACGTCGCGCCGCGGGCCGACGCATCGATCATCTTCACGGGCGGTTCGACCGGGCAGCCGAAGGGCGTCCGCCTGTCGCACGGCGCGGTCGCGCGCATCGTCGCCAATATCGGCGGCATTGCCCGCGGCTCGCGGACGAAGACCTACATTGCCGACAATCCGCAGCAGGTCGTCTTCGGCCTCGTCTTCGGCAACGAGATCCTCGTTGCCCGTGGTCCCATGAAGAAGCGGGCGGCGCGCATCCTCGGCCTTCTCGAGGCGGGCAAGGCCGGCGCCTATTTCGGCGCGCCCTATGTCTGGATGGAGATGATGGAACAGGCCGGCGCCCGGCGCGCGCGGCTGTCCGACGCGCTCCAGGCCGTCTATCTCGGCGGGGCGCCGGTGACGCCCGAGTTCCTGCGCCGCCTGCGCGACTGGCTCCATCCCGAAACGCGGATCGAACTCATCTACGGCATGACGGAGGCAGGCCCGGTGGCCAGCGTCCCCGCCGAAGAGAAGCTCGCCTGGACCGGCGAGGGTGATTTCGTCGGTCGCGTCATTCCCGGCATCTATGTGACGCGGAAGGAGAATGGCGAACTGGTCGTGAGCGGCGAGGCGCTCTTCACCGGGTATGTCGGCGGCGCGGAACGCAGCCCGGAGGACGGGTTCGACACGGGCGACCTCGGCGAGATACGGACGACGACGGACGGCGCGCGCGAACTGATCCTGCGCGGCCGGATCAAGGACATGATCATCCGCGGCGGCATCAACATCTATCCGGCCACGCTCGAGGATGGCATTCGCGCGGTGCGCGACGCATCCGGAAGGCCCGTGTTCCGCGAAGTCGCCATGATCGGCCTTTGGGATGCCCGGGCCGAGGACGAGGTCGTGGTGGTGTGCTGGCAGCCGGCCGCGGGCGCAACGCCGCCCGACGGGGCGGTGCTGTTGCGCCTCGTCAGCGCCGCCACCGGGCCGAACGCCGCGCCGGATCACCTCCTGCGCGTCGACGACATGCCGGTGATGGGCCGCCTCTCCAAGGTGGACAAGCGCGCGCTGCGAGAGCTTGCCGCCCGGCAATACGGGCTCGCCGTGGCGCCGCGCGGGCAAACCGGGCTATGACCGGGGCGTGATGGCTGGGCTGGCCTTCTCGATGGGGACCGACCGGATTGACGACGCAGACCGAAGACTGGAGCCAGCTCCCGGGGCCGATCGTACCATTCAACTGGGGCGCCTTCTGGCAGAAGCACCGGATCCTGCTGCGCGAACAGAAGGCCTACGGGACGATCTTCTCCTCGCTTGCCTCGCGCCTCGCCTTCTACGCATGGGCGCAGACGGGCTGGGCGCTGGACACGGTCTTCCACGCCGACTGGAAGCAGACCCGGATGGCCCCGCCGGTGTTCATCCTCGGACACCAGCGATCGGGCACGACCCTCCTCCACCGTCTCCTGTCCGAGGACAGGACGCATGCGCGCTCGCTGCTCCTGCACGAGATGGTGCTGCCGGCGATCACCACGCAAAACACCATTGCCCGCGTCGGCGGCTGGGATTCGCGGCACGGCGGCCGCATCGGCCGGCGCTTCCAGAAATTCCAGGAGCGCGTGTTCGCGCCGCTCGACTACATGCACCGGCTGCGCCTCGATGAGATCGAGGAGGACGAGTTCGTCCTGTGGGGCATCTACGCCTCGACGATGGTGATCAACGATTCGCCTCTGAACGCCTCGGCGAAGTCGCTGGAGGACCTCCGCGACTTCCATCGCTGGCCGGTCGAGCGGCAGATCAAGGCGTTCGGCTGGTACCGCGCGTGCCTGCTCAAGAAGGTCTACCGGACGCCGACCGCCGACGGCGTGCTGCCATGGGTCGTGTCGAAGAACCCGCATTTCTCGCAGAAGATCCCGGAACTGATGCGCGTCTTCCCGGATGCGCGGATCGTCTACCTCGTTCGCAACCCGCTCGAGACGATCGCCTCGCGGCTCGACCTCATCCGCGGCATCTGGCGTCATCGGTTCAAGGGGTTCCGCGACATGACCAAGGACCAGGCCAACGCCATCGTGAAGGACAGCCTTCGCACTTATCTCAACGCGGAGCGCGACCTGTACGACGTGCCGGAGGCGCAGCGGATGATCGTCCACTACGACGAACTCCTGACGCACATCCCGGAGACGGTGCACCGCATCTACGAGCAGTTCGGCCTGCCCGGCCCCGACGAGAACCTGACGCGGAAGCTCGCCGAGATCAGGGCGCGCGACCGCCACGTGTCTACGCACGAGTACCGCCTCGAGGAGTTCGGCATCGACCCAGCGGAGCTCCGGCAGCAGCTCGAGCCGGTGTTCCGCAACCACGATCTCGAGGCCCGCGCAGCCGCCTTCGCCGCGCGTGAGGCCGGCGGCCGGGCGACCGGCTGACCGTGATCGTCCTCGCAATCCTTCTCGGCATCGTCCTCGGCATCGGTTCGGCGGCGTTCGTCGTGTTCTTCCCGCCGTTCCGGCCGGTGATCCGGAACGGGTCATGGATGACAAACCTCAAGGTCGGCAGCCGTGACGCCGGAATGTATCTGCGCGCCTTCATCGCTCTTACGGGCCTGTTCGCCCTCAACAAGCGCGAGACGATCTACTACCGCGCGACGACCGACGACCAGGGACAGCCGATCCGCGCCGACCGCGACTACGTCATCTCCGGCATCGACATTCCCGGGCGCTGGTGGGCGATCATCGTCTACGGGCGCGACCACCATTTGATCGCCAATCCGGCAGGCCGCTATTCCTTCAACATGGGGAATCTCGATCGCGAGACCGACGGGTCGTTCCGGATCGCGCTGTCGCGGACGCCAAAGGACCGCAACTGGCTGCCGTCGGGCATGAAGGACCAGACGCTGTCCTTCTCGCTCAAGATCTACAATCCGGCCGCCGAGGTCTATGAGCGCCCCGACCGCATTGCCCTCCCCCGCATCACTGCGGTGCGGGCATGAGCGCGGCTGCGTTCATCCTGACCATGCTGGCCGTGGCGGCGGTGACGCACGTCCTGGTCATCCTTCGCTTCCCCTACATGGTGATGCGGATCGTGCGGCGCGTGGCGAAGTATCCGGTAAACGAGCTGTTCCACATGCCGCCGACCACCTCGGAGTCACGCTCCGTCGTGCGCCCCAGCCCCGATCTTCTTTACTCCGCCTGCCTCTACGACGTGTCCGAGCGGCCGCTCCGCATCCACGCCACCCTTCCGGGGAGCTACTGGTCGATCTCGTTCTTCGCCAACAACACCGACAATTTCTTCGTCATGAACGATGCGCAGATCGGCGCCGGCGAGGCGGAGTTCCTCCTGGTCGGCAGGGGGCGGGCGAAGCCAGCCGGCCCCGGGACGGTGGTCGAGGCGCAGTCCTACCGCGGCGTCATCCTCATCCGCATGCTCGTGGAGAAGCCTGAGGCGATCGGTGACCTGATCGCCGTGCAGAAGCTCGCCTACGGCGAATTGCTGCCGGGTTGAGTGCGGCGCGTGCCCTTGTCGTCCGCCAGGGGTCGGAGGGCTTCGGCCGACAGCCAGAAGACCTCGCCGCTGGACACCTCACTGTCGAGCCAGAGGAAGTCGACGCCGGGATAGGCGGCCTCGAGCGCCGGCCCGTCGCGACCGACCTCGCAGAGGAGACCGCCGCCGGGAGTGAGATGTCCCGCCGCTTCCGCGAGGATACGGCGCACGATGTCGAGGCCGTCGGCTCCCGCGGCGAGCGCGTCCTGCGGCTCGTGCCGGAACTCCGGCGGAAGGTCGCTCATGGCCTCCGCATCGACATAGGGCGGATTGGCGATGATGACGTCGTACCGGCTGTTCCCGAGCGGCGCGAAGAGATCGCCCTGAAACAGGGTGATGCGCCCACCCAGCCGATGATCCGCCACGTTGAGCGCGGCGAGGTCGAGCGCGGAAGCGGAGATATCGACCGCGTCCACGCGGGCATTCGGGAAGAGGCGCGCGGCAAGGATCGCGAGGCAGCCGGAGCCGGTGCCGATGTCGAGCGCGCTTTCCACAGCCTCGAAGTCCGGGATGAGGCCCGCCGCCTCGGGACCGAGCGAGCCGTCCGAAAGCATCTCGCCGATGAAGGATCGCGGGATCAGCGCCCGCTCGTCGCTGCGGAAGCGGACGCCCTGGATGTAGGCGGCTCCAACCAGATAGGGCGCGGGCTTCCGCGTGGTCACCCGTGCATCGACGATCGAAGCAAGGCGCGCGCGCTCGGCCGGCGTGAGCCGCGCATCGAGGAACGGGTCGAGCCGGTCGACCGGAAGACGCAGTGCCTCGAGCACGATGAAGGCAGCCTCGTCGACCGCGTTGTCGGTACCGTGGCCGTAGGCGAGGTCGGCCGCATTGAAGCGGCTCACCGCCCAGCGGAAGAAATCGCGGACGGTGACGAAGCCGTCGGTGTCGTGTGCTGTGCTCATTTGTTATCCGGCTCCGGCCCGCCGTTCCTTTGCCATATCGGGGGGGCCGGCGCACGGCCTTCGGCATCCGGCTTGCACGCCCTCCGGTCGGGCAGTCGACCGCAGCGTCCGAAGGCCTTAAGAAGTTGCGCCCGCCGGCCGCGCCGGCCTCACCTCCGGGGTTGAATGCTTCTCTGGCAACTCGTCGTCGTTGGGGTCCTCTTTCTCCTCAACGGCTTCTTCGCCATGTCGGAGCTCGCGATCGTTTCGTCGCGGCGCGCCCGGCTGCAGGCGATGGCAGAGAAGGACGTCCGGGGGGCGCGCCGCGCGCTGACGCTGGTGGACGACCCGACGGGCTTTCTGTCGACCGTGCAGGTGGGCATCACCTTAGTCGGCGTGTTCAATGGCGCGTTCTCGGGCACGACGCTATCGGCGCCGCTCGCCGAGACCCTGTCCCGAATTCCGGCCATCGCCGAGTATTCGAGCACGATTGCGATCGTGCTGGTGGTCCTCGCCGTCACCTACCTGTCGTTGATCATCGGCGAACTCGTGCCCAAGCGGATTGCGCTCACCAATCCGGAGGCTATTGCGTGCTTCGTTGCGCCAACGATGGCGGTGATCGCCAAGGTCGGTGCGCCGATCGTCTGGTTCCTGCGGCTGTCGACGGAGACGGTCCTTCGCATCCTCCGGGTTCGCGTGCCACTGCAGAGCACCGTCACCGAGGAGGAGATCAGGGCGCTGATCGCCGAAGGCACCGAGTCGGGCGTGTTCCACCCCGAGGAGCGCGTGATGCTGGAGAGCGTGATCCGTGTCTCGGATCGCTCGGTGCGCCAGATCATGGTGCCGCGGCCGGACGTCGTGTGGATCGACGTCAAGGATTCGCCGGAGGCCATCCTCAAGGACATCCTCGAGAGCGGTCACTCGCGGTTTCCGGCCAGCCGCGGCGAGGTCGACGATGTCATCGGCATCCTGCATGTGAAGGACCTCCTCGAGCAAATCACCGTGACGGGCCAGTTCGACGTCGAGAAGGCGCTCGCGGAGCCGCTCTTCATCGACGAGCACATGCCGATCCTGAAGCTCCTCGACCGGTTCAAGACCTCGCCGGTCCATATGGCGATCGTGCTGGACGAGCATGGTTCGTTCGAAGGCATCATCACGCCGACGGACATCCTGATCGCAATCGGCGGCGACCTGCCGGAGCACGACGGGGACTCCGATCCGGACGCGGTCCGTCGCGATGACGGGTCCTGGCTGCTGTCCGGCCGCATTCCGATCGACGACGCCGAGCTCGCCCTCGGCCTGACCGGGATGGCCGAGGACGAGGACTTCCGCACGCTCGCGGGCTTCATCCTGCATCAGCTCGGCCGCATTCCAGCAACCGGCGAATCCTTCACCTGGCGCGGCTGGAAGTTCGAGGTCGTCGATCTCGACGGCCGGCGCGTCGACAAGGTGGTGGCGAGCCGCATCGCTGCGGATCCGGCGGCAGCCTAGACCCGGGCGCCGGCCGTCTCTTCGCTCGTGGAGCGGACGAGCGCGGCGAACGCGGCAACGACGTCGCCGCTGCCTGCCGCCCCGAACGCCGCACGGGTCCCGTCGAAGGCAATGCGCCCACGATGAAGGACCACGATCCGATCGGCCGAGGCGGCGACCGCCGGCTCGGCGGTCGTCAGCAGGATCGCCGTCCTGTCGTCGGACCGGAGCCGAAGGAGCGGTTCGAGCAGGGAGCTCCGCTCGTCGTCGTCAAGACCGTCGGCCGAGCGGTCGGCCGCGATGAGGACGGGCACACCGAGGGCGGCGCGGGCGAGGGCGAGTTGGCGACGGCTTGTGACCGACAGGACTCCGGCCCGGTCTTCGCCCCGCTCGGCAAGGCCGAAGCCCGCAAGCGCGCGCGCCGTTGCCGCGCGCGCCTGCGACGATCCAAGGCCCATCAGCCCCGCGCGGTAGCGGAGATGGCCATCCACGGTGAGGCGACCGTCGAGCTCCGGCTCCTCGAAGGCAAAACCCATCCGGGCGTGAAGATCGCGGCTCGCGGTCCGGAGATCGCGGCCGAGGACGGCAACGACACCGCGGTCGGGCCGGAGGAGAGCTGCGGCGAGCTTCACCATCGTCGAGGTTCCGGCGCCGGGAGTGCCGAGGACGGCCACCAGTTCGCCGGAGCGCACCGCGACGTCGATCCCGTCGAGCGCTCGCACGCGTCCGAACCGCTTCTCGACGCGCCGAAACTCGAGGATCGGCGACGCTTCGTCCATTTCAGCTCCCCTCGAAAACCCGGTAAAGCCTAGCGTCCCGGGCCGGCATTGTCGAAACGCCCGCGCCGCGCCTCGGTTGACGGGATGTCAAACCCAACTAAATGTGAGCGCCGCGCCCACCTTTCTGCCACCGTCGCCGGCTGAATCGAGTGGTCTCGAGAGACGCCCGCCGCGGCGGCGCAGGGGAATCATGGTTGCGATCGTCGCCCGGCTCGCCTTCGTGCTCGCGATGCTGCTCGGCATCGGTACGGCGCCCGCGCTTGCGGCCGGCACCGGATACATTTTCGTCTCGCATGAGCGGTCGAACAATGTCGTGGTCCTCGATCCGCGATCCTTCGCGGTCGTGGCGACCATCGAGACGGCCGGCCAGCCTCGCGACATGGCCTTCAACCCGACGCACACGCTCCTCTACGTCGCGTGCGGCGAGGACGATGTCGTCCAGGTGATCGACCTCGCAACATTCACGATCGTCGACAGCATACCGACCGGCCGAACGCCCGAACTGATCGCGGTGAACCCGGGCGGGACGATCCTGTACGTCGCCAACGAGGACGAGGGGACAGTCCGCGGCATCGAGGTCATCAGCAAGCGGCTGCGCGCGGAGATCAGAACCGGCGCAGAGCCGGAAGGTCTGGCGATCTCCCGCGACGGCCGCTTGCTCTACATCGCCTCCGAGATCGCCGACATGGTCCACGTCGTGGACCTTGCGATCGGCCGCGTCTCGCAGAGCATCGTCGTCGGCAGCCGGCCCCGGCGGCTTGCACTGACACCCGATGGGACCGAGCTCTGGGTCACCAACGAGGTTTCCGCGACGGTCTCGGTGATCGATGTGGCGACGAACACCGTGACGGACACGATCGGCTTCCGTCCGCCCGGCGTGCGCATCGAGGACATCTCGCCGGTGGCGCTGCTCCCGACCGCGGATGGCTCGACGATGATCGTCACCCTCGGCTATGCCAACCAGGTCGCCTTCATCGATATCCGTTCGCGCGAGGTGCAGTCCTATGTCCTTGTCGGAAGCCACGCGGCGGGCCTGGCGCTCAGCGCCGACGGCGGCACGCTCTATGTCGCCAACGCCCTCTCGGACGGTATCTCGGTGGTGGATGTGAGGGCCCGGCGGACCCTTCGCGCCGTCTCGACGGGCCGCGTGCCGCACAGCGTGGTGGTCGATGGCTAGACGTCTCTCCGCTCTCGTCCTGACGTGCGTGGCTGGAATGGCTGCGGCGCAGCCGATCGCGGCGCTGGCCCAGCAGGCCGCGCCACCCGGGCTGCCACCGGAAGTCATGATCGGCTTCGTCGCGCTGACCGACGACCCGCGCTACGACCGGCGTCTGGCGCACCTCGAAATCCTCGTCCGGAAGTGGGGGCCCGCGCTCGACGGGGCCGACCTCGGGATCACCGACGCCATCCAGATCGGCCGCGAGATCAATGTCGCCTTCGCGATGGAAGGGGCGCTCGAGGCGGATGTCGCGACCATGATCGCCGATGTCGAGGAGTGGGTGGGCGACGGCATCCACTTCGTCATCGCCGACCTGCCGGCGGATCTCCTCCTCGAACTGGCCGACGGCGTCGCCGCCATGCCGGTGACGATCTTCAACGTCTCGGCCCCGGAAGACAGCCTGCGCGGCGCCGAGTGCCGCCAGAACGTCATCCACATGATCCCGAGCAACCGGATGCTCACGGACGCCACGCTGCAATACCTCGTGTCGCGACGGTGGCGGAACATTCTCGTCCTGCAGGGCCCGAGCGCCGAGGATGCGGCCCTTGTGGAGGCGCTGCGCGAGTCGGCGGCGAACTTCCAGGGCCGGATCGTCGATGTCCGGCCGTTCGTGCCCGGGAACGACCCGCGCAACCGCGACCTCAGCAATGTCGCGGTGCTCACCGCCGCGGGCAATTACGATGTCGTCTTCGTGGCCGATGCGGACGGCGAGTTCGCCGCCCAGGTGCCGTACAACACCAACGACCCGCGGCCGGTGGTCGGCGCCGCCGGGCTCGTCCCGGTCGCCTGGCACTGGGCGTGGGACCGCCAGGGCGCACCGCAGCTCAATGCGCGCTTCGAATATTTCTACGGCCGGCGCATGGGGGCGGACGACTGGGCGGCGTGGACCGCGGTGCGGGCCGTCACGCAGGCCGTCATCCGCACGGCCAGCACCGAGTACGAGACGCTCCTCGACTACATCCTCGGCGACCAGCTCAGCCTCGACGGCGTCAAGGCAGCGTCGATGAGCGTTCGTCCATGGGACCACCAGCTCCGCCAGCCGATCCTGCTCGCCACCGGCAACGCCGTCGTCCAGCGCGCGCCGGTCGAGGGCTTCGTGCACCCGACCAACAACCTCGACACGCTCGGTGTCGACGCGGGCCAGACGGCATGCCGGTTCTGATGACGGACCATTCCTGCTCTCGACCAAATCAGAGCCGTATGGTTAGCTTTGGCGGGGGCGTCCTCCTCGGTTATGTCGGCGCAGTCCGTCCCGGTGCCTGCGCCGGGGCGGCGACGCATGACCTCGAAGACACCCGAGGGAGCTTCCCTGCCGTAGTACGGTTCCGGCGGGGGATGATGGGAGGAACCGGGCGTTGACCTTGCAGAAGCGGCTGATGGCTGCGCTGGCGCTGTCGGCCGGCATCGCCATCGTGTGGTGGCTGGTCTTCTACGGCAACATCGCGATCGATACCGATCGCGGCCTCCTCGGCACGCTCGGCGAGGCGATCCCGTGCCTTGTCGCCACCACAGCCAATTGCGTCGCGCTCCAGGGCGTCCAGCCGGACTCCTTCCTCGTCTACTCGCCGCTCGTGTTCCTCGTCGCGTTCGTCCAATTGGCGGCGTTCGCCATCGCCCTGCCCAATCTCTCGCCGGGATGGAAGATCGCGATCTACCGCATCTTCGCGCTGCAGGGGATCATCCTGCAGTGGTGGGTGTTCTCCTCCACGAACTCGCTCATCCCAAGCCCTGGGGAAACCTGGGCCGCGGCCACGCGCATGGCCTGCGAACTGACGCCGCAGGCGCTCGCCACGCGCCTGCGCGAGGGCATCTCGCCGCCTGAGGGCTTCTGGGGGTGTCTGGTCGCAGTGTCCGAGACGCGATTGTGGCATGCGACCTTCGGCATCGACCAGGCCGGTGACGGGACGGTCCGCCAGCTCGGCAGCGTCCTCATCTACTTCCTCGGCTTCGGTCTTGCCGGGCTCGTCGGGATCTTCGTCGGCCTGATCCTCGGCGGATTCCGGCCGTTCGGCCGGACGATGGAGATCTACGTCAACGCGCTCATGGCGACTCCCCGGATCGCCTTCATCCCCCTCATTACGGTGATCCTGGGCATCTTCTGGGAAGCCAAGATCTTCATCATCTTCCTGGGCGCGGTGATGCCGATCATCGTCAACACCTATGCCGGCGTCCTCAATGCGGACGGCGAACTGGTGGAAATGGCGAAGTCATCGGGCGCGTCGCGAGGTCAGATATTCCGGCGCATCCTCCTGCCCGGCTCCCTGCCCTTCATCGTCGTCGGACTTCGCCTCGGCGCCACGATCGGGCTCATCAACACTGTCGTCGCGGAACTTTATGTCAGTGTTTCCGGCCTCGGCGGGCTGCTCAGCGAATACCGAGGGAGCTTCCGGATGGCGAATTACTCCGTAATCGTGGTCGTGCTGGCCTGCATCGGTATCCTCGTGACGCAGAGCCTTCGGTTCCTCGAAGGTCGCATGGACCGCTGGCGCTACAGCAGCCGATAGGTCGTACCCGGGTGGTTTTGGCCGGCGGCGAACCGCGCAAATGCGGCAACCACTAGCAATCACGCGCCGAAAAGTGCTTTACTTGCAGGTACGAAGGGTGGCGAAAGCTGCCTAGAGGCACATGGAGCGAAGCGTCCAAAACCTGCGCGGTTCTGGAAACGTATTGCCGCGCCTTCTAGGGAGTGCTGCCTCATGTCTCTCGCATCGTCCATCCGACGCCTCGCAGTAGCTGCGACCGTCGGGACGGTGATCGCCGCCGGCCCCGCCTTGGCGCAGGGCCAGCCGTTCCGTCTCATCGTCGTCGAGCCGACCACCCCGCTCGTGCTCAATTCCGTCATGTGGCTGGCCGAGCAACTCGGCTACTACGAGCAGGAGGGCGTTGACGTCGAACTCGTGCCCGTCAACGACACTCCGACCGCCGTCGCCGCACTCATCGCCGGCCAGGGCGACATGGCCAACGTCTCGCTGACCGCCGCACTCGGCATGGTCGCGCAGAACCTCCTGCCGATCAAAGCGGTGGTCTCGCCCGACAAGTTCCTGCCGTTCTCGATCGTGGCCAGCAACGCAATCCAAAGCCCGGCCGACCTCGCCGGCAAGACGTTCGGCGTGGCCGCGATCGGCAGCCTCGACTACACGCTGACCAATCTCGTCTTCGCTGCGATCGGCGTCGATCCGGCGTCGGTCACGTTCGTCGCCGTCGGCCCTCCGGCCCAGCGCGGCGCCGCCCTCATCGCCGGCCAGATCGATGCGACCACCATGTCGATCGGCACCTATCTCGGCCTCGAGGACAAGTCGAACATCCAGGTCCTCGTCCCGGTCGACCAATACCTCATGCACGCCGGCATCCTGAACAAGGTCAACGTCGTGCCGGATTCGGTCCTGACCGAGCGCCGTGACGATGTCGTCGCGGTGGTGCGCGCGCTGACCCGCGCGGCGCGTGACTTCGCCGCCGATCCGCAGCTGTGGATCGACGCCATGATCGTCGCTCGCCCGGACTACGACCCGGCGAACCTCGCCATCCTTGCCGAGCAGTTCCGGTGCGCCTGGAGCGTCAACGGCGGCATGGACGAGCCGACGATCACGACCGGCACGACCGACGCCTACGGAACGGCGGATCTTGCCGGGATGCGCATGGTGGAGATCGGCGAATGGGTCGACTTCACTGTCGCGGACGACGCCAACGAGGCCCTCGGCGGCGTCATGGCGGCCACCGAGGCCTGCCCGGCGCTCGATCCCGCGGGACGCTAGCAACAATGGACCTGGCAGTCGCCAGGGAACTGCCGGCCGCGCAAGCGGCCGGCAGCGTTCCCAAGATCTCAATCCGCTCCGTCGGCAAGACCTTCCGCCGGCCCCGTTCGGACGACACCGTCGTCGCCCTCAAGGACGTGTCGCTCGACATCGCCGACAACACGTTCGTGTCGCTGGTCGGCCCGTCCGGCTGCGGCAAGACAACCCTGCTGCGCATGATCAACGGCCTCATCAGGCCGGACGCCGGCGAGGTCCTCGTCTCGGGCAGGAACCCGGCTCCCGGCCCGTCGATGGGCTTCGTGTTCCAGTCGTTCCGGCTCGTGCCGTGGGCGACGGTGCTGAAGAACGTTGCCTTCAGCCTGGAAGTCAGCGGCACCCCGAAGCGCGAAGCGCGTGAGCGGGCTGACCGCTTCCTCGAACTGGTTGGGCTGTCGAAATTCCGGAAGGCCTATCCCTCCGAGTTGTCGGGCGGCATGAAGCAGCGCGTCGCGCTGGCGCGCGCGTTCGCAACCCAGCCTGAGATCCTGCTCATGGACGAGCCGTTCGCCAGCATCGACGCGCAGACGCGCGAACTGATGCAGGGCGAACTTATGTCGCTGTGGGCACGGCAGAAGGGCGTGGTCGTGTTCGTCACCCACAGCGTCGACGAGGCCGTGCTTCTGGCCGACCAGATCGTCCTGATGGGGCCACGGCCCGGCCGCATCGTCGAGGTCATCCCCGTGAACCTGCCGCGGCCGCGCTGGAGCTACGACGTCCGCGCCGACCCGGAGTTCATCCGGCTGCGCAGCCATCTCTGGAGCGCCATCCGCGACATGGTGGTGACGGACCCGGGTTCGGACTTCTACGGCCGGGAAGTTGCCGCCCAGACGGCCGCCTGACGCCTTTTCAGGCGATCCTGCGCCGATCCTCGCCTTGACAGGCCGGCATCCTGCCGGCCTTGATCGCGCCGACATATCGGCGCCGCAGGAGGTTTGTGCGGCCGTCGCCCGCAAGCCCGCCGGCCGCAGTCCCTGCGCCCGCAACATACCCCCATCGCATGTACACGCTAGACGACGGCGTCCCCTCGCCCCTTGGCGCGACCTTCGACGGCCACGGCGTAAACTTCGCCGTGTTCGCGGAGCACGCCACCGGCGTCGACCTTTGCCTCTTCGACCCCTCCGGCCGGCAGGAGGTTGCCACCTTCGCGCTGCCGCGACAGAGCGAGGGCGTCTGGCACTGCTATCTCCGCGATGCCCAGCCGGGCCTCCTGTACGGCTACCGCGCCTACGGTCCGTACGAGCCGGGCGCCGGGCACCGCTACAATCCGAGCAAGCTGCTGATCGACCCCTACGCCAGGCAGCTCTCCGGGCCGCTGTCGTGGAACGACGCGCTCTACGGATACATCGTCGGCAAGGAGGGGCTCGACCCGCCACGCAGCCGCTCGGACAGCGCGCCCTTCCTGCCCAAAGGGGTCGTCGAGGCGCCGTTCGGCGACTGGGAGGATGCGCCGCGGCGGCGGAGCCACTGGCGCGATACGGTCATCTACGAGGCCCATGTGAAGGGCCTCACCGCCCTTCATCCGGACATCCCGGGTCCGATCCGCGGCACCTATGACGCGCTCGGCCACCCGGCGGTCGTCGAACACCTCAAGAAGATCGGTGTGACGGCGGTCGAACTCCTGCCGATCCAGGCGTTCGTGGACGACCATTTCCTCGTGCGGAAGGGCCTTCGGAACTACTGGGGCTATTCCACGCTCAACTATTTCACGCCTGAGCGCCGGTATCTGGGCCAGACCGGCGTTCCCGGCCTGCGCCAGGCCATCGCGACGCTGCACTCCGCAGGCATCGAGGTGATCCTCGACGTCGTCTACAACCACACGGCCGAAGGGAACGAGTACGGCCCGACGCTGTCGTTCAAGGGCCTCGACAACGCCGTCTACTACAAGCTCGCGCCCGAGAACCGGCGCCACTACTGGGATGCGACCGGCACCGGCAACACGCTGAACGTCGCGCACCCGCAGGTGCTGCGGCTCGTGATGGACAGCCTCCGCCATTGGGTCGAGGCCTATCATGTCGACGGCTTCCGCTTCGACCTTGCCCCCGCCCTCGCCCGCCAGCCCTACGACTTCGACGACGATGCGGGGTTCCTCGCCGCGATCGGCCAGGACCCGGTGCTGCGCAACACCAAGCTGATCGCGGAGCCGTGGGACCTCGGCCATGACGGCTACCGCGTCGGCCACTTCCCGCGCGGCTGGAGCGAATGGAACGACCAGTTCCGCGATCCGGTGCGCGGGTTCTGGCGGGGTGACGGCGGCCGCCTGCCGGCGCTGGCGCGCGCCCTGACGGGCTCACGCGAGATATTCGGCCCGTCGGGCCGCCATCCGTGGGCGACGGTCAACTTCGTGACGTCGCATGACGGCTTCACGCTCAACGATCTCGTCTCCTACCAGGAGAAGCACAACTACCGGAACGGCGAGCACAACCGCGACGGCCACTCGCACAATCTGTCGATGAACTTCGGCGTCGAGGGCCCGACGGAAGACATCATCGTGAAACTGGCGCGGTCGCGGCAGCGGAAGAACCTCCTCGCCACGCTGTTCCTGTCGATCGGCACCCCGATGCTTCTGATGGGCGACGAACGCGCGCGGACCCAGCACGGCAACAACAACGCGTACTGTCAGGACAACGAGGCGAGCTGGGTCAACTGGGAGGACGAGACCGATCCAACGATCGGCCCCTTCGTCGAGATGCTTGCCGAACTCAGGCGCGGGAACCAGGCTTTTCGCCGCCTCGACTTCCTCGAAGGCACGCACCACGCCGACACAGGGCTTGCGGACGTCTACTGGATTGCCCCGGAGGGGCGGCTGATGAGCGCCGACGACTGGCCCGACCATGACCGCCGCACCCTCGGATGCCAGTTCGGCAATGACGGCAACGGCGAATCACGCTTCCTCATGATCCTCAACGCCGACGACCGTGCCGTCGAGTTCCGGCTTCCGCTCGACTTCCCGAGCGGGGAATGGCACGCGGTCATAGACACGGCGACGCAGGACGGGCGCGCCGCCGATTCCCACATTGCTGTCGGCCCTGGCGGCCACCGGCTTGTCGCGGGGCGGTCGCTCGTGCTTCTCCGTCATACGGCGCAGTACCTGCCAGGCTGAGGACCGATGCACCACGACAGCCGAATTGCCCGCCTGGCGACGCTCGCCGGCATCGAGGCGAGCTACCACGACATGTCCGGCACCGAGATCCGGACGTCGCCGGACTCCGCCGAGGCCGTGCTCACGGCGCTCGGCTTCGACCTGTCCTCCGAGACGGCCGTCGCCGAGGCGCTGGCGCAGCTCGAGGCACGCGAGGCGGCGCTGGTTCCCGGCGTGATCGTGGCAGAAGCCGACCGGCCGACGACGGTCCGCCTCGCCTTCACGACCGAGCGGACGGCGCACTGGCGACTCGCGGACGAAGCGGGAGCGGTCAGCGAGGGCCGCGCCGACTCCGCCGGCGGCACCATCACCCTGCCGGCGCTTCCGGCCGGATACCATCGCCTGACGGTCCGTCACGGCGACGCCGCGGCGGAAGCCACCGTTATCTCCGCGCCGGCGCAGTGCTGGCGGCCAGCCGGCGGCGGCCGCTGGGGGCTGACCGCGCAGACCTACGCGCTCACTTCGGAGACGGACCTCGGCATTGGCGATTTCACCGATGTGGGCGAGCTCGCCTTCGCCGCCGGGCAGCGCGGCGCCGACTTCCTCGGCCTCAGCCCGCTGCACGCATTGTTCCCGGCCGACCGGAGCCGCATTTCGCCCTATTCGCCGTCGTCGCGGTTCTTCATCGATCCGATCTACGTCGATCCCCGCCAGGCGCCCGGCTTCGGCGGCAAGGCGGCCGCACTCCTCGAGGCCGCGGAGGAGAACGGCTCGCTGGCCGCCGCCAGGGAGAGCGAACTCGTCGACTACGCCGCCGTGTGGGCGATCAAGCTGCCCGTCCTCGAAGCGATCTGGGCGGCGTTCCGGCGGCGCAAGGCGAACGACGATTTCGAGCGCTTCCGGGCCGAAGGCGGCAAGGCGCTCGAGGCCCACGCGACCTTCAACGCGCTGCACGACCACTTCCGCCAGCGCGGCATCGGGCTCCACGAATGGCCGGCGGAATACCGCAATCCGGCATCGAAGGCCGTCCGCGGCTTCAAGTCGGAGGCGGAGGACCGCATCGCCTTCCACGCCTGGCTGCAATGGCTCGCGGACCGGCAACTCGCCGCGGCGGCGGAACGCGCCCGGGCGGGCGGAATGGAGATCGGCCTCTACTGCGACCTTGCAGTCGGCGTCGACCGGCTCGGTTCCGACGTATGGGCGGCACCGGAGGATTTCGGCCTCGGCCTGGCGGTCGGCGCGCCGCCCGACGCCCTCGCGCCGCAGGGCCAGAACTGGGGTCTGCCGCCGCTTCATCCCGTGGCGCTGGTCGACAACGGCCTGCGCCCGTTCCGCTCGGCGGCGGCATCGATCATGCGGCACGCCGGCGCGATCCGGATCGACCACGCATTCCAGCTTGGCCGGCTGTTCCTGATCCCCGAAGGCAGGCCGGCCGAATTCGGCGCCTATGTCTCTTATCCGCTCGACGCCATGCTTGCGGTCCTCCGGATCGAGAGCCACCGGGCACGCTGCCTGGTCATCGGCGAAGACCTCGGCACGGCGCCGCCCGGCTTCACGGAAACGCTGACCCGCTCGGGCATCCTTTCCTACCGGGTGCTCTATTTCGAGCGCCGCAACGGGGGCGAATTCATTCCGCCGGCGGACTACCCGCCTCTTGCCCTCGCGGTGGTCAACACACACGATATGGCAAGTTTCGCGGGCTGGTGGAACGGCCAGGACGTCACCGACCGCCTCCGCCACGGCATCACGCCCCCGGGGCGCGAGGCCGCCGATCGCGCCGCGCGCGAACGCGACAAGGAACAGCTTGCCGCGCTCCTCGTGCGCCACGGACTCCTCCCCGCGGGTTCCGTGCCGGCCGAGCCTCCGTTCGAAGCCGTCGCGCGCCTGATGGCGCGCTCCCGCTCCGATCTGGTGTCGTTCCAGATCGACGACCTGGTCGGGGCAACCGAGGCCCACAACGTGCCAGGCGTTGCGTCTGGTGCCCCGAACTGGCAACGGCGCACGCCGATGCCGGTCGAAATGCTCGCCCGCGCCGGCGGGCCGCTCGACGAACTCGCCCGCTCCCTCGCGACCGAGCGGCGCGGACGCCACTCCCGATCCGAACCCCCGGTCAATCCGATGAAGAAGGCGATGACGAGGAAGGCCGCAACGACCGACGCCGGACCAGCCGCCGACCCCACGAGCCCGACCGGCGAGGGCCGCGTGGTCATCGAAGCCGTGTCCCCCGAGATCGACGGCGGTCTCACCGCGGTGAAGCGGGTGGTCGGGGATACGATCGTCGTCAGCGCCGACGTCTTTACCGACGGCCACGACAAGATCGCGGCGGCGATCCTCTATCGCCGGGCCGCCGACGCGGCGTGGAGCCGTGCCGCGATGACCGCGGGCGAGCAGGACCGCTGGACCGGCAGCTTCACGGTCGCGGAGAACACCCGGTACGTCTACACGATCGAGGCGTGGCGCGACCCCTACGCGACATGGCGCGACGAGGTCGCAAAGAAGCGGGCGGCGGGGCACAACGTCTCGCTCGAGCTGATCGAGGGCACCCACCTCTTCGACCATGCCGAAGGCACCGATCCCACCACGACCAACCTGCTCGATGGCCTGCGCGCCGAGCTTCGCGCCGCCGAGGGGAACACCGAAACGCTGTGGACGCTGCTGAGTTCGCCGCATGCCGCGACGCTGATCGGGACGACAGGCGAGCGGCTCAACGTGTCGCGATACCCGCGCGAGCTCGGCCTCGTCGTGGACCGGAAGGCCGCCCTGTTCTCGGCGTGGTACGAGCTTTTTCCCCGCTCCGCGTCGGGCGACCCGGCGCGCCACGGCACGTTCGACGACGTCATCCGCAGGCTGCCCTATGTCCGCGACCTCGGCTTCGATGTCCTCTACTTCCCGCCGATCCATCCGATCGGCCGCACCAACCGCAAGGGCAAGAACAACAGCCTGCGGGCGGGTCCGGGCGAGCCGGGCAGCGTCTATGCCATCGGCGCTGCCGAAGGCGGCCACGACGCGATCCACCCCGAACTCGGCACAATCGAGGATTTCCGCCGCCTGGTGGAAGCGGCGCACGCGCACGGGCTCGAGATCGCGCTCGACTTCGCCATCAACGCCTCGCTCGACCATCCGTGGATCAGGCAGCATCCGGAGTGGTTCGAGTGGCGGCCGGACGGGACGCTGAAATACGCCGAGAACCCGCCCAAGAAGTACGAGGACATCTCCAACGTCCACTTCTACGGCGACGCCCTGCCCGGCCTGTGGCTGGCGCTGCGCGACGTGATCCTGTTCTGGGTGGACCACGGCGTGAAGATCTTCCGGGTCGACAATCCGCACACCAAGCCGCTGCCGTTCTGGGAGTGGCTGATCCGGACGGTGAACGCCACGCACCCGGACGTTCTCTTCCTCGCGGAGGCATTCACGCGGCCGAAGATGATGAAGAAGCTGGCGAAGATCGGCTTCCAGCAGTCCTACACCTACTTCACCTGGCGGGACACGAAGGCAGAGCTGACGGAGTACTCGAAGGAACTCGCCGGCGAGATGGGCGAGTATTACCGCCCGAATTTCTTCGTCAACACGCCCGACATCAACCCGGTGTTCCTCCAGACGAGCGGCCGGGCCGGCCATGTCATCCGGGCGACGCTCGCGGCGACGCTGTCGAGCGCCTGGGGCGTCTACAATGGCTTTGAGATCTGCGAGGCGACGCCGCTGCCGGGCCGCGAGGAGTATCTGGATTCGGAGAAGTACGAACTCCGGGCATTCGACTTCGACCGCCCCGGCAATATCAAGGACCACATTCGCGCGCTGAACCGCATCCGGCGCGAGAACGAGGCGCTGCACGATTTCCGCAACGTCCTGTTCATCAATGCCTGGAACGACAAGGTCATCGGCTATTTCCGCAAGGCGCCGGACGGAAAGAGCGGAATTCTCGTCCTCGTCAACCTCGACCCGCACGCCGTCCAGACGACTTGGTTCGAGGTACCGCTGTGGGAGTTCGGCCTCGCCGACACCGCCTCGATCGATGCGGAGGATCTCCTCCTGGGCATCTCGTTCCAGCTCAACGGCAAGAACCACCAGATCACGCTCGATCCCGCAGACCGGTCGACGATCATCTGGCGCCTGTCGCTACCGTAGCCTCGCTCGTGCCGGCTCCGGGCGCCTGCCGTCGCCCGCGGCAACGCACGTGCGCCGCGGGTCCCATCGGGCCGGTGTCCGGAGCTAGGGCCGTCTGTCAGCGACGACCGCAGCTTCGTCGTCGGGCGCCACGCGCGCCACGGGTGCCTCGACGCGCCGGCGCGGCAGGGCCCCGGGGTGGTTGTCGCGGAGGAAGGCGATCATCTTCTCGCGCACCTCGCAGCGAAGATCCCATGCCGTGGCGGCGTTCCTCGCGCTCATCAGGAGGCGTATCTCGATCGTCTCGTGGTCGGCGTTGGTCACCTGGACCCCGGCAACGCGTTTGTCCCAGCGTGGCGACGCCGCAACGAGTTCCTGCAGCTTCTCCCGGATCGCCTCCACCGGCGCGCTGAAGTCGACGCGGAGGAGCACGCTGCCGATGATCGCAGCGTCCTTCCGGGTCCAGTTCTGGAACGGGCGTTCGAGGAAGTAGGACAGTGGCAGGACGAGTCGCCGCCAGTCCCACAGCCGGATGACGACATAGGTCGAGCTGATCTCCTCGACCCAGCCATACTCGCCCTCGACGATGACCGCGTCCTCGAGCCGGATCGGCTGCGCAATGGCGATCTGGACGCCGGCGATCAGGTTCTTCAGCAGCGGCTGGAGCGCAAGGCCGAGAATGAGGCCGGCGGCGCCGGCCGAGGCGAGGAGGCTGACGCCGTATTGCCGGACGCTCTCCGACGTCATCATGACGGCCGCCGCCGTCAGGATCACGATGACGGTCGCCGCGGCGCGACGAAGGATGCGAACCTGCGTGTAGTGCTTGCGGGCGAGGAAGTTGTCCTCGGAGTCGAGATTGAAGCGCCGGAGATAGAGATCGGCAGCGATGTGGCTGGCGCGGAGGACGATCCAGCCGATCAGGACGATGAGGGCAACCGTGAGGAGGTAGGTCACGACCTCGAGGAACGACACCGGGAACGTCGCGACCGTGAGCGCCACCTTGCAGGCGATGATCAGGAGCGCGAGCCGCGCCGGTCCGCGCACGCGGCGCAGGAGGATGTGGAGGAATGTTTCCCCGGGTCCGGCGATCCGGTGCAGGACGGTAAAGAGGGCAAAGTGCACGCCCCACCCGATCGCAATGGCCGCGATGATCGCGCCAAGACCGATGAGCCAGTTGGAAAGGGTTTCGCCTCCCAAAGCCATCCGGGTAACTCCTGCTCTGAATGCTGATTGCCGCGAGGCGAGGCTCGCCGGCGCACGACCGTCGCAACGAGCGCCATCGGCCGGCCGTGACGACGCATCGCGGCAAGCGCTGTCCCGTTCCTGTGGCCACAGTCTGACCTGTTGTGCGCCAGATATGAAGCCCGCGCGGGCGCGTTCCCAGCCGTGTCGGAGAGGTTCCTCTACAGGCGCTGCAGTCGGGAGGTCGCCCGCGCTCCCGTCTGGCCCTCAAAACGAACCGGCCGGGGCATCGCTGCCCCGGCCGGCGGTCTTGCCTGCTGCCAGACGACTAGCCGCCGAAGCGGATCGTGATGCCGCCCTCGATGGAGTGGACGTTGAGGGGACCGACGTCGAAGGGATCGTCGCCCAGGTCGATGAAGCTGGTCGGCCCGATGCGCTGGTAGCGGTAACGGGCGCCGACCAGGAGGTTATCGGTGATGGCGAGATCGACACCGACGATTGCCTGGAAGCCCCAGGTCCAGTCGGTGTTGTCGCCGCCGCCGGGGCCAACGCCGTCGGCGCCCATGTCGGACACGAGGCTGAGCCGCGCCATGCCACCGCCGACGGCGGCATACGGCCGGAAGAAGCCGTCCGTCGGGCCGAAGCGGAGGTTGCCCATGACGGTCAGCAGCGTGGCCACGGCTTCCTCATCGTCCGGCTCGCGGCACTGGTCGCCGTCCGGCGGCGGCGCACACACGGCCGTCAAGGATGCGCGGGCCCAGGTGACGTCTGCTTCCACGGCGAGCGGGCCGCCACCGATGTTCATGCCGATGGCGCCACCGAGGCGGAAGCCGCGGAGATGAAGGGTCGCCTCCGGATCCGGCTGATACCAGACCGCATTCCGGACGAGCACGATCCCGCCGAAGGCCGAGACGTAGAGATTGCTGGGCTCCGGCACCGGAACCACGATGGGCGGCGGCGGCGGTACGACGATCGGCATGACGTCGGCGGCAAGCGCGCCGCTGGCAGTCACCGTCGCCGCGAATGCGGTGAGCAGAAGACGCTTCATTTCAGGGATCCCCCTCAGCAGGATTGAAAGAGGCCACACGGTACACGCTGGCGGTGATTCACGTGTGGCATTTGTGCAACCGTACAGAGAATCCGCGTGCAGGACGTTGCAGGGGTAGCAGGAGACTTCGGCAAATTGTCCTTCATCTTCATCGGACTAACCGGATGGCGGGGGGGCCAGAGAAGGAGAGCCAGAAGGGCCGGTGCACGCTAGCGTACGGCCGCCGACGCCGTTGAACTTCCTTCCCCCAGCTGGCTGCTCCGTGTTGCGGGTGCCTATCCCCTTCGGCTCAGCCAGGGCGAGCCGTCGGCCACGAACCGCCAGTCGAGGTGGGTCCCCCGCGTGATGCCGATGCGGGGCGTTGTGCGGATGGCCGGGGAGTCGGGGGACAGCACGATCGATACGGCGCCGCCGATCGGTGTTCCGTCCAGCGCGCCGGTCACGCCGAGCGCGGCGCAGAGGCGGCCGGGGCCGGAGCAGAGGAGGCGCATATCGTCGACGCCGCGGCGGGCACGCATTTCCGCGATGCCGTGGCGCGGTTCGAGCGCCCGGATCAGGACTGCCCCACCCGTGCCGGCGGGACCGCAGACGACGTTGAGGCACCAGTGGATGCCGTAGGAGCGATACACGTAAAGATGGCCCGCCGGTCCGAACATGGCGCGGTTGCGCCGGGTCGGGCCAACGAAGCTGTGCGAGGCCGGATCCGTCTCGTCATACGCCTCGGTCTCGACGATGGTGCCGCCCACGCCGCCGTGAAGGAGCGTTGCGCCGATCAGTCGCGCGGCGACCGTCGTCGGCGCACCGAGGAGAGAGGGCGCCCCGGGTGCAAGGCGCAGGATCATGAAGTCCTGCCGACGACCGGCGGAGGCAGCACGAACGGATGGAAGCCGGGCTGGCCGGTCCAGCGATTGAGGCTGTTGACGGCCAAGGGCTCGATCGCCGAACGGGGCCCCCGCTCAGGCAGGACGCCGAGGCACGCGCTGCCGTGCTCGCATCGGGCGTTCTCGAAGAACGACGTCCGGCCGAAGGTCTCGCATGTGAAGAGGCGCATGGATCGATTCAATCGGGGACAACAGGAGGGGAGGACGGCGCCCTGCGGAACGGAGCGCATGAGTAGCATCATCGGCGACCGCGGCGGCCAGGTCCCTGGAGCGGGAGGCTTCCCCAACGGTCTTGCCGGCGTCCGCCCCGGGGCGGGGTTGTCATCGAGCGGCCAGCGAGACAGCGTCCGGCCGGAGTTGCGATCCCCGACCTAGGCGGGGAGGCCTTTGCCGAGGGTTCGGGACGCACCCGGCCCTCCGCCCACTGGAACGGGCCTGCGCGCAATGCCCAGGAGCGTCGGTGCGTAGCGGATAGCGAGGTCCAGGAAGAACAGCGCGAGCGCGATGAGCGCCCAGCCGATCCATTGCGGCCGCGCCACCCAGCGTGATCCCGTCGCCAGCGCGGCTCCCGCGTCGACCAGGACGGCGCCGCCTGTGGCGGTGGCGATCGCCGCGAGGGAGTCCACGTTCGCCCGGCCGAAGTCGAGGCGCGCCGGGTATCCGACATGAAGGGAGGCGGTGACCGTGAGGTCCGCTCCCGCCACGCTGAACGAATGGGTTCCCGCGGGAAGCGTTCCGAGCGCCGCCTCATAACGGCCCGGCGCCGTCGCCCGCAGGTCGACTGCGATGCCGGCCAGGTCGGTGGCCGTCACTGTCTGTCCGGCAAGCGGCACGCCATCGGGGTCCAGAATATCCACGCGGATCGCAACCTCATCGCCGGTCCGGGTGAAGCTCGCATGCAGACCCGGCCCTTCCACGATCGGCAGGAAGCTCCGCACTGCCTGCGCCCAGAGGAGAGGGTATTGCGGCAGCCGAAGCCAGTTCTGCGTCCCCGATCCCGCCCCATGGGTCGCCAGCGCGAGGACGCTGCCTGCGCCCTGCCGCCAGGATGCCAGCACCGGGATTGTCTCGCCTTCCTCGTCGATCAGGGCGAGGTGAACCGTGGCCCCCGGCTGGGGGGTCGTCGCGACGTAGTTCTCGATCGGCGGCATCTCGTCTGGCAGCCCCGTGAGGAATGCGGCGCTGCGGTCGACCCAGAAGACCGGGCTCGTCCGGTCGACGACCGGCGTCCCGGACAGCAGCATCGCCTCCTGGGACAGGATGCTCGGCAACGCCTTCACGTCGCGGGTGGCATGGAAAGCGCCGCCGCCGAGACGGGCAATCGGCTCCAGTTCGGGGCTGCGGGCGGCATCGCCGATCGCAACGGCCGAGATGGTGATGCCAGCCTCACGGATCTGCGCCACCAGGGGTGCGAACTCCGCCGGTTCAACGAGGCCGTCGGTCATGATGATGATGTGACGGGCTTCCGCGTCCGACCGCTGCAGTTCGGCGAAGGCGAGGCTGAGCGCCGGGAAGAGCACCGTGCCGCCACCGGGCTGGATCGGAGCGAGGGCCGCCGCGATGGCCGCCTCGTCCTTCCGGGCCTGAAGCGGCACCACGACCCTTGATTCGCTGTCGAAGAGGATGACGGCGACCTGGCTCTCGTCGTTGAGAAGGCTGACGGCGCTGAGTGTCGCCTCCTTGGCGATGTCGAGCCGGCTCAAATCCTCCACGCGCGCCTGCATGCTGCCCGAGCGGTCCAGCACGAAGGCGAGCGCGGCAACGGGCGCCTCGTGAGGAATGCGGCTCGACAGGGGCGAGATGCGCTCGAGCGGCGTCTGGTAGTAGCCGCCGGGGCCGAAGGCATGTTCGCCGCCGAGGATCAGGAGCCCCCGGCCGTGGACGGTGACGTAGTCCTCCAGCATCTCCTGCTTGCGGGTGTCGAGATCGATCGCCGGAACATTCATCAGGACGACAAGGTCGTATTCGAGCCATCCCGCCAGCGACCACGGCGTCCGGTCCGGGGCGATGACGGTCGCCGCAAGGCCCTGAACCGCGAGCGCATCGGCGAAGAAATTGCCCCAGTCGGTATCCGGCGTCACGATGACCACCGACGGCCCGGCTGCGATCGAGGCCATGGTGCCGTTCCGGTTGTTGCCCGGGATGACGTCGGACGCTGCCGTAACCACGACCTCGAACAGGGTATCGCCCGCCACGCCAGCGGGGAGCGTCACTTCGACGAGGTTGCGGCCGGGGAAGAGATCGATGTCCTCTTCGACCACGACGACGCCCGCCTGCATCACCGAGACGCGGGCCGCGGTCGCAGCCTGGCTGACGACGATTGCGGCGAGCGGGATCGCCTCGCCTTCGTTGATGGCCGTGGGCACGGAAACCGTTTCGACGAGCACCTCGCCAGCGGGATGGTCGTCCAGCGGCAGGACGTCAACCGGCACACCGCGCGATGTCAGGAATGCTGCTGCGTCGCCGAGCCGGCCCGTGGTCTCGTTGCCGTCGGCGGCAAGCACGACGCGGCCGGGCCGGTCGCCCGGCAGCATGGCGACCGCGAGGAGCGCCGCCCCTTCCAGGTCGGCGCCGAGGGGAATTGCGCTCGCCGTCGGCTGCCCGCCGCGGGCGAACAGGTCCGAGGCAACCCGCGGCACGGCGCCCGCGACGACCCACCCGGTGCCTAGAGACGTCTCCGGGGCTGCCATGGCGGCGGTGAGTTCACGGCGGGCCGCGCCACCGTCAGTCCCGGGCAGATCGCCGGTCACGACGGCCACGACGTATGCGGCCGGCTCCGGCGTCGGCCATGGCAACTGCACGAGCGATGCTGCCAGAAGGCAGAGGACGGCGACGCGCAGCGCGAGGAGCGCGCGCCGCCGACCCGAATGCGGGACGCCGGCGGTCAGCGCGGTCCGCTGGAGGAAGCGCTCCTGGCCCCGTCCCGCGAGCCATGCCTCGAGCAGCAACACGACGAGCGCCGCCAGCACGATCCACCACCAAGGCGGCGGCAGGTTGCCAGGGAGATCCGTCACCGGCGTCCCCTCGGCACCGGGCAGCCGTGCCGTGGCGGTCTCGGCCAGTCCCGAAGCGTTGACCGCGACGACGATCGCGTCGTCCCCGTTGCCGATGCGGTAGAGACCGGCGCGCTCGGGGACGAATGACGTCTCCAGGACATGCTCGCTCCCGGCGGGCGCGGCGGGGCGAACAACGGCGCCTGTGGCGTCCGAGATCGGCTGCCCCGCGAACCGGGCCTCGACCAGGCAGCGGGCCCCGACCGTGCAGGAGGCGGCCACGTCGTCGCCGGCAATGCCGAGCCAGCCGACGATGTTCGCGATGAGGACCGGGAAGCCGGTCGTCCGGACCCAGTCCGCGCCTTCAAGGCCGACCGCGATTGCGACCTCGCGGCCCGAGGCGGTAGTACGGGCCTGGACAAGCGGACCACCGGCCGCCTCCACGATCACTTCGGCCCCCGGGCGCGTCGGCACGGCGTAGATCCGCGGGGCGGCGAGCTCCCTCCAGTCAATGCCGCGCGACAGGACGTGGTTGTCGTTCCAGCCGATGAGTGTCGCGTCCGCGATGATAGCCGGCTCGGCGTCGCCGGCGACGCCGCCGCGGCCGAGCCAGAGGACGTTGGTGTCCGGGCGCCGTTCGAGCGCCACGTCGTTGACGACGACCAGGTCGAACGCTTCGTCGTCGGCCGGAAGCGCATCGGAGGCCAGGAGATCGACGAACGGCACCGCACGAAGTGCCCGCACGAGGTCGGGATTCTCGGCACCGAGGAGGAGGATCCTGACCATCCGCGGCGCATCGCGCAGAACGAACGACACAGCGTTGTCCTGCGGACCCGAATCCTGCGGCAGCGCCAGCACGAGCGTCCCCGCACCCGGCAGGCTGAGCTCTGCCTCGAAGGGTCGCGCGGGAGCTGTCCCGTCCAATGCCTGTGCCTCGACCTCACCGAGGGGGATGACGCCCCAGTCGAGGAAGTCGCTGCCGCCGGAGCGGGCGAACCTCACCGAGACTTCGGCGATCCCGGCGTCGCCCGTGGCGAGGACCGAGCCGGTGACCCGCCACACCCCGGGCTGGCCGGGCAGGGCTTCGACGACGGCCGTCAGCCCCGCATTGGGCGCTGCCGGCTCGCCGACGAGGAGCCGCGCCATGTCCACCCCAGCGAGAAGATCGGCCAGCACCGCGTCGCCACCGTCGGCGCCGTCGGTGATCACGACCACGCGCGTCGTTTCGCCCGGCCGGATCGTCATCGCGGCCCATTCGGCTGCGGCGGCCCAGTCCGCTGCCCCGTCGCCGGCGGCCGCGAGGTCGAGGATCGGCAGCATGCCGCCGGGCATCGTCTGCCGGGCGATCAGCAGCCGGGCGACCGGGCCGGCCGTCACCACGGAAGCGCGATCCGCGTCGGTGCGAGCTTCGATGCGCTGCCGCAGGTGATCGATCGCCGCGGCAAGGCGGTCGCCGGTTCCGGTCGCGGTCCGCATGCTCCCCGAGGCGTCGAGCACGTAGATGACGTGATCCGGCCGGTCGGGATCGGCGCCAGCGGTCGGACGCGCGAGCGCGATGGCGATCAGGAGGACGAAAAGCAGCTGGAGCGCAAGGATGAGGTTGAGCGGCGGCCGGCGAAAGGAGCGCGTCCGCGAAGACGACCGCTCCAGCAGTGACCATATCTGGAGGCTGGGAATCTCCACACGCCGCCGTCGCCGCGCGTGCAGCGCCACGACCACCGCCGCCAGGGCGCCGAGAAGCAGCCAGGCCGGCGCAAGGAGGGTCACGGAGTCGCTGCTACCGTCGCGCCGAAATACGCCTGGAGGATCCTGCGCAGTTCGGGGGGGAGGCTCGGCCGGGAGATCTCGTGTTCGACAAGGCGTACCCAGCCGCCGCCGTCGGTGGCCTCGCCGGCCGCGAGCGCAAGGGCCATGGCGTCCGGGGGCGCGTCGAGGCGGATGCGCCGCCCGTCGCCCTGTTCCGCGTCGGCAAGCAGCATTTCGCCAGCCATTGCGAGCGGGTCGCCGAACTCGGTCACGGTGCCGTCTTCGAGATCGCGAGTGCCGCCGCCGACGGCGTCGCCCTCCTCCGCGCCGGCGTTGGCGGCCGCTCCCGCCGGCACCATCCCGGCGAGTTCCACCTCGACCTCGGCCTGACCCGGCTGGCCGGGAGCCGGCGCACCCTGGGCGGCGATGTCGTCGTATTGCGGGACATCGACTTCCCCGGCAGCCGTGGCCGCCACGCCAAAGCCTTGCGGCGGCAATTGCCGATCCTCCTCGAGCGCCGCGAGCATCTCGCCAAGCGGAAGGTCAACCTCACCTGCTCCGGCGCGCTCCGGCAGCGTTTCCCCGGGGCCGGCCGCCTGTGGCGCGGAAGGCGTGCCGGCGGGTGGTGCGAAGTCACCCGCGGGAGCAGCAGCGGCCGCGGCGGGGGCCTGGATCTCGCGGATGGCGGCTTCCACGAGCCGCGTCAGGTCCGTTGGAGCGCCTTCGGCGACGCCGGCGGCCTGGTAGGCTGCCGCCGCGTGGCTGCGCAGCCTTTCGAGCGCCGCGGCAATGTCGCCACGATCCATCGCCGCGTCCGCGGCAACCGCCTGGCCGACCTGCTCGAGTTCGCGCGCCACCGCGGCAAGGAATGGGTCGTTCCGCGCCGTCGCATCGGCGTTGATGAGTGCCGCGATACGGCGGACATTCTCGGCGATCTCTTCCCGTTCGTCCGCATCGAGGACCGTCGCACTCGCCTCCGTCACCACCGCAACGTCGGGCCTGCCAAGACCGGTCGCGACGATGACCAGCGCGGCCACGAGAAGCGCGATCGCAGCGAAGGCGGCGGGGGGTAGGCTGAACGGCACGAGCCGGCGGACGCTGATCGAGCTCGGCCTCGCCTCGATGTCGGACATCAGCGCCTGCCCGACCGGGCCGAGGTGCCCGGCGGCGCGCAGTTCAAGCGCGGTGCTCAGTCGTTCCTTGTTGCCGAAGGTGCGATCCGCGCGGCGGGCGAGGAGGATGAGAGAGGGGCTCCGGCGAATTGCGAGCACGGCAAGCCCTGCGAAGACGGCAACGGCAAGAATGAGGCCCGCCATGGCATGCCGCGCTCCGGCATCGCCCACGACCCGCTCAAAGGCATCCGGCGCCGCAAGGCCGGGTGCGCCGATCCAGTCAGGCTTGCCGAGCACGGCATAGGCGACCTGGAGAATACAGAACACGGCGAGGCCGCTGGCGACTGCCACGAACGAGGCCGTCACGAGGCGGAGCACTATGGCTCGCCGCCGGGCACGACCGAGATCGGCAAGCGCATCGGCAACGCCGCCCGGCCTGCCGCCCTGCACCAGGCCCACGGCGCTCGTCATCGTCCGACTGATGTCGGAAGAACCCCAGGAACGGCTCGGCGATCGGTACGGCGCAGATTCAATTGGGGCTCTTCGTTTTGTTGTCGGCCATCGGCCAGCCGCGCGTCGCGCGACAGAGCGGCCGCGGCGAACGGTTCGCCGCGGCCCGCAGTCCCGTCGATCAGGGCGTGGCGCGCGTGATCATGGCGCCGGGCGCGTTCTCCGGGGTCAGCTCGATCGTCTCGCTCGCGGGGAAGCCGTTAGCGCGGAGGATCTGGGCGACGATATCGGCGTACTCAGACGGCCCGAGGCTGCCGGGGTTGCCGGGAGGCATGTTGGCGACGATCCAGTCCATGAACTCGCCGACCGACTTGTCGTACCACAGCAGCGGGAAGCCGCCGCGAACGAGCCCAGGACCGCCGGGCGTGCCGTTCATGTCGGCGCCATGACAGCCGGCGCAGCCGCGACTGGTGAAGGTCGCCATCCCGCGATCTGCCTGGACGTCCGTGTAGACGCCGGTCCAGACCGTAACAGGCGGATCGAAGCTGAAGGCGGAGCTCGCCGCCACCAATGCGCCGCCGCCGAGCGCGATCGCGAGTATGCCGTTCCGGATCCGCGCAAGCTTTCTATTCATGCCATTTCCCTTCTTCTGCACCAAGACAATCGGACTGGGCGAACGCTCCGGCTTACTCAGCCGGGAGACCAAATTCGGCCAGCAGTTGATTCAAGCCGCCACGCCGCAGCTCGGTAATCGCAGCATCAAGTGCGTTCCTCAGGAAGACCTGGTTCGTCGGCAACGCAATCGCCAGCTCCAGAACGGGCAGCGCAAAAGGCTGATCGACGACACGTATCCCCGTCGCCAGAGGATCGGTGGCGGCGGCCAGATTGATGGCAGGCTCCCAGACCACCGCCGCCTGGATGGCGCCGCTTGCAAGGTCCGCAACGATCCCGTCATTGCCGGAATATATCCGTCGCTGCCACCGGTTCCCCTGCGTTTCGAGGAAGGCGCGCAGGAAGGAATCCGCGTACACGGAGACCCTGCTCCCGATGATGGCTCCCGCCGCGAGATCGTCAATGCCCGCTCCGACGCCCGGGCCGAATGCGAGCACGAACCTTGGCTTGTAGTAGGGCTGGGTCGTCATCAGCCATTCCTGGATCGTTCCTATGGCGGGGTTCGGAAAGCCGATCAGGGCATCACATTCATTGCTCACCTGGATGAACAGGTCGCTGTCGGTCAGCGTAATCCGGTAGTCCAGGCCGTAGTGACTGTTGAGGTTGGCAAGCTGGTTGAACTCGGCGGGCAGAAGGAGCATGTCCGCCAGCCGCTGGCCGACGGCGCGATCGAACTCCATCAGCGCGCTGGCCGGGTTCAGGCAGAAGTGAATCCGATCGCCGCTTCGCCTGACATGGTCGAGGAAATCCTCAGGCACCGCGGGGGTGGCTTGCCCGAACGCCGAGCTTCCCGGGCCTGTCAAAGCGAAAGCCAACGCCACGACGGAAGTCAATCGACGCAACATCACCAGCATGCTCTGCCGCTTGCACTCGATGAGAAAAGGACGCCGCATCGTGCGGCGTCCTTTCAGGGATGAGCTAGCCCCCGTTGCCGGGCGCGTCTAGTTCTCAGGCAGCGCGAAGACGATGATCGCGTTGCCGCCCGTGCCCGGCCGCTGGTCCGGGTTGAGGCCGGTGTACGCGCCGCTGAGCAGGAACGAGCCCACCGGCACGGCGATGTACTGCCGACCGTCGACCTCGTAGCTGACCGGGAAGCCACCGACCTGCGCCGGCATGATCTGCTCCCACAGCACGTCGCCCGTTTCCTGGTCAAAGGCCCGGAAACGACGGTTCACGTCACCGCCGAACAGGAGGCCGCCGCCAGTCGTCAGGAGCGACATCTGCGGGGTGGCGTTCTCCCAGATCCAGGTCTGTTCGCCTGTCTCGACGTTGATGCCCCGGATGGTGCCGGCGTTGGTCGCGCCGGGGGCCAGGACATACGGGCTGAGGCGGATGTCGGTCTCCAGCGTGATCGAGTTCATGCACAGATTGTGCAGCGGGTAGTAGATCGTGTTGGTCAGCGGGCTGTAGGCGCCCGCCGGCCAGTCCTTGCCGCCGACGGCCGGCGGGCAGACCTGGAGGGACTGACCGATCGCAGTCGGGATCATTTCGACCGGATGTGTCGCCCGGCCGGTGGCGGTGTCGATGTCCGAAATGACGTTCTGGTAGACGGTTTCACGCGCCCACAGGAACTCACCGGTAGCACGGTCGATCGAGTAGAAGATGCCGGTCTTGCCCGGAATTCCGGTCAACACGCGGCGCTCCTCGCCAGCCACCACGTTCGGGCTGATCCAGCGAACTTCATCCGGATTCGGAGCGATAACGGTATCGACCAGGATACGCTCGAACGGATGGTCGAGGTCCCACTGGTCGCGGATGTGCTGCTGGTACCAGACGAGGTCGCCCGTCGTCGCGTCGATCGCGAGCGTCGAGGTCTGATAAAGGAACTCGTCGTCGAGGTTTGCCGCATCGACCTTGTAGAACTTCGAGTACGGCGAGGTGACCGACGTGCCGAAGTAGACAAGGTTGAGCTCGGGATCGAAGCTCGGCGTGATCCAGCTACCGACATGGCGTCGGGCATCGTCCGGGATGCCGGCCCACGTCTCGTAGCCGGGCTCGCCGGGCTGCGGCAGGGTGTAGAAGCGCCACATCTCCTCACCTGTCGCGAGATCGTGCGCCGTGAGGAAGCAGGTGTCGGCGCCGCCGGTCCCGGTCTGCTGGGCGCAGCTGCGGCCGGAGATCGCCATGCCGTTGGCGATCATCGGGCCGGACGTCGACCAGCCCCAGTCCTCCTGGCCGCGGACCTCGGTCTCCCAGACCAGTTCACCGGTCCGGGCGTCGAGCGCGACGAGGAAATTGTCCTTCGAGTTGAAGATGATCCGGTCTTCCCAGATCGCGACGTTGCGGGTGAGAATGATCGACGGCAGGCCCTCGGCCGGCAGTTCACGGCGGTACTCCCAGAGGAGGTCGCCCGTGGTGGCATCGAGCGCCTGGATGATGTCCCGCGGGTGCGGGATGTACATGATCCCGTCGTGGACGAGCGGCGTCGCCTCCTGGTGCCCTTCGGTCATCGCCCGCGACCAGACGATCCGCAGATCGCCGACATTGTCGGTGGTGATCTGGTCGAGCGGGCTGTAGCCCCAGTGGTTCTGGGTGCCGCGCCACATCAGCCAGTCACCAGCCGGGGGATCGGCAAGCATGGCGTCCGTGACGGGGGTGAAATTCGCAAACGGGTCCGTCTGCGCTGCAGCGAACGTTGCCGACGCCACCAACGAAGCGGACGCGAGCAAAAGCCCTGCGGTTACCCTCATTTCAAAGCCTCCCTCTTTAATATGACTCTTTGGGTCACGTTTGATCTGTCGCACGACGATTAAACATTGTCCACAACCATCCGTCCACCTATCGAAAAGTGCGCATCCTGTGGCTGTATCAGGTGGATATGATGGGTCAGAGGAGCAGTCTGGAAGAAGACCCACCTACTCCTTGAAGACGCCATGGTGCCTTTGTAGGATCAGAGCCCGTCGCGCGGCGACTGCACTGTTCGCCCTGCTCAGACTGGTGGGCCTCATCCACGGTCCCTTCTCGCGGTGCGCGAGTGGCGTGCTTGATCACATGGTAGGCAGACGCCTCCGATTGTGGCGCTTCAGCCTCCGCGCATGCGGTTCCTCTCCTGACGTCACTATGCTGCCCGGCAGCGAGGATGGCACACGCTCCACCCGGCGGCGCCAGCCGCCGGTGAGGCAACCTGCGCTGGATACGTCACCGCGCGAATCATGAGTTTGATACTCAGCTATCGACACGCGGCTGTCGGCGTGAAATGGCTACGCGCGGGGTTGGGTTCCTGGCCGAACAGAAGCGTGTCCGCCTGACCGATGACGACGGAGGGCGCTGACAGGAGAAGAGGATGCTTTCGAACAACAGCAACGCGGCAGCGTCGATCGTCGGCAAGGAGGACATCGACCGCCTGGTCGATGGCCTGAACCGGACCAGGGCCGAGATCGCCAAGGCCGTGGTTGGCCAGAGCGATGTCGTCGATCAGCTGATGATCGCCCTGATCAGCGGCGGGCATGTGTTGCTGGAGGGCCCGCCCGGGGTCGGCAAGACGCTGCTGGTCCGGACGCTCGGCCTGGCGGCGGGACTGTCGTTCGCGCGCGTTCAGTTCACGCCCGACCTGATGCCGGCAGACATCACCGGCGGCATGACCCTCGTCCCGGACGATTCCGGCCGCAGCAAGCTGCAGTTCCAGGCCGGCCCGATCTTCACGCAGATCCTGCTGGCCGACGAGATCAACCGCGCCACGCCGAAGACGCAGTCCGCGCTGCTGGAGGCCATGCAGGAACACACCGTCACGACCGCCGGACGGACGATGGCATTGCCGAGCCCGTTCTTCGTCCTCGCCACGCAGAACCCGGTCGAGATGGAAGGAACCTATCGTCTGCCGGAAGCGCAGATCGATCGCTTCCTGTTCAAGAGCCTCGTGAACTACCCGAATGAGGACGACCTGCAAGGCATCCTCGGTCTGACGACCGGCCGGACCGTGGCGACGCCGTCGCAGGTCCTGGACGCGGATCAGATCCTGCTGGCGCAGCAGCTCGTGCGCGACATCCCGATCGCCTGGCACGTCGAGCGTGCCGTCGCGCGCTTTGCCATCGCCACCCAGCCGCACCTCCCGTCAGCGTCCCCGATGGTTGCCCGTTACTTCCGCTTCGGCCTGTCGCCCCGCGGCGCCCAGGCGATGGTGCTCGCCGCCAAGGGACATGCCCTGATCTCCGGCCGGTACAACGTCGCCTTCGAGGACCTCGAAGCCGTCCTCGCCCCGACGCTCCGTCACCGCTTCCAGCTCAACTACGAGGGCGAGGCCGAAGGCATCGCGCCTACGGAGGTGTTTGGCCGGCTTCTGGCCGATCAGGTAGCGAGAGCGGCTTAGGTCGGGCGGGGCTCCGCTTCACCCGGGACGGCTCACACCGCCTCGTCCGAACTGTCTGTCGTGCGGCGAGCACCACGCGTCGGCGGATGCTCGGTCGGGGTTCTCGCGGACCCGACGAGGCCCTCGAGACGCTCGACGATCGTCGACATGGAATGGCGCCCGCGCGGGCCGGCGCCTTCGCCGTCCAGCCACAATGTCCGGCCCGCGAGGCGGCCCGGGAGGACATTCGGATCGCCCCAGAAGTCACCGCGCACGATGACATTCAGCTGCCGATCGCCGTTGTTGAGCAGCGCCGCCCGCGTCCGCGCGCCGTTGAAAGTGATACTGGGAAGGCCGAGTGCGGCGCCGACATGGCTTGCGATGCCGCCGCCCGACGAATGCCCCACGATCGTGACGGCGTGATCCCGAAGCTCCGCGCGGACGAGGCCGACGAAGGCCATTGCGAGCTTCGATGCGCCGCCGAAGACGCGGCGATGCACGACCCCGAGCGACCCGCGAAGGTTGACCCGCGTCCCGGGGATGGCGATCGCCACCGTCCGCTCGGCGGCATTGACGAACGCTGCCGCGCGGAAATCCGCCAGCACCGCGCAACATCGGAGCGCCGGGCCGAAAGCGCGCCTGTCGAAGCCCGCCTGCCACCCATGCGGAAGCGGCGCCCCCTGCACCTCGAGCGACCGGAGCAGTTGCGCGTAGGGCAACGCCCGCTCGGCGTCCTTCGTGTCGCGACCCCGTTCGGCCTCGGGGCGATTGGTCATCAGGACACTCCGGCGAATGACACGATTGTCTCAGGCGATCCTTCCGTGCCTGCTGTGGCGGGCGCCCTGTTGGGCGGATGCGGCAGGTTCGGTCGACCGATGATGATACCGATCTCGCAAGGCCGCGACTGCCATTGTCGGGTGGTCCGACGGCCGGCAAAGGCCACGGCAGGGGCCGCAGGCTCGTGGAGTTTCGCGATGCGGACGGGACACGGACGTTCCGATCCGGCGAACCGAGCCGTGACTATTCCAGAAATGCGATGAAGCGGCCGGCGAAAAGCGCGGCCGTCCAGATGACGAGCGACAGGAAAGCCTGGACCCGCATGCTCGGCGCGATCACGCCTTCATTCATGGCGACGCGCCAGCGGGAGCCGAAGCGCTGGGTGACGCCGTTGACGATGCCGGCGGCGATCAGTCCCATCTTCACCAGGAAGGACGGGTTCTCGGCGTAGTCGAGCGGCTTGACGACGAACAGGAGGAACCCGGCCGTGGCGGCGAGAAGGAGGCCGACGATGGCCATCGGCTCGAGGATCCGCCCGAAGAAGGTCACCGGTGTCCGGGCGAACAGGCCGAGAAGCCGGAGATCGACCAGGACGATGCCGCCGATCAGGAGGGCGAAGCCAAGTATGTGCAGGGTGTTGACGATCGGATAGGCGTAGAAGGAGAGGCGCAGCTGCTCGGCCACGCGCCAGTCGCGAAGGGCGGCGAGCCAGTCGTCGATTACCTGGGCCGATGCAGGTTCTGCGACGGCGACCAGCAACGCCGCGCCTGCGACAGTCGCGGCAACGCTCCGCCCCGTGGTCGATCGCCTAGTCGAACGGCGCGGTTCGGTCGGCATAGACGTCGTAGGTGATGCCATTGACCACCACGCGTACGGCCTTCATCGCCAGTTCCGGCATGGTTGAACGATGGCCGTACAGCGTAACGGATTCGCCGACCGAGACCGAGTTCTGCGTGAAGCCGGCTTCGGTCGTCCGGATCAATGGCGCCAGGTCGACGTGCCAGAGACCCTCCTCGGTCTGCACCTCGAGCGTCACATGCGGGTTTCCGATGTAGATCTCGGTGACGGTGCCGGTGAGCGTGAAAGGCTCGGGCGACGTCCACGCCCATCCGTGATGAGCCGCGACCGATCCGCCGCCGGCCGCGAGAAGAGCGCCGGCAATGATCGCCGGCCGGTACGAGCGGAGATTGCGCATCTGCCTCTCTCCCTGATGCCGCCAGCCGCGCGCATCCTAGCCGACTACCGCCGCTGCGTCACTGCCGTGGTCCACGGCGCCACCACCCTGACCGCTCAAGGCCGCCACCGCGGCCAGGCGCAGGCGGTGCTCATCAGTCTCCGTCAGTTCGCCGAGTTCCAGACAAGGGAGATCGCGGCACGCCATCCGCTGCTGCCGTCGTCTGCGGCGCCCTTCGACAAGGTGTTCCGCCCGGTTCCGGCCCTTCGACATCCGTGTCCGGATGAGGTCACGCTCGACATCGGCGAGCCCCGCGCGGCCCGCCATCATCAGCCGCCCCGTTGCGAGGCGTATCCGCCCACGTGACCTGAACCTGCGTCGGGCAGGCTGCGAACTGCGTTGGACGGACCACGAAATATGAGTGGTGAATTCCGATTTCGTGGCTTAGCCTGGAGCCAACACAGTCGGACGGACTTCCCGATGGGCGTGCTTGCCTCAAGAAACCTCGTCGCCGGCTACGACAAGCTGCCGGTCCTCGACGATGTGACGCTCGATTTCGCGCCCGGGACGATGACGGCGCTGGTGGGGCCGAATGGCTGTGGCAAGTCCACCTATCTCAGCGTTCTCGCGAGGATACTGGCGCCACAGGCCGGCGCTGCAATCCTCGATGGTCGGGCGATCCACAGGATGCCGACGCGGGAGGTGGCGCGGCAACTCGGCCTGCTGCCGCAGAACCCGAACGCTCCGGAGGCGATCACGGTCTACGATCTCGTCTCGCGGGGCCGCTATCCGCACCAGGGTATCTTCCGGCAATGGACCGAGGTAGACGAGGTCGCCGTGGAAGCCGCGCTTCGGCTGACCGATACGATCCGCCTCGCGGACCGTCAGGTCGACACGCTTTCCGGCGGCCAGAGGCAGCGCGCGTGGCTCGCGCTCACGCTGGCGCAGGAGGCGGCGACGATCCTCCTCGACGAGCCAACGACGTTCCTCGACCTCCGTTATCAGGTCGAGATGCTCGAACTCCTGCACCGGCTCACGCGCGAATTCGACAGGACGATCGTGGTCGTGCTTCACGAACTCAACCTCACCGCGGCCTACGCCGACAACCTCGTGATGATGAGGGATGGCCGGATTCACGCCGCAGGGGAAACGTTCCAGACATTCACTGCCGACAATATCGAGGCGGTGTTCGGCATTCCCGTTCACGTCGCGCATCATCCAGAGACGGGCCGCCCCTGGTGCCTTCCCCGGCACCGCCCGGAGCCGGCGCTGGCCGCCGAATAGCATCGGCCGCCCTTTCTCGCGACGCATTCGCGGGAATGCTGAGTATTGTATTCATGTTGGTGCCGGCGTCGTGTATGGTCGCGCGGCGCAACGGCCGATGCTCGCCTCCCGTGGCCGCCGCCTGCAGATGATGGCCAATGAACAGCGTCGCTCTCGTCCGGAACGGCAGGGTGCCGGGCACCCTGGAGAAACTCGTCGACAGTGCCACGGGCGACCTCCTGCGCCACGCAACGGCGGTGGCGCGCGCCGGCGAGGCGATCTATCGCGCGGGCGACCCCAGCGAGGACGTCCTCATGCTGCGGGAAGGCTGGGCCACGCAGGTGGTCCAACTCGACAGTGGTCGGCGCCAGATCCTGAGGGTGGTCCTTCCGGGGGATTTCTGCTCATACCGGATGGTCTTCTCGCCGACGCTGGACTTCTCCATCAGGGCAACGACACGAGCCCGCTACAGCCGGTTCGAACGGGCCGGCGTAAAGCTGCTCCTCGTTACCCGGCCCGCCGCGTTCGAGGCGTTCGGCAGCGCAATCCTCGACGAGGACAGGCGCCTCACCGACCTCGTGGTCAACCTGGGCCGTCGCACCGCCAAGGAGCGCGTTGCCTACGTCATCCTCTCGATCCTCGAGCGCCTGAACGTCGAGGGCCTGCCGGCCGCCGGGCCAATTCCCTTCCCCATCCGCCAGACCGATCTGGCGGACATGGCGGGCATCACCACGGTCCACACCAGCCGACTCCTCGCCGACTATCGCAGGAGCGGGGTCTTTGCCCTGTCGCGGGGTGAACTGCACCTCCTGGACCGGCGTGCGCTGGAACGCATCGGGCGCCTCTAGCGGCGGCGTTGCGGTCTCGCTGCTCGCCCAGCACCCTTCCCCGGTGCCAATTCGCGCACCACCGTTTGGTTGATGACCCGATGACGAAGACACGGAGCGCGAGTGATCGCGCGCGGTCGGACGGCGGCGAGACAACACTGTTCGATAACATGGATTAAGTGCGCGCCTCCTGAATCAAGGAAATCTGCCATTCTATTTTGACGTTGTGTTGCAATACGTCTCACCGATCGAACGGACGGAGCATGATACTGCAATACGGGACATATTGCTTTGGCTGCAGTGGACACGGCGCTTTAGGGATAATAATAGGAGTGGCATAGTCATGTTTCGTCGGTGCCACCTTGGGACCGGCGATCCACCCGCCGCAGTCGACAGGGGCACGCCATGCACCGAGCTTCCGGCCTCCGGCGCACCATCCAGTGGCTGTCCATCGATCTCGAACGGGCGCGGCCCACCGCCTTCGCCCGCGAGCGCTACGTCGGCGACTTCCTGATGGCCAATACTGCCCTCCGGCCGGTCGGGTCGCGCCCGTGACCGCCATCGGGAGCGCTCCGCCGGCCTCGCGCTTCGCCCGCCTTCGGCAGTGGGCCCGGGCGATCAAGCGCGATGTCATCGCGCTGTACCTCGCCGCCCGCGATCCCCGCGTGCCCTGGTACGCCAAGGCGCTGTCGGCCGCCGTGGCCGCCTACGCGCTCAGCCCGATCGACCTGATCCCGGACTTCATTCCGGTCCTCGGCTACCTCGACGACCTCATCATCGTGCCGCTCGGGATCCTCGCCGCCGTCCGGCTCATCCCGCCGACGCTGATGGCAGAGCACCGCGCCGCGGCCGCCGAGATCGCCGCGCGCCCGGTCAGCCGGACGGGCGCCGCCGTCATCATCATCGTCTGGATCGCCGCCGCGCTGCTGGTGGCGCTGCTGCTTCTCCGCTGACCTGAAGGCAAGGAACCCGCAATGGCCGAACTCTACGCCGCCTCGATCCCGCTCTTTCAGCGCGGCCTGAACGGCCTGCGCATCATGCTGGGCAAGGCCGCCGACCACGAAGCTGCCGCCGGTTCGGAGACCCTCCTCGACAAGGAGATCGCCATCCGGCTGAGGCCGCTGGCCGGTCAGGTCGTCTCCGCCTGCAATCGCGCCGGGAGCGACACGAAGCGCGTCCTCGGCCGGGAAATCATCAAGGCCCCGAAGCCGGACCAGACCTATGAGGCGTTGAACGAGCGCGTCGCCGAGACCGCGATGTTCGTAGACTCGATCGATATATCAGAGATGAACCGCGCCGGCTCGGGCAGCATCACCCTGGGTTCGGCAGAAAAAGGCAATCTGCGGACGATGGGATCGACCGACTTCATGCTGATGAGCTCCATCCCCCAGTTCTTCTTCCACCTCACGACCATCTACGTGATCCTTCGCCATAACGGCGTTGCTTTGAGGAAGCCAGATTTCCTTGGCAGCGATGCGCCGTCGTGACGCCCGCCGATCGCGGTGCCGCAGCACAGAGAGCCCGCAGCAAGGCCACTTCCGGGAGGCTTCAATGAACAAGTTGCGCAGGGTATTGGGCGTGGTCGCCTCGCGCCGAAGCGTGCTTGCGGCGCTGGCCGCAGCGCTCGCCGTTGCCGCCGTCCCCGCCGGGGGCCAGCCGGCGCCGGTCGAGACGAGGATGGTCACCGACGACCTTGGCAATGAGGTCGCCATCCCCGTCCGTCCGCTCCGGATCGTCGCGCTCCGGCCGGAGGATCTCACGGCGCCGCTGATCGAACTCGGTGCGAACGTGGTGGGTACCGTCGGCAACGTCAATCCGGCGGTCAATGGTGGCGAGCCCTACGTTCAGGGCGCTTACCAACTGCTGGACTTCCGGCTCGAGAACTCCGGAATCACCTTCGTCGGCACGGGCAACAACTTCGACATCGAGGCCATTGCCGCGCTCCAGCCGGACCTGATCCTCGGCTCCCACCTGCACGCCGACCGCCGCGACCAGCTGATGGCGATCGCGCCGACCGTGCTGATCTGGAGCGGCTGGGACGACGGCAACACCCCCCTGGAGGTCTATCGCCGCATCGCGGACTACGCGGGCCGCATGGACCGCTTTGCCGAGCTCCAGGCGATCTTCAATGAGCGTCTCGCCGTGGCGCAGGCACTCGTCGCTGAGCGGATACCCGACCCGTCCAGCGTCACGGTGACGATCCTCGCCTTCGACAACGTCACCATGCTCACCGTCTGGCGCCACTACTGGATGCTGACGGCGATGCTCGACGCGATCGGCTTCGCCTATCCCGAGATCGTCGAGACGGAGACCCTGACGAGCCCCGTCACCGGCCGCGGCGGCGACCGCGTCTATCTCAGCGCGGAACAGCTCCCGGCCCTCGACGGCGACTTCCTGATCTCGATCGGCGGTCTTGCACCGGGAACGATCGCGGACGTCTCGGCCCGCCTCGATGCAGCCTTCGGCGGACCGGAGTGGAAGACCTTCCTCCACCCGACCCAGAACCGGCAGTGGCTGTTCCTCGACTCCGGGCCGGCCCGCGCGGCGACCTTCGCGTCAGCGCGCTGGATGCTCGACTGGATCGTCGCGAACTTCGTGGCACGCGAATTCGTGCCACGCGCGCCCTGAGCCAGGCAGAAGGAAAACACCAATGCAACCCTCACTTTACGATGCCTCCATCCCCGGCTACCGGGACGGGCTCCGGGGACTCCTCGGCATTCTGGACAAGACTGCGGCCCATCTCGGCGGGCGCGACGAATCGGAGCTTCTCGGTCAAAGCCTGGCCGAACGGCTCTTCCCGCTCGGCCGGCAGGTCATCGCCGCGTGCGGACACGCCGAGAAGGACCCGGCCCTGGCGGCCGGGATTGATCCGCCGCGAGCGATCGACGGGCCGACGCTCTCGATTGTCGCGCTCCGGCGACGGGTCGTGGCGGCCCTCGAGTTCCTGCTGGCTGTCGAACCGGAGCGGCTCAACGGCGGAGCCGATCGCGAGATCCCCCATGGCGGCCATCTCATGAAGGCGTCTGAGTACATCCTGCGCCACTCGCTGCCGCACTTCTACTTTCACCTCACCATCGTCTACGTGACGCTCCGCCAGAACGGGGTGCCCATCGGCAAGCCCGACTTCCTCGGCACCGCCCAGCCCGGCGCGGTCGCCGCGTGAGCGCTTGGCCGTCAGCGGACGCTGCGCCGCCCGGGCGAGCGGTGCGGACCACTCTTCGCAAGCACAGCGCAGACAGCGCTCAGGCGTTCGCGCCGATCCAGGAGACCTTCCCATGAGCCTCGACTTCTCACGACGTGCCGTATTCGGTCTGGCCGCCCTTGTGGCGGCCGGCGTGGCAGCCCTTCCCGCCATGGCGCAACCCGCGACGACCGAGACCCGCGTCTTCGTTGACGACGCGGGGCGCGAGGTGACCATTCCGGTCAGCCCGCAGCGCATCGTTACCCTCGACGCCGAGTCGATCTTCCCGTCGCTCCTCGAACTCGGCGTCAACGTCGTCGGCACGATCGGGCGGGTGAATCCCGCGATCTTCGGCGGCGAGCGCTACATCCCGTCCGTCTACGACCTGTTCGAGTTCCGCTGGCAGAACACCGACATCGCCTTCGTCGGCACGCAGGGCGAGTTCGACATCGAGGCCGTGGCCGCCGCGCGACCCGACCTCATCCTCGGCCGCACCTCGGACCTGCCGCGCATCGGTCAGCTCGAGGCCATCGCGCCGACGGTTCTCCTGAGCCAGACGCGGGTCGAGGGCGTGGCGATCGAGAAGTACCGGCAGCTAGCCGACATCGTCGGCATGACCGACCGGTTCGAGATGCTCTACGGCCTGTGGCAGAACCGCCTCGAGCGCTACCGCACGGTCCTGACTGCGGCGGTCGGCGACCCGTCCCGCATCGTGGTCGCCCATATCGCGGCGAGCGCAAGCGGCGGCATTACGCTGCGTCGCTCGGTCGGCATGCTCGGCGATGTCTTCTACGATCTCGGCTTCTCCTATCCGCCGATCCTCGCCGACACACCCGCCCTTCTCGCGGACGGCGCCATCGGCCAGGTCGCGGTGAGCCCGGAGCGGCTGCCGGAGGTCCAGACCGACTTCCTGTTCACGCGCGGCTATTTCTTCATGGGCGCCAACGCCAATGTCATCGCCGACACGCGCGCTTTGTTCGATCAGGCCGCGCCGGGCTGGACGCCCTTCGTGCACGCGGCCGCCAACAGCCAGCACGTGTTCATCGACCTCGGCCAGATGGAGCCGAACACCTTCTCGGCCCGCGAATACACGCTGAACGCCATCATGGACGCGATCCTGCTCCGCCCGTTCGTGCCCGTGGCCGCGGACGCGCCGCGGGTTCCGATCCGCGAACTGGTGGCACGCGAGCTCGGCTACCAGCCGTAGCGGGCCGACCAGGTCTCGACACCGACGGGGGACACGGACATGGCTCACACGACCGCACTTGGCGCGGCGAGGGTCGACGAGTGGATCGTCAGCGCCGGGAACACGCTCGGTCTTGCCCGCGCACGGGTCTGGGATGCGATCAAGCTCCGCCGACGGCTCGCCCACCCGATCGTTCTCGGGGAACGGAAGCGGCTCGCGCGGCAACTGGAAGGAGGTCCCTTCAGCACCTTCATTCCGCCAGCGACCGCCTGCCGGCTGTTCGACGAGACCGCCCTCCCCGGCGCTGCGGCTGCGGTGAGGGATGCCAGGGCCATCCTCGCCGCGTGGGACGCCGATCCAGTCGCCAATGCGCTGTGGGGCAAGGTCGAGGCGGGCGAGAAACGTCCGCACACCTTCAACATCATGGCGGACGAGGATCTCGACCGCCATCCGGACATCGTGGCGTTCGCGCTGTCACGCCCGGTGACGGAGGCGATCACCGGGTACTTTGGCCACGTCCCGCGACTTCGGCAGATGGGCGTTCATATCACCCAGGCCGAGGAGGGCGGGCCGTCGCTCAGAAATGCCCAGAGGCTCCATCGGGATGCGCCGGACCAGAGGTCACGGAAGCTCCGCATCTTCCTCAATCTCGACGATGTCGGGCCGGAGACAGGTCCGTTCTCATTCCTGCCGCTCGACCTCAGCACGGCGGCGCTCGCTGCGACGGGCGACGAGGAACCGACCGACCGCAGCATTGCCGACCGCTTCGGTAGCGACGCCTTCCTAAGCCTGACCGGCCCCGCCGGCAGCGGCGTCGTCATCGATACGAGCCGGTGCCTTCACTATGGCGGGCGGGTCTCGGCCGGCCGGCGCGCCGTGCTCATGCTGCACTACACGGCGGTCCCTGACGCCCGCGTCGGCAAGCCCGCTTTCGAGCATCCACGCCACGGCCGCTACGACCTTCGGCGCTTCCTGACCGACGACCCGTATCGCCGCCTCCTCCTCAACCAGCACGGCTAAGTCGACCCGCTCGACCTTCAACCAAGGACAAGCAAATGAGATTCCCATCACGCCCGCTCCGGGGGCTTCTCCTGGCCCTGGGCTCGATCGTTGCGGTGATGAGCGTCCAGCCGGCGTTCGGCCAGGCCATGCGGACCGTCACGGACGATACCGGCCGCGAGGTCGCCATTCCGGTCGATCCGCAGCGCATCGTTTCGCTACGCGGCGAGCAGATCACGGCCCCCCTGCTGGAGCTCGGTGCGAACCTTGTCGGCGCGGGTGGCGTCGTGAGTCCCGCCATCAACGGCGGACAGCCTTACGTCCGCGGCGCCTTTGACATCCTCGACTTCAGGTTCGAAGCATCCACCATCGCGTTCGTTGGCGGGGACAACGATTTTGACATCGAGGCGATCGCGGCGCTGCGGCCTGATCTCATCATCGCGCCGGCCGTCGCGGCCGCGACCGACCGACTGCCGCAGCTCGAGGCAATCGCCCCCACTGTCCTGCTGATCTTCGCGACCAACGATCCTCGCCTCACCGGCGGGAACACATCGCTGGAGCGCTATCGCCGCGTTGCTGACTGGGCAGGACGCCTGGAGCAGTTCAACGCACTGGAGGCGGCGTTTGCGGATCGGCTCGCGCGCTACCGGACAATCGTCGAAGCGACGCTCGGCGACCCTGCGCGGGTGGTCGTCTCGCACATCGACAACCATGGTGTCGGCACCTACCAGGTGCTTCGCCACTACGACATGCTGACGGAGATGATCGACGCCCTCGGCTTCGCCTATCCCGCCATCGTGGCCGAAGCGACGGGGCCGAGCGTTGCGATGAGTGCCGAACTCCTTCCGCAGCTGCAGACCGATTTTCTGATCTCGACGTTTCGGAGTGCCAGCGAGAATGACTACCCGGACGCGATCAGGGCCCGTTTCGACGAGACCCTGCCGGGGTGGCAGGAGTTCGTCCACGCCGCAAAGTATGGCCAGCACATCTTCATAGACCGGGAGCAGATGCGGACGGCGACCTTCGCATCAGCCCGCTACGTGCTCGATTTCCTGATGGCGAACATCGTTCTGCGCCCGTTCACAGCCCTCGGCGAGGCAACGCTCGCGCCGTGACGCCGCTTTCGCTCCATGCGGTCGCGGTGCCTGCCTACCGCCGTGGCCTAGAAGGGCTCGCCGCGATGATCGGGGAGGCCGCGGCCGGTGCCGCGGCCCTTCGGCTCGATCCCGCGATCGTCCTCGACCAGCCGATCGCCGACCGGTTTCCCACCTTCGGGCAACATGCACGGGGGGCCTGCCGCCACGTCGACGGCGACCTGTCACGGCTCTCCGGCATCGTGCTCGGGCGGGCCGCTCCCGTTGCGACATTCGCGGAACTCGCCGACGAGGCGGCGGCGGCGCTCCGGTTCCTTGCGGCGCTCGACCCGGCGGCAATCGATGCCGCCGCGGACGGCGAGGTGACCGAGGAGGGCGAGACGTTCAGCGGCTTCGACTTCATCGCCCGCCACTCGCTGCCGCACTTCTACTTCCACATCGGCGCCGCGGCGCTGATCCTCCGCCACCACGGCATCGCCGTCCGGGATCCGAGTTCCCTGTGGCAGCCGTGACGGGGAGCGCGACGCCGGTCGGGGCTCGCCTCCGCCGGCCGGGGCTGGCGGGCGGAACGCTCGCGCTGATCGCCCTTGCCGCCCTCGTAGGCGCATCGCTCCTCCATGTCGGTTTCGGGGCGAAGTTCGTGTCGCCATCCACCGCGCTCGACGCGCTGTTCGGCTTCGACGCCACCAATTTCGACCATCTCATCATCACCCGCCTCCGCATCCCGCGGCTCCTCGCAGCGCTCGCCGTCGGCGCGGCGCTCGGGCTTGCGGGGGCAACCATCCAGGCAGTGACCCGCAATCCGCTCGCAGGGCCGGGCATCCTCGGCATGAACGCCGGTGCCGCCCTTGCGGTCGTGGTCGCCACCTCCTTCGGCGGCGCCGTGGCCGGCGTGAGCACGCCCTGGATCGCGGCTGCAGGTGCGGTCGCGGTCTTTGCCATCGTGATGGGCCTTTCATCGGCGGGTCGCGCCGGGCCGACGCCGTTCAAGATGGTGCTCGCCGGCGTTGCCGTGTCGGCGTTCGCGGGATCGATCACGTCGGCGATCCTGATGTTCGACGAAGCCACGCTCGATAGCGTCCGCCTGTGGCTTGCCGGCAATCTCGGCGGTCCGCGCCTCGAAGCCCTCAGGCACGCCGCGATCCCGATGGCCGCCGGGGCGCTGCTTGCGCTCGCGACCGCCCCGCAGCTGAACGCGATGGCGCTCGGCGAAGCGGCGGCGACCGGGCTCGGCGTGCGGGTTCGCCGTGCCCGCATCGCCTGCCTCCTCGCAACGGCGCTCCTGGCCGGGGCAGCAGTCTCGGCGGTGGGACCGATCGGCTTCATCGGCCTCGTGGTTCCTCACATGGTGAAACTGTTCGTTCCGACCGAGAACCGCCTCATCCTCCCGCTTTCCGCGGTCGTGGGCGCGCTCGTCCTCGTCCTCGCCGACCTTGCCGCCCGCGTCGTGCTCGCGCCCCAGGAGATCGCCACGGGGATCATGACGGCACTCCTCGGCGCGCCCATCTTCGTCATCCTCGTCCGGAGACGCCTGTGACGGCGGTGGAAGTGCCCGTCAGTCCGCGGCGGCAGAGGACGTTCCGCATCGGCCGCTGGCTTTCGCTGCCCTACCGGCCGCGGACGATCATCCGCGGCGCGATCCTGATCCTGGTCATCATGGCCATCGTCGGGGTGGTCCTGCCGATGGGGAGCTTCAACCTGCCGGCCGACCGTGTCTGGCGGGCCGTGTTCAATCCCGCCGCCGCATCGAGCGACGAACTTCTGATCGTCTGGGAGTTCCGCATCCCGCGAATCCTCCTGGGCATCCTCATCGGGGCGATGCTGGCGGTCGCCGGTGCGCTGATGCAGTCGGTCACCCGGAACGGCCTCGCCGATCCCGGCCTCATCGGCGTCACCGAGGGGGCGACGGTGGTGATCCTGTTCACCGTCATCATCGACACCGGGATCCCGCCGCAATGGTATCCCGCGCTTGGCATGGTGGGTGGCGCACTCGTCGCCGCCTTCGTCCTGTTCCTGACGCGCCGCGCCGTGGGAGTGAAGTTCGTCCTCATCGGCATCGGGGTGTCGGCCTTCCTTTCGGCCGGCATCTCGATCTTCCTCACCTACGGCAACATCAGCCAGGTCCAGTCGGCGATGGTCTGGATGGCCGGAAGCCTCGCGCCGGCCTCGTGGGACATCATCCTCCGCGCACTCCCGTGGGCCATCGCCGGTCTGGCCGCGGCCGTGCTGACGACCCGCGCCACCGATGCATCGCTGCTCGGCCACACGGCTTCGACGGCGCTCGGAATCAGGGGCTTCAGGCTGCGGATCATCCTGATCGTGACGTCGGTCGCGCTCACTGCCGCGAGCGTGGCAGCCGTCGGCACCCTCGGCTTCGTCGGCCTCGTCGCGCCCCACCTCGCCCGATTCCTCGTGGGCGCCAACCAGTCCGCCCTCATTGCGGGCAGTGCGGCCTGCGGCGCCGTCCTCGTCCTCCTCGCCGACAGTCTCGGTCGACTCGTGTTCGCGCCGATCCAGATACCGGCGGGCATCGTGATGGCGCTCATCGGCGTGCCCTTCTTCCTGTGGCTGCTCTGGCGCAGACGACACACGCTCTGATGCCGGTGCGAAATGAAGGGGAAGGCACAGGGCGGAAAGCCGACCTCACGATGCAGCACCAGCCCGATCAAAGCCGCGACCGGGCGCAGCACGCCGGCGAGGAGTCGCGTACGCCGAGGCCGCCAATCGAGCCGCACTCCCCTGACAGCGGCTTGGCGAAGGTGCCGGGCGAAATCAGGAACGAAGCTGACGAACCGGAGCTGGTCAGCCAGGCGGGAAGCGAGCTGCCGGAAAACAACGATCTCAAGGCAAGTTTGGTGGGCCCGGCAGGACTCGAACCTGCAACCAGACCGTTATGAGCGGGGGGGCCGAGCTGCAAAATGGCGTAAATCCGCCAGAAATGGATGAGGAAAGCGGCTGATGTATGCGGTTCGTTCTCATCGTATCGTTGGTATTTCGTTGGTGGTACCCGTGGCCACTTTGCTGGACCTAGTTTTCCAGGGGCGTGGCGCTGGAGGGGTGCGCAACACCACGCCCAGGAGGCCGTCGGCGATAGAAGCGTAGCAACTGGGCGTTGACCGCTACTATCACCGTGCTCGCCGACATGAAGATCGCCGCGACTGCGGGAGTCATAACAAAGCCCGTGCCGAAGGTGATGCCGGCCGCCATCGGGATGGCGACGGTGTTGTAGCCGGTCGCCCAGATGAGGTTCTGGACCATCTTCCGGAACGTCGCACGGGAAAGGCCGAGGATAGCGGCCACGTCGCGCGGATCGCTCTTCACCAGAACCACGTCCGCCGATTCCACGGCCACGTCCGTCCCGGCGCCGATCGCAACGCCCAGGTCCGCCTTGACGAGAGCGGGCGCATCGTTGACCCCGTCGCCGACCATGGCGACGCGACGACCCCGCCGCTGGAGCTCCTCAATCCTCGCGGACTTCTGGCTCGGCAGAACCTCGGCGAACACCTCAGCGACACCAAGCCTCCTCGCCACCGACTGGGCCACGCGGTGCGCGTCTCCAGTTAGCATCACGGCCTGGATGCCTAGGCTCTTCAACTCAGCGACCGCCTCCTGCGATTCCGGTCGGACGACGTCCGCCAGCGCAAAGAGAGCGAGTGTGTCCTCCTGGCGGACAAGCGCGACGACCGTCTTGCCCTCACCTTCGAGTTCGTTGAGCCGGTCCGAGGTGATCGGCTGTCCCTGTCGGGCCAGATGGCCGGGGCTGACCACCCGCACGCGCTTGCCGCCAACGTCCGCTTCGATTCCTTCTCCGGTGAGATTCCGAACCGCGCCGGCCTGCGGCACGGCGATGTTCCGCCTCTTCGCCTCCGCGACGATGCCCCTCGCGATGGGATGTTCTGAACGGTTCTCGACGGCCGCGGCCAAAGCGATTGATTCCGCTTCGTTCGCAGTGCCGAACAACACGATGTCTGTGACGCCGAAGCGGCCCTCAGTGAGGGTGCCGGTCTTGTCGAACACGACGGTGTCGAGGTTCCGGGCTCGCTCGAAAGCGGCCCGGTCGCGAATGAGGAGGCCGTTTCTTGCGCTGAGGGAAGTGCTGACCGCAACGACCAAAGGAACGGCGAGGCCGAGTGCATGCGGGCACGCAACGACCATCACGGTCACCATGCGCTCGAGTGCGAACGCGACCGAGCCCCCCTCGGCCAGCCAGTAGACGAGCGTTCCGATGCCGACCACGAGGGCGATGTAGGTGAGCCAAGCTGCGGCGCGGGTCGCGATGTCCTGCGTTCGCGACCGAGTCTCCTGCGCGCTTCGGACGAGTTCTATGACCTGGGCGAGGTAGGTCATGTCGCCGGTAGCGGTTACCTCGATGGTTACGGAGCCGGCGCCGTTAATGGCTCCGCCTATCGCGGTGTCGCCCACAGCCTTCGACACCGGCCGGGATTCGCCCGTGAGCATCGCCTCGTTGAAGGCAGACGAACCCTCAATGATCCTGCCGTCTACCGGAACCTTCGCGCCGGGGCGGACCATCACGTGGTCGCCGGGCTGCAGCGCGTTGATTGGCACCTCCGACGTCTGGCCGCTAGCTCCGATGCGGGTTGCCGTGTCGGGCAGTAGGCGCACCAGTTCCTCAAGGGCTCGGGATGCCCCCAACACGGACCGCATCTCGACCCAGTGCCCGAGGAGCATGATCGCGACGAGCGTCACCAGTTCCCAATACAGCGGCTCCCCCACAAACCCGAACGTCGTCGCCACCGAGAAGAAATAGGCGGCCGAGATGGCCAACGCGATCAAGGTCATCATTCCGGGTCGACGCTGGCGAAGTTCAGCGATGAAACCCGTGAGAAAAGGCCATCCACCATAGAAGTAGACGACCGAAGCGAGGGCAAAGAGGATGTAGAACGAGCCTCCGAACGAGAGTTCTTCCGTCAGGCCGAGGGCGTGCTGGATCATCGGCGAGAGAAGGAGCACCGGCGGCGTCAGCACCAGGGTCACCCAGAAACGCCGCCGGAAGTCGGCAACCATACCGCCATGGTTGTGACCTCCGTGCCCGCTGGCGGATGCGCGTTCCGACGCCTCGGAGGTGATACGCCGGTCGGTCTTGTGATGCACATGTGAAGCCGGGACTTCGGAGAGCTTTCGACCGCTGGAAGGGGCATTCGAATGTCGCATTTCGCCCGGGTGAGCGGCCCGATGGCCGTCGGCCGGGTGGTCGTGCGAACCTTGCGAAGGTCTCTCGGTCATCATCGGCATGCTCCGTTCGAACACAGGATGACTTCTGGGCCTTCCCATAGTTGGAAGGTCAAGCCTGCTCGCGCTCGCGGGTTCTTTCGCGCTGGTACTCGCGCTCGTGAGGCGGCCAGTTGCTCTTGATGAAGCGGAGGACCGTTTCGATGTCGCGATCGGAGATGAGCCCCGAAAACGCAGGCATCCCGCTCGGGTAGTAGCCTTCCACGACTGCGCCCATGCCGAACTTCACGATGGCAAAGAGTTGGGCGTCGGAGTGGTGCCAGGTGTGTCCCGTCTCGTCATGGGGCGGCGCCGGGAAGCGTCCGTCAGCAAGGGGCGTCTGCCAGTTGGGCTGGCCCTCGAGGTCGACGCCATGACACGAGGCACAATTCGCCAGGTAGAGCGTCTGTCCTGCACGTAGGTCCGCCGCCACCATCGATGCACGAAACACGAAGAAGCCGCTCGCCGCGATCGCTACAGCCGCGGCGCCGATCCACCAGGGCTTACCGCTCACCAGGAGTCTTCCTCTTCCTCCGCCGACGCTGCTGGTCGTTCGTCATGGGCCAAATCTCCGCCAGGACCGGCCCCCGTCCTCGCTGATCAGCACCTCGTTCGCCTGATCTGCAGCGAAAAGGCGCGTCGTCGCGTTCGGGTCGGGTGCAAGATGGGTGAGGTAGAGCTCACCAAGGTCGGTGGTGACGATTTCAAGCGGCGCGTTCTCGTCCTCCGCGACGAGAAGTCCGCGACCGAGCGCAAAGGCGAAGAGCTCCCCACGTGGCCCCAGTTCCACCATGGATACTGGGGTGCTCTGATAGAGAGGACTCCAGGTCGCCCCCGCATCCTCGCTGAGGAAGAGGCCGGCCACCCCGGCAGCGTACAACCGATCAGGGTCCAGGGCAGAAGCAGCGATGTCGACCGTCCGGGGCGGAACCTGCCCCGCGAACGTCCACGTGAATCCCGCGTCGGCGCTCCGCTGCAGTGCACCGAAGACCCCATACATGACGTTCGCGTCCGCGCGGCTTACGGCGAGCATGTGGAAGTCGACGGGCCCTTGAAGGCCGGGCGACCGCTGGACCCACGTCCGGCCACCATCCATCGAAACGATGAGACCGAGATTACCGCCGCCGGCCGGATGACCGCTGGCGAACAGAGTTAGGGGTTCGAGCGGGCTCGGGCTGAAGCCCATGAGATCCTGGACGACGGAGATCAGCGTCGCCATGCCATCGGGGCCGGCGCGATACAGGCCGTGGTGGGTGGCAATGAACAGGTGGTCCGGGTCTGCCCCGTCAACGGCAAGACCGTGGATGTGGGTTTGGCCGGCGAAGGCGGTGACAGGAACGGCATTCTGGGCCTTTGCCACCGCGATACCGCCTAGAACCATCAACGTCAGCGACAACAAAATGCGTTGCATGGGATGGGAACCTGTTGATTGAACTGGAAGGGAAGGTCGACGACGGAGCCTCGTCGCCCGAGTGGCTCACCGGCCATTCGCGTCTCCTCCGTCCCTGCGGGTCGGTAACGGCATCAACCGCCAGATGAGTCCATCGCGTCGTATGAACTGGTGCCAAACCGCCGCAGCCACGTGGAGCACGACGAGTGCGACGCCACTCCACAGCAGGACCTCATGCACCGGACGAAACCCGCTCCAGAGGTACATCGCACCCGTCCCGGTCACGACCAGTCCGGCAAGGACCGCATAGAGCAGGAAATGGCCGAGCTTCGACACCCGCACCTGCCAGGCTTTCATGCCGCCCGGTAGCAGCGGCGCCTTGCCCCGAAGCCGCTGGATCAGGAGAACCAGGGACAGGAGGCCGATAACCCATCCGCTCCACGCATGAACAGCATGGAGAAAGAGGTCGAATCGAGAAGGCACGAGACCGAACGGGTGCTGGACGTGGGTCCTCTGAATGGCTTGCGCGGTGGGAAACTGGACGATCGCCAACACGAGAATCGTCCAGTGAGCGAGTTTGGCGAAGGTCGAATACATGGTGCCCCCAAAGCGGCCGCCGACGCGGAGGGGCGGATCGACCGCCCCTCCGCTGACCCTTAGGGGTTGGCGGCGAGCCAAGCTTCGAGCGTGGCTATTTCCGCTTCCTGGGCTTCGATGATCTCCTGCGCCATGGCGCGGAGCTGCGGGTCAGTCCCGAACTCCAGTTCGACCTGCGCCATCGCGATCGCGCCCTGATGGTGTGGAATCATCATGAGCGCGAAGTCGCGATCGGGATTGCCGGTCAGCTGGACGTGCATCCCGGCCATCATCACGTCGTTGGCGGCCATCATGGCCGTCGTGGCCGGCGTTGCTCCGCCCGGAGGCAGCATCGGGCCGGCCATGTTGTCCATGCCGCCCATATTGTTCATCCCGCCCATATTCATGCCGCCCATCTGGGCGACGGCGACGACCGGGACGAGGAGGATTGCGCCGAAGGCGACGAAGGTACGAATGCGCATTTCGAGTGTCTCCTGCCGAAAGCACGAAGTGCTTCGGACCGTAAGTTTCCAACGATTTTCAGAGGTGCGGCCTACGCCGCAATCGGAGGACGGTCGATCGGTCCGGGCAGGGTCCCGTCGAGACGGGGATTTGGGGTTTGGCTCCGCGCCGGCGCGTCAACGTCACCGGAAAGCTCGACCGCGGGAGGCACCCCAATGCTGCATGAGATGGCCGCACAGCAGCGGAGGCCATCGACATCGCCGTGTTCGGCGTCCGGGGTGTCTGGCAGGGGCCCGTGCGAATGCAGGTGCTGGTCGGCCGAGGCCGCGCTCTCGTACGGGCAGCCACTTTCCGCCGCCTGGCCGGTGCCGTGGGCGATGAGTGCCGCAACAGCTGCCAGGCCCAGAAGGCGAAGAGCGCGGCTGAGAAGGAGGCCTGTGGTCCGGATCACGATCGCAGTAGGTACCAAATTCTGGGCGAAACTGTAGCGGCGCCGAACAGTCCCTGTGAACGCTCTCCGTCGGAGGTCGACCGCCCTGGCTGAGCGCCCGTACCTCGAGTGAACCAGACCCGGCGGCTCGGCTTCGGGCATCAGGCCATGCGGTGATCGTGCGGGGTCAGCGCCGGATCGCCCCATGGGCACTCGGCCCACGGGGCGGTCGGGTCATTCAGCCGCGATGGTGCGCGCCCGGGTGCGGCCGGGCAGAAGCGTTGCCGCCGCCAATGCCGCGATCAGCGCGATTGCGGCTCCGCTGAGGAAAGCCGGGCCGTATGCATCGCCACCGCCAGCGCCACCGGCGGCAACCGCCACGACCACCGCCAGACCGAGCGCCGAGCCGGTCTGATAGGTCGTATTGACCAGGCCGGACGCAAGTCCGGCGTCCTCGGCGCGCGCTCCGGACATGGCAGTGATCGTGGTCGGGATGTAGACCAGCGACATCCCCACAGCGGCAATGAGCGTGGCCGGAAGCACGTCGATCCAGTAGCTGGCGGGTTCACCGCCGAGGCGAGCCAGCAGGAAGAGCGACGAGGCCAGCAGCAGCAGGCCCAGCACCATTGGCGCCTTCCTGCCGAACCGGCCGATGACCGGCCCGGCGGCCCAGACCATGAGGATCATGATCAGCAGCGTCATCGGGACGAGGGCGAGGCCGCTTTCGAGCGCGCCGAGGCCAAGGACTTCCTGCAGATAAAGGTTCAGGAAGAACCAGAGGGGGATCCAGGCCGCGCCGAGGAGCGCCATGATGAGGTTGCCGCTCGACAGCCCGGGAGCGCGGAACAGCCGGAGCGGCAGGAGGGGTGCCGCGCGACGCGACTGCAGGACGAGGAAGGCCGCCATGAGCCCCGCCGCCGCCGCAATCAGCAGGAGCGTGGTGAGCTGGAGCAGGTCTCCGGCTTCCGCGGTCACCACTGCAAAGACGGCGATGCCGATCGCAGCCGTCACGAGGGTGCCGTCAAGGAGACCGATCCGGCCCCTTGCCGCCTGGACGGCCGGGAGAAGCACACCCGTGAGCAGGAGCACGGCGATCCCGAAGGGCACGTTGATGAAGAAGGTCCACGGCCAGTCGAGCCATTCGGTGACCACGCCACCGAGGAACACACCTGCCGTGCCGCCAGCCGCCGCGGCGGCACCCCAGAAGCCAAAGGCGCGGCCGAGCTCCTTGGGGTTCTGAGAGAAGAGGAGCATCAGGATCGTCAGCGCCGCCGGCGCAATCAGTGCCGCGCCAACGCCCTGCAGCGCACGGGCGATCAGCAGCACCGAGGTGCTCGATGCGAGTCCCGCGACGAGGGACGCGGCCGTCAGAACCGCGAACCCCGCTGCGAAGACGCGACGCGGGCCGAGGACGTCGCCGACCTTGCCGCCCATCAGCAGCAGACCGCCGAAGGCGATGACGTAGGCGTTGAATATCCAGGACAGGCCGGCGTCGCTGAAGCCGAGATCAGCCTGGACTGCGGGGAGTGCCACTCCGACGATCGACGTGTCGAGAATGACGATGAACTGCGCCGCGCACAGGAGGGCCAGTGCAGCCCATCTCCGCGGATTGGGGATTGTTTGGGACATCTTTGAACCTCGTTGCTCGTTCGAGAGGCCGGTCCTGCCGGCACAAATCGAGGCCTAAAGGTTCCAGTGATGGTAAGGTCAAGCGTGTCTTTTGAGGACTTCGCGAGGACGGTCGCCCGGATCCCCGAACCCTCAATCAGGCCGCCACTTGGTCAGTGGCCGTGACGGTGATGAATGTCCGGGAAGTGCGGGTGCCGGTGGACCATGGGCTCGTGCCGGTGCCAGTGGGCGTGCGGCTCGCCGGGCGGATCGGAGGGCCCGTGGATATGCCCGTGGTGCTCGTCGTGGACGTGCCTATGGTCGTGTTCGAGTGCCTTGTGGGCGTGCTCGTGCTCGTGACTTTCGAGGACGTGGATGACCACACCCGCAGCGATGAGGACTCCTCCCACCACGAGAGTGACCGAGACGGGCTCGCCCAGGAAGGCGACACCGAAGGTCGCCCCGATGAACGGAGCCGTGGAGAAGTAGGCGCCGGTCCGCGCCGCGCCCACGCTCCGTAACGCCAAGACGAACAGCACCAGGCTGATGCCGTAGCCGCAGAGGCCCACCGCCAGCGCCGCCGCCGTTGTGGTGAAACCCGGGAGCTCCGACCCAGAACCGAACGCGATGGCGAGGTTGACGGCGCCTGCTGCCAGACCCTTCACCGCAGCTATCTGCACAGGATCCGCCGCCGAGAGCTTCCGGGTGAGGTTGTTGTCGACTGCCCAGGCCAGGCACGCCGCGAGCACGAGAAGGGCTCCGAAGGAAATTCCTCCCGAACCGGACCAAGCCACCAGAGCAGCGCCAGCGACGATCATCGCCGCCCCGGCGAGGATCCGCGGGCCGACGGGCTCTCGGAAGACGAGCCACGCGATCGCCATCGTCGCCAGACCCTCGAATGTCAGAAGGAGTGCCGCCGACGAGCCGGGTAACGTGGTGAGTCCGAACATCAGGAGGACGGGCCCCGCCACGCCGCCCGACAGAACGACCGCGAGAAGCCACGGCGCATCCGCCGGGCGAAGCGACGCCTCTCGTCGCGGCCCGCCCCGAATACGGCGCAACGCGAGGATCCCGACAAGGCCGACGCCGGATCCCAGATACAGCAGCCCCGCAAGGAGCCACGGGCTCACGCCTCCACCAAGGAGGCTCTTCGCCACCGGTGTGCTGAGGCCGAAGAGTACCGCCGACCAGAGGCCGAGAGCGGCACCCGACATTATCGCGCTCCCTGTCGTACGATCGGGGCGCGATGCCCGCCTTGCCAATCGAACGCAGTTGAAGGGCGCATGTCGGCCTCGTCGTCGACATCGTGTATCGGTCCGATCGCTCTAGCCGGGCTTGGATGCATTGAGCCCATGGTGATGGCCCTGATGGTGCACGTGCCCCCGGCCGGGAGCGGCGAGTTCCTCGATGATAGGGCAGTCGGGACGATCATCCCCCGCGCAATGATCGGCAAGATGAATGAGAGTGGCGGCCATCTCCTCCAGTTGCTGGGCGCGCTCGCGCAACGTCTCCACATGGGACATCGCCACCTGCTTCACGTCCGCGCTGGCGCGGCTTCTGTCCTCCCACAGACGGAGAAGGCCGCCGATCTGCTCCACGGAGAATCCCAGGTCCCGTGCACGCCGCACGAAGCGGAGCTTGTGGACGTCCTTGTCGGAGTAGTCGCGGTACCCTGACCCTGTTCGGCCGACCTTGGGGATCAGCCCGGTCGACTCGTAGTAGCGGATCATCTTTGCCGAAACGCCCGACGCGCGGGCAGCCATGCCAATGTTCATCTGTCAACCCATCCTGGTTGCATGGAGGGAGGGAGCAAGCGGCGCCACCCTGGGGCGGCTGCCGAAACCGCGGAGCCGCAGGGCGTTGGCGACCACGAAGACGCTGGAAAGCGCCATCGCGCCAGCGGCAAGAATCGGGCTGAACTGCAGCCCGGTCAGGGGATAGAGCACGCCCGCTGCCACCGGAATGAGGGCGACGTTGTAGGCGAATGCCCAGAACAGGTTCTGGCGGATGTTCCGGAGCGTGGCCCCCGAAATCGCGATGGCCGACGGGACGCCGTCCAGGCTGCCTGACGGCAGCACCACCTCGGCCGCCTCGATCGCGACGTCCGTCCCCGTGCCCATGGCGATCCCGACATCGGCTTCTGCGAGCGCCGGCGCGTCGTTCATGCCGTCGCCGACGAATGCGACCCGTCTGCCGGCTGCCCGGAGATCCCGGATCGCCTCGAGCTTGCCAGCTGGCGTGACGCCGGCGATCACGTCCTCGATTCCCGCTTCCCGCGCGATGGCGAGGGCGGTCGAACGACGGTCGCCCGTGATCATCACGACCCGGCGGCCGGCCCGGCGTAGGCGCGCTACCGCCGCTGCGGCGCCGGGCTTGAGGGGATCGGACACGGCGAGGACGCCCAGCGGCATTCCGCCGGCAGCGACGAAGAACACCGACTTGCCTTCCGCGGCCAGCCTGTCGGCCTCGGCCTCGAGCCGGGGGTTCGACGCTCCGGCGTGCGCGATCAGGTCTCGCGTGCCGACGCGCACCTCGACGCCGTCGACCAGGGCTACGACACCGCGGCCAGCCTCCGCGACGAACCGCGATGGGGGCATCGTCCCGATGCCACGGTCGCGGGCGGCGTCGGTGACAGCCCGCGCGAGCGGATGCTCGGACCGACTCTCGGCAGATGCGGCGAGCCGGACCAGGTCGACCTCACTCCGCCCGTCGGCCGTGACGACGTCGGTCAGTCGGGGCTGTCCGAGCGTCAGCGTCCCGGTCTTGTCCATCGCGACCGTGTCGACGTTGCTGAGGGTCTGGAGCGCGTCGCCCCGGCGGAAGAGGACACCGAGTTCCGCTGCGCGACCGCTGCCGACGAGGATCGAGATGGGCGTGGCCAGTCCCATGGCGCACGGGCAGGCTACGATGAGGACGGCAACCGCGGCCACTACGGCCGGCCCGAGCGACGGGGATGGGGCTAGGAGGAGCCAGGCCAGGAAGGTGAGCGCCGCCACTCCCAGGACCGCGGGAACGAACCAGCGGGTGATGCGGTCGATGAGGGCCTGGATCGGGAGCTTCGCCGCCTGTGCGCCCTCGAGCAGGCGGACGATGCCTGCCAAGAAGGTATCGGCGCCGACGCCGGTGGCGGAGAAGCTGAAGGAACCTGCCCGGTTGATGCTTCCGGCAAGGACCGTGCTGCCGTGCGCCTTCGCCATCGGAATGGATTCGCCGGTGAGGATCGCTTCGTCCACCCAGGAGCTGCCCTCGGTGACCGTGCCATCGACGGGGATACGCTCGCCGGGGCGAATGAGGACCACGTCACCGACCACGATCCGGTCGACGGGCGTGTCGGTGGGCACGCCCTCACGCATGACGGTCGCGGTCTTCGGTGCCAGCCGAAGGAGGCGACTGATCGCCTCGGAGGCCCGGCCCCGCGCCCTAGCCTCGAGGTAGCGGCCGAGCAGAATCAGCGTGACGATCAGGGCGGCTGCCTCGAAATAGACCTCGGCCGCGCCCGCTGGGAGCCACGAAGGGACGAGGGTGGCGATTGTCGAGTAGAGGAATGCGGCGCCACTGCCGATGGCGACGAGCGCGTTCATGTCGGGCTTCCGCCGGGCAAGGGTTCGCGCACCGACGACGAAGAAGCGTCCGCCCGGTCCGGCCAGCACGGCCGCCGCGAGAACGAGCTGGGCGAGGCCCGAGAACGCCGCGCCAAAGGTCATCGTCAACCAGTGGTGCATCGCGGGAACCAGGTGCGGCCCCATGGCGAGAACCACGATCGGCGCCGTCAGGACTGCCGCGACCAGCGCGCGACGACCCGACGCACGGAGGGCGAGCTCGCGGTCGAGTATGGCATCCTTGGGTCGGCCGGCATCGTGCCGCTCCGCGCCGTACCCTTCAGCAGCTATGGCGGAAAGTAGATCGCGGTCGGCGGCCGAGCCCATGATGCGCGAGACGATCGCCCGTCCTGTCGCAAGGTTGACCGAGGCTGTCTGGACACCAGGCACGGCCTTCAGCGCGTCTTCCACCGCAGAGACGCACGAGGCGCAGCTCATACCCTTCACGTCGAGTTCGATGTCTTCGGTCCGGACCTCATAGCCCGCATCCTCGACGGCGCGACGGAGCCTGTCGAAGTCGGGCGCCGACTTGAAGGAGACGTCGGCGCGCTCGGGGGCGAGATTGACGCGAACGGCCTCCACCTCAGGCAGGCTGGCGATGGCCTCTTCCACATGCGCCACGCAGGACGCACAGGTCATGCCCTCGACGGGGACGGAAACGGCGAGCGGGGTGCGGACGGGTGCGGTCATGGAAACCTCTGTCGATTGATGCACCGCCTCCAGATGGAGGTTCCAATGATGGCAAGGTCAAGCCCGCCTGCGCACGATGTGCTGCGACAGGCCACCACACGACGCTACCGCTTGACCTTGTCACACTGGGAAGCCCCACATGGGGGGTCGAACGATAAAAAGGAGTGTTCGACCATGTACACGCTTCAGGTTCCGAAGCTTCATTGCAGCGCCTGCGCCGGCCGGGTGACCCGTGCCATCAACTCGGTCGACCCTGCAGCGGAGGTCCGCACGGACATCCCCGCGCACGAGGTGGCCGTCGAGACGTCCCTGCCGCTGGCCGACATCCGGGCCGCGCTCGAGAAGATCGGATATCCCGCCACCGGATAGCAAGGCGCATTGCAGGCGGTTCCCGCACGGGAGCCGCCTTCATTCTGCTCTGGTGGTGCGCCGCCAAATGGTCAGGCGCCGACCGTGAACTGGCCCATCATTCCGCGATCCTCATGCTCCAGCACATGGCAGTGGAACATGAAGGCCGCGGTCGCCGGGGCAGGCGACCGGAACTCCACGAGGAGTTCGACCTCGCCATCGACGAAGACCGTGTCCTTCCACCCCTGATTCTCAGGACGGGGCTGACCGTCCTTGTCGCGTATGACGCGGAAGCGTGTGCCGTGGACGTGGAACGGGTGACCCATCATCTCGCCGCCCACAATCCAGCGTTCCGTCATCCCGAGCGTCGTCCCGAAGTTGATCCGCGCCATGTCGAAGGGCGCACCGTTGATGCCGAAAACGGGATCTGCCGAGGGTGCCGCGTTCCCAGCCGGCATGGCCATGCCCGGCATCGAGCCGACGACCGACATTGCGTGGCCGGCATGGTCAGACGTGTTGGCACGCCGGAGCGCATCGAGAAGGTCGACCGGCGGGACGAGGTTCCCCATGTCGTTGAGCACGAACGGCCGTGTTGCTGACGGCACCATCGTGACAGGTTCATCGGGTCCGAGCGTCGCGGGGACCGAACGTATCGCAACGGGAAGATCCGGTTCCGGGCGAAACGTGGCGATCACAAAGGGCGCCGTGAATCGTTCCTCGTTCGCCACCATGCCGGCCATTCCGCCCATACCGGCCATGTCGTGGCCCATGCCCCCGGCTCCCGTGCCCTCCGCGTGCGGACGGCTCAGCAGAGTAGCGGTCCCTGCATTACTGAAATCGACGAGGACTTCGCTCCGCTCGCCGGGCGCAAGACGGAGCCGGTTGACCCTGACGGGCGTCGGGAGGAGGCCCTGGTCCGAAGCGACGATGTGCATGGCCCGGCCGTCCTCGAAGAAGAGGTCGAGATTGCGTGCATTGGCGGCGTTGAGGAGGCGCAGCTTCACGATACCGGCCGGCACGGCCGCAACCGGAGTGATCGCACCGTTCACCAGTATCGTGTCGCCGAGGAAGCCGTGCATGCGGTCGTCGGACGTCGGCTCGTAGACAGCCCGGCCGGAAGCATCGAGCCGCTTGTCCTGAATGACGAGGACGAGGTCGTCGACACCGAGTGCGGCGGGCAGCCCACGTCGTGCATCCAGGCCGTCGTCGAGCAGCAGGACGCCGGCAAGGCCCGCATAGATCCCCTCGGCCGTCGCGCCATGCACGTGCGTGTGAAACCACAGCGTTGCGCGGGCCTGGTCGATGGGAAGCGTCGGCGACCAGGTTTCGCCGGGGGCAATCGGCTGGTGGGGACCACCGTCGATCTCGCCCGGAACGAGGAGGCCATGCCAATGCACCGACACGGTGCGGTCGGTTCTGTTGGTGACGGCCGCGCGCACTGTGGCCGTTGAAGGCAGGAGAACCACGGGTCCGAGGTAGGACTGGTTGAACCCCAGAGTCTCCGAAGGAACGCCGGCCACGAACTCCGTCTGGCCCGGCACGGCATCGAGCGCAAATGCCAGCGTCTCCCTTGCGTCAAGGACCGAAAGGGCTGGGAGCGCGACAAGGGGGGCAGCCTGCGCGAAGGACGAGCGGGCCGGCATGGTGGATGCGCACGCGACTGCGGCGGCACCAACGAGCAGTTCTCTCCGGGAAACGGTCATGGTGAGTCCTCCTTGATGACGCTGCCTACGGCCTTCCAGCGTGGGAAGGTTAATTGCGACTTGGGAATCGAAAGGCGGGGTAGTCTGCGCTGGACCCCGCGAGTTCGGTCTTTGTGCGGGGGGGCCACCGAAAAGCACCCTCGCATCTCTTTCGAGGCATGACTCCCACCAGGATGCTTCTTGATCCGCCGATAACCCGAGGGCACGGCCGCCCGCGCCGGCCGACCGCTACCAGTCACCTCTGGCTCAGTAGGCGGGTTATGGAGCTTCGCCGTAGGTTGGTGGCAAGGCAAGCAGGACCGTCAGTCATTTGCGGTGGTGATCAGAGCTGATCGAGCCGTGCCTATACATCGCCAGCACCTCCACGCGGTGGAGAAGGCGATCAGCCAGGCCAAGAAGACCCTCATCAGGACCATCTCGACCACTGCCTCGACGTTACCGTCGGCTGCCTCACCGGCGAGGCGCGCCGCCCGATCGACGAGTTCAAGGAAATCACGAAGTATCTCTGACAGTCGGTCAGGCGGCTACGATCGGCACGAGCCCGAGCAGGAGGATTGCTCCGGCCGATACGACGGCGACCGCACGAAGCAGTGTTGTCCGCACCGCGACGGGAACCAGAGCGATCGCGCGGAGCCGCGACCGGAGTAGGATCGTCCCCAGCGGGAAGGCGGCGACGGTTGCGATCATGCCTACGCCGAAGGCCAGCGCGAGGAGAAGCCCCGCCCCCACGGCATCGTTCGCTACCGCGAAGGTCATGATGAAGGTGGTAAGCGGGCATGGCACCAGGCCCGTCATGGCGCCGAGAACCGGCCCCGAACCGCGGGGATGATGAACATGCGGCCGCACGGCTCGGAAAAGGAGCCAAGCTCCAACGAGGGCAATCAGCGCGTTGCTGGCCATCTCGAGAACCGGCGCCCTGCCCGCCCCCACCAGCGTCCGCTGCAGGATGGCTGCGCCCGTCAGAACGAGGATCACGGCCACGCCGACATGCACGGCAATAAGGACCGCGCTGGAAGCCACCGCACTCCGCCACCGGCCATCGGCAGCATAGAAGGACGCCAGGACAGCCTTGCCGTGACCCGGCAGCAGCGCGTGGAGGAGGCCGAACAGGAAGGCGCTGCCCAGCAGCGCCGGAGCCGCGGCAAGGCCATCGGCCCTGAACCCGTTAAGGGCATCGAGAGCACCCTGGTGGAGCCATTGCTGAGCTTCGCGAAGGTCATCGAACACCCAGCCCTCCCTCATTGAAGTATGCGACAGGATGTGACTGCCCACACGTCCGGTCAAACTAATGACGACGCTTGGTACCCTCGACCGAGTGCGTGCCCCCCGCTCTCGGTGTCGATGCGGAACGACGCTACGGGCCGTCATGCGGCCGAGGCAACGACGGGGTCAAATGGGGCCTCCTCCAAGTTCGCAGGCACCGTCCAAGGGCACCTACTGAAACCATCGGCGCCCGAACCGTTTGAGTTCAGTCGATCACCCTCGCCAGCTCAGCGTAGCGGCAAAGGGCGTTGGCCAACTGCATCTGTCTAGGGCTCTTGCAGTCGGGTGCTAGGAGCTTTCGGCTCGCCACTAGTATGCAAGCGCACCGGGCGCGCGAAGTCGCAACGTTCAGGCGATTGAGGCTGTAGAGGAACTCCATACCGCGCGGGGCATCTTCGGGCGCGGACGTTGCCATAGAATAGATTACGATCGGGGCCTCTTGGCCTTGGAACTTGTCGACCGTGCCGACCCGCACGTCGTGGCGCGCGAGGCGCTCCGAGATCAGCGCCACATGAGCGTTGTAAGGCGCGACCACGAGGATGTCCGCGCCGATCATGACGCGGCGTTCTCCTTTGGCGTTCACCCAGCCAGCGGTGCCGTCGAGAAGGCGGGCGACGATGCGCGCCACCGCGTCCGCTTCCTCGGGGGAGCTGTTCTGGTTTCCATCATGGTCGAGCGCGGCAAGCCACAGCCCTGAGCCGTCAAGCGCGCCGACGCCCACAAGCGCCTGACGCTCGAGCCCGGCATGCGACGCGAGTCGACTCTCGTAGAAGACCTCCGACGTAAACGCGCTGATCGCCGGCGCGAGTCGCCACGTCTCGGGTAGGAAGATGCCGCGGTCGGCCGGGATCGTGCGCCGCCCGGCGAGGAGGTGGTCGAGTGCCGAAACACCCGCCCCGTCCGGATGGCTCGCCTGCTGTGGCTGCTCGAGCTGCTGCGGATCCCCAAGGAGGACCATGCTGGTGCAGGAAGGCGTGACAGCAAGGACGTTCGCAAGAGACATTTGCCCAGCCTCGTCCACGAACAGGACGTCGACCACCGCGGCGAAGTCCGGACGGGCCCACATCCATTGGGTGCCGCCGGCGACGTTGACCGCGCCTCCTTGCATTAGGTTGAGCACCTCGGCGTTGTTGCTGGTCTCGGCTACCGGCCCGGGATCACCCGGCTCGGTCTTGTGGACTGCAGCCATAGGCAGTCCTTCTTCGCTCGCAGCCTCCAGCACCGCGTCAAGGAGATTGCGGATTACCTTGTGGCTGGTCGCGGTAACGCCAACGCGCTTTCCGGCGCGAACGAGAGCGCAGATCATCCGCGCCCCGGCATAGGTTTTCCCGGCGCCTGGCGGTCCCTGGATCGCCAATACGGTGCGATCGAGGTCAAGCCCGACGCGAACCGCGAACGCTACTGCGTCCTCCCCTGACCACTGCTGGAAGGGGCCAGAGTGGAGGCGCGGCGCACGCCGGAGGAGGATGTCGGCCGCGGGGCTCTCGGCCCCGGCTACTCCGCTGGCCGTGACACCACCGGCGATCCGCAGCAGCGAGTCGGCCATTGCGTTACCGCTGATGAAGGTGTGCGCGAACACCGCCGTCGGGTGCTCGTCGGCAACCACGCCGCGCTTTTTGACGTCGAGTGTGCGGGCATGGCGGTCGATAGCCTCCACCTTGCCGAACTTGCCTCGATCTCCGGGGAGATGCAGCTCATCGCCAGAATGTAGGTCGCCTTCCTGCGGCGGGAAGGAGTAGCGGTCGATCGGCGACTTGACGGTGCCCCCAACCCGACCGACCAACGTCAAGCCGGCTATCGCCTGCTTCTCGTCCATCAGTTCATCGTCGGGAAGATCTCTAAGGCGGAAAAACTCCCACCAGGCCGCCTTGTCCTCGCGGCGATGCCAGCCAAGGAGCTGAGCCAGGAGCCACCGCGCCTGTTGGTCGTCGCTCCGCGCGTCGGGGTCCGTCGGCACGTCTACTGTCAGCAACGCAGCGGCAGCCACGAGAGCACGGTCGCGGTCGGTCTGCTCCTTCGGCGGGTCGATGGTTGGCGGCCCCGGCCGCGGCACCGGCGTTCCGCCTGATTCGACATCGGCGCGGAGGCTCTCCAGCCAGTCGCGGAGCTGGAGAGCCGAGACACAGTCGTCGAGGTTGTAGCCGTCGACTGCAGCCAGCACCCCCTCGGGGACGATCTCAATGGCCGCTGCCTCGAGCGCCCGCTCGATGAGCCGGAGATTTGCCCGCGCTTCCGCGAGATCTACCGTGCGCGAAAAGTGGTAGAACGGCTCCAGATCCTTGATCGAGTAACGCTCTACTCCCGCCCGGACTCCCTGCCGGACGACCGCGTAGAGATCCACGAACAACTCCGCCCGGAGCATGGCGTCGATCTCGGCCTCCCGCGCAGCGTGCCGGCCCATCAATCGCTTGAACGCGGCTGGCTCGTAGGGCGCGTAATGGTAGACATGCATCCTAGGATACGCGGCCCACAGACGGCCGATCTCGTCCATGACCGCTTCGAATGCAGCCCGCTCCTCGCCATCGGTGAAGGCCCAGAACGACCGTCGCGTAAAGGTCCCTTCCGCCCGCAGCTGCACCAGGCCGAACAGGTACTCCCGTCCCCCTTCGCGGGCGTAGGGATCGCCCTCGAGGTCGAGAAAGACGTCGCCGGGCGACGGCGGCGGCAGCCGCGCCAGCCCATGCCCCGGCGAGACGGGCAGGAGTTCATAGACGGGCCGGCCGCCGACCCGCGCTTCGAGCTGTAGCCGCGCCTGTTCGCGGATGCGGACATAGGTCTCGGCGGAGCCGCGCTTGGGCTTGAACGGCAGCGGAAGGGGCAGCGTGGCTAGCGCGGCGAGCGTGGTCACGTTCTGTCCCGCCAGCGTGTCCTGCTGGAGCTTCGCGATCCCCGCCACGAACGAGAGATGATCGTCGTCGCGGCGGCGGCGGTCGCACACGGTCCACCACCGGCATACGTCGCAGTGTTCGACTGGCTCCGGGTAGGTAGCAGCCGACAGTGTGTCAGGATCGACCGCGACCGCGGCGACGAGGCTGCGCCGGATCAGCCGGTGATAGGCAGCGAAGTCTTGGACCCGGTACGTCTCGACGGGGTTGGTCGGGTTTGTGGTGACCACTCTGAACCACTCCGGTACGCTCCCCTGTGCCGCGGCGAGGAGGTCCGAATACAGCGAAAGCTGGAGGATGGTGCCGCCCTTGGTCTCCCGGGTAAGCTTCGTGTCGGTTGCCTCGTATGACCAAGCGCCCAGCGCGCTGGGCACCTCTACCCGCTGCAGCAAATCCGGACGGCCGACCCACGAGCCATGCCGTAGCGAGGCCTGGACGATGACGTCCACACCGCGTTGCATCGCCTCAAGCGTCGCCGCCACGGCCTGGTCGCCTCCAGTCCCGTTAAGGTCCGCTAGGCCGAGCCCCAAAGAACGAAGGCCGTCGACATAGGCCTGCTCATGCGCGAGTCCCCGCTCCCGAAGAACGTCAATCATGGGGTCGAATCGGAACGGTGCCGTGCGTCGGCCAAGGGCGACCGTGAGATCCAGGGCCGTCCGGTGTGCGCATGCCAAGAACTGCGATAGGTCCGTGGCCGACAGACGGATAGTTTCTCCGACCTTCTGCAACTGCTGCCCCCGCAGGCGGCTTGGCGGCCCATTCTTGGGCGGTAGCGCCGCTACATCTCCTGATAGTAGAACCCTCCCATCAAGGCCAACTGAGTCTTTAAGCGACCCAGCTAGGTGCCGACGGATTGGGTGGCAGGCGCAAGCCTCGCCTTGAGGATGGGGGTGCAAGGTTGCTCCAGGAACACTTGCGCGCTTGGGCCAATCTCTTGCCCGAGGGCTGGCCCGAAGAGGCCGGGGAAGTGCCCGACGAAGCGGCGGTGACACTGGCTCTCAGGCTCGGTGCACCCGCAGCGAAGAAGTACGGCTTGGCCTGGGTGATGTTCTGTCGTCCGACTGGAGCAACGCGCGATGAGATCCGGGCCGCTTGCGGGGGGCCCCAATTCAACGACGCGAAAGCACTCCGTGATTCTGGCAGAGCCGACTTCATGAAGTCATCCCGACCCGATGGCCGGTCGGCGTACTTTCTCGGTGAGTTCGGAAGCCGGCCGGGAGGCCCGGACGCAGCGCCGTTCGGTCGGGAAGACTCTGACAGCGACATCAGTCAGGCGGATCGCATCCGATCGTTCGCCGAAGAGCACTACGTGGTGCCGGCAAGGGCGCGAGGGGATTCTCAAGTCACGATAAGGGCGGGGGACGTTCACCGAGACATGGGGCTGCAGAACGCAATGCCCGCGGTCTGTAGCGCCCTGGAAGCGCGGCTCTTCCAGGAAAGGGCCAACGTTGTCTTGCTCCAGCGCGAAGGACCCGCGAACAGCTCTACCGTAGTTCTGACTTTCGCGATCTCCGGCGGTGGATTTGATCCCGCGGCGGCTGAGGCAGTGCTGCGGCAAAGGTATGGAGCTCCGTTTCGCGAGTCGGTGTACATTGCCTCATTCAGAACTGCAGATGGCCGCCAGCTCGCGCTGCAGCTCAACGACGCCCGGCCGGCGATCTGGTTTGAGGCTGAAGGGCGGAACGGTCCGCCTCCGGGACCGGCTCGCCCCTACGAAGCGGCAGAGAGCCGACACTCGAACCTTCCAGGTAGGCTCACCCATCAGCCAGCAGCGGAGTTCAGGGAGCAGGGATTTCCCAAGCCGGTTTTCCTTTTGAAGGTTTCGGATCGGCTCCAACTCGATGCTGCCTTGGACTGGTACGACTCGGCCTCTGTGATCGATCTGACGGTGCTTGAACGGCTGAAGCAGATCTTCCTCAGCCAATATACAGACTTTCTACCGGAAGCATTCCCAGCTACGTCTGGAGGCTACTTTGAATCCGAGGACAAGTACAAACGTGCAGTTGTTTTGGAGGTCCATTCTGCCCTGACGGAGGGTGCTGCTCCGACCGACACTGCAAGGGGCAAGCACGTTCTTGAGGCTATTCGGAAGCGGTCAAATCTGCTGGGCGATTTTCGCGTGACCGAGCGCCTGAGAGGCATCATGGAACTCCATCCGGGGGTGCTCGAAGAAGCAGTCGGCCGACTGGCCCTGGACACGAGGCCCGTCGAGGCGGCGGCTGATGCCTTCCTCACCACCGTGTGGCCCCTGCTGCTGGAGGGCCAGGAGGCCAGCAAGCCATACGCCGACAGCCGGATCCTCCCAACGCTGGTCCTCGCACTGGCACGGCCCCAGGAGGCCATCGCGATCAGCTACACGCGGTTCTGGAACGCCTGGAACATGCTCTGTGGTGGCTCGGCGTTTGCCAACGCTCCTCTGGCGCCTGCGGAGCACTCCGCCATTCTGGCCATGTGCCGCGCGATATTTGTCACGATGCGGGATCGCTGGGGCTGGCGTCCCCGCGATCTTTGGGATGTCCAGGGGTTCATCTGGGTCACCTGCCGGAGTCGTCTTCCGGTGTCTGGCGTCAACCCTCAAACGGAAGAGCGCATGCCAAAGAGTTTGCCGACCAATCTCATTCTCTATGGCCCCCCAGGCACCGGAAAGACCTATCAGAGCATCGAGGAGGCAGTGCGGCTGTGCGACGGCGATGTGCCGAGCGAGCGTGGGGCGACAGAGGCGCGTTATCGCTCTCTTGTGGACATGGGGCAAATCGAGTTCGTCACCTTTCACCAGTCCTATTCGTACGAGGATTTCGTCGAAGGACTGCGGCCGTCAACAGCTCGGGTGGAACCGGCCGCAGGTGACCAGACGACCGTGGCGCCCCTGGGGTTCTCCCTCGAACCGCGTCTGGGCGCCTTCCGGGAAATCTCGGCACTAGCGGAACAGGCGCGGAGGCGAGGCGGAACCGCGCCGTTCGATCTCGATGGCAGACAGGTCTTCAAGATGTCCCTCGGCCGCGCCGGCACTGAGGATCAGATCTATGACGCTGCCATCAAGGGCAACTACATTGTGCTGGGCTGGGGTGGTGAAGAGGACTGGACGGACGCGCGTTACACTAATTTCGAGAAGGTTCGCGAACGTTGGAACGAGATCCAACCCGGTACGAGTGGTAGAGACAGCAACATCGCTCAGCTCTGGGCTTTCCGCGGATCAATGCGGGAAGGCGACATCGTCGTTGTGTCAGAGGGAAACTCCCGCTTCCGAGCTGTGGGTGAGATCACCGGGCCATATCGGTACGAGCCCACTGGAGAGCGCGACTACAACCACCGCAGGGACGTGAGGTGGTTGATCAAGAACGAGTCACTGCCCGTCGATGCGATTTACTCAAAGACGTTTATGCAGCGTTCCTGCTACCAGTTGGGCGAAGTCTATCTAAAGCGAGAGGCCCTGGCGCGTCTCCTTCCGGGGACCGACGCGACAGCGTCGCGTCCTGACCAGTTCGTTCTTGTCATCGACGAGATCAATCGCGCCAACATCTCGAAAGTCTTCGGTGAGCTCATCACGCTGATCGAGCCCGACAAGCGGCTTGGTCAACCGGGCGCACTGACGGTGAAGCTGCCCTACTCTGGCGACGCCTTCGGCGTTCCGGAGAATCTCCACATTGTGGGCACTATGAACACCGCGGACCGGTCGATCGCCCTTCTCGACACAGCTCTCCGGAGGCGCTTCCGTTTCCGTGAGCTGATGCCCGATCCATCTGTCTTGAGGCGGATGGGCGAGCCAGGCGGAATCGACGTGGCCAAGCTCCTCACGGTCATCAACGCCCGGATCGAGTACCTTTTCGACAGGGAACACCAGATAGGACACGCCTACTTCATGGGTTGCGTCTCGCGGGAGGACGTCGATCGAGTGATGCGCGACCGGGTGATTCCGCTGCTTGCCGAGTACTTCCACGAGGATTGGGCCAAGATTGCGCTGGTTCTGGGCGATGCAGACGGGGCGGGGCGCTTCCTCGAGCGGGTCCTCCTCTCACCGCCTCGATCCGCCGACGATGGCGCCGAGCCGCGCTACAGCTGGCGGGTGAAAGCTGCATTTGCCGACGATGCCTACGCATTCGCATGATCCAACGCACTGTTCTGGAATGGGGGCGGATTGCCTACGGCGCGGGAGCCGCCGAGATCCCATCCGGACTGGCGGATCGTATCGCCGCCGTGGCCTCTTCCTCGCCACTAGGCGGTCGAGGTGGCGGTGACATCTTAATCCACGGGCGGACGGCCCTCCAGGCGAAGCAGGTCGTGGGGGTCATAGCGGCCGACGGCTGCTCGCTCGAAATCCTGCCAAAGATCGCGAACCTCACGACCGGCGACGTTCGCCGGCAACTGGTACACATGCTCGGCGTTGCGATTGATGTCGACGTTGCCGCCGGCCGCGTAGCTGACCTCGACTGGCAGCGAGATGATCTCCTCGAGATCCTGATCCGCCTGTTTGCCCGAAAGCTCGCGGATGCGGCGCGCGAGGGTCTGCCGCGTCGGTACGTCGGTATCGAGGAAGACCTGCCGGTGCTCCGTGGCCGGCTCGACTTGAAGCGCCAGTTCACGACGCACGTTGCCTCCCCGCAGATCCTGGCCTGCCGCTATGATGCACTGTCGGCGGACGTTCCGATCAATCGAGTAATGAAGGCCGCGGTGACGCGCCTGAGCAGATGGGCGCGAACGGCAGAGACCCAGCGGCTTCTGCGTGAGCTCGCCTTCGACTTCGCGGAAGTCAGGGACGTCGATCCTTCCACACTGCTCGAGGAGATCGTTCTCGACCGGACAAACTCCCGCTGGCGCGAGTTGCTCGTCCTGGCCCGCCTTCTCCTCGGTAGCCGCTTCCAGACGACATCGAGCGGCGCCGGACGAGGGTTTTCCCTGCTATTCCCGATGAATGACCTGTTCGAGGAATACGTTTCGCGAATGCTTGGGCGCGCGCTGCGCCCGTACGGTCTCTCCGTCACCGCTCAGGGTGGGCTCCGCCACTGCCTAATTGAGCCTGAGACTGGGGCAACGCGCTTCCAGACGCGGCCGGACATCATCGTTCGACGGGGGAGCGATATTGTCTGGGTGATCGACACCAAATGGAAGCGGCTCTCCCCCCGCATTGACGACGCCAAGCAAGGCGTGGCGCAGGGCGACGTCTATCAGATGATGGCCTATGGGCAGGTTTATGGCTGCCGGCACCTGATGCTGCTCTATCCGCACCACGAGGACCTCGGCACCGACGACAGACGGCTAGCCAATTATCAAGTCGCAGGAGCAGATCGGGTGCTGTCCATCGCGACTTTCGACGTGAGCCGCCGCCGCGGGATGCTTGACCGTCTCCGATTGCTGACGGAAGTCGGGTGATTCGGGCGTGGGCATGTCTGCCATTTGCGGCGATGTGGCCGATCGGTGGAAATTTCTCGCGCGGGACCGCTCACGAGTATCGGAGCCCAGTTGGTGACCAGTGCGGGACCTCAAGGCTTCGCGTGTTTCGGGCACCGGACACCCAAGGCCCAGCACCATCGCTTTCGTTGTCACACGGCATGTCCGCCCACGATATCCATGAGCTTCTCGTAGCTGGTAACTACGTCATACTTGACCCGATCCTCGGACACCCGCCGTCCGATCTCGTCAAAAAACTTCCGGGCGCAAGCGATCTTGGAGTTCTCGATCTCACGGAGCTTCAGCGACGACATGGTGCCTTTGGTTTCCGCCACGAAGTAGATGTGCTTGACACTTCCCTCCTTGAATGAAATCGCCCAGTCCGGGTTGTAGTCGCCCACGGGCGTCGGGATCAGGAAGCCGCGTGGCAGCTTCGCGTAGACTACCACTTCACTTGCGGCATCGAGCTGGCCGACGAAGTTTTTCTCGATGTCAGAATCTGTGACGACGTAGTCGTACACGTGGCGCTTGAGCTTTACTGAGGCCTTGGAAAAGTCCTGGCCAGCCTGGTTCGCGGTGAATATCTGAACGTCGTAAACCTCGGCGAGACCGTCGTAGGCCAGCCGCTCAATCACCATCGCGGCCTTCTGCTCGGCGATGATCCGCGAGGCTTCGGCAATGAAGTGCTCCGGGTTCTCTTTGAACTGCCCGAACACGCTCGCCTGGATGCCGGTCATGATCTCCGCTGCGGTCTTGCGCGTAAGCTCCGTGTTTTCGGCGATCTTCCCGAGGAGGTCGTACTTCACGAGCGAATGGATCGACCCGCCGCGCTCGGTTGTCGATCCCGTCAAGGCAAAGCCATCGCCTGCCTTCAGCTGCTCATCGGTCAGCCCATCACCCTGGATCCCCGTCTGGATGGTGTACTGGAGCGGCGTCACGCGAAGCTGGCTATCGAGGGCGCTTACGCATTTGCGGATCAATTCCCCGGAGTCGAACTCGACCCGATAAACGGCCTTCTGATTGATGCGCCGCCAGAGCTCCTGGAACTCCCTCTTCTCGAAATTGTCGTTGAGTGGATTGGTCTTCGGCTTGCGGCCATCCTCGATCTTCGGCAGCTGCGCGTCGCTGAACACGCTGTCGATGATCTGGAAGATCTGATCCGCGTGAACCTTCAGCTCGTCCGGCAAAGCCGCCAAGCTTCCGGCTTCCCTCGCCTGGTGGTATGCGCTGGTGATCTCGTCCGCGTCGTCGGAATAGTCGTTCTTAACGAGGTAACGGTAGATCTGCTTCGCCATGGCCGGCGTTATCTCCACCGGGCCGGCTTCCGTCGTGATGGTTTGTCCTGTGAAGTAGGCCTCCGTGGCCCTGCGCGGACGCGACGTCAGCGTGTCGGCGATCTCCTTCTGCAGACCGGCCACGAAGTTCTTGTAGCTCTCGCTGGCCACGACCGTGAGGACGTTGACGTCGTGGACGACCGCGGGGTTATCCATCCGGTCGCCGTTCTGATCGACCGACAGGCGAAGTCCGCGGCCAACCTCCTGCCGCCGCGAAACGGTGTTGTCGCTGTGCTTGAGCATGCACATGACGAAGACGTTGGGATTGTCCCACCCTTCCCGAAGCGCGGAATGCGAGAAGATGAACCGCGTGGGCTCCGCGAAGGACAGCAGCCGTTCCTTGTCCCTCAGGATCAGGTCGTAGGCGTCCACGTCGTCTGAATCGACCGACCGGGCGCCGACGGCGGGGTCCTTCAGGCGGTTGGTCTTCTTGTCGATCGAGAAATAGCCGTTGTGCGTCTTGGCCGCATCGATGCCGGCCAGATGCTTGCGGTAGGCGTCGTTGTCGATCGCCAGCTCCGCTAGGTACTCCGTCTTGAGAAGCTCATACTCCCCCTCGAACACGCGGGCATACTCGCCCTTCTCATCGGACTGTGCGTAGTCGCGGTATTTCACCACCTCGTCGATGAAGAACAGCGAGAGCACCTTGATGCCCTGGGCGAAGAGCTGCTTCTCCTTGTCGAGATGCGCCTTGATCGTCTCCCGGATCTGGATGCGTCGTATGTCGCGCTCGGATACGTCGCCTGTCGCCTCACCCGCCCGGAGCACCAAGCCGTTGGTGAACTCGACGGTGTCATGGCGGGCGTCGATCTGGGAGATTATGAAGCCGTCGCGATACTGGTCCAGCTCTTCGGACTTTGCGAACAGGTCGTCACGGAACTCCAGTCTCTTGAGTTGGCGCTTGATCTCGCCGGTCGCGAGCTTCACCTCGATCTCGAGCCGCGCCACCGGCGCCTTGTTCGAGATTTCGATGCCCTCAAGGTAAAGATAGGCGTTCGTGCCCGCGAGCCCGCGCGTCTGGATACCTCGGACCGCAATCTTCTTCACCAGCTTCTGGTTATAGGCGTCGAGCGCATCCATCCGGTGAACGCGGTTGTGCTGCGTCTTGTGGGTCGCCGAGTAGCGCAGGATCATGAGCGGCTTGAACTTCGGTAGCGCCTCCATCGTGGCCGCGCCTTCCATCTTCTGCGGCTCGTCGAGGATCAGGATCGGCCGATTGCTGGCGATCACGTCGATGGGCTTGCGAGACTGGAAGTCGTCCAGCTCCTCATAGATGCGGCGATTGTCGGCGCCGCGGGCCGCAAACGCCTGGATGTTGATGACCATCACATTGATGCCAGCGTCCGACGAAAAGCTCTCGAGCTCGTGCAGGCGCTTGGAACTGTAGATGAAGAACCGCGCCTTCTTTCCGTAACTTTCGGTGAAGTGGTCGGCGGTGATCTCAAGCGATTTGTGGACCCCCTCGCGGATGGCGACCGAGGGCACCATGACGATGAACTTCGACCAGCCGAAGCGTTTGTTCATCTCGAAGATCGACTTGATGTAGCAGTAGGTCTTGCCGGTCCCCGTCTCCATCTCGATGTCGAGGTTGATCCTGCATCCGGCGCTGGCAACCAGCGTGTCGGAAACGGGCAGGTTCTGGCGGCGCTGGACGTCCTTGATGTTGGCCAGCACATCAACCGACGGCGTTAGCTCGGCGTTCTTGAACCCGTCCTCGAAGGCGCTCGTCTGCGCCTTCCTGCCCGGATCGATCCGATAGGTGATCCCGTTCGACATCGGCTGCCCCGCGAAGCAGTCCACGACCGCATTCACGGCCTCCGTTTGATAGGGCTGTACCTTGAATTTCAGCTTCACGGCCGCCCCTCAGATCGACTTGACGTCGGTGCCGGGCGAGACCTGGCGGAAGACCTGCTCGACGTTGATCTTCACCGCGTCGGACACGAAGCCGTTGTCGCGGAACACGACGCGCAGCGGCTCCCGGCCGGCAAGCTCCCTCACCAGTTCCTCTGTCACGCCGGTCTCAAAGCAGGCAACCAGCGCATTTCCGTCGACAAAGAACACGGTTTTGCCTTGCACCGACTCGCGCTGAATCGGCAGCATCAGGTCCACTCCCCAGTCGACGAGCACCTGGAACAGCAAATCCTCGGCGCTACGGTCCGGCTTGATGTTGTCAACGGCGCCGAGCAGGTCCCCCTGCTCGAGTCGGTCCGGGCGGTAGTAGACGTCCTGCATGTTGGAGGTGTCTATCCTCAGGACCCGGAAGCCGACATCGCGGTTCCAGTCGGGGTGGCAGTCGCCATCCAGCAAATCGTTTCCCGCACGACGAATGCGCTCTTTGGCTATGTCAGCGATCGTTCCATATCCAAGTTGCGCTGCCTCAGAGCCCTCTTTGGTAGGCTCTGCAATTTGTACCATGATGAAGGAGCGATTTGACCCGTCCTCACTACACTGCTTCAACGCTGCATGCGCTGTGGACGCCGAACCTGCGAAGAAATCTAGAACAATATCTTCGTCCGAAGTCGCCTGCTCTATAAACGTTCTGATGAATTGAACGGGCTTTGGAAAGTCGAATAGCTTTGCGCCGAAAAGTTCGGTTACTTCTCGAGTGCCGTTATAGTTGAAGCCTGTAGCGTCGCTATCTAGCCACGAGGAGAAGCCTGTCACTTGGCTCTTGAGGTTATCTAGAAATTTCTTCTCCCTCGGGCGGCCGGTAGGGCTTTTGGGCCAGAGGATCCTGTTTTCAGCAATGAGCTGCGCGATTGTCTCCCGACTCTTGGCCCACCCCCGGGCGGGGCTCGGCGGATAAGAGGCGCCTGTTTCCGGGTTAACGATTTCAAAGTGCAGGTTCGGTCTTTGAGATGCGGTGGCCAGACCGGTGAGGTTCTCGCTCGTCCATGGACCTCTAGGATCGTTGTCCGGATTTGTATACTTGCCCTTGTCTATCCCTCTGCCATTAAGTTGTGAGGCGGCAGACTTTCCGAATGCCACAACATATTCATGATCAACTGAAAGCCGCGAATAATTGCGATTATCGGAGGTTTGCCTGCGCCTCCAAACGAAAGATCCTAAGAAATTATCTCGGCCAAAAACCTCTGTTGCTGCTGCAATGAGGTTATGAGCTTCATTGTCATCAATGCTTATTAGAATTATGCCGTTTTCTTTTAGAAGATTGCGAGCGACGCGCAGACGAGGGAATATGAAGGAGAGCCAGTCAGAATGGAATCTTCCATTTGCGCTCGCATTGGCCACCATCTTATTGCCATCCCCATCCTCTTGCATTGAGTTGACTAGATATGCGCTTGACCCCTGAGCAAACCTGTCCTCATATATAAGATCATTGCCTGTATTGTACGGAGGGTCGATATAGATGAGCTTAATTGCCCCGAGATATCCCAACTGAAGTAGCTTGATGGCATCGAGATTGTCCCCCTCTATGAATAGGTTCTTTGTCTTTTCAAAATTGACACTCTCGCTCTGCAATGGGCGAAGCGTTTTGGCTACGGGGGCATTCGAAATGATCAATGCCTCGCGTTTGCCCGGCCATTCCAGTCGATAACGCTCTTGCGGCCCATCGACGATGTGGTCGCTCAGCTCCTGACGCAGTTGATCGAAATCTACCGCCAGACGCAGCTGGCCCGTTGCCTCGTCGCGCGCCGCGGTCATGCAGCCGGGGAACAGGTCGCGGATCTTCGCGATGTTGTCCTGGCTCAAGTCTGGGCTGTGCATTTTCAGCTTGTCCATCGTCATTCCTTTACTCATTCGTCGCGGCACTGACGGGATCGCGGCCAGCGAGGCGCTCCAGTTCCTGCCGTGCGGCACGCAGCTCGGCATTGATCGCCACGCGCTTGTTGAACTGCTTCTCGCGGGCAAGGCGAGCCTTGATCCGGTCCACCTCGCGCGTCTTGGCCCGGAGCGCCTCCATCCGCGCCACGCGCGTCTGGATGTCCTCGCCTGTCTGCTCCGCGTCGACCGTCGGCTCTGTCATCAGCGCAGTGAGGAGGGCGTCGTACAGCCCTCCAAGATTGAGCGCGAGCGGTAGCGGCCTACGCTGCCCATCGTCGGGCGTCCAATCGGTCGCGAAATAGGCGCTGACAACCCACTTGGTGGAATCGGCGTCGCTGGGCCGCTTGAAGGCAGCCACCGCCTTCCGCTTCCCGGACCAGCTGAGCTCGAAGATCAACGGGAACGGGATCGCGCGGTCGATCGCCCGCAGCACCTCTTCGTCGAGCTTGCCAGTGCGCAGGCCGATGCCGAACACCTGGATCTCGCTTACGGCGCTCGTCGCAGTGAGGTTGGTGGTTTCAGGGGCCAGCTTGTACTTCCAGACGATCTGATCGACCTGGGCGACGAACAGGTCCCTTATCGTCATGTCAGCGCCGGAATGCTCATAGATCCGGCTCTTGGGGACAACGCGGCCGAAGGCGGCTGCTTTGGGATAGTCGAAGAAGGCTGCCGTCAACCGGCCCCCTCCTCGATCACGAGAAAGGCGATCAGCTCGAAATCGTCGAGCCCGGCGATTGTATGGAGGAGCGCCGTGGTCCGCCCGCCGCTGAACAGGCTGTCTATGTCCTTCTCTTCCTTGACCTCGATCATCGAGCGGATCGCCGCGCTCAGAAGCGCGGAGCATTGCTCCATCTTGCGCCCGTCCTGCGTCCGCTCGTTGAACAGCTGGCAGACCGCCCGGATCGGCTCCGCCTGGCCCTTGCAGCTCGTGCGGATCAGATCGAGCATTCTCTTGACCTCGGTGTGGTCGATGATGACCCCACCGTCGTGGCCGATATAGACGAGGTAGTAAGGGTGCAGACGGTTCTGCTGATTGATGTTCACGCTGTCGTGGATGTTCTTCAGCGCGAAGATCACACCGGGCTTCAGCCCGAGGGTCGGCTGCGCCGGCACCACCGCATGCATGCCGTTGGGTAAATGCTCGAGGTCTCCATGCTCCTTGATATGGTTCAGGAGGTCCATGCGGAAATCGTTGAGGCCGAGGTCGGTGATGGAGATCCCTGTCCGCACGTCCTCCAGCTCTATCACCTCTTCCTGGAGCCGCTTGAGCTGCTCCTTCCGATAGGCGATATCGCTGCTTTTGGACGTCAGCACATTGTCGTCGCCCGTCGCCGTGACGTCGGCGATCATCATACGGTTTTCGACGCGCTCCTTAAGATTGATGTACTCGTCGAGGGAGATGTCCGGCCAGTAGCTGACAAGCTGGATTTGCGCGTTGGGCGAACCGATACGGTCGATGCGCCCGAACCGCTGGATGATGCGGACCGGGTTCCAGTGGATGTCATAGTTGATCAGATAGTCGCAATCCTGAAGGTTCTGGCCCTCGGAGATGCAGTCGGTCCCGATGAGGATATCGATCTCCCCTGTCTCGTTAGGCAGGACCAGATCCTTTTCCTTCGCGCGCGGCGAGAACAGCGTGAGCAGTGACTGGAAGTCGTAGCTCTTCTTGAGCGTGCTCCTCGGCGCATCGGAGCCAGTGACCATGCCGCTATGCAGGCCGTGTGACTGGAGAAATGCTCCCGCCAGATTGGCGTAGAGGTACTTGGCCGTGTCCGCGAACGCCGTGAAGATCAGAACCTTGCGGTTGCCGGGATTCAGCGGGTCGGCGACCTTGCGCATGATGACATCCTTCAGGTGTTGAAGTTTGGCGTCATCGCCGGGACCGACCTTTTCCATGGAGGCGATCAGGTCCCCGACAAGCGCCAGGTCAGCGCCGAGGTCGCGCTTCCACGACGGAAGGTCCATGTCCGAAAGGCTAATCTGAATCTTCTTGCCGACCGTGAACTCATCCAGCCCATTCAGGTCATCATCGTCGGGATCGAAACCGGGATCGCCGAGATGGTCGGTCACGGCCGAAGCGGCGCCGGTGCGTTCGTAGGTGTCGATAGCCCTGAGTGTCTGCGCGATGTTGCCGCTTAGCGCCCGCAAGGTAAGACGGAACGCTTCGACCGAGCTCTCCAGCCGCTTGAGCAGGTTGGTGGTCATTAGAGCCTGAAGGCTCCGCTCCCGGTCAGCCTGGCGCAGCTTGCCGCGACCTCCCTCCACCTGCGTGTCATAGATCTCTTCGTATTTCCTAAGCCGGCTCGGGAGGATATAGCTGATCGGGGCATAAACCGCGAGCTTGAGCGCCGACAGGCTGCCGAAGATGTCGTTGAGGCCGAGCACGTCGGAGCGATGCGTGATCGGGCACTGGTAGGACAGCGGCTTTCGGCGCTGGGGGAATCTTCCGATATCCTTGGTGTCGTAGAAGGTCTCGATATGCTTGCGCGACCGGGCAATCGTCACCGCATCGAGCATCTCGAAGAAGTCGAAGTCCAGGGCCTTCAGGATCGCAGCAGCGGTTCGCTCGTGCGGCGGCAGGTCCGACCAGGCGTTGAACGCCTTCTGCGCGCGCCGGAAAATCTCCTCGACCGTGGTCTTGGTTTTCAGCTTACGACTGAGGTTCTCCGAGTCTCCCTCGTAGGCGAGCGCGAGCTGATTGCGTAGGTCATTGAAGCGGTTGTTTACTGGCGTCGCTGACAGCATTAGAACTTTGGTCTTCACGCCGGAGCGGATGACCTTGTTCATCAGCTTCTGATATCGGGTCTCCCGGTCCTTGAAGACATCGTTGTTCCGAAAATTGTGCGACTCGTCGATGACGACGAGATCATAGTTGCCCCAATTCACGCGGTTCAGCGGAATGCCGAATGCCTCCCCCGATGTTCGCGAGAGGTCGGTGTGGCTGAGGACGTCGTAGTTGAAGCGATCCTTGGCGAAGATGTTCGTGGTTAGATTGGCGTTGTAGTTGCGCCAATTGTCGGCGAGCTTCTTGGGGCACAGGACGAGCACCGACCGATTTCGTAGCTCATAATACTTGATTACCGCCAGCGCGGTGAATGTTTTGCCGAGACCGACGCTATCCGCCAGAATACAGCCGTTGTGCATTTCCAGCTTGTTGATGATCCCCGCGGCTGCATCCCTCTGATAGTTGAACAGCTTGTTCCAGACGAGGCTGTCCCGGTAACCCGTGAGGTCGTTGGGAAGCGCATCCTGATCAACCTCTTCGAGGAAATCCCGGAAGAGGCTATACAGGATGTGGAAGTAGATCCGCTCCGGCGAGTTCTCCTGATAGACGGACTCGATGTGATCGCAAACGGCGGCGGTGACGTCGCTGACCTTGTCCTCGTCGTTCCAGATCTGGTTGAACAGTTGCAGGTAGACCTGTGTGTGTGCGGCGTCGTCGACCCGCGTTACGAGGTTCGAAACCGCATCGCCTCTCTGATAGCCTAGATCGACAGCTGTGAAGCCGCTGATCGGCATGTAGGCGACGTCTCCCGATTCCGCTCCAGAGTGGACGAACTGCTGCATTGGCGCTCTGGTCGCGTTCGACCTGAAGCTGGCCTTCTTTCGGATCCAGTCGGCGCACTCGCGTGCCACAGCGCGTTGGGTGAGCTTGTTGCGAAGCTGTATCTCGAACTCGGTTCCGTACAGGCCTCGCTCACGTGTCGCCTTGGGGATGAAGAACTCTCGTCGCTCCTTACGTAGGCGGTCCGTCACTTCCGTCGGGACGAAGGTGGGCGCTGTAAAGATGAACTGGAAGCTATCCACCTTCAACAACTCAGCCTTTAACGCTTCGAAAGCGTAGATCGAGAAGCACGACGCCGCGATCTTGAGACGCGCATTGGGTCCGACCGTCGCCTTCAGATCGTCGCCCAGCAGCACGGAAGTATTATCGATGATTCTCAACGGCATCCCTCAGGACACGACGGCATCGGCCGCGGCCAAGGGCCCACACGTCGTCGCGACCTCATGATGACCACGACCACGACTCGGCTTCGCCCTCTGCGACTTGCCGCAGCGGTACTCAGTGGTGCATCGCGGTCCTGTCGCCTCGGGAGGCAGGAAAGGGAGATCATCGTTAGGGGCTTCCAGCGGATGCAGCTGCCCCAGCCTGACGGGATGATTGCCATCTGATCCGCCGGGAACACAACACATCCTCCCCCACGCGGACCTCGTCGGCAAGCCGCGCGTACCGATCGTGCACGACCTCCGAACAAGAGGAAGCGGCACCACTATAGGGAGTGGATTGGGCGGGCCGAATGAACATCGCTGCCCACGTACCAGCTCACGAGTTGCCCGCGAGAGTAATAGCATTCGGAAAATCGAAATTATTGTTGGACCGCTTTTCAACGCATAGCGCCGCGGATTGCAGGTCTTGCCTATGTTTTCGTGTACTCCTTCTACAAGGCCAAAGCATCGCTCTGAGCTACATTTGCTGCGCGGGATCGATGGTTTGTTGACCCGCGACCCGAAGCAAATCCAAACTTGGAGCAAGCAGCAAAGTGACTGAACTTGAAATGACCCTCCTGCACCAGCTTTCCGCCCTCGCCGAGGCGATGGGGCGGGAAGTCGATCTCGTCTACGACGACGAGGAACTCGCAGCGTGGGCAGCGAACGATGAGGACGGCCGGACCTTCCTCGAATCCGTCGCGATCGTGCGGCAGCACGGCGGCGACGTAGGCGAGGTCGTGCAGCATCTGGAGGGACGGCTGGACGGCCGCCAGGGTCTGGCGCTGATCCCGGCCAACGACATCGGGGAGCCGGACGACGATGTTCCGTACGACCTCCTGTCCCGGTTCGGCGACACCTTCCGCCGGATCCTGGGACTGGTGACGGAGCACTACGCCCTGGAGCTCTGGAAGGAGACCGACGTCGATCTCGCCGCGGCGACCGATGCCGAGGACTCCAGGATCGTCACCTTCCGCCGGGCGGTGCAGTTCCTTGGGTTCGCCCCAGCGGAGCTGAGCGAGCCGATCGTCGCGCTGGAGCGCCGGATCGAGCGGGCTTACCGGGAGGAGCAGGGCAGTGAGCTGCCGCCCCTCGGGGACGACGACGGCGCACCCTTCGTCCGGATGCTGTGGGACGCCCAGCGGCGCGACCGGCACTAAGGGAAGGACGGGATCGGGGCCGGCACTCAGTGCCGGCCCCTCCTGTCCGCGCTCTCACTTGGCCGCCCCTCGTCAACAGCCAACGCAACGACCGGCGATTGACTCCGGTCACTGAATTGTGGCTCCGCCTTTCGTGCAGAGATCGGCATCGGCCAATATCCGCGTCTGACTGCCGATCGCTTCCTATGGAGCGCGCCTGGTGGCAGAACATCGCAAGTACCTGCCCCTGAACGCAGCGCGGGAGCTGGTCGGCACATCTCACCTCTTGGGCGCTTTGAAGGATGGGACCTTGTCAGCCCGTGGACGCTACAACACTGACGTCGAGACGCAGGATCCGAGCTCCGACTTCGAGCCAATCAAAGCCGGACATTGGCATGACGGGCGCGTCAGTTTTGAAAGCGGCTCGCTATCAATCGAAATCCGGGCTGTCGAAGAGGGCGATCCGTCAGTCCGGGCGGGGTATGTGTGCATCGAGGTTCTTGCGGAAGATCTGGGCAGTATCCCGGGCTCAAGGCCAAAGGAAAATCCGGGCGGCCGGCCAAGGAAGTACGACTGGGATTTGTTACTTCAAGAGATTAACAGAAGAGTTGATTTCGGAGTTGGCCTCCACTTTCCTTCCAAAGAGGCATTCTACAGCGATCTGCGACGTTGGTACAAAGATAAGACTGGGGTTGATATTCCGACTACTGCTCAGGTCCGCCGTGTCGTCAGGGACCTCGTCGACGAGTTTGGCCTCCCATATCCCGTACTTGGACAAAACTAGGTTTTGTCCAGGTTCCGATCGGCTTCGCCGGTTTTCACTCGAAGCACCGAGTGGCGCTCCTCACTTCTGGGGCCGCGGCAGTTCCGTCGCGCCAATGAGGAGAACAACGTGCACAACTATCTCGATACCGTTTTCCGGGGAGCCGACTTCGGCCACCTCGCTATCTTCAACAAGCGAACCAAGCAGACGATGCGGGTCGGCATCCAGGAGGCTAGCCTCGCTGAAGCCCAGATGCGGGCTATCGCCAGCAAGGACGATGTCTATTTCGGGTGGGGTCTCGTAGGGGACGCCACCGGTCGAGGCCGCGGAAAGTCTGCGGATGTCGTCGCTGTCGGTGGCTTCCTTTGCGATGTCGACTGCCGATCGGCGGAGCCCGGCGTCCACTCTCGGAACGAGCAGCTTCCTGAGTCTTGGGAAGAGGTCTTCGACCATCTGACCTCTATCGGATTCCCCGAGCCCACGGCGATCCGGCACTCCGGTAATGGGGCCTACTTCGACTACCTGTTCGACGGGATCTGGGACCTGCGGACCCCGGAGGAGCATGCGAGGGGCACCCGGCTGTCAGAGCGGTTCCAGCGGGCGTTCATCGACGCGGCCAAGACGAAGGGCTGGCACCTCGACTATGTGGGCGACCTCGCGCGTATCACCCGGCTTCCGGGTACCTGGAACCACAAGACTCAGCCCCCCAAGGCGGTCCAGCTGATCCGCCATGACGACGACCTTCGGTTCTCCCTTTCCGATGTCGAAGAGCTGATAGCCGATCTGGAGAAGCGGCTGGGGCGTAGCCTCAGGACGCTGCCAGCCAAAAAGGCGAAGATCGAGGCGCTCCCGCAGGACGGAGAACCCGAGCTTTCCAAGCCAAACTTCCGCTCGGTAGTGGCCGGGTGCAGATGGGCTCGTTGGCTGCTCGAACACGCCGCTCACGTTCCGGAACCGGATTGGTACGCGATGGCCAGCATTGCGGGACGTTGCCACAACGGCAGCCGGCACTTCCACGAGCTTTCCAAGCAGGACCCGCGCTACGAGGAGGGTGAAACAGAGGAGAAACTGCACCGGGCAATGACAGAGGCAGGCCCCCGAACCTGCGCCAATATCGCCGACGGTCTCGGCTTCGAGGGCTGCAAGGCCTGCCCCTTCTCTGGCCGCGCCGAGATCGGGACACCGCTGTCGCTCGGATACACATCGCCTGGCGTCGCCGGACTGATGGCGGCCCACGTCTTCGAGCTCGAAAGCGGGCGCTACTGGGACCTCACGACGCGCCGCCCGCTCGACGAGAAGACCTTCACCAATAAGTTCCGCCACATCACCGGCGACACTACTCCCCATTACCTCGTCATCAGCGACAAGCGGACGAGGAAGATCGCCCGCACCGACTACCTGCCGGGCCGCGACGAGCTCTTCGTCGTCAATGATGATGGCGAGGAGGCGCTGAACCTATGGAGACGCTCGGGCGCGGAGCCGGCGCCCGGCGATGCCTCCCTGATCACTAAGCATCTGGAGTACCTGATCCCGGATGAAACCGAGCGAAAGCATCTCCTCGACGCCCTCGCGCACGCCGTCCAGAAGCCCGAGGAGAAGATCCGTCATGTGCTCCTGATCATCGGTCGGCAGGGGACCGGAAAGAGCTTCGTCGGCACGCTACTGCGCTCCGTCGTTGGTGATGAGAACGCATTCGTCGCCGAGAGCAGCGACCTGACGAGCGAGTGGACCGCGCAGATGGGCAACCGCCAAGCGGTCATTCTCGAGGAACTTGGCGTCTTCGAGAAGCGCGAGGTCTACGAGACGCTCAAACGCTGGGTCACGGACGAGTTCGTCACCGTGAACGAGAAACACGTCAAGAAGTATCGCGCCCGGACGCCGAAGCTCATGATGGCCTTCTCTAACCACGAGAGCCCCATCGCTCTCAGTGATGGTGACCGGCGGTTCTGGGTCTGCCGCTCACCCGCCGAGCCGCTGGATGCCGCCTACTATCGGCGTCTCTTCACCGAGGGCCTGGCGCAAGTGCCTGCCTTCCTCGACCAATTGCTGAACCGTGATGTCTCCGGGTTCGAGCCTTCGAAAGCGCCACCTTCGACAACGGCCAAGGAGAGCATCCTCCGCTGGTCGCTGCCTGTGGTCCAACAGGAGGTGGAAGCGATGATCGAGGCCGAGGCCGACCCGTTCCACGTCGACCTCTTCACCCTTGAAGACCTCCGGCTCCGCATCTTCGACCGGCTGAAGAGGCTGCCGACGATCCGGGAGGTCACATCGGCAGTTAAGGAACTCGGTGCGGATCAGGTCCGTCAGATCCGCAAGGAGGGTAGCGGACGTCTCAGGATCTGGGCCTGGCGGAATGTCGACCAGTGGAAGCAGGCCACGGCGGCGGAAATCAGGATGGGGCTGCTACGCCCGCTGTTCCTAGAAGCTGCTGAGTAGGCCGGCGCCGTTTCCGCGCCGCCGGGCGGAAATCCCGGCGGCCGCGGCGCGGCGCGCCCCACCGGCGAAGGTGTCGCCGTAACCCGCTCGTCACTCTGTCACACGTCACGGCTTGCAGGAAGGCGGAGCTTTCGCCCAGTCTCCCTGACCTCCCGCAAATTCTATATTCTTCTACTGAATCTAGTCTAAGACATCTGTGACAGTGAGACATGAGACAGACCACTGCATCGGCTTCCAGGCTCCGCACTCACCTTGCATCTGTTGCGGGCGAGGTGAGTGAAAGGTGCCCGAACACGCCAACAGTTCTTCGAAACATCGCTTGACTTCTCCCGTCACCTTCATGCGAAGCGGCCACACGACCACCGCCATCGGCTCGCGCAAAGCCAGTCGGGGACTAGGCTGGAGCGCACCACCCGGCGGTCGAGGGGGACGACTGGCATGCGAGTTTGGGTGACACGCCCCCGGATCAGTGGTGGCCAGCCGATGTCAACTGAACAGGGTGGTTGCCGACAGATGTGTCCGGCAGGCTATCGACACCCCAGGCCGGCACCGATGTCCGATCAGGGATGTCCATCGGGGCAGTCGACGTAGTACTGGGCACCCTCGTCGGCCCTCAGCTTGGTACGGTCGAAGTCACCCCGACAGTGCGGGACACGCGGCCCCGGAGCAAAACCGTGCACGTGGACCTCTTGGCAGAAAGGGCAATGAATCTTGATCGTGCCTGGATTACTTACAGCGTCGCCGGTCACGGCAAAGACGGGCCAGGCAACCCTGATCCAGCGCGCTCCGTCGGCGTAGGGAAACAGAACGTACTCTTGAGACCGTTCCCATTTTCGTTGCATCAAACCCTCTGGTTGGCGTTCCACCGCTTCACCTCCTATTGCCGGCTCATCATCGCATCGCTGCACAAGGCTACGCTGACTTAGTCGGGGTGGAGTGTAGTTACCTATGTGTTTTTCCCTGCCTATTTGATCAAGAGGAGGAGATGCAGGGTGATGCACTTTGCATCTGTTGCGATTGTTGTTCTTATCTCTAATATATCGCCTGATGTCTTCGATGAAGTTTCACCAGCTTGGCTTTTCGCGGTAGTCCCGTTGTAGGTTCGACAGTCCTTCGAGCGCGATTGGGGCGCCCGTCCTGGCACGTGGCCACCACCATGGAGATCGCCCAAGCTACCGGCATCGCCTTCGGCCGCCTGTCGAACTGGATCGTGCGGGGGCAGTTCCCCCAGGCCGCTCCGCGGGACCAGTTTCAGGTTTGCGGGAACAAGAGGGTCTTCCGGATCGATAGCGTCATCGAATGGCTCGACGGTACAGCCCCAGCCGAACAGGCCCGCCACTACCTATCGGGAATGGGTCTTGCCCCTCCCGAGGGGAGGATCTGGACATTCGTTCGCCACCTCGAGCGCCTGGGCATTTTCCCCCACCGGTGGCCGCCGACCAGCATTGTCCAGTACCTGGGGAGCCTGGGCGATGATGAAGTAGTCGTTCGCGAGCCGTGGTCAGGCCCCACGCCAATCGGCCCCGGCGGAGGTACCGCTAGCTCCCACGCTCTCCCTTCCCTCATTGCCACTGACCCGCGGGGCGCCCCCACAGACGATCTCTCCCTATTCATTATGCAATAGCGAGTTTGGCCAAGTGCACCTCTCGACCTTCTCCCACAGCAGCCTACATTCCTTGACGAAAGCTCGGAGGTATGAGGTTGCATCGATCAACAGCGCACGATGAAGGTTCGGATCAGGCGGCCAGGTTCATTGGTTCGGAAGAGGATCGTCTCCTGACCCTTCAGGAGGCCTGCGACCACTTCTTCCGTGGTCACATCACACCTTCCACGCTTCGAGCCGAGGCCCGTCGGGGCAACCTCATCATCGAGAGGATCGGCAAGAAGGACTTCGTAACCGCGCGGGCCATCCGCGAGATGAGAGACAAATGCCGCGTAGAACCAACGGTCCCAGGCTATGGCTCCGCAAAGAACGCAAAGACGCACGCACAGGGCGGATCAAATCCCGAGCAGCGTGGTTCATCCTCGACCAAGGAAAGCAGATCGCCACGGGCTGCGCTGCAGGCGAAGCTACGGAGGCTGAGCGCCGGCTAGCGGAGTACATCCTTGAAAAGCACGCCCCGCCGCGACGTGAGGTCGATCTGGATGAGATCGATGTAGCGGATGTGCTCGCCGTCTATCTGGACGATCGCGGTAGCCATCAGGCGAATCGAAAGGGACTCATAGACCGCATCGCGCGGCTCAACGAGTTCTGGGGAGGACGCACTTTGTCTGGCGTGACTGGCGCAGCGTGCCGCGAGTACACCTCCTGGCGCGGCAGCCCCGGCGGGGCGCGCCGTGACCTTGAGGATCTCCGGGCCGCAATAAACCACCATGCTAAGGAAGGTTTTCACCGTGGTGTTGTCAGGGTCGTCCTGCCACCCAAGGGGCGAGCACGCGATCGTTGGCTGACCCGGTCCGAAGCCGCTCACCTGCTCTGGACGTGCTGGCGCGCCAAGGAGATCCAAACCGTCCACCGGGGACCGGACAAGGGCGCCCGCATAGTGACAGGGAAGCGTCCTCTTCGTCATCTCGCCCGCTTCATACTGATCGGCCTCTACACCGGGACCAGAGCTTCCGCGATTGCGACCGCGTCGCCAGTCCCGAACCCCGGTCGATCGTTCGTCGATCTGCAGGGTGGCGTTTTCTACCGGCTGGCGGAAGGTAAGCGCGAAACCAACAAACGTCAGCCCCCAGTGCCGATCCCTCCGCGTCTCCTCGCGCACCTGAGGCGCTGGCAGGCGCACGGCATCGTCAGGGACTACTTCGTCGAGTGGAACGGCCAGCCCGTGAAGTCGGTGAAGACGGCATTCGCCAGCGCCGTACGGCTGGCCGGGTTAGGCGGCAAGGTAAGTCCACACACGCTGCGGCACACGGCTGCCACATGGCTGATGCAGGCGGGTGTTCCGAAGTGGGAAGCGGCGGGCTTCCTGGGCATGACTGAGAACCTGATTGACCGAGTTTATGGCCACCACCACCCGGATCACCTGCGGAATGCGGCAGATGCTATCGGCTACCGAACCAAGCGGCATGCCAAGCCCCTGCAGCCCAAGGCCTTCCAGAGGGCGGGAAGTGGCGAATCGTTGGTGATTCCGTTGGTGGAGCGCCAGATCAGCAAAGGAAAGTCGGCACAACCCATTGAAATGATTGGTGGGCCCGGCAGGACTCGAACCTGCAACCAGACCGTTATGAGCGGTCGGCTCTAACCGTTGAGCTACAGGCCCTGGCGACCGCGAGGCGGTGCCGGATGCTTATGCGGCGGGTTGGGGCCGTGGGCAAGATGGTGGGGGGGCGGGGGTGGTTCGTCGTGGGGCAAGGCAGCAGCGGGAGCGGGTCGGGTGTACGGATGAGTGCCCTTCCGGGGGGCGGGGCGGTGGTGGTAGCCTGCTCGCGGCGGGCGAGGTCGTGCATCTCGCCCCGCGCGGCGGCGACAGCCGATCGGGCAGGACGGGCCAGGGGCAATACGTGTCGACAGCTGCAGAGCAGGAAGTCGCTGCGATCTACTCGAGCGTGCTGAACGTGCCTGGTGCCAGGATCTCCCCCGGGGACGATCTGTTCAGCCTTGGCGGGGATTCGCTCCAGGCGATCCGCATCGCGCTGGAGCTCGAGCGCCGGTTCGGCGTCGAGGTAACCCCCGAGAGCCTGGCCGCCAACAGCCGCGTCAAGGATGTCGCGGCCCGCCTGTCACGGCGATGACCCTGGTGGACGGCGCCACAGGCACCGAGGCCGCCCTCACGGCGGCGCTCGACGAAGCGGCGCGGGCTGGCCGCCGCCTTCCCTCCGAAACACAGCAGGCCGTGGATGCGGCGATCGATGGTGGCCGGCACGGACCGCGCCTCTACGGGACGGCGCTCCGGTACGCGTTCGCAACTGGCGCGACGCCGGCGATCGGGCAGCGGCTGGCGAAGCAGTGGATGCTCGGGCTCGACGCGCTGATCGAGGAGGGACATCTCGCGGATGCCGCGCGGGCGACCAGGCTTCTTGCGCAGGCGTTTCCGAAGACGCCATGGGTGCAGACCTGGGAACTCGTGTTCGACAGGCTGCCGCCGGCGGACGACCGCCGCGAGCCGTTCCGGGACGACCCCGACGCGGCTGTCCAGCTTTCGGCGCTGCCGGGCGCCCCGACGCTGGTCGTCGCCTTCTGCGGCGTTGCGCACCGCCTCGGCCCGCCGCTGTCGGTGATCCATCGCTGGCTCGGCCGGCTCGATGCGAGCATCCTCTACCTTCGCGACTTCCGGAACGCCGGCTTCGCCAGCGGCATCGAGCCCGTCGCCGCGAACGCGCCCGACACGGCGGCCCACATCCTGTCCATCGCCCGCGAGGCGGGGGCCCGCCGGATTGCGACGTTCGGCAACTCGCTCGGCGGCTATGCCGCGCTCCGCTACGGTCCGCTGCTGCAGGCGGACCGCGTGCTTGCCTTCATCCCGGCGACGACGGGATTTGCGGACGTTCCGGAAGACCGTCGCGCGGAGATGGTTCGCGCAGGGTGGGTCGATATCGTTCCGCTCTATGCCCAGCCCGACGCGCCGACTGCCCGCGTGGTGTTCGGGGCGCAGAACGCGACCGATCGCGCCGCTGCGCTTCGTCTCGCCGGCCTGCCGACGGTGGCGCTCGAGGCCCTGCCCGACTGGCGGTCGCACGACGTGTTCGGCGCGCTCCTCCGCGCCGATCGCCTCCATGCTGTGTTCGAATGGATGACGTCCGCGAGCCCCGAACTCGACCGCGGCGCGAAGCTGGCCGCGGAGGTGGACCTGTCCGATCCGTCACCGCCGTCGCTCATCAATCGGGCTTTCGGGCGCCTGCGCAGGCTGGTAGCAACCAGGGGCTGAGAATTCAGGGGCGCGGGTGCGCGATGCTCCGCGGCTGGCCGCGAGAACCGATCGCGCCGCCCGGGAGGGGAATCCATGACTGATGCAGACCTGCTGACGCTGGCGCCCGATCTCGAATGGATGCGGCACCCGCCGTCGACCGTGCAGGACGGCGGTTCAGGGAATTTCGAGCCGTTCGGCGACGAATGGATCGAACGTCCGGCCATCGAGCGGATGGACGAGATGGTACGCCGGAGGGGCGAGGCGATCGCCCTCGACGACGGCGTCACCCGCATCTCGTACAACGCGCTCAAGCGCGCCGTGGACGACTTCGCCGCCCGCCTCGACGAAGCAGCGCCGCCGGACCGGCCGGTCGCCGCCATCGTCCACATGACCGCCTCCTACCCCATCATCATGATGGCGGCGGTTGCGATCGGCCGCACGATCGTCTTCGTCGATGCGAGCTACCCGCCCGAGGCGCAGAAGGCCGTGATCGCCGCTATCTCGCCGGGGGCGATCCTGCTGACGGCGGACCGGAAGGCGGACGATTCGATAGCGCCCGCCGGCATCCCGCGCCTCGTCCTCGACCTTGCCGCGACCGGCAACCGCACGCGGCCGCCCTACCGGCCGGCGGACCTGATGCGGATCGGATTCACCTCGGGGACGACGGGGCGCCCCAAGGGCTTGGCGGTCAACGAGGCAGCGGCTATCTCCTCCCTTGCCGGGTGGATCAACCGGCTGCACGTGACGGACGCCGACACGGTCCTGTCGATTGGCTCGCCATCGGTGATCGGCTGGGGCGACGCCCTTCTGGCCATCATGACGGGCGCGCGCGTCCGTCTCGTCGACATCAGGGCGCTTGGCCTGCCGGAGGCGTTCCGCCAGTTGAAGGAGGATCGCGTCACGATCCTCAACTTCGTGCCCTCGGCGCTGCGCAATTTCTTCCGCGTTCCCGGCGCCAGGGATGCCTTCCACGCGATGCGCGTCCTGAACCTGTTCGGTGAATCGACGCTCAGGAGCGACCTCGACCTGTTCCGCGCCAACCTGCCCGCCTCGTGTACGATCAGTGTCCAGTTGGCCTCGACCGAGGCGCTCGGCGTGTTCCAGTGGTTCGTGGACGAGTCGAAGGTGGACGGGGCGGTCGTTCCCGTCGGCTACGTGATGCCCCACAAGGAAGTGGCGCTGGTCGGCGAGGACGGCAGGAACGTGCCCGTCGGCGAGGTCGGGAGGATCGTGGTCCGCAGCCGGTTCATGGCCGCCGGCAGCTGGGTGGACGGGCGGCTTCAGCCGCCGCCCTCCTACCCCGACCCCGAACGCCCCGGCTGGCGAATCTTCCAGAGCGGCGACTTTGCCCGACTGCGGCCGGATGGGCTTGCCGAGTTCGCCGGGCGCAACGACCAGCAGGTGAAGATCCGCGGGCTCCGGGCCGATCTCGGCATCGTCGAGGCGGCGATGCGCGGACAGGCGGGCATCGCAGACGCCGCGACCGTTCTCCTCTCGCCGGAAGCGAAGCTGATCGGGTTCGTCGCGACCATGCCGCAGGTCCCGGCCGCGGTGGTCCAGGGCGCCCGCGCGTCGCTGGCCAAGGTCCTGCCCGACTACATGGTGCCGTCGCAGATCCACATCCTCGACGCCATCCCGCGGCTGCCGAACCACAAACCCGACCTCAAGCGGCTGGCGGAACTGGCGCGGGCGACGCCGACGACGTAACAACGAGGAAACCAGGCTGGCGGCACGATGCGGAGGCGTGCCGCCGAACAACGCGGACCTTCGTGCAGATGTCTTCGCCGATCACGCTCTCCCCGGATCTCGTGTGGGCCTCGGGGCGCCCTCATCCCATCGACTTCGGCGGGCCGGTCGGGGTCCCGTTCGAACCGTTCGGAGAATGGGGCGAGCGGCACGCGCTCGAGCGGGTCGACGAGATGGTCCGCCGCCACCACGACAAGATCGCCGTCGACGACGGCGTCACCCGCATCACCTATGCCGAACTGAAGCGGCAGATCGACGATCTCGCTGCGCGGATCGACGTCGAGGCGCCGCTCGACAGGCCGGTGGCTGCGATCGTCCACACGACCGCGGGCTTCGTGCCGATCATCCTCGCCGCGGTGGCGACGGGTCGAACGCTGGTGACGATCGACGCGGGATACCCGGTCGAGCGCCAGACGATGGTGTTCACCGCGGCCCAGCCCGGCGCGGTGCTCCTCGCGGCGGACCGACGGGCCGACGACAGCTTCGTGCCGCCCGGCATTCCCCGCATCGTGTACGATCCCGCGACCGCGGGCAGCCGCACCCGCCCCCCGCTGCGGAAGCACACCGGGCCGATCTCGGTGATGTTCACCTCCGGCAGCACCGGCAAGGCGAAGGGCCTCGCCTCCTCCACCGACGGCGGGCTGGCGAGCCTCGGCCCATGGGTCGAGGCGGCCCATCTCAACGAGAACGACGTGATCCTGGCGGTCGGTTCGCCGGCGATCGGCGGGGGCGGCGACGCCGTGATGGCGGTGCTGCTCGGCGCGACCGTCCGCATCCTCGACCTCCGCGCCACGGGTCTCGTGGAGGCGTTCCGCCAGCTGGCGCAGGAGCGGGTGACGGTCCTTTCCTTCGTGCCGACGGCGCTGCGGAACATCTTCCGGGTCCCCGGCGCGAAGGAGGCGTTCCACGCGCTCCGCGTCCTGATGCTCTTCGGCGAATCGACGCTTGCCAGCGACATCGCTCTGTTCCGCGCCAACCTTCCGAAGGACTGCGTCATCAGCATCACCCTCGCCTCGACCGAGGCCGGCGGCGTGTTCCAGTGGTTCGTGCGCGACGAGGCCATCACCGGTCCCGTCATCCCCGTCGGCTACGTCTCGCCGTTCCGCGAGGTCGCGCTCGTCGGCGAGGACGGCGGCAACGTGGCGCTCGGCGAGGTCGGCCAGATCGTCGTGCGCGCAAGGACGATGGCCTCCGGCGGCTGGGAGGATGGCCACCTCACGCCGCCGCCTTCGTTCGAGGACCCGACGAAGCCCGGCTACCGCATTTACGCGACGGGCGACTATGCCCGGCTGCGGGAGGATGGCCTGTACGAATTCGCCGGACGGCTCGACCAGCAGGTCAAGATCCGCGGGCTCAAGGCGGACCTTGGCGTCGTCGAGGCGGGTCTCAGGGGCTTCCCGGGCGTTCTGGACGCCGTGACGCTGCTCCTGTCACCGGAGACGAAGCTGGTGGCGTTCGTCACGCTGCAGCCGGGTGTTCCCGGCGAAGCGATGCCGCTGGCCATCCGCGGTGGGCTCGCCAAGACGATGCCCGACCACATGGTGCCGGCGCAGGTGATGGTCCTGGAGGCCATTCCGCGGCTGCCGAACCACAAGCCCGACCGGATGCGCCTGATGGCGCTGGCGCGGGGCGGGGCCTAGCCGTGAGTGGGTTCGGCTGCGACGGGTCGCAGCGGGCCCCAGTCTATTCACCAGCCTCGCCACCGCCCGCGCCGAGGCCAGCCTGGTAGGTGTCGGTCGCGTTCTGGAACGTGCCGTTCATCGAGCCCCCGAGCGCGGTCGCACCGACGATGATGGCGATGGCCACCAGGCTCCCTAGGAGCACGTATTCGATGGCGGCCGACCCCGCCACGTCGCGTGTGAACCGTCCCAGCAGCGTTTTCATCGCCCACTCCATGTCCTGCCGCGACGCCCGCACACCGCGTTGGCCGCAAGACCTAGAGGGAAAACGATGCGGCTTGGTAAAACCGCACCCCCGGCAATCCCGGCATCGTTCCACCGCCGATTAACCATCGACGGGGGCGAAGCCGGCCGGAGGCTACTGGAAGCGGACGTCGAGGATTTCGTAGGAGTGCGCGCCGCCGGGAGCCACGACCTCGACGGTATCGCCCTTGCCCTTGCCGATGAGCGCGCGGGCGATCGGCGAGGAGATCGAGATGCGGCCGCGCTTCACGTCTGCCTCGGCGTCGCCGACGATCTGGTAGACCTTCTCTTCCTCGGTGTCCTCGTCCACGAGCTTGACCGTGGCGCCGAAGATCACCTGCTTGCCGGAAAGCTTGGTCACGTCGATGACCTCGGCACGCGACAGCTGGTCCTCGATCTCGGCGATGCGGCCTTCGTTGTGGCTCTGCGCTTCCTTGGCCGCGTGATACTCGGCGTTTTCCGAAAGATCGCCATGCGAACGCGCTTCGGAGATCGCCTCGATGATCCGCGGACGCTCCTCCCCGGTGCGACGGCGCAGCTCGGCATCGAGCGCGGCGTGCCCGGCGACTGTCATCGGAACCTTGTCGACCATCGTCACACTTTCAGTTCAGGCCAAAACACACAGAAACCGCCCGACATCCCGGGCGGCTCCCGAAGGCTACGCTGCAGGGAAGTATGACTGCAGCGGGCGCACTTCAAGATTGCCGAGGCGGTACGCCTCGATGCCCTGTGCCGCCGCCACCGCTCCCGACAACGTCGTGTAGTACGGGATCTTGTGGAGCAGCGCCGCACGTCGGAGCGAGCGGCTGTCGGCCAAGGCCTGCGCGCCTTCGGTCGTGTTGAAGACGAGCTGGACTTCGCCGTTTTGGATAGCATCGACGATGTTCGGCCGGCCTTCAAGCACCTTGTTGACACGGTTGGTCGGCACGCCCTCCGCGTCGAGGAAGGCCTTCGTGCCGCTCGTGGCGATGATGCCGAAGCCGAGATTGGCCAGGCGGCGGAGGGAATCGACGATCCGCGGCTTGTCGGCGTCCCGCACCGACACGAACACGGTGCCGGAGGTCGGCAGCATCGCGCCGGCGCCGAGCTGGCTCTTGGCGAAGGCCTTGGCGTAGTCGTAGTCGAGGCCCATGACCTCGCCGGTCGACTTCATCTCCGGCCCCAGCACGGTGTCGACCCCCGGGAAGCGGGCGAAGGGGAACACGGCTTCCTTCACGGCGATGTGCCGGATGGCGGGCATTTCGAGCCTGAAGTCGGCCAGCTTCTCGCCCGCCATGACGCGGGCGCCGATCTTGGCGATCGCGATGCCGATCGTCTTGGCGACGAAGGGGACCGTCCGCGAGGCGCGCGGGTTGACCTCGAGGATGAAGATCTCGCCGTCCTTGAGGGCGAACTGGACGTTCATCAAGCCGACGACACCCAGCGCCAGGGCAAGGCCGGTCGTCTGGCGGCGGAGCTCCGCGAGCGTCTCCTCGTTGAGCGAATGGGTCGGCAGCGAGCAGGCGCTGTCGCCCGAATGGATGCCGGCCTCCTCGATGTGCTCCATGATGCCGGCCACGAACACGTCCCTGCCGTCGCACAGCGCGTCGACGTCGATCTCGATCGCGTCCGACAGATAGCGGTCGAACAGGAGCGGGTTCCTCTCCAGGACCGCGTTGATCTGGGCGGTCTTGTCGCCCGGGAAGCGCGTGCGGACGTCATGCGGCACGAGCTCCGGCAGGGTCTGCTGCAGGTAGTTCGACAGCCCTTCCTCGTCCCGGATGATCTGCATCGCGCGACCGCCAAGGACGTAGGACGGGCGGACGACCAGCGGCATGCCGAGGGCAGTGGCGACATCGCTGCTTTCGGCAACCGAATGCGCGATGCCGTTCTCCGGCTGGCGCAGTTTCAGCCGGTGCAGCAGCTTCTGGAAGCGGTCGCGGTCCTCGGCAAGGTCGATCGCATCGGGCGAGGTGCCGAGGATCGGCACGTTCGCCGCCTGGAGCGCCGCGGCAAGCTTCAGCGGCGTCTGGCCGCCGAGCTGGACGATGACGCCGTGGAGCGTCCCCTTCGACTGCTCGACGCGGACGATCTCGAGGACGTCCTCGGCCGTCAGCGGCTCGAAATAGAGCCGGTCCGAGGTGTCGTAGTCCGTCGACACGGTCTCGGGGTTGCAGTTGATCATGATCGATTCGTAGCCGGCGTCGGCCAGCGCGAACGCGGCGTGGCAGCAGCAATAGTCGAACTCGATGCCCTGCCCGATGCGGTTTGGCCCGCCGCCGAGGATGATGACCTTCTTCCGGTCGCTCGGCTGCGCTTCGTCCGCGAGCGCGCCGGCGAACGGTGTCTCGTAGGTCGAGTACATGTAGGCCGTGGGCGAGGCGAACTCTGCTGCGCAGGTGTCGATCCGCTTGTAGGCGGGGCGGACACCGAGACTTCCACGCAAGGCCGAGACCTCGGCCGGCGTGCCGCCGGCGAGGCCAGCGAGGCGCACGTCGGAGAAGCCCATCGCCTTGAGCTGGCGAAGGGCACCGGCGGAGGTCGGCAGGCCGTGCTCCCGCACCTTCGCCTCCGCGTCGATGATCGCCTTCATCTGGTGGAGGAACCACGGGTCGATCTTCGAGGCGTCGTGGATTTCCTCGACCGTGAGGCCGTGGCGCATGGCCTGCGCGACGTTGAGGATGCGCTCGGGCGTCGGCGTGGAGATGGCGGCGCGGATGGCGTTCCTGTCGTCGCCGCGGCCAAGGCCGGCGATCTCGACGTCGTCGAGACCGGACAGGCCGGTCTCGAGGCCGCGGAGCGCCTTCTGGAAGGATTCGGCGAACGTGCGGCCGATCGCCATGACCTCGCCGACCGACTTCATCGACGTCGTCAGCGTCGGCTCGGCGCCGGGGAATTTCTCGAAGGCGAAGCGCGGGATCTTCGTGACGACGTAGTCGATCGTCGGCTCGAACGACGCGGGCGTGGCGCCGCCGGTGATGTCGTTGTCGAGTTCGTCGAGCGTGTAGCCGACGGCGAGCTTCGCCGCGATCTTGGCGATCGGGAAACCCGTTGCCTTGGAGGCCAGAGCTGACGAACGCGAGACGCGCGGGTTCATCTCGATCACGACGAGCCGTCCGTCCGCCGGGTTCACGGCGAACTGGACGTTGGAGCCGCCCGTCTCGACGCCGATCTCGCGTAGGACCGCGATCGAGGCGTCGCGCATGATCTGGTATTCCTTGTCCGTCAGGGTCAGCGCCGGCGCGACGGTGATCGAATCGCCGGTGTGGACACCCATCGGATCGATGTTCTCGATCGAGCAGACGATGATGCAGTTGTCCGCGCGGTCGCGGACCACTTCCATCTCGTATTCTTTCCAGCCGAGGACCGATTCCTCGACCAGCACCTCGTTGGTCGGCGAGGCGTCGAGGCCCGACGAGACGATGTCGATGAATTCCTGGCGGTTGTAGGCGATGCCGCCGCCGGTGCCGCCCATCGTGAAGGACGGGCGGATGATCGCGGGCAGGCCGACGACCTGCAGACCTTCCAGCGCCTCGAGGAGGGCGCGCTCCTGGTAGCGCTTGTGGCGTTCGCGGCGGCCGAACGTCCATTCGCGCTCGAACATGCCGAGGAGCTTCTGGCGTTCCTCGTCAGAGACGTCGAGCGCGGCGATGCGGGCGAGCTCGGCCTTCCGCTTCTGCCGGCTTTCCTCCTTCATTGCGGAGGCGTTGGCGAGCACCGATTTCGGCGTCTGCAGGCCGATGCGGGTCATGGCGTCGCGGAAGAGCTTGCGGTCCTCGGCCATGTCGATGGCCTCGGCCCGGGCGCCGATCATCTCGACGTTGTACTCGTCGAGGATGCCCATGCGGCGCAGGGACAGCGCCGTGTTGAGAGCGGTCTGGCCGCCCATGGTCGGCAGGAGGGCGTCCGGCCGCTCCTTGCGGATGACCTCGGCCACGATCTCGGGCGTGATCGGCTCGATATAGGTGGCGTCGGCGAGTTCCGGATCGGTCATGATCGTCGCCGGGTTGGAGTTCACCAGGATGACCCGGTAGCCCTCCTCCTTCAGCGCCTTGCACGCCTGGGTTCCGGAGTAATCGAACTCGCAGGCCTGGCCGATGATGATCGGCCCGGCTCCGATGATCAGGATCGACTTGATGTCTGTGCGCTTCGGCATCAGGGGCTTTCGGCAGGGGGACCTGCCATTTCCGGACAGGACCACGAAGTCGTGAAGTCGAACGAGGCCCCGGCGCCGGCGGCCAGCCGGTGCCAAAACAGTCCGAACTCTAAGGCTAGCGGCGGCTTATAGGGGATACCACCGGCTCCGAAAAGACCGGCGAACAGTCACACTATAGGCGCGGGTGCGCCACATTTGAGCCCGGCTTCCGTTGGAACCTTATCCGCATGAGGGAGTTCAACGGCAGAGGCCGGATGGACGTAAGGAGCGGGCGGTGAAGACGAACGACTTCGAAACGATGTACGTGGCAGGGCTGCAGGAAGCCGAAGCGCTGGCCGTGACTGTCGCCGATGGGCTGACGGAACTCTATCCCCAGGCCGACGACCCCGAGCTGCGCGAGACGCTGCGCGCGCATGCGATCGATGCCCGCGAGAACGCGGTCAGGCTGAAGTCGCTGCTCAACTGCCATGGGCGGCTCCTGGATACCGATGTCGACGGGTCGGTCGACGCGCTCTTCGCTCTCGCCCGCCACGCAATGACGACGACGGCGCGCGGTCCCCTTCGCGACATGGCGCTGATCTCGCTCGTGCAGCGGATCGAGCATCACGAGATCGCGATCTACGGGACGCTGGCGGCCTACGCCAAGATCCTCGGCCGGCAGGACGAGAAGGTCGCACTCGGCGCCATCCTCGAAGAGGATCGCGCCACCGACGAAGACCTCACGGCCATTGCGACACGGCTGGCGCAGCCTTTTCCCAGGGTCTCGCTCGAACGCTCGCTGAGCGTCGCGGCCGCCTGAGGCCACTCGCCAGGGCCCACTGCTTCGAAAGGCGCTCCGTCATCGGGGCGCCTTTCTTGCGTTATCATTGTTCCGACAGCCGCCCGTCGCGGCGACCGGGGACCGCGATGCGTGCTTTTCGGCTGCTTGGCGTTGCGGCGATCCTGCTCTGCGTTCAGGGCGCCGCCGCACAGGTCACGCCGGGAACGAGCCACGTCACGCTGACGGTGGATGGCTTCGACCGATCCTTCCTCGTCCATGTCGGCGCGAGAGCGTCCGCACATGCGGCGCTTCCGGTGGTCTTCATGTTCCATGGCCTCGGCGGCGACGGCGCGGGCATCGGTGCCAGCTCCGACTGGGACAGGATCGCCGACCGCGAAGGCTTCATCGCGGTCTTTCCGGATGCCCTGCCCCACTGCGTCCTGATCGACGTGAACGATGATGGCGACTTTGCCGACGCCGGCGAGGCCCGGATCATCACCGCGTGGTCTGCCGGCTTCTACCTGCCACG
>JAHCJY010000005.1 GCA_026126065.1 Bauldia sp. | reverse complement strand
CCCGCCTGCTGCGGCTTTGGTTCGGTTCGGGGCCGGCCATGTCGACCTCGAACGACCACACATTGCCGTTCTCATCGGGCGAACCTATGGCCGTCACCCTGAGCGGGAACCGCCGCATGGTGACCATCACATCGCCGGCGTGACCGGCGAGGATCAGCATGCCGCCGCCGGCCGGCGGAACCGGCCATTCCGCACGCGCTGCGCCCGACGCCGCGATCGACAGGACGATCGCGACTGCCACGGAAGCGATCGACCACCCGCGAAACCTCATCCTTCCTCCTCCTGGAAGACCTTCTCCCGCTTCTTTGCCACGAACGGAAGCAGCACGACGATCAACGCCACGAGAGCGACGGCAAGAAGGCCGGCGCTGATCGGGCGCTCGAGGAACACCATCGGGTCACCGCGCGACACACGAAGGCTGCGTATCAGATTGGACTCGAGTGGGCCGGCGAGGACGAAACCGAGGAGAAGCGGGGCAGGCTCGCATCTGAGGCGGACGAGGAGATAGCCGACGAGCCCAAACAGGGTGAGCGCAAAGACATGGAACGGGTTGGAGCTCACCGCGTACACGCCCACGCAGGAGAAGGCGACGATAGCCGGCACGAGCACTCGATACGGTATCGTCAGCAGCCTGACCCAGAGGCCGATCAGCGGCAGGTTGAGGATCACCAGCATGATGTTGCCGATCCACATCGACGCGATCAGGCCCCAGAACAGGCCGGGATTCTCCTCGATGACGCGAGGGCCCGGGATGATTCCGTTGAGGATCATGGCGCCCATCATCAGGGCCATGACCGGGCTGGGCGGGATCCCGAGCGTGAGCATCGGCACGAACGAGGTCTGCGCGCCGGCATTGTTCGCCGCTTCCGGCCCCGCCACGCCTTCGATCGCACCGTGGCCGAACTCCTCCGGGTGCTTCGTGATGCGCTTTTCGATGCTGTAGGAAGCGAACGAGGCGAGCACCGGTCCGTTGCCGGGCAGGATGCCGAACATCGAGCCGAGGCCCGTGCCGCGGAGGATCGGCGCCACCATCCGCCTGAGGTCGGCCCGGCTCGGCCAGATGTTCGAGACGCGCTTCAGGAGTGCCTCGCGCGTGCCCGTTCCCTCGAGGTTGCGGTAGATCTCGGCAAGGCCGAAGAAGCCGATGACGAGGGGCAGGAACAGGGCGCTGCCGTCGGCGAGTTCGTTGAACCCCATCGTGAAGCGCATGCGGCCGGTCTGCGTTTCCTGCCCGACCATGCCGATCAGGAGCCCGAGCACGATCATCGCCAGCGCCTTGAGCGGGGCGCCGTTGGCAAGCGCGATCGCCATGACGAGGCCGAGCACCATCAGAGCGAAGTATTCGGGCGAGGCAAAGTTGCGCGCCATCGCCGCCAGTGGCGGGGACAGCAGCGCCACGGCGATGGTGGCGATCGTGCCGGCAACGAAGGAACCGATGGCCGCAGCGGCAAGGGCGGTCCCGGCGCGGCCGCGCCGCGCCATCTGGTAGCCCTCGATCGCCGTCACGGCCGAGGAAACCTCGCCCGGCACGTTGATGAGGATGGCCGAGGTCGAGCCGCCATACTGGGCGCCGTAGTAGACGCCGGCCAGCATGATCAGGGACGTCGTCGGATCGGAGCCCAGCGTCATGGGCATCAGGATCGCGATCGTCGCCATGGGACCGACGCCGGGCAGAACGCCGATCACGGTCCCCAGGAGCACGCCGAGGAAGGCGTAGAGAATGTTCGTGAGGGTGCCGGCGACCGCGAAGCCGTCTGCGAGATTACCGAGGAGTTCTGTCATGACCGGAGGAAATCAAACCACGGTCCAAACAGGGGAAGCGGCAGACCGGCAAGGGTGTGGAATACGACGACACAGAAGGCGGTGACCCCGGCGGCGGTGGCAAATGCCGACACCAGCCGGACCTCGCGGCTGGCGAAGCTCGCCGCAAAGGCAACGACGAAGATCGGCAATACGAGTCCGAGCCCCTCGATGGTGAGGCCGAAGAAGACCGGCAGGGGAGCGATGAAGAGAAGGCCGCGCCACGGAATGGCGCGGAAGGCTTCGGGCGGAATGCGCGCGATCGCTCCCCGGATGGCGATGGCGGCCCCGAGGACGACGAGAACGGACGCGAGGATGACGGGGAAGAATCCCGGCCCCATCCGGAGCGGCGTCCCGACGTCGAGTTCGGTCCGCCATACGTCGAATCCGAAGAGAAGGCCGATGGCGACAAAGATGACGCCAACAGCAATGTCCTGACGATTTCGGGTCATGGCCGTCCGACTGATGTCGGAGCTCCAGCGACTGCGGCCACCCCGTCTACCGCACGAACTCGCCGGCAGCCTCGATCAGGGGGCGCCAGAGCTCGATCTCGGATGCGACCTTGGCGCGGAGCGCCTCGGGCGTCTGATCCTCGATCGGGCTGGGGTTCGTGGCGAAGAGCGCGAAGGTCCGGAGAACCTGCTGGTCGGTGAGCGCGAAGCGAAGGGCTTCGTTGAGACGCGCGACCACCTCCGGCGGCGTGCCGGCGGGCGCCCAGAGACCGTGCCAGACGTCGAGCTGGAAGCCGGGAAGACCGACTTCGGCGGGCGTCGGGACGTCCGGGATCTGCTGGAGCCGGACGGGGCTCGTGACGGCATAGGCGATCACGGAACCGCTTTGGATTGGCGCGACGGTGCTGGTGGTCTGGTCGCACATGAAGTCGACGAAGTCCGCCTGGAGGTCGAGCATCGCCTCGGCGGTGCCAACGAACGGCACGGTGACGATGTCGAGGCCGGTCAGCTGGCTGAACAGCATCGCGCACAGATGGGACGCCGAGCCGATGCCGGCATGGGCCATCGTGATCCGGTCGATGTTGTTCGTCATGTAGGCGATGAGCTGTTCCCAGGTGGAAACCGGGAGCCGCTGGCGACCGACCAGCGTCATCGGGACGTTGGTGACGAGGCCGATCTCGGCAAAATCGGTGAGCGGGTCGTAGCCGAGGTTGGGGTAGAGGGTCGGCGTGGTGGCCATGCCGACATGGTAGAGGAGGATGGTGTAGCCATCGGGCGCCGCCTCGGCGACGCGCTGGGCACCGAGCGTACCACCGGCACCATCGACGATCTGCACCTGGACCTGCACGCCGAGATTCCGGCTCATCGCCTGGCTCAGCAGCCTGCCGACCGTATCGGTCGGGCCGCCGGCCCGGAACGGAACCACCATGGTGATGGGGCGGTCGGGGAATGTCTGAGCGGTCGCCGCTCCGGCGGTGAAGATGGTAGCCGCAGCCGCAAGGGCAGCCAGCAAGCGCTTCATCATGAACTTCCTCCCTGCGCCGGCCACGGTCATGCCGGCAGTCACGGTTGTACGAGAAACGGTCCGCCACAGGCCGGGCGCAAGCCCCGACAGCACCCGGCACTGGCGGGCGCGGCAGCAGTGCCGCGAAACAAGGCGCCGCCGGGGTTTCCGGCGACGCCTCAGTTCTACTTCAGGCCGATGCCTAGCGGTGACCCGCGGCGGCGTTGCCTTCCCAGACGAGGTCCGTCGGGATCTGCTCTGCCCACGGGCCCGTGTAGCGGGCGACGTGGAGACCGGTGTCGTTGTCGACCCAGTACATCAGGCCTTCGCTGAAGACCGGGTAGGAGCGGGCCATGCCGTGCGGTGCCGGGACTGCGTGGCCGACTTCGCGGATGTTGTACGGGTTCGAGATGTCGATGGCCCGGACGCCGTGGCCATACCAGGACACGAAGACGAGGTTCTCGAAGACCGTCGGGTTGTGGTTCTGGAGCGAGAGGTTGCGACGCGGCGTGCCGTCATACTCGAAGGCAGGAGCCGCAGCGCAGTTCAGAAGCTCGTTGTTGGCCACGCCGAAGATGTCCGTCACGAAGGGGAACGCTTCCACTTCGATGTTGAGCATCCACATGTGCGACGTCGGGCAGCTGAATCGCTCCGAAGTCAGGATGATGTAGGCCGGACGCGCGCCGTCGGTGTTGCTGACGTCGTTCGACGGACGGTTCGGCACGAAGATAGCCGAGTGGATGCCGGTCGAGTTGTACTCGGACGGCGTCGGGTCGTAGCGCGAACGGTCGAGGAGCCGCTCGTAGCCACGGACGTCACCGGCTGCGAGCATGGCCTGCACCCCCACATCGTCATTGACGACCATGTGGAGGCAGTCGTTGACGACCTCGGCGTAGCGGGTGCCGTCGATCTCGCCACCCTGGACGCCGTCGGTCCAGACGTTGGTGGAGGAGAAGTTGCATCCGGCGGTACCGGCGGCAAGGTCGGCGTTGGTATTGGCGGCGATCGCCTCCGAGTTCAGGATGTAGAACCCGGCGGTGCCGTGGGCAACGTAGACCCGCTTGCCGTCCGTCGAGAACACCGTCTGATGGGCGCGGTTGGACTGCGACGTCGGGTAGGCGATGTCATTGCCGTTCGGGAGGGTCACGCCAGTGCCGCGATAGTCGGCGAAGCGGCCGTCGCGGAAGAGACCGGTCTCGTCCGGCCGTTCGTTGGCTAGCGGGCCGCCGACATCGCCGAGCGTGAAGTGGGCCACCGAGATCGGCAGCTGCAGCATGTCACCGGTGTTCTCGTCGGTGATGGCCTGGACGCGGATGTCGGGGTTCACCTCGCCCGGACGGTACGGATCGGGGTTGCCCGAGCCCGACCAGGCACTGCCGACGATGAGAAGGCGCAGCGGGTTGTTCGGATCGGCCCAAATGCCGAACTCGTGCATGTCGCCGCCCCACTCGAAGTAGTCGGAGGAGGCAAGCACGCCGCAGGTCTCTGGGTCGACTTCGTAGACGTTGAGGCCGCCTTCGTCGGTCGAGATGTCACGGGCAACGATGATGACATCGGTCCCGTCGGCCTTGGTCAGCATGTGCGCTGCCATGATCGAATCGTCGGCGCCGGGCATCGGAACCGGGATTTCGCCGACGAGGACCGGGGCATCACGCACCGGATCATCGGCGATGCGGTAGATGCGCATGGGCTGCTCGCCGCCGCCGCTGTTGGCGTGGCCGGCGAAGAGGCACTTGCCGGAGATCGTCAGAGCCCGGCCGTCGCCGAGGCCGTCGAGATCGCCGCCGCCCCAGGTGCCGGTCGCTTCGTCGAAGACCGACGGAGTCATGGGGACCCAATGCAGGTCATCGAAGTTGCGGAACAGGCCCAGCCGCTCCTGCAGGAGACGGGCGCCCCAGCGGACCTCGAGTTCGGTCGCCGTGGGATCGAGCATTCCGGCCTCGTTGATACGACGGGTCGGAATGTTGAGCATCATCGCGTCGAATGCGCCGGGCTGGCAGCCGGCGACGTCGTGGGTCTGGGCGACGCAGATCTGCGTCGTAAGGCCGATGGTGGTGGGCGACGCCTGCGAATTCGCAGGCCCTCCCGAGACCAGTATCAAGCCGGCGGACGACGCGGCCAGCGCCGTCCCGGCTATCAGTCTCACTCCAACCTTCATGAAGAAGCTCCCTCTTGGTTTCCTTCCCGTGACCGGCGGCGTTGCCGGTCAAAGGCCCTCTCTTCGTACGAAATAGTCTGTTGCCCCCGCTCCCTGGCGAGGTTGTTCAGCTAACAACGACGAACTGGCACAAGTTGTGCTAGACCCCGGCCAGAGGTCGTGCAGCCTTACGAGGCGTATATCATCGGGAGACGCTTAGGCAAGCGACCCCAGGCTGGCTCGCACCCTCGTCACGATTGCGTCAGCCATGAAAATGCCAGCCGAAGACACCTAGTCCGCCACAAACAATTCTGGCCGGAACGGCTCGGCCACATGCGGCCCGCCAGCTCGCCGGGTACTGGAGGCTAGCGCCGTTATCCGACGATCGGCTGGGCGAGGATCCACAGGCTCAGGGTTGTATAGAGGATCATCAGGACGACCATCGGCACCTGGCTGACGAGGGCGGCGCGGCGCGACCCGAACAGCCGCAAGGCCACGATGTGCGCGAGAAACACGGCCACGACATGCCCGATGATGATGATCGCGACCGCGGTGTACCAGTACACGTAGGGGTTCATCGTGCCGAGGCGCGGCGCGTAGTCGGCGGTCCCGATCAGATTCCAGCCGAAGGCGAACGGGTCCGATAGCGGACGGAGCACGTAGGCCGACTGCAGCACGAGGTACGTGAAGTAGTGGGAGACGTGATAGGCGACGGCGATCGGAACGAGCGTCAGCACGAAGGCCAGGGTGGCCTGTCCCGCCGAAACCTCACGAGCTTTTGATCCGGGCCCGCCCCAGAGGCGCGTCACCGCCACCATGATCCAGCAGCCGAGGAAGAACACGAGCGCGAAGGCCGCAGGAAACAGAAGGAGGATCGCGGTGAGGACGATGTCGCGCTCCGACATCCCCCATTCCGACACCCGGAACAGGAATTCGGACAGGGCGGCCGATCCGAATATGGCGCTCGTGATGCTGCGGTAGAGCGGTGTCTCGATGAAGCCATCGAACGTGACGGTCGAAAGCAGGGCCATCACGAAGATGAACATCGAGAGGGTCACGCCCTCGTAGGCCATGAGGCCGGCCCCCGGCGGGCGGAGATCGAGCCGGCGCGGGCCGCCGTCGGTCGCGGGCGCATCGAGCGGCGCGAAGCGCGCCAGGGTGCCGAAGGCGATGCTGAAAGCCTCGCCGTGCCGCAGCCACACCTCGCGGCCGAACACGAACATTCCCGCCCAGGTGATGAGGCTGTAGATCAGCATCACGCGGGCAAGCGATGCGGGGATGTCGGTCTCGCCCCAGACGAGCTCGATCCAGGCGAAGCCGAGAAAGAGCACCACGGCGGGCCAGACGCCCAGAGCGCGCGGGTAGCGAACGCCGAGGCTCAGTTCGGGCCGGCCGGTCAGGAACTGCCAGACGATCTCGACGCCGCGGTAGATGGAGTTGAGCGGGTTGATCAGGCGCCAGACATCGCCGACCAGCGCCGAAACGAAGGCGATGCCCACCCACCAGATCACCCAGATCATCGGGACGATGAGGTTGTTGAGCGACACCTGCGTGCCGAGGAAGCCGGCAAGAAGCGTGGTGAGGAAGACCACGACCGCCAGAACGCGGATGACGGCAATGACGACCGGGTGGGCGATCGCCCGGAAGAGGGCCAGGCGCAGGAGATCGTATCGTGGGTAGTCCCGCCCGCCGGCGCCCTCCCGCACGAAGATTGCCATCACCACGAAGGACAGGACGATCGAGAGCCCGGCGCCGGTGACCCAGAACGAAAGCGGCAGGGGGAGGTCGAAACGCTGGCCGAAGCCGTGGGCCGCGGCGGGTGCGGCGCAAAGCGCAACCGCGGCGCCGGTGGCGAGCGCCAGCGCGATCCGGCCCGCGCCCGGGAGCGATGCCTGTCCCGCGGAACGAGCCACGATGGCTTCCTGCCTGCGATGCCGTTCCCGCCGCTCAGGCATTTGGTCTCTCCAGGTTTGCGGCCCAATCCCGGGACGTGGCTGGTCCCGCGTCGATACCTCCCGGCCTCGCGCCGCGGCTTCCGAGGAAGCCCAGGAGACGCGGGGCATGACGGATGACAAGGTCGAGCATGAACACGGCAAGGGCCAGCGCCGCCCACAGCGACCAGCCCGGCCGCGAGGACCAGACCGGCGCGGTCGTGAAGAGGTTTTCGCCGGCGATGTAAGCACCACCGCCGGTCGCTGCGGCGACGGCGGCGAGCCGGGCCGGATCGGCGCGGCTGAAATCGAGCATGGCAGGATAGGGCACGGTAATTGATGCCGTAGCGGCGGCCTCGACGCCTGCGACCGTCACCGTGTACGCGCCGGTTTCGGCCGCCGGGAACGTGCCCTCATGCCGTCCATCCGCCGTCTCCAGAAGCGCTACGACGACTCCACCCGTCGGGCCATCGGCGGTCGCGACGAGCGTACGCCCGGCTATCGGCTGGCCGTCGGCGCCGACGAGGTCGGCCTCGACGCGGACGATGTCGCCGCTGCGCCCGAGCAGGAGGTGAAGCCCCGCGCCCTCGGCGTCCGGCAGGAAATGGCGGACCAGTTGCGACCACATCCGGGGGAAGTCCGGCGCGCCGATCCAGTCGCGGGTGCCCGCGCCAGCGCCGTGGGTGGCGAAGGCCATCACCTGGCCCGCGCCATGGCGCCATGACGCTAGGAGCGGAACGACCGCCCCGTCTTCGTCGGTCACGGTGAGATGCACGTCGGCCCGCGGCTGGGCCGTGGTCACCACGAAGCTGCGCACCGGCGGCAGGTCGCCGATGCCGTCGAAGGCACCGCCGCTCCTGTCCGCCCAGGCGACGGGGGTCGACCCGTTGCGGATCGGCGAGCCCGACAGGAGCAGCGCCTCGCGGGCGAGGATTGCCGGCAGCGCCGAGAAGTCCTCGGTCGCGCTGAACGCGCCGCCGCCGATATTGGCGATCTGGCGCAGGAGCGCCGCATCGGCGCCCTGGCCGATGGCTACCGTGGAGATGGTGAGGTTCGCGGACCGCGCCCGCTGGAGCGTGGGGTAGAAGTCCGCCGGCTCGGCGAGCCCGTCGGTCATCAGCACGATGTGGCGGATGGCGGCTTCCGACTCTCCGAGCTGCGCGATGGCCTCCTCGAGGGCCGGGAACATCGCCGTTCCGCCCCCCGCGACCATCGCGCCGATGGCATCGGCGACGTCGAGCGACTCGCTCCTGGGGCGGAGCGGGGCAATGACGTGGGCGGCTGAATCGAACGCGATCACGCCCACCTCGGTGTTGTCCTCGAGGAGCCCGATGGCGTGGTTGGTCGCGACCTTCGCGATGTCGAGCCGCGTGCCGCCGGGCGCGGCCGCCTGCATCGAGCCCGAGCGGTCGAGCACGAAGATGATGGCCGAGGCGGGCGCATCGCGCGGCGTCCGGCTCGACAGCGGCGACATCCGCTCGAACGCGGTCTGGTAGTAGCCGCCCGGGCCGAAGCTGTTTTCGCCGCCGAGGAGGAAGAGGCTCCGGCCGTGGTCGCGCACGGCGACCTCGAGGAGATCCTGCTGCACCGTGTCGAGCGCAAGCGCCGGCAGGTTCATCGTCACGACGAGGTCGTAGGCGAGCCAGCCGTCGAGATCCCACGGGGCTTCGCGCGGCAGAAGCACCTCGGCCTCGAGCCCCTGGATGGCGAGTGCATCGGCGAAGTAGAAGCCCCACGATGCGTCGGGCGTGATGATGGCGATGCGCGGCGCCGCGCCTGCGTCGATCGTCGCGGTCGCCCGGTTGTTCGCTGCCACCGTGTCGCCCGGGGCCGACACTGTCACCTCGAAGGTCGACCGGCCCGCCGCGACGTCGGCGATGCGGGCCTCGACGCGGTTCGAGCCGGCCGCGAGGTCGATATCCTGCGCCACGATGGGCACGCCGTCGCGGAGGATTGTCACGGTCGCGACGGTCGGACCGCCGGCAACGATGGAAACGCGCAGCGGGAAGGTGTCGCCGGCAAGGACGGTCGCGGGAACACGGAGGTCGGCAACGAGGACCTCCCCAGCCGGCATCGCGTCGGCGGCGGCGACGTCGACAGCAATTCCGCGCCGGGCCAGCGTGGCGATGGCCGTGGCGGCATCGCCAACGGACTCGGGGCCGGCCGCCGCCAGGACGATCCGCCCTGCCCGGTCGGCCGGTAGCATTGCGGCCGCAAGTCGAAGCGCACCCTCGACGTCATTGCCGAAGGGAGTTCCGGCGCTGTCCGCGAAGAGCGCTCCGTCGGCAAGATCGCCGGCCGCCCGCGGCGGATCGTCGAGGGCGACGAGACCGATGCGCGCGCCACCCGTGGCTTCGAGCGGATCGAGCGCGAGGGCACCGATCGTCGGCTGGCTCGCGACGATGACGACATCCTCCGCGCGCTCCCGCGACGGCAGAGGAACGTTGAGGACCGCGAGGCCCGTCAGGATCACCGCCAGAACGCGGAGCAGAAGGAGGAAGCGGTACCGGCCGGCCAGCGGATTGGACGGCCTGAGCGCCTGGGCCTGGAGGAAGCGCTCAGCGCCACGGCCCGCCAGGAGGCCCTCGACGAGCAGAAGCGCGAGGACCGCGGCGAGCAGCCACCACCAGAGTTCGCGCGTCCAGCTCGATGCGGCGATGCGATCGGCCGTCGATGCGAACTGCGGCGCCAGCGCGGTTTCACCTTCGGCCGCGTTGACCGCGACGAACGATGCGCCACCGCCGATGGCGTAGATCCCCGCGTGGAGGGGGACGAACCCGCCGGCACCCGATACCGCCGTTCCATCCGCGACGGAGACGACGGGACCGCCGGCAAAGCGCGCCTCGATCGCGCACGGGCTCCCCGCCGTGCAGGGCCGGGCAGCGGCCCCCGTCTCGACCCCGAGCCAGGCGACGACATTGCGGAAGAACAGCGGGAACGCGGGGCTTCCGGTCCATGCCTCGCCGTCGAGATCCGCCGCGAGCCACATCTCGCGACCGGTCGGCGTCATGCGCGCCTGCAGGAGCGGCGCGCGGCCGGATTCCACGATGACCTCGGCACCGGGCAGACTCGGCACGATGAAGGCCGCCTCGGGCAGGAAGTCGCCCCAGTCGATGTCGGCGGAAAGAGGATGATCGTCCAGCCACCTGCTTGCCTCGACGGCTCCGGCCGGGACCGGCGCATCGCCGGCCTGAGGGTGCGCCGCGCCCAGCCACAGGACGTTGGTGGCCGGGCGCGCCGGAACGACGACGCCATCGACGATCAAGAGGTCATAGAGGGCAGCATCGGGCGGCAGCGACGGCGCGACGAACATGGCGAGGCCATCGATCGCGGCAAGGGCGGCGTCGACCGCCGATTCATCGGGGCCGACGCGCAGCACGCGGATCACCCGAGGTTCCGGCGCGACGGCGAAGAACACTGCGTTGTCGGCCGGCCCGGCATCATCCGGCAGCACGATCTCGACCGCCCCGGCCTGCGGCAGGTCCAGTTCGAACGTGAAGTCCGCGGCCGAGGCGGCCGGCACCTCGACCGCGGCCCAGTCGATGGAGCGGGTCGCGCCATCGGCCACGAAGCGGACCGCGAGCGGGACGGACGCCGTGGGCGCACCGTCGATCCGTACTTGGAAGCGCCAGAGACCCGGCTCTCCCGGCACGGCGGTCGCCGAAGCGGACAGGGCGAGATTTGGCGGCGCACCGGACGCGACCACGCGGTGCGTCACCGGCGTGTCGCCGAACGCCACCGTCGCCGCGCCGCCGTCCGCGCCATCGGTGACGATGACGATGTCGGTCGATTCGCCGTCCCGTACGACGGCGGGCAGAAGCTCAGCGGCTGCCGCCCAGTCGGCGCCGGTGTCGGCGGCATAGAGGCCGTCGAGGATCGGCAGGATGCCCGCGCCGCGGTCCTGACGCGCCACGACGATCGTGGGACCGGATCCGATGAGGATGACGGACATCCGGTTGCCATCCGGCAGCGTCTCGGCCTCGCGTCGGATGAACGCGATCGCGTCCCCGAACCGGGATGGCCGCTCGTCCGTCGCCTGCATGCTGGCGGAGGCGTCGAGGAGGTAGACCCGGTGATGCGGCGTTGCGGGAGCACCGAGGAGCGGCCGCGCGAGGGCAAGGGCGGCCAGGAGGACAATGAGAAGCTGGAGGATGAGAAGCAGCGTGATCGGCGGCCGCTTCAGCGTCCGCTGCGGCGCCGAGGCGACCTGAAGCCGCTGCCACAGGAGGATGCTCGACACCTCGATCCGGTTGCGCTTCCGGACATGAAGCGCAAGTACGACGAAGACGAGGCCGGCAACGGCCAGCCAGGCCGGGAGGAGGAGCGTCACGGCGCCTCCGCCACCAGTTCGCCGACGCCGAAATAGCGCGCGACGAAATCGCGGGCGGCGGGGTCGAGCAGAAGTCGTGCGATCGCGGCCTCGGGGATGCGGCGCCACGCGGCCGCCGCCTCCGGCGCGAGTGCGGCGGCGGCCTGCTCCTGCGGCGTCGGCGGAATGTCGATCTGGATCCGGCGGCCCTGCGGGTTCACGGCCCCCGCGAGTTCCATTCCGTGATCGATCTCGTACTCCAGCGACCCGGAGGTGATGGTCGGGAACGGGTTGTCGGCCTGGACGCCGCCGCCCGGCGTCTCCCCCGCCAGTTCGGTGCGCTGCGTGCCGCCGTTCGGCGGCGGATTGTCGCCAAGGCCCGGCCCCGCGGCCGTTCGCTGGCGGGGCTGCGGCGCGGTCTCGACGCCGAGATTGCCCGCTTCTGCATTGGGACGCGCGATCCCGCCAGCACGCGCCTCGTTGACCACGTCGTCGCCCTCGAGGTCGTCGTCGAGCTGTACCTGGATGCCGCCGACATTTCCCTGCATCCGCTCGGTCGGGGCCTGTCGCGTTCCATCCCCGACGCCGCGCTCGGCAGTGCGTCCCACCACCGTCGGCGGCTGATGGTCCTCGTCGAATAGGGGACCGGCGGCGTTGTCATTGTCCTCGCCCGGCCCGGTCGTGAGCTGAGGCGTTGCCGTGCGAGCCGCCGGGTCGACGGCCGCCATGAGTGCTTCCAGCGCGGCGGTCGCCGTCGCGGTGGCAATCGGCGCGTCAGGCGGCAGGGCCGCGGACGTAGCCGGTGCCGCGTAGTCCAGAAGGGCGCCGAGTTCCGCCATGAGTTCGTCGCGGTCGACGTCGGCGCCGGCGGCAAGCTCGTTGCCGATGCCTTCGAGGGTCCGGCCGACACCTTCCAGGGTCGGATCCGCCGCCAATGCGGCCTCGGTCCGGATGGCCTCGGCGGCGCGCTGGATTTCGGCAACGATTGCCGTCCGTTCGGCGGCCGTGAGCGGAGCGGGAGCCGATGGCGCGTTCGCCACCGCAACACCCGACCGCTGCCCAGCGGCGCGAGGCGGCGTTTGGGTCACTGGCGCGAGCTGGAGCACCAGGCCGACGGCGAGGAAGACCGCCAGGAGCCAGACGGGCGACGGCAGGCGGAGCCGCTCGAGCCGGCGGATATCGACCGAGGCCGACGCCGTCGTGGCATCGCGGAGCAAGGCAGTCTCGATCGGACCTTTCGCCCCCGAGCCGGCGACTTCGAGGGCGGTCGACAGGCGCTCGCGGAGGCCGAAGGCGCGATCGGCGCGCTGGGCAAGCCGCCCCTCGCCCGGCGACCGCGCCAGGGCAGCAAGGCCGATGGAAAGCGCGACGACGACCGCGACGACGATCGACGCGATCATCGCCTGGCGCAGAGGAAGCTCGACCCCGCCGAGACCGATGGCGTCCATCATGCGGCGGAAGCCGTCCGGCAGGTTCCGGCGGATCGCTTCGAGGAAGACCCAAAGACCTGCGCCGGACGCTGCCCCGCGAACCGCCGCGTCCAATGAGAGGTTCAGCCGGACACGACGACGTGCCAGTGCGAGTTGGGCCGCGAGCGGCGCGAGGTCGTGCTTCAGCGTCACTTGCGATGACGTATGGCCATGTAGAACATTTATGCCGATGGCGGCTTCCGCGTACTCGCCCGGTAGGACCTTCGTGCAGGAAACGCAAGCACGTGCGAGATCACGGACCTGACATCGGAAGCCGTGACGCTTCTATGAGGATACGCATGGGTGGCGCATGCTGAGGCAGAGAGGAACGATGGTTCTGCGGGCACGTACGAGCTGGGTCCTGCTCGCGTTCGCGGGCGTCGTGCTGCCGGCCGGCGCGGCGCTCGCCGATGCTCCGCCCGTGCTCGACATCGTCATCGGAACGCACGTCACACAGCTGGGCGCGGGTATCTTCGTCGACCCGTCCTGTCCGACCGGGGACGGCGTGCGGCGGCTCTGGCAGTTCGAACGATTCATCGAGTGCATGCCGGACGATGCCGGCCTCCGGACGATCGCCTTCCGCCATGACGACACGGCCGAAACCGAGGCGCTTGCGCGGCGCAACGCAGCGCTCGCGGGCCGGACGAGCCTGAACATGGTCGGGGGCGCACCGGCCGCGTTCGCGTTCGATATCGACGCTGCGGGACGGCTGGTCGGCTACACCGTCACGGCGGCTGCGACCCCGGCGGCCTTCGCGGAACTCGGCGAGACCGTTGCGGGCGCGTGGGCCTGCGCCGGCCCTGCCGCGCCGGGCCCTCAATCGCGATGCAGCATCGAAATGGACGGAGCCCGCTACGTTCTTGACTGGATCGAGCCCGCCGACGGGCAGGCTTCGGTCACCCTCGCGGTGTCGGCCGTCGATCCCGCGGTGCTGCCGGCGGGGCCGCTCGGCCTCGCCGACCCCGCGCCCGATACACGCCCGCGCCCGCCGTTCAGCGGCCGGCTTGCGGCGTTTCTTGCCGGCGCGTCGACACAGTGCCCCGGCTGCGACCTCGCCGACGCGGACCTCCGGTGGCGCGACCTTTCGGGCGCCGACCTCACGAACGCCGACCTCGAGGGTGCGGTCCTGCACGGTTCGAGCCTTGCCGGCGCCGACCTCACCGGAGCGCGACTGGGCGGGGCCAATCTCAACCGGACCGATCTCACGGGCGCGGTCCTGCGCGGTGCGGATCTCGCGAGCGCCAGCATCTTCGCCGCGACCGCGGCCGCGGCCGACTTTACCGGGGCCGGTCTCAGCAGCGCCCTGGTCGGCAACACCAACCTTTCCGGGGCGCTCTTCGACGGCGCGAGCCTCGACGGGGTCGATCTCGGGGGAGCGGTCCTCGACGGCGCGAGCCTATTCTTCGCCACGCTGCGCTACGCAACGCTCGAGGACGCGCGCTTTGCCGGCGCGGACCTTCGCGGGGCGATCCTTTCGGATGCCCTCGCGACAGGGGCGGTCTTTGCCGGCGCGGACTTGTCCGATGCGACCCTGGCGCGCACGGACCTTCGCGGGGCCGACTTCGTGAATGCAAATCTCACCAATGTGGATTTCGTCGACACCCTGATCGAGGGCGCCGGTTTCGCAGGAGCAATCACTGCCGGCACGGACTTCACGGGTGCCGCACCTGCCCTCACCACACCCTAGTTTTGAGGGAGAGCGCCGAAACGCTCGCGCGATTGTGCTTGGCCCGAAACGGCATTGTCGGCCCCGCACTTGCGATTGCGGTCATTCTATGGGTTTTTCGACTTCGACAGGGAGGTACGGCCGACACGCCCGTCGGGTCCGGCTTCGGCCCACCCTTTTCGGTAGCGAACGCGCGACCTCGCCGCTCGGGAGGACACAATGAAGAAGTCTCTCATTCTGGCGACGGCCGTTTTCGGCTGTTTCACAGTTGCAGTGTCCCAGGCACATGTGGTCGTCACAACCGATCCTGCCCAGGTGCTCGAGCTCGAAGGCGAAGCAGCGCCAACCATGTCGATGAGCCTCACGGAGGCAGCGCCTGGGACATTTGACCTCGTCTTTGCCTTCGAGCACTTCCGCTTAGGCACCGAAGCGGACGGCCCGGTGCATGTTCCGGGCATTGGCCGCGCTCCCATTTACGTCAATGGGATCCATGAGAGCTTCCTTACTTCGAATGGATATCGCCTGACGCTTGAGCCTAACGGTCACTACGAGGTCTACGTTGGCCTCACCGCCCTCGACGACCGTGCCTTCGTGGTGAATGGCCACCTTATCGACGCTCGGGTCGCCTTCCGCGCGTCCGCTACGGCGCCGCTCAGCAGTGACCGGCGTGTTTTCGACATCGCGATCGAGATCACGCGCGAACTCCCGCCGACGATCCGCGTTCGGCAAGGCGAGACCGTTGAACTCCGTCTCACCAGCCAGGAAACGCAGGTCGTCCACCTCCACGGCATTGACCTCGAAGTGACGGTCGCGCCACAATCCCCCGCGACGCTTCTCTTCAACGCCGAGTTCCCGGGCCGCTTCACTGCCGAGGCCCACGATGCGGCGGAGAGCCCGGTGTTCTTCCTCGAGGTGCTCCCCTAGGCAGACGCTGGCCGGTGGACCCGCCCCTTCTCCGGCACTTGTCGATCATATTGCCAGTTTGGCCCCAGCGCTCCGGTAACCGAATTCGGCCCGGCGTCGGGGACACCGCTTCCACGCGGTGCCGCGGGAGGTCGCTCCTCAACCTCACGCACGTGCCGATCCACACTTGATCTCGTCCTGCCGGACCGAGCTCTCGCGCGCATTTATCACTGCACGCTGTGCCATATCGCGCGCCCGCGCGTACCACTGCACCTCCGCAGCCCCCTCCCCTCCGCCTGGAGGTCGTCAGCGGAACCCGGCGGAGCGCATTGCGGTCAGTCGGCGGGCTCCGTCCCGCCTGAGACCTCCGCGCCCATGCAGCCCATACCGAACGAGGCCACGCGCGATCAGCCGGGCTTCGGCTTGGAACGTGCGGGGCTCCCCAGCGCAGGCCGCTAGCCGTGGGTCTTGGGGCCCGCTCTTCTGGCGAGATGCGCCAAGTTGCACCTTGTCATCGTCTTCTTCGCCAGGTGCCGGCGCCGACTTGCCGCAGCGACTACGCCGGCCGGTCGGCCGGGTGGAACCGACAGTTTTACCCTCGGTTCCAGTAGCAGGAATAGCATCAATAGCACCTGCCCAAGTTCATCGCCCGTAAGATGATATGTCCCTTCAGTTCCAGAAGCACCTTGGCGGCATCAAACAGCATCGATCGTCTTCACGATATCGAGCGACTTCGTTCCGGCCTGGCCCTGGGATGACGATCCCCGCTGCCGCCGGGACGAGACACCGACAGCATAAGCCGCTCGACAACCGGCTTCAGCGGCCGCCCTATCGCGGAGTTCCCGGATTGAGACGAGCACCGTGTCCCGGGCGCGAAGGATGCGCGTACCCCATCGCCGCACTAGCCTTCGCCTTCGTCGGGTCCGGGATTGGGTGGTGGTGTAGGATGCTCGCTAGAAGGCACCGGCTCGATCCGGCCGTGGGCTCCGAACCGAACTACCCCGCGCTTGAGAAGCCGCGTCTCTGCCAGAACAGTGCGCGTCGCGCCCCAGCCGAGATCGCGGGCGGCGGCCCCATACGTCATCGGGCCCCGACGAAGCAGGTGCTCGAGGAGAGCGTCTTCATCCCCCGGTCGATCTAGGTCAGGAATGGCGGCGCGCCGTGGAAGAGTCGGGGCCGGTGCTAAAGGTGCTACGGCTGCTATTCTGACAAGGTCAGGCTCGCGCCAGAGGCGGTTGATCGGCGCGGCCTTAGAAGGCCGCGCCTTGATGGCTTTCAGTGCTGCCCGCGGATCAAACTGCATCGGGTGGCCGCACGATCTTGTAGGCCCGGCGGAACGCCACCCCGTTGATTTTCGTCCCGGAGGGAAGCTCGGCGAGCCAACCCTCTTCCAGCAGCCGCGCTATCGCCTTCAATAGCGCCTCCCTGTTGCGGAGCGCCTTCACCGGCGCCCGCTGTTGGAGGTCGTTGAAGCTGATGGCATCTGCCTTCCAGGTCTGCAGCAGCCAGACTCGCAGGCGCTCCGCTTGTTTGATGGCCACGGAAACGGCGGCCGCGTTGCTGATGCGCAGGGCCTCGTTCAGATAGAACATTGCCAGCTCGATGCCGCTCACCATCTCCTCCTCGCCCACCCACTGAGCGTCGAGGTTCTTGACGAGGGTCAGGACGCCGGCGATCCGCGCGGCCTGCTCCGCCGATTTGGAGGCGTGTCCACGGATGCTGTCGAACTCCGCCCCTTCGCGCTGTGCCACCTCCACTTCGTCCGCGTAGGCCGCGAGAAGTTCGCGGGCAGCGTGCGAGAGGCGGAGCGTCCGCAGCTGCAGTTCGCCCGTGTCTGGGTCCACGGGCATCGCCCGGTTGAGGATCTCGGAGAGAAGCTCCCTGAACCTCTGGATCGCCCCTTCGTCGCGCGTCGCCAGTGCCTGCAGCCTTGTTCCGATGGTGCTCACGGGCTGACACATGAGGAACCGCGGTAGGAACCCCGAGTCGCTCGTCAGGTCGTCCGCCATGAAGTTTTGCGCGACCAGCGGCTGGACCATCAGATGGATGGCCAGCCGGCGACCGGGCAGCACGATGGAGCCTTCCCCTTGCCGCGTACGGCGAATGGGATTGCCCTGCCAGAGGTCGTTGAAAGCGGCGAGCGTTTTCTGACGGTTGTCGGGCCCCATCGCGTGCCCACCGAGGAACTGGCCGCCTTCATCTGAGAACAGGCCAAGGGATGGCTGCCCTTCAGCGTAGAGCCTCGTCAGGCCCTCGTAGGTCGGCTCGGTCACGATCCGGTCGACGGAGCGTGGAGCCCTCGGCGATGGGCCGAGTTCTGCCAGTTCGGCCTTAGCCCTTTCCCTGTCAGGCATCTTGGCGAGCTTGTCGTGCCGCACCTTCCAGAAGCTGTAATCGTTCTCCCACAGCATGCGCTCCCGCCGGAGTTCCTTCCCAGCTGCGCGCTCGTGTTCTCGAACCGCTGCTATGATGGGCGCGTCACAGCTCGATTTGCGTTCGCCCGACTCGGCGATCGTCAGGAAGAACAGGGACACGGGGCGGGTCCCTCCCAGCGTCTCGACGTCCGCGAAGCCTTGGACGCAGAGCGATGCTACGGCCAGGGCAGACGCTGCAGGGATCTCGACGGGCGCGAGCGTCCCCTTCTGGACGGCCTCGACCACTTCCCGGACAACGCCCAGGGCGTGCACCGGAAAGGGGGCCGGGCCCGTCTCTTGGGCGTACAGCGGCTGGGGCTGCTCCGTGACGAACGGCTCGGGCGCGTACATCAGTAGCGCCCCAGCAGCACGTCGTTGAAATCGACCCCCATCGGCGGATTGAGGATGGAGACCTTCCAGCCCAGCTTCGCAGCACGATCGGCCAGTGCGAAGCCGGCCTCCATTCCCGCCTGGTCCCCGTCCAGGGTGACCACCAACCCGCGAGGCGTCGCTGGCAGTGCCAGAGCCTTCATGCCTGGGGCTGACAAGGCCGCGACGATCTCCCCGGGCTGGGCGAGGATGCCCGACGCGAGCGAGAGCGTCGTCTCTATGCCCTCAGCAACGATGAGGGGGCCGGGCTCGAAGGTGAGGCGCACGCCGCCACCGCCGACGGCGCCGAGCATCGCCTTGGGCGGCTGCACGGCCGCCTTGCTGGTTCCGTCGGCAGACAGATAGGTCCGGTGAACGGCGGGCGTCTTCCCGCCCTCCACGAGCGCCACCATCGCCGGGTATTGGCCGCCGAAAGGATGCGCGCAGCTGGGGTGGAACCGCAGGGTGGCCGGCAGGTCGCAGCGGATGCCGCGGGAGCGCAGATAGACCTCGGCGAGGGTGCCAGCGATAGGCTCCGACGCCCGCCACAGCTCCTGCGCCCGCTGGCCCTTGCGATGCTCCTCGCGCTGCAGTTCAAAGTGGTCGGGCGCCCGCGGGATCGTCCCGATCCGACGGAAGGCTTCGACGATCCCACGCTCGCGGAGCGCGCGGGCCACGTCCGTGAAGGAGCAGCCTGCCTTGCAGTGAGCGAGCAGGCGCCCGTCGGAACCGTCAGCGACGCAAAGCGCGGGAGTATGGGAGTTGGCGTGAGCCGGGCAGAAAGCCAGGCCATAGCCGCGGAACCACTTGCCGCCGAGGGCGGCGGTGACGGAGCGGGCGTCAGACATGGCGCGTCGCTCCGATGTTGTTGAGGAAGTCGGCGCGTGCCTTCTCGGACGCGACGCCCCAGGTAGAGAGCAGCCTTCCGACGTGCTGCTCGTCCTTGTTGGCAGCATCGCGAGGAGTCGCCTTCTTGGAGGCCAGCCGGGCAACCTCACGCTTGGCGGCAACGACCTGCTCTTCCTGCGGGAGGTCCTTGATGTCGTCCAGGAAAGCGCCCGTGTCGGCCGGCGTGCCGGTGATGATAGCGCGCACCTCCGGAACTACCTTTTCGCCTCGCTCCGCTCGGCGCTGAACAACTCTTTCGGACATCCCAGATGCCTTTGCGGTGTCGGCGGTGAAGCGGAGCGTGTCAGGTGTCGCCATTTTGGCGACACCGTCTCCGACGAGGTTGCCACCATGCTTTGTCTGGGGATGGAGTTGCTCGTAGATTGCCTTTCGCCGGGCGATGGCCGCTGAGAGCTCCGCTTCGCCAAGCTCAGCGCGGCACAGGTTCTCGTCGATCATCGACAGTTCCGCGTGCAGTTCGTCGAGGTTGGTGCGAACGAAGCACGGAATCTCGGCAAGGCCGAGTTCCCGGAATGCCGCAAGACGATGGGCACCCGCGATCACCTCGTAGCCACCGTCCACCTGGCGCACGTGGATCGGGTTCAGGAGGCCGACGTTCCTGATGCTTTCCTTCAGGGCGCTCACGGTCTCCGGGACGATGGCGCGAGCGTCGGCGCGCGCCCTGACCAGCGCCACCGTGACTGTCCTATGCACTCGCGAAATCTGGAGCGCTTCAGCGTTCGCCGGCCTCTCGAGGGCCGGTTGCGCGGCCGCCACGGCGGGGGGCGCCGCGACACCGATCTGAGGCTCGTCAGTCCGTGCCGCGGCGCTCGCCGCCTGAGGGGCACCCTCCGCGAACATGTCGGAGGTTGCCTCGTGGAGATGCTCCGTCACTTCGCCCTTCGCCGGGGCATCCTCAGTTTTCGCTTCTTCGGACGCGGACCCCGGCCCGTGTCCGACGGTCTCCGTGGCGGACTCCGACAGGGGGAGGTTGTTCGAGACCGGGGCCTCCACGGTCGACAGGCCGTTGGCGACGTCGTGCTCTTCGGTGGTCATGGCTACATCACTGCGCGCGGGCGGCGGGCGGGGCGGGCCCTGAGCCAGGCAGCGACCTCGTGCTCGCGCCAGCCGATGGCGCGGGTGCCGAGCTTGACGGGCTGCGGGAAGGTGCCGGCCGCAACGGCGGCGTAGATAGAAGAGCGCGACAGCCCGGTGCGGGACTGCACCTCCGGGCGACGCATGATGCGGATGGCTTCGGTCATTTCCAGGTCTCCAAGGCCCTCGTGGGGCGGCCTCGGTGACTTGGTGACGCCGTTTCGGACAGCTCAAATGAGATGTCCGAACTCTCTACTTCTCGATTCGAGAGATGGCCTTGAGCACTGCGTCGCCGGTCACGTTCCGCTTCTTCCCGACTAGCTCAGCCGCCCGATCCTTAGACAGAGAGGGATTGGTCCGCATGATCTCGGCAAGGGCCTCGGCATCCTTCTCGCCCTGCGGCTCCTTCTTTCCCCGGCGACTGCGATTGCGTGCTTGCAAGGTCCAGGTCTTGAACCGCTGGCGAAGAAATGGACCCTCGAAAGACTTCTTGGCGATCGCGGCCTGAACCGCCTGCCCCACTATCAGGGCTCGCGCGATCGCGCGGCCCATGGCATCAGCGGCTCCGGAAGCGACTGCCGCGGGTGACCCATACACGTCCCGCAGAATGGCACGCAGTTCCTCACCGCCGAACAACACTTGAAGGGCAAGCCACGAGTGAGAGTCGTTTTCGAGATGCTGATCTGGCGAATGCAAGATGTGGTGCAACGACAGACCGGCAGGGTCATCGACGGCGACTTGCACGTGGTGCTTGTCGAGGACCGTTCCAGGGTAGGTCCTCACGACGCGCACGTCCTCAATCCGGTCGAAGACCAGGCCAGTCGCTCTCAGGGCTTCAACGGCCACCCGTTCCTCGGACTCAAGGCTACGGAGCCAACGTCCCTCGGGCCTATGCGGATCAAGCGCCAGGTCGGCCAACCGGGACCGAACGCGGTGGAGCAGCCGGATGGCCCCTGCTTCAAACGGCCGGCGATCCGCCATCGTCGCTGGACGCTGAAGGCCGACGAATTGAGTCCAGCCATCTCCCCGAAACACAATGGGCAGGAAGTTCATCAGATGGGTCTCGAGGTCGGTGGCCTCGGGCCTGCTCATTTCATCACAGAGGATTTCGTCGTGCTTGCCGCCGCCCTTCAGCATGACGGCCCAGCGCCACTTCATCCACTCCGAGTGGATTTCGAAGTCGGGTTCCTCGTCTAGGTACACCTTCCTGCCTCCTATCCGGTCAAGAACCCCTGCCAGCGCTTCAACAATCCGCGTCGACGCTCGAACATGTCCGACCGGCGGTATGCCCGCTCAACCGCGCTGCCCACGTCATGCGCGAGGGCCATCTCGGCGAGGTCGCGATCAACGCCCTGTTCTGCCGCCCAGTCGCGGAACGTCGACCGCAGGCCATGCGGAACGGCGACTCGACCGGATCGCGGGTCGCGGAAACCCGACCCGCCCTGCTTCTCGTCAGCTTCCGACATTCGGCGCATAACCGCTGTCAAGGCCATGTCAGAAAGCATACCACCACCCGGCGCAATGAACACCAGAGGTATATAATCCACGCGGGTAACAATCTGCAGTAGCGTGATCGTATCCGCGGTCATCGGTACTCGATGCGTACGACCCATCTTCATACGGTCGGCTGGGATTGTCCAGATAGCATCTTTAGCAGCAATAGCATCCTCCCCGATCTCCCCGCTCACCTCCGCCCACGTCATTCCACGCACCTCCCCAGAGCGGCAGGCCGTCATGGCGAGAAAACGAAGGGCGAGAGCGGCTGTCTCACGGCGTGCGGAAAGGTGGCAGAACCAGCGCTGCACGTCCGCCAGCGCCAGTGCCGGCTGATTGCCGAAGGCCGCACCCTTGCGCTGCTTCGGAAGGAGTTCGGCAAGGTTTCCGCCCCATCGCGCCGGGTTATCGCCTGAACGGAACCCGGAGACGGTCGCCCACGCCAGGACCGCTTCGACCCGCCCGCGGAGCCGCGATGCGGTCTCCGACTTGCTCGACCAGATCGGCTGCAGCACGCGCAGGAGGTCCGCGACCTCGATGGAGCCCACCGGCCGCGCCGCCAGCACTGGGTAGGCGTAGGTCTCCAACGTGGAGCGCCACTGCTTCTGGTGCTTCTCGTTCTTGAACTCGGTCAGCTTGGCCGCGAGGTACCGCTCGGACGCCTCGGCAAAGGTGAGCGCGCCTCGCGCCTTCTGCTTCTCGAGCAGAGGGTTCCCGCCCGAGAGGATCAGTCGCTTGTTCTCGGTCGCCTTCTCGCGCGCCGCCGCAAGGGTGATCAGGGGCGGGCTGCCCAGGCCAAGCTCACGGCGAGCGCCGCCAATGGTGACGCGCTGGACCCAGAACCGCGTCCCGTTCTTCTCGACGCGCAGATAGAGGCCGAGGCCGCCCCCGTCGTGATATTTTCCGGGTTCGAGGTCAGCCCGTACCTGAAGCGCGGTGAGAGCCTTCGAGGACCGCCGCGCGCCACTCTCCGCCGTCATGTTCTTCCCCCATCTCTTCCCCCTGGAAAAGGGGGAAGCAGGCGGAAGCTACCGGATGTCGGCGGACAAGCGAAATAGGCAAACCGCTGGTGTGCCGTGCAAATCTGGAACAGCTCGGAACGCGCCGGAGCTAGCTAGGCGGACTCCGTCTCCGCCAGTTTCCCCTACTCGATCCCGGCCTCTTTGGCCGGCGACTCGTCCAGCGTCCCTTGGCCCGACCGGCGAAGACATGCGGCCGGCGATTCGATCGCCGGCCACTGAGTGTCGTTAGGGCCGCTCTCGGCTCGCAGCCACGCGGAAGCGGTAAAGGCGCGCGCTATTCCGCCGGATGCGCCCGCGGAGCGCCGATGACACGGCCGAGCCGCTCGCCCTCGACGTCGACATTCGGGAGAACCCGGTCGAGCCAGCGCGGCAGCCACCAGCCGCCCCTGCCGACGAGCGACATGAAGGCCGGAACGATGGTGAGCCGGACCACGAAGGCGTCCACGGCAACGCCAATCGCCATCGCAAAGCCAATCGACATGATAATCGGCTCGCCCGCGAACACGAACCCCGCGAACACGCTGATCATGATGAGCGCCGCGGCCGTGACGACCCGCGCGCCGTGCTTCACGCCACGGACGACCGCCTCCGTGGCCTGAGCGCCGTGGACGAATTCCTCGCGCATGCGGGTGACGAGGAAGACCTGGTAGTCCATCGCGAGGCCGAACACGACGCCGATCATGAAGATCGGCAGCATGCTCATGATCGGTCCGGGCGCATCGAGCCCGATAAGGCCGGCGAGCCAGCCCCACTGGAACACGGCAACGACCGCGCCGAACGTCGCGCCGATGGTGAGCAGGAAGCCCGCCGTCGCCTTGAGCGGCACGAGGATCGACCGGAACACGAGGAGCAGTAGGACAAGCGCGAGACCCACGACGACGAGCATGTAGGGCAGCAGCGCGTCGGCGAGCTTCGCCGAGACGTCGAACTCGATCGCCGACTGGCCGGTGACGCCGATCCAGGCGCCGTCGACGGACAGCGCGCGGATGCCGGCAACAAGATCCTGTGTCGCCGGATCGGCCGGACCGGTGGTGGGAATCACGTTGAACACGGCAGTGTCGCCGGCTGGGTTCAGGGTCGCCGGTGAAACGGACGCAATCCCCGGAAGCGTCTCCACCGCGGCGCCGACCGCAGCGACCGCCGCGGGCCGATCCGCAGCTGCGGTCACGTCGGTGATGACGAGAAGCGGCCCGTTGAAGCCCGGGCCAAAGCCTGCGGCGAGAAGGTCATAGGCCTTGCGCTCGGTTGATTCGAGCGAGGCCGTCGCGGGTCCGGGCAGCGCCAGTTCGAGGTCGAGCGCAGGGATGGCCATGACGCCAAGGCCGACGACGGAAACGATCAGCACGGGGATACGGTTTCGCGTAACGAACCGGCCCCAGCGCTCGCCGGCCGCGGGGCGCGCCGGCGCGACAGCAACGGCCGGAGCATCCTTCCTGCGGCCGGCCACGCGACGGCCGGCGATGGCGAACAGCGCCGGCAGGAGCGTGAGTGCGATCAGGACGGCGACGAAGACCGTGAATGCCGCAGCAAGGCCCATCGCCGTGAGGAACGAGATGTTGACCACCGCAAGGCCCGACAGCGCGATGATGACCGTGAGACCGGCGAACACGACCGCGCTGCCGGCAGTCCCGACTGCCCGCCCCGCCGCCTCTTCCGGAAGTGTCCCGTCGCGGAGTTCGTGCCGGTAGCGGGTGAGGATGAAGAGGGCATAGTCGATCGCAACCGCAAGGCCGAGCATCAATGCCAGGACCGGCGCGGTGGACGACAGCTCGATGAAGCCGGTCGCCGCGGTAATGGCGGAGATGCCGATGCCGACGCCGATCAGGCCCGTGAGGAGCGGCAGGCCGGCGGCAATCAGCGAGCCGAGCGTGATGAAGAGGACGACCGCGGCCACCACGATGCCGATGGCCTCCGTGGCTGCCGCCTCCGGAACCTCCTGCAGTACATCGCCGCCGATCTCGACCTGGAGGCCCGTGGCTCGCGCCGTGTCGACCGCCGTCTGCAGCGTCTCGCGGGCACCGTCGGTCAGGGCAACCGAAGGCGCCGCGTACTGGACGCGGGCGAACGCGACGCGCCCATCGGCCGACACCGTCTGGCCGGGGATCGGCGGAACGATGCCGGCGATCTGCTCGCCGCCTTCCAGCGCCGCCAGGAGACCGGCGATCGCCGCCTGCCGCTCGGGAGTCTGGAGCGTCTCGCCGTCCGGCGCGGCGAACACGATCTGCGCCGTGGCCGGGAAGCCGGCGGCCGTGTCGACCTCCGTTCCCGGCGGGCTGAAGCGTTCGGCCTGAAGCTCGAAGGCCTGGATCGCAGGCACGCCCGGGATCGAGAAGCTCTCCGAGGTCGGGCCGCTCAGCGTCGATGCCGCGGTTCCCGCGCCGATGAGGATGAGCACCCACACGCCGAGCACGGCCCAGCGATTGCGGAACGAGAACCGGCCGAGACGATAGAGATAAACTGCCACGGGAATGCTCCAGGAGGCCGCGCGCGCGGCCGACGGGTTAGAGGATAGAGTCGTCGCCAAACTTGCGGATGACGGCCTTGAGGGATTCGCCCGCAGCCTCGTGGAAGGCAGCAAGCGTGCTGAGACGGGCCCTAACCTCGGCGTTGCTGTCCGAGAGCTTGTCGCCGGTAGCCGCCAGGAGCTTCGCGACACGAGTCGTGTGACGCAGCATCTCCTGCAGCATCAGTTCGAGCGGAACGCTCGCGAACCGGTAGTAGTCCTGGCGGTCGCCCGGCATGCTGACGCGTTCGATCATGCCGGCGGCAGCGAGGAGGCGGGTGTTGGTGCTCACGCTGGCCTTGCTCACCCGCAGGCGATCGGCCAGATCGCGCAGGCTGAGGGGCCTGGTTTCGACGAGGAAGAGGCCGAACAGGCGGCCGGCAATGCGCGGCATCCGGCCGTCCTCGCCGAGGATACCCATCTGCTCGACGAAATCGGCGAGCACCGCCTGCTGCGCCGGGTCAGGGCGATCGGCTGCGAGCGAAGTGGTGGCGGGCCTGCGTGTCATTCGGACGGCAGATAGGGCGATCAGATCGTTCAATCAAGACTGAACGATCTGATCATTTGCCGCAGGATCGGGTGCCGCGCCCAGCGCGCAATTCGATTGGCCGCGGTCCCGCGCCGCGTTTCGAAATCCGTAAGTGCTCCGGTGCTAGGGAGGCCGCGGCCTCTGCTCCGAGACTCCTTCGCATGAGCGAGATCAGGACATTCGGTCCCGACGACGTGCCGGCCGTTGCCGCCATGTTCCAGCGGACCTTTCGCGACCGCGCCGTTCCGGCGCCGGCTTCGCTCGCGCAGCACATCGGCGACGTCTTCCTGCGCCACCCCTGGTACGACCCCGAGGTCGCCTCCCGCGTCCACGTGTCCGATGCGGGAGTGGTGAACGGCTTCATCGGCATCCTTCCTCTCCCCCTCGTCGTCGGCGAGCGCCGGCTGCGTTCGGGGATGGCAGGTTCGCTGATGGTGGAGGATCCGTCCAAGGATCCCCTCGCCGGCGCCCGTCTCCTCCGCTCCTTCCTCAACGGCCCGCAGGACATTTCGCTCTCGGAGACCGCAAACCTCCTGTCGCAGCGGATGTGGGAGCGGCTCGGGGGCACGACGGTGACGGGGCTGAGCCTCGACTGGATGCGGGTGTTCCGGCCGGCCGGGCTCGCGATCGATGTTGCGAGCGGGCGAATCCGGGCCGCGCGCCTTGGCAGGCCGGTGGCGGCGATGTGCGATTCGCTCGCACGGCGGGCGGGCGGCGGGTTTTTCCGCGCCACGGCACCCGACGGCGTCGAGGGCCGGGAGGTCGATGAAGCCGGTCTCATGGCCGCGCTGGATACGATCCCGCCGAGCACGGGAGTTCGCCCGGACTGGACCGCCGAGGTCCTGCAATGGGTGCTGCGGACCGCCGAGGTCAAGGAGCAGCGCGGGCCGTTCCATCGCCGCGTCATGACCGCGCGCGGGACGACGATCGGCGCCGCCGTGTTCTACGGCGAGCCGAAGAGCCTCGCCTGGGTACTTCACGTTACGGCGCGCCCAGGGGCCGAGGCGAAGGTGATGGAAGAACTCCTCGCCTACGCCGATGTCACCGGGTTTGCCGGCATGCGCGGACGCGTGACGCCGGCACTCCACGAGACGCTTCTGCGCCAGAAGGCGTTCTTCTTCCGCCGTGGCGCCTTCGTCGCGCATAGCCGCGACCCCGCTTTGGTGACTGCGCTGGCCGATCCGGCGGCCGTGGTGACCGGGCTCGCGGGAGAATCATGGATCCGCCTCATCGGCGGTACCTTTCGGTAAGGTAAACGCGCCATCAATCTTAAGCGCTCGACCTTTACTCAACAGTTTACTGTGATTCCCATCTCCCGTTGCTCACGGAGCCCGCCGGCTTAAGGTTGACCGGTACTTTCCCCGATCGAGGCATTCGCGGCGAACATGTGCGGAATCGCTGGCTATCTTGGCGACGTGCGGTCCGAGGCCGAAGGCCGGGCCGTGCTCGGCGCCATGATCGGCGCGATCCGGCACCGCGGCCCCGACGGAACGGGCATCGTTGCCGAGGAGGGCATCGGGCTTGCCCATGCCCGGCTGTCGATCATCGATCTCGCCGCCGGCGCGCAGCCGATGGCGAGCGCCGATGGCCGGCTTGAGATCACCTTCAACGGCGAGATCTTCAACTATGTCGAGCTCCGGGCCGAGCTTCTGGCGCGCGGTCACCGCTTCCGCACCCACTCCGACACCGAGGTGATACTCAATCTCTACGCCGAGATGGGGCCGGCCTGCGTCGAGCGCCTCAACGGCGACTTCACTTTCGCCATCTGGGACCGGCCGGCGAGAACGCTGTTCATAGCGCGCGACAGGATGGGCGTCCGCCCGCTGTTCCACACCACACGGAACGGTGTCCTCTATTTCGGGTCCGAGGTGAAGGCGCTCCTCGCCGTTCCCGGCGTCTCGGCCGAGCTCGATCCCATCGCGCTCGACCAGATCTTCACCTTCTGGTTCCCGCTCGCGCCCCGAACCGCCTTCAAGGACGTTCTCGAGCTGCCGCCCGGACACACGCTAACGGCGACCGCCGACGGCCGCGTTGCGATCCGCCGCTATTGGGCGCTCGACTATCCCGACGCTGCCGATGCCGACGGGCTCGACCAGCGTCCCGACGCGGCGATTGCCGACGACGTCCGCGCACTCCTCGAAGATGCCGCGCGGATCCGCCTCCGCGCCGACGTGCCGGTCGGCTCCTACCTTTCCGGTGGCCTCGATTCGTCGTTGATCACCGCCATCGCCCGCCGCGAGGTGTCGGACCGGCTGCGCACCTTCTCGGTCGGGTTCGAATCGGCCGAATACGACGAGGCCGAGCAGCAGATGGCGATGGTACAGGCGCTGGGGACCGAGCACAGCTCTATCCTCTGCACGACCGCAGACATCGGCCGGGTCATGCCGGACGTGATCCGCGCCACCGAGCGGCCGATCCTGCGCACCTCGCCCGCCCCGCTGTTCCGCCTTTCGGGCCTCGTCCGCGACAGCGGCTTCAAGGTCGTGCTGACCGGCGAAGGCGCCGACGAGGTGTTTGCCGGCTACGACATCTTCAAGGAAGCGAAGGTCCGCCGCTTCGCTGCGCGGAACCCGGCCTCGACCTGGCGGCCGCTCCTCCTGCAGCGGCTCTACCCCTACCTGCCGCGGCTGCAGAACCAGCCGCAGGCGTTCCTGCAGTCCTTCTTCGGCCGGCCGGAGGATGCCGCCGATCCGCTGTTCTCGCACCTGCCGCGGTTCCGCACGACGGCGGGCGCAAAGCTGTTCTACGCGGCGGAGACGCGGCGGCAGCTTGCCGGCTACAGCGCCATGGACGAGCTTCGATCGCTGCTGCCCGAGCGGTTCGCCCGCTGGCATCCGCTGTCGCAGGCGCAGTACCTCGAAGCGGGTCACCTGCTGCCGGGCTACATCCTGTCGTCGCAGGGCGACCGCGTGGCGATGGCGCACGCCGTCGAGGGCCGCTTCCCGTTCCTCGACCATCGCGTGGTCGAGTTCGCCTCGCGCATCCCGCCACGGCTGAAGCTGAGGAGCCTTCGCGAGAAGCACATCCTCCGCGAGGCCGCCGCGCCGCTTCTCCCGAAGACGATCGCCAACCGCGTGAAGCAGCCCTACCGCGCGCCGGAAGTGGCGCCCTTCGTCGGCGCCGGGGCGCCGGCCTATGTCGCCGACCGCCTGGCACCCGGCGCCATCGCCGCGTCGGGCCTGTTCGATCCGGTCGCGGTCGGACGGCTCGCGGCGAAGGTCTCCCGGAACGGGGAGGTCGGCTTCAAGGACAACATGGCCTTCCTCGGCGTCCTCACCACAGAACTCTGGCTCGACGCGTTCGCGCCGGCCCGCTCATCCGCCCCGCCGCGATCCGTCGCCGCGGCCTAACTTGCGAGAACGACCATGACCATCGAACAGCGCGTGACCGGCTTCATCCGCGAGAACTTCCTGTTCAGCGACCAGGCTACGCCGCTGTCGCCGGCGGACTCGCTGATGGAAGCCGGCCTCATCGATTCGACGGGCGTGCTGGAGCTCGTGGCGTATCTCGAACAGGAGTTCGGGATCGCCATGGCCGATGCCGACATCGTCCCGGCCAATCTCGACACGATCGCCGGCATATCGGCCTACGTGTCGCGCAAGCAGTCTGCGGCGAAGGCCGCATAACGGAGCGCCTCCATGCGCGTCGAACGGTTCCTGCGTGACAGCACGCAGCGCTTCCCGGCCAAGGAAGCGCTGGTGGCGGGCGGCCGCCGGCTGACCTTCGCCGAGATCGACGCGATGTCGGACAGCCTTGCGGCGACGCTCGTTTCGCGCGGCGCGGAGCGCGGCGACCGCGTCGTGATCTTCATGGACAATTGCTGGGAGGCGGTGGTCGCCGTCTTCGCGACGCTGAAGGCGGGCTGCGTGTTCTCGCCGATCAACCCGACGACCAAGGCCGACAAGCTCGCCTACGTCATCAACAACTGCCGCGCCATCGCGGTGGTGACGCAGGAGAAGCTCGCGCCGGTCGCGTCGGCGGCGATCGCGCAGGCGCCGTCCGTGGCGTTCGCCGTCTCGACCGGCGACGTCGATGTCGGAACCATACCGACGGCGCGGTTCGGCGCGGCGATCGAAGGCGCCGAAGCGCCGGCCACGCGCGGCATTTCCATCGATCTTGCCATGCTCGTCTACACGTCCGGCTCCACGGGGCAGCCGAAGGGCGTGATGATGACGCACCAGAACATCGTCGCCGCCGCGACCTCGATCACCACCTATCTCGAGAACACGCCGGACGACATCATCCTCAACGTCCTGCCGATCTCGTTCGACTATGGCCTCTACCAGGTGCTGATGGCGGCGAAGACCGGCGCGACGCTGGTGCTCGAGAAGTCGTTCGCCTTCCCGGCCGCGATCCTCGAACGGGTCCGCGCGGAGAAGGTGACGGGCCTCCCGCTGGTGCCGACGATGGCGGCGATGATCCTGCAGATGAAGGACCTCGTGCCGGGCGACCTGCCAAGCCTTCGCTACCTCACCAACACCGCCGCGGCCCTCCCCCCGGCGCACATCCTCCGCCTTCGCGAGCTGTTCCCGCACGCGACGGTGTTCTCGATGTACGGCCTGACAGAGTGCAAGCGCTGCACCTATCTGCCGCCCGCCGAACTCGATCGCCGGCCCGGCTCGGTCGGCATCGCGATCCCGGACACCGAGGCCTATGTGGTCGACGACGCCGGTAACCGCACCGCTTCGGGCGTCGTCGGCGAACTCGTCATCCGCGGTCCGCATGTGATGAAGGGCTACTGGGAGAACCCCGAGGCGACCGCGCGGTCGCTCAAGCCGGGGCCGTTCCCGTGGGAGAAGGTCCTCTACACCGGGGACCTCTTCAAGACGGACGCGGAGGGCTTCCTCTATTTCGTCGGCCGCAAGGACGACATCATCAAGAGCCGCGGCGAGAAGGTCGCGCCGAAGGAAGTCGAGGCGGTGCTCTATACGCTGCCGGGCGTCCGAGAGGCCGCGGTCATCGGCATACCTGACCCGATCCTGGGCGCAGCGCTCAAGGCGGTCATCGCGCTCGAACCCGGCTCGCCGCTGACGGCGCAGGACGTGACGAGGCACTGCGCGAAGAACCTCGAAAGCTTCATGGTTCCGACGCTGGTCGAGTTCCGGCCGGACCTGCCCAAGACGGAGACAGGCAAGATCAGCCGGCGGCTCGTCGCCGAGCAGGACGCCTCGTCCCATCTCGTAGCCGCCGAATAGGAGAGTGCCCATGCGCGCCGACGCCCTCGCCCGCACCGCGGCGAACCAGCCCTTCTCGGCCGAGACTCTGCGCCTCGACGGTCCCGCCGAAGTCGCCCGTATCTCCGACGCGCTACGGAGGCAGGTTCGCGAGACACTGCGCAAGCGCGGCATCGTGCTGGGCCTCTCCGGCGGCATCGATTCCAGCGTCACCGCGGGCCTCGCCGCACGGGCGCTCGGCCCGGGCAAGGTCCTCGGCATCCTGATGCCGGAACACGATTCCGACCCGGAGAGCCTTCGCCTCGGCCGGCTGGTTGCCGACGCATTCGGCATCGAGACGGTGGTCGAGGACATCGCGCCGATGCTCGACGCGTCGGGCTGCTACCGCCGCCGCGACGAGGCAATCCGGAAGCTGGTGCCGGAATTCGGGCCCGGATGGGGATGCAAGGTGGCGATCGCCAACGCGCTCGAGGGCGGCAGTTACAACATCACTTCGCTGGTCGTGCAATCTCCCGACGGCGTGCAGCAGAAGATGCGGATGCCGCTCGACGTCTACCTCGCGGTCATCGCGGCGACGAACATGAAGCAGCGGACGCGGAAGCTCCTCGAATACACCCACGCCGACCGGCTCAACTACGCCGTCGCGGGCACGCCCAACCGGCTCGAATACGACCAGGGCTTCTTCGTGAAGAACGGCGACGGTGCGGCGGACGTCAAGCCGATCGCGCATCTTTACAAGACGCAGGTCTACCAGCTAGCCGATGAACTCGGCGTGCCCGCGGAGATCCGCAGCCGCCCGCCGACGACCGACACATGGTCGCTGGCTCAGACGCAGGACGAATTCTACTTCTCCCTCCCGCACGACCGCATGGACCTGTGCCTTTACGGCCTCAACCACGGGGTTCCTCCTGCCGAGGTCGGGGCGGCGGCAGGCCTCACGGAGGCTCAGGTCGGGATGGTGTGGAACGACATCGCGGCCAAGCGGCGCGCCACGACCTACCTCCACGAGGGCCCGCTGCTCGTGGATCCCGTTCTCGCGCACTAGACCAGCGCGCGCCCCTGCTCCGCCAGCGCTATCTTTCCGAGGCGCTGCCTCGAATTCGTGCGGCATGGCAATGGCCGGATTTCCGCCTGCATGCTATCGAATCGCCTTTCTGGTGATTTGCCCGGTGCGGGACGGAGGAGACGTGATGAAGCGGTTGGGTATGGTCGTCGCGGGCGCGGTGGCCGCGATGCTGGTGGCAGGTTCCGTTCAGGCGGCTGATGTTGGCCCCATTGCCCTTCCCGCCACGCCTCCGGCGGTTCCGCTGCCGCCCCCTCCCGGCTTCTCCTTTGCCGGCCCCTATGTCGGCACCTATGGCGGGATGCTCGTCGGCGAGTCGGCGTTCCAGGCCGGCCTGCAGGGCGGCTTCAATTTCGTCCGCGGTCCTCTTCTGGTGGGCGCCGAGGCGCAGGTCGGTGTCCTCTTCGGCGGCGGCATCGGTTTCGAAGCCGATCTCAATGCCCGGGTGGGCGCCGTGCTCGGGGAGCGGTTCCTGGTCTACGGGGAAGGCGGCATCGGTCTCTTCGCCGGCACGCCGATCTACACCGCCGGCGGCGGCGTCGAGATCGGCATCGGCCAGAGCATTTCGGTATTCGCCGAGGCCAAGGCCGTCGGTGCCCTGGGATCGCCGATCTCGACCTTCCAGGTCCAGGGCGGCATCAACTGGCACCCGAACTACTAGAAGCGGCGCGCCGTCCGGACCATGCGAGAGCCCGCTTCGGCGGGCTTTCCTGATTCCGGAGCCCCTTCCCGGGTTCCGTGCTGGGAAATCCTTGTTGCATTGCAGCAACATATCGGCACGGAAGCGGCCATTGCCCGAATGAACGGCATCGGCCCCTTCGAACGGTATGGTACCCATGCGGCACCTTTGGATTCAGACTTCTTCAAACAGGCGGATGAAATGAAGATACTTGGCAAGCTCGCTGCTGCGGCCGCGAGCGTGGGGTTGATGGTCGGACCGGCGCTTGCTGCTGATCCAATGCCGGTCGTGGTGCCGATGGTTACGCCGGTCGTGGTTGCGCCTGTCGTCCACGACTGGGACGGCATATTCTTCGGCACCTTCGGGATGATCCCGCTGTTTGCGGGCGCCCAGGTCGGCTACAACTTCACGCCGGGCAACTTCCTGGTTGGCGTCACGCTTCGCGGCGGCGCTCTGGTGGACTCGCCCCCGGTTCTCTTCAGCTCCGTGTCGGTTCGCGCGGGCCTCGTCCTCGGGGCGCAGGATCGCGCCGTGGTCTACGGCACGGCTGGCCTCGTCGGCCTGTGGAACCCCGGCGTCGGGGTCGGCGCGCTCGCGACCTTCGGTGGCGGCGCCGAGTTCGCCGTCAATGATCGCCTCTCCGTGTTCGGCGAAACGCGCGCCACGCTCGGCGCCGGCTGCTGTCTCTGGATGATGGGCATCAACCTCGCGCGCTAGCTACAGCCACACCTGACCAAGCGAAGGGCCCCTCATGGGGCCCTTTTGCTGTCCGGCCCGTCCGGCCGGCTACAGAGCGCGCATGCGGTTGTTGCGCGGATTGTCCTCGACCTCCGCAAGGCCCAACGCTGCCAGGACAGGCGGCACATAAACCGCGAAGCGGCCGCGCAGGCCCTTCTTGAGGCCGTACCAGCCCCGAACGGGGTTGGACGAAGACCGCCCCCACGCCTCGACGGTGCCTTCCGCAGCCGGCTTCTGTTCGTCGGCGCCGCCGAGGGGCACCCAGTCGCCGGCCTTTTTCAGCATGGCATGAAGGTCGTCGATCGCCCGGAGCTGATAGCGCAACTCGGTCTTCCCCGAGCGGACGACGAGCGCCGGCGGATCGAGCGACGGATCGCGAAACGCCTCGAAGGCGGACTTCCCGCCCGGTGTGGTGAGTTGCCAGGGCGACTCGCGCGTCCCCTCGCCCGTGAAGGCCTTGCCCGCCATTTCGTCCCTCCTGGTGGAGCCGGCAGGGACGATAGCATCAGGATTGAGCGCGCATCGGGTAGACCGTTACCGAATGCCGGCCCATTTGGACTTGGTGAGGGTTGGAGTAGTCTCGACATCCGACCGAGGTGGAGCCGTGCCCCTCAACGCCGCCTGGCACAAGGCGCATCCGATGCCGAAGAACGCGACCCTCGATGAGCGGGTCGCCTGGCATCTGGCGCATTCCGCGGCCTGCAACTGCAGGCCGATGCCCAACTCGATCGTCGCCGAACTGGCGCGCCGCAGGACCGCCCTAGCGTCCTCCGGGGAGACCCGAAAGGACTAGTGCGAGCGGACCCATTCGCGAGCGGCGCGCTGCGCTTCCGCAATCTCGGCCGGCGTCATCTCGATGGCGACTTCCTGGCGGTAGCGTGCGCCGTCGGGGTTGCCGCGCAGCGCCGCCAGATTGAACCACATATGGGCCAGGATCAGGTTCGGCGAGCCGTCGCGGCCCGTGGACGAGTCGATGCCAAGCTGAAACAGCGTTTCATCGAGGGCGTTCGAGGACGCCATCTCGGCAGCGCCACTGAAATCAAGACGGGCCATGATGATCTACTCCGTTTGTGCTTGCGTCCAGCCGCCGAATGTTTCCTTCGATCGAACCAGCGCCTCCATGTCCGTGATCCTGAACGCCCGGACCTGAACGCAGGATTAAGGCCGCTCCGGTTCCGAGAGCGGAATCGACACGAATTCGACTGAATTGAATTGGATTGGTGTTCCTCCAAGCTATTGATCCAGAAGGAGGATGTTGGGCTGTCGACCCCTGCCGGAACGGTTCGATAACCACACGAGCAGAAGCGCCGCTGGCCGCTCTCGTCGGCGCCGACCCGGGTCTCCCCGCGAGATCGACCGCGATTTTGCACTCCGCCGCGAAGCTGATAGGCGACAATACGTTTCCCCGATTCGTTCTCCCAGGCGCATGTCTGATTCCGACGACGATCTCTTCTCGCGAACTCCCGACGTGGGTGCCGTAGCCCGGCGCGTTGCAGCCCGAACCGCCTCGGCCAAGCGGCCGAAAGACGAGGATCCGTCGGTCGCCTACGGTGCGTCGAGCATCGAGGTGCTCGAGGGGCTCGAACCGGTGCGGCGGCGGCCGGGCATGTATGTCGGCGGCACGGACGACAATGCGATGCACCACCTCTTTGCCGAGGTGATCGACAACGCGATGGACGAGGCAGTGGCCGGGCATGGCAGCTGGATCGACGTCGAGATGTTCTCCGACGGCTCGGTTGCCGTGACCGACAATGGCCGCGGCATCCCGGTCGACCTCCACCCGAAGTTCCCGACCAAGTCGGCGCTCGAAGTCATCCTCACCACGCTCCATTCCGGCGGCAAGTTCGACTCCGGCGCGTATGAGACGTCGGGTGGCCTCCATGGCGTCGGCGTCTCCGTCGTCAACGCGCTGTCGGAGAGCCTCGAGGTCGAGGTGGCAACCCGCAAGCGGCTCTATCGCCAGCGCTATTCACGCGGCCTGCCGCTCGGCCCGCTCGAAGAGCTCGGCGAGATCCACAATCGTCGCGGCACGAAGGTGCGCTTCCGGCCGGACACTCAGATCTTCGGCGCGGGCGCCCGCCTGAAACCCGAGCGCCTCCTGGCAGCGTCGCGATCCAAGGCATACCTCTTCTCCGGCGTCGAAATCCGCTGGCGTTGCGAGCCTGCTCTCGCCGCGGCAGCGAAAGTGCCCGAGACGGCGGTCTTCCACTTCCCCGGCGGCCTGCGCGACTATCTCGCGGCCGAGCTTTCGGGCACCGAGATCGTCACCGGCAACATCTTCTCGGGTCGAACGGCCGGATCAGGCCACGGCACCGTCGAGTGGGCCGTCGCCTGGATCGCCGACGAAGGTTTTGCGCGCTCCTACTGCAACACCGTCCCGACGCGCGAGGGTGGAACCCATGAGGCCGGCCTCCGCGCCGCGCTTCTCCGCGGCCTCAAGACCCACGCGGCGCGCGTCAACCACAAGCGGGCGGCGCTGATCACGACCGACGACATCACGACGTCCTGCGCCTCGCTGCTCTCGGTGTTCATCCGCGAGCCGGAATTCGTCGGCCAGACCAAGGATCGCCTCGCGTCTGCAGAAGCGTCGCGCATCGTCGAGAACGCGATCCGCGATCCGTTCGACCACTGGCTCGCCAACGCACCGGCGGATGCCGCCCGTCTGCTCGACTGGGTGGCGGACCGCGCCGAAGAACGCCTTCGCCGGAAGCAGGAGCGCGAGGTCAACCGGAAGACCGCCGTCCGCAAGCTCCGCCTTCCCGGCAAGCTCGCCGATTGCAGCCAGAACGCCGCCGGCGGTTCGGAGCTCTTCATCGTCGAGGGCGACTCGGCCGGCGGCTCGGCCAAGCAGGCGCGCGACCGCGCCAGCCAGGCCGTGCTGCCGCTCCGTGGCAAGATCCTCAACGTCGCCAATGCAGGCCGCGAGAAGACCGCGTCCAACCAGCAGCTCTCCGACCTCATCCAGGCGCTCGGCGTCGGCACGCGGCAGAATTTCCGGGTCGACGAACTCCGCTACGACAAGATCGTCGTCATGACGGACGCCGATGTCGACGGCGCCCACATCGCCTCGCTCCTCATCACGTTCTTCTTCCAGGAGATGCCGGAGCTGATCCGGACGGGACACCTCTTCCTCGCGGTCCCGCCGCTGTACCGGCTGACTCACGGCGCCACCACTGTCTACGCGCGCGACGACGCCCATCGGGCGGAGCTGATGGCGACCGTCTTCAAGGGCAAGACCAAGATCGACGTGGGGCGCTTCAAGGGGCTCGGCGAAATGCTGCCCGCCCAGCTGCGCGAGACGACGATGGACCCGAAGCGCCGGACGCTGCTCAAGGTGTCGATCGGCGAGGCCGAGGAGACCACCAAGGCCGTCGAGCGCCTCATGGGCAACAAACCGGAGGAGCGCTTCGCCTTCATTCAGGAGCGGGCGGAGTTCGCGCACGACCTCGACATCTGAAATTCACATCGTCGTCGTGATCCTGCGGCAATCTGGCGGCGCGTGCCGAAATCAGCAGCAAGACGATCGCCTGCCGGGCACGAACTGCTTCCTCCGCGGGTGCGCCGTTTTACCTTCGCACGCAAAAACGCCAGCGCTATCGACTTGCAAGCGTTGACTCCCCGCCGTTTCGCCCTATGTTCCCGCCTGTCTGGAGCCATTGGGCGGCGCGGCTCCTCCTTCCGTCCCGGGCCGGCACTATTGTCCGGCAGAGCCCCCTCACCGATCTCTCGATATGTCATTTGCTTCTCTTGGACTGAGCCCGAAAGTGCTCGCCGCTGTCGAGGCTACCGGCTACACGCAGCCGACGCCGATACAGTCGCAGGCGATCCCGCATGTGCTCGCCCGCCGTGACGTCCTCGGCATCGCCCAGACGGGCACCGGCAAGACGGCATCGTTCGTCCTGCCGATGCTCACGCGCCTGGAAACCGGCCGGGCCCGGGCACGCATGCCCCGCACGCTGATCCTCGAGCCGACGCGCGAACTCGCCGCGCAGGTCGAGGAGAGCTTCAACCGCTACGGCCTCAACCAGCGGGTTTCCGTCGCCCTCATCATCGGGGGCGTGTCGTTCGACGAGCAGGAGAAGAAGCTCGATCGTGGCGTCGACGTCCTGATCGCGACGCCCGGCCGCCTCCTGGATCATTTCGGTCGCGGCAAGCTGCTGCTGACCGGCGTCGACATCCTCGTCATCGACGAGGCCGACCGCATGCTCGACATGGGCTTCATCCCCGACATCGAGCGCATCACCAAGCTGATCCCCTTCACGCGCCAGACGCTGCTCTTCTCGGCGACGATGCCGCCGGAAATCCAGCGCCTCGCCGACCTGTTCATGACCAACCCCGAGCGGGTGGAAGTCAGCCGCCCCGCCTCCGTCACCAAGACGGTGACGCAGCTGTGGGTCTCGGTCGACCGCGAGGCGGCGCAGAAGCGCGCCGCGCTCCGCGAGCTCATCCGCGGCGCCACCGACCTCACCAACGCAATCATCTTCTGCAACCGGAAGCGCGACGTTGCCGTGCTGGCGCGGTCGCTGCAGAAGCACGGCTTCGACGCCGACGCGCTACACGGCGACATGGACCAGCGCTCGCGTACGATGGTCCTCGACAAGTTCCGCCGGAAAGAGCTGACGCTCCTCATCGCCTCCGATGTTGCGGCCCGCGGCCTCGACATCCCCGCGGTGAGCCACGTCTTCAATTTCGACGTGCCGAGCCACGCGGAGGACTACGTCCACCGCATCGGCCGCACCGGCCGCGCCGGCAGGTCGGGTACCTCGATCACGCTCGCCGCGCCGCAGGACGGCAAGTACGTTGCCGCGATCGAGAAGCTGACCGGGGAGTCGGTGTCGATGACGAAATCGACGGCCGTCGTCGAGCACACCGGCGAGGCCGACGAAGCGCCGCGCCGTGGCCGTGGCGCGGAGGGCTCGTCGGACCGTTCGCGCCGTTCACGCGGTGGTCGTGGTGGCGACCGACCCGTACCGCGCCATGAGCACGAGGCACCGACTACGCCGTTCCGGGCCGCGCCGGAGCGCGCTCCGCCTGCTGCGCCGGCCGCTGCACCAATAGAGGCACCCCCTGCCCGCGCACCACGTGCCGAGCGGCCCGCTCGTCCGCCAAGGGAGCCCGCGCCTGCCCGCGCCGCCCAGCCTGCGGCCGCGCCGCAGCGGCCGCCCGAGGATCGCCGGCCGGACCCGTCGCGTCGTCCGGGCAACGACGCCCCGCAGCGCGGGCGCGGCAACCGGCAGGAACGCGACAACGAGCCCTCGGTGGTCGGTATGGGTGACCACGTCCCGCAGTTCATGCTGCGCCCGGTCCGCCTGCCCTCGTCGTAGCGACAGGATCGCCGCTGGCCGCGCCCGTCGCGGGCGCGCGGTATCAGCCAGCCGCCCTGGCCTTGCGCGGCTTCCTTGCGGGTTTCTCGACCTTCATACGCCATGCATCGGCAAAGGCGCGCTCCGCCCAGTCGCGGAAGGCCTCCGGCTCGTCGAACAGCCGTTCAGGCGCGCGCCAGTACGGCATCGGCATGTCCTTGCCGGTGTGGGTCTTGAACACGACCGGCGCGGAGCCCTCGGCCTCGAAGTCCGCCGCCCGCTCTCCCTCGCAGCGAAGGTAGAGCGTGTCCTCGACCGACATCGCGAACATGATGCCGTCGCGGAACACGCCGAGGCCGCCGAACATCTTCCTGATGGTTACGCCCGGGAGCGGGGCAAACTGCTCGTCGAGGAAGACCTTGAAGCCGGGCGAGACCGCCATCGTCTAGTGCGCGTGATGGCCGGCATGCCCTTCCGCGGGCTGCAGCTTGACCGACTCGCCGCAGCCGCAGGCGCCGACCTGGTTCGGATTGTCGAAGGCAAAGCCGGCCGACAGCTTCGTCGCCCGAAAATCCATCGTCGTGCCGAGGAGGAACATCAGCGCCTTGGCGTCGACATAGACGGTCACGCCCTTGTCGGTGACGACGTCGTCGGCCGGATTCGGCGTCTCGACCGGATCCATCGTGTACGCCATGCCGGCACAGCCGCCGTTCTTCACGCCGACACGGACGCCCGCGAGCGGCGGATCGAAACGGTTGACGATCTCGCGCACCTTCTCGGCGGCAGCGTCGGTGATCGTCATCACCTGGAATTTCGGACGCATCGTCATAGGCAGACTTCCTTCGCCCCATCAATACCAGTTCAGCGCGACCTTGGCTTCATCGGACATGCGCTCGACGGTCCACGGCGGATCGAACACCATCGTGACGTCAACCTTGCCGACGCCAGGCACGGCGCTGACCGCATTCTCGACCCAGCCCGGCATCTCGCCGGCGACGGGGCAGCCCGGGGCGGTCAGGGTCATGTCGATGGCAACGTTCCGGTCGTCGTCGATGTCGATGCGGTAGATGAGGCCGAGCTCGTAGATATCGGCCGGAATCTCCGGATCGTACACCGTCTTGAGCGCGGCGATTATGTCGTTGGAGAGCCGCTCGACCTCCTCCTCGGAGAGCGCCGAAGCCGGCTCGGCGCTGCCTGACGCAGGCGCAGAGTCGGGAATGAGCGCGGCTTCCACCGCCGCCTCGACCGCCTTCTCCGCAATCGTCCTGTCGTCCATCGCCGTCACCCTTGCCGGCCGGAGCGGCCGCCGAGCATCATCATGTGGCGCTTCGCGCAGCGCCTTTGAAGGGCGGCGCCATTATTGCCCGAAACCCCTCACGAAAACAGTCTCTTCGCCTTGAGGAGGCCGTCGGCCAGGCGGTCGACCTCGGCGAGCGTGTTGTACATGCCGAACGAGGCGCGGCAGGTCGCCGTAACACCGAAGCGCCGCAGCAGCGGCTGCGCGCAGTGCGTGCCGGCCCGGATCGCGATACCCTCGCGGTCCAGCACCATCGAAACATCGTGCGGATGGGCGCCGGCGAGGTTGAAGGCGACGATGGCCCCCTTCCCGGGCGCAGTTCCGTAGATCGTCAGTCCGTCGATCGCCGCGAGGCGCTCATGGGCGTAGTCGCGGAGACCCGCCTCATGTGCAGCCACGGCTGCGCGGCCCACGGACTCCATGTAGGCGATGGCAGCACCCATGCCGATCGCCTCGGCGATGGGTGGCGTGCCCGCCTCGAAGCGATGCGGCGGATCGAGATAGGTGACGGTGTCGGTCGTCACCTCGCGGATCATCTCGCCGCCGCCCTGATACGGCCGCAGCGACGCCAGCTTCTCGGCCCGGCCGTAGACGGCGCCGATCGCGGTGGGGCCGTACAGCTTGTGGCCGGTGACGACATAGAAGTCGCAGCCGAGGTCCTGGACATCGACGGGCAGATGGACGGCGCCCTGGCTGCCGTCGACGACCACGGTGATGCCGCGCGCGTGGGCAATGCGGCTGATGTCCCTGATCGGCACGACCGTGCCGAGGACGTTCGACATGTGGGTGATCGCCACCACCTTCGTCCGAGGCGTCAGCGAGGCCTCGAAGGCGTCGAGCGAGAAGGAACCGTCGTCGCCGACGGGGACCCATTTCAGCACCACGCCGTTCCGCTCGCGGTGGAAGTGCCACGGCACGATGTTGGAGTGGTGCTCCATGATCGAGAGCACGATCTCGTCACCGGGCTGGAGCTGCGCGCCGAGCGAGGACGCCACGAGGTTCAGCCCCTCGGTCGACGACCGGGTGAAGACGATCTCCTCGGTCGAGGCCGCGTTCAGGAAGCGGCGCACCGCCTCGCGGGCCTCCTCGAAGGCCTCGGTGGAAGCGTTCGCCAGGAAATGAAGGCCGCGGTGGACGTTGGCGTAGTCCTCGGCATAGGCGCGGACGACGCGATCGATCACGACCTTCGGCTTCTGGGCCGAGGCGCCGCTATCGAGATAGACGAGCGGCTTGCCGTGAATCTCCCGCGAGAGGATCGGGAAGTCGCGGCGGATCGCCTCGACGTCGAGGGGCGTTGCCGAAGCCTCGCGCGCCGCGGCGGTCACTCCGGCGCTCCCGCCAGCCAAGCATCCACCAGCGGCTCGACGGCCGCCGCGAGCGCCGGATCGCCAACCCCCGCGAGGGGCTCGGCGAGGAACGCCTTGAGCAGCAGGGCCTCGGCCTCCTTCCGGGGCACGCCACGGGATTGCAGGTAGAACACCGCCGTTTCGTCGATCTGGCCCGTGGTGGCGCCGTGGCCGCACTGGACGTCGTCGGCGTAGATCTCCAGCTCGGGCTTGGCGGCGAACTCGGCGCTGTCCGACAGGAGGAGCGTGTTGACCATCATCCGTCCGTCGGTCTTCTGGGCGACCGGCCGGACAAGGATGCGGCCCTCGAACGCCCCAACCGCGTCATCCTTGGCGACGTTGCGGTAGAGCAGCCGGCTGGTCGTCGCAGGCGCGGCGTGCTCGATCAGGAGGAGCACGTCGCCGTGCGCCTTCGCGTCGAGCATGTTGGCGCCCGACGCAGTCAGGCCGGCGCCCTCCCCTTCGAGGCTGAAATAGCCCTGGAGGCGCGAGAGTCCCGCCCCCGCGCGCAGTGCGAGATGATCGAGCGTCGCGCCCTCGGCCACACGTGCGCTGAACGAGGCGAGGTGCTGCGAACGATCGCCGTCGGCCGCGATATCCACCACCGTCGCCCTGCCGCCTGCCCCGACGGAGAGTCCGAGGACGGAGTTCGCCTGGTAGCCGATGCCCAGTGGGCCGGTGCGGGTCACCACGAGCCTTGCCGACGCGCCGGCTCCAACCTGCACCGCGCTCCGGGAGTAGGAGGAGGTGGCGCCGGTGGTCGTCGAGACATGCACGATTTCGATCGGCTTCGACACGATGGTCCCGGGGGGAACGATGAGCACCACGCCGTCCGTCGCAAGCGCGGCATTGAGGGCGATGATCGCGTCCTCGCCCGCACCGGGCGGCGTCGCCAGGATGTCCAGGACGCTGGGGTGATCGAAGCCGAGGAACTCGGCAAGGGTCGCGACTTCGACGCCTTCGGCGAGGAGCGCCTGGCGGTCCGACTGCGACTCCTGGAAATGGCCGTCGGCGACGATGAGCCGGTAGCGGTCGATGCCGGCCAGGGCATCGGCGTCCGTCAGGGCCGCCGTCACCGCGACGGGGTTCGGCGGATCGGCGACGGGCACCGCGACGCGCATCAGCGCGCGAAGGTCGGTGTACTTCCACGCCTCGACGCGGCGGTGCGGCAGGCCGAGGCGCTCGAACGTCGCAAACGCCTCGTCGCGCTTCCGTGCGACGGCGGCCGAACCGGGCAGGATCGCGCGCGCGCCCCGGTACTGCTCGGCGAGCGCGAGTTCCGCTTCAGTCTTCAGGGTGCGGGGCTCGGCGGACATCGTCACGCGGCGTCGCTGCCGTAGTCCGCGTAGCCGGTGGCCTCGAGCTCGAGGGCGAGCTCCTTGCCGCCGGAGCGCACGACGCGGCCGGCCGACATCACGTGCACGAAGTCAGGCACGATGTGCTCGAGGAGGCGCTGGTAGTGGGTGATGACCAGCATCGACCGCTCCGGATCACGGAGCGCGTTGACGCCGTTCGAGACGATGCGGAGCGCGTCGATGTCGAGGCCGGAATCGGTTTCGTCGAGGATCGCCAGCTTCGGCTCGAGCAGCGTCATCTGGAGAATCTCGTTCCGCTTCTTCTCGCCGCCGGAGAAGCCGGTGTTGATCGGCCGCCGGAGCATATCCTGAGTCATCTGAAGGCGATCGGACGCATCGCGGACACGGCGCATGAAGTCAGGCGTCGAGAGGTCGCCTTCGCCACGCGCACGCCGATGCGCGTTGATGGCCGTCTTGAGGAACGTCATTCCGGCAACGCCGGGGATCTCGACCGGGTACTGGAAGGCGAGGAAGACGCCCTTCTGCGCCCGCTCCTCGGGTTCGAGCGCGAGAAGGTCCTCGCCGTCGAACAGGACCTGCCCCTCCGTGACCTCGTAGCCGTCCTTGCCGGCGAGGACGTAGGCGAGCGTCGATTTGCCCGAGCCGTTCGGGCCCATGACGGCGTGGACCTGGCCGCGCTCGATCACCAGGTCGACGCCGCGGAGGATTTCGCGGCCGTCATCCTTGATGCGGGCGTGCAGGTTCCGGATTTCGAGAAGAGCCATTGTCGTTCCTAGGCGCCGGTGCTGCCGCCGCGCGCAGCCCGGCCGATCGGGCCGAGATGCGTGCGGTCGAAGCTGCCGGGGAATTTGAGGCCGTAGCCGAGAGCGCGGTCGGCGCCGATGTGGACGGCCCAGATGAGGGCGATGCCAAGCACGACCGGCGATGACGCCGGGTCGTTGCGAAGGAGGATGAAGCCGACGATCCCGAGCGCGACCGGCCAGAGCCAGATGTGGGCCGCGTTGTAAGTCCGCGCGCCGAATTCGCGGCCCTTGAGGTAGCCGAGCGCCGAAAGGTCCGGCGCAAGGATCAGCGCCGCGAACAGCCACCAGCTCAGGTCGAGCGTCGTATAGAGGTAGAGGGCGCCGGCCGCGAAGGCTGCGCCTTCGAGGCGGAGAAGCACCCGGTTGCCGCGCGGCGGATAGCCGATGGCGGCCGGTGCGGGATCCGATGGAGAAGCCATGCTCACCGCCGGCCCCGCTGCTGCTGGTCGCTCCGCACGGCCTTGGGGCCGACGCGGCCGGCGGCGTAGTCCTCCACCGTGTGCTCGCGATCGGTCTTCTGCTGCGCCACGATGAGGAACATCGCGCCGCCGACGCCGCCGAGCACGGCAAAGATGCAGACCCCGAGGATGATGTCGCCGGCAGCGGCCAGCGCCGCACCGATCGCGGCGCCGACGATCATCAGGCCCGTGAACAGGAAACCGACCATGCGGCCCTCCTTCGTCACAGGAGCGAGCGCGTTGCTCTTGTGACCGACGGGAAAGCGGCGTGCGAACCAGTATTGGTTGCTCATCCGACGCTGCCCTCGAGGCTGACGCCGATCAGCTTCTGCGCCTCGACGGCGAACTCCATCGGCAGTTGCTGGATGACGTCGCGGACGAAGCCGTTGACGATCAGCGCCACCGCCTCTTCCTCGCCGATGCCGCGCTGGCGCGCGTAGAAGAGCTGGTCATCGCCGATCTTCGATGTCGTCGCCTCGTGCTCGAACTGGGCGCGGGCGTTGCGCGCCTCGATGTAGGGAATCGTGTGCGCGGCGGAATCGGGGCCGATCAGGAGCGAGTCGCAGACGGTGTGGTTGCGGACGCCGGTCGCCTTGCGGTGCGCCGAGACGAGGCCTCTGTAAGTGTTGGACGAGTGCCCGGCGGCGATGCCCTTGGAGATGATCCGGCTCTTCGTGTTCTTGCCGAGGTGGGTCATCTTGGTGCCGGAATCGACCTGCTGGTAGCCGTTCGACACCGCGATCGAGAAGAACTCGCCGACGGAGTCGTCGCCGCGCAGGATGACGCTTGGGTACTTCCAGGTGATCGCGGAGCCAGTCTCGACCTGCGTCCAGGAGATCTTCGACCGCGCGCCGCGGCAGTCGCCGCGCTTGGTGACAAAGTTGTAGACGCCGCCCTTGCCAGCCTTGTCGCCCGGGTACCAGTTCTGGACCGTCGAGTACTTCACCTCGGCGTCGTCGAGCGCCACGATCTCGACGACCGCGGCATGGAGTTGGTTCTCGTCGCGCATCGGCGCGGTGCAGCCTTCGAGATAGGAGACGTATGCCCCCTTCTCGGCGACGATCAGCGTCCGCTCGAACTGCCCGGTATTGCGCTCGTTGATGCGGAAATAGGTCGACAGCTCCATCGGGCAGCGGACGCCCTCGGGCACATAGACGAACGAGCCGTCGGAGAAGACAGCGGAGTTGAGCGTGGCGTAGAAATTGTCGGTCACGGGAACGACCGTGCCGAGGTACTTCCTGACGATTTCGGGGTACTCGCGGATCGCCTCGGACATCGACATGAAGAGGACGCCGGCCTTCTTCAGTTCGTCCTTGAACGTCGTGACGACCGACACGGAATCGAACACGGCGTCCACGGCGACCCTTGGCCGCTCGACGCCGGCAAGGATCTCGCGCTCGCGCAGCGGAATGCCAAGCTTCTCGTAGGTCGCCAGCAGCTGCGGATCGACCTCGTCGAGGCTCTTCGGCGCCGGGCCCTTCGGGGCGGCGTAGTAGTAGATGTCCTGGAAGTCGATCTTCGGGTAGTGCACGCGCGCCCAGGTCGGCTCGCGCAGGGTCAGCCAGCGGCGGTAGGCGCCGAGGCGCCATTCGAGCATCCAGTCGGGCTCGCCCTTCTTCGCCGAGATGAAACGGACCGTATCCTCCGACAGGCCCTTCGGGGCCCGGTCGGATGCGATGTCCGTCGCAAATCCATACTTATAGCGGTCGACATCGATCGATCGGACCTGATCGACGGTCTCGCGAACTGCCGGCATTGGCTACCCCATCCACAGCGGTTTCAAGGACCGCGGGCGAGTGCGGCGGCTGGTCAGGCTGCCCTCTCTTGCGCCGCACGGATGCGGCCGACCACGCGCTTCCACGCGCTTTGGAACATATCTAGGTCGTTTTCGGTAGTTTCCCAACCGAAACTGATGCGAACGGCGCCCCGCGCCAGCGACGCCGGCACGCCCATCGCGGCGAGCACGTGACTCGGGCCAACCTTCCCCGAAGAGCAGGCGGCGCCTGATGACAGGGAAACCCCTTCCAGATCAAGGCCAATGACCAGCGTTTCCGCACCGATTCCCGGGACGGCGACCGAAAGCGTCTGCGGCAATCGGTCCGCGCCGGCGGAAAAGCAGAACAGGCCCGGCGTGTCCGACGAGAGCCGCGCGAGGAGCCGGTCGCGCCAGGCGCCCCACAACGGGGCGACCGAATCGGCCTCACGCTGCGCCGTAGGCGCGGCGGCGCCGAAACCGGCGATGGCGGCCACGTTCTCCGTCCCGGCGCGGGCGCCGCGTTCCTGCCGGCCGCCGGTGACGAGCGGACGCGGCATGAGGTCCTCCGAGCGGGCGACCAGGGCGCCGGCGCCCTGCGGCCCGCCGATCTTGTGTGAGGAGAACGTCAGGAAATCGACCCCGAGACTTTCCAGCGACACCGGAACACGGCCGATCGCCTGTGCGGCGTCGGCATGGCTGATGGCGCCCTGCGCGCGGGCGAGGCCCGCCACGGCCGCGACCGGCTGGACGGTCCCGGTCTCATTGTTGGCGGCCATCACGGAAACGAGGGCACGCTGTCCGGCCGCCGCAAGCACCACCAGCCGTTGCTCCAGGGCGGCGAGGTCGATGCGGCCCTCCGCGTCCACCGGGACAATCTCCATGGCGGCGGGAGCGAACCGGCCACCCGAAAGGACGCTCGGGTGTTCCGTCGCGCCGAGCAGAAGCCGATCGACGCGGATCGGGCTGCCCGCCGAGACGAAGTCCGGCGACAGCACGGTCGCATTCGCCTCTGAACCGCCACTGGTCAAGGTGATGCGGCGGGGGTCGGCGCCGACAAGCGCGGCAATGGCGGCACGGGCACGCTCGACCCGGCCGCGGGCATTTCGCCCCTCGGCATGGACCGAGGAGGCGTTCCCGGCGGCGTCGAGCGCATCGATCATCGCGGCGCGCGCCTCCGGGCGCAGCGGGGCGCCGGCATTGTAGTCGAGATAGACACGCGCTGGCGTCACGGCGGCAATGGCCCTTCCGGCACAAGGAATGCTTGAATTCGGTGCTGTGGATCGTGATATGAACGGCGCCCGAGGCGCCAGATCAACATTCGAATTCGCTGAAATCGTTCTAACCGCTAGAGACCCGCGCCGCACGGGTGTCAAGCAGCCCGCAGGGTTTTGCTCGACGCAGGGTCTTGCAGGAGCCGTTCATGCCTGAAGTCGTCTTCACCGGTCCTGCAGGCCGTCTCGAGGGCCGTTACCAGCCCGCCAAGACGCGGAACGCACCGATCGCCATCGTCCTTCATCCGCACCCGCAATTCGGCGGGACGATGAACAACCAGATCGCCTACCAGCTGTTCTACATGTTCGCGCGCCGCGGCTTCGCAGTGCTGCGCTTCAATTTCCGGGGCGTCGGCCGCAGCCAGGGCGCTTTCGACCACGGCACGGGCGAACTGTCCGATGCCGCCGCGGCGCTCGACTGGGCGCAGACGGTCCACCCGGAAGCGGCCGGCTGCTGGGTGGCGGGCTTCTCGTTCGGCGCCTGGATCGGCATGCAGCTCCTGATGCGCCGGCCCGAGATCGCCGGCTTCATCTCGATCGCCCCGCCGGCGAATCTCCACGATTTCACCTTCCTCGCCCCCTGCCCGTCGTCGGGCCTCATCATCCACGGCGACCAGGACAAGGTCGTGCCGCCGAAGGATGTCCAGACGCTGGTCGACAAACTGAAGACCCAGAAGGGCATCAAGATCGAACATACGATCGTGAAGGGCGCGAACCACTTCTTCGAGGACCGCGTCGACCACCTGATCGAACTGTGCGGCAACTATCTCGACATGCGCATCGCGCTCGACGCGGAAGCCGCCGCCGCCGACTAGGACCGACGCCCGCAGCGGCGGTCCCGCTGGGCGCGCCTACCGCACGTCAGATTCCCTCACGCGGACTGGATGCCGGTCCGTTCACCGGCTCGCCGTCGGAACCAGCGGCGGTCGCCGCCGGCGCCGACATGACGGCAGCGGCCGCACTGCGGCGCCGCTTGAAGGGCCGCGCCATCCGGGCGATCAGCGCGGCGCTCCTCGGCGGCAGGGACGACACCACCGGGTGCGCGGCAGCAGGCTCCACTCCGAGACCCACCTCCGTCACGTTGTGCGAGGCGTCAACCGCGCGGACGATGATATCGAACCGGCCGAGGCCGACGCGGTCGCCCGGCTCGACATTGCCGTGGAGACGGCGGCGCAGGAATTCGCGGAGCGTCAGGTCGGCCTCGGTCGCCGGCACCTCGGCGTCGTAGGTGGCGGCGACATCGGCAAGGCGCGCCGCGGGATCCAGCAGGAACTCGCCGTACAGTTGTGGATCGAAGGCGCTCTCGGCAGGGCCGGCGAAGAGCTGGTCGAGGAGCGGCATGTAACTCGTCGCGGTGACGATATAGACCTGATCGCCGGCGCGGATGCGGCCGGCCGTGTGGGGCCGGAGCGAGCGGCCGTCGCGCAGGATCAGCGAGGGCCGCGCCCAGCGCGGGATGCGCTCGCCCTTGGCGACCCGACTTTCAGGATGGACGCGGTATCCCACGATCTCATGGTCGCCGCCGCCGGGAAGCTCGAGTTCGGTGCGGTGGAGCGGGCCGTGCTGCGGCGGCACGATGAGGCCGAGCCGGCGCGCCACGAAGCCGATCGACCAGCCCTGGATCAGAAGCGAGACGACCACCACGACGAACGCGACGTTGAAATAGAGGTGACCCTCGGGAAGGCCGGCGATGAACGGCACGATGCCGAGGAGGATCGATACCGCACCGCGGAGGCCGACCCATGAGGTGAATGCCACCTCCCGCGCGCTGTAGCGGAACGGCAGCAGCGTCAGCCACACCGCGAGCGGCCGCGCGATCAGCATGAGGAACAGGGCAAGGCCGATCGCCGGCAGAAGGATCGCCGGAAACTCGGACGGGCTGGCGAGAAGGCCGAGCGTCAGGAACATCGCGATCTGGCTCAGCCAGGTGAGCGCCTGGCTGAACTTCCGCAGGCCGATGGCGTGGCGCATCCGCGAATTCCCGGCAAACAGGCCCGCGATGTAGACCGCGAGGAAGCCGCTGCCATGGAGGAGCGCCGTCGCGCCGAAGACTGCGAGCGCGAGCGACAGGAAGATGATCGGGTAAAGGCCGGAATCAAGGTCCGTCCGGTCGATGATCAGCCGGATCAGGAAACCGCCGGCGAGCCCCATGGCCGTGCCGATGAACACCTGGATGGCGAGGTCGCCCAGCAGATAGAGGGCAGGATTGCCCTCACCCCCGCTGAGCACCAGTTCCACGAAGCCGATGGTGAGGAGGATCGCCATGGGATCGTTGCTGCTCGACTCCACCTCGAGCGTTGCCCGTATCCGCTCGCGCAGGTTGATGCCGCCGGCCCTGAGGAGGAAGAACACGGCGGCCGCGTCGGTCGAACTGACGATGGCGCCCATGAGAAGAGCCTTGGTCCATTCGAGCGCGAACAGGAAATGCGCTGCCGCGCCGACGAGACCTGTGGTCAGCAGGACGCCGGCCGTGGCCAGCGAAGCGGCCGGAAACGCCGCCGCCCGCAACGTGTGGAAGGGCGTGCTGAAGCCGGAATCGAACAGGATCAGCGCCAGCGCGATGGTTCCGATGAAGTAGGCGGCCGGCGCGTTGTCGAACTGGATGCCGAGCCCCTCCTCGCCGGCGCCGAGGCCGAGCGCGAGGAAGACAAGCAGCAGCGGGGCGCCGATGCGGAAGCTCAGGACGCTCGTGAAGATCGCCACGATGACGAGCACGGCGCCGACAAGAATCGCCAGGTTCATCGCCGTCAACGACATTCACTCAATCTCCAATAGAACAAACTCGCTTCTATACTGTCGCCCTGAAAGGATGACGGCTGCAAGGCAGAGGATTGCCTTCTGTGGGGCAATTGCCGAAGCGCGGCGCGATGTCGCCGTTCGCCAGGCGGCGGTGAGCGAGCGGTCGGGCGTTCGTCGCCGCCCGGGTGCCACGGCGGACGGTCTGGAGGCGACGATGACGAACTACTCCGCGAAAGATGTCGAAGAATACATTGCAGCGGCGCATGAGGCGTCCCGGTCGCACCTTCGCGAAGTTCGGCGGGCGATCCGCTCGGCAGTCCCGGACGCCGAAGAAGGCCTCAGCTGGGGCAAGCCCTATTACAGGCATCACGGAATGCTCGCGGGATTCGATGCGTTCAAGAACCACATCAGCATCGAGATCTGGACGGACGAGCTTGGAGCGAAGGACCGCGAAACGCTGGAGCGAACCGGCTACAAGACCGGACAGCGCACGTTTCAGGTTCGCTACGATCAGAAGGTGCCGATTGCCGTCATAGAGCGGCTGGTCAAGGCTCAGGCGGCGAAGAACGAGACGAAGGCGGTCAAATGAAGCCGCCACCATCGGGCGGTTTGCGCAGAGGCCGAGTTCAAAACGCGAGCCGGAACGGCTAAAGAGCCGCCGATCACCGGCCCGCCACGGAGAAGCCGACAATGGCCGCGCTCAAGTCCGACCTCCTGCACGTCCTCACGGAGCGCGGGTTCATCCATCAGGTCTCAGATTTCGAGGGCCTGGATGCCGCCGCCCTCGCCGGGCGGATCACGACCTATGTCGGATATGACTGCACCGGGCCGTCCCTCCATGTCGGCCACCTCCTGTCGATCATGATGCTGCGCTGGCTGCAGCAGGCGGGGCACCGCCCCATCACGCTGATGGGCGGCGGCACAACGCGGGTCGGCGACCCGTCGGGCAAGGATGCGACGCGCCAGCTCCTCACGGTCGATCAGATCGAGGCCAACAAGACGAGCCTCCGCGCCGTGTTCGCGCGATTCCTCGACTACGGCGAGGGACCGGGCGGGGCAATGATGGTCGACAACGCGGAATGGCTGGCGCCGCTCAACTACATCGATTTCCTGCGGGACGTCGGCCGGCATTTTTCGGTCAACCGCATGCTGTCGATGGACTCGGTGAAGCTCCGGCTCGAGCGCGACCAGGAACTATCATTCCTCGAGTTCAACTACATGATTCTTCAGGCCTACGATTTCGTCGAGTTGCACCAGCGCTACGGCTGCACGCTGCAGATGGGCGGCTCGGACCAGTGGGGCAACATCGTCAACGGCATCGACCTCGGCCGCCGCATGGGCACCGCACAGCTGTACGCGATGACCTGCCCGCTCATCATGACGTCCTCGGGCGTCAAGATGGGCAAGACCGCCCAGGGCGCCGTCTGGCTCAACCGCGACCATCTCGCGCCCTACCTTTACTGGCAGTTCTGGCGCAACACCGAAGACGCCGATGTCGAGCGCTTCCTGAAGCTGTTCACGACCCTGCCGCTGGACGAGATCGCCCGGCTGGCCGCGCTCCGCGGCGCCGAGATCAACGAGGCCAAGAAGGTGCTCGCCACGGAGGCGACCGCCCTCCTCCATGGCCGTGAGGATGCGGACGCCGCGGCGGAGACTGCGCGAAAGACGTTCGAGGAGGGCACTGCCGGAGGCGAGTTGCCGTCGTTCGCGGTGCCGGCCGTGTCGCTCGATGCGGGCATTCCCGTGCTGAGCCTCTTCGTCCAGGCGGGGCTGGCGAGTTCCAACGGGGACGCGCGTCGCCAGGTCAAGGGCGGCGGCCTCCGTGTCAACGACGAGCCGCTGGCGGACGAGCAGCGCATGATCGGACGCGCCGACCTCGTCGATGGCGCCGTCAAGCTGTCGCTCGGCAGGAAGAAGCACGTGCTGGTGCGGCCGGCGTAGGCTTTCTTCGGCCATCTGCACGAAGCCCGCTCGTCCCCGCCTGCGCGGGGATGAGCTGGGTCAGGGCGTGCGGGATACCCCGGCTACTGGAACTGGAAGATCTTCCGGAAGATCCCGGGGGCAATGGCGGAGAGCGGGTTCACCTCCATTTGCGGCTGGGCGATCTCGCCGAAGACGCGGAAGGTGAGACCGAACAGCCCCTCCTCCGCGCCACCGCCGAGGGCAATGCCGAGTACCGGGATCCGGGCGAAGAGGTTGTTGAACGCATAGGCCGGGATGTACGTGCCGGCGATGTTGAGGGTGCCCGCGGCGAAATCGAACCAGCCGGCACCGATCGCGCCCATCTGGCCACCGCGCAGGACGACCTCGTCCACCGTGACCCGCGAATCGAGCTGCATGTAGGAGAAGGCGAGGCGTTCGAACGGCACCGCGTCCGCCGGCTGCGCGGTCTCGTCGTCCGGCGGCATCATCAGCCGGGCAAGGCCGGGCTCGTCGACGATATGGAAGTTGGACAGCTCCGCATTCCCGCGGATGGCGCCGTCGGCATATTCAAGGCCGTTCAGCCGGATCACACCGCCCTGGATGTGCGTGTAGAAGTTCATGAAGCGGAGCGCCGCGCCCGCGTCGCCGATGTAGCCCTCGACGCCCGTCACGATGCCGGGGCGGGAGTAGACGAGGCTGACGGGCTGGCCGTTGAGCGTGCCTTCGATCTCGAGGCGACGCATCTCGCCGCGTTCGGAGACGAACTCGAACGAGGCGTCCCTGATGAGTTCGCCGTTGAACCCGATCAACTGGCCGAAATGGCCACTGAAACGCATGTCCGGCGTCTCGCCCTCGCCGCCTCCGAGATCGTCGATCTGGTCCAACCCCTCGGCGATCAGACCGCGGATATCGAGCGATGAGCCGTTGAGTATGGCCCGCCACGAATTGCCGTTCCGCGTGATCACGGCATCGACGTCATCGGCCCGCCGCAGCGCAAAGTCGGTGATGGCGGCCCGGATCAGTCCGTAGTCCGCGTCGAGATCGGCTTCGCCGGCGAGGCCAAACCCGTCGCCGACGAGGCGGAGATTGCGAACGTGGTAGCCGGTCGGAACCTCGATGATGTCGAAGCTCATAGTGGCCGGGACGCCGGCCCCCTTCGTCCAGCCGAGCTGGGGCATCGACACGCGGGCCGGGCCGAGGTCGATCTCGTAGTGCTGGCCGGTTTCGGCCGGTGCGAGGTCGGTGACGTGGGCAAACACGGTGCCGCCGAGGAAGCCTTCGAGATCGAAGCCGAGGCGGGCACGCCCGGCCTCGTCGAGGACGAGGCGGATCTGTTGCCGGCCGTTGACGTCCGGAAGCAGGGGGAAGGCGAAGTCGACATTGGCGGGGACGCCATCGACCGTCGCCTCGCCCGTGACGAGGACGACGCTGGGCGTGATGTCGAGGTTGACGTCGCCGTTCGCGACCGTCCGGCCCGCGAGGGGACGGTCCGCGGACAGTCCCGTGAGATCCATCACGATCCGCCACTGCACCTCGTCGATCGTCATCCCCTCGACCAGCGGCCAGGTCGCCGAAATGCGGGCCGAGCCGTTTCCGTGCAACGCATCCGGCGGCATCTCGAATGGCTGGAGGGCGTAGAGCGGCGGGGAATCGGCAATGGCGCCGTACGCCGAGGCGGCGCCCGTCGTGGTTGCTTCGAGCCGCGCGATGGGCACTGCGGTTGCCGTCTCGGGGATGGCGAAGGCAGCGGCCGTGATCTCGACGATGCCGCCGCCGGGGGCGACGATCCTGCCCTGCTCGATGTCGATGCCGAGGCTCGAGCCGGAGAGAACGGCAACGCCGTGAGCGCCGGTCACGTCGGGCATGCCGTCCATCGTGCGGAAGGTCACGTCCGCGAGCGACAGCTGGACCCGGAGCATGTCAGCCGGAATGGGCGATCCCGAAGCGAGCGCGCCGGCGGGAATCGCCGCGGTCACCTCGCCGCCGGTGATCCGCCCGTCGAGCATGTTGTCGATGAGCCAGCGGCGGCCGCCGTCCTGGAAGCCCGCCGGCCAGAGCTGCTTGAGCGCCCACACCGGCATCTCACTGAACGTCGCCGCGAGTGCGATCGACGGGCTCAGCGGTTCGAGGCCGATGCTGCCGGCCGCGTCGAACGAGCCGTAAGGCGTCGCGATCGAGAACTGGTCGATGCGGATGAGGCCCGCCTCCAAATCCGCGGCGCCGCGGAGCCGCATGCTGTCGACGGGAAGCGGCGGCGACGGCGAGTCGCGCGGCGCGAGCACGGCGTTGACCGAGCCGATGTCGAAAGCAAGGCCGCCTCCGGCAGCCTCCGACCCGACCGTCCCCGCCAGCACGATGTAGCTCGGGCCGAAGTCGAAGCGCGACGGCTCGATGAAGATCCTGTCCCGGGCCACGTCCCAGCGCAGTTCGACCGTCGCCTCGTCGACGCCGATCGGCACCGATTTGGGGCCGAGGACGAACGTACCGGAGCCAAGATTGACGGTGGCCTGGGCCCCCTGGAGCGTTCCGGCAGCGTCCAGGCGAACCATGCCGCGGCCGTAGAAGGGGATGTTGGATCCGGCGGCGGGACCGAGGAGGTCGGCCATGGTCAGCTGCGAGAAGGCGAGCGACAAGGTGCGACTGCCATTGGACACCGACACGGAACGCTCCGCGCTGACGGACCAGCGGCCCGAATAGCCGGATGCGGAAAGCGAAGCCGACAGGCGACCCGCGGCAGGGTCGGCCGCGAAGGTCACCTCGGTCCGGGCAAAGTGCTGCGGCGCGGCGCTCCCCACGCGCCACAGATCGACTTCCGCATCGTAGAGGCCGATCCGTTCGAAGCCGGAGCGACCAGCAAATGCCAGTACCTCCGCGAGGCTGCGGTCGAGCGCCTCGATGGGCTGGGCGAGGAGTCCAAGCCCCGTGGCGCCGGACAACGCCCTTGCCCTCGTCGCGGCGAGGGCCGGGGTCTCGAGGTTGCCCAGTCGGATCGCGCTGCCACTGCGGACAAGGGAGAGCCAGAGGCCGTCGATCTCGACGGAACGAAGGACCGCCTTCGGCGTGACGATCGCCGTCGGATCGATCGCGATCAGCGACGAGCCGACCCGAAGGAGTTCGGCCCCGTTCGTGTCGACGACGCGGATGTCGCCGACCCGCAGGACAAGGCCAAGCACGGGGTCGGTGTCGAGGACCGCGCTGCCCACGGTCGCATCGTACCCAGCCCCCAGGGTCCCCTCGATCATGCCGGCAAGCTGGGCGCGGATGAAGGGAAGTTCGAAGTTCCGGCTGGCGGCAAGGGCGATCAGGGCCACGGCCGCGGCCACGAGGGCGACCAGGACCAGCGTGACAACAAGGAGCGGCTTCTGCCAGGCGATGCGCCGCCGAGGGCGCCGGGTCAGCGGTGGGGCAGGAACGGCGACGGCGGTTGCGATCGACCGACGATCAAGGCGGGGATCATGCAGCATCCCTGTCTCAGCTCGAACGCGAACGTATCGTCATGCGGGCGCAAGGACTCCGGAGGCGCCGCAATCGCAGCGCGTGAATCAAGAATGGCCCGCTTCCCCCAGCCCGACTATATACGAATCACGGGTCGGGCCTGTCGATCACTGAATTAGCCGCCCGGACGCAAGATGTGCAGGAGGCGTGGTGACCGCGTTGCAGGTTGGCGATATGGCGCCGGATTTCGAACTCCCCACCGACGGAGGCGGCGTGGTGAAGCTGTCGGCGCTCCGCGGCGGCAATGTGGTCCTCTATTTCTATCCGAAGGACGACACGCCGGGCTGCACGCTCGAGGCGCTGGAATTCACGGCCCTCGCCCCCGAGTTCGCGGCCGCCTCAGCCAGGGTCATCGGCATCTCGCCGGACACCGCGAAGGCGCACGACAGGTTCAAGCAGAAGCATGACCTCACCATCCTGCTCGCGTCCGACGCCGAGAAGACCGTCGCAAACGCCTACGGCGTGTGGGTGAAGAAGTCGCGCTACGGCCGCGAATACATGGGCGTCGAGCGCGCCACGTTCCTCGTCGGACCGGACGGACGGCTCGCGGAGATCTGGCCGAAGGTGACCGCCAAGGGCCATGCGGAGGCTGTGCTCGAGCGGGTGACACGACCGGGGTAAGGCGTCGCACCCCCTCCCGGCGAAAGCTCGCCCGAGTGAAACCGAACATTAACCTTACCCCAATCTAATGGCGGAGTTCCGGCGTTTTCATGACGCCTTCGGGGCTTTGGTCGATGAGTTTTGTTTCCACGGGCGCCCGTACTGCCGGCTTCGGTCCACGCCGGCAGAAGTCGCAACACCATATCATCATCGCCAAGGGCGACACTGTTCGCTCCTATGCGTACCGGCCCAGGCTCATCGCCTTCGCCATCCTGCTCCTCATCGTCCTGGTCGGCGGTGGCGCCGCCTTTGGCGTGCACACGATGCTGCAGCAGCAGATGGCGCTGGAACTGCAGCAGCAGAGCGAAGGCGCCGCCGCGGTCCGGGGCAGTCTCCAGCAGTCCTACGAAGTCCGGATCGCGGAGATGTCGCGCCAGATCGACAGCCTCCTCAGCCGCCAACTCGTCGAGCGGTCGACGATCGAGGAGCAGATCGACGCTCTGGCGGAGCGGCAGAACGCGCTGAACCAGCGCCAGCAACTCCTCACCGGCCTCACGAACGAGGCCATCCAGGCGGGCATCGACGTTCTCCCCGCCCTCGCCCCGATCCCGCCGCCCAATCCGACCCGGCTCCCGGCGGACGAGACCGCCGCGAACGCTCCGATCGATCCGATCGTCACCGGCGCCACCAACGGACCTGCACCAGTTCATGTCGCCGTCGCCGATGTCCTTTCCCCGCTTGACGGGTTTGACCCGGCAACGCAGCTGGACGCCGTGGCCGGCGCGCTGGCCGTCGTCGAATACGACCAGTTCGCCGCGCTCGATGCGATCGCCAGCGCCGTCGAAACGCGCTCGGACACGATTGCCAACGGGCTCAGCGCGCTGGGCTATCGCAGCCCCGCCGGCGCGGTCGGCGGACCGTTCGTCGCCGCGGCGCGGGACCACCAGGACCTGAACCAAGTGGCCGGCGAGATCCAGGCGTTCAAGGACCTCGTCCGCTACGCCCGGGCGCTGCCGCTCGGCCTGCCGGTCGACAACCTCAACATTACCAGCGGCTACGGCGTGCGCCGCGATCCGTTCCTCGGCCAGAGCGCGATGCACACCGGGATCGATTTCGGCGTCTACAGCGGTACCGCCGTCCACGCGACCGGCCCCGGCCGCGTAACGTTCGCCGGAACCAATGGCGGCTACGGCAAGATGGTCGAGATCGACCACGGCAACGGCATCACGACCCGCTACGCGCACCTCTCCTCGATCTCGGTTCGCGTCGGCCAGGACGTTGCGCGAGGGGCCACGATCGCGCGCTCGGGCAGCACCGGCCGCAGCACCGGGCCGCATCTCCACTACGAGATCATTCGCAGCGGCCGGACGATCGACCCGATGCAGCACATCCGCACCGGTCCGACGATCGCCGCGCTGCTCTGAGGACCGAGCAGGACACTATCCTGTTGCGTTCGATGCAGCCGTCCCCCCTCGCCGCTGGCATCGTCGAGGAAGACCGTGGAGGCGGGGGCGCAGCCACGGCCTTGCCTACATTCTCATTGCCGCCACGGCAAAGGCCCACGGCCTGACGGCCAACGAGCGCCGTTTACAGGCGCTCGGGATTCCCGTCCGAAATCCTCTCGCCTCCGGCTTCGATCCAGCCGGAGCGACTTGGGGGCCCCTGAACCGCCTGCGATCCTGCGCCGGCAAGGCGCCGTTCAGCCGGCGAGCGCGGTCATATTGGGGCGACTTGTACGATGCTGGTTGGCGCCTTAATCCAGATCGGCGACCGGCGCGGTTGCTGCGCCGTCGAGGCGATGCGCCAGCGACGCTTCCATGAAGCCGTCGAGATCGCCATTGAGGACGTCCGACGGGCTTGTGCTCTCGAAGCCGGTGCGGAGGTCCTTCACCAGCTGGTACGGCTGGAGAACGTAGGAGCGGATCTGGTGGCCCCAGCCGATCTCTGACTTCGTCGCGTTCTTCGCGTTCAGCTCCGCCTCGCGCTTCTCGAGCTCGAGTTCGTAGAGGCGCGCCTTCAGCATCTTCCAGGCGGTCTCGCGGTTCTTGTGCTGCGAGCGCTCGCTCTGGCAGGCGACGGCGATACCGGTGGGGATGTGCGTCAGGCGGATGGCGGAATCGGTCGTGTTGACGTGCTGGCCGCCGGAGCCTGACGAGCGGTAGGTGTCGGTGCGGATGTCGGCCGGGTTGATGTCGATCTCGATCGTGTCGTCAACGACGGGATAGACCCAGACGCTCGCGAACGAGGTGTGGCGGCGGGCGTTCGAATCGAACGGCGAGATGCGGACGAGGCGGTGGACGCCGGACTCCGTCTTGAGGAAGCCATAGGCGTTCGTGCCCTTCACGACGATCGTCGCCCGCTTGATGCCGGCTTCCTCGCCGGCGTGCTCCTCGAGGAACTCGACCTTGGCGCCATGCCGTTCGGCCCAGCGCGTGTACATCCGAAGCAGCATTGCCGCCCAGTCCTGGCTCTCCGTGCCGCCGGCGCCGGCGTGAATCTCGACATAGGTGTCGTTGGCGTCCGCCTCGCCGGACAGCAGCGATTCGACCTGGCGCCGCGACGCATCGGCGAGGAGCGTCTTGAGACCCTTCTCCGCCTCGACGACGATCGATTCGTCGCCCTCGGCCTCACCCATCGCGATCAGTTCGACATTGTCGGCAAGTTCGCGATCGAGGCGGCGGACGCCCTCGATCTGGTCGGCGAGGCGCTGGCGCTCGCGCATGAGCGATTGTGCCTTGCCGGGATCGGACCAGAGATCCGGCTCTTCGGCGAGCGCGTTCAGCTCATCGAGACGGAAGTTCGCCCGATCCCAGTCAAAGATGCCTCCTCAGCAGGGCCATCGCCTGCTGGATCTCGTCGACCACGGTCTGGGTTTCAGCGCGCAAAATCGGCTTCCGGCGGGAGGATGGGCGGCGCAGCGCCGCGGGAGGCGCACCATAGAGGCGCGCTCCCCCCTGTCAACGCGACCACGGCTAGTAAAGACCGCCCTGGCCGAGGCCGACGGCGCGGTCTGCGTTGGGGTCGACGACCAGCGGCTGGCCGGCCGCGTCGACGAAGCCGATGATCGAGAAGTTCGTGGGCGGGCTGGTGCCCGGCTTGAACGCCTCGAGGATCGTGCCGTCGGCACCGGCGCTTGCCATCAGGCCGGTGGCGCGGTTGATCGGGATGAGTTGCATGCCGGCCGGCACCGGGAACTCGACGGGTGGGGCGTCGGCGAGCGCGACCCGCATGAACTCGGTGAAGACCGGGGCGGACAGGACGCCGCCGGTGTTGCCGAAGCCGAGGTTCCTTGGCGTATCGAAGCCCATGTAGACGCCGACGACGAGGTCGGTCGAATAGCCGATGAACCAGGCATCGTAGTAGTCGTTGGTCGTTCCCGTCTTGCCGGCAATCGGGTGACCCACGCGGCGCACGCTCGTGGCCGTGCCGCGCTGGACGACGCCTTCCATCATCGAGGTGATCTGATAGGCGGTCATCGGATCGAGCACCTGGGCGCGGTTGTCGACGATCGTCGGTTCCTCCTGGCCGGTCCAGGCAGAAGGGGCGCATTCCGGGCAGATCCGCTCGTCATGCTCGAAGATCGTGTTGCCGTAGCGGTCCTGGATGCGGTCGATCAGGGTGGGCGTGACGGAGCGCCCGCCATTGGCGAACACCGCGTATCCCGCCACCATGCGCAACACGGTCGTCTCGCCCGAGCCAAGGGACATCGCCAGCAGCGGCGCCAGGTTGTCGTAGACGCCGAAGCGCTCGGCGTATTCCGCGACCAGCGGCATGCCCATGTCCTGCGCGAGGCGAACGGTCATGACGTTGCGCGACTGCTCGATGCCGATGCGAAGCGTCGAGGGGCCGTAGAATTGCTGCGCGTAGTTCTCCGGCCGCCAGATGCCGAGGCCGCCCTGCTGCTCGATCTCGATCGGCGCGTCCATGATGACGGACGACGGCGTGTAGCCGTTGTCGAGGGCGGCCGCGTAGACGAACGGCTTGAACGATGAGCCGGGCTGCCGCTGGGCCTGCGTGGCGCGGTTGAACTGGCTGGCCGAGAACGAGAAGCCGCCGACCATGGCAAGAACGCGGCCGGTCTGCGGGTTCATCGCAACGAGGGCACCCTCGATCTCCGGTCGCTGGCGGAGACGGAATTCGTCGCCGGTCACGTGCTGGACGTAGACCACATCGCCGACATCAAGAGGGTTGTTGCCGGCCCAATCCATCTCGTCATCGGGGATGCGCGCAGTCACGCGGTTCGCCACAAAGCCCCCTGCGGGGTCGCGGGCGGGCTGGAGGCCGATCGTCGCGCCGTTCCCGTCGACGTCGAGCACCACGGCGAGCTGCCACTCGAACACGTCAGACAGCATCGGCACCTCACCGAGCACGGGCCCCCAGTCGCCGGTGACGTCGATGTTCTGCAGCGGGCCGCGCCAGCCGGCGCCCTCGTCGTAGGCGACAAGGCCGTCCATGAGGGCCTTGCGCGCCATGATCTGGAGGTTCGGATCAAGCGACGTGCGGACCGAAAGACCGCCGCCATAGAGCTGGTCCTCGCCATAGCGGGCGAGGAGTTCCCGGCGAACCTCCTCGGCGAAATAGTCTGCTGCGCGGACGGGAATGCCGCCCAGCGCGGCGATCGTGTCGCCATAGGCTTCCTCGAACACCGGCCCGAACGCCCCGTCGAAATCGACGGCGTTGAACACCATCGGGCGTTCGACGCGCGGCTGGACGCCCAGCGGCTCGGCCTTGGCCGCCTCACCTTCGTCCGGGGTCACGTAGCCATTCTCGACCATGCGGTCGATGACCCAGTTCCGGCGCTCGATGGCGCGATCGGTGAAGCGGAACGGATGGTAGTTCGACGGGCCCTTGAGGAGCGCGGCAAGGTAGGCGCACTCGGCGATCGTGAGTTCCTGGACCGACTTGTTGAAGTAGATGAGCGCCCCCGCGGCGACGCCATAGGCGCCCATGCCGAGGTTGCTGTCGTTCATGTAGAGCTCGAGGATCTGGTCCTTGGTGAAGGCCGTCTCGATGCGAAGGGCGAGGATCGCCTCCTGAATCTTGCGCTCGACGGTCTGGTCCGGCGTCAGCAGGAAGTTCTTGGCGACCTGCTGCGTGATGGTCGAGCCGCCGCCCGCGACGCCGCCGCCGGCGATGAAGCTCTCGACATTGGCGATGCCGGCGCGGATGAGGCCGATATAGTCGAGGCCCGAATGCGAATAGAAGTTCTTGTCCTCGGCCGACAGGAACGCCGCCTTGAGGCGCTCCGGGATCGCCTGGATGGGCAGGTACATGCGCCGCTCGCGGGCGTACTCCGCGACGAGCTGCCCATCGGCGGCATGGACGCGCGTCATGATCGGCGGGGCGTAGCTGTTCAAAACCTCATAGCTCGGCACGTCCGCCGAGATGTCGGAAATGTACCAGGCCAGCGCGCCAGCCAAAGCCAGAAAGAGCACGGTGCCGATCCCAAAGATGTAGCCGACCAGACGTAGAAACATTTCGACCCTGTTCCAGCCCTGGCGGCCGACCCGGCAAACGGCCGGAGCGCTTGCAGGCGGCCCCGACTTTGGGGCCGAACCGCGGCAGAGGCCGTTCACCTTCCCGACACCGGGACTGCACGACCGCTCGCGGACGCTGTCCACCCTTAACGCGGTGTACGCGCCAGCGATCCGGCGGAAGTGTGAACAAACTGCGGCGGAGGCCTTTCCGCGTCGCCTTAGCGCCGAACGTTGCCCCGCTGCAACAGCTTCAGGGCCGCAGGGCCCCGGCGACGCGCGTGGCGAAGAAGTCGTCTATGGCGCCGACCATCGCGGCGGCCGTGGCCCGGCGCCATGATTCGGACCCGAGATTGCGGGCGTCGTCGGGATTGGTCACGAAGCCGAGCTCGACGAGAACCGAGGGCACGTCGGGCGCCTTGAGGACGACGAAACCCGCCTCCTGGAGCGGGCTGCGGGACATCACGGTCGCCGCCTCGATCTGCGCGACGAGGTCACGCGCCAGCGCCACGGAGAAGCGATTGGTCTCGCGCCGGGCAAGGTCCACGAGGATGTCGGCGACGAGGTCGTCATTGGCCGCGATGTTGACGCCGGCGAGGATGTCGGCCCGGTTCTCGCCGGCCGCGAGCTGGGCGGCGATCTGGTTCGAGGCGCGTTCGGACACGGTGTAGATGGCGGCCCCGCGCACGGTGGACGACGACGGAAATGAATCGGCGTGGATGGAGAGGAAGATGTCCGCGTGGTGCGCGCGGGCGAAGCCCACCCGCTGGTCGAGCGACAGGAACGTGTCGTCGGTCCGGGTGAGGAGGACGTCGTAGCGGCCGGTCGCCCGCAGTTGCGCCGCCAGTTCGAGCGAGAAGGCAAGGACGACCTGCTTCTCGACGGTGTTCGACAGGCCGACGGCGCCCGTATCGATGCCGCCGTGCCCGGGATCGATCACCACGACGGTCCGCCCGTCATTGGCCTCGGGCACGACAATCGGCGCGGTCGGCGCACGGGATTCCTGATAGGCGAGAGCCGCCGTCGCGAACTCCTCAGGCGTGGCGCGCACCAGGTCGACGACGAGACGGGCCGGCTCGCCCGCCCCCGGCACCGCCGGAATGACGAAGTAGTCGTCCACGCGCACCGGACCGGTCGCGTCGAGCACGATGCGCGACTGGCCGCGCGAGATGAGGCCGAACCGGTAGGCGGAGACGAGGCCCCTGCCCTCCGCGCCCGTCCCGGCCGGCAGCTGGAAATGGACCTCGGGCAGGTCGATCACGATCCGGTAGGGATCGGCGAGCGAGAACACCCGAATGCCCACGTCGCTCGTCAGGTCGGCAATGAAGCGGGTGCGGTTCTCGTCGCCGATGACCCGTGTGTCGGTCACGAGATTCAGGTCCGCGGCCGCCTGCGCCACCGCGTTCGACGGCGCGGCGGCCGCGAGGGCCACCGGGATGAGCAGCGCGCAGAGGCGGCGCGCTAGAGATCCCGGTCCTCGTGCCAATCCACCCCCCGATCCAGCGCCAGAATTGGCCTTGTACGAGACGAGTCTAGAACATGGGGACCGGTTGGTTAATCAAACCTTGTCGTGCCGGGGCGCGAAATGTCCGGTGTGTTCCCCGCGTGCAACGACGCGCTCCTCCTTGCAACCGGGCAACACAGCACCTATACGGAGGCGGCGAGATTCCGCTTCAGCCGGAACGGTCGCTCCGACATTGTCAGGACGCGCTGCGCTGACCAAGCGGTCAGCGCGGGAAACTCACCGTAACGCTCTGGAACGCTCGCTCGATCCGCCTTCGGACGGCATCGAAGCAGGCCGGATGTCGATGACAGCCGGCCGGCGTCCCCTTGGCTCAGGATCCGTTCGCGGGTCCATCGTGGCGTAAGACATGCGCTTTTTCGCGGTCACGCGAGTGTCACTACCGGAACGATCGAAGTCGCCCGCGACGCCGCACCGGCGTCCGCTTTTTCGGCGGTCTCCCGTTCCTTCCCTTTTCCCATCATCAGGCCACAGCGCTTTGAAGGTCGCGCGGACAGGATTCGTCCTGCCGCCGCAGCCGGTCGGCGCTGGCCGCACGAGGTTCGTCAATGCCCAACAAGATGCTGATCGATGCCGCCCACCCGGAAGAGACCCGGGTCGTGGTGGTGCGCGGCAATCGCGTCGAAGAGTTTGATTTCGAGTCCGCGCAGCGCAAGCAGCTCCGCGGCAACATCTATCTCGCCAAGGTCACAAGGGTCGAGCCGTCGCTCCAGGCGGCGTTCGTCGAGTATGGCGGCAACCGCCACGGCTTCCTCGCCTTCTCGGAAATCCACCCGGACTACTACCAGATCCCGGTAGCCGACCGGCAGGCGCTGATCGAGGCCGAAGAGCGTGAGGCTGCTGCCGAGGAGGCCGAAGCGCGTGCCGCCGAGGCCGAAGCGGCGCGGACGCGGGCGGTCGATGCCGCAAGCGACGCCGTCGCCGGCGAGGTCGCGGCCGAGGACGAGGACGGTCACGAGGAGGCCCCTCCGTCGGCCGATGGCGACCACGACGATCTCGCACCGCCCCCCGCCCCGACCGCACCGCACGACGAGCGCCCCGAATCGGACGAGGAGCATCCCGAGGACGTCGTCGAATCGGTCGGCGCCGAGGACGCGATGGAGGAAGTGCCGGAGCGGCGGAAGACGCGCGCCCGGCAGTACAAGATCCAGGAGGTCATCCGGCGCCGCCAGGTGATCCTCGTCCAGGTCGTCAAGGAAGAGCGCGGCACCAAGGGCGCGGCCCTGACCACCTACCTGTCGCTCGCCGGCCGCTATTCGGTGCTGATGCCGAACACCTCGCGCGGCGGCGGCATCTCCCGGAAGATCACCAGCCCGGCCGACCGGAAGCGCCTGAAGAGCATCACCCAGGACCTCGAAGTGCCGGAAGGCATGGGCGTCATCCTCCGCACCGCCGGCGCCAGCCGGACCAAGGCCGAGGTGAAGCGCGACTTCGAGTATCTCCTCCGGCTGTGGGAGAGCGTCCGCGAACTCACCCTCCGCTCGACGGCCCCCGCCCTCGTCTATGAGGAAGGCAGCCTCATCAAGCGGTCGATCCGCGACCTTTACGGCAAGGACATCGAGGAAGTGCTCGTCGCGGGCGACGAGGGCTACCGCGAGGCCAAGGACTTCATGCGGATGCTCATGCCGAGCCACGCCAAGAGCGTCCAGCCCTACAAGGAATCGCAGCCCCTCTTCGCGCGCCACGGCATCGAGCCGCAGCTCGACGCGATGTTCTCGCCGCATGTTCCGCTGCCGTCGGGCGGCTACATCGTCATCAACCAGACCGAGGCGCTCGTCTCGATCGACGTGAACTCGGGCCGCTCGACGCGCGAGCACAACATCGAGGACACCGCGCACCAGACGAACCTCGAGGCTTCCGACGAAGTGGCGCGGCAGCTCCGCCTCCGCGATCTCGCCGGCCTTATCGTCATCGACTACATCGACATGGAGGAACGCCGGAACAACCGTTCCGTCGAGCGCCGCATCAAGGAAGCCCTGAAGGACGACCGGGCGCGCATCCAGGTCGGCCGGATCTCGCATTTCGGCCTCCTCGAGATGTCGCGCCAGCGCATCCGCACCGGCGTCCTGGAGAGCACGACCGAGGTCTGCCCGCACTGCATGGGCACCGGACACGTCCGCTCGCCGGCGTCGGTGTCGCTGCACGTGCTGCGCTCGATCGAGGATCACCTCCTCAAGTCGGCGTCGCACAACCTCATCATCCGCACCCGCACCAACGTCGCGCTCTACATTCTCAACCAGAAGCGCTCGCACCTGTCGGCGCTCGAGGCGCAGTTTGGCCTGACGATCACCATCACGGCCGACGAGACGGTCAACACGGCCGCCCATTTCGTGCTCGAGCGCGGCGATCTCGTGACGGTGCGTCCGCCTCTGCCCACGTCGATCCAGCCGACATCGGTGCAGCCGGGCGAGGAGACCATCGAAGCCGAGCCCGAGATCCTCGAGATCGAGGAAGAGAACGACGAGGACGCCGAAGAGCGCGAGGAAGGCGGCGAGGATCGTCCGCGGCAGGAAGGCCGTGCCGCCGATGACGGCGAGCGCCGTCGCAAGCGCCGGCGCCGGCGCCGGCGTGGCGGTGGCGAAGGCCGCGAGCAGCAGGCAGGTGAGCCCGCCGAGCCTACCGAAGACGGCGGTGACGAAAGCCATCGCGACGTCGAACTCGTTGCCGAAGGCATCGCCGACAACGCCGGCCCCGCCGGTGGCGACGACGAAGGCGAGGGCACGGCCGATGGCGAGGGCGACGGTTCCGGCGTGGGCGCCGACGGCCAGCCCCGCCGCCGGCGCCGCGGTCGCCGCGGCGGCCGCCGTTCGCGGCGCCCGGACGGCGAAATGAGCGCATCGGACGAGACCGCTTCCGGAGAGACCGAGACCGCGACCGTTGTCGACGAGGCCGAGGGAACGGGGCACCAGGACGCGGTGAGCCAGTCCTACGCGATTGCCGCCGAACTTGGCGGCGAGGTTCCGGTCGAGGTCTCCTCGCCGGAGATGACCGATGAACAACCCCCGGTGAGGCACGACGAGGTCCGCGTGGAAGAAGCCGCCTCGGCGTCGCGCCGCGACGAGGTCCTTCCCGCCGAGCCGGCGACGGACACCACGCCGCCGCCGGAGCCGGAGCCGTCGCAGCCCAAGCGCGGCGGATGGTGGCAGCGGCGGAGTTTCTTCTAGCGGTGTCTCCGCCCCGCTTCTGGAGCGTGATCCGATCAAGTCCAATCACGCTCCAGGCGCCAGTCCGTTAGTGGGGCACGATCCTTCTCGAAAAAACCGGCATCCACTTTTTCGGATCATGCTCTAAGGTGCCGCCGGGAGAACGCGCATGAAGAAGCTCTTTTTGATGATCTTCACGTGGTGGAACGGCCAGACCATCGGCACCTGGTGGTACACGTTCCGTCGCGGCCGCAAGGTCGGGACGGACGAACTCGGCAACCGCTACTATGTCGACCGGAACGATCGCCGCTGGGTCATCTACAACGGCCTCGCCGAGGCCTCGCGGGTCCCGCCCGGCTGGAGCGCGTGGCTCCACCACACCGGCGACGTCGCCCCGTCCGAGGCCGAGTACCGGCCCCGGGCGTGGGAGAAGGCACACCTCCCCAACATGACGGGCTCCGCGGCCGCCTACCGGCCAAAGGGGTCGGTGCTGACGGCCGAGAGCCGCCCGCGCGTGACCGGCGACTACGAGCCCTGGAAGCCCTAGGGGCTTCCTTCAGCTCTCCATTCTCCGTCGTTCCGGGGCCGCGAAGCGGAACCCGGAAACCTTTGTTCTTCCGACGGGAATCGGACGCACGAATACCGACGCCGTGCTTCAGGAGCAAAAGGTTCCGGATCAGCCTTCGGCTGTCCGGAACGACGGCAAGGTCTTTAACCGGGACCGCGGGCTCGGGGGGAGCGTAAATCGCCCCCGCCTCGGCTAACCTCCGCACATGACGGAGCCGCGCGGCCGACCGCCCTACCCAGATGTGCTGACGCCGGCCGAATGGCAGGTACTGAACCTCGTGCGGCACGGCCTCCCGAATCGCCGGATCGCCGAGCTCCGCGAGACGAGCGTCGACGCGGTGAAATTCCACATCGCCAACATCCTGTCGAAGCTCGAAGCGGATGACCGCGCCGCCATCCGCGGGTGGCCGGGCGTGCCCGCCGGCAGCCCGCTTCGCGAAAGGTCCGACCCCATGCCCCTGACTCCGCTCGGCCCCATCGGCCAGATCGCCCGCGAAGTCGCCGACACGCCGCGATCGGAGCGGTTCTACCGCGACATTCTCGGCCTGCCGCATCTCTTCACCTTCGGCAATCTCGCGTTCTTCGATTGCGGCGGGACGCGGCTGTTCCTGACGCCGCCCGAGGATGGCACCGTGAAGCCGCAGTCGCTCCTCTATCTCCGGACCGACGACATCCAGGCCTGGCATGCCGAACTCGTCGCCCGCGGCGTCGCCTTCGAGGGGGCGCCGCACATGATCCACCGCCACCCTGACGGGTCCGAGGAGTGGATGGTGTTCTTCCGCGATCCGGACGGACACCTCACGGCGTTGATGGAGCGAACCAGGCCAAAGGCTTAGCTGCGTCCGATTCGGTTCCGGGTGGCACAACCGGTTGCCGTCAATCGGCGATTGGCGAATCGCGCGCGGCCGGTGGATCGCGGGTACGACAGCCTTGTGACGGAAGTGGCGTGATTGACTAAAACGCGACTCGGTCTAGCCTGACGGCATAGTTTGCGTCCGCGCCTCATTGTCGGCGCGATCCCCGGAAATCGCAGGATTCCCATGGCTTCCGATGCGTTGTCGGTGCCTGTGGAATCTTCGTCCCTGATCCACTGTTTGTGGTGTTTACCGCTCGTAAACACCATATATGGTGTGATCACGGCCCGGGCGAATGGCGCGGGTTCACAACGGAGCGGTCGGGGTCCATGATCACTGGCCCCTCCGCCTCAAAGGGTTCGGGCAAGGCCATGCAGATCAATCGTCGCTACACGAAGTCGAGCGAGTCGCCGTACGCGAGCATTCCGTTCCGCGCGACCAAGAGCGAGATTCGCAACCCCGACGGCTCGACGGTCTTCAAGCTCGACGGCATCCAGGTGCCGGAGTCGTGGAGCCAGGTGGCGGCCGACATCATCGCCCAGAAATATTTCCGCAAGGCCGGCATCCCCGCGAAGCTGACCCGCTTCGAGGAATCGACCGTGCCCTCCTGGCTGTGGCGCTCCGTGCCCGACCAGGCCGCGCTCGACCGCATGCCGAAGGAGGAGCGCACAGTCGCCGAAACCGACGCCCGCCAGGTGTTCGACCGCATGGCCGGCGCGTGGACCTATTGGGGCTGGAAGGGCGGCTACTTCACGACCGAGGAAGACGCCTCCGCCTTCTTCGACGAGATGCGCTACATGCTCGCCGCGCAGATGGCGGCGCCGAACAGCCCGCAGTGGTTCAACACCGGCCTCCACTGGGCCTATGGCATCGATGGCCCGAGCCAGGGCCATTACTATGTCGACCACGAGACGGGCATCGTCCACGCTTCGGAGTCAGCCTACGAGCGGCCGCAGCCGCACGCCTGCTTCATCCAGTCGATCGCCGACGACCTCGTGAACGAGGGCGGCATCATGGACCTGTGGGTGCGCGAGGCGCGCCTGTTCAAGTATGGCTCGGGCACCGGCTCCAACTTCTCGTCGCTGCGCGGCGAGGGCGAGCGGCTGTCGGGCGGCGGAAAATCGTCCGGCCTGATGAGCTTCCTCAAGATCGGCGACCGCGCGGCGGGCGCGATCAAGTCCGGCGGCACGACGCGCCGCGCGGCGAAGATGGTCGTGGTCGACATCGATCATCCGGACATCGAACTCTACATCAACTGGAAGGTGAAGGAGGAGCAGAAGGTCGCCGCCCTCGTCACCGGCTCAAAAATCGTCTCGCAGCATCTTCGGGCGGTCCTGAAGGCGTGCGTGAACTGCGACGGCCAGGACGACGCCTGCTTCGACCCGAACAAGAACCCGGCGCTGAAGCGCGAGATCAAGGCCGCCAAGAAGGCACAGGTGCCGCTCAACTACGTCCAGCGCGTGATCCAGTTCGCGCGCCAGGGCTACACCGACATGGAGTTCCCGGTGTTCAACACCGACTGGGATTCCGAGGCCTATCTCACCGTCTCCGGCCAGAACTCGAACAACTCCGTCCGCGTAACCGACGAGTTCCTCCGCACGGTCGAGAACGACGGCGACTGGAACCTCACCGCGCGCATCACCGGCAAGGTGACGAAGACACTCAAGGCCAATGAACTGTGGGAGCAGGTCGGCTACGCGGCCTGGGCCTCGGCCGATCCCGGCATCCAGTACCACTCGACGATCAACGACTGGCACACCTGCCCGGCCGAGGGGCCGATCCGCGCCTCCAATCCGTGCTCGGAGTACATGTTCCTCGACGACACGGCGTGCAACCTCGCCTCGCTGAACCTCATCCAGTTCCGCGGCGCCGACGGCGCGTTCGACGTCGACAGCTTCGCGCACGCCTCGCGGCTGTGGACCGTCGTCCTCGAAATCTCGGTGATGATGGCGCAGTTCCCGTCGAAGAGGATCGCGGAGCTGTCCTACAAGTACCGGACGCTCGGGCTCGGTTTTGCCAATATCGGCGGCCTCCTGATGACCTCGGGCATCCCGTACGACTCCGCCGAGGGCCGCGCGCTCTGCGGTGCGATCACCGCGCTGATGACGGGCACCTCCTATGCCACGTCGGCCGAGATGGCGGCCGAACTCGGCCCGTTCCCGGGTTATGACGCGAACCGCGACGCCATGCTGCGCGTCATGAACAACCACCGCCTCGCGGCGGAGGGCGCGACGTCGGGCTATGACGGCCTTGCCACCCTCCCCGTCCCGCTCGACCACGCGGCCTGCACCGACAAGGCACTGGTCGAGGCGGCCGTTGCGTCGTGGCGCGACGTCGTCCGTCTCGGCACGGTGTACGGCTTCCGCAATGCCCAGGCGAGCGTCATCGCGCCGACCGGCACGATCGGCCTCGTGATGGATTGCGACACGACCGGCATCGAGCCCGACTTCGCGCTGGTGAAGTTCAAGAAGCTCGCCGGCGGCGGCTACTTCAAGATCATCAACCGCGCGGTGCCGGAGGCGCTCGACGCCCTCGGCTACTCGGCCGATGCCGCGGGGAAGATCGTCGACTACGCCGTCGGCTACGGCACCCTCGTGGGCGCGCCGGGCGTGAACCACGAGACGCTGGCCGCGAAGGGCTTCACCAGGGAGAAGCTCGTCGCGCTCGAGGCCGGCCTCAAGCAGGCGTTCGACATCAAGTTCGCGATCAACAAGTGGTCGCTCGGCGAGCCGTTCTGCATGGACGTGCTCGGCCTCACCGCCGAGCAGCTCAACGACCCGGCGTTCGAGATCCTGCCGGCGATCGGCTTCTCCCGGGCCGACATCGAGGCGGCCAACATCTACTGCTGCGGCGCCATGACCCTCGAGGGCGCGCCGGGCCTCAAGGCCGAGCACCTGCCGGTGTTCGACTGCGCCTCGCCGTGCGGCCGGATCGGCAAGCGCGCGCTGTCGACCGAGAGCCACATCCTGATGATGGCCGCCGCGCAGCCCTTCATCTCGGGCGCGATCTCCAAGACCATCAACATGCCGAACGACGCGACGGTGGAGGACTGCAAGAACGCCTACATGCTGTCGTGGAAGCTGGCGCTGAAGGCCAACGCCCTCTACCGCGACGGCTCGAAGCTGTCGCAGCCGCTCAACGCCCAGCTCATCGCCGACAATGACGACGACACCGACGACGCGGTGGCCGAACTGACCGCCAAGCCGATGATGAAGAAGGCCGAGCAGATGGCCGAGCGGATCGTCGAGCGCGTGGTGGAATACGCCGTCCGCGAGCGCGAGAAACTGCCGAACCGCCGCAAGGGCTACACCCAGAAGGCGATCGTCGGCGGCCACAAGATCTACCTCAAGACCGGCGAATACGAGGACGGCCGTATCGGCGAGATCTTCCTCGACATGCACAAGGAAGGCGCCGCGTTCCGGTCGCTGATGAACAATTTCGCCATCGCGATCTCGCTCGGCCTCCAGTACGGCGTGCCGCTGGAGGAATATGTCGAGGCCTTCACCTTCACGCGGTTCGAGCCGGCCGGCATCGTGATGGGCAATGACGCGATCAAGAACGCGACGTCGATCCTCGACTATATCTTCCGGGAGCTCGCGATCTCTTATCTCGGCCGGAACGACCTCGCCCACGTCGTGCCCGAGGAAGGCGGCTCGACCGCGATCGGCAGCGCCGACCACGGCTCGCGCACGCCGCCCGAGGCGGTCGTCAGCCACGGCCTGACCCGCGGCCGGCCGGTCAGGCTCGGCCTTGTCGACGCCAGGGGCGCGGGCACCGCCGGCGGCCCCCGGACGGCCGGCGGCGGGACCTCGATGAGCGCCGCGGCTGGCGGTCGCGGCTACGCTTCGGCCGGAGGGGCAGCGCTCCGGAAAGCGGAGCCCGTGGAGATGCGCACGCAGGTCACCGAGACGATCCGGGTGGAAGCCGTCCAGGCCGCCATCGTCGAGACGGTCGAAACCCGGCCAATCCGCGCATCCTCGGCGGCGAGCACCAAGGCGGCCGCGGACGACTCCCGGATCGCGATCGCCCGGATGAAGGGCTATGTCGGCGAGTCCTGCCCCGAGTGCGGCAACTTCACGCTCGTGCGCAACGGCACCTGCCTCAAGTGCGACACCTGCGGCGGCACCACGGGCTGCAGCTAGTCAGGGCTATTGCGGCGCCGCCGCCTGCGCGGCGCCGGTCTCCCGGAAAGCCCCCCGTTCAAAACAGAAGAGCCGCGGATGCGATCCGCGGCTCTTCTGTATTCGCGATACGGGGCGCGGCGCCAGGCGCGCGACCCGAACTCGGTTCTACGCCTTGGGCGATGCCGAAGCGGTGGGCTTCTTCGGCGCTGCCTTGCTGGCGGTCGGTTTCGCGGCCGCCTTGGCCGGAGCCTTGGCGGCAGCCTTCGGAGCCGCCTTCGCGGCAGGCTTGGCAGCGGCCTTCGCCGGAGCCTTGGCGGCGGCCTTCGGAGCCGCCTTCGCGGCAGGCTTGGCGGCAGCCTTCGGCGCGGCCTTCGCGGCCGGCTTGGCAGCGGCCTTCGCCGGAGCCTTGGCGGCGGCCTTCGGAGCTGCCTTCGTGGCAGGCTTGGCAGCAGCCTTCGGCGCGGCCTTGGCAGCAGGCTTCGCCGCAGTCTTGGCCGGAGCAGCGGCCTTCATCGTTGTCTTCTTGGCGGGGGCCGCCTTCTTCACACCAGCCATTGTCATCTCCGCTTGGTGATGGGACGTGATCTGAGGCATTCGAATCATGCGCCGGTAAGCGCAGTATTCGCGTTACACAGAAGTGCCAGCTACGCCAGCAACCGTCACTGAATGGTTAGGATTGCGATCGATTTGTCCAGCGAAATGCGACCGGCGGATGACAGAACGATGTTCTATCGCTGTGGTAGGACGACGTTCTAGCTGGTGAATCGCGGCGGATTAGAATGGCGGTCTAGTTTCGAGGGGCGCGTCCTGTCATCGCGCCGACCTCCGGGAGCAGGTTCGTGGACCATCGATCCGGTTGCCCGCACCGGTGAGTGTAGAAGGACGTTCTATCACCGTCGGCACGCCCGGCGAAGGCCCGGCCCATTGTCACCCTGTGATCGTGATTGCGGCCTCATGGGTCCCGGCCTGCGAGCGTGTGAAGCATGGTCGGCGCGACGTTCCCTCGCCCCGAGGGGACGGCGAGGCGCTCCTTCGACGGCAGTGCCATCAAGCGCACACGCTCTTCGGCGACCCGCTTCGGTGGCGCCGATGTCTGCCAGACTGGATGTTCGACAGCAGTCGCTCGACGGCGGGGCGACATCGCCACCGGCGGACAACATGTTCCCTCCGCGCCAGACTGCACCGTCGCGCAAGCCTTCGTGACCGGGCGTCCGCCTTGCCTCCGTCAAAAATGGCCGCCAATGTGCAACCAAACTGCGCCAATCGCGCTGTTTGCGTGCGCCGTGGCCGGCGCCCAGATCCCCTGGAGGAAATTCATGCTCGTCCCGACCGGCGCAGCCTGGCGAAAGATCGTCATTGGCGCACTCCCGCTCGCCTTCCTTGCCGGTCCGGCGGTCGCGGCCGATCCGGTGGCGATCGCCGACGAGATCGTGGCGGCGCTCGTCGACGCGACGCGGACCGCCACCTACGAGACGGCCACGGCGGTCGGCGAGGTGGTGACGATCACCAATCTCGTCGTGTCGGACCCGCCCAACGGGATCGAGGCGACGATAGCCGAGATCATCGTCACCAATCCGGTCGAGATCGAGGCGGGCGGCTTCACCGCGCAGCTGATGGTGCTGCGGAACGGCAGCATGACCGACCTTGCCAACACGCTGCGCTTCGAGAATGTCGAACTCGCCAACATCGTGATCCCGCCGGTGGCCGACCTCGATGCCGAGGATTCACCGCCGATTCCGGTCAGCGACATGATCGCGACGGGCCTTCGGTTCGAGCCACCGCAGGCGAACCCGCTCGTGATCGAGCGGATGGAGATGCATCTTACCCAGGTGCAGGACGGCGTTCCCTATTCCGTCGCTGTCTCGCTCAACGGTGTCGAGGTCCCGCTCAGCCTCGGTGACAACTCGCAGCCGATCCAGGTCATCCGCGACCTCGGCTTCGAGACGCTGTTCATGGATTTCAACGTCGCCGGCAATTACGATTCGCCCAACGACACGCTCAACATCGAGTCGGTCGGCATCAACATCCGCGATTTCGGCCACATCGACGTCGCCGGCGTCATCACCGGCGTCGCGTTCGGCCAGTTGCAGGAGCCGGGTGGCCCCGAGGAGATCCTCGCGGCCGCGATGGTCAACAACGTCACGATCCGGTTCGAGAATGGCGGTGCGATCGAGGCATTCCTTCGCGAGCAGGCGGAACTGACGAACCTCCAGCCGCAGGACGTCGCCTTCGGCCTTGCGGCAGCGTTCCAGATCTTCCTTCGCACACTCGAGAACCCGACGCTCGAGCAGCAGGTCGGCCAGGCGGTGGGCGCCTTCCTGCGCAACCCCCGCGCCCTTACCGTCGTGGCCACGCCGCCGGAGCCGGTTCCGCTCATGGAAGTGATCGGCCTCCTGCTCACGGCGCCGACGATCGTCCCGAGCCTCCTTAATATTGTCGTAACTGCCAACGATTGACCCATGCGCGGCGCCTTGCGGGCGCCGCGATCCTGGGGCCAATCAGGCGCTCCCGGTACGGCGGAGGATGTGATGAAGAGACTGATCGGCGGCACAACCGCGGCGATGATCGCAATAGCCGCTGTCGGCGGCATGGCCGCCTACGCCCAGCCCGTCGTTCCGGCGCCAGCGCCCGAACCAGCCGTCGTCAAGCCTGAGCCGGCAACGCCCGCGCCGGTCACGACGCCGGCGGCGCCACCGACCGTGGCCCCGGCCGCACCGGCCACCACCACACCCGCGCCGACGGCCCCCGCGGTGCCGGTGACGCGTCCGCGCCCCGCACCGGTGCATCCGATCCAGACGATCATCGATGACTGGATCGACGCGCTCACCGCGGACAACCCGACGCTCAGCGCCGACTATGCGGACATCACCGCAACCGGTGACACGGTCACGATCACCGGCCTCACGGTATACGACCCGGCGACCGATGGCGGCGTCCAGTTCAACACCATCACCATTGGCGGCTACCGCGAACTGCCGCCGACGAGCTTTGCCATCGCCTCGTTCGCGATCGACCACATCGTGACCCGTGCCGACGATTCGGTGACGGAGATCTTCAACGTCTCGATGTCGAACCTGACCGTGCCTGAGACAGGCGTCATGTTCGATCCCGAGCGACCGTTCTCGTCGATGGTCGACATCTACGCGCTTGCCGCGGGCGCCTCGCTCGACCGCCTGGCGATCGGCCGCATCGAGATGGCGCAGGATGCCGGCGGCCTTAACAGCGTGGTGTCCTACAACAACTATCTCGTGGTCGGCGTCGACCAGGGGCGCGTCGCGTCGGTGACTGCGGGTCCGGTGTTCCTCGAATCGCCCTCGCCCGACGGCCTCTTCCGCATGTCGGTCACCTCGGTCCAGTCGAGCGACATCGACCTCAACGCCCTCACCCACGTCTTCGACGACGACGCCTATCGCGATGGCGCAGGCGACGGCGAGTGGCGGACGCTGCTCGCCCACGCCTCGTACCGCGGCATCATCGTCGAGGCGCCCGACGTCCAGATGCGGATCCGGGCCATCGTCATCGACGATTTCCGTCTCCGCCAGGCCGATCAGCCGCTCGGCGACTTCCTCGACATGCTCCTCATCGGCACGGATCTTCCGCCCGCGCAGGTGGAGGAGATGGCGGCGGACCGGATGCTGGATCTCGTCACGCCGTACCAGCTCGGCCACTTCGCAATCGAGGGTCTCGACATCTACACGCGCGACGTCGCGCGCTTCCATATCGGCGACTTCCACATCGACGACCTGTCCATCGACGGGCTCGGCGAATTCGGATTCGCCGATGTCGACATCATCCTCGAGGATCTCGGCGCCCTCCGCGTCGAGTCCTTCGCGATCGGCGACATCATCATGCCGCCGCACGATACGCTTCGCGGAGCCATCCGGGCCGGCGTCGACGGCGAGGAGGTCAATCCGCTCGCCGTCGTGCCGACGGTCGGCTACCTCGACCTTGCCGGATTCGAGTTCGGCGCTCCGGGCGAGATTCCCTTCGCGGTCGATCGGGCCCAGATCCTCTTTGGTGGCTATGTCGGTCCGACGCCGACCGGCTACCGGCTCGAAGTCCAGGGCTTCGCCGCCCCGCTGACGCTCCTCGACGACGAGTTCAGCCGGCTGCTGATGCAGCTCGGCTACTCAGAGGCCAAGGGCGACTTCACGGTCGACATCGGCTGGAACGAGGCAACCGAGACGCTGGCGCTGAACGATCTGTACCTCGCGCTCCAGGGCGCCGGTTCGATCCGCGCCAACCTTGCGGTCGTCGGCGTGACCCGCGAGATGCTGGAGAACCCGGATGCGATGGCCGCGCTGGCGCCGGAGCAGCTCCGCCTCGGCGGCGCCCAGGTGCTGGTGACCGACGAGACCGTCGCCGACCGCCTGTTCGCCTGGACGGCGGAGGGCACGAACACGCCGGCCGCGCAGTACCGCGACGAGTTCATCCGCGGGCTGCCATTCCTCCTCGGCGTGATGATGGACCGCGACCTCGCGGCCCGGATCTCGCCGGCGCTGCAGCAGTTCCTCAGGACGCCGGGCACATTGACGCTCGACGTTGCGCCGGCCGAGCCGGTACCGTTCGCGGCGATCATCGACACGATCACCCGGGCGCCGACCGAGATCCTCGAGCTCCTCGGCATCACGATGACTGCCGAACCGCCCGCCGGCACGCCAGCCACCGAGACCACGCCGCCGCCCGTGACCGCGCCGGCGCCGTAGGGACGCGTCGCATCGCGCGAAATGAAGAAGCCCGCCGTTTGGCGGGCTTTTTTCTTTGTCAGTAGCGAAGAGACGGCGGCTGGTCCGGCCCCCCTCATTCGTCATTGCCGGGCTTGACCCGGCAGGCGTCGCCTACTCCGGCAGGTTGAGCCGGATGTGGAGTTCGCGAAGCTGCTTCGGCGTCACCTCCGAGGGCGCGCCCATCAGGAGGTCTTCGGCGCGCTGGTTCATCGGGAACATCGTCACCTCGCGGAGATTGTCCTCGCCGCACAGGAGCATGACGATGCGGTCGATGCCGGGCGCGATGCCGCCGTGCGGCGGGGCACCATACTGCAGGGCGCGGAGCATGCCGCCGAACTTGGCCTCCAGCACGTCCTCGCCATAGCCCGCGATGGCGAATGCCTTCCGCATGATACCCGGCACGTGGTTGCGGATGGCGCCTGACGAGAGCTCGATGCCATTGCAGACGATGTCGTACTGGAAGGCGTTGATCGTCAGCGGGTCCTGCGTCTCGAGCGCCTCGAGGCCGCCCTGCGGCATCGAGAACGGGTTATGCGAGAAGTCGACGCGCTTCTCGTCCTCGTTCCACTCGAACATCGGGAAATCGACGATCCAGCAGAAGGCGAAACGGTCCTTGTCGATCAGGTTGAGGTCGGTGCCGACCTTCGTGCGCGCGGAGCCCGCGAACGGGCGCATCACCGCCGGGTCGCCGCAGACGAAGAACACGGCATCGCCGTCGCCGAGGGCGAGCTGCTCGCGGAGGGCCATCGTCCGCTCCGGGCCGATGTTCTTGGCGATCGGGCCGGCGCCCTCGCCGTCGTCGCGGAAGAAGATGTAGCCGAGGCCCGGCTGGCCCTCGCCCTGGGCCCACGAGTTCATGCGGTCGCAGAAGGCGCGATTGCCGCCGGTCGGCGCGGGAATGGCCCACACCTCGACCTTGGGGTCGGCAGCAATCTGGCCCGCGAAGACGCGGAAGCCCGAATCGCGGAAGTGGTCGGTGACGGCCTCCATCTCGATCGGGTTGCGCAGGTCCGGCTTGTCGGAGCCATACTTGCGCAGCGCCGTCGCATACGGGATGCGCGGGAAGGATTCGGTGACCGGCTTGCCGTTGCCGAACTCCACGAAGAGGTCGCGCAGCACCGGCTCGACGGCCTGGAACACGTCTTCCTGCGTGACGAAGCTCATCTCGATGTCGAGCTGGTAGAACTCGCCGGGCGACCGGTCGGCGCGGGCGTCCTCATCGCGAAAACACGGCGCGATCTGGAAGTAGCGGTCGAAGCCGGCGATCATCGCCAGCTGCTTGAACTGCTGCGGCGCCTGCGGCAGCGCGTAGAACTTGCCGGGGTGGAGCCGCGACGGCACGAGGAAGTCGCGCGCGCCTTCCGGCGAGGACGCCGTCAGGATCGGCGTCTGGAATTCCATGAAGCCGGCGCCGGTCATGCGGCGGCGGATCGATGAGATGATGTTCGAACGGCGGACGACGTTCCTGTGCAGGCGGTCGCGGCGAAGATCGAGGAAGCGGTAGCGCAGCCGCGTGTCCTCCGGGTACTCCGTATCTCCGAAGACCGGCATCGGCAGTTCCGCAGCGGCGGAGAGAACCTCGATGTCGCCCGCGAACACCTCGATCTCACCGGTCGGCAGGCCGGCGTTCACCGTCTCCGGCGTGCGCGCCTTCACGGTGCCGTCGATCCGGATGACCCACTCGGCCCGCACCGTCTCCGCGACCCTGAAGCCCGACGAATCGGGATCGGCGACGATCTGCGTGACGCCGTAGTGGTCGCGAAGGTCGATGAAGAGCAGCCCGCCATGGTCGCGGACGCGATGGACCCAGCCCGAGAGGCGCACCGCGCTGCCGACATCACTGGCGCGCAAGGCGCCGCAAGTGTGGCTGCGATACGCGTGCATGGCGAAAACCCGACCTTCGTGGAAGCCGGAACCCCCGTCCGACGGCCGGGAGAAGCACATGTGCCCCCACCTTTGTCAAGGCAAGCGGGTAGTGCCGGAACGGCATGGGATCAATGGCTTGCCTGCATTCCCTGAATGGCGACAAGTGCGGCGCGAAGGACTATAGGACAGGCATGGAGCTCATCACGAAAACCGCGGAACTCGCCGCGGCATGCGACCGCCTCGCCCGGGCCGACACCATTACCGTCGACACCGAGTTCATGCGCGAGACGACCTATTGGCCGAAGCTTTGCGTCATCCAGATGGCGAGCCCCGACGAGGCCGTCATCGTGGATGCGATGGCACCCGGTATCGACCTCGACCCGTTCTTCCGCCTGATGGCGAACGAGGCGGTGCTGAAGGTCTTCCATTCGGGACGGCAGGACATCGAGATCGTCTGGCATCTCGGCGGCCTCATTCCGCACCCGATCTTCGATACGCAGGTCGCGGCAATGGTGTGCGGCTTCGGCGATTCGATCAGCTACGAGCAGCTCGTCCAGCGCCTCACCGGCGGCCGGATCGACAAGTCCTCGCGCTTCACGGACTGGGCCCGTCGTCCGCTGTCGGAGAAGCAGATCACCTACGCCATCGAGGACGTGACCCACCTCCGCGAGGTGCACCAGAAGCTCACCGCGCAGCTCACGACCGCGGGACGGCGTGACTGGCTTAAGACCGAGATGGACATTCTCACCTCCGTCGAGACCTACCGGCAGGAGCCGGAGGACGCGTGGAAGCGCCTGAAGATGCGCGCCCGGCGGCCGGTGGAGCTCCAACTGGCGAAGGAGCTGGCGGCGTGGCGCGAGCGCGAGGCGCAGCGGCGGGACATGCCGCGCGGCCGTGTCCTCAAGGACGACGCGCTCTACGAGATCGCCGCGCAGCAGCCGGCCACCGAGGAGGCATTGACGGCGCTCCGCACGATCGGCCAGGGCTTTGCCCGGTCGCGCTCCGGCGAGGAGATCCTTGCGATCGTCAACCGTGTGCTGGCGATCCCGCGCGACCAGTTGCCGAAGCTGCCGCGTGAACGGTCGAACGGCGACACCAATGGCGCTGCGGTCGATCTCCTGAAGGTCCTCCTCAAGATGACCTCCGAGAGCCATGGTGTGGCGCCCAAGCTGATCGCCAATGTCGATGACCTCGAAGCGATCGCGGCGGACGACGAGGCGGATGTCCCAGCCCTCTCGGGCTGGCGGCGGCAGCTCTTCGGCGACACGGCGCTGCGGCTCAAGCGCGGCGAGGTGGCGCTGAAACTCGACGGGCGGAAGGTGCTGCTTGTGGAGTCCGTCGCCTCGGGCGAAGCGGAAGCGGCGGAGTAGCCCTTCGCGGCAGTGGGCAATCGGCAACGGGCAATCGCCCTGACCGACTGCCGACTGTCTATTGCCGACTGCCCCGCTAAGCCTCGATCACGATAGCGGCCTGCTTGCCGATCAGCTTTCCCAGCGACGACAGGCGGCGCATCACGCGCTCGCCGGCGAGCGGCTGAAGGTCCGGCGGCAGCACGAGCACGAGTTCGCCACCGCGCTGCTCGAGCCGGACGCGGGTTACCACGCCCGGCATGGCGGCGGAGATCATGTGCGCCACACGAAGCGTCGCGCCGAGCACGCGGGCGCGCTCGATGAGGCGTGGCGAGGCGATCTCGCGCAACCGCGGTGACGCGGCCTCGGCGCCGACGCCTTCGTGGCGGTAGTAGATCGCAAGCGCCAGGAACGCCCTGCCCGGGTGGTCGATGCCGTTGAAGGCGGCGTTGGCGATCATGTTGAGGCTCTGCAGGCCGCGGTACTCGGCGTGGGCGCGCCAGCCGATATCGGCGAGAAGGCAGGCCGCCTTCCGAAGGCGAACCTCCTCCGCGTTCTCGCTGACGCCGAGGGCGGCGAAGGCGCCGTCGGTCCAGGCGGCGAGTTCGCGGGCATGGGCGGGCGAGCGCGACCGCAGCACGGCGAACTCGTCGGACGCCACAAGGAGCGGATCCTCGCTGCGGAGGTTCTCCGGGAGGAGATCGTAAAGATGGCCTTCGCGGAGGCCCAGAGCCGACATCACCAGCCGTGCCGGCTTCATCGCGGCAAGGATCTCGCCCAGCACGACCGCCCCGTACCGGAGGAGGCCGCGCCGGCTCTTGGACACCGCCTCGATCGAATCGAGCGATTCGACGTCGTGGCGCGCGACCATGCGGCAGAACTCCACGGCCTCGCTGGTATCGATCGCGTACTGATGCATGACGCGCAGCGGATAGCCCGTCTGCTGCATGTGCAGGCGTGCGAGCGACCGCCACGTCCCGCCGATGGCGTAGAAGTCCCGCTTCTTGCCCTTGTCGAGTACCTTTGAGGCTTCGAGGGCTTTTTCTGCGATCTTCTCGGCCTTGCCGACATCGCTGCCTGACGCGCTTTCGAGAGCCAGGCCGCCGAGCGGGAACGTCTCGCCTGCCCCGATCTCCTGGCCGCGGATGTCCACGATCTCGAGGCTGCCTCCGCCAAGATCGCCGGCGATGCCGTCAGGGTTGACGACGCCGGCGATGATGCCCATTGCCGACAGGCGCGCCTCCTCCGGGCCAGAGATCACCGAGGGCGCAACGCCGGTGATGCGCTCGACCTCCTGGATGAAATCATTGCCGTTCTTCGCGCCGCGCACCGCTGCGGTGGCCAGCACATGGACCGACCCGACGCCGATCTGGTCGTTGATGGCGCGAAAGCGCCGGAGCGAGGCCACCGCGGACGCCACCGCGCCGTCATCCATGCGGCCCGTCGTCTGGACGCCGCGCCCAAGGCCGCAGAGCGCCTTCTCGTTGAAGAGCTGGGTCGGGGAGCGGCTCAGCCGTTCGTAGACGACGAGGCGGACCGAGTTCGAGCCGATGTCGATGACCGCGATCGGCGCCTGGCCGTTGATCCGCCCGGGCGCGACCTCCCGGCCGTCCGAATCAAGCACGAGGCCGACGTCGGATGGCCTTGGGGGAATCGAGCTTGAGGGATTTTCCACGGCCCGAGAGACTCGGATTGGTCATGAAATACTGATGGGCGTTAAAGCGCCTTTCGCCCTTGCGCGGCAATACCCGGACCGACGTCCCGTCCGGCAGCACCTTCCAGCTCTGCTGGTTGTCGGCAAGGTTGGCGACCATGATCTGGTCGAGGATCTGCTGGTGGACCGTGGGGTTGAGGATCGGCACCACCGCCTCGACGCGTCGGTCGAGATTGCGCTGCATCATGTCAGGCGAGCCGATGTAGACGAGCGCCTCCGGCGACGGCAGGCCCGCGCCGTTGCCGAAGCAGAAGATGCGGGCATGTTCGAGGAAGCGCCCGACGATGGACTTCACGCGAATGCGCTCCGAGAGCCCCGGAATGCCGGGTCGGAGGCAGCAGATGCCGCGGGCAACGATGTCGATTTCGACGCCGGCGCGGCTCGCGTCATACAGCGCATCGATGATCTGCGGATCGACGAGCGCGTTCATCTTCATCCAGATCTGGCCCGGACGGCCGGCCTTCACATGGTCGACCTCGGCCTGGATCAGCTTGAGCATGTGGCTGCGCAGCATCGTCGGCGAGATGGCGATGCGTTCGAGCTCCACCGGCTCGGAATAGCCGGTGATGAAGTTGAAGACCCGCCCGACATCCCGCGCAATGACCGGATCGGCCGAGAAGAACGAGAGGTCCGTGTAGATGCGCGCCGTCACCGGGTGGTAGTTGCCGGTGCCGATGTGGACGAAGCTCGTCAGGCGGCCCGATTCGCGGCGGACGACGAGCGACAGCTTCGCGTGCGTCTTCAGCTCGACGAAGCCGTAGACGACCTGGACGCCGGCGCGCTCGAGGTCACGCGCCCAGCGGATGTTCGCCTCTTCGTCGAAGCGCGCCTTGAGCTCGATGAGAGCGGTGACGGACTTGCCGTTCTCAGCCGCCTCGACCAGCGCCTTCACGATCGGCGAATCCTTCGACGTCCGGTAGAGCGTCTGCTTGATCGCGACGACATTGGGGTCGGCGGCGGCCTGGAGAAGGAACTGCACCACCACGTCGAAGGATTCGTATGGGTGATGGACGACGAGGTCCTTCTTGCCGATGGCCGCGAAGCAATCGCCGCCGAAATCGCGGATGCGCTCGGGGAAGCGCGGCGTGAACGGCTCGAATTTCAGCGCCGGCCGGTCGACGGCGACCAGCTGCGAGAGATCGTTGAGGGCGAGCAGCCCGTCGACCACGAACATCTCCTCTCCCGCGATGCCGAGCTGGCGGCCCACCAGTTGGATCAGCGCCGGCGGCATCGACTGCTCGACCTCGAGGCGGATCACCGACCCGCGCCGGCGGCGCTTGAGCGCCGTCTCGAACAGGCGGACGAGGTCTTCCGCCTCTTCCTCGACCTCGAGGTCCGAGTCGCGGATGACGCGGAACGCCGCCTGTCCCTCGACCTTGTGGCCGGGGAAGAGGCGGTCGGTGAAGAGGGCGATTGCCTGTTCGAGGCTGATGAACCGGTGGATGCCCGGCTCCGACTCCGGAAGCTGGATGAACCGGCTGATCGTTCCCGGAACGCGGATGAGCGCGTTCATCCGCGCGCCGGTCCGCAGCCGGACAAGCTGCAGCGCGAGCGAGAAGCCGAGGTTCGGGATGAACGGGAATGGATGCGCCGGGTCGATCGCCAGCGGCGTCAGCACCGGGAAGATCGATTCGAGGAAGTGGTTCTTCAGCCATTCGCGCTCGACGCCCGTCAGGTCCGGACTGTCGACGAGGACGATGCCGGCCCGGGCGAGTTCGCGGCGGAGGCCGGCCCAGACAACCTGCTGGTCCTGGGTGAGACGGACCACGCTGTCGCTGATGACGCGAAGCTGCTCGGCCGGCGTCCGTCCGTCATCGGACAGGAGCGCGATGCCCTCGCGAACCTGGCCCTTCAGGCCGGCGACGCGCACCATGAAGAATTCGTCGAGGTTGTTCGCCGAGATCGACAGGAAGCGGAGCCGCTCCAGCAGCGGGTGCGTCTGGCTCGACGCCTCCTCGAGCACGCGCCGGTTGAAATGCAGCCACGATATCTCGCGGTTGACGAACCGGTCGGGATGCGACCGGAGACGTTCCCCTTCGGACGGCGGAGGGGCGGTGGCCGGGGTCGGCTGGGACGCGTCGGTGATGGTCTGTTCCATGGGATCTTGCCTGAACCATCAATCTACTACGGAATTGTGACCATTCATTCCTCTTCGTCCGGTTCGACGATGCTTTCATCGCGAAGAAGCTGCGCTGCCAGCCGCCGCGTCACGGGACGGCCGGTCGCGAGCGCCACGCGGTCGAGTTCGCGCACCAGCGCCGCCGCCGCCGAGAACGAGCGCTCGATGCGCGGGACGAGGTAATCGATCAGAGGTCTGCCGACGGCCAGCTGCCGGTCGGCGAACAGTTTTACCAGCACCCGGGCGAGAAGGGTCTCGTCGGGGGCGGCAACGGCGACGGGATGCGCCGCGCGGAGTCGCGAGACGAGGTCCGGCAATGCCCCGCCACCGGCAATCGTTCCCCGCGCGGTGAGAAGCACGGTCGCGCCGCGCTCGCGAGCCCGGTTGAGGAGATGGAAGAGGGCCAAATCGTCATAGGAGCCGCGGTCGATGTCCTCGACGGAAACGGCATTGGCGGCCACAAGTTCGTCGATTGCGGCTTCGGTGAGCGCTGCGGCGGCGATCGAACGGCCGCCCGCGATTTCCTGCCAGATCGCCACGAGATGGCTCTTGCCCGAACCCGCGGGGCCCGAGAGTGCAACCACTGGCGCCGGCCAGGCGGGCCAGGCTTCGATCAGCGCGAGCGCGGCGCGATTGGCCGCGCCGACGATGAAGTCGTCGCGGCCGAGCGCCGGAGGCAGATCGAGCGGCAAGGCGAGTTGCGCGCCGGTCATCGCAGCTGCGCCGATCCCCGGGAAACGCCGGGGATCACTCCGCCGGAGCCGGGCTCGGCGGCTCCGCCGGGAGGGCCGGCGGCGGCGCGGTGCCGTAGTATGAGCTCGAGAGATACTGGTTGATGGCGAAGCGGACGAGGACGCCGACCATCGCGGCGACGGGGACGGCAATGAGCGTCCCGACGAAGCCGAAGAGAAGGCTGAAGGCGAAGAGGGCGAACATCAGCCAGACCGGATGAAGGCCGACACTGTTGCCCACCAGGCGCGGCTGCAGGATGTAGCCTTCGAGGAACTGGCCGAAAATGAAGATTGCGGCGGTGATGGCGACCCAGATCCACTCGGGCGGAAACTGGACTGCAGCGACACCCACGGAGATGACGAAGCCCACCACCGTGCCGACGAAGGGGATGAAGCTGAGGAGCCCGGCAACGAGACCGATCAGGAGGCCGAAGTTCAGGCCGATCGCCGACAGGGCCGCAGCATAGAAGATGCCGAGGACGAGACAGAGCAGCCCCTGCCCGCGAATGAAGCCGGAGATCGCCCGGCTCATCTGGCGGGCGAGGTCGCGGATGACCGGGGCATGCTGGCGCGGCAGCCAGTGATCGACCCGTGCGGTCATGCGGTCCCAGTCGTGCAGGAGGTAGAACGCGACAACCGGCGTGATGACGAGGAGCGACAGGACGCCGATGAGCGCCTGACCGCCGCTCCAGACCGAGGCCACGATCGCTGCCAGCCAGGCCGCCGCCGGCTCGACGAAATTCCCCAGCTGGCCGCGGATGGTCTCGACGTCGAGGCCGATATTCCGCGCCATCTCGCTGTTGAGGAGCGGCTCGACCAGTTCCTGCAGCCGCAGCGCGAAATCCGGCAGCTGGGCGATGAGACCCGAGAGCTGGGCGACAAGCGCCGGAATGAGCAGCACCAGAAGCAGCAGGAAGAGGACCGCGAAGATCACCAGCATCAGCAGCGTTGCCGCCGTACGGCTGAGTCCGCGTCGCTCGAGCCAGTCCGCTACCGGGTCGAGGAGATAGGCGAGCGCGGCGCCGGCCACGAACGGCAGCAGGATCGACGAGAAAAGGAAGAGGAAGCCGAGGAAGAAAACCAGGGCGCCGAGCCAGAACCAGATCTGGCGGCGAAAGGTCGGCGGCGGCCCTCCTGCCGGTGCGACCGTCTCGGGAGGCATCGCGCTCGTCTCCTACTCCTGGGCCGCCATGTGCCGGGCCCAGTCCACGAGATATGCAGCGGCGGAAGCGACGGTCAACACAGCGACGACGATGACCAGCCCGTCGCGCACGCCGGAGAGGCCCGCCGCGAAGGCGAGGTCGCCGAGGACGAACGCGGCGAAGATGATTTGTGCGGCCGTGTTGATCTTCGAGATGTAGAGCGGGCGGACCTCCATCGGCCGGTCGAGGACCCAGGCGAGCAGCACGCCGCCGATGATGAGGAGATCGCGGCTGACCACGATCATCGCCAGCCACGCCGGGATTTCGCTCAGGAAGGTCAGCGACAGGAAGATCGAAACCAGGAGCGCCTTGTCGGCGAGCGGATCGAGGTAGGCGCCCAGCCGCGAGCGGAGGTCGTAGCGCCGCGCGATGAAGCCGTCGATGCCGTCGGAAATGCCGGCGACCACGAAGACGACGAAGGCCGCGCCAAAGTAGCCCTCGACGATCGCCCAGACGATCGTCGGCACCAGCAGCAGCCGGAAGAGCGTAATGATATTGGGGATCGTCAAGGCACGATCTCTGTGGGCCGCGGCGTGCCGGTGGGATACAGCATCCACCCGACGTGGCAAATGAGGGCCGCCGGCGCCCGTTTCAATGCCGGGCACAGGCGAGACGGGAACGGACATGAGCGAACAGAAGACCGGAAGAGCCCCGGCCCGCTATGCGGATGCAGGCGTCGACATCGACGCAGGCAACGCACTGGTCGACCTCATCAAGCCGGTCGTCAAGGCAACGCGCCGCTCCGGCGCGGACGCGCTGATCGGCGGCTTTGGCGGGCTGTTCGACCTCAAGGCCGCGGGCTTCAGTGATCCGATCCTCGTTGCCACGACCGACGGCGTCGGCACGAAGGTCAAGATCGCGGCCGAGACGGGCCTCCACGAGACGATCGGCATCGACCTTGTGGCGATGTGCGTCAACGACCTCGTGGTCCAGGGCGCGGAGCCCCTCTTCTTCCTCGACTATTATGCGACCGGGCGGCTCGACCCGCAGGCCGCCGCGATCGTGGTCGCCGGCATCGCGGCCGGCTGCCATGAGGCGGGCGCAGCGCTCATCGGCGGTGAAACGGCGGAGATGCCGGGCGTCTATGCCAACAACGACTATGACCTCGCCGGCTTTGCGGTCGGCGCCGCCGAGCGCTCGCGGCTCCTGCCGCGCAGCGACGTCGGCCCCGGCGACGTGCTGCTCGCCCTCGCCTCTTCGGGCGTCCACTCCAACGGCTATTCGCTGGTCCGGCGCCTGGTCGCCGACGCAGGGCTCGACTGGGAGCGGCTCGCGCCGTTCGCGCCGGACATGACCCTCGGCAGGGCGCTCATCGTGCCGACCCGCATCTACGTCAAGCCGATCCTCAAGGCGCTCAGGGAAACCACCAGCATCAAGGCGCTCGCCCACATTACCGGCGGCGGGATCACCGAGAACATGCCGCGTGTCCTTCCCGCGGGCGTTGACGCCCGCATCGACCTTTCCGCCATCCGGCTGCCGCCGGTGTTCCACTGGCTGCGGCAGACCGGCGCGATCGAGGAGGCCGAGATGCTGCGGACCTTCAACTGCGGCGTCGGCATGATCGTGGTCACGGCCGAAGCCGAGGTCGGGGCGGTCACGAAGGTGCTCGAATCGGCCGGCGAGACGGTCACGCGCATCGGCCGGCTCGAGCCCGGCTCCGGTCCATCGCGCGTCGTCTATGACGGGGCGCTCGAGGGCGCGGCGTGACGGAGCGAAAACGCGTCGCAATCCTCATTTCGGGACGCGGCAGCAACATGTCCGCGCTGATCGCGGCCGCGGCCGAGCCCGACTATCCGGCCGAAGTCGTGCTGGTGCTGTCGGACCGGCCCGATGCCGGCGGTCTCGTCCTCGCGGCTGAGGCCGGCATCGCGACGATCGCCATCGACAGGAAGGCGCACGCCGGCAAGGCGGCATTCGAGGCCGCGATGAGCGTCGCGCTCGACGGGGCGGGGATCGAGATCGTCTGCCTCGCCGGCTTCATGCGGCTCCTCTCGGCCGATTTCGTTGCACGCTGGCACGACCGGCTGATCAACATCCATCCGTCGATCCTGCCCGCCTTCAGGGGCATCGACACGCACGAGCGTGCGCTGGCGGCAGGCGTGCGCCTGCATGGCTGCACCGTGCATTTCGTCCGGGCCGAGGTCGACGACGGGCCGATCATCGTCCAGGCGGCGGTGCCGGTGCGGGGCGGCGATACGGTCGACGCTCTTGCGGGGCGGGTCCTCACGGCGGAGCATCGCATCTATCCGCTGGCGCTGGCGCTCGTGGCGAGCGGAAGGGCGCGCGTCGAGGGCAGCCATGTCGTGGTCGACGCCGAGCCGCTCCAGGCCGCCGAGCCGCTGATCGTCCCGCGATTCCCGGATAGACAATGACTCGCGTCAGTTCTGCGCAGAGACTGTCCTTCTTCTTCTTCCCCCTCCCCCTTGTGGGGAGGGTTGGGGTGGGGACTTTCGGCCGGGGTGGTGCGGGGATGGGGGGCTAAGATGCCGACAGCCCTCGTCACTGGTGGTGCGAAACGGATCGGCCGGGCGATCGTCGACGATCTCGCGGCAGAGGGCTGGTCGGTCGCCATCCACGCGAACCGGTCGCGCACGGAGGCCTCGGAGCTTGCGGCCTATATCGTCGCCAATGGCGGGAGCGCCGCGGCGGTCTGTACGGACCTAGCCGATCTCGATTCGCTGCCGGCGCTGGTCGCGGAGGCAACGGACGCGCTGGGGCCGATCGATGTCCTCGTCAACTGCGCCGCGATGTTCGAGGACGACGGCATTGGCCGGCTTGATCCGGACCGCTTCCGTCGCCAGATGACGGTGAACCTCGAAGCCCCCCTCTTCCTGACGCAGGCATTCGTCGCCGCGCTCCCTGCGGACTGCGAGGGCAACGTCATCAACATCATCGACCAGCGGGTCTGGAAGCCGGTGCCGCACTTCCTCTCCTACCAGCTTTCGAAGTCGGCGCTGTGGGCGGCGACCGTGGCGATGGCGCAGGCGCTCGCGCCGCGCGTCCGCGTCAACGCGATCGGTCCCGGGCCGACCTTGCGCAGCGAGCGCCAGGAGCCGGCGGATTTCGACCGGCAGGTGGCCGCGATCCCGCTCCGCCGCGGCCCGACCCTTGCGGAATTCGGGCGCACGGTGCGCTATCTGGTCGAGACGCCCTCGATCACCGGGCAGATGATCGCGCTCGACGGCGGCCAGCACCTCGCGTGGGAAACGCCTGATATCGTCGGCATTCCGGAATAGCCGTGGCCGAGGAACCGACACCAGATCTCGTCCTGTCGCTGCAGGACGAAGCGGGAACACCACCGGGCGCGGACGCGATCGCGGCCGTGGTGAAGCGGCTGCCGAACGCGCCGGGTGTCTACCGCATGCTGGCGAAGGACGGCACGGTTCTTTACGTCGGCAAGGCGCGGAGCCTCAAGAAGCGCGTTGCCTCCTATACACGGCAGTTCGGCCTGTCGGGCCGGATCATGCGGATGATCCAGGCGACCGTCGCGATGGAGGTGATCGTCACCCGGTCGGAGACGGAGGCGCTCCTTCTCGAGGCGAACCTCATCAAGCGGCTGCGGCCGCGCTACAACGTGCTGCTGCGCGACGACAAATCGTTCCCGTACATCCTCATCACCAGCGACCACGAAGCGCCGCAGATCGTGAAGCATCGCGGGCCGCACAACCGGAAGGGCGACTATTTCGGCCCGTTCGCCTCGGCCGGCGCGGTGGACCGGACGATCAACTCGATCGAGCGCGCCTTCCTCGTCCGCTCCTGCACGGACTCCGTCTACGAGAGCCGGACGCGGCCGTGCCTCCTGTTCCAGATCAAGCGCTGCTCGGCGCCATGCACGGGCGAGATCGCCCTCCCCGACTACGCCGAGCTCGTGCGCGAGGCGAAGGGCTTCCTCTCCGGCCGCAGCCAGACGATCCGCTCGGAGCTTGCGAAAGCCATGGAAGCGGCGGCCGAGAAACTCGATTTCGAGCACGCCGCCTCGCTCCGCGACCGCATCGCCGCGCTCGCGCACGTCCAGGGCCACCAGGGCATCAACCCGCAGGGCGTCAACGAGGCCGATGTATTTGCCATCCACCAGGAAGGCGGGCAGACGGCGATCCAGGTGTTCTTCTTCCGCACCGGCCAGAACTGGGGCAACCGGCCGTACTTCCCGCGCGCCGACAAGAGCCTTGGCCCGGAAGAGGTGCTGGGCTCGTTCCTCGCGCAGTTCTACGACGACAAGCCGCCGCCGCGTCTGATCCTGCTGTCGCATAACGTCGAGGACCAGGATCTCCTGTCCGCCGCGCTGACCGAGAAGGCGGGCTACAAGGTCGCCGTCGCAAGACCGGAGCGCGGCGAAAAGAAGGACCTCGTCGACCACGCGATGTCGAACGCCCGCGAGGCGCTCGGCCGGCGGCTCGCCGAGACGTCGACGCAGCGCTCGCTGATGGCGGCGATGGCGGAGACGTTCGGCCTTGCCACCGCCCCGCGGCGGATCGAGGTCTACGACAACAGCCACATCATGGGCACGAACGCGGTCGGCGCGATGGTCGTCGCCGGACCCGAGGGCTTCATCAAGAACCAGTACCGGAAGTTCAACATCCGGTCCGCGGCCCTCACCCCGGGCGACGATTTCGGCATGATGCGGGAAGTGCTGCGGCGGAGGTTTGCCCGCCTCCTTGCCGAATCGCCACGGGAGGCGGCGGAAGAACTGCCTCCGGCCGAGCCCGTCGAGGAAGACGAGGAGATCGGCGTCGGCGACCCGCCGCCGGACTGGCCGGACGTCGTCCTGATCGACGGCGGCGCGGGGCAACTGGCGGCAGCGACCGAGACGCTCGCCGATCTCGGCCTCCACGATGTCCTCCTCGTCGGCATCGCCAAGGGCGTCGATCGTGACGCGGGTCTCGAGAAGTTCCACGTCAAGGGACGGCCCTCGTTCATGCTGCAGCCGCGCGACCCGGTGCTCTATTTCGTACAGAGGCTTCGTGACGAGGCGCACCGCTTCGCGATCGGGACGCACCGCGCCAAGCGGAAGGCCGACCTTGCCCGCAACCCGCTGGACGAGATCACCGGCATCGGGCCGACGCGGAAGCGCGCGCTCCTGCGCCATTTCGGCACGGCCAAAGCGCTCAGCCGCGCGACGATCCCGGATCTCGCTGCCGTCGACGGTATCTCGCAGCAGATGGCCGAAGTGATCTACAACCACTTCCATGGCAATTGAGCCCTGCGGCGTGTCGCCTTGACCGGGTCGACACGATTCTGTCTTTTCCCCCGGCTACAGAAGAATGACCCGCCCGTGACTGCGTGCGCCGCATGGCCAATCCCAGCGAAAATGCCAGTTCGATGAGTCGAGTGAGTCTCGTCTCGCTCCCGAACCTCCTCACCTATGCGCGCATCGTTGCAGTGCCGGCGGTGGTTCTGTGCTTCTACATCCCGGGCGACGCCGGCCGGATCATCGCCCTGGTCATCTTCGTCGCCGCGGCGATCACCGACTTTTTCGACGGCTATCTCGCCCGCGCGTGGCAGCAGCAGTCTGCCCTTGGCCGCATGCTCGATCCGATCGCCGACAAGCTCCTCGTCGCCGCCTCGCTGCTGGTCCTTGTCGCGGACGGGACGATCGGCGGCTGGTCGCTGTGGGCGGCGGTGATCATCCTGTCGCGCGAGATCCTGGTCTCGGGCCTGCGCGAGTTTCTCGGCGGCGTGGCGGTCAGCGTACCGGTGTCACGGCTCGCGAAGTGGAAGACCACCTTCCAGATGGTCGCCCTCTCCTTCCTGCTGATCGGCCCGGCGGGCGAGCCGCTGTTCGCCTACACGATGGAGGTCGGCCTCTCGCTGCTGTGGCTTGCGGCGATCCTGACCCTCTACACCGGCTACGACTACTTCCGCGCCGGGTTCCGGCACTTGCTGGCCGAGGATTCGTAGACCGCTCGTCGGGGCTCGAGTCGGCGCCGCGCACGTCTCAACATCAGAAGCAGACCGTCGTTCCGGGGCCGCGTAGCGGAACCCGGAACCCTTTGTTCCCTTGGCAAGGCCAGGGATGAGCCGTGCCTATGAACGGCCGTGCTGCGAGAACAACGCCGGCCGGGTCTTCGCTTCGTTGCGGCCGGAATGGCGGAGCTGTCTTGTGAGGCTAACCGACGATCTCGAGCTCTGAGAACCAGTAGGCGATCTCCTGCTTCGCGGTCTCGGGGGCGTCCGAGCCGTGGACGGCGTTCTCACCGATCGACTTCGCGAAATCCCTACGGATGGTGCCTACGGCGGCCTTCGACGGATCGGTGGCGCCCATGATCTCGCGGTTCCTGAGGATCGCGTTCTCGCCTTCGAGGACCTGCACGACCGTTGGGCCCGACGACATGAACTCGCAGAGTTCGTTGAAGAAGCCACGTGCGCTGTGGACGGCGTAGAAGCCCTCGGCCTGCTTGCGGCTCATCCAGACCCGCTTTGAGGCGACGACGCGCAGGCCGTTCTCCTCCAAACGGGCGGTGATCTTGCCCGTCAAATTGTCCCGCGTCGCATCGGGCTTGATCATCGAAAACGTGCGTTCAACGGCCATCGGCAGATCCTTGCTGTGTCCCCGGGGGGAAATCCGGCCGCTGTCTTAGCCACGGACCCTGTCGGCCACAAGGCGGCGAGGCGTCGGCGGTGTGACGTGGATCAAATGCCGGTGCGTGAGCGAATGCTACCGAGTGTGCTACGATGATCGTGTTCGTTCTCCATGGAGCAGAAGCGCAACAAAAAACAGCCTGGAGGTGGCAGAATGGATAATGGGGCACCGGGAAGCCCAAATGCGGCGGTCGAGGAAGCAGACGAGGCAGAGCGCCTGCTGAAAACGATTGCCGAAGCTCGTGACCAAGCCTTGCGAATGAAGCTCGCGCTGACGGCACGTCTCTTGGACATGGCGTGCCTCGACCTGACTTCGACGTCGAACAACCGGAAATAGTCTATTCGGCAACCTTGCCGATAGAGGCGGCAAGAGCGACGAAATCGCGTTCGCGGGGCGATCCCTTTCGCCACGCGACGCCGATCGTTCGTCCGGGCTGGGGTGCCTCGAAGGCCAGGAGCCGAAGCCGCGGGTCGTTGCGAACCATCGCGTCGGCGGCAAGCTCAGGCAGCAGCGTCATTCCCTGTCCCGCGGCCACGAGCTGCAGGATCGTCGCGAGGCTGGTCGCACCGAAGCCGCGAAGCCGGCCCGGATCGATCGTGCCACAGACGGCGAGCGCCTGATCGCGCAGGCAATGGCCGTCCGACAGGAGCAGCAGCTGGCCGGCGTCGATCATGTCGACCGTCGCCTGGTTGGCGCGCGCCGAGGGCGCGTTGGCCGGCACGGCAAGGAGGAAGCGGTCGGTGAAGGCAACGGCTTCGCCGAGCGCCGGATCACCCGTCGGCACGCTCGCGATGATGGCGTCGAGATTCCCCGCCTTGAGCTCTTCCACGATAGACGCGGTCACCGCCTCGTGGAGCACGAGGCTGAGGTCCGGATAGGCCTCTGCCAGTCGGGGCAGCAGCAGCGGCAGGAGGTACGGCGCCACCGACGGGATGATGCCGAGGGTAAGCGGCCCCGACAGCACTTCGGCGCGGACGCGGCCGAGCTCCTCGAGATCGCGCAGCGAGCCGAGGATCGCGGAGGTCCGGGCGGCCACCTCCCTGCCGAGCCCGGTCAGACGATGCTCCGCCGCGCCACGCTCCATCAGGGGACCGCCGAGCAGCGTCTCCAGTTCGCGGATCTGGTTCGACAGGGCCGGCTGGGACACGCCGACGGCGTCCGCGGCCCGACCGAAATGGCCGAGGCGCACCAGCGCATCGAAATAGCGAAGCTGTCGGGTCGTTATCATAAGGCGATCTTATCAGGACGGCCCGCGATTACGATTGGATATTATCGCCCGCCTGTGGGATTGCGCTGGCTCAATGCATGGCGCGCCTGCGCGGGGCCTGCTCGCGCGGCAACGAAGCGGAGGACGAGATGGCGGACAAACCGATCCTGACGACCACGGCCGGAGCACCGGTTCCGGACAACCAGAACACACTCACCGCCGGCCCGATGGGCCCGGTGCTGCTGGAGGACTATCAGCTCCTCGAGAAGCTCGCGCACCAGAATCGCGAGCGCATCCCGGAGCGGCCGGTCCATGCCAAGGGCTGGGGTGCGTATGGCACGCTGACCATCACGGGCGACATCTCGCAATACACGAAGGCGAAGGTGCTGCAGCCGGGCGCCGTGACGCCGATGCTGGCACGCTTCTCGACCGTTGCGGGCGAGCAGGGCGCGGCGGACGCCGAGCGCGACGTGCGCGGCTTTGCCCTCAAGTTCTACACCGAGGAGGGCAATTGGGACCTCGTCGGCAACAACACGCCGGTGTTCTTCATCCGCGACGCCTACAAGTTCCCGGACTTCATCCACACCCAGAAGCGCCATCCGCGCACCAACATGCGGTCGCCGACGGCGATGTGGGATTTCTGGTCGCTCTCGCCCGAGAGCCTCCACCAGGTCACGATCCTCTTCTCTGACCGCGGCCTCCCGGTTTCGGCCCGCCACATCAACGGCTACGGGTCGCACACCTATTCGCTGATCAACGCCGCCAATGAGCGCGTCTGGGTCAAATTCCACTTCAAGACGCAGCAGGGCCACAAGCACTGGACCAACCACGAGGCAACCGAGATCGTCGGCCGCACCCGCGAGTCGACGCAGGAGGACCTCTTCACGTCGATCGAGAAGGGCGACTTCCCGCGCTGGAAGGTGCAGGTCCAGATCATGCCGGAGAGCGACGTGGGCAAGACCTGGTACAACCCGTTCGACCTCACCAAGGTCTGGCCGCACGGCGACTACCCGGTGATCGACATCGGCACAATGGAGCTCAACCGGAACCCCGACAACTACTTCGCCGAGATCGAGCAGGCCGCCTTCTCGCCCTCGAACAAGGTGCCGGGCATCGGCTACTCGCCGGACAAAATGCTGCAGGCCCGCGTGTTCTCGTACGCCGATGCGCACCGCTACCGCCTCGGCACGCACTACGAGGCGCTGCCGGTGAACGCGCCGAAATCGGGCGTGGCGCACTACCACAAGGACGGGCCGATGCGGTTCTTCCCGAACAACCCGAATGCCAACGCCTACTACGAGCCGAACTCGTTCAACGGCCCGGTCGAGCAGCCCTCGGCCAAGGAGCCGCCACTGCCGATCAACGGCGCCGCGGACCGCTACAATCATCGCGACAGCAATGACGACTACCGCCAGCCGCGCGCGCTGTTCGAGCTGTTCAGCAGCGCCCAGCGCGACCGGCTGTTCCTCAACATTGCCGAGGCGATGTGGGGCATTCCGAAGGAGATCTCGGAGCGCCAGCTCGCCCACTTCGACAAGGTCCACCCGGACTACGGCGCCGGCGTCCGCGAGGCCCTGAGCCACATGGACCGCCGCCACGCCGCCGAGACCGCCCAGCAGCAGATGATGCCGGACGATTCGCAGGCGGCCGCGGAATAAGCCGCGGCTATGTCGTCCCGTCGCCCGTCGCGGGCGACGGGATGGCCTTCGGCGAACGCTCGACGCCGGCTCCGATCGTGATTGATGATTCTGAGCCAGACGGACCGTCATCAGGTGCGACCTCGGCTTCGGCTGGGCGTTCGACCCAGCCCTCCTCTGCTCTCGCTGCGGCCTCTGCCTGCTGTGCAATGGCTTCCGGACTAACCGACTCAGCGTCGGATTTCTCTTCCTTCAATCGTGGCGCGGGTGTCTGCCAAGCCTTTAGCCTCTGCCCTACCTGCTCGTAGAAGAGCGGCAGGATCGCCTCCAACTCGCCGATGAAATTGCGCCGCTGGGCGAACCTCGCCGCGAGATCGCGGACGAGGATGATCTCGAAGGCCAACAGGACCCATCCGTCCTTACCCGCAGCTGCGAGATCGACATTGTCGCGAAGAGCCTCCAGGGAGTGCTGCGTCGGAACGGAGCGGCCCGGCCAAGTTAGCCGCACGTGGACGCCCCTTGCCTCGGTCCGCTCAAGCTGCCGCAGAAGCCACGCCACCTTCGCTTTGACGCTCTTCCGGTCGGCAGGTGGGCGCAGCTTCATCGTGACACTCACAGTCCGTGTCTGAAGGTCTGCGCAAAGCTCCATTGGGGCTGCTGCTCCAGGCACCTCCAAGGTTGCTCGGAGGCAGGCGTCCCGAGCCAATCCCTCTGTATCGGCCCGTTCCCGCGCCTGCGGGTCCTCACGGTAGGTTCGGGGCACACGAACGTTTACGTCGGTGCTCAGTTGCCGGCTCAGCATCAGCGTCAGATCGCGGATTTCCTGGTGCCAAGCTCCGATAACCTCCCTAGCCTGAGCAGAGTTGGCGGAGATGGTGCCGCCAGCCGATACGGCACTGCATAGGTCGGTCCACGATGCAGGCATTTGCTCGAAGCCCTTAACACCGGCGCTCGGATGAGAAAGGAATCGGACCCATCTCACGAAGGATCACCCTCTGGTCACGATCTGCGATCTCCTCGTTCCCCAACAGCAAAGTGGCTTCGGTCAACACGTACATCCACGACCAATGGAACAGACTTGCCTTCTTCCTGACGACGACTGGAAGTGGTACTGGATGATGGGCAGGCAGCGGGGCAAACTGATTTGAAAGCGTGATTACTGCGTCGATCCCGTTAAGTTTCGCTAGCTCGACGTAGCTTGTCAGTTGATCTGCGGTAAGCTCTGTGTTGCCTACCTTGGCTTCTACGAGTGCTGTCCACGTCGCGGAGCCAGTCTTGACAACAACCAGGCCGTCGGGTCGAAACGACCGTTCGGATGCATGCTTCTGAAGAACCACCTCGGTGAAGCATTCAATCTTGGCGCGGACACCTAGGCGCGGCCCGACGCTGGAAAGCATCCCCCTCCCGAACTCATCGACGTTCTGGAGGCATGCCATAACGATCGAGAGTGTCCGACCTTCCTTGGAAGTGTCGGCCAACACAGGAAACAGTCGAGCCCGCTCACCGCGGAGCAAAACGCTAGGCAGTTCTGACATAAGCCCCTCCGAGCGACCACAAGACAATTGAGACCGTCAAGGAGTCAACCCTGTGTTGAGGCCGCGGATTGGAGCTGGATCGTGGAGGACGAGGCACCCACGAGGAACCATCCACTCCCCCACGTCTCACTACCGCTTCCTCGCGGGATACAAACAACCGCTGGGCCACCGCCCCCTCTTCGAGGCGCCCTCATGCCCAGTTCCGGGATGGCTTGCTTCCTGCCCAACCCTCCCCTGCTCCCGCAGAATTGGTGATCGGCCCGCGCGCGCCTAAGACTGCGCGTCATGACCTCGCTGCTCCCCCACTTCCGCATGTTCGCGGGCTACAACCGCTGGGCCAACCGCCGCCTCTATGATGCGGTGCGCGCCCTGCCCGATGCCGACTACCGGGCCGATCGGGGCGCGTTCTTCGGCTCGCTCCGCGGCACGCTGAACCACATCCTCGTCGCCGACCGAATCTGGCTCCACCGCTTCACCGGCGAGGGCGATGCGCCGCGCGCGCTCGACGCCATCCTCCACGACGCCTTCGCCGACCTGGAGCCGGCGCGAACGGCGGAGGACGAGCGGATTATCGCTTTCGTCGCCGCGCTCGACGAGGCGCGGCTCGACGCCACTTTCCCGTACAGCCCCATCAGCACGCCCGAACAGACGATCGTCCAGCCGCTTCGGGAGGCCCTGGCGCACCTGTTCAACCACCAGACCCACCACAGGGGCCAGGCGCACACGCTGCTCACCATCGCCGGCGGCAGGAACGCCGCGCCAAGCCTTGACCTCCTCCTGTTCCAGCGCTCGGACGAATACCGGGGAGTGCAGTAGCCCATGGCGAACCTTTCCGCCGGGATCCTCCTGTATCGTCGCGTCACCGGCGGCGTGGAAGTCCTGCTCGTCCATCCCGGCGGCCCTCTTTGGGCGAAGAAGGACGAGGGCGCATGGTCGATTCCCAAGGGGAACCTCCATCCCGGCGAGGCCGAGGTTGCCGGCGCACGGCGGGAATTCAACGAGGAGACCGGCGGCGTCGCGGACGGTCGGGCGTTCGAGCTCGGCCGGTTCCGGCAGCCATCGGGCAAGGTCGTGGTTGCCTTTGCGGTCGAGGGGGATTTCGACCTTGCGGATTTCCGCAGCAGCACCTTCGAGATGGAATGGCCGCCGCGCTCAAAGAAGATGCGTGAGTTCCCGGAGGCCGACCGCGCGGCTTGGTTTTCCCCGGACGTCGCCGCGGTGAAGCTGCTGCCCGGCCAGGCGCCGATGATCCCGGCGCTGCTGGAGCATGTATTGGGGTAGTTCCCCACCTCGTCCAGAAGGATCAGATCCGTCGTTCCGGACAGCCGAAGGCTGATCCGGAACCCTTTGTTCCCCGGGCACGGCCGGTCCTTGGCGAACCCCGTGCCCTCCGCACAACAGGTCCCGGGTTCCGCTTCGCGGCCCCGGGACGGCGGTGGGTTGGCGCGCGGCCCCCGCCCCTACCAGTCCCGGCGCTTCTGCTTGGCCGCCATGACCGCCCGGGCGTGTTTGCCGAACGCCCGCGACGCGGCATGGCGTTGGGCGAGCGTGGCGCTGTTCAGGGCTTCCTCGCGCTTCAGCTTCTGGAAGCGGTACAGGCGATCCGGGTCGAGCGTGCCGTCCTCGATCGCGGCACGCACGGCGCAGCCCGGCTCGGTCTCGTGCCGGCAATCGTGGAAGCGGCAGCGCGCAGCAAGGTCCACGACGTCCGTGAAGACCTCGGCGATGCCCTCCTGGGCGTCGGTGAGCTGGAGCTCGCGGATGCCGGGGGTGTCGATGAGCCAGGCGCCCGTCGCCATGTGGTGGAGCGAGCGGCCGGTAGTGGTGTGGCGGCCGTGCGAATCGTGCTCGCGGATGGGAGCGGTGGCGATCGCGCCCGTGCCCATCAGCGTGTTGACGAGCGTCGATTTGCCGACGCCCGACGAGCCCATCAGCACGATGGTCTGGCCCGGCCTCAGCCACGGGCCGAGCCGCTCGATGATCGCCGGATCGCGGGCGTCGCAGGTCTCGACCATGAGGCCGGCGGCAAGCCGGGCGGCCTCCGCCGCGTAGGAGGCGGCGTCCTCCGTGGTGTCGGCCTTGGTGAGGACGACCACCGGCTCGACCTCGGCCTCGCGGGCGAGCGCGAGGTAGCGCTCGATCCGTGCGAGGTTGAAGTCGTGGTTGCAGGACGACACGACCAGCACGGTATCGACATTGGCCGCGAGCAGCTGGATGCGGTGCGCCGTGCCGGCTGCCTTCCGCTTGAAGAGGCTGCGGCGCGTGAGGACCCGCTCGACCCGCAGGATCGCGGGATCGACGAGGACCCAGTCGCCGATCGTCGGCATCTCCTCCTCGCCCCAGGGACGGAGGGTGGCGCGGGCCTCGAAGCCGGGGGCGACGATATCGACGCCGTTGCGGTGGACGATGGCAACGCGCGCCGGAATCAGCCCCGCGTCGTCGCCGAGCTGTGCCTGAAAGTGCTGCGACCAGCCGAACGCGGCCAGGTCGGAGAAGGATGGGATCATTGGAGTCTCGATCGATGGCTCCGGACGGAGCCGGTTGAGCGCAAATCTCCCACGCGGCCCCGATACGGGGACGGGCGGGCAGGCTCAGCTGATCGAGAGGGTGCGCACCCGAAGGCGCTGCAGTCGAACGAACGCGGGTCGGCGTCCGAGCGCGCTATCCCTGCGCGACCAGCCCGGTTGGGACAATGGCGGACATGAAACCCTCCTTGGCTGGTGTTGCTCCTGAACGTCGATACGCCCGATCGCCCTGCGCGGTCAACGCAGCTTGCCTCCCTTCGCGCGCTTCGGCACAAGCGCGCCATCATGCTTCAGATCAGCGACATCACCTACCGGATCGCCGGCCGGACCCTCCTCGACCATGCCTCGGTCACCATCCAGCCCGGCGCGCGCGCCGGGCTAGTCGGGCGGAACGGCGCGGGGAAATCAACGCTGTTCGGGCTCATCACGGGCATCCTTTCGCCCGAGGATGGCACGATCAGCGTGCCGCGGAACTGGCGGATCGGCGAAGTGGCGCAGGAAGCGCCCGCCGGCGAGGAGTCGCTGCTCAGCGTGGTGCTCGCGGCCGACACCGAGCGGGCCAATCTCCTCCGGGCGGCGGAGACCGAGAAGGATCCGCACCGGATCGCCGAGATCCACATGCGGCTCGGCGACATCGGCGCCCATTCGGCGGAAGCGCGGGCCGGGTCGATCCTCTCCGGCCTCGGCTTCAGCCCGGAGACGATGCGCGGCCCCTGCTCTGCCCTCTCGGGCGGCTGGCGGATGCGCGTGGCGCTCGCCGCGGCGCTGTTCGCCCAGCCGGACCTTCTCCTCCTCGACGAGCCGACGAACTATCTCGATCTCGAGGGCACCCTCTGGCTCCAGACGTTCCTTGCGAAATACCCGCACTCGGTGCTGATCGTCTCGCATGACCGCGACCTCCTCGACACCGCTGTCGACACGATCGTCCATCTCAACGAGGGGAAGCTGACGCTCTATCGCGGCGGCTACACCTCGTTCGACCGCCAGCGGCGCGAGCAGCAGGCGCTGCAGCTGAAGATGCGCGACAAGCAGATGGCGCAGCGCGACCACATGATGGCGTTCGTCGAGCGCTTCAAGGCGAAGGCGAGCAAGGCCAAGCAGGCGCAGTCGCGGCTCAAGGCGCTCGAGAAGATGGAGCCGATCGCCGAACTGGTGAACGAGCACGTCTATCCGTTCACGATCCCCGACCCGAAGAAGCCAGCGGCGCCGCCGATCGTGGCGATGGACAATGTGACCGCGGGCTACCAGCCGGGCGTTTCGGTGCTGCGCGGGATCGACCTCACCATCGGCACCGACGACCGGATCGGCCTCCTCGGCCAGAACGGCAACGGCAAGTCGACGCTGGCCAAACTCATCTCCGGCCGCTTGCAGCCGCAGTCCGGCGACCTTCGTCTCGCCAAGCTGAAGGTCGGCTATTTCGCGCAGCACCAGCTCGACGAGCTCAACCCGGCCGGATCGGCGTTCGACCATGTCCGCAAGCTGATGCCGGATGTGCCCGAAGCGTCGGTCCGGGCGCGCACCGGCGCGCTCGGCTTTCCCGGCAACAAGATGAACACGCCGACCGGCGAACTCTCCGGCGGCGAGAAGGCGCGGCTCCTCCTCGGCATCGCCGCCTTCCCCGGCGTCAATCTCCTCATCCTCGACGAGCCGACGAATCATCTCGACATCGACAGCCGCCAGGCGCTCGTCCAGGCGCTGACGGACTTCGCGGGCGCCGTCATCATCATCAGCCACGACCGGCACCTCCTCGACGCCACGGTCGACCGGCTGCTCCTCGTTGCCAACGGCACCGTGTCGCGCTTCGAGGGCGACATGGAGGACTACCGCCGCCGCATCCTCGAGGAGCGCGGGAGCGATGGCGGGGGCGACAAGTCCGCCGGCGGCGCGGGATCGAAGGAGTCGGCGCAGGAGCGTCGGCGCGAGGCGGCGGCACGGCGCGAACAGGCGGCACCGCTCCGGCAAAAGATCAAGAAGGTCGAGGCGTTGCTGGCGTCGCTTCACAAGGAGATTCAGCGCCTCGACGCCGTCCTCGCCGACCCCGCGACCTACGCTGCCGGCGGCAACACGGTCACGCTCCGCTCGCGCGAGCGGGCCGACGCCCAGAAGAAGCTTGCGGCCGCCGAGGAGGAATGGCTGACGCTGAGCGACGAACTCGAAGCGGCGATGGCGGGGTAGCGCTTCGGGCGCGAAGCAGGCGCAGTCCCGGCGCCACTCGCCCCAGCGCAAGCGCGTGCGAAGACACAGGGCTCATCGCCTCTCCCGTTGGCGAGAGAGACCTCTCAAACTCGTCTTCCCCGGGCTTGACCCGGGGACCCATGATGACGCGCCGCCCGCTCGGAGCGATGCGGCAAGCATCACCGCATCGATCACCCGTGATGCGACTCATCATGGGTTGCCGGGTCAAGCCCGGCAAAGACGAGGTTTGGGAAGGATCTGTCGGCAGAAGGCGACGTGGTGGCCCTGCGTCGATCTCGTCATCGCGCAGGGAGAGTGAACACGCGACGCCGAAGCCTAGTTGCCGAAGAGGTAGTTGAGGCCGAAGCGGATCAGGTGCGAGCTGTTGCGATGGGTGAAGGTATCCCCATCGAGGTTGCCCGTCGTGTCCGTGCCGAGGTTCAGGTAGTTGTACTCGAGCTTCGCCGTCCAGTTCGCATCGAAGGCGAACTCGGCGCCGGCGCCCAGAACGTAGCCGAACTGCGGGCCGGTGAGGGTCGTGAGGTCGCTGGGATCCGCTGCCGGGCCGGGGTTGTCGAGATCGCCGTAGGTCGCGATGTACTGGGTGACGACGCCGCCGGCGCTCGCGAAGAGGAGCGTGCGGTCCATTGCGAGACCGACGCGGCCGCCCAGCGTGGCGTACCAGCCATAGTTCACGGTGCCGAAATCGTCGTTCACGGTCCCGTCCGGATCGACGTTGCCGATACCGGGGGTGACCGTCGTGGCGCCGGCGCCATTGTTGTAGCCGGCCGTGCCTTCGATGCCGAAGAGGAGCACACCGGTATCGCGGTTGTAGCCAACGGTGATGCCGCCGAGGAGGCCCTGCGTCCCGACGGGCAGCGTAGCGCCGAGCGTGTTCTCGTCGAACCCGCCGTCGGTCCCGATTCCCGTCGCCGTCGCGGAGGAAAGGCCGAAGCCATAGCCGCCGAACGCACCGACATAGGGGCCCGTCCAGCTGAAGCCGGTCGCAACGGGCGGAGCGACGGGTGCAACCGGCGGGACCGGCGGCACGGCGTCAGCCGCCATCGCGGGCACGGCGAGCCCGACGATCGCAACACTGGCCATGAGAAGCCGCTTCACCGACACACACGCCTCCAGCCAGACGAAGCTGGCTATTCCACTTGTTCCAAAACTACCACCCGGCGCAACCGAGCGTCTATGACCGGAATACCACAGTTGGGAATTGAGAGCGGCGGCTGCAACGGCAAAAGGCAAGCATTGGCGCGGCTTTGGTCAACCCGCCCGCTTCTCCCACCGCCCCTCGCCGTTCTGCTGCCAATATGTCGCCGCGTGTCCTTCCGCAACGAGCGAGCGCCAGGCCCCGCGGGCGGATTCGAGGGCGGCCGGGTCGTTGCCGTCGAAAATGATGACCACCCGCTCGTATCCCGCCGCATCCACGGGCACGGTGCCGTCGACGAAGAAGCGGACCGTCGCGCCGTTCGGATTGCCGTCCCCCGCCGTGAGGACGATCGCCTGCCCGTCCGGTTCGGCGTCGGTCCCGTGCGGCAGGAAGGACTCGTCCGTATAGGTCCATAAATGGGCGTCGAGGGCGGCGACGCGCTCGGCCGAACCTGCCTGCACCACGGCGCGCCAGTTCCGCTCGAGCGTCTTCTCCAGAAGGCCTGGGAGGACGGCTTCGAGCGGCTGGCGCTGCAGATGGTAGAACAAAACCTCGGTCACGCTATCCTTCGTAGTTGTCCGCGATCAGCCGGTCGAGGAGGCGCACCCCGAAACCTGAGCCCCACGACCGGTTGGTGTCGTTCGACGGCGAGCCCATCGCCGTTCCGGCGATATCGAGATGCGCCCAGGGCGTATCCTTGACGAAGCGCTTGAGGAATTGCGCCGCCGTGATCGAGCCGCCGTCCCGGCCGCCGATGTTCTTCATGTCGGCGTTCTTGGAATCGATCGCCTTGTCGTACTCGCTGCCGAGCGGCATCCGCCACAGGCGGTCGCCTGAGGCTTCACCGGCCGCGGTCAGCGCGGTCGCAAGCGAGTCGTCGTTCGAGAACAGGCCGGCATAGTGGTGGCCGAGCGCCACGATGATCGCGCCGGTGAGGGTCGCGAGGTCGATCATCAGGCGCGGCGACCAGCGCTGCTGGCTGTAGTGGAGCAGATCGGCAAGGACCAGGCGGCCTTCCGCGTCGGTATTGAGAACCTCGACGGTCTGCCCCGACATCGACGTGACGATATCGCCCGGCCGCATGGCATTGGCGTCGGGCATGTTTTCGACCAGGCCGATGATGCCGACGACGTTCGCCCTGGCCTTCCGCCGCGCCAGCGTGGCGAGCGTGCCGACGACGGCGGCGGAGCCGCCCATGTCGCCCTTCATGTCCTCCATGCCGGCGGCCGGCTTGATCGAGATGCCGCCGGTATCGAATACGACGCCCTTGCCGATGAGCACCACCGGCTTGTCCTTCGCCTTGCCGCCGCTCCAGGTCATGATCGCGACGCGCGGCGGACGAACGGAGCCCTGGGCAACCCCGAGGAGCGCGCCCATGCCAAGCTTCCGGATATCCTTCTCGACGAGGATCTCGACGGAGAGGCCCAGCGCCTCGAGGTCCTTCACGCGGTCGGCGTATTCGATCGTGCCAAGAACGTTGGCCGGCTCGTTGACGAGGTCGCGGGCAAGGTTGACGCCCTCGCCCACCGCCAGGCGGGCGGCCCAGGCGCGCTTTGCCTTCGCCGAATCCGCGACCGCGATCGTGACGCTCGCGGGAGGCTTCTTCGCGGCTTCCGATTCCTCGTCGTTCCGGCCCGGCCGCCCGCCCTTGTACTTGTCGAAGCCATAGGCGCGCAGCATCGCGCCAAGGGCGAACTCGGGCGCGTCCGTCCCGTCCTCGCCATCCGGCCGCTCCAGCAGCACCGTCGCGTCCTGGCCGCGGCGCAGCGCGCCGTAGGCGGCGCCGCCGAGCTTCTGCCAGTCCTGCCCGGTCATCTTGTCGCCCTTGCCGAAGCCGACGACCACGAGCCGGTCGACGCCGGCGATGTCGGGAGCAAGGATGTCGAGGGTCGTCCGGGGCTTGGCCTTGAACTCGGCAAGCGTGGCTGCCTTGTCGATCAGCGCCTTGGCGCCGAGGGCGGCCGCCTGCGGCCCGAGCGACAGGCCGTCACCGGCGAACACGATCACCGTGCCCCTGACGGCACCGCCGGGTTTCACGAAATTGATGGCTGGAACGGAAGTCATCATTGCCCCTTGTAAGACGGCGGCAGACCTTGTGTGGTCGCGTGGGTTGGCTGGGCGATCGGATCGATCGGTGATGGTGGCTGGCGTGAGGCCGATGGGGTCGCTGGGCCACCATCGGGACATTGGACATGACGGCCGTCCGGCGTGCCCGCTCCCGGGCGCGAACGAGCGTCCGTGCGAACTTCCTGTTTCGCGATGAATCTGGTCCAGCGCTACATTTTCCGCAAGCTGCTGGGCGCGTTCCTTGTCGCATTTCCGGCGTTTTCGATAACGATCTGGGCCACCCAGGCCCTACGCCAGCTGTCACTGGTCACCGATCGCGGCCAGGGCGTGGGCGTATTCCTCGAGGCATCGCTCCTGCTGGTTCCCGGCCTGGTCATGATCGTTACCCCGGTGACGATGCTCATCGTCGTCATCGTGACGCTCAACAGCCTGAACGGTGATTCGGAACTGGTCAGCCTCAACGCTTCCGGAGGATCGCCCGGCATCCTGGTGAGGCCGATCCTGGCCGTTGCGATCCCGGTCTTCCTCCTTTCGGCGGCATCGTCGCTCTATTTCCATCCGATCACGGCGCGCGAGACCAACCGGCTGCTGTCCGAGGTGAACGCCAACGTCATCGCTTCGCTCATCCGCCCGGGACAGTTTCGTTCGCTCGGCCGCGACGTGGTGATGCAGGTGCGGTCGATCGAACCTGGGGGCCGGCTCGAGGAGATCTTCGTCTTCGACCGTCACGATCCGACGCAGACAATTGCCTACCTCGCCCGGACCGCCTCCGTCGTTGACCGGGCGGAAGGGAAGTTCCTGCTGATGCAGGACGGTGTGATCCAGCGACGGGCCACCGATTCGAACGCGATCTCCGTGATTGCGTTCGACACATATCCGCTCGACCTCGCCAGCCTTGCCAATTCAAGCGGCCCCGACGGCACTCGCCCGAGCGAGCGGCCGCTGCCCTACCTCCTGGCGCCTGACCTGAGCGATCCGCTCTACCAGGCCAATCCGTTCGTGTATGCCGCGGAACTCCACGGCCGGCTCACCGAGCCGCTCTATGTCCTCGTCCTTGCCCTCCTCCCGGCGGTGTTCCTCGGGGCGCCGCGCTCGGCGCGCCAGGGGCGGGTTCTCGTCACCACGGGCACCGCGGCATTCTCAGCCGTTCTGGTCGCGGCCAACCTCTATTTCGGCGAGACGCTCGAAGACACGCCCGCGCTCCTCCTGCCCGTCTACCTCGTCCCGCTCCTCGGCATCGGTCTGCCCATCGCAGCGCTGGCGACCGGCCGCAGCCCGCGGCGGCCGGACTGGCTGCGGCGGCCGTTTCGGCGCCAGCGTGCGATCGGGGCCGCCTGATGCGGATCGGTTTCACGCTGTCGCGGCATATCGGCTGGACGCTTGCGAAGACCACGCTGGTCATCTTCGGCGTCTTCATCGTGCTCGTCTCGATCATCGACTTCACGCAGCTCGCCCGGTTCATCGGCACGGCCGGCATGATGGCCGGGACCGCGATCGCCGTCTCCTTCCTCCGCGGCCCAAGCCTTGCCGAATCGGTTCTCCCCTTCGCGGTGCTGTTCGGAGCGATGATCACGTTCGTGCAGCTCAACCGGCGGCTCGAACTGACGGTCGCGCGCTCCGCCGGAGTCTCGGCTTGGCAGATGCTGCTGCCGGCGGGGATCGTCGCGTTCCTCGTCGGGCTCCTGGCCATCACCGTCTACAATCCCGCCGCGGTCGCCCTGCGCGAACTGTCGGTCCCGCTTGGCGGCGCCTTCGTCCGGACCGCCAGCTTCGGCGAGGGCGGGCAGGTCTGGCTGCGGCAGAACGGCGATGACGGCCCGTCGATCATCGGTGCGCTGCGCAGCAGGAACAACGGTACCAGCCTCGCCGGCGGGGTGACCGCGTTCGTGTTCGCCGACGACGGTACGCTGCGCCTCCGCGTGGATGCTCGGACCGCCGACCTCGAGGGCGACGAGTGGGTCATGAACCGGGCCGTCGTCACGCCGGTCGGAGCGCCGGCGCGGGAGGGGGAGCAGTTCCGCCTCCACACCAACCTGACCGCGGCCCAGATCAACGAGTCACTCGCCGATCCCGCCACTGTGGCATTCTGGCGACTCCCGGGCCTCATCGAGATCGCGCGCCAGACGGCGCTGCCCGCGACCGACCTCAGGATGCAGCTCAGCACGCTGGTCTCGTTGCCGATTCTGCTTGTGGCGATGGTACTTATCGCCGCCGTCGTGTCGCTTCGCTTCTCCCGTACGCTTCATATCGGGCGGCTGGCCATCGCTGGCGCGGCCAGCGGGTTCATGCTTTACCTCCTCTTGGTAGTTTCGGGCGATCTTGGACGAAGCGGCATCGTGCCACCGGGGATCGCAGCTTGGGCTCCGGTCATCCTCGCGATGCTGGTGAGCGTCAGCCTGTTGTTGCGTACGGAGGATGGATGATCGCAGGCCCCATCCTGTCCCGATCGGCTGGTGGTCCCGGCCGGCGGTGGCTGGCGTGGACCGCCCTTGCGATTCTGTTCCTGCTGGTCCGCGCCCTGCCGGCGGCGGCGCAGGACGCCCCACAGCTGTTCCTCGAGTCCGACAATCTTGTCTACAACTACGACGAGGATCTCATTTCCGCGGTCGGCAACGTCGTGGTCCGCTACGACGGCTACCTGCTGACTACCGACCGGATGACCTACTACCAGACGACCGGACGGCTCGTTGCGGTCGGCAATGTGCGGATCGTGGCGCCGGACGGGACCGTCTACCAGGCCGCGCAGGCGGATGTGACGGATGATTTCCGCGAGGGATTCATCGAGCAGCTCTTCGTCGCCACGACCGAGCGGACGTTCTTCACCGCCGACCGTGCCGAGCGCTTCAGCACCGAGATCACCGAGTTCAGCAACGCGACCTACACGGCCTGCGAGATTCGCTTCGAGGAGAGCACCCGGCCGCCGCTATGGAATGTCAGCGCTGCCCGCATCATCCACAATCAGGAAGAGAGGATGATCTACTTCGAGCGGGCGCGCCTCGAGTTCCTCGGCGTCCCGGTGGCGTTCATCCCGCGCTTCTCGACGCCCGACCCCACCGTGACGCGGGCGACCGGGTTTCTCTATCCGGATTTCTCACTCTCCAACACGCTCGGCTTCGGCGTGGGCATCCCGTTCTTCTGGGCCATCGCGCCGAACTACGACCTCACGGTCACGCCGACCTTCTTCTCCAATGCCGGCTTCCTGACCGAACTCGAGTGGCGGCACCGGACGCGCCTCGGTACCTACACGATCGACGGCGCCCTCGTGGCGCAGTGGAACCCCGGTCCGCTCCAGTTCCGCGGCGGCGTCCGCACCCAGGGCGAGCTCAATCTCAGCCGGTTCTGGACGTTCGGCTGGGACGGCACGCTGCAGACCGATCGGTCCTTCTCGCGCGACTACCGCACGCTCAATCCGAGCAGCGGCTTCATCACCTCTGAGGTGTATCTGACCGGGCTCAACGACCGGGCCTTCCTCGAGGCGCGTGCCTACCATTTCCAGGACGTCCGCAATCCCGGGCCGACGACCGACCAGGCGCGGCAGGCGGTCGTCTACCCGACCATCGACCACGACGTCGTCCTCGACCGGCCGGTCCTCGGCGGCGAGGTCCGCTTCACCGGCAACACGACCGTCCTGTCGCGCGGTGAAAACGACCCGTTCATGGTCGGCCCCGACACGTACTATTACGGCCTTGCCGGGACGACGGCCCGCATCAGCGAGGAAGTGTCGTGGCGCCGCGAGATCATCGGGCCGCTCGGTCAGGTGTTCACGCCCTTCGCCTATGTCCGCGGCGACCTTTACGTGATGAACCTTACGGCGCCGCCGCCCGGCGTCATCGCCGGACCGATCGCGGCCCGCGCGATCGGGGCGATCGGCCTCGACTGGGCGTGGCCATTCCTCATCACGATGGGGCAGTCCGCGCACATCATCGAGCCCATCGTTCAGCTCATCGGGCGGACGGGCGAACAGCACATCGGGGCGCTGCCCAACGACGACGCGCAGAGCCTGGTCTTCGACACGACGAACCTCCTCGCCTGGGACCGGGCGCCGGGCTGGGATCGCGCCGAAGGCGGCTCGCGCCTCACGCTCGCGCTCCGCTACACCGGCACGTTCGGCGGCGGGTCGACGATCGAGGCCATCGTCGGCCAGTCGTTCCATCTCGGCGGCCCCAATTCGTTCGCGACGGAGGATATCCGCCTGACGGGCTTCGGCTCGGGGCTCGACGGGCCGCGTTCCGATCTGGTGGCGAACGTCACAGCGACCGGAGTCAGGGGCAACAGCCTGGCGCTGTCGGGCCGTTTCGACGCGATGACCTACGCGCTCGAGCGCGGGTCGCTGGTCGGCAACCTTGCGGTCGGACCGGTCGAGGCCTCGATCGGCCTTGCCTATGACCGCTCGCGCCTCGATCTCGGCGGAGACCCCGAGACCGCGCTGGAGTTGGAGGCGCGGGCCCAGGTTGCCATCGGACCGAACTGGACGCTGTCGGGCGGAATCGGGTACGATTTCGTCACGTCTACTGTGATCAGCAACTACATCGGCATCGCGTATGAATGCGATTGCGCGGCGATGTCGATCCGTTATTCCGAGAGCCGCGAACCGGGATCGCCCGACGTGAACCGGACCATTCTTTTCGGGCTCCAGCTGCGAACGCTGGGCGATTTCGACCTCGCGCCGCGCTAGCCCGTCGTTCTTTCGTCGAATTTCTGCCGCCTGTTGGCCGCCTGGCGACCAAGCCCCCTTCGCACACCCGGAGTTGATTGACCTGATGCGCCGCTTCCTCCGACCTCTCGCGATCGTCCTTGCCGCCCTTCTCATCGTCCCGGCAGGCAACGCCTTCGCCATCACCATCGTCGCAACCGTCAACGGCGTGCCGATCACGAGCTACGACGTCGAGCAGCGCGTGGCGCTCCAGCGCATCTCCGGCCAGACGCCCAGCAATTCGTCGGCGACCAACGAACTGATCGACGAACTCGTCCAGCTTGGCGAGGCCATCCGCCTCGGCGTCAACGTTCCGCAGTCGCAGATCGATTCGGCCTTTGCGTCCATCGCGGGGCAGGTCCAGATGAGCCTCTCGCAGTTCAATGATGCCCTGCGCCAGTCGGGCATCGAGCCCGAGAGCCTGAAGCGCCGCCTGCAGGCGCAGATCGCCTGGGCGGTGCTCATGCAGAACCGGATCCAGATCAATCCGGGTGTCCGCCAAGACGATGTGACCGCCGCACTCCTCGCTCAGGGCCGGCAGACCGAGACAGTGCGGGAGTACCGACTGCAGCAGATCATCTTCGTCATCCCCGGCGATGCCTCGGCTGCGGTGGTGAACCAGCGCCGCAGCGAAGCGGAAGCCTTCCGCCAGCGCTTTGCCGGCTGCGACGGCGCGCTTGCCCAGGCCGCCGCGCTCCGTGGTGTGGTGGTCGTCGACATCGGCCGGAACGCGAGCCGGCTGAATCAGGCCCAGCGGGATGCGCTCGAGACGACGCAGGCGGGACGGACGACACGGCCGGAGCGCACGTCGCAGGGCATCGAGGTGATCGCTGTGTGCTCGATCACGGAAGTCGCCGGCAACGAGGCGGCCCGCGTCGACATCACCAACCAGCTCATCATCCAGCGCGGCGAGCAGATTGGCGAGGATTACCTTGCCGAACTCCGCGCCCGGGCCATCATCCAGCGGTTCTAGCCGTGCCGAGCCACGCGCCCGTGGTCGCACTGACCATGGGCGAGCCCGCGGGGATCGGCCCGGAGCTCGCACTCCGGGCCTGGCTCATGCGGAAGGAGGGCGGGCTGCCGCCCTTCCTCTGCCTCGCCGACCCAGCTCTGCTCGCCGACCGGGCGGAGGCGCTCGGCTGGGAGGTGAAACTCCGGGAGGTCGCGGCCGGCGACGCCGCCGAAGCATTCCCCACGGCCCTCCCCGTCCTGCCGCTTCGCGCGTCCGCGAAAGCAGCCGCCGGGACGCCCCGGCGGGAGGACGCCCCGGCGGTGGTCGAGGCGATCGAGCGCGCGGTGGAACTCGTGCGCCTTGGCGAGGCCGGCTCTGTGGTGACGAACCCCATCAGCAAGGAGGCGCTGTACGCCGCCGGCTTCCCCCATCCCGGCCACACCGAGTTCCTCGGCGCGCTGGCCGAGGCGTGGACCGGGGCCGCCGTGCAGCCGGTCATGATGATCGCCGCGCCAGGCCTTCGCACCGTGCCGGTGACGATCCACATCCCGCTCGCCCGCGTCCCGTCGGCGCTCAGCATCGAACTGATCGTCTCGACCGGGCGGATTGTGGCCGGCGACCTCCGCCGCCGCTTCGGAATTCATGCCCCCCGCCTCGCGGTCGCCGGCCTCAATCCGCACGCGGGCGAAGGCGGCACGATCGGCACCGAGGACGAGACGATCGTCCGGCCGGCGGTGGATGCGCTGCGGGCGGAAGGCATCGACGCGCGGGGGCCGCAGCCGGCGGATACAATGTTCCGTCCCGAGGCGCGGCAGGGCTATGACGCCGCGCTGTGCATGTATCACGACCAGGCGCTGATCCCGGTGAAGACCCTCGCCTTCGACGAGGGCGTCAACGTCACGCTCGGCCTCCCCTTCGTGCGGACCTCGCCCGACCACGGCACGGCGCTCGACATCGCCGGCCGCGGCATCGCGCGGCCGACCAGCCTGATCGCCGCCATCCGCCTCGCCCGCGTTCTCGCCGGCGGCTTCGCCTGATGGCGACGGCCCTCGACGGCCTGCCACCGCTCCGCGACGTCATCACCGCGTTCGGCCTTGATGCGAAGAAATCGCTCGGCCAGAACTTCCTCCTCGACCTCAACCTGACGGGTCGGATCGCCCGCTCGGCGGGGCGGCTCGCCGACGTCACGGTGATCGAAATCGGACCCGGCCCCGGCGGCCTGACGCGCGCCCTCCTCCTGGAAGGCGCGCGCAAGGTGGTGGCAATCGAGCGCGACGACCGCTGCGTGGCCGCGCTCGCCGAGGTCGCGGCGCACTATCCCGGCCGGCTCGAGGTCATTCCTGGCGACGCCCTGGCCACGAACATCGAGGATCTCGCCGAGGGCCCGCTCCGCATCGTCGCGAACCTTCCCTACAACATTGCCACGCCGCTTCTCACCGGCTGGCTGACGAAGGGTCCGTGGCCGCCGCGCTGGCTGTCGCTCACCCTGATGTTCCAGCGCGAGGTGGCGGAGCGGATCGTCGCCAGGGCGGGGGACAAGGCCTATGGCCGGCTCGGTGTCCTTGCCGGGTGGCGCGCGGAAAGCCGCATCCTGTTCGACATCGATCCGCGCGCCTTCACGCCGTCGCCGAAGGTCACCTCGTCCGTGGTGGAGCTTCTGCCGCGGAAGGACGCGGCGGACGCGCCGGTGGCCGCCGTCGAGCGCGTCACGGCGGCAGCGTTCGGCCAGCGGCGCAAGATGCTGCGGCAGAGCCTCCGGAGCCTCGGGGTCGATCCGGCCGCGCTCCTGGAAGAGACGGGAATCGAGGGGACAAGGCGGGCGGAGGAGATCGACGTCGACGGCTTTCTCAGGCTGGCCAACGCCTACGCGCGCTCGGCGGCCTTCGCGACGAGCAGGCCTTCGACGAAGGAAGCCAGACCCGGCTGACGGATCCGGCGCCGCCGCTCGGCGGCAAGGATCGCCTGGACGTCGTGCAGGGAGCGGTCGAGATCGTCGTTGACGATCACGTAGTCATACTCCTCCCAGTGCCGGATCTCATCGCGGCCGGCGGCGAGGCGGCGGGCGATGATGTCGGGATCGTCCTCGGCGCGGCGTTCGAGCCGGGCCTGCAGTTCCTCCATCGACGGCGGCAGCACGAAGACCCGGACGAGATCGTCCGGCATGGCGCGGGCGAGTTGCTGCGTCCCCTGCCAGTCGATGTCGAAGAGCACGTCACGACCGGCTGCGAGCGCATCCTCCACCTGCTGGCGCGGCGTGCCGTAGTGGTTGCCGTGGACCTCGGCGGATTCCAGCAGGTCGCCGGCCTCCTTCATCTGGCGGAACGTCTTCAGGTCGATGAAGTGATAGTGGACGCCGTCGGCTTCACTGTGCCGGCGCGGTCGCGTGGTCACCGAGATCGAGAGGCGAAGCTTGTCGTCCCGCGCCGTGAGAATGCGCGTCAGCGTCGACTTGCCGGCGCCGGACGGCGACGACAGGACCAGCATCAGCCCCCTGCGGGCGATCGTCGGGCCTTCAGCCTTGCTCACCGCCTACTCCAGATTCTGCACCTGCTCGCGGAACTGATCCACCGTCGCCTTGAGTTCAAGTCCGATCGCCGTCAATCCACGATCGTTCGCCTTGGCGCACAGGGTGTTGCTCTCGCGGTTGAACTCCTGCGCCAGGAAATCGAGGCGACGGCCGATCGCTCCACCCTCGGCGAGGAGCAGCCGCGCCGCCGCGACATGGGCAACCAGCCGATCGAGTTCCTCGCGGATATCGGCCCTTGCGGCAAGAAGCATCGCCTCCTGATGGAGCCGGTCGGGATCGAGGGCGCTCGTCGCGGAAAACAGGGCGGCCACCTGCTCGGCGAGCCGGACGCGGATCGCCTCGGCCGTCCGCGACGGGTGGCTCTCGGCCTCCCCCGCCAGCGCCTCGATCCGGTCGACCCTTGCCGACAGGATCTTCACGATCGCGACACCCTCCGAGTGGCGGACCGCGGCCAGATCGGCGACGGCGACGTCCAGGGTGGCGAGGACCGCCTCGTTCAGGCCGGCGGGCGGCTCGGGGTCGCCCTCGACGATCTCGACGATGCCGCGAATGGCAAGCAGGCGGTCGATCGCCGGCTCGGCCTGCCCGAGTTCGCGCGCGACGGCGACGAGTTCGGCGAGCGCCGCGCGGTCGACGCGCACCGCGGATGCGGTTCCCTCGCGCTGGATTGTGAGGTTCGCCTGGATGGAACCGCGAACGATCCTTGCCGCGATGCGCTCGCGCAGGAAAGGCTCGAGCTGGTCGGTGCCCGCCGGGCCGCGATAGCGAAGGTCGAGCGTCTTGCCGTTGACGCTGCGCAGTTCCCAGATCCAGCGCAGGCCGAAGGCCGAGCCTTCCGCACGGGCGAAGCCGGTCATGGAATGGATTGAGGGGGCCGGGCTCATCGGATCGCTTCGACCTCGGACGCCGCGGCTGGAACCGCGGCGTCGGATTGGCTGCTACGGCAGGGGCGCGGGCGCAGGAGCCGCGGAATCAGGGGCGGGCGGATTTGCAGCAGTCGCTGCGGCAGCCGCCGCAGCCGCGGCCGCAGCCGCCTCGGCCGCCTCGCGCTGCTGCTGCTCGATCTGGCGCCAGCGGGCAACGTTGCGATTGTGCGCTTCCAGCGTCGTGGCAAACACATGCCCGCCCGTGCCGTCGGCGACGAAGTAGAGGTCATTCGTCCGGGACGGGTTTGCGACGGCTTCGAGCGACGCCATCCCCGGATTCGCGATCGGGCCCGGCGGCAGGCCGTCGATCTGGTACGTGTTGTACGGCGTCCGCTGGTCGATCTGGCTCTGGCGGATGGGTTCGCCCGGCGGTCGGCCGGCGCCGCCATAGATGCCGTAGATGATGGTGGGATCGGACTGCAGCCGCATGCCGCTGTTAAGGCGGTTGATGAACACGGCGGCCACGCGGCTCCGCTCGTCAGCGATGCCGGTTTCCTTCTCGACGATCGAGGCAAGGATCACGAGTTCTTCCGGCGTGCGGATCGGCAGGTCCGGTGCGCGGCGCGCCCAGACGTCGGCAACGGCGCGGTCACGGGCGCGCGCCATCTGATCGATGACCTGCTGACGGGTGTCGCCGGTGTTGAAGTGATAGGTGTCGGGAAGGAGGGTCCCCTCGGCGGGAACCTCGGTGATGTCGCCCGTCAGGTTCTGGTCGGCCATCAGCCGGTTCACGACCTGCTGGCTCGTGAAGCCCTCGGGGATCGTGACGGAATAGACGACGACGTTGCCGCCGACGAAGAGGTCCATGACCTCGCGCATCGAGGCGCCGGCCGGGATGAGGTACTCGCCGGCCTGGAGGCTGGTCGCCGCCCCGTAGAACTGGACGCCCTGCCGGAACAGCCATTCGTTCGAGACGGCGCCGACATTGCTGAGGTTCCGGGCCACGATCGCAAGGTTCTGGCCCGGCATGATGCGAAACTGCTGCTGCTCGGCGAGCGGGCCCGGCTGGTCGAAGGTGATCTTGCCCCACAGGAACGCGCCGCCGCCGATCAGCACGACCACCACCAGCACGATGAAGAAGTTGAGGAGGATGATCAGCGGGTGGCGGGCGCCCCGGGAGCGGACCGGCGGCGGCGGCACCTGATGCGGCTGCAGCATCTCGCGGGCGCTCTTCGGGCTGACGGGAGGCCGGCGCGGATCGGACGATCCGCTGCGCGATCGGCTGAGGTCGTTCATGTCGGCGTCCGAACCCGATTCGACTGCATGGGGTCCGGCACGCTGCCGTTCGATTGTGGCCGTTTCCCGCGCCCGGTCACGCGGCATCGCGACGGAAGATCAGGGTCGCGTTGGTGCCGCCGAACCCGAACGAGTTCGACAGTGCGACGTTCACTTCCTTGGCCCGCGCCTGATGCGGGACAAGGTCGATCTCGGTCGAGACCGAGGGATTGTCGAGGTTGAGCGTCGGCGGAACCATGTTGTCGCGCATCGCCAGGAGACAGAAGATCGCCTCCACCGCACCGGCCGCGCCGAGGAGATGGCCAATGGCGGACTTGGTCGAGGACATCGCCACATTGGCCCCGGCATTGCCGAGGACGCGCTCGACCGCGCCAAGCTCGATGCCGTCGGCGAGCGTCGAGGTGCCGTGGGCGTTGATGTAGTCGATGTCGGCGGACGAGATGCCGGCCCGCTTGATCGCGGCCGTCATCGCGCGGAAGGCGCCGTCGCCATCCATCGAGGGCGCCGTGATGTGGTAGGCATCGCCGGACATGCCGTAGCCGATGACCTCGCCATAGATCTTCGCACCACGGGCGATGGCATGCTCGCGCTCCTCCAGCACGACGACGCCGGCGCCCTCGCCCATGACGAAGCCATCACGGTCCCGGTCGTAGGGCCGCGAGGCCTTCTCGGGCTGGTCGTTGTACTGGGTCGACAGCGCACGGCAGGCGGCAAAGCCGGCCATTGCCAGACGTGAAAGCGGCGCTTCCGCGCCACCGGCCACCATGACGTCGGCGTCGCCGAGCGCAATCAGGCGGGCGGCGTCGCCGATGGCGTGCGAGCCGGTCGAGCAGGCAGTCACCACCGCGTGGTTCGGTCCCTTGAGCTGATGCTTGATCGACACCTGCCCCGAGGCAAGGTTGATCAGGCGGCCGGGGATGAAGAACGGGCTGAGGCGGCGCGGACCCTTTTCGTGGACCAGGATCGACGCTTCCTCGATGCCCGGAAGCCCGCCGATGCCGGACCCGATCAGGACGCCGGTGGCGTTCTGGTCCTCGGAGCTCTCCGGGTGCCAGTTCGCGTCCGCCAGCGCCTGGTCGGCGGCGGCGATGGCATAGATGATGAAGTCGTCGACCTTCCGCTGCTCCTTGGGTTCCATCCAGTCGTCCGGATTGAACTTCCCCTCGGCGCCGGGACCGCGCGGCACGATGCACGCGATCTGGGCGGCGATGTCGGATACCTCGAACTCGGTGATCCGGCGGGCGCCGCTCTTGCCGGCCAGGATGTTGGTCCAGGTCGCCTCAACGCCGCAACCAAGCGGCGTCACGAGGCCGAGGCCGGTAACGACGACCCGTCTCATTCCATTTCCCTGACCGGCAATCACCGAACGTCCGCTCAGGCGCTGGCGTTCTTCTGCAGGAACGACACCGCGTCGCCGACGGTGAGGATGGTCTCGGCGGCGTCGTCCGGAATCTCGACGCCGAACTCCTCCTCGAAGGCCATCACCAGCTCGACGGTGTCGAGGCTGTCGGCGCCGAGATCGTCAATGAAGCTCGCGTTGTCCGTCACCTTGGCGGCATCGACACCGAGATGCTCGACGACGATCTTCTTCACTCGATCAGCGATATCGCTCATGTTTGGCCTAACCTTGATTGTGGCGGACTGACTGAACCAGAATCGCCCTGCGAGCGTCCAGTGTGATTGGCGGCATTCCTATCGGAACGGCCGCCGATGAAAAGCACTAAAGTGGATGCGGCGCCGTTTCCGCCGTTCCCCTCCGGTCCGCCGCGCGGCGGTGGCGGACCCGGGGCCGGGCAGGCGGCGGCCTGTAACACAGTTCCGTGTGCGGTGCCAAGCCATGGTAGACTGCGGCTTTCGCGCCGCTATTCGATGTGCATGCCGCCGTTGATGTGCAGCGTCTGGCCGGTGATGTAGGCGGCCTCCTGCGAGGCCAGGAACACCACTGCCGCCGCGATCTCCTCGGGGGTGCCGAAACGGTCCGCCGGAACCTCGGCAACGGCAGAGGCCCGCTGCGCATCGGTCAGCGCATCGACCATCGCCGTGGCGATGTAGCCGGGCGCGATGGCGTTCACCGTGATGCCGCGCCGGCCGACCTCCTTCGCGAGGCTCTTGGTCATGCCGAGAAGGCCGGCCTTGGCGGCGGCGTAGTTCGGCTGCCCGGCATTGCCGGCGACGCCGACCACGGAACTCATGGCGATGATGCGGCCGGCCCGGCGCTTCAGCATGCCGCGCAGCACCGCGCGTGTCAGCCGGAAGGCGGCGGTGAGGTTCACCTCGATCACCTTGTCCCAGTCATCGTCGGACATGCGGATGAAGAGGTTGTCGCGGGTTATGCCGGCATTGTTGACGAGGATGTCGACGCGGCCGAACTCGGCCTCGACCGCCGGGGCCAGCGCATCGACGGCCGCGCGGTCGCCAAGGTCGCAGACGAAGCCCTTGGCCTTCGGGCCGATCGACGCGCACAGTTCGTCCAGCACGGCCTGCCGCGTCCCCGTCACCGCCACAGAGCCGCCCTGGGCAACGATCGCTCGGGCGATGGCGGCGCCGATGCCACCGGTCGCGCCCGTCACGAGGGCGATCTTGTCCGTGAGGTCAAACATTCCGGTTCCCTTGTTCCTTCAGACCAGTGTCGGCGCGACGGTCGCGACCTCGTCGGGCGTCCCGACAGTGGCGGTCTCGGCATCGGGTGAAATACGCTTCACGAGCCCCGACAGCACCTTGCCGGCCCCGATTTCGACGAACCGCGTCACGCCGGCCCCGCTCATCCAGGCGACCGATTCCCGCCAGCGTACCGTGCCGGTGATCTGCTCGACGAGACGCCGGCGGATGGCCTCGGGGCCCTCGTGCGGCCGAGCCGTCACATTGGCGACGACCGGAACGGACGGCGGCAGGATCGCGACCCCGGCAAGGACGTCGGCCATCTCGCGCGCCGCCGGCGCCATGAGGCTCGAATGGAACGGACCGCTTACCGGGAGCGGCACCGTACGCCTGGCTCCCTTCGCCCTCGCGGCGGCCTGCGCGCGCTCGATGGCGGCGGCGTGGCCGGAAATGACGATCTGGCCGCCGCCATTGTCGTTGGCGAGTTCGCACAATTCGCCCGGCGCGGAGCCCTCCGCCGCCGCGTCGCGAACGGCGTCGGCGTCGAGGCCGAGGATAGCCGCCATGGCGCCCTCGCCTGGTGGTACGGCGCGCTGCATGGCTTCGCCCCTGAGGCGAAGGAGGCGCGCGGTGTCCGCCAGCGTCAGGCTGCCGGCGGCGGCAAGCGCTGCGTATTCGCCCAGCGAGTGGCCGGCGAGATAGGTGACGGAGGACGGCAACGGACCGGCGCCGCCGGCCAGGGCGCGCAGCGCGGCGATGCTCACGGCCATCAGGGCGGGCTGCGTGTTGCGCGTGAGGGTGAGCGCGTCCGCCGGCCCGTCGAAGATGATGGCGGAGAGCTTCTCGCCGAGCGCGTCGTCCACCTCGGCGAAGACCAGGGCGGCCTCCGGATAGGCGTCCGCGAGCGCCTTGCCCATGCCGACCGCCTGGCTGCCCTGCCCCGGGAATACGAGTGCCGTCCCCATGCCGTCCCTGTGGTAACGCAGTGCTGTCGGTGTTTCAGCCGTTCTTCGCGTGCCTTGTTTCCGTTTGAAACGGGCAAGTCAAGAATCGGCGGGTTGCCGCCACGCATCGGGCTGGGGAAACCCTGAGAAGGCACGAGCGCGGCGGCTCGTCACGCCGTCCATCCCGCGTGAGCCCTTGCCATTGACGGGTATTTCCGTATAAACGCCGCCTTCGCAATCGTCCCGGCTGGGGGCTGAACGGAGGCGGCCTGTGCCGCTGGGTCAGAGACCTGACCCGTCCTCCCGTGTCTCCGCTCTCGAAGTTGACCGACCGCCTTTCCCAAAGGCTTCGGTGAGGCTTGGCGCCGGACGGAACAGGAAAGGTCGGCAATGCCGCTCTACGAACACGTATTCCTTGCCCGGCAGGACATGTCGGGCCAGCAGGTCGAGGCTCTCGTCGAACAGATGAAGGGCACGATCACCGCCGGCGGCGGAACGGTCGGGAAGGTCGAGGCCTGGGGCCTCAAGTCAGTCTCCTTCCGGATTCGCAAGAACCGCAAGGCCCACTACACGCTGATGAACATCGACGCCCCGCCCGCTGCGGTCGCCGAGATGGAGCGGCAGATAAGCCTCAGCGAGGACGTGCTGCGCTACATGACCGTGCGCGTCGACGCCCACGACAACGAGCCGTCGGCGATGATGCAGAAGCGCGACCGCAGTGACCGCGACGATCGCGGCCCGCGCGGCGACCGGCCGTTTGGCCGTGACCGGGGTGACCGCGGCGATCGTGGTCCGCGCAGCGACCGTCCGCGGCGCGACGACGACGGCGCATCCGCCGGCCGGGAGGAATAGGACATGGTCGACATCAACCAGCTGCCGGCCCGCCGGCCTTTCTTCCGTCGTCGCAAGTCCGACCCGTTGTCGGGCACCGACGCCCCGAAGATCGACTACAAGGACACGCGTCTCCTGCAGCGCTACATCTCCGAGCGCGGCAAGATCGTCCCGTCCCGCATCACCGCGGTGTCGGCCAAGAAGCAGCGCGAACTCGCCCGTGCCATCAAGCGCGCGCGGTTCCTCGGGCTGCTGCCGTATGTGATCAAGTAAGCGAATAGCGAATAGCGAGTAGCGAATAGGGGTAGGGTTTTCGGCGGGCGGCTATTCGCTATTCGCTACATCCTATTCGCTCTCTTTCTTGAGTTGGGGCGTGCCCGGTTCGCCGTGAGCCGCCTCTAACCGCCCACAGGGCGGGACAGCGAGACACAATGCGGCCCTTCATTCCTGCCGGCATAGCCGCCGGCATCCTCAGCGCCCTTCTCGCCCTCCTGCCCATCGCCGGGGGCTCCGTCCTCGCGCTGCCACTGGCTTTCGTCGCTCCCCTTCCCATTGCGGTCGCCGGCTTCGCCTATGGCTCTGCGTCGGCCGCGATCGGCGCGCTGGCTCTCGGCGCCGCGATCGCAGCGGCCGGCGACCTCGGCAGCGGCACCGTCGCTTTCCTGACGGTCGGCGTCCCTATCGCCGTCATCGTTCACTATTTCGGGCTGTCGCGGCCGTCGGGACCCGGCGGAACGACCCAGTGGTTCCCGCTCGGCCCGATTCTGCTGCGGGTGGCAGCGGTCGTCGCGGTAGGCACGGTCATCGCCGGGCTGATCGCGGGCTTCGACGCGGACGCGGTCGCCACCGCGCTCCGGAGCGACCTTACCCTGTTGCTCCAGGAATCGGGCACGGCGACCGATGAGCTCGCGGTGAGCACCTTCGTCGACGGGCTCGTCGCAGCGTTGCCCGTGGCGGTGGCGGCGTCATCCGTGGTGATCGCCGTCGCGAACGCCTTCATCGGCGCGTCCGTCGCGGCCGGCCTTGGCTACACCGTGCGCCCGCGTCCCGCGGCCTGGACCGTGGGGCTGCCGCGTGCGGCTTCGATCGCATTCATCATAGCCGCCCTAGCAACGTTCATACCGGGGGCCATCGGCGATGCCGCCAAGGCCGTCGCTGGCGCCTTCGGCGCCGCGCTGGTCCTGGTCGGACTGGGGATAATCCATGCCTTCACGCGCCGCATCGGCGCGAGGCCGCTGGTGCTCTTCCTCGTCTACGCGTCGATGCCGCTCTTCGTCTGGATCCCTGCTCTCTTTTACGCGGCCCTCGCCATTCTCGACACCGTCACCCCGCTTCGACCGCAGACCGATGCGGCCGGCCCTACCACACGAACCTGATCAACCACGGAGACTCCCATGCAAGTCATTCTCCTCGAACGCATCGCCGGCCTCGGCCAGATGGGCGATGTGGTGCGCGTCAAGGACGGTTTCGGCCGCAACTTCCTCCTGCCGCAGGGCAAGGCGCTCCGCGCCAACGAGAACAACAGGAAGCAGTTCGAATCGCAGCGCGCGCAGCTCGAGGCCCGCAACCTCGAGCGGAAGAGCGAAGCCTCGGCGGTGGCCGAGAAACTCAACGGCAAGAGCTTCATCGTGGTGCGCCAGGCCGGCGAGACCGGCCAGCTCTACGGCTCGGTCAACACGCGTGACCTTGCCGACGTCATCACGGCCGAAGGCTTCTCGGTGTCCCGGAACCAGATCGGCCTCAACCACCCGATCAAAACGATCGGCCTGCACACCGTCGCCGTGAACCTCCACCCTGAGGTAGTGACCTCCGTCACCATCAACATTGCCCGCTCGCCGGACGAGGCGGCCCGGCAGAGCCGTGGCGAGGACCTCTCCGTCCGCGACCTCGATGTCGCGGAAGTCGAGGAGGAGGAGGAGGAAGCGGAGGACGAGGGCGAAGTCGACGAGACAGCGACGCCCGAGTAGCCTCAAGGATCGCACCGCTCGCCGTCGCGCCCACGTGCGCGACGGCCGGGACGCGGTCTGGACCTGGAGGGCGGCAAAGGTGAACGCGAATGCCGCGTCGGCCGCGAACCTGACTGGTGTCTGGCGCGGACGCTATGTCTATCCGCATCATCTCGGCGAGGTCTCGTTCCTTGCCACACTCATCGAGACCGCGACCCGGCTGACGGGCACGGTGAGCGAGCCCGTCGGCGCGGCTGCAGGTGCAGGCATCGACGCGACGCTCGCGGGCGATCGCACCGGCAGCATCGTGTCGTTCGTGAAGACCTACCAGGACCTCGCGCGCTTCCCCGATCCGGTTGAATACAACGGCACGCTCAGTGCGGACGGCATGGAGATCAGGGGGACGTGGCTGATCCGCGGACACGCATTGCGCGGCACGTTCGTAATGGCGCGTCCCGCACGTTCGCACGCTTCGGTTTCGCGCAAGGTCACGGAGCGCGCGTAGGGAACCCGAGGGATCGTGCAGCGCCGCCAGCGCGAAGCTCCAATGCACAGCGTGCCGCTTTGCTGGTTTGCGCGCCGGCGCTAAGATGACGTCACTTTCTCGCGAGAGTGCGCGATGTCACTGTTCCCGCTCGACCGCCTCCTCAACCGGCTCGTCACCCACGGCAAGCTGACAATCCAGGACGCGGCAGGCACCCGACATGTGTTCGGGTCCGCCGCGACTGGCCCGGAGGTTGAGCTCCGGTTCCACGACGGCAACCTCGTTCGCCGATTCATGCGCAGTCCCGGCGTCGTTATCGGCGAAGCCTATATGGACGGCTCGTATACCATCGAGCATGGGACGTTGCGCGAGTTCCTCGAGATCGTCGTGGCGTCGAGCCGCGGCAAGGAACCGAAGGGCCTCCTCGCCCGCCTCCTGCGCGGCGCGGAATCGTTCCGCCGCAACGGCGCGGAGCGTGCGTCGAAGAACGTCCGCCACCACTACGACATCGACCACGCCCTCTACGAACTCTTCCTCGACCGGGACATGCAGTACTCCTGCGCCTACTGGCGCGACGGGGTGACCTCGCTCGAAGAGGCGCAGATCGACAAGAAGCGGCACATTGCCGGCAAGCTGCTGCTGAAGCCCGGCATGAAGGTGCTCGACATCGGCTCGGGCTGGGGCGGCATGGCGCTGCATCTTGCCCGCGAGCATGGCGTGGAGGTGACGGGCGTCACGCTCTCGGTCGACCAGTTCGAGACGTCGAAGCGGCGCGCGGCGGAAGCAGGGCTTTCCGACCGCGTCACCTTCAAGCTCCAGGATTATCGCGACGAGCCGGCCGCCTACGACCGCATCGTCTCGGTGGGCATGTTCGAGCATGTCGGCCAGCGGAACTTTGCGGAATATTTCGCGAATCTCGACCGGCTGCTGAAGCCGGACGGCGTCGCCCTCGTCCACACGATCGGCCGGATGGGGCCGCCCGCGCCGAACAATGCGTGGATGAACAAGTACATCTTCCCGGGGTCGTACATCCCGAGCCTGTCGCAGCTCGCGCCGGTGTTCGAGCAGCAGGGCCTGTGGCTCACCGACTTCGAGACGCTGCGCGTCCACTACGCAAAGACCCTCGAGGCGTGGAACGAGCGCTTCCAGGTGCATCGCGCGGATATCGCAAAGCGCTTCGACGAGCGCTTCTGCCGGATGTGGGAGTTCTACCTCGAGCTCTGCGCCGCGGCGTTCCGCTACAGGACGCTGGTCGTCTTCCAGATGCAGATCGCCAAGACCATCGACGCCGTACCAATCACGCGGGACTATATGTACGCTGGCGTCCATGCCGAGCAGGATGCCGGGACGCCGCGAAGACGGGGCAGGATCGCCGCGGTGGTGAACGAGCACGCGGACGAGACTGCCGATCCGGGCCGGCCGCAGAGACGGGCGTCGAGCTAGCGCCCACGATCGCGAGGGACCGAGGCAGCGAGCACGATGTCCCTTTTCCCCCTCGAACGCGCCCTTCGCGGCTTCATCACTCATGGCCACCTGACGGTGATCGACACCGACGGCCAGACGTCTTCCTTCGGCCAGGGCGAGCCGGCGGTCACGATCCGGATCCGCGATCCGGGGTTCAAGTGGCGGCTCCTCCGGCGTCCGTCGATCGAGGGCGCGGACGGCTATGTCGACGAGGCCTTTTCCATCGAGGCAGGCACGCTTCGCGACTATCTCGAGATCGTCCTCGTGTCGCAGGAGCGCATGCTCGAGACCAGTCCCCTCGCGGCTGTGCAGCAGCGGATCGGCAACGCGCTGCGCAGGCGGAACACGTTCGCCCGGTCCTCGCGCAATGTCCGCCATCACTACGACATCGACCAGCGGCTCTACGACCTCTTCCTCGACGAGGATCTCCAGTACTCCTGCGCCTACTGGCGTGATGGCGTGACCTCGCTCGAGGACGCGCAGCGCGACAAGCGCCGGCACGTCGCGCGCAAGCTGCTGCTCCAGCCGGGGATGCGGGTGGTGGAACTCGGCTGCGGCTGGGGCGGCCTCGCCCTTCACCTCGCCCGCGAGCACGGCGTCCATGTCACGGCATACACGCTCTCGCACGACCAGCATGCGACGGCGGTCCGCCGGGCCGCGGAAGCCGGGCTGGCCGATCGCGTGACGTTCAAGCTGGAGGACTATCGAAACGCCGCCGGCCCCTACGACCGCGTCGTCTCAGTCGGCATGCTCGAGCACATCGGCCTTCACTCCCTCCCGGAGTTCTTCCGCAAGCTATCGGCCCTCCTCGCGCCAGACGGCATCGCGGTGGTCCACAGCATCTGCCGGGCCGGACGGCCGGGCGGCGTCAACCCCTGGATCCAGCGCTACGTGTTTCCCGGCGCCTATCTGCCGAGCCTGTCGCAACTTGCACCGCTGATCGAGCGGAACGGCCTCTGGCTGACCGACTTCGAGTCGCTACGCATCCACTACGCGAAGACCCTGGCGGCATGGGACGAGCGGTTCCAGGCCCGGCGCGCCGAGATTTCCGGCCGGTTCGACGAGCGGTTCTGCCGGATGTGGGAGTTCTACCTGCAGAGCTGCGAGGTCACGTTCCTTCACCGGAAGCAGGTCGTGTTCCATCTTCAGATGGCCAAGGCCATCGACACAGTCCCGATCACGCGGGACTACATGTACGCCCCGTATCACGAGGCCACGCCCGCCATGACGTCGATGGCGGCATCCGGAATGGTGGAGCCCGGACGCCGGCGCACCGCGAAGCCGCAGGCGGAAACCGGCCGGTGACCATCCCCGCCCAGGCGGTAACACCGGGGTGGCACCGGAACGTCGCCGGGGCCGGTGAACGTCCATCTCGCAGTCGGCCCGGGCGATCGGGATACCCTGCCCGCGACAATTGATCGGAAACGGCGTCGACCGTACCGTGGCCGCACGGCGTTCGTGCCCCCGGGAACGGGCCACTGGGAGCTTCGGCAATGACGGGCAGACAGGACGTCGGCGATGCGGCGGACAGGTTCTACGCAGCGCTCAACCGCCTGTTCGCGGGTGACGCGCAGCCGATGAAGGACGCCTGGTCGCACGCGGACGACATCACCTATATGGGGCCCAGCGGGCTCTATCTCGTCGGCTGGCAGCAGATCGAACAGGAATGGGATGCTCAGGCGGCCGCTCTGCTCGGCGGTCGGGTGACGCCCCAGAACCTGCATGTGGTGGTCGGGGCTGACCTGGCGGTCATCACCTGCGTGGAGGCCGGCGAGAACGTCGTGGATGGACGGACCGAGACCGTGCGGATCAGGTCGTCGACCGTCTTCCGCAAGGAGGTTGGGGGCTGGAAGGTGATCGGCCACCAGACCGACCTGCTGGGATTCCTGTCCCCGTCGTGAATGCCATGCCGACGCCCCGCCACCGCGGCCTGGTTCGGCCGTAGTCGCCCCGCCCGGCCGCATTGGGCACGATCCGTCGTAAGGTTGCCCCGCCGCGTATCGGGTGATTCGCCCCTGCTCCAGGACCTCGTCCGGCGCAAGCGGCGACTGGGCGACGTGCCGAAGTCAGTGGATAGCGTTGGGTTCCACGCGGCACCTCCGGAACGCCCCTGCATGGGCGACGCAGTTGGAGTAGACCGGCTCTCCTACACGACTGGATGACCGATGTCCGTACCTGCCCGCCGGATCGAACTCCCGGCCGAACCCTACCGCTCCGCACCGCAGAACATCGAGGCCGAGCAGGCGCTGCTCGGCGCGATCCTGATCAACAACGACGCCTTCTACCGGGTCTCCGATTTCCTCGAGCCGGAGCATTTCGGCGAGCCCATTCACGCGCGCATCTACGAGATCGTCCGCGAGATCATCAGGGCCGGCAAGACGGCGACGCCCATCACGGCCAAGACGTTCCTGCCTCCGGATTTCCGCGCCGGCGACCTCAACGGCGCGCAGTACCTCGCGCGGCTCGCGGCCGAGGCCACGACCATCATCAACGCGGCCGACTATGGCCGGACGATCTACGACCTCGCCATCCGCCGCTCGCTGATCCTGATCGGCGAGGACATGGTGAACATCGCCTATGACGCGCCGATCGACATGGCGCCAAAGGACCAGATCGAGGACGCCGAGCGCCGGCTGTTCGAGCTTGCGGAGAGCGGCCGCTACGAAGGTGGCTTCACCAATTTCGAGACTGCCCTCCTCACCGCCATCGACATGGCGAGCGCCGCCTACAAGCGCGACGGACACCTGTCCGGCATCGCGACCGGCCTCGACGACCTCGACCGGCTGATGGGCGGTCTCCAGCCCTCGGACCTCGTGATCGTCGCCGGCCGCCCGGGCATGGGCAAGACGGCGCTCGCGACCAACATCGCCTTCAACATCGCCGCGTCCTGGCGCGGCGAGACCGGTGACGACGGCGCCATGAAGACCGTCAATGGCGGCATCGTCGGGTTCTTCTCGCTCGAAATGTCGGCCGAGCAACTCGCGACCCGCATCATCGCCGAGCAGTCGGGCGTCCCCTCCTCCGATATCCGCCGCGGGTCGATCCACGAGGACCAGTTTGCCCGCATCGTGGAGGTGTCGCGCGCCATCCAGCGCATGCCGCTCTACATCGACCAGACGGGCGGCCTTGCGATCTCGCAGCTTGCCGCCCGCGCCCGCCGCCTCAAGCGGCAGAAGGGCCTCGACCTCCTTGTGGTGGACTACATCCAACTCCTCCAGACCGGGAAGAAGGGCGGCGGCGAGAACCGCGTCCAGGAAGTCACCGAAATCACCAACAACCTCAAGGCGCTGGCGAAGGAGCTGCAGGTGCCGGTCGTGGCGCTGTCGCAGCTGTCGCGCCAGGTCGAGTCGCGCGACGACAAGCGGCCGCAACTCTCCGACCTTCGCGAATCCGGCTCGATCGAGCAGGACGCCGACGTCGTGATGTTCGTGTTCCGCGAGGAGTACTACCTCAAGAACAAGAAACCCAAGGAGGGCTCGGAGGAGTTCTTCAAGTGGCAGGCCGAGATGGAGGCGCAGGCCGGCCGCGCGGAGGTCATCATCGGCAAACAGCGTCACGGACCGACCGGCTCGGTGGAGCTTCAGTTCGACGCCGACGTCACCCGCTTCTCCAACCTGGCACGGCCGAGCGGCCTGCCGGAGCGCTACGAATAGGTCATCGCGTCGCCACAGGCGCGGGGCACGATCCGGCGGGAATCAGGTACGGTTTCCGACATGGATCATGAGGCCGACGGCCAGACCTCGCTTGCCAACGCACGGCTGACGATCGACCTCGGCGCCCTGGTGGCGAACTGGCGCACGCTGGCGGCACTCGCGCCCGGTTCCGAGATGTCCGCCGTCGTGAAGGCGAACGCCTATGGCATCGGCGTCGACCGGGCCGTGCCCGCCCTCGCCACTGCGGGGTGCCGCACGTTCTTCGTGGCGACGGTTGCCGAAGGCCTCGAGGTCCGGTCGCTCGCGCCCGACACGATCGTCTATATCCTCGACGGACTGCCGCCGGGCAGCGCGGCCGCCCTCGCGGGGCAGCGCCTGCGTCCCGTACTCGGCACGCCGCGCGAAATCGCCGAATGGGCGGCGTGGAAGCGCCAGGGCGGCGAAGGGGACTGCGCGGTTCATTTCGATACCGGCATGAACCGGCTCGGGCTTGGACCGGACGACACCGCCGATTTCGTCCAGGATCCCTCGCTCACGACAATCCTCTCGCCGGCGCTGGTGATGAGCCACCTCGCCTGCGCCGACGTGCCGGAAGACCCGCTCAATCCGGCGCAGCTCGCCCGATTCCGCGAGGTGCTCGCGCGGGTGCCGTCGGTCCCGGCGTCGCTGGTGAATTCGGCGGGAATCTTCCTCGGGGCGAAGTACCATTTTGCGGTCTGCCGGCCCGGCATCATGCTCTACGGCGGGCGCGGCCCGCTCGACCGTGCGCCGCTTCGCACCGTGGTCACGGCCGAGGCCCGGGTGCTCGCCGTCCGGTCCGTCGCAGCCGGCACCCCGGTCGGCTACGGCGCCGCCGAGCGCACGCGAAAGCCTTCCGTGCTGGCCACCCTCGGCGTCGGCTACGCGGACGGCTACCACCGCCTCGCCGGCTCGTCCGATGCGCGGCTGGGCGGGACGGTCTTCATCCGCGGCAGGCGGGCCCCGCTCATCGGCCGCGTCTCGATGGACCTTGCGGTGGCCGACGTCACTTCCGTCCCCGGCGTGGCTGCGGGGGACTGGGCGGAGCTGTTCGGTCCCTCGATCCCCCTTGACGAGGCCGCATCGGCGGCCGCCACGATCGGCTACGAGTTCCTCACCAGTCTCGGCCGCCGCTACGAACGGCGCTACATCGGCGGCTAGCGTGCCGTCTCGCCTTGTTCTCTTTCTGTTCCTGTTGTAGCTTCGCTCCGGACGGAGGAGTCGATGGCGCGCGCACGGATCCAGTATGTCTGCCAGAACTGCGGGGCGGTCACGCATCGCTGGCAGGGCAAGTGCGAATCCTGCGGCGAGTGGAACAGCGTCATCGAGGAGGCCGTCGGCGGCCAGACGGGCAAGACGATCGGGGTGTCCGCGAGCCGCGGGCGGATCATCGATCTCGAACCCCTGCGCGGGACCGTCGAAGAGGCGCCGCGGATGCCGTGCGGCATCGGCGAACTCGACCGCGTCACCGGCGGCGGCTTCGTGACGGGCTCGGCGCTGCTGGTCGGGGGCGAGCCGGGCATCGGCAAGTCGACCCTCCTCCTTCAGGCCTGCGCCGCGCTGGCGCGGCGCGGCAAGCGCGTGGTCTACATCTCCGGCGAGGAGGCGACGGCCCAGGTCAGGATGCGGGCCGAGCGTCTCGGCCTTGCCGATGCGCCGGTGGCGCTCGCGGCCGAGACGAGCGTTGAGGACATCGTCTCGACCCTGTCGTCCGGGCCGCGTCCCGACTTCGTGGTGCTCGATTCGGTGCAGACGCTGTGGACGAGCGCCGCGGAGTCCTCGCCGGGTACGGTCACCCAGGTCCGCGCCTCGGCCCAGGCGATGATCCGCTTCGCCAAGCAGACGGGCGCTGCGATCTGCCTCGTCGGCCACGTCACGAAGGACGGGCAGATCGCGGGGCCGCGCACCGTCGAACACATGGTGGACGCCGTCCTCACCTTCGAGGGCGAAGGCGGACACCAGTTCCGCATTCTCCGCGCGTCGAAGAACCGGTTCGGACCGACCGACGAGATCGGCGTCTTCGAGATGACCGGCGGCGGCCTTTCGGAGATCGCCAATCCGTCGGCGCTGTTCCTCTCGGAGCGCACCCTGCAGACGCCCGGCTCGGCGGTGTTCGCCGGCATGGAGGGCACGCGCCCGCTGCTGTGCGAGATCCAGGCGCTTGTGGCGCCCTCGGCGCTCGGGACGCCGCGGCGCTCGGTGGTCGGCTGGGATAGCGCGCGGCTGGCGATGGTGATCGCCGTGCTCGAGGCGCGGTGCGGCGTCCGCTTTGCCAATGCCGACATCTACCTCAACGTCGCGGGCGGCCTCCGCATCAGCGAGCCGGCGGCCGACATCGCGGTCGCCGCGGCCCTCGTCTCCGCCCTCACCGGCCGTCCGTTGTCCGGGGAGAGCGTCTTCTTCGGCGAAATCAGCCTTTCCGGCGCGCTGCGGCCGGTCGGCCAGCCAGGGGCACGGCTGCGCGAGGCGGCACGGCTCGGCTTCCGCCGCGCCGTCCTTCCGGCGGCCTCCGCCGCGGTCGGAGATTGTGGGCTTTCCACCCTTTCCCCGCTCGCCGATCTCACCGCGCTCGTCGCCGGGATTGCTGCGGTGGCCGGCGAGGGATAAGGCAAGGAACCGCGGCCCCTCGCCAAGACGGGCCTCCTGAATCGTGCTACCCGTGCCCTCGCCGCTCCGGCCGGGAGCGCGATGCCAGAAGTTGCCCGATGTCGCTCACGCTCTTCGATGCCATCGTTGTCGTCGTCATTCTGATTTCGGCGCTTCTGGCCATGGTCCGCGGATTTGTCCGCGAGGTGCTGTCGATCACCTCATGGGTGATCGCCGGGGTGGCCGCCTACTTCCTCTACTCCCCGCTTCTCAACGTCATCTACCCCAGCCCGATCGCCGACGAGACGATTGCGACAATCATTGCCGTCGCGGTGGTCTTTGTTATCGTGCTCATCATCGCCACATACATCACGGTAAAGGCCGCCGATTTCGTCATCGACAGCCGGATCGGCGCGGTGGACCGGCTCATGGGCTTCGTCTTCGGCGCGCTTCGTGGCCTGCTACTGGTGGTGATCGCGTTCGTGTTCTTCAGCTGGCTCGTTCCCGCGTCGCAGCAGCCGCTATGGATCGCCAATGCCCAAACCCATCCGATGCTGGAGAGTCTCGGCGAGTCGCTGATCCAGGTGCTGCCGCCGGACATTGAAGCTGCGCTGATGGAAGGGTTCCGCGGCGGCGAGGAAGGGACTACGGAGACCCCGGCAGGGGCGAGCCCGGACGCCTTCGACCAGCGCTTCACGCCGGGCACCAATCTCGACACCCGCGCGTTGGAACAGTTGCTCCAGCCTGCGGCGCCGACGCCCGGGGCGGCGCCCGTTCCGGCTCCTGCTCCGTAAGACGCCAAGGTGGCACTACTACCGGGATTGAACATGGACGATTTCAGGCTTCATCCCCTCGACGACGACAAGCTCCACGAGGAGTGCGGCGTCTTCGGCATCTACGGCCACCGCGACGCGGCGGCGCTGGCCGCGCTGGGCCTGCATGCGCTCCAGCATCGCGGCCAGGAAGCCTCGGGTATCCTGTCCTCGGACGGCCGGCAGTTCTTCGCGGAACGGCACCAGGGCCTGGTCGGCGACACGTTCTCCCGGGCGTCGGTGATCGAGAAACTCCCGGGCGACCGCGCCATCGGCCACAATCGCTATTCCACCACCGGCGGCAGCCATGGCCGCAACATCCAGCCGCTCTACGCCGAACTGTCGGACGGCTGGTTCGCCGTCGCCCACAACGGCAACCTCACCAATTCGCGCGCCGTGCAGCGCTCGCTCCAGGGCCGCGGCTCGATCTTCCAGTCGACCTCCGACACGGAGGTGATTCTTCACCTCATCGCCACCAGCGGCAAGGCGCGCCTCATCGACCGCGTGGTCGAGGCGCTGTCCCGCGTGGAAGGCGCCTACTCGCTGGTATGCCTCTCGAACGGCGCCATGATCGGCTGCCGCGACCCGCTCGGTGTCCGCCCCCTCACCCTCGGGCTCCTCGACGGCGCGTGGATCCTCGCCTCGGAGACCGTGGCACTCGACATCATCGGCGCCTCGTTCGTCCGCGACATCGAGCCGGGCGAGATGGTCGTCATCAACGAGGATGGGCTCCAGAGCCACCGTCCGTTCGCCCCGACGAAATCGCGCTTCTGCATCTTCGAGTACGTCTACTTCGCCCGCCCGGATTCCTCGGTCGAAGGGCGCAACGTCTACTCGGTGCGTAAGCGGATCGGAGCGGAACTCGCCCGCGAGTCGCCGGTGGAGGCGGACATCGTCGTGCCGGTGCCGGATTCCGGCGTTCCCGCCGCAATCGGCTTCTCCGAGACGGCCGGGATTCCGTTCGATCTCGGCATCATCCGCAACCACTATGTCGGACGCACCTTCATCGAGCCGACCGACTCGATCCGCCACATGGGCGTGAAACTGAAGCACAACGCCAACCGCGACCTCATCGCCGGCAAGCGCGTCGTCCTGGTCGACGATTCGATCGTGCGCGGCACGACCTCGTCCAAGATCGTGCAGATGGTGCGCGACGCGGGCGCCGCGGAGGTCCACCTGCGCATCGCCAGCCCGCCGACCAAGGATTCCTGCTTCTACGGCGTCGACACTCCGGAGAAGTCGAAGCTGATCGGCTCGCATATGTCGATCCAGAAGATGACCGAGTTCATCAAGGCGGACAGCCTCGGTTTCATCACGATCGACGGTCTCTACCGCGCGGTGGGCGAGGCCGGCCGCCAGCCAGGCGCGCCGCAGTTCTGCGACGCCTGCTTCACCGGCGACTATCCGACCCGTCTCACCGACCGCGAGGAACTGACGCGGATCGTGGGCAACCCGAAGCTGGTCGAGCCCGTCTGATGCAGCGACCGCTCGCCGGCCGCATCACCCTGGTCACCGGCGCGTCCCGCGGCCTCGGCCGGGCTGCGGCGCTCGCCCTGGCGGAGGCCGGCTCGCACATCGTGGCGGTGGCGCGAACCGTCGGCGGGCTCGAGGAGCTCGACGACGAGATCCGCCGCATCGGTGGCGAGGCGACGCTCGTTCCGCTCGATCTCAAGGATGGCAATGCCATCGACACGCTCGGCGCGATCATCTTCCAGCGCTGGGGCCGCGTCGACGGCGTCCTCGGCAATGCGGGCGTCCTGGGCGTGATCACGCCCGTCAGCCATCTCGACGTGAAGGTGTGGGACGAGGCGATTGCGGTGAACCTCACCGCGAACTGGCGCCTGATCCGTTCGATGGACCCGCTGCTCAGGCAGTCACCCTCCGGGCGGGCGCTGTTCATCACCTCGGCGGCTCCGCGGAGCCTGCGGCCCTATTGGGGCGCCTACTCCGTCACCAAAGCGGGCCTTGAGGCGCTCGTCCGGACGTATGCCGGCGAGAGCGCGCGGACGGCGATCAGGGCCAATCTCATCGACCCCGGCCCGCTCCGGACCGCCATGCGCGCGAAGGCCATGCCGGGCGAAGACCCGATGACGCTGCGCGAACCGTCGGCGGTGACCCCGAAGATCGTCGAGATGCTGTCGCCATCGTTCGACGCCAATGGCACCATTTTCGACGTCCGCGCCCAGGCCTCGCTCGAGTTCGCCTGAGGGTCAATCCTTGTCGGCGAACGGGTTGTCCCGCTTGCGCAGGACCAGCCGTATCGGAATGCCCGCCAGATCGAAGCGCTCGCGAAGGCCGTTCACGAGATAGCGGCGATAGGATTCGGGCAGCGCCTCGGGCCGCGAGCAGAACGCCACAAAGGTCGGCGGCCGTGCCTTGCTCTGCGTCATGTAGCGCAGCTTGAGCCGGCGGCCGCTGGTCGCGGGCGGCGGGTGGTCCTGCAGCATGCGCTCGAGCCATTTGTTGAGCGCGGCGGTCGACACCCGGATGTTCCAGGTATCGTAGGCCTTCACGATCGCCGTCATGAGCTTGTCGATGCCCTGGCCGGTCAGGCCGGAGACGGCAACAACGGCAAGGCCGCCGAGCTGCGGCAGGGCGTGGTCGGCTTCCTCGCGCAACTCGCGAAGGCGATTCTGCTGGTCAGTGACGAGGTCCCATTTGTCGAGCGCGACCACGATCGCCCGGCCTTCGCGCTCGACGAGATCGGCGAGCTGAAGGTCCTGCTTGTCGAAGGGCTGGGTCGCATCGATGGTGAGGACCACGACCTCGGCGAACTGGATGGAGCGGAGCGAGTCGCCGACGGAGAGCTTCTCGAGTTTCTCCTGGATCTTCGACTTGCGGCGCATGCCGGCGGTGTCGACGAGTCGGAACTTCCGTCCGCCGCGCTCCCAGTCGATCGAGATCGAGTCACGGGTGATACCCGCCTCGGGGCCGGTCAGCAGCCGGTCCTCGCCGATCAGCGTGTTGATGAGGGTGGACTTCCCGGCGTTCGGCCGGCCGATGATGGCGACCTGCAGCGGCCGGTCGGGGTCGCGCTCCTCCTCGTCGGCTTCGGCGGGGACCGCTTCTCCCCCCTCCTCACCGGCCGAAGGTTCCCGCCGCATGTGTGCTTCGATCGCCTGGCGAAGATCGCCGAGCCCCTCGCCATGCTCCGCGGAAAGGACGACAGGGTCGCCGAGGCCTAGCTCGAAGCCTTCCATGGCGCCGGCCATGCCGCCGCGGCCCTCGGCCTTGTTGGCAACGAGCACTACGGGGCGACCCGTGCGGCGGAGGATGGCGGCGAACATCTCGTCCGCCGGCGTCACGCCGACGCGGGCGTCGATCATGAAGAGCGTCAGGTCGGCATTCCGGACCGCTTCCTCGGTCTGGGCGCGCATCCGGCCGGCGAGGCTGCCGGGGTCGGCATCCTCGAGGCCCGCGGTGTCGACCACGGTGAACTCGAGGTCGCCGATGCGCCCGTCACCCTTGCGTCGATCGCGCGTGACGCCGGGCGTGTCATCGACCAGCGCGAGCCGCTTGCCTACGAGACGGTTGAAGAGCGTGGACTTCCCGACATTCGGGCGTCCGATGAGCGCCACTTCGAAGGCATCTGCCATCCGCGTGCCATCACCATCAGAACGTCGCGCCGGGAGCGAGCGCACCGGGCGTCAGGGTCGGCGGGAGGCCGAAGTCCGGCGTAAGGGGCACAAGGGCCGGGTCGGTTGCTGGCCCGAGGCGCAGGTCGGTCGTGGGCGCGCCGATGCCCGGGACATCCGCCCCGAAGGCGGGCGCCGCCTCGCCGCCGGTACGGAGGTCGACCGTCGGCGGGCCGGGAAGCGTGACAGGTGCCTCGGTGGCCGCGGTGAGACCGCGGCGGCTGAGGATGAGGCTGAACAACTGCTGGGCGCGCGCCTGGGCTTCCGCTGTCGCGTTGGCATCGCCCACAAGGGTGACCAGCCAGCCGATCGCGGTGTCGTACTCACCGACCCGGATCGCGGTCAGCGCCATGATCTCGAGCGCGAGGGGACGGAACGGATCGCCCGCCACGCTCAGCGGGCTGAGGCGATCGCGAATTTCGTCGAGCGTCGCGGTGTCGGCGAGCAGCATCCCCGCCCTGATCCGGGCGACGTCGCGGATTGCGCCGTTGATGGAAGGGTCGGCGGCAACAGCATCGAAGGCCGCCACGGCGCGCGTCGTGTCGCCGCCGGCGGCCATGGCGGTCGCCGCGTTGAGCGCGCCCCAGACCGCGTAGCCACCAGCCCCGTCAGCCGCGATGGCGGCAAAGGCGGTCTCGGCGGCGGCCGCGTCGCCCGTGCGGAGGAGGTCGAGCGCGGCATAGTAGCGATCGCCTTCGGCCTCGGCCCGCTGCTGGCTGCGGGAATCGAGGAAGACGAACACCGCGACGGCCACCACGATCAGGATGGCGGCTACCAGAAGCAGGAGGCCGTAGCGGTTCCAGGCCTCCTTCAGGCGTTCGCGGCGAAGGTCTTCGTCGACTTCGCGAAAGACGTCCGACATTGCTGGATTCTGACCTTTGGAATGCGCGCGGCGAGGAGGCGACGTTATAGCCGCCCCTGAACCCGGTGCAAATTGAGGAAATGCCGGCCGTCAGGCTTTCGGCTTGTAGACGTTGGCGGGTTCCGGAAAGGTCCGCGCCTTGACCTCCCGCGTGTACGCCTCGACGGACGAGGAGATGTGATCGGCAAGCGTTCCGTAGCGTTTAACGAACTTCGGCACGTTCGGGCTCAGGCCGAGCATGTCCTCAAGGACGAGGATCTGGCCGTCGCATGCGGCGGAGGCGCCGATGCCGATGGTGGGGATGGGGATCGCCCGCGTTATCTCGGCCGCGAGCGGCTCGACGATGCCTTCCACCACGACCGCGAACGCGCCGGCCTCCGCAATCGCCACCGCGTCGGCGCGGATGGCGTCGGCGCCGGCCTGGTCGCGGCCCTGTACCTTGAAGCCGCCAAACGTGTTGACCGACTGCGGCGTGAGGCCGACATGCGCCATCACCGGGATGCCGCGGTCGACGAGGAAGCTGATCGTCTCCGCCATGCGCCGGCCGCCCTCGAGCTTCACCGCGCCGCAGCCGGTCTCCTTCATCACGCGCACCGCCGAACGGAACGCGGCCGACGGGCTCTCTTCGTAGGAGCCGAACGGAAGATCGACGACGACAAGGGCGCGGGACGTGCCGCGCATCACCGCCTGGCCCTGAAGGATCATCATCTCGAGCGTGACGGGCAATGTCGTCTTGAGCCCGTGCATCACCATGCCGAGGGAATCCCCGACGAGGATGAAGTCGACGAAGCGATCCAGGATCGCCGCGGTATGGGCGTGGTACGACGTCAGGGCAACGATCGGCTCGCCGCCCTTTCGCTTCCTGATGTCGACCGCCATCGTGCGGGCGGGATCGGGCTCTATCGCCAAGGCAATGCTCCGGTTGCGGGCGCAAGGCCTTAGCCTATCGGGGCGGGCCGGAGAAGCGGTCCGCCGCATGCGTGCCCGGCATGGCGTGCAGGTGCCGCAGCCGGCACTCTCGGCAGCAACGCTGCTTTGGCGTAGGACTGCGCGCCTTCCCACCCTCCCTCAGGTGCGCCGCCCTTGGCCGAAACGCTTGTCATCACCGCCCTCGGCCATTCCGGCGATGGAATCGCCGAGACGCCGGACGGACGCGTGTTTGTTCCGTTCGCACTGCCGGGCGAAACCGTGCTTGCCGAACGTCACGGCGACCGCGCTACCCTGACGGAGATCGTCGCGTCGAGCCCCGACCGCGTGACACCGCCCTGCCCGCATTTCGGCGCCTGCGGTGGCTGCTCGCTGCAGCACTTCGCGCCGGACGCCTATCTCGCATGGAAGCGCGGGCAGGTCGTGGCCGCCTTCGCGCAGCGCGGCATCGACGCGCCGGTTGCGCCGATGATCCCGGCGCCGCCGGCCTCGCGACGCCGCGCAGTCCTCACCGCCGAGCGCCAGGGCCGCGAGGTGCGGCTCGGCTTCAACCGCGAGGGCAGCCACGAGATCGTCCCGATCCCCGACTGCAGGGTGCTGGTTCCGGCCATCGTCCGCGCGCTTCCGATGCTGACCGCGCTCGTCGCGCCGCTCGTTCCGCCGGGCCGTCGCGGACGCGTGACGGTGCTGGCGACCGGCGCCGGGCTCGACATCGCCATCGACGACATCGGCAAGGCCGAGTACCGCGCGTCGACCGGCGCGGCCGCGAAGGCCGCGGACTCCTCGGTCGCGCGCGTGACGGTGAACGGCGAGGAAGTGTTCCGGACCCGCGAACCGGCCCTTCGCGCCGGCGAGGCGCTGCTGCTCCCGCCGGCGGGCGGCTTCGTCCAGGCGGTGGCGGAAGCCGAGGACGCGATGGCGGCCGTGGTGATGGTTGGCGTCGGCAAGGCGAAGACGATCGCGGACCTTTTCGCCGGCACAGGCACGTTCACCTTCCGCCTCGCCCGGAAGGCGAAGGTCACCGCGGTGGACGGCGACGGCCCGTCACTGGCGGCGCTGGAGCTTGCGGCGCGGCGGACCAAGGGGGTCAAGGCCGTGACGACGATGCGGCGCGATCTCTTCCGCGCGCCGCTCGTGCCGCACGAACTCAAGGTGTTCGACGCAGTCGTGTTCGATCCGCCCCGGGCGGGGGCGATGGCGCAGGCGACCGCGCTCGCGGCCTCGGTTGTGCCACGCGTCGTGGCGGTGTCGTGCAATCCCGCGACACTCGCGCGCGATGCGCGCATCCTCATCGACGGCGGCTACCGCCTCACCGGCGTCCAGCCGATCGACCAGTTCCTGTGGTCCGGCCACATCGAGGCGGTGGCGACCTTCGCGCGATAGAAGGCGATCCGACGGCGGCCGCCCCTCGGACTGTCGTGGACTCAAGGCAACTGCTAAGCGTTGCCGGCCTGATGCTCCTTCATGAGATGGGGCCGGCCAAGGTCCTCCGTCAACGAGAGCAAGAGGAAACGCCGTGGCGCCAGTTCCGGAGCGCTCCCAGCCGCACGATGCGGCGACCTACCGGTTCCAGCGGTCCGATCTCATGCGCGCGCCGCGTCCACCAGGAATTTCGGCCTTTGTCCGGACGCGTGACGGCGGCGCATTTCTCGAGGCCGCCATCCGCTCACACATCGACCATTTCGACGAGATCGTCGTCGTCCACAACCAATGTACCGATGATACGCCGGCCATCCTCGCCCGGCTCCAAAACGAGTTCGGCGAGCGCCTTCCGGTGTTCGAGTACGGCCCCAGGGTCTACCCCCCGGGCAGCGTCCAGCACGCGAGCGAACCGGCTGACTCGGTCCACAGTCTCGTCAACTACTACAATTTCTCGCTCGCCCGGACCCGGTTCGCGGTCGCCCTGAAGCTCGATGACGACCACATCGCGAATGGCCCGGAGGTGGCGCGCGTGACGCGGCGCATCCGCACCGAAGGCATTCCCCGCAATGAGATCTGGTGTTTCTCCGGCATCAACATTGCCCGCGATCCCGCAGGAGCGATCGGCGTGCCCGGGGTCGCCCCCGTCGTCGGCCTCGGCGACCATGGCTTCTTCCGCGTCGACGAGACGACCCACTTCACGCGGGATCCGCGCTTCGAGCGCTTCAGGGCGCCAGGGCGGAAGCGAGTCTTCACCGGCGTGCTCTACTGGCACCTGAAATATCTCAAGCCCGGCCACGGCTTCGCGAACTATGGCATCGAGGCCGGCGACAACCAGCGTTACCGCCGCAAGCGCGACCGGTACCTCGCGAACCGCACGGTGATGTCCATCGCGGAGTTGCGGGCGATGGCGCCCGCTGCCGAACGGGCGCTCCGCTTCGGCATTCCGACCGAGAAACGGCGGCTGAAGCTCGGGCTGTGGCGGGCAATCGCCGCGGGCGTCGTTGACGACGGGGCGCTGGCCGACGTGGTCAGGTCGCTCGTACTGTCGGACGAGGCCGCCGGACTCCGGGCGGAGCCGTCGCGCGCCCAGGGCTGAAGCGTTCCGATCAAGTCGGGTTCACGCACCAGGCCTCTTCGCCGGTGGAACATGATCGGCTCGAAGGATCGGCCCCCGCCCGGATCGTGCTCTATGCGACCGCGGCGGCGTCCGGTTCGTCGCGCCAGCGCCCAGGCGAGACGCCGAACTCGCGCTTGAAGGCGCGGCTGAAGGCTTCCTCCGATTCGTAGCCGACATCGTGGGCGAGCTGCCCGACGGAGATGTGCTGCTCGCGCAGGCGGTGGCGCGCGGTGCGCAGCCGCCACTGGGTGAGGTAGCGGATCGGCGGGATGCCTACGAGCGTGGTGAAGCGGTCCATGAATGCGCTGCGCGACATCGCGACCTCCGCCGCGAGTTCCTCGGCCGACCACGACACGGTCATGTCGCGATGCATCAGCGCCAGCGCCTTGCCGACCTGCGGATCGCGCAGGCCCTTGAGCCAGATCGCGTCGTCCGCCTCCCGCGTCTCGAGATACTGCCGTATCCCTTCGGCGAAGAGGAGTTCCGAAAGCCGCGAGACGATCTCCGACGACGCCCGGCGCCCGTGCATCATCTCGGCGGCGGCGAACCGCATGGATGCGTCGATCCACTCGCGCGTCGCGCACTCGCGGACATCCACCGTGAGCATGCTGGGGAGCGCCTCGATCAGGGGGTTGTAGACCTCGTCGGTCGCCAGGAAACCGCAGACGATCTGGGTGAGCGCACCGCCCCCGCCCATGACGAGCCGCGCCGTCGACCCGCGTTCGCCCGCCTCGATGAAGGCATCCGTCCGCACCGGCGGCAGGCCTGCCGCGCTCGCCATCACATGCGTCTCGTTGCGGGGCAGCATGACGATCTCGCCGGCTCGGACCGGTGCGAGCGGCCCATCCACCACTCCGACCTGCATCTCGCCGGAGACGATGTAGTGGTAGCTGATGATCCTGGAGGGGCGGTCGAAGAACGGCCGGCATTCCTCCTCGGTCACCTGCGAATAGATCGACCACGGGGCCGTCATGCGGGCTTCCAGGAAGATGCCGCCCTTCAGCCGGACCGAACGGAGCAGATCTGACAGGGCGTCCATTCGCGACCCCAGCAATTCGGACGAACGGTCAGGTGAACCGGCGTCGTGGTCATGCCCCCCGCGGCCAGCCGAGTCTATCCCGGCGCCAACGATGAGGAACGCTCATCGCCCGCCACCTTGCCGCGGCCAGTCTTGCACTCCGCACGACGGTTGGGAAGCGGGGAGGAAACGTAGACCAGAGGCTCACCCCAATGAACATTCCCATTGCTTCCCCCATTGCCGCCGCCCCCGCCGCGGCTCTGGCGACCCCGGACTACACCGCGATCAAGACCCGCCAGCAGGCGACCTGGGCATCGGGCGACTACACCGTGATCGGGACGACGCTCCAGATCATCGGCGAGCGCCTCGTCGAGGCCGTCGACCTGCGCGCCGGGGAGCGCGTCCTCGACGTTGCGGCCGGCAATGGCAATGCCTCGCTCGCCGCCGCGCGCCACTTTGCCGAGGTGACGTCGACCGACTACGTCGATGGGCTCCTGGCCCGCGGCAAGGAGCGGGCGGTCGCCGAACGGCTGCCGATGACGTTCCGGAACGCGGACGCCGAGGCGCTGCCCTTCGCCGACGGCAGCTTCGACGTCGTACTGTCGACGGTGGGCGTGATGTTCGCGCCAAACCAGGACCAGGTCGCGGCGGAGCTTCTCCGCGTCGTCCGCCCCGGCGGCCGCATCGGGCTCGCCAACTGGACGCCGGACGGCTTCATCGGCCAGCTGTTCAAGACGATCGGCAAGCACGTCCCGCCGCCGGCGGGGGTCCGTTCGCCGGCCTTGTGGGGCACCGAGGAACGGCTGACCGAGCTGTTCCCGGACCGGGAGATGCACACGACGCGGCGGACGTTCCACATGCGCTACCGCTCACCGGAACACTGGCTGGAGGTGTTCCGGGACTACTACGGCCCCGTGCACAAGGCGTTTGCCGCGCTCGATCCGATCGGCCAGGCTTCGCTCGAGGCGGACATCCTCGCCCTCCTCCGCTCGATGAACCGGAGCGGTGACGCGACGCTGGTGGTGCCGAGCACGTACCTCGAGGTCGTGGTCCACAAGGGATAGCCCCGGGGATTGGCCCGGCCGGCATCCGTGAAGTGCCGGCCGGGCCATCGTTCCCGTCCTGCTCCCGCCCTGACAAGGGGACCAATAGGAGGCTGGGAGCCACCTCGGCCAAGCTGTTCGACGTCGTCGAGGCACCGAACGTGCCCGCCCCGTCGCGTCAATTGCCCTTGGTCTTCTGCGGGTAGATCGTCTCGCCGCGCCGCAGCATGTCGACGAAGGACGCAATCTTCCGCGCCCGCCCCGCCTCGGTCTTCATCGCGAGGACCCGGAAGGCCAATGCGAAGCGGTTCTGGGCGTTCAGCCTGCCGAGCATCTCCCTCGCCTTGGGATCGGCGTCGATGGCAGCCTGAAGATCGTCGGGGATCCTCATGTCCTTGCCGGCGCCATAGGCCCGGTCCCAGCGACCGTCCGCCTTCGCCGCCTCGACGTGCTTCAGACCATGCTCCGTCATCCGGCGTTCACGGACGAGCCGCGCGACATTGTCGACATTGATCTGGCTCCAGACGCTCTTCCGGCCCCGCGGCGTATAGCGCTGGAGGAAGCTCTTCTCGTCGAAGCCCTTGCGGATGCCGTCGATCCAGCCCCAGCAGAGGACGACGTCGATCGCCTCCTTCGCCGTGATCGAAGGAAGCCCCGAGCCGACCTTGTGGATCTTGATCCAGAGTTCGGTCTCGCGATCGTGGTGGCGGGACAGCCAGTCGTGGAAGGCGTCGGCGGAGGGGAACTCGCGGACGCGGGAGGGGTCGACGTGGACAGGAGGCATGCGGGCGTCTCCAGCGCGAGGCACACCGGTGGAATCCGCGTCGCCAGAATGCTATATGACCATCTAACTAGTCAGGATCAAAGCGATGGACAAGGTCACGCTGGCCGACGCGAAGGCCCATCTCAGCGAACTGATCGACAGAGTCGAGGCAGGCGAAACGATCGACATCACGCGGCGCGGAAAGCCCGTAGCGCGGCTCATGACCGTCACTGCGCCGCGAAAGCCGATCGATCTCGGGCTTCTCCGGTCCGTGACCGCCGCGATGCCAGCCGCGACGGAGAATGCAGCGGATCTGGTCCGCGCGATGCGGGACGGCGACCGCTACTGATGATCTACCTCGACACGTCCGTAGTCGTTGCCGCTCTGGCAAACGAAGCGATGACTGGACGTGTCCAGACTTGGCTCGCAGGGCTGGGCCCGACTGACATCTGCGTCAGCGACTGGACGGTTGCTGAGTTCTCCTCGGCGATGGCGATCAAGCTACGGACGGGTCAGATCGACCTCCATCAGCGGGCCGTGGCGCTAGCCGGGTTCAACAAGCTGATGTCGGACAGCCTGATCGTCCTGCCGGTTTCCTCAAGACACTTCGTAGCCGCAGCGCGATTTGCCGATCAGCATGTGCTCGGGCTTCGCGCCGGCGATGCCCTCCATCTCGCGACCGCTTCCGACCACGCTGCAACGGTGCATACACTTGATCGGCGGCTTGCGCAGGCAGGTCCAGCCGTTGGCGTTTCCACCCACTTGCTGTCATGAGCGCGCACTCGCACGCGTCGCATCGTGGGACACGAGCCCGTTCACCGCCGTCGGGGCTGGCGGTGACTGATCCGTGGCGTGCGCCGCGATGACCGAAGGTTGCCTGCTGAAGGCCATCGGACCGGGGTCGTGCGTGTCGGCCTACGGCCGTCAAAGATTGAACCGCGTTTGCCGTCAATGGCAGTCCACACATCAGCCCTCAGGGGTCGCGCTCCGGTGTTACGCTGGTCCGCGGACGACGCTGAAACAGGGCACCAGGAAATGAGCAAGGTCTTCATACACGCGACCGTGACACTGGATGGGTTCATGGCCGATGCACAGGGCGGCGTGGACTGGATGTTCGGCTTTCCGTCTGCGGACCAGGACAGTGCGCTGATGACCACCCTGTGGGACCGGATCGGAGCCATCGTCGGCGGCGCCAACAAGACCCGGACGATCGAAGAGGGCGAGTTGCCCTATGGCGGCATGCTCAAGGTTCCCGTGTACCTGATGACACACACCGCCCAGGAGCCCGTTTCGGAAGACGGCGTTCGCTACACCTTCGTCGTCGACGATATCGAGCAGGCCGTGAACGCTGCCAAAGCGGATGCCGGGGAGAAGGACGTCAGCCTGCTGGGAGGCAGTATCTCGCGGCAATGCCTCGAGCGCGGTCTGGTAGATGAAATCCAGCTCCACGTGGTGCCCGTTCTGCTTGGCCACGGGATTTCGCTCTTCGGCGGGCTCGGGAAGCGCATCAACCTCGAGCGCATGGACACAGCGGCCTTTGCCGCCGAGACTCACCTGCGCTACCGCGTGGTCGCCTAGTGGGATGCGGGCCACGTGCCCTCCGCCTGCGCGATCGGGCAAGCACACGCGCCTTTTCACAGACTTGTATTCCCCGGCGTTCGGTCAGCCCTTGACTCATTTCGAGAGTTTGCTAAATGTCTATCCATGAGATCCGTCTTCAAAGCCCTATCGGATCCGACCCGGCGGCATGTCCTGGAAATGCTCCGTAAGGGACCGAAATCCGCCGGTGAACTGGCAGATGCTTTCGCCATGTCGAAACCGACCATGTCGGCGCACTTTGCCGTACTGAGAGAGGCCGGGCTGGTCACGACCGAGCGCAATGGCAAGCAGTTGATCTATCAGCTGCAGATGTCGGTGCTCGAAGACGCGCTCTACGGATTTGCCAAGGCCTTCGGCTGGGAGCTTCGTGGCGGACAGGCTCAGCCGGAGGGGCCGGGAGACTTGAAGGAGGCAAAGCCTTGAGCCACGACACCCGACCCCGTGCCTTGACTGCCATGGACATCGCCATCGTCGCCTGCGGCGTCCTGATCATGGCCTTTGGCATAGGCAAGCTCACAGGCACGCTCGATCCGCTGCTCGCTCGCCGCGGAGTTGGCGCACTGATTGGCTTGGTTCTGGTGGCGACCGGCAACTTCGTGCCAAAGCTGCGCCTGTTTCAACCCTCCACGGGCGCGGCGCATGTCAACGCAATCGACCGGTTTGCCGGCTGGACCTTCGTCGTGTGCGGCCTCGCCTTTGCCGCCGTTTTTGTGTTGGCACCGGCCGACAAGATCCTTGTCGTTCCCCCGTTGATCGTTCTGGCCGGCTTCCTGGCCGTCCTTGCACGCTGGCTGATCTGGAAAAGGAAGCAGCCCGGCCGCCTGTCACCGCATTTGACCCCGGGCCGTCTGGCAATGGCCATGGTGCTTGCTGCCGTACTCTGGACGTGCGCGATCTTCCTGGCCGACGTTGTCTGGGGCGACTCCGTCTCGCGATGGATGGCGATACTGTTCGCGATCGTCCTGAGCGCGTTCGTTGCCCTTCGTGTCGTCAAGCAGAGCGGGGCGCCCAAGGCCTGACGACGCTGGTCCTGATGATGTTCGCCGCGCGGGGGGCGAATTTTGCTGCGTCGCAAGAAACAGATATCGCACGCTACTAGCTGTCTGACCGCACCAATGCTTCCGGCAGAGCGCTGTCGGTCATCCACGCACGAACGGTCTGGGCAAACAGCTCCGGGGCTTCTGCGATCCATCCATGGCCCATTCCGGGTGCAATCATTGCAACGCAGGAGGGGATGGACCGCTCAAAGACAGGCAAGGATTGCTTGATCGTTGCATGCTCCTTTTCTCCAGCAAGGATCAGGGTGCGTGCGGAGACGTTTGGCAAGTCAGGTCCGGCGTCAAAGTCGATAGCCAATCGTCCGACGCGTCGCGTTGTTGCCGCTGAAGCGTTGGGTTTCCCATACGCGTTGCTGATCAAACTGACGTCTGAGCCCCCCATCGACCGGACCATTGTTTGACGAACGCTCTTGAAGTTCATCATCCAGGATGAGATGGCCATGACTATCCGCATGGATAGGCTCGTGGGAATAGGTCCGCTTTGGAAGCCGCTGAATACTGCATGGCTGAACAATTCCGGATGACGAACCAGAAGTCGAAAGCCAACATAAGAGCCCATCGAGATGCCGACGATCGTAACCTTGTGATGAGCCAAAGGCCGAATGACCGAGGCCACTTCGTCAGCTGCATCATCAAAGGTCGTGAAAGGAACGCTTGCGCTTTGACCATGCCCCGGCAAATCGATCATCGTGCACCGGCATTGCGGCAGGTGGGAGATGATCTCGCCCCACATCCGTCCATCAAAACTCGCGCCGTGCAGAAAGAAGATGGGCGCCCCGTCGGGCGGGCCAGACTGAACGTGATGCAGCAAGTCATGACCTCCGCTGTTGGTCCCGTCGCCCTACGAAATGCCGGGCGCCGTGAAGCTCAGGTGGCAGAGTTTCCTAGTGGATCGTCAGCGGGAAATCGTCGGTGAGTCTTGCCAGCATTCATGTGTCGTCGCGCATGGCATCGTCGGTCAGGAACCGTGCCAGGCGAACACTGTCGCGATGCGCGGGAGCACAACAAGTCGCGCCGCAAGCACGAGACGTCCGGAACCTCGTCGCCTGTTGGGCCGCCGCGAGCCAGGACCGGGTGCTCGGCCGAGGGCCCACCCTACTCCCACTCGATCGTGCCCGGCGGCTTCGACGTCACGTCGTAAACCACCCGGTTGATCCCGCGCACCTCGTTGATGATCCGCGTTGCGGCTCGGCCGAGGAAGTTCATGTCGAAGTGGTAGAAATCGGCGGTCATGCCGTCGACCGAGGTCACAGCCCGGAGCGCGCAGACGTGGTCATAGGTGCGGCCGTCGCCCATGACGCCGACGGTGCGGACCGGCAGCAGCACGGCGAAGGCCTGCCAGATGGTGTCGTCAAGGCCCGCGCGGTCGATCTCGTCGAGGTAGATGGCGTCGGCCTTGCGGAGGATGTCGAGCTTCTCCGCAGTGATCTCGCCGGGGCAGCGGATCGCGAGGCCCGGACCGGGGAACGGATGGCGGCGGACGAAGCGTTCGGGTAGGCCGAGTTCGCGGCCGAGTTCGCGGACCTCGTCCTTGAACAGTTCGCGCAGCGGTTCCACGAGCTTCAGCTTCATCCGCTCCGGCAGGCCGCCCACATTGTGGTGCGATTTGATGGTCACCGACGGGCCGCCAAGCGCGGAGACGCTTTCGATGACATCTGGGTAGAGCGTGCCCTGGGCGAGGAAGTCCGCGTCGACCCTGCCGGCTTCCCGGTCGAACACCTCGATGAAGAGGCGGCCGATGGTCTTGCGCTTGGTCTCGGGGTCGGTGACGCCGGCAAGCGCGCCGAGGAATTCCGGCGCTGCCTCCACGTGGACGAGCGGGATGTTGTAGGAATCGCGGAAGAGGTCGACGACCCACTTCGCCTCCCCTGCCCGCAGCAGGCCGTGGTCGACCAGAACGCAGGTGAGCTGGTCGCCGATCGCCTCGTGGATAAGGACGGCCGCAACCGCGGAATCAACGCCGCCGGAGAGGCCGCAGACGACGCGGCCTGACCCGACCTGCTCGCGGATGCGGGCGACGGCGCGCTCGCGGAAGGCGGCCATCGTCCAGCCACCGGCAAGGCCGGCAACATGGTGGACGAAGTTCCGGATGAGGCGCGCACCATCCGGCGTGTGCGCGACCTCGGGGTGAAACTGGACGCCGTAGAAGTGGCGCTCCTCGTCGGCAATCGCGGCAAAGGGTGCGCCGGCGGAGACGCCGATGGTGCGGAAGCCAAGCGGGAGCGATTCCACGCGGTCGCCGTGGCTCATCCACACCTGGTGCTTCTCGCCGGGCGCCCAGACGCCCTCGAACAGGCGCGACGGCTTCTCGACATCGAGGAACGCACGGCCGAACTCGCGGTGGTCGCCGGGCTGCACGTCGCCGCCCAGCGCCTCGACCATCGCCTGCTGGCCGTAGCAGATGCCCAGCACCGGCAGGCCGAGCTCGAACAGGCCTTTCGGCGCCCGCGGCGTGCCGAGTTCGGTGACGCTGGCCGGTCCGCCGGAGAGGATGATCGCGCGCGGTTTGAGCCGGGCGACGGCCTCCTCCGCCCTCTGGAACGGGACGATCTCGGAATAGACGCCGGCCTCACGGACCCTGCGGGCGATGAGCTGGGTGACCTGGCTGCCGAAATCGACGATGAGGACGAGATCGTCGCGCGCGCTGTTTTCCATTGCGGGGATTTAGGCAAAAGGCCGAGTCGGCGCAACGCGATGGCGTGACGCGCCAGCGGTCGGGCGCGCATGGGGCTCCCGACAACAACATCGTCCGCAGCGAACCGCGCTATTTCGCTCCGGCCGGCGCTGCCTCGCCGCACCAGGCGCGGGTGACGACGTAACCATCCGTCAGGTCGATCTCGATGAGGCGCGGCGTGCCGTCGCCATCGGCGGGAACGTCGATGGCGAAGATGGCGTCACGATCCCAGAACTCGCCTTCTCCCGTGCAGCCCATCTGGACCCGCCACGCGGTCTCGAAGGTTCCGAACGGCTGGAGCATCGTAAGGGTGCACTCCGACTCCCAGTAGCGCATCGTGCCCGCGACCGTGTCGATGACGAGGATCGCATCGCTGATCTCAGCCGCACATTCGGCCGCGATGTACGACCAGCGGCCGTCCAGCGTTGCAGCCGAAGCAATTCCGGAGGCAGCGAGGAAGCCTGCGGAAGCGAGAATGGAGCGACGCAGCATTGCCAACCCTCCGCGGCCGCATTGCAGGTGGGTGCCGCCTCCCCGTTCGGGCACTATCGCCTGCCTGACGCGCGACGGGAAGCGGCTTCAGTCGAACCGGTAGCTCCCCTCGTCGATGGCGGAGGCGATCCGGTCGATCGCATCGCCAAGCTTCTCGTCGATGACGTGAAGATACTCGGTCCAGTCGTGGAGGCCGGTGAGGTCCGCCTTGCCGTCGCTGATTCCCCGCAGGCCGATCAGCGGCAGGTCGAAACGGTCGGCCGCCCGGAGAACCGCGAAGGATTCCATGTCGACCATATCGGCCTCGATGCCATCATAGGCAGCGCCGGAGACGATGCTGGCGCCGGTGGCGATCGAGGCCACCGGGAGGCCGGGAATGCGTGCGGGAACCGTCACCACGACGGGGATGTCGAGGAACGGCGTCTGCCCCTTGTCGAAGCCGAGCGCGGTCGCGTCCATGTCCCGGTAGGAGACGCTGCCGATCTGGTAGAGGCCCGCGTGGTCGAGCGTGCGCGAACCGGCCGAGCCAAGCGAGACCACCGCGTCCGGCAGCTTGCCCTCGGCGGCGAGTTTCGCCAGCGACGCGGCTACCGAAACGGCGGCCTCGACCGGGCCGACGCCGGTGATCAGCGGCGTGATCCGGTTCCTGAGATGGGGGCCGTATTCGTGCTCAGTCGCCATGGCGAAGAACAGCCGTCGACCTGCGAACATGACGACATGCCGTTCCGGATGTTCCGTGCTCATGCTTCGACCCGCCCTGCCCGCACCCGGGCTGTGATGCGAGGGAAAGGCGCCCGGCGCAAGCGGCCCGGCGCGACTAGCCGGACGTCTTCGGGCGCGGTGCGCGGGAGCGGCTGCCGACGGCGCGGGCGAGATCCGACGGCGTCAGCGGCAGCGGCTTCGGCGCGGCGGGCGCGGTCTGAGCCGGCTTCGACGCGGCGGGCGGCGGGGCTGCGGCGGGAGCACGCTCCGTCGGCTTCTGGCGCACCGGGCCGCGGACGGAATCCGATGCGGCCTGCGGCGCCTTGATCCGGATGCGCATGCGGCCGCTATCGGGGTTGTCGATGTCGAAGGCGTTGGTCTTGCGGATGAGGTCGCTCAGCTTCCGCGCGCCATAGGTCCGCGGGTCGAAGTCCGAGATGAGGTTGAAGATCTGGGTGCCGACGGCGCCGAGGGAGACCCAGCCATCCTCGCTCTCCATTTGCTCAACGACCTTGCGCAGCGCCGCCGCAGCGTTGGCCAGCGGCTCCAGCGGCGCCCGGCCCGGCGACGCCGCGTCATGGCCGCCCGACGGCGTCGGCAGGAGGTTCTCGGTGTAGATGAAACGGCGGCAGGCCTGACGGAAGCTTGCGGGCGTCTTCTGTTCGCCGAAACCGTAGACGTCCACCCCCTGCTCGCGGATGCGCGAGGCGAGCCGGGTGAAGTCGCTGTCGGAGGAGACGAGGCAGAAGCCGTCGAAGCGGCCGCTGTGGAGGAGGTCCATCGCGTCGATGACGAGCGTGATGTCCGACGCGTTCTTACCCGTCACGTAGGCGAACTGCTGCTGCGGGATGATGGCGTGCTGGGCCAGCCGGTCGGACCAGCCTTTCGAGCGGCTCGACGAGAAGTCGCCGTAGATGCGGCGGACGCTCGCCTCGCCGATTTTCGCGATCTCCTCGAAGAGACCATCGACGATCTGTGCCGACGCGTTGTCCGCGTCGATCAGGACGGCAAGGCGCGGCGGACGGGGTTCGGAGGCCATCGCGTGTTCCTTCAGTGGCGCTTGCTGCAACGGCGGCAGGCTAACACGCCCGGCTGCCCTTTGTTCGGCATGCCGGACGTTCGTCAGGTCTTCTGCAGCACGGCGATGAAGAAGCCGTCCGTCGCAGTGCGGCGCGGCGTGAGCTGGACGCCGCCGGGCACCGCAATTACCGCCGCCTCGAGCTTTGCGGCAAACTCGGCCGGCAGGCCCGCACCCGCGATGACGTCCGCCGCCGGAACAGCGCCGAAGTCCGGCCGGTCGGAGAGGAAAGACGCGACCTGGTCCTGGTTCTCCTCGGGCAGCACCGAGCAGGTGACGTAGACGAGCCTGCCGCCGGGCTTCACGAACTCCGCCGCCTCGCGAAGGATCGCGGCCTGCTCGGCCTGCCGGTCGGCCAGCGCATGCTCGGTCAGGCGCCATTTGATGTCGGGGCGGCGACGCCACGTGCCCGTGCCGGTGCAGGGCGCATCGACCATCACGCGGTCCATCTCGCCCTTGAGGTCCGACAGGTCGGCCCCGGCCGCGCGGACCTGGACGTTGCGCGTCCCGGCCCGCTTGATCCGCTCGAAGATCGGCGCGAGACGGTACTTGTCGCGGTCGGTCGCGAAGAGCTGGCCTTTGTTCGCCATCGCGGCGGCGAGCGCCAGCGTCTTGCCGCCCGCGCCGGCGCAAAGGTCGAGCACCTGCATGCCGGGCCGGGCGCCGACCATCGCCGCGGCAAGCTGCGAGCCTTCGTCCTGGATCTCGAACAGCCCCTTGAGGAAGGCCGGCTCGGACTGGACGTTGGGGTGGCGGCGATTGCCTGACGTCGGCGGCACGCGGAGGCCGTCCGGGCTGAACGGGCTGTCGATGGCGCCGGCGGCGGCGAGTTCCTTTGCCACCTTCGCACGCTCGGCCTTGAGGCGGTTGACGCGGATATCGAGCGGCGGACGCGAGGCGAGCGCCTCGCCCTCGGCGACCCAGTCATCGCCGAAGGCCCGGCGGAGCGACGGGGCGAGCCAGTCCGGCACGTCGGCGCGCACCGGCTCGGCGGCGTTGTCGGCAGGCGCGAGCAGCCGGCCCGCCTCCTCCGCGGTCAGCGGCTCCGGCGCATGCGGCACGCCGTCGATCTGCACGGCCAGCGCATCGGCGCCGAGGTCGCGGCCGATGCTGCCGAGCACCACCGCGCGCGGCGCATCCGAGCCCATCAGGAACGCCGTCGAGCGGCGGCGGCGGAGCGCGTCATAGACGATGTTGCCGATCGCGGCCCGGTCGCCCGCACCGGCGAAGCGGTGCGACATGCCCCAGTCCTTGAGCGCCTCGGCCACCGGGCGATGGCGGGCATCCATGTCGGCGACGATCTCGATGGCGGCCGCGAGGCGTGCTCCGGGCGTCATGAACCGAACTGCGTCAGCGAGAGGAGGTTGCCGTCGGGGTCGCGGAACCACGCGACCTCCGTGCCGTCGTCCGCGCGCCAGATGCCGTCGCGTTGCGGGAAGCCGTCGAAGGACACGAACGCAACGCCGCGCTGCCGCAACTCCGCCATCCGCGCGCGGAGATCCGGCACGTCCCATCCGAGCGCCGTGTCGTTGCCCGCCACGACGTGATCGACCTTCTGGATGCGGATCATCGTCTCGCCTGACAGGAACACGAGGGCAAACGGCGGGTCCTCGACCACGGAAAGTCCCACCACATCGCGGTAGAAGGCCAACGATTCCGTGGGCCGCGCGGTCGCGAGGAAGGCGATCACCCGATCCTGAGACGGCACCCGTCTAGACCCCGCTCGGGTAGTTCGGGCTCTCGCGGGTGATTTGAACGTCGTGGACATGGCTTTCGCGAAGCCCCGCGCCCGAGATGCGGACGAAGCGGGCGCGCTCGCGGAGTTCCTCGAGGCTGGCGGCGCCGACATAGCCCATCGCCGCCCGGACACCGCCGACGAGCTGGTGCAGGACGGCCGCGACCGGGCCCTTGTACGGCACCTGGCCCTCGATGCCTTCCGGCACGAGCTTGAGCTGGTCGCGGACCTCGGCCTGGAAGTAGCGGTCGGCCGAACCGCGCGCCATGGCGCCGACCGAACCCATGCCGCGGTAGGCTTTATAGGTGCGGCCCTGGTGGAGATAGACGTCGCCGGGACTCTCCTCCGTGCCGGCAAGCAGCGATCCGACCATGGCGACGGACGCGCCGCCGGCGAGCGCCTTGGCAAGATCGCCCGAGAACTTGATGCCGCCGTCGGCGATCACGGGGATCCCGGCCCGATGGCCGACTTCAGCGGCGTCCATGATGGCGGTGAGCTGGGGTACGCCAACGCCGGCGACGACGCGGGTGGTGCAGATCGAGCCGGGACCGATGCCGACCTTCACGGCGTCCGCACCTGCGTCGATGAGGGCGCGGGTGCCGTCGGCGGTTGCGACGTTGCCCGCCACGACTTCGACGCTGTTCGACATGCGCTTGACGCGCTCGACCTGCTCGAGGACGCGCGCCGAGTGGCCGTGCGCGGTGTCGACGACGATGAGGTCGACGCCGGCGTCGATCAGGCGCTCCGTGCGCTCGAATCCTTCCTTGCCGACGCTGGTCGCCGCGGCGACCCGGAGGCGGCCCTGCTCGTCCTTCACGGCGGAGGGGTTGAGCTGGCTCTTCTCGATGTCCTTCACCGTGATGAGGCCGACGCAGCGGTAGGCGCTGTCGACCACGACGAGCTTCTCGATCCGGTACTTGTGGAGGAGCCGTTTCGCCTCGGTCTGGTCGACCGATTCGGTGACGGTGATGAGGTTCTCGTGCGTCATCAGTTCGCGAACCCGCTGCTGCGGGTTGGTGGCGAAGCGCACATCGCGGTTGGTGAGGATGCCGACGAGCTTGCCGGGGCCGGCGCCGTTCGCCTCCACCACCGGGATGCCGGAGATGCCGTGCATCTTCATCAGCGAGAGTGCGTCGGCGAGCGTCGCGTCGGGCGTGGTGGTGACCGGGTTCACGACCATGCCGCTCTCGAACTTCTTCACCTGGCGGACCGCCTCGGCCTGCGCATCCAGCGTGAGGTTGCGGTGGATGACGCCGATGCCGCCGGCCTGCGCCATCGCGATCGCGAGCCGGGCCTCGGTGACGGTGTCCATCGCCGCCGACATGATTGGCAGGTTCAGTTCGATGTTCCGGGTCAGCTTCGTCCTGACGTCGACATCGCCCGGCATGACCTGCGACGGCCCGGGCACGAGGAGGACGTCGTCGAAGGTGAGCGCCTCGCGGCCGGTGGAAACCTCGAGTATCTGGGCCATGCCAACTCCGGAAATGGCGACACCGCCTCCGGTGACATCCGGGGCGGCCGAGCAGTCGCGTGCGAAGATTGGCGCGGGTGAATAGCACGCAGCCATGGCCGAGGCAAAGTGCGCTGCGATGCATGGGAGCCGTGCGACCGGAGCGGCGTTCTGGACCTTGTGGCAGCGCGCATGCGAAAAGGCCCGACCCGGCGGTCGGGACCACCCGCGCCGCCGTACAAGGCCATGATCCCGAACCGAATCCTTCTCCCGCTGATCGTCGCCTGCGCCCTGTTCATGGAGAACCTGGACGCGACGGTGCTCGCGACCGCGCTTCCGACGATCGCTGCCGAGTTCGGCGAGAGCCCGATCCACCTCAAGCTCGCGCTGACGAGCTACCTCCTGTCGCTCGCCGTCTTCATCCCCGCTTCGAGCTGGGTTGCCGACCGATTCGGCGTCCGGCTCGTGTTCCGCGGCGCGCTCATCGTCTTCACGGTGAGTTCGATCATGTGCGGCCTGTCGAACACGGTCGGCGAGCTCGTGATCTGGCGCTCGCTCCAGGGGCTGGGCGGGGCGATGATGGTCCCCGTCGGGCGCATGGTGATCCTCCGCTCGGTCAAGAAGTCCGAGCTCGTCGGCGCGCTCGCCTGGCTGACCATCCCGGCCCTCGTCGGCCCGGTCGTCGGCCCGGTGCTCGGCGGGTTCATCACCACCTATTTCGACTGGCGGTGGATCTTCTGGATCAACATCCCGATCGGCATCCTCGGGGTGGTCCTCGCAACGATCTTCTTCCCCGACATCCGAGCGGTGACGCGCCAGAAATTCGATACGATCGGCTTTCTCCTGGTGGCACCGGGCCTTGCGACATTCGTGACGGGGTCGACGACACTCGGCCTCGGCGTCCTCCCGACGCCGGTGGTGGTCGTGCTCCTCGTCGTGGGTACCGCACTTCTCGCCGCCTATGTCTGGCACAGCCGGCGGACGGTGCAGCCGATCCTCGACCTCGCACTCCTCAAGCTCCGTACCTTCAGGGCAAGCATCACCGGCGGCTTCCTCTTCCGCGTCGGTGTCGGCGCAACGCCCTTCCTGCTGCCGTTGATGCTCCAGCTCACCTTCGGCATGACGCCGTTCGAGTCCGGTCTCGTCACCTTCGTGACGGCTATCGGCGCCATCGCCATGAAGTTCCTCGCGGTGCCGATCCTCCGCCGCTTCGGGTTCCGCCGTGTCCTCGTCACCACGGCGCTGATCGCGGCGTCCTTCACCGCGCTGCCCGCCGCCTTCACGCCGGAATGGCCGCTCGTGGCGATGCTGGTGCTCCTCCTTGTCGGCGGGTTCTTCCGTTCGCTCCAGTTCACCAGCCTCAACTCGATCGCCTATGACGAGGTGGCCCAGGACCGGATCAGCAATGCGACGTCGATGAGCGCGGTGACGCAGCAGCTGTCGACCAGCGTCGGCATCAGCATCGGCGCCATCGTCCTTTCCATCGCCAGCGGCGGCGGCGAGGAGATCGTCCGGTCGGACTTCATCCTGCCGTTCTGCGTGATCGGCTTCATCGTCGCGCTGTCGGCGATCGTCTACTGGTTCCTCCCGCCGACCGCAGGGGCCGAGATGTCGGGCCACAAGGGCGCGCGCGGCAGCGCCGACGGCGAGGAGACGCGCGTGGGGACGGGCGCTACCGCCCCTTGAAGCCGCGCGCGAGCATGTAGAGCTCGACCGATTCCTGGCGGCTTGCCTTCGGCTTCACGTGGTTCACGCTCGTGAAGTGCCGCTTCAGTTCGGAGAGAAGCGCCGTCTCAGTCCCGCCCTGGAACACCTTCGCCAGGAAGTGGCCGCCCGGCGCGAGCGACTCGATCGCGAACTGCGCGGCTGTCTCGTAGAGGTGGACGGTGCGCAGGTGGTCCGTCTGGCGGTGGCCGATCGTCGGCGCCGCCATGTCCGACAGGACGATGTCCGGCGGGCCGCCCAGGGCCGCGAGGATGGCGGCCGGCGCATCCTCGTCGAGGAAGTCCTTCTGGAGGATCACGACGCCGGGGATCGGATCGACCGGCAGGTAGTCGATCGCCGCCACGAGCGGACGCTCCGGCGTCGAACCGACGCGGGTCAATGCCACCTGACACCAGCCGCCGGGCGCGGCGCCGAGGTCGATGACGCGCTTGCCCGGCGCGAGGAGCGAAAACCGGTCGTCGATCTCGATGAGCTTGTAGGCGGAGCGCGCGCGATAGCCTTCCCGCTTCGCGCGCGCGACATAGGGGTCGTTGAGCTGGCGGTGCAGCCAGGCGGTCGACGAAGCCTTCCGCTTGCGTGCGGTCTTGACCCGGACCGCGAGCGGCCGGGCGTCCAGCTTTTCGTCGCGCTTGTCAGGCACTTCGGGCCTCACCGGCGTGCCGGTTGCGGTTCCGCCACACGCCGTCCTGCGACATGAGCTCGACGAGAATGCCTTCCCTGAGGCCGCGATCGGCCACGCGAAGCCTCTTCGCCGGCCATCGCCGCCGCACCGCCTCGAGGATGGCGCAGCCGGCGAGCACGAGATCGGCCCGCTCGCGTCCGATGCAGGGATGCGCGACGCGGGCGTCGAAGTCCATGGCGCGAAGCTGCTCGACCGTCGCGTCGACCTCGTCGCTCGTCATCCACACGCCGTCGATCTGCCGCCGGTCATAGCGAGGAAGCCGAAGGTGCACGCCCGCGAGCGTCGTCACGGTGCCGGAGGTTCCGAGCATGTGGATCCGGCCCGCTGCGGCGAGGCGGTCGAGCGCCTCGACCTCCGGGAAGGAGGAGAGCAGCGCCGAAACCTCGCCGACCATCGTCTCGAAGACACCATGGTCGACTCGCTCGCCGCCATGGCGCTCGGACAGCGTCACCACGCCGATCGGGAGCGATTGCCAGCTCCGGACCCGCTCCGAGAGACGGCGACGCGGCTCGCCGGGCCGGTTCTCGAGGTCGAGCCAGACGAGCTCGCTCGAGCCCCCGCCGATGTCGAACAGGACCGCCCCCGACGATGTCGGGTCGACCAGCGAGGCACAGCCGGCCACGGCGAGGCGGGCCTCGACCTCGCGCGACACGATCTCGAGGCTCAGGCCGGTCTCGTCGCGGACGCGATCGATGAAGACCTGGCCGTTCTCGGCCAGACGGCAGGCCTCGGTCGCAATCAGCCGCGAGCGCCGGACCTCGCGGGACTCGAGCTTCGACTGGCAGATGCGGAGGGCGACGATGGCCCGGTCCATTGCGGCTTCCGACAGGCGACCGCTCGCGCCGACGCCCTCCCCCAGCCGGATGATGCGCGAGAAGGAATCGACCACGCGGAAGCCGCGCTCGCGCGGGCTGGCGACGAGCAGCCGGCAGTTGTTCGTGCCGAGGTCGAGGGCGGCGTAGAACTGGTCGGCCGGCTCGGCGCGCGTCTCACGCGCAACACCGCGGTCTGCGGGCGTGATGCCTGCATGCCCCCGGCGGCCACGCCGCCGGCGCTTCCTGCCCGACCGGCTTCCGGGTGGCGCTCCGCCCGCCTCCGGGAGCCCGGACGCAAGCCTGGCGACATCATCGACCAGGCCGTCCGTGTCGGGCGATGCCGGGCCGGCATGATGCCGGCCGTCGCCCGTATCCAATGCGGTAACCTCGGCCGCGCTGCTCGGAACGCCGGGGCATCGGCGCGCGACATACCGTTCCTCGTTGCGGCGACTGTACCAAATCCGGACGGACCCACAAGCACTCCGCCGCGGCGGCGCCGATGGCCTACTGGTAGAAGCCCATGCCGGCCAGAGCAGCCCCGTCGACGGGCAACGGCACGTCGCCGGCGACGAGGCCATTCCGTTCCGCCAGGTACGCGATGACGTTGGCGTAGCGCTCCGGCGTCAGGCCGCCGTGATAGTCCTCCCGCGTGTCGGTCGCGAGGAGCGTCAAGAGATCCCCGACGGGCCGCCCGAACCAGCGCGCCTCGAACAGCGGACCGACGATCCCCGGCGCCTCACCGTATTCGCGCATGTCGGTGGTGCCCCGGTAGTTCGTGCCGTGGCAGCGGGCGCAGAAGCGGGTCGAGAAGTCCCGGCCGGCGGCGACCTGTTCCTCGGTGAAGACGATCGGCGCGAGGCCCGCCGCGATCGCGGCGGTCCGTCCTTCCTCGCGCGGCCCGCCGAGTGGCTCGGGATCCTCCGACAGGGACCGCAGATAGGCCAGGATGGCAACGCGCTCCGCGGCATCCTCGATGCCGCCGAAGCCCATCCGCGTGCCCGGCACCGCCGCCGCGGGATTGGCAAGGAAGGCGTCCAGCAAGTCGAAGGTCCACGTGCCGCCGGTGGCGGCGAGCCCGATCATCGCGGCCGAATAGGTAAAGGTGGAATCGCGGGCGATAGGCGCTGCCACGATGTCGTAAAGGTTCGGACCCAGCCGCGTGGGGCCGTCCGCCGCGAATGTGTGGCAGATGCCGCATTGCACCGCGAGCGCCTCGCCGGTGGCCGGATCGACCGCCCGGATGCGGGCGAGAAGATCATCCGCAGGGGCGGCAACACCGGGCGCGATCTGTGCCGTGCGGTCCATTGCCGGCTCGACGACCGGCGGGGCGGCGTCCGCGATGGATGCGGGGTCCGGCGGCGGAATCGCGGGGGTCGTTTCGGCGACCGGCGTGACCGGAGGCGCCGGATCGGGTGCGGCGGTCGGTGGCGCGGTGGCCGGAGCCTCGCCAACCGGAGCGACGGAAGCGGGCGGACTACCCTCGCTGGGCTCGTCGCCGCACGCCGCCAGCACCAGCGCGGCCGAGATCAGTACCCCGGCAAGACCCCATCGTGACATCATCGCGGTTCTCCCCGGCGCCCGCCAAGGCGCCGCCCACACATGACAGACTGCTGCACGATCCTGTCATGGCGAAGGCAGGCCGGAGATACGAGCCCGGCCGCGGCATGCGACCTGCCGACGCAGAAAGGGCGGCCGAAGCCGCCCTTCTGTCGGTTGCTTGCCCGCGGCCTACTTGCCGCGAAGCGTGTCCTTGAGTCCGCCGACCGCGTTCTGGACCTTGCCGGCAGCCTTGTCGGCCTTGCCTTCGGCTTCCAGCTTCTTGTCGCCGATCACCTTGCCGGTGGTTTCCTTGACCGCGCCCTTCATCTGCCGGGCTGAACCTTCAATACGATCCTTGTCCATCGCTCTACCTCCGTTTTGAGCCGGCGCCATCGGGGGCGCCCGTGAACAAAATGCGGTGAATGCCGACCGGGTTCCGTCAGTGTCTTCAAGGAGCGGTTATTCCTCGGTCCCGCCCTTGCCGCGAACCTGTCGCGACCACCGCCTCCCCTCCCCGTCAAAGCCGCTCGCGGCGAAGACGCTGGAATGGCCCCGGTGGGTCGACGACAGCCCGGCCGCATCGAATGGATAGCCTTCGACAACCTTCGCGCCTGCCTTCCGGGCGAAAGCGACCGCGCCGTCGAGGAGCTTCTTCGTGAGCCCCGTCCTGCGATGGGAGCGGAGCACGAAGAAGCAGAGGACAGTCCAGGTCGGCGTGTCGTCCGGCGTCATCCTCGGCATGGTCCGCGAGCGCTGGAGGCGCCCATAGGTTTCGCGCGGCGCGACGGAGCACCAGCCGATGGGATCGTCGCCATCGTAGGCAATGACCCCGATGGCGGTGCCCTCCTTGACCAGGTCGTGCATGTAGTCCTTGCGCTGGTCGGCGGTGAGGTCCTGCGACGGCGTCCGGTAGGGCGTGCACCAGCAATAGTGCGGCGCGCCGCGGCTCTCGAAGAGGCGGACGAAGTCGCCCCAGCTTTCCCGGTCGACCGGCCGCACGGCAATAGCTTCCGTCATAGTCAGACTCCTGCATGGAGTTGCGCCTCGCTGCCAACCTGCGGCGCGCGGCGAAGCTTGCCCGCGCTTCCGCCTCGGCTCGCGCATGACCGTCTGCCGCCGCCGAAACCGGGAATCGCTGTGCGATGCCGGTAAGCATTCGTTAACTCCGGACCGCGCACGCTCGCTGCTTGTGATTCACTCGGAGGTTGGCAGCCATGGGCGCCAGCATGCGGGCGGCAGCAGGAACCCTGGCCGCCAGGGACGAGATGGTCGACCGGCAGGTCGCCGACATGCGGGCGCTGCTGCGCCTCATGTCGAATGCCAGCGCCGCGGAATCACTGAAGGTTCTGCGGGCGGCTTTTCCGGACGCTACGCTCGCGGCGCGGACCGCTGCGGTTGCGGGGGGGCGGTTCCAGCCTTAGGGGCTCCGGCTCCTCGGCGACTTCCCGCATCGGCGCGTCGCTGGCGCGAAGCGGCTCGCCCGTCACGGTCCGCCTAGTTGCCTCGAAGGAGCGCCACGAGAGCGGCAACACTCCGAGATAGATGATCGTGCACACCGTCAGCACCCACCAGGGGAAGCTGACGAGCAGCGCCGTGAACACCACCAGCGCGAGAAAGATCGGCAGCACCAGGTCGCGCGGGATGCGCTGGCCGATGTGCTTCCCCGAGAAGGTCGGCACGCGGCTCACCATCAGGAATGCCACGAGCACCGTGTAGGCGAGCGCCACCCATGCGGTGAAGAATCCGTGCGGCGCCCCGATGAACTCGACGTAGATCGGCAGCATCGCGATCACGGCCCCGGCCGGGGCGGGAACGCCGACGAAATAGGCCCCCTGCCAGGCCGGCTTGGCCGGCCCGTCGAGCGCGGAATTGAAGCGCGCGAGCCGGAGCGCGGCACAGATCGCGAACACCATGCCGACAACCCAGCCGGCCGAGCCAAGGTCGGACAGCGACCACGCGAAGAGGAGGATCGCAGGCGCGACTCCGAACGAGACGAAATCCGCGAGGGAGTCGAGTTGCGCGCCGAAGCGCGACGTCGAGCGCAGAAGACGCGCTATCCGGCCGTCGATGCCGTCGAGCACCGCCGAAGCGAGGATGCCGTAGATCGCCCATTCGAAACGGCCCTCGACCGCCATGCGGATGGCGGTGAGGCCCGAGCAGAGCGCCAGCAGCGTCACCATGTTCGGCAGCAGCATCCGTACCGACACCTGCGGCCGAGGGCGGCGGACGGTGCGCCCGGAAGGCTCGTCGGGGTCGAACGGGGTGAACAGTTGCGCCACGCTAGTCGATCCGCACCGGCCAACCGGCGACGCCGCCGAACCAGGCGATGGTCGTCTCGCCGGCCAGGACGGTCTGGCCTTCGCTGACTATGATCGCCGCCGATGCCGGGAGATAGACGTCGACGCGGGAGCCGAAGCGGATCATGCCGAAGCGCTGACCGGCCGACAGGTCGGCGCCTTCCGCCGTCCAGCACAGGATGCGCCGCGCCACGAGGCCGGCGATCTGGACGACGCCGACCTGGCCATGCGGCCCGTCGAGGACGACGCCGTTGCGTTCATTGTCGACGCTGGCCTTGTCGAGATCGGCGTTGACGAACTTCCCCGGGCGGTAGGCGATCCGGGTGACGCGACCGGCGACGGGCGCGCGGTTCACGTGGCAGTTGAAGACGCTCATGAAGACGGAAACGCGCTGCATCGGCGCCGTGCCGAGGCCGAGTTCCTCGGGCGGCACCGCTGGTCCGGCCGAGGCGACCGTGCCGTCGGCGGGGCTGATGACGAGGTTCGCATCCTGCGGCGTCACGCGGCGGGGGTCGCGGAAGAAATAGGCCACCCAGGCGGCGACGATCGCAAAGATCCAGAACAGCGGCTGCCACAGCACGCCGAGGACCACCGCGATGAGCGCGGCGATCGCGATGAACACGTAGCCCTCGCGCCGGACCGGCACGAAGTTCTTGCGGATCGAATCGAGGATGGAATCCATACGCCTACCGGGAAAACAGCGACGGTGCCTTCATTTCAGGCAGACATTTCGCATGAAGCACGAACGATGCCGTATGTGAAGGGAAAGGCCCTAAATGCGGCGGGAAGACGGACCACTCTCCCTGCTATTCCGCCGCGGTGACGGCGTCCGGCGTGCCCATCGGCGCAAGGAAGCCGGGGTCCTGTTCCCGCACCCGGCGGAGCCGTTCGGCCGCCTCTTCCGCCTCCTGCTGCCGGCTCCACATGCTGGCGTAGAGGCCGCGTTCGGCCATCAACTCGGCATGGCGGCCGCGCTCGACGATTACGCCATCCTTGAGGACGAGGATCTGGTCGACATGGACCACGGTCGAGAGGCGGTGGGCGATGATGAGTGTCGTGCGGCCCGTCGAGACGCGGTCGAGCGCGCCCTGGATCTCGCGCTCGGTGTGGCTGTCGAGGGCCGAGGTCGCCTCGTCGAGGACGAGGATCGGCGGCCCCTTGAGAATGGTCCGCGCGATGGCAACGCGCTGCTTCTCCCCACCCGAGAGCTTCAGCCCGCGCTCGCCGACCTCGGTGTCGTAGCCCTTCGGCAGGCTCTGGATGAAGTCGGCGATCTGGGCGAGCTCGGCCGCCTGCCGGACCTCCTCCTCGGTGGCGTCGGGACGGCCATAGCGGATGTTGTAGGCGATGGTGTCGTTGAACAGCACCGTGTCCTGCGGAACCATGCCGATGGCCGCGCGGAGCGAGGTCTGCGAGACCTCGCGGAGGTCCTGCCCATCGATGGTGATACTGCCGGAGCCGATGTCGTAGAATCGGAAGAGAAGCCGCGAGATCGTCGACTTGCCAGCACCGGACGGTCCGACGATGGCAACGCTGTGCCCGGCGGGAATATCGAAGCTCACGCCCTTGAGGATTGGCCGCGCCGGGTCGTAGCCGAAGCGGACGTCGTCGAAGCGGACCGCGCCTTCGCGAACCTCGAGCGCCGGGGCCCCTGGCCGGTCGACGATCTCGGCCGGCTCGTCCAGCAGCGTGAACATCGTCTCGATGTCGGCGAGGCCCTGCTTGATCTCGCGGTAGAGCGTGCCGATGAAGTTGAGCGGGATCGCAAGCTGGATCAGGAGCGCGTTGATCAGCACGAAGTCGCCGATGGTGAGCGTGCCGCGGACAACCTCCGACGCCGACATCACCATCGCGATCGTCATGCCAATGGTGAAGATGACCGTCTGGCCGAGATTGAGCCAGGCGAGCGATGTCCACGTCTTCGTGGCGGCGTCCTGGTAGCGCTCCATCGCGACGTCGAAGCGCCGCGATTCGAGGCCCTCATTGCCGAAATACTTCACCGTCTCGTAGTTGAGGAGCGAATCGACGGCCTTCGAATTCGCGTCGGTGTCGGATTCGTTCATCGCCCGGCGGATCGCGATGCGCCGGTTCGACGCGACGACGGTGAAGGCCACGTAGACCACCACCGTCGCCACGACGACGAGGACGTAGCTGAGGCCGAAATGGTAGCCGATGATGGCTGCCGCGAACGCGAATTCGAGAGCGGTCGGCACCATGTTGAGGAGCGTGTGCCGCACCATCGATTCGATGCCGTTCGTCCCGCGCGAGATGACGCGCGACAGGCCGCCGGTCCGCCGCTCGAGGTGGAAGCGCAGCGACAGATCGTGGAGGTGAACGAAGGTGCGGAAGGCGAGGCGCCGCACCGCGTGCTGGCCGACCTTGGCGAAGAGCGCGTCGCGGAGCTGGGTGAAGCCGGTGCTCATCACCCGGCCGACGCCGTAGGCAACAACGAGGAAGATCGGCGTCGCGACGGCCGCGACGAGGAGCGTGTCGGTCGACGTCGTTCCCGCCGGCACCAGCGCGTCCGTCGCCCATTTGTAGGCGAACGGCACGAGGACGGTCGCGACCTTGGCAACGACGAGCGCTGCAAGCGCGAACGCGACGCGCTGCTTGAGATCGGGCCGGTCGGCCGGCCACATGAACGGCCACAGGCTCCGCATGGCTGCGACTGTGCCGCCACGATCGGCGGTCACGCCGCCCTTGCGGCGTCGCTCCACGGCTGTCGTCATCAGAAATTTCCCAGCAAGCCGCCCCGAAGCGACGCCCGGTGGCAGAGCGCGTTCCCGCCGCCGAGGCAAGCCCTTACTTGGGTGCCGATCAGGGAATGAGAAGAACCTGCCCGGCAAAAATCCGCCGCGGATCGCGCAGCTGGTCGCGGTTCGCCGTGAAGATGTCGCGGTAGCGCGTGCCGTCGCCATAGGCGCGCACGGCGATGTCCCAGAGCGTGTCGCGCGGACCGACGACGACGAAGCGCGGACCGGCGAGCGTGCCCGCGGCTTCCGCGACGGCGGGCGCGGCGATCGCCACCTCGACGCGGAGGTATGCCGGATCGAGGGGCAGGACGAGATCGAGGAGGATCGTGTCGGCGGGCGCGTCCGCTGCCGCGACGCGAAGCTGGTAGGCGCCGGCGGGCAGGCGTGGAAGCACCACGATCCACCTGCCCTCCCCGTCCGCCAGCGCCGCGAACGGAACCGGCCCGATTCCCGCGACGGTCACGGCGATGTCGGGCGCGGCCGTTCCGTCGACACGACCATCGGCGAGGGTTGCGGTGACTGGCGTTCCGGCTGGCGGCTCCGCAACGGTGCGGCCCGGTGTCGGCAAGGTCTGGAACCGGCCGCCGGGCGAGGTGACGCGGACGGTGAAGGTTTCGGGGTTCCCGACGGGTCCGGGGGCGGCGAGGATCCATTCGCCGCGCGCATTGGCAACGCCCGTCGCCACGACGATCGCTCCATCGAGGAGCTCCACAATTGCGCCGGGCTCGGCGGTGCCGACGAACACCGGCGCCCCGCCGGGACCAACGGGGAGGACATCGTAGGCAACCGGCGGCCCGGCGGATTGGGCCGCGGCATCGGAGGCCGCGGCGATCAGGGCGGCGGACAGAATCAGGGCAGCGGCGCGGGCCGTTCTGACTCGCGGCTGGAGCACGTGCCTGTCTCTTCGACCGTGCATTTCTCTCCGACGGGCCGTCCGCGTAGCGGAAGGGCCCTCCTCATGCGCCGCGTCCGGACTGAAGGGCGACGGCCGGGCGCCGGTCAAGCCGGAGCCCGTGGAAACCTTACCGCGGTGCGGCGCAAGACTTGCCTGACCGCACCGGAAGACCCCACCTTCGCTTGACGGCCCGTTTCCGCCGCTGCCAGAACCACGGACATGACCTTCACCAGCCTTTGCGTCTATTGCGGTGCCGCACCCGGCATCGACCCCGACTATGCGGCCGGGGCCGAGCGCCTCGGCCAACTGATGGCCGACTCCGGCATCCGGCTCATCTATGGCGGCGGCGAGGTCGGCCTGATGGGCATCGTCGCGCGGAGCGTCCTGCGGCACGGCGGGACGGTGACGGGCATCATCCCGCGCTTCCTGAAAGACCGTGAGATCATGCTGCGCGAGGCGACGGACCTCATCGTCACGGCGGATATGCATGAGCGGAAGCGTCTGATGTTCGACCGCTCGGATGCGTTCCTCGCTTTGCCTGGCGGCATCGGCACGCTCGAGGAGACGGTCGAGATGATGACCTGGGCGCAGTTGGGCCAGCATGCGAAGCCGATCGTCCTCGCCAACCTCAAGGGCTTCTGGGATCCGCTGGTCGCGCTGCTGAAGCATATGGAGGGCGGCGGCTTCCTCCACGCGCCGCGCGACGGCCGGTCGCTCTACACGAGCGTCGACCGCATCGACGAGGTGCTGCCGACGATCAATGGCCTCGTCGCCGCCATGCCCGCCAATCCGCCGGAGGCGCGGACGTATCTGATGTAGTCGCGGTGCCGGAGGCGTCGGTTTGGGGGGATGCGTTCCACAAGATCCTCGTCATTGCCGGACTTGATCCGGCAACCCATGATGACCCTCCACACGGGCGGAATACGTGGAGAGCGGTTCACGAGACCTCCCGTGCTGGCGGGCGGCATCATGGGTCCCCGGGTCAAGCCCGGGGATGACGAATTTCGGCTGTCCGAGGGCTGTGAAGATCGAGCGTATCTCTACGCCTCGACCGCCTCCACTGGCGCCTCGACGGGCGTCACGCCCGCCTTCATCAGCTTGAACACGATGGCGTCGATCAACGCGTCGAACGAGGCGTCGATGACGTTCTCCGAGACGCCGATCGTCGACCAGCGATTGCCGGCGCCGTCGACGCTTTCGATGAGGACGCGGGTGATGGCTTCCGTGCCGCCGTTGAGGATGCGGACCTTGTAGTCGACGAGGTCGAGGTCGGCGATATCAGCCTGGTAGGCGCCGAGATCCTTCCGGATCGCGCGGTCGAGGGCGTTCACCGGGCCGTTGCCTTCGGCAACGTTGTGGAAGCGTCTTCCGCCGATCGTCATCTTCACGACCGCCTCGGAGACGGAGACGAGCTTTCCGCGGGCGTTGTGGCGGCGCTCGACGGTGACGTGGAAGCCCTCGACGGCGAAGTAGGCGGGCACGGTGCCGAGCAGGCGGCGGGCCAGCAACTCGAACGAGGCGTCCGCGCTCTCATAGGCGTAGCCGGCCGCCTCGCGGCGCTTCAGCTCGGCAAGCAGGCTGTCGATGCGGGGTTCGGCGCGGTCGAAGGGAACGCCCATGCGATCGAGCTCGGCCACGAGATTGGACCTGCCCGCCTGGCCCGACACAAAGACGCGGCGGCGATTGCCGACGGCCTCGGGCGCGACGTGCTCGTAGGTCTGCGTATCCTTCGCGAGCGCGGAGGCATGTATGCCGGCCTTGGTCGCGAACGCCGAGGCGCCGACATAGGGCGCCTGGCGGTCCGGCGTCCGGTTCAGCATCTCGTCGAAGCGGCGCGACAGCTTCGTGATGCCGGCCAGCGCTTCCGCGGTGATGCCGGTCTCGAAGCGGTCGGCGTAGCCGGGCTTCAGCATCAGCGTCGGGATGATTGCGACGAGATCGGCGTTGCCGCAGCGCTCGCCGATGCCGTTGAGCGTGCCCTGGATCTGCCGGGCGCCGGCGCGCACGGCGGCAAGCGAGTTCGCAATGGCGCTGCCCGTGTCGTCGTGAGCGTGGATGCCGAGATGGTCGCCCGGGACGCTCCGCGCCACCGCGCGGACGATCGCCTCGACCTCCTCCGGCATCGTGCCGCCATTGGTGTCGCACAGCACGATCCAGCGCGCCCCGGCGTCGTATGCGGTCTTCGCCACGGCCAGCGCATAGGCCGGGTCGGCCTTGTAGCCGTCGAAGAAGTGCTCGCAGTCGACGAGAGCCTCGCGGCCCAGGGCGCCCGCCGCCTCGACGGACAGGCGGACGCTCTCGAGGTTGTCCTCCCTGCCGATGCCGAGGGCGACGCGGACCTGGTAGTCGGACGCCTTCGCCACGAAGCAGATGGCATCCGCCTTCGCATCAAGGAGCGCGCGGAGACCGAGATCGTTGGAGACGCTGGCGCCGGCCTTCTTCACGCGGCCGAACGCGGTGAACTTCGCGCGCTTCGTGCGCCGGGCGGCAAAGAACTCGGTGTCGAGCGGGTTCGCACCGGGGTAGCCGCCCTCGACATAGTCCATGCCGAAGGAGTCGAGGAGTTCCGCCACCAGTTCCTTGTCGACGAGCGTGAAGTCGATGCCCGGCGTCTGGGCGCCGTCACGCAGTGTCGTGTCGAACAGGCTGAGGCGCTCCCTAGTCATCGGTCGGCTCTTCGGGAGGCCAGATCGCGGTGTCGTAGTCCGGGTGCTGGCGGCTCACGACGGTGGCGAGGAACAGCGCGGCCTCGTGGCCGGGCTTGAGCGGCAGTCCGGGCAGCCCGTCGAAGAACGGCAGCCGTTCCTCGCGGCTGACCTGGATGGTCGGCGGGACCGCCGACGGATCGTCGAATGCGCCGATGGCGAGTTCGACGCCGGCCGGGTGCTCGAAGGTGAGCGGCGTGCCGCACTCGGCGCAAAAACCGCGCTGGACGAGGTTGGAGCTCCAGAACCGCTTGGGCCGGCCACGTGTCCAGGTGAGGTCCGAGACGGTGACGAGCGGACCGAAGAACGAGCCGAACGCCTTCTGACACATCCGGCAATGGCAGATCGAGGCGCGGCCGACCGCACCGACGCGGAACCGCACCGCGCCGCACTGACAGCCACCGGAAAGGGAGACCGGATGGTCGGTCATGCGGCGCTCCTCTGCCGAGCCGACACGCGGCGCGGGTGGGAGGGTGAACGCGGAGCAAGCGGTGCCGTCAGGGTGGACCGGGATTCCCGATTCGACAGAATCGGTTGGCCGCGGCTCTTCCACCGGTTCATGAAGATCGCCGCGCTCATCGCGCCGCCTCCCAGGTCGTCGTCACATCGCCGGTCACGGGATCGCGGCGGTCGGTCAGGCGGATGCCGAGGGCTTCGAGTTCGCCGCGGATGCGATCTGCCGCGGCGAAATCCTTCGCGGTGCGGGCGGCGATGCGCGCGGCGAGCCTCTCTTCGATCTCCGCCACCGACACGGCCAGTGTTGGGGCATGCGCGGCGCGCCAATCGGCCAGTGCTTCGCGGCGAAAGCCGAGGAATGCAAGCGAGCCCGCCAGCGATTTGTGCCCGGCGCGGCTGCGGAGGCCGTGGAGTTCGGCGATTGCCTTCGGCGTGTTGAGATCGTCTTCGAGCGCCTCGATGACGGCGGCCGCGGGACGCGGCTCGGCGTCGTCCGACGCGGCGTCGAACCAGTGGCCGAGCATCTTCTCGCTCTCCTCGAGCGAGGCGACGGTCCAGTCGATCGGCTGGCGGTAGTGGGTCCGCAGCATGTTGAGGCGCACCACGTCGCCCGGCCAGTCCTTCAGGACATCGCGCATGGTGATGAAGTTGCCGGTGCTCTTGGACATCTTCTCGCCCTCCACCTGGAGGAACCCGTTGTGCATCCAGACCTGCGCCATGATCGAGGTGCCGTGCGCGCAGCGCGACTGGGCGATCTCGTTCTCGTGGTGCGGGAACACCAGGTCGATGCCGCCGCCGTGGATGTCAAACGTCGTGCCGAGATGCTTTTCCGCCATCGCCGAGCACTCGATGTGCCAGCCGGGGCGGCCATTGCCGAAGGTCGACGGCCAGCTCGGTTCGTCCTCCTTCGAGGGCTTCCACAGCACGAAGTCCATCGCGTTGCGCTTGTAGGGCGCGACCTCGACGCGGGCGCCGGCGATCATGTCGTCGAGCGTGCGGTTGGAAAGCTTGCCGTATTCGAGCGAACCGTCCGGGTTCGTCCAGGCGTGGACATCGAACAGCGCGTGGCCTTCGGCCACATAGGCATAGCCGCGCTCGACGAGGCGCTCCGTCATGCGGAGCATCTCCTCGATGTGGTCGGTCGCGCGGGGCTCGAGCGTCGGCGGTAGCGTGCCAAGTGCGGCCACGTCCTCGCGGAACTGGCGCTCCGTCCCGGCAGTGACGCGCCGGATCGCCTGGTTCAGCGGCATGCCTGGGAAGTCGCGGGCCGCCCGCGCGTTGATCTTGTCGTCCACGTCCGTGATGTTGCGGACATAGGTGACGTGATCCTCGCCATAGAGATGGCGAAGGAGCCGGAACAGGAGATCGAAGACGATGACCGGCCGCGCGTTGCCGATGTGGGCGAGGTCGTAGACCGTCGGCCCGCAGACATAGACACGCACATTCGACGGATCGAGCGGAGCGAAAAGCTCCTTCGAACGCGACAGCGTATTGAACAGCTTGAGCCCCGACGGGCCCGATTGCGTCTCAGCCGACACGAGAAACAGCTCCCTGGCCCGCTGGCCGGGGGCAATCCTCTCGAGTGGTATCAGGAAGTCAGGAGGGGACGGCCTCAGCCAGCAGGGTTGCTAGCAGGTAATAATGATCCGACAGATCTTGATAGCGCACGAAGGCGCCCGGGCCGTCATGCCGGGCATCTTCGCGCATTCCTGTCGGAGCGTCAAGCCTCGTCGCAGCGTTTGGGGCGCGCCTAGTGGCGCGCGCCCGCCGGACGGGCCGGCGCCGAATTGCCGCCGCCGAGGCCGCGCAGCACCGCAAGGACCACCGTGGCGAGGATGGCAGCCGCCGCGGCCGAATAGGCAAGCCACTTGATCCCGGTCAGCGTGGCGCCGAGGAACAGGAGGCCGTTGGCCGGATCCTCGCTGCCCATGATGATCCACAGGCAGATGTTCTCGCCGACATCCGCCACGAAGGCGGCAAGGCCGAGCGAAAGCACCACGAGGCGAACACCTTCCGGGAGCGGGACCGCAAAGCGGCGGCCCGGCTTGGTGAGGAAGATGAAGAGGCACGAGAAGGCGAGGAAGAAGGCCGGGGCGAAGAAGAGGTCCGCAACGAGGTGGTTGCCGGTGTAGTACGACACGTCCTCGTCGGTCAGCGCCGCCTTGAGGTTGTCGACGTCCTCATGCTCGAAGCCGGTGAAGCGCATGTCGAGGAGCGTTACGCCACGCTCTTCCTCGACGCCTTCCTCGATCGCAGCGGCGCCCTCGGCCGGCGTCTCGACGATGGTGGCCACGCCCGCGTCGATCGCCTCGCGGAGATGCGGGCCGGTCACGAAGGCGAGATACGCGCCAAGGGCGACCGCGATCACGAGGAACACGATCACATGGCCGATGCTGATCCGGTTGTCGTAGCGCTCTAGGACCACTGTCATCCCCCCAGGATTTTCATGAAGCGGCCGCCCGGTTCCCTCGTGGCGCCGACCTATGTCGCGCGTCTTTTATCCGCGTCGCGAAGTGTTGACCAGACTCAGAATGGCCGCACCCCCCGGTTCCGCCCCGCTGTGGTGCGGCAGACAGAACTCCGTGTTATTCAGCGGGTTGGGGGCTTTGAATGCGGATCTGTTCGAATGCGGCTGGGAATACGGTTCAAACCGCTGGCAATTGCGGTCTTTCTGCTGGCTGCCACCCCGGCAGTCGCGCAGCAGGCCTGCCTGCAGCTTGAAAGCCAGCTGGCAGCGATCGACCGTGGCGGCGCCCAGCAGCAATACAACCAGCTCAACGCCCAGTACCAGCAGCAGCGCGCCGCGTACGACACGGCCTACCGTCAGGCCGAGCAGGCTGGCTGCATCGTCCTGTTCCGGCGGTTCGCGCCGCCGCAGTGCACTGCGATTCTGGCCAATCTCGACCAGCGCCAGGCCGGCGTCCGCCAGCTCGAGCAGGCGCTTGCGGCGGCCAATCCGGGCCAGGTGAACGCCCAGCGGGAGAGCATCCTGCGCGCGCTCGCCGCCAACAATTGCGGCCCGCAATATGCTGCCTATGGCGGTCCGCAGCAGGGCGGCGGCCTTCTCGACCGCCTGTTCGGCACGCCGACGACCACGATCCCCTATCCGGGCGCGGTGGTGCCGAACGTCGAGACGTTCCGGACGGTCTGCGTCCGCTCCTGCGACGGGGGCTTCTTCCCGATCAGCTTCGCGACCACACAGGCCCAGTTCCCTGCCGACGAGGCGACCTGCCGGCAGCAATGTCCCGGCGCCCAGCTGTACGTCTACCGGAACCCGGGCGGCGACATGTCCACGGCGACCAACCTCGCCGGCGAGCGCTACACGGCGAGCCCCAACGCGTTCCTCTACCAGACCGCCTTCAATCCGACGTGCGGCTGCCACCCCGGCAACGGCACGACACCGGTCGCGGTGGCGCAGTACGTCCCGACGGCGCAGGAACAGCTTGCGGCACTGCGCTCGGTCGTGCCGGTGCCGCTGCGCCGGCCCGAGCCGAGCGAGGATCCCGAGACGGTCGCCAACCGCGCCGGCGGGCTCACGCCCGGTATCGGCGCAACGCCGGCGGAAGCCACGGTGGCCGGCGTTACCGAGGGCGGGATAAGGCTAATCGGGCCAGCGTATTACTACGCCCAATGAACGGCAGGAGCGCCGCCAGCTCCGGCCCGTGATCAAGGCCGGTCAAGGCAAGCCGAAGCGGCATGAACAGCCGCTTGCCCGAGCGCCCCGTGGCCGCCTTGACCGCTCCGATCCACGCGCTCCACGTCGATGAATCCCATGGTTCGGCCGGCAGGAGTTCGGCCGCCGCGGCGATGAAGGCGGCATCGTCGGCCTCGGCGACTGCCGCCGCCGGCGGCGCGCCGTTGACGAGGTCCCACCACACGCGGGCATCGGCCAGACGCACGCAGTTCTTCCGCACGGCGTTCCAGAAGGCTTCGCCGCCTCCGACTCCGAGGGAATCCAGCCGGTCCGCCACGGCGGGCCAGGGCAGGACATGGAGAAGGCGCGCATTGACGGCGGCGAGTTCCGCCTCGTCGAAGCGCGCCGGGGCACGGGAGACCCTGGCCGGCGCGAAGCGGCGGGCGAGGTCGGCGAGGTCGAGCGCCGGTTCCACGGCCTCGGACGTCCCGATGAGCACGGCGAGCGAGGCAACGGCCATCGCCTCGTAGCCGGCATCGCGGTAGGAGGCGACCGACTGGGAGCCCATGCGCTTCGACAGCCCCTCCCCTTCGGCGTTGACGAGGAGGTTGTGGTGGCCGAATCCGGGCTCCGCGGCACCGAGGGCGCGGAAGAGTTCGACCTGGACGGCCGTGTTGGTGACATGGTCCTCACCGCGGATCACATGGGTCGTGCCCATGTCGATGTCGTCGGCCACGGACGGCAAGGTGTAGGGGTAGGTGCCATCCTCGCGGACGAGGACCGGGTCGGACAGCGAGCCGAGGTCGATGGCCTGCGGGCCGCGGAACAGGTCGCGCCAGGCAATCTCGCCCGCGGCGCGCTCTGCTGCGGGGCTGCCGAGGAGGAAGCGCCAGTGCGGCCGCCTCCCCTGCGCCTCGAGCGCGCTGCGTTCGGCAACGGTCAGGCGCAACGCCGCGCGATCATAGACCGGCGGCAGACCGCGGCGGCGCTGGCTTTGCCGGCGGGCCTCGAGCTCTTCGGCGGTCTCGTAGCAGGCGTAGAGGCGGCCTCCCGCCTTCAGGCGATCCGCCGCATCGGCATAAAGGGCCAGACGATCGGACTGGCGATAGGTGGCGGCGGGCTCGATTCCGAGCCAGGCGAGGTCGCGGGAGATCGCTTCCGCGAGGTCGGACCGTGACCGTTTTGCATCAGTGTCATCAAAACGCAGCAGGAAGCGCCCGCCTTCCCGCAGGGCGAACAGCCAGTTGAACAGGGCCGTGCGCGCATTGCCAACGTGAATAAACCCAGTCGGGGACGGGGCAAAACGGACTATCGGCGCCATTCCCTGTCCCTAGCTGCCGCCGCTTCCTGCGGCAATCACTGTTGCTTGACGCGCGTTGCCGGGCGGGAGGGTCTCGTTAACAATGGTCTCCCACACTTGGGTAAGCGCCCGAATCGGGCGCCCCACCTTTCGTCTTTTCTATTCATGGGGCTGATCACATGTCGCCGGGGGGCGCTGCAACCTTGAAATCCGGCCGGACCGGGACTGACGTGACGCGTCGGGCCTTCATCGTCGGCCTGCCGCTTGCAATGGCGGCCTGCACGACCATTCCGCTTCTCGAAGATCCGGTTGCGACTCTCTACGGGCCGCTGCCCGACGAGCGCTTCCCGATCCCGGCCGTCGATCCTCGCTACATCAACCCCGCATTCTACCGGACCACGGTCCTGACGCCGACGTCCTTCACGCAGCGGGCGGGCGAGATCGTCGTCGATCCGCGCAACAAGTACCTCTATTTCCTGCAGCCGGAGGGCCTGTCGTACCGCTACGGCGTTGGCGTAGGCCGCGAGGGTTTCGGCTGGTCCGGCGTGGCGAACATCGCGCGCAAGGCGGAGTGGCCGACCTGGACGCCGCCCGCCGCGATGGTCGCCCGCGATCCCGCTGCCCGGCCGTGGGCCAACGGAATGCCCGGCGGGCTCGAAAACCCGCTCGGCGCCCGCGCGCACTACCTCTACCAGGGAGGCCGCGACACGCTGTACCGCATCCACGGAACGAACGCGCCATGGACCATCGGGAGCGACGTCTCGTCGGGCTGCATCCGGATGATCAACCAGGACGTGATCGACCTGTACAACCGCGTCCCCGTGGGAACGCGCGTCACGGTCCTTTCGGCGTAGGCATCAACCGTCGCGGTAGCGATTGGTGATCGGATAGCGCCGGTCGCGGCCGAAATTCCGGGCGGTGATCTTCACCCCCGGGGCGGCCTGCCGGCGCTTGTATTCCGAGATGGCCACGAGATGCTCGACGCGGCGCACCGTCGCCGCGTCGAAGCCCAACCTGATGATCTCGGGCACCGACCGCTCCCGCTCGACGAGTTCGGCGAGGATGGCGTCGAGGATGTCGTAGGGCGGCAGCGAATCCTGGTCGCGCTGGTTCTCGCGCAGTTCCGCCGTCGGCGGCCGGTCGATGATCGCCTGCGGGATCACCCGCCCGGCGGGCCCGAGAAGGCCTTGCGCCGACGTCCCGTTCCGCCACGCGGCAAGCCGGTAGACCTCGGTCTTGAAGAGGTCCTTGATCGGATTGAAGCCGCCGTTCATGTCGCCGTAGAGCGTGGCGTAGCCGACCGAGATCTCCGACTTGTTGCCCGTTGTCAGCAGCAGCGAGCCGGACTTGTTGGACAGCGCCATCAGCACGACGCCGCGCGACCGGGCCTGCAGGTTTTCCTCCGTCGTGTCCCGGGCGCGGCCTTCGAACAGCGGGGCGAGCGCCGTCTCGAAGCCTTTGACGGGCGCCTCGATCGGCACGACGTCGAGCCGGACGCCGAGGAGGGCGGCGCAGGCGGCAGCGTCGTTGACGCTCTGCTCCGACGTGAAGCGGTAGGGCAGCATCACGCAGTGGACGCGATCCGCGCCGAGGGCATCCACCGCCAGCGCGGCGACCACTGCCGAATCGATGCCGCCGGAGAGCCCGAGGACGACGCCGGGGAAGCGGTTCTTGGCCACATAGTCCCGGAGCCCGAGGACGGACGCACGCCAGTCCGGCTCGGGGCCGCGCAGGTCCGGCGCGGTGTCGCCCGGGGCGATCGTCCACCGTCCCCCGGCGTGCGCGCAATCGGCCAGCGCCATCCCCGGCTCGAACTGCGGCAGCCGCCACATCACGGCCCCGCGAGCGTCGAGGGCGAACGAACCGCCGTCGAAGACGAGCTCGTCCTGCCCGCCGAGCATGTTGGCGTAGATGACCGGCGCTGCCGCCGCGACGGCGGCGGTGGTGGCGATCCGGAGGCGCTCGCCATGCTTGTCGCGCCAGTAGGGCGAGCCGTTGGGAACGATCAGGAGTTCGGCGCCGAGGGTGGCAAGGTGCGCCGTGACGTCGCTGCCCCACAAATCCTCGCAGATCGGCACGCCGATGCGAACACCGCGGAACACGACCGGATCTGGCAGCGGACCGGCCCGGAAGACGCGCTTCTCGTCGAAGACACCGTAGTTCGGCAATTCGACCTTGAAGCGCACCGAATGGATCGCGCCGCCGTCGAGGAGCAGCACGGCGTTGAAGACGCCACCGTCCGATCCGCGCCACGGCACGCCGATGAGCACCGCGGGGCCGCCGTCCGCCGTCGCAGCGGCAAGGGCCGCGATCGCGCTCTCGCAGGCGTCCAGGAAGGCCGGCCGAAGGACGAGGTCCTCGGGTGGATAGCCCGAGAGGAACAGTTCGGTGAGGACGAGGAGGTCGGCATCGCGGCCGGCGGCGTCGGCGCGCGCGGCGTGCGCCATTGCGAGGTTGCCGGCAATGTCGCCGACCACCGGATTCAGCTGGGCTACGGCGATGCGGAGCCGGTCCGCGGGCATGACGGCCATGCGGCGGGTCTAGCCCGCCGCATGGGCAGCTTCAATGGACGACGCGGTCGCGGGATCAGGCGGCGGCCGCGACGAAGGTGAGCGAGACGCCGTTGATGCAGTGGCGAAGTCCGGTCGGCGGCGGCCCGTCCGTGAAGATGTGGCCGAGATGTCCGCCGCAACGGCGGCAATGGCATTCGGTCCGCGGCACGATGAGCACGTAGTCGACCTTGGTGCGGATCGCGTCCGGAATCTCCTGCCAGAAGCTCGGCCAACCGGTGCGGGAATCGTACTTGGTTTCCGACGAGTAGAGCGGCAGGTCGCAGCCGGCGCAGTTGAAGGTGCCGGGACGGTGCTCGTCGAGAAGCGGGCTCGTATACGGGTATTCCGTGCCCTCGGTCCGCAGCACGTAGTACTGCTCGGGCGTCAGGATCGCCCGCCATTCGTCCTCCGTCCGCATGATCTCGAAGATCTCGGGCGTCCCCTCCTGGGCGCGTCCGATCACGGCGAACATGCCGGCGGCGCCGACGGCGGCCGTCGAAAGGAGCATTGCGCGACGGGAGATCATGGATTCCTCCGTGAGATCGAACGGGGGCAGAGCATGCGCCCCTTGCGACGTGGGCGGAAGCATCCGTCCACGCAAACCATTCGATCATGAGCGCCCGAACGTTTCAGGGCGGACCGATCACATGTCCGTCACCTCGGCAACGCGATGCCAGAGTTCAGCCGGCGGCATCGAATGCGATCCGTGCCCACGCGATCAGTTCCGCATCGATCTCGGCGGCCTCCGTGACACGGGTCCGGAACTGGCACATGCCGCCGGGCGGGAGCGCTGCGAGCCGCGCGGTAGGTTCCACGCCCTTCATGTTGAAACCGATCTCGACGGTGCCCTTGGGGCCGGGTCCGACCATCACGAACTGCTTCTTCCGCCGAAGGCTGACATAGCCCTTCTTCGGTGCCGTCTCGTACGCGCCGAAGGAGCCGAGCGCCGCGATGAACCGGTCGTGGATAGGCCGGAGCGCCGCTTTCGGGCCGGCGTAAATGTCGGCGAGGACATCTTCGGCCGAGGCGCCGGCGACGGCTGCGCGCGACTCGCCATCCGAGCCGAGCGCGTAGTGGGTGAGCGCGTTGGCATCGCCGTGGCCAAGGCCGAGGGTCGCCTTGAGGTGGTCGCGGATCTCGCCATGCCGGGAGAGACCGGTCGCCGCGATCAGTGCCTTCAGTTCGGCGAACGTTCGGCCGGTCTTCTGCTCGATGTTCCGGAGCTGGGTTTCCCGCCCCTTCTCAGTCAGCGATTCGCCCATGTGAGGCGGTCCCTCCGCTAGTTGATTGAACGTTCAACTAAGCGAGTGCCGGCGTCGCGGTCAACACGTGCCTTTGTCCGGCATGTGCTGGCAGGAGAATCCAGTGACAGCGGCCGTTCCCTCTCCCCGCCGGGCGGGGAGAGGAACTCAGCCCTTGGCGAGGCGAAGCCGAGATTGGGGCTGGATGGTGAGGGGGTGTCGCGTCCCGTTCAGACCGTGAGACCCCCTCACCCTCCTTCGATCACCGCGCGCGAGCGTTGCGACCGCTTCGATCGAATGAAGTGCCCAACTCATACGCGCGTCGGGATCGGGACGGCGCGGGGGAAGGCCTACTTCAGCGCGGGGTCCGCGAACTGCGCCTTGAGCATCGCCTCGTACCGGTCGGTGAGGCTCTTGATGTAGGCGTCGCGGTCGGCGCCGGTGCGGGTGCGGCCGACGAAGGCGCCGTAGCGCGACAGGCCGTAGAGCAGCGCAAGGTTCACGCCCGTCGCGGATTTGAGGTCCAGATTGCTCTGATTGGCGAGCTGGATAAGGTCGTCGACCACGCGCACGAATTTGTGCAGGTCGACACCGGACTCCGCCGCCGCCTCTTCCGCCAGCTTGTGTTCCACGTTCTTCTCTCCCCTTCCGAGCCTCTGACGGGCTATTCGCGACGGTTCGCCGGGTCTTCCCGCGCGAGCCGGCGCTCGCGGTAGAACACATAGAGGCTCGGCGCAACGATGAGCACCGTGCCGATGCCGGTCCACAGGTCCGGCCGGTCGCCCCAGATGAGGAAGCCGTAGAGCGTCGCCCAGACGATCACGGTGTAGCGGAATGGCGCGCTCGCACCCGCATCGCCTGTCCGCATGGCGAAGATCACGAACCAGTAGCCGATGATGAGGCAGACCGCCGAGCCGAAAAGGAGGGGCAGAACCGACAGGTCGGGCATATGCCAGGGCTCGTCCACCGTCAGCCCCATGACGCCGCCGGCCAGCGTCACGCCGACGCAGGCGATGCCAACGATGATGACCGTCGGCACCGAGCCGGGGATCGAGCGGGTCGACAGGTCGCGGAGCGCCACGAAGAGGACCGCCGCCAGCACCATGATCGACCAGGTGTCGATCGCCACGAAGCCGGGCCGCATAACGACGACGACGCCGATGAAGCCGATGACGATCGCCGTCCAGCGCCGCCACGACACCCACTCCCTGAAGAAGATGGCGCTCGCCGCCGTGACGACGAGCGGGACGGCCTGCATCAGCGTCGTGCCGTGCGAAAGATCGATGTGGGTCAGCGCGGTGAGGAACAGGATCGAGGCGGCGACCTCGCCCAATGTCCGCAGGAGCACGGCGGGACGGCGGACGGCGTGCCATTCCCGGGCATGACCACCGGCGACGACAAGCGCGCCGACGAGCGCCACGGTGACGAGGCCGCGCAGGAACATCACCTCACCCAGCGGGATGTGCTCGCTCGCGAGCTTCACCTGGGTGTCGTTGCTGACGAAGCCGATCATCGCCACGCACATGGCGGCGATGCCGGCCAGATTCTGGCGGTGGGAATGGTGCGTTGGCAAGGCGGGGGTCCGGCGCGTGCCGGAGGCTCCCTCAGCCGCCGGTGACGCTCATGTGCCGTGCTAGGGCCGCGGGCCGGCCGCGGTCAATGACGAAGTCGTGGCCCCTCGGCTTTGCCGCGATCGCGCCTGCGATCGCCTCGCTCAGGGCTGCGTCATCCGACGACGCGCGAAGCGGGGCGCGAAGGTCGACGGCACCGGCCTGCCCGAGGCACATGAAGAGCGTTCCGGTGCAGGTGACGCGGACGCGATTGCAGCTTTCACAGAAATTGTGGGTGAGCGGCGTGATGAACCCGATCCGGCCGCCGGTCTCCTCGACATGGACGTAGCGCGCAGGCCCGCCGGTGCGGAGCGGCAGGTCGGTCAGGGTGAACCGCGCAGCGAGGCGCCGGCGCACGTCCGCGAGCGACAGGAACTGGTCGGTGCGGTCCTCGCCGGTCTCGCCGAGCGGCATCACCTCGATCAAGGTGATGTCCATGCCGCGCTCGTGGCACCAGCGCACGAGCCCCTCGACCTCGTCCTCGTTGCCACCGCGGAGCGCGACCGTGTTGACCTTGACCACAATCCCGGCCGCGCGCGCCGCCGCGACGCCGTCCAGCACGGCGTCGAGCCGGCCGCCGCGCGTGATGGCGGCGTAGCGGGCGCGGTCCAGCGAATCGAGCGAGACGTTGATCCGCCGGACGCCGCAGGCCGCGAGCTCGTCGGCGTGGCGGGCAAGCTGCGAGCCGTTGGTGGTCAGCGTCAGCTCGGCCAGCGCGCCGGAGCGGAGATGCCGCGACAGGCTCCGGAACAGGTCCATCACGTCCCGGCGAACCAGCGGCTCGCCGCCGGTTATGCGGAGCTTCGTCACGCCCTGGCGGATGAAGGCGGAGGCAAGCCGGTCGAGTTCGTCCAGCGTCAGCACCTCCTTCCGCGGCAGGAAGGTCATGTCCTCCTTCATGCAGTAGACGCAGCGAAGGTCGCAGCGGTCCGTGACCGACAGGCGGAGATAGGTCACGCGCCGGCCGAAGGGATCGACCAGCGCCTGCGGCGCCCGGAGCGGCGGGACTGACATGAAGGACATGCGGCTCGTTCCTGCCCCAGCTTCGATCCATCGGCGCCGCGACACAAGAGGGGCCGCCTGTACCGCGCCGCATGGCCGGCCGTGCTAACACCGCCGCAAGGAGACCGCGATGAACGACGCAACGCTCTGGCCGACCAAAATCCGCCTTGACCGCGACAAGCGGGTCATCGCCATCACTTACGATGACGGCCGGGCGGAAAGTTTCGATGCCGAATATCTTCGCGTGTTTTCGCCCTCCGCCGAGGTGCAGGGCCACAGCCCGGAGCAGCGCCGGCTGATCGCCGGCAAGAGCCGCGTCCGCATCATGGCGATCGAGCCGGTGGGGAATTACGCGGTGCGCCTCACCTTCGACGACGGCCACAACACCGGGATCTTCACCTGGGACTATTTTGGCAAGCTGGCGAGCGAACGGGATTCGCTGTGGAGCGGCTATCTGTCGGAACTGGCGCAGAAGGGGCTGGGGCGCTGAGTGTCCGCAGCTCAGCAGAAGCGCACCCGGACTGCATCGGTTGCGACAACCCTGATTCGTGCGAGTGAGGAATGACCCAGGGCGCGAAGGACGATTGGCATCAGGTGATCGCCGAGCGACATGGCCTTTGGGCTCGCGCTCGCCTTTGTCCTAACGCTCGTGTCCCTGCCCGAGGAATCGCCTCCAGAAGACCGACCCTCGTAGGTCAGCCTTCTTGCACCACGCCTCCGCCCCGCGGCCGCCTTTCGCACTGTGACATCATGGCGTCTTCGTCGGGCCGACGTCGAACCCCGCTTGGACCTGCCCGCCGATGTCGCCATCATCGCAGGGCGTTGAAGTCGTGGTGACGGTTGCCGAGTCCGTCGTTGTCACCCAGCACACGGAGCCGTCGATCGTGAGCGCGACACGATCGCCCGCGAGCGGGAGGAACCCGATGAGCGAGCGGAAGTCGAAAACGACAGCCCCCTCGCTCAGGACCGCGTTGAATATCTCAACAACGCCGATCGTGCCGGCGTCCTCGTCGACAATAGAGGCGTTCGGCGGAAGCGCGCGGAAGTCACCGCCCTCCGCCCATGCGGCGGCGATGAACTCGACGGTCTCCAGGAGAACAATCTGCCTGGCCGGCCGGTCGGTGAAGGCCACCGTCTTCGGATCAGGCGCGAGCGCAATGCGGCCGTCCGCCACTTCCGTCACGATGCCCTGAAGCACAAAAAGCCAGGACGGCGGAGCGTCGTCCTGCGCGAAGGAAGGCGATGCCAAAACAGTGGCGGCGACAGCCGCTCCGACGACCAATCCAAACCGCATAGCGCTCGCTCCACACAGGGCCCGCCTGATCTTGGCGAGCCTCGATCCTTAGTCAATGGCTGCGCGCCGCGTGGTGAGCCAAGTGTCGGCTCCTCCGTGCGCGGGACCCTGTTCCCCTGTCAGTGAAGGAAACGCAGATCGAGTCGAAGTGATTGCCGATCAGGATCCTCACCCCGCGGCACCGGCAGCCGGGCCGATTGCCGTGTGGTCGCCACGCAACCCGGCCGATCCGAGACGCCTTGTGCCGGTCAGCCGATGACGTGCTAGGCCCGCCGATGCTGGGGAACTGCCTCGCGAAAGAGCGTCTTGACCCCCGGCTGAGGCGGCCTCCTTGCCGTCCCTACTCGACAAAGATGCTGCTGCGCCGCTCGACCTCGGCGAGGCCGGTTCGGGCGTCGGGAACGCCGGCGTTGGCGAGCATGCCGAACACCCAGCGCGCGGCCACCAGATTCCCCATGTACATGTAGCTGTAGCCGCGGATGATCATGAGATCGTTCTGCTCACCGGCGATGCGGGCGCGCTCGTCGAGGATGCGGAGCGCTTCGGAGTAACGGCCGTCCTGGTAGGCGGCGACGGCGCGCTGCGAGAGGATGTTGGCCTGGACCTCGTCCGCCCGCGCCGGCGTCATCTCCGCCTGGGTGGCAGCGATCGCGGCGCGATCGGTGACACCGAGACGGAGATAGGCAAGCGACTGGCCATAAGCGGCATCGGAGCGGGTCGCGGCGGACGTACTTCGCAGTGCGACGCCGAACGCCGCCGCGGCCTCTGTCGGACGGTTCAGCTCCATCAGGCACCACGCGCGATTGAGCGCGGCGGCGGGCGACAGCGTCTCCGGATTGACCGAGGTGGAGCAGGAGGTCGTCGCCCCGCCTCCCCCGCCGCCCGTCGTCGTGGTCGCTGGTGTGGTCGTGGTCGTGGTCGCGGTGGCGACGGGCACGTAGGTCCCCGTCGTCGGAGCGGGGGTCGCGGCCGGCACCGTCGCATAGGTGACGCCGACCGGGGCCGCGTAGGTCGTCACCGCCGTCGTGCCGGCGCGGGTCCCGGTCGTGACGACCGTCGGCACCGGCACGGTCGTCTGGATCAGGCCGCCCTGCTGCTGCAGCTGGCGTGCCGCGTCGGGGTCGGTCAGCGCGCGAATGCGGAGCGAGCGCGCGCCCCATTGCTGGACGAGGGCGTTGAGGTTCGCCGTATCCTGGAGGCGCTGGTACGAGACGCCGAGGCCATAGGCGGCCTCCTCGTTGTCGGCAAGCCAGGCGAGCGAGGTCTGGAACCAGACCACGGCCGTCGTCACCTGGCTGAGATTGTAGGCGTACCAGCCGAGCTGGCGCGCGCCGACGCCGTCGCGGACTCCGCCGACCGTCTCGGCCATCCGCCGCAGCACGGCCGGCGTCACGTCGGGGATCGGCACCTCGGCAAGATAGGTCGCAACAGCGGCGAGATAGACCGCCATGACCTCGTCCGAATCGTCGCGGTACGCATAGACGATGTCCTCGGCCTCGTCGGCGCGATTGAGATCGATGAGGGCGAGGGCAAGACCCTGGGCCGCCTCGGCCGTCGCCTCGCGCTGGAAGGCGAGGCGGAACCAGGGCTCGGAGCGGCGCGCCTCGTCGCGGAGCTGGTAGTACCAGCCGAGGAGAAGCGCATCGGACGGACCGTCGCCGGCCCGCGCCGCCGCTTCCATCCGCGCGATCTCATCCGGCGTGAGGACGATCGCGTCGTCCTCCGCGCCGAGGACGAGGTCCGTGCGCGCCTCCTCGGTGCGGATGCCGTCGAACTCGGGCGAACCGGCCGCACCGGTCCGTTCGTAGGCGTAGAGCGTCCGGAAGTCGCCCTGCTCGAGATGGCCGAGCGCCTTCTGCATCGTGGCGAAGCGCTCCTGAGCGCCATCGCAGTTCTGGAGAATATACGTGTAGACGTCGAGCGCGCGCGGCTCGCGGCCGGTGAGCGCAAACGCCTCGGCGACGCGCCACATGACGTCCATCTCCAGGCAGACGAGGAGTGACGGCGTCTGCGCCGCCGCCACGATGACCTCCTCGTAGCGCCGCGAATTCGATGCGGCGACGAGCCGATCGCGCGCCTCGCCGATGACGAGCAGGTCGAGGAGCGCCGCCGGGGGGGACCAGCCGGGCTCGCGCTGCTGGCGCCCGGCGATCGCGGTGCGGACTTCGGCGTACCGGGCCTCGGAGTAGAGGGCCCACATGCGGTCCATCTCGGTGTCCGTGTACACCGGAGTGGCGAGCGGATCGGCCGGCGGCGTCCAGGTCGGGTAGAGCGCCTGCAGGCGAGCGATCTCGGCCTGGAGCCGGACGGTGTCGCCCTGGCGGGCGAAGTAGCGCAGCGCGGCGGTGTCGACCTCCGGGACGATCGCGGTGTTGACGCCGTTCGCCGCGACCACGACGGGCGTCGTATCGACGGTGGCCGGCGCCGTCGTGGGGGCGGCGGCACCGGCATTGATCGTGGTCGTCGGCGTTGTCCCGACGTTGATCGTCGTCGTCGGGGTTAAGCCAGTCGTTTGCGGGGTCGTGGCACCAACGACGGAGATTGTGGCGACCGGCACCTGTTGCTGGGTCGTAGCCACGGTCGGCATGCCCGACGTCCCGCCGTCGCTGAAGAAGCCGCGCAGCACGAAGAAGCCCCCCACCAGGAGGACCAGAAAGAGCAGGATCTGGGACGGCCGAACCTTCATAGGCAGGCGGGGTGACGCTCGGCGAGGTAGAACCACGAGAGCAGGTACAGCGTCGCCGAGTAGTACAGATCGGGCTCGAAGCGGAGTAGCGCGTCGGGAATCGGCGCCCCGTTCACCGCGCAGTCGGCTGCCGCCAGGACCATGCGGTAGCCCGGATCGGACAGCGGCTCGAGCGGAGCGCCGGTCTCGAGCAGCACCACGGCGCTCGCGCCATCCGCCGTGCGGTTGCGAAGGAACGGCGCGAGAAGCCCGGGCGTCGCGAGATCGGAACGCATCAGGTAGAGCGGGATGCGGATGGCGTTATAGCCGAAAACGCGATCGAAGCCTGATGCCGGCTGCGGCCGGATGTTGGCGAGCGACGACCATTCCGGCGGCAGTTCGGCCGGACCGGTGCGGGACTGGTTGAGGAGCGCAATGCCGGAGGAGGTGACGGCCTCCCACGGATAGGCGGGCGCCAGCCGGCTCAGCACCGGCAGCGCCTCGAAGACCCAGTAGGAGATGTTCACGACCGGGCCGTCGGCGCGGTCGCTCGCCTTGAAGCCCAGCACTCCCGGCAGGATGTAGGTGAAGGTGCCGTTGTCGGCGATCGTCTCCCGGCCGATCGCCTCGGCGATCTCGGTCGCCGCCGCGGTGAGCGCCGCGTCGCCCCACGCCTCGCCGGCGAGGGCGAGGGCGTAGGCGATCAGGATGTCGCCGTCGGTGGCGTTGTTCATGTCGGTGATCGGCGGCACGGCGTTCGGCTCCCAGCGCCAGGCGGCGAGGCCGTCGGAACGGACATAGAGCTGCCGGTCGGTAAAGCGCCAGATCTGCCGGAAGCTCGCCTCGTCGCCCGCGAAGTAGGCGAGGAGCATGCCGTAGCCCTGCCCTTCGCTGTGCGAGATGGACCCGTTGGCATTGTCGACGACGCGGCCGCCGGGTTCGACGAACCGCGCCTTGTAGGCGGGCCAGAGGTCGCGGCTGCCGGCGGCGAGATCCTGCGCCTGCGCTGACGCGGGCGCTGCAATTCCCGCCGCCACGGCGAGCGCGGCGACGCCGGCCCGGAGGCGGGCGAAGGGACGGCGGGACACAGGCGTCATGATTGCCGTCCAACGGATTTGAGCAGCCACGAGGTGGCGATGCCGAGAAGGATGCAGAGGCCGAGGAGAAGGCCGCCATAGACGAGGAGGTTCTTCGACAGCCAGTTGGTCGCGACCATCCGGAGATTGGTGGGCGTGGCCGGCTGGGTGAAGACGATGTCGGCGCCGGCGAGCGGCACGACCTCGACGGCGCCGGTGGCCGGCCAGTACGTCGCGACCTGGCCCTCGACACGGCCCCAGTTCTCGGGCCGCACGAGGAGCTCGGTCGTGCGCTGGAGCGTGTCGCCCGTCGGCGCGGTCAGCACAGTCCACGAGGTCTGGCCGGCCTGCGGGGCACCCTGCGCCAGCAGGAGCCCGGCGCCGTCCGGCGGGAGGTAGTCGAGGCGCTGCGCCCCGCCGAAGCGGAGCGTGGCAAGCGAGATGTCGAAGGTGCGGCTGAGCCAGTCCGAGAACGAGCTGATCTGGCCGCGCCAGCCGCCACCGCCCGCCAGGGTATCGCGCCAGCGATCGAAGGTCGCCGTGTTGTCGGCTGGCGCCGCCACTTCGAGGGGAATGCCCGGATCCACCGCCACCGGGTCGATCCAGCCACCAATCGCGGTGTCCGCGATGCCGGCGATGTCGGCGACCCCGGTCGGCATCTGCGACGCGGCGCCGACGAAGAGGCCGAAGGGTGTGGCGGAACTGCTCGGGCTCGCCGCCGGATTGACGTCGATCGGCCGGCCACCCATCACCGCAAGTTGGGCGAGGAAGGTCGCCGCGGCCGACATCGTCTCGGGCGCGAGCCGGCCGAGCACGAGAGCGAGCGGCTCGTCCCCGAACGGGAAGCCGGCGCCGGCGAGGGCCGCAAGGTCAGGGAGCTGGGCCGCCCGGGCGTAGGCGGGCATGGCGAACTCGGTGGTGTCGAACAGCGCGAAGCGGCTCACATTGGACGCCGTCGCCCCCGGGACGCAGACCCCGTCGCTTGCCGTCGGCAGCACGGCCTCGATCTCGACCAGGTTCGTGCCGGCCTTGAAGTGCCGGAGCGGCACGCCGACCTCGAGATGGCGGAGGATGCCGCCGCCGCGGGTCAGGATCGGCGTCGTCGCCGCGATCTCGCCGTTGACGTAGACGTCGATATGGCCACCCGGCAGGACTTCCGGCGCATAGGCGGCGTCGAGGAAGAGCGAGGCGTAACCGTAGGCCTGGGCGTAGAGGTCGTACGGCATGGCGACCTGGAAGCCGGTGCGGAAGCGCCGGCCGGAGAACTCCGTCGTCGGCACGCCGAGTTCGGCGAGCGACAGCCTGGAGTTTCCCGCCATCACCTGGATCTCCGGGAAGTGCCAGGAAAGGGATGAGACGGCCACGCGCGTGGCGCCGGCGGGCGGTGTCAGCGGCCCCACGAGCCCGTCGACGGCCACGCCGATGTCGGCCCAACTGCGGCCGCTGATGAGGAGCGTCGGCCCCTCGAGCCCCTGCAGGAAGGCGATCGTCGGGCCGGAGACGCTGTCCATGACTGTGTCGCCAAGGATCGGACGAAGCTCGTCGACCGTCCCGATGACGACCGAAAGTATGCCGGGGCCATGGCCGCCGCCGTCGGTCGCGGAGACACGGACGACTTGTGCCGGCGCGTCGAGCCGGATCGCCACGGCCTCGGCCACGCGCATGAGATCGCGCGTCGCGGCGGCCTGCTCGAGACCCGGCAGCAGGATGTTGACGACAGCCTGCCCTGTCGCGTCGACGCCGACGGCGCGCAGGTCGCCGAGCTGGGTGATGGCGCTGGCCGCGGGATCGGCGAACGAGATGAAGGTCCGCGCGGTGTCGATGTCCGTCCACAGCTCGTAGGTGGACTGCACCGTGCAGTCGGTGCGATGCCGCTGGCTCACCTCGATCCGCATCCGGTTGGCGCCGGCGTGAAGGAGGCCGGCCGGCAGTTCGACGGCGAGCTCGGCCGGGTCCTCCGAGTTCGCTACGGCGGTCTCGATGACGAGCCGGTCGTTGATGAGCAGCCGCAGCCGCGACGCTTCGGGCGCCACGAGGAGCGCATTGCGGAAGGCGAGATGGAGCGTCGCCGGGGCACTGGCCTGCGCGGCGGTGAGATACGTCGTCCACGACTGGCCGTCGACTTCGCCGGCCAGGCGGAAGTTCCGGTACGGCACGATCGGACGGTCGAAGGTCGGGGGCGCGAGGGCGACGGCCGGGACCTCGGTCACGGTCGCGCCGCGAAGTTCGCCGGTAAGGGCCGGCGCCGCCGCCGGGGCGGCCCCGGGGGTCGCGGCAGGCGTCGTTGCCAGCCCGGGCGGAAGCGCGTCGCGTTCGATCCCCATGTCGAAGGGCGCGGCCACCTGCGCTGCGGCCGGCGCGGTTCCGAATGCGGTCGCCAGCAGGAGGACGGCGAGCGGCCGGGCGGGCTTCACGCCGCGCTCCCGCCGGCGCGCGTGCCGCCATTGCCGGCGGCGACGGGAGCAGCCCCCGCCCCGGGCTTCTGGTCTTCCTGGCGCATCCGCTCGGCGAGCTGGATCAGCCGGGTCACGTCCGGCTCGGGCTGCTTGCCGATGGCCCTGACGAGGTAGCCGAGGCCGCGGCCCGTCTGGAAGAGCGCGGTCCAGTAGAACCACAGCGTGCCGCGGAAGAGGCCAATGTTGATGCGGCGCGCCTTCTGCATCGCCGTCCAGCGCTCGGAATTGGCGAAAACGAGGTCGGCGACGAGGCGGTAGTGCACCGGCTCGGCGATCGCGAAGCGGCAGCCAAGGGCGATGCCCTTGTCGTCGCGGGAGATGTTCTGGACCGTCAGCGGCAGGACGTTGGTCGACAGCTCGCTGTACGGCGTGAAACGAACCGCCCCCTCGACGATGCCGCGGAGTTCGCTGTCGTCGACGCCGACGACCTGGATGCGGGCGCCGTGGACCGACACGTCGGCGATGGTCGCCGGCCGCCACTCGTTGTTGAAGAAGAACTCGGCCCGGCGCTGGATCGGAATGCGGCGCGTGCGCTGGCGCTCGCTGCGCTCGGACACGACGCCGAGCGCACAGCCGACGATCATCAGGTTGAGGAGATTCCAGCCGCCCACCACGAGCGTGACGTCGGCGCGGTAGGGCTCGGTGATGACGCGGTAGACGGTGAACGCGACCGCCAGAAGGAGGAAGGCGAAGATGATGTAGAACGGCCGCCCGATCTCCGAGATGCGCGCCTTCTCGATCGACTCGTCCTTGGCCGTGACCTTGAAGGTCGGCTTGGTCGGATTGCGGATGACCGAGATGAGCGCCGGCAGGAGATGGATCGACTGGATGTACTCATAAAGGTCCGAGATCCAGGGCCATCGGTAGGCGCCGTAGAGGTAGTTCTGCATGATCAGGTTCACGATCATGTAGGACGACGTATAGGCAAGGAACTCCTGGCCCGAGGCCACGAATATCTCAAGATCGAAGATCAGGTAGAACAGCGGCGCGATAAGGAACATTACGCGCGTGAACGGGAACAGCCAGAACATCATGCTGGACATGTAGCAAAGGCGCTGGGCCATGCTCAGTCCGCGCTTGAACAGCGGGAAGTTGAAGCGGAGGATCTGCATCATCCCCTGCGCCCAGCGGCTGCGCTGGCCGATGAAGCTGGTGAAGGTCGCGGGCTGGAGGCCGGCGATCAGCGGCTTGTCGACGTAGACCGAGTTCCAGCCGGTGGCGTGGAGACCGAGCGCGGTCTCGCAGTCCTCGGTGATGCTCTTGCCGGCAAAGCCCTTGGTCTGGTTGAGCGCCTTCCGCGCCAGCACGGCGGCCGAGCCGCAGAAGAATGAGGCATTCCATTTGTCGAGGCCGCGCTGGATGACGCCGTAGAACATCTCGTTCTCGGACGGCATCCGCTCGAACGTCTGGAGGTTCCGCTCGAGCGGGTCGGGATTGAGGAAGAAGTGCGGTGTCTGGACGAGGAAGAGCTTCGGGTCCTCCGCGAAATAGCCGACGGTCTGCTGCAGGAAATCGCGGGCCGGCGCATGGTCGGCGTCGAAGACGGCGATGAGGTCGCCGGTCGAGTGTTCCAGGCCGTTGTTGAGGTTGCCGGCCTTGGCGTGCAGGTTTTGCGCGCGGGTGAGGTAGCGGACGCCGAGCGAGGCGCACAGGGCCTGCAACGCGGCATGACGGCCCTGGGCCGCCACGGCGTCCTCCGCCTTGTCGGAGTTGCGCTTCTGCTCCGTGCCGCCGTCGTCGAGCAGCCAGACGGTGAACCTGTCCTCGGGGTAGTCCATCGCCTTTGCCGCGGCCATCGTGGTCGCCAGCAGCGAGAGGTCTTCGTTGTAGGTCGGGATGAAGACGTCGACCGTCGGCTCCTGGCCCTTCCTGATCGGCGGCGCCTTCCGCGACGGCAGCGGCATCATCACGACGAACAGCGACAGGAACAGCATCATCACCGAGTACATTTCGGCGAGATAGAGCAGGAGGCCGGGGATGAAGTTCTCCGGCTGGTTGATCGGCGGCAGCGTGCTGGTGGTGCGCCAGAACACGTAGCGCAGCACGATCGACGTGCCGAGCGCGAGCGCGATGAGGCGGCCGATCCCCTGCGCCCGGAACAGCTTCAGGACCATCATCGCAAGCACCGCCGCCGTGCCGGCGATGAGATGCGTCTGCAGGCTGATCGGCAGCGTGATGAGGATCAGCACCGCGCCGGCGATGACGCCCCAGAGGGCTATGACGATCTGCTTTGGCATCGGACCGGCTGGTTCGGCCGGGCACAAGCGCCGGCAGTGAAGTGCAAGTATTGATCAGCGGCTGCTATCAGCGGGTTAAGCAGGCATTCTCATTCCCGGTCGAAATGTCGCGCGCGCCTAGGGCGGCAAAGGGACGGTCGGGCCGGTCGGCGTGCCCGTGCCGCCGCCGGTGGCGCCCGGAGGCAGCGGCACCGCGGGGCCGGTCGGAACGATGACGGGTGGTGCCGTGGCGGTTGCGGTGCTGGTGGTCCGGGGGGCGGTCGGCCGTTCGAGCACGGCGCGCGGCGGACGGATTTCCTGGAGCGGAATGACGTCGAGGATACCGGTGCCGAAGGGCGCCCACTCGCCGCTGTAGTAGGTCGTGAGCGTGAGGTCGTACATGACCTCGATGAGCTGCGCCTCGGTCGCGCCGGTCTTGCAGAGGCGGAGGCGGAGGCCGATGGCGGCGTCCTGGCTGTCGTCCTCGAGCCGCGTGCTCGCCTCGCCGATGCGCTGCCAGGCGTAGAGACACAAATCGTTGCTGTAGTAGCCGACAGCATAGCCGAACGCGCCGTACTTGTTCTGCACGAAGTACGGCGACACCGTCATGCCGACATCGGGGATCGCCTCGTCCATCTCGCGGTACAGTTCGCCGAGGTCGAGGAGGTTGTTGTCGAGCGTGGCGTGCTCCGCCATCCGGAACGGCGCCTCGCCGAAGAGCTGGATCCGGATGAAGTTCTGCCCCTCGCGGTTCGAGGACTGGGCAAGGACGATCTCCTGCTCCATCGCATTGATGTGACGGCGCTGGACAACCGAGATCACCGCCGGTCCGCTCGGGGCGGGGACGGCAAAGGCCTGCTCCGACGGAACCAGCGTGGCCTCGCTCGCGCTCAGGAGCATTGCGGGCGGCATCGAGGCGCAACCGGCGAGGGCGAGCGCCGCCGCGACGACCGGGATCCGGCACGCCCGGACCGGCGTCGCGACCCCGCGGCCATTCGCGAAAGCCGTCTGGCGCGGCCGCCAGGCGATGTGCCCACGTCCTTCGGTCATGTTGGCCGCATCCGAAATTCCCAATCCGGCCGAAGATGCAAACTTATGGTTAACGAAGGGTTCGCGCGGCGACGCGCCTACCCTCGCCGGATCGGGGCGCGAACCCTTATCGATGCTGGATTCCACAACGTGCAGGGAAGCGCTTCGGCCTCACGCCGATGGGCATTCCGCACCGGCCTGGTTCACCGCACGTTCAGACATCGCGGTGCATTTTCGTCAAATCGAAAGGTCGGAACCAATCCCGACACCGCATGTTGAAATGCGGACGGTTGGTTACGGAGGCGCAAGATGACGACGATGCTGGTTCTGAGCGTGGTTCTGTTCCTGACGTCCTGCGTGATCTCGGCGGCGTTGCTCTATCACAACGCCGACGGCCAGCGCTCGCTTGCCCGCGTCCGTCGCTCGCGGCCGAACGACTTCCAGCGCCGGTGACGATTACTTCCCCGGCGGCCGCCGGGGACTGATAAGTGATTCCCGCGCAGGTCATTCAGCACGGGAAACTTGGCGATCCGGACGATCTACGATCCGGAACGCCCCTTGGGCTCCGGTAGACCTTCCGTCGCGTGGGCGCTTTCCGAAAGCTCGCCATCGGCGCCGCACAAACGGTGCAAGCCGCCGCAACCTCTCCTTCCTTGACTGAGGTACCCCGCCCACCCTAAATCGCCGCCTTGGCCGAACCGGCCCGGACGCGTAGCTCAGCGGGAGAGCACTCCCTTCACACGGGAGGGGTCACAGGTTCAATCCCTGTCGCGTCCACCATTTCCCCGCGATTCATCCCGACTTCACACCGCGTTGCAGCGGCAATTGACTTGCGCGCGTCTCGGCAGACATTGGCCGTGTAGGGAATCATGTCGGCGGGGCGGCACGATGGCCATCGGAGCAAGGCAGGACAGACCAGGCACCGGATCGGGGCACTCCGTGTTCCGCCTTGGCAGCGCTGCGGCGCTGGGACCGCTCCTCCTGATTCTCGCAGCCTGCAACGGTGGCGGCGGCGGGGGCGGGGGTGGCGGCGGGACGGCCAGTTGCTTGCCGAAGACCGGCAACACCGCGATTGCCATGGCCTACGACGTCACCTTCAATCCGACGCTGGCGGACCAATATCTCGAGGACGACGAATTCAACTTCGCCAACGCCGACTGGGCCAATTGCCCGGCGTCCCAGTCCAATCCGTACGCGCTCGTGAATCTCCACCTCGCGCGTTCCGCCGGACTGGACGGAACCGACCAACTGGTGGCCATCGTCGACATTGGCTTCCGAACGAACCACGAGGCCTTTGACGGCAAGACGATCTTCGAGTTCGGCAACCTGCCGGGGGAACACCACGGCACGCACGTCGCCTCGCTGATCGCCGCTATCGAGGATGGCAACGGCATGTTCGGCGTGGCACCCAGGGCCTCGTTGCACCTGACATCCTTCGAGCCAAACGGTGCCTTCAGCCTCGCCCATGTCGTTGCAGGCACGCTCGATGCCGCTGGCATGGGTGCGATAGCGCAGAACAATTCCTGGGGCTTCCCCGTCTCGGCGCAGGCCTTGGACAACTATCTGGATGCCAACAATGGCGCGACCGTCGCCGCGGGCCTGAATGCCGTTATTCCCGGATATGGTGGTGCATCCGCATGGCAGGCCTACCTCGACGCGCTCGACGCGTTCCAGGAGACCGGCGTCATCGTCTTTGCGGTGTCCAACGACGCCCCGACGGACGTGCTGGCCGCCCTTCCGACCTTCCAGACGTCGCTCAATGAAGCGTGGATCGCAGTGGTCAACGGCTATTTCGAGGTGAACAACAGCGGGGCAATCACCTACGCGGCGTTGGTCTCGGCGGGGTGTGGGCCGGCCGCGCCCTACTGCATCGCTGCTGACGGCACAACATTCGGCGCAGGCGGCGATCCGACAAAGCAGACATGTGTAGGGTCAGGGCTGGCGTCGCGGTATTGCGCCGGCACCGGCACCTCCTACGCGGCCCCGATCGTCTCCGGCGGCATCGCCCTCGTCGCACAGGCGTTTCCGACGCTCTCCCCGGCGGAGATCACCACGCGCATCCTCGCCTCGGCCGACAACACCTGGTTTGCGGCCGAGGGCGTCACCGTCAACGGAACGGTCGATTTCGGTGGCGGCATCACGCATGCCTACTCCAACATCTGGGGCCACGGCGTCCTCGACCTTGCGGCCGCCCTCTCGCCGCTCGGCACGGTGTCGATCGTGATGGGCGACAGCCTCGCGACGGGCCGCCGGGCGCCGCTCGACAGCGCCGGCGTTTCGGTCTCCACCGCGTTCGGCGACGCGCTGGCTCGGGGCCTCGCGGGCCGCGAGATGACCGTGTTCGACCACTTCAACGGCAATTTCGTCATCGATGCGGACGCCCTCGTCAGGGATCGCGGCGCCGGCGGGCTTGCGCGGGTCACCGATCTCGTCCGCGTCGGGGCCGGCGACTTTGATCCGGTCGGCGGCGCCCCGTCGCTCGCCGGCGGCGGCGTGGTCGAGGCAGCCTATGGCCGCGATGCGATCGCCGCCTCCACGGTGCTCGGCCTGTCGCGGAACGCTGCCTACGTGACCTCGGGCAATGACGGCTGGTCGACCTTCGCCTATGCCGGCGGCCAGCAGGCAACCGACAACGTCATGGCCGGCTTCGGCCTCGCCCGGACGTTCGACGCGCTCGGCGGCCATCTCACCATCGGCGCCAGCCAGAACATCGAACAGGGCGCCCTTCTCGGGCTTGTCGGCAACGACGCCTTCGATTTTGGGCGCGGCACTTCGATTACCGCGGGCCATCTCGGCTATGAGCGCGCGGTCGGCGAGCGGTTCTCTGTGTTCGCCAATGTCGAGGTCGGCTTGGCCAACGCCTTCGGCGTTGCCGCCGACAGCCTCGTGCGCTCGATCGGTCCGGTCGGCTTCAACGGCTTCAACCTCGGCGCCACCGCGCACGGTGTGATCGCCGACAACGACCGCCTTACCTTCTCGGTCAGCCGCCCGCTCCGGGTGGCATCCGGCGAGATGGCGATCGGGATGCCAGTCGGGCGCACGATCGACGGCGCGGTGACCACCGAGGTGGTGACGCTGAGCCTCGCGCCGGGCGGTCGCCAGCTCGACCTCGGGGTCAACTACGAGGTCGGCATCGGCGCCACGTCGACGCTGCGCCTCGCCGCGACCTACTCGCTCGACGCCGGCAATGTCGACGGCGCCCGCGGGCTCGCCCTCGCCGCCGGCATCGGCATCGGCTTCTAGAGAAGCTTACTCAGAGGCCGGCGAATCCCGGCAGCGAGGCCACCGCATCAGGCAGTTCGCGGAAGTGGCCGATGATCCGCTCCGGGCCGAACTCGCGGACGTGGACGGTCGTGTAGCCGAAGTCCACCGCAACGACGGGGATGCCGGCGTTCTTTGCCGTCGCGATATCGGTCTCCGAATCGCCCACCATCACCGCGCGGGCGGGATCGCCGCCGGCGAGCGCGATCGTCTCGCGAAGGTGGCGCGGGTCCGGCTTCTTCACCGGGAAGGTGTCGCCTCCGCCGACCGCCGCAAACCGGCCCTCGATCGACAGTGCCCGCAGCAGCGCACGCGACAGGCCCTCGAGCTTGTTGGTGCAGACCGCGATCTTCCAGCCGCGCGAGGCGAAATGGTCGATCGCGTCCATGACGCCGGGATAGAGCCGGCTCATGTCGGCGATGTGTGCCGTATAATGGTCGAGGAACACGCCGAACAGCGCATCGACCTCGGCGCTGCTGCGCTCCGCGCCCGCCGCGGCGAGGCCGCGTTCGAGCAGCGCCCGCGCGCCGGCGCCGACCATCGAGATCGATTCCTCCAGCGTCATGTTCCGAAGGCCCTCCTGCGTCAGGCACACATTGAGCGCGGCCATCAGATCGGGCGCGGTGTCGACGAGGGTGCCGTCGAGGTCGAGGACGAGGATCGGGGGTTGCGTCACGGTCGGCTCCGGGTGTGAAAGCGGGCGCACCCTAAGCAGAATGGCGCGAAATGAAAGGCCGAAGGCCGGCGAAACCTCCGTCCGCGGCGCTGTGGCGCCATCATGCCTCCCGTGATAAGCAGCGCGACCGTCGCCGCCGCAATGGAGCCCCGCCTTGGAGATCGCCCGTCCCGCCGCTTCCCCCGGAAGCGCAGCCGCGTCGGGCGACGACAGGAAGCGCCGGGCGGCGGTGGCCGCCCTCGACGGGATCGTCTCGGGCATGAAGCTTGGCCTCGGCACCGGCTCGACCGCCGACCAGTTCGTCCGCGCACTCGCCGAAAAGGTGAAGGAAGGCCTCGACATTGTCGGTGTCCCCACATCCGAGCGGACGGCCGACCTTGCGCGTTCGCTGGGCATCCGGCTTGCCACGCTGGAGGAAGAACCGGCGCTCGACGTCACCGTCGATGGCGCGGACGAACTCGACAGCCAGCTCCGCCTCGTCAAGGGCGGGGGCGGCGCCCTCCTCCGCGAGAAGATCGTGGCGACCGCGTCGAAGCGGATGATCGTCATCGCCGACGATTCGAAGGTCGTGGACATGATCGGCGCGTTTCCGCTGCCGATCGAGGTCGCCCCCTTCGGCCTCGGCGCCACGGAACGCGCCATCGCGGCCCTCGCCGCCAGGCTCGGGCTGGCCGGCCCGATGAAGGTGCGCCAGACCGGCGCCGATCCGTACAGGACCGACGGCGGGCACTACATTATCGACGCATCGTTTGGCCGCATTCCCGATCCAGAAGCGCTCGCCGCTGGCCTCGACGGGATCGCCGGTGTTATGGGGCACGGGCTGTTCCTCGGTATCGCGACCGAGGCGGTCATCGCGCGGCAGAACGACGTCATTCGGCTGAAGCCCACCGGCCTTCAGCGCTAGGAGAACGGGATGAACAGAGCTCGGGCCCTCATCGGCGCCATCGCCCTTTCGGTCATCGCCGCGTTGCCGGCCGGCCGGGCCAGCGCGCAGGAGATCACCCCCAGCCACCTCCAGGCGGCCGCGGAGGCAGTCCACGCCCTCGGCACCGACCGGGACTTCGACCTTGTGCTGCCGAACGTGGCCACCCAGGTGGAAGTCGTGCTGATGCAGCAGCGGCCGGATCTGTACCGCCAGATCACCGCGACCGTTCAGGCCGCCGCGCTCGAACTCGTCCAGCGCCGGCTCGACCTCAACAACGATGTCGCGCGGGTCTGGGCGCTCACCTTCACCGAGGATGAGCTCCGCCAGATCACCGCGTTCTACCAGAGCCCGGCCGGGCAGAAGCTCGCCCTCCAGGGCCAGCCGATGATGCAGCAGACCGTCGAGACGCTGCAGGCATGGTCGGAGCGCGTTTCCAACGAACTGCTGGAGCGCACGCTGGCGCAGTTCCAAGCGCAGAACATCGATTTCTAGCTGGCTGCCCTTCGCGGCCGGAGCATCCGTGCGGCCTCTCCTGCACCTATCTGAGGCCCATGGCTGAAGCCTTCGACTACGACCTCTTCGTCATCGGCGGTGGCTCGGGCGGTGTCCGGGCCGCCCGCATTTCCGGCCGCCACGGCGCGCGCGTCGCGCTGGCCGAATCGAGCCGCGTCGGCGGGACCTGCGTCATCCGCGGCTGCGTGCCGAAGAAGCTGATGGCCTACGCGGCCCGCTTCCGCGATGCATTCGAGGACAGCGTCGGCTACGGCTTCGACCCCGGCGAACCGACCTTCGACTGGGCAAAGCTGATCGCGAACAAGGACCGCGAGATCGACCGGATCAACGCGGCCTACATCCGCGGCCTCGAGGCGGCGGGCGTTGCGGTGCTCCACGACCGCGCCGTGCTCGTCTCGCCCAACCGCGTCCGCCTCGTGTCTTCCGGCAGGGAAGTGACCGCGGCGAATATCCTCATTGCCACGGGCGGGCATCCCAACCTCGATACGGGGATTCCAGGCGGCGATCTGGCGATCAGTTCGGACGAGATGTTCCACCTCCCGGCCCTGCCGAAGGCCATCCTCATCGTCGGGGCCGGCTACGTCGCGGTCGAATTCGCCGGGATCATGAATGGCCTCGGCGCCGAGACGACGATCCTCCACCGCGGCAACGAAATCCTCCGCCCGTTCGACGTGTCGATCCGGGACGCGATGCATGCCGCCATGGAGAAACGCGGGATTACGATCCGCCTCGGCGACCGTCTCGCCTCGATCGAGCGCACGTCCGCGGGACTCCTTGCCCGCACGCGGGGCGGCGCGGAAATCGAGGCCGACAACGTGCTGATGGCAATCGGCCGGACCCCCAACACGAGGGGGATCGGGCTTGCCGAGGCAGGCGTCCGCCTTGACGACAGTGGCGCCATCATCGTGGACGACAGGCACCGGACCTCGGTCCCGAACATCTACGCCATCGGCGACGTCTCGAACCGCATCAACCTCACGCCGGTCGCGATCCGCGAAGGACATGCGGTCGCGGACAATCTGTTCGGCGGCAAGGACGTGATCGTCGACCATTCGGGCGTGCCCCATGCCGTGTTCGGCATCCCGGAGATCGGCGCGGTCGGACTGACCGAGGAAGAGGCGAAGCGCGACCACGCCGCGCTCGATTTCTACGAGACCGTCTTCAACCCGATGCGGAATCAGCTCTCCGGGCGCGACGAGCGCGTCCACATCAAGCTGATCGTCGATGCCGGCACCGACCGCATTCTCGGATGCCATATCCTCGGCGACGAGGCGCCGGAGCTGATCCAGCTGATGGCCGTGGCGCTCAAGCTCGGTGCGACCAAGGCCGGAATCGATGCCACGATGGCGCTCCACCCGACGGTGGCGGAAGAGATCGTCACGATCCGGACTCCCAGCCGCAGGTGGCGCCGCGACGAAATGGTCAGCTAGCCGCGGTCACGCACCGCACGGGCCGACCGTAGACCACGTCGACCAGGATCTGGCCGGGCTCGCCGGCGAGCGGCTCGATGAGCCGGCTCTCGTCGATCGTTCCGCAGCCGGGCAGCACGATCCTGAGGCGGGCATAGCCGACCAGCAGACGGCCGAAGCTGCACCCAAGGATGGCCGGCGAGGCCAGGATGCCCTCGCAGACCACGGGATGGACGTCGACATTGCCCGGCAGGTCGATGTTCAGGACGTTCGTCCCGGCCGCGATCGTGGCGCGGTGCGGCAGCGCCTCCGGTACCTCGATCGCGATGCGCACGCGGCCGGCATCGGCGATGACGCGTCCCCCGGTCGCCAGCGGCTGCGCGCCGGCCGAGGAGACGGCGAGCATGCATGCGCCGGCGATCACGCGGACCGCGACCCGATGCCAGCTCTTCCGCGCGGGAATGGTGATCTCCATCTTCCATGTGTATAACGCCGCCCTTCCCGGCGGAGGCGGCCGAAACGCTGCGCGGCCCGCCGCATTCTGGAGTGGCTTTCATGGGCAAGGTCTGGTCCCCGGACAGCTGGCGGTCGCGACCGATCGAGCAGTCCCCGGAATATCCCGATCCCGCCGCGCTCGCGGCGATGGAAGCGCGCCTTGCGACCTTCCCGCCCCTCGTCTTTGCCGGCGAGGCGCGGAAGCTGAAGCGCCAGCTCGCCAAGGTGGCGGCGGGCGAGGCCTTCATGCTGCAGGGCGGCGACTGCGCCGAGAGCTTCGCCGAGCACGGCGCGGACACGATCCGCGACCTGTTCCGCCTGTACCTCCAGATGGCGGTCGTCATGACCTTCGCCGGCGCGATGCCGGTCGTGAAGGTCGGTCGCGTCGCCGGCCAGTTTGCCAAGCCGCGTTCCGCGCCGATGGAGGAAGTTGGCGGCAAGGAACTGCCCGCCTATCGCGGTGACATCATCAACGGCATCGAGTTCACGGAATCGGCCCGCCTTCCCGATCCGGCACGGCTCGAAATGGCGTACCGCCAGTCTGCGGCGACGCTCAACCTCCTCCGCGCCTTCGCGACCGGCGGCTACGCCAATCTCGAGCACGTCCACCAGTGGATGCTGGGGTTCGTGAAGGACAGCCCGCAGAGCCACCAGTACCAGGAGATCGCCGACCGCATTTCGGAGGCGATGGCCTTCATGCGCGCCTGCGGGATCGATTCGCAGACGACGCCGACGCTGCAGACGACCGATTTCTTCACCAGCCACGAGGCGCTGCTGCTCGGGTACGAGCAGGCCATGACGCGGGTCGATTCGACGTCGGGCGACTGGTACTCCACGTCCGGCCACATGATCTGGATCGGCGACCGCACGCGCCAGCTCGACAATGCCCATGTCGAATACGCCCGCGGCGTGCAGAACCCGATCGGCCTGAAGTGCGGCCCGTCGCTGTCGACGACCGATCTCCTGAAGCTCATCGACGTGCTCAATCCGAAGAACGAGCCCGGGCGGCTGACGCTGATCGCCCGCTTCGGCGCGGACAAGGTCGAGGCGCACCTGCCGCAGCTCATCCGCGCGGTCGAGCGCGAGGGGCGGATCGTCGCCTGGGCGTCGGACCCGATGCACGGCAACACCATCAAGGCCGCGAATGGCTACAAGACGCGGCCGTTCGACCGCATCCTCCGCGAAGTCGAGCGGTTCTTCGACGTGCACCGCGCCGAGGGGACGTTCCCCGGCGGGGTTCACATCGAGATGACCGGCAGCAACGTCACCGAATGCACCGGCGGCGCACGGGCGATCTCGGAAGCGGATCTGTCGAGCCGCTACCACACCTATTGCGACCCGCGGCTCAATGCCGACCAGGCGCTGGAACTCGCCTTCCTGATCTCGGACCTCCTCAAGCGGGGCCGGCAACCCAACGGCCACCGGGTCGCGGCGGGCGAATAGGAATCGGACCCCGGCCGCGCTGCGGCCGGGCGCACCCCAAAATTGACTTGCCTCGGCGCGGCATCCCAAGATGGCCCCGGCTTTGGGGGGCTTGGTCTTGCTGCTGCAGCAATTGCTGTCGGGGCTGACGACGGGGGCGGTCTATTCATTGATGGCGCTCGCCCTGGTGGTGATCCATCAAACGACGCATCACCTCAATCTCGCCCAGGGCGAGATGGCGACGATGAGCACCTTCGCGGCCTGGCAATTGCTCGCCTGGGGCTTCCCCTACTGGGCCGCATTCGCCGTCACGCTCGCGGTGTCCTACATCGCCGGCGCGGCCATCCAGCGGGTGATCATGCATCCGCTTCGCGCCGGGTCCGGCTTCATCCAGTTCGCTGCGATGATCGGCCTGTTCCTCGTCATCAACAGCATCACCAACGCGGTGTGGGGAAGCATCGGCCGGTCATTCCCGTCGCCTTTCCCGGCCCGGCCGCTCTATGAAGGCGCCCCGATCAGCGGCCAGCGGCTGGGGATCATCCTCATCGGGCTCGCCCTGGTGGTGTTCCTCACCTTCCTGCTGCGCGGCACGCGGCTCGGCCTCTCCCTCCGCGCAACCGCGGCGAATCCTGTGTCGGCGCGCCTGGCCGGGATCGCCGTCGGCCGGATGATGATGGTCGGCTGGGGGCTTGCGGCGGCGATTGGCGCCGCGGCCGGGATGCTGCTGGCGCCCATCGTGGCGCTCGATCCTCAGATGATGTTCAACGTGCTCCCGTTCGCCTTTGCCGCCGTCGTGCTTGGTGGCGTGTCGAGCCCGCTCGGCGCTGTCGTGGGCGGACTGGTCCTCGGCGTGGTGGAGACGCTCGTCACGACGTTCGCTCCGCTCATCGGGCGCGAACTGAAGATGTCGATCGTGCTTGCGGCAATCCTCGGCATCCTCCTGGTGAAGCCGGAGGGGCTGTTCGTCCGACGCACGCGGGCACGGCTGTGAGCGGCGCGGGGCGCCTCGCCGCGTTCGTCACGACGCGGGGCAACGCCACGCTCACGGTGCTGGTCGTCGCCGCTGCTGTCACCCTCCCGTTCGTGCTGCCGGGCTATGCCCTCTTCGCGATGACGAAGGCGATCTGCTACGGCATCGGCATTGTCGGCCTGAAGCTGCTGACCGGATATGGCGGCCAGTTCTCCCTCGGCCACAGCGCGTTCCTCATGCTGGGCGCCTATGTGGCGATCATCCTGGCGCCGACGATCGGCTTCCCGCTCGCGGTGGCCCTGGCTGCGGTCGCCGCGATGCTCCTGGGGGCGCTGCTGGGGCTCGCCGGCCTACGGATCAAAGGGCACTATCTCGGGCTCCTCACCTTCATGGTGGCGCTCGCCATCATCCAGGTGCCGAAAGCCTCGGTGCTCGTGCCGGTTACCGGCGGCTCGTCCGGCCTGTCGTTCCGCGTACCGCTGCCCGCGGCCACCAGCTACGGACGCGACCTCTTCTGGTACTGGACCGCAGTCGCCGTCGCGGCGGCCGTCACGGTCGGCATCCACGCCCTGATCCGCAGCCGGTTCGGCCGCGCGCTCCAGGCCAGCCGCGACAATGCGCTTGCCGCGGGCGCGCTTGGGGTCAACACGGCGCTCGTCGATGTCGCGGCGTTCGCGATCAGCGGCGCATGCGCCGGCATTGCCGGCGGCCTGCTCGCGGGCGTCCTGACCTATATCGATCCCGGGAGCTTCCACTACACGCTGTCGATCCTGCTGTTCGTCGGCATGGCCGTGACGGGCATCCGGTCGCTCCCGGCCGCCTACATTGGCGGCGCCCTCATCGTCTTCGTGCCCAACTGGGCGGAGGGTGTGTCGCGGGACCTCTCATGGGCGGTGTACGGGGGAACGCTTCTCGTTCTCCTGTACATTCAGGTTTCCGCACCGCGTCTGGTGCGGCTCGTGACACAACGGGAGGCCAGAAAGGGCCGTCCCGCGGGAGGAATGCCATGACCACGCCAAGAGGTCCGATCCTGGCCATTGCGTTTGCCGGCGCGGTCGTGCTGGGTTTCACTGCGGCGGCCCAGGACCTTCCGGGGGTCTCGGCGACCGAGATCCGTATCGGCAACACGCTGCCCTATACGGGTCCGGCCGCCGCGTACGGTGCTCTGGGTCATACGCTCGAGGCGTATTTCGAGATGGTCAACGCCCAGGGCGGGATCAACGGGCGCATGATCCGCTTCATCTCCTATGACGACGGTTTCAGTCCGCCGGTCGCGATCGAGCGGGTGCGGCGGCTCGTCGAGCAGGACGATGTGCTGTTGATGTTCCAGCAGGTCGGAACGGATCCCAACCTTGCCGTCCGCGAGTACCTCAACGAGGCGGGGGTCCCGCAACTCTTCGTCTCGAGCGGCAGCCCGCTTCTGGACGACCCGGCCAGCTATCCGTGGACGATGCGATGGAACCCTTCGTTCCAGGCGGAAGCGGGGGTCTATGTTCACTACATTGCCGAGAACTTCCCGGGCGCCCGCGTGGGCATCCTTTACCGGAACGACGAAGCAGGCGTGGGCTATGTCGCCGCGATGCGGGCGGCCCTGCCGGCCGGAACGCCGATTCTCGCCCTCCCCTACGATGTCGCCGACCCGACGGTCGATGCCCAGATTTCCGCGTTCCAGGCCGATGGGGTCGAGGTCTTCCTCGACTTCGCCATCACCAACGGCGCGAGCCGGGCGATCGCGCGCGCGGCGGAGATCGGCTGGCGGCCGCACCACATCCTCACCAGCACGTCGACTGGTGCCGATGTGCTCGACGCGGCCGGCCCCGGCAATGCCGTCGGGGTCGTGTCGGCGATCTTCATGAAGGACCCGGGGCTTCCTGCCTGGGCGGGCGATCCGGACATTGCCGCCTATCGCGCGTTCCTCGCGGAGCACTATCCGGAGGGCGAGGCGGCGGGCCTTTATGCGCTCGCCGCCTATTCGGCCGCGACCACGCTCGTCGACATCCTGCGCGCCGCCGGCGACGATCTCAGCCGGAGCACCGTGATGGATCTTGCCGCCAACCTCGACACGGAAGCGGCGGGGCTTTTGCCGGGGATCGTCCTCCAAACGAGCCCCACCGACTACGCGCCGATCGAGCAGTTCCAGATGGCGCGCTTCGACGGGACCGCCTTCGTGCCGTTCGGGCCGGTCATCCCGGGCGCGCCGTAGGCGTGGCCGAGGACGCGCTGGCCGTCTCGGGAGCCCGGCTCGAACTCGACGGGCTGCGCGTCCGTTTCGGCGGCGTGACCGCCCTCGACGACGTGAGCCTCTCGGCTTCGCCGGGAGAGATCGTCGGCATTATCGGGCCAAACGGCGCCGGCAAGACGACGCTGTTCAACTGCATCAGCGGGACGATCCGCCAGGACGAAGGCACGATTCGCCTCGACGGGAAGCCGGTCGACGCGCTGCCGCCGTACCGCCGCGCCAGGATCGGCCTCACCCGGACATTCCAGAACCTCGCGCTCCTCGACGGCCTCTCCGTCCTCGACAATGTACGCCTTGCGGCCGAGCAGGCCGCGCGCCGCAGCGCGGCTTCGGCGCGGACCGACGCGGCCCGACTTCTCGACGCCTTCGGACTGTCGGCGATCGCAGGCGGAAGGGTGCGTGGACTCCCGATGGGGACACGGCGGAAGGTCGAGCTTGCCCGAGCGATCGCCGGCCGGCCACGCCTTCTCCTGCTCGATGAACCGACCGCCGGCCTTTCCGACATCGAGGCAGCCGATGTCGTGGCCGTCATCCGGCGACAGCACGAGGCGCTCGGCTTCACCACGCTTCTGGTGGAGCACCAGATGCCGGTGGTGATGTCGCTCTCCGACCGGGTCGTGGCGCTCGATTTCGGCCGGACGATTGCCGAAGGCACGCCAGCGGAGATCCGGCGCCATCCGGCCGTGTTGTCCGCCTATCTGGGGAGCGCTGCGTGAGCGGGCTTCTCCTGCGCGGCGTCGAGGCAGGCTATGGCGGCCTCCCGGTCATCTCGGCCCTCGACCTTGCTGTACCGGCGGGGACGGCGGCGGCGGTTCTCGGGGTCAACGGCGCGGGAAAGACAACCCTTCTGCGCGCCATCAGCGGGCTCATCGCCGCAAGGGGGACGATCAGCTTCGACGGGACGGACCTCATTGGCAGGGCGCCGGAGGCGATCGCCCGACAGGGCATCGCCCACGTGCCCGAGGGGCGCGGGAACTTCACCGGCTTCTCGGTCGAGGAGAACCTCCTGATCGGCGCCGCGGCCGCGCCGCGCGACGAGATCGCGGAGCGAATGGCGACGGTCTTTTCGCTGTTTCCGACTCTCGCCGACCGGCGGCGCCAGATCGCCGGCACGATGAGCGGCGGCGAGCAGCAGATGCTGGCGATCGGCCGCGGGCTGATGATGCGCCCGCGCCTCCTGATGCTCGACGAACCGTCATTCGGGCTGGCGCCGCGGATCGTGGCAGCGCTCGTCGAAGCGCTGGCCCTGGTGCGCGCGCGGGACGGCCTGTCGCTCCTGCTCGTGGAGCAGAACCTCCTGGCGCTGCGCGGACTCGTCGGCGAAGTCCACGTCCTCGCCGGCGGCCGGGTCGTGCTCTCGGCTCCGCCCGAGGACCCCGCCGTGGGCGAGGTGCTGCGCGCCGCCTATCTCGGCGGCTGAACCGGCGGCGTTGCGCCGGCGGCGCTTGCGGCATACTGGCGGTGGCGATGCTTGCGCCCGACCTCCGCCCCGGCCCCCGCGCGGCCGGCCCCGGGAGGTAAAGGGGATGATGTCCTCGTAGCGCCTGTCGGCTGTCTTCGGCTCTTCCCGCAGCCGGGCGCCGGAATGCGTGGGGTTTCGGCTCTCGGCCCGAGAGGAACCGATGACACGCAACAAGCACGTCAAGCAACTCGTCCGCGCCCGCATGGAAAAGACCGGCGAGCGCTACACCGCCGCCCGACGCCACGTCGTGGCCGAGGCCCCGCCGCCGGGAGGCAGCCGGGCCGTCTCGCCGGGCGACTGGCATCAGCCGGGCACGGTGCCGGGCGCGGCGGCGCTGCGCATCATGCTCGCCGCGGCCGGCGTTCGCGATCCCCGCACCGGGCAGCCCTTCACCGAGGCAATGACCTTCGGTCTGGCGGGCGGCATCGGAATCGGCGTCTTCGGCTTCGTCTACGACAAGGCTGATTTCGCCTCGCTGTTCATTGGCGGCCGGCACCTGTGGCAGGACGACGATGCGTGGCTCCGGCGCGCGGCCGCCCGGCTCGGCGTGCCGATCGAGGTACACGAAGGGACTCCGCGGGCGACCGATGCCGCGCTCCGCGAAATCCTCGCGTCGGGGCGACCCGCGACCGCGTTCGTCGAGGCGGGCCTCCTCCCGCACCGCCAGATGCCGGAAGCGACGCTCGGCGGCGGCTACCATCTCGTGACGGTCTACGCGATGGATGGAGAGCAGGTCCTTGTCGGCGACCTTGCCGCCGCGCCGGATGCCGTGCCGCTCGACGCGTTCGCGGAAGCGCGGAAGCGGATCCGCAAGAACAGGAACCGCGTCGTCGCCCTTGCCCGCACCAACGCGCCCCTCGACCTCGCGACGGCAACCCGCGACGCGCTTGCGGCATGCGTGGCCGGCCTCGACGGGGCGGACGCGATCGGCGGCGCCACGCGCAATTTCTCGCTCGACGGACTTCACGACCTCGCCCGGAAGATCGGCGGTTCCGGCAAGGACTCCTGGGCGGCCACGCTGCCGCCGGGCCGACGGCTCTGGAGCGTCCTCTCGATGCTCGTCGATTTCGTCGAGTCCCGCGCGCCGGGACTCTGCCGGCCGATGTTTGCGGACTTCCTCGCCGCCGTCGACGATATCGTGCCGGGGGCAGCGCCGCTGGGCGAAAGTTACCGCGCCCTCGGTCGCCGTTGGACCGGACTTGCCGAGGCCGCACTCCCCCGAGATGTGCCCGCCTTCGGCCGGGCCTGGCGGCTGGGCAGGGAGCTGGTGAGCCAAAGGTCAGCCGGACGCCCGGAGGCAAATGATCGCACCGCCGACATCCGGCGGGAACTCGCCGCCATCGGCGTCGAAATGGCCGACTGCTTCCCACTCGATGCCGCCCAGTACGAGGCGCTTCGCGCGACGCTGCATGACCGGGTTGGCGAAATCCACCAGGAAGAAATGCGCTTGCAGCAAGAACTTCGGCAACTCCTGCGCGTCACGAAGTCCGGGTGACAGCATAGACGAGCGCGACCGATCGCCCTTCTGCGGCGGTCGGCCCACGCTGTATTGCATGCATCACGACGTCGTGGCCTCACGAACAACATCACCTGCATGAAAAGCGCGCTTGCTGCTCCGGCCATCGGCAGGAAGCGCTGATCCACTGCAGTCGCCTGGAAGAAGTCCTTGGCGGCAGGCACGCATTCTTGTGCGTCCCGGCATTGTGGCATGACGCTTGCCACGGACGGTTCGGCTGCCGTGGGACGTTCCTCCAAGACTCGTCCTGTCCGGGACAGCAACAACCAACTGAAACAAGGCAACCGGCTCACGCCGGCTGGGCGGCCGTCGTCACGCGCAGTCTTACGTGTTCCTGGTGGGAAGCGACAACACATGTTCAACAAGCAAATTATCATCGCCGCCGCGGCGGTGACCATGATGGCCGGGACAGCGTATGCCGAGCCCGGTGACTATAAGTACCAGGAGCCGTCCGGCACCTATTCGATCGTCGCCTTCGACCCGGACACCGGCGAACTCGGCGTCGCGGTCCAGTCGAACACGATCTCGGTCGGCTCGCGCGTCCGCTGGGGCCGCGCCGGCGTCGCGGCAATCGCCTCGCAGGCGAGCTCCAACCCGATGATGGGCGAGATCGGCGTCCTCCTCATCCAGCGCGGCTTCACGGCCGTCGAGGCGCGCGACATGCTCGTCGCGATGGACAATGGCGCCAACAACCGCCAGTTCGCGATCGTGGACACCCAGGGCAACTCGGCTGGCTGGACCGGCTCGAGCAATTCGGGCTGGGCGGGCCATATCTGCGCGCTCAACTTCTGCGTCGAGGCCAACACGATGACCGGCCCCGAGGTCGTGAACGACATGGCCATCGCCTACATGACGGCAACCGGAGAAGGACTCCCCCTCGCGGAGCGTCTTCTCGCCGCGCTCGAGGCGGCCGAGGCAGCCGGCGGCGACCGCCGCGGCACCCAGTCGGCCGGCCTCATGGTCTTCCGGGAGCGGGCGATCGCCGGCTATGGTGACTGGGCCCTCGACATCCGCGTCGACGAATCCCAGGCGCCAATTCCGGAGCTCCGCCGCATCTACAACGCCAACATCGCCGGCCGGGCGACGCAGGGCCTCGCCCAGATCATCGAGGCGGGCGACTACGAAGAGGCGCTCACCCGCATCAACGCCGCGCTCGAGCTCGATCCGCTCCGCGATGCGGCGTACCTCCAGATGGCCGACGTGTACGTCGCGATGGGCGATTTGCCGGCGGCGATCGAGGCGCTCGCCATGTCGATCGAGCTCAACCCGAAGGCGTTCAACCAGATCCTCCGCGACGACGACTTCGAGCCGATCTGGGCCGACCCCGCCTTCCTCGCGCTTGGCGACATCTCGCTGTTCCACCCGCTCGAGCCGAGCGTGCCGGGCGGCGAAGGCATGCCGTTGCCTCCGATGGAGAACATGCCGGCTCCGTGGGCGACCACCACGCCCTAGCGACCACTTCGACAAGGGCATGCCCCCGCATGGGCATGCCCACCCCCTGTCGGGAGGCGGCGGGCCGGAAACGGTCCGCCGCTTTCGCGTTCAGGCGTTGCAGATTTCGAGAGTCTCTGCGGAATGCGCAGGCCGAGACTCCAGCATTGCCCATGCGAGCCAGTCGTCGAATAGGGGAAGATGGAAGTTCGCGCGGCAGATGGCCACCCGCCAGAACCATCCTGCTCAACCAATGAGTCCGTTGGAAGCTTTGGTCTCGAACAAGAAGACCAGCCCCGGCCGCGAATGACTCAATCGATCAGAATTTTCGACCAACCCTTAATTCAATCTGATCGAGCGGCGCAAAATCCAAGTTGTACGATGCTACAGAGAGCAACGCGTCTCTCACCGGCTTGAGAACAATTCGGTATCCTTTGCCCGGAAACATGAATAAATCTGATCCATCCCACGAGGCCGGGTCAAAGAATAATCCACGACGATACATAATTATCCCGCCTGGCTTGATCTTCTCGAATTCAACTCCTGCCTTCACTACTAAATGGACCGCAACGACCAGTAAAACACAGGAAGTGGTAGTTCGGAATATCCTCGCCCTCTTTTCCGCGAAGATCGACAGGCACTACCCTCCATCCTGAGAAATTCTGCGCGGCAAAGATGGAGCAAACCTTGCTACTAATCAGAATCGGAAAGAGGTCGTTTGTCCAAACCACATCTCCCGGCTCAGCATCGCCAGCAATCCAGCGCGCTGATATAGTAGCGTCTCCTTGGCGCCCCCCGGTAAGCAACTCCCACATATGCTCCCTAGTGAGATCGAGCGTTGCACGAAACTGGTGCTCCCCACCGGCCTCCATCACGGAGAAAGTGTCTGAGAATCCCGGGAAGCTAGAAGCGAGTTTCAAGGCGCAGAGTCCTTCGCTAGCGGCCGGCCCTCATCAACCCGTCCGGCGCAAGCGCAGGCGGCTGGCGTCGTCGATCGGAGGCAGCGCTTCCATCACGCGGGTGCGCGGGAAGATGGCCGTGGCGGTGGTGCCCTGGCGCAGCTTCGACGACAGCTCGAACGAGCCGTCATGCGTGTGCATCAGCGCCTGCACGATCGGCAGGCCGAGGCCGGTCCCCTCCTCCGCGCCCTTGATGGCGATGGAGCCCTGGCCGAAGGCGGACAGGACGATCGGAATCTCCTCCTCCGGGATGCCGGGACCGTTGTCCGAGACGGTGACGTACTGGCCGCCGCCGGAGGTCCAGCCGACCTTCACCTCGATCCGTCCGCCCGGCTGCGTGAACTTCACCGCGTTCGACAGGAGGTTCAGGACGACCTGGCGCACGGCGCGGGCATCGGCCCACAGCCGGGGCAGGTTGGGCTCGATCACTTCATCGAGGGTCAGTCCCTTGCTCTTCGCCTTGAGTTGGACGAGGTGGCGGCACTCCTCAATCAGGTGCGCGAGGTGCACGGGCTCCTCGCTGAGCTTGTAGCGGCCGGCCTCGATCCGCGAGAGGTCGAGGATCTCGTTGATGAGGTTGAGGAGGTGCGTGCCGCTCTGGTGGATGTCGCCGGCATAATCGCGATACGCCTTGTTCTCCATCGGCCCGAGGACCTCGTTCTTCATCACCTCGGAGAATCCGAGGATGGCGTTGAGCGGCGTCCGGAGTTCGTGGCTCATGGTGGCGAGGAAGCGCGACTTCGCAAGGTTCGCCTCCTCGGCGCGGCGGCGGGACTCGTCGGAGATCGCCTTGGCCGTGCCGAGTTCGCCGATGAGGGCGTCCTTTTCGGCCTTCGATTCCAGCGTGCCGAGCGTAGCCCAGTAGAAGCGGTTGGCCAGCAGCAGGAAGAACAGCTCGGCGGCGCCGACCAGCGTCGCCATGGCGTAGTAGAGCGTCTCGCCGCGGCTCGCGAAGAGGAGCGCCGCCGTCAGCACCATGGGCAGCGTGCCGGCGATGGCGGCGGGCGGAATCGTCGCCGCCACCATCGCGCCGGCCGAGATGATGACAACCGCCACTGCGAACTGGAATACCGCAATGCTCTCGGCCGAAGGCACCGCCCAGCTCAGCACGAGGATCGCGCACCACGCCGCGCCGCCCAACAGTTCGGCGACGGCAAAGCGCGTCGTCCAGGCGCGGACCTTCACCGCGCCCGGCGCGCTCGCGATCAGCCGCCGGCACATCAGGAACATGATGCCCTGGAGAACCGCGACCACGGCCGCCCACGCGGCCACCCAGATCGCATCGATCCAGAGGAGCGCGGTGCCGCCCACGAGGAGCACGACCAGGAGGAGCGCCGGAACCGCGCTCTTCCGGTTGCGGGCGTAGGTGACGAGGAGTTCGTAGTCGAAGGCCGGCCGCGTGCCGGTGCTGGATGCGAGGCGTTCGCGGTGGTCGCGGACGGTGCGCGCGACCGCCCGACGGCGGTCGGCGCGCTGCCTGTTCATGGCGATCTTGTCTGCCTCGGCGGGCTTCAGGTCCGACATGCCGTGATTGTGCCGCCGTACAACGCGCGTTTCTGTGGCGGCCGACTATCGTCCTTAACGCTTAAGATCGCTTTCAGGAGCTTGGTTAACGGGCCTTCACCACGCCGCTCCGGCGACGGCCTGATGCCGTGGCCGCCGGCCCGCGTCGGTGCGGCCTGCGGTCGGAGGTCGCGGCCGTCGCCGGCATCGCGAGGCGGATGGCGGTGGACCGACCGGAATTGGAATGATAATCTACAATCTGCGTGCTGGATGGGCCGTTTGGGAAAATCCTTCCCAACGCCGCCCGCAGTCCCGCCCGGAGTGAACGCGATGATCGATCGTCTCGACCGCAAGATCCTGCAGATCCTGCAGGAGGATGCCACCGTCCCCGTCGCCGAGATCGGCCGGCGCGTCGGCCTCTCGACGACACCGTGCTGGCGCCGCATCCAGAAGCTCGAGGAAGAAGGCGTCATCACCGGACGCGTAGCCCTCCTCGACCCGAAGAAGATCAACGTGAAGGTCACGGCCTTCGTTGCCATCACGACCAACCAGCACAACGACGAGTGGCTGCGGCGGTTTGCCGAGGTGATCCGCGACTTCCCGGAAGTCGTCGAGTTCTACCGGATGGCCGGCGCGGTGGATTACCTCCTCCGCGTCGTCGTGCCGGACATCGAGGCCTATGACGGCTTCTACAAGCGGCTGATCGCCAAGATCGACATTTCCGACGTCTCGACGAGCTTCGCGATGGAGCAGATCAAGTACACCACGCAGATGCCGCTGAGCTACCTCGTGCTGAGCAAGGAGAAGTCGGTCGGCTAACGGTGGACGGCAATGTACCGGCTCATCGAGACGCACATCGACATCAACGCCCCGACGCGGTCGGTCTGGGACGTCCTGAGCGACCTCCCGGCGTGGACGGAATGGAACCCGTTCATTCCGTCGATTACAGGGGTGTTCCAGCCGGGCGCCCGCCTGCAGATGACGGTCTCGCCCCTCGGTCTCAAACCGATGGTCTTCAAGCCCCGGGTCCTCTCGATGAGAGAGGGCGAGGAGATCACCTGGGGCGGCAGTTTCCTTCTCGTCGTCTATCGGGGCGACCACACGATGCGGATCGATCCCTTGCCCGGGGACAGGACGCGCTTCCGGCAACGCGAGCGGTTCATGGGCCCGATGGTGCTCTTCATGGGCAAGATGTTCGGCCCGACGGAGCAGGGCTACCGGGCAATGAACCTTGCGCTCAAACGGCGGGTTGAATCGAGCCTCGGTGCCTAGGTCCGTACTCAATTGCCTGCCGGTATTCTGTCATTTTGAGCCTCCACCTTGCGGGGAGGTTCAGCCGCCAATTGTGTCCGGTGTCTAGCTGTTCGAGTGACTGCCTCCGGCCTGCCGTCCACTCGCCGCTCGCCGCGCAATCCTCTCGATCTGCTTCAAGTCCGTCAGTTCCCTCACGGCGTCCTTCCCGATCCAGCGCGCCGTGCGGTCCGGTGACGCCGCCAGCCTCTCGGCCAGCGAGAGCGCAGGGCCATGCAGCGACATCGACCGCTTGCCGATCTGGCGGAGCGCCCAGTTCACGGCCTTCTTGACGAAGTTCCGCCCGTCGGTCGCGTGGCGTTCGATGAGCGGCAGGAAGGCGAGGAACTCGTGGTCCGGCGCCTTCTTGGCCGCGACTGCGTAGCCGGCGATCAGGGCGAAGGCCGCGCGGCGGACGAATTCGCGGTCGTCGTCGGCCCACTGCCGCACCTTCTCCGCCACGTGTGGCGTGCGGGCGAAGACCTTCATGCAGGCCTGGTCGCAGAGGTCCCACGAATCGAACGCGACCACCCACGCATCCATCTGGGCGGGCGTGACGGCCATCGGATCGTCGATCAGGGCCGCGAGGATGCGCGCCTCGTGGACGCCCGTGGCCCACAGGTCGGCGGCAAGCCCGTGGTTGCGGCGCAGGCGTCTTTCCAGCGGCCGCATGGCCGTCATCGAAACGCCGAGCGCACGCTCCGCATTGATGCCGAAGCGGGCCATGCCGGCCCTCCCCGCCTCCGAGCCCATGGCGCGGAGTTCGGCGAGGATCGCCGCCGCTGTGGGTTCGGTTTCCACCACGCTCACGCCTCGTCCGGGACGCGGTCGAGCCGGGCGATGAGGCTCGAATTGTCCCAGCCGCCACCGCCCATCGCCTGCAGTTCGGCGTAGAAGCCGTCGATGAGCGCCGTCGCGGGCAGCGGCGCGCCGTTCCGCGCTGCCTCGGCGAGACAGATCGCGAGGTCTTTTCGCATCAGGTCGACGGTGAAGCCGAAGTCGAATTTCCGGTCGGTCATCGTCCGCCAGCGGCTTTCCATCAGCCAGGAACGGCCGGCGCCCCTGGTCAGCACGCTCATGACGCGGTCGAGGTCGAGCCCGGCGATCTCGGCGAAGCGGAGGCCTTCCGCAAGGCCTTCGACAAGCCCGACGACCATGATCTGGTTGACCATCTTCGTCAGCTGTCCGGCGCCGGGCGGCCCCATCAGGCCCACGGTCGCGGCGTAGCAGTTGATGATTGCCTCGGCCTTGAGGAAGTCGGCCGGATCGCCGCCGACCATCACGCTGAGCTTGCCGGTCTCGGCACCGACCTGGCCGCCGGAGATCGGCGCGTCGAGGAAGCCGATGCTGCGGCTTCGCGCGATGTCGTGCAGTTCGCGCGCAACGCCTGCCGATGCGGTGGTGTGGTCGACGATCACAGCGCCGGCCGGAAGCGCCGCGAGTGCGCCGTCCGCCCCGAGGACCACCGAGCGGACGTCGTCGTCATTGCCGACGCACAGCACAAAGAAGTCGGCGCCTGCCGCGGCCTCGGCCGGAGACGACGCGACCGAGCCGCCGTGCTTCGCGCGCCAGGCATCGGCCTTGGCGGCGGAACGGTTGAACACGATGACGTCATGGCCGTGACGGACGAGATGCCCTGCCATCGGTCCGCCCATCACGCCCAGTCCGACAAAGCCAATCCGCGCCACGCAACACCTCGTGTCTTCCGCGCCGCTTGGTTGACCGCGGCTCCGTGCGAGCCTATCTGCGCGCCGCCGCCCCTCCAACAAATCCTGTCCATGGCCGAGCTCAGCAAAGCGACGATCCTCGATCGCCTGCGGACCATCCAGAGCCTTGATGGCGCCGGCGACGTCGTTGCGCTGGGGCTCGTGTCGGACATCGTCCTCTCGAACGGGCGCGTGATGTTCGCCATCACCGCCGATCCCGCACGCGCCGCGGCGATGGAGCCGGTGCGCGCCGCTGCCGAGGCCGCCGTGAAGGCGATGCCGGGCGTTGCGAGCGCGACAGTCGTGCTGACGGCGGAAGCGCCGCCGGTGCGGCGGCCTCCGCCGCGACCGGCGCCGCAGCCCGCCCGCGCCCCGGCCGGCGGCAAGGCGGGCGTGCCGGGGATCGGCGCGATCATCGCCGTGGCGAGCGGCAAGGGCGGCGTCGGGAAGTCGACGACGGCAGTCAATTTCGCGCTCGCCCTCCAGGCCAACGGGCTCGCGGTCGGGCTCCTCGACGCGGATGTCTACGGCCCGTCGGTACCGCGGCTCCTCGGCCTCACCGGCCGGCCCGAGCTCGTTTCCGGGCGCACGATGAAGCCGATGGAGGCGTACGGCATCAAGGCGATGTCGATGGGCTTCCTGGTGGACGAAGGCACGCCGATGATCTGGCGCGGCCCGATGGTGATCTCGGCGCTGACGCAGATGCTGCGCGAAGTGGCGTGGGGCGAACTCGACGTGCTCGTCGTCGACATGCCGCCCGGCACCGGCGACGCGCAGCTCACCATGGCGCAGCAGGTGCCGCTCGCCGGCGCCGTGATCGTCTCGACGCCGCAGGACCTCGCCCTCATCGACGCACGGAAAGGCCTTGCCATGTTCCAGCGCGTCGAGGTGCCCGTCCTCGGCATCGTCGAGAACATGAGCACGTTCATCTGCCCGCATTGCGGAACCGAGACGCAGCTCTTCGGCCATGGCGGGGCGCGGCACGAGGCGGAGACGCTCGGCGTGCCGTTCCTCGGCGAGGTGCCGCTCCACATCGCGATCCGGGAGACGTCTGACGCGGGTACGCCAGTGGTCGCCACCGACCCCGACGGCCCGCACGCCGCCGCCTACCGGGCGATCGCCGCGCGCGCCTGGGCGGAAGTGGCGCGGGTCCGGGCCGACGGACGCCGCGCGCCGCCGCGGATCGTCATCGACACTTGAAGCGTTTGCCTTAAGCCGCTGTTTACGCTGCCTTCGTTCCGCCGGGCGTGGTTAACCGGCCGGCACGCTCTCCCTGCTATCGGCAGTCCCGGCGGCAGAACGCCGGCGACTCGATACGGAGCGGTGGACGTGGTGAGCGACAGCAATTCGGATGCGGCCCGGCCGCGCCGCGGACATGTGACCGCCGTCGGAGGCTCCCATGCAACCGTCCAGCTCGCGCGCCCGGCGACGCCGGGGGCGATCGACGATCTCACCGTCGGCAAGATGCTGGAGATCCAGGCCCTGAATGCCTGGGCCATTGCCGTCGTGACGTCGGTTGCGGAGCACCGCGAGAGCGGCGGTACCTCGGCCGAGGTGGACCTCCTCGGCGAGATCGTACAGGGCGAGAACGGCCCATTCTTCCAGCGCGGCATCACCGAGTATCCGTCGGTCGGCAGCCCGGCGGCGATGCTGAGCCGCGAGCACCTCCGGCTGATCTACGACATCGCCGGACCGCGGACGATCAACATCGGCACGCTGTCGCAGGACAGCTCGGTCGGCGCCTACATCAATGTCGACGAGATGCTGCACAAGCATTTCGCCGTGCTCGGCACGACCGGCGTCGGCAAGTCGACAGGCGTCGCGCTCCTCCTCCGCGAGGTGCTGCGCGCGCGGCCCAAGCAGCGCATCTTCCTGATCGACCCGCACAACGAGTACGCCGCCTGCTTCGGTGACAAGGCCGAAGTGCTGTCGCCAACCAACCTCCGCCTCCCGTATTGGCTGTTCAATTTCGAGGAGATGGTCGACGTCATCTTCCGCGCCCGGCCGGGCATCGAGGAAGAGGTCGAGATCCTCAGCCAGGTGATCGCCGAGGCGAAGAACCTGTTTGCCGAGGAGCGCGACTCCAACCGGCCGCGCCTGCGCAAGGTCGAGTCCGAGGGCGCCGGATACACGGTCGACACCCCCGTTCCGTACCGGATGAGCGACCTCCTGGCGCTCATCGACAAGCGGATGGGCAAGCTCGAGAACCGCTCGGCGTTCCCGAAATACCACCGGCTGATCACCCGGATCGAGACGGTCTCGAACGACCCGCGCTACCGCTTCATGTTCCAGAACGCCAATGTCGGCGGCGACACGATGGTCGAGGTCCTGTCGGGGCTCTTCAACCTCACGGACAGCTCGAAGCCGGTGACCGTGATGCAGCTCGCCGGCTTCCCGGGCGAGGTGGTCGATTCGGTCGTCTCGGTCCTCTGCCGCATGGCGTTCGAGTTCGGCCTGTGGGGCGGCGGCCTCGCGCCGCTCCTCATCGTCTGCGAGGAAGCGCACCGGTATGCGCCGGCGGACCGGTCCGTCGGCTTCGGCCCGACGCGGAAGGCGGTCTCGCGGATCGCGAAGGAGGGCCGCAAGTACGGCGTCTTCATCGGCCTCGTCACCCAGCGTCCGGCGGAGCTCGACGCCACGATCGTTTCGCAATGCTCGACGCTGTTTGCCATGCGCATGGCGAACGACCTCGACCAGGCGATCGTCCGATCGGCCGTCTCGGACGCTGCGGCGGGACTCCTCGCTTTCGTGCCGGCGCTCGGCGTCCGCGAGGTGTTCGCCTTCGGCGAGGGCGTGGCGCTGCCCACCCGCATCCGCTTCGGCGAGGTGCCGAAGGAATTCCTGCCGCGGGCGGCCACGGTCGGGCAGTTCGCCAGCGATTCCGGACCGCTCGACGCCGCCGTCATCGCGGCCGTCGTCGAACGCTGGCGCGGCGCCAGCATGAGCCGGCGGCGGCGGGCGATCGACCTCGTCGACGAGGAGACGACGGGCTTCGAGAGCCCGATCCTCAAGCGGCCGCGCGAGGTGGCCGCCGAGGACCGACCGATGCCAGTGTCGGATCGGGCCCCCGCATCGCCGCCGCGTATGGCGCTCGCCGAAGCGCCGCGGCCGGCAGGCACGGACGGCATCGCTCGTTGGCCCGGACGCTGACGCAAGGCGCTTCTTGATCGAGACTTGGCCTCGCCAGGTCTGGTCGCTTCCCCTCTCCCCGAACGGGGCGAGGGGAATCCAACACCAACGCAACCAAACGCTGACGCCCTGCTTTCGCCGCCATCTGCCACCATTCCGTTCGGTGATCGTGATACCCATCTAACGTACGGGTGACGCCGGATCGGTGGGGTGGCCCTTACGATGGACAGCATGCGCCGCTCGCCCTTCCTCTGGCTGCTCCTCTGCATCATCGGCATCGCGCTGGTGCTGCTGCTGTTCCGGGACCGCGCGCCGCCCGGATCGGATCTCGACGGCGGCCGGATCGCGCAGCTCGTCTTCCTCGGCATCATCCTGGTGGTGGCGTTGTTCAGCGTCATCGGCCGCGGCGCGCTCGGGCAATCGCTGCGCTATGCCCTGATCTGGGGCCTCGTGATCGCCGTGCTCATGGTCGGCTGGACGTTCCGTGGCGAACTCGAATGGGTCGTGCAGCGCGTTTCGGGCGAGCTCTTCCCGGGGACCGCGGTGGTGACGACCGACGCGACCGGCGCCGAGCAGGTCGTGGTGAGCCGCCAGCGCGGCGGCCATTTCGTGCTCGTCGCGACGCTCAACAACGCGCCGATCGAGATGATGGTCGACACCGGGGCGAGCGTGGTCACGCTCACGCCAGGCGATGCGCGCCTTGCGGGCATCGACACGCGCGGGCTCAATTATCGGGTCTCGGTGCAGACGGCGAACGGTTCGGCGCTGGCCGCCCCCGTCCTCATCGACACGCTGACCGTCGGCTCGATCGAGCGGCGCCGCGTGGCGGCCCTCGTCACCCAGGAGGGCATGCTCGAGACGAGCCTCCTCGGCCTCAATTTCCTGTCGTCGCTGTCGAGCTACACGTTTGCCGGCGGCCGGCTCATGCTTTCGCCGTGACCGCTTGGCGGCCGGACGGTCGCCCGGCTATCACTGGCGCGTGGTTGCACTGGAGGAGGCTCCGATGATCGCCGAACGTTTGCGCAGATTCAGCACCGCGGCGTGGACAGCCGCACTCGCCGGCCTCCTCGCGACCGGCCCCGTGCGGGCCGACGCGATCGACGACCAGGTCATCGCCGCTTTCGCCGTGCTCTCGGAGACAGCGTGCTTCGGCGGCCCCGAGCCGATCGGAGTCCCGGAGATATTCGACCTCACCTATCGCCAGGATTTCGAGGGCGCGACGGATGTCGAATACCGTCTGTACAAGTTCTACTGCGGCTCGGGCGCCTACAACCGGTTCGACATGTTCCTGTCGTGGGACGAGTACAACGGCGTCCAGCCGGTCGCCTTCGCGATCCCGACCTTCGAACCCGACTGCCGCATGGGCGGCTTCGAGAACCTCGACTGCATCACGGTCAACGCCATCCCGATCACCGGGATGACCACCGAGAACCAGCTGGTCAACGCGACCTTCGACCTCGCGACGCGGACGGTGACCGAGAATGCGTGCTGGCGCGGCCTCTGCGATGCGTCGAGCATCGGCACCTGGCAGTTCCGGAACGGCCAGTTCGTGCTCGTCACGTTCGAGGTCGACCCGACCTACAATGGCGAGATCGACCTAGTGCGGATCGTCGACTACCCGGTCGACACCGGCCCGGCGAGGCCGACCAAGCGCGCGAACTAGGCCTCAGGCGGCGAGGCGCTCGCCCTCACGGGCCATCGCCGCCAGTGCGTCCTCGATCACGGCGCCGGCCGCTCCGGGTCGTGTCGGGCCGAGCGTCATCACCCGGCGCCACGCCCGCGCCCCCGGCCGGCCGTGGAAGAGGCCGAGCATGTGCCGGGTCGCCCGGTTGGCTGGCCGTCCGACAGCCACGAGGGCGTCGACATACGGGATCATCGCGCGCGCGACGGCGACCGGATCGGGGTCAGGCTCCGTCGCGCCGAAGAGGCGGCGGTCGACCTCCGCAAGCACGCCGGGCCGCTCATACGCGGCACGGCCGAGCATGACGCCGTCGACATGGGCAAGCTCCGCTTCCGCGGCGTCGATGTCGGGGATACCGCCATTGATTCCGACGAATACGTGCGGCAGCCGCTCCTTGAGGCGGCGGACGCGGCCGTAGTCGAGCGGCGGGACGGTGCGGTTTTCCTTGGGGCTGAGGCCTTGCAGCCAGGCCTTCCGCGCGTGCACCCAGATACCATCGGCGCCGGAGGCAAGCACCGCATCGGCCAGCGCGTCGAGCGCGGTCTCGGTGTCCTGCTCGTCCACGCCAAGCCGGCATTTCACCGTCACCGGGATGGTCACGGCGGACTTCATCGCGGCCACGCAGTCACCGACGAGTTCCGGCCGCAGCATCAGGCAGGCGCCGAAATCCCCCGACTTCACGCGATCCGACGGGCAGCCGACATTGAGATTGATCTCGGCATAGCCAAACCCCTCCCCGATCCGCGCCGCCTCGGCGAGCCGCACCGGGTCCGAGCCGCCGAGCTGGAGCGCCACCGGCTGCTCCTCGGGGCTGAAGCCGAGGAGCCGCTCGCGGTCGCCACGGAGGATCGCCTCCGCCGTCACCATCTCGGTGTAGAGGAGTGCACTGCGCGTCAGCCGGCGATGGAAGACGCGGCAATGCCGGTCCGTCCAGTCCATCATCGGGGCGACGGCGAAGCGCGGGCGTCGGAATTGCGCGGGTTTTTCAGCCATTTTCGCGGCTTGGTCCATTGCTGCTGCAGTTCTGCTGCATTGGAATACAGTCGTGATACCGTCTTTCGCGGCTCTCACTGCTGCGAAACTGCTGCAGAGGAAGCCCAGTGGCGCCGATCGTTCGCCGCAGATCGAGTTGGCAGGCCCAAGTCCGGCGTTCGACACAGCCAAAGGTATTCAGGACCTTTGCAGACCACAAAGATGCGGTCGCCTGGGCGCGCGGGCAAGGGCACAAGCTCGACCGCGGCGCGAGGCCAGACGCCGCGGTAGACAATACCGTAGAGGGTCGGACCGAACCGATTCGGACCGTCCCGCCAAGTGGTGAAGGTGAAACCACTCGCCGATTGAAGCACAGCACGTTTATCCTCACGATCGTCAATGCCTGTGGCCTTCCGACCTGCAATAGCAGGCACGCTTCGCTTGCCGCGTCGCCATCTCCGACGAAATCGGCGAATGCCCTCGGCGCCCGTCTTGCCATGATGCTCGAGGGCGAACGGCCGGGGCCGAGTTCGCCCGACAGCCTCGGCGTCTATCTGACCTTCGCGCCGCGCGTCGGCCGCACCGACGCCGAGCGCAACTGCGTCTCGAACACCCGCCCGGGCGGCCTCGGCTATCCGACCGTTGCCTACAACGTCTACTAGCTGGTCCGACAATCTCTGGCGCGCGGGTTGACCGGCGTTGCCTCAAGGACGAGGCGGAAGGGACCGTGCTCGGCGACGCGCGCGCCGGAGCCGTCGCGACGAACTATCTGGTGCGGCCGATGGTCTGGCTGACCGGACGGTTAGTCGACCTCCGCCGCCAGGGCGCCGCGGTCCAGAACCACGATCCAGCCACGGGTCATCGCCACGATGCCGGCGCGCTCCCACGCCTTGAGCTGCCGGTTCACGTTGGATCGTGTGGCGCCGATCATCGTCGCGAGCTCCGACTGGCTCAGGGAGACCCGCCCTCCGGGGTGGGCGGGGGAGGTTACCGCACGCGCCAGAAGGGCCTTCGCCAAACGACCGCCGAGGCTGAGGAAGATGAGATCCGACGAGCGGTCATCCGCCGTTCGGAGCTTGCCGCACAGGAGCCTGATGATCGATGCGGCAACGTCAGGCCGGCTCCCGAGGAATGTCAGAAACTCCGTCCGGGAGAGGTAGACCAGCGTGCAGTTGGTGACCGCACTCGCGGTTGCGGAACGCCCCCGGCCGTCAAGGAGTGCGATCTCGCCGAACACGTCGCCAGCCCCGAAATCCGCAAGGACGAGTTCATCGCCCTGGGCCGTAATTCGTGCCACGCGCACTGTCCCCGCCACGATGCCCATCATGCTCTCGCCGGGATCGCCCATGTGGAAGATTGTCTCTCCGGCGGAGTAGCGACGCAGCGACGCCTGCCCGGCGAGTTCGGCGATATCGGCCACTTCGAGATCGCGGAACAGGACGCAGCTTCCCAGTAGGCGCGAAGCAACCTCAAGACTTGCTTCCAAGATGTCCCCCCTTGCCCGCGGCCCCTTGCCCCCGATCGCGACAGTCCCGTCGTTCTCCCCATGTATCCGGCCGTGCCGCGCAGCACATCATAGCGCAGGCCGCCTGTGGAGGATGGAACTCCGATCATGAGATCGGTGACCACTCACAAAGGCACACGACAATGAGGTTGACCAGCAATCCCCTTCTTCGCGTTGCGATGATCGGCGCCCTCGCTCTCGCGGCCGGCCCGGGCGTTCCTGCCACCGCGCTCGCCGCCGGCCAGACCTTCGAGCGCTGCGAAAGCGTCGAGTTCCAGGGCAACGTCCTGGCGCCCGGCCGGGATACATTCTTCGACGGCTACGTACGTGTGGATCACAGCGGCGAGTTCGAATGGATCTGCTGGACCCGCACTGGTGCGACCGCGCAGCGGACCGACTGCGGCGCGGACGGCGTCTCCCACCGCCGGGCCCGCGCGGAACTGCGGGGCGGGGTGTTCTACTTCGGGTGCGCGTAGCTACCCTGGATAGCAGTAAGTACCGCCCCAGATGGCAAGAAGCATCGCGATAGCGCACTCGCGGTGCTCGTCTTTCAAGGTGTTCCCTCTGCAGGCAAAAACATGGCGACTTCACGTTCAGCAGACGCGTAATGCGCGGTTCAGTTGACACGATGTCGTCCTGCATCCAATGCTAGCAGCGACCCGGGGGGGGGGAGCATGACCAAGACTGTTGCCGTTATCGGCGGTGGTGTCGCCGGCCTGACCGCGGCCCACGAGTTGCGGGAGCGCGGATTCAAGGTCACCGTCTGGGAGAAGCGCCGTGTCTTAGGTGGCAAGGCGCGAAGCTTCCCCTCCGAAAAGGCCACCGTGGCGGGCCTTCCAGCCGAGCACGGCTTCCGGTTCTTCCCGAGCTTCTACCAACACCTGAACGATACTCTGTCACGGATTCCGGGCCGCCACGGGAGCGTGCTGGCTGACCTGGTCCCCGTGCCAGAGGCCATCCTTTCCCGCATCGGCAGTTCGCCCTTCCGCGTCCCGACCCGCAGTCCTCGCGGCATCAGCGAAGCGCTCGGGATGATCCGCAAGATGTTCAGCAATCCGGGTCTCGGACTGACTGCAACTGAGATCGCCTTTGCGACGACGAAGTTGGTGGCGGCCCTGTCCATGAGCGACGAACGCCGTCTGCATGAACTCGAGGACATGCCCTGGGCGAAATACATGGAGGCCGACATGATGTCGCCGGCCTACCGGGCCGTCATCGTCGACGGCCTTACGCAGAATTTCGTGGCGATGGACGCCGATCACTCGAGCACCAAGACCGTTATCAATATCCTCGCCCGTCTTCTTCGTGACTTCTGGTCCGAGGACGGCATGGACCGGATACTCAACGGCCCGACGAGCGATGTCTGGATCCAGCCGTGGGTCGACTACTTGAGCCGGGACGAACCCGAGCGCGGCCGTCGGAAGGTGTTGTTCAACTGCGGGTGTGCTGCAGGGACCATCAACTATGATCCGGTCACGAAAAGCGTCGTCAGCGTCGACTGGATCGTGTCCGAGCGCGACTGCGAGATGCCCATGCAGGAGCCCGGAGGTGGTCTCATCGAAGCCGACTACTTCGTGTTCGCGCTTCCGGTAGAAGTGATGGCAGGGGTTCTCGAGAAGAACCAGGAGATTGTTGGCCAGCATCCCGCACTAAAGCCGGTTCTCGATAACTGTATTGATCCCGAGATCGGACTGAAGGTAAGCTGGATGTCTGGGCTGATCCTTTATCTTCGTGAAGAGGTACCGACTCTAGCCAACCACGCGGCGTTTCTCGATTCGTCGTGGGCCCTCACGTCGATAGCCCAAACCCGCCACTGGCAGGCAAGTCTGAAGAAGTATGCTCTCAAGGATAGCGCCGTTCGTGAGGTGCTGTCGGTCATCATCTCGAATTTCCACGCCGGCGGAGATGACGCGGCAAAGCACGCGGACAGCGCCGAGGAAATAAAGGTTGAAGCTCTCAGGCAGCTTCAGGACCATATTGCCGGGCGGCCAAATCTCGACGATTCGCTGATCGACTTCCAGCTCGATCCCGATCTGGACTTCACGCCCGGCAGGGCCGAACTGCTTGGCCAACTCGTGTCGCCCGCCGCCTTCGTCGAGCAGTTTCTCGACGACGATCCGCGCCTGGTCCGGATAGCCGGCAACGCCGCGCCGCTGTTCATCAACACTGTGGGCTCCTGGAAGCTCAGGCCACGCACGAACGTCGGCATCAAGAACGCGTTCCTGGCGGCCGACTATGTGCGGACGAACGCCGACCTCGCGACCATGGAGGGCGCCAACGAGGCGGGCCGGAGGGCGGTGAACGCCATCCTTGCCCTCGCGGCTCCGGACCGTCGCCCCTGTTCAGTCTGGTCCTACCCGGAGCCGTCGGTTTTCGCACCCGCGCGGTCGATCGACCGGTGGCTGTTCCAGCGCAACTTCCCATCGCCGGGAAGCATACCCGCCGGCGTCGTCCGGCGCTTCGCCGCGCGGCGAAACAACCGCAGGAAACCCGGGCCGTAGCTGCCCGTCCGCTCCGGCGGGAAAGGGGGAAGGCGTGACGACGGTAGCGATCATTGGTGGTGGCATCGCCGGACTGACGGCTGCCCACGAACTCAGGGAGCGGGGCTTCGACGTCACTGTCTACGAGCGACGGACGATCTTCGGCGGCAAGGCACGGAGCTATTGCAGCGACAAGGAGAAGATCAAAGGCCTCCCGGCGGAGCACGGCTTCCGCTTCTTCCCGAGCTTCTATCGGAATGTCCGGGACACCATGGCGCGCATTCCGGGCCTCAACGGAAGCGTCGCGAAGGATCTTGTCGAGGTACCGGAAGGCGCGCTGTCGCGGCTCAAGAAGGAACCGTTTCGCTTTCCGACCCGCCGGCCCAAGACCCTGAACGAATTGTTCCGCGCCCTGCAGACGGGCTTCAGCAATCCAGATCTTGGCCTTGGGCCGGGCGAAGCAGCCTTCGCGGCCCGCAAGATCGGTATTGCGCTTTCGACGTCGGCGCTTCGGCGTTGGGAGGAGCTCGACCTCAAATCGTGGTGGGACTTCATGGAGGCCGACAGGATGTCGCTGGCCTACCGCACCGCCATCGTCGACGGCCTTACCCAAAACTTCGTCGCGATGGATGCGCAGTCATCGAGCACGAAGACCGTGGTCACCATCCTCGCCCGGATGTTCGACGATTTCTGGTCCGGCAAGGGAATGGACTGGATTCTCGCCGGACCGACCAGCGAGATCTGGATCGATCCGTGGAAGGCTTTTCTGGAAACGGCCGACGGCGACGCCATCGGTGTCAAGTTCCGCCCGAACGTCCAGGCCGTCGCGCTGACGTTGAGAGGCAAGGAGATCGTCGGCGTTAAGTGGCGTCTCGGCGATGCACCGGAAGACGCGCCCGACGAGCAGGAGCCCATCAAGGCCGACTACTACCTCCTGTGCGTGCCTCTCGAGGTAGCGCGCAAGCTGGTTGGCCCCTGGTCTGCGCGCAATCGCATCGAGCGTTTTCCGGCCTTGGCAAAGATGAATAAGGCCACGCTCGGCGTGAACTGGATGGCTGGCATTTCGTTCTATTCGCGGAGCCGGGTCGGTCTTCTCCCGGGTCACGTCGCCCACATAAACTCGGCCTGGGCGCTCACATCGATCGCACCCACGCGTTACTGGCGCCGGCCTGTGACTACATACAACGCCGCCAGCGGCGTGAAGGAGGTGGTGTCGGTCATCATCTCGGACTTCTTCATTCATCCCGGCGATTCCGATCATGCTCCACGACGGGCCCGGAAGGCGATGCCCTCCAATCTCGTCGCGGAGGTGCTCGCACAGCTACAGCGGCATCAGCCCGGCATCCCGGCTCTCGCCTCCGACAACATCGTCGACTACGAGATCGATTCCAGTCTGAACTGGTTCGTCAAGGTGGATTGGAGGGCACTACGGGCGTTGGTGGCCAGTGGCTTCGTCGGCAGCACGATCGCCGTCCAGAGATTCGAGGACCTGAAGGTCGAGCTTCCGAAGGAGGACGTGTTCCTGGGAGAATCGATGCCTCCGGCTTCCGCGATTACCATCAAGCTCGACAACGCCGAGCCGCTGTTCATCAATACCGTCAACTCGGCGAAGAGTCGTCCCGAGGCCGATGTCGGGCTCAAGAACATGTTCCTCGCCGCCGACTATGTCAGCACCGACACCGATCTCGCCTGCATGGAGGGCGCGAACGAGGCGGCCCGCCGGGCCGTCAACGCGATCCTCGCCAGGGTGGGGACGTCTCCGGAACGCGTTCGCGTCTTCACCCACGACGAATCACTCGTCTTCGATCTCCCGCAGGCCATCGACGAGTGGGCAGCATCTGGTGGAATGGCCAACCCCGCCGAGGCGGTCTTCGCGATCGCCCACCGCATCAGGAGGAAGGTCGCCCGGTTCCTGCGGGAGGAACGCGTGCTTCCGCCGCGGCGGAAGCACGTGGATCAGGACCTTGGCGTCGACGAGAAAGAATAGCGCAGCACCTTGACGATCGAAGATCCCGAATTTGGCTCGGTCAATCGGTACTACAACGGTACCGTGGGTGACTATTGGCTGGCTTGGACGAACAAGTCCGTCTCCGCGGTGCACTTCGGCTATTTCGGCGACGGCGCCCGTAGTCACTCGGAAGCATTGATCGCAACGAGCCGGCGCATTGCGGACCTGGCGGCGATCAGCGAGGGGAGCCTGGTGGTGGACGCCGGCTGCGGTCTCGGCGGGTCGTCGCTGTGGCTGGCAAGCGAACGTCAGGCACGCGTCGTCGGCCTCAACGTCAACTTCCGCCAGATGGTCCTGGCGAGGCAATCGGCCGCCGAACGCGGGCTCAGCCGGAGGGCTCGCTTCGTCATTGGCGACTACACCGCCATGCCGCTCAGGACCGCATCCGTCGATGCCGTCATCGCGATCGAGAGCGTGGTCCATGCGCCTGACAAAGCTGCCTTCTATCGCGAGGCCGCACGCGTTCTGAAGCCGGGCGGCAGACTGGCGATGGCCGAGTACATGCTGCCGGACCGGTGGCCCGACGAACTCGACACATCGACAAACGCCGAGTGGCTGCGCGGCTGGGCTATACCGGGGCTCGACTCCGGCGTGTCTCATCTCGCCCACGCCGCAGCCGCGGGCCTCGACGACGTCGCAGTGATGGATGTCACTGAGTATGTCGAGCCATCACTGTATCTGCTACACAACCTTACTTTTGCCGGACTGCCGGCGCACAACCTACTCAGTGTTTTGGGTCTTAGAACCGAGGTCCAGCGGGAGAACCTCATGTCCTCCCGGCTCCAGTATCGCGCGTTGCAGGCCGGTGGCTGGTTCTACGCGCATCTTCGTGCCAGAAAACCTGGACCTTGAGCTCGATCGGCTGGTTGCAGGGCTTGGATGGGTACCTCAATACCCAGTGCGTCGGTACAGGAGCCCGATGAACATATGGGCGTCGATCCGTCCGTGGTCGACAGTATTGCCGTCTCCACGTGGACTCCGGGCAGCCGGCCGTGGATTCCGGATCAGCGTAATCTCGCCGACACGCTCGTGCCGTTCGCAAGGCATGCGACACAGCCCTGGAGCATCCGCAGCGACGAGTTCCGTCCGGCGCTGGAGCTCGGCTCCCAGATCCAGACGACGGTCGGCCATGCCCTGAGGCTGACGGCCGCGCTCGCACGGCGGCTCGCCGTCCTTCACGACCACGGTTGGGTCTACGGACGGATCGGACCCGGCACGGTATGGGCCAACCGCACGCTCGACAGGGTTGCCCTTCTCCCGTTGCACCCCTTCCGGGAAGGCGCGCCTCTGCGGGCCGACGAGCAGGAGGAGTTCGCCGCCCTCGATGATGCGGAGTTTCTGGCCCCCGAGTTCCGAGTTCGCCCGATGGGGGTGCCGAGCCGTTCCACCGATCTGTTCGGGCTCGGCGCATTCCTGTTCTGGGCCTGCACCGGGCGAAACCGGGTCTCCCTGCCGGTTGATCCGAACGACCTTTCAGAGGCGGGCGGAGCGGGCCTCGAGACTGTTTCCGAGGTGATCAATCGGCTCGCCGACCTCCCGGGCCGGCGACGTTACGCGACGGCCAGGGGCGTGGCTGCCGACCTTCATCAATGCCTGCGGCATTTCGAGTTGGGTGGACCGCCTAGCATCCAGGTCCTCGGCCAGCAGGACGGCGCGCCGGCGATCGCGTTCGGCGCCACCCTGATTGGACGCGACAACGAACTGGCCACGCTGCGCCGGGCGCTGCGCAGCGCGCGCCGGAGTGCTGCCACAGCCTTCGTTACCGGGCCGCCCGGGGTCGGCAAGACGCGCCTCGTCCAGGAGTTCGAACGCAGCGTGGTCGAAGGCCGCGGCGTCTTCGTTGGCGGCAAGTCCGACCAGTTTGCCATGGAAGAGCCGCTGTCCTCCCTCACGAAGTCGCTGGGCAGCCTGGCGCGGTGGGCGGCGAACCAGCCGACCCAGTCCCGCCATCGCACGGTCGACAGGCTGCGGGCGGAACTTGGGGGCCTTGAGGGTGTGATCTGCGCGCTCGCGCCCGAGTTCGGGACGCTGCTGGGCAACCAGGGCCTTCCTCCGGAAATCGGACCCGAACAGCAGACCAACCGGTTCAAGGATGCCGTTGTCGGTCTCCTTCGCGGCTTCGCCAACCGGAATCGACCGCTGTGCATCTTCCTTGATGACATGCAGTGGGCCGACCTGGCGACGCTCGACCTGGTGGAGATGCTGTTCGGAGATCCATCGCTCGCCGGAATCCTGTTCGTCGGAGCCTTTCGTGACAACGATCCGGCGCATCTCGCCGCCCTCGGCCGGGCGGAAGCGGCGCTCGGGCGGCATCATCCTGTCAGTCACGTCGGCCTCGCCGGCCTCGGATCGGGCAGCGTCTCAAAGCTCATCGACCAAGTAGGCAGGTCGGAGGAAGAGCGGGCCGGACTCGCCGCCTACCTTCACGACAGGACCGGCGGCAACCCCTTCTACGTCCACCAGGTGGTAGAGGCACTCCTGTCGCGGCGGCTAGTCTGGTACGATTTTCCGACTGGCTCATGGCGTTGCGACCTGGGCGCGATCGAGGCGCAGGATACCGGCGCCGACGTCGCGAACATCGTGGCCCGACGCCTTTCCGAACTCAGCGACGACTGCCGCAGGCTGCTGGCCACGGCAGCCTTCCTCGGGGCATCGTTCCCGCGCCGGCTCCTTGCCCATGCTTCCGCCATGCCGTCGGATGCGTTCCGCGCGGCGCTCGACGAGGCGTTCGCCATAGGTGCGATCCAGGCCGCCATGCGACCCGGCGAGGAGGACCTCGACAGCATCCAGTTCACCCACGATCGCGTCCAGAGCGCAGCCACGTCCCTCATCGATCCCACCGAGGCGCAGCAGCTCCGCCGCGACATCGGTCATGCCCTTCTCGACACGCTCGATGATATCGGGTCGCGCAGCCTGTTCGTCGTCGTCAACAACATAAACCGAATCAGCGAAGACCTCTCGGACCGCCAGAGGACAAAGCTGGCGGAACTGAATCTCGCGGCCGGCCGCAGGGCTCGCGAGACCCTGGCGTTCGAGGAAGCGTTCCTGAAACTCAGCGCCGGAACCAGGCTCCTCACGCCGGAAAGCTGGAAGACCGACAGGCGTCTTTGCGTGGCGCTGCACCTCGAGACGTTCGGCGCCGCTTATCTCTCCGGCCGGTTCGACGACGCGCAGCGGCTGTTCGACCTCCTGATGACCCATGTCGATAGCGATCTCGAGGCCGCCGACGTCTACAACACCAAGATCCTGCTGGAGACCGCGGCGCAGAGGAACAACGACGCGGTCGACGCGGCCGTGGTCGCGCTCGGCAAGCTCGGATGGCGGTTCAACAAGACCATCCGGAGGGCAGGGATCATCGTGGAATTCCTGCGCGTCCGCTGGCTCATGCGACGACACTCGGTCGAATCCTACGTCGAGCTTCGTACGATGGAGGACGAGCGCCTATTCAAGGTGCTGACGATACTGACCAGCGTCAGCCCGGCGGCCTACTTCGTGAATCCCAACCTCACGATTCTCGCTGGCCTCAAGATCGTCGCCATCTCGGCACGCGCCGGCAACTCGCCCCTCTCGCCTTCCGGCTACGTTCTGTTCGGCCTCGGCCATGTGGCGCTCGGCGCCTTCGTCCGCGGTGACGCGCTCGGCCGGCTCGCACTTGCGCTCGCCGAACGGCTTCCGGATCCGGTGACGCGTCCGAAGGTGCAGATCATCTACGGGGCGTTCGTGGGTCTCTGGCAGCGTCCAATATCGGAGTGCCTGAACTTCCTCCGCATTGGATACGACGGCGCGGTGGCGGTCGGTGACCGTCAGTACGCCTACTATGGGATACTGCTCCAGTGGTTCCTCAACTTCTTTCGCGGGAAGGACCTGGAGGTTCTGCAATCGGACTTCCGGAAGCGCCTTCATTTCATCAACCAAAGCCGCGATCCATTTGTGATCGGCAGCTACGCCGTGTGGTCAGGCGCAGTCCGTCTCCTGCGCGACGAAGCCGAGCCCGGCGAGCCGATCATGAAATCGGCGGCGGCCGGCGACGCATTCGTCGAGCGGATGCTCGCGAGCAACAACCTCACCGCCGTCGGCTACTATCTTGTGATGAGGCTGCAACTCGAATGCCTGTTCGGGTCACCCGGTGCGGCACTTGGCTACGGCGATCGGGCCAGCCGGTACCTCGATGCCATGCCGGGCCAGATCATGCTGGCGGACTATGCCTTCTATCGCGCGATCGCGGCGGCCATGCTTGGCCGGAGGCTGAAGCTCCTCAACCGGGGCCTCAAGAAGTTTCGCCGGCTCGCGGCCATGGTCCCCGCAAACTTCGAGCCACACCGCCTCCTTCTCGAGGCCGAGACGATGGCGATCAGGGGCCATGGCACCGCCCTAAGCGCGTTCGAAGCCGCCATTGAAGCGGCCGATCGCGCCGGCATGCCGAACATCGCCGGCCTCGCAGCCTTCCGCGCCGCCGACGCCTCCAGGAAGCTGGGCTCCTCCCGGTCACGATCGGCCTATCTGGAAGAAGCACGAAAGCGGTTCGCGGCATGGAAGGCAACCGCCCTGGTGAAGCGGGCCCTGGCGGACCTGGCGGAGGCGCCGGCGTCCTTGGAGCCCCCTGGCAAAGTCGTGGAACTCAACCGGACCGGCGTCATCGAGCACGCATTGGGCAAGGACGTCGAACTGGCCGAGCGCATTCCGGTGCTGTTGCGGGCCGTGGCAGACGAGACCGGCGCCGACGCCGCCTGGCTCGTCTGGGTGGACGACGGGCAGCCGGCCGTGATCGCGCAATCACGCGACGGGATATCGGCGATGTGCGTGGGCCAGGAGTCTCGGATTCAACAACACAGCGGTCTCCGAGGCGACATCATCGATCTCGTCCGCCGCACCGGTCACGACCTGATGATCGCAGATACAGCCGCCGATCCCCGCTTTGCCCGCGACGACGCTACCCACGGGGGGATGGTCTACTGCGGCGCCCGCCACGTCAGCGAAGGGGGCCGGGCCTTGCTCTTTCTCACCAGCGCCAGGGCGGGACACCTGTCTGACGATCTCGTGCGGGACCTCCGCGTGGCGACTTCGGAGCTGGGCAACGTCCTGCTGCGGCAGCGGTCCGGCCAGAGCCTCGACAGTCACCAGGTCGCCCTCCGGCGCGCCGCAAAGAAGCTTCAACTCATGGAGCATCTGCGGCAGCAGCTCGAAACCTTTGCCACCAAGCGCTACGCCAACGACTTTCTCAACGGCGGCGGTAGGGAGATCGAGGAGCAGCGGGAGACGGTGGTGTCGTCGCTCTTCCTCGACATCCAAGGATACACGCTGATCGTCGAGTCCATCGGCGCGGCGAACTCCAAGCGTCTCGTCGAGGAGTACTTCTCCGCCTTCTACGACGATATTCTCAAAATGGGAGGCGAGATAAGTCAGATCGAAGGGGATTCCCTTCTCGCGATCTTCGATGGCGACGAAAGCCCGCATCGCGCCGTCAAGACCGCGCTTTTGCTGCGTCGCGCCACGCGGCGTCTGAACCTCGTCAGCCGCCATTCGTGCAATGTGACTGTCAACATCGGTGTCAACACCGGCCAAGCGATCGTCGGCTGCTACAAGATCGCTGCGAAAGATGTCGACCGCCGTCTGTTCACAGCAATTGGGTCGTCGGTGAATGTCGCGGCGCGGATCGCCGCCCACGCACGCGACGGAGCGATTCTCGTCGGAGAACAGACGAAGGAGACGCTGCCAGAGGGAATGGACCTGAAATGCCTTGGCCCAGTCCAGTTGAAAAACGTGAGCACGCCCACTGTAGTATTCGAGGTCCGGGATGAGGTTAATCTATAGACAGCGCGATGTGGATTACTAACGCAGCATCACGGCGGGGCCAGTGGCGGAGCACGGCGAATTGCACTCAGCGCTTGTAGCGGTCGACCGATGATGGAATCCGCGATCCGCGACAAGGATCAGCGTGACGTTGCCCCAATTTGCCTGGTGCGGCGGCCTCCGGGCTCTGCCCGCTCCGCACAGCCACAACCAGACGCTCTCGACCAATCGGCGTCACGGGCATTCTTGTAGATGTTCATCCGGTCCTCCGAGGTTCTGAAGCTTCGCAACTCCAGCTTCCACGGTCAGGACCGGATGGACAACCTAGTGTAACTCCATAGCTAGTGAGAGACGCAGTCGACATAGACCACGCCGTTGCGGCGTTCGGCGATGACGAACACGAACGGATCGTCGGCGGCGCAATCTCGGTCATCGAAGTGCGTGCGAGTGCCATTGCACTTCTCGCCGACGTCGGCGGCGCGAACATAGCCGGCAAAGAAGGCGCTATTGCAGTAATCCGCATCGCCGGCCGCGAGGGCCATCGTCGGGATCGCGGGGACCGTTGCGGCCGCGAGCGCGCCAATGAGCGAGACGCGGAGGAGGTTGTTGATCTTGAGGGTCATCGTTGTTTTCCTTTGTTGGAGGCCACCGACATGTGGTCGGCGAAGCATCCTTCTCAGGATCGACTTCGAGATGCTGTGCCGAGAAGCACAGCCGGTGATCTCGAGAGTTGGCCCGCGGCGCAGGTCGCCTACGGCCAACGCGCGGAGGCGCAGGGTTCAATCGGGGCGGGGCGGGGCGGGGCGGAGATCATTGGATCTCAGTCGTTCTCCCGACTTCGAACGCAGAGCCGGAGACCGCCAGCGTCCCGCGCTGGGACGTGGATCGCGATCTCTCTTGTGACGCGAGGCGCTCCAGTGAGCCGCTCTGCAGCGCCAGTGCAGCAGACGAGCCATGTATGCCGGCGATCACGATGTTTTCGCGCCAGTCCATCATCGGGGCGATGGCGAAGCGCGGGCTGCTGAGTTGCGGGGCCCTTTCAGCCCATTGTCACGACCTGGTCCATTGCTGCTGCATTGGAATTCGGTCCTGATACGATATCCAGCGCGAGGAGCCAGACGAATATACCCTTGCATGCGGTGCCGGGACGGCGTTCGATACCTACGACGAAGTGGGTACTGAGAAGCGAGATGCAGCCGCAAATCCTCGACGACGTGCATCTGTTCTGGTTTGGCCCCGTCCCCGACTTCGCATCCTTCAACGACGATCGCTTCTCCCTCTGGTTTGGCGGCGGTCGGGATGCCGAGATTGCGGGACTGTTCTCGGCCGCCCTTGCCGAGGCTGACGGTGCTGCGATCGACGTTGCCGTCCTAACCCCATCGCAGCAAACTGGGCTGGTGGTCCTTCTCGACCAGTTTCCCCGCAGCGTCTTTCGGGGAGAGGCCAGAAGCTACTCCTTCGACGAGAAGGCCCGTGGCGTGGTGAAGGTCGCGACCGCCGGCGGCATGCAGCCGTTCAAGCTGGTCGAGCGCGCTTTCCTGACGATCTGCCTGGGCCACAGCGAGCACCTCGACGACCAGGAGCGCGCCTTGAGGTACTACGTGGAAGACGTCGGTCCCTTTGCGCCCGCCGGAAACCGCTTCTACGAGGCCGGCGGCATCCAAACGGCCAAGTACCTCGACATCATCAGGCGGTTCGGCCGGTTCCCGCATCGGAACGCGATACTCGGCAGGGAGACCAGCGCGGAGGAGGCGCAGTTTCTGGCCGAGAACAGTATGGCCCCCTTCTAGCGGGGCCGGCGAGGCGGGCGGCTGAAGTCTGTATGGCGAGACACAGGGAGCGACGCTAGGAAACCGGAGCAACATCAACGTAGCAGGAGCCCTTGGCCGGCAGTGGTGGACTGCGCAGCCGCCGAGCCTGTCAACGACAGAAGACCCAGGACGACGGCGCCTCCTTGTGTTCGCCGCCCGAGCCTCACGTCGTCCTCCCCTCGATCCCGTGGATCATCTCATGGCGTGGTTGGGAGCACCGGAAGATGAAGGCGCCAACAACCAGCGCCCTATACCCTCAGAACGTGCGCCGTCATAGGCTTGACGAAACCGTGGCTATCGGGGGATCGCAATGCTGGCGCGCGACGGGCGTTCGCTGCAGCGCGTAGCGGCATCGGCAAGCCGTCACGCGGGCTGGCCGATGTCCTCGCTCCAGAGGTCTGGCCGCTCGGTGGCGAACCGCCGCATCATGTTCTCGCACTCGACGCTGTGTTGGTTCTCGAGGATCACACCGCGCGAGTGGAGCAGGTCCTCCTCGCCCCGGAACGTCGTGTTCTCGCCCATCACCACCTTCGGGATGCCATACAGCAGGATGGCGCCGGCGCACATGGAGCAGGGCGACAGGGTCGTGAAGAGAGTCGATGCGCGGTAGATCGTGGCCGGCTGGCGTCCCGCGTCCTGGAGGGCGTCCATCTCCGCGTGAAGGATGGGATTGCCGCTCTGGACACGCCGGTTGCGACCTCGCCCGATGATCCTGCCATCGTGGACCAGGACCGAGCCGATCGGGATGCCGCCCTCGGAAAGGCCCCGCGCCGCCTCCGTGATGGCGGCCCGCATGAAACTGTCCTGTTCCGCATTCATCCTTGCCTGCCTCCCAGCGTGCGCCTCAAGCCAATCCACCCTAGACGGCCTCCGCTCCTGCTGAATACCGGAGGAATGCCGGCGGGCGCCGCCCGATCTGGGTGGTCGTGGAACACGGCGCGTACCTCCGCTGGCGATCGGGAGCGAACTGCGTCCGTCCCTTGAACCCCCGGTGCGAACCCGCCATGTCTTGGGCGGAGGCCCGACTGTGCACGGCGGCCTTCCCCGGCGGTGCCGAGGATTTCCGCGTGCTTCCGGGTGGGTGGCTTGGTCCGCGTCGTCCTGTCGTGGCTTCGGCAGTTTTGGGCTGCCATCCTTCGCGTCCTCGGGCAGTTCGCGACGTGGATCGCGTGGCCGTTCCGGCTGCTGTGGCGGCTGTTCTGGCAGCAGAACCGCTGGTTCAAGATCGCGGTCGGCGTGATCGTGGTGCCCTTCCTGCTCGGCCACCTCTACTTCTTCTGGAATGCGGCGTGGATCCGCGGTTACGACGTCAACTACATCGACGCCCTCGCGCTCGACGAGCGCACCCTCCCCCCGACCGTCGCCGGCCAGGGTGCGGGCGGCGTCTGCGGTCGGTCCTACATCGTCGACGTGACAGCGGACCTGATCGACTTCAACGTCAATCAGAATCTCTGGATACCGAGCAACCCCTTCTACAAGATGGGTTTCCTGTTCCTGCTCGACTGGGAACGGACCAAGTTCCTCGACAACAAGGCCGCCTTCCAGATCGGCGTCCACCAGGCCGTCCAGCGCACCGTGACCGAGCTCACCGACACGATCGGCCGCGTCCGCGGCACGGCGCAGGCCGACTCCGACCTGACTCAGGCGCGCGGCGGCGTCACGTTCGACCGCTACACTTGGCTCCTCAACCCGTTCAGCGAGCGGCCTTTCGGCCCGACGACGCGGACGCCGACCTATTATGAGAATGCCCGCCAGGCGCTGCTGCGCTACCAGGGCCGGCTCGTCGAATGCCAGGCGAGCTTCGATGCCCGTGCGGACAATCTCCTGCAGTTCGTCGACCGCATCGCCGCCGACATCGGCTCGACCACCGCCCTCCTCCTCGCGCGCACCGAGACGCACCACAGCGGCTGGTTCGACACCCAGGCGGACAATCTCTTCATGTACGCCAAGGGCGAGATGTACGCGTATTACGGCATTCTGGCCGCGGCGCGCGCCGACTTCCTCGAGATTGCCACGAGCCGCGAGCTCCTGCAGATCTGGGACAACATGATGCTGCACCTCCGGCAGGCCATCGAGATGGACCCGATGATCATCTCGAATGCGCGCGACGACGCCTGGCTGATGCCGAACCACCTGGCCACGATCGGCTTCTACATCCTCCGCGCCCGGTCGAATCTGGTGGAGATCCGGTCGGTGCTGGACCGGTAGCGGCCCAATCCCGCGGTCACCGCTGCCAATTCTCGGGCCGTCGTTCCGGCCGGAGCGCAGCGGAGAGCAGGAACCCTTTGTTCTCGTGGCGAGGCAATGCCCCGAGAACAAAAGGTCCCGGGTGCCGCTTCGCGGCCCCGGGACGACGGGAACGCATCAGCGCTGCCCCCCGATCCCGCTTGGCCTTGCGGCCCGGAGGGCCTAGAACCGGCGCAACCAAGCCAATCGCCGCGGAAACATGCCATGAAGCCGGACATTGTCCCGACGCGCCTTGAGGACTATCGCGCGACGGAGTTCGCGATCGACCGCGTCCACCTCGACTTCCGGCTGGAACCCACCGCCACGCGGGTCATCGCAACCCTGTCGCTGCGGCGCGTGCGCGGATCCAGCCCGCTTCGCCTCGACGGCGACGAGCTTCGCCTGATCGGCGCCACGCTCGACGGCAAGGCGCTCCAGCCCGGCGACTACGAGGCAAGCGCGGATCGTTTCATCCTCGCAGCCCCGCCGGCCGGCGTGTTCGAACTGGTGCTGGAAACCGAGATCAACCCGACGGCCAACACGCAGCTGATGGGCCTGTTCCGCTCGGGCGCCGCCTACTGCACGCAGTGCGAGGCGGAGGGTTTCCGTCGCATCACCTATTTCCTCGACCGGCCCGACGTCCTCTCCGTCTACACGACGCGGATCGAGGCCAGGAAGGCCGAGGCGCCGATCCTCCTTGGCAACGGCAATCCCGGTGAGGCTGGCGATATTCCCGGGACCGACCGCCACTACGCCGTTTGGGACGACCCGCACCCGAAGCCGTCGTACCTCTTCGCGATCGTCGCCGGCGACCTTGGCGCCATCCACGACAGCTTCACGACCATTTCGGGCCGCAAGGTCGCGCTCGCGATCCTGTGCGAGCACGGCAAGGAAGACCGCTGCCACCACGCCATGGACTCGCTCAAGCGCTCGATGCGCTGGGACGAGGAGGTGTTCGGCCGCGAGTACGATCTCGACGTGTTCAACGTCGTCGCCGTGTCGGACTTCAACATGGGGGCGATGGAGAACAAGGGCCTCAACGTCTTCAACGACCGCTTCGTGCTGGCCGATCCGGACACGGCCACGGACAGCGACTACGCCTATATCGAAGGCGTCATCGCCCACGAGTACTTCCACAACTGGACCGGCAACCGCATCACCTGCCGCGACTGGTTCCAGCTCTGCCTCAAGGAAGGACTGACGGTCTATCGCGACCAGGAATTCTCGGCCGACATGCAGTCCCGTCCGGTGAAGCGGATCGAGGACGTGCGCACGCTCAAGGCGCGGCAGTTCCCGGAGGACGGCGGTCCCCTCGCCCACCCGGTGCGGCCCGAGAGCTATCTCGAGATCAACAACTTCTACACGGCGACCGTCTACGAGAAGGGCGCCGAGCTCGTCCGCATGATCCGGACCATCCTTGGTCCCGACGGCTTCCGCGCCGGCATGGACCGCTACTTCGACAAGAACGACGGCACGGCGGCGACAGTCGAGGACTTCGTCGCCGCCTTCGAGGAGGCGACCGGCACCGACCTCAGCCACTTCAAGCTGTGGTACTCGCAGGCCGGCACGCCCGAGATCGTCGCCAAGGGCCACTACGACGCCACAGCGAAGCGGTACACGCTGAACCTTGCGCAGACGACGCCGGCAACGCCCGGCCAGCAGGTGAAGCGCCCGCTGCACGTGCCGATCCGCTTCGGCCTCATCGGCCCGAACGGCGAGGACCTGGCCTACACGGGCGTCTCCGGTGCACGCGTGACCGACGACGTCATTCACCTGACCGAGGCTTCGCAGGCCGTCGAGTTCACCGGCGTTGCGGCGCGGCCGGTGCCGTCGCTCCTCCGCGGCTTCTCGGCGCCGGCGCGGCTGTCCATCGACCTCTCCAGCGACGACCTCGTCTTCCTCCTCCGCACCGACAGCGATCCGTTCAACCGCTGGCAGGTCGCCCAGATGCTGGAGATGCGGGCGCTCATTGCGGCCGTCACCGCGATCCGCGCGGGCGCGCAGGTGCCCGATCACACGACGCTGTCCGACGCGCTGGTCGCCGCGGTCGAGACGGAGGCGCTCGACCCGTCGCTGCGGGCGCAGATCCTCGCCCTTCCCTCCGAGTCCGAAGTGGCACGCGAGATCGGTCGCGACGTCGACCCGGATGCGATCGCCTTCGCGCGCGACGGGCTCCGCGCATCCCTCGCGCAGCGCCTCGGCGACCGCCTCGCGCGCGTCCGCGACAGCATCGCGCCGCCGGTCCCCTACCGTCCCGACGCCGCCGGCACCGGGGCGCGCGCTCTCCGGAACGCGATCCTCGACCTTCTGGTCGCCGGTGGCAGCGAGGCGGCGACCGAGACGGCGGCGCGCCAGTTCCGCACCGCTGACAACATGACCGACCGGATGGCCGCCCTTGCCGCGCTCAACCGGACGCGTTCGCCGCACCGGAAGGAAGCGCTCCAGGCATTCCGCCAGCGCTACGAGGGTGACGCGCTGGTCCTCGACAAATGGCTGGCGCTCGAGGCCACCGCGCCGATGCCCGAGACGCTCGGCCGCGTCCGCGAACTGATGAGCGACCCCGCGTTCGCGGCAAGCAACCCCAACCGCATCCGCGCGCTCGTCGGCAGCTTCGCCGCCGCCAACCAGGTGCAGTTCAACCGGACTGACGGCGCAGGCTACGATCTCGTCGCCGACGTCGTGCTGGCGCTCGACGGCAAGAACCCGCAGACGGCCGCGCGCATCCTCGTGTCGTTCCGGTCATGGCGCGCGCTCGAGGAACGGCGGCGGGTGGCGGCCGAGCGGACGCTCCGGCGCGTCGCCGCCACGCCGAGCCTTTCGCGCGACGTGACCGACATCGTGACGCGAACGCTCGCCTGATTCGCGAATCGCGTCGTTAGCGCGTCGTTAACCCTTTTCCATCTGGACAAGGTGATTCGGCTCGATTCAAATCAAACTGATTCGGGGGCGCGGGATACCCCGGAACGTAAACGAAATTGGGGGTCTGAATGGGGCCGGCACAGCGTGCTGCCGCGTCCGGTCGATGGTTTGTGCCGGTCTGGCAGCGGCTCAGAGGGGGTCGCAAGGGCCTCTCCGGGCATGCGCGGCTGAGCGCCGATCCTTCCTACCAGCGCATGCTGGCCGCCGAGCCGATCCTCAAGCGGCTCATCCCCGTCCTCATCGTGATCTTCCTCTGCATCGTCGCGGCCACGCGCTACGTCCAGCTCGTCGAGATGCGAAACGATCAGGAGAGGTTCGCCCAGCAGCAGATCGCCATGCTCGCGGCTCTCGTCGGTCAGTCGCTGACGACCGGCGAGACGGCGCTGCCCCAGGACGGCTTCGAGGCGGCCGTACAGGCCACGATCGCCGACCTCGTCCCGCCCGGCGCGCTGGCCGATGGACGTCGGGTCATCATCACGGACCGGAACGGCGCCGTCGCGGCTCACCTGCCGCTCAGCGACGCCACGATCATCGGCGGCCGGCTGGTGGCGCAGGTCCAGCCGCTGCTCGATTCCGGCAACGGGACCGGCACCACCGAGGTGCGCCTCGACGATGGCAGCGCGGCCTTCGCCTCGGCACGGGCACTGCCGGGCCGCCTCGGCACGGTCGTGGTCGTAGCGCCGCTCGACGCGATCATGCAGGAATGGCGCGGCGAGGTTTCGCTCAACGTGTCGATCTTCGTCGGCACGAGCGCGATCCTCCTGATCATCCTCTACGGCTATTTCGCACAGGCGACACGCGCCAACGAAGCCGACCGCATCTACGACGAGACGAACTTCCGGCTCGACGCGGCGCTCGCCCGCGGCCGTTGCGGCCTATGGGACTGGGACCTCGCGAGCGGCCGGATGTTCTGGTCGAAATCGATGTTCGAGATCCTCGGCATGACGCCGAGGGACGAACTGCTCGGCTTCGGGGAGGCGAACCGGCTCGTCCACCCCGAGGACGGCGATCTGATGTCCCTTGCCGAGCACCTCTACGACACCGGCACGACGAGCGTCGACCGCATGTTCCGCATGCGCCACGCCGACGGCCGCTGGGTGTGGCTCCGCGCCCGCGCCGAACTGTCGGGGGAGACCGGCGACCCTCACCTCATCGGCATCGCGGTGGATACGACCGAGCTCATCCGCCAGGCCGAGCGCAACAAGACCGCCGACATCCGTCTTCGCGACGCGATCGAGACCATCAGCGAGGCCTTCGTTCTGTGGGACTCCGAGAACAAGCTCGTGATGTGCAATTCGAAGTACCAGACGCTCTACGGGCTGCCGGACGCCGCCGTGCAGCGCGGCACGGCGTATGACGAGGTGATGCGGGCCGGCCGCAAGCCCGTCGTGCGCGCCCAGATTCCGGCCGACGACCGCCCCGAGGAAGGCTCCCAGTCGTTCGAGGCGCTCCTCGAGGACGGCCGCTGGCTCCAGGTCAACGAGCGCGCCACCAAGGACGGCGGGTTCGTCTCGGTCGGAACCGACATCACCCAGCTCAAGCGGCACGAGGAGCGGCTCGTCGAAGGCCAGCGCCTCCACATGGCGACGATCGCCGACCTTCGCCAGTCGCGGCAGTGGCTCGAACAACAGGCACAGCAAGTGGTCGAACTCGCCGACAACCTCGCCGAGGAGAAGGAAAACGCGCTCAAGGCGAGCAACGTGAAATCCGAGTTCCTGGCCAACATCAGCCACGAGCTCCGGACCCCCCTCAATGCCATCATCGGCTTCTCAGAGATCATGCAGTCGGGCCTGTTCGGGCCGCTCGGCTCGGAGAAGTACGGCGAGTACTGCCGCGACATCCACGAGAGCGGCACCTACCTCCTCGGCGTCATCAACGACATCCTCGACATGTCGCGGATCGAGGCCGGCCGCGTGCCGCTGGCCGTCGAGACCCTCGCAATCGACCAGCTCGTCGAGGAATCGATCCGCGTGGTCTCGGGTCAGGCCAACCGCCAGAACCTCAACCTGAAGGCCGAGATCGAGCCCGGGCTTCGCCTCGATGGCGATCGCCGGTCGATCAAGCAGATCCTCCTCAACCTGCTGTCCAACGCGGTCAAGTTCACGCCGGATGGCGGCTGCATCACCGTCCGCGCCCGGCGGATCGGCAACGACAATGCGCGCATCTCGATCAAGGACACCGGCATCGGAATCCCGAAGAGCGCGATCGGCAAGCTCGGCACGCCGTTCGAACAGGTGCAGAACCAGTTCACCAAGAGCCACAAGGGCTCCGGCCTCGGCCTTGCGATCACCCGTTCGCTCGCCGAGCTCCACGGCGGCTCGCTGCATATCCGCTCGCGCGAAGGCAGCGGCACGGTGGTGTCGGTGCGGTTGCCGGCGGCTGAGCCGGGACCGGACGCGGTGGGGCCGGAGTAGCGCGCTGCCGGCGGCTTCCGGCGCCGAAGCCCATGGTCCATTCGTCGGTCGCTACTTCTTCGCTGGTCTGACTTTCCCGATGAGGCGCTCGAACGTGGCGCGGACGGCCGTCTCGGTCGCGACAACGTGCGCTTCGAGTCGGGCGAAGTCGGGCATCTCGCCCGTGACGGCGAGGAATTCACGCAGGCCGCCGGGCGCCTCGGCAGGCCGGAAGGTCCCTTCGATGCAGAGCCGAAGGACCTGGTTGAGGTTCTGGTAGAGGCGGATCGCGGGCAGCAGGATTTCCGCGTCACGGACCGACAGCACACCCGCGGCGGCGCAGGCGCGCAGAACGGCCTCGGTCTCCACCGTCACGATCGAGGGGTGCTCCACGCCGTGACGGAGTTCGAGCGACTGGGCGATGAACTCGACATCGACCATGCCGCCCGGCGCCTGCTTGAGGTCCCATGCGCCGCCGCCCTTCTCGACTTCGACGAGGGCGCGCATCTCGAGGACGTCGGCGACGACCTTCGCCGCATTGCGGGGGCGGCAGAGCGCCGATTCGATCGCCTTCATCGCCTTCTTCATCATCGCGGCGTCGCCCGCCACGGGACGGGCGCGGGTCAGCGCCATGTGCTCCCACGTCCAGGCGTCCTTCGCCTGGTAGGTGGTGAAGGCGTCGAGGCTGGTCGCGAGCGGGCCGGAATTGCCGGAGGGCCGGAGGCGGAAATCCACCTCATAGAGGCGCCCTTCCGAGGTGGGCGCCGAGATCGCCGCAACCAGCCGCTGGGTGAGGCGCGTGTAGTACTGCGCCGGCGGGAGGGAACGTGGACCGGCCGAGCCCGCCACATTCGACGGCACGTCGTAAAGGATGATGAGGTCGAGGTCGGACGACGCAGTCATCTCGCGTCCGCCGAGCCGGCCCATGGCGACCAGCGCTACCTTGCCGCCGGGCATGCGCCCATGCGCCTCGGCGAGCTGCTCGCCGGCAAGGTGCAGCGCTGCGCCGACGAGAAGCTCGGCGAGTTCGGTGTAGGCGCGTCCGGCGCGCGGCGCGTCGATCGCGCCGGCGAGGATGCGGACGCCGATGAGGAAAGCCTGTTCCTGGCCGAAGATGCGAGCACGGTCGAGGGCATCCTCGTAGGACACGGCCAGCCCAAGCGTCGCCTCGAGGCGCGGCGCGAGCGTCTTCCGATCAGGCACGGTGCCAAAGAAGGCGGGCGTGAGAATGCCGTCGAGGACATGCGGCCGTCGCGTGACGATCTCGGCGAGGCGCGGGGCGGTGCCGAGGATGCGCGCCAGGAGATCGAGGAGGCGCGGGTTCGACGCCATGAGGGCGAAGAGCTGCAGTCCGGCCGGCAGGTGTGAGAGGAAACGGTCGAAGGCGAGGAAGGCGGCGTCGGCATTCTCGGTGCCGGCCAGCGCATCGAGAAGCGCCGGCGTGATCTCCGTCAGCCGCTCGCGCGCACTGGCCGAGCGCATGGCGGCATAGCGGCCGTGATGCCAGCCGCGGATCGTGCGGCTGACGCCAGCCGGATCGGCGAAGCCGAGGCGGCCGAGGGTCGCCACCGTTTCGGGGTCTTCGTCATTGCCGGTGAAGACGAGGCTGCCGGTCGCGGTCGAGAGCGTAGGCGCATTCTCAAACAGCCGCGCATAGTGGCGCTGGACGGTCTCGAGGCGCGGGACGAGCGCCTTCGCGAGATCGGGGACGCCACGGTATCCCGACAGGCGGGCAAGGCCGGCGAGCGGTCCCGGCTCGGCAGGCAATGTGTGGGTCTGCTCGTCCGCGACCATCTGGATGCGGTGTTCGAGCCGCCTGAGAAACCGGTACGCTTCCGCCAGTTCCGTGGCGGCTTCGGGCGCAATCCAGTGCTCTGCGGCAAGCTCGTCCAGCATGTCGAGCGTGCGCCGGCCGCGTAGTTCCATGCTGCGGCCGCCGAAGATCAGCTGCTGTGTCTGGACGAAGAACTCGATCTCGCGGATGCCGCCGCGGCCGAGCTTCATGTTGTGGCCGGCGACGGCGATCGTCTCATGGCCGCGGAAATCGTGGATCTGGCGCTTGATCGAGTGGATGTCGGCGATGGCCGCGTAGTCGAGGTACTTTCGCCACAGGAACGGCGCGAGGCGGGCGAGGAATTGTTCCCCCGCGGCGATGTCGCCCGCCACCGCCCGCGCCTTGATGAGCGCGGCGCGCTCCCAGTTCTGGCCCTGGCTCTCGTAGTAGAGGAGTGCCGCCTCGGTCGCGATGGCGACCGCCGTCGAGCCGGGGTCGGGCCGCAGCCGGAGGTCGATGCGGAAGACGTAGCCGTCGGCTGTGCGCTCCTGGAGGATGTGGACCAGCCGCCGCGTCATGCGGACGTAGAGACGCGCCGGCTCCGTCGCGGGAGCGAGCGTCGCCGCCGACGGGTCGAACAGCGTGATGAGGTCGATATCGCTGGAATAGTTGAGTTCGCCTGCGCCTTGCTTGCCCATCGCGAGAATGACCCAGCCGGAACCCCGGCCCGGGTCCTCCGGATTGGGGAGGACGAGCGTGCCGGCATCGTGTTCCCGGCGCAGGAGCCACGCGGTGGCCGCCCCGACCGCGGCGTCGGCGAAGGCCGTCAGCGCTTCCATCACGCGGTCCACGGTCCACACGCCACCGAGATCGGCCAGAGCGACGAGGAGGGCGAACTCGTTGCGATGCGTCCTGAGGGCTGCCATCACGCCCTCCTCGTCGGCGCCGCGCCACGCCAGCGCCGTCGCCACGATCAGGCGGCCCACGGCCGCGTCGGGGTCGGCGCCGAGCAGGCGGACCAGGCGCGCCGGATCGTCGAGGATCAGGCCGCGCAGGAAGGACGACCCGGCCATGGCGCCGCCGACGAGGGCTCCGCTTCGCGTGCCGGTGACCGCGGCCTTCACGGCGGCGTTGGCCGGCGCCGCCGCAACAAGGGCCGCGAGCTGCGCGGCGACCGCGGCTTTCGTCGCGACGGGGAGCGCGGTGCCGAGCCTTTCCGAGAGCGGGGCGCCGGCCGCCGTCCGAGGGCTCATGCGACCGCGACCGGCAGGCGGATGGTGGCCAGGAGACCCGGCCCCGCATCCGTCAGTTCGAGGCGCCCGCGGTGCAGCTTTGCCAGCGCGGCGACGAGACTGAGGCCGAGGCCGGTACCGGGCGTCGAGCGGCTCGTCTCGAGGCGGACGAAGCGCTCCTGAACGCGGCCCCTCTCCTCCTCGGGTATCCCAGGCCCGTTGTCGGCAACGGCAATCAGGAGATCGTTGCCGTCGCGGCGGACGGAGACGCGGATCGATGGCGGCGTCGCGGGGTCGGCCGGCCGGCCGTGCTTGATGGCATTGTCGATGAGGTTCGCGACCGCCTGCGAGAGAAGCTCGCGATTGCCGCGGAGCGGCTGCGTTCCCTCAGCCTGGACGACGATGGCCGCGCCCGCCTCATCTGCCACCGGCTCGTAGAGTTCGACGATATCGCGCACCATGGCGGCGGCATCGACCTCGTCCGCATGCTCGTCGGTGGAGCCGGCTTCGATGCGGGCGATCGTCAGCAGCGCGTTGAACGTCTCGATCAGCTGGTCGGCGTCCTCGATGGCCGCGGCCATCGCCTCCCGCCCGGCCTCCCTATCTGCGCTGGCCAGCGCCGCGTCGAGGCGATTGCGCATGCGGCTGAGCGGCGTCTTGAGGTCGTGCGCGATGTTGTCCGACACTTCCTTCAGCCCCCGCATCAGTGCCTCCAGCCGCTCCAGCATCGCATTGAGGCTGTCGGCGAGGCGATCGAACTCGTCCTTCGTGCCGGCGACCTCGAGCCGCCCGGTCAGGTCGCCGGCCATGATCCGCCGTGTCGTGGCAGAAATCGAATCGATGCGCCGGAGGACGCGCCGGCTGACGAAGAACCACGAGACGAGGCCGAGGCCGAGAAGAAGGACGCCGGCCACGATCAGCGCGAGGCGCGTGATCTCCGCGAAGCGCTCGCGCTCGGACATGTCGCGGCCGACGAGGAGGAACAGTCCGCCGGAAAGCCGCACGACCTGCACCATCGCCACGCGCTGCACGCCGTCGTCGCCGGTGTAGCCGACCACCGCGGGGGTCTGCACGGCGCGGGCGAGGAACTCGGTGGCGACGGCGTTCACGTTGCCGGCGACGATGCCGCCATTGCTGTCGGCCAGCAGGTAGAGGCTCGCGCCGGGCCGGTTGCTGCGGCCGTCGATCGCGTTGATGAGGCCGACGACGCCGCCCTCGTTCCAGGCGATCGCAAGATCGGAGAACTCGGAGGCGATCGTGGCCGAGATCTGCTGATTGAAGAGCCGGTTCGCGGCGAAATTGATCGACAGGACGAAGACGAGCGCGAACACGGTGAAGACGGCGAGATAGATCGCCGAGAGCTTGAACGCCGTGGTGGAGACGATCCTACCGCCGCGGGCCACGGACCATGTATCCCGCGCCGCGCACGGTGTGGAGGAGCGGCGGCGAGAACCCCTTGTCGATCTTGGCCCGAAGCCGCGAGACGTGGACGTCGATGACGTTCGTCTGCGGGTCGAAGTGATAGTCCCAGACGTGCTCGAGAAGCATCGTCCGCGTCACGACCTTCTCCGCGTTCCGCATCAGATATTCCAGAAGGCGAAACTCGCGCGGCTGAAGCGGGATCGCCTTTCCCGCCCGCGTCACCGAATGGGACAGGCGGTCGAGTTCGAGGTCGCCGACCTTGTAGGCGGTCTCGCTTTCCCCGGGACGGCGGCGTCGCGCCAGCACTTCGATGCGGGCGAGAAGCTCCGAGAAGGCGAAGGGCTTGGCAAGATAGTCATCGCCGCCGGCGCGAAGGCCGGTGACGCGATCATCGACCCGGCCGAGGGCCGACAGGATGAGAACCGGCACCTCCGCGCCCGCCTTCCGCAGTTCCGCCACCACCGCGAGGCCGTCGCGCTGCGGCAGCATGCGGTCGACCACAAGGACATCGTATTCGCCGGCGAGGGCCATGTCGGTCCCGGTGAGGCCGTCGCCGGCGTGGTCCGGGACATGACCGGCTTCGCGCAGCGCCTTGGTGAGGTAGGCGGCGGTCTCCCTGTCGTCTTCGATCAGCAGGATTCGCATCGGCGGAGCATACCAGCAAGGGGGCGGCGGGGGCCGCCGGATAAAGAAACGGCAGGCCGGACGAATCCAGCCTGCCGTTCAGTGACGGACGGAAGTTGGGGGGCGACTAGGAACGACTCCCGTCCGCTCAGTTATCCAGGCCTAGAGGGGCACGGCGGCGAACAGAGTGGCGCCGTCGCGGGTGACCTGGAAGAGGATGGCAGGGCGGTCGGCCTCGCGGGCGGCGGTGACCGCGTCGCGGACGTCCTGGGTTGACCGCACCTGGGTGTCGCCGACGGCAACGATCACGTCGCCCTGGCGGAGACCAGCCTGCGCGGCGGAGCCCGTCGGGTTGAGGTCCGCGATGACGACCTGGCCCTGGTAGGTGCCAATGGCCATGCCGATGTTGATCTCGGGCGCCGGCTCGGCGGGGGCCGGCTCATCGGCGGCGGCGCGTTCGGCGGCGGTCGGCATCGCGGCCAGGGTCACCGTGATGTCGAGGGTTTCGCCGTTGCGGAACACCGTCAGCGTGACGGATGTGCCGGGGTCGAGCGCGCCGATCTTGCGGGCAAGGTCGGTCGAATCCGCCACGTCCTCGCCGTTGAGCCGGAGGATGACGTCACGGGTCTGGATACCCGCGGCGAATGCCGGGCTGTCGCCGGTCGGGCCACCAACGAGCGCGCCGCCCGGACCGGGCAGGCCGAGAACCTCCGCCAGATTGCCGTCGACCGACTGGATCTGGACACCGAGGAAGCCGCGCGAGACCGTCCCGTCGTCGATGAGATCGGCGACGACGTTGGCCGCGACGGCGGCCGGGATCGCGAACGCGATGCCGACATTGCCGCCGGTCGGCGAGTAGATCGCCGTGTTCACGCCGATGACCTGGCCGGCGAGGTTGAAGGTCGGGCCGCCCGAATTGCCCTGGTTCACCGCCGCGTCGATCTGGATGTAGTCGTCGTAGGCGTTGTTGCCGAGGGACCGGCCCTCTGCCGAGACGATGCCGGCGGTGACCGTGTTGCCGAGGCCGAAGGGCGTGCCGACGGCAACGGCCCAGTCACCGACCCGGACTTCCCCGGTGGCGAATTCGACGTAGCGGAACGAGCGGTCCGCATCGACCTTCAGGACTGCAAGGTCGGTGAGTTCGTCGGTGCCGACGAGGGTGGCGGCGAACTCGGTGCCGTCATTCATGATGACGGTGTATTCGGTCGCATTGTTGTCGACGACGTGGTTGTTCGTGACGATGTAGCCGTCTTCCGAGATGAAGAAGCCCGAGCCCATGCTGGTGGTCGGGACGGTCTCCTGCTCGGGGAGGCCGCGGAAGAACTGCTCCGGGACGCCAGGCGGCAGGTTGTCGAAGCCGGGGATGCTGATGCGCCGGGTCGATTCGCCACGGACGCGGATGCCGACAACCGCCGGGGCGACGGCATCGACGACATCGGCGAAGGACGGCAGGGCGACCGGCTGGGCGATCACGACCGGCTGGGCGCTGGCGGAGCCGGGCGGGAGGGCAGTGCCGACGACGACGGCGGTGCCAAGCGCCAGCGCCGACACGGTGCCAAACAGAATGCGGCGGCGCAGCGACGGCCGGGCATTGATGAGCGTGGTAGAGGTCAAGGTCTGGTCTCCCAGGAAAGAGAGGCGATGGCCGACATTCTCGGCATCGCGTTAACCCGGAAGATGGCGCCGGCGACCTTACAGCCGCCTGTCAGCCGGATTAAACCCTCGTAATGTTTCGGGAAATGGCGGATTGCCGCCGATCACGAGGATGCGAGGGGATCGTCGATCGCTTCAAGGCAGAGCCGCCACTGGCCGCGTCCCGAAGGTCCCTCGCCCCGTTCGGGGAGAGGGAAAGCGGCGGCAAGCCGTCCCGCAACGAGGACTAGGCTCCGCCGGTGCCCGACTCGCGCAGCACCTTGTCGAGGCGGCGTTGCTCCTCGGGGGTCAGGGCGTCGGGCTCGCCGTTGCGGAGAGAGCGGCGGCGAATGACGACAAATGCGAGCACTCCGCCCCCAACGAGGAGAAGCGGCGGCGCAATCCACAGGAGCGCCGTGGTGGCGTTGAACTCCGGCTTGAGCAGGATGTACTGGCCGTAGCGGGCAACGAGGAAGTCCAGCGCCTCGCTGTCTGTGTCGCCCGCCGTCAGACGCTCGCGCAGGACAATGCGGATATCGCGGGCGAACTGGGAGTCGGAAGCGTCGATCGACTGGTTCTGGCAGACGAGGCAGCGAAGCTCCGCCGACAGCGCCCGGGCTCGCGCTTCGAGGACCGGATCGGCCAGCATTTCGTCGGGTTGGACCGCGAGGGCAGGCAACGACGCCAGCGCCATGATCGCGAGGAGCAGGGCCCGAAGGTAACGCACCGCTACTCCGCCGGCTGGACGATTTGGCGGCGCGCCGTCTTCGGCGCGCCGACCCTGAGGCGACGATCGCTCAGCGAAAGGACGCCGCCGAACGCCATGATGACGGTGCCGAGCCAGATCAGGGCAACAAGGGGCTTCCAGTAGACGTACAGGGTGAGAACGCTCTGGTCCGAGTACACGCCCGGATCGAGCACGATCCCACCCTCTTTCACGTCGCCGGGCGAGATGTAGAGGTGAGTGGCGCCAAACCAGTTGATCGACGCCTCGGTGGTCGGCACCATGCGCGTGGTGTAGCCGCGCTTCTCGCCGGTCGTGGTTCGGAGAAACTCCCCGTCGCGGCTGATCGTGAAGTGGACGATCGTCGCGTTGTAGTTGCCGGTCTCCTCGCGGGAGAAGCCGTCAAAGGTGACGTCGCGGCCGGACACGGTCACCGTGTCGCCCGGGCGGACGTCACGGATCGTCTCGGTCGACCAGGTGGACGAAACGACGATGCCGAGGACCGTCACCCCGAGGCCGAGATGGCCGAGCGCCATTCCGAATGCCGAGCGCGGCAGGCCGGCGAGCCGGCGCAGCGAGGTCCCGAGGCCCACGCGGAACAACTGCGCCCGGAAGGCCAGTTCCGTCAGGGCACCGACGATGAGCCAGATCGCAAGGCCCACGCCGAAGGCAGCGAGGAAGGCGTCGAAGCCCGCCGATATCGCGACGATGATCACACCGAGGATCGCGAGCCCGAAGGCAACCATCAGGCGTTGGCTGGCGGCGTAGATATCGCCGCGTTTCCAGGCGAGCATGGGGCCGAACGGCACCGCTAGCAGGAGCGGCACCATCAGCGGGCCGAACGTGGCATTGAAGAACGGCGCACCGACCGAGATCGTCTGGCCCGCCACCGCCTCGACGACCAGAGGATAGAGCGTGCCGATCAGCACGGTCGCGCATGCGGCGGTGAGGAAGAGGTTGTTGAGGACGAGCGAGCCCTCGCGGCTGATCGGCGCAAACAGGCCGCCCTTCGACAGCGCTCCTGCCCTCCCGGTGAACAGCACGAGCGCGCCGCCGATGAACAGGATCAGGATCGTGAGGATCCAGAGGCCGCGGCCGGGGTCGGCCGCGAAGGTGTGGACCGAGGTGAGGACGCCCGAGCGCACGAGGAAGGTGCCAAGAAGGCTGAGCGAGAAGGTGAGGATGGCGAGGAGCACCGTCCAGACCTTCAGCGCGTCGCGCTTCTCCATCACGATGGCCGAGTGAAGGAGCGCGGTGGCCGCAAGCCACGGCATGAACGAGGAGTTCTCGACCGGATCCCAGAACCACCAGCCGCCCCAGCCGAGCTCGTAATAGGCCCAGTAGGAGCCCATAGCGATGCCGAGGGTCAGGAACAGCCACGACACAAGCGTCCACGGCCGCACCCAGCGCGCCCATGCCGCCTCGATCTTGCCGTCGATGAGGGCGGCGACCGCGAAGGCGAACGCGATCGAGCAGCCGACATAGCCGAGGTAGAGGAGCGGCGGATGGATTGCGAGGCCGATGTCCTGGAGGACCGGGTTGAGGTCCCGGCCCTCGATCGGCGCCGGCGACAGGCGGACGAACGGGTTGGAGGTGAAGAGGATGAAGCCGATGAACGAGACGCCGATCCACCCCTGCACCGACAGTACCAGCGCACGGAGTTTTTCGGGGAGGTTGCGGCCGAAGACGGCCACGAGGCTGCCGAACAGGGTGAGGATCAGCACCCAGAGGAGCATCGACCCCTCATGGTTGCCCCATACGCCGCTGATCTTGAACAGCATCGGCTTCGCCGTATGCGAGTTCTCGTAGACGTTCAGGAGCGAAAAGTCCGAGACGATGTACGCCTGGGTCAGCGCCGCGAAGGCGATGCCGACGAGCAGGAACTGGGTCACGGCCGCCGGGCGGGCGATCGCCATCAGGCGCGAATCGCCGGTCCGGGCGCCCCAGAACGGGACGATGCTCTGGACGATCGCGACGGCGATCGCGAGGACAAGCGCGTAGTGCCCGAGTTCGGCGATCATGGCGCGGGCGTCGCCGCAGGAGCGACAGGCAGCGTCGCGGCCGGCGCCGCGGTGGTGTTCATGTTGGCGGGCAGTTCACCGTACCACTCGCCCTGCTCCTTGAGGGCGTTCACGACCTCGGCGGGCATGTAGGCTTCGTCGTGCTTGGCGAGCACGGTGTCCGCGTTGAAGATGCCGTCGGGACCGAGCGTGCCTTCGGTCACCACGCCCTGCCCCTCGCGGAAGAGGTCCGGGACGATCCCGCGGTACTGGGCCTGGATGGTCGCCGCCATGTCCGTGATGCCGAAGAGGACGAGCCCGTCCTCGCGGCGTTCGACCGAGTTGACCGCAACGAGGCCGCCGAGGCGGATGCGCTGTTCCTGGGGCGGCGGGTTGGCGAGGATGTCGCTCGGCGAGGCGAAGAAGGTGATCCTGCCGGACAGCGCGACGAGGATGAGCGCCACCGCGGCGACGAGAACCGCCCCGGCCAGCGCGATGACGATCATGCGGCGCTGCTTGCGCCCCATGCGGCGCGGTCGGGAACCCATCGTCTGGGATACGGTCATGGCTGCTCCAGTTCCTGTGCCACCGCGTCGATCAGCGCCAGCCCTTCCGCGTTCCCCGCCAACGCGGCGCGGGCCTGTCCAACTGCTTCTGTCGCCTGCACGGTCAAACCCAGCACATTATACGACCGAATGAGCTGGGCCCAAGCGTTCACGTCGCCCGGGTTGGCCGTCAGGGCAGCTCCCGGCGTCGAGAGAACGCCACCTTCGATCATTTGTATGGCCTGGTCGTTCCCGGCGAATGTGGATCGCGCAGACGTGACCGCCTGGCGGGCCAGATCGAGTTCGCCGAGGACGACGTAGGAGCGGATGAGCCGCATCCAGCCTTCCGCGTCCTGCGGGTTCGCCACAAGGTTGGCGGCGAGATTGTCTACCATCGCCCGGATCTGGGCGTCGACGGCGGCGGCCGTCGCCGTGTCGCCGGCAGCGGGCCCGGCGCCGAGCTGCGCAAGCTGCTGCTCGGCGAGTGTCACCCAGGGCGCGCCCTCCGGCGGGGCCGCGGCGATGACCTCCTGCCAGGCGACGATGGCCTCGGCGTTGAGGCCGGCCTGCTGCAGGGCGAGGGCGCGGTAGACCCTGGGCGCGGTCTGCGCCGGGTTGATGGTCAGGACGGTGTCGAAGATGCGCAGGGCGTCGACGGAGATCGTGCCGGTCGCGTTGACGATGAGCTCGCCGAGGCCGACGCCGATGTCGCCGGTCGGATCGGTATCGGGCCTGAGCCGCACGATGTTGGCGTAGGCCGCCGCCACGCCGTCGAACCGCCCGATCTGGGCATAGACGGACAGCGCCTCCTGCCAGAGCCCGGCATTGTCGGGATTGGCCTGAAGGGCCGCATCCAGCGCCACGGCCATCGCGGGGAGATCGTCGGTCCGCGGGTCCGCGAGGCGCTCCTCGATCGGCATGTCGCGCAAACCGGGAGAGCCAAGCCACCACGGGTAGAGCGCAAGCCCAACGGTCGGCAGGACGACAACGGCGATCACCGCTGCGATTCGCGAGCGGTTCGATGTCGTAATGGCCGTATCGGGAGCCGATTCGTCGGCCTTGAGGAGGCGGCGGGAAATCTCGACGCGGGCGGCTTCGGCCTCGCCTGGAGCAAGCACGCCGCGCGACACGTCGCGGGCGACCTCATCGAGCTGGTCGCGGTAGATGGCCTTTTCGGCGTCGCGGGCGGTCGTGCCGGCGCGATTGCGCAACAGCGGGGCCAGGAGCGCGATGGCCGCGGCCGCCGTCAGCACGGCCATCGCTATCCACAAAGCCATCGGAAATCTCGGATTGTCACGCCCGCGCTGCTTCTATCGGCTGCCCAATGAGCGTGCAACCGCGACCGCTTCACGCGGTCGCGACAGGTTGCCTATGGAACGGGCGTCCACGGGCCACCCGCGGTCCGGCAGGACGTGCCGCGGCCCGCTTCGCGCACGCCATTGACGTAGATCGTGTGAATATAGTCCCGGCACTCGTACTCGTTGATCGTGTAGAGCGGGCCCGGAACGACCTCGCCGTAGACGGCGCTGGTCGAGCCCTGCCAGAGGACGGGCACGCTGGCAACGCCCTGCTGCAGTGCCTGGTACTCCGCCGCAAGCGCACGCTGGCCGTCCGGCCCCGAGAGGGTGAAGCCGATCGTGGCGCCGACGACGCCGGCGGTGATCGTGCCGGGCGGCGGCGCGGTGAAGGCGGGCGCCGCAGGCGGCGTATCCGCCGTCGTGGCCGGTCCCGGCGCGCCGAGGCAGCCGGCGAGGAGGAGCGGCAGGGCAAGCGTGACAAGAGCTGTGGCTCTCAGGCGCATCGAGATCCTTCGGCGACGGTTGGCCACGGTATCGGGCGGAGGCGCGATCCCATGACAGAGCGGCGGAAATGCGACAGGCCCCGGCTCAGCCCTCGGCGGCGGGCAATGTCACCTCGGCCCGAAGGCCGCCATTGGGCGCCTTCATGAGCTGGAACGTGCCCTTGTAGAGCGCGACGAGGTCGGTGACGATCGACAGGCCGAGGCCGGAGCCTGGCTTGGATTCGTCCAGGCGCTTGCCGCGCCGCGTCGCCTCCTCCGCCTGCTCGGGGGTGAGACCCGGCCCGTCGTCGTCGATGAAGAACACGAGTTTCGGGCAATCGGCGGAGTTGACAGGCTTCTGCGGCCGCACGGTGATGAGCACCTTGCCCGGCGCATACTTGCAGGCATTGTCGGTGAGGTTGCCGATGATCTCCTCCAGATCCTGCTGCTCGCCGCGGAACTTCACGCCGTCGGCGACGTCGCAGGAGATGTGGATCTTCTTCTCCTCGTAGATCTTTCGCATCGCACGCACGAAACGGCTCACCACCGGCTGCACCGGCGTGACGGCGCCCAGCGCCTGGGACGAGGCAGCAATCCGCGCCCGGTCCAGATAGTGGGTCACCTGGCGTGTCATCAGGTCGGCCTGCTCGGACACCTTCTTGCCGAGCGGCGTGGGATCGGCGCGCGCCTCGTTGGTGATGACCGAAAGCGGCGTCTTGAGCGCGTGCGCAAGGTTGCCGACCTGCGTGCGCGCGCGCTCGACGATCTGCTGGTTCGAATCGAGCAGCGCGTTGAGTTCGCGCGCGAGCGGTGCGATCTCCGCCGGATAGTTCCCGTCGAAGCGCGCCGCCTGCCCGCTGCGGATGTCGTGGAGCCCGCTGCGGACGCGGTCGAGCGGGCGGAGACCCCAGCGCACCATGATGAAGGTCGACAGGATCAGCACGAGCGCGAACACGCCCAGCGTGACGATGACGCTGGTGCGGAAGGAGGCGATGTCGCCCTGGAGCTCGGTGGCGTTGCCGGCGACGAGGAGTTCGAAACGTCCCGCAACATTGGGGAACGAGACCGGCCGCACCACGCCACGGACGAGTTCGCCGGCAACGCCCTCCATGGCAAAGCCGGCCACGCCGTTCCCGTCCGGCTCGGTGGTCTCGGGCGTGGGAAGCGTCTGCAGGAGGAGCGAGCGCGACGCGAGGACGACCCTCCCGTCCTGCGACAGCTGCCAGTACCAGCCCGAGGCGATCGTCTCGAACCGAGGCTCGCCGAGATTGCCGGGGTCGGCAAGCGCGGTGCCCTCCTCGCTGAACGCCCCGATCAGCGCCTCGCTGTAGCTGGTGATACGTTCATCGAAGCCGCGCTCCGCCGTCTGGCGGTAGAGCGAGGACAGGATGACGCCCGCCACGACCACCGCGAGGGCAGTCCACAGCGCTGCGATCGATACGAGCCGGACTGCGAGCGAGTTAAACCGCATCTGAGGGCGTGACGATCCGGTAGCCGAGACCGCGCACCGTCTCGATCAGGTCGTTGGACACCTTCTTGCGCAGGCGCCCTACGAAGACCTCGATCGTGTTCGAATCGCGGTCGAAATCCTGATCGTAGAGGTGTTCGGTCAACTCGGTGCGCGAGACGACGCGGTCGCGGTGGTGCATCAGGTATTCGAGCACCTTGAACTCGTGCGAAGTGAGCTTCACGGGGTTGCCGTTGACCGAGACGCGCCCCGAACGGACGTCGAGGCGGACAGGACCGCACTCGATCTCGTTCGAGGCATGGCCGGCCGCCCGGCGGACGAGGGCGCGGATACGGGCGAGCACCTCTTCCATGTGGAAGGGCTTTGCCACGTAGTCGTCGGCGCCGGCGTCGATGCCCTGGACCTTGTCGCTCCAGCGGTCGCGTGCGGTGAGGATCAGCACCGGCATGGTGCGGCCGTCGCGACGCCACTGCTCGAGCACGGAGATGCCGTCCATGATCGGGAGGCCGATGTCGAGCACCACGAGGTCGTAGGGCTCGGTATCGCCGAGGAAGTGTCCATCCTCCCCGTCCGTCGCGCTGTCGACGGCGTAGCCCGCCTCCGTCAGCGCAGTCACCATCTGCCGGTTCAGATCCGGGTCATCCTCGACAACGAGAATCCGCATGTGCCCCACCCTGCCGTCCAGGACGAGGTGTCTAGCACCTCTAGGCCCCGGGGACGATCGATCCATTTGCGGCGCTGATGACCAGACGGCGGACCGCCCCGCCCGGACCAAGCGCATTGATCACATAGACGTACTGTCCATTGAACATGCAGAAGTCGGCGGAGACAATCTGTCCTGCTCCGCCACGCTGCGCGGCGGCGGAGAGGCTGAGGAGGGCAGGGTTCTGGACGAGGACGCTGCGAGCAGCGTCCTGAGACATGCAGCTGAGCTGCGCAACCTGCTGGGCGGGCGCGGGGCCGGTACCCGCGATCACCGCGGAACCGACCAGGGCTGCCATGAGTGCTTTCCTAAACATTGGCAATTTCTAGGCTTCTGGACCTGAATGCCGACTGAATACCGCCTTCAGCTTCGCTTGCGCCCGCGGCCATCCTTCAACCGAAGGGCGGCCGGATCAGTCCCCGCCTCCTCGTCGGGCCAGGCGAAGAGAAGACTCTCCCAAGCCTCGAACGGGACCTCCAGCTCGTTGACCGCAAGGCCGCGGACCGAGATTCCAGCGGCATGGACTGTATCAGGATCGCCGGAAACGAGCGGATGCCACCAATATAGGTCGCGTTCCTCCTCGACCAACCGGTAGGCACAGGTCGGTGGGAGCCAGGTCAGCGTCCGCACCATTTCCGGCGTGAGCCGAAGGCAATCGGGCACCTTCTCGGCCCGGCCGGGATAGTCCGCACAGCGGCAGCTCGCGGTGTCGAGGAGGCGGCACGACACCGCTGTCCAGGCGATCGCGCCCGTATCCTCGTCCTCGAGCTTGTTGAGACAGCAGCGACCGCAGCCGTCGCAGAGCGATTCCCACTGCGCGGGAGACATCTCCTCGAGGGTGAGCCGTTGCCAGAACGGCAGCTCCGCCATCAATGCGTCCTCCGCGGAGCGTGATCGCGCAGACCTTGCCACACAGCCTCCATGGTCCGACACTCGGGGACCGACAGACATATTTCCGCTTCGGAGCCGCGACGTTGCGCCGCCCGGCGACCAGAAGACCATCAGGACCCGGGACGACGGACCGGGTATTCGCCGCGGTCGGTCGCGTGCTCGGCCGCGTGCCGACCGGCGTTTCCGCCTTCTACCACGGCCTCGACCGGACGCTGTCACATCTTCGCGTCCGCGGCTTCGGACGCTTCGTGGTCGAGGTGACGGGAGACGGACTGACGATTGCGACCTTCGGCGCGGTCGTGATGCTCGCCCTCGCCCTCCCCGCCATGGAGGCGACGGAGACGGACTGGCGCTCGCAGGGCGACTATGCCGTCACCTTCCTCGACCAGAACGGCGTCGAGATCGGCAGGCGTGGCATAAGGCAGCTGGAAAGCGTGCCGATCGCCGAGATGCCCGACTACCTCGTGGCATCGGTCCTCGCCACCGAGGATCGGCGCTTCTACACGCATTTCGGCGTCGACCTTTTCGGCACCGCCCGGGCGCTCATCGAGAATTTTCGCGCCGGGACGATCGTTCAGGGCGGTTCCTCGATCACGCAGCAGGTCGCCCGGCTCCTGTTCCTTTCGAACGACCGGACGGTCGAGCGCAAGGTGCAGGAGGCCTTCATCGCCGTCTGGCTCGACGCAACGCTGTCCAAGGACGAGATCCTCAAGCTCTATCTCGACCGCGGCTATCTCGGTGCGGGAAACTTCGGGGTGGCAGCGGCTTCGCAGTATTACTTCGATAAGCCGGTGCAGGACCTGACGCTCGCCGAGGCAGCCATGCTGGCGGGGCTCTTCCAGGCACCGACGCGATATGCGCCGCATGTGAACCTCCCCGCCGCGCGGGCCCGCGCCAATGAAGTGCTGACCAACCTCGTCCAGGCCGGGTACCTGACCGAGGGCCAGGTGATCGGCGCGCGCCGCCGGCCGGCGAGCGTCGTTGCCGGCGAACGCGCCCCGACGCCTGACTACTTCCTCGACTGGGCCTTCGAGGAGGTGAAGGCACTCGTCCCGACCGGCGACCGCATCCTCACGGTGCGCACCACGCTCGACACCAGCCTGCAGCGCGCCGCCGAGGATGCGCTCGAATCGACGCTGCGCCAGTCGGGCGAGGCTTACAGCGTCCGCCAGGGCGCGGCCGTCATCGTCGAGCCGGACGGCGCGGTCCGCGCGATGGTCGGCGGGCGCGACTATGGCGAGAGCCAGTTCAACCGCGCGGTCAGCGCCCGCCGGCAGCCCGGCTCCGCGTTCAAGCCGTTCGTGTACGCGACCGCCATGATGAACGGCTACACGCCCGACAGCGTCGTCCCCGACGCGCCGATCACCATCGGCGACTGGTCGCCACGGAACTACTCCGGTGGCTATGCCGGGCCGGTCACCCTCACCACCGCACTCGTCCAGTCGATCAATACCGTGCCGGTCCGGCTCGGCCAGGCGATCGGGCGCGAACTGATCGCCGAAACCGCGCAACGCATGGGCATCAGGTCCAGCATCGCGATCACGCGCTCGCTGCCGCTGGGGAGTTCGGAGGTGAGCGTCATCGACATGGCGAGCGCGTTCGCCGTCTTCGCCAATGGCGGGATGGCGGCGCCGGCGTTCGGGATCGCGACGATCGTCAACAGCCAGGGCATCACGGTCTTCCAGCACGGCGACACGCCGCCGCCGGAGCGGGTCCTCCCCGAGGAAGTCGTCGCGCAGATGAACGGGATGATGGTCCAGGTGCCGGAATGGGGCACGGGCCGGGCCGCCAAGCTCGAAGGCATCCCCACCGCCGGCAAGACCGGGACGACCAGTTCGTTCCGCGACGCATGGTTCGTCGGCTTCACCGGCGACTATGTCGGCGCGATCTGGTTCGGCAACGACAACTACGCCGAGACCGTGAACCTCACCGGCGGCACGCTGCCGGCGCAGACCTGGCAACGGGTGATGACGGCCGCCCATCAGGGCATCGAACTGACGCCGATCCCCTTCGTCGAGCGGGCGGAGTACGACGCCGCGCGCGTCGCGCGCGCCGCGGCCGCGAATGCCGCGATCGCGGCGGCCGCCCCCGTCGAGATCCCGCCCCCGCCGCTGGCGCCGGCCGCGCAACAGCGACTCGAGGCGCTCGGGCAGTTGCTGGCGGGCAATCCGCCCTAGCCTCCCGCAAGCACGCGGCGGTCGATCCGGTAGATGTCGTAGCGCGAGATGAGGAGGTCGCCGCGGGTCCGGTCGATCGTGTGGATGCGGATGGCGGTGCCATAGGGCGTCTCGATCTCCGCCTCGCCCTCGCCCGCCGGCAGGATCAGGAGATACGGGCCGGAGCGCGCCTCGTCCGTGAGCGGAGGCTCCTGAAGCCACCGGTTCGGCTCGCCCAGTTCGGCAACGGGCGCCGGCTGCGTCGGCTGATAAAAGGAGAGCCAGCCGGTGAGACCGTAGTCCGGCGCAAGGATCAGCGTTGCGCCTTCGGCCTGCCGGACTTCCTCGATCTCGACCGTCACCGCAGCGATTCCGGCACCCATGCGGCTTGCCGTCGGGTCCCAGCTGCCGAGCGGCAGGATGCCGGAAACGGTCTGGACGTAGATGGCGATGACGAGGACGAGGCCGACCGGGATCGCGAAAGGCTGCACGGCGGCAAGGAAGCGGCCCCAGAAGCCGCGCCATTCGAGTGTCGCGACCGCGGCGGCGGCGATGGCGATGGCCGGGTAGATCGGGCCGGTCCAGTTGCCCTCGACACGCGCACGGAGCGCGTGGACGATGAAATAGAGGCTCATCGGCCAGACGAACGCGCCGAGGAGGAGCCACGGCGTCCTCGACGCGTCCCTGGCCCGCAAGAAGAGCGCCAGCCCCGACCAGGCGAGCAGGAAGACAATCGGGGTCGCCATGCCGATTTCTGTCCCGAAATGCTCGACCAGGTAGCCAGGAGCGAACCCGTTTCCGTCGTCGACGCGCCCGAACTGGTAGGTGAAGCTCATCCATTCGTTCGCCCCGTTCCACAGGACGTTGGGGAGGAACACCACCAGGCCGAGCGCCGCGCCCAGCCACGGCGCGGGTGTCCCGAGCACCGGCCGCATCCGCGGGTCGAGCAGCAGCCAGAGGAAGATCGACGGGAACCAGAACAGTGCCGTGTACTTCGCAAGGCAGCCGACGCCGACGGCCACGCCGGCGGCGAGCCACCAGCCCGCCTGCCCTGTCCTGGCCGCCTTGGCGAGGAAGAACAGAACGAAAGCCGCCGCGACGAGGAGCGGCGAATCGGGGGTCGCGAGGATGGTCCCGACCGCGAGGATCAGCGTGACGTTGAAGTAGAGCGCCGCGAGCGCCGCGATCCGCCGGTCCTCGAAGAGGAGCGCTGCCGTGCGCCAGACTGCCCAGGTCGCCGCGACGCCGCCGACGAGCGGCAGGAACCGGACGCCAAGATGCGTGTCGCCGAAGAGGGTCGTGCCGGCCCGGATCATCCAGGCGACGAGCGGCGGGTGATCGAGGTAGCCGAAGGCCAGGTGCTCCGACCAGCGCCAGTAATAGGCCTCGTCGAAGGCGAGCGGCACGATCGGCGCCAGGACGAACCGCGCAACCGTCAGCGCCGCGATGACGGCCAGAGCCCAGCGCTCGATGCCGTCCCAGCGCCCGAGCGTTGCCGCGCCCGCCGGACCCGTCGATGTTGTCACTTCGACTCCGCGGCTCACCTCGCCATCCCCGATCTGCTTACAATCCACCCGAGCCGCACCGCAATGCAGGACCGGGGCGACGGGCAGCGGAGTCCACCGCAGTGGAGCGATCGTTCACAATGGCGCGGACCTGATGCGGCCCTTCCGTGACCTTGCCATCGCGGTCGCCATCGCGGTGACGATCGGGCTCGCGTCGGCGGCAATCGCAATCAACCAGCGCGCCAATGCCGGCGCCGCGAGCTTTGGTCCATGGGGCGCGCGGACCGGCGTGGCGGCAGGCCAGGCGGACCCCTATGCACGCGCCGCGGCTGCCGCCACGGTGGACCTTCCGCTCGGAACGGCCGAGGGGCTCACCTTCGCCGCGGATACCGACAGCAATGGCCGGGCGCTCGACGCCGCCTGCGTCTACACCGTGCGGGGTCGCGCCCTCCCCGCACGCCTGTGGACGCTGACCGCCTATGACGGCGCCGGGCTCCTGACGGCGAACCCCTCCGCCCGGAACGGCTTCCATTCACGAAACCTCGTCCGCGCGGCCGACGGGTCGTTTGCGATCGCAGTGGCCGCGACGCCGCAGGAAGGGAACTGGATCCCCATTTCGGGCGACGGCCTCCTCCTCGTCCTTCGGCTCTACGACACGCCGCTCACGACCGGCCTTGCGCCGGCGGACCTCGCCCTGCCGGCGATCGAACGCGGAGCCTGCCGGTGAGCGGCGCCCTCCGCATCGTCCTCGCCGGCCTTCTGGGCGCCGTGATCGTTCACCTCGTCGTGATCCTGCTCTTCCCGGCCATCGCATCGAACGATGTCTGGAGGGCGATGGACGGCCAGGGCGCCGACGGGCGGTTCGCCGTGCTGCCGCAACCGGAGGCCGGCGTCGCCGAACGCGCCTATCTCGATCCGATGATGGTGCATGCCGTCTGTCGCTTCGACGGCCTCGGTCAGGCGCCGGTCCGCGTCGTGGCGGTGCTCGAGGGTGTGTTCTGGTCGGCAGCCGTGTTCGACCGGCGCGGACGCAACCTCTTCAGCGTCAACGACCGGACGGCGGCAGCGCCGCTCGACCTCCTGATCGTCGGGCCGGCCGACCTGTCGATGCTGCAGCGCATTGCTGCGGCGGTGCTGGAGGAATCGGTCGTGGTGGATGTGGCGATCGACAGTGGCCTGGTGGTGCTGCGGGCGTTTGCCGGCGATCCGACAATGCTGCCGGAGCTGAGGACGATGCTCGCCGCCGCCGACTGCAACGCGCCGATCGACCTCACCCCGGTGCCGGAGCCCGTCGTCACTGTCCCGGCCGAAGCCGACGCGCCGCCCGGCGCGACGCCCGAGGCCTCGGTCCCGGCGCCGATGGTGCCGGGCTAGCCCGACTTGCGGCGACGCCGGCGCGGGCCGGTCTGCCGCGGCGCCCGCTTCTCCGGCTGCGGCCGCTCGATCCGAACGCCGGGAAAGATGACGATCTCGCATGCCGTCGCCGCCATCGCCGGACGCGACACCTCCCGCTTCGGTAACTGAATGACAGTCCCCATGACCCAACCCCAACGCTCCGGCGCAACGCAACGCCTGGCAATCCGATTAGGGGATTCTCAAGGTTAATGGTCTGCTAACGAACTCCGGTGATTGTTGCACTGTCTTCAGCCGCGTTCGTGCCGGAACCCCCATGTCACACAGTGCTGCATCCGACGACCTGATGGCCCTTGCCCGCGTCCTGCCACAGGATCGCGATGCGACGCTGCTTCGGGCGACGACCGGCCTCTTCTGCCAGGAACCGCCGCACGACCGCGACGCGATGCGCCGCTACGAGGAGCTGGCGCTCCATTTCCTGCCGAAGGTCGGCGTCGGCGACCGCGCCCATGTGTCGGCACTGCTCGCCGGCCGGAGCGATGCCCCGGCAGCGGTTATCCGCGCCCTCGCCCGCGACCGCATCGAGGTTGCCGCCCCGGTGCTGCGCCAGTCGCCCGCGCTGACGACGATCGACCTCCTTGGCGTGATTGCCACCACCGGCCCGGAGCACCACCGGCTGATCGCCGGACGGGCGAACATTTCGGTCGATGTCCTGCGCGCCCTGGCCCTCGCCCGGGGTCAGTCACCCGTCGAGCAGGCGCTCGAACTCGCCGCGTCCGCGGTGGAGAATGCGCCGGCGCCGGAGGAACTCGCGGCCCCGGCCGCGCCCGGCGAGGACGACCTCGACGGCTTCCTTCGCCTCCAGCCCCGCGAGCGTCTCGCGCGGCTCGCCTCCGTCTCCGAGCGGGCCGCGAGCCAGCTTGCGCTGTCGCAGCCACGCAAGATCGACCGCGTCCTCCGGCATGCCTTCGCCTGCGCCGAGATCGTCGCCTCCGCGCGCACCGGCAACCGGCGCCGCCTTGTCGCCGCGTTCGCGGAGATCCTCGAGATCGAGACGATCGCGGTCGAGCGGCTCCTTGACGATCCCTCGGGCGAGCCGCTCGTCCTCATGATCAAGGCGAGCGGTCTCAAGGAGACCGACGGCCGCATCGTACTTCTCCTAGCCAACCCGGTGCTGAGCCAGTCGGTCGAGACGTTCTTCCGGCTCGCCGAACTCTACGCGGCGCTCGAACCGGCGGTGGCGGAGACGTTCATGGCCGGCTGGCGGAAACCCGACGAGAGGAAGGCACCGGCCCCGCGCCATGTCCCGGTCTTCGCGGAGAACCGCGCCGGCCGGCGCGAACTGATGCCGCGGCCGGCCGAGACTGCGGTCCCGGCGCGCAAGGCCAAGGCCGCAGGCTAGGCCGGTTCCTCCGGCGCGACATCGAGGAAGGACCGCCCCTCGCGGTCCTCGATTGCCAGCACCCAAAGATCGCTGTCGAACCGCCGCTCGCGCTCCAGCCGCGCGGTGATGGCGGCACCATCGACGCCGTCGAGCACGCGCTGGAACAGGCGTCCGCCGGTGTCCTCGCCGAATTCGGTCTGGGGCGCGGGCGCATAGAGGTCGACGCGTCGATCGGGCCATTCGACGGTGACGAATATCGCGCCGGCCTCCTCGGCGCCGCGGCGGACCACCGCGGCGAAGGCGCCTTCGACGAAGGCGCGGCGGACGAGGGCGCTGACGAACAGCGCCGACGTGACCCTGGCCGTCAGAGGGTCAATGCCCCGATCGCCGTCATGCGCGCGATCAGGCCCGCGTCCAGGACGCCGGTGACCGAAAGCCCGTTGTCGAGCTGGAACCGCCGGATCGCCCCCGTCGTCGCCGCGTCGACCGAACCGTTGGCGACGACCGGGCCGTAGCCGGACTGGTTCAGCGCCGTCTGGACGGCGAGGATCGTCGAAGCGGAGGTCAGGTCGCCGGCGATCTGCGCGGGCGGGGGCGCGGCCGGCGCCGCTGCGGTTGCCGCGGCGGCGCGGAGCTGCTCGAGCAGCGCATCGCTGACCGCCCCGGTGACCGGGAGGCCGCGCGCCGTTTCGAAGGCCTCGATCGCGCGACGGGTGCGGGAGCCGAAGAGACCGTCGATGGTGCCGGGCTCATAGCCGAGCTGGGTGAGAATCTGCTGCGCCTCGACCACGCTGGGCGAGGCCGGCGTGGCGCCGATCTGCGGCGTGTCGGCCATCGCGGTCTCGACGAGACGCGCGACTTCGTCGACACGGGCCGGATTTGCGGCGGGTGCGGGAGCCACGGCCGTATCCATGGCGGCCGGCGCCGGCGGCGTGGTCGCCTCGTCGGCGCGCGTGGCGAACATCGGCGACGGATGATCGGCGGACTGCCAGAAGGCGGCGTTGAGGACGATCGCGGCGGTGCCCGCCACAAGGAGGCCGGCGGCAAGCGTCCGGCCGGGGTTGCGCGCGACGACACGGAACACGCGGCCGATACGGCCAGGCTCGTGCGCCCCGCTCACGAGGTCGTCGCCGTAGTAGCGCGCCGCGCGGTCAAGCAATCTTCCGCTCCCGGTTCACAAGACCGGCGATTCCCTCCGTCGTCCCGGTGCCGGCGGCATCGGCGACGAGCGGCAGGGTCACCGTCACGGTGGTCCCGAGCCCGGCCGTCGAGCGGATCGTGACCTCGCCTCCATGGAGCGAAACGAGGCCCTTCACGATCGAGAGTCCAAGGCCGGTGCCCTCGTAGTTCCGATTATACGCGGAATCGACCTGAAAGAAAGGGATTCCAAGGCGCGGCAGGTCATTTTCGGCAACCCCGATACCCCTGTCCTCGACGCTCAGAGCGACCGCCGTGCCGGTGTCGCGGGCGGTGATCGCGATCGTCCCTCCGACGCGGCTGAACTTCACGGCGTTGGACAGGAGATTGATGAGAATCTGGCGGCAGGCGTGCCGGTCCGCGAGCACCTCCGGGAGGTCCGCATCAAAGTGGGTCTCGACGATGAGACTGCGCTGACCGGCCTGCGGCTGCATGATCGCCGTGCACTCCTCGACGATGGGACCGAGCGCCAGCGGTTCGGGCGCGATGGCGAACATTCCGGCCTCGATCTTGGAGACGTCAAGGAGGTTGTTGACCACCTTGAGGAGGTGCTCGCCCGACTGTCGGATGAGGCGGGCGTATTCGCGCCAGCGTGCCTCGTCGAACGGGCCGAGCCTGTCGCTCGACAGGAACTCCGAGAAGCCGACGATCGAGTTGAGCGGGGTGCGGAGTTCGTGGCTCATATGGGCGAGGAAGCGGCTCTTGGCGGCGTTGGCGGATTCGGCCGCAACGCGCGCCTCCTCCCCTTCCGCCTCGGTCGCCTTGCGCCCGGAGATGTCGCGCGTGACGGCGATGGCAGCGATCGGCCGGCCGTCGTCGCCGGATACCGGCCGGCAGCGCATCTCCACCCACACCTGCGACTCGCCGGGTCCGTCGGCGGACGGGCAGCGGAGGCGGAACTCGATCGTCGCATGGCCCCGTCCGGCAAGAACATCGCTGATCGCCGAGAGGTATTTCGGCCGGTCGGCGACGTTGATCCGCCGGAAGAGGCCATCCCCGGCGAGATCAGCCGGGCGGATGCCGAACAGCGTCTCCGAGGAAGACGACGCGAAATCGACAGCAGCACCGGCGCCGTGGCGGGTGACAAGGTCGATCGCATTGTCGGCGATCATGCGGTGGACATGATCATCGGAACGCCTTGCGGGGCCCGGCCGGAGCCGCGACGCCGGGGCGACGAGGAGCACGGCAATGCCGAGGAGCACGAGATGGCAGAGGCCGGCGAGCGGCCCGGCCAAAGTCCACGCGGGAACGAATGAGGCTCCGGCAAGATCGACGGCGGCGACGAAGGCCAGGCCCAGCAGGGCGCCGGCGCCCGAGCGCAACAGCGCGCGGCGGCCGGCGAGAACGCCGCCGGCGATCGGCACCAGGACGAGCCAGGCGACGAGCGGTGACGCGAGCCCCCCCGTCATCGCGGCCGCCCAGGCGACCACGCCGCCGAGCGCCGCGGCGAGGATGGGAGCAGCAGCTTCCGGACGCCCGGACCGGCCAAGCGCGAGAATCAACGGGATCGGCGCCAGCGCCCAGAAGAAGCCCAGGGCCGCGAAGATCCCGCCGGGGCCGCCGAGCGCGACCCAGGCCGGGAAGGCGGCGAGGCCAAGACAGGCAAGGACCAGCGCACGCAGCAGCGCCGACCGAAGGCCATCGCGGACCTCGGGCTCGACCTTCGGCATGTCGCCGATCTGACCGTCGAGGAAGCGCAGCAGCGGCGCGGGCATGGGCATCAATTGCAGGACGGCTCGGACGAGGGAAGCTGGAAACACGCGACTGCCGCCACGCTCGCAGCGGTGCCTTAAGGCGAGGCTAAGGCGTCCGGGGCCGGGGCCGGGTTTGCCGCGGGCCGGCAGGCGCGCGGCCGAAAACCCGCCAACGCGGTTAACGAATGGTCTCGCCGACCGGGCGCCACCGGGAAAGGCCCGCCCCTGCCAGAGCCTTGCCCCCCGTCGGGTGGCCGGAACCGCAATTCCGCTCAAATTTTAGCAAAAGGCTGAACGTGCCCTTCAGGGGGCCGGCGCTATGGGGGAGCGTCGTTGTTCGAGTTGCGTTCCATGTTCCGCCTTCTCCGCATCGCGTTCTGGCTGAGCATCGTCATCCTCCTCCTGCCGGGCGATCCGGAGCGGGGCGAGGATGCGCCGAGCGTGACGGTGCTCGAACTGATGATCGCCGCCCGCGACATCGTCTGGGACATCTCGCATCTGTGCGAGCGCAACCCCGACCTCTGCGCGACCGGCGGCGAGGTCGGCCAGATCATCGCCGAGAAGGCGCGCTACAACATCGGCCAGTTGACCGAGTACCTGGCCGCGGACGACGCCGATACCCTGACGCCGGGCGACGCCGCCGTCCCGTGGCAGGAGCCCGAGGCGCCCCAGCTCGCGGCGGCCGGCGGCTAGCGGTACCGAAGCGGGGCGGCAGTCGCTATATCTGCCGCTCACACGCTTCCCGCAGGCGCGCAGTTGACGATCGAACAACTCTACGACGATTTCGCCCTCCTCGATGACTGGGAGGACCGCTACCGCTACCTGATCGAGCTCGGCCGCGATCTCGAGCCGTTGCCGGACGCCGAGCGAACGGCGGCCAACAAGGTCTCGGGCTGCGCGAGCCAGGTCTGGCTGTGGACCCGCGTCGAGGACGGCGCCGAACCGCGGCTCCGCCTCGTCGGCGACAGCGATGCCCATATCGTGAAGGGCCTGGTCGCGGTCGTGCTGGCGCTGTTCGACGGGAAGACCGCTTCGGAAATCGCGGCCATCGATGCCGAGGCGGCGTTCCGACGGCTGGACCTTGCCGCGCACCTCTCGCCGCAGCGGTCGAACGGGCTGCGATCCATGGTGACCCGGATCAAGGCCGACGCCCGCAGGGTGGCGCCGGGCGAAACGCATCCCTGAAAAGGCAAAGGCCCCGGCGCTTTCGCGGCCGGGGCCCTTCAAAAAAATCGACGGCCGTGCCGGTGCTAGCCGCGGCGGCGGCGCTGCTGGCCGAGGCCCATCTTCTTGGCGAGTGCCGAGCGGGCGGCCGCGTAGTTCGGCGCAACCATCGGGTAGTCGGGGGCGAGACCCCACTTCTCGCGGTACTCTTCCGGCGACAGATCGTAGTGGGTACGGAGATGCCGCTTGAGCGACTTGAACTTCTTTCCGTCCTCGAGACAGATGATGTAATCCGGGAACACCGACTTCTTCGGGTTCACCGCCGGCTTCAGCGGCTCCGGCTCGGGCTCGTTCTGGCCCGAATGCGTGCGCATCAGCGCCCCATGGACTTCCGCGATCAGCGAAGGCAGATCGCTCGCCGGTACGGAATGGTTGGTGACGTAGGCCGATACGATATCAGCAGTCAGATCGATCAGGTCGGACTGCGCGGATTCTTCCATCATGACTCACCTTGCTGGGTCCCGCAGGACAAATGGCGGAGGCTCGAGGCGTCGCGCAAGGATCAGCCGTCAGCGGGCGGCCTTTTGCGCAGGCCACAAGGGCCGTTGCCTCGACTTAACCCCGAGTCTCGGCGTTCGTATAGGATTGTTCTTGGATCAATACAAGAGCCAATCAAAAGTTGTTCGGGGATCAAGAAACCCCATATGCACTGAGCAGACTTATGGCTGCCGCAATTCGCCGCAGGCCGCGCGTACACAGGGGTCCGGGACGCTATGCTGGTGGTGGATCGGCCTTGATCGACACGGAAACAGTAATTGTCGCAACGGGCCGCATTAACGCCCGCCGAACCGGAAGGCAGAGATGAAGCCGAAGATCGTCAAGACGGATGCGGAGTGGCGCGCGCAGCTGACGCCGGAGCAGTATCGCGTGGCCCGGAACGAGGGAACGGAGCGCGCCTTCACCGGCCCCTACTGGGACGAGAAGCGCTCCGGCCTGTACCGTTGCGTCTGCTGCGGCGAGCCGCTGTTCCGGTCGGAGACGAAGTTCGACTCAGGCACCGGATGGCCGAGCTTCACCGGCCCGGTCGCGGCCGACGCGGTGGAGGATCACGTCGACCGCTCCCACGGAATGGTGCGGACCGAAACAGTGTGCGCCCGCTGCGACGCCCATCTCGGCCATGTGTTTCCCGACGGGCCGGAGCCGACGGGGCTTCGCTACTGCATGAACGGGACGGCGCTCGCCTTCGAACCGGACTGAGCGCCGCCCGCAGAGTCAGCGCGCCGCGGCGAGGAGCTCGTCGACATAGTCCCAGTTCACGAGCGAATCGACGAACGCCTCGAGGTACTTCGGCCGGGCATTGCGGTAGTCGATGTAGTAGGAGTGCTCCCATACATCGACGCCCAGGATCGGCACGCCGCCCTGGACGAGCGGGTTCTCGCCGTTCGGCGTCTTCGATATTTCGAGCTTGCCGTTCTTGACCGAAACCCAGGCCCAGCCCGAACCGAACTGGCCCGTGCCAGCGGCGATGAAGTCGGCCCGGAACTTGTCGTAGCCGCCGAGGTCGGAATCGATCGCCTGCTGGACGGCGCCCGGCAGCTTCGTGCCGCCGCCGTTCGGCTTCATCCACTTCCAGAAGTGAATGTGGTTGTAGTGTTGACCAGCGTTGTTGAAGAGAGCCTGATTCTTGCCGAAGCTGCCCTTGACCACCTCCTCGAGGCTCTTACCCTCAAGGCCCGACCCTTCGAGCAATTTATTGCCGTTGGTCACATAGGCCTGATGGTGCTTGTCGTGATGGTATTCGAGCGTCTCGGCCGACATGAAGGGCTTCAGCGCATCGTACGGATAGGGCAGGCTGGGCAGCTCGAACGCCATCGGGTGGCTCCTCTTGTCTTGTCGGAAAACGGCGGCCGGAACCCATGGTTCCGCGGTCGCGACCGTGTCGGCGGCGAACATAAGGGGCGCCTTGAGGTGCGGCAAGCCGAGCGGCAGGGTTCCGATTTGCGTTTGTTGCCGGGCGCGGCTGTCCCCTGTAGAGACTGCGGTCGCATCAAGGCGGTGTCATGGAAGAACTGATAAGCCGCATCGGGGAAAAGGCCGGCGTTCCGCAGGAAGCGGCGCGGCAGGCGGTTTCGGTGTTCGTCTCCTATCTGGACCGGAGCGCGCCGCGTGACCGCATGGCGGACGTCTATGCCGCCGTCCCCGGTGTCGAAACACTCGTGGTCAAGCAGAAGGGCGGCCTGTTCGGCTTCCTCAGCAACGGGCTGATGACCGTCTATTCCCAGCTCTCGGCCGCCGGCTTCTCGTCGCAGCAGATGCAGTGGGCCGGCGAGGAACTGCTCGCCTTCGCGCGCGAGAAGGCGGGCGAGGAGGCGGTCGACGAGATCATCGCGTCCGTGCCGCAGCTCCGGCAGCTCTTCTAGGTCCGGCACCCGCCGCGCCGCCATCCGGAAGGCGCCATGAACCGCCGTGAATTCGCCGCCCTCGCCGCTTCCGCCGCGATGGTGCCCGGCCTTGGCGCCCGCTCGGCACTGGCGGCGGGTGCGCTCGACGCCACGCTCCACGGGGCGATTCCCGGCAGCCCGGACGACCAGAGCGCCGCCATCCAGGCAGCGCTCGATGTGGCCTCGGCGGAGGATGTCCCGCTCTTCCTGCCGCCCGGCCGCTATCGGGTATCGAGCCTCATCCTGCCGCAGCGCTGCCGAATCGCCGGCGTCGCCGGCGCGAGCATCCTCGACTATGGCGGAGACGGGCATCTGCTGGCCGGCCAGGGCTGTTCCGTCGTGCGGCTCGACCAGCTCGTGATCGACGGCATGGACCTGCCGCTCGGCGAGACGGTCCCCGGCACGCTGTACCTTTCGGACTGCGCCGATGTCGCGATCACCGCGTGCCGCTTCACCGGCAGCACGCAGGCGGCGATCGCCCTCGACAGATGCGGCGGCCGCATCGCCGGCAACGACATCGCCGGCGCCGCCGTCGGCATGCGACTGGTCGAATCGGCCGGAATGTCGGTCACGGACAACGCCGTCACCGACTGCGCCGACAACGGCATCCTGGTCCATCGCTGGTCACCGGGCGAGGACGGCACGATCGTTTCGGGCAACCGCGTCGAGCGGATCGGGGCGGCAAGCGGCGGGACCGGCCCATACGGCAACGGCATCAACGTCTACCAGGCCCACGGCGTGATCGTTTCCGGCAACCGGATCTCCGACTGCGCCTTCACCGCCGTGCGTGCCAACGGCGCCAGCGCGGTGACGATCAGCGGCAACAATTGCGCCAGGCTCGGCGAGACGGCGATCTACTCGGAGTTCGCCTTCGAGGGGGCAGTGATCTCGAACAACCTCGTCGACACGGCCGCAACGGGCATCAGCGTCGCCAACTTCATCGACGGCGGCCGGATCGCTTCGGTCACGGGCAACATCGTCAGGAACCTCACCGGCCGCGGGCCCTACCCCGCCGACCCGCCGGGCTTCGGCAACGGAATCTACGTCGAGGCCGATTCGACGGTGACGGGGAATGTGGTGGACGGCGGACCGCTTGCCGGCATCTGGCTCGGCTGGGGGCCCTACCTTCGCAATGTCGTCGCCAGCGGCAACGTCATCCGTGGAACGCGCTTCGGCATCGCCGTCTCGGTGGTCGAGGGAATCGGCCCGGTCACCATCACCGCCAATCTGATCGCGGGGACCGCGGAAGGCGGGATCTTCGGCTACCGCTGGGCCGACCGGGCCACGGAGGACCTGGTCAACGGCGCGTCACCCAACGCCACGTTGCTTCTGAGCAACAATCGCCTCGGATAGTGGGTGCCCCGGTGAGGCCGCTTTAACCGACATCCACCCGGGGTCTTTTCAGCCCCCGCTCCATCGGCTAACAATTCGTTCATGGTTTTGACGCGGGTAAGTTTGCCCGCGTGAGGCACCGGCAGCCAGAGTTCGCGAACAAGTGCTGCGCGATGCCTAAATGCGCGGCCCCCGGTGATTTGCCGTTGGGCTGCTGGGGGAGGCTGGACAGGTTTTTCGGTGTGCCTGCCGTGACTGAGTGCTTCGGCTCCTGCATATTCCGCGGGCCGCTCGCATCTCCAGGTGACCTACGGCGCCGCCGGACTCGTTGACCGGTCTCCCCCTTTCAATCCCGCCACGGGATTGTTCCAAGGACAGCCAAGCTGCCGATCCGCCGTCTTTCCGAGGAAATGGTCAACCGCATCGCGGCGGGCGAGGTGGTCGAGCGCCCGGCGAGCGTCGTGAAGGAACTGGTCGAGAACGCCATCGATGCCGGGGCGCGCCGGATCGAGGTGGCGACGGCTGGTGGCGGCCTGTCGCTCATCCGCATCAGCGATGACGGCGCGGGCCTTGGCCGGGACGACCTCCCCCTCGCGGTCGAGCGCCACTGCACCTCCAAGCTCGACGGCGGCCTTGACGCTATCGGAACCCTCGGCTTCCGCGGCGAGGCTCTCGCCTCGATCGGCGCGGTCGCCCGACTGGCGATCACCAGCCGCCGGCGCGGCGCCGACGAAGGGTGGGCCATCGCCGTCGACGGCGGTCGCGTCTCGGCCGTTACGCCGGCGGCCGCGGCGCCCGGCACGCGCGTGGAGGTGTCCGACCTCTTCTTCGCGACACCGGCGCGGCTCAAGTTCATGAAGTCGGAGCGCGCCGAGACGGCCGCGATCACCGAGACCGTGCGCCGGCTGGCGATGACGCATCCCGAGATCCGCTTCAGCCTTTCGGGCCCGGACCGGACGCTGTCCGACTTCCCGGCCACCGGCGAGGATGGCTTTGCCGAACGGCTCGAGCAGATTCTCGGCCGCGACTTCGCGGAGAACTCGATCGAGATCGACGCCAGCCGCGAGGGCGTCCGCCTGACCGGACGGGCCGGCCTTCCGACCTACAATCGCGGCAACGCAGTGCAGCAATACCTGTTCGTCAACGGCCGCGCGGTGCGCGACAAGCAGCTTCTCGGGGCGCTCCGCGGCGCCTATGCCGACTTCATCGGCCGCGACCGCCACCCCGTCGCCGCCCTCTTCGTCGACCTCCCGCCGCAAAGCGTCGACGTCAACGTCCACCCGGCCAAGGCGGAGGTGCGCTTCCGCGACCCCGGCCTCGTCCGCGGCCTCGTCGTCGGCGCGGTCCGCGAGGCGATCACCGGCGTCGGCCACCGCGCCACCCGCACGGGCGCGTCCGCGATGACCGAGGCGTTCGCGCGTCGCACCGCGATGCCGATGCCGCCGCGTCACGGGGTGCTTCCACGGGAACCCTATGGCGCGCCGCTCCCCGGTCCGTCGCCGGCGACCGGCTTCGGCGAGGCGGCGCAGGCATTGCTGGCCGACATCGCCGGCAGCGCAGATATCCGCGCCGCGGCGCCCACCCCCTCGGCGGCCGACCTCGCCCGGCCGCTGGGCGTGGCGCGGGCGCAGATCCACGAGAACTACATCGTGGCCCAGACGGCCGACGGGCTCATCGTGGTCGACCAGCATGCCGCGCACGAGCGGCTCGTCTATGAGCGCCTCAAGGCTGCCCTTGCCGCGAAGGCCGTCCCAAGTCAGTTGCTCCTCGTGCCCGAGATCGTCGACCTGCCGGCGGATGATGTCGGCCGGCTCGCGGACCGGGCGGCGGAACTTGCCGAACTCGGCCTCGTCCTCGAGCCGTTCGGCCCCGGCGCGGTCGCAATCCGCGAGGTCCCGGCGATCCTCGACGGACTCGACGCCGCCGGGCTGGTGCGGGACCTTGCGGACGAACTGGCCGAGCTCGATTCGGCAACGACGCTGCGCTCGCAGCTCGACCGGGTTGCCGGTACCATGGCCTGCCACGGTTCGGTCCGGTCAGGCCGACGGCTGCGGCCGGAGGAGATGGATGCGCTCCTCCGCGACATGGAACGAACGCCGCATTCCGGCCAGTGCATCCATGGCAGGCCGACCTATATCGAGCTCAAGCTCGCCGACATCGAACGGCTGTTCGGCCGCCGCTGACGGCGGGCTTCCCGCCGATCCGTCAACGCGATAGGGTGGCTGCCATCAGCGAGGGTCCGTTGAATCGCATCGACATCTCCGGCAATGGCGGCGAGGCGCGCGTGCGCTATCTCGACGGCGACTTCCAGGTGATCTCGCCCGGGAGTTTCGTCCGCTGCGCCGTTACCGGCGTCGCGATCAAGCTCGACGAACTCCGCTACTGGAGCGTTGCGCGGCAGGAGGCCTATGTCGACGCCGCCGCCTCGCTGAAGCGCCACCAGGAGACCGGGGACGCCTCAGCCCGACGCTGAACGCGGGCCGAGCCGCACGCGGTCCAGAACGGCACGGACCATCGCCGCCACCGCGCCCGGCTCCTCGAATTCGAGGCGCACCGGAAACGCTTCGGCCCTGTCGCGCAACTCGGCGAGCGCGCCGCCGGCGCCCGCGAGCCGGGCGAGGTCCTTTTCCGTCGTGACCAGCCGGATGCTGCCCCCGGCGACGTGGCCGAGGAGCGTCCGCGCCTCGTTTTCCGTCCAGACGTGATGATCGGGGAAGGCAACGCGCCCGGCGAGCTTGGCGCCGGCGGCTTCGAGGGCGGCAAAGAACTTCTCCGGGCGCCCGATACCGGCGAAGGCAAGCACCCGCTCGCCCTGCCAGCGCGCCGCGTCGAGCGGGACGAGGCGGGCGCGGAAGACCCGAAGGCCGGCGCGTGCCGCCACCCGGACCAGCGAAGCTCGCGCCGCGCCCTCCCCGATGATGACGAGCGCGTCGGTCTGGCGCAGTTGCACGCGGAGCGGCACGCGCAGCGGCCCCGCGGGAACGACGCGGCCATTGCCGATGCCGGTCGCCGCATCCGCCACCACGAGCGCGAGGTCCTTGCCGAGCGCGGGGTTCTGGAAGCCGTCGTCCATGACGATCGCCTCCGCGCCGGCGCCTTCGAGCAGCCGCGCACCGGGCGGCCGGTCGTGTGACAGCACCGTGAGGCCGTGCCGTGCCAGCAGCAACGCCTCGTCGCCAACCCGCTCGGCGGGATCGGCCGGGGCCACGAGGACCGGCCCCTTTTCGCGCCCGCCGAAGCCGCGCGTGAGGAAGCCCGGCGCCAGTCCCTCGGCGCGGATGATCTCCGCCAGAGCGAGCGCGGTCGGCGTCTTGCCCTCCCCGCCGACGGTGAAGTTGCCGACGCACAGGACAGGGACGCCGGCGCGGTGCACCGGCGGGCGGCGCATCCGCCGTCCGGCGATGGCGCCCCAGGCGGCGGCAGCGGGGGACAGGAGCGCCGCCGAAGGTCCCAGCCGCGGCCGGTACCAGAAGGCAGGCGCGGTCACCATGGCGGCGTCTCGCCCGCGGCAAGGAACGGCGCCAGCACCGCCAGCGTCCGGTCCAGCGCGCCGCTGAACGGGCGCAAGGCCCGCTCCGCCGCCTCGCCCTGCAGACGGCGCTCCTCCGGCTCGGCAAGGAGGTGCCCCACAGCCGCGGCGAGCGCGCCGGCATCGCGCACGATGACGGCGCCGCCGCCGGCGTCGAGGGCGCCGTAGACGGAGGCGAAGTTCGGGGTGTCGGGACCATGGACGACAGCGGAGCCGAGCCGCACCGGCTCGATCGGGTTCTGGCCGCCGCGCGGGACGAGCGAGCCGCCGACGAAGGAAACCGGGGCAAGGCGGTAGAAAAGGCCGAGTTCACCCAGCGTATCGGCAAGCAGGATGCCGTCGGCCGCCGGCAGCGGCTCGCCGCGACTGCGGACCGAGACGAGGCGGCCGCCGCTGCGGAGCTGCTCGGCGAGCGCCGCGCCGCGCTCGGGGTGGCGCGGCACGATGATGGTGAGAAGCCGCGGATGGGTTGCGCGGAGCCGGTCGTGGGCCTGCGCGGCGATATCTTCCTCGCCCGGATGGGTGCTGGCCGCGAGCCAGACGGGGCGATCGCCGAGGGCGGCGCGGAGCGCGCCCAGCGCCTCGGGAGGCGCGTCCGGCGGCGGCGTATCGAATTTGAGGTTGCCGAGCGTCTCGACGCGGCGAAGGCCAAGCTCCGACATCCGCGCGGCATCGGCATCGGTCTGGGCGAGCGCGAGGCTGATGCGGCCGAAGATGCGGCGACTGGCGCCGCCGAGCGAGTTCCAGCGCTCGAACGAATGCTGCGACATGCGCGCGTTGACGATCACATGCGGGATGCGGCGGACCACGAGCTGGTCGGTCGTCACCGGCCAGACCTCGGATTCCACGAAGATGGCAAGGCTCGGGCGCCAGTAGCGGAGAAAGCGGTCGACCCAGGGGCGGACGTCGAGCGGGCTGTACTGGTGAACGAGGCGGTCGCCGCCGATGCGGGCGGCCGTCCGCGCGCCGGTGACGGTCACCGTGGTCAGCACGACGAAATGGCCGGCCGCCATGAGGCGGCGAACGAGCGAGGTGGCGGCTACGGTCTCCCCCACGCTCGCGGCGTGAACCCAGATCAGCGGCCCGGCCGGACGGGGCGCCGAGGGATGCCCGTGGCGCTCGGTGAAGCGCGCGGCGTCCTCGCGGCCGGTGCTGGCGCGCCAGCGCAAATAGAGGGGAAAGAAGGGTATGCCGAGGCGGCCCGCGAGGCTGTAGGCCGACAGGAGCGTCCCGCCCCAGGCCTCAGCCATTCCGTCGATCCGCGATCGCATAGGCACGTGCCGTGATCCGGTTGAGTTCGGCCTCGAGCGCCTGGCGCTTCACCTCCATCGCCGCGTCGTCGGCGTCGGCCGCGACCGGGATGAAGTCGCCGACCACCATCGCCATGCGGCCGAAGGGAAGGTTCACGCTGGTGCGGTCCCAGGAGCGGACATTGATGCGCCGGCTTGTGGCGAGCGCAATGGGGGCGATCGGCACCCCCGAGGCGCGGGCGAGCTGGATGACGCCGATGCCCGCGCGACGCGCCACGGTCTTGGAAAGGTCGGCCGTGAGCGTCACGGACGTTCCCTCGCGCAGGGCGGCACGCAGCTTCAGGAAGCCCGAGATGCCGCCGCGTTCGATGATACGGCTCTGCTCGCGCGCCGCCGAGCCACGGATCGTGCCGATGCCGAGCTTCCGCGCGGCGATGGCGTTGATCTCGCCGTCGCGGTGACGCGAGATCAGCGCGACCACCCGGTGGTCGGCGCGCCGCACCGCCGGCACCAGAAGGTGCTGGCCGTGCCACATCGTGATGATGAGCGGGTTGGTGAGGTCGAGCGTGGCGTAGTCGACCGAGCCTTCATAGACGAGACGGTTGGTGGAGCCGACGAGGCGGATGTAGCCGGCCGCCGCGCTGCCGATGACGCCCTGGACGCCGGGCGAACCGCCAAAGCGCTTCCATGCCCGTCCGAGGACCGATTTCCGCCGGGGGGTATCTGTCGCCGGGCGGTCGTCCTGGAAGGCCATCCTTGGTCCGTTCCTCAATCGCCGTCAGGCTGTGGCGGCGCCACCGGGTCGAACAGCCGGTGCAGATGGACCACATAATAGCGCATCATCGCGTCGTCGACGCTGCGCTGCGCACACTGTTTCCAGGCATCGTAGGCCGCACGGTAGTTCGGGTAGATGCCGACGATATCGAGGTTCTCGAGGTTCTCGAAGCGGTCGGAATCAAGCGCCTTGAGCCGGCCGCCGAAGACGAGGTGGAGAAGCTGCTTCCCTTCGGCATCCGCGGCAGCCATGGGCGCATCCTTCCAGCCGGTCACGGCGTTGCGGAAAGCGACTGGCGCAGGATGCGCATCATCGCGTCCGCCAGGGCGGGAGGGGCGGCGATGAGCGGCGGATGGCTCGTTCCGGGACGGTCGTAGCGCGGGATGGCGCCGCCGAGATCGCTGAGGACCCCGCCGGCTTCGTGCACCAAAAGGTCAGCAGCGGCAAGGTCCCAATCCTGGGCATCTGCCTTGATTGCAGCCCCATCCAGCCGTCCGTCGGCGACGCGCGCGAGCCGGTAGGCGAGCGAGGCGTAGAACTGATTCCTTGGCGGCTCGCCTTCTCCGTCGTCGCTCCACTGGGTGAGACGCCGGGAGACCGCCAGCGTCGAGCCGCCCAGCGTCCGGCGGACGGACACGCGGATCGGCCTTCCGTTCATCGTGGCGCCGCCGCCGGCGATGGCGGCATAGAACTCATCACGGCGCGGATTGGCGAGGGCGGCGACGACGGGCCGCCCGCGCTCGACGATCGCGACCGGGATGGTCCAGTCGCGACCGCCCTGGACGAAGCTCCGCGTGCCGTCGATCGGGTCGACGATGAAGGTGCGCGGGGCCGTGAGGCGGCTCCCTTCGTCCTCGGTCTCCTCGGACAGCCAGCCATAGCCCGGCCGGGCGGCCCGCAGCCGGTCGGCCAGGAGACTCTCGACCGCGATATCGACTTCCGTGACGGGCGAACTGTTGGCCTTGGTCCAGACCTTCGGCGTCTTGCCGACGAAGCCGAGCGCAAGGTCCGCGGCGGCGCGGACGGCATCGGCGAGGAGCGCCAGATCGTCGGCGAGGTCGCGGGCGCTCACCGACCGGCGACGGTCATGCCGTCGACCGCGACGGTGGGGGCGTTGGTGGAGAACAGGTAGCGGAGGTCGTTCGCCGGCCGGAGCGAGCTGAACATGTCGCGGAGATTGCCGGCGATGGTGATCTCCGACAGCGGCTCGGCAAGGACGCCGTTGCGGATACGGTAGCCAGCGGCGCCGCGGCTGTAATCGCCCGTGGTGAGGCTTACGCCGGAGCCGAGGAGGTCGATGATGTAGACGCCCTCCCCCACCTCCGCGAGGAGTTCGTCACGCGAGGCCGACCCTGGCAGGAGCGCGAGGTTCGTCGACGACGGCGACAGCGTTCCGCCGGAGCGCGCGGCCCGGCCATTGGTCGAAAGGTTGAGTTCGCGGGCAGTCGCGGTGTCGAGAAGCCAGGTCTGGAGGACGCCGTCGGTCACGAGGTCGAGCGGCGACTGCCGGACGCCCTCGCCATCGAACGGACGCGATGCAATGCCCCGAAGGCGGAGGGGATCGTCGGCGATGCGGATGCCCGGCGCGAAGACCTGCTTGCCGAGGTCGCCCGACAGGAAGGAGCTCTTCCGCGCGATCGATGCGCCGTTCATGGCCGCGGAGAGGTGCCCGACGAGGCTCGATGACACCCGCTCGTCGAAGACGACCGGGTAGCGGCCCGTCTCGATGCTGCCCGGGCCGATGCGGCGGACGGTGCGCTCGCCCGCGTTCCGGCCAAGGGAAACCGGGTCGGGCAGGTCCTCGTCGTGGATTGCGTAGGCGAAATCGTAGTCGCGCTCCATGCCGGTGCCTTCGCCGGCGATCGCCGTGGCCGAAAGCTGGAACATCGAGCGGAGATAGGTGCCGGTGAAGCCATCCGAGGTGGCAAGGACGAGGCCGGACACGCCCCAGCCGGCCGCGGCGCCGCCGGAATTGGTGACGCCGGGGACCGCAAGCGCCGCGTCCTCGGCGGCAAGGGCGCGCTCGCGCAGCTCGTCCACGGTCGCGATATGCTCGTCGAGGAGGTCCAGTTCGGGGAATTCGCGGGCCAGCCGGTCCCGATCGGCGAGCCCGGCATAGGGGTCCTCCGGCGCGACCCGGGCCATCGCCACTGCGCGCTCGACCAGCGTCGCCTGGTCGGCGAGGAGGTTTGCGGAAACGCTGGCGTGACGGCGGCCGACGAAGACGCGGAGGGCGAAGTCGTCGCTCTCGGATCGCGTGGTCTGCTCGACCTTGCCCTTCAGCGCCTCGATGCCGAGCGAAACGCGGCGGACCGACACGGCGTCGGCGGCGTCGGCGCCGGCCCTTCGGGCGGCCTCCACGAGGCTGGCGGCACGGTCGAGGAGTTGGGTCTGGTCGAGCTGGGCGGTCATGGCGTCAGGTGTAGGGATGGCGGAATGCCGCCGCAAGGCCGCCGGCTCAGCCGGACGCGACGCGCGGGGCGAGCAGCGCGCCGAGGCGGCGCTTCAACTCGTCCTTCTGCGCCTCGCCGGCGGCGAGGATCGCGTCGACCTGGCGGAAATCGAGCGGCCGGAAGCGGGCGACCTCGGGCTCGATCACGATGTCGGGGCGGATCGGCCCTTTCATCTTCTCGGCCGTGATCGCCCGCATCATCAACTGCGAGGAGCCGATCATCGCTTCGATCCGCCGCGGGACACGGCCCGGTCGCCCCATCGGGCCGCCGATGACATCCACCGCAACAAGGACGCCGCCCTCGACCACGGCGTGCTCGAACGGCAGCGGATTGAGGATGCCGCCATCGATGTGCGGCCGGCCGCCGATCATCACCGGGCGGAACACCAGCGGCAGCGCCATCGAGGCAGCCATGGCCTCCCTGACCGAGCCGGTCGTGAACAGCGTCTCGTGCCAGCCATAGAAATCGGTCGCGACGATGCGGAGCGGGATCGCCAGCTCCTCGAAGGTCTGCGGCAGGCGTTCGCCGAAGGCCTCGAGCACGGTCTCGGCAACGAGTTGGCCCGCGGTGGCGCGCATCGGGCCGAACAGTTCGCGCACGGCGCGGGGCCGGCTCCGCCAGAGGCGCTGGACCAGGTCGCCGCGCTGGCGGCGGAGGCCGTGGAGGAAGCCGGCGATCTCGCGCCCGGAGCGGCCGGCGGCATAGGCGGCGCCGATGATCGCGCCCATCGAGCAGCCGGCGATGACCGCCGGCCGGATGCCGAGTTCGTCGAACACTTCGAGGATCGGCACGTGCGCGAATCCGAGTGCTCCGCCACCACCGAGCGCAAGGCCGACCGGCCGGTCGGCGCCGCTCACGTCTCTTCTCCGAAAGCGAGGAAACGAACCGTGGAATCGCCGACCTTCCGCGCGTCGAGGAGCGTGAAGCCGGCGGGCACGGTGACATCGCTCGTCGCGGCCTCCTCGAGGATGGCGATGGCGCCTTGCGCCAGCCAGCCGCCCCCGGCTGCGGAAGCCAGCGCCGCCTCGCCGAGGCCTTTGCCGTAGGGCGGATCGGCGAACACGACGGAGAACGGCCCGAGCGTCCCCGCATCGCCGAGCCTCGTTGCATCGCGGCGAAAGATCTTTGCGCGACCGGTGAGGCCGAGCGCCTCGACGTTGCGGCGGATGAGACCGCGCGCCTCGACCGCCTCCTCGACGAGGAGCGCCGACGCCGCGCCGCGCGACAGCGCCTCCAGCGCCAGCGCACCGGTGCCGGCGAAAAGGTCGAGAACGCGCGCGCCGGTCACCGGGTCGCCGAGGCCATGGGCGAGGATATCGAACACGGTCTCGCGCAGCCGGTCGGACGTCGGGCGGATGGCTGATGTCGTCGGCCCGGCGAGCGGCCGGCCGCGAAACTCACCGGCGACGATCCGCATCCGTCCTCGCGCCCGATTGTCCCTTGCCGCGCGCCGCCTTGCGGCGCGCGCCCTCGCTGGCGCCCTTGAGGCTGATCGTCCCGCGCGGTTTGTCCTTCGCCTGGCCGCCCGGCTTGGCGGGAGCGCCCTGCTTCGCCGGGGCGCCGGGCCGACCCGCGGTATGGGACGGCGTCCGCACGACGCCGCGCTGGCCCTTCACCGGCGCCGGGAAATCCGCGCCGGCTTCCTTCGTCAGCCGCTCGCCAAGCTGGTCGCGAAGGATCTTGCGCTGCACCTCGCGGACGGTTCCATCCGGCAGGTCGCCGAGCTGGAACGGGCCAAACGAGACCCGGATGAGCCGGTTCACCGCAAGGCCGAGGTGCTCCATGATCTTCTTGATCTCGCGGTTCTTGCCCTCACGAAGGCCAACCACGAGCCAGGCGTTCGAGCCCTGCGTTCGCTCGAGCGCAGCCTCGACGGGGCCATAAAGGACGCCGTCCAGGGCAAGCCCCTCCTTGAGCTCGGCGAGCCGCGCCTCGTCCACCGTGCCGTGGACCCGCACGCGGTAGCGCCGCAGCCAGCCCGTCGAAGGCAGCTCCAGCGTCCGGGCAAGGCCGCCGTCATTGGTGAGGAGGAGCAGCCCCTCGGTGTTGATGTCGAGGCGCCCTACGGTGACGACGCGCGGCATGTCCTCGGGCAACGCCTCGAACACGGTCTTGCGGCCCTCGGGGTCGCGGGCCGTTGTGACGAGGCCCTTCGGCTTGTGATAGAGCCAGAGCCGCGTCGGCTCGCGCTGCGGCAGCGGTTCGCCGTCGACGACGATGCGATCGTCCGGCCCGACGACGACCGCCGGCGTTTCGAGGATGCGACCGTTGACCGAGACGCGGCCGGCCGCGATCCAGGTTTCGGCCTCACGACGGGAACAAAGGCCGGCGCGCGCCATCACCTTGGCAATGCGGTCGCCGCCCGGCGGGGAAACTTCGGATGTCATCGGCTCCTCATAGCACGCCCTCCCCCGCGCTGAGGATGCGCCGATGACGAAGCAGAGCGACGCGATGGCGCGCGCCCTGGACGAAGCGCGCCGCGCCGCCGCGCGCGGCGAAGTGCCGATCGGCGCGGTGATCACCCGCGACGGCGAAGTCATCGCCGCGGCGGGAAACCGGACGATCGAGCTGCGCGATCCGACCGCGCACGCAGAACTCCTCGCGATCCGGGACGCGGCGGCCCTGCTCGGGTCGGAGCGGCTGACGGACTGCGACCTCCACGTGACGCTCGAGCCCTGCACGATGTGCGCGGGGGCGATCTCCTTTGCCCGGCTGCGGCGGGTCTACTACGGCGCCCGCGATCCGAAGGGCGGCGCGGTCGAAAGCGGCGTCCGGTTCTTCGCGGCGGAGACATGCCTTCACCGGCCGGAGGTGTATGGCGGCATCGCCGAGACCGAATCGGCCGAATTGCTGCGGGGGTTCTTCGCCGGGCGGCGGTAGCGGCTCCTCGAAGAGGAAGGACATGACGCCCACTTCTCGCAGTCCACGGCACGCACCCGTGACCTCTCCCCGCTGGTACAGCGGGCCGCTCCGCTCTAAGTGAGGTCCACGCCGCCGCGACCGGGCGGCGGCGGAGGGGAGATCCATGTCGCCGGCCACGGCCCTGGCCACGCTCGCATCGACCATTGCCATCCTGTCGCCGTTCGACCTGATGCTCGACGGCTACCGGGTGCTGTGGAGCGGCAATGCCGTCATCAGTGGCTGCGTGGATGCCGACGACTGGTACCAGCTCGGGCCGTACCGCTTCGTCTGCGACCGCGACATCCGCGCCTACCCGTACCGCCGTGGGACCGCCTTCCTCATGGGCCGCGACGGGGACGGAGCCGACGGCCGCTTTGCCGGCTTTCTCTGCATCAACCAGCGCGACGGTTGCTACCTCGGGACGATCGAGCCACCCGTCAGCCAGGCCGCACGCGCCGGGCCGGGCCTCTAGGCGCGGTAGCGCAACGCCTCGACGAGGCGGGTGAAGGCCGGGATCTGGTTCCGTCGGTTGGCGTAGTAGAGATAGTAGCCGGGAAACGGCGCGCACCAGTCCTCCAGGACGCGAACAAGGCGGCCAGACGCGACATGGTCCGCCGTCTGGTCCTCGACGAAGTAGGCGATGCCCGAGCCGGCGAGCGCCGCGGCAAGGCGTGCCGAACTGTTGTTGAACACGAGCCGGCCCTTGACGCGGAGCCGAAGCTCGCGGCCGTCCTTCTCGAACTCCCAGGGCAGGATGCGGTTGTCGGGCAGGCGGAGATTGATGCAGTCGTGTGCCGCGAGATCCTGCGGCGCCCGCGGAACGGGCATGCGTTCGAAATAGGCAGGCGCCGCGACGACCGCCATGCGGAGGTCGGGACCGACGGGTACCGCGATCATGTCGCGATCCAGCATATGCGCCATGCGGATGCCGGCGTCGTACCGCTCGGCGACGATGTCGACGAAGGCGTTGTCCGCGACGATCTCGACCTTCACGAGGGGATTCTCCTCGATGAAGACCGCCAGGCGCGGCCACACCGCGGTCGTGGCATGCTCGCCCGCCGTGATGCGCAGCGTGCCGCCGGGTGAATCGCGCAGCGCCAGCACGCCCTCAAGATCGCTCTCGATCCCCTGGAAGCGCGGCCGGAGCGAAGAGAACAGCATCTCCCCGGCTTCGGTCAGAGCAACGCTCCGCGTCGTCCGCGTCAGAAGGCGGACGCCGAGCCTCGTCTCGAGCCCGCGAACAAGCCGGCTCAGCGCCGACTGGGAGACCCCGAGAGACGCGGCACCCCTTGTGAAGCTGCGCTCGGAAGCGACCGCCACGAATGCGACGAGGTCCGCCGCGTTGTCCCTTACGAGTTCGTGCATGCCCAATTCTTCAGCCTCCGGTGCCGGCTTCGACGCTGGATGCCGCGTCCCGGCCGACGGCCGCTGGCAAATGTAGGTTCACCAGGGTTCACACGGGCGAGACTAATAGTCGCGCCCGTGGCCGGCCACAGGACAACACCGGAAGTTGAATCCGAAGCTTTGCCATGCTGCCGAAGTCCGCAGACGCATCCGCAATTCAGGTCTTCGCAGCTTCCAGGCATTTTTCTGCATCGTTTGCTGCTCAATTCGACGTCATGTGCTGAAATGTTTGTCTAACAGCCTCGTCGCCTCCGAGATGCATGCAATTATACAGAAATGCGCCGCGCTGCGATTGATGGCGGTTCCGCAATGAAGTCATGTCGCATGGTCAACAATCGTCCCTGAACCACCCGAGCGATCGGGTGAGAAACCCTGCCTTTGGGCCGGCGATTTCACGGGCGCGTGATCACGAGGCAAGCTGAGCCAAGGCTCTTCCCGCGATGTCCGCCAGTCGAGCGGCATGGCCTTTGCCCTTAGCGGCGATGCGACACCGACGTCGCATGATGTTGTGAAGCAACGTCCAGACGGTGACCAGACCACAAGCCTCGCCGGTGCGCCACAGCGCCGCGCGACGAGGTCGCTTGTGGAAAACATCCCGGCTGGTTGCAGTAGTAAAAGGACAAAACCATTGGCTATTCTCGAAATGAAGCCTGCCGGCCGGCGGCAGCGATACCTTGTGGCGGTGGCGGTCGCCGCTCTCGCCTCGGCACCGGCCACTGCTGTGCTCGCCCAGACGGCACTCCCGGAATTTCCGATCACGGCCGTCGGCCCGGAGTACAATCCGGACCTGCCGAACATCATCGTGCTCGACACCGGCGGCACGATCACCGCGAGCGCCCAGACCCGCATCAGCTACCTGAACTATGGTGGCGACAACGGCCCGGCCAACGGTCTCCTGACCGTCGTCGAGGACCTCTATCCGGAGCTCGCCGAGATCGCGAACCTGTCGGTCGTGAACCTCGCCGCCAACGGCTACAACATCGGTAGCTCCGGCGGCCTGACGATCGAGAAGCTCTACGTCATCTCGCGGACGATCGACGCTTTCCTCGCCGATCCTGAGGTCGACGGCCTCGTTCTCACGGCCGGCACCAATGTGCTGGAAGAGGACGCCTACTTCTTCGACCTCACCATCCAGTCGCCGAAGCCGGTGGTGCTCACCGGCGCCATGCACCAGTATGGCACCTTCACCTATGACGGCTACACGAACCTGTTCAGCTCGATCCGCCTCGCGGCGTCGGGCGGCACGACCTGCTTCGGCACCGTGGTGCTGCTCAACGACCAGTTCTTCGCGTCCCGTGACGTCACCAAGACGGACGGCTATCGCATGGACACCTTCGACGCCCGCCTCTACGGCCCGCTCGGGGTCGTCAACCAGGACAACATCCGCGTGATGCGGGCGCCGTCGCGGGTGCAGGATTGCGGCACCGATGCCTGGGCGACACCGTTCGACCTCTCGACGATCGCCCCGGAGGACATGCCGCCGGTCGACCTCTTGTGGACCCACATCCAGGCCACACCCGGCCCGATCGACGGCGCGGTTGCCAATGGCGCTGCCGGCATCGTCATCGCGGGTCACGGCCCGGGCGGTATCTCGGCGCTTCAGAACGGCGCCCGTGACGCGGCACTCGAGGCCGGCGTCGTGATCGTCGGCACCTCGCGCACCGGCGGCGAAGGCGCCTACGAGACCGGTGGTACGCTGATCAACGCGGCCGACCTTGCGCCGCTCAAGGCCCGCATGCTGCTCCAGATCGCCCTCGGCTTCACCGACGATCCCGAGCAGGTTCGCGAGTGGTTCGCCACGATCGGCACGGCCGAGTTCGAGCCGTATACGTTCGAGTAGCACCCGATCCTGGTTGGGCCCGGTTCGCCGGGCCCAACCTACCCGTCGACGCGCCGCCTGCCCTGCCAAAGCGATCACACGTCCTGTCGGCGCAGCTTCTTCCGCAGCGGTTCAAAACCGGTGGCCGCCTTCCCGGCGCCCAGACCCCTGGCAAGCGCATCGAGCGCCGCGCGGGCTTCGCCGCTCCAGGGCGCCACCAGGCTCGCCACCAGATGCGCCTCGGACTTCAGGATCACCCCGTCAGCCAGCACCTTCAGGCCGTTCGCCTTCAGCGTCGAGCCGGTGGTGGTGATGTCGACGATGAGGTCGGCGGCGCCGGACGCGGGCGTCCCTTCGGTGGCGCCGAGGCTTTCGACGATGCGGTAGTCGGCGATTCCGTGGCCGGAGAAGAAGCGGTGGGTGAGGTTGAAGTACTTCGTCGCCACCTTGAGGCGGCGGCCGTGGCGGCGGCGGAAATCGGCAGCGACGTCGTCGAGGTCGGCCATCGTCTCGACGTCGACCCAGGCTTCCGGCACCGCCACGACGACATCGGCGAAGCCGAAGCCGAGCGGCATGACGAGTTCGACCCGTGCGTTCCAGTCGTCGATCGTCTCCTCGACAAGGTCGCGGCCGGTGATGCCGAGATGGACGTTGCCCGAAGCGAGCTGGCCGGCGATCTCGCCGGCCGACAGGAAGGCGATTTCGGCCTCCGGGATTTCGACGATCGTGCCGCGATAGGTCCGTTCGCCGCGCGGCTGCACGATAGGGAAACCGTGGCCGGCGAAGAAGGCGTTGGCGCGCTCCTGCAGCCGGCCTTTCGACGGGATGGCAACGATCAGGGACGACGATCCGTTCATCGCGCAGGGACCCCGAGGCGGTCGAGCCAGAGCGCAAAGCCAACCGCCGGGATGTCCTCGCCGGTGCCGTTCCGCGTGCGGATCAGCGACAGGAGGCGATCGTAGCGGCCGCCGCCGGCGAGCGGGCGGCCGCCGCCGCGCGATGGGTCGGACAGCTCGAAGATGAAGCCGGTGTAGTAATCGAGCCGGCGGCCGAAATCGGCGGCAAAGTGGATGGCGTCGATGTCGATGCCGTGGCGGACGAAGCCGTGCGTCCGCTCGGTGAAGGCGCCGATTGCGGCTGCCATTGCGGGCGTCTCCCGGGCCGCGAGTTCGCCCAGGGCCAGGGCGGCGCGGTCCGGCGGGCCGGAAATGGCGAGGAACCGCAACAGGATGTTTGCCGCGTCGAGGCTTTCGGGCGAGCCGGCGGTCAGCGCGGTGTGCTCGAAGTATCGTTCGGCGATCTCGGCCACCGTTCGGCCGCCCACCTCCGGGATGCCGCCGGTGGCGAACAGGCGCGCCACCTCCTCGCGGACGTCCTCAATGGTCGGCGGGAAGCCGCCATGGCGCGCGGCGATCGGGCCGAGGCGCGGCCGGACCGAGCGGCCGGCCATCTCCTCGATCAGTTCATGCAGGCGCGGCGTGTCGCCGAAGGCGCGGGCCAGACGGCGGCGCCACAGGTCCGGCACCGGAAGGGCGTCGAGCAGCGCGTCGAACAGGGACTGGTCGCCGATCCGCACCGCCGGGCGCACGCCGAGCGCGGCAAGCGCGCCGAGCGCGAGCGCGAGCGTGTCGGCGTCGGCGTCGGCGCGGTCGGTGCGGCCGATCGATTCGACGCCCGCCTGCCAGAACTCACCGGTCTCGCCGGGCCGCTGGCGGAAGACGGGCCCGCAATAGGCGTATGATGCCACCCGTCTGGGATCGCCGCCGGCCGTCAGGTGATGGAGCGCCACCGGGATCGTGTAGTCGGGGCGGAGGCAAAGCTCGATCCCCTCCGCCGACGAGGTGAGATACATCCGGCGGCGGAGATCCTCGCCTGCAAGGTCGAGGAAGGTATCCGCGTCGTGGAGCACCGGCGGCTCGATGAAATCGTAGCCGGCGCCGGAGAGGATACCGCGAAGGCGATCGACGGGGTTTTCCACAGCCGCTCCTAGCTCACCCCAGCCGCCTGCCGCTCCAGCAGCGCCTTGACCTCGGCCACGACGTCAGCCGCCGCCACCTCGAACTGACCGGGACGCGCGGCGGCATAGGCGGCGTGGTCGCCGACGCTGCCGGCAAGCTCCTTGCCGAGCGCCAGGTCCTTCAACTGGACAACGCCCCGGACGCGCTCGTCGCTGCCCTGGATGACGACGCAGGGGGCGTTGCGCCTGTCGGCGTACTTCATCTGGGCCTTCATTCCGGCCGATCCAAGGTACATCTCGGCAGTGACGCCGGCGCGTCGAAGGTCGCCGACCATGCGCTGCGCCTCGACGAGGCCGGGCTGGTCCATCACCAGCACGACCACCGGGCCGGTCGCCTGCGCGTCGGCCGGAGGCGCGAGAGCCTTCAGCGCCGAGGCAAGGCGCGAGACGCCGATGGAGAAACCGGTCGCCGGCACGTCCTCGCCGCGAAATCTTCCGACGAGCCCGTCATAGCGGCCGCCGCCGCCGACGGAGCCGAACACGACATTTTCCCCGCGCTCGTTCGGGACGTCGAAGAGAAGCTGGGCCTCGAACACGGCGCCCGTATAGTATTCGAGGCCGCGGACCACCGACGGGTCGATCTCGACGCGGTCGGCGTAGCCGGCGGCTCGGACGAGGTCGGCGATGGTCCGGAGTTCGGCGATGCCCTTCGCCGCCGTCTCGTTCCTGCCAAAGACCATGTCGAGGAAGCCGACGATGTCCATGCCCTTGTGGGTGGCGTCGCCGTTCGGCGCCGCGCGACTTTCGGCGACCATCTGGGCGCCGTCGACGAAGGCGCGCGCGTTCACGAAGCGGAAGATCGTGCCGATCTGGTCGCCGGCGAGGCCGGCGCCCTTGGTGAAATCGCCGCTCTCGTCCTTGCGTCCCTCGCCGAGAAGCAGGCGCACGCCCTCGACGCCGAGGCGGTCGAACTTGTCGATCGCGCGCAGCACGGTGAGGCGGCGCGAGCTGTTCTCGTCGCCCGAAAGGCCGGCGAGTTCCATGACGCCGTCAAGGACGCGGCGCGAGTTGACCTTGATGGCGTACTGCCCGCGCTTGAGACCGACCGCCTCGATCGCGTCGGCCATCATCATGCACATCTCGGCATCGGCGGCAGGCGAGGCGGCGCCTACCGTGTCGGCGTCGAACTGCATGAACTGGCGGAAGCGGCCCGGGCCCGGTTTCTCGTTCCGGAACACCCAGCCGGCGCGGTAGGAGCGATACGGTTTCGGCAGGCGCTCGAAATTCTCGGCGACGTAGCGGGCGAGCGGCGCGGTCAGGTCGTAGCGCAGCGACAGCCAGGACTCGTCGTCATCCTTGAACGAGAAGACGCCCTCGTTCGGGCGGTCGAGGTCCGGCAGGAACTTGCCGAGCGCGTCGGTGTATTCGATCAGCGGCGTCTCGACCGGCTCGAAGCCGTAGCGCTCATAAACCGCGCGGATGCGCGCCAGCATCGCGTCGACCGTGCGGATGTCGGCCGCGGTACGGTCGGCAAAGCCGCGCGGCAGGCGGGCCTTCGGTCGGTTCGTGGGGTCGGCCATATCAAGCGGAATCCGGAAGCGCCCGAACCGGCTTTCCGATCAGGCTCGAAGGCGGGCTTGGTATCCGATGGCGCCCGGACCAGCAAGGTTTTGGCCGCGCGCCTAGGTCTCGCGCGACCGGCCGGCCGGGGCCAGGAAGCCGACGAGGAGGCAGGCGAACGCCGCCCACAGGATGAAGGGCTGGTAGGAGGTGAAACCGAAGACGTTCGCAAGGAGCACGATCCCGGAGCACCATTCCGTCGTGTAGACGGTGCAGGGAGCGGCGTTCGCGAGATATTCGGACACCGGCTGGCGGAGATAATCGGCGGCCCGGCCATAGAAGACGCCCCACCAGATGAGGCCGACCAGCAGCAGCACGAAACCCACCAGGATGATCAGGCGCTTGGCTTGCATGCGAATCCCTCCGCCGCGAGCACACTAGCCTATCGAGCAACGAAGCAGAACGATGCCGGGGTTGCCAAAGCCGCTGTCCCGGGATGGGATGATGACGCTGGACCGGGAACTCGCTGGGAGGGCGGAATGGCCGTGCCGAGAATTGCGCTCGCCCTGGCTGCGATGGCGCTCAACTCCGTGTCGTCCGCCGCAGCGGCAGTGCCGCTCGCTGCGCCGACGATGCGGGGCGCACCCGAGGCGGGCCGCATCGAGGTCGCCCAATTCCTCGGCGACGAACTCGCCTGCGCGTTCACACCGAACGACGACATCTGCATCCTCAACGCACTGCGGCCGGTGATCGAGGGCGCCCCTGCCGGTGAGGCGGACAGCATCTGGGCCGAGTGGTACCAGGCGACGCTTGTGGCGCGCGACGAACTTCTCTTCGTCCCGCGTCCGGCCGATATCGCCGACTTCGTGGGGTCGGACGAGTTCTACCGCGCGATCGTGGCAGCCCGGCTGGCGTTCGAGGGCGATTTCGTCGAAGCCGAGCGCGCCGCCGTGGGGATCGTCGACGCCGAGGCGGCGGCGCGCGCGTACCTGTCGATCGCCGCCGCGCAGGAGAAGGCCGGCCGCACCGTCGAGGCGCTGGCCGCACTGGCGACAGCGGCGGAACGGCTTGCCGCGATGGAGCCGCGCGAGACGTTCGTCCTGAGCGACGAACTCGCGCGCGCATACGGCCGCCTCGGCGACGCGGCGGCCGCCGCCGTGGTCGTCGACGCGGGGCTGGCGGCGAACGAAGCGCTCGGCATCCCGGAGATCGTCAAGCGGATCAACCGGATCGGCTTCGCCGGCGGGGTCTGCGCGGCTCGCGGCTCTGCCGAGGGGCTGGCGCTCGTCGCCGACGGTCTTGCGGCGCTCGGCGAGATTCCCGCTGCCGCAATCCCGCCGGTGGTCCGCGGAACGGCGCACGCGCTTGCCGCCCGCGGCTACGGGCAATGCGGACGACCTGATGAGGCAAATCGCGCGGCGGAAGCAGCGCGGGCGGTGGCGCGTGACGAGGTGACGACCGGGCGCGACCGCGCGCTGATCCTCCACAACCTCCTCGGCACCGTTCCTTAGAAATCGCGGGATACAGAAAGGCCGCCTTGCGGCGGCCTTTCACGGGCTGTCGAGACCGAGGTCAGACGCCCAATGCGCGCCCGGCAGGCCGGGACGACGCGGTCAAACTCAACTCCCGAAACGGCCGCGAGTCCAGCCTTGTTCTCCGACGCTTCGCCAGGAGGGAACCAGAAAACAGAAAGGCCGCCCGGAGGCGGCCTTTCGAAGCGTGAGCCGTGAGGCTGAGAGCGTGGACTAGAAGTCCATGCCGCCCATGCCACCGCCGCCACCGCCCATCGCGGGACCGGCGTCCTTCTTCGGATGCTCGGCGATCATGGCCTCGGTGGTGATGAGGAGGCCGGCGACGGACGCTGCGTGCTGGAGCGCATAGCGGATGACCTTGGTCGGATCGATGATGCCGAACTTGATCATGTCGCCATAGGTCTCGGTCTGGGCGTCGAAGCCGTAGGTGTCGGTATCGTTCTCCGAAACCTTGCCGACGACGATCGAGCCTTCGACACCGGCGTTGTCGGAGATCTGGCGGATCGGCGACTCGAGAGCCTTCAGGACGATGTTGATGCCGGCCTGGATGTCCGAATTGGCCTGCTTCGGCAGCTTCTCGACGGCCTTCTTCGAGCGGAGGAGCGCAATGCCGCCGCCGGGGACGATGCCCTCTTCGACAGCCGCGCGGGTCGCGTTGAGCGCGTCGTCGACGCGATCCTTCTTTTCCTTCACCTCGATCTCGGTCGCGCCGCCGACGCGGATGACCGCGACGCCGCCGGCGAGCTTGGCGAGACGCTCCTGGAGCTTCTCACGATCGTACTCGGAAGTGGTCTCCTCGATCTGCGCCTTGATCTGGGTGACGCGGGCGGAGATATCCTCCTTGCGGCCGGCACCGTCGATGACGGTGGTGTTCTCCTTGTTGATGGAGACCTTCTTGGCCTTGCCGAGCATGTCGAGGGTGACGTTCTCGAGCTTGATGCCGAGGTCCTCGGAGATGACCGAGCCGCCGGTGACGATGGCGATGTCTTCCATCATTGCCTTGCGGCGATCGCCGAAGCCCGGAGCCTTGACGGCCGCGACCTTGAGGCCGCCACGGAGCTTGTTGACGATGAGGGTGGCGAGCGCCTCGCCCTCGACGTCCTCGGCGATGATGACGAGCGGGCGGCCCTGCTGGACGACGGCTTCCAGAACCGGGAGCATCGCCTGGAGGTTCGACAGCTTCTTCTCGTGCAGGAGGATGTACGGATCCTCGAGCTCGGCGACCATCTTCTCGGCGTTGGTGACGAAGTAAGACGAAAGATAGCCGCGGTCGAACTGCATGCCCTCGACGACCTCGAGCTCGGTCTCGACGGACTTGGCTTCCTCGACGGTGATCACGCCCTCATTGCCGACCTTCTGCATCGCCTCGGCGATCATCTGGCCGATCTCCCTGGCGCCGTTCGCCGAGATCGTGCCGACCTGGGCCACCTCTTCCGAGGTGCCGATCTTCTTGGAGCGGGCCTGGAGATCGGCAACCGCCGCCTCGACCGCGAGGTCGATGCCGCGCTTGAGGTCCATCGGGTTCATGCCGGCGGCAACGGCCTTGGCGCCCTCGCGGACGATGGCCTGGGCCAGCACCGTCGCCGTGGTCGTGCCGTCACCGGCGATGTCGTTGGTCTTCGAGGCCACTTCGCGCACCATCTGGGCGCCCATGTTCTCGAACTTGTCCTCGAGCTCGATCTCCTTGGCGACGGTGACGCCGTCCTTGGTGATACGGGGAGCGCCGAACGACTTCTCGATGACGACGTTGCGGCCCTTCGGGCCGAGCGTCACCTTGACGGCGTTGGCGAGGATATCGACGCCGCGAATCATCTTGTCGCGGGCGTCACCGGAAAAACGTACGTCTTTGGCAGCCATGGGACTGTCTCTTTCTTGCGAATACTGGGGGGTATCGGGAGGCCGGAAAGCCTAGGCGGCCTTCTTGCCGGCCACGGCGCCTTCGATGACGCCCATGATGTCGGACTCCTTCATGATCAGGTAGTCCTGACCATCGATCTTGACCTCGGTGCCCGACCACTTGCCGAACAGGATGCGGTCGCCGGCCTTGACGTCGAGCGTGACGCGCTTGCCGGAATCGTCGAGGGCGCCGGGACCTACGGCGATCACTTCGCCTTCCTGCGGCTTTTCCTTGACGGTATCGGGGATGATGATGCCGCCGGCGGTCTTCACATCGGCCTCGATGCGGCGGACGACCACGCGGTCATGCAACGGACGGAACTTCATGGGGCTCTTCCCTTTAGCTGGAGCGACCGGTCGGTCGCCCGAATGGCTTTGGCACTCTCTTGGGACGAGTGCTAACAGGACGTGCCGGATTTAGGATCGGGTGGGTTGGGTGTCAAGGCGGATACACCCGAAATCCGGGTGGCCGGTCGACGTCGCACCCTGGCGTCGCACCCCGCGCTCTCCTTCGACGGATCCCTCCGTATGCCGCCCGGATTTCGGCCAAGGCGCGCCGCTTCCCGGGACCGCCGCCACCACGAAGAACCCGCCCGGAGCACGCCACGGCGCCGCGAATGGCTAAAATTGTATTCAAATCCGATCGATAGGCTTAAACCCGAGGAAATCCGCGGCGGCTAAAATTTTCGGCAAAGGAACTCTTTCGTTCCGATCCCTTTGCCAGGCCACGCGAATGCTGAGCCAGTTCCTGCACGACCGTCGCGGCAACATCGCGATGATGTTCGGCCTGCTGTCGATCCCGCTCATCGCGGCGACGGGCGCCGCGGTCGACTATTCGCGCGCCTACGACCAGCGGATGATCGTCCAGGACGCGCTCGATGCCGCGGCGCTGGCCGCCAACCGCCTCATTGGCAGCGCGACGGTGGCACAGATCCAGGCGGAGGCGGAGGCATTCTTCCGAGCCAACGTCGCCGGCCGCCTCGACCTCGACCTCGACTTCGTCACCGTGGTCGATGGCGGCACGGTCACGCTCACGACCAACCTCGCCGTCCCGACCAATTTCCTCGGCCTCATCGGAATCAACGACATCAATTTCGCGCTGAAGTCGCGGTCGGTCGCGGGCGCGGCGACCTACGAGGTCGTGCTTGTGCTCGACAATTCGACCTCGATGGCGGGCAGCAAGATCTCGACGCTGCGGACGGCGGCGACCAACCTCGTCACGACACTGTTCGACCTCAACGTCTCGAACCCGAGACCCGACCCGATCCGGATCGGGCTTGTCCCGTTCGCCGCGTCCGTCAACATCGGCGTCACCAGCACGTCCCCGCCGAGTTGGATGGACACCACCGGAATCTCGCCGCGGAGTGCGATCAACTTCACGACCGACGCAATCGAACTCGCCGCACTGCAGCAGCAGTTTCCCAACGCGACGAGCTACAGCGTGCCGACCAATGCGTTCGGCACCTTCACCAACCGCTTCGCGCTGTGGAACACGCTTCGCAGCGTGAGCTACGGCGGCTGCGTGGAAGCCCGCCCATACCCGTACGACGTCAACGACACCGAGCCGACCACCACCGTTCCGGCGACGCTGTTCGTACCCATGTTTGCGCCCGACGAGCCGGGCACCGCCGGCTACCCGAGCTCCGGTTACGTCAACAGCTGGCTGTCCGATACCGGCGGCGTCTGCAACGCCACAGTGCCGTTCTACACGACCACGTCGACCTACACTTACCCGAATCCGTGTGTGGGCCTGTCGGGGCGGAACCTCCGCAATTGCCAGCGCGACAACCCGAATGCGGGCCAGACGGTCACGCAGATAACGCCGACGGAGGTGCCGCTCACGCCGCTCCAGCTCCAGGAGCGGGTCTGCAAGTACCAGAACGTCACCGTCGGCTCGTCCTATCGCGGCCTCGGCCAGGGGCCGAACCTCAACTGCACCACCACGCCTGTCCGCGCGCTGACTACCAACGAATCGGATGTCCTCGGCTGGATCAACGGCATGCAGGCGAACGGCTACACCAACATCGAAGAGGGTGTGATGTGGGGCTGGCGGCTGTTGTCGCCGACGGTCCCCTTCACGGAAGGCCGCGCGTATGACGACCCGGAGAACCGCAAGATCCTCATCATCATGACGGACGGCGCGAACACCTACAACACCAACGGCAGCCCCAACCGGTCGTTCTACAGCGCGTTCGGCTACGTGAAGGCGAACTTCCTCGGCACCACTTCCAACAACGAAAGCACGGTGGTCGCACGGATGAACGCCCGGACCCTCGAGGCCTGCGCGAACATCGCCGGCCAGACCAACATCATCGTCTACACGATCGCCTTCCAGATCCCGTCCAACCAGCTCAGCGCCAAGCAGATCATGGCCGACTGCGCCAGCGATTCGAACAAGGCGTTCGACGCGGCCAACAACGCCGATCTCCTCGAGGCCTTCCGGCTGATCGGGCAGGACATCGCGACGCTGCGGCTCGCCGAATAGCGCGAGGGCTACGGCGCTGCCCGGAACGGCAGTGTCACCGCCGCGGACTTGCCGGTGGCGGCATCGCGAAGGACGAGACGAAGCTCATACTCATCCGGCCGCAGTTCCGGCAGGGTGACGGACAGGGTGGCGGCAAACTCGCGCGTCCTGTCCGGCCCGGTGTGCTCGAGCGTTGCGAAACCCGGGATGTCCGCAAGGACGACGCCGCCCCGCGTGGCGAGTTGCACATCCACCACCAGGCGGATGCGGAAGGCGTCCGCGATCGGCGTCCAGCCATAGCCGACCGGCGCGAGCAGCACGCGCAACACGTCCTCGCTGGCGTATGTCGCGGGCGCCCGGTTGCCGTCCTCGCCGACGAGGGACGCCGCGCGGAACGCCATTGGCGCGTCCGCCCAGAACAGCTCCACGGCGCGGTCGAACTCCGTCCATGCGCCGGCGGCGTCGCCTGCTGCGGCCGCGGCTTCGGCATCTGCCAGCGCCTCGGCAGCGTCGCCGGCACGCGCAGGCGCCGTCGCCAGGAGCACCGCGACAATTCCGGCCGCAAGGCGATGTCGATAGCCCATGGCGATCCGTTCCGTTCCAGCGTCGACTTTCCGCGACCGCGGATGCGGCCGCAAGCGGGTCACGCGCCGGCCTTCCAGGTGGAACGCTTGCGGTAGATCGTCGACGCGTCGATCCCGAGCGCCGCGGCGGCGCGGGCGATGCTGCCGCCACAGAGCGCGATGGCCCGCTCGATGATCCGCCGCTCCTCGATGTGGAAGGCGACGATCCCCTCGCCGCTCGCCGGCGCGGCACCGGCGGACTTCTGCCCATCGGTCGCCGCCACGACCATCGCAGCGTCGACCGGTACGCCGGGCGCGTCGACGACGAGCCGACGCATGGCGTTCTGGATCTCGCGGACATTGCCGGACCAGCCGAGCAGCGCAAGCGCCGCAAGGGCATCGGGCTGGAGCTGCGGGACCGCGACGCCGTCCTCGGCGGCGTGGCGGTCGAGGAAATGCGCGGCAAGGAGGCCGATGTCGTCGCCGCGCTCGCGCAGTGGCGGCAGGTCGAGGCGAAGGACGTTGACGCGATGGAAGAGATCGGCGCGGAACCGGCCGGCGGCGACTTCGGCGGCAAGGTCGCGGTTGGTGGCGAAGACGAGGCGGATGTCGACCGGCCGGCTCACGGCCTCGCCGACGCGCTGGACACGGCCGGACTGGAGGAAGCGGAGGAGCTTTGCCTGGAGCTGCGGCTCGAGCTCACCCACCTCGTCGAGGAACAGGGTGCCGCCATGCGCCAGTTCGGCCGCGCCGGCGCGGTCGTCATGGGCGCCGGTGTAGGCGCCGCGGACATGGCCGAAGATCTCACTCTCGGCGAGCGCGGTCGGGATCGCGGCGCAGTTCACGACGATGAACGGGCGGTCCTTGCCGCCTTCGGCATGGATGGCTTCGGCCGCGATCTCCTTGCCGGTCCCGGTCTCGCCGGTGACGAGCACGGGCGCCTTCGAGCGACCCAGCCTCACAATGCGGTCGTAGACGGCACGCATGGCCGGCGAGCGGCCGACGAAGCCGGCGAAGTCGGTTCCGGACGCCGCAGGAGCCGGGGGAGCGTCGGGCAGGCTTGCCGCAGCCGCTGCGGCGGCCGATGCCGAGGCACGCGTCGCCGCCATCACGGCCTCGAGGCGCTCGATGAGAACCTTCGCGCCCACAGGCTTCGGCAGGAAATCGGCGGCGCCGGCCCGCATCGCCTCGACGGCGGCGGTGACGGAGCCGCGCGCGCTCATCGCGATCACGCGCCGGCCCGCCATGCGCCGCACGAGGTGCGCGGTGCCGTCCGCACCGTCGATGTCCGCCAGGACGATCGCCCCGCGACTGACGGCGAGGGACTCGGCTTCGGAGAGGTCTCCGCAGGCCACGGCCGTGAACCGATGGCCTGCGGAGCGGCCGATCTGTTCGGCAAGCGCGCGGCGCTGCGCCGGATCGGCATCGAGGATGAACACCGGCACGGAGGCTGCGGCGAAGGGCATTGTGGCGCTTGCGGCCCCGGTTTCGATCGTTAATCGACTGTCACCGATCACGGTAAAGAAAAGGTCACTCCGCCCCCGGCCAGGCGTTCGGCTTGACCCGCAGGGGCCGGGGCTCTAGCTCAGCGGCCGATGGATAGCCCTCTCCTCCCGCATTTCACCAGCGGCCTTGCCGAGATCGCACCGCGCTACCGCGCGATCCTGTGCGACGTGTGGGGCGTGGTTCACAACGGCAAGAGCGCGTTCCCTCCGGCCGTGGCCGCGCTCTCGGCGTTCCGCGCAGCGGGGGGCATCGTCGTCCTCATAACCAACGGGCCGCGCCCGTCGTGGTCGATCAAGCTGCAGCTCGACGACCTCGGCGTCGTTCCGGCGGCCTATGACGCAATCGTCTCGTCGGGCGATCTGGCGGCGGCGAAGCTTGCGACCATGCCGGGCGCCCGCGTTTGCCACATCGGGCCGGAGCGCGACTTCGTCCTCTATCGCGACCTGCCGGTCACGCTGACCGGGCCGGAAGAGGCCGACATCGTCTGCTGCACCGGGCTCGTGAACGAATACACCGAGATGCCGGAGGACTACGATCCCCAGCTGCGGGCGATGCGGGCCCGCGACCTTCCCTTCCTCTGCGCCAACCCGGACATCTGGGTCGAGGCGGGCAACCGGCTGATCCCCTGCGCCGGCGCACTCGCCGAGCGCTACCGCGCAATCGGCGGCGCGACCACGATCCTCGGCAAGCCGCACCCGGAAATCTATGCGCTCGCCCTGGCGCGCATCGACGCGATCGCCGGCGGCCCGGTACCGCGCGACATGATCCTTGCGATCGGCGATGGCGCCCATACCGACATTCGCGGCGCCAACCTGACGGGCTTGCCGGTACTCTTCATCACCGGCGGCATCCACGCCGGGGAGTATGGCGACGACGCCGAGCGCGTCCGCGGCTTCCTGGCGCGAAGCGAGGTCCGCGCCGACGCGATGATGCCGCGGTTGACGTGGTGACGATGCATCAGCCGCCGCTTCGGATCGCCGCCTCGGACGATGCCGACATCCCCGCATCGCATCGCGGCCTGGTGCTTGCGGTCGGCAATTTCGACGGGGTCCATCGTGGCCACCAGGCGCTGATCGCGGTGGCCGAGGCAGAGGCTTCGTCGCTGGGAACACGGGCGGGCGTCCTCTCGTTCGAGCCGCATCCGCGCACGGTGCTCCGTCCGGAGGCACCCACGTTCCGGCTCGCCCCGCCCGGAACGCGCAGCCGCATCCTCGGTGCGGTCGGGATCGACGCAATCGTCGAACTCCGGTTCGACGCGGCGCTGGCAGCCCTTGCTCCCGAGGCTTTCGTACGCGATTTCCTCGCCGGCCGGCTCGGCGTTGCCGGCATCGTCGTCGGCGAGGATTTCCGGTTCGGCCACAAGCGTTCCGGGGACGTCGCCCTCCTCCGGCGCCTCGGGGACGAACTGGGCTTCACCGTGCGGGCGCTTCCGGCAGTTCTCCGCGAGGACGGCGAGCCGTTCTCCTCCGGCCGCATCCGGAACGCGCTCGCCGCCGGAGACATCGCGGCCGTCAACGCAATGCTGGGCTATCGCTGGCGGACAACGGGGCCGGTCATCCATGGCGACAAGCGTGGCCGCGAACTCGGCTATCCCACCGCCAATATCCGGCTCGAGACCGCATCGGCGCTTCGCCACGGCATTTATGCCGTGATGGCGGCGTGGCCGGGCCAGCCCACGCGTTCCGCGGTCGCAAGCTTTGGGGTGCGGCCCACCTTCCTGATGGACGCGGCACCGCTCCTCGAGGTTCACGTGTTCGATTTCGACGGCGACCTCTACGGCAAGGAGATGACGGTGACCTTCCTTGCGTGGCTCAGACCCGAAGAGCGCTTCGAAGGGATCGAATCGCTCGTCGCGCAGATCGACCGGGATGCCGCAGCGGCGCGCGCCATCAACGCGGCAGCAGGGCCGGGTTCGGCAATAGACCGCGCCCTCGACCGGATGCCTTAGTCCGGTCGGCGCGGTTGCCGCTCTGGCCGGCATTGCCTAAAATCGGCCGCGGTGATGCGCCATTGGCGTCGCCGACAGCCGCCGGATGCCGCGGGCAATCCGACGACCGTTCCAGAAGAGGGAATTCCGGATGAATCTTGAGCGCGCGCGACAGAACACGCTCATCCGAGGCGGCCTTCTGGTGGTCCTGGCGTGCAGCCTCGCGGGCTGCGGTACGACCTACGGCACCGGCGTCGGCACCACGGCGCAGACCTTCCAGGACATGACGAACGTCCTGAACCTCCGGCAGCCCGAGGGGATCAACTACCAGCCCCTGCCCGGCGTGGTCGTGCCGCCCTGCGTCAACGACCCCACGCCCTGCCCGCTGCCGCCGCCCACGACCGGGACACCCTGACGGACGTCACGCCGGCCGCGCGAAGGCTGCGCGGTCCGCTTCGCATCCGGCGCGGCACCAGCATCCTTCGATGTGGTCGTTGACGATGCCGACGGCCTGCATGAAGGCATAGATCGTCGTCGGCCCGACGAACGACCATCCGCGTTTCCGGAGATCCTTCGACAGGGCGGTCGATTCGACGGTCTTCGGCATCGCCATCAGCGTCGCGAGGTCCAGCCGGCGCGGCCGGTCGGCCGGCCCGGGCTCGTATCGCCAGACGAAGGCGGCCAGCGAGCCGGCCTCCGCCCGCAGGTCCAGCACCCGTCGGGCGTTGTTGATGACCGATTCGATCTTGCCGCGGTGGCGGACGATGCCGGCGTCGCCGAGGAGGCGCTCGACATCGGCCGGGCCGAACCCGGCAACGCGCTCGGCATCGAAGCCGGCAAAGCCCCGCCGGAACGCCTCGCGCTTGCGGAGAATGGTCAGCCAGGAAAGGCCCGACTGAAACCCCTCGAGGCAGATCTTCTCGAACAGGCGGGTGTCGTCGGCGGTCGGACGGCCCCACTCGCGGTGGTGATAATCCTGGTATTCCGGAATGCCGCCGTGCCAGCGGCACGAACAACGACCGTCGGGCTCGAGGAGCAGTCCCTCGGCGACCGCCATCGCCGCCTCAGACGATCATGCGGTACGCGGCGAGCGTCATGAACGGCTCGAGCGTCTCGGCGATGCTCAGCGATCGGAAGAGCTCGACGGCCTCAGGGAAACGGCCCGCGTTGAATGCCTCGTCGCCGATCTCTTCCCGAACCTGCTCCATCTCCTCCTTGAGGCACTGGTCGAGGAACTGCGTCGTCGCCCGCCGGCCGTCGGCAAGGCTCGCGCGGAAGCGGATCTGCTGCCACACCTGCGCGCGGCTGATCTCCGCCAGCGACGCATCCTCGACGAGATTGTCGATGGGCACCGCGCCGCGGCCGCTGAGCCAGGCCTCGAGATAGGTCACGGCGGTCCGGACGTTGTCGCGGAACCCTCCGGGCGTCCTGATGCCGTCGTGGACTTCGAGGAGGTCGTCCTGCGTCACGGTCACGTCGGCACGGCTGACGCCGAGCTGGTTCGGCCCCGGCATCAGCCGGTCGAACACCTCGCGCGCCACCGGAATGAGCGCCGGGTGGACGACCCAGGTGCCGTCATGGCCGGCCCTTGCCTCGCGTTCCTTGTCGGCCCTGATCTCGGCGAGCGCGCGGTCCTTGAGCACCGGGTCGGCGCCATCGGGAATGAAAGCCGACATGCCGCCGATCGCGAACGTGCCGCGGCGGTGGCAGGTCTTGATCAGCAGCTCGGAATAGGCCTTCAGGAACGCATCGCCCATGTCGACCTGGGACCGGTCCGGCAGCAGATAGGCCGGCGTGCTGCGGAAGGTCTTGAGGAGCGAGAAGATGTAGTCCCAGCGGCCGCAATTGAGGCCCGCCATGTGGTCGCGGAGTTCGTGGATGATCTCGTCCATCTCGAACGCGGCGGGCAGCGTCTCGATATGGACGGTGGCGCGGATCGTGCCCGGCGGCAGCGACAGAGCGTCCTCGGCGAACACGAACACCTGGTTCCACCACCGCGCCTCGAGGTGGCTTTCGAGCTTCGGCAGGTAGAAATACGGCCGCGACCCGGCCGCCACGGAACGGGCGGCGGCATGGAAGACGGCAAGGCCGAAATCGACCAGCGCGCCGGACATTTCCTCGCCGTCGACCACGATATGGGCCTCCGGCAGATGGAGGCCGCGCGGGCGCATCATCAGTACCGCGGGGTGGTCCGACAGGGTCAGCGTGGCGCCACTGGCCGGGTCGGTCGCCGACAGGGTCCCGAGCCAGCGGTCGAGGAGATTGACCTGGCCGTCCATCAGATTGGCGAAGGTCGGCGCGAGGCCATCCTCGAAGTCCGCCATGAAGGTGCGCGCGCCCGAGTTGAGGCCGTGCAGGAGCGTGAGGCGGTCGACCGGGCCGGCGAGTTCCACCCTCCGGTCGGTGATCTCGGCGGGCATCTCGGCCACCACCCAGTCCGCCTCCCGGATGTGGATCGTCTCGGGCCGGAAGTCCGGCAGTTCGCCGCGGTCGAACCGGGCCTGGCGCGCGAACCGCTCCGACAGGAGGTCGAGGCGCTGCACGTCGAACTGGCGGTGGAGGTCGGCGAGAAACCGGAGCGCCGGCGTCGTCAGCACTTCGGCGTAGCGCGGGCCTTCCGGACCGGTGACGACGACGCCGCGAACCGGTCCTGCGTTCTCAGCAATGGTCATCGGGAGTTCCCGCGATGCGCCCGTTGGGGACGCGTTCCAGCCGGTTTGCTTGGTATCGCATGGGTGGCTTGCGTCAATGCCTGCCGGCCTCATCCTCGTCGTCATGGGCTTCATGGCGCGACCTCAGCCGGCGAACGAACCACCAGATGCCGAGAACGACAGGCGGAACGGCGATCGCCGTCACCAGGTAGCGGTCGACCCAGCCCTGCGATTCGGCGCCTGCAGCAAGGTAAGAGACGAGCCCGACCACATAGTATGAAACGGCCGCGACCGAGAGACCCTCAACCCATTGCTGGAGCCGGAACTGCATCTTGGCGCGCTGGTTCAGCGACGACAGGAGCTCCCGGTTCTGCTGTTCGAGTTCCACCTCGATGCGGGTGCGGAGGAGGTTCGCCGCCCGGCCGATACGGACGGAGAGTTCCTGCTGGCGCGCCTCGACGTTCTGGCAGGTCCGCATTGCCGGCGCCATGCGGCGCTCGAGGAACGAACTCCAGCGAGTGTAGCCGTCGAGCGGGGCCTCGCGGATCGAGCGCAGGCGGAGTTTTACGATCTCGTCATAGGCCCGGCTGGCCCCGAACCGGAACGAGGACAGCGCGACCTCCATCTCGACTTCGGCGGCAAGCTCGGTGACCTTCCCAAGCAGCATCCGGTTGGCGTTGAGGTCGGGCGTGGTGCTCATCTTCTGGATGGTGTCCTGGAGCGCCAGTTCGATCCGGGCGATCGAAGGCTGCAGCCGCCGCGCCTCGGGCAGGCCCAGGAGGGCGAGCGTGCGATAGGTCTCCAGCTCGATCAGCCGCTGGACGAGCGCGCCGATCTCATGCGCGTAGAGGCCGCGATCGACGATGAGGATGCGGGTCAGCCCGTCGGCGCGGAGCCGGAAGTCGGTGGCGCCGATCGCGCGCCCGTCGCGCATGGTCGCGACCGCGGTCGAGCCAGGGTCGAGGCCGTGGAGAAGCGCCTCGGCCGGCGCGTCGTCCTTCACGACATCGAGCCGCGCGGCGACGATCAGCGGGCCGGGCTGCCGGAACGGCGCCCCAAACAGGTCGTCGAGGGTGAGCGGATTGCCGGGATCGTTGCCCGGACAGTCCCATGTGTACGTCGTGATCTCGGAATGGGTCTCCCAGCGCAGGCGCACGGAGCCGATCCAGACGATGTGCTGGTTGGCATCCAGGTCCGGGGCGCGGACGCCCAGTACCTCGCAGCGCTGTACGAGTTCCTCGCGCGCAAGCTTCGACGTCACGGGATCGGTCGAGAAGGCGTAGTGGAGCACCAGGCGCGGGGTCGTCATCACCTGGAACGGGCGCGCATGGATCTCGCGCAGGACGAGATCGCGCATCGGGTGCTGGATGAGGCTCTGCCCCGTCGCGCCCGATACCATTCCGCCTGCGCGGGTATCGCCGTCCATCAGCCTCGTCTCCGCCAATCCGCGCGATTAGTGCTCCCGGGAGCCTGTGGAATCCAGAGCAGGCATGCCGCAGGCCAAACGAAAAAGGCGCCGCGGAAGGACCGCGGCGCCCGTGAATTTTGTCGTCGTCGTGCTGCCTGTCAGCCCTTCGGCTGCGGCACGTAGCGCAGATACGGCTTCGGCGCGCGCCAGCCGTCCGGGTAGATCGCCTTCGCCGCCTCGTCGGTGACCGAGCCGGCGATGATGACGTCGTCGCCCGACTTCCAGTTCGCGGGCGTGGCGACCTTGAACTTCGCGGTGAGTTGCATCGAATCGATCACGCGCAGGATCTCGTCGAAGTTCCGGCCGGTGGTCATCGGATAGGCGAGCGCGAGCTTGATCTTCTTGTCCGGGCCGATGACGTACACCGTGCGGACGGTCTGGTTGTCGGCGGCGGTGCGCCCCTCGGACGATTCGCCCGCGTCGGCCGGCAGCATGTCGTAGAGCTTGGCGATCCTGAGCTCCGGGTCGCCGATCATCGGGTAGTTCGGAGCGAAGCCCATCGTGTCGGCGATGTCCTGCGACCAGCCGGCATGCCGGTCGACGGGATCGACGCTGATCGCGAGCACCTTGACGTTGCGCGCGCGGAAGTCGGGCTCGAGGCGCGCCATCGTGCCGAGTTCGGTGGTGCAGACGGGCGTGAAATCCTTGGGGTGCGAGAACAGGATGCCCCATGAGTCGCCGAGCCACTCATGGAAGCTGATCCTGCCGGCGGTGGTGTCAGCCTCGAAATCGGGCGCGGTGTCGCCGAGACGAAGAGTCATGCTGTCCTCCAGTTTGTCGGGGTTCGGCGGGAAATATCGGGAGCGGCGCGCTCGCGGACAAGGATTCCATTTCCGCCCCGACACGGTGCGGCGGCTGCTCATGCTCCCCGGGATCAGCAATGGAGAAGCCTGTTGCTCAGTAGGCGTAGCGGCGGAACAGTTCGCCGATATCGCCACCCCAGTCGGTGCGGTACTGGCGAAGGAGACGCTCCGCCGGCGTCTCGCCCCGCTCGAGGGTTTCCTCGATGGCCGCAAGGTAGATCGTCTCGTCGGTGCCCATCGGCGACAGGTGCGCGCGCCGGCGAAGGCCCTCGCGCGACAGCTTCACGACATCGCGGGCGACATCGATCGCGGTGCGGCCGGCGATCGGCGCGCGGAGCGCCGCGCGCGGCACGGCGGCGCGCAGCGCCACGATGTCCGCCAGCGACCATTCCTTCACGAGGTCTTCCGCCGCGGTCAGCACGTCGTCGTCGTAGAGGAGGCCGACCCAGAGCGCCGGCAGGGCGCAGAGCCAGGACCACGGCCCGCCATCCGCGCCGCGCATCTCGAGGTACCGCTTCAGGCGCACCTCGGGGAACAGCGTCGACAGGTGGTTGTGCCAGTCGGCCAGCGTGGCGTGCTCTCCGGGCAGTTGCGCCAGGCGGCCGGCCATCAGATCGCGGAACGAGGCCCCGGCGACGTCATGATAGGTCGCGCCGCGCTTGACGAAATACATCGGCACGTCGAGCGCCCAGTCGACGTAGCGCTCGAAGCCGAAACCATCCTCGAACACAAAGGGCAGGATGCCGGTGCGCGACGGGTCGGTGTCCCGCCATATCTCGGAGCGGAAGGACAGGAAGCCGTTCGGCTTCCCCTCCGTGAAGGGCGAGTTGGCGAACAGCGCGGTCGCGATCGGCTGGAGCGCCATCGATACGCGCATCTTCCGACGCATGTCGGCTTCGCCGGAAAAGTCGAGATTGGCCTGCACGGTGCAGGTCCGGAACATCATGTCGAGGCCGAGGCTGCCGACCTTCGGCATGTAGCGCGACATGATCTCGTAGCGCGACTTCGGCATCACCGGGACCTCGGCCCGGCTCCATGACGGGGCAAAGCCGTGGCCGAGGAAGCCGATGCCGAGCGGGTCGGCGGCCTCACGGAGCTGCGCGAGGTGCGCGTTCAGTTCCCGCGCGGTCTGGTGGATCGTCTCGAGCGGCGCGCCGGAGAGTTCGAACTGGCCGCCCGGTTCGAGCGAGATCGCGGCAAGGCCGATGGGATCGACGAGGCCGATCGGCAGGCCCGCGTCCATGATCGGCTGCCAGCCGAGCAGCCCCTCCATCGTGTCGAGGAGATGCCTTATGCCGCGCGGCCCCTCATAGGGGACCGGCGACAGATCGTCGGTATGGAAGCCGAACTTCTCGTGCTCGGTGCCGATGCGCCATTCCGAGCGCGGCTTGGAACCCGATTCGAGCGCGGCGACGAGTTCGTCGCGCGTCGAGATCGGCATCGGGTCGGTAACGTCACGCGCCATGAAGGCTCCGCTGGGCGAACCCTCCCGGCCGGCAGATGCCCCGGCCGAAGGTCGGCAACGGGGCGGTCAAATAGTCTGGTTCCGGGTTTCGCGCCAGTCGCCCAGCACGGCCTGAACGATGGCAAGGGCCGCCACGGCCGCCGTGTCGGCCCTGAGAATCCGCGGTCCGATGCGGATCGGCGTGACGAATGGCAGCGCCCTGAGGCGGGTCCGTTCGTCGGCCGAGAAGCCGCCCTCCGGCCCGATCAGGACCGCGACCTTGCGGTCGCTGATGGTCCCCAGCGCCGCCACCGGATCGGCCATCGGCGCCGCCTCGTCGCAGTAGACGATGCGCCGTTCGGGTTCGACCTCCGGCCAGGCATCGAGCAGCTGGCCGAGCGGGACGGCATCGTCGATCTGGGGAATCGACAGGAGGCCGCACTGCTCGGCCGCCTCGATGGCATTCGCCTCCATCCGCTCGGTGTTGAGGCGGCTGACCTGGGTGTGCTGGGTCAGCACGGGGGTCATCATCCCCGCCCCCATCTCGACCGCCTTCTGGATCATGTAGTCGAGCCGGCCCTGCTTCAGCGGCGCGAAGAGGTAGTAAAGGTCGGGGCGCGCGGTCTGGGCGCGGTCCTGCCGCTCCGCCGTGAGCGCGAAGCTGCGGCGGCGGCGCTCGATGAGCGTCGCTTTCCATTCGCCATCGCGGCCGTTGAAGACGGCGATCGCCTGGCCCGGCGCCATCCGCAGCACGTTGACGAGGTAGTTCGTCTGCGCCGGGTCGAGGTCCACCGTCGCGCCGGCCGAAAGGCTCGTCCGCACGAACAGCCGCTGGCGCGTGCCCTCGGTCATGATCCCCTCCCCGGCTTGACGGGCCGCCGGCCGGCCGTCACCTGTGGCGCATGGCAGCGCCCGTTCCGAATGTCCCAGAGTACACCGTCTCCGGCATTTCGGCCGCGCTGAAGCGCACGGTCGAAGATGCCTATGGCTGGGTTCGGGTGCGCGGCGAAATCTCCGGCTACAAGGGCCCGCACAGTTCCGGCCACGCCTATTTCACGCTGAAGGACGACAAGGCCCGCCTCGACGCGGTCGTGTGGCGGACGAGCATGCTCCGGATCAAGTTCAAGCCGGAGGAAGGCCTCGAGGTCATCGCGACCGGGAAGCTGTCGACCTTCCCGGGCAAATCCAACTACCAGATGATCATCGAGACGCTGGAGCCCGCCGGGGTCGGCGCGCTGATGGCGCTGCTCGAGGAGCGGCGGAAGCGGCTCGCGGCGATGGGCCTGTTCGACGCCGCGCGGAAGCGGCCACTGCCGTTCCTGCCGCGAATCATCGGCGTCGTGACATCGCCGTCAGGCGCGGTCATCCGCGACATCCTCCACCGCCTCGCCGACCGCTGCCCGACCAGCGTCATCCTGTGGCCGGTGCGCGTGCAGGGCGAGACCGCCGCCGAGGAGGTCGCGGCGGCAATCGCCGGCTTCAACGCGATCGAGCCGGGCGGCCCGGTGCCGCGGCCCGACCTCCTCATCATCGCCCGCGGCGGCGGCAGCCTCGAGGATCTCTGGCCGTTCAACGAGGAGATCGTCGTCCACGCAGCGGCGCGATCGGCGATCCCGCTGATCTCGGCGATCGGGCACGAGACCGATACGACACTGCTCGACCTCGTCGCCGACATGCGGGCGCCGACACCGACGGGCGCCGCCGAAATTGCCGTGCCGGTCCGCTCGGAGCTCGTCGGGCGGCTCGACAAGGCGGTGACGCGCGGCAGGGTCGGCATCGGCCGGGTGATCGAGCTCGGCCGCCGCGAGGTGACGACCACGGCGCGCGCCCTCCCCGGCCCGGCCGACATCCTCGCCATTCCCCGCCGCTCGCTCGACGAGTTGTCCGCCCGCCTCGGCCGGTCGCTCGGCGCAAATGCGCTGGCGCACCGCGCGCGGCTCGACCGGGCTGTCGCGGGCCTCGCGCCGGGCGGCCTGATGCGGCTGGTGGAGCAGGCGCGGCAGCGGCTCGCGGTTGCTGCGGGGCGGAAGCAGCGGGCACTGGAGGTCCATGCCGAGCGGAAGCGCGCCGCGTTCGTCCAGTCTTCACGCCGGCTGCGGGCCGACCCGCTGATCGAGCGCCTCGCGCAGGGCAGGCGCCGCGTGGAGGAATTGCAGAGCCGGCAGTATCGCGCGATGGCGCAGGGCCTTGCGATTGCCTGGCAGCGGCTGGAGGGTCTCGACAAGCTCCTCGACGCGTTCGCGCTGTCGAAGGAGAGCATCCTCGCCCGCGGCTACGTCCTCGTGCACCGGCAGGACGATTCGATCGTGGCGCGCGCGGCCGATGTCCCGGCGGGCGGCATGGTCGATCTCGAATTCACCGACGGCCGCGTTGCGGCGATCGCGACGACCGGCGGGGTCAGGCCGAAGAAGCCGCGACGGCGCATGGGCGCGCCGTCGCCGGATCAGGGCAGCCTGTTCGGCACGGGGGACGCCTGAACCTCGAGGGTGTCAGGCGCCCAGCCGGATGGCCCTATGAGCTACAACAGGAAGTCATCAAGGAGGTCGTCGAACACGATGCCACCAATTCCGGTCACCCGTCCTCCGCCGAACTTCAGCCCGATGCCAATCTCGAACGACAGGCCGGGACCCGGGCCACCGCCTACGTTGCCGCGAAGGGACAGCGGACCGCCTACTGCACCGATTGTGTATTCGAAGCCGGCCTCGGCCGTCCAGGCGAGAGTCGTTCCCATCAGGCTGAAGCCGAGGTCCACCTCGGCGTTGGCCGTTAGCGTCAGGCGGTCCCCAACAGTGTGTTCGAGGTCCACGCCGGCACCTACGAGGCCGCCAAAGCCGCCCCCGGTGAACGCGCCCAGCACCCGAACATAAGGCGTGATGGGACCGAACGAATAGCCGACCTTCGCGCTTGCCAAGCCGAACAGCGGCGGGCCAATGACAAGCGAGATTACGTCAACCTTGAAGTTCCCGCGGTCGATCGATCCAGCGAATAATGACTGGATACCATCGAAACCACCGGAGAACATCGCTCCGAGGGAATAATACAGATGAACGTCGTCCGTCTTGTAGTCCGCGTCGATGCCAAAGGCCGTGCCAATGCCAGCCACGCCTAAGCCGAGGGTGAAGGCGGCGCCCGTCGACGCGAACACGCCGACCGTGCCATTGCCGATCGCGCGATAGATGCGCCCTTCAGCCTCGATGAACCCATCGAGGGGCGGCCCATCGAGGAAGACGCTATTGCCAACGATCAGGTTGAAGCCCCAGCCGGATACGCTCCGGACGTCAACGCCGGCATATGTGTCCAGGCTCAGCCCGGAAGGATAGCCGGAAAGCGTCGTGTCGATCTGCACGACCTTGACCGGACCCGGCGGCGGTACGACCGCCGGTGTTACGACCGGCACGACAATCGGCATCACGTCTGCCGCCTGGGCCGCACTCGCAGCGGCCGCCAGCGCTATGGCGGCCGCCGAACTCGTCAGCACGATCTTCTTCACGTTCCAACCCCCTTCGGCGGAGCAGAATCACGGATGCTCCGGACGGCAAATCCTAACGGTACAGAAACGCACAGTCGTCTTCGTCGCGCCACAAGTGCTGACGACCCCAAGTTGAAATAGCCGGACTCCGTTGCCTCGCCGCAACACCTCCGAGCCTGGAACCGGAGTGAACGCACCACTTCGCAGCGAAGGGCCGAGACGCCTCAGCTGTTGAAGGAAGGTGTCCTTGCCCGCGGCGGCGTGCTTGCGCCGGCAGGACGATTGGATCGTCGCACGCGCCGCGATCGTCTCCACGGCTGGCGTCGGGCCGAAAAAGCCGCGACGGCGCAGGGGCGCGCCGTCGCGTGACCAGGGCAGCCTGTTCGATTCAGGAGAGGCCTGAGGCTGCTAGAGGAACCATTCCGGAAGGTCGGCGAACAGGATGCCGCCCGTTCCGGTAACCCGGCCGTCGCCGAACTTCAGGCCGATGCCGATCTCGGCGGCAAACCCGCCACCGGTTCCAGTCGTGATCCTGCCCTCGATTGTGAACGGGCCGTCTCCGCCGGCGCCGAGGGTGTACTCGAAGCCAGCCTGCGCAAGCCATGCCAGGCCGGGAGGCGCCATCCCATACCCTACGCCAAGCAGGGCATCGGCCGTGAGGGTCAGGCGGTCCCCAACCTCGTGCTCGAACTCGAGGCCAACCCCGGCGACGCCGCCGAACCCGCCCCCGAAGGCTCCGGCGAGGAAGGCGTAAGGCGTGACCGGGCCGAGCGCATAGCCGACCTGAACTCCGCCAAAGCCGTTCAGGGGAGGCCCCTGCACGAGGGAAGCGGCCTCGATGCGGAAGTTGCCGCGCTCGACATCGGCAAGGAAGACCGACTGGACACCGGCGAAGAACCCGCCGTTGAAGAAGGCCCCCAGCGCGTAGAAGAGATCGACGCCTTCCGTGTGGTAGTCCGCGTCGACGCCGAACCCGTAGCCCTGGAGACTGATCCCCCCCATACCGTAATCGAACGCCGTATTGACGAACACGCCGATGGTTGCGTCACCCATGGCCCGGTACACGCGACCGTTCACGGTGAGGTATCCGCCATTCCCGAACACATGGCTGTTGCCGGATGACAACTGGAAGCCCCAACCCGACGCCGTCCGCACATCGACGGCCCCAGCCGAATCGAGGAAGAACATACCCGAACCCGGGAAGATCGTGGCAAGGGTCGTCTCGAACTGCACGACCCGGACCGGACCGGGCACCGGCACGACGACCGGCGTCACCACCGGAACGACGATCGGCATCACATCAGCGGCCTGCACGCTGCCCATGGACGCGCAGAGAGCCGCACCGGCCGCGGAGGCCATCAGGAATTTCTTCGTCATTTCGAATGCCCCGTGAAGGCGGGCACGATTCTCGCCCAGCCACTACCGTACGTAGTGCACATTCGCCACGGAAGCGCCACAATGCGGACGGCGGCAGCGAGACGATGCCCACCGATCGTTGCATCGGGGCAACAGTGCCTGCAACCGGCACGCCGTCGACAGGGATCGGTGGCAAGACTGCGTTCCCGCCGCGTGGCGGACCCACTTCCGACGACTGATTCCTTCCCGGTTGTGACGAGCGCGCCACGGTCCGCGGCGGCGAATCCTCTACTGTCCAGGCGACGGGCGTGGGGGATTCGGCGATGATGGGCGCGTTTCGCGCAGCCGCGGCGGCGATTGCGTTTTGTGCTGGCTCAGGCGCCCTGGCGCAGGACTCCCATGACTGGTCCGGTTTCCGCGTCGGCGTGATCGGCGCCGGCTTCGTCGGCCATGCCTCCGATATTCCCGACGGCGCGCCGCCGGCCGCGTTCGGCATCTCGGGAGGCATGCTCGGCGTGATGGGGCGGTTCGACTTCGATTTTGGCCGTCTCGTCGCCGGCATCGGTGTCGACTGGACCTACAACACCGTCGGCGGCGGCTACACCGGCAACCCGAATTCGGGAACGTTCCACATCGACCACACCACGTCGGTGCTCTTCCGCGTCGGCTATGGCGCTGCCCGGAACCTGGTCTACGTGCAGGCTGGATTCAACTTCTCGCGCGTGACGACATCGGGCGGCCCGACGGCGTCGCAGGACACTGACACCGTGTGGTTCCACTCGGGGCTTTCCCAGGGCTATGGGAGGCATTTCGGCGCGGGCGTCGAGCATGCGTTCAACCGGTGGGTCGCGGGCTTCGTCGAGTACCGCCACGTATTTGTCGGCGACGAGCTGATCGACCTCGGCCCGACCAATCCCGGCACCGCCCACTTCGTCGCCGCCGGTGGCCACACCATTCGCGCGGGCGTGACCCTCCGCCTGGGCCGCTAGGGCGGCCCTGACCGGGCGGAGAGGCTCCGCACCGCGGAGCCCCTTTCTTCGTCTGTGACAATCCCTGGCTGCGGGCCGGCGCTACCGCGTCGCCTCGATCGACCGGTAGAAGACGAGGTCGTGGTCCGGCACCAGATCGGGGTGGAAGATCGCGAGCATGTCGAGGAGGATCAGGTCGGGCCGCATCACGCCGAGTTCCCAGTAGCCAAGTGCTCCCGACGCGGTCGACATGCGGTCGTAGACCCACACCTGGCCGGACTGCGAGGCGGGAAGCGCGGCCAGCCGCGGTTCCTCGGCGACGATGTCGGCCAGGGTCCGGTAGTTCGTGGCCGCGTTGATCCAGAACGGCGCATCGCCGGCGCGGTCGAGGAGCTGCTCGAGATCCGCGAACGCGATGGAGCCGGCGTCGCGGTTGTCGGCAAAGACATAGGTGGCGCCCGCCGCGACGATGGCCTGGGCGACGTAGGAAGCACCGCCCGAGGCGTAGAAGATGCCCTGGAATCCCGACCCTGAGAACACCAGCGGCCGCTCCGCCTCCGGGACCGAGGCACCCAGCGCCACCGCTGCGGCGTAGGCGGCGTCGATCTCGCCGAACACCGTCTCCGCCGTCGCCTCGGCGTTGAAGAACAGCGCGATGTACTTGATCCATTCGGCACGGCCGAGGATGTCGGCCTCGAGCCACTCCGCGTTGGCGACGATCGGAATGCCCGCACCTCGCAGCGTTCGGTACGCCGGATCGTCGGCGCCCCCCGTCATGAGAAGCTGCGGGCCGGCGTCGAGGATCACCTCGACATTCGTCTCGAAGGTCGGCGCGAACTCGACGATGTCGCCCGCGGCGCCGCGGTCGATCACCGCCTGCGTTGCGGTGTAGGCGAGCGAGCTGACGCCGGTGAGGCGGTCGAGCACACCGAGCGCCTCGAGCATCGGGTTGTGCGTGGCGCTGGCGGAGAAGACCGTTTCGACCGGCACGGGAATGATTGTCGCGCCGGCGAGATCACCGGCGAGCTCGGGCTCCGGCGCACCGCACTGGAGGAGGACGTATGTCTCCGGCGCGCCGCCCTGGAACGGCTCGGCCACGGTCACGACCTTGTACGAGTCGAAATAGGTCACGCTAAAACCGGCGGCGTGCTCCACGACGACCTTGTCCGGGAAATAGTCCGCCGTCGGGTCGAACGTGGCCACGCACCCCTCGGCAATGTTCGCGGCCGGCGCCTGGGCGAGGGCCGAGCCAGCGAGGAGCGCGGCTCCGAAGAAGATTCCGGACGGCAAGACAAGTCGCTGCAGCATATGCATATTCCTGTGTTTCTTCAGACGGTGGATGAGGTGTGCTCGGGCAGGCCGCGCGCGAGCGTGGCGAGTTCCGCGTAGGTCGTGCCGCGGGCAACCGTCCCGCCCATCTCGGCGCGCCATTCGCCGTTCGCGGGGCCGGCCGTGACGACGAGCGTTCCGGCCGACGGTTCGGCCACCATCGCCCAGCCCTCGCGCTCGAGGACGGCGCCCGCGAGGATCGCGCTGAGGCCGTCGCCGCGGACGATCGCCGGCCGGCCGGAGCCGGTGCGGAGGCGAAACGTGCGCTCGTCGGTGCGGAAGGCGATCCGCTCGCTGCCGAACGCGGCCTCGAACTCGCCGCCGAAGACGAGATCCTCCGGCGCACCGGCCTGGAGCCGGCCAAGGCTCATCAGCCACACGGTGTCGGCGGAGCGGAGCGCGAGGTCGAGGTCGTGCGTCGAGGCGACGACGGCAAGGCCACTCTCGCGGGCGAGGCGGCGGAGGAGACCCATCAGTTCGACGCGCGAGCCAATGTCGAGGAAGGCGGTCGGCTCGTCGAGAATCAGGATCGCCGGCTCCTGCGCGAGGGCGCGGGCGATGTTGATCCGCTGGCGCTCGCCGTCGGAGAGCTCGCCGATGTCGCGGTGGGCGAGATGGGCGGCGCCAACATTGTCGAGCGCACGCCGCACGGCGGCATGGTCCGCGGGGCCGAGATGACCGCCCCAGCCAATATGCGGATAGCGGCCGAGGCTCACCACCGCATAGGCAGTGAGCGCGCCGACATCGAGCCGTTCGGTCTGCACCAGGCCGATCCGGCGGCCGATCTCGACCTGGCGGAGCGTCGAAACCTCGGCGCCGCCGATGCGCAGCACGCCACCGAGCGGCCGCTGCACCGTCGCGAGCGTGCGGAGGAGCGTCGACTTGCCCGCGCCATTGGGGCCGAGGAGGCACACGAACTCGCCGGTTCGCACGGCAAGGTCGAGCGCGGGCAGCACCGGCAGCTTCCGGCCGCGGCGGCGGTAGCCGACCACGAGGCTTTCGGCTTCGAGGGCGACGGCACTCATCCGACAAACGCCCCGCGACGCGAACGGAGGATGACGAACACGACCACCGGCGCGCCGATGAGCGAGGTGACGGCGTTGAGTGGCAGGAGCCCCTCCCCGCTCGCAACGAGCGCGGCGAGCTGGGCAAGGAGCGCCACGACCGCCCCGAGGAGAATGACCGCCGGCACGAGCATGCGGTGATCGGAAGTGCCGACGAGGCCGCGGGCGAGATGCGGAATCGCCACGCCGAGGAAGACGATCGGGCCGCAGAAGGCGGTGACGACGCCGGCAAGCGTCGAAGCGCCGGCCAGCGTCGCGATGCGCATGGCGCGGACGTTGAGGCCCATCGACTTCGCGTACGCCTCGCCGAGAAGGAGCGCGTTGAGCTGCTTGGTCGTTGCCGCGGCAAGGCCGATGCCGAGCGCGAGAAGGGGAACGTAGATCGCGAGCTGGTTCGACGTGACGCCGCCGAACGAGCCATGGCCCCACGCGATCCAGCGCTGCAGCTGCTCGAAGGACGTGCCGACGACGAGGATCGTCACAACCGACTGCACCGCGTAGCCGAACATCAGGCCGATGATGAGGATCGTCGCGGCGTTCCGGACGCGGCTCGCCAGCAGGAGAACGGGCACGAGGACGGCGAAGGCGCCGAGGATGGCCGCCGCCGCCACCGCAAGGTCCCCCGCAAGGCCGAACGCGCCACCGAGCAGCGCGCCGGCAGCGCTGCCGGCGCCGAGGACCGCAATGGCAACGCCGAGGCTGGCGCCGGACGTGATGCCAAGCGCGAACGGATCGGCGAGCGGATTGCGCAGCAGCGTCTGCATCTGGAGGCCGGCGATGCCGAGCGCCGCTCCGGACATCGCGGCGGTGACGGCGCGCGGCAGCCGGACGTCGTTGACGATCACGGTCCAGCTCGCGCGCTCCGGGATCTCGCCAAGGAGAATCGACACGACCGACCCGAGCGGGATCGACACGGAACCGATGGCGATGGCGAGAAGGAAGGCGAGAACCAGCGCTACGCCGAGCGCCCCGAGCACGACCCAGTGGCGTGCCGGGCGACGCGCCACGCGATCCAGTTCCTCTGTTGCACCTTCCGGGGCAATTGCGGACGAACGCGATGGATGGTCAGTTGCTGCCTCTTTGGCAGCCCCGGACACGACGGACATAGGCACCCCATTGCCGAGGGGCCAAAGTCCGATCGGGCGCTGGCGGACGGCCGACGGCCGTGCGGGCAACGACTGACCGGGACACCCCGCCCCGAGCAAAAGCACGTCGTCGAGGCAGGTCTCCTGGCTCGCGGGTCAGCACCATCCCGACCGCCTTCCCGGCATCCTGCGATGCCAGTGGCGCGATCGTCGGGCGGCTCGCCGCTTACAGTTGCGGGGGCAGCTCCGGCCTAATCCCTTGCGGGAGTTACCGGATTCCCTCTTAGCTCACCGTTCCGACAGCCGGCACCGGTGAGAACCACGACACCGCCATCTCGGCCGGCCGCCCCCTGGAAGTCAATAGAGGGGCAGCCATCTCCAGCCCGGCCGGACCGGCGGCGGACACAGCGGCCTTGCCGAATTGCAGCGCTTGCGCGGCTTGCCGAAGCGCCCTGGGCGGCACACATGTTGTGGAGCGCCCGCAGCGAGGCCGGCGCGACGGAGGATGTGATGGACAACAATGACCGCCAGGCGATCGACCAGCTCTTCCACCGGCTGGGCGAAGTCGAGCGCACCGCCGCGCCGCGCGATCCGGAAGCCGAGGCGCTGATTCGCCAGCGCGTGGCGCAGCAGCCGGGCGCGCCCTACTACATGGCGCAGACGATCGTCGTGCAGGAGCAGGCGCTGGAAGCCGCACAGCAGCGCATCATGCAGCTCGAGCAGCAGAGCCGTCCGCAGGGGCTGTTCGGCGGCCTCTTCGGCGGCGGCGGCCAGCGGGCACCCGTTCCGCAGCAGCGCTACCCGCAGCGCGGCTACGGGCAGGGCCAGCAGGGCTATGGGCAGCAAGGCTACGGCCGGGCGGGCGGCGGCTTCCTCGCCGGCGCCGCGCAGACCGCCCTCGGCGTTGCCGGCGGCGTCCTGATCGCCAACGCCATCACCGGCATGTTCGACGGCGGCAGCGAGGCTGCTGCAGCCGACGGGACCGCGGACGCAGGTGACAATTTCGACGCCGGCACGGGCGATTTCGACGGCGGCGGCGATTTCGGCGACTTCTAGTCGTCCATGGCCGATAGCGGCCTGACGGGTCGATGGTGTTCGGCTGGTCGTCGCCTAGCCGGATAGCCGCAACGTCCCGTGGCACCGCCTGGCAGCGGCCACCCTTGAGGCATGCACCCCGCACAAGAGGTTCCGGGTTCCGCTTCGCGGCGCCGGAACGACGGGGTGGCGTCCTGGATCTGACACGGGTCTTCGGGAGGCGATTGGTACAGCTGGCTGGGCTCGAACCAGCGACACCCGGATCCACAATCCGGTGCTCTACCAACTGAGCTACAGCTGCATGGCCAATCGGCGCGGAACCTAGAGGGTCGTCACCCGCCTTTCAAGCAAGCACGCATCGCGAAGTGTCGCGGAGCGAACGACCGGCGTCCAAGGCCCCCTGCAGACGCCCTTAACCGCGTTCGGCAATCGCCGTGGAGAAGGACTCCGGTTCGCGTGGACGCGCGCCGGGTTTGTGTGCCTATTCACAATTCGTTAGCCATGAGGGGCGAGGACGGACCCGATGTCCCGTCCGTGGGTGGTCGCCGGATGATTCGACAGGGTCACGCGTATCTGGACCTGACGGCGCTTCCCGAAACGGGGGCGGTGCTCCTCGATCCGCGTCCGGCGTTCCTGTGGGCCGAGGATGGCAGCCGCATCCTGTGGGCGAATGCGGCGGGCGTGCACTTCCTCGGCGCGCCGAACGTCCATGCCCTTCTGCAGCGTCGCTTCGGCGATGGCAACCCCGTGGGTCTCCAGGTCGCCGCGGCGATGGCTGCGACACCGGCGGGCGAGCCGCAGATGACGGTCATCCGCTTCCCGGTCCAGGGCGCAACAGAGCCGGTGCTCTGCCTCGGGACGCGCGTGCCGCTCGACGAGGACGGCGACGCGCTCCTCCTTTCGTCGCTGCAGCCGCCCGCCCGGGTGGAGCCACTGCTTGGGCGCGCCTTCGGCCTCGCCGCGGCGATCGCGGAAGACGATATCGCTGCGGTCGTGCTCCGCCCTGACGGACGGATCGTCGGCGCGTCGGAGGGCTTTCGCGAGGTTTCCGACGGCCCTGCCGCCCTCGGTGCGCTTGCCGCGAGCACGGCGGCGAGCGGCCGTCGGATGCTCAAGCGCCGGATCGTCTTCGGCGGGGAGAAGCGGCTCGTCGGGCTGGCGGCCGTAGCCACCCCGGAAGGCCCCTTTGTCCTTGCGCTGGTGGGCCCGGCCGAAGCCGGCGACGCGACCGTAGCGCCCATCGCCCCGACGGCGCCGGCGAATGAGGACAGGAACCCACGGCCGGCAACGGTCGAACCGCTGCGGGCCGATGATCCCGAGGCACCGCCGCCGCCCGTCATCGACGACCTCGCTGCCCCGCCGGTTGTCGGCCAAGCCCAGGCTGAGCCAGTCCCGGCCGCGGCCGGCGAGACGAAGGCGCCCGAGGTTGCCGCGGATGCCGTTTCCGTGGAGGAGCCGACGCCGGATGCGGCCGAGGCTGCCGATGCCGCGCCCGACGCCGTGATCGAGGCCACGGCGCGAAGCGGAGGCGCGGCAGCCGGCGCCGCCGCATCGCCCGCCGTCGCGGCACGCCAGCCCTTTCCGACGCCTGCGAATGCGGCGTTCGCCTTCTTCCCCCGGCCCGCCCCGGTGCGCTTCGTGTTCCAGATCGACCCGGACCGCCGGTTCACCCAGGTGTCGCCCGAACTGGCGACCGTTGTCGGCCCGCGACGAGCCGCCATCGTCGGCCGCAGCTGGCTGGAGGTGGCGCAGGAACTCGGGCTTGGCGCGGCCGACCTCGTGGAGCGCGCACTGTCGCGCCGCGACACCTGGAGCGGGATAACCGTCTACTGGCCGATCCAGGACTCCTCGGAAGCCGTAGCCGTCGACCTCGCCGCCCTGCCCGCGTTCAGCCGCAGCGGGACTTTCGAGGGGTTCCGGGGATTCGGCGTCTGCCGCACCTCCGACATCAGGCGCGACCTTCCCGAGGAGACCGCGCCGGATGCGCCCGCTCCGGCCTTGGAGAGCGCCGCGCCCGCCGCGCCTCCCGTGGCCGAGCCGCCCGCCATCCGCGCCGAACCGGCGGCCGAGGCAGCGACGCCGGAGAACGACGGTTCGAACATCGTTCACCTTCCATCGGCCGGAAAGAGCCGCGCGCTCAACGGCAACGAGCAGGATGCCTTCCGCCGCATCGCCGACGCCCTGCGCTCGATCGCCCCGCGGCGTCCCGCGGATTCGCCCGCCACCGGACCCCAGCCGCCCGCTACGGCCGCCGATCCGGCCGGCCCCGTTGCGACTTCTCCCGTCCCGGCAACCGTGCCGCTCCCGGCAGCGACAACGGCGCCCGCGCCCGAGGCCGTCCCGCTGCGTTTCCTCGACCGGCTGCCGGTCGGCTTTGCCGTCTTCCGCGACCGAGCGATCCTGTTTGCCAACCGCGCGCTCCTCGACCGCCTCGGCTTTGCCGACACGCTTGCGCTTGCGGACGCGGGCGGGATCGACGGCCTGTTCGCGACCAACACCGGCGGCGAGGAGCGGCGCCGCATCCTCCTTCGCGCCGGTGACGGCAGCGACGTCGTGGCCGAGGTGCGGCTTCACGTCGTGCCCTGGACCGACGGTCCGGCCACGATGCTGTCGGTCCGCACCGATCCCGAGCCCGTCGTCGACCGGAAGTTCGCGGACGACCAGCAGGCGGCGCTGATCCGGATCGACGAGCTCGAGGCCGTCCTCGACACCGCCACGGACGGCGTCGTCGTCATCGACGCCGAAGCGCGGGTGATGAGCCTCAACCGGAGCGCGGAGGCGCTGTTCGGCGTGGAGGCGACGGACATACTGGGCCGCTCGTTCACGGAACTCCTCGCGCCCGAGAGCAGGAAGGCGGCGCTCGACTATGTCGAGGGGCTGACGAAGAACGGCGTGGCGAGCGTGCTCAATGACGGCCGCGAGATGATCGGGCGGACGCCCGGCGGCGGGCTGATCCCGCTGTTCGTGACGATGGGCCGGCTGGGGGACAGCGGGAAATTCTGCGCAGTACTGCGCGACATCACGCAGTGGAAGAACGCCGAGGACGAACTCATCACCGCCCGCCGCGCGGCGGAGGTGGCGAGCCAGCAGAAGTCGGAGTTCCTCGCCAAGATCAGCCACGAAATCCGGACGCCGCTCAATGCGGTGATCGGCTTCTCGGAAGTGATGCTGGAGGAGCGCTTCGGGCCGATCGGCAATGAGCGCTACCGCGAGTATCTCAAGGACATCCGCCTGTCGGGCTCGCACCTGATGAGCCTCATCAACGACCTCCTCGACCTCTCGAAGATCGAGGCGGGCAAGGCGGACCTCGCCTTTGCCGCGGTGTCGGTCAACGAAATCATGCAGGAGTGCGTGGCGCTGATGCAGCCGGAGGCGAACCGGCGCCGGATCATCATCCGCACCAGCCTTGCGGCAGCGGTGCCGAAGGTGGTCGCGGATGCGCGTTCGCTGCGGCAGATCGTGCTGAACCTCCTGTCGAACGCGGTGAAGTTCACCCCGGCGGGCGGCCAGGTGATCGTGTCGACGGCCCTCGAGGACAATGGCGAGGTCGTCGTCCGCATTCGCGACACCGGCATCGGCATGTCGGACAAGGATCTCGAGACGGCGCTGAAGCCCTTCCGGCAGCTCAATACGTCCAACCCCAACCGCGTCGAGGGGACCGGGCTCGGCCTTCCCCTCACCAAGGCCCTCGTCGAAGCCAACCGCGCGGTCTTCGCAATCGACAGCAAGCCGAACCAGGGCACGATGGCGCGCATCACGTTCCCGACGTCGCGGGTCCTGTCGGCCTGATCCGGCCGAGAGCCATCCTGTCGCACCGAACGGCTAGCATGCGGCAGCTACAGCGAAATCGAACTCAAGTTTGGAGCGACTCCAGATTGTAGTTCTTCTAAGCTATTGAAATAACACGCAAATTATTGACTTTTGGTCATCCTCCGGGGCATCTGTGCGCAGCCGAAAGGCCTGTCCAACCAGCGGACCTTGACCCCGCACCGGAGGAATGATGACCAAGACCCATACCGGGCGCAGCGCCGTAGCCGCGCTCGCCCTCGCCACCGCCACGCTGTTCGGCGGCGCTTCGATCGCAACTGCGCAGGAAGTGAACGTCTACACCAGCCGCGAGCCGGGCCTCGCCCAGCCGCTCTTCGACGCCTTCACCGCCGAGACCGGCATCCGCGTCAACACCGTCTTCATCCAGCAGGGCCTCGCCGAACGGGTCGAAGCCGAAGGCGCGGCCTCGCCGGCCGACGTCATGATGGTGGTCGACTATGGCGGCCTGATCGACCTCGTCGACCGCGGCCTCACCCAGGCGATCGCCTCACCCGTCCTCGAGGAAGCGATCCCGGCGAATGTCCGCGACCCCGACGGGTACTGGTTCGGTCTCTCGATGCGCGCCCGCGTGGTCTACGTGTCGGCCGAGCGCGTGGACATCGAAGCCCTCACCTACGAGGAACTCGCCAATCCGGAGTGGCAGGGCCGCGTGTGCATCCGCTCGGGCCAGCACCCGTACAACACGTCGCTCTTCGCGGCCTTCATGGCCAAGCACGGCGAGGACGCGACGCGGGCATATCTCACGGGTCTTCGCGCCAACCTCGCCCGCCCGGCGGCCGGCGGTGACCGCGACGGCGCGCGCGACATCCTCGCGGGCATCTGCGACGTCGCGATCGCCAATTCGTACTATGTCGGCCTGATGCGTTCCGGCACCGGCGGCGCAGAGCAGCAGCTCTGGGGCGATGCCATCCGCGTCATCTTCCCCACCTTCTCGGACGGCCTCGGAACGCATGTGAACATTTCCGGTGCCGCCGTCGCGGCCAACGCGCCGAACCGCGACAATGCCGTCCTTCTCCTCGAGTTCCTCGTTTCCGAGGAAGCACAGGAGATCTACGCGCGGGCCAATTACGAGTATCCGATCCGCCCCGGCGTTGCGCCTGATCCGATCATCGCTGCCCTCGGGACGCTCGTCGTCGATCCGACGCCGCTCGTCGAACTCTCCGAGTTCCGGCAGGCCGCGAGCCGGCTCGTCGATGCAGTCGGATTCGACAATTAACGCCGAACCGGTGAGGAAGGCCGCGCGGGCGAACCAGCCCGCGCGGCCTTCGCACATCTGATGGCGCTCACCGACGCACCGCCCGCCACCGGCAGGATCCCCACGGCGCCACTCGGCCAGCGCGTGCCGCGGCGCTGGCTCGTGCCCGTCCTCGTCATCGCCGTCCTGGTGCTGTCGCCCCTGGCGGGCCTCGTCTTCTTTGCGGCGAGGGGGTCGGGCGATCTGTGGCCGCACCTTGTCCAGAACGTCCTGCCCCGTTCGGTCCGGACGACCGCGATCCTGCTGCTGGGTGTCGGCGCGGTCGTCACGATCATCGGCGTCGGCACCGCATGGCTGGTGGCGATGTACCGCTTCCCCGGCCGGCGCATCCTCGAATGGGCCCTGCTGCTGCCGCTCGCGGTACCGACCTACATCGTCGCCTACGCCTATCTCGACGTAATGCATCCGGTCGGCCCGGTGCAGACCTTCCTCCGCAACCTCCTCGGCATCACCAGCATCCGCGACCTCTGGTTCCCCGAGGTGCGGTCTATGGGCGGATGCATCTTCCTGCTCGGCCTCGTGCTCTACCCCTATGTCTACCTCCCGGTGCGGGCGCTCTTCGCGATGCAGTCCGCGTCCTACCTCGAAGCTGCCCGGACGCTCGGCCACGGGCCGCGGGCGGTGTTCTTCAGGATCGCGATCCCGCTCGCGCGGCCGGCGATCGCCATAGGCGTCACGTTCGCGCTCCTCGAGACGCTCAACGATGTCGGCGCCTCGGAATTCCTCGGCATCCGGACGATGACGGTGTCGATCTACACGACCTGGACGACGCTCGGCAGCATTTCGGGCGCCGCGCAGATCGCTCTCATGATGCTGGCGCTCATCTTTGCCCTCCTCCTCGTCGAGCGCTGGGCGCGGCGGAAGCAGCGCTATGTCGGCGGCGGCCAGAAGACAACGCCCGCCGGGCCCATTCGCCTGCGCGGCTGGCGTGGCGGCCTGGCCGCGGCAGCGTGCGGCGCCCCGGTGTTCTTCGGGTTCGTCGTGCCGGCTTCGTATCTGGTTCATGCAGCCTGGACCCGCCTTGCGGAGTTCGGCTGGCCGCCGGATCTCCTCTTCTGGGTCGGCAACACGGTGAAACTCGCTGCGGTCGCCACGGTCATCGTGACCGCGCTGGGGCTCTTCCTCGGCTACGCGGCGCGCGTGCTGCGGCGTCGCTCGGGCACCATCACGCTTCGGCTTGCGACGATCGGCTACGCCCTTCCGGGAACGGTCCTTGCCGTCGGGCTCCTGGTGCCGATTGCCTCGCTCGACAACTGGATCGCGGACATTGTCCGTTCGCTGTTCGGGGCGTCGATCGGCCTTCTCCTACTCGGCTCGGGCGCTGCGCTGGTCTTCGCCTATGTCCTTCGCTTCCTGCCGATCGCCGCGGGCAATGCCGAGGCCGGTCTCGCCAAGGTCAGCCCTTCCCTCGACATGGCCGCCCGAAGCCTCGGCGCCGGCCCGGCCGAGGCGGCGTGGCGCATCCACCTGCCGCTCCTGCGGCCGGCTCTCGCCGCCGGAGCCCTCATCGTCTTCGTGGACTGCATGAAGGAGTTGCCGGCGACGCTCCTGCTCCGGCCGTTCAACTTCGAGACGCTCTCGACACAGCTCTATGGCGAGGCGGTCCGCGGCACCTACGAGGTCGCGGCGGTGTCGGCGCTGGCGATCGTCCTTGTGGGCCTTGTCCCCGTGATCCTGCTTGCCCGGACGCTCGAACGGCGGCGCTGACGCCTCGTCGGCTTGCCCTTCGCGAGATTCGCACCTAAGCGGAAGCGATGACGTCCGCCAGCGCGACCGCTCCCGTCCGCCGGCCGGTCCTCCGGCGCGTCGTCCTCGTGCTGCTCGGGATCGTGCTCCTGGCGGCGGGCGGGCTGGCGATCGCCCCGGCGTTCGTTCCCACCGAAACCGTGCGCGCGAGAATCACGGAGCAGATCGAGCAATGGCTCGGGCGGCCGGTGACCTTCGTCGGCGACCCGGTCATATCGCTCTACCCGCGCCCGACCGTGACCATCGAGCACGTCGTGATCAGCGACGCCCTCGGCGACGGCGTACCGCTCATTGCAGTCGAACGGGTGGTGGGGACGGTCGCGCTCCTTCCCCTTATCTTCGGCCGCGTCGAGATCAGCGCGTTCTCGCTGCTGCGGCCGGAAATCAACCTCCGGGTCGGTACCGACGGCCAGTCCAACTGGACGGTCCGGGAAGGAACGATCGGTGCGCGCCTGGCCGAGGCGGAGGACACCGACGAGACCGGCGGCGGGGCGCCGGACGTCACGCTCGGGCGGTTCCTGATCGAGGACGGCACCATCACCTACCGGCGCGCCGACGGCCCGCTGTCGGAGATCACCGGTGTCTCGCTCGACATTTCGTGGCCTTCGACGGCGGGCGGGATGACGGCCAGCGGACGCCTCACCTGGCGCGACGAGCCGGTGGCAATCACGGGATATCTCGGCCGACCGCTCGACCTCATCGCAGGGCGTTCGTCGTCGGCTCGCTTCACGGTCGATGCGACCCCCGCGTCCCTGAGCTTCGACGGAACCGTGAGCCGGAGCGAACTGGATTTCGTCCTCGGGGGCATGACCTCACTCACCACGCCCTCGCTGCGCCGGCTGCTGACCTGGGCCGGCGCGCAGATCCCCGAGGAAGGCGCCACGCCCGGTCCCGCGACGATGGAAGGCGACGCCAGCTGGGGCTGGCCGCTCCTCATGTTCTCCAACGGGACAATCTCGCTGGACGGCACCGAGGCTGTCGGCTCGTTCTCGGTGGATTTCTCGAATGCCCGGCCCTCCATCCGCGGCACGATCGCGGCCAGCGTGGTGGACCTGTCGCCATACGCGATTTCGCTCCGGACGGACGTCGAGGCCGACGGGACGTGGGTCGGCGCGCCGATCGACCTGCCCGCGCTCGCGGTGATCGACACCGACCTTCGCCTTTCGGCCGACGAGGTCCGCCTTGGCGCGGCACGCGTGACGCAGGTGGCCGCCTCCGCCACGGTATCCGGCGGCGGCCTTCTCCTCAGCCTGGAAGAGGCGACCTTCTACGGCGGCAGCGTCCGCGCCACCGTGAGCGGGTTCGTCGGCCCCGACTCGCTCACGCTCCATGCAGCGGCTTCGGTCTCCGGCATGGCGACCCTGCCCGCGCTGCAGGCCGTTGCGGGCGTATCGGGCCTCGCCGGCACCCTGACCGGCACGATCGACGCCGGCGGGAGCGGCGCGACCTGGAGCGAACTCGCAGCCGCACTGTCCGGCACCGTCACCGCCACGATCGTCAACGGCGCGCTTCGCGGCATCGATCTCGCGGGCGCAGCGGGGGTGGAAAGCCCAACCGTGGCGAACCTCGCGCTGGGCACGGGCGGTACCGGCTTTTCGCGCTTCGAGGGCGACTTCCATTTCGCCGGCGGCTTCCTCGAGGCCGACCGGTTCGTCGCGGAGGGACCGGGCTATGTCCTTGCCTTCAGCGGACATGCGTCCCTGATGCGACCCGGAATCGAAGGACGCGGCGTGATCTCGTTCGCCCGGAGCGGCGAAACCGCCGTCCTCCCCTTTACCCTCGACGGTACCTGGGTCATGCCGGTGCTGGCCGACGACCCGTCACCGGTCCCGCCGGAATCCTCGCCGGCGGCGAGTTCTCCATCCATACCGTAAGGAGTCCCATGACTGCCCCGGCCCGCGACGCACTCGTTCCGCTGCCCGCCATCGTGGCCGACATTGGCGGTACGAACGCCCGGTTCGCGTTCGTGGACGAGGATGGCAGGCTGGGTCCGGCGATGAACGTTCGGGTGCGCCAGTTCCCGAACGCCGTCGCAGCCATGGAGGCTGCCATCGGGCGCGCCGGCATCCGGCCGCGGTCCGCCGTGCTTGCGATCGCGGGGGTCATCGTCGGCGACAGCGTGGCGCTCACCAATGCGCACTGGGTGTTCGAGCCGAAGCCGTTGATGGCGGCGCTCGGCCTCTCGGATGTCGTCATCCTCAACGATTTCGAGGCGATAGCCCTGTGCCTTCCCGCCCTCACCGACGCGGATGTGGTTCCGATTGGCGGCGGCATGTCCGTTCCGGGCGAAACGCGGATCGTGGTCGGACCCGGCACGGGGCTCGGGGCGGCGGCCCTTCTCGGCACCGGCCGGGGCTGGACGCCGACGCGCGGCGAAGGCGGCCACATGGATATCGGGCCGCGGACGGAACGCGAGTACGCGATCTGGCGGCATCTCGAGCGCATCGAGGGGCGGACGAGCGCTGAGTGGCTGATTTCCGGAGGAGGCCTCCTGCGCCTCCATCGGGCCGTGGCGGCGGCGGGTGGACTGGCGCCCGCCTTCGACGACAGCGCGGCACTGTCGAGAGCAGCGCTGGCGGGGGATCCGATTGCGGAGGAAACAGTGGAGCTGTTCGTGACGCTGCTCGGACGCTATGCCGGCGACGTTGCCCTGATCTTCCTGCCGCGCGGCGGGGTATTCATCGCCGGCGGCATCGCGCCAAGGATCGCGCCGTTCTTCCAGACAGGTGCATTCCGCGAGGCCTTCATCGACAAGGCGCCGCACCGCCAGGTCATGGACGCCATTCCGACGCGGATGATCGTCCGCGCCGACCCCGGCCTTCTCGGCCTCGGCGCGTTCGTTGCCGCGCCGCAGGACTACGCGGTCAACCTCGCGGGCCGCCACTGGCGGCGCGGCTGACGCGGCCCCCAGCCGGCGGAAACGCCCGGCCGATCGCCTGCCGCCAAAGCGCGTAGAGCCGGTCACGCTCGGCCGCTTCCAGCGCCGGCGCGAACCGGTGCTCCGCCTGCCAGGCGGAGGCGAGCGTGCCGATGTCGGGCCAGAGCCCGGCCGCGAGCCCGGCCATCCGGGCCGCCCCGAGCGACGCGCGGTCGGTCTCCTCGCCGCGCTCCACCGCCCGGCCGGTAATGTTGGCCAGGAACTGGAGCAGGCGATCCGAGTGCGCCGCGCGACCGTCGACACGAAGTGGCGCCGTGGGATCGCCATCCTCCCCGGCCGCCTCGATGAGATCGCGCCCCACCAGGCCGACACTCTCGAGCGCGGCGGAGGCGAGGTCTCCCCGGCTGGTGCTGGCGGTCACGCCATCGACGAAGCCGTCGTGATCCGCCGACCAGTAGGGCGCCTGCCGCCCGAGACCCGGCGGAACGAACCGAACGCGCGTCTCGGGGCTGGCCGTGCCGGCGAGGCGATCGAATTCGGCCGGTGTGGGCGCTAGATCCAGGCCCTGGTCGAGCCACGCGATGCCGTCGGCCGCCGCGTCGTTGGTTCCCTCGAGCGCGTAGGCGGGGGTGCCTTCGCGACGAAACAGGAGCGTGGTGAGCATGCCGTCCGCCGCTATTGGCTTCGCCCCGACATTGACGAACGCGCCAACGCCGCGGTCGAAGACCACTGCGGCCGAGCCGGGTGCAAGGCAGCCAAGGCCGACGAAGCGTGCCGTGGCGTCGGTCAGCATCGCATGGACGGAGACGACGCCGGAGCCGCCGAGGAGCGACGCCTTGGCGGCGCCGAAATAGGTCGCGCTGTCGAACACCCGCGGCAGCATCGCCTCGGGCACGTCGAAGATGCGCAGCAGCGCCTGGTCCCACTCCTGGCGCCGGATATCGAAGAGCATCGTCCGCGCCGCGTTCGAGGCATCGGTGGCGTGGACGCGACCGCCGGTGAAACGGGCCAGGAGGAACGTATCGATGGTGCCGAAGGCGATCTCTCCCGCCTCCGCCCTGGTGCGGAGGCCGGGGACGTTGTCGAGCAGCCAGGCAAGCTTTGCGGCCGGAAAGCGGGCATCGACGCGAAGGCCCGTGTGTTCCGGAACGACGGCGCTGACCCCGGCGGCAATGAGGGCATCCGTCCGCGCCTCCGCCCGTCGGTCGTCGGCGGCGATCGCCTCATCGACCGGCCGGCCGGTGCCGCGTTCCCACAGGACGAACGTGTCGCGCTGGTTCGCAATGCCGATGGCCGCAAGCGATCCTGCGTCGGTGCGGGCGCGGATCAACGCCATCCGCGCCGTGGCCAGCACCGATGTCCAGATTTCCTCGGGGTCGTAGGTGGAAAGGCCGGGGCCGCGGCTCAGGCAGCGAATTTCGTCGCGGGCCGCCGCAAGCGGCCGGCCCTGGCGGCTGTAGACCACCGCGCGCGTGAAACCGGCAGCCTGCTCAAGGGCGAGGACGGGCCCGTCCATGGCATCGTCCTCGCCTCGGTGGAATACGCGCTACTTCGCTTCGTCGGCCGCCTCAGCCTGCAGCTGCAGGTAAAGCTGGTCGCCGATCTTGTCGAGGAGCGCGATCTGGGATTCGAGGAAGTTGATGTGGCCTTCCTCATCCTCGAGGAGGTCCTCGAACAGCTCCATCGACACGTAATCGCCGGCATTCTTGCAGACGTCGCGCGACTCCCGGTAGTAGGTCCGGGCGTCGTACTCACCGGCGAGGTCCGCCTCGAGGACCTCCCGGACGTTCTGCCCGATCCGGATGGCGCCGATCTGCTGCATGTTCGGCATGCCTTCGAGGAAGATGATGCGATCGACCAGCCGGTCGGCGTGGTGCATCTCCTCGATCGATTCGGCCCGCTCCTTCTTGGCGAGCTTGCCGAGGCCCCAATCCTCCACCAGCCGGTAATGCAACCAGTACTGGTTGACCGCCCCGAGCTCGAGCTTCAGCGCCCCGTTGAGCCGCTCAATCACCTTGGGTTCGCCTTTCATGGGCGATGCTCCTCTTTAGAATGAATCCAAACAGTATGGCCGTTGGCCGGCAGCGTCAAACCATCTTGCCGTACTCGATGATCACGATCCGCTCTTCGACCACGACGGTTTCCTCGTCGTCATCGCCGAAATCGGTGTCAGGCGCCAGCGGCTCGGGGCAGGTCATCGGCAGGCCGAAATCACGGAGCATCGCCCGGATGATATCGACGCAGGATCCGCAATTGGGCCGCACGCCAAGGACGCGGAACACGCGGCCGGGCGTCACCGGCCGCAGCGGGTCGGCTTCAACGAGCGATTGCGCGGCCGCCAGGATGGCGGTCTTCGTCAAGACGTTGCAGGAACAAAGAATCATTCTAGATCAGGGTAGGAGCGCCGCCCTGACCTGAAATGGACCGCGGGCGGGCCCGATGCAACCGCTTCGTTGCCTCAGCGCGTGTATCCGATGAGGAGCACCGCGATCAGCACGCCGAGGGCGAGAAAGCCCCAGACCACGGGGCCGCCGAGCGTGTTCTTCGCGGCCGCAACTTCGATCCGCTCCTCGACATCCTCGATGACCTCCGCGGCGCGCTCGGCTGGATCTTCCACGACGCGCTCGGAGGGTTCGTCGCCGAGAATGGGGACCCCGGCCGGAGCATGGTCGATCCGGTCGACGAATTTCGTGCGCTCCTCCCGACGGAACCGGGCGGAAAGCGCCGCAAAGAACTGGTCGGACAGTTCGCGCGCCCGATGGGCCACGACATCGCCGGCGATCGTGCCGAGCTTGCCGCCGACGGTTGCCTCGCCGTGCCAGGCGAGGTGCGTGCCAGTTGCGTCCGGCGTGAGCGTGACATGGACCCAGCCGGACGCAGACCCACCCGGACGGCCCCGTCCCTCGCCCGTCAGCTTCGCGCTCAGCGGCGGATCCATGTCCGTCGGCCTTACCTGGCCGGTGAACGTTGCCGTGAAGGTGCCCACGGCGACGTCCATCTCGACCTGAAACTCGTCGCGGTCGTCGGGGTTGCGGCGTGCCGAGCGACAGCCCGGCAGCATCTCCTGAAGGACCGCAGGATCGGACAGGGCTTCCCACACCACGTCCGGCGGCGCCGGCAGGTGCCGGCTTCCCTTGAGTTCCATGGTATTGCCCTCCCCTTTCGTCGGGTGGGGTCCTTGGCCGGCCGGCCCGCTGCCGGTATCAACCCCCATACCCCGCGGGCGCCGTCGCAAGGGCCAGTCGAAGCAGCATGCCAGAACAGCGAGCCCATGTCCGCCCCGACGCTGTGCTCTCCCCGCTGATGCTCACAACAGCCGGCTGGTCGGATTACGCGCTCCTCGATTCGGGAAGCGGCGAGAAGCTCGAGCGCTACGGCCGATACCGGATCGTCCGTCCCGAGCCTCAGGCAATGTGGCAGCGCCGGCGGCCAGCGGCCGAGTGGGAGAGCGCGGATGCCGTGTTCACCGGCGCCAGGGACGAGGACGCCGACGGGCGCTGGCGCTTCCGGAAGCCGCTTCCCGAGACATGGCCGATGGAAATCGCCGGCGTAAGGTTCCTCGGGCGCTTCACGGCGTTCCGCCATGTCGGCGTGTTCCCGGAGCAGGAGCCACACTGGAGCTGGGTGAGCGGGCAGCTCGGTGGCGCCGACCGGCCGCTGAAAGTGCTGAACCTGTTCGGCTATACCGGCCTTGCCTCGCTGCTGGCCGCAAAGGCCGGCGCTGCGGTCACCCATGTCGACGCCTCGAAGAAGTCGATCGCCTGGGCGCGTGAGAACCAGGCGCTGTCCGGCATGGCATCGGCGCCGATCCGCTGGATCTGCGACGACGCGATGAAGTTCGTGAAGCGCGAGGAGCGGCGGGGCAACCGCTATGACGGGATCATCCTCGACCCGCCGAAGTTCGGCCGCGGTCCGGAAGGCGAGACGTGGGACATCTTCCTGCAGCTCGCCGAGATGATGCGCATCTGCCGCACCCTCCTCAGCGAGACACCGCGCTTCCTCATCCTCACCGCGTACTCGATCCGCGCCTCGTTCGTCTCGATGCACGAGCTGGCGCGCGAGACGCTGGCGGGGCTCGGCGGTGAGCTCGAATCGGGCGAACTCCTCCTCCGGGAGGAAAGCGGCGGCCGCGAGGAAGGCGGCGGGCGCCTCCTTTCCACATCGCTGTTCACACGGTGGTCGCCATGACAAATGCGCGGTTCGACCGGCCCCGCGTCGGGCAGGTGCTGGCGATCACCAGCTTCGCCAATCCGCGGATCAAGGATATCCGCGCGCTCGATATGCCAAAGCACCGCAAGGAGCGCGGCGTGTTCGTGGCCGAGGGGCTGAAGCTGGTCACCGACGCGCTCGCCGGGAACTGGCCGATCGAAGCGTTCGTGTACGGCACGGAGGTCGGCGACCAGCAGGCGGTGCAGAACGCCGCGGCGAAGGCGCGGGCGCGCGGGGCGGACGTGCTTTCGGTCTCGACGGCGATCCTGTCGAAGATGGTCCACCGCGACAATCCGCAGATGGTGCTGGGCGTGTTCGGCCAGAAGCTCGCGCAGGCGTCGGACGTGAAGCCGGGCAAAGGCGGCGTCTGGGTCGTGCTGGAAACGCCCCGGGACCCCGGCAATCTCGGGACGATCGTCCGCACGGTCGATGCGGTGGGAGCGGACGGCGTCGTCCTCGTCGGCCCGTCGGTCGATCCGTTCTCGACCGAGGCGGTGCGGGCGACGATGGGCTCGATCTTCCATGTCCCGATCGCGCGCATGACGGAGGGCGAGTTCCTGGCCCTTCGCGCCGCATGGCCCGGGACGGTGGTCGGCACGCACCTTTCGGGCGCTGTGGACTACCGCAAGGCCGACTATTCGACGCCGGTGCTCCTGATGATGGGGAACGAGCAGTCGGGCCTCACGGAGCGCCTTGCCGCCGCGGCCGACCAACTGGTCCGCATCCCGCAGGCGGGGCGCGCCGATTCGCTCAACCTTGCGGTCGCTACCGCCGTGACGCTGTTCGAGATCAGGAGGCCGGCGCTTCATATTGCGCCGGAGGAGACGCCATGACCGACGCACCAGCCCCCGCCCGGTCGATCGTTCCACCCGGGCCGGCATCGCGGTTCGGCATCACGGTCATGGCCGGGACGCTGATCGTCGACCAGGTGAGCAAGTCGATTGCGGTCGCCACGATCAAGGAATCCGTACCGAGGGCGATCCTTCCGATCCTCGACCTCTACTACACGGAGAATCCCGGCATCGCCTTCAGCTTCCTCCGCGGCTCGAATCCGACGCTGCTGCTGATCGCGGTCATTGCCGTCGCGATCGCCATCCTCGTGTTCTGGGCGCGGTCGAAGGAGGGCGGGAAGCTTGCGGCGCTCGGCTTCGGCTTCATCGTCGGCGGCGCGATCGGCAACATCGTCGACCGGCTCGTGTACGGGCACGTCATCGACTTCCTGCACCTGCATATCGGCGCCCGGACGCTGTTCGTGTTCAATCTCGCCGATGTCGCCCTCACGCTCGGTCCGATCCTGCTCGTTGCGGCGTTCCTGCTGCCGCAGCGGCGCGGAACGTAGCGGCCGGCGATGCGGCGGGCCCGGATTGCTCCTGTCGCGCAATGGCTTGCAGGACTTCGCTCCCGTCCTGATTCAGGTCGGGCGGTGGTTGCCTTCCTCGCCGCCCTCGTGATCGGCGCCACGGCTGCCGCAGCGCAGCCGGTGGCGATACCGACCCTTCGGGACCCCGCCGTCCGCGCGGCGAGGCCGGCGCCCGGCGCCGTCACAGGCATCCGTTTCGTCACCACCGACGACTTCCCCCCGTTCAACTTCGTCGATGCCGGCGGGCGGCTGACGGGGTTCAACGTCGACCTCGCCCGTGCGATCTGCAGCCAGCTTGGCGTTCCCTGCACGATCCAGTCGCGGCCGTTCGACGACCTCCTGCCGAGCCTGGTCGAGCAACGCGCGGACGCTGCGATCGCCGGCATCTCCGTGACGGCCGAGGCGCGGGCGCAACTCGGCTTCACCCAACCGTACCTGCCGCTGCCGGCCCGCTTCGTCGTGCGGAAGGCCCTGCCGCTGACGATCTCGGCCGAGACCCTCGCCGGCCGACGCGTCGCGGTGGCGGCGCAGTCGGCGCATCTTGCCTATCTCGAGGCCTACTTTCCGGGCGCGGCAATCCGGACCTACCCGACTGCCGACGCCGCCCGGTCCGCGCTCCGCAGCGGGCAGGCCGATGTCGCATTCGGAGACGCGGTGCAACTCGCTTTCTGGCTCCAGGGCACGACGGCCGGGGACTGCTGCGAGTTCGCGGGCGGCGCCCATTTTGACGAGCACTTCTTCGGCCGCGGCCTTTCGGTCGCCACAAGCGCTGACGCACCGGAACTCATCGCCGCGATGGACTGGGCCATCGAGGCGGCCTTCGCGGACGGGACTTTTACGGCACTGTACCTGCGGTATTTCCCGGTCGGCTTCTTCTGAGCGCGTGAGGCCCGAACGCGGTTCACCACCAACCCGCTCATCCGCACGAACGAGCGTGTGACGAGATCCTGCGTGCTCCCGGTTTCGGGCGACGATGCTTCACCTCGCCCCGGTGGGGAGAGGTGAAGTGCAGCCTCAGTGACGCCTGTTGCCTGGTGATCTCTTCACACGCTCCTTCGCGGCGATGAGCGGAGGCTGCTGCGTCGCTCAGGCGAGCCGGTAGCGGACCCTGGCGCTCCGCTCGATCGCGGCGACGAAGAGCTTGTCGATCTCGAGGCGATCGCGGAGCATCTGGAGGAAGCGGAGTTCTTCCTGCTCGACATGGAGGTCGGCGGCAGCCACTTCGATCGCGAGGGCGTAGGCCGTCTCGTACAGCCGATCCGGCAGCGTTTCCGCGACGAGGTCGAGAATGTCGTCGAGACCGGTGGACCGCTGCAGCCGGCGGCCGCAGTCCTCCGCCACGTGCACCAGCCGTTCCGGTTCGAAATCGCCGAAGATCGGCATCTGCTTGACGATGTCGCCGATCTTCTTGAGTTCGCGGTCGGTCATGGTGCGGTCGGCGGCCGAGCAGGTCACCATCACGAAGATGAGCGCCTCGTGGTGGGTGATGGGCCTGGTGATCTGATTCATGGATTGGTCCCGCAAGAGCCGCTTCCGACGGCGGAGTGATATGGTCTGCGATGGCCTTCGACAACCCGAAGGCGGCGATTTGATGTATCGCGTTGACCGCGCCACAGGGCGTTTCTAGGGTCGCCGCCCTTCCAAGGCAGTTGTCATGTCCGAACGTCCGCCCGAACTCCCGATCACCGATGCTCTCGTTGCCGCCGCCGAGCAGTCATCGGCATGGCCGTTCGAGGAGGCGCGGAAGATCGTCGCCCGCATCGCGGGACGCGCCGCGGGATCGACCGTGGTGTTCGAGACCGGCTACGGTCCATCGGGCCTGCCGCACATCGGCACGTTCGGCGAGGTGGCGCGGACGACCATGGTGCGCACGGCGTTCCGCGTCCTGACGCGCGACGCAGTGCCGACGCTGCTCCTTTGCTTCTCCGACGACATGGACGGCCTCCGCAAGGTGCCGGACAACGTGCCGAACAGGGAGATGATGGCCGGCTATCTCGGACAGCCGCTCACGCGCATCCCCGACCCGTTCGGTACGCATCCGAGCTTCGGCGCGCACAACAATGCGCGGCTGCGGAGCTTCCTGGACCGGTTCGGCTTCGCCTACGAGTTCGCGAGCGCCACGGACTACTACACCTCGGGGAAGCTCGACGGCGCCCTCCTGAAGATGCTGGCCGCCTATGACGAGGTCATGGCGATCATGCTGCCCAGCCTCGGCGAAGAGCGGCAGGCGACCTATTCGCCCTTCCTGCCGATCTCGCCGGTCACCGGGGAGGTGCTGCAGGTGCCCATCCTCGAGCGGAAGCTTGATGCCGGTACCATCGTGTTCCGCGACCCGGCGAACGGCAGTCTGACGGAAGTCCCGGTCACCGGCGGCGCCGTGAAGTGCCAGTGGAAGGCCGACTGGGCGCTGCGCTGGACGGCGCTCTCGGTCGACTATGAGATGGCCGGCAAGGACCTCATCGATTCGGTGAAGCTGTCGAGCCAGATCTGCCGCGTCCTAGGCGCGGTGCCGCCCGACGGCTTCAATTACGAGCTCTTCCTCGACGAGAAGGGCCAGAAGATCTCGAAGTCGAAGGGTAACGGGCTCACGATCGAGGAGTGGCTCGCCTATGCCTCGCCCGAGAGCCTGTCGCTGTTCATGTTCCAGAAGCCGCGGGCGGCCAAGCGGCTGACCTTCGACGTCATCCCGCGGGCGGTCGACGACTATTTCCAGTTCGTCTCGGGCTACCATCGCGATGAAACCGACATGGCGCGCCGGCTCGGCAATCCCGCCTGGCACATCCACGCCGGCGATGTGCCGACGCTGGACGTTCCGATCACCTTCACGATGCTGCTGAACCTTGCCTCGGCCTCGAACGCCCACACCAGGGACGTGCTGTGGGGCTTCATCCTCCGCCACGTCCCGGGCGTGACGCCGACCACGCACCAGAAGCTCGACGAACTCGCGGGCTACGCGGTTCGCTACTATCAGGACTTCGTCGAGCCGACGAAGCGGTTCCGCGCGCCGGACGAAGTTGAGCGCGAGGCGCTCGAGAAGCTCGACGCGGCCCTTGCGGCGGTCGAGACCGACGGTCACGACGACCCCGACGCCGTCCAGAGCGCAATCTACGAGGTCGGCCGGTCCTTCCCGCGCTTCCAGGATGCCGCGAAGTCGAGCCCCGACGGCCGCCCCGGCGTGTCGCTCACCTGGTTCGCAACGCTGTACCAGATCCTCCTCGGCCTCGAGAAAGGGCCGCGCTTCGGCTCGTTCGTTGCGATCTACGGCATTGCCGAGACGCGCGCGCTGATCCGGAGGGCGCTGGCCGGCGAACTCGTTGCGGCACCGGCCGGCTGAAGGGCGTCGCCCTTAGGTCGATCGCACGCGCAGTCGCGGCGCCCGGATTGGCCGCCTGGCGTTGACTCCCCTCAAACGGAAACCCACCCGATTGCCGCAGACTGACCGTTCAACGAACGGGTCTCCAGATGCCAGTCCAAGCGGCGAACGCCCCGATATGGCCGACGACGGAAGCGAGTGGGGCGAGCGGTGTCGCACCCGCGTTCCGGAATCTCCTCACGCAGGACGTGCTCGACTGGCTGCTCGGCGGCGATCCAGCGATCTCCTTCCAGGTCCGCCGTGACCTCCTGTGCGGCGCCGGGGCGGAGGCGATGCGACAGCGCATTGCCGGGGAAGGATGGGGTGCCGCGTTTCTGGCGGCGCGCCGACCCGATGGTCACTGGGGACGCGGGTTCTACCAGCCGAAATGGACCTCGACCCACTATACCCTGCTGGACCTCGCGATGCTCGGGTTGCCAGGCGCCAATCGCCCAGCGCGCGAGAGCGTAGACATGGTCCTGGATGCGCCGCGGGGCTCGGCCGGAGGGATCAACTTCGCAAAGAGCCTCGATATCAGTGACGTGTGCATCAACGGCATGATTCTGAGCTACGGCAGCCACTTCCGACCGGAGGATGCTCGCCTCGACGAAATCGTCGAATACCTTTTGCGCCGGCGCCAGCCCGACGGCGGCTGGAACTGCGACTACTGGCGCGGCTCCTCCGTGAGCTCCCTTCATACGACCCTGCGCGTCCTCGAGGGGCTCCTCGCCTATCGGCGGACCGGCCGTGGCCACGACGCCGGGCGCATGGAACTGGCGATCGCCAGCGGCGTCGAGTTCATGCTGGAGCACCACCTCTTCCGGAGCCGCCGCACCGGGGCAGTCATCGATCCGCGCTTTCTCCGCCTTACCTATCCGCCGCGCTGGCGGTTCGACATCCTCGGCGCTCTCGATTTCCTGCAGCAGGCGGCGTGGCCCGCCGATCCGCGGATCGGGGAAGCGCTGCTCGTCATCCAGCGAAAGCGGCGGCGGGACGGCCGCTGGGCGGCCGCTGCGCCCCACCCGGGCGCCGTCCACTTCCACATGGAGAAGGCTGGCGAGCCGAGCTGGTGGAATACACTCCGCAGCCTCCGCGTCCTGGCATTCTGCCGATCGGAACCCGCCGTGGCCCCGCTGAGGGTCGCCGGGGTCGAAAGGCCCTGACCCCCGGGGCAGATCATGGATGGGCCGACGGGAACCAGAGCTTCACGGCCGTTGAGCTATTGTTAACCACGGCACGCCCATGCAGTACAAAGACGCCGTGACTCTTGCGATCGGACCTCCCGCCAGGCGGTTCGAAGCGCGGGAGAGGCGGCGTGGAAGGCGGGGCATGGGATTGCGGGCGGGCGTACTCAGGAACACGGCGGGCGTGGTGATCGCCCTTGTCGTATCGGCGGCGATAGCGGGGAGCGTTGCGGCGCAGGGACAGCAGGCCGGCCAGACGACGGGCCTGCCGATTCCCCGTTTCGTCAGCCTTGCGGCGGCGCAGGTGAACGTGCGCAACGGACCCGGTTCGGAGTATCCGATCGCGTGGCAGTTCGTCCGCGCGCGCTATCCGGTCGAGGTCGTGAACGAGTACGACAACTGGCGCCGTATCCGCGACATCAACGGCGACATGGGATGGGTGCTCGGCACCCTCCTGTCCGCCGAGCGGACGGCGATCGTCCGCGGCGAGGCGGGCACGACGGCCAATCTTTACGCCCAGCCGACGACGACGTCGGCTGTGACCTACGTACTCCAGGCCGGAGTGCAGGCCTCGATCAACCAGTGCAACAATGGCTGGTGCCGGCTCGTCGACGCGCGTTTCAACGGGTGGATCGAGCAGACGCTCCTGTGGGGCACCTACCCGAACGAACGCGTGGAATAGGCGCTGCGGCTACGAGCCGGCGATGCGGCGGAGGCGGATCACCACGTCGACGCGGCTGATTTCCATTCCGGCCGGCGGCTCGGGCAGGCGATCAAGGCTCAGCGCATCCTCGGGCACGTCGAACATGACGTTGTCGTCCTCGAGGAAGAAGTGGTGGTGGTCGCTCACATTGGTGTCGAAGTAGGTCTTCGACCCGTCGAGCACGACCTCCCGCAGGAGCCCCGCGTCGGTGAACTGGTGCAGCGTGTTGTAGACCGTGGCGAGGGAGACGGGCACGCTCGCCAGCATCGCCTCGTCGTGCAGCGCCTCGGCGGAGACATGCCGATGTCCCTGCGCGAACAGAAGATGCGCCAAAGCAACGCGCTGCCGGGTCGGCCGCAGGCCGGCGGTACGAAGGCGCGTGCGCGTCGTCGACGTCGTTCCCTCACCGGCTCGGAAAGTATTGGCGTGTCGCATGGAACTTGGAAGCCTTCTATGTTGCGGCATATTATAGGGTTCCTGGCTCCGATCGGCAACATCGGAACCCGTCGCTCCCTTTGCATGGTCCAGGTGGGCTCGTAAAGCTGAATTGGCGTCGCAGGGATTTCACGAGTGTGCGGGACGACGTCGCTTTCGACCGCCCCGTCCGGGTTTCCCTACCCTCGGGGCCTATGATAGACAGCGCCCCATCTTTAAAAAATCAGCGTTCGATGCGGCACCTGGTGAAGCGTCAAAGCGCGACCGGTGATCTGGAACAGCGCGCATGGATGAACGCCGCAGCAGCTTCGACTACGAAGGCCTTCTGAGCTGCGCCCGAGGGGAGCTGTTCGGCCCCGGCAATCCGCAATTGCCACTGCCGCCGATGCTAATGTTCGACCGCATCACCGATATCGGCGAGGATGGCGGCGAGCACGGCAAAGGCCGCGTCCGCGCCGAGCTCGACGTTCATCCCGACCTGTGGTTCTTCCAGTGCCACTTCCAGGGCGATCCGGTGATGCCGGGCTGCCTCGGCCTCGACGCGCTGTGGCAGATGCTCGGCTTCTTCCTCGGCTGGAGCGGCGGGCTCGGCCGCGGCCGCGCGCTCGGCGTCGGCGAGGTGAAGTTCACCGATCAGGTCCTGCCGGCCGTGAAACGGGTCGAATACGGCGTCGACCTCAAGCGGGTCTTCCGTTCCAAGCTGTTCCTGGGAATTGGCGACGGGTGGCTTAAAGCCGACGGCGTCACCATCTACACTGCCAAGGATCTGAAGGTTGGCCTGATGCCGGCGCAATCCGCGCCGGCTGGTTAGATTCGGGCTTCCGGGCCGGCGCGCCGGGCGCGCGGGGGCCGGGCACAAGGGATGGTCGTCATGAAACGCGTTGTGGTCACCGGCCTGGGCATCGTGTCCTCGATCGGCAACAACAGTCAGGAAGTGCTGGCCTCGCTGCGCGAGGCGCGCTCCGGCATCGTCAAGGCCGACAAGTATGCCGAGATGGGATTCCGCTGCCAGGTCCACGGCGCGCCGTCCCTGAACGTGGAGGACGTCCTCGACCGCCGGACGATGCGGTTCATGGGCCTGGGCGCGGCGTGGAACTACATCTCGATGCGGCAGGCGATCCAGGACGCCGGGCTCGAGGACAGCGACGTCATCAACGAGCGCACCGGCATCATCATGGGTTCGGGCGGCCCATCGACCCACGCGATCGTCGAAGCGGCGGACGCCGCCCGGACCAAGGGGCCGAAGCGTGTCGGCCCGTTCGCCGTGCCGAAGGCGATGTCATCCACCAATTCGGCGACGCTCGCGACGCCCTTCGGCATCAAGGGCGTGAACTATTCGATCTCCTCCGCCTGCGCGACATCGAACCACTGTATCGGCAACGCCTACGAGACCATCCAGGTCGGCAAGCAGGACATCATCTTTGCCGGCGGCGGCGAGGAACTCGACTGGACGCTTTCCGTCCTCTTCGATGGCATGGGCGCGATGTCGACGGGCTACAATGACCGCCCCGCGGTTGCTTCCCGCGCCTATGATCGCGATCGCGACGGCTTCGTCATCGCCGGCGGCGCAGGCGTGGTCGTGCTCGAGGAGCTCGAACATGCCAAGGCGCGCGGCGCAAAGATCTATGCCGAGATCGTGGGCTATGGCGCGACGTCCGACGGATACGACATGGTGGCGCCGTCGGGCGAAGGCGCCGTTCGCTGCATGAAGATGGCGCTCGCCCCGGTCGGCGGAAAGGTCGACTACATCAACCCGCACGCAACCTCGACGCCGATCGGCGACAAGGTCGAGATCGAGGCGATCCGGACGGTATTCGGCGAGGATTGCCCGCCGATCTCGGCCACGAAGTCACTGACCGGCCATTCGCTCGGCGCGACCGGCGTGCAGGAGGCGATCTACTGTCTCCTGATGATGCAGAACGGCTTCATCGCCAAGAGCGCGAACATCGACAATCTCGATCCCGAATTCGCCGACATGCCGATCGTGCTCGAGCGGGTCGACAATGCCCGGCTCGACACGGTTCTTTCCAACAGCTTCGGCTTCGGCGGCACCAACGCATCGCTCGTTTTCCAGCGCTTCACCGCCTGAGCCGGCGCAAATCGGAGTTACCTGATGGGATTGATGGCGGGGCGGCGCGGGCTGGTCATGGGCGTCGCCAACGACCATTCCATTGCCTGGGGGATCGCGCGGCAGCTGGCCGAACAGGGGGCGGAACTGGCCCTCTCCTATCACCCGCATCTGGAGGGCCGGGTCCGGAAGCTCGCCTCCGAGGTCGGTTGCACCTCGCTGTATCCCTGTGATGTCGCCCTCCCCGCCGATTCGGAGGAGCCGGCCTCCCTGGATTCGATGTTCAAGGGGCTCGCCAGGGACTGGGAGAGGATCGACTTCGTCGTCCACGCGATCGCTTTCAGCGACCGATCCGAACTCGACGGCCGCTATGCCGACACGTCGCGGCAGAACTTCGTCAACACGATGCTGATCTCGTGCTTCTCCTTCACCGAGGTGGCGCGGCGGGCGGCGGCGATGATGACGGCCGGCGGCTCTATGGTGACGCTGACCTATCTCGGCGCGACGCAGGTGATGCCCAACTACAATGTGATGGGCGTCGCGAAGGCCGCCCTCGAGGCGTCCGTGCGCTACCTCGCGGTCGACTTCGGCGTCAGCGGGATCCGCGTCAACGCGATCTCGGCCGGCCCGGTGCGAACCCTTGCCGCCTCGGGCGTCGCCAACGCCCGCACCATCTACAACTACCAGAAGCGCGCCGCCCCCCTCGGCCGGACGGTGACGATCGACGAGATCGGCGGCTCGGCCGTCTATCTCCTCTCGGGCCTGTCGTCAGGCGTAACCGGCGAGGTGCACTTCGTCGATACCGGATTCAACGTGGTGGCGATGCCGCCCTACGCCCTGGACATGGTTCCCGGCCCCAAGGCCTGACCCCAGGAACCACGACTAGGGCTTGAGGGCATTCCCCTCGCCGGCCGGCGGAGCCGAATCCGCCACCGGCGTCTCCGGGGTCGGCCCGTCGGTCACGACCGCGGGCGCCAGGACCTCGCGGAGCGCCCGTTCCTCGTCGGTGAACTGCCCGATGCGCTCGGCAACATCGCCCCAGTTCGGGACCGTTTCCGGCTCCTGCTGGCCGCCGAAGGCGGTGGTGACGCGGTTCCAGAGTTCCTCGCGCCCTTCCCGGTCGGCATCGAGCAGCACGAAACCACCGACCGCAACGACGACGAGCGTGCCGACGACGACCGTGCGCGTCCGCATCACATGCCCGGCTGGAGGATGAGGCCGTCATTGACCTCGCCGACGATCCGCATCAGGTCGCTCCACGACTGGACCATCTGCGAGCGCATGAAGTCGAGCGTCTCGATCCGCTCGAGGTCGGCGAGTGCGGCGCGCAGCGAATTGGCAAGGCTCAGCGTCTGCGCGGCGGCCGCATAGACGCGGGCATTCTCGTGGAGGGCGTGGAAGAAGACTTCGAGGTCCTCGGTCTGGTCGCCCATGCGGGTCATGACCTCGCCGTGGCGCTCGGAAAAGACATCCCAGGCGGCCATCGCGGCGTTGAGGGCCTGCATCTCGGCGTTGTTGGCCTGCTGCGTCAGGCGCCGCATCTCGACCTGCGCCTCGTTGATGCCGCCGGCGACGAGGTCGTTCTGGATGCGCTGGTTGTCAGCCTCGAGCGCGGCGATGCGCGCGCGGGTGTCACCGATGCGGAAGCCGATGGCCTCGCCGATGCCGTCCAGCGTGCCGATCTCCGCCATCCGGCGGGCGAACACGTCCGGCGCGAGGTTGGCGATGTCCTGGAACGACCGCGCGATGTCCGCGATCTCGCGGCCGATCTGCTGCATCTGCTCGTCCGTCAGCGTCGGTGTCGTCTCGGCAAGCTGCCGGATGCGCTGGGTCGCCGCAATGTTCCGGTCGATCGCCTCGAGGATGTCGGGGATCGTCGGGTCGGTCTGCGTTGCCTGGACGCTTCGTCCGAGCGCCTCGCCGAGGAGGCGGAGCGCCTCGTCGTTGGGCGCGGTCTCAACCGTCTGGGGGTTGAACAAGGGCTGCTGCTGCGCCGTTGCGGGCACAACGAACGCGGCGCCGGCGACAATCGCCACGGCGCTCGCCCGGATGCTGAACCAAGCCATTCCAGTGCCTCAAGAAATGCGTGCTCCCGGCCCCCAACCGGGTGGCCGGACCTTCCCCGCATATCGTGTCCCAATTGTGTCGCATTCCGGCACGGCCACCGCCGGACCCGGAAAAGCGAAGGCCGCGCCGAGTGACCGGCGCGGCCTTGCATGCCCCCCATCGCCGAACCCCCCGGCTCGGCAAAGCCGTTCTCCGATCCTCAGATCGGCTAACCGAGGATGACGTTGAAGGCGCAGAGGAATTTGTGCAAGCACCAACCCGGCCCGAACCGCCATGGGGGGTGACATTGTCGCCGCGCTGTTGCACGTCTGCCACAACTCTGCGGCCGCCGGGCGCAGCGCCTGCTAGGGTGCGGGAGTCGTGCCGTCGGGCAGGAGGTAGTACGCGGCGCCGGCAGTCGCGGCGACGCCCGCGGCGCAAAGAACCGGATGGTCGAGGCAGGTCCGCGCGGGTCGCAGTGCACAGCCGCTGACGGCGAAGCACAGGCCGACGACGAGGACAACGCGGACCACGCGCATGGAACAGCTCCGGCGGGGACACTCCCCTCCATCATGCTAGTCCCGGAATGCTGTCGAATTGGTTGCCGGGGTTGGGACATCGCAGCGCGGCGCGACGCAAAAGCCGCGCACATCCTTGCCGCGCCACGGGGCCGATGATACGGCCAGCCGCATGACCTCCCACGCAATCGCGACGATCCGCAACTTTGCGATCATCGCCCATATCGACCACGGCAAGTCGACACTGGCCGACCGGCTCATCCAGATGACCGGCGGTCTGTCGCAACGCGAGATGCGCGAGCAGGTGCTCGATTCGATGGATATCGAGCGCGAGCGCGGCATCACGATCAAGGCGCAGACCGTGCGTCTTTCCTACCTCGCCAAGGACGGCGTCACCTACGTCCTCAACCTCATCGACACGCCCGGCCATGTCGATTTCGGCTACGAGGTCAGCCGCTCCCTCGCCGGCTGCGAGGGCTCGCTGCTGGTCGTCGACGCCTCGCAGGGGGTCGAGGCGCAGACGCTCGCCAACGTCTACCAGGCGCTGGACAACGGCCACGAGATCGTCCCCGTCCTCAACAAGGTGGACCTTCCCGCCGCCGAGCCGGATCGCGTCAAGGAGCAGATCCAGGACGTCATCGGTCTCGATGCCTCGGACGCGGTGCTGATCTCGGCCAAGACGGGCCTCGGCGTCCCCGACGTGCTCGAGGCGATCGTCACCCGCCTGCCGCCGCCGAAGGGCGACGACGAAGCGCCGCTCAAGGCACTGCTGATGGACTCCTGGTACGACGCCTATCTCGGCGTCGTGGTGCTCGTCCGGATCATCGACGGCAAGCTCCGGAAAGGCATGAAGGTCCGCATGATGCGGACCGGCGCGATCCACCAGGTCGACCGTGTCGGCGTGTTCACGCCCAAGCTCGTCGACGTGCCGGAGCTCGGCCCGGGCGAGCTCGGCTTCCTCACCGGCTCGATCAAGGAGGTTGCCGACACCGCCGTCGGCGACACGATCACGGAGGACCGCCGCCCGACCGCCGAGCCGCTGCAGGGCTTTCGCAAGGCCGTGCCGGTCGTCTTCTGCGGCCTCTTCCCCGTGGACGCGGATGCGTTCGAGGATCTCAGGGCCGCGATCGGCAAACTTCGGCTCAACGACGCGGCGTTCAGCTTCGAGATGGAAACCTCGGCCGCGCTCGGCTTCGGCTTCCGCTGCGGCTTCCTCGGCCTCCTCCACCTCGAGATCGTGCAGGAGCGCCTCTCCCGCGAGTTCAACCTCGAGCTCATCGCGACCGCGCCTTCGGTCGTCTACAGGATCGCATTGACGGACGGCTCGGAGATCGAGCTGCACAATCCGGCCGACATGCCGGACCCGGTGAAGATCGCCGAGATTTCCGAGCCCTGGCTCCGCGCGACGATCCTGACGCCGGACGAGTATCTCGGGTCGATCCTGAAGCTGTGCCAGGACCGCCGCGGCATCCAGGTCGACCTCTCCTATGTCGGCAACCGCGCGATGCTGGTCTATGACCTGCCGCTCAACGAAGTCGTGTTCGACTTCTACGACCGGCTGAAATCGGTCACCAAGGGCTACGCGTCGTTCGACTACCAGCTCACCGGCCACAAGCCGGGCGACCTCGTGAAGATGCAGATCCTCGTCAATGGCGAGCCGGTCGACGCCCTCTCGATGCTGGTCCATCGCAACGCCGCCGAGAAGCGCGGCCGGGTGATGTGCGAAAAGCTGAAGGACCTCATCCCGCCGCACATGTTCCAGATCCCGGTGCAAGCGGCGATCGGCGGCCGCATCATCGCGCGCGAGACGATCAAGGCCCTCCGCAAGGACGTGCTCGCCAAGTGCTATGGCGGCGACGTCACCCGGAAGCGCAAGCTCCTGGAGAAGCAGAAGGAAGGCAAGAAGAAGATGCGGCAGTTCGGCAAGGTCGACATCCCGCAGGAAGCCTTCATCGCCGCCCTCAAGATGGACGAGTAGCCGCGTCAGCTGGCGCGTTCGGAGGACGGACGCGGTGAAGCAGGTCGATGTCGTCGTGCTGGGCGCCGGCGCCGCGGGCCTGATGTGCGCCGCCGAAGCGGGCAAGCGCGGGCGTTCGGTGCTGGTGCTCGATCACGCCTCGGCGCCCGGCGAAAAGATCCGCATCTCCGGCGGCGGGCGCTGCAACTTCACCAATCTCCGAACGTCGCCCGAAAACTTCCTGTCGGAGAATCCGGCGTTCTGCCGGTCGGCGCTGAGCCGCTACACGGCGAGCGATTTCGTGGCGCTGGTCGAGCGTCACGGCATCGCCTTCCACGAGAAGACGCTCGGTCAGCTGTTCTGCGACGGCTCGTCGAAGGAGATCATCGCGCTTCTCCTTGCGGAGCTGTCGGCAGCGAGCGCGGCGCTGCAGCCTGCGACGTCGGTCACGGGGATCGGCCATGACGGCGGCGGGTTCACGTTGCAGACCACGGCCGGCGCCTTCTCATGCCAGTCGCTGGTGATCGCGACGGGCGGAAAATCGATCCCGAAGATGGGCGCGACCGGGTTCGGCTACGAGGTCGCGGCGCAGTTCGGCCTTCGCGTGACGGAGACCCGGCCGGCGCTCGTGCCGCTGACCTTCGAAGCGGAGCTCCTCGGCCGCACCAGTCCGCTCGCCGGTGTCTCGGTGACCGGCCGCGTCGCGTGCGGCAGGACGGCGTTCGACGAGGCGGTGCTGTTCACGCATCGTGGCCTCAGCGGTCCGGCGATCCTGCAGATCTCCTCGTACTGGCGACCGGGCGAGGAGATCGCCGTCTCGCTGGCGCCCGAAACCGACGTCGTGGCGAGACTTCGCGCGGCGCGGACGGAGAACGGGCGGCAGTCACTGCAGGCGGCGCTCGGGGGCTTCCTGCCCCGGCGCCTCGGCCAGTTTGTCGCCGAGAGGCTTTCGATCGCCCAGCCGCTCGCCGAGCTGTCGGACGATCGTCTCCGCGACGTGGCGACGGCCGTCAACAACTGGCGCGTGAGGCCGGTCGGCTCGGAGGGCTACCGGACGGCGGAGGTGACGCTCGGCGGCGTCGATACGCGCGACCTCGACCAGCGCACGATGATGGCCAGGTCGGTGCCCCGCCTCTTCTTCATCGGAGAGGTCGTCGACGTGACCGGCTGGCTTGGCGGCTACAATTTCCAGTGGGCATGGTCGTCGGGCTGGTGCGCCGGACAGGCCGTCTGACGATCCGCGCGCGCCAGGGCTGTGCCTACCGGACGGATTCTGAGCCGGCGCTCGAAAGCGCTCCGCGTGATGCACCCCGGAGCGGCGGTTATCCCGCTCCGCCGCATCCCCGCAGCCTCGCCCGTCCCGGCCTTCACTGCTAGGTTGCCGTCGCCATGCAGAATCGATCCATGCCCAGTCCTGCAGCGGGGTCGGGCTCGAACTTGGTTCGGGTGCTGGCCGGGGTGTTTCTTGCCCTCTGCCTCGGGTTTCTCGCCGCGCCCGCCTCGGCGCAGCAGGACGTGCTGCGCTCGGGCCTCGCCGGCGTCACCTTTCCCGTCCCGGCGCAGATCTGGTTCCCCGATCCGAGGCGAACCCAGGCGACCACGATCAACGACATCGCAGCGGACGCCGGAAAGAGCTGCACGACCTATGAATTCAGCATCTGGTACGTAGCGGCCAACGAGACCGCAGACATCCGCACCCGGACGGAAGCCGCCATCACCGAGGCCGGCTGGGCTCTCGAGCTTGCGGCTGTGCCCACCGACGAGCAGATCGCCTATCTCGCGCGCCGCGCGACCGACGAGCTGGTGATGGCGTGGCTGATCCGCCCGGAGGAACTCGGCCTCCTCCTCTGCGTTGCAGGGCCGCCGGCAGCGCCGCGCGACGAGGGCGCCGCCGGGGCGGTTCGGGTCGACGACGAGACGCGCGCGGCGGACGGAACCCCGGTGCCGCGGGGCAATCCGGCCCGCGAAGGGGTGGAGCAGCCCGTCGAGCCGGCGCCGGGACTCCCGGCCGCGCCATTCGCGGAAGCGCCCGGAGCGCTCGTTCCGACGCCCGGGCTCGACGGCATCGCGGGCGTCATCGATGCCGTCCCGCTCGCCCCACCGGCGGAAACGGTCGAGACGCCGCCCGCCACGCCGGCGCCGGAGGCGGCAGCGACCACACCGGCCGCCGCCACGAGCGGCGACGGCTCGCGGTTCTCAGTCGGCCTGTTCCTCCTTGCCGCCGTGCTCGGCGGCGCCGCCTTCCTTCTCCTTCGCCTCGGCACCGGCGCCATGGTGGCGCGAACCGGGGCACGCTGGCCAACCGCGATCGCGACGGTGGTCTACAGCCAGGTCGCCTCGGAGGAGCGCAAGACGCGAGCCGGCAGACCGGGGACACGCTACGTCCCAGTCGTTGCCTATGAGTACGAGGTCGAGGGCACGCTCTACCGCGCCGCCCGGCTCCGATTCGGCGACACGTCGAGCCCCGAGCTCAGCGATGCCAGGCACACGACCGACCGCTTTCCCGTCGGAGCCGGGATCGAGGTGCACTACAACCCCGCCCGGCCGGCCGAGGCGGTCGTCGAGACAGGGCACGACACCGTGAATGCGAGCCTCATCGCCGGCGTCGCGCTGGCGGTGCTCGCGGTCGCATCGCTCCTGAGCGCCATCGGGTAGGCGAAATCAATTGCCCTCCGGTGCCCGAGGCCCTTACCCTTGGGTGGGCTCAATCCTTCAAGGCGCCGTGATTCCGAAGTCCGATCAGTCCCCCACGCAGACCGCTCCGCGAGGAGAGGCAAACGCTTCATTGCCGGCCTCCCCGGCAGGCCTGGCCTTCTTCCTCGACGTTGATGGAACGCTGATCGACATCGCTCCGACGCCCGACGGCGTCGTCGTGCCGCCTGATCTTCCCGAGACGCTGGCGGCGCTCGCGATGGCGGTGGAAGGCGCCGTTGCGATCGTATCGGGTCGCGCCATTATCTCGCTCGATGGCCTGCTCGGCCCGTCGACCCTGGTGAAGGCAGGCCTCCACGGCGGCGAACTCCGGCGCTCGGACGGCGCGATGGAGGCGATGTCCGCGCCGCCGGCCCTGGAGCTCCTCCGCCCTCTCCTCACCGCGCTCGTCGACCGGTGGCCGGGGACGATGCTCGAGGACAAGGGGGCGGCGATCGCGGTCCACTATCGGGGCAACCCCGCGGCGGAGCCGGACGTACTCCAGACGGTCGAAGGCATGCTGCCCCTCGCCGAAGGAACAGTCGCGGCGCAGCGCGGGAAGATGGTCATCGAGTTGAAGCCGGCCACTGCCGGCAAGGGCAATGTCGTCCGGCGCCTGATGGCGGAACCGCCGTTCGCCGGGCGGCGGCCCGTCGCGATCGGCGACGACATCACGGACGAGGCGATGTTCGCGGTCGCCAACGCCATGGGCGGCCTCTCGATCCGCGTCGGCAGCGACGGTCGCCCCACCGAGGCGCGGCAGGTCCTGCCTGACACCGCGTCGCTGCGCGCATGGGTGGCCGCACTCGGCCATGTCGCCGCTCCGCTCGCCCCCGGCGCGGAGTCTGCTATGGTCGATCATCCACCGCCAGCTTCCTCCCGCCGGAAGGGAATGCCTTGAGCCGCCTCATCATCGTGTCCAACAGGGTTCCGGCCCTCGGTGATGGCGGGGCTGCCGCGGGCGGCCTTGCGGTGGCGCTGCATGCCGCGCTCGAACAGCATGGCGGCATGTGGTTCGGCTGGTCGGGCGAGAGTTCCGGCGAGCGCGAGTCCGATCGCCTGACGACGACGGACGTAGGCAATATCACCTACGCGCTGGTCGACCTCACCAAGCGCGACCTCGAGGAGTACTACGCGGGCTTCGCCAACCGGGCGCTGTGGCCCCTCTTCCACTACCGGCTGGACCTGACGGATTTCTCGCGTCGCGACATGGCGGGCTATTTCCGGGTCAACCGCTATTTCGCCCGGCTCCTCGCGCCGCTCATCCGGCCCGACGACATCATCTGGGTGCACGACTATCACCTGATCCCGCTGGCGGCCGAGCTCCGCCAGATGGGTCTGCGGAACCGGATGGGCTTCTTCCTGCACATCCCGTGGCCGCCGCCGGACGTCCTGTTCGCCCTGCCGCCGCACGAGACGATCGTCCGCGCCCTGTCGAGCTACGACCTCGTCGGCTTCCAGACCGAGTTCGACGCCGAGAACTTCGCTGCCTGCCTCATCCGCGAAGGCTTCGGCAGCCGCGTCGGCACGCAGATCTTCGACGCCTATGGCCGCCTGTTCGGCATGGGCGTGTTCCCGATCGGGATCGAAACGCAGACATTCGCCGATCTTGCGGCGGCCTCAACCAACGACGTGCTGGTCGAGCGCATGCGGCATTCGCTGGACGGAATGCAGCTCCTCATCGGCGTCGACCGGCTCGACTATTCGAAGGGTCTCGGCGAGCGCATCCAGGGTTTTTCGCGCTACATCGAGACGAACCCGGCCGCGCGCGGCAAGGTGATCTACCTCCAGGTCACGCCGAAATCGCGCTCCGAGGTGCCCGAATATGCGGATATGCAGAAGGAGATCGCGGAACTCGCCGGCCGCGTGAACGGCACGCTCGGCGATGTCGACTGGACGCCGATCCGCTACATCAACCGGACGGTGAAGCGGCAGGCGCTGGCGGGGCTGTACCGCATGGCGCGCGCGGGCCTGGTAACGCCGCTGCGCGACGGCATGAACCTGGTGGCCAAGGAATTCATCGCCTCGCAGGACCCCGAGGATCCGGGCGTTCTGGTCCTGTCGCGGTTCGCGGGGGCGGCCCGCGAGCTCGACGGCGCGCTCCTGGTCAATCCCTACGATACCGAGGACATCTCGACGGCGATCGCCCGGGCGATGAACATGCCGCTTGCCGAACGGATCGAGCGCTGGGGGCCGATGTTCGAGCGCATCTCGAAGAACAACGTCATGACGTGGTGCCACAGCTTCCTCGAGGCGCTGAAGCGCACCCGCGTCATGGCGCGGGCCAGCTAGGCCCGCGACTCAATTGGCGTTTGAACCTCCCCCTTGCGGTCAGGCGGCGACGCCGGTGCCGATCGGGCAGCTGACGCCGGTGCCGCCGAGCCCGCAATAGCCGCCGGGGTTCTTGGCCAGGTACTGCTGGTGATACGCCTCGGCGTAGTAGAACGGCCCCGCCAGCGCCAGCTCGGTGGTGATCGCCCCGTAGCCCTTCGTCTTCAGCGCGGCATTGTAGGCAGTCACCGCGTTCTCCGCCGCGGTGCGATCGTCCGGGTCGGTGAGATAGATCGCCGAGCGGTACTGCGTCCCGACATCGTTCCCCTGCCGCATGCCCTGCGTGGGGTCATGCCCCTCGAAGAAAGCCTTGAGAAGCGCCTCGTAACTGATCTTCGCCGGGTCGTAGACCACCAGGACCACTTCGGTGTGGCCGGTCCGCCCGCTGCAGACCTCCTCATAGGTCGGGTTCGGGGTCGACCCGCCCGCATAGCCCACCGCGGTCACATACACCCCGTCGAGCTTCCAGAATATCCGCTCCGCGCCCCAGAAGCAGCCGAGGCCGAACACGGCCGTCTTCATGCCTTCCGGGAATGGCGGCGTGATCGCGCGGCCGTTCACGAAATGCCGCTCGGAAGTCGGGATCGCCTCGTTCCGCCCGCGCAGCGCCTCGGCCGGAGTCGGGACAGTCATCTTCTTCGACAGGAGCCCAAGGAGGCTCATGGCAACCCTCCGTTCTTGTTCGTCTTGATCGGGGAGCCGCCCCGCGGGCGGCTGCCGATATGTGGTGACGCCCGCCATTGGCCACCATCACGCCGCCGCGCACAACTCCGTCATCGACGCGACAACACCGCCGCCCGGGCCCGCTTGCCGCGCGGCCTTCCCTGACTATAGTGCCGCCACCCCGGCGCGGAGGGGTGGCCGAGTGGTCGAAGGCGCACGCCTGGAAAGTGTGTATACGGGCAACCGTATCAAGGGTTCGAATCCCTTTCCCTCCGCCAATTCCCTTGTAGCAAACGGTCTCCCGCCTCCCGATTGGGGCTCAGAAATGGCGCAGAACTGCGCCACTTCTGGCAGGGACCTGTTGACCGCCCGGAGCGGCGAGAGGCGCTGTCTGTTCTCCCTTCGTCACCCTTTCTCCGAACCTCATGACTCCGCCAAATCAGTACGCAAGGTTAAATCATTGATTTGACTGACTTATTCGCCTTAAGGAATCCGTACCTTTGGATTGCGTTTTGGCAAGGCGAGCGATGCTCGCGTCGAATCGTGGAATCGTGTCGCGTGGGGTCGTTAGCTGACGGGCTGGCACTGAACTACCGAGATTGGGCTGGTGGGCGATCGAGCCGATCTGGGGCGCGTTAGACGGCCCATATTGTCCGGCGTACCCGCGGGTGAGCCCAACGGCGCTCAGGCGGCGCCGGGAACCGCCGCGGAAACGAGCCCTGCAAAGTAGTCGGAGAACGCCCGCCCGAACGTGCGGAGGCCGTGTGGCTTGGAGATACCTCGAACCCCGAACTCTACCCCTCGAACCGTCACGCCGTCGACCGTGATTTCGCAGAACTCCCTGAACCGCCCAGCCTGGTCCTCGGGCAACACACCCGCCTCCGCCGCCCGACGCGGGTAGGCAAGCACCACCTCGCGGGTGCCAGCCGCCTTAGCGAAGGCTAGGCCCTCGTAGAGATCCGCGCTGCTCACCTCGGTAGCACCGTAAGCCACGTTCCCTTTGTATTTCGCGTCCACGACTACGGGGCCGCTGGAGAGATGAACGATGTTGTCAGGCCTCACCTCGACAGCTTCCCAATTCCCTCCGCGGCGCCGCCGAACGCCGAGCGGTTGGGACGACTGCCGGGACACTCTCGCCGTCCCAAAACTCGACCGCAGGCCCAAGGTTACAAGGTATTCCCACGCATGCCAGGTCTTGAGGATATAGCCGGGGGCCATCGCTGTACGGGGGTCGTACGAACCACCTAGCCCCCCCAAGACGTCAACCGCCAGGTCATAGGTGGATTGCCAGGCCTTAGCCCTGCTCGGTAACATTCGGTCCTCGACCCGCGGGGGCGTGGGCTGGCGTGGTAGGTGCTGGGCAACACGCTCCAGCCGCGCACGAGTCTCGGGGTCGGACACCAAGGGCGCGAGGCGCGACGCAGCCCCGGCGATCACGGCGTTGAAGGGGTTCGCACGAGTGAAGGCGGTTTCTCCCTGCTCGAAGCCCTCCTCGCTGGGCCAGAGCAGATCAACCGGGTCGAAGTCGCCGTCCAGCGTGAAGTCGGTCAGGCGCCGCCGCTTGTAGGTTCGGAGAGGGCGGCGATGATTCCGCCAATACATGCCCACGAACGATCGGCCTATAAGCGTGAACAGGTTGGAGCTCGGGCTCGCGGATGCACGCACGCCCTCGTCGTCCAGCAGGCGGCCGTGGTGGTCGAGCGTGGCCAGGAGAAAAAAGTCCTCTCGCCATCCCTCGGTGTGCCCAAGAAACTTCGGGGCCACTTCCAACTCAATCCCTGACCCGAGGAGAAAGACCCCGGCAACATTCTCGAACCGCACCCCATCGCCAACGAAAGCGACGGGAGAAGTCTCCAGCCCTAGAGCCGACCGGATCCTCTCTCCTGCGGACAACAACAGCTCCCGGACCTGCACGGGCGTCAGTCCCGTCCGAGCGGCAATCGAGGATGCGAGCGGAGCAGGCCGCCCGAACTCCACCGCCTCGAACCGAGCGCGCCCTCTCATTACGCGGTGGGCTTGGCGGCGACGGCCCGCAGCATCGCGTAGATGCCATCGGGGGCGGTCGTCCGCGGACCGACGAGTAGTATGCGGGGGGACTCTCCGAACGTATCCTCCTCTAATGCGAGGGGATGGTTCTGCACGCCCTGGCCCGCGTTCAGAACGATCGCGGTGCCGCGCACGTCGCCGAAGAACGCCTCCTCGACGTGGTTCCGAACCAATGTCCAAGCGGTCGCCAAGTGGGTCTTCGCCTCATCCAACGATGTCGGCGAGTTCCCTGAGGGATGCATGAATACGCCGTGCCCGATCTGGAACTCAGGACCACGACCTAGGAGGATTCTGGCGTTAATCGCCTCGAACGCTTTCACCGCGGCCTCATAGATGTGTTGTGACTGGGTGGCCTCGGACGGTAAGTCCGCTGGCGGGCCTAGGCGAAAGTGCTCCCGGAGAGCTTGCGCAGAGGGCTCCAGGCGGACCGGCATCCAGCGGCGGAGGAAGGCCACGTCGAGCGGCTCTACAGACACATCCGCTTGATTCATCGCCGCCAGGATGTAGAGGCGGGAAGGCAACGCGTACTCCACAATGTCCCCCGACACAGGGTCCAAGAGCTCGAAGAATTGCGTTGCGGGCCTCCTCGACCCGTCGTCGGCTAGCCTCTTCTCCCCCTCGATGGCGACGATCGCCCCACCGAATACCTGGACCGCCGGACCTCGATTGATCTCGTCGATTATCAGCAACGCGGCATGGTCGGGGAGCCGGGCGTACTCGCTCGCTCGGTAAAGTACTCCCTTGATAATCCTGAAGGCGTTCGGAGCCTCAGTAGCGGGCAATGCCCCCACTGCGCCCGCCGGGGCGCGTGGTCGGAGGTCCGGCATCACCCCGGTGAGGAAGTCCCTGTGCTTGCTGGACTGATGCATGACAGTCCGAAACACCTTCCGGTGTGCGACCTGCATTGGGGTCGGGAGCGCCAGAGGAGGAACGGTGCGGGCGCGGGCGGGAATGCCTGGACGAGGCTCGAACGCTGCGGCTCCCGCCCTTGCGACCTGCTCGAACTGGTCGGCGATTGCGCTGAGAAGGAGTGACTTCCCCGTGCCCGGCGGCCCGGAGATAATTACGTTCCGCCGCTCAGCCAGAAGGCCGAGCACATGTGCCGCGTTAGGCATCGGGGAACCGCTCTCCCGTTTCAAGGTCAATGAAGCCTGACTTAAGCCGCCGGTTGAGCCAATCGACAGCGAACGCCTTCAGGACGGCATCGCCCTCGTCATCGCGGCGAATCGCGGTTTCGGTTGTGAATGAGACATAGACCGACCCGTCCTCCGTTTGAGTAAGGATGAACACGGACTTGCCGCCGTTGGGATCGTCTTCGACCAGCGCATCGAAGCCGAATTCATGCACCCGTGCCAAGCGCGCTTCGTTCCGTGTGGGGGTTCGCGGCCACGCCTCAAGCACTCCATCCCGCCACTCTCGATGCGGGTCCAACCACTTGATTGGACCGTAACAAACCTCCACCGACCGGACCAAGCCATCGTGCTTTCTCCGCTCGGTGCGACGACCGACGAACATCCGGCCGAAAAGGGCGACGAAGAGCGGCTCCGGTCGGTAACGCAAATCCCGGGCGCCGCCCCCGGTGTCCGCGTCGTTGGAAGCCGCAACGAACTTCCTCCGGTCACCCTCTTCGATTTCGTGCAACGCCATCCTGACGACGCGTGCGCCATCACCGTCATGCACTTGCCACCTCGACCGTATCCCCTTCGTCCCCGAACTCTGAAGGTAGGTAGGCCACCGCTCCCGCCCGCCGCGCCTCGTCTACTCGCGCCGCCTCGTCGGACCCAGGCCTTCCCCTCCGGCGTGACCACATCGTCAGGAACAGATCGCGCGTGACCGTCGAGGCCGCCTCGCCGCGGATCGGCGGCTGGCTGCGGTCGAGTAGCGGGAAGTCCTCTAGGATCAGTCGGACGTCCTTGTCCCCGCAGCCGTACGCTCCAGCTACCAGCACGTCCGCTTCGGCGCGCAGCTCAGCGGCTCGCCAAAGCACGTCACCGGACGCAGTGCCGACGCGATCGAGTTCGCCCAGTCGGCGGGCGATTTCAATCAACCGGCGGCCGGGCAAGCTGTCGGGCGCCACTCCCGGGAGCCGCACGGAAAGCAGGACAAAGTAATTGACGGTTGTCGTAACGACCCTCCGCATAAGCCAGTCGAAGGGCAGGCTGTTTACGAGGGCGAGCCAGAGGAGCAGCCGTTCTTCAGAGGGATCGTTGGGGAACAAAACCGTCGGCACCTTGTTCCCACATGCGACGCCGGAAGGGATCATGGCGGCCATCATGGTTCGCTCGTTCGTCTGACCAGCGATATCGCAAAAGCCGGCCCGAGTTCTGCTGGCGCGCGACCCCGCGTCGGGCGACAGGCGCCTGGAGGGCATCCAGAACTGCGGCGCGATCCGGCTCTCGCCCGGCGCCAGGTGCTCCCACCTCGCCCGTCGGCCTTCCCCAGAGACGTAGGTCTTTGCGCCGAGGCGATGAGCCTGGACCATCCGCCCCTCAACAAGAGGCAGGCTCATTTTGTCGGGCTCGCGCCGGAAGTGCGGCTTGTCGCGAGTCATGTCCACCTCGCGGCAGAACTCCAGATGCCAAGGCGACCGGGGGTCTGACGGGTCCGCAGCGCCAGCCTGAATTCGGCGGAACAGTCGCCACTCCTCGGGCGAGCGAACTTCCGGCACCGTCAGGTCGGGCCGGAGCAGCTCAAGGTCCCTAAACTGAAGCCGAACGGGCCGGGAAACCTCAACTCGGTCCTGCGCGCCCCGAGCGTGCCGCAGCTCGATGGAGGCGAGACCCCGTCCCCCCGCTTGATTCCGGCGGTACTGCACGGACAAGAACTTGAAGCGGGTGTCTATGGGGAAGTGGCGCGCGCGGTTATCTATGACAGTCAGTGAGAGAGACCGCGAGGCCGCAACAAGCTGGCGGCGCAGCGCCTCGGTCCCTTGGGAGCGGATAAGCCCAGCCGGCACGAGGAGCGCTCCCGCGCCGCCAGGCCGGGTCAGCCTGAGCAGCAGCTCCGTGAATGCGACATAGAGGTCCGGCTCGCCCTTGGCGACCGTGGGGTAGCGATCCACCAATCGGGCCGCCCACGCCGCGCGGTCCTCCCTCGCGGCCTCATAGCCCGTGAGCGAGTAGGGGTCGTAGGAGGCCCCGTAATGGCGTTCGGTCCCGCGAGCGCGGCTGAACTCGTGGCGCGTGAGCTTAACCTTCTCCCACGGCGGGTTAGCAACCACCAAGTCGAAGCCATCGGGGGCCACAGCATGCCACGTCGCGTCCGGAGCGAGCAGGCTGTCCCCAACCCGCCAGCGGCCCCGCATTGCCTTGAGGGAGCTAACGTCCGAGGTGAGGCTGGCCAAGGCGAGCAGCGTGCCGCGCAGCGCGGCAGGGGAAAGGTCGGCGGCGTGGACAGAATGGCGCAGCCATTCGTTTGACAACACCCTATCGCGGCCGCAGGCCACTATAGAAACGGCGGCGAGCAGCATGCCGGCCCCGCAGGCGGGATCCACCACCTGCGCCCCGGGTCGGAGGCAGTCCGCAACGCCCTCGGCGAGATGCAGGGCGAGGCGAAAGTCGGTGTGGTAGGCTCCGCGCTTCCGCTGCTCTGCTTGGTTGAGTTCCTCTCGCGCCAGCGCGCTAAGTGCGAGGGCGGGGGGGATACCGGTCCGCTGAATTTCCTCCACCACGGGGCGCGCCAGTTCAGCCAATGCTCCGGCGGAACGGACGGCGGCGATGCTGGTCGCGGCATGGAATTCCTCTACGTCGAAGCCACCAAAGCGCGAGGCAGCGGCCTCAAGCACCTGCATCCGCAGTTCCTCCGTCCGGGGACCCGCTCGTCCCAAGGCCACCTGCAGGAGATGTTCGGCCCGCGCTAGGAGCCTGTCTTCGAGCGTCCGGGCCGGCTTCATGCCGCGGCCTTAGAAGACGCGGCGGGGCGATCCACTGCAATAAGGACCTCGCCAACGGCCGCCGCACCTGCGCTGGCCGCCTGGTTTGGGCGGTAGCGGCCTATCTCGCCAAGGTGGTGGAGCGAGACCCGCCCCGAGCACTCCATAGCCTCAACGAGGAGGTCCAGGGGAACGTGCCCATCCGTGCTGTAGGAAAGAAGGATGCGCCGTGCCGGCAGTGCGGCCACGAGGTCCGTGAGCGCGCGGACAGCGCGAGTCCGGTAGCAGTAGTCCGAGGCAATGTGCCGCCAGGGACGAATACCGCAGACGCCCTCAACCTCTGGCTCGTCCCCCAGGGCTATGGTCTCTAGGATGTGGTAGTAGGCCGCGTACTGCCGCTTTGTGTACGGCGGGTCGAGGTAGACCGTGTCCTCCGATCGACACTCGACCCCCCGAACGTCACCCACCTCCATCGTGGAGGGCGGCAGTCGCTCGGGTAGTTCGCGTGGCTCAAGCACCAGCGCCTCCTCGGACTGGCGTTGCCAGCGAGACAGAAAGCAACCGTAAGTTCCTGCAGTGTTAGCTACCTTGTTGGCTGCCCCCATCAGGTCGGCGATGAGCAGGGCCTGCTCGCGGGATTGAAGGCGCCCCTCGTCGGACCACGTCCGGATGGCAGACCTAATGCCGTCAATCCGACACGCATTGGGCTCCGTGAAATAGAGGCGGGTGATACCGCAATGGCGCCCGGAAGCCGGGCTGTATTCTCGCCAGATGAAGCCTTGACGCTCGGGGGCTTTGTTCAGCGCCTCCAGAGCCCCCTCATAGCCCCCGAAATGGCGGAACGGTGCTTTCTCGCGCGAGGTGAGCCGGGCGAAGGCTGTTAGGGACGCGCTTTGGAGATGGTCGTTAACGTGAACGGGCCAGCCCGCGCGGGAGGCGGCAATGGCAACGGCCCCGGTTCCGCAAAATGCGTCAACGAATCGACCGCCATCCGGGGCGCCCACGCATCGCATTATCGCCTCGACCACCCTCGCCTTCGACCCGATGTAGCGGAATGTCACGTCGCCCCCCTTCCATCGCGGCGGTTCCCGCGGCCCCGCTGAGATCTGCACGACCGAATCGCACAAACTACTATGCCCATTCGTCAGTGGACGAGCCAAGAAGCGCACTTCGAACGTCGGCAAATGGGCCGGAGCGTTATGGTCGACCATCCGCCCCAACCGGCGGGATACGATGATGAACGTGTCTTCGGGAGGAAGCGGTAATGCCCTGAGGCTAGTCGCGCGAGCGGAGGCAACCCCACGATGCGCAGAGGAAAAAGTTCTTGGTCGCGGCGGCAAGGTCGGCGGGCCGCCCTGAAATCCCCGGTAGACGAAATTGGCGGTCGCTGAAGCTCACGAAGGAACAGATTCTCCCGCTCTGCGTGCGCCCTACGGCGTACTTGGTGGGTCCGTTTTGCCAACGATGCTTGCTCCAGTCGGCTGAAAATCGCCGCATCAGCGCTGCCAACGTCAACTTCGCCTCTTGCCTCCCATCCAGAATCGCCTCGACAATGTCCGGCGCGAGCAGCGTCAGCCGTAGTACCCGGCTGACATAGGATGCATTGATCTTCTCCGCGGCCGCGACCTCCGCAACGGTGGCATAGACCCCGGTCTCGAGCAGGTTCCGCCACCGGAATGCCCGAGCCAGCGCCTTGACCAGGGTGCTGTCGACACGAGCCTGCGGCGGGGCCCACGCCAGGGATCCGTCCGGAGTGACGATCGCCTTCCGCCCACCGCGCTTTCGCAGCGTGATCGGCAGCCGAACCGTCAGCGTCCGACCATCGGTGCGGAAGGTTGCCGTTTCGGTCACGCTGCTTCCTTCCGCTCGCCATCACGAAGGTCGCGCACAAGATGGGCGAGCCCTTCGACCCGGAGCCTGACGTCGATACCGTCGACACCGACGTCGACCCGCTCAACGAGAAGCTGGAAAATGCGGGCCTGCTCAGCCGGGAACAACTCATCCCACAGCGGCTCGAAGGCATGGAGGCGTCACGGACCGCGGCCTCGGTGATAGCGGCCTCCTGCGCCTGCACAGATCGCCAAGTGCCGATCTGTCGCCACGACCTCGGGCTGAACGATGGCGCCGGATCTGGACCAGGATCGCCGTCTCGATCTCTCCGGTTGGACCGCGCGGCGCTCTGTTGTCGAAAAGGGGCGCGGAGGCATTGCCCCCGCGCCCCAGTTCTATGCCCCCATGCTTGCGCCTCGCTGGCTAACGGCCGAACGGATATGCCGACCAATTGTACGGCGCCATGGGTGCCGGAACCGGCTGGGGCCGCATCATGTACTGGCCGATCTGGTTTCCGATCATGTAGGCCGCCGCCCCGCCAGGAACCACGCTAAAGCTCCGTCCAATAAGAGCGTTAACCCCGAAGGCGAGGTTGTAGGCGTAGTCCTGAGGAGTTGTAGGATTAACGGTCGGCAAGCGGGTAGCTGCGTAGTTCTGCACTTGATCAACCCATTGCGCAGATGCCGGCGAGCCGGCGACCGTAAAGTAGCCTACCGCCACAAGCGCGGCTACAAAGGCTTTAGAATTACGGTGTGCCAGCTTGCTCTTCCTATATTTGCAGTTTACTGCACTTGGGTAGTTCATGTTCGGCTTCCTTCTTTGGCCGAGATTAAGATCGCGGCGTACGGCCATTCGCCGCTTGATCGCCCCGCCATGTGGCTGGACGCCCCGACACTATGGAAATGGAGCCGGACCGCTCGGACTGCCTTTGGCCCGCTTGGACAGAATCCGGACTGCCAATTCGCTTCCCGCCGATGGTGCGTCCGATTCATGAGCGTTCGGATTGCGAACCGCTTGGCTTCCCCCCGATCGCGCCGATCGGGGATGTCGGCCGCGAGCTTTTCTGCGATCCATATGCGTCGGGCCGCCGCGGCGAGAAACATGAAGCCCCCGTCCGACGACAGGCGATCGCCGCTAAAGCAGCGGTGACCTTCTTGGCCGGACGGCTGGCAAGGAGAACGGTAGTGTCATATCGTCGGGCATAGTGGGGGTGGCCGGATTGTTAGAGTAAAAAGGCGGCGTCGACACCGCTTCTCTATGTTAGTTCAATCGCTTATGCTCCGCGCGCTAACCTCACCGACCCATCTCCAAGTAAGAGGCGGGGCGTCCGTCGTGCAGTTCTTGAGATTGAAATTTCTTGTCGCCGAAGCAGGCTTCGGCCATCGAGCTGCACAGCGGCCTCGAATGTCTGTGTCGCGTCGCAGCGGCGCCGCGACCGCCCCGTATCGGTTCTCCCGAGCGCCCCCCCCCAAACCCAAGGGGTGCTGAGCTAGCCCCTTCGCCTCCCCTCCGAGCTATCGAACGGGAGGTATCAGATTGCGATACTCGTCGGCCAAGGGCCTTTCAGTCATGTATCCCAGCTCTCATTGATAATTTTGTAATAGGTCGAGGCCATGAATAAGACAACCGACGAACAGCAACGTCTCATAACAGAGGCAGTCAAACGCCAACGTAAACCGCGAGAGTCTCTCGAGATGATGGCCCGTCGACTCGGGATCGGACCCAAGACGTTTCAACGGATCCGTAACGACGGGTATTTTCCATCTGAGAAAGAGTTGGATAATCTTCACATTCCAATACTCTTGTGGGAAGCCGCCGGCCTCCAGCAGACTTCACGGCTCCCTTCAGGTCTTCCATCCGCCATCTGTTCTGCTGACATATTTGCTGATGAATTGTACGATTTGTCTACACGAACATCGCCAATGAGACTTCCTCAGCTTCGCGTCGATGGCTGCTTTGAACTACTTCACAGTTATTGTTATCGCGGCTGGTCCGTAGAGAATATCGACTTCAAGACGGCGAAGGATCCGGCGGTCCTTGCGCCTGACTTAGAGCATCTTTGTGAATCGCACCCAGAACGAAGACCAAATAATCCGAAGTTGCAGTTAGTAGGTCTAGGGCCGTATTCTAGCGAAACAGCCCTCTCGATTCGTTTTGCTCCAACAAGCTATTTTAAGACACGGCCAATACAACGATTTCTAAATGAGCCTGTTTTGATTGACATCTCCGGGCAAGAGATAACACCCTTGAAAAAGTATGGGGCCAAACTGCTTCATTTCGATAACTGCGAGCTTCCCAGTCCCGTAGCATGTGTTATTATTGTTGCGTTGCGTGGAAACTTACTACTTCTTGGCCAACGAGCGGCACAGACTGACCTTGACTGGGGCCGCGGTAAATGGGCCTGCTCTATTGATGAGCAAATGAGCGGACCGCCACTACCGGATACTTCTGAGGATAGACCCATAGATATTACCTTCTTCGACACTATTAAACGAGGTATTGAGGAGGAGATCGGTGTCGAAGCGCTCGATAGAATTCGCGAAATTCGTATTCTGAGTCTAATATTTGGCAGCAACCTATTTGTGAGCGCCGTCGCGCTGGTTGAGCTTGATATGGATATTGATCAAGTAAAGGAGTGTGATCCACTTGATGGCCAGGCAGAGATACGCCAGATATCTTGTGTGGATTGGACCATCGAAGCACTGGCGCCCGTGTTGTATCGGAGGACAATTGATGTTAGCGGGGCGAGTATTGGTCCAACGGACTGGGACAACACAAGCCGTATGAGAATACTAGCTTCACTGTACTACAAATATCGCGACATAGGGATTGAGGGAGTGAACCGGAGGCTGAGGCTTCTTGCCTAGCCTTTTGCGACCCGACGGTCGTCACGCGGCTCCCGCGCCAACCTACCCCCGCGCCCAAAGAGGTAACGGTGGATCTGTTTCGCACGTCTAGCCGTTCCCTTTGCAGGCCTTGTTGGTCAACTCGCCATCAGCGCTCGGACACGGCCTGAGATCGGAGAAGGCTGGGCCAGGTAATGCTCGCCCCAGCGATCGCGTCGGGGCTCGTTTCGCGCTGCTGATGCTGCCAG
>JAHCJY010000004.1 GCA_026126065.1 Bauldia sp. | reverse complement strand
GCACCTCGGCGGCGAGGGCGGCTGCGACATGCTGCACGTTCAAGATCGCCCGGAGCCTCCCTCGCGATGAATTGTATTGAAGGCCTCCCTTCAATTCCTATTGTGATCCCAGTCGTCGATCGAGATATGCTCGTAGTCCAATCGAACGGGGAGACTATCGTTCAGCGCCCTCAAGTACGCCGATGCATCTTCATCAAGCGCGTTGCTACCGACGACCACCATACGGACAGGCGGGCTTGAACCAGGCCAAAAGGCATACTCCAGCAACTGACCAATCGCTTCGCGGATGCATAGCCTGGGCGATCGGGAGGTCTTTATCTCAAAGAACCAGAGTCCATCGGCGCGGACCGAAACGACGTCGATCGAGCGACTCCCGATGCGCGCCTCGATTGTGGGGTGTCCGCCACGCTGGCGTTCGAGTTCCCTGAGACGTTTTTGGAGTTCGTTGTGTCTCAAAGAGACATTTAGCGTTCGCTCGGCAATCGACGCTGTCCTCCACCTCAGTTCACTGACCTCCTTTCCGTTATCAAGCAGGAGCCCGGTTCTCTCGCCGGAGATGGTGGCGGACCCATCCCGCCCTGCCGATCCCTCAACCGCTTCGTACAGCGGAAGGAGTTGGTCGAAGGCTTGAAGGCAGCCGTCCGCCGACGCCTCGCTTGGTGGCCAACGCCACCCGAGAAACACGAACGATCCCGACGAAACCTCGGCGGCATCGATGGGCCTCGCACTGGAGACTGGCGTTCGCCCACGCCTGGGATGGTACGACCACATAAGAAGTCCCGGGACTGACTCCGAGACGTCAAGAATGTGGTCGTTGAAAGTCGCCACTCGAGGTAAGAGTGCGTCAATTGTCGGAAGGGTTCGGCTCGTCTCGAAAGAAAATGCAACGCCTGCTCTAATAATAGGCGCGCCAAGATCATCAACGTCAAAGCCAATATTGAATTGTAGCTCGGTCCGTCCACCACTGTGGAATGCATATTCCCCCTGCACCGACTCTTGACTGAAAATGGTCCGGACCTTAGTTCTTCGCCCATGCAGTTTGGACCGAAGTGATTGAAGTTCGCCTATTCGAAATCGGTGGGCCGCCGCTTCGATCTGCCGAACGAGCTGCCCGAGTAACTCACTCCTGCTCTTTGCTAGATCGTCGGCTATGGCAGCAGCAGCATCGGCCATGCCGGAGAACATCGAAACGACCTCAGCAGGAAGCTTAAAGGCGTAACCCTGAAGCAACCTCAGGGGCCGGTTGGCGATTTCAAAGGGCAGATATAGGGGGCCGTTGTATCGTCGTCGGAGAGCCTGCTCGATGCGCTGCAGTTGCGGTCCGGCTGACCGAAGAGCAGCCAGTTTGACAGGCGTTCCAAGATCGCGATGCTGATCTAGCTGCATCCGATATCCTGGCACCAGCTCTGGCTGCGCGTTGCGTTCGCGCGCGTAGGAGCCTCGCGCGGCCCACCTCACCTCCTCGTCGATGGGCCCGCTCGCGACCGCCGAAACCGACGTGATCGCTTGAGCGTTGGAATCGTAGTGAAATACGATGTCTCCGATCGTAGCTTCCTTGAAAAGGTTATAGCGCCAACTCTGCTCGCCGGACTTGTCATGAAGTGGCGCGCGCAGGTCAGCGCCAATGTCGTCGCGGTCGGTCAGCTCCAGCCAGTATCGTTCGTCCCGATCCGCCGACCACCAACGCAGCTTTGCCATCGCCCCCTCCCGTGTGCCCCATGCTCAATGGCTAAGGGTTGGGAACACGGCTCGACCGCACGAGTCTAGTGCGCGCAGACTAAAGCGGCGGCTAGCGCCTAGGTCGCCACCCCGCTGCCGCAGCCTCCGCTTCGGTACAGAACCACCGCTCGCCCTGCTCAACGCGGATCACCGTCTCGTCGTACCCAGACGCCCCGGGCAGGTGGTAGATGCGATCGCCGTTCCCGCTGATGTTGCCCTTGATTGCGCAGGCCGGATCGGGCGGCTGCGGCTGACCTGCGAGGACAGCGGCGTCCTGAGCCCGACGGTATTCGGACGCGGTCTGCGTCGGCGCCTGCCAGATGCCACGGCGCGCGTCTCTCGCCCGCTCCTCCACCATGTCGTAATCGGCGGAGAGATACGACCACGCCAGCCCGGCCTCGACGAGCGCGGCGTTGATCGACGTCCCGTCGGCGGTGAGGCACACCGCGAGGAGTCTGTCGTATTGGTCGCGCGTATCGCTCTCGCAGGCCACGCCTTCTCGCACCAGCGCCGCAAGGGCGGCTGTCGCCGCCGCGCCGCAGCCCCAGGTGCCTCCCGCAGCTGCGGCGCACTCCTGGCGACCTTCGGGCGCATCGATCCCGATCAGGCGAATACGATCGTAGCCAACCCGCAGTGTGTCGCCGTCAATCACCACCGCTGGTCCGGCGATCGTGGCGGCGATCAAGAGAGGCGAGGCGGCTGTTGCCGTTAGCACGAGGAACAGTCGGATGACGCCCGCAAAGCTTGTAGGGCTGCGCGTTTGCGTGCAGCCTTGATCCACTAGAACGCCGTGCTTTTCGGGGGGATCGCAATGGTCGTGCTGCTCTACATCGTGCTGTGGATCGCACAGGCGATCGCTGCATTCGAAGGCTTCGAGGTCTGGTGGGACCTGAACTCGTTCCTATCGGTTGTCATCCTAGTTGTTGCCCTGTTCCTTGGTCCAATCGGTGGACTGTTTCTGGCGATCGCCGGGTTTGTCGGAGCCACCGAAGGGTGGGACTGGGAGTGGTGGCAAGCCCTTCTCCTCGTCGCGCCTGGCCTTGTACTCGGCCTGCTCATGGCGGCGGGGGGAGGGTTCTTCGCGCTGATCGAAGCGCTTCGAGGGCGTCGGTGAAGATAAAGAGTCTCGTTGCCGCTCTATCGGTGCTCATTGCGACCGCGGCCGTCGCTCAGGAGCGCATCATCTCGCTCGTATGCGATCTCACGCGGGAGATGAACGGTGTCACCGGGGCGCCCGGCAGATAGACGGCAATTTCACTGCCCAACTCCGAATCAATTCGGCGATGGGCGCCCCCTCAATGCAAACCAGCATCATCCCGTGCGTAAACCTCCTGGGTACGATCAACGATCTGCCCATGAAGGTGGGCTGTACCGTCGGCTTGGGTGTCAACGTCGGTCGCGACGACGAGGCTCGATCGGATCGCTGGCAGCATCCACCCCACCGAATCACGACTTTCGAGATCGTCCGGAGGGTTGATTCAGCGACAGCGCGGGGCCGGCCACCTACCTTGTGCGGTCGGATCGCGGGGGAAGAGGAGGGGGAAGACGATCCCCCAACACCAAAAAACCCAGCTAGAACAAACGCATGTTGAAGGTGTTGGCGGAGACGGAGGGATTCGAACCCTCGATACAGCTTTTCAACCGTATAACGGTTTAGCAAACCGCCGCCTTCAGCCTCTCGGCCACGTCTCCGTCGCCCGCACATAAGCGGCCCGGCCTGACCGAGGCAAGGGCGAACAGTGATTCCCATGGCCCGCCGCCGCGGCGAAATGCGCGGCAATGCCGCAATCCTGCCCGGAGTGCGGCGTCCGGATCCGGGCCGGCGTCCATCCCGCCGGTGGCTCCCGTCGTTAACCTTGCGGTAACAAGTGCAAATCCGCGGAAAACTGCGGGTCTTCGCGAAGTGGCAGAACTGCAACAGCCGGGTTGGAAAGCGGTTGCAAGCGGGCAAAACTGCGGCGCGGACCGTTGCGCGGCACCGGGTCTCCGGTATGTTCCGACCATTCGCAGCGAAATCTGCGATTTGGTTGTTCGACGGCCGATGGGCCCTGGGGTGGGGATCAGATGCTAGGTCGAACTGTCGTGGGGGACCGGGATTCTTCGCAGGCGCTCTAGTGACCGGAATGGTTCCGGAAACATCGAGAAGCTGAACCTGCCCCTGATTTGAACCTTTTTGGAGGTCAGGCAATGAGACTGAAGTCACTACTTCTCGGTACCTCGGCGGCAATGTTCGTCGGTGGCGCCTCAATTACTACCGCTCAGGCGGCTGATCCGAACCCGGCTGGCCTCGTCGTGACGACGATGGCCAACTACGTCGAGCAGTGCAACAACGGCAACGGCTGGAAGAAGCGCGACTGGTGCATCACCCTCTCGGGCAGCATCGAATGGTCGACATCCTTCGGTTATGAACTCGATTACGGCGATGATCCGTGGGACACCGATCGCGATCCGGTTGGTACCCCGTTCGTGTTCCCGGTCCTCAGCGGTCTCCCGACGTCGTACTTCGGGCTTTCCGGCACGCTGACGGTCACCGTCAGCAAGCCGACCGATGCCGGCAATCTCTCGTTCTCGTTCAACCCGCTCAGTGATTCCGTCGGCACGCTGTCGATCGGCCCCTGGCAGTTCAACGCGAACCAGGTTCGCTACCGCAACACCTTCGGCCCCGCGACCATCACGGCGACCCTCGCCGAGCCCGGTCGCCTTGGCTGGAACGATCCGCGCGGCTCTGTGTACAGTCCGTTCTGGAACGGCCCGTGGCCGGACTTCGCGCTCGACGTCGCGCTCGACATTGGCGCGGCCGAAGTGACGACCGGCTTCAACGTCGGTCAGCGCACCAACGACTCGAGGCCGGCGCCCAACTTCAACGGTGACGGCCACGTCTTCATGACCCTCGGCGGCTATGTCCAGGGCGAGTTCGGCGCGGGCCCGGCCGACATGACGGTCCGCTTCGACTACGACCGCGTGAATGCGTCCGAGGACGGCACTGGCGTCCCGGTGTGGGCGTTCGGCCTGATGGCTGAGGCCGAACTCAGCTTCGGCAACTTCACCATCACCCCGTCGGTGGGCTGGAGCCGCAACTACGGCTACTACGGCTACAAGTACGACGAGCACGAGCTCGGCACGTACCTGATGGCTGGTGTCGACGTTGAGATCGCGATCGGCGACATGCTCACCTTCGAGACCGGTGTCGAATACACCCGTGGCCCGGATGCTCCGGCCGATGCGGTGCTCGAGATCACTGGCGGCGTCACCTTCGAGCCGGCCGGCGCGAGCCCGGTTTACGTCACCCTCGAGGGCACGTACGCCCGGCAGTTCGGTGGCAACAGCCTGAACGCCTTCGGCGTCGAACTCTCGGTGGGCGCTCGCTTCTAAGCGAACGCACCGCTTCACTATCGAAGGCCCGGCGGAGCGATCCGCCGGGCTTTTTCTTTTGCTCCGCTTGCGTCGCTTTCCAGGTCCGTCCGACTTTGGTATGCGCTGCTATCGGCCTCGGGGGCCCTCGATCCCTATGGATCGCGGGCGGGTCGTCGGAGTGTAAGGGCGTATGCCGGATGGGGGAGAGGCCGTAGTCGGCCGAGACCGCCCTGCGAGTAGCCGGTCGTTGATCGTCGCGCTGCGGCGTTGGTTCGTGGCAGCGGTGGTCGTCTGCCTCGGGCTGTCGGCCGTTGCCGTCGCCGTTCAGGAGTCATCCATTGCCGGCGATCTCGCGGATCGCGTGAACGCCCGTCTCGGCGAGACCGGACAGACCTGGGCGTCCGTGACCGTGGACGGACGGCTGGTGGTCCTGGCAGGAACCGCGCCGACGGTGACCGGACAGGACGCGGCCCGCGCGGCAGTCGCCGAGGTCTGGGGCGTTGCAGCGATCGACGACCGCACCGAGCTGATCCCGATGATCACGCCGTTCGAATGGGCCGTCGCACTTGACGGCGGTCGGCTGGCGATCAGCGGCTATGTCCCGTCCGACGAAGCGCATGATGAAGTCATGACGCTCGTCGCGGAGAGCTTCCCGGGCGTGGCGCTCGACGACCGAATGGAGCTTGCGCGGGGTGCGCCGGCCGAGTTCATTCGCGGCGTTGGCTTTGCGCTTCGGCTTCTCGGCAACTTCGTCGACGGCACCGTCACGCTCTCCGGCGTCTCCATTTCGGCCGCAGGCCTTTCGCGGGACCTGCCGCGATACGAGAGGGCGCTCGCGATCCTCCAATCGTCCGTCCCGGGCGGGTTCTCGATTGCGGAAGCGGCGATCGAGCCGCCGTTCGTCAGCCCGTATACCTGGTCGCTGGTGTTCGACAGCTCACGCGCGGAGATATCCGGTCACGTCCCGAGCGCCGCCATCGCCGCGGATATCGACGCGCGGACGAGGGAGGCGGTCGGTGATCTGCCGGTCGAGAATCGGGCGACGCTTGCCTCGGGCGCGCCCGAGGGCTTCGCGCCTTTTGTCGACTACGCCCTTGCCGTCGTGGCCCGGCTCGGCAGTGGCTCGGTCGCGCTCACCGGCAATCAGCTCGAAATGGCCGGGCGCGCCCGCAGCCCCGAGGACTACGCCGCCCTGCAGGCGGCAGCGACCGAGCCGCTCCCCGCGGGGCTCGTCGTTCTGGCGTCGGAGATCCAGCCCTCGATGGCCGAGGCGTATGTCCTCGAGGTGGTCCGCACCTCCAACGGGGTGACCCTGATCGGCTTCATGCCGTCGGAGGTCGCGCGGGCGGAGGTCCGTGCCGAGGCCGTGCGTCTGTTCGGCGCCGGCCAGACCGACGACCAGCTCCAGATCGCCGACGGCGCGCCCCGGATGGACTGGATCGGCGCGGCCAAGTTCGCGATCGGCCAGGCAGCGGCGCTGTCGGGTGGGTCGGCGCGCATCAGCGACAACTCGTACTCGATCACCGGCGCGGCGGCGACCTCGGCCGCCTATGAGGAACTGGTCGCGGCGTTGGCGCGAACCCTGCCGGCGAGCCTGGTTCTGAACACCAATCTCGTCCGTGCGCCGGTGGCCTCGCCCTTCCGCTTCATCGCATCGGTCGGGCCGGAGGCGGTGACGCTCAGCGGGGTTGCGCCGTCCTTCGAGATCAGGCGTGCGCTTGCCGCAGCCGCCGAACTCCGCTTCGCGCCGCTCGACGTCGCGGTGGAGGCCCTTCTCGCAGACGGGGCGCCAGACGGATTTGCCGAGGCGGTCATCGCTGGTCTCCAGGCCATCAGCCGCCTCGACGCGGGTCGCCTCGAGATCGTCGACGGCGCCGTCTCGGTCAGCGGCGTCGCTCCCTATGACGGCGCTCCGGCCCGGGTCGAGGAGCAGCTCCGCGCCGCTCTTCCCCCGGGTTATCGCGTCACGACCGCCATCACCGTCAAGCCGGCCGAGAGCCGCGTGACGGCCGCCGTCTGCCAGGAACTCCTCACGGCCGAGCTCGGAGCGGGGGCTGTGAAATTCACCGAAGGGTCTGTTGCGATTGCCCCGGAGAGCGAGGGCCGCCTCGACCGGCTTGTCGCCATTCTCGGTCGTTGCCCCGAGTCGCGCGTCGAGATTGGCGGCTATACGGACTCGCTGGGGACGACGGACCGCAATCGCAATTTGAGCCAGATTCGCGCCAATTCGGTGCGTGAATACCTGGTGGCGGCGGGCGTTGCGGATGACCGTCTCACCGCAGTCGGGTATGGTGAAGTGAGCCCGATCGCAAGCAACGAGACCGAAGAGGGCAGGGCGCGGAACCGCCGGATCGAGTTCAAGATATTGGAGCTCTGAACAGGCGTGCTGTTCGTCCTTGCCCAGTATTGGCCCTTCGCGCTCGCCGCCGCCCTTCTCGGCATCGTCGTGGGCTGGTGGGCGGCCTCGCCGGCCGGCGGGCGGCGGCGCGGGACGGACGGGACACGTCGGCGATGATCCAGCACATCGGCGAGGTGCTGGCCGTCATCGCGGTTGCCTTCGTTGTCGGCAGCGTCGTCGGATGGATCGCCTATCGCTGGATCGACCGCACCGACTACGCATTCGACCAGCGGGACCTCACCGATGCGATCGGCCGGATATTCGGCGTTCCCAGGCCGCCCGCGGCAGAGGATCCAGCAGGCGCGGGAGGTGTGACCTCGTTGCCCCCCGCCAGCCACGCGCGGCCGCGCGCGGCAATCGCGGAACGGCCCGAGCAGCCTCCGGTGCCGCCGCGCCGGCCCGAACCGGCCCCATGGCCCGAACTGGTAGCCGGTCCCTCCGATACGGAGCCCGGGCGGCTCGAGCCAGCCGCGCGCTCGGAGGCAGCCGACGATCTCCGGAAGCGCGTCCAGTCCAGCACGCGCGCTCTGGCATGGCGCGAGGCCCGCGACGAACGCCTCCGGCCCGGCGAAACGGCAGCGCAGGTCGTGGCAGGAAACGCCGGGCTCGCGGGCCCGCCGCCGCAGGAACGCGCCGGCGACGGCCGAGCGACGGCGGAAAGGCCACCGTCCCCCGTGCCCTCGCCCGCGCGAAAGAGCGAGGACGCCGCTGCCGAGCACGACGAACCGTGGGCGCCCAAGCCGGACGTATGGCCAATAGACCTCCGCCGCGACGGCCCGCCGGAGGGCCGCCCGCCGCAGCTCGCTCTCCCGCCGCCGGTTCGTCCGGAGACCGGGCCTGCGCTGGTGCCGGTCGCGACGCCGCCGCTGGCGGCGGATGACATCTGGTCCGACGACGACGAAGGGCCGGAACCGCACGGCCATACCCCGGACGAACCGACGCCGACCGCCGGGGACCGCCCGCCCCCGCTTGATGAGGGCGGCGAGAGCGACAATCTCCGCCGCATCAAGGGAATCGGTCAGGGATTCGAGAAGCGACTGAACCAGCTCGGCATCTATCGCTACGCCCAGATCGCCGCCTGGACGGAGCGCCAGCAGGCCTGGGTCAGCACCGAACTGGGTTTCCCCGGCCGGGTCGAACGCGACGAATGGCCGGCCCAGGCGAGGCGCCTCGGCAGGGGCGCCGACGGGCGCGGCATGTCAGAGGCCGAGGTCGTCCGCGATCCTTAGGGTCGGGTCGCCGAGGATGGCGCGGTACACCTGAAGGTTCTCGATCACGCGCTGGACGTAGTTTCGTGTCTCGTCGAACGGAATGCGCTCGATCCAGTCGATCGCATCGACCGAGGATCGTCGCGGATCGCCGTAGGTTTCGAGCCAGCCGTCGACACGCGACAGGCCGGCATTGTAGGCGGCGACCGCAAGGACGACCGACCCGTTGTACCGATCGAGGAGCGTCCGGAGGTAGGCCCCGCCAAGCCGGGCGGAATAGGCGGGATCCGTCAGCAGGCGATCGGCGTCGTAGGGTACGCCGAGATAGCGAGCCATGTCGCGGGCCGTGCCGGGCAACATCTGGAGGAGGCCGCGGGCATCTGCGCTGCTGACGAGGCCGACATTGAAGGCCGTCTCCTGTCGCGCCACGGCGTAGACCAGCGCCATCTCGACCAGGTCCGTCCGCCCGGCCGGCGGAATGGCCGATGTCGGGAAGCCGGCTCCGTCTACCGCAACGCCGCGGTTGGCGGCCAGTCGGGCGATCTGGAGCGACAGCGGGTAGTTCCCGCGCTGGCGCACCACGGCAGCCAGAAGCGCTACGTCGCCTGGATCCTCGAGGATGTCGCCGAGGGACCGCGCGAGAAGGTCGAAGGCCGCGTCCTCGCCGAAGGAGTCGAGCCAGCCGAGCGTGATGATGAACGGGTTTGCCGCAAAATGGGCCAAAGCTGCCTCGTCGGCAGGCTGCGGCACCGGAATGTCGAGTGTCGTTCCACCGAGCGCCGTCGTCGCGAGCTGGCCGTAGAACGTGGTCGGATACCGTGCCGCCTCGCGATAGGCCGCCGCCGCGTCCTCGGTCGCGCCGGCCTCGCTCAGCGCCCTGCCGAGCCAGTAGTAGCCGCGCGACTGGCTGATCGGCAGCGACGAGTTGGCGGCGATCTGCCTGAAATGTCCGATCGCGGCTTCGGGGTTGTCGAGGCGCCGCAGCGCCACCCAGCCGGCGTCGAACTCGACCTCGACGATCATGTTCCGGTCGACCGCGGAGTGGCCTGCAAGCACCTCGTAGGCGAGTTGCGGGTTGCCCCGGTTCACCAGCGACCAGCCGAGCGACTGTCGCTGTTCGGCCCACGCGTCCGGATAGACGAGGGCCGCCGGGTCCGTCGGAGCCTCGCGCAGGATGCGCGCGGCCTCGTTGCGGTTGCCGGTCCGGACCGCGATCGCCAGGCGTGCATACTGGTAGCCCGGGTCGGAGCGGAGAGCCGCCGGCACCGCGTCCAGAAGGCCCGCCGCATTCCCGCTTCCGTCGTTCGCCGCCGCCCAGCCGCCGGCGAGGCGCCGGTAGTCGGTCCCGAGGCGCTCGGCCACGGCCAGCGCGCGTTCGTTCTGGCCGGCGTAGAGGAACCGGTTCATGCCGAAGGCGAGGTCGTCATTGCTCAGGAGGTCGCCGAATTCGTCGATTATGGCGGTCGCCATCGCGTCCGAGAACGATTGCGTGCGCCAATAGCGGGTAATGAAGGTGGCGGCGTCGGCATCGCGTCCTTCCGCCCGGAGCGACCGGGCGAGGAGCAGCGTCGATGGTTCCATCGCCGGCGCGGTCCCGCCGAGCCCTGCGATCGCTTCCGCCGGCGTCGGATTCTCGCGGATCAGGGCCTGCTCGTAGCGAATCTGCATCAGCGATCGGCCCGGCCAGCCGGCGAGGTCGACCATCGCCTGCGCCATCCGTTCCGAGGGGACGTTCGGATAGAGGTTCGTGGCGACCAGCCAGTCGATGAATTGGAGCGTCAGCGGATCGCCCGCCGACTGGGCGATGCGCGTCGCGTTGGCAATGTCGCCGCTGGCGAGCCGGCGATAGGCCGTATTCACGAACAGGCTCGGCTGCGGCAGGTCGATTCGCGGTTCGGGCGCCAGTTCCGCCACGGGGGCGACAACCGGACCGGCGTCGTCAGTCCGCTCCGGATTCTCCCGCGGCAGCGGAATCTCTGCCTGCGCGACGACGATTGGGGTCTGAGCACGTGCCGGCGCCGCCGGGCCGCCCGGCGCGACAAGGGCGCCCGTTGCGATCAGGGACAAGACGATCGAGCGGCGATGACGGGTAGGGACAGGGCGGGGAGGGAACACGGTATGACCGGAAGACTTGAGGCGGCGCACCATCGCCGCGCTCGCGGGTGGAATCAACGCTTCTTCCCCGCTCTTGTTGCGGGCAAAAGGGCCAGCGACTAACTATGGCGCCTGTTCGCGCCGCTTTTGCATGTGCGCCGCGGCTTCACCGAGAGAGAGCATGTTCAGGGGTTCCTACACGGCGCTCGTTACGCCGATGCGAAACGGCGCTGTGGATGAAAAGGCCTTCGCGGACTTCGTCGAGTGGCAGATCGCCGAGGGGACGCACGGTCTCGTTCCGACCGGGACGACCGGCGAGAGCCCGACGCTGAGCCATCCGGAGCACCGCCGCGTCATCGAGATCTGCATTGAGGTCGCCGCGGGGCGCGTGCCCGTCATCGCCGGCACCGGATCGAACAACACGATCGAGGCGATCGAGCTCGCCAGGCACGCCGAGAAGGCTGGCGCGAGCGGGCTCCTCGTCGTTACGCCGTACTACAACAAGCCGAGCCAGGCAGGCCTCATCGCGCACTACACCGCGATCAACGATGCGGTCGGCATCCCGATCATCATCTACAACATCCCGCCGCGCTCGGTCATCGACATGAGCGTTGAGACGATGGCTCAACTCGCGACGCTGAAGAACATAGCGGGCGTCAAGGACGCCACGGCGAAGATCGACCGCGTGAGCCTCCAGCGCGAGGCGTGCGGACCGGACTTCATCCAGTTCTCGGGCGAGGACGGAACCGCGCTCGGCTTCATGGCGCATGGCGGTCATGGCTGCATTTCCGTGACGTCGAACGTCGCCCCGCGGCTGATGGCAGACTTCCAGAACGCCTGTCTCGCCGGCGATTTCCGGGCGGCCCTCGCCATCCAGGACAAGGCAATGCCGCTCCACAAGGCGCTGTTCGTCGACCCCAACCCGGCAGGCACGAAGTACGCGCTCTCCCTCCTCGGCCGCATGCAGAACGAACTGCGGCTACCCCTCGTGAAGGCGGGCGCCGTCGCCGAGGCCGAGATTCGCACCGCAATGCAACGCGCGGGACTGATCTCCTAGGATGGCATCGAAAGGCCGCGACACCGAAAAGCGCATTGCCGCCCTCAACCGGCGGGCGCGCTTCGATTATCTCCTCGGCCAGGTCTTCGAGGCCGGCATCATGCTGACCGGTACCGAGGTGAAGTCGCTGCGCGGCGGCAAGGCGACGATCGGGGAGAGCTATGCCACGGTGAAGGACGGCGAGGCATGGCTGATCAACTCGTACATCCCAGAGTATCTCGAGGCGAACCGGTTCAACCACGAGACCAAGCGGCCGCGAAAGCTGCTGCTCCACAAGCGCGAGATCGCGCGGCTCGCCAACGGCATCAACCGCGAGGGCATGACGATCGTGCCGTTGAAGGTCTTCTTCAACGACCAGGGCAGGGCCAAGGTCGAGGTCGCGTTGGCCAAGGGGAAGACCGCGCCCGACAAGCGCGACGCCGAGAAGAAGCGCGACTGGGGCCGCGAGAAGGCCCGCATCATGAAGACCGGCGGCGCCTAGGGCTACGACCCCTCGAGGTGCTTCCTCACGCTGCCGAGGACAGCCTCGAACACCTCCGTCGTGAGCCGGCCCGTGTTCGTGTTGAGCCGCGAGCAGTGAAAACTGTCGAACACCGTGACGAGCGGGCCGACACGGTGCTCGGCGCCGTGGGCGAAGGGATACTCCGGCCGCGGCGCGTTCATCGCCGATAGCACGTTGTCATGCGCGATCCGCCCGAGCGCCAGGATTGCCAGCAGCCTTGGCATCGCTTCGATCGTCGCGGTCAGGAACCGGCGGCAGGTCCGGCCTTCGTCCGGCGTCGGCTTGTTCTCCGGCGGCACGCAGCGAACGGCGTTGGTGATTGCGACATCATGAAGTGTCAGCCCGTCGTCCGGCCGCGCGTCGAACGTCCCGGTCGCGAACCCGAACTTGAGCAGCGTCCCGTAGAGGAGGGTGCCGGCGTAGTCGCCGGTGAACGGCCTCCCGGTCCGGTTGGCGCCGCGGAGCCCGGGCGCAAGGCCCACCACGAGGAACCGGGCATCGAGCCCGCCGAATGTCGGGACGGGCGCGTTGTGCCAGGTCGGCTCCTTTCGTCGCCATTCCTCGCGGAAGGCGACGAGCCGCGGGCACAACGGGCAGTCGCGGCCGGGCTCGGTCGCGGAGAGCTTCAGGTCGGGCATCGGGCCTTCAACGATTGTCGTCGAACTCGTCGGCGTAAGCCTCGCGGGCGGCCATCCGTTCCGCGCTGCGGGCCGAGCGTTCGCCCGGCGCGCGGCCCAGTTCCGCCTGGAGGGTGACGAGGTCGATGAACGTATCGGCCTGGCGCCGAAGTTCGTCCGCGATCATCGGCGGCTGGGTCGAGAGCGTCGAGATGACGCTGACCTTGCGGCCCTTCCGCTGTACCGCCTCGACCAGCGAGCGGAAGTCGCCGTCGCCCGAGAACAGCACGACATGGTCGATGTGCTCGGCGATCTCCATCACGTCGATCGCCAGCTCCATATCCATGTTCCCCTTCACCTTGCGGCGGCCGGCGCTGTCGACGAACTCCTTGGTCGGCTTCGTCACGACCGTGTAGCCGTTGTAGTCAAGCCAGTCGATCAGCGGCCGAATGGAGGAATATTCCTGATCCTCGGCCAGAGCCGTGTAGTAATATGCACGGAGAAGATAACTCTTCTCCTGGAAATGATGAAGAAGCTTCTTGTAGTCAATGTCGAAGCCAAGAGACTTTGCGGTAGCATAAAGATTGGCGCCGTCGATGAACAGCGCGACTTTCTCGCGAGGGTCAAACATTGGGTACGCTCTACTCGGAATACGGCCGGCAGTGGCCGCCAGGCGTGCCGGCGCGTTGCGGAAAAAGGAATGAAGTCGGCGGAATCGCCGCAGAACAAACGTCGGATATTGCGGGTCGTGTCAGAGCAAATTGGCTCCCGGTTGATCGCCGCGGAATCACGATCCCGCCACTTTGTCGCGGAAATATGACGTTTTCGCCCGCCCGCGACAGCAGTGCTCTTGCAAATCGGGGCGGCCATCCCCTATTCAACGCCCTTCACCGACATTCCGAGGAGTGCCCATGGCCCGCGTCACCGTTGAAGACTGCGTGGACAAGGTCCCCAACCGCTTCGAACTCGTTCTTCTTGCCGGCCACCGGGCCCGGATGATCGCTGCCGGCTCGCCGGCAACGCTGCCGCGCGACAACGACAAGAACCCGGTCGTTGCCTTGCGCGAGATCGCCGAGGAGACCGTTTCTCCCGGCGACCTCAAGGAAGACCTCATCCACTCGCTGCAGAAGCACGTCGAGGTCGATGAGCCCGAGGCCGATCCGTTGCCGATGATCGCATCCGAGTCCGGCACGACCCGTCCTGCCCCCGAGGACGACGGCAACATCTCCTTCGATCGCATGTCGGAGGAGGAATTGCTCCGCGGCCTCGAGAGCATTCTGCCGCCCGACAAGACGGAAGAATTCTAGCCTCCGGGAAATACCGGCCCGGCGGCGTTTCCGACACGGTAACGCCGCCCATATTAGGGTTGTCGGACCAATAACGGGACGACGATCGGGGCGGCGCGCTCGCGCCGGATCGGAATGCGGCAGTACGAACTCGTCGAGCGGGTGACGCGCTACAACCCGGCAGCCGACGAGGGGCTCCTCAACAAGGCCTACGTCTACGCCATGCAGAAGCATGGTGCGCAGCTCCGCGCGAACGGGGACCCGTACTTCTCGCACCCCCTTGAGGTCGCCGCGATCCTGACGGACCTCAAGCTCGACGACGCCACCATCGCGGTCGCGCTCCTCCACGACACGATCGAGGACACCGACGCGACGCGGAGCGAGATCGACGCGATGTTCGGCGAGGACATCGGCCGCCTCGTCGAGGGCCTCACCAAGATCAGGAAGCTCGACCTCGTCTCGAAGAAGGCGGCGCAGGCCGAGAACCTCCGCAAGCTTCTCCTCGCCATCTCCGCTGATATCCGCGTCCTCCTCGTGAAGCTGGCGGACCGCCTGCACAACATGCGGACGCTCCACTTCATGCCGCCCGACAAGCGCGGCCGGATCGCCGAGGAGACACTGGAGATCTATGCGCCGCTCGCCGGCCGCATGGGCATGCAGGACATGCGCGAGGAACTCGAGGAGATCGCCTTCAAGGTGGTGAACCCGGAGGCGCACGAGACGATCGTCGGGCGGCTCGCCGAACTCGCCCAGCGCCACAAGGACCTGATCACCGACATCGAGACCGATCTTGGCCGCCGGTTCGCCGACCGCGGGCTCGGCGCCCGCGTCATCGGCCGGCGGAAGCGGCCGTACTCGATCTTTCGCAAGATGGAGCGGAAGGCCGTTTCCTTCGAGCAGCTCTCCGACATCTTCGGCTTCCGCGTGGTCGTTGGCTCGCTCGAGGAGTGCTATGGCGCGCTCGGCGTCATCCACACGACGTGGCCGACCGTTCCGGGCCGCTTCAAGGACTACATCTCGACCCCGAAGCAGAACGACTACCGCTCGATCCACACCACCGTGATCGGCCCGCAGCACCAGCGCGTCGAACTGCAGATCCGCACCGAGGCCATGCACCGGGTGGCCGAGTTCGGCATCGCCGCGCACGCCCTGTACAAGGACGGCGTCGCCCCGCCGAAGGGCATGCCCATCGAGCGGCCGCCGGGGGCGAATCTCACGGGCTTCTCGGCCGAGGTGAAGGCGTATGAATGGCTGCGCCGCACCATCCAGATGCTGGCCGACGGCGACACGCCGGAGGAATTCCTCGAGCACACCAAGCTCGAGCTGTTCCAGGACCAGGTGTTCTGCTTCACGCCCAAGGGGCGCCTGATCGCGCTGCCGCGCGGCGCCACGCCGATCGACTTCGCCTATGCGGTCCATACCAATGTCGGTGACACCGCCGTGGGCGTGCGCATCAACGGTCGCACGATGGCGCTCTCGACCGAGCTCCAGAACGGCGACGAGGTCGAGATCATCCGCGCGGAGGGGCATGTGCCCCAGGCCGCGTGGGAGAACCTCGTGCGAACCGGCAAGGCGCGCTCGTCCATCAGGCGGGCGACCCGCGTGGCGGTGCGGAAGCAATATGCCGGCCTTGGCCGGCTGCTCGTCGAGCGCGCCTTCCGCAAGGCGGAACTGCCGCTCGACGACGCCCTGCTGAAGGCCGCGCTGCCGCGCCTTGCCCAGAGCGATCTCGACGACATGCTGGCTGCGGTCGGTCGCGGCGAAATCCCGCCCGGCAATGTCGTGAAGGCCGTGCACCCCGAGTACAAGGATGCCTCGCCGTCGAACGCCTCGCCGTCGCCTTCGGCCACCGCCCAGGCGCGCCGTTCGCGGGCGAAGAAGGCAAACGCCGGTATCGCCCCGGTGCCGATCCGCGGCATCGAGGGCAACCTAGCGGTTCGCTACGCCCCCGATGGCGGGGCGGTGCCGGGAGACCGGATCATCGGGATCATCACGCCCGGGGAGGGGGTGACGATCTACCCGATCCAGTCGCCGTCGCTGAAGGATTTCGACGAGTTTCCCGATCGATGGCTCGACGTGCGCTGGGAGGTCGACCAGGACAGCGACCTCCGGTTCCCCGCCCGCATCTCGATTACCGTGCTCAACGAGCCCGGAACGCTGGCGCAGGTCACCCAGATCATCGCCGCCGCCGACGCCAATATCTCGAACCTTCGCATCCGCCAGATGCCGGAGGATTTCTCCGAGCTTGTCATCGACCTCGAGGTCGCCAATCTGAAGCACCTCACGCGGGTCATCGCCGGCATCCGCGCATTGCCTGCCGTAAGCTCGGCCAGCCGCGTCTACGGCTGACGGCCGGAACAAGGGGGACTGCCATGAGAGTTCGTCCTGCGCTCCGCCTCGGCGTGAACATCGACCACGTGGCGACCATCCGGAACGCCCGCGGCGGCACCCATCCCGATCCGGTCCGCTCGGCGGAAATTGCAGTCCTGGCCGGCGCCGATGGCATCACCGCGCATCTCCGCGAGGATCGCCGCCACATTTCCGACCGCGACATCGAGCGCCTGAGCCGCGAGATTCCCTTGCCGCTCAACCTCGAGATGGCGGCGACGAAGGACATGGCCGCCGTGGCCCTCAAGCACCGGCCGCACGCCGCCTGCCTCGTCCCCGAGCGGCGCGAGGAGCGCACGACCGAGGGCGGCCTCGACGTCGCCGGCGGCATGGCGCAGATCGGACCGATCGTCGCGCAACTGCGCGACGCCGGCATCCGGGTTTCCCTCTTCATCGAGCCGGACCGGCGCCAGCTCGATGCGGCTGTCGCCGTTGGCGCGCCGGTCGTCGAACTCCACACCGGCACCTATTGCGAGGCCTTTCTCCATGATGCCGGCGCGTTCGAGCGCGAACGGAAGCGGCTCGAGACGGCCGCCGACGAGGGATCGGCCATGGGCCTCGAGATCCATGCCGGGCACGGCCTCGCCTACGATACCGTCGCACCGGTGGCACGGATGAAGCCGATCGTGGAGCTGAACATCGGCCATTTCCTCATCGGCGAGGCGATCTTCGTCGGCCTCGACGAGAGCATCCGCACGATGCGGCGTCTGATGGATGCCGCCCGGGCCGACGCGGATGCGGCGGGCGCACGATGATCATCGGCATCGGGAGCGATCTCATCGACATCCGGCGCATCGAGAAGACCATCGAGCGTCACGGCGCCAGGTTCATCGAGCGGGTCTATACGCCCGTCGAGCAGCGCAAGTCTGATCGCCGCAATCAGCGGGCGGCTTCCTACGCCAAGCGCTTTGCCGCGAAGGAGGCCTGTGCCAAGGCGCTCGGCACGGGCCTTCGCGATGGTGTGTTCTGGCGCGACATGGGGGTGGTGAACCTCCCTTCGGGCGCGCCGACGATGGCGCTCACCAACGGCGCGGCCGAACGGCTTGCCGAGATCACGCCGGCGGGGTATCGCGCAAGGATCCACCTCACCATCACCGACGATTTCCCGCTCGCTCAGGCCTTCGTGATCATTGAGGCGCTGCCGATCGGCTGAGGGGGCCGCAAAACAGCCGCTTTCCGGAGGCCTGCGTTGCGCCGTTTCCGGCGAGCGGCTATCAGGGGCGATCTTCCGCCCGCGCTCGATTTCTTCCGAAGGACCGACCTGACATGACCGTGGCGGACGAGGATCCCAAGTCGAAGGCCAAGGCCGCGAAACCCAGCAGCGGCGGCGGCGTCTGGGAGACGATCAAGGTCGTTATCCAGGCCTTGATCCTCGCGTTCCTGGTCCGCACCTTCCTGTTCCAGCCGTTCAGCATCCCATCGGGCTCGATGGAGGACACGCTTCTCGTCGGCGATTTTCTTTTCGTCTCGAAGTACTCGTACGGCTACAGCCGCTATTCGTTCCCGTTCTCGCCGGGCTTCGTCAGCGGCCTCGCGGGCGACGACGGCCGCATCTGGCCGGCGGAGCCGGAGCGCGGCGACGTCGTCGTCTTCAAGACACCGAGCGACAATGCGACCGACTTCATCAAGCGCGTGGTCGGCCTGCCCGGCGACCGCATCCAGATGGTCAACGGCGTCCTCAACATCAACGGCGCCCCCGTCCAGATGGAGGTCGTCGAAACCCAGGCCGGCGGGCCGCGCGGCACGATTACGCGGTACCGAGAGACGCTGCCGAACGGCGTCTCGCATGATGTCCTCGACTCGATGGTTTCGCGCGCCGACAACACGGATGTCTTCGTGGTCCCGGCAGGCCATTACTTCATGATGGGCGACAATCGGGACAACTCGCTGGACAGCCGTTTCCCCACCTCGCAGGGTGGCGTCGGCTTCGTTCCCTTCGAGAATCTCATCGGCCGCGCCGAGATCATCTTCTTCTCCGTCGACGGCGGCGCTCGGGCGTGGGAGTTCTGGAGATGGCCGTGGACCGTCCGCGGCGACCGCCTGTTCCGGACCTTGTGAGCCGCTCTCCCGACACCGTCATCGAGGCTTTGCAGGATCGCATCGGCCACCGGTTCGCGTCGGCCGAGCTGCTCGGCCGCGCCCTCACACATGACAGCGCGGCGGCGGAATTGAGCCTCGGTCCGAACGGCAGCTACCAGCGCCTCGAATTCCTCGGCGACCGCGTCCTCGCGCTCGTGGTCGCCGAGATGCTCTCGGCCGCGCATCCACGGGCGGCGGAAGGCGAGCTCGCGCGCCGTCTCAACGCACTCGTCCGCAACGAGACCTGCGCCGAGGTGGCGCAGGAACTCGGCATCGGCGAGGCGCTTCTCCTCGGCGAGGGCGAGGCGCGCTCGGGCGGCCGCATGAAGGCGACCATTCTCGGCGACGTCTGCGAGGCGGTGATCGGCGCGGTCTATCTCGACGGTGGCCTCGATCCGGCCCGCCGACTGATCGAGCGCCACTGGAGCCCGCGGATGGCGAACCTCAACGGTCCCCTGCGCGATGCCAAGTCGGCGCTCCAGGAATGGATGCAGGGCCGCGGCCTGCCGCCGCCACACTACGCCGTGCTAGAACGGAGCGGGCCGCATCACGCGCCGCGCTTCGCGGTCGGCGTCACGCTGGCCGGCTACGAGCCCGGCCGTGGCGAGGGATCGTCCAAGCGCGAGGCCGAGCAGGCCGCCGCGCGCGAGGTGCTGATCCGCGAAGGACAGTGGAAGGCGACCCAATGACGACGGAAGACCAGCCCGGCTCCGCAGTGCCGGCAACCCGCTGTGGCTTCGTCGCACTGATCGGCGCGCCGAACGCCGGGAAGTCGACGCTGATCAATCAGCTCGTCGGCACCAAGGTCTCGATCGTGACCCACAAGGTGCAGACGACGCGATCGATCGTCCGCGGCATCGCCATGCGCGGCGCCTCCCAGATCATCTTCATCGACACGCCCGGTATCTTCAGCCCGCGCCGCCGGCTCGACCGCGCCATGGTCGACACCGCCTGGGGCGGCGCCAGGGATGCCGACATCGTGGCGCTGCTCATCGATGCGGCCCGCGGCATCGATCCCGAGACGAACGCGATCGTCGACCGGCTCGGCGAGGTCCGCCAGCCAAAGATCCTCCTCCTCAACAAGGTGGATTCGGTCGACCGGCCAAAGCTCCTGCAGATTGCCGACGAGGTCTCGAAGCGCGTGATCTTCGAGCGCGTCTACATGATCTCGGCGCTGAACGGCGACGGCTGCGGCGACCTCATGGACGGCCTTGCGGCGATGGTGCCATCGGGTCCGTGGCTCTACCCGGAGGACGAGGTCTCCGACCTCCCGCTCCGCAACCTTGCCGCCGAGATCACCCGCGAGAAGCTGTTCCTCCGCCTCCATGAGGAATTGCCCTATTCGCTGACGGTCGAGACCGCCTCGTGGGAGGATCGGCCCGACGGCTCCGCCCGCATCGAGCAGACGATCTTCGTCACACGCGAGGGCCACCGCAAGATCGTTCTCGGCAAGGGCGGCGAGACCATCAAGGCGATCTCGATGGCCGCGCGGAAGGACATCGCGGAAGCCGCGGACCGGCCGATCCACCTGTTCCTGTTCGTGAAAGTCCGCGAGAAATGGGGCGACGACCCCGAACGCTACCGCGAGATGGGCATCGAATTCCCGAAGGACTGAGTCATACCGATTCAGACACAAACACCTTGCAGGCCTTGGCAAAGTGATATCCGAGGGCAGTCATTGCATAGTAGGCCCCGTACAGCTCGAACCTTCCGATTGACACTTCAGCCTCAACGCGTCGAACTAGTCCAACCGCCTCAAGTATTTCATAGTCAGCCTCCGTGGAGTCGGAATAATTGGAGTACCATAGGTCAGATTCGTATGATGCGTCGCCTTCATTTACCGATATGTACACTACTTCAATCCCGTGAATATTGAAGACAGCTTCAACGGCACTTAGGAAGCTATCAATACTAACATTGGCCTCCCGGCCGCGGAGGCTTTCCACTAGAAAGCGCTGAATCCTCTGCGGAAGGTAATCCTGCGTCACTGCATCTCGTGCGAACTCCAAATCCCGTTCGCTGGTGACGAATAGGAGTGTTCGAAATGCCGAAGCTTGGTTTGAAGAAATTTGCGACATGATGCTGGAAAAATGAACGTGTCTAGGATCATATTCTTCAGCTGCAGTCGCCAGCAAATTCGCCCACAGTTCGACGAGAGCTGAGTCGGGTTCTTCCAGAGACGCTTGCTCAAGAAACGGGACCAAGAACTTTACTGGAACGGGTCTCGTGGGACTGCCTCCTACTTGTTCCATTGCGCGCGAGACAATCTGAGTAAGAGTGTCTTCCCGCTGCAGTCGAAGCAGATCGCGCTTGTGGCGAAGCTTGTCACCTTTCAGACCCGCCCACTCCGTGATGGGCGAGATCAGATCGAGCCAAGCGCGGGACTTTGCTCGCGTGACGTCAGGCGGAATGACCTCGGTCGTCTTGCGCTCGCGAACGTAGCGAGCGGAAGCTTCAACACCTGCGCTTGCCGAGAGCGAGATGGGCGTCTGCGGCCTACGTTCGGAGGTCTTCTTGCTAGACTTGGTCTTCGAACGCGATATGCCGGGAACAGGTTTCTTCACCACAACCCTCGGCTGGTTTGCCTCTCTCCAACTCGCACAGCTAACACAGACCAAAGGGTGCACGCTCCTGCTGAGTTGGCCGTGGTCTGGATAGCGACTGACTGATTTTGTGACACTCAGACGCCTTGGCTTTTCGCCTGAGCCTCCATGATGGGCACCGCGAAAGCGACCAGCGCCGCCGCATCGAGCAGCACACACTCTGCCCCACCCACGCGCCCGACCTTCGCCTCGCCCGCCCCCACGCGCGCCTCAACGAACCGATCGACGATCGTCGCGAAGAACCGGTCCGGCCAACTCGCATGCGCCCGGTTCGAATCGACCTCGAGGCAGGGCATCCACACCCGCTCGCCGTCCCGCAGCATCGGCACTTCGAATCGCGTGATGATCTTGTCGGGGAAATCCGCAATGTGCTCGGCGTAGTGGAGCAGCGTCACCGCGTCGTGGTCGGAGCCAAGGAGGAGGACCTTGCCGCCATCCGCGCACAGATGGTCGAGTGGCGAGCCGGCACCCAGCGCAAAGTCCCACGGCTGGTCCGCGAGCAGGGCCGAAGCCTTACCGCCACGAGCCCCGAACCGCGTCGGATGCGGCGTGATGATTGTGCCCGGCCACGTCCGGAAGAACTCCGCCAGTACGCCGTGGTCGCGGGCCGCCCGCGCCGTGGCCGGGTCGAAAGGCGGCATGTTCTGGCGCATGGCGACTTCTTCCTCGGCCGGGAACACGCCCCGGCCGATGTCGTCCATCCCGTCCGGGACGCTGAGATACATCAGCACGCCGCCCTCCGGCCCGACGGCGTCGGCCACCGCGAGGTGAATCTGGTCGGGACCGCCGAACACCGGGCCGATCGCCCGCACCGAGGCATGGATCATCACGCTCTGCCCCGGTGCGACGCCGAGGCGACGGAGATCGGCAATGAGATCGGCGCGGGAGACGGGCATGTCGGTGCTCGCGGGGTCGGGAAGCGCTATACTCCGGCACTATGCAGTGGTCCGACGAAGGCATCATCCTGGCGACGCGCCGTCACGGGGAGACGAGCCTCATCCTCGAACTTATGACGCGCGGGCACGGCAGGCATCTCGGCCTGGTGCATGGCGGGCGCTCGCGGAAGCAGCAGCCCTTCCTCCAGGCCGGCAACACGGTCACAGTCGTATGGCGCGCGCGGCTCGACGAGCACCTCGGCACGTTCGTCACCGAGCCTGTCACGGAGCGGGCGAGCGCGCTGATGGCCGGATCGACCGGCATTTACGGCATCCAGATGCTCGGCACCCTCCTGCGCCTGCTGCCGGAGCGCGACCCGCATCCCGCCCTCTACGAGACGCTCGGCGCGATTCTCGACGCCCTCGATTCCCCGATCGCCGCCGGCGAACTCCTCGTCCGCTACGAACTCGCGATCCTCAACGAGCTGGGTTTTGGCCTCGACCTCGGCACGTGCGCTGCCACCGGGACAAATGACGACCTCGCCTATGTCTCGCCGAAGACCGGCCGCGCCGTCAGTCGCAGCGCCGGCTCCCCCTATCACGGGAGACTCCTGGCGCTTCCTGCGTTCCTGACGACAAGGTCGGTATCCCCGAACGCCGAGGATCTCCGCGACGCTTTCGCCCTGACCGGCTACTTTCTCGCCCGCCACGTCCACGAGCCGCGCGGCATCGAGCCGTCGCCGGCGCGAGAACGCCTCCTCGCCATCATCGGAGCGCTCGGCTGAGCCCCCGCGGCCTCGATCCGGCGGGCTGCCGCGACAACCCCGTCCGCGACGAGTCCGGCAGGCGGGGGCAAGCAGCGAAACGCGTGCCCGCGACGTTGCCTTCCTTGCCCGCCGCCGGCCCGGCCGATAATGGGAACAAATGGGAACCGAGTTGATTCCGGGCAGGATCGAAGGCGTCGACCTCAGGGCAGCGCTCGAGGAGCGCTATCTTGCCTACGCACTCTCGACGATCATGCACCGCGCGCTGCCGGATGCGCGCGACGGGCTGAAGCCGGTCCACCGCCGCATTCTCTATGCCATGCGCCAGCTCCGGCTCGATCCGGGCTCGGGCTTCAAGAAGAGCGCCCGCGTCGTCGGCGACGTCATCGGCAAATATCATCCGCACGGCGACCAGTCGGTCTACGACGCGCTCGTCCGCCTCGCGCAGGAATTCGCGGTCCGCTATCCGCTCGTCGACGGGCAGGGCAATTTCGGCAACATCGACGGCGATAACGCCGCGGCGATGCGGTACACCGAAGCGCGCATGACGGAGGTCGCAGGCCTCCTTCTCGACGGCATCGACGAGAACGCGGTCGACTTCCGCGAGACGTATGATGGCGAGGAGAAGGAGCCGATCGTCCTTCCGGGCGCGTTCCCGAACCTCCTCGCCAACGGATCTGCCGGTATCGCCGTCGGCATGGCGACGTCGATCCCGCCGCACAACGCGGCCGAGCTGTGCGACGCCGCGCTCCACCTCATCAAGCACCCGAACGCCACGATCGAGAAGCTTGTCGATTTCGTGCCCGGCCCGGATTTCCCGACCGGCGGCATCATCATCGACGAGCCGGCCGCGATCCGCGAAGCCTACCGCACCGGCCGCGGCGGTTTTCGTGTCCGCGCGCGCTGGGACAAGGAGGAACTGGGTCGCGGTGGCTACGTCGTCGTCGTCACCGAGATCCCGTACCAGGTCCAGAAGTCGAAGCTCATCGAGCACATCGCCGAGCTGCTGCAGAACAAGCGCCTGCCGCTCCTTGCCGATATCAGGGACGAATCGACCGACGACATCCGCGTCGTGCTGGAGCCGAAATCGCGCACCGTGGATGCGGCGATCCTCATGGAATCGCTGTTCAAGCTGACCGATCTCGAATCGCGCATCTCGCTCAACATGAACGTGCTGTCGCGCGGCGTGGTGCCGAAGGTCATGCCGCTCGGCGCGATCCTCCTCGAATGGCTCGAGCACCGCCGCGTCGTCCTCATCCGCAGGTCCGAGTTCCGCCTCGAGAAGATCAGGGCGCGCCTCGAACTCCTCAGCGGCTTCCTTGTCGCCTACCTCAACCTCGACGAGGTGATCCGCATCATCCGCTACGAGGACGAGCCGAAGGAGGTTCTGGTCGCCACCTTCGCGCTGACGGAGAACCAGGCCGAAGCCATCCTCAACATGCGGCTTCGCAACCTCCGCAAGCTCGAAGAGGCGGAAATCCGCACCGAGCACGACGCACTCACTTTGGAGCAGGGGCAGATCGAGACGCTCCTGGCCTCGCCCGAGAAGCAGTGGGCGACGGTCGCCTGGCAGGTTGGCGAGGTGAAGAAGGCCTTCGGGCCGGACACGCCGCTCGGGAAACGCCGTACGACATTCGCGGTCGCGCCGACCCATGCGGTGAGCGACATCGAAATGGCGATGATCGAGCGCGAGCCGATCACCGTCATCGTCTCCCGCCTCGGCTGGATCCGGGCGATGAAGGGCCATATCGCTGACTTTTCCGGCCTGACCTTCAAGACCGGCGACGAACTCCGCACCGCCTTCCACGCCCAGACGACCGACAAGCTCCTCGTCTTCTCGACCGCCGGCCGCTTCTACACGCTCGGCGCCGACGGACTTCCGGGCGGCAAGGGGCAGGGCGAGCCGATCCGCCTGATGGCCGACCTCGCCGACGGCGAGGACATCGTCTCGGTGTTTGCGCACGATCCGGAGCGGAAGCTCCTGCTGGTATCGACCGAGGGCCGCGGCTTCGTCGTGGCGGAGTCCGATGTCGTCGCCAATACCCGCAAGGGCAAGGCGGTGATGACCGTCGATGCGCCGTTCGAGGCGCGCCTCGTCGTCGCCGCGCGCGGCGATCAGGTCGCCATCATCGGCGAGAACCGGAAACTGCTGGTCTTCCCGCTGGCCGAGGTGCCGGAACTGCCGCGCGGCAAGGGCGTCCGCCTCCAGCGCTACAAGGACGGCACCGTCTCCGATGCGCGCGTCTTCGCCGGAGCGACCGGCCTGACCTGGATCGACAGCTCCGGCCGCAGTTTCACGCGCTCGATGGACGACCTTCGCGAGTGGATCGGCGACAGAGCCCAGGCTGGCCGCCTGCCTCCGACAGGCTTCCCGCGGACGAATACGTTCGGCACGCCGTCGCTCCCCTGAGACGAGAGCACCGGAACTTTGCGTTCACCGTCGTTCCGGACAGCCGAAGGCTGATCCGGAACCCTTTGTTCCGCTCGCAAGGCCTTGCCTGATCTACCCCGCGGCGATTCGCCGTGCCACGGGAACAAAGGGTTCCGGGTTCCGCTGCGCGCCCCGGAACGACGGGGAAGTTGGAACTGACGCCAAGTAGTGCGCCGCGGGGAGGGCAGCCCCGATTGCGCCGCGTGGCATCACCGGACCGCCTGTGCTAAGGCGCGGCCCTGCCGGCCGACCGTCGGGTCGCCTCCGGCGCGCCGAGAGGAGAATGCACCCGATGACCAGTGGCTTCTTCACCACATCGCTGGCGGAGAGCGATCCCGAGATCGCCGATGCGATCGGGAAGGAGCTCCATCGGCAGAACGACGAGATCGAGCTGATCGCGTCGGAGAACATCGTCTCGCGCGCCGTCCTCGAGGCGCAGGGCTCCGTCCTCACCAACAAGTACGCCGAAGGCTATCCCGGCCGCCGCTACTATGGCGGCTGCCAGTTCGTCGACATCGCCGAAAACCTTGCGATCGAGCGGGCCAAGCAGCTGTTCGGCGCCGGCTACGCCAATGTCCAGCCGAATTCAGGCAGCCAGGCCAACCAGGCCGTCTTCCTCGCCCTCGCAAAGCCCGGCGACACGATCCTCGGCATGAGCCTTGCCGCCGGCGGCCACCTTACGCACGGCGCCCCGCCGAACATGAGCGGCAAGTGGTTCAATGCCGTGCAGTACGGCGTCCGGAAGCAGGACGGCGAGATCGACCTCGACGAAGTCGAGACGATCGCCAGGCAGTCGAAGCCGCAGGTGATGATCGCCGGCGGCTCGGCCTATTCGCGCATCATCGATTTCGCGGCGTTCCGCGCCATCGCGGACTCGGTCGGCGCGCTGTTCATGGTGGACATGGCCCACTTCGCCGGCCTCGTTGCCGCCGGCCTCTATCCGAATCCGCTGCCGCATGCCCATGTCGTGACGACGACCACGCACAAGACGCTTCGCGGCCCGCGCGGCGGCATGGTGCTGACCAACGACGAAGATGTGGCGAAGAAGATCAACTCGGCCGTCTTCCCCGGCCTTCAGGGCGGTCCGCTGATGCACGTCATCGCGGGCAAGGCGGTGGCGTTCGGGGAGGCGCTCCGGCCCGAGTTCAAGACTTACGCGGGCAACGTGATCGCGAACGCCAAGGCGCTGGCCGACGCGATGTACAGCGCCGGCCTCGAGGTCGTTTCGGGCGGGACCGACACGCACCTCCTCCTTGTCGACCTGCGGCCGAAGGGCCTCACCGGCAAGGCCGCGGAGATTGCGCTCGGGCGCGCCAACATTACCTGCAACAAGAACGGCGTGCCGTTCGATCCGGAGAAGCCGGCGATCACCTCGGGTATCCGCCTCGGCAGTCCGGCCGGCACGACGCGCGGCTTCGGGGTGAAGGAGTTCACCGAGATCGGCGACATGATCCGGGAAACCCTCGACGGGCTCGTCGCCAACGGCGATGCTGGCAATGGTGCCGTCGAGTCGTCGGTCCGGGCCCGTGTGAAGTCGCTCGCGGGCCGGTTCCCGATTTACGGCGTCGCCTGAGACTGTCTGGCTGCGGAGGCCGTGGATGCGGTGCCCCTATTGCGGCAGCGACGACACGCAGGTGAAGGACTCGCGTCCGTCGGGGGATAACACCTCGATCCGGCGGCGACGGGTTTGCGCCGTCTGTGGCGGCCGCTTCACCACCTTCGAGCGTATCCAGCTCCGCGAACTGACGGTGCTGAAGAAGAGCGGCCGGCGCGTGCCCTTCGACCGCGACAAGCTCGTCCGCTCGGTGCAGGTGGCGCTCCGCAAGCGCCAGGTCGAGCCGGACCGCGTCGAGCGGATGCTCAACGGCGTCGTTCGCCAGCTCGAGAACGGCGACGGCGAGGTCACCTCGGACCAGATCGGCCTTCTCGTCATGGAAGGGCTCAAGCGCCTAGACGACGTTGCCTATGTCCGCTTCGCCTCAGTCTATCGCGACTTCCGCGAGGCAAAGGACTTCGAATCGGTGCTCGACGAACTGTCGAAGGAGCCGACGCTGGACCTCCAGCGACCCTCCGTCCCGTCGGAGGACTGAGCTGGCCGGGCCTGCCCCCGACCCCGAGCTCGACCGGCGCATGATGGCGGCGGCGCTTCGCCTCGGCCGGCGCAATCTTGGCCGCACCTGGCCCAACCCCGCCGTGGGCGCGATCATCGTCCAGATGGAAGGCGCCGGCCCGCGCATCGTCGGACGCGGCTGGACGGCCAAGGGCGGACGCCCACACGCCGAGGTGCGAGCCCTGGCGCAGGCCGGCGAGGAGGCCCGCGGCGCCACGGTCTACGTCACGCTCGAACCCTGCTCGCATCACGGGCTGACGCCGCCCTGCGCCGACGCCCTCGCGGCGGCCGGCGTCGCGCGTGTGGTGGTTGCCATGACCGACCCCGATCCCCGTGTTGCCGGCCGCGGCATCGCCCGGCTGGAGGAGGCCGGCATAGACGTCACCGCCGGCGTGCTGGAGGCGGCGGCCCGGGTGGCGCATGGCGGCCACATCAGCCGCGTCACGCGCGGCCGTCCCTGGGCGACGCTGAAGCTTGCCGTCTCGGCCGACGGCATGATCGGCCGCCGCGAGGGCGAGCGCATGCTCATCACCGGCAAGCCGACCTTCGACCGCGTCCAGGGCATCCGCGCCGAGCATGACGCCATCCTCGTGGGCATCGGCACCGTCGACGTGGACGACCCGCGCCTCACCTTCCGGCAGGCGGGCGCGACCCCGGCCGAACCGGTTCGCATCATAGTCGATTCCACCGCCCGCATCCGGCTCGACAGCAATCTCGTCAGGTCCGCCCGCGACGTGCCGCTGTGGATCGTCGCCGGGGAGGGGGCCGACGACGCCGGTGTCGCGGCGCTCGCGGAAGCGGGCGCCCGCGTGCTGCGCGTCAGGTCCGGCTCCGGCGGCCTCGACATCGTCGCCGTGTTCAACGCGCTCGGAACCGCCGGACTGACCCGCGTGCTGGTCGAAGGCGGCTCGCGCATCGCGTCGTCGCTGATCAGCAACGACCTCGCCGACGAGGTCTTCCTCTTCCGGGCTTCGGTCGTCGTCGGCCCTGGTGGCGTGCGTGCGCTCGACGGCAACGCGCTGTCGGCCATCGAGCGCAGCCCGCGCTATCGGCTGGTCGAGGAAGCGCAGGTCGGGGACGACCAGATGCGGCGCTACCTCAGAACCCCCATCTAGGCACCATGTTCACCGGCATCGTCACCGCGATCGGCACCGTCGTGTCGGTCGAAAAACACCCCGAACTGACGCGCTTCGTCATCGAGAGCCCGGAGGCCGACAGGCCGCCGGCGATCGGTGCGTCGATCGCCTGTTCCGGTGTTTGCCTCACCGTCGTCGAGGCGACCACCTCGGACCGGCTTCGCTTCCTCGTGGAGGCAGGCCCCGAGACGCTCGCGCTGACCACGGCCTCCCGGTGGGCCTTAGGCACAACGCTCAACCTCGAACGGGCGCTCCGGATGGGCGATGAACTCGGCGGTCATCTCGTCAGCGGCCATGTCGATGGTACGGCCGAGATCGTCGCGCGCATCGAGCATCCCGAGACGGTCGAGTTCCACTTCCGCGCGCCGCCTGCGCTCTCACGCTTCGTGGCCCAGAAGGGGTCCGTTTGCCTCGACGGCACGTCGCTGACCGTGAACGGCGTGGAAGGTGATATCTTCGACTGCCACCTCATCCCGCACACGCTTGCGGTCACGACATGGCAGGCGCGGCAAAAGGGCGACCTCGTGAACCTCGAAGTCGACCTGATCGCGCGCTACACCGAGCGGCTCTTCGCGGCCGGTTGAAGTGATCGCGCCGCTTACGCCCGGACAGAGTAGAGTACCGACATGGTCGCCGTCGCGCCGTCATTGAACTTCGTCGTGCCAAAGCGCCCCAATCCGCGGGTGCTGGTCATCGACGCCCGCTTCTACGAGGGCATTGCCGATGCCCTCTACGCCGGCGCCGCAGCCGTCCTCGAGGCGGCCGGCGCCGTCGTCGAGCGCGTTTCCGTGCCGGGTGTCCTCGAAATTCCCACCGCGCTCGCGATGGCGTCCGAGATCGACCAGCCGCACGACGGCTACGTGCTGCTGGGCTGCGTCATCCGCGGCGAGACCTCGCACTACGACATCGTCGCCGGCGAATCCGCGCGCGTGGTCGCGGACCTTTCGGCCCATCGGCAGCTCGCCGTGGGCAATGGCATCCTCACGGTCGAGGACGAAACGCAGGCCTGGGCGCGCGCCCGCGCGAGCGGGCAGGACAAGGGCGGCGGTGCGGCGAAGGCGGCGCTCGCGATGATCGCCCTCCGCGAGCATTTCTTCGGGGTTTCCACTTGACCGCGGCCAACGCCCCCGAAAGACGTCCCGGCGCGCGCCCGGCGAACGCCCGCGGCGCCTCGCGGCTCGCGGCCGTGCAGGCGCTTTACCAGATGGAGCTTGGTGGCGCCTCGATCGAAGAAGTGCTGGCCGAATTCGAGACCTGGCGCCTCGGGCAGGAACTCGACGGCGATACCTACCGCGGTGCGGACGCCGCGTTCTTCCGTGATCTCGTCCGCGGCGTGGTCGCCGAGCAGCGCGAACTCGACGCCCGCATCCACGAAAGCCTCGTCGAGGGCTGGCCGCTGGCGCGTCTCGATGTGACGCTCCGCGCGATCCTGCGTGCCGCGGCGTGGGAACTCTCGGCGAAGCGCGACGTCCCGGCCCGGGTTGTCATCACCGAGTTCGTCGATGTCGCGAAGGCGTTCTTCGGCAGCGACGAGCCGCGCATGGTCAATGGCGTCCTCGACACGCTGGCCCGGGGGTACCGGCCCGCGGAGTTCGACACCGCCGCGCCGGTCCGGCCGGCGCGGTGACCCGTTCGCCGCAGATCGCCGGCGAATCCGATCTGATCGACCGCTATCTCCGGCCGCTCGCCGGCAGGGGCAGCCTCGACCTCCGTGACGATGTCGCGCTGATCCAGCCAGAGCCCGGAACGGAGCTCGTGGTCACGACCGACATGGTCGTCGAGAACGTCGATTTCTTCCCAGACGATCCGCCCGAGGCGATCGCCTCGCGCGCCCTCCGCGTCAACATCTCCGACCTCGTCGCCAAGGGCGCCGAGCCTTTCGCCTTCGTCATGGCGCTCGGTCTCGGGTCTGACCGGGACGAGGCGTGGGTCGGCCGGTTCACCGCCGGGCTCGCCCGCGATATCGGCCGCTACGGCGCTGACCTCGTCGGCGGCGATCTCAGTCGCGCCGGCACCACCACCATCGTCATCACGGCGTTCGGCCGCGTGCCGGCAGGCCGGCTTGTCGGCCGCCACGGCGCGCAGCCCGGTGACGTCGTGTTCGTCTCCGGTACGATCGGCGATTCGGCGCTCGGCCTCCGTCTCCGCCGGGGCGAACTGATGCCGCAGCCCGAGGTGAGCCATCTCCATCTTCTCCGCCGCTTCCTCACGCCCGAGCCGCGCTTCGAACTCATCGGAGTCGTCCGGAAGCATGCCTCCGCATCCATGGATGTCTCCGATGGCCTCGCCGCTGACCTCGCCAGGCTCTGCGAGGCGTCCGAGGTGACCGCAGTCGTCGAAATGTCCCGCGTGCCGCTGTCGCCGTCCGCCCGGGCGTTCGTCGAGGTCGACTCAGCGCTCTGGCAGGTCATTCTCGGCGGCGGGGAGGACTACGAGATCCTCTGCACCGTCCCGGCGTCGGACGCGGAAGCGTTCGCTTCCGGGGCCGCGGCAGCGGGCGTGCCATGCGCCGCCATCGGCACGATCGCTGCGGGGGACGCGGCGCCGGTATTCGTCGCCGCCGACGGCAAACCCCTCGGCATCGAGCGTCCGGGACACGATCACTTCGCAGCGGACTGAGGACGGGATGGGGCGATGCGGAACACCTGGATCCTGCTGCTGGCGAACGCGCTCAACGGCTCCAGCGGTGTCGTCGCCATCTCCCTAGGCGGCCTGACCGGCGCCTATCTCCTCGGTCCCGACAAGGCGCTGGCGACGCTTCCTGCCGCCGGCTACTCGGTTGGGCTTGCCCTTGGTGCCTACCCTGCGGCCATCCTGATGCAATGGATCGGCCGCCGGTTCGGTTTCATGTCGGGGACGGTCTTCGCCGTCTTTGGCGCATTGCTCACGATCGCAGCCATCGAGGCCGGCCTGTTCTGGCTGTTCGTCGTCGGCTTCGCCTTCATCGGCGTGTCGTCCTCCTTCGTGCAGCAGTACCGGTTCGCCGCGATCGAAAGCGTGCCCGAGGCAAGGCGAGGCACGGCCATTTCCCGCGTCATGCTGGGTGGCATCCTTACCGCTCTCTTCGCGCCGCCCCTCGTGATCCTCACGCGCGACACGCTCGCACCGCTGCCCTTCGCCGGCGCGTTCGCGGCGCTGGCGCTCGTCGCGATCATCGGCCTCGTGGTGCTGAGCTTCCTTCGCTTTCCGCCGCGGCCGCCGCGGGGCACTGTCAAGAAGGAGGGTCGCCCGCTGCTGGTGATCATCCGCCAGCCGCGCTTCATCATCGCGCTCCTCTGCGCCGCCGCGTCGTTCTCAGTGATGACCTTCGTGATGACCGCCGCGCCCCTGGCGATGGTCGGACACAGCCACAGCGAGGCCGAGGCGGTTCTCGGCATCCAGTGGCACGTCCTTGCCATGTTCGTGCCGAGCTTCTTCACCGGCCGCCTGATCGATCGCTTCGGCAAGGATGCGGTCGTCTCGGCCGGGCTTCTCCTCCTGCTGGCGAGTGCCGGAACCGCGCTCGTGGGGACCGGCCTCGCGCATTTCTGGATCATGCTGATCCTGCTGGGCGTGGGATGGAATTTCAGCTTTGTGGGCTCGACCGCAATGCTCTCGGACACCTACGCACCGTTCGAGCGCGGACGGGTCGAAGGCTTCAACGATTCCGTCGTCTTCGCCGCCGTGGCCGTCGCTGCTTTGATGGCCGGCCGAGTTCTGGAATCCGGCGGCTGGAGCAGCGTCAACTGGATAGTCCTGCCGCTGGTTGGGACAGTGATGCTGTCCCTTTTTATTCTCGTCTATCAGTCCCGTGGACGACGAGCCCTGGCCGACTAGACCGTTGATTCTCCGCCTTGACTGGCTCCAACCTACCAGCCAAGGTCGTCGCGCTGTTGGGGGGCCGCAGCGCGGACTTCTCAAGTATTTTCGTCCAATCAGCCGGGGCGCGGCCGTGTGCGGTTCGCGGGAGGACCGGTCATACCGAGGGGGTGAGTTCTGTGATCTATGCCATTATTGTGGCTGGCCTTGTTGCCGTCGGATACGGCGTATGGGCCACCCGCTCTGTGCTGGCGGCTGACGCTGGCAACGCCCGCATGCAGGAGATCGCGGGCGCGATCCAGGAAGGCGCGCGGGCGTACCTGATCCGCCAGTACACGACGATCGCGATCGTCGGCATCCTCATCTTCGCCCTCGGCTTCTGGCTGCTCGGCTGGCGTGTTGCGCTCGGCTTCGCGATCGGCGCCGTTCTGTCCGGCATTGCCGGCTTCATCGGCATGACGATCTCTGTCCGCGCCAATGTCCGCACCGCCCAGGCTGCATCGCGCAGCCTTGCGGCGGGCCTTGCGATCGCGTTCCGCTCCGGCTCGATCACCGGCATGTATGTGGCGGGCCTCGCCCTTCTCGGCGTCACCGTCTACTTCTGGGTTCTCACGGGCCCGATGGGCCTTGAATACACCGACCGCGAAGTCATCGACTCGCTGGTCGCGCTCGGCTTCGGCGCTTCGCTCATCTCGATCTTCGCCCGTCTCGGCGGCGGCATCTTCACCAAGGGTGCGGACGTCGGTGGCGACATGGTCGGCAAGGTCGAAGCCGGCATCCCGGAGGACGATCCCCGCAACCCGGCCACGATCGCCGACAATGTCGGCGACAATGTCGGTGACTGCGCCGGCATGGCCGCCGACCTCTTCGAGACCTACGTCGTGACCGCGGTCGCCACGATGGTCCTCGCGGCGATCCTGCTGCCGGTCGAATGGCGCGAGGAGGGGATGCTGCTCCCGCTCGCCATCGGCGGCGTCTGCATCCTCACGTCGATCGTGGGAGCGTTCTTCGTCCGGCTCGGCCCGAGCAACAACATCATGGGCGCCCTCTACAAGGGCCTCATCGTCACCGGCCTGCTCTCGCTGGTCGCCCTGATCCCGGCGCTGCTCGCCGTGTTTGGTGGCCTCGGCGAGGAGATCACCGTGGCCGGCAAGACCTTCACGCCAATGTCGCTGTTCTGGTGCGGCGCGATCGGCCTTGTCATCACGGGCCTGATCGTCGTCATCACCGAGTACTACACGGGCACCAACCGGCGCCCGGTGAACTCGATCGCCGAAGCATCGGTCACCGGCCACGGCACCAACGTCATCCAGGGCCTTGCGGTGTCGCTCGAGTCGACGGCGCTGCCGGCCATCGTGATCATCGCGGGCATCCTCGCGACCTTCAATCTCGCCGGGCTCTTCGGCATTGCCGTCGCCGTCACGACGATGCTGGCGCTTGCCGGCATGATCGTCGCCCTCGACGCCTTCGGCCCGGTGACGGACAATGCCGGCGGCATCGCCGAGATGAGCGGCCTGCCGAAGGAAGTCCGCCACAACACCGACGCCCTCGACGCCGTCGGCAACACGACCAAGGCCGTGACCAAGGGCTATGCGATCGGCTCGGCCGGACTCGGCGCTCTTGTGCTCTTCGCGGCCTACACGCAGGACCTCAACTTCTTCACGGCCACGGCCGAACCGGGGTCCATCTTCGAGGGACTCGGTCCGATCGCGTTTTCGCTGGCCGACCCGTATGTAGTCGCGGGCCTGCTGTTCGGCGGTCTCCTGCCGTTCCTCTTCGGCGGCATGTCGATGACCGCGGTGGGCAGGGCCGCCCAGTCCGTGGTCGTCGAGGTCCGACGGCAGTTCAAGGAAAAGCCGGGCATCATGGCTGGCACCGAGCGCCCCGATTACGGTCGCGCGGTGGACATGCTGACCAAGGCGGCGATCAGGGAAATGATCATCCCGTCGCTGCTGCCGGTCCTGTCGCCGATTTTGGTGTTCTTCGTCATTCAGTGGATCGGCGGGCCGGCGGCCGGCTTTGCTGCCCTCGGCGCCATGCTCGTCGGCGTGATCGTCACGGGCCTCTTCGTCGCCATCTCGATGACGGCCGGCGGCGGCGCCTGGGACAACGCCAAGAAGAGCTTCGAGGATGGCTACACCGACAGGCACGGCGTGAAGCACTTCAAGGGTTCCGAGGCGCACAAGGCGTCGGTGACCGGCGACACCGTCGGCGATCCCTACAAGGACACCGCCGGCCCCGCCGTGAACCCGATGATCAAGATCACCAACATCGTGGCGCTCCTCCTCCTCGCGGTGCTCGCGCACTGACGGGAACGGACGCCGGAATCGAAAGGCCCCGCTCGATGAGCGGGGCCTCTTTTTATTGTTGACGAAGAAACCTGTGGGAATGTCGCCGCTACTATCCGCCGAACAGGCCGCGGAACATCTGCTGGACGAACGTCAGGTCCTCACCGCCCGTCGGTGTCGTCCGGGTGAGGAAGTCGAAGACCTGACCGTCCTGCATCCCGTAGTCGGCGATTCGCGCGACGCGGTCGTTGCCGTCGAGGTAGACCGCAAGGATGCGCTGGTCGACGATGCGCGCGTTGACGAACTGGACCGGCCGGCGGCGCGTCTGGCTGATGTAGTAGAACACCTCGCCGCCGAACTCGGCCGTGGTCGAAGGCGTGCCGAGCGCGATCAGCACCTGCTCGCGGCTCGACCCGATGGGAACTTGCTGCAGCGCCGTCTCCGAAAGGATGTATCCATGCTGGGTCACCTGGCCCAGGCCGGCGCCGGAACTGGCGCATCCGGCGAGCACAAGGGCCGCGGCGCCTGCAACAATCCATGCTGTCGGTCGGCGGAGAGAGGCGGTCGGCAGCATGGTCAACTCCGGTGCGATTGTTGGCATTCTCCCTAGCCTGCGCTAGGGCTCGACGCAACGCTTGGCGGCCGGACGGAGCCGCCCCATATTCTGGTCAGCCCATGCTTTCACGCCTGTTCGGACGATCCCGCACCAACGTTGCCGGCGACACGCTCTACCGGGCGATTGTGGCGCAGGCGCGCCTGCCGCTGATCTATCGTGTCTGGCGTGTCCCCGACACGGTGGACGGCCGGTTCGAGATGATCGTCCTGCACGTCGTCCTCCTGTTCCGCCGGCTCGGCCGCGACGGCGATTCCGGCCAGGCGATCGCGCAGGAGGTTTTCGACATCTTCCTTGCCGACATGGACCAGCAGCTTCGCGAAATGGGCGTCGGCGACCTCGGTGTCCCCAAGCGCATGAAGAAGATCGGCCAGAGCTTCTACGGCCGTCTGGCGACCTATGGCACGGTGCTGGCCAAGGAAGACGAGGCAGGCCTTCTGGAGGCGCTCGAGCGCAATCTCTTCCCTGACGGCAACGCACCGTCGCTCGCGCCCCTCGCCGCCTACGCCATGGCGGCCGCCACGCAGTTGTCAGGACAGCCGACGAAGGCGATCGCAGGCGGCACGATCGCCTTTCCCGATCCCGCAACAATGCCGGCGGCCGCCTGATGCCGGACGCTCACCCCTTCACCCGGCACCTGGCCCTGTCGGCGATCTCGCCCGCGGGCGGCGAACGCGAGTTTGCGGCAACCGATTCGGAACGGGCGGCGATCGTTGAGGAGTTCGGCCTGGTCGAACTCCGGTCGTTCGTCGCGCACGTGAACCTCAGGCGATCGGGGGATCTCGTCACCCTCGAGGGCCGGATCGTAGCCGAGGCCGTCCAGAGCTGCGTCGTCAGCCTCCAGCCAGTCGTCGAGCGGATTGACCAGACGTTCACACGGCGCCTCATGCGCGGCCAGCCGGCGGAGCCGTCCACTGTCGCGGAGACCATCGAGATCGGCGAGGAAGATCCTCCGGATGTCTTCGCGGGCGATTCGATCGACGTCGGCCTCGTTCTGCTCGAGGAATTCGCGCTTGCGCTCGACCCGTATCCGCGGGCGCCCGGTGTCGAGTTCGTCGTGCCGGAGGACGCTGCGGCCGACGAGCCGGACTCGCCGTTCGCCGTCCTCAAGTCGCTGGGCAAGTCCGACGCGACGTGACTGGACCCTCCCGGTGACCGGTTGTAAGCGTGTCGCGCGTTTTCGCACGCCGGCACACCGAAGCCGGCTTCTCATGTTGCCATCGGCATTCCCAGTCGCCGTGGCCGGAGCTGCATGGCTGACACCGTAACCATTTCCGTGGACGCGATGGGCGGAGACCACGGTCCCGCCGTGACCGTCGCAGGTTCCGCCGCTGCACTGCAGCGGAGCCCCGACCTTCGCTTCCGCTTCTTTGGCGACCAGGCCGTCATCGGTCCGGCTCTTGCCGCCCACGCCGAACTCGCGCGCGTCTCGGATGTGCAGCACTGCGACATCGCCGTGGACATGGCCGAAAAGCCGAGCCAGGCGCTGCGGCGCGGCCGGTGGAAGTCCGGCATGTGGCGGACGATCGAGGCCGTGAAGAAGGGCGAGGCCGACATCGCGGTCTCCGCCGGCAATACCGGCGCGCTCATGGCGATGTCCCGGCTTTGCCTTCGCACCATGCCCGGGATCGACCGTCCGGCGCTCGCCGGTATCTGGCCGACCCTGACGGGCGAGTGCATCGTCCTCGACCTCGGCGCCTCGATCGGCGCCACGGCGAGCGAACTCGTCGACTACGCCATCCTCGGGGGTGCAATGGCGCGGGCGCTGCTCCTCAAGGACCGGCCGAAGGTCGGCCTCCTCAACATCGGCGTCGAGGAGGTGAAGGGACTGGAAGAGGTTCGCGACGCCTCGAAGCTCCTTCGTGAGGCCAACCCGCCGCATCTCGAATATGTCGGCTTCATCGAGGGCGACGACCTCGGCAAGGGTGTCGTCGATGTCGCCGTGACCGAGGGCTTTGCCGGCAACATCGCGCTCAAGACCGCCGAAGGCACCGCCCGGCAGATCGCAGAATACCTCCGCCAGGAGATGAGCCGCACGCTGCCGGCCCGTCTCGGCTATCTCCTCGCGCGCGGTGCGTTTGCGACGCTGCGCGAGAAACTCGATCCCAACCGCGTCAACGGAGCCATCATGCTTGGCCTCAACGGCATCGTCATCAAGAGCCACGGGGGCGCCAAGGTGGACGGCTTCTGCAGTGCGCTGCTGCGCGGCCATGCGATGGTGAAGAACGGCCTGGTCGCCAAGATCCGCCAGGACCACGCCTACATGCACCCGGACGCCGGGACGGGCGCAGACCGGGCCGACGCCGTGGGCGCCGTCTAGATGGCCCGCTCCGTCGTCGTCGGCACCGGCAGCTACCTTCCGGCCAGGATTCTCACCAATGACGAACTCTCGCGGATGGTCGATACGTCCGACGAGTGGATCGTCCAGCGAACCGGCATCCGCCAGAGGCACATTGCTGCCGAAGGCGAGGTGACCTCCGATCTGGCGACCAATGCCGCGCGGCGTGCGCTCGACGCCGCCGGCCTGACCCCGGACGACATCGACCTCATCATCGTCGCCACCACGACGCCGGACCAGACCTTTCCCGCGACAGCCGTCGCCGTGCAGACCAAGCTCGGCATGACCCACGGCGCCGCATTCGACATCCAGGCCGTCTGTTCCGGCTTCGTCTTCGGCATCGCGACCGCCGATTCGATGATGAAGGCCGGCCTCGCGCGCCGCGCACTGGTTATCGGCGCCGAGACCATGTCGCGTCTCCTCGACTGGACCGACCGCACCACATGCGTCCTCTTCGGGGATGGCGCCGGTGCGGTCGTGCTGCAGCGGGAGGAGGGCGACGACCCGGACGCCTCCGGCGTTCTTGCCGCGCGCCTCCGCTCGGACGGCCGTCACCAGGACAAGCTCTACGCGGACGGCGGCCCGTCCTCGACGGGCACGGTCGGCCACCTCCGGATGGAGGGCAAGGAGGTCTTCCGTCACGCCGTCGGCATGATCACCGACGTCATCGAGGATTCGTTCGCTCTGACGGGACTGAATGCGGACCGGATCGACTGGTTCGTGCCGCATCAGGCCAACATCCGCATCATCGATGCGAGCGCCAGGAAGCTGGGCATCGCCGATGAGAAGGTGGTCCGCACGGTCGCGCTCCACGGCAACACGTCGGCGGCCTCGATTCCGCTGGCCCTGTCGGTCGCGGTCGACGATGGACGTATCCGGAAGGGCGACATCGTCCTTCTCGAGGCGATGGGGGGCGGCTTCACCTGGGGCGCGGTCCTGCTGCGCTGGTAGCGCGATTTTCTCCTAAGTCTCATGTGCTTGGCGGCCATTCGTGTTGACCGTCCCAAAATGGATGAATAGGGTCTCATCGTTGGGCGGGCGGCCGATCTTGCCGCGTCGTCCGGTGTGCGGGTCACCGGCGGGGCAAGGGGACGATGGGCGGCAAAACGATCACGCGTGCCGATCTCTGCGAGGCAGTCTACAAACGCGTAGGGCTGTCCCGGACCGAGTCCGCGGCCCTCGTGGAGACGGTCCTCGGGCAGATCGGTGACTGCGTCGTTCGCGGCGAGGCGGTGAAACTGTCCTCTTTCGGTACGTTCATGGTCCGGCCGAAAGGCAAGCGCATCGGCCGCAATCCGAAGACCGGCGAAGAGGTTCCGATTTCGCCGCGCCGGGTTCTCGTCTTCAAGGCGAGCAATGTCCTCAAGCAGCGTATCAACCACGGCCTCGCCAACGGCAGCGGCGCGGCCGTCGAGGACTGACGGGGCCGATGGACGAGCCGGGCGACAGACCTCGCGAGGCACGCCGGGAAGAAAAGGCGCCCGACGCCTTCCGCACGATCAGCGAGGTCGCCGAGGATCTCGACCTGCCGCAGCACGTCCTCCGCTTCTGGGAAACCCGCTTCAGCCAGATCCGCCCGCTCAAGCGCGGTGGCGGCCGGCGATACTATCGCCCGCAGGACGTCGATCTTCTCCGCGGCATCCGCCATCTCCTCTACGGCGAGGGCTACACGATCCGCGGCGTCCAGCGCATCCTCAAGGAGCAGGGGCTCCGCGCGGTGATCGCGTCCGCCCAGGGCGTGCCCGTCGGACCACTCCCGGCCGATTTCGAGCCCGGGGACGACGAGGCTGCCTCCTACGAGGAGGACGCGACCGTTCGCGGCCGCAGTCCGGCGGTGCACATGGCCGACGAGGACGACGACGAGGGCGCGGCCGCCATGGCGCACCACCTCTTCCGCGGTGATGATCCCAACCGACCCGAGGCCCCGGGCTTCAGCGCGGCGTCACCGCCGGCCCTGTCGGGCGACGACGTGCGGCGGCTCGAGGCGATGCTGTCCGAACTGCTCGAATGCAAGCGTCTCCTCGACGCGGCACGATAGGACCGCGTCGCCGGCACACCGTTGTCGTTTCCTGTGCCGTCGGGGAATAATGGTCGGAGCGAGAGGATTTGAACCTCCGGCCCCCTGCACCCCATGCAGGTGCGCTACCAGGCTGCGCCACGCTCCGACTGCCTCAAGGGCAGGGCGTTCGTAGGCGGTTCGCCGGCCCGACGCAAGCCCTAGGCATCAGCCAAGATCTAACTAGAAAACGCGACCTCGAAAGCTAGGAGAGGTGCGCTACCCTTGTTCCCTCCTTCGCAGAAAGCCTTCAATGGGAAGCTTTGCAAGGTCTGAGGCCTCAACAACATGTATCTGCCTTGCCAAGTCCGCAGCGCTGCGCACCGGATTCTCAAGACCAAAGAATACGATGTTGGAGTGCGCGGTGTCGCCGGCTAGTGGAGAATAGCGCGCTTCGGCATCGCAAAACTGCCAATCGCGGACGGCGCCGCATGTGACATAGCCAACGCCAACGAACTTGATGTGCGAGGACACCGGGACGTTCATAGTCAGGGCGCCTTGGCGGCGCTCCTCCGCGCGACGTTCGCCATCGGCAACGATGTGCTCCGTTGCGCCCGACATCGACACCAATCTGCCGGACAGTTCAAACGTCCAATCCTCAGGGTTTCGCGGTGGCTCTATTGCCCGAGATTTGAACGCGGAGTGATGAAGTCGTCCTGCCCGAAGGTAGCGATCATCCGAAATTACTCGATACCAAACCTCGCAGTTGCACGGTCGCTGCTTATCTCTGAGGTGTCGCCGGAGAACTCGTCGGCACCCAGAGCAGGTGATCCACTCCAAGATGCCACTGGGGACCGATGATATAGAAGGTCGAACCTCGCTCTCAGGAGCTTCAGGAGCCCCAGATCCCCCCATTGCCACGCATCCTCCCGCGCTACGCCTGCTGCCCTAATATAAGAATGCACATAGTCTTTGGGACCGATGTCGATGAAGAGGTGGTCTTCCTCAAACCACCACTCTAGGCCGATCGATCCATCCGGCCCTGGTGCAGGATCAGGTTCCGAACGCTGATAAGGGCGGAGTCGTGCCAAGAGTGCGCGCGCGAATCTGACAACCTCCGGCCGAATAGGCTCAGCACCATCCGCATCCCAATTGGAACAGGCGTACGCCTCATAGCCTTGAAGGAGATCGCGCGGCTGCGGCGCAAGGTTACGTTTCCAAGTGGGCGAGAACGTGCCCCGCTCAAGCCATCCTGACCGACGCCCAGCAACGCGACGGCTCAGCCGAGACTCGGTGCGAGATATCTCGCTGTCCAACGGGAACATCGGTGGCGGAGCCACATCGGTGGCGCCAACAGTGATGGTACGGGGAGGTTCGAAATAGCTCATGAACTAACGCAGGCCCTGTTCGGCTATTCCAATTCCTGCTGCTGCCAACTCGTACAATATGGCTACTACCTCATCAGGGTTCAACTCACGCACTGCGGCCTGATCCATTGGCCGTGTATTCAAATCCAGATCGATGCGGAGATAGTGACGGGTATCCGCTGTAGCGTTTGCGCGAACCGCGTCATCTTCAACTCCGATAGTAAACGGGCTCACGGCAGCCACGGCCCATCTTGAAACCCGATTGATCGTCAGTGGGAGCGGACGCTCAATTCGACCCAAAGGGTTGATCTGAAGCGTAATATCAGAGATGCCCTCACGAGAAATATCTCGCAGCCACGGTACACGCTCCTCAATTGCCCTATAGCCCTCCAGCCGTCCGGCAACCTGGTCATAGTATACTGGTGCAAGAGCCGCGCGGAGTACTTTGGCTCCGATCTTGCCGAGCCATTGATGTGCGACGCCGACCAATGCTGTCACCCTTTCGGGTGCGTTGGTAGCAAAGCCAGCCGGGCCACCGTCGTCGGGAGAAGGGGTATAGACCCAATCGATGCGAGTGGCTTGGGTGTTGATTGCCAACACTCCGTCGTTCCACGCGCCTGCTTGTCGCCGCGAAGCGTCTCGCGGCTTGGAAACATCGGTCTCCGGAAGAGAACCGGTGGTGACTTGCCAGGCACCGTCGGCGTGTTCGTTGAGCGGTTTCTCCAGGAAGAGCGTAAGCCGCACCTGGTCCGTCAGCCAGTCCGCCACAACCAATCCCCTACCACCAACCAGCCAAATGTATGGGAGGAGAACTCAAAGGGCAACTTGAGGTTAGCACGCCCCCCGTGACTCCCGAATTTGTTGCCATGCCACCTACTCACTCGAATTGCTCGAAGCGACGCTTGGTGACGAAGGGTGGCGGATGTCGGCACCAACCTGCCCCGACTTGTCAGCTTATCGTTTGTTCCGCCGCAGCGTGATCGCCGCGAGCAAGAACCCGACCCCGATCGCGAGGAATGCCGCTGTCAGCGGATGGTGGGAGATCTGGTCCTGCACTTCGTGGACGCCCTGGTTGGCACGGCGGGCGACGACGGTGCCGGTCTGTCGCGCGCGCTCGGCCGCCTGGGTCACGGTGTGCGCGGCGTCGCTGAGGTGATGTCCGATGGACGCGCCGGCGTCCTCGACCTCGTCGAGGCGGGAGCGCGCCATTTCGCGAAGATCCTGGATCGACTTGCTGATCGCCATGTTCATTGTCCTTTCGGGAGAAGCCGAAGGGAAACGGCGGACGGGGCCCTGCGGTTCCGTTGATCGGGCGGTCAGGTGCCGTGCGTCGCCCGTTCGATGCGTGCCGTGAACACCCGGACCGTCGGTACGACCCGCTTCCGGCGGTGGAGGCGTTCCGCGGCGTAGGCGCCCCAGATGACGCCATAGAGCAGGAAGAGGTGCCGCCAGTGGTCGTTGTCGATCACGTTGTGGATGAGGACCTGGCCGAGATAGGCGGAAAACGCGGCGATGACGACGACCCGCCATGGCCGGGGGCGGAACATGAGCGGAAAGCCGATGACGAGCGTCCACACCACGAGCGCGATGTAGGACAGGCCGCCGAGCCAGCCGTACACGGTGAAGCCCTTCAGCCACATGTTGTGCTCGTCCTCGACGAACAGCTTGCCGAACTCGAACGGGCCGATGCCGAACGGATGGTCGAACAGGAGAAGGAAGCCGAGCTGCTGCCGGTCGAACCGGCCGAGCGCGCCTGCATCGTAGCTCTGGACCAGCTGGGCGCGCTCGAGGAACAGCCCTGAGGTGGCGGGGAGGATGAGAAGCACCGCCACGATCGCGACGATCGCGACCGCGCCGAAGCCGATGTAGGTCAGGATGCGGAGGCGCTTCCGGCCGCTCCGGTTGTTGATGAATGCGACGGTCGCGGTCACGGCCAGCGCGAGCGCGGCCATCGCCCAGGCGGCGCGCGAGAAGGCGAGCACGACCGCCAGCGTGATGATGAGCGCGCCGACGACGTGCCAGAACGACTTCCGCAGGGGCTGCGTCAGGGTCTGGTGTGCGAGATAGCACAGCGGCATCACGAGGAACGGCGCGAAGACGTTGGGGTCCTGGAACGGGCCGCGGGCGCGGTCGTAGAGGGTGAAGAACTCGATGCCGAGCGCGTATCCGGCGACGCCGACGGCAGAAGCGATCACCGCGGACCAGGTGTAGGCGCGCATGATGAGAAGGAGCCGTCGCTCCGGATCGGCGGGGATGATCGTCGCGAAGAAGAACGCCGAGAAGGCCAGCAGCATCGTGGTGCCGAAATAGACGAGCGGCTTGGACAGGGTCTCCACGTTGGCGAGGGCGATCGCCCCGCCGGCGAGATACAGGAGCAGGAGGACGATCAGCGGCAGCACGTAGCGCGTGACGCGGAGGCCGGCGAACAGCCACACCGCCATGAGAGCGATGAGGAGGAGCTCGTACGGCGCGGGTTCTATGATGACGAAGCCGCCGAGGAAGACGACGAGGGCAAGCCCGGCGTTGAGGAGCCGCCCCGACGGGACGAACAGCCGCGGCGCGGGACGCGCGCCGGCCGCATCAGCCGTGACGGTCAATACGCGTTCTCCGACGTGAAGAGCCGGATCGGGGTGAGCGCGAGGATGTAGAGGTCGAAGAGGACCGACCAGTTCTCGATATAGAAGAGATCAGCCTCGACGCGGCCGCGGATCTTCTCGGGCGTATCAACCTCTCCGCGCCAGCCGTTGATCTGCGCCCAGCCCGTGACGCCCGGCTTCACGCGGTGCCGGGCAAAATAGCCGTCGACCACGTCGTTCCAGAGGCGGCTGTCGGTGTGGGCTCCGACGGCATGCGGGCGCGGGCCGACGAGCGACAGCGATCCGCGGATGACGTTGATGAGCTGCGGCAGTTCGTCGATCGAGGTCTTCCGGATGAACCGCCCGACCCGCGTGACGCGTGGATCGCCCTTGGTCACGACCGTTCGGGCGTCCGGGTCGGCCATCGCGTGGTGCATCGACCGGAACTTCAGGACGTCAATGACCTCGTTGTTGAAGCCATAGCGCTTCTGGCGGAACAGCACCGGTCCGCGCGTATCGAGCTTGATCGCGAGCGCGGCAAGCAGCATCACCGGCGAGAACAGGACGAGGAGTCCTGTCCCGCAGACGATGTCGAAGATGCGCTTCACCACCGAATCCCAGTCGGCGATCGGCTTGTCGAACACATCGAGGAACGGCACCGCGCCGACATACGAGTACGACCGCGGCCGGAAGCGGAGCTTGTTGCTGTGCGCCGAGAGCCGCACGTCGACCGGAAGCACCCAGATCTGCTTGAGGAACTGGAGGAGGCGGTTCTCCGCTGTGATCGGCAGCGACACGATCAGCATGTCGATGCGCGCGATGCGGCCGAACTCGACGAGTTCGCCCACCGTGCCGACCTTCGGATAGCCCCCCACCGTCTGCGGCGAGCGCGCGTCGTTGCGGTCGTCGAAGATGCCGCAGATACGGATGTCGTTGTCCGGCTGCGCCTTGAGCGCGGCGATCAGGTCAGCGGCGGGCTGGCCGCCGCCCACGATGACGGCGCGTCGCTCGAGCCGCCCGTTCCGCGTCCAGCCTCGGACTACCGCCGACAGCCCCATGCGGAACAGGGCGAAGAAGGCGAACCCGAAGAGCAGCCAGGCGACGAAGAAGCCGCGCGAAAAATAGGCGCCCGTCTTGGTGAGGAAGGCGACCACCGCGAAGATCGCAAAGACCAGCGCCCACGCGGCCCAGATCCGCCAGATCTGCCGGATATGGCTTCGGAACGACGGCACCGTGTAGCCGTCAGCCGCCTGGATGAGGATCGTGGCGAGCGTGGCGCCGAGAAGGACGGGGACGGCGTACCAGAGGTCGAGGCCTTCGACAGGCACGACATGAAACGCGTAGATGCCAAGGGCCAGCGCGATGATCGCGGCGAACTCGAACAGCCGGACGGAGCCGGTGAGGAGCGTCGCGGAGATGGATCCGCTGGCGAGCCCGTTCGCGATCAGCCGCGCTTCGTCGGACAGCGGTCTGGACACGGCGGTGTCACCACGCATGGCGGCCGTGGCAACGACCGCTCGCGTGGTGAACTGACCCGGTGACTGGAGGTCGTTCATGAGAAGAGCCCGGCGCGGGACATGGGCCGGACATTGCGAACAGCGCGGCTAACGGTGCCTTGCGCCGATCGCTACAGTTTTACAGGTTAGGATTAACCCGCCCACTTGTTGGGATTCTCGGTTAAGCGACCGTTTCCGTCACGCTGCACCGCGGCGTCGCGAGATGGCCGCCCGATAGACGCCTTCCACGCCGGCTGCCATGGCGTCCACGGTGTGGACCTGGCGGACCTCGTCGCGGAGATCGGCCGCCATGCGCTCCGCTGCGGCACGGTTGGCGGCTGCCGCCTCCATCGCCGCCGCGAGGGAATCGATACTCCCCGGCTCCACCAGCCGGTCGGACTTGTCGCCGAAGATCTCGGGGATACCGCCGACTCGCGTGGCGATCATCGGGATCGCTCCCGCGGCGGCCTCGAGCACGATGTAGGGCATCGATTCGGCGCGCGACGGGATGACGAGGACGCGGCCCGTGGCGAAAGCGATTCGTGCCGGCGTCGGCTCATGGAAGGCGACCGCGTCGTCCAGGCGAAGCTCGGCCACCATCGCCCGGTAGCGCTCGGCATCGTCGCCGGCGCCAAAGATGTTGGCGGTGTACGGGTGGCCGCGGTCGCGAAGCAGCGCGAGGGCGCCGATGAAGACATCGACGCCCTTCAGGTCGCGCAGCATGCCGACATAGAGGAAGTCGCTTGCGTCCGCCGCCGGCTGGACCGGCACGAACTCCTCCTCGCGAAGGCCGTTCGGGATGATCTTCGCGATCGGCTTCGGCGGATGGACCTTGGTCGCGTAGGCGTTCGCCTCGTAGCGGCTGACGAAGATGAACGCGTCCGTCATCGTCTCGAGGACGCGCTCGGCCATGAAGTAGACCCGGTTCTTCAGCGGCTTCGGGTCGTAGTGCAGGCTGCCGCCATGCGGGGTGTAGATGCGGGCTACGCGATTACCAGATGCCCGCAAGAAGGTGCCTCCGATGCGGGCATAGGCGCCGCCTTTGGCGCCGTGCCCATGCAGCACATCGGGGGAAAGGGGTTTGGCGGCGCGATGGACGCGCCGCGCGCCGGAGAGATCGGAGAGCGCAATGCTGCGCTCCATCGGAACCCGGTGAAGGCCAAGGGCGAGGGCAGGGGAAAGCTCGGCGAAGAGCCTCTCCTCGAATGCGCCGCCCGTCGTGGAATCGCATACGATGCCGACCATATGTCCGGCGCGCGCCTGCGCTCCGCAGAGGTCGCGGACATGCCGGAAGAGTCCGCCGATCGGATTGCGGAAGCAGTGGACGATGCGGAGCGGGCCGGCCGCTTCTGTGCTGCGGTCATCGCTCAAAGCAGCCTCTGCCCGATGGTGATCGTGTCGCCCGGCACGACGGGATCGAGGAGTTCGAGCCGGAGCGGGACGGGACGTCCGTCAACCCGGCGGATGACCTCCACGAAGGTCTGCCGCGCCCGCGGCGTGAAGCCGCCCGCGATCGCGACGGCCTGCTGCACGGTGAGGCCGGCGACATATGGGTACTGGCCAGGCGAGGCGACCTCACCGAGAACGAACACCGGCCGGAACGTCTCGACGCTCACGGTGACGTCCGGGTTGCGGAGGTAGTTCTGCCTGAGGGCCGCGGCGATGACGCCTTCGAGGCTCTCGGCTGTCCGGCCGCGTGCCTGGATCTGGCCGACGAGGGGCATCGCGATCCGGCCGCTCTCGTCGACCATGTAGGTGCCCGTGAGGTCGGCCTGGTCGAGGACGACGACCCGGAGTTGGTCGCCGCTGTCGAGGAGGAGCTGCATTGACGGTTGCGGCCCGCCGCCCGTCGGCGCCGGCGGCGTCGTCGCGCAGGCGGCCAGAATCGTGAGCGCAGCCAGGCAGCTGATGAGGCGGACGAGATTCATGCTGGCCGTGCGCGACGGGTCTGTTCTGTCCGCCAATCTTGGCGTTCATGGTTAATGTTCCGTAAAGCAGGTGTGCAGTAGGGTTGTGAGGTCGGCAGACTAGCTTCATCGAATATTAACTTCGATGAATACCCTGTTGAATGGGGAGCGCGTCGTTAGGATACCGCTCACCATAGTTCTTGCTGCCGAGACGACTTCGTAGGCCCGAGTTCGATGAGCAATACTTACGCCAGCGATGTGGAAATCGATCTCGGGACGGTCTTCCGTTCCGTCTTCCGCAAGCTGCCGCTGCTGATCCTCCTCGCGATCGCGGCGGCGGCCGGCGTGTACTACGTGCTGAATCTGGCCGACCCGGTGTACCGCGCAGAGACGACGCTCCTCATCGAAGGCGACGAGACCGATATCACCCGCGCCGACGATGCCGCGACGAGGGCAGCGCTCCTCGACCAGCAGGGTGTCGCCAGCCAGGTGCAACTCATCCGCTCGCGCGACGTGGCGCTCGCCGTCATCGCGCAGCTTGGCCTCGAAGCCCATCCGGATTTCGATCCCTCGCTCAAGGAGCCGGGCCTCATCGACCGTGTCATGGGCATGGTCGGGCTCGGCGACGATGGACCGTCGGCGCCGGTCGGGGAGGTGGTCCTTGCCGACTTCCTGAGCCGGCTGAGCGTCAATCCGATCACCGACACGCGCGTCATCTCGATCGCCTTCGAGGCCGGCGACCCGCAGCTCGCCGCCGACATCGCCAACGCGGTGGCCGCGCAGTACATCGCGCAGCAACGCCAGGTTCAGCGCTCCGCCACCGCGGTGGCGACAGACTGGCTCCGCGCCGAGATCGATGCACTCTCGGCCCGCGTCGTCGCGGCGGAAGAGGCCGTCGAGACCTTCCGGGCCGACAACAATCTGTTCCTCGCGGGCCAGAATGCGGCTGTGACGATCACCACGCAGCGGCTCGCCGATGCGTCGGCCGAACTCGCCCGCGTCCGTACCACCCGCGCCGAGGCGGAATCGAAGGCGGCGCTCATCCGGACGACCCTCGAACAGGGCGGCGCGCTTTCGTCGCTGGACATTCTCAATTCGCCGGTCGTCGCCAATCTCCGCCAGCAGGAGGTCGCGATCCGGAGCCAGATTGCCGAGGCGTCGGCCACGCTGATGCCGGGCCATCCCCGTATCCGCGAACTGAACGCACAGCTGGCCGACATCGCGGAGGCCGTCCGCGCCGAAGCGCGGAACGTCCTTGCCGGCCTCGAGACGGAGGCGCAACTCGCGCGGAACTACGAGGCGCAGCTCGCCGCGACGGAGACGGAGCTCCGCGCCGCCGCCGCCACGTCGAACCAGGCCGAGGTCCAGCTCAGGGCACTCGAGCGCGAAGCGACGGCCGAGCGCGACCTCCTCGAGACTTATCTGGCCCTCTCGCGCGAAGCGGTCTCGCGCCAGAACGCCAGCTTCCTGCCGGTGAACGTCCGCGTGGTATCGCCCGCCGCCCCGCCGCTCGATCCGTCCTATCCGAAGCCGGTGCCGATGAGCATCATTGCGGCGCTCGTCGTGATGATGCTGGGCGCCGCCATCGTTCTGGTCCGCGAACTCGCCTCAGGTCGGGCGACCCGGCCGGTCTTCGTCGCGCAGCCCGCGTCAATTGTGGTGCCGCCGCCCGTCGTCGCGGCGCCGCCGCTCCAGCCCGCCGAGGCATCCGAACCCGTTCGCTGGTCGGAGGGGGGCGATGTTCGGCGCATGATGCCGCGCGATCCGGGCGTCGATGCCCTCGCCGCACAGGTCGAGGAGGCGCTCGCCGGCATGGCCGCTCACATCCGCACGATGGCAGCCCGCCGCGTCCTCATCACCATGACGCCCTCGGCGGCGGATGGCGGGCGTCCGCTCGCCGCCGTCGCGCTGTCCCGCGCGCTCGCCCGGACCGGCGCGCGCGTCCTCCTGGTGGACCTCCACGGCGACGAGGCGGACCGGATGGCGATGGGCGAGGCGGGCAATCTGTCCGGCTTCGGCGACCTGTTCGCGGGTGACGCGTCGTTCGCCCAGGTCATCTTCCGCGACCGGGCCTCGCCGGCCCATTTCATTCCCGCCGGACGCCGGCGCCGGCTGTCGGACATGATGGACGGGGATCGCATGACGACCCTGGTGACCGCCCTCGATCACACCTACGACCACGTCGTCTACGACATCGGCTCCGAGATGCTGCCGTTGCTCGGGCCGGGCGCAGGTGTTGCCGTCGTCGTCACCGACCGCGAGCCCACCGATCCGGAAACCGTCGCGACGTTCGAATCCGTCCGCGCCGTGTCGGAGGCCGAGGTGATGGTCCTGGTTGCCGAGGCGCCGATCGAGGAACGGGCGGGGGCCGCGGCGTAGCCCACGCTTGGCCTGGGCAGGTTAGGCGCCAGATTCCTCGTCGCCCCGCTGCAGCGACGCACGCGTGCGCCGGATCCGCTTCACGACCGCCCAGGCGGTCCGGTTGGCCCGGATGCGGACGCGGGCCGACTGCGCGAGGGCGTGCCACGTCACGGCGAGCCGGCCTCGCACCGAAGCGCCGAGGAAGGTCGCGAACTGCTCCTCGCGTACCGGATGCCACGATGCCTTGTAGCGGTCCTCGCCGACCCCGAGGTCGACGACGCCGAGGCCGCGCTCGCAGCTGCGGCGGATGAGGTTCGCGAGCAGCAGTTCACCCGGACTGACGCGCTGGTAGGCGTCGAGATTCATGCCGCTAAAATAGCCATGCAGCCGGCCGTCATCGATGCCGGCGGCAAATGTCGCACGTACCACGCCCTCGATCTCGATGCCGTAAAGCTCGATCAGCGGGGCCGTCTGCCCGAGCGAGTTCAGGACCAGCGACCGGAAGAACGCGATCGTTCCCGCGTCGGCAAAGACGTTGGCGATCCCTGCCTGGGCGAACTGGGCGTCCTTCTGGCGGAGGAAGGCGTCGAGGAGTCCGAGTGCGGTCTCGCGGTCCGTCGCGTGGACGAAACGGTGGCCGCCGACGGAGACAAGCGTGTTCGCCTGCCAGCGCATCTTCTTGCGCTTCCTCGCGCCGTCGGGCCCCGCCAGCATTGTCTCGAAGTCGGGCTGGAGCGCGATCGCCAGGACCGGCTGGTCGGTGATCCGGCCGGGAAGTCCAGCGAACGGATTGGCGACGCCCTGCCAGCGGAGCGGCTGGTTGCGCAGGGCGAGGACGTCCACCGGTGCAATCGAGCGAAGAACCTCGTCGAGCAGCTTGCGCGTGCCCGCCCCGTCGAGGGACGTGGCGAAGGAACGGTCGAACAGGCCCAAGCCGATGTTGACATGGGAGCATCCCAGCCACTCGACGACCCAGCCGCCGCGCGTATGGCGGCGGCCGAGCGGCAGGATGATGACAGGCCGTCCGCGGCGTGAGCCGAGCACGATCACCGGCTCGATGCCGAGGCCTGGCGCCGCGTGTTCGCACCAGGCCTTTACCCAGTCGTACCGCTGGTAGACGGACTTGATCGCGGTTGCCTCGAACGACCGCCAGATGGCCTCGATCGCGTCCGGTCGGGAATGGACTGAAAGGATCACTTCGCCGAAGCCGATCGACGCGGCAGGATCGTCCATGGGCCTCCGGTCACTGAGCAGCGGCCTGTCGAGCGGGCGGAATTCGTGCTGCATCAGAGCGTTACGCCTGGAGGCCGGATGCCCGGAGATATCAACGCAACGTAAACATTCCGTGTGCGACCTTTACACAAAGGAAGGCGACCGAAGATCGCCGCAACTCGCCCGGGGAGGGCGAAGGCCATGAAGCGCACCGTCCAGAAGGCGGTCCTTCGCACGCTCGGGGCCACGCGGCTCCACCGCGTGTTCGCGCCGTGGACGGCCGGGCGGGGAGCGATCCTGACCATGCATCGCGTGCGCGTGGCGCCGACGGATGCCTTCCAGCCGAACGCGCACCTCGAAGTAACGCCGGCCTTCCTCGATCGCCTGCTGGCGTGGTTCGAGGCGAGCGCCATCGATGTCGTCACGCTTGATGAGGCGCTCGCACGACTCTCCGGGGGTGCGGAGGGAAGCAGGTTCGTCGTCCTCACCCTCGACGATGGCTACCGCGACAACCTCGAAGTGGCGCTCCCGGTCTTTGCCGCCCATCGCGTGCCGTTCACCGTGTTCGTCGCCACCGGCTTTCCCGACCGCGATGCGAACCCGTGGTGGATGACGCTGGAGGCCGCAATCGCCGGCTCCGACAGCGTCGCATGGACCGCCGGCAGGGCGGCCACGCTGCTGACACGGACGATCGAGGAGAAATACAGGGCATACAGCCTCTTGGCCGCGCGCGTTGAATCCCTTTCCGAGGATGGCCAGCGCGCCGTCATGGACGATTTTGCCGCCCGCCACGGCGTCGATGTTCCGGGCCTCCTCGACGCCGCATTCATGACCTGGGACGAATTGCGACGCCTCTCGGCGAGCGGTCTCGCGACCATCGGCGGCCACACGGTGAACCATCCGGCGCTCGGCCGGCTGTCCGACCGGAGGGCGCGGGAAGAAGTCGTCCGGGGCGCCGACCGGCTCGAGCGGGAACTCGGCAGCCGTCCCCGGCACTTCGCCTATCCCTACGGCTATCCCGGCAAGGTCGGCGAGCGCGACTACCGCCTACTCGCCGAACTCGGTTTCGCGTCGGCGGTCCGCACCACGCCCGGCACGCTGACCTCAGCATCCGCAGCCGAGCCGACCGCCTTGCCGCGCATCTCGCTCAACGGCCACTTCCAGGATGTGCGCCATGTGGAGGTGCTGTTGAGCGGCGCCCCGTTCGCCGCGTCGGCGCTCAGGCGTCGGCTCAGCGGGAGCCGGCGAGCGTTTCCCGATCCGGCCGCTGCATCCAGCGGATGATCAGGGCAGCCGGGGGAACCCAGAGAAGGCCGGCTCCGGCATAGAAGAGCAGCGTCACGAAGCCGTTCATGTCGAGGAGACGCGACGAGCCGAGCGCCATGACGAGCAGGGCATAGAAGCCGACGAACAGAAGCAGGAGGATCGTGCCGATCAGCTTGCGGGTTCGGATGCTCAAGGTTGACGGCTCCCAGGTGACGTCACTGCTTATCGTATCGCCGGCCGCCGGCAAAGCGCCTCCCTTTCTCGCGAATACTGGCGGGTTGCGCGGCATCGTGCGGTCCCCGTTCCGGCAGGACGGGAATCTGTCGCACGGACCGATGTTGCAGGCCCCGCGGCCGGGGGGTAATGCGACCGGCAATCAGGACATCCGCCCATGACCATTGCTGCGACCGCCACGACTCCCATTGTCACACGCAACCGCGACAAGGATCGACGGCTGGTTCGGCTCTGGCTCTACGCGCTCGCCGCGATGGTGTTGCTGATCGTTTTCGTTGGCGGCGCCACGCGGCTCACCGACTCCGGTCTTTCCATCACCGAATGGCGGCCGATCCACGGCGTCATCCCGCCCCTGAACGAGGCGGAATGGCAGGAAGAGTTCCTCAAGTACCAGCAGATCCCGCAGTACGAGGTCATCAACCCGGACATGACGCTGTCCGAGTTCAAGGGCATCTTCTGGTGGGAGTGGTCGCATCGCGTTCTGGCGCGGCTGGTCGGCGTCGTCTTCGCCGTTCCGTTTCTCTTCTTCCTGTTCACCGGCCGCATCGAGCGCCGCCTGTGGCCGCAGCTCGTGACTATCTTTGCGCTCGGCGGCCTCCAGGGCCTTGCCGGCTGGCTCATGGTCCAGAGCGGCGTCGAAGAGGGGACGACCCTGGTTTCGGTCGATGAGTACCGGCTGGCGATCCACCTCATCCTTGCCTCGCTGATCTTCAGCTACCTCCTGTGGGTGGCGCGGGGCCTCCGGCCCGGGCGGCCGGTGGCGAACTATCCCGATGGCGCCGTGAAGACGTTCGGCGCGGTCCTGATTGCGTTGCTGTTCTTCCAGCTCTTCCTCGGCGCCCTCGTCGCGGGGCTCGATGCGTGGAACCGCGGCGTCGGCTGGCCGGCCATGAACGGCGAGATGATCCCGGCGCTCCTGTTCGAGGAGCGCGGCACCACGGTGCATTTCTTCCACCGCATGGTCGCCTATCTCATCGCCATCCTTGTCGTCGTCCAGGCGTTCTGGCTCGCCCGCCGCCTTCCGGGCAGCCGGGTCGCCTTCTCGTCCTATCGGCTGGTCGGGCTGGTCGTCCTTCAGATGGCGCTGGGCATCGCCACGGTCGTCGCCGCGGGCGCCACCCTTCCGGTCGGTCTCGCGCTCGGCCACCAGGTCGTCGCGTTCCTCCTCCTCGGCGGCCTCATCGTCCACCGTCGCGGCATGAATCCGCCGATCCCGATCACGGGATAAGGCTCGACCCTCTGCGGCTCTTTGGGAGTCCGCGCCTCATCGGTTGACTTGTACCGGCCCGGCCGGTACATCGCCGCCTTCGCCCGGTGGCCACGGCTCCCGGGCGTTTCCACGCACCCGTGGGAGACGCGGATAGCCTCCGCATCTTCCTGTCGGTCCCGGCAACGGGACAGAGGAGGGCGCTACCCCAGCATCCAAAGGGATATGCGATGTCACGGCGCAATGCCTCGAAGCACAAGATCGACCGCCGCCTCGGCGAGAACATCTGGGGCCGGCCCAAGAGCCCGGTCAACAAGCGCGAATACGGCCCCGGCCAGCACGGCCAGCGGCGCAAGCAGAAGCTCTCGGACTTCGGCGTGCAGCTTCGCGCCAAGCAGAAGCTCAAGGGCTACTACGGCGAACTCTCCGAGCGTCAGTTCCGCAAGATCTACACCGAGGCGTCGCGCAAGACCGGCGACACGTCCGAGTACCTGATCGGCCTCCTCGAGAGCCGCCTCGACGCAATCGTCTACCGCGCCAAGTTCGTGCCGACCGTGTTCGCCGCGCGCCAGTTCGTGAACCACGGCCATGTCAACGTGAACGGCAAGCGCGTCAACATCGGCAGCTACCGCTGCAAGGTCGGCGACGTGATCGAAGTCCGCGCCAAGTCCAAGCAGAGCGTGATGGTGCTCGAGGCCGTTTCCCTCGGCGAGCGCGACGTGCCGGACTACATTGCGGCCGACCACTCGAAGATGACCGCCACCTTCATGCGCGTCCCGGCCTTCGCCGACGTGCCGTACCCGGTGGTGATGGAGCCGAATCTGGTCGTCGAGTTCTACTCGCGCTAGGCTTTCGCTCCGCAGATTTCGAAGGGCCGCCTCGGGCGGCCCTTTTCGTTTTCTGCACCGGTCTTGACCGGTCAAATCGGCGCGATCGAACCCACAACCGCTCACTCCCGCGAAGGCGGGAGCCCATCTCTCTTCGCAAGGAAGGCGCGCTTCGCGCGGATTTCTGCTTTGGATGGGTCCCCGCCTTCGCGGGGATGAGCGGAGGAGCGTTCGGGCGCGAGCGGTTCGCCTAGGCCGGTTTCGCGCCCGTAGCCCGGAGGCTTAGCGCCAGCACGGCACCGCCGACGTGGAAGGCCGCGTGGGCGATCATCGCGGTCTCGAGGTTCCAGCTCCAGAACAGCCAGCCGAAGATGAGGCCGGCGACGAAGTTGAGCGCAAGCGTCCGGACGATGAAGCCGCGGTTGCGGAGCCCGCCGGCGATGGCCGCGGGAAGATGGCCCGCCGCAAAGATCAGCGCCGCCACCGCCACCGCGACCCACACCATAAGGAGGGAAGGGTTGCCGTCGGCCCCGCCCGTCACGCGGACCAGGAGCCACAGGACGAGGTTCATGATGCCCCAGCGCATCATGATTTCCTCGGTGACACCGCCGTAGAACAGCCCGGCGACAAAGCCGGAGGGCTTCCAGTCGGTGGCAAGGTCCGGCCCGCGGCCCGGCGGCGCCCAGTACGGCTTGGTGAGCCGGTCGAACAGGAATAGCGAGAAGCCGAACAGGATGCCGAGGAGGGCCACGCGCCAGACCCCGGTCAGCGCGGCCGGCGCGGGTGGGAAGCCGGCGGCCCATTCGGCGATCAGCGAGCGGGTTCCGGCAGCGTCAGTGGTCGCAGCGCCGATCAGGGCGCAGAGGAAGAGAAGGATCGCCGGCTGGATCACCAGCACCAGGCGCTTCAGGAGCGCATTCCGGATCGGAACGAGCTTCAGCGTTTCCGGCCCGACCGACACGGCCAACGCGACGACGCCAACAAGGCCGGCGAGGGTGAGTGCGACCGTGGCCGACCAGAAGGCCGACATCGGCGCCGGGCTATTCCGCGGCGGTCTGCTTCGCGGTCAGGCCCTTCTCGGCCAGCATGTCCTGCAGTTCGCCGGCCTGGAACATCTCGCGGACGATGTCGCAGCCGCCAATGAACTCACCCTTCACGTAGAGCTGCGGGATGGTCGGCCAGCTCGAATATTCCTTGATGCCCTGACGGACACCCGGGTCGGCGAGGACATCGACGCCCTTGTAGGGGACGCCGAGATAGTCGAGAATCTGCACGACCTGCCCGGAGAAGCCGCACATCGGCATCGCCGGTGTGCCCTTCATGAAGAGCACCATGTCGTTGGATTTTACTTCGTTGTCGATCCAGCTCTGTACGTCGGTCATGATGATCCTTTCGGCTGATCGTCACCCGCCCGGCGACATGCCTTTGTCATCAAAATAGTCCTCAGCCGCCTTTATTTCCAGCACTGTCGACGCGCAAAGCGCATGACCGGCCCGCGCGGAGCGGGACGCTTCGGTCTCCTGCGCGGAAAGCCGCTACTCCGGCACGCTCGTCTGGAGCGCGAGGGCGTGGAGCGTGCCGCCCATCTTTCCCTTGAGCGCGGCGTAGACCATCTGGTGCTGCTGCACGCGGTTCTTGCCACGGAAGGCTTCCGAGACCACCTCGGCGGCGTAGTGGTCGCCGTCCCCGGCAAGGTCGCGAAGCACGACCTTGGCGTCCGGCAGTGCCGACTTGATCAGCGTCTCGATGTCACGAGCGTCCATCGGCATGGGCCGGTCCTCCGCTCTTTCAGCCGCCGCGCCATCAGGCGGGACGGGCCATGTAGTCCGGGAACCAATTTTCGTGGGCCGACCGCAGCTTTGCAAGCGGCACGGCAAACGTACCGGTGCATGTCAGCTCCGCACCACCCGTCCGGCCGATGACCGACACCGGGATTCCCGACGCCGCCGCGTCGCCCGTGATGGCGGCGACCGATTCCTGCGGCGCCGTCACGACATAGCGCGCCTGATCCTCGCCGAACAGCCAGGCGAGCCGGTCGGCCGACAGGGCCAGGTTGATCGCAACGCCGATATTCCCGCTCAGCGCCATCTCGGCGAGCGCAATCGCGATGCCGCCGTCGGACACATCATGGCACGCCGTGATTCGCTTGGCGGCGATCAGCGAACGGACAAAGTCGCCGTTCGCCTTCTCCGCCCGGAGGTCGACGGGCGGCGGCGCGCCTTCGTCGCGGCCGAGCAATTCCGCGAGATACGCGGAACGGCCGAGATGCACGCCGGCCTTGCCGATGACGAGGATCGCCTCGCCCTCGGCCTTGAAGGCGATCGTCGCCATCGCCGAGGCGTCCTGCAGGAGCCCGACACCGCCGATGGTCGGCGTCGGCGGGATCGAGGCGCCGTCGGTCTCGTTGTAGAGCGACACATTGCCCGACACGACCGGGAAGTCGAGCACGCGGCACGCCTCGCCGATCCCCTGGATGGCGGCGGCGAACTGTCCCATCACCTCCGGCCGTTCGGGATTGCCGAAATTGAGGTTGTCGGTGACCGCGAGGGGCAGGGCGCCCACCGCCGTCAGGTTCCGCCACGCCTCCGCGATCGCCTGCTTGCCGCCTTCGAACGGATCGGCGGCGCAGTAGCGCGGCGTGACGTCGGTGGTGAAGGCGAGCGCCTTCGACGTGCCGGGCAGGCGGACGACGGCGGCATCGCCGCCCGGCCGCTGGATCGTGTTGCCCTGCACGAGGTGGTCGTACTGCTCCCACACATACCGGCGCGACGACATGTTGGGCGAGCCGATGAGGCTGACGAGCGCTGCGCCGTAGTCGGCCGGCTCCGGCACGGAGGTGCGGTCGAGCGGCGCGGGGGCAACCGGCTCGGTCCGCGGCCGGTCGTATTCCGGCGCCTGGTCGCCGAGCTCCTTGATGGGGAGGTTCGCCACCTCGACGCCGTTGTGGACGAGACGGAAGCGGAGGTCGTCGGTGGTGCGGCCGATGACCGAGAAATCGAGGCCCCACTTGCGGAAGATCGCCTCGGCGTCCTTCTCGCGCGCGGGGTCCAGCACCATGAGCATGCGCTCCTGGCTCTCCGACAGCATCATCTCGTAGGCCGTCATCCCCGTCTCGCGGGTCGGCACCTTGTCGAGTTCGAGGAGGATGCCGAGGTCGCCCTTGGCGCCCATCTCGACTGCCGACGAGGTGAGTCCCGCCGCGCCCATGTCCTGGATCGCGATCACCGCGCCCGACGCCATCAGCTCGAGGCACGCCTCCAGCAGCAGCTTCTCGGAGAACGGATCGCCGACCTGCACCGTCGGACGCTTCTCTTCGGCGTCCGCGCCGCCGAAGGCAGCGGACGCCATCGTCGCGCCATGGATGCCGTCGCGGCCGGTCTTCGAGCCGAGATAGACCACCGGGCGGCCGACGCCCTCGGCCTGCGAGGTGAAGATCGCGTTCTTGTCGGCAATGCCGGCGGCGAACGCGTTGACGAGGATGTTGCCGTTGTAACGCTTGTCGAACAGCACGCTGCCCGCGACCGTCGGTACGCCGAACGAATTGCCATAGCCGCCGACGCCGCCGACCACGCCCGACACGAGGTGCCGCGTCTTGGGGTGCTCCGGCGTGCCGAAGAACAGCGCGTTCATCGCCGCGATAGGTCGCGCGCCCATCGTGAACACGTCGCGAAGGATGCCGCCGACGCCCGTCGCCGCGCCCTGGTAGGGCTCGATGTAGGACGGGTGGTTGTGCGATTCCATCTTGAAGATGACCGCCTGCCCGTCGCCGATGTCGACGGCACCCGCATTCTCGCCCGGCCCGTAGATGACGCGCGCGCCCTTGGTCGGCAGCGTGCGCAGCCAGCGCTTCGAGCTCTTGTACGAGCAGTGCTCGTTCCACATCGCCGAAAAGATGCCGAGCTCGGTGATGGTCGGCTCGCGGCCGATCAGCTTCAGGATGCGCTCGTACTCGTCCGGCTTGAGGCCGTGCTCGGCGACGAGGGCCGGGGTGATGGCGACGGGAGCGTTCATGCCAGCACCTTGCCCAAAATACCCTCGAACAGCTTTCGCCCGCCGATCCCGCCCTGCGCCGGCTCCACGGCGTTCTCGGGATGCGGCATCAGGCCGAGGACGTTCCGCTTTTTCGACAGGACGCCCGCGATCGAATCGATCGAGCCATTGGCGTTGGCGGCATCCGTGGTCCGGCCCTGCTCGTCGACGTAGCGGAACGCGACCCGGTCCTCGCCCTTGAGGCGTTTCAGCGTCTCGTCGTCGACGCGGTAATTGCCCTCGCCATGCGCCATCGGCGTCGCGAAGACCTCGCCCTTGCGGTAGGCGCGGGTGAAGGCGCTGTCGGCCGTCTCGACCCGGAGGTTCACGTCGCGGCAGATGAAGGAAAGGCGGGCGTTCCGCATCAGGATGCCGGGCAGAAGGCCGGCTTCGCAGAGGATCTGGAAGCCGTTGCATACGCCCAGGACCGGTACGCCGGCAGCTGCGGCGTCCGCCACGGCGCGCATCACCGGCGACCTCGCCGCTATCGCGCCGGTGCGGAGATAGTCGCCATAGGAGAAGCCGCCCGGGAGCACGATGAGATCGAGTTTCGGCAGGCTCGTCTCCGCGTGCCAGATGGAGATCGGTCGCTGGCCGGAGATGAGCTCGAGCGCGGCGATCATGTCGCCATCGCGATTGGAGCCGGGGAACACGACGACGGCCGATTTCAAGGAGCGGTCACCGGACGGAGGGATTGGACGAGATCGAGGTAGGTCTGGTCGGGAATATGGGGGCCGAAATGGCATCCCATGCTCCAGTCTGTCCAGAACCTGTACCGCACGCCGTTATGGATAAGACATGCGCCATGTTGTGTCGGCGACATCGCCCGGCACATCGACCCAATGGCGGCGTAGGTCAGCGTGAGCCCGCCTTCCGTCTGGATCTCGGTTGCCGCAAGACCGAGACCTGCATCGAAGGGTTCCCAGGCTATACCGTCTGGCAGGCATTGGGTCGTGTTCTCGGGAACCGCCACCGCCTCGACGTTCAGGGCGACATGCTCTCTGCAAAACGGCGGGAGGCAGGTGGGGACCGGGCGCCCGTCTCCATCCGGCGCGACCGTCCACCGGTCGGCAGGGAAACGGAGTTCGAGGTCGCCGATCCGGTAGGTCGCCTCCGGGGCAGGAGGAGCGCTGAGCCCGAAGAGGAGGGCGAACACGGGCCAGTCCTGGCCCTCCGGGATCGGCCCGTCCGGAAGGCGCGTCCGGAAATCGATCCGGTCGCCAGCGTGGTTCACGCAGGCATAGACCGCATTGCCGACATCGGGCTGGTACGCCTCCGTCGCGGCCCGGGCGATGTAGAGCGCGAGGTCGTTGTAGCCGTGGAGATTGGAGCCGACGCGCGTGAGGGCCGGAAACGCGGCCAGCGACAGTGCGCGGAGCACTTCCGTGTCGCACCATGGAGCATCGCGGACGATCGCCACGTCGATGACCGCCTCGCTGCAGTCCTCGGCGATGCAGGTGATGACGCCCGCTTCGCCGGACATCTCGACCAGCCAAACGGTGGGGTCGTAGGCGAGCGCAAGGTCGCCGATCGCGGCGATTGCCTCCAGCGGCTCCTCCTGTGCCGCCGCACCGCCAGTGCCTGCTGCGACTGCGAGCGCCACCGCCGCAACGGCAGCGATCATCCGGCTTCCACGAACCATTTTCCTGTTCCCCTCAGGTTTCGCCGGCGCGCCCGTCCGCGTCAGCACGTCATTCCCCTTCGCCCTTGCGAGACCCACGCGCGCTCGCTACAGCCCATGGCACCCGCGAAGGGTCCTGTGGTGCGGTGCTCCGAAGCGAGCCTGGGGAGATCGGCATGGCCAAGAAGAAGAACGCCTTTTACGCGCAGTCCGGCGGCGTGACGGCCGTCATCAATGCGTCGGCATGTGGCGTCATTGAGACTGCGCGGGCGAACAAGGACAAGATCGGCAAGGTCTATGCCGGCCGCAACGGCATCCTCGGCGCGCTGAGCGAAGATCTGATCGACACCACCAAGGAGTCGACAAAGTCTATCGCGGCCCTCCGCTACGCCCCGTCGGGCGCGTTCGGCTCCTGCCGCTACAAGCTCAAGAATTTCGACGTCGACAAGCGCGAATACGAGCGCCTGATCGAGGTGTTTGCCGCCCACGACATCGGCTACTTCTTCTACAATGGTGGCGGCGATTCCGCGGACACCTGCAACAAGGTTTCGCAGATCTCGGCGCGCCTCGGCTACCCGATCACCGCCGTCCACGTCCCGAAGACGGTCGACAACGATCTCCCGATCACCGACACGTGCCCGGGCTTCGGCTCGGTCGCCAAGTACATCGCCATCTCGACGCGCGAGGCGTCCTTCGACGTGGCGTCGATGGCCAAGACCTCGACCAAGGTCTTCATCCTCGAAGTGATGGGCCGGCACGCCGGCTGGATCGCCGCCGCCGGCGGCCTCGCCTCGGACGAGGACACGGAGATCCCGGTCGTCATCCTCTTCCCGGAAGTTGCCTTCAACCGCGAAAAATTCCTCGCGAAGGTGGACGAGAACGTGAAGAAGTACGGCTACTGCTCGGTGGTCGTCTCGGAAGGCGTCAAGGGCGAGGACGGCAAGTTCCTCGCCGACCAGGGCCTCAAGGATGCGTTCGGCCACGCCCAGCTCGGCGGCGCCGCTCCCGTCGTCGCCTCGATCGTCAAGCAGGGCCTGAACCTCAAGTATCACTGGGCCGTCGCCGACTACCTTCAGCGCGCCGCCCGCCACATCGCCTCCAAGACCGACGTCGACCAGGCCTACGCCGTCGGCCAGGCTGCGGTGGAATTTGCGCTCGCCGGCCACAACGCCGTCATGCCCGCGATCGAGCGCAAGAGCGACAAGCCCTACAAGTGGAAGATCGCGATGGCGCCGCTCGACAAGGTGGCGAACGTCGAGAAGATGATGCCGAAGAACTTCATCACGAAGGACGGTTTCGGCATCACCGACAAGTGCCGCACCTACCTGACGCCGCTCATCCAGGGCGAGCACTACCCGCCCTACAAGAACGGCATGCCGCAGTACGTGCGGCTCAAGAACGTCGGGGTGCCGAAGAAGCTCGAAACGACCTTCGACATTAGCGGCAAGGAATAGAGTTTGGGCGGGGCCTTCGGGCCCCGTTTTCGTTTCGGCACGTGCTGCCTTAGAGTGCGATAGTCGACACCACACCAGCGTCAGATGACGCGAGGCGCTCCTGACCGGCGGTCGGAGCGGACCTCGCCTGCGATCAGCCGGTCGAGAAGCGCCTCGAAGTCGTTGGCACGATGGACGTGCTTTCGGACCGTGGAGTCATACTCGGAGCGGTTCCTTATCGCGCTTGCGGCAGACCGCAAGCAGGTCAGAACCTGTTTCGAGATGGCGAACTCGTCTCGCAGGCCCTCGGCCTTCTGCCAGAGATAATCTTCCAGCGCATCGAAGGCTTTTTCGTCGAAGACCTCGACCGTGATAAGCCGCCCGACCGCTCGTTTGGTCAGGTCATCAAGGACTATGTCGAAGTAATTCTCTGACATGACGGCTGTCTTGCGAGAGTCGCGGCGTCAGGAGAGAGGCGCCGGCTCGATCAGATCCTGCGGTCGGTCGATGCGCTCGAGTCGCGCGTCCTGGCTGGCAAGCTGGACGACATGACCGCGAATGGCCACGAGCTCGGCCTTCACCTCGTCGACCTTCCGATCGAGGGAGGTGAGGCGATCCTGCATCCGCTTGAGGACTTCGTAGATCAACTCGTTCGTGATCTCGGTCATCGCCTGCTTCCGAATGATGCCGAAATATATAGGAGATCTACCGTGACCTGACGAGACCACGCCTGCCCGGGACTGGCGCTCGCTAAACCAGCTCGATCCGGTAGCTCTCGATCACGGTATTGGCCAGAAGCCGGTCGCACATCGCCGACAGGTCGCGCCGGGCTTCGTCGGCGTCGCTCGTGGCGAGGTCGATCTCGAACAGCTTGCCCTGCCGCACCTGGTTGACGCCCTCAAAACCGAGCGAGGACAGCGCGCCTTCGATCGCCTTCCCCTGCGGGTCGAGGACGCCGTTCTTGAGCGTGACGATGACCTTCGCCTTCACGACAGCGACCGTGGCTTGTCTGCCGGAGCCGGCGCGCCCGAATCCTGCACCAGCACCGGGCCAGTCGCGCGCGGACGCTCCTGCTCGATGAGGATGCCGAGGCGGCGGGCGACTTCCTGGTAGGCCTCCACCAAGCCGCCGAGGTCGCGGCGGAACCGGTCCTTGTCGAGCTTGTCCTTTGTCTGGATGTCCCACAGCCGGCAGGAATCGGGCGAGATCTCGTCGGCGACGACGACGCGCATCAGGTCGCCTTCCCACAGCCGGCCGCATTCCATCTTGAAGTCGACGAGCTGGATGCCGACGCCGAGGAAGAGGCCGGTGAGGAAGTCGTTGACGCGGATGGCGAGCGCCATCACGTCGTCGATCTCCTGCGGCGTCGCCCAGCCGAAGGCCGTGATGTGCTCCTCGGTGACCATCGGGTCCTCGAGGGCATCGTTCTTGTAGTAGAACTCGATGATCGAGCGGGGGAGGACGGTACCTTCCTCGAGGCCGAGGCGTTTCGCAAGCGACCCGGCAGCAATGTTGCGGACCACGACTTCGAGCGGAATGATCTCGACTTCGCGGATCAGCTGCTCGCGCATGTTCAGCCGACGGATGAAGTGCGTCGGGATGCCGATCTTGTTGAGCGCCGTGAAAATGTGCTCGGAGATGCGGTTGTTGAGCACACCCTTGCCGTCGACGACCTCATGCTTCTTCTTGTTGAAGGCGGTCGCGTCGTCCTTGAAGAACTGGATGAGCGTGCCGGGCTCCGGACCCTCGTAGAGGATCTTCGCCTTGCCTTCATAAATTCGCCGCCGGCGATTCATGGGTATGTACCGGTTTTCGAGGAAATCCACGTCGCCTGCCTGCGTCCGTTGCCATTTGATGGGCGCCACGAGGCGGCGACTCGCGCCATGCATGCAGAAGCGTGCGGCGCGGCGGGACCGTAGCCGATCACCCCCGCAAGCACAATGTAAGCGGGGTTGCGGCCAAGGCGCGCCATTGATTTGGGGACGCCGGCCTTCTATTTCAAACCGCGCGGAAACCATTCCCGAAACCCGAGGCCAGCAGACGCCGATGACGACCTTCGACAAGCGGAAAGACGCCTTCGAGAACAAGTTCGCGCACGATGCCGAGCTTCGCTTCAAGGCCGAGGCGCGGCGGAACAAGCTGCTCGGCATCTGGGCGGCCGGCGAGATGGGCAAGGCCGGCCCTGAGGCCGACGCCTATGCGAGAGAAGTGGTCGCCGCCGACTTCGTCGAGGCCGGCGAGGAGGACGTCTTCCGCAAGATCCGCGGCGATTTCGACGCTGCGAAGGTCAACCACACCGACGCCCAGATACGCTCCAAGATGTCGGAGTTCATGGCGACGGCCATGGAACAGATCGCCGGCGAAGGCTAGCTCCCGTCTTCGGCCACCAGCCATGGCGGCGGACCTTCATAGCCGAAGGCACGCGCCTCCGGTTCAGCCAGGCTTCCGATGAGCGCGGCATCCGCGGCGGACATCCGGAAAGACCGGTCGCGGAACTGCGTCTTGGCACTCTGTGCCCGGAACACGTCAAGGACGGTTGACGGAATGCCGGCAGCGCGGCTGATCTCGGCGATCGTTTCGTCGAATGCCTCGAAGCGGACGACGCCGTCCATCACCGGTCGTCCGTCGAGCGTGTACTGGCGCCAGTTGTCGAGCACGCGCGCCGGGTTGCCCACGAGGTAGTCGTGGAAGGAGCCCGGCTGCGGCTCGCGGCGGGTCTGGTAGAAGTACAGGCTCACCATCCGGTCCCACGGATTACGGACGATCGTGAACTTGTAGTAGTCGCGCCAGACCTCGTCGGGGACTGCGGCGCGAATCTCGGCCGCCGACGTGTGGTTGTACGGCCCCGCGGGGCGCGCCCCGCGTATGAAAACGCGGGCAAGCCCTCGCAGGCCGAGCTTCCGCCAGGGCACGCGGTGGTTCTGCGCGCCGCGAAAGCCCAGTCGATGGCGGATAGCCTCGTCCTTCGGCGTTATCTCGGTGATGATGTCGCGCGGCCCGCAGATGCTCTAGAGGGCGATTTCGAACGACGTACCTGCCGTCTTGGCCGTCTTCAGGAAGATGAATCGGTGGCGGTGCGAGACGATCATCCGGCGGCCCCCCGGCCAGTTGAGCGACGAATGTCGATCGTAGGTCAGTCCCGTTCGGAGGCGACGCCGAACACCCGGTGGAAGATCGTGTCGACGTGCCGCGTGTGGTAGCCGAGGTCGAACAGCGCGCCGAGATCGTCGTCGGACAGAAGCTTCCGCACATCGTCGTCCGCCTTGAGGAACGCCAGGAAGTCGCCCTCGCCGTTCCAGGTCCGCATCGCGTTCCGCTGGACTAGGGAATACGCATTCTCGCGTGACGAGCCCTTGTCGATGAGGGCGAGCATCACCCGCTGCGAGTGCATCAGTCCGCCCAGCAGGTCGAGGTTCCGCTTCATGTTTTGGGGATAGACAACGAGCTTGTCGATCACGCCGGTGAGGCGGGCGAGGGCGAAGTCGAGGGTCACGGTGGCGTCCGGGCCGATCATCCGCTCCACCGCCGAATGCGAGATGTCCCGCTCGTGCCAAAGCGCCACGTTCTCCATCGCCGGCAGGGCCATGCCGCGGACAAGGCGGGCAAGGCCGGTCAGGTTCTCCGACAGCACCGGGTTTCGCTTGTGCGGCATCGCCGAGGAACCCTTCTGCCCCGGCGAGAAATATTCTTCCGCTTCAAGCACTTCGGTCCGCTGCAGATGGCGGATTTCCGTAGCCATCCGCTCGACCGATGACGCAACGACGCCCAGCGTGGCGAAGAACATCGCATGGCGGTCGCGCGGGATGATCTGGGTCGAGACCGGCTCGGGACGAAGGCCGAGCGCGTGCGCGACCTTCTCCTCGACGCGCGGATCGATGTTGGCGAACGTTCCGACGGCGCCGGAGAGCGCACAGGTCGCGACTTCCTCGCGGGCGGCATGGATGCGGCGTCGGGCGCGGGCAAACTCGGCATAGGCCTGCGCCAGCTTGATGCCGAACGTCGTGGGCTCCGCGTGGATGCCGTGGCTACGGCCGATCGTGACGGTGTCCTTGTGCTCGAAGGCGCGGCGCTTGAGCGCGGCCAGCAGCGCGTCGATGTCGGCCAGCAGGATGTCGGACGCGCGGACGAGCTGGATGTTGAAGCAGGTGTCGAGGATGTCCGACGACGTCAGCCCCTGGTGCACGAAGCGCGAGTCCGGCCCGACGATCTCGGCAAGGTGCGTGAGGAAGGCGATGACGTCGTGCTTCACCTCGCGCTCGATCGCGTCGATGCGCTCGACATCGAATTTTGCGTCGCGGCCTTTGGCCCAGACCGTGTCGGCGGCGGACTGCGGCACGAGTCCGAGCTCGGCCATGGCCGACAGGGCATGCGCCTCGATCTCGAACCAGATCCGGAACTTGGTTTCCTGGGACCAGATGGCCGCCATCTCGGGGCGGCTGTAGCGCGGGATCACGATGCGGGGCCTTCGGGTTCGTTGGATGCGCGCGGTCTAACAGGCGCTGCGGCGGCCGACAATCGCGGCAGCCGGGCCAACTGCCACGCGCCCAGGAACATCACGGGGATGCCGAGCGGGATGAGCATCGGGAGGCCAAGCGCGATCGTGTACACGAGGGAGGCCCCGCTGTTCACGATCATGGAGCCGATCCATTCGAGCGAGAACGGCGCGCCCCAGCGGCTCGACTGGAGCACGGCCACCGCCACGAAAAGGGCGAACGCGCCGAAGCCGACAGTAAGGCCGGACAGGACGGCGATGCTCGCCGCCAGCCGCGCGGATGGCGGCCGGTGGGCCGTCCAGCGTGGCAGAAGCCACGCGGAAGCCACGCCCGCCGCGAGCGCGCCGATAGCGTAGAGCGCAAGCGCGAGCCCGAGGCGCGGCTCGATCGTGCCGCGCTGCGCAAGCGCGCCGGCAAGGTACGCCGTCCCGATCGCAAGGCCATAGATCAGGCCGAACCGGAGCGGGTGAAGAGGTGGCCCGATCGTCCCGCTCAGTACGGCTGCGGGATTGATGTCGCGATCGCGATGAACCGGCGGTCCGGCCCTTCGAACCCGATCTGGAACACGTTCACGAGGATGATCAGCACCACCTCGCCGCCGGGCGTGTCGAAGGCGACGACGTCGGAGATGCCGTAGGCGAGCGGACAGCCGCGGCTTGCCGGGATGGCGTTGTCGTGGTGCAGCCGCCGCTCGGCGCCGTCCACGGTCTGCAGCATCAGGTCGAAGCCCATCGTCTGACCGAAATCGGCCGGACAGGACTTCACCGGGAGCGTGTATTCGTCGATCGTCACGATGTTGGTGTCCGTCTGGGGCGGCACGAACACCAGCGTGAAGAACTCTGCGAAATGCCGGTCGACGACCTCGGTCAGCGGATTGCTGACGAGCAGCCGGCCCGGCAGGCCGACTCCTCGGCTCGCGAGCGCCGTCGCGGCGCCGGCGCGCGCCTGGGCGCGGGCAGCCTCGAGCGTGGCGCTCTCGTCATCGAGCCGGACCCGGACCGGCGTTCCGGTCACCCAGGAATCGGTCGACGTGTCGATCAGGTAGATGTTGGAGTAGGGGAAGCCGGAGCCGTCCTGGATCCCGTACTCCTCGAACGCAAAATAGCGTCCGTCGGGCGAGAAGCCGATGAACTCGCGGTCGGCGTAGTCGCCGGCCGCGGCCGCCGAAGCGAGGGCGAAGAGGGCAGCAATCGCAAGGATGAGACGGCGCATGTTGGCGTTCCTCCGTTCCCCGCGATGCTATCCGCTTCAGGCGGTGATCGTCGACACCGACTGGCGGATCGCGGTGATGTTCTTGCGGTAGGCTTCCTCGTTGCCGCCCTTGAAGACCGCGGCGCCCGCCACGAGCGCGTCGGCGCCGGCCCTGACGAGGGCCGGGGCGGTCTCGGGCGTCACGCCGCCATCGACTTCGATGATGACGTTCGGGCCGACCATGGCGCGAATGTTGCGCACCTTCTCGACCGCTTCCGGGATGAAGGCTTGGCCGCCGAAGCCGGGGTTCACGCTCATGACGAGGACGAGGTCGACGAGGTCCTTGACGTAGTAGAGCGCGCTTTCATGCGTCGACGGGTTCAGGACGACGCCGGCCTTCTTGCCCATGTTGCGGATCGCCTGGAGCGACCGGTGAAGGTGCGGACCCGATTCGACATGGATGCTGATGATGTCCGAGCCGGCGTCCGCGAACGCCTGGAGGTACGGATCGACCGGCGCGATCATGAGGTGGACGTCGAGGACCCCCGTCACATGCGGCCGGATCGCCTTCACCACCGGCGGGCCGAAGGTGAGGTTCGGCACATAGTGGCCGTCCATCACGTCGGCATGGATCCAGTCGGCGCCGGCGTTCTGGACCGCCTTGATCTCGTCCGCGAGGCGGGAGAAGTCGGACGACAGGATCGACGGTGCAATGATGATCGGACGGGACATGGCTCGCCTCGTTGCTTGAGTTGCGCGCCGGTAGCACGCGGGACCGTCCCGGCGCAATTGAACGCAGCGGGCAAACCGCCGCGGCGCTACGGAGAGGGGAGCGGCATGTAGGCCGTGCCGCGCCACTCGTGGACGACCCAGCCGACGAGGTCCGCCTCGCCATCCGCGTTGAAAGTGACCGGACCGAGCACGGTCTCGAAAGTACCCGCCGCGATCTCCCGCGCCACCGGTGCCAGGTTCGTCGTGCCCGCCTCGGCGACGGCGGCGGCCCAAATCTCCACGGCCGCGTACGCATGGAGAGAGAAGCGGGTGGGTTCGAGACCCGCGGCGCGCATGGCGGCCACGGCGTCGGCCGCCGTCGGACCGGTGGCAGGATCGGGCGGGTAGGTGAAGATGGCGCCATCCGCCGCCTCGCCGGCAGCTGCCGTGAAATCCGGGTCGGCGAGCGCATCGCCCCCGAACAGGACGGCGGTCGACCCCTGGGACGTCAGCTCGAGCCGGAGGCGCGCCGCTTCGGCTGCGTTTCCGGCGAAATAGACAAGTCCCGCGTCCGAGACCCCGATCCGGCGGACGAGGTCGACCAGGTCGACGGACGACGACCGGTAGCTCTCGTTGAAGGCGAGGGGGATTCCCAAGCCCCCCAATGCCCCCCGGATCGCGCCGCCGAGGCTTCGGCCGTACTCGGTCTGGTCGTCGACGACGGCCACCGGTACGCCCGCGAACTGCGTGGCGATGTGCGCGGCGGCGATGCCCGCCTGTGCGTCGGCGCGGCCGAACAGGCGGAAGACACCCGGTCCGGCACGGTCGTCGGTGAATCGCGGATCGGGCGCACCGGGGGCGATCTGCACGATACCCTCGGCGGCGTAGACCGTTGCCGCCGCGATCGAGGCGGCCGAGCAGAGATGGCCGACGACGAACACCACGCCCGCGCCGGCGAGCTGGTTGGCGACGGCCGGGGCGCGTTGGTCATCCGAACATGCGGCGGCGGCCGTGGCGTCATCGGCGACCTCGATGCGGACCTGCTGGCCCAGCACGCCGCCGGCTGCGTTGAGCGCGGACACCGCCGCCTCGGCGCCGGCGACGAGTTCGCCGCCAAGCTGGCCGATCGCTCCCGTCATCGGCCCGGCGACACCGATGCGGATCTGCGCGGCCGCCGGCGGCGCGCTGGCGAGGGCCGCCGCCGTCGCAACGGCCACGATGAGGCTGCGGAAGGTGCGTCGCATGCGGCGGTCACGGCTCATGGGCGATGCCGCACAATCCATCGCCCGGGACCCCCGCGCAACAGGGCCGGCCAGTGTGCCCTGGCCGGCCCGTCATTCCGTGAAGACGCGGCTCGCCCAGCGCCGCCGCGATCCCCTGTGCGTGCCTACTGGAACACGAGGTTCCGGAACAGGCGCTGGTCGTTGATGTAGGCGAGGTCGCTCGCCACGTGGCAACCCATGCAGGCATCGCGCGCCGTCATGAAGCCTGCCCGCGCGCGCACGATGTCCTCCGATTCGAAGTCCTCCATCACCTGGTCGAACACGGCGTAGAGGAACGCGTCGGCCGTTTCCGTCCGGTCCGGCCGGCGGACGAGGCCGCGCGACAGCGAGCCGTCGATGCCGTCCCAGTTGCGGGCCGCCAGTTGGAGGTTTCCGTCGGCCACGGCCTCGTACATGCGCTCGTAGCGGATCGACATCTCCAGCATGGTCCGGCCGGTGCCGCCAGCGTCGCGCTGGAGGATCTCGAAACGCGTCGTGTCGTCCGGTGCGCCCAACAGCCAGCCCTGGCCGAGCGGCTGGGCTACCGCCGCGCCCGCAATTGCCACCGCTCCCGCGACCAGCGCAGCGGCCTGGTATTTCCCGATGTTTCTCAAGGTCTCCCTCCCTCTGCCCGGGCATGTCTCGTTCGAAACATGAACCCGAACATCAGGATATTGGACCGTCCCGGTGGCCTGCTATTGAGAAGCGTTCGAAGGGGATCACGTTCTCTTGAATGGTTCTAGAGTTTGTGACAGTTGAACAGACGCTCCAGGAAAAGAGTCGGTCCCTCGCGGCAAGGTGCGCGATGCCAGCAGTGGAGGCGAGCGCCGAGACCGTTGCCTCGTCTACAACGCTCGTGCGGCACGGCTCCTTTGTTCCACGCAGGATGAGAACAACAAGCGATCCGGCGTAATACGTTCCGCCGCTGGACATGGGTGTCGGTTGCCAGCAGAACGGGATCGACAGCCTGCGGACTACGGCGCGCCGTCCAACGCCGCCTTCAGCGCGACGAGGTCGCGCCACGCCAGGCGCTTGTGGAGCGGCTGGCGCAGCAGGTAGGCCGGATGGAGCATCGCCATGGCCCTGATTGTTCGCGTGCCGGTGTCGTAGTCCCGCCACTTGCCGCGTTGGCGCAGGATGCCGTCGGTGCCGAACAGTTCCCGCATCGACACGCCGCCGAGGCAGACGAGGAAGTCCGGATTGGCGAGTTGGATCTGACGGATCATGAACGGGCGGCAGGACGCGGTTTCCTGCGGCGTCGGGGTACGGTTGCCCGGCGGTCGCCACGGCACGATGTTGGCGATGTAGACATCGCTCCGCGCAAGCCCGATCGCCTTCAGCATCCGGTCGAGCAGTTGCCCGGCGCGGCCGACGAAAGGGAGGCCCTGGAGGTCTTCGTCACGCCCGGGCGCCTCGCCGACGAACATCACCCGCGAGCCGGGCGTCCCGTCAGCGAAGACGAGGTTGGTCGCCGTCAGGCGGAGGTTGCAGCCTTCGAACGCCGCCAGCGCCGCCCGGAGTTCGTCGAGCGTGCTGGCCGCCGCCGCAGTGGTGCGGGCAAGGCTCTCTGCCTCGGCGGCAGGCACGGCAACCGGCGCCCGGCGCGCCGTCGCGGGCACGGCGTCCGCGCCGGGTGTTGTGGCGGGGCCAGGCGCGCGGGGTGGAGCCGCCGCGGTCCTGGCGGCGAGCCGGTCGACCGGCTCTTCCTCGAGCGGAGCATCGACGCCCATCGCGGCATACCACGCGACGAGCCGGCGAAGCTCGTCGGGGGTCCAGGGGTTGGAACCGGGTGAAGTCTGCATCGCCCGAACCGGCCACAAGGCACCGGCCAATGCAAGCCGCCACCGGGTCGCTAGCAGCCGCCGGCGAAGGCTGCCAATCTGCATGGGCGACCGACAAAGCAGCACATTGCCTCTTGCACGATCGCGAGGACCGAGGGAAGCTCCAATGCCTGTAACGTTCGCAACGTGAAAGGCTTAGGCTCGAATGCTGCAGTCCCAAAAGACCGTTCCGCTCGAAGGATACGGACTGACGACAGCGGAGATACTCTACCGCATCCCCGACCACCGCGAACTGCTCCAGACGTTCGTCTGGCAGGACTACGACATTGCTCCCCGTTTCCCTGCGCTCAAGAAGTTCCTCGACTTCTGGGCGGCGAAACTGGAGGGGCCGCTTCATTCCGTCCAGATCGCCCACCACCGGCTCCTTTCGCCGGCCGAGGTGCGGATCGCGGCTGCGGAATACGGCCTGAATTGATCGCCCGCTCCGGCGCTGCTATCGGCGGATGGAGGCAACGCGGGAGCAGACATGCGGCGGATCAGTTTCGTCTTCGGCTCGATCGTCATCGAGGCCGACCTGCTCGACACGCCGACCGCGGATGCGATCTGGGACGCGCTGCCGATCGAGGCCTCCGTCTCGACCTGGGGTGACGAGGTCTATTTCGACTGCGGCGTTGCGCTGGCCGAGGAGCCGGACGCGCGTACGTTGATGAACCCCGGCGACATCGCCTACTGGCCGCCGGGCGACGCGATTGCGATCGGTTTCGGCCGCACGCCCGCCTCGCGCGGCGACGAGATCCGCCTCGCGTCCGAGGCCAATGTCTGGGCGCGGACGACGGACGACGTGACCAGGCTCAGGCCGGTCCGCAGCGGCAGCCGCGTTCGGATCGTGAAGGCGCACGCCACCACGTGACGCCCGCCGCGCTGGCAGGGGGCCCGGGAGCTTGCCGTCAGCGGGCGGAAAGCCGCCGATACGCGTCCCGGACGATGTCGATGTGGAGCCGCATCTGGTCCGTGGCGTCGCTCCGGTCGCCGCCGACGATCGCCTTCACGACCAGCCCGTGCTCGCGGTGCGATTCGGCGATCCGGCCCGGCTGGCTGAACTGCGCCCGGCGGAACGGGCTCACGCGCGCGCGTGTCATGACGGCAATTTCGGACAGGTAGCTGTTGTGGGCGCCGGCATAGATGAGGCCGTGGAAGCGCTCGTTCCGTTCCCGGTACTTCGCCGCGTCGTCCTTCAGGACGAAGTCGGCCATCTCCTCGTGGAGCTTTTCTAGCGCGTCCCGTTCCGCCGCGGTCATGGACTCGGCGGCAAGCCCGGCGCACAGCGCTTCGAGCTCGGCCATGGCCTTGAACATGTCCATCAGCCGCGACGGCGTCGGCAGGGCGACGACCGCGCCGCGATGCGGACGCGTTTCCACCAGGCCCGAAGCTGCCAGGTTGCGGATCGCCTCGCGCACCGGCGTCCGCGACACTCCGAAGCGCCGCGCCAGATCCGCCTCGTCGAGCGGCGACCCGGGCTCGAGCGTCCCCTTGATGATGTCGTCCGACAATTGCTGGCGAAGGGCTTCGGTCCGGGTCACCCGCGGGCCTGCTTTGCCACCTTCGCCGGAGGAGCGCGAAGACTGCGTCACCAGCACCGATCCGGTCCAAATGGTGCGCACTCCTATCACGCAGGCCCCGAAAGGACCATCAAGCGGCCGCCCGAAGGCTCGGGCTGGGCGTTCCGCGGAGAATTCGCGGGAATCGCCGCTAGACGGGCGGATGGGGGATCGCCGCGATGAGCTCGCTGGTGTAGGCCGCCGTCGGCCGTTCGAGCACGTCGGCAGCGTTCCCCTGCTCGACGATTCGCCCGGTGTTCATGACGATGATTCGGTCGCACAGCAGGCCGACGACATGGAGGTCGTGCGACACGAACAGGTAGCTCATGCCGAGTTCGGCCTTGAGATCGTTGAGGAGGTTGAGGACGATCGACTGGACCGACACGTCGAGCGCGGCGGTCGGCTCGTCCAGGATCACGAGATCCGGGTTGAGCGCGATTGCGCGGGCGATGCCGACACGCGCCTTCTGCCCGCCGGACAGCTGGTGCGGGAAGCGGTCGAGGAGATCGGCGGGCAGCCCGACCAGCCGCGCCAGCTCGGCGCAGCGGTCGGCGAGCGCGTCGCGGTCGGTCGTCGTTTCGCCCATCCGGAGGATCGGATCGATGATGGCCCGGCCCGCCGTGTAGCGCGGATTGAGGCTCTCCGAAGGGTCCTGGAATACCATCTGGATCCGCCGCCGTAGCGGCGAACGCGTGAACTGCGCCGCCGGAATGCCCGCGATGTCCTCGCCGTTGAACCGGATGGTGCCGCTTGTCGTGTCGATGAGCCGCGTCACCATCATCGACGTCGTGGACTTGCCGCAGCCGGATTCGCCGACAAGGCCAACCGTCTCGCCGCGCATGACCTTGAAGCTGATGCCGTCGACCGCCCGGAAGGCCGGCAGCGGCTCGGTCTTGCGCTTCAGGAAACCGGGCTTCGGGCCGGATTGCTGGCGCGGATACTCCTTCACGAGGTTCTCGACCTCCAGCAGCGGCGCGCCCTCCGGAACCGCCTGGACCGGGATCGGCATGTTGCGCTGGGGGTGGTCATCGGGAAGCAGGTCGCGAAGCGATATGCCGGGTCGCGGCGTCGCCCGAACGAGCTTCCGCGTATAAGGGTGAGCGGGATCGCGGAAGATCGTCGCCGACTGCGCGGTCTCGACGATCCGGCCCTTCTCCATGACGACGATGCGGTCGCAATAGGTCGAGGCAAGGCCGAGGTCGTGGGTGATCAGGATCGTCGACATGCCGCGGGCGCGGGTCAGCTCGACGACGAGTTCCATCACGGCCTTCTGCGTGGTGACGTCGAGGCCGGTGGTCGGCTCGTCGGCGATCAGGAGCTGCGGCTGGCAGGCGAGGGCAAGGGCGATCACGATGCGCTGGCACATGCCGCCGGAGAGCTCGAACGGATACGCGTTGTAGCGCTCCTCGGGCCGGGCGATCCGCACCTGCTTCAGGATGTCGATCGCCTTCTCCAGCACGTCCATGCTGGACGCCTGGACGTGCTGGCGGAGGATGTCCTCGATCTGGTGTCCGACCTTCCGGATCGGGTTGAGCGCAGCCCGCGGGTTCTGGAAGATCATCGAGATCTCCCGGCCGCGGAAATCGCGCATCGACCGCTCGGTGGCAGCGGACAGGTCGATGCCGCTGAATGTGATCGTACCGCCCGCGATCCGGCCTGCGCGATCGAGGATGCGCATCACGGCGTAGGACGTCACCGACTTTCCGGAGCCGGACTCGCCGACGATCCCGACCGTCTCGCCTTTGGCGACGGATATGTCGATCGCACTCACCGCCGTCACGGTGCCGCGGCGCGTGGCGAACTCCACCGTCAGGTCGCGGATGTCGAGAAGCGGGGGCTGGTCGTGGATGGGCGCGGTCATGGCTCACGTCCTCCGCTGCGGGTCGACGATGTCCCGAAGGCCATCGCCGAGAAGGTTGAAGGTGAACACCGCGATCATCAGCGCGGCGCCCGGGAAGAGCGCCATCCACCATTCGCCGGTGATGATGTAGCTCGCGCCCTCGGCGACCATGATCCCCCATTCCGGCGTGGGCGGCCGGACCCCGAGGCCGACGAAGGAAAGGCCCGCGGCGTTGAGGATCGCGTAGCCCATCGTGAGGGACATCTGGACCATCATGATCGGCATGATGTTGGGCAGGATCTGTCCGAACAGGATGCGCGGCGTGCTGTTGCCCGAGAGTTTGGCCGCCTGGACGAAGCCGGCGTTCCGCCGCACGTTCGCCTCGCCGCGGGCAATGCGGGCGTACAGCGGGAAGTTCACGATCGCGGTGGCGATCACGATGTTGGTCACCGAATTGCCGAGTGCTGCGACGATCCCCATGGCGAGGACGAAGATCGGGAACGCCATGATCGTGTCCGACAGGCGGCTGATGATCCGGTCCGTCCAGCCGCCGAAATAGCCTGCCGCGATCCCGGCGATGCCGCCAAGGGCGAAGACCAGCGCGACCGACGAGATCGCGATGATGAAGTCGAGCCGCGTGGCGACGAGCACGCGGCTGAGAACGTCGCGGCCGAGATTGTCCGTGCCGAACCAGTGCGCCGCCGATGGCGCCTGAAGCGCGATCGTCGTGTTGGTCGCCGTCGGATTGTACGGCGCGATCCACGGTCCGATGATCGCGAGCAGCACGATGATCGCGAAGAGGCCGAAGGCCACCGCCGTCACGAGATTTCCGGCCAGGACGTAGCGGGTATGGCGGAGGAGGGCGACGACGGGCGTCGGGCGACGGACAGATGGCGTGGCGTCGGCCTTGATGTCGAGCGTGGTCATGCTTCGATCCTCACGCGCGGATCGATCACGCCGTAGAGGAGATCGATCAGGAGGTTCAGGACGACGTAGAGGATCGCCATGGTGAGGACGAAGCCCTGCACCGGGGCAAAGTCCGATACGAGAAGGGCCTCGACCGCGAACGATCCGATGCCGGGCCACGCGAACACCTTCTCGACCAGCACGTTGGCGCCGAGTAGGAACGAGAACACCATGCCCAGCGTGGTGACGACCGGCAGCATCGCGTTGCGGAACGCGTAGGTGATGATCGTCTTTCGCGGCGACAGGCCACCGGCCCGTGCGGTGCGGACGAACTCCGACGACAGCGCCGCGATCATCGAGGCGCGGGTCATGCGGGCGATCGGCGCCAGTGCGAAGATGCCGAGGGTAACCGCTGGCAGCCAGATCTGGGCGAACGATGCGCGAAACGCCTCGAAGTTGCCGGTGATGAGGCTGTCGATCAGGTAGAAGCCGGTGATGTGCTGCGGCGGCGTTGCGAAGATGTCTATTCGTCCGAACGGCGCCGGCGCCCAGTTGAGCACGTAGTAGAACAGGTACACGAACAGGAGCCCCGTGAAGAACACCGGGAGCGACACGCCCGCGGTGGTGAGGACTCTGCAGAGATGGTCGACGATCGACCCCTGGCGGACCGCGGCGAGGATGCCGAGCGGTATTGCCACCACCATCGCGAACAGGAGGCCGAGGAGCGTCAGTTCGGCCGAGGCGGGTAGGCGGGTGAGGATTTCCGTCAGAACCGGCTGGCCGGTCGAGAGCGACTGGCCGAGGTCGCCCTGGGCAAGGTCGCCGATGTAGTGGACGAACTGCTCGTAGAGCGGACGGTCGAGCCCGAGGCTCACGCGGATCTCCTCGATCGATTCCTGGCTTGCCATGGGACCGGCGAAGTAGGCGGCCGTGTCGCCTGGCAGGACGCGGGTGAGGAGGAAGGTGACGATGACCACGCCGATCAGCGTCGGTACGATGGTGATCAGCCGTTTGCCGAGACTACGCATGATTGCCTCTCTGGGTGAAAGCCGCTCGCGCAAAGAGAAGGCCGCCGCGCTCCGGGGAGCGCGACGGCGTGTCGTCAGGCCTTGCTGATGGTGCGGTAGTCGAGCTGGCGGTGGAACCAGTAGACGTAGCCCTCGATGTTCGGCTGCATCGCCACGTTCAGCCAGGGCTGGAACAGCGGGATGCGCGGAACCTCCTCGTAGGCGAGGGTAATCGAGGCCTTCACGTTCTCTTCGTAAGCGGCCGTATCGCCGGCGGCGGCGGCAACGCGCGAGGCATCCACCAGAGCATCGAGGGCCGGGTTCTGGTAGCTCATCGTGTTGAAGACGGCGTTCTGGCCGTGATACGTCCAGAAGAAGAAGTACTCCGGGTAATCGAGCCAGCCGGAGAAGAAGTTGATCATGAATGGCATGCTCTTGGCTGCCATCTGGCCACGCCAGTTCGCCCCGGGCACCGGTTCGATCGTCGTCCGGATGCCGATCGCGGCAAGGTTCTCCTGGATCAGCACCGCCGTCGGCTCGCTGATGATCCCCTGGCCGAGATCGAAGAAGATCGGTGTCGAGAAACCGTTGGGGTAGCCGGCTTCGGCAAGGAGCGTCCGGGCACGGTTGAGGTCGGTGTGGTAGGCGGTCGGCCGCGGCCACTCCATCGTGTCGGCAACATTGCTCTCCGCGCCGAACAGGGGCTTGCCCAGGCCGAACACCACGGCCGCCATGATCTGCTCGTAGGGCAGGGCGTACGCGATCGCCTGGCGGACCTTGACGTTGTCGAACGGCGCCATGGTCACGTTCATCTCGATGCACCACATGCCGTTGCCGATCGGGTGGGACATCGTCTTGAGGTCGCCTTCCGCCGCTATCTCGGCGAAGTCGCGCGGCGGGATGTCGAACGAGATGTCCGCATCGCCGCGCTCGACGAGCGCGCGGCGGTTGCCGGCCGACGGCACGGTCCGCCAGATCACCCGCCGCAGCGGCGGCAGCTCGCCGCTCTTCCAGCCGTCGAAGCGAAGGAAACGGATCTCGGTACCGGGCGTCCAGGTCTCGAGCCGGAACGGCCCGCCGCCGGCAATGTTGGCCGCGGTGTAGGCGAGGCCCCACGGATCATCAGGCGTCGCGTTGGCCAGCACCAGCGCCGAGTTGAGGATGCTCGGCACGATGACGCCGATATTGGGCATGGTCAGATTGTCCGGCACGGTGAAGGTGACCCGGAAGGTGTGGTCGTCGATGACGCTGAACTGGTCGGGCGACGTCATGCTCCCCGTTGCCATCTGCGTGGTCGGGAAGCCGCCGACCGACACGGCCCGGTCGAATGACCACTTCACGTCCGCGGCCGTTACCGGCGTGCCGTCATGGAAGGTCGCGTCCGGGCGCAGATAGAACGTGGCGCCGGTCTCATCGACCTCCCAGCGCTCGGCGAGCTGAGGGATGAAGGTGTCGCGATCGTAGGACTGGGTGCCGTCCTCGAGCGTCTTCAGCCCGTAGGAGATCAGGCGATCGTAACAGTTCCAGGCAACCTCGTAGCCCGGACGGTTGGTGCCGACCCCCATGATGTCGAGGTTGTTCGGGCCGTTCTCGGAGATGAGGACAAGCGTTTCCTCGCGTCCCTGTGCGAACGCGGTCGACCAGAACGTTGGCAGTGCGATGGCGGCTCCCGCTCCGGTGGCGGAGGTCTTCAGAAACTCACGGCGATTCATGTGGATGTTCCCAGGTGGATGTCGCTGGGATTGCATGCATCAAGAAGCGTGCCACGGCGCCAAGTGACACAAGTATCTGTTAAAGCTATCGTTTTCGATATGCCTAGGTTTCGTTCATGCCTATTGCATGCGCATTGCATACACTACGTATGCAAAGGTGTGCCTTTGCCGCGGGCGCGCGGGCCTTCAGCCGTGGTGGTCGGCGAGCGGCAGAGACGCTGGAAGGTCCTCGGAGCGGCCGGGTCGTCGGTCGGCGGTCGCCTACTCGGACGGCGGCGGCTCCGGAGCGGCGTAGGGCGGGGCGGGGATGGCCTGGTGCGCGGCGCGCAGTGCCTCCGACCAGCTTGTCCGGAGTGACGCGAAGTAGGGCTCCGATGCATCCACGCGATAGGAGAGCCCGATCTTCACCTGGTCGCGCCGGATCACCGCGAGGTCGATCGGCATGCCAACGGCAAGGTTCGACCGCATCGTCGAATCCATCGAGATCAGGCCGATCTTGATGGCATCGGCGATCGAATTCCCCTCGGTGACCGACCGGTCCAGGATCGGCTTGCCGTACTTGTGCTCGCCGATCTGGAGGTACGGTGTGTCGGCCGTGGCCTCGATGAAATTGCCGGCGTCGTAGACCATGAACAGGCGCAGCCGGCCGCCGCGGATCTGGCCGCCGACCAGGAGCGTGACGTCGAAGCCGGCGCCCTGTCCGGGGCCGTGTGCCGGCGCGATCATACGGTGCGCCTCCTGGACCGCACGGCCGACGAAATGGGCGCACTTGAACATCGAGTTGATCGTGTAGACCGACTCGACCTCGCGCGTGTCCGGGTTCTCGAAACCCTCGCTGAGCAGCGAGACGACCGTCTGGCTGGTCGCAAGGTTGCCGGCCGTCGCCACCACGATCGCCCGCTCGCCGGGTACGTCGAAAATGTGCAGCTTCCGGTACACGGCGATGTTGTCGACGCCGGCATTGGTGCGGGTGTCGCCCATCATGGCGAGACCTTCCTTCACCAGGATTCCGAGGCAATAGGTCATTGCGACTCCGGTACGCGCACCGCGGGGGAGGGCGAATTCATACCGGCTTGCGGCTGCCCTGCAATGACGATTGCGACTGGCTTGCCACCGGATTCACAGGCGCCTGGTATCGCACCGAGGCATCCTCCACCCGGACGCGCACGGCGAGCGTCTCGCCCGTGCCCCCGTGCCGCGAGCCGCGGACCGGGGCCGCCCCGAGATAGTCGAGCCCGGCAGCAACGCGGACGTAGCCATCCGTGGGCGAAACGCCGTTGGCGGGATCGAATGCGACCCAGCCGAGCCCGTCCACGAGCGCCTCGGCCCAGCCATGACCCGCCTCCTGCTCCTCGTTGCCCGGCTGGAAGAGGTAGCCGCTGATGTAGCGCGCCGGAATCGCGAGGTGCCGCGCCACGGCGATGAAGATGTGCGCATAGTCCTGGCAGACACCGTGCGCGGCCGCGAAGGCTTCGGTCGCCGGCGTGGTGGCATCCGTCGGCCGTGTGTCGAAGGTCATGCGCTCGTGCAGGGCGCCGTTGAGCTGGTGCAGGGTATCCAGCCGGCTCCCCCCGGCCGTCTGGACCTCCGCGGCGAACGCCTTGATCCGCTCGTCGGCCTCGGTGAGGCGGGTGTCGCGAAGAAATACCGTCGGCGGGAAGCGCTCGACCTGGCCGCGGACGATGCCGGCGGTGTCTTCCGTCTCGACCTCGCCGGTCGCCACGACCGTCAGGCTTTCGAGCGGCCCGGACAGCGCGAAGCTGTGGACCGTGTTGCCGAACGCGTCCGGCGACTGCTGCAGCCGGGCATCGCGGTCGAGTTCGACCCGCCAGTCGACGACGAACTGGCCCTCGTGGCTACGCGGCTGCATGCGCAGGATCTGAATGACCGACGATGCCGGCGTGGCGTAGCGGTAGGCCGTCTCGTGGGTGATGCGAAGGCGCATGTCAGCTCAGATACTGGGCCGCGATGGCCTCGCCGAGCCGGGCGTTTTCCACGAGGAACTCGGTCAGGAATTCGTGCAGGCCCGACTGGAAGACGTCGCCGATATTGGCGTTGGCGAGCCTGGTGCGCATCGTCCGCGCCATCCGTTGTGCCGGGCCCTGGCGACCGTATTCGTGGCCAAGGAGGTCCAGCGTCTCCCGGATCGCATCGTAGCAGGCAGCGAGGGATCGCGGCATCTCCTGCTTCAGGACCAGCAGATCCGCCACAAGCCACGGCTTCACGCTCTGCCGGTACACCCAGTGATACGCGGTCTGCGCCGACACCGTCCGGAGAATTGACGTCCACTGGAAGTAGTCGAGGCCGCCGCCGACCTCGGCACCTTCCGGGAGGAGGAGGTGGTACTTCACGTCGAGGATGCGGGCGGTGTTGTCGGCCCGCTCCAGCATCACGCCAAGCACGAAGAAGTAGTACGCCTCGCTCCGCAGCATCGTGCGGTACGCGGCGCCGTCGAGGCGGAGCGAGGCTTCCTTCACGCGCGACAGGAAGTCGTCGAGCGCACTCCGCTTCATGTTCTTGCCGTCCACGCGGCGGAGGTCGAGCCAAGCGCCGTTGATCGATTCCCACATGACCGCCGTGAGCGCGGTGCGCACGGCGCGCGCGTTGAAGCGGGCCGTCTCGATGCACGATTTGATGCTCGACGGATTGGTCGGCGAGAAGGCGAGGAAGTTGAGGACGCTCTCGGAGTTCGCTTCCGCATTCACGGCGCGGAACGCCGGCAGCGTCCCCGTCGCGGCAACGGCCGATTCCCATTCGTTCGTGGCGCCGGAATAGGTGATCGGCATCGCCGACAGCCGGTTCGCGGCCTCGAGGATGCGGGCGATGTTGTCGGCGCGCTCGACGTAGCGCGCAAACCAGAAAAGGTTGTCCGCGGTCCGGCTCAGCATGGGCGGCTCATCCGTTGACCACCCAGGTGTCCTTGGTGCCGCCGCCCTGGCTCGAATTCACCACCAGCGAGCCGGCCCGGAGCGCCACGCGCGTCAGGCCGCCGGGGACCACGCGAACCTTGTCCGCGCCCGACAGCACGAAGGGGCGGAGGTCGACATGCCGTGGGGCGATGCCGCTGTCGACGAAGGTCGGCACTGTGGAAAGCGCCAGCGTCGGCTGGGCGATGAAGTCGTCCGGCCGCGCCTTGAGCTTTTCGGCAAATTCGGCGCGCGTCGCCGACGAGGCGGCGGGACCGATCAGCATGCCGTATCCGCCCGAGCCCGAAACCTCCTTCACCACCAGATCCTGGATATGCTCCAGCACGTAGGTAAGGGCGTCCGGCTCGCGACACCGCCAGGTCGGCACGTTCTTCAGGATCGGCTCCTCGCCGAGATAGAAGCGGATCACGTCGGGAATGTAGGTGTAGACGGCCTTGTCGTCCGCGATGCCGGTTCCGACCGCATTGGCGAGCGTGATCTTCCCGGCGCGGGCCGCCGCAATGAGACCCGGAACCCCGAGCGCGGAATCAGGCCGGAAGGTGAGGGGATCGAGGAAGTCGTCGTCGATCCGGCGGTAGAGAACGTCGATGCGCTGGGGGCCGCGCGTCGTCCGCATGTAGACGGCATCGTCGTTGACCAGGAGGTCGCGGCCCTCGACGAGTTCGATGCCGAGCCGGTCGGCGAGGAAGGAATGCTCGTAATAGGCGCTGTTGAACGGTCCCGGCGTCAGGAGGGCGATCGTGGGATCGTTTGGCGCGGACGGCGGCGCGACCGACTTCAGCGTCGCGAGGAGGTCGTCTGCGTAGTTCTCCACCGGCGCGACGCGGCTCTCGGCGAACAGATCCGGCATGAGGCGCATCATCACCTCCCGGTTCTCGAGCATGTACGAGACGCCCGAGGGCGTGCGGACATTGTCCTCGAGCACATAGAAATGCTCGTCGTCGGTCCGGACGATGTCGATGCCGGCGATCATCACGCGGATGTCGTGCGGTACGCGAAGGCCGACCATCTCCGGCCGGAAATAGGGATTCCGGTGGATGAGATCGGCGGGGATGATTCCCGCCTTCATGATCTCGGCCTTGCCGTAGAGGTCGGCCAGGAAGGCGTTGATCGCGCGAACCCGCTGGGAGAGGCCGAGGGCGAGCTTGTCCCACTCCGTCTTGGTCAGGATGCGCGGGATGATGTCGAAGGGAATGATGCGTTCTTCAGCATCTGCCTCGCCATAGACGGCAAAGGTGATGCCGGTTCTGCGGAACAGGAGCTCGGCCTCGGCCCTTCGTAGCTCCAAAACCTCACGCGGCGTATCCGCCAGCCATTTCTGGACTCCCTCGTAGCCCGGCCGGCACACGCCCGGGGCTACGGTCATCTCGTCGAACGCGCTCGGCATCCTGTCCTTTCAAACGCAACGCGGCAGCGATCCTAGGGGCAAGCACGTGAGGTGCCAACCGGCCCGCGGACAGGCGCCACGCATCCGTTCGGCCCCTACCGGCGTAACCGTTCGGCCTCCGCCGACGAAGGTGGTGGGAGATGCAGGAGCCCATACCGTGCCACCACCAGCGGACAGCCTTGTCCTCGGTTCCCTTGGAGGTGCGACGGTTGGCGCGGCGGGCAAGGTTCCGTACAATGACCGCCGGCCGAGCGGGGTCGGAGCCGTCGTGATCGCGCACACTCCTGTCGATGCCGATGCCGGCCTCGCTGCCCTGATGGCGGCCGCGCAGGGCGGCGACCAGGCTGCGTACCGGCGGGTTCTCCACGAGAGCATTCCGCTGATCCGACACGCCGCCCGCCGGGCGGGTGTTCCGCCGTCGGGCGTCGACGATGTCGTCCAGGAAGTCCTCCTGGCGATCCATCGGATGCTGGCGACGTTCGATCCCTCGCGACCGTATGAGGCGTGGCTTTCGGCAATCGCAAGACGCCGCGCGATCGACTTCCTCCGTTCCTCGGGCCGCCGCGCCTCGCGCGAGGTGCACGAGCCGGTCGCCTACGAGAACCACGCCGATGACATCGACGTCGCCGCGGGCGAGGAGCGTCGCCGTGAGAACATCCGTCTCGGCGAGGCCGTGGCGACGCTGCCGGAGGGACAGCGCGAGGCCGTCCAGGTGCTGGGCTACGGCGAACGGTCGCTGGAGGAGGGCGCCGCATTGACCGGGCGGAGCAAGACCGCGCTCAAGGTCAACCTCCATCGCGCGATCCGGAACCTCCGGTCGCGGCTCTCGGGATCGGACTAGCGCATGGCCGAAACGCGCCTCGATGACCTCATTGACGGCCTTGCGGGACGTCTCGTCCCCGTCCGGCGCCTGCGTCCTCCGCTCCTGCGGGCGGTGTTCTGGCTCGCCGGGCTTGTTGCGCTGGCGTCGGCCTTCTACGTCGGCCTTGGTGGAAATGCTGGGCTGATGGGCACGCGCGCCTACGTTCTGCCCGCATTCCTCGCGGCGCTCGCCACTGCGGTGCTCGCAGCAATCGCCGCGTTCCAGTTGAGCGTGCCGGACCGCTCCGACCGCTGGGTCCTGCTGCCGCTGCCGACCGCGGCCTTGTGGCTGGCGTTTTCCGGCCTGGGCTGCCTGGCCGACCTTGGCGTTGCGGGCACCTGGGGGGAGAGCTTCGTCGAGATGCGGCAATGCCTTCTCGTTATCCTCGGCTCGGCGATTCCGCTCTCGCTGCTGATGGTGCTGATGTTGCGACGGGCCCGGCCCGAACGGTTCGGGCGCGTGGCACTCGTTGCAGGCATCGCGAGCGCGGCGGCGGCCGGGGCCGTGCTGATGCTGGTCCATCCGCATACGTCCACGGTCCTCGACCTGCTCGTCCACGGCCTGTGCGTTGCCGCTGTCATCGGCCTCAACGTGGTGTTTGGCGGCCGTCTCCTCGGCCGAACACAAGAACGCGAGCCGGCGTAACCGCGGCGGAGATCTCCTCGAAGTTCGTGATGAGGCGGCCGTGACCGCCCCCCATCCCGAAACGAGGAGTTCTCCCGTGACGATCCGTCGTTCCCTTTCGCTCGCCGGCTCCGCGCTGGCCCTTTCGACCGCCGCCGGCACAGCGTTCGCCCAGATGGCTGCTGACCCGATGGCGGCCACGCCGATGATGGCCGGCGACATGGCCATGCACGAGCAGCACATCGTGCAGGTAACCATCGAGAACCTGACCACCGGGCAGGGCTTCTCCCCCGGCTTCTTCGCGAGCCACGCTGCCGACATGGAGCCGCTCTTCGCGCTCGGCGCACCGGCGAGCGAGCCCCTCTGGAACGTGGCCGAGGGCGGCAATATCGGCCCCTACAGCAACCTTGCCGCGGGCGCCCTCGAGTCGCACTCGATCGGCGACGCGATCGTCGCCGTCCACACGCCGCCCGGTGCGACGCGCACCTTCTACGTCACCGTGACCGAGGCCCACCCGCTCCTGTCCGGCGTCTGGATGCTGGGCATGACCAATGACGGCTTCGCCGGCTTCGTCGACCTCGACGCCTACGCCCTCGACGGACCGGTCACCATCGACATCATGGGCTATGACGCCGGCTCGGAGAAGAACAACGAGGCCAACGGCTTCCTCGGCGCGCTCGGCGAGGGGAACATGCGCGATCCCGAGGACGGCGTGGTCACGCTCCATACCGGCATCCGCGGCGACGCCGACGCGCCGATCGCGTGGAACTTCGATCCGAATCTGGTCGCCCGCGTCACCGTCACCCCGGTCGGCACCGCGCCTTAGCCTCGACCGGCGGGGCGGGGCGAGCCGATGGCGGTTCGCCCCGCCGCTACCGCACGGCTCACCCGGCGGGAGCGCACTCCGCGGTGATGGTATGCGTACCACCATCCTCGAACGTGTAGAGGTTGCGGAGCGTCCAGCCGGCGTCAATGTATCGGCGCAGCGGTCCTTGCCGGCAAAGTTCGTCGCTCACCGACCTTGTGGCCACCGCGAGTTCTTCCGGCGTGACTCCAGCCAGGTCCAGCGACACTGCGAGTTCGAATACGATCTCCATGAGGCCGCAGTCGGCGATCATTCCGATCGCGCGCACGGTCTCGTTGACCTGTTCGCCAGCCGCCACGTCATTGGCGCGTTCGGCCATACTCTGTGCGCTCTCGCAACTGACCGGAGTGGCATTCGCACGGATCGTCGGGAGGGCGATGAGCGTGCCCAGCGCGGCGCCGGCCAGCACCGCCATGATCGGCAGATAGCGCAGGACACCCGCCGTCGGATATCGCTTCCGCAGGAAGTATGTGCCGGAGCCGCCGGCCGCTCCGGCGATGAGGGCGAAGACCGCGATGATCGCCCATGGCGGCAGGGCGGCAAACGAATCCATCATCGAGCTCCGCAGCGTCCTGGAACGGCGCAGCACTGTTGCCGCGATGCGCGATCGAACGTCAAGGCATGCCTCGCTCCGCGCAGCGCTCATGGCAGGCGCGAAACTGGCGCATTTTAATCCCGACCCGGAACGACTATGCCATCCTGATTTTGGCGCGGCGGTCTGCCTGCCGCGGCAGTCCGCCTGCGCGCCTTGTTCCGTGACCCCGTCATCGAGAGTCTCCGCCCAGTGAACCGCATCAAGCGTCTCCTCGTCGCCAACCGCTCCGAAATCGCCATCCGCGTCTTCCGCGCCGCCACCGAGCTCGGAATCGAAACGGTCGGGATCTTCGCCGAGGAGGACAAACTCTCGCTGCACCGGTTCAAGGCGGACGAGGCGTACCGGGTCGGGGCCGGGCTCGGCCCGCTCGCCGCCTATCTCGACATCGACGAGATCATGCGGGTGGCTCGGGAGGCGAAGGTCGACGCGATCCACCCCGGCTACGGCTTCCTGTCGGAGAGCCCGGAATTCGCCGAGGCGTGCGCCGAGAACGGCATCATCTTCATCGGGCCGTCGCCGGACACGATGCGGAAGCTCGGCAACAAGGTCGCCGCCCGCAACCTCGCCAGATCGGTAGACGTGCCGGTCGTGCCGGCATCCGATCCGCTGCCGGACGATCCGGCCATGGTCCGCCAGATCGCCGACGCGATCGGCCTCCCGATCATGCTCAAGGCCTCCTGGGGCGGCGGCGGCCGCGGCATGCGGCCGATCACCGACGGCGGCCAGATCGTCGAGTTCGTCAAGGCCGCGAAACGCGAAGCGAAGGCTGCCTTCGGCAAGGACGAGGTCTACTTCGAAAAGCTCGTCACCCGTGCCCGCCACGTCGAGGTGCAGATTCTCGGCGACAGCGCCGGCAACCTCGTCCACCTGTTCGAGCGCGACTGCTCGGTGCAGCGCCGCCACCAGAAGGTGATCGAGCGCGCACCCGCCGCGTATCTCACCGCCGAGCAGCGCAAGGGGATGTGCGACGCTGCGCTCCGCATCGGCCGCGCCACCAACTATGTCGGAGCCGGCACCGTCGAGTTCCTCCTCGATGCCGACAGCGGCGCCTTCTACTTCATCGAGGTCAATCCGCGCATCCAGGTCGAGCACACGGTGACCGAGGTCGTCACCGGCCTCGACATCGTCAAGGCGCAGATCAGGATCGCCGATGGTGGCCGCATCGGCATCCTCGAGGAGACCGGCATTCCGACGCAGGACAAGATCGTCCTCGACGGCCACGCCATCCAGTGCCGCATCACCACCGAGAACCCGGAGAACAACTTCATTCCGGACTACGGCCGCATCATCGCCTACCGCGGCGCCTTCGGCTTCGGCATCCGCGTGGATGGCGGCACGGCCTATTCCGGCGCGGTCGTCACGCGCTTCTACGATCCGCTGCTCGAAAAACTGACCGCATGGGCGCCGACGCCCGAGGAGTGCATCGAGCGCTCGCTCCGGGCGATCCGCGAGTACCGCATCCGCGGCGTTGCGACGAACCTTCCTTTCCTCGAGGCGGTGCTGTCGCACCCGCGCTTCCGCAACAACGAGGTCACGACGCGGTTCATCGACGAGACGCCGGAGCTGTTCCAGTACCCGGTACGCCGCGATCGGGCGACGCGGCTGATCACCTACATCGCCGACGTGACGGTGAACGGCCACCCCGACGCACGCGGCCGTGCGATGCCTGCGCCCGGCACGAGGCTTCCGATTCCGCCGCACTTCGCCGGCCAGCCGAAGGAAGGCACAAAGCAGCTCTTCGACCGACTCGGCCCGAAGGGCTTCGCCGACTGGATGCTTGCGGAGAAACGCGCCCTCGTCACCGACACGACCATGCGCGACGCCCACCAGTCGCTGATCGCGACCCGCATGCGGACCTACGACATCACGGCGGTGGCGCAGGCCTACAGCACCGGCATGTCCGGCCTCCTGTCGCTCGAGGCCTGGGGCGGCGCGACCTTCGACGTCGCCATGCGCTTCCTGACCGAGGATCCCTGGGAGCGGCTCGCGACCCTGCGCGAGCGCGTCCCGAACATCCTCCTCCAGATGCTGCTGCGCGGCGCCAACGGCGTCGGCTACACGAACTATCCCGACAACGTCGTCCAGTACTTCATCAAGCAGGCCGCCGATTCCGGCATCGACCTCTTCCGTATCTTCGACTGCCTGAACTGGGTCGAAAACATGCGGGTGGCGATCGATGCGGTGGTCGACGCGGGCAAGATCGCCGAGGGTGCGATCTGCTACACCGGCGACCTCTTCGATCCCAACCGCCAGAAGTACTCGCTGCAGTACTATGTGAAGCTCGCCAAGGAGCTCGAGCGGGCAGGGGTCCACATCCTCGGCATCAAGGACATGGCGGGCCTTCTCCGTCCGCGCGCCGCGCGGGCGCTGGTGAAGGCGCTCAAGGAGGAGGTCGGCCTGCCGGTCCACCTCCACACGCACGATACGTCCGGCATCTCGTCCGCGACCGTGCTCGCGGCCGTCGAGGCCGGCGTCGACGCCTTCGACGCCGCTATGGACTCGATGTCGGGCACCGTTTCGCAGCCGACGCTGGGCTCGCTCGTCGCCGCCCTCGACGGCACCGAGCGCGCCACAGGCCTCGAGCCCGAGGCCATCCGCCAGCTCAGCTTCTACTGGGAGGCCGCGCGCGCGCAGTACGCCGGCTTCGAGAGCGATCTCAAGGCGGGCGCCTCCGAGGTCTATCTCCACGAAATGCCGGGCGGGCAGTACACGAACCTTCGTGAGCAGGCGCGGTCGCTGGGCCTTGCGAGCCGCTGGCACGAGATCGCCCGCGCCTACCGTGCCGCGAACGATCTGTTCGGCGACATCATCAAGGTGACCCCGTCGTCCAAGGTCGTCGGCGACATGGCGCTGATGATGGTCTCGCAGGACCTCACCCCGGCCGATGTGCTCGATCCGGCGCGCGACGTGGCGTTCCCGCAGTCGGTCGTGGAGATGCTGCACGGCGATCTCGGGCAGCCGCCCGGCGGCTGGCCGGAGGCACTGCAGAAGAAGGCGCTGAAGGGCGAGAAGCCGATCACCGAACGTCCCGGCTCGCTGCTGCCGCCGGCCAACCTCGAAGCGCTCCGGGCCGACGCGAAGAAGGCCGCCGACCGCGATGTCACCGACCAGGAGTTCGCTTCCTACCTGATGTACCCGAAGGTCTTCACCGACTTCGCCGCCGTGCAGGCGACGTACAGCCAGGTCTCGCAGCTGCCGACCCCGACCTACTTCTACGGCATGAAGGTCGGTGAGGAGATTTCCGTCGACACCGAGCGCGGCAAGACGATCATCCTGCGCCTCCAGGTCGTCGGCGATGTCGATGCCGAGGGCCAGGTCCAGGTCTTCTTCGAAGTCAACGGCCAGCAGCGCATCGTCCGCGTTCCGAACCGGACCGTGGCGGCCAAGGTGCCGGTCCGTCGCAAGGCGTCCGAATCCGAACCGGGGCACGTCGCAGCGCCGATGCCGGGCGTCGTCTCGACCGTGGCGGTCAAGGCCGGCCAGCAGGTGAAGGCCGGCGACGTCCTTTTCACCATCGAGGCGATGAAGATGGAATCCTCGCAGCACGCCGCGATCGACGGCGCCGTCGAAGAGGTCGTCGTCAACCCCGGCGGAGCCGTCGAGGCCAAGGACCTCGTCATCATCCTCAAGCCGGCCGCCGAGGCCGGGGCCTGACCGCTCCGGTCCCGGGCTCCACGGCCGGCGCTTGCCAGCGCTCCGCCGCGGGCCGATGCTGGCTGGCAGGGTGCCGGTCGCACCCGCGGAAGGATTGGCGATGGCACCCTGGCTCTTCAGCCGGAAAGGCACCGAGGACGGGGAATTGCCGCAGCCGGGCTCGCGGCTGACGCGGTCCGGCCTGTCGATCCCCGAGGGGCTCGACGAGGCGATGGTGCGCGCCGTCGTCGAGGCGTTCTACCGGAAGGCCCGCCTCGATCCCGTCGTCGGGCCGGTGTTCGACCGTGTCATTGAGGATGACGCCTGGCCGGCGCATCTCGACAAGATCACCGACTTCTGGTCGTCGATGCTGCTCGGCACCGGCCGCTACCAGGGCCGGCCGATGCCGAAGCATCTCGACATCGGCGAGCTCGCCGACCCGCATTTCGAGCGATGGCTCGCGCTGTTCCGCCAGGTGGCGGAGGAGATCTGTCCGCCAAACGTCGCGGCTCTGTTCGTCGATCGCGCTGAGCGTGTCGGCAACAATTTCCGCTACGGCATCGCCGTCCGGGAGGGACGCGACACGCGGAAGCTCGTTCCGATCAAGGCGGGCCTGCCACCGGAGGGCGAGTAACGTCGCCCCGGCTGGACACGGGCGCCAGGCCGGCGGAGCGTGGCGACGAGGCGCGACACGCCCAGGTAGCGAAATCGTGATCAAGTCATCCTGTTGACGATCCCCGCTCGGCGGAGTTTCGCCGTGCGACAAGGTGTCCGAACAGGTAGTGTTTCGCGCGCTGCACGGGCCGACAAGGGCGAGGCGCGCCCGCGCCAGAACTGGTTCGCGCGTGCCGCGCAGCAACCATGCAGCCAACAACAACAAACAAGACCGCAGACCACGGAGGGAAAGGAACACCATGACTGCAAGACGGGCTATGAAACTGTCGGCCTCGCTTCTGGCCGCCGCGGGCGGGAGCGCATTTGCCGGTTCGGCGCTGGCAAATGACGACGTTCTCGCGCTCCAGGCCGATCCTGGCAACGTCGTGATGCCGAGCGTGAATTACGCGGGCTGGAACTACTCGCCGCTCGACCAGATCACGCTCGACAACGTCGACCAGCTCCAGATCGCCTGGACGTGGCAGGTCGGCATCCTCGATTCGCACGAGGCGTCGCCTCTCGTGGTCGGCGACACGATGTACATCGTCTCGCCGAAGCCGAACTACGTCTACGCGCTCGACCTCACCACCGACGGCGTCATCAAGTGGGAGTTCCGCCCCGACATGAATGTCGAGGAGGCCACGCGCCAGGGCTGCTGCGGCGCCCAGACCCGCGGCCTGAACTACGCCGAGGGCAAGATCTTCATGAACACGCTCGACGGCCAGTTCTTCGCGCTGGACGCCGAGACGGGTGAGGCGCTCTGGCGCTCGGTCGGCGCGGACCTGTCGATTGGTGAAACGACGGTCGGCGTCATGCTCGTGGCGGGCGATCTCCTCATCGGCGGCAATGCCGGCGGCGAGCGCGGCGTCCGCGGCAAGGTCCAGGCCTTCGACATCAACACCGGCAATCTGCAGTGGGTGATGTATTCGATGGGCCCCGACAACGAAGTCGGCATCGGCCCGCGCTTCAACTCGTTCTACGCCGACGACCGGCAGGGATCGCTGGTCACCTGGTATGGCGATAGCTGGCGCCGCGGCGGCGGCACGGTCTGGGGGTATCTTACCTTCGACCCGGAGAGCAATCTCTTCCACTACTCGACCGGCAATTGCGGTCCGTGGAACCCGGACTATCGGCGCGAATGGGGCGTCGTGAACCTCGACGAGCGCGGCGGTCTCATCGACTACCGCAACAACTGGTGCGCCTCGCAGATGGCGCGCGATGCTACCACGGGCGAACTCATCTGGGCCTACAACATCACCCCGGCCGACAACTGGGACATTGACGAGCCGCTGATCACGCCTCTCGTCGATCTCGAGATCAACGGGGTGATGGAGCAGACCGCCATCAAGGCCTCGCGTTCCGGCACCTTCTATGTGTGGGACCGCAACACCGGCGAACTCCTCACCGAGCCGTGGCACTTCCGCTACGTCGACCTCGACTTCGGCGTCGACATGGAGACGGGCCGCAAGCTCTACGACATCCAGCGCTGGTCGTTCACGGACGTCGAGGACCGCCGCCGCTATACCGATGCCGATCCGGGCCGTCGCGAGGACGGCACCACGGTCGCCGACTATGTCGGCACCGAGGTGCATATGTGCCCCGGCTACCAGGCCCGCAACTGGTGGAACGATGCCTGGAACCCCAATACCGGGCTCCTCTACACGGCAGTTGCCAACATCTGTCAGGCGCAGCTGAAGTTTGCCGGCGAGTACACTCCGGGGGAGGGTTACACGCTCTACCGCGGCGCCGGCGCCCATCCGACGCCGAATGTCGATGACAACGGCAACCGGACCACCAGCCCCGGCATGCTGCAGGCCAATGACCCCGTCACCAGTACGCGGGTTTGGCAGCACGACTGGACCGTCGCCAACAACATGCCGATCCTGGCGGCGGGTGATCTCCTGTTCCAGGGCGGCGTCGACGCCGGCGTGATGCGTGCCTTCAACGCCGCGACCGGCGACATCGTCTGGGAGTTCCGCACCGGCTCGCGGTTCAACCAGTCACCGATCAGCTATCTCGGTCCGGATGGCCGGCAGTACATCGCCATCATCGCGTCCTCCGCCGCCGCCAATGGCGCGGTTGCCTTCGATGCCGCGCCGGACAACGCCAACCGCTATCGCCGGTCGGGCTCGACGCTCTACGTCTTCGGCCTGCCTGATACGGTCGCCGCGAACTAGCGAAATCCGGGATCGCCTTCAGGCGGTCCCGCCATTCTCTGGATACCTGCCGGGGACGAGGGGGCAACCTTCGTCCCCGGTCGCGTTCCGGGGAGTCAGATCAGCTTCAGCGCCCGGAAGCTCGCATGGCCGTCGCGGGCGAGGATGATGTGGTCGTGGACCACGATGCCGAGCGGCTTCGCCACATCGACGATCGTGCGGGTCATCGCGATGTCGGCCTGCGACGGCGTCGGGTCCCCTGACGGGTGGTTGTGGCAGAGGACGAGCGCTGTGGCCGAGAGTTCGAGCGCGCGCCGCACGACTTCGCGGGGATAGACCGGCGTGTGGTCGACCGTGCCGGTCTGCTGCTTCTCGTCGGCGATGAGCTGGTTCTTCTTGTCGAGGAAGAGGATGCGGAACTGCTCGCGCTCCTCGAACGCCATCGCCGTCCGGCAGTAGTCGAGCACGGCCTGCCACGACCCGAGCGTGTCGCGGCCGCGCACGCCATCGCGGGCGAACCGGAGCGCGATCGCCTGGCCGAGCTTGAGACCATCGGCAACCGTCTCGCCCACGCCGGCCACTTCGAGCAGCATGCGCCGGGGCGCGGCCAGCACTTCGGAGACCGAGCCGAACCGGGCGAGCAGGTCCTTGGCGATGGGCTTGGTGTCCCGCCTTGGCAGCAGCTGGAACAGCAGAAGCTCCAGGACCTCGTAGTCCTGCAGCGCCTCCGCGCCATGTTCGCGCAGACGCGTTCTCAGCCGGTCGCGATGGCCATGGAAATGGGGCTTCGGCGCCGGCTCGCCGGCGTCGTCCTCGCTCATGCCGCGGCGGCGTAGGGCGGTTTGTGGTAGCCGGCATGAGAGCGGGTAAAGATCTCGAAGCCGGTCTCGGTGACGCCGACCGAATGCTCGAACTGGGCCGAGAGGGAGCGGTCGCGTGTCACTGCCGTCCAGCCGTCGGCCAGCACCTTCACGTGCGGCCGGCCGAGATTGATCATCGGCTCGACCGTGAAGATCATGCCCGGCTTCAGGACCACGCCTTCGCCGCGGCTGCCATAGTGGAGGATGTTCGGTGTGTCGTGGAAGAGGCGGCCGACACCGTGGCCACAGAAGTCGCGCACCACGCTGCAGCGCTGTGCCTCGGCGTAGGTCTGGATGGCGTAGCCGATGTCGCCGGTCGTGGCGCCCGGCCTGATCTCCGCAATCCCGCGCATCATCGCCTCGTAGGTGACGTCGACGAGGCGCTGGGCCGCGCGCTTCACCTCGCCCACGCCGTACATCCGGCTCGAATCCCCGTGCCAGCCATCGACCAGCAGTGTCACGTCGATGTTGACGATGTCGCCGTCGCGCAGCGGCTTGTCACCGGGGATGCCGTGGCAGACCACGTGGTTGACGGACGTGCAGGTCGATTTCCAGTAGCCGCGGTAGCCGAGCGTCGCCGGGATCGCCCGGTGGTCCATGGCGAACTCGTAGACGAAGCGATCGATCTCGTCGGTCGGCAGGCCCGGCCGGATGATCGCGGTCACGGCATCGAGGCATTCTGCGGTCAGCGCGCCGGCCTTCCGCATGCCTGCGAAGTCGTCCGCATTGTAGAGCTTGATCTGGCCGCTGTTGCGCTGGGGCGCCGTCGCGGCATCGACATAGGTGATCATCGCCAGCCGGTCCGTTTCCCGAAAGGTAGTGCATATCACTGCGTCTTGCGAGCCGCACCTTCGGCGCACCGGTTACACAGGATCCAGGATGGACTGCCGTCAGAACGTGCAGTATTCACCGTGAATCCGTGATATGCATGCACTTCGAGGGATGGGCCGCCACTGGTTCCGCCCCGTTGTTGCCTGCGTCGAGATTGGTAACCGATCGTCGGGGTCGGCGCGGCAAATGTGCCGTAGGGCATTGGGGGCAGCAGATGATCGGGAAGCGTTTCGCAGCTGCGTTCGTGGTCGGCCTTGCCGGCCTCCTGGCGCCGGGCCTTGCAGCAGCCCAGGCGCCCATCGCAACGGCCGTTCAGGTCATTCCGGCAACGCGGAGTGAACTCGGCGGCGCGGCAGTCACCATCCTCACCGGCGCGGAACTCTTCGTCGGCCAGCGGATCGAGACGGACATCAATGGCGAGGTTCAGATCATCTTCGCCGACCAGACCAGAATGGTCATCGGCCCGAACTCGGCTCTCATCATCGAAACCTACCTGATGCAGAACCCGACCACCCTTGGCGAGTTCACCGTCAACGCGCTCGGCGGTTCGTTCCGCTTCATCACCGGCAACGGCCCAAGCGACGCGTACCGGATCAACACGCCGACCGGCGCCATCACGGTCCGCGGTACCGAGTTCGACTTCATTATCGATTGGCTGACCGGGGCGCTGCAGGTCTTCCTGTTCGAGGGCTCGGTGATCCTGTGCCCCACCGAGGGACCATGCGTGACCATCTCCGACGAGTGCCAGGCCGGAGAGATGGCGCGGACGGACCTTGCGGCAGTCATCGAAGGAGCGACCGATCTCCTCGACATCCTCGGCGCCTTCCCGATGGTCTTCGACCAGGCCGGCTTCCTCGCTGCGTTCCAGTTGACCACCGCCGACCGCTGCGTCGACGAGATTCGCGACGCGGCCCGCGAACTCACCCGTCCAAGACCGATCAGCCCGGCCTAGCCATCCCGCTGATGGAATACAGGAACGCGCGGTCCCCACGGGCCGCGCGTTCTGCTTTGCGCCAGTCGTTGACAGCAAACCGGAAAAATCGTGGTGTCCCTCCCAACACCGGCACCGTGCCGGGGCACTCGAAGGGGAGAGTTGCATGCGTAAACTAGCCTATGCGCTGCTCGGAGCCGCCGTCCTGGCGGTCCCTGCCATGGCGCAGAACATCACCGTCGGGACGACGGCCATCGTCGAGCATCCCGCGCTCGACGCCGTCCGTGACGGCGTCCTTGCGGCGCTCGAGGAAGAAGGCTTCCGCAACGGCCAGGAAATCCGCTTCCTCTACGAGTCGGCACAAGGCCAGCCGAGCATTGCGGCGCAGATCGCGGCCCAGTTCGTCGGCGAGAACGTCAACGTCATCGTCCCGATCGCAACGCCGTCGGCCCAGGCCGCGGTCGCTGCCACCACCACCATCCCGGTCGTGTTCGCCGCCGTCACCGATCCGCTCGATGCGGGCCTCATCACCGACGTCGCGCACCCGGGTGGCAACGTGACTGGCGTGTCCGACCTGACACCGGTCGCCGACCAGTTCGCACTGGCGATGGAGATCGTCCCCGACATGGACGCCATCGGCGTGATCTACAACCCGGCTGAGGCCAACGCCGTCGTCCTCGTCAACCTCCTCAAGGCTGCCGCATCCGAGGCCGGCGTCACGGTGGTGGAAGCGACGGCTGCCAACAGCGGCGCGGTGCAGGCTGCCGCGGCCTCGCTGGTCGGCCGTGTCGACGCAATCTACGTCCCGACCGACAACACCGTCGTCAGTGCTCTCGACGCGGTCATCGGCGTAGCCGAAGAGGCGAAGATCCCGCTCTTCTCCGGTGACAATGACAGCGTTCGCGAGGGCACCGTCGCCTCGATCGGCTTCGACTACTACGAGCACGGCAAGCAGGCCGGCCGCATCGTGGCGCGCATTCTCCGCGGCGAGAACCCCGGCGACATCGCCGTCGAATACGCGACCGGGGGCGTGATTGCCGTGAACCCGGCGGCCGCCGAGCGCATGGGCATCACGATCCCGCAGGCGGTCCTCGACCGCGCAGGCGAGGTCGTTCCCGCCGCCTAGATCGGGGTAAGGAGTAGCGCGCCCGCCGCTGCCAAGCGGCGGGCGCTCGCTTTCGGCGCCTCCTGGCGCCAAAAGGGGGGTGCCTGGTGCGAGGGAGTTCCTTCCGGCGCATCGCGATTGGCGCTGTCGTCATCGCGGTGGTCATAGCCGTCATCTACGGATCGAGCGCCCCTGCGCCGGGAGAAGGGTTCTTCGGTCGCATCTGGCCGATCCTGAACGAGTTCGCCTTCTGGACGGCGATCCAGCTGGGCCTCATCTACGGCTTCGTAGCCCTCGGCGTTTACCTTTCGTTCCGCGTTCTCGACTTCCCTGACCTGACGGTCGATGGCTCTTTCCCGCTCGGCGCCGCCGTGACGGCAGCGCTGATCGTCTCCGGCGTCAATCCGTGGATCGCGCTGGTCGTCTCCATATTCGCCGGCGGCGCCGCCGGACTTGTGACTGCGTTCCTCAGCGTCCGGTTCCACATTCTCCACCTGCTCGCGTCCATCCTGACGATGTTCGCGCTGTTCTCGATCAACATCCGGGTGATGGGGTCCTCCAACCTGTCGCTGGCCCGCCAGGAGACGATTCTCACCCCGCTGACCTCGCTCGACCTCGGGATCACGGCGGCGCAGACGCGGGTCATCTTCATTGCCGTCCTGCTTCTCGTGACGGGTGCAGCACTTTCCTGGCTCCTGACGAGCAGCTTCGGCCTCGCACTTCGTGCTGCCGGCGCCAACCCGCGCATGGCGCGCGCCCAGGGCATTTCCACCAGCGCCAGCACCTATTTCGGGATGGCGCTTTCGAATGGCCTGGTGGCGCTGGGCGGCTCGCTGTTCGCTCAGACACAGCTCTTCGCAGACGTCACGGTAGGCGCCGGGACGATCGTGATCGGGCTCGCCTCCGTCATAATCGGCGAGTCGCTGCTCCGCTTCCGCGGCATCTGGATTGCACTCGCCGGCTGCGTCCTCGGTTCGATCATCTACCGGCTCGTCTACCAGTGGGCGCTGACCAAGGATCAGATCTGTCTTGGTTTCTGCCTTGATTTCCGGCCGTCCGATCTCAATCTGATCGCCGCGACGATCATTGCGCTGGCCCTCATCCTGCCGCGCCTCGGCGCGGGAAAGGGCAGCATCCGATGATCAGGGTGTCGGGCCTCGAAGTCACGTTCAACCGTGGCACCCCCCTCGAGAAGCGGGCGCTGCAGGGCGTCGATCTCACGCTCGAGAAGGGCGAGTTCGTCTGCGTCATCGGCTCGAACGGAGCCGGCAAGTCCACGCTCCTTTCGGCGATCGCCGGCGATGTCCTGCCCACGGCCGGCAAGATCGAGATCGACGACATCGACGTCTCCCGCTGGCCGACCGCGAAGCGGGCGAAACTCGTCTCGCGCGTCTTTCAGGATCCGCTCGCCGGCAGCTGCGCCGGCCTCACGATCGAGGAGAACCTGGCGCTCGCCGCCTCGCGCGGACAGCGGCGCACACTCCGCCACGCCATCACCCACGCCCGCCGCGCGTCCTTCCGCGACCGCATCGCCGAACTGCGCCTCGGGCTCGAGAACCGGCTCAAGGATCGCATGGGCCTCCTCTCGGGCGGGCAGCGACAGGCCGTTTCGCTCGTGATGGCCTCGCTTGCACCGTCGAGCGTGCTCCTCCTCGACGAGCACACCGCCGCGCTCGATCCTGGCATGGCCGCCTTCGTCATCGGCGTCACCAACCAGGTGGTCGCAGAGAGCAAGCTCACGACGTTGATGGTGACCCACTCGATGAGCCAGGCGCTCCAGGTCGGCACGCGCACGGTCATGCTCCACGAGGGGAGGGTGCTCCTCGACGTCCGGGGCGAGGAACGGTCGAAGCTGACGGTGGACGACCTCGTCGCCAGGTTCCACAACGTCCGCGGCCAGGTCATCGACGACGACGCCCTCCTGATGGGCTGAAGGCCCGCCGTCACGGGGTCGTGTCGGCGCCCGTACACGATCCCGCGCTTGTGAAGTAACGTCGGGCCCGTCCGCTCCGTACATAGGATGCGAAACGCCACGCTTTCGTCTGGCGCAGGTCCGGCACGGACGCCGGAGGAGACAGTCGAATGACATCAACCACAGTATCGACGACGGGCATCGTCCGGAAGGCCGGAGGCGCCGTCCTTCTCACGCTCGCGCTCGCCGCGGGCTTCATGGCCCTTCGATCTGCGCCCGCCATGGCCGAGGGCGACTACTTTCCCGCGCCGCGCGCGGCCTACGACCCCGCAGTGACCAGCACGCAGGAGACGATCGTTCTGGCCGGCGGCTGTTTCTGGGGCGTTCAGGCCGTATACCAGCGCATCAACGGGGTCGAGAGCGCCGTTTCCGGCTATGCCGGCGGCGCGGCGAACACCGCGACCTACGCGCAGACCGGGACGGGAACGACCGGACACGCCGAAGCCGTCGAGATCGTCTACAACCCGGAAATCATCTCGGCCGGCGAGATTCTCCGCATCTTCTTCTCGGTCGTCCACGACCCCACGCAGCTCGATCGCCAGGGTCCGGACTGGGGTCCGCAATACCGCTCGCACATCTACACGACCACGGACGAGCAGGCGGAAGTGGCGGCACGCTATATCGCCCAGCTGAGTGCGGCGGGCATCTACTCCGCCCCGATCGTCACCCGGCTCGATCCGCTGCCCGCCTTCTACCCGGCGGAGGGGTACCATCAGGATTACCTCCTGCTGCACCCCAACCAGCCCTACATCGTCATCAACGATATCCCGAAGGTCGAGAACACCTACACGTACTTCAACGAGTACTGGCGCGACCCGCCGATCACCGTCGCCACGACGCGTCCGGAGCTCGTGCGCTAGAGCAGGTTTGACGCTTCGCGGACAAATCGGGGCCTCGCCTGCAACGGCGGGGCCCGGCAGGGCATGACTAGCCACCGGGCGTCCAGCGATAGATCCAGCCGTACCGGTTGAGCAGCGCCCGCCCCCCGAGGAAGCGCATTCCCGCGTTGCGGACCGCACCGGTCAGAAGCCCCATGTGATAGAGGTCGGCGGTCGTCTCGGCGGTCCGCCATACCCGCCGGACGCGGGGCCGCCGTTCGGCCTCGTACGCGGCCAGCGCGGCCGCCGGATCGTGTCGCTGAGCGGCGAGGCGGCGCGCCAGTACGGCCGCATCCTCTATCGCCATCGCGCCGCCCTGGGCGATGAAGGGCGACATCGCATGCGCCGCGTCGCCGAGGAGCGCAAATCGGCCGTCGGTCCACGGCCCACGGGGATCCACGGTCGAGATCGGCCAGGCCTGCCAGTCCGTCGCTGCCGCGAGCAGGGCCAGGATCGGCTTCGCCCAGTGGCCGATCCTGCGCCAGAGGACGTCTGCGTCCGACCTGCCGGGCTTCGGCTCGTCCCGGATCACCGCCACGACGTTGAGCGTTTCGCCGGAGCGGATCGGATAGTGGACGACATGACCGGCCGACCCCAGCCACAGCCCGACGATGTCGAGCGGGACACCGGAAGGCAGGTCCGTCGCAGGGATGAGCGTCCGCCATGCCGTCCGGAGCGATGGCCGCCGCTCCGCAGCGCCGGGGATGAGCGCACGGAGATCGGAGCCCACGCCGTCGGCGCCGATGAGTGCGTCCGGTCCGATCTCGCGGTCGCGGCCGCCGGTCTCGACGATCGCCGTCAGGCCGCGCTCGTGGCTGGCAAAGCCCGCGATGGTCGCGCCGAGATGAAGGTCGATCGCGGCCTCGGCGACGGCGGCCTCCGCGAGGATGCGCTGGAGGTCGGCGCGGTGGATGGTGCGATAAGGGAGGCCGAAGCCGCGCTCGAAGTTCTCGCCGAGCGGCATCGTCGCGATGCGCCGGCCCGAGCGTCCGCTGCGGACGATGAGAGCGCGGGGCGTCGATGCGCGGGCGGCGATCGCCTTGCCAAGGCCAAGGCTGTCGAGGACACGCGCCGCGTTCGGCGTGAGCTGGATACCGGCTCCCGCCTCGGTCAGTGCCGGCTGGCGTTCGAAGAGATCGACCTGGAACCCGGCGCGGGCAAGCAGGAGGGCGGCCGTCAGCCCTCCGATCCCGGCCCCGGCGATTGCGACGGCCGGCGTCCGCTCCAACGCGGCCGCCCCGCGCCGTCAGTCGGCCGCTTGCGGGACGAGATGCCCGGGCGGGTTGGTCTGGTCGGCCGCGAGGTAGTGGCGATAGCCGAACGTGGTCGAGCAATAGGGGCAGATCCCGACATCGTCGTCGCCAAGGTCGATGTAGATGTGCGGGTGGTCGAATGGGGCGGTCGCGCCGACGCACTTGAACTCGCGCACGCCGATCTCGATCGTCGCAACGCCAGCGTCGTTCTGGAAATGCGGAACAATAGCTCCGGCCATGGGGTCCCCTGTCTTCCTCGCTCGGCCGGCACAATAGCATCGCCGTCGCGGATCGCCAGCGGCGCCGGGTCGCGGCAGCGACCGGAGAGCGAGCCGTTCTTCGGACTGGCAGCGCGATGACGGCGCGCCACCGCCAGGGTTCGCCTGCTGCCCGGGGAAGTCGTAGAGTCGGCTCGGCTCGGTCGCCGGACGCCAGGGATCTCCTCCCCGGGGGATCGAGCGCCGAGCCGTCCCAGATCTCGATTGCGGAGACCGATGAGCGAGTACCGTGTGGCGGATCTCAACGGGGTCCGGATCGCCTACATCGAGGAGGGCCGCGGCGATCCCGTCGTTCTCCTCCACGGCTTCGCGTCCAACGCGGCGCTCAACTGGCGCAGCACCGGCTGGATCGACCTTCTGGCCGATGCGGGCAGGTCGGTCATCGCGCCAGACCTCCGCGGCCATGGCGGCAGCACGAAATTCTACGATCCCGCTGCTTACGCCACCGTGGCGATAGCCGCAGACGTCCGGGCGCTCTGCACACGGCTCGGCATCGCGCAGGCGGATGTCGTCGGCTATTCGATGGGGTCTCGCGTGGCGGGGATGCTCGCCCTCGGCCATCCCCATCTCGTGCGCTCGCTCGTCCTCGGCGGCATCGGCGAGAGCCTCATCGCCGGCAACCGCGACGCTGCAGCCATTGCGGACGCACTCGTTTCCGAAAGCCCGCCGGCCGCCGGAGCGCCGGCGGCGTTCCGCAAGTTCGCCGAGCGTGCCGGGGGCGACCTTCGGGCACTTGCGGCGTGCATGCGGGGGCAGGCCGAGGCACTCGACCCCGCCGTCCTGTCGTTGCTTCGCCTGCCTGTGCTCGTTGCGGCCGGATCGCTCGACTTCGTCGCGGGGCCGCCGGAGCCGCTCGCCGGGCGCATCCCGGGGGCGCAGGCGCTCAGCATTCCGGGCCGTGACCACATGCTGGCCGTCGGTGATCGATCGTTCAAACGTGCCGTGCTAGACTTTCTCGGATCGCGACCCTAGATGCAGCCGCCCGGACATGGAGCCGGGCGCGCCCGCACCGGTGCCACCAGCGGACCCCAGGTCCGGAGACCGACCATGACCAAGCATTCGCCGCGCCCGCTCGGGTCCGGCCTCGCCAATGTCGACCCCAACTGGGCGCAGGTAAGAGCTGAAGCCGAGGTGATCATCGCCGCGGAGCCGGAGCTGGCGACGTTCGTCTATACCAACGTCCTCAACCATGACCGGCTGGAATCCGCCGTTGCCTACCGGATCGCGAGCCGGCTCCACCACGAGGATGTCCCGTCCGGCCTGATCGAGCAGGCCTACCTCGAGTTCCTCGCCGCCGAGCCCGCCGCCGCCGAGACGATCCGCGTCGATATCGCGGCAGTCCTCGACCGCGACCCGGCCTGCACGCGGGTCATCGAGCCGGTGCTCTACTTCAAGGGCTTCCACGCCATCGCCACCCATCGCCTCGCCAACTGGCTATGGCGTAAGGGACGGCGGGACTTTGCGTATTATCTTCAGAGCCGTTCCTCGGCCGTGTTCCAGACCGACATCCATCCGGCGGTGCAGATGGGGCGGGGCATCTTCCTCGACCACGCAACCTCGCTCGTCATCGGCGGGACGGCGGTCATCGAGGACGACGTCTCGATCCTCCAGGATGTGACGCTCGGCGGCACGGGCAAGGAGATCGGCGACCGCCATCCAAAGGTCCGCCGCGGTGTGCTGATCGGGGCGGGCGCAAAGATCCTCGGCAACATCGAGATCGGGGAGGGGTCGCGCGTTGCCGCCGGCTCGGTTGTCCTCAAGCCCGTCCCGCCGCACTCGACGGTCGCCGGCGTGCCGGCCCGGGTCATCGGCCAGTCGGGGGCCGACGTCCCGTCGCGCGAGATGGACCACCGGTTGAACGAGGCGACCTAGGCGGACTACACCTCCCCTTTCCCGCTGTCGGGCCGAAACCCCTCACCAAGGCATCAATGTGAATCGCGCCGAAATCCAGAAGCTCGAGACCTATTTCCGCAAGCGCTTCAAGCTGCCGACCATCGAGGTGAAGCAGCGTCCGCGCAAGGATGATTCCGCGGAGCTGTTCATCGGCGACGAGTTCATCGGCCTCATCTACCGCGATGACGAGGACGGCGAGACGTCCTACAATTTCTCGATGGCCATCCTCGACATCGATCTGGAGTAGGGGCGCGGACGGTCGCCGGTGGCACCGCCGCGGCGTTCTTCCAACCGAGAGACCACCCTCGATCCGGGGCCGCGAAGCGGAACCCGGAGCCCTTTGTTCCTTCGACGGGATTTCTTACCCGGCTTGAGGCATGGCCGTGCCGGAGAACGAAGAGGTTCCCGCGCTCCGCTGCGCTCCGGCCGGGAACGACGGTCTTGGCTGGGCGACGGCGAATACAGCCCTCAGGAAACCGACCGCCAAGAAGGGCGTCCCAATATGGGACACCCACCGCCGACGATCGGTCTTAACGAAACAGTAACCTTAACAAACTGTGGACGCGCCCCGCGGATTCCTTGCACCAGGAGCCACGACGGGCGACGGCATGGGCGTTGCGCTCTTCCTCTCAGCGCCGCTTCGGCGCGATCGGAACGGGACACGCGATGTTCGAACTCTGGCTTCTTCTCTATTGCGCGGCCGTCGGCTTCGTTGCCGCCGGGCTCGCCTCGACCTTTTTCCAGCTCGTGACCCGCCGGCCCGTGGCCTTCGCGATCCCGAGCCCGCGCATCGTTGCGTGCTTCGTGGCTGGTGTTTCCTTCGCACTCGTGGGGCCGTACATCGTGGCCAGGGCCGCCGTCCGGGCGGTGCGGGCAGACAAGCGGCCGATGACCTGGCTCTTCGGCGGCTTTGCGGTGGCGGGCATGTGGAGTGCGTGCTCCGGCATCGTCGTTCTCGACCTCGCCCTTGCGATGCGGACGAGCCTCCTGACCTGAAGGAGTAGGAATGCCGATCTACGAGTTCGAGGGCGACAGCCCGACGCTGCCGGCGAAGGGGACCTACTGGGTAGCGCCCAACGCGGACGTGATCGGCAAGGTCGTGCTCGCCGAGGAGACCTCGATCTGGTTCGGCGCGGTGCTGCGCGGCGACATCGAGCCAATTACCATCGGCGCGCGATCGAACGTGCAGGATCTCTGCGTCATGCACACCGACGCGGGCTATCCGCTGGTGGTCGGACCGGACTGCACGATCGGCCACCGCGCGCTCCTGCACGGCTGCACGGTCGGGGCCAACTCGCTCATCGGCATGGGCGCGGTCGTGCTGACCGGCGCAAAGATCGGGGCGAACTGCCTCGTGGCCGCCCATGCGCTGGTGCCGGAAGGCAAGGTGATTCCGGACGGGTCGCTCGTCATCGGCGTGCCCGGGAAGGTGATCCGGACGCTCGGCAGCGCGGAGGTCGCCGCGATCACGGCCGCGACCGATCGCTATGTGAAGCGCTGGCGCCAATATGCGGGCGACGGGTTCCGCATCGTCGAAGTCTAGCGGGCCGCGATGTTGGCGACCATCGTCCGCGTGTCGGAGATCGCGACCCAGCGGCCGGTGTGCTGGTCTGATTGCCGCTTCAGGTAGAGATAGGGCGTCTCGCTCCAGATCCGGATGCTGGCCTCGAGGTTGTCGAGAATGATGTCGCCGCGGTCGGTGCGGACCGTGAGGACCGCGTGGCCCTCGCCATCCGGCTTGCGCACCACGGTGATGAGCAGCGAGGACACGGGCCAGCCGTTCTCGATCAGGATGCGACGCTTGAGGAGGACGTAGTCCTCGCAGTCGCCCTGGGTCGCGGGGTAGACCCAGACCTCGGTCCGGCCGAACAGCTCCAGGTCGCTGGCCGGCGCGATGGCCGTGTTGACCAGGTTGTTGACCTGCTCGAGCTGCGCCCAGAGCGCCTCGGTCAGCAAGACCGGACCTTCGGCGGGTGAACGCAGCAGGCATTCGGAGCGATGCGTTTCACAGAATTCGTGATGCCCGATCGGCTGCGAGGTCTCGGCCCCGACCGACATGAAGGCGGTCGTGTAGGCCTGGGCCGCGGCCGGCTCCGGCTTGGCAAGCGAGACCGCGATGGCGCAGCCGGCGATGGCGAGAACGAGACGACGCAACACAACAGCCCCCGATCAGTTCGAGGGCGACAATCGCACGGAGGATCGTATTTGCCGCTAAATTGAACTGTTGAATCCGAGGGTTACGGGTAACGAGCCGGTAACCATCGCGGTCGCCCTAGTCGGTGCCGTCCAGGCCTTCCTCGAGGGACTCCGGCGTCTGCAGCACGGCGAACTCGACGGCGATGCCATCCTCGGAATGGCGCACAACGATCGCCCGGATGACGCCGATGCGGATCGGCGAGCCGATCGGCGGCCGGATATCGACACCGAGGCTGGCGCCCGACAGGGAGAGATCGAGGATCCGCGCGGCGCAGTCGCGGCCGTCCGGCAGGAACACCCTGGCGACCGCCGTGGCCGGCAGGATGCGCTCGTGTCGCCGGTCCTCGGCAAGGTTCAGGTGATAGCGATTGGCGAGCCAGGTCAGTTTGGCCGCAAGCTTGTCCTTCTTGCGCGGTGTGGAGACGATCGACATGGCAAATCCGCCGTCGTAGAGGCGCGCCACGCGGCCTTCGATCCGGCCGACATGGTCGATATAGGCAACCACGCGTTCGTTGATCGCGCCGACGACTGGCGAGATGAGCGCCGCGCTGGCGGGCGACATGTCGAGCGTCTGGCAGGGATACTCCCGGCGGTTCTCGAGCATGAACCGGCCGAGGAGGCTCAGGCGGACGCGCTGATGCCGGCGGCGGTCATGATGAGAGAGCAGGCTCTCCCTGATTGCTGCGTCCTGCGTCGCCATCCGCCCCGGCCTACGTGGCGGGAACGGCCCCTCGTTCCCGTTAGTCAATGTGGCGGAACGCGGTTAACAACGCGTGACGTGAAGTATAGGCTGCAATCAGCGGGTGGCCTTGCCTCCTTCAAGCACAACAAAGCGTTCACGCCGGCTCTCAGGATTGAGACGAACCGATCCGAGGTCGAAGTCCCGTCCGAGACCGAGGCGGCGGACCATGGCATCGGCGGCGTCCGGCCAGATGAGGCGGGCGCTGTTCACAGTGAGGCTGGTCACCGGGTCGAGCCCGAGCCAGTAAGGGCGCTCGGTTGGAGCGATGACGCCGAGAATGCGGTCGTAGCGCGGACCATCCTGCACGAGCGGGAGCAGCAGCATCTCGAAGGCGACGAGCCGCTCCTGGCTCGCTCTGCCGGCCAGGCCGACGACCGCGGCGCGTGCATCGCCGCCCACCGCGCCGAGGAGCAGCGATATCTGGCCGCGATCACCCGGCGACCAGAGTTCCGGGAAGGAGATGCCCTTCAACTCGCGCGCGAACGCGGCGCACAGGCGCGTGCCGGCGAGGCGGAACGGGTGGCCGCTCCTTGGTCCCGCTTCGAGGATGAAGGTGTCGCACAGGATCGTCCGGATGTCGGCCGGCTCGATCGCGGTCCTCTGGGGCGCCGGCGCGCCGGAACGAAGGCGATCCCAGTATTCGTAGAGCTGCCGGCTGCTCTCGTGCTTCATCGCTTCGCCGTCCCGCGCGTTCCACCCTGACCCGATCCGGATTCCGCGGCGCGCGGGCGGCTGTTAACCGTGCGGCTTTGGGACAGATCGACCCGCCGGGATGCCCCGGCAACCCTGAGGCTGCAGGCGATGTGCCAGCGATTCGCGGGGGCACCCCATGGTCGGTACCGCGCCTTGAGCGAGGGGAGGCGACCCCGCGGCCGGTAAGGTTAATGGTCGCTTCCGTTTGTGGAAAACGGGGGGGTGTGCGACCTTCTGGCTAGGCACCGCCATTTGAACAGCCGTCCCGTAACGGGATGACTTGGCACACTTTCCGAGCCGTCCGGCCGTGTTCCGGGCGGCTTTTTCTTTGCCCGCCCGCCTTGTCGCCGCGGCTCATCAGCCTTAACTCGGCCCGGTGCTCGATCTAGACCGCCCACCTCAGTCGATCCGCCAGCCGGCATTCAACATACCGCGCGTCGTGGTCGGGTTGCTCGCCGCCTTCCTGATCGTCCACGCGATCCGCAGCTTCTTCCTCGACCCCGCCACCGAACAGTGGCTGCTCGAGAACTTCGCTTTCGTCCCCGGTCGCTATTCGTCGGTGCCCGGAGCGGATCTCGGCGCCGTGCCCGGCGCCGGCATCTGGAGCTTCGTGAGCTACGCGTTCCTCCACGCCGACTGGGGCCACCTCATCGTCAACTCGGTGGCGCTCGCCGCATTCGCGAGTCCGCTCGCGTTCCGCTTTGGCGCGGGGCGGTTCCTGGCCTTCTCGGCAATCGCGGCGGTGATTGGCGCGCTCTGCTCGCTCGCCCTCCGCTGGGGCGATTTCGTGCCCCTGGTCGGCGCCTCGGCGATGATCTCGGCCCACATGGCGGGGGCCGCGCGCTTCCTGTTCCTCGGCCAGGGGAGGGGCGTTCCGAGCTACTACGCGCCGGCGGCCAGCCTCAGAGACATCTTCACCGACCGTCGCACGGTGGTGTTCCTCGGCAGTTGGCTGGTCATCAACCTCGCCTTCGGCTTCCTGGGATCGACCCTTGGAGGCACGATAGCCTGGGAAGCCCACATTGGCGGCTTCATCGTTGGCCTCTTCCTGTTCCCCGCGTTCGATCCGCCCGTGTGGCCGCAGGCACGGGGTCAGCGCCCCGACGCCGCCTGAGCCGCTACGACGGCTCGGGTCCGCCTTCGTCGGGAATGAAGGCAAGGCGCGTTGCGCCGTCGGCATCGGTCACGAGGCGGTAGAAACAGGATCGCGCGCCGGTGTGGCAGTTCACGCCATCCCCCGCCGTATCGACCCGAAGCCACAGCGCATCCTGGTCGCAATCGATCCGCATCTCGATCACCGACTGCGTGTTGCCGCTCGTCTCGCCCTTCTTCCACAGCGCCCTACGCGACCGGCTCCAGTAGTGCGCCATGCGGGTGGAGAGCGTGAGGGCGAGGGCTTCCGCGTTCATCCACGCGAACATCACCACCTCGCCGCTGCGGGCGTCGGTCACGATGGCCGGGATGAGGCCGTCCGCGGCGAAGCGCGGTCGGAACTCGACGGTCGTCTCAAGATCGTGGTCGTGCATCTGGGCATTCTCGCCCGACACGCCGATCGGCGCTAGCCGGTCGGGCGAAGGAGCGCGAAGAAACGGGCCTGCTCGGCCGGATCATCGCGGAAAACGCCGCTGAACTGCGCCGTGACGGTGGAGGCGCCGTGCTTCTTCACGCCGCGCATCGTCATGCACAGGTGCTCCGCCTCGATGACGACGGCAGTACCGCGCGGCTTCAGCGTGTCGTTGATGGCTGCGACGATCTGCGCGGTCAGGTGCTCCTGGGTCTGGAGCCGCTTGGCGAAGACATCGACCAGGCGTCCGAGCTTCGACAGTCCGACGACGGTCTCGTTCGGGTAGTAGGCGATATGCGCCTTGCCGACGAATGGCACCATGTGGTGCTCGCAATGCGACGCGAACTCGATGTCGCGGACGAGCACGAGATCGTCGTAGCCTTCAGTCTCCTCGAAGGTGCGGTCGAGCTCCTTCGCGGCGTCCTCGCCGTAGCCGGCGTAGAACTCCTCGTAGGCGCGGACCACGCGCTGCGGCGTGTCGATGAGGCCGTCGCGGTCGGGATTGTCGCCGGCCCAGAGGATGAGCGTGCGGACGGCAGCTTCGGCCTCGGCGCGGCTCGGACGGCTGACCGGCGCGGCTTCCTCCGCCACCACGATGTGGGGCTTCACGCGAGCGTCCACCTTGTTCTCCATGTGTCTCCGCCGTCCCGACAGGCCCACCTGAGCGCCCGGATACGGCAGCGCACTGTAAGCGGATTGGTCACGACCCTGCGACCAACCGGATTGCGATCCTATATGAGGAGAGAGAAAGGAATTGCCAATGCCCGCGGCGCAAAACACCCGTGCTTGCTCGCCGGTCTGGCCAGCGGACCGATGATCGACGGCATCTACAATCGCGGCGTCCTCGACCTTGCCGGCAATGTCGGCCGTCTTGGCCGGCTGGCCGACGCGGACGCATCGGCCACGGCACAATCGAAGCTGTGCGGCTCCATTGTGACGGTCGACCTCAAATTGGCGGACGGCCGGGTGGCCGACTACGCCCAGGACGTCCACGCCTGTGCGCTCGGCACGGCCTCGGCCGCGGTCATGGCGAAGGTGATCGTCGGCTCGACTCCGGCTGAGCTCCGCGCCCTTCGCGACACGATGCGGAAGATGCTGACGGACAATGGCCCGCCGCCGGAAGGCCGCTTTGCGGAACTCGCGGTGCTGGAGCCGGTGCGGGAGTACAAGGCTCGCCATGCCTCGACGCTGCTGGTGTTCGACGCGGTCGTCGAGGCGTTGGACCGGATCGCCGCCGCTGCGCGGCCCGAAGCCGCGGCGGTGCGGTAGATGTGCCTCGCGTGCGTGGCGTCATCACGCGCCTCACCCAACATCATCATGCCCGCGAAAGCCGGAACCCATGGGGCCGCCGCAGATCGCCCGGACTCAGTATGGGCCCCGGCCCTCGCCGGGGTGACGAAGATGATTGGCGGACGGGCGACGTATCGTCGCTCCATCCTCGCGCGCATCCCCGGCCTTGTCGGCATCGGCCTTATCAAGGCCTACCGCTACACGCTGTCGCCGTTGATCGGCGGCCAGTGCCGCTACCTGCCGACCTGCTCGAGCTACGCCGAGGAAGCGATCCGGAAGCACGGCCTGTGGGCCGGTGGCTGGATGTTCGTGGCGCGCTTCCAGCGCTGCGGCCCGAACGGCGCGTCGGGCTACGATCCGGTGCCCGACACGTTGAAGGACCGGTCGCGCTGGTACCTGCCGTGGCGCTACGGCTTCTGGACCGGGGCCCATATGGACCCGGCGACGCGGCTCGACCTTCGCGACTGAGGCAGGCTCAGCGTCGGAGCAGCCGTTCGATGTCGGTGACGGGCTGGGCGATGGTGAACAAGGCGAGCCGCCGCCGCCAGTCGCTCTCCTCGCTGCAATACGCGATCAGCGCTGCCGCCTCGCCCTGCGTGGGAGCCATCAGCACCTCCGGCGCAAGGCCGGCCAGAAACGTCGCGGCCAGCTTCGGCGCGACATCTGCCTCCTCGAGGAGGGGCGCCAGTTCGGCGACTTCCTCCTCCCACCAGCCGAGGATCGTCGTGTGTTCCTCCGGGTTGAGGATGCTGCACGACAGGACCGCCGACCAGTCGGTCGCCGCCTCGGTGAGGATTGTCTCGATTTCGGCGTCGTGCGGGCCTGCTGACGCCGCCTCTGCCGACACCAGCAACGCGACTGCTATCGTTCCGGTCAGGAAAGCCCGCATGGCGTTGCCCCCATTGATACCGGCACGTTCGCAACACCGGCGGCCAGACTCAAGCCTCGACGCGCGTAGTCGAGCCGTCGACAGGGCTTGCCGGGTCTTTACCGGCCCGCCGCTTCGCCCTAATCAGGTCGCCCAACGCAAACGCTTACCTGCGCCCGTGTGCAGGAGTGAGCCGGAGAAGCCGATGATCAACCTGACCTTTCCCGACAATTCCGTGCGCGCCTTCGAGGCCGGCGTCACCGGCCGCGCGGTCGCGGAAGGCATCTCGAAATCGCTGGCGAAGAAGGCCGCGGCGGTCACGCTCGACGGCAAGCTCGGCGACCTGTCGGCTCCCATCACCCAGGACGCCCGCATCGAGATCGTCACCCGCGACGACCCGCGCGCGCTCGAACTGATCCGCCATGACGCGGCGCATGTGATGGCCGAGGCGGTGCAGGAGCTGTGGCCCGGCACGCAGGTGACCATCGGCCCGGTGATCGACAACGGCTTCTACTACGACTTCTTCCGGAACGAGCCGTTCACGACCGAGGATCTGCCGAGGATCGAGGCGAAGATGCGGGAGATCATCGCCCGCAACGCGCCGTTCACCGTCGAGGAATGGGACCGCGAGCGCGCGAAGCAGGTGTTCCGCGACAAGGGCGAGGCCTTCAAGGTCGAACTCGTCGACGCGATCCCGGAAGGGCAGGCGCTCAAAATCTATCACCAGGGTGAGTGGTTCGATCTCTGCCGCGGGCCGCACATGGCCTCGACCGGGCAGATCGGCGATGCCTTCAAGCTGACCAAGGTTGCCGGCGCGTACTGGCGCGGTGATTCCAACCGGCCGATGCTCACCCGCATCTACGGCACGGCCTGGACAAGCAAGGCCGACCTCGACGCCTACCTCACCCGTATCGAGGAGGCCGAGAAGCGCGATCATCGCCGCCTCGGGCGCGAACTCGATCTCTTCCACTTCCAGGAGGAGGGGCCGGGCACGGTCTTCTGGCACCCCAAGGGCTGGACGATCTTCCAGGAGATCGTCGCCTACATGCGGCGGCGGCTGAAGGCCGACTACCAGGAAGTCAACGCTCCCATGATGCTGGACAAGGTCCTGTGGGAGCAGTCCGGTCACTGGAACTGGTTCCGCCAGAACATGTTCAAGGCGCAGCCGGCCGGCGACGACGTCGATGACGACGATCGCGTCTACGCCATCAAGCCGATGAACTGCCCGGGCCATATCCAGATCTTCAAGCACGGGTTGAAGAGTTACCGCGATCTACCACTCCGGATGGCCGAATTCGGCACTGTCCATCGCTACGAGCCGTCGGGAGCGCTACACGGGTTGATGCGCGTGCGCGCCTTCACCCAGGACGACGCCCACATCTTCTGCACCGAGGAGCAGATGGCGGAGGAGTGCCTCAAGATCAACGACCTGATCCTGTCCGCCTACGCCGACTTCGACTTCGAGAAGATCACCGTGAAGCTCTCGACCCGGCCGGAGAACCGCGTCGGCTCGGAGAAGGCGTGGGACCGCGCCGAAGCGGTGATGACGGAAATCCTGACGGAGATCGAGCGGCGGTCGAACGGTCGCGTCACCATCGGGATGAATCCGGGCGAGGGCGCGTTCTACGGGCCGAAGTTCGAGTATACGCTCCACGACGCCATCGGCCGCGAGTGGCAGTGCGGCACCACGCAGGTCGATTTCAACATGCCGAGCCGGCTCGGCGCGTTCTATATCGACAGCACGAGCGACAAGACCGTGCCGCTGATGATCCACCGCGCCATCTGCGGCTCGATGGAGCGCTTCCTCGGCATCCTGATCGAGAACTACGCCGGCCACTTCCCGCTGTGGCTGGCGCCCGTGCAGGGGGTCGTTGCCACGATCACCGGTGATGCGGACGCCTATGCCTCGGAGGTCAACGCCAGACTTCGCGCCGCGGGACTGCGATCGGAGGCCGACCTTCGCAACGAGAAGATCAACTACAAGGTTCGCGAGCATTCGCTGGCGAAGGTGCCGCTCATCCTGGTGTGCGGCAAGCGCGAGGCGGAGGAGGGCACGGTGAACATCCGTCGGCTCGGCGCGAAGGACCAGGAGTCGATGACGCTGGACGCCGCCATCGCGATGATGCGCGACGAGGCGATGCCCCCGGATCTTCGCCGGGCGGCCGGGACCGGTTAGCTGCGCGCTCGCGCGGCCGAGGGGAGGGACTGCGCATGGGACGTTTGCGGAGATCGATACTGGCGGCGGCTTTGATGGCCGCCCCGGTCGCGGGCATTTCGGGGGCGGCGCCCGCGTGGGCGCAGGCGCCGCAGGCCCGCATCCTGCCGGCGCTGAGCGAGACGCTGGACTACAACGGCCACTGGGCGATCGACTATCCGGCCGGCTGGGTCCTCGACCTCAGCGGTTTCGTCGTGATCGCCTCTACGCCGAGCGCGGTCGGCACGCTCATGATGAACAATCCGCTTCCGACGGGCACCCTCGTAATGGGGATCGTGCCCCCGGAGACCAATGGCCTCCTCGGCATCGTGCCGGGGATGTCCCTTGAGGATGCGGCGCGCCGCGTTGCCTCGATCTATGCGGCAAGCGACGTGTCTGTCGTCCCCTTCGAGACCGTCGCCGGACCTGCCGTGACAGCCTCGTTCGCCTCCGTTCGGATGCCTGGCGGGTCAAACCTCATCGTCGTCGATCGCGATGGAACGACCTTCGTCGTCCTCGTCGTGGTGGAGGACTTCGCCGGGGCAACGCCCCTTCTTCAGGCAATGCTGGCCACGCTGCGCTGAATTTGAAGAGGGCGGCGCTGCGGCGCGACCCGATGCACAAGAGGCCGTCGGTCACGCCGCTCGCCATCGTTTCGGGTCGGCCGGTCCAATCGCGCGCTCCCTTCGGCCGCAGGCGAGTGCACGATGAGCCTGCAAAGCCCACAGGAACGGAATTGCTAGGGAGCGACCGCCGCCTGTACCGGGTTCTCGGCCAATACCTCGACATCGCGGTTGAGGCCGGCGCCGACCGTGAACGGGCTTTCGAAGACGTCATCGCCGTGCTTGGCGATGGCGGTGTAGTTGCCCGTGGCAAGCACGAGGGTCGGAAAGGCGCCGACGCTGTCGAACACGATCTCGCCGCCCTCCGTCACGACTGACCATGCGGTATTGGCCAGCGCCTCGCCGCCGCGTGAAGTGACGAGCTTGAGCGTGACCCGCGCTGCCTGATGGTAGAGCGTCACGTCGGTCAGCTGTCCCGCGGTGACGGTGACGTCGGCGCGAACGATGGCGTTGGTCTCGCCATAGTAGCTGATGACCTGGTACGGGCCCGCGCTGAGCCGGATGATCTGGTCCGGCCCCGCGTTCTCGGTGACCACCGTCCGGTCGCCGGCGTTCTCGCCGGCCATGAGGACCTCAAAGCGAAGGTCGGCCGGCGGGATCGGGAGCTCGTCGCCGATCACCGCGCGCAGGCGAAGTCCGCCGGCATTGAGGGCAATCGTCTCATCGCGCGACGTCGGCCCAACCTCGATCCGGGTCGTGGCGGTGGCGCGGCCATAGACCGCCTGAACGAGGTAGAAGCCAGGCGAAAGCAGCACCCGCACAGCGCCGCCTTCAATCTCCCTCACGAGAGGGAGTGTGCCGTCGCGGCCGGGGTTCTCCCCGAAGATCCACCATCTGATGTCGGACGGGATCACGGTGCCGCCCTCGACCATGGTGGCGGTGAGGAGGAAATCGACGGGCGGACCTGCGGCCACGGACGGTCCGGCCTCGGGCGGGGTCGCAGCGTTGGGCAGCGGCAGCAGGTCGAGCGGCCCGCCGGGATTGGGCACCAGGTTCAGCGGTCCGCCGCCGCCGTCGGGCTGGGGATTGGGCAGGAAGTTCAGCGGCAGGGCGGGATCGCCGCCAGGAAGCGGCAAGTCCCCGCCCGCGATGGCCGAGAACCCGTCGAGAGTCGGGCCGATCAGTTCGGCCTCCGGTAGCGCAGGCAGGCGCGCGGGATTGGGGGGAGGAAGGGGAACCCCCGCGTCCTGGGCAAAGGCGGGGATCGCGAACGGAGGAGCGGGCACGGCAAGGAGGACTGCCGCAGCCACCACCGTGGCCGCAACCAGACCGCGCCGTCTTCCTCGCCGTCGAATCATTTGGTCGAGCTCTGCCGAAGCGTTTGCGTGGGGGCTGTTCTGAGACCTGGAGCGAGGCGTTTTTGCGACCTTCCCTGTAGCATGCAAGCGATTTGCGTCACGCCCTGTGGGCGACGAGGAGAGCGCCGATGACCGCCCCGTACGAGTTCCTTGCGACGCGCCGCTCGATCCCGGCCGCGTTTCTCGGCGAACCCGGACCGGATGCGGCGGCGCTCGAGCGGCTTCTCCGCGTCGCGACCCGCGTGCCGGACCACGGCAAGGAGGCGCCGTGGCGCTTCATCATCATCGAGGGCGACGCCCGGCGCGCCGCTGGCGAGGCGCTCGCGGCGCGCCGCGCCGAGCGCGCGCCGCCGCCGCACCCGCAGGAACTTGACGCCGAGCGCGAACGCTTCACCAGAGCGCCGACGGTCATCGTCCTCGTCAGCCGGCTCGTGCCGAGCGAGTGGGCGACGGAGTGGGAGGAGATTCTCTCCACCGGCGCGGTCGCGATGAACCTCCTCAACGCCGCGCATGCGCTCGGCTTTGCCGCGAACTGGCTCACCGACTGGCCGGCCTATGACGACTGGGCCCGGACGATGTTCGGCCTCGTCGAGGGCGAGCGGATCGCCGGCTTCATCCATGTCGGCACGCCCCGCGTCCCGCCGCGGGAGCGCTGGCGGCCCGAAATCGCCACCCTCGTCACGCGATGGGCGCCGCCCGTCGGCTGACGGCGGAAGGTTAACCTCAACTTTACCATGCCGGGCCAATACTCACGCTTCAGTAACCATGACCGACGCGTCGTGGCTTACGTGAAGAAGCCCGGGGAAGCTGTTGATCGTCCGCGATTTCATCGGCTGGCTTGAAACGGCATCAACCGCGCAGCGTGCTGAGGCCGCCCACGCCCTGGCCCGGTCGTATCTCTATGCCGACGTCGACCGCGACACGCTCGAGCGGATGGAGACATCGCTCACCATCCTCCTCGACGATCCGTCGCCGCAGGTTCGCTTCGCCCTTGCCGATGCGCTCGGCGGCAGCCCCGAAGCACCGCGGAACCTGATTCTCAGCCTCGTCCAGGACCGCCAGGACATCGCGGTCGAGGTCGCCTCGCGTTCGCCGGTGCTTCTCGACGGCGAACTCGTCGACCTCGTCGCCACGATGTCCGTGCCGCTCCAGGAGGCCATCGCCGGCCGTCCGGTGCTTGCGCCGAGTGTCGCGGCAGCGATCGCCGAGCTGGGCGGCCCGCTGTGCTGTCGCATCCTCCTCGAGAACGAGGGGGCTTCGATCGTGCCGATGACGCTGTCGCGGCTGGCGGCGCGCTTCGGCAGCGACCCGGACATCCGCAGCATTCTCCTGGAGCGCGACGATCTGCCCGTCGCCGTTCGCCACGGCCTTCTCCGCGATCTCGGACACGCGCTGGGCGTGCTGGTGAGCCGGCGTTCCTGGCTGGACGACGTCCGGGCCGACGAGGTGGTGCGCGACGCCTGCGACGACGCGACAGTCGCTATCGCTGCCGAAACGGCGGAAGAGCATCTGGCCGTACTGGCCGAGCACCTTCGCAGCACGGGTCAGCTGACCACGTCGCTCCTCCTCCGCGCCTTGTGCGCAGGAAATGTTTCCTTCTTCGCCGCGGCCCTCTCGATCCTGTCAAGCGTACCTGAGGGCCGCGTGCGAAGCCTCGTCAACGATGGGAGGGCAGGGCCGCTCAAGGCCGTCTATGGCCGCGCCGGCCTGCCGCTGTCCGCGTTCGGGGCTTTCGCATCCGCCTTGTCGGCCTGCCGCGAGTACAGCGCCTTCAACGGTCCTGCGCCGCGGATGTCGCGGCGCGTGGTCGACGATGTTCTGGCCCGCCACGAGATGACGTCCGATGGGCCCATCGGGGAACTCGCCACCATGCTGCGCCGGTTCGCCGCTGAAGCGACGCGGGCGGCAGCACGCGAGTTCGTGCGCTCCGCCATCCGCGCGGCCTGACGCGCCGCGTCTAGCGCGCCTGTTCGTCGCCGGCCCGCGGGCGATTGCCGCGCTGTCTGTTCCGCTCGTCGAGGAGGGGCGCCGGCTCGCCGGCATGCCCAGGCGACGTCGCCGGTGGATCGCTGGCGGGAAAGCTCTCTTCGAGGGCCTCGTCCAGGGCAGCATCCTCGCGCGTTTCCAATGGCTTGCGCTGATCGTTCATTTCACGCCTCCGTCAAATGGTGCCGGTACAACGCCCGAGCCGGGCGCATTGCTCCCGGGAGGTTTTCCCCGGCCACACTTGTCCGGGGGAACGAAGGAAGGTATCTGCCGCTTATGCCACGAAGCCCCGAGGCAGTCCGTTCGGGTCCCGTCGCGTTTGCATGGCCCGCTGCCGCGGCCGAGAGAGGTGCTTGCGGATGAAGCTGGTTTGGGTCGCGCCGCTCCTGGCGCTCACGCTCGCAGCCTGCGGCCAGGTCGGGGCGATCGGAATTCCCCTCGGCGGCGGCACGCAGGCCGCCGCGACTGGCCAGCCAACCGACTTCAACCAGGCCGCCCCGACGACCGCCGTCGAGACGGGCACGCTTCCGCCCGCCGAGGGATACGATCCCGGCCCGGTGGCCACGACGCCGCCGACCGGCGCCGGTCCGCTTCCGCCGGCTAACGCGATCGGTGAACCCAACCAGGTGGGTGCCCTTGCGGCGAACGCCGCCACGGACGTCCGGTCGCCCGACATCATCGGCGGCTGGACCGTGACCACGGGAAACACCAACTGTCGGTTGTTCCTCACATTGACGGCCTGGACCGGCGACTACTTCCGCGCCTCCACTCAGCCCATGCTCGGGCAGGCCGAGTGCGCGTCGTCCGTTCTCCGGTCGGTTGGGACCTGGAGTCTCAGCGGCAACGTCGTCACCCTCGCTTCGGCCGACGGCACCTCGATCGCGACGCTGGCTCCGGTGAGCGCGCTGCGCTTTGAAGGCCAGTTGCTCGATGGAACGCCGGTCTTCTTCTTCCGCTAGCGTCAGCCGCGGCGGGCTGGGCTTCTCTTTTCGTCTTCGGGGGTGCTGCGTCACATGGCGAGAGCCAAGATCGCGTTGATCGGGTCCGGCCAGATCGGTGGCACGATGGCCCACCTGATCGCCGCAAAGGAACTCGGCGATGTCGTGCTGTTCGATGTCGCCGACGGCGTTGCCGCCGGAAAGGCGCTCGATATCGCCGAATCGGCGCCGCTGCACGGCTTCGATATCCGCCTTGTCGGCGCGTCCGACTATGCTGCCATCCGCGGAGCCGACGTCTGCATCGTGACCGCCGGGGTGCCGCGAAAGCCCGGCATGAGCCGTGACGACCTCCTCGACGTGAACCTCAAGGTCATGGAGCAGGTCGGCGCGGGGCTGGCGAAATACGCCCCCGACGCCTTCGTCATCTGCATCACCAATCCGCTCGACGCGATGGTCTGGGCGCTGCAGCGGTTCTCGGGGATCAAGCCGGGCCGCATGGTCGGCATGGCCGGCATCCTCGACGCCGCGCGCTTCCGCTACTTCTTGTCCGAGGAGTTCAAGGTCTCGGTTGAGGATACGACGGCCTTCGTGCTGGGCGGCCATGGCGATGCGATGGTGCCCCTGGTTCGTTACTCGACCGTGGGCGGCATTCCCCTTACCGACCTCATCCGCATGGGCTGGACGACATCCGCGCGGCTCGACGAGATCGTGCAGCGGACCCGCGACGGCGGCGCCGAGATCGTCGGGCTGCTCAAGACCGGCTCCGCCTTCGTCGCGCCCGCGGCATCGGCGATCGCGATGGTCGAGAGCTATCTTCGCGACAAGAAGCGGCTGCTCCCCTGCGCGGCCTACCTGGAGGGCCAGTACGGCGTTTCCGGCCGTTATATCGGCGTTCCGGTCGTCATCGGCGCCGACGGTGTCGAGCGGGTGATCGAGATCGAGCTGAACCGGGCCGAGCGCGACATGTTCGACAAGTCCGTGGAGGCCGTGAACCAACTCGTCGAACTCTGCCAGCGGATTGCACCCGCGCTCCGGGCGTAGACGGTCGTTGCCCGCTGGGTCATTGTGCCGACCGGCCCGACGGGTGTGGTCCGTCGTCGGCAGGATGCATTGCAGGGGCTGGCGCTGACCAAATGAGAGTTTCGGCCATCGTCGCCGCCGGACTTGCGGCGTGTCTGGCCGCGGGTGCCGCGGCGGCCGCCATCGTCCCCCCGCCCGACACGGGATATGGCATCTTCCGGCTCGACGCGGTCGACAGCCGGATCGCGTATCTCGACGGGCCGATCGAGGAACATGCCTCGGACGACTTCGTCGCGCTCGTCCTCGACCACCCCGACGTGGCGCTTCTCGTCCTCGACAGCCCCGGTGGCCTCACGGAGCAGGCGCGCGTCATCTCCGAGCTGGTCTACGCGCTCGGCATCGATACCTTCGTTCCCGAGGGGGCGGGCTGCTACTCGGCCTGCAGCACGATCTTCTTCGGCGGCACGCGGCGGGTGGCGGTCGGCGAACTCGGCGTCCATCGCAGCTACTCGGACGAAGTGTTCGTCCGGCCGGACGAAATCGCCCTGCTCCTCGGCTTCACTCTCGAATCGTGGATGCACTTCGGCATTCCGCTGCGGGCGATCCTTGCGACGTACCGGACCCCGAACGAGGACATCCACGTCTTCACGCCGGGGGAGATCGCCGAGATCAACCGGGGCACGCTGGACCAACTCAACCGGATGAATGACGACCTCCTGGCCCGGATTGCCGCCACGAGCGGCGTCCGCTACGTCGCGCTCGACCGGAACTTCGACGTCGACGGCGAGTATCGCGGGGCGCTGGCCTGGAGTCTCACCGGACCGGCCGACGATCCCGCGATCACCGCAACGATCGCCATCGCGGAGGCCGACCTCGAGGTCGGCCTGGAGATCGCCCGGCTTGGCAACGACGGGGCGACGCGCATCGACGTGATCTTCCGGCCGGGCGAGCCACGGGTGGCCGAGTACATCGAGCGTCTGACGGTAGACACTGCCGCGGGCGAAATCGTCGACCTGATGGGCTCCGCGACGGCGACGGGCGAGAACACGTTCCGGATCGTGCTGCCCGCCCGGTGGAGCGAGCGGAACGACGAACTCCTCTTCGACCACCGCGGCTTCACGCTGGTCTTCAGCTACGCCGACGGCAGCGGCGGCGCGCTCCTGATCGGCAAGTTGAGCGCCGCGCAGGCCGTCTTCGCCGATGCTGCCTCCGCGTGGGGCCGGAGCCTGCCCGACCCGGCGGCAGCGACCCGTGTCGTCCTGGACATGCCGCCCGACCCGCCCAAGGTCGTTGAGCCGCTCGCCGTCGAAGGCACCGCGACCTGGGCGTTCGATGCCTCCACGCATCAGGCCATCGTCACCTTCCGCTTCCCCGAGGCCGATATCTGGGGGCGCGCCTCGATCGGACGGCTTGAAGGCGGCAGGTCGATCAAGGTGGAAGCCGCCGCCTGGTCATATCCCACCCGCATCCTCCATGGCGGCCTCGCCAGCCTGGAAGGTATCGGCGTCAGGGCCGGGCCGGATGGCGGGGCGGTGGCGCTGTCGGGCGAACTGCTCCGGCGCGGCTTCAGCCTGCAGATCGGCGACACCGACATCCCGGCGCTCCTGGCCGGCGGATGGCTCGAGCTGACATTCGCCAACGTGGACGGCACGCCCGCCACGATCGCCGTCGAACTGGGCGATCCGGCGGACGACGTGCTGGCGCACCTGTTCGGGGAGCTCGCCGATGCGCCATAGTCGCGGGCCCGGCCTGATCCTGGCATCCCTCCTGGCCGGCCTCCTGATGGTCGCCGCAGGCGCGCCGTCGGCGTTTGGCCAGGGCGTGCGGCCGCCAGCGGCGACAGCCGCGACCAAGGCGCCGGCGGACCCGTGGGTGTTCGATCCGGCCGAGCCGACGGTACTGCGCCTTCGCGGCGCCATTGCTCCCGGCGCGGCGACCGCCTTCGAGGCGGCGCTCGCCGAGCATCCCCGCGTCCGCACGCTGATCCTCAGCGGCGATGGGACCGTGCAGGCCGAGACGATAGCCATTGCCCGCCGCGTCCGCGATCTCGGCCTTGCGACGCGGATCGAGGCCGGCGACTATTGCCATCTCGCCTGCGGCATCGTTTTCCTCGCAGGGCCGCAGCGCCGCGCGGAGGGAATTCTCTGCGTCGCGGTTCTCTTCGCCGACACGGTCGACCTCGACAAGGCCCAGCTCGACCTGGCGGACTTCATCGAACTCGTGATGTCGTTCGACCTGTCGGAGGACCTGCTTTCCTCCATCATCGAGACATCGTCGGGCGGCGCCTATTGCTTCTCGCCGCACGAGATCGCCCGGTTCGGCATCGACGAGCCGGTCGTGGACGCCCCTGCCGGGTGGGATGCTACGCCGTACGCGGTCCTCTACGAACAGCCGAACAACGATGCGCCGAAAGGCGCCCCCTGGCCGAGCCACACCACCATTGCCCGCTGGTCGCTCGGAGACGGGGCGAACGGGCCTGAGATCCGCCTCGTCGCCGACGTACCGGATCTCGGCGTAACCATAACGGTGACGGCCGTGGCCGATCCCCAGTCCGTCGATCGCGACAGCCGTGGAATGACGGTGACGCTTCGCGCCGATACGCCGCCGGACTTCCCCGGCGGGGGCGTCGCCGACCTTGCCGCCCTCCTGTCCCGCGCGCATGAGGCGACGGCCGGCATCGGGGGATTCTACGAGGCAAGGCCAACCGGTGCGCCCCAGGAGTACGCGGTGCGGATCGAGAACGACCTGGCCTGGCCGTTCGCGCGGGTCCACTTCTCACGCCGCTGGCTGAGCTTCGTGCTGACATACGAGACGGGCGCGGTCGCCGAACTCCTGATTGAGGTCGGTGCGGAAGGGCGCGCGGTGATCGACGCGGCCTATGCGGCCTGGGACGCAATGGCGCCCGTGGTTCCCGCGCCGCCGTCCAAGCCGGTACGGCGATAGTGACTTGCGGCGCTGAGCCGACCCGCAGACGCACCGCGGCAGACGATGTTACAGTGCCGACGCCGGGGGATGGGCGTGGCGTGCAGGCTCGATGGAATCGGCCGCGCTTGGTGCCACAGTTTCACAAAGGAGCTTTCTCGGATGGGTGTTTCGATGATGTATCGCACCGGCGCGGTGTCGCGCCGGTTCCGGCTTGGTGCTGCCGCGGCGGCATTGCTCCCGGTAGTCCTGGCCAGCACGCCGACGTTCGCCCAGAAGGGGCCCGGGGGAGGGCAGGACGTCATCGACGAGGGCTACAATCTCTGCCTCGATGCGGTGGCCGGTCTCGACTACCTCCGTGCGTCGCTCACGGCTGCCGGCTGGACGATCGACGACGACGCCACTTATGGCCCGTACCAGACCTACATCAATGCATCGCTGATCGGCAACGAGACAACGGCCGACAAGTATCTGTACGCCACGCTCGAACAGTATCCGACGATCGATCTCGTGTACTGCACGTTCGAGGTCGAGGGCGCCTACGCCGCTCCGGACTTCGAACTCCTCAATGACTATGGCCTCGACGGCGAGTATCAGACTCTCAACGACGGCACATACGGCGTGTGGGAAATCGCCGACGATACCGGCGGACAGCTCTGGCTCCTGCAGGCCCAGCAGGATTACCTCTACTTCCAGCTCGACTGGATCGGGCCCGGCTACCGCGACGGCCCGGCGACAGGCGCCAAATAGACGGCTGCGGCGGGGCCGTTCCGGCGGCCCCGTTCATCTGCCGGCAGACTTGGAATGATAGACTGCGGGCCGCAGGCGCGGCGTTGGCCGTCGCCTTTCAAGGAGGAAATCATGATCCTGAACGACGTTCGCGGCCGCTACGGCGTCCTGCTGCTCGCCACCGCAACCACGCTGGGCCTCGCCGCGGCTCCCGCGCTCGCCCAGAAGGCCCCGCGCGAGTCGCCCATGATCGCGGCAGCGTTCGAGGACGCCTACGCCTATTGCATGAACGTCGTGGACGACCCCGGCATGGCGATGGACACGTTCCGCAGCCTCGGCGGGTGGGAAGTCGACGACGGCTACACGATCGGCGCGAACTACCTGTCGGTGGGCGCGTCGTACTACAGCGAGGGCGGGGAAGCCTATTTCTACGCCCAGATCGAAACCTACCCGACGATCATGGCGGTGTCGTGCACCTACGACATCTACGGGGCGGTCGATGACCTCGACATCGCCGCGCTGGTGGAGCCCTACGGCTTCGACGGCGGCGTCGAGTTCGGCGAGGACGGCGGCACCTATGGCGTGTACGAGCTTCTCCTCGACGACAGCCTCATTCTCTTCCGCATCGAGAAGTACGATGGCAGCCTCTACATCATGGTGAACTGGCTCGGCGATGCGCCGGGCGGCCAGATGTTCGAGCCCGCCAAGGGCTGACCTCCCGGGCGGCCGCCGCCTGCGGCCGTCTCCCACGCCCCGCAATGGGCCGGCGCGTGCCGTTACGTCGGCGGCGCCGGCTCAGATCCAGGGACGGCTCGCCGCCGCCCGCTCCTCGAAGGACGTGATCTTGTCCTTCTTGGCGAGCGTCAGGCCGATGTCGTCGAGCCCGTTCAGGAGGCAGTGCTTCTTGAACGCGTCGATCTCGAAATGCACGACGCCGCCGTCCGGGCCATGAATCTCCTGCTTCTCGAGGTCGATCGTCAGCGTGGCATTCGCGCCGCGCTCGGCATCGTCCATCAGCTTGTCGAGATCCTCCTTCGGGACCACGACCGGCAGGATGCCGTTCTTGAAGCAGTTGTTGTAGAAGATGTCCGCGAACGAGGTCGAGATGACCGCGCGGATGCCGAAGTCGAGCAGCGACCACGGCGCATGCTCGCGGCTCGACCCGCAGCCGAAATTGTCGCCCGCAACGATGATCTTCGCGGTTCGGTAGGCCGGGCGGTTAAGCACGAAGTCCGGGTTCTCCGTGCCGTCCTCATTGTACCGCATCTCGGCGAAGAGCCCCTTGCCGAGCCCGGTTCGCTTGATCGTCTTCAGGTAATCCTTCGGGATGATCATGTCGGTGTCGACATTGAGGATCGGCAGCGGCGCGGCAACGCCGGTGAGGGTGGTGAACGGCTGCATGGTCGTGGCCTCGAGGATGAGGGGCATCAGATGCGTCGTGGGGCGCACCGCGTCAAGGTGACAGCGGTGCAACGATCTTTCGGCCAAGCTGCCTGATCCTCCGTTCGAGGTCACTAAGCACAGACCTGAAACCGGGCCATTAGGTAGTCGCTGTATTTGGGGCGCGCGAGCGCGGCAAGGGGCATTTCATGGACGTTCAATTCGAGAATCGATACGTATCCTCAAGCCAGATTCTCATAGAGTATATCTACAAGGTAGTGCTTGGAAGGATACAGCTGATTCTGTCTTTGTTCATCGCCGCGATTATAATTGCGGTCATTATTGTCGTGTTGTACAGCGATCGAACGACACCGGTTGGACTTATAGTGTGGTGTGTTCTTATTGTCGTGTGGATGTGGATTGGTGCTCCGCTATTGTGCTTGTGGCGAATGAAATCTCAAGCTCGACGCATGCACAATTGGAAGCAGCCCGAAAGTGTACTCTATTTTGGCGAGCGCATCGCGATCGAAGAGGGAACGATCACGATGAAATTCGAGTACAGTCAGATCACTCGGACCCACGATCTGAGAAGATCTTATGTCCTAATGATTGGAAAGATCGGGATCATTCTCAGCAAAGAGGGCTTCGCGAAAGGCAGCCTCGACGATTTCAGGAGGTTCATTTCTGAGAAGATAGAGAAGTAGTCGCTTGGAGGACATCTACCCCGCCTCAGCCTCGATCGCTTCCATGTCGTCGTCCGACAGGCCGAAATGGTGGCCGATCTCGTGGATCAGGACATGCGTGACGATCGTCCCGAGCGTTTCCTCGTGCTCGGTCCAGTAGTCGAGGATGGGCCGGCGGTAGAGCCAGATGAGGTTCGGCAGCCGTCCCGTGTAGGGCGTGGCGGAATCGTGCGCCATGCCGACGCCGGTGAAGAGGCCGAGGATGTCGAACGGCGTCTCCGCGCCCAGTTCGTCGAGCACATCGTCCTCGGGGAACTCGGCAACCCCGATCCGGACCTCGCCGATCTGCTTCCGGAACGCCTCCGGAAGCTGCGTGAGGGCGACGCGTCCCATCGCCTCGAGGTCATCGAGGGAGGGCGCGGCGCGATCCGACCAGGTCGTGGCTGAACTGTCTTCCATGTCGGCGCGGAACATGGCGGCGGCCGGGCAATGGCGCAAGTCCGCGGTCAGCGCACGTCGCGCCGGTCGAACCCGACGATCCCGAGGCCGATGAAGAGCGCCGTCCCGGCGAGGAGCCCCAGAGCGCCACCCGCCTTGATGCCGTCGGCGATCGGGTCATCGCCGAACGCCCACGACCACGGCGACACGTCGGCGAGCCAGTGCAGCGCGGGGATCAGCGGCGCGAAGGTCGCAGCCATGTACGCCGCGAACGCCACCGCCGCCGCAATTGCGATGGCGACGATCTTCCGTCCGGTGGCCGCCCCGATTCCGAAGGCGAGGCTGCCGAAGAACCAGCCGAAGAGGCCGAGCCCGAGCATCGCCCGGGCGATCTCGCCGGCCGCGACATCCATGTCGGCCACAAGGACGCCCACGATGGCGACCACGCACCCGGCCGTTGCCACGAGCGTCACCACGGCCAGAAGCGCAAGCGCCTTCTGCCAGGCAATGCTGCGGCGGGGCAGCGGTCGGACGAGGAGCAGTTCGAGTTGGCCGCGCTCCTCCTCGCCGGCGATCGTCGCCGCGCCCTTGCCGATCGAGAGCACGGCCACGAGGACCGGCAGGATGTAGGCGAACAACTCGACCGACAAGAAGCCGCGGGCGGTGGAGATGTCTCCGCTGCCCATCAGCGCCCGAATGGGCTCGGGCAAGGTCGTCATGAACCGCGCCAGTTCGCTCATCGCGGACGCGAAGGCCGGCCAAAGCGCGATGACCGCGACGATGAGAATCGCGATCGCAAGGCTCCAGCCCCCGGTTGCGGCGCGCTGGTCGCGAAGGCTCTTGGCAAGGACCGATCCGAGCATGGCTACGCAGCCTTCCTGTAGTAGGCGAGGAAGATGTCCTCGAGCGCCGGCTCGCGCATCGAGAGCCCGATGAGCGGGAATTGCGCCGCCGCCTTGACGATCGCATCGGGCGAGCCGGCGAGGGTTGCCGTCACGCTGGCGCCATCGACCCTGACCTCGGTAGCGCCGTCGAGGCCGGCGAAGGCGGCTGCCGGCACCGGCGATGCGAACCGCAGCGTGACCTGGCGCCCGGCCCGCGCGAGAAGCGCCGACACCGTGTCGACCGTCACGATCTCGCCGGCCCGGATGATCGCCACGCGACCGGCGATGGCCTCGATCTCGGCCATGACGTGGGACGACAGGAACACGGTCGCCCCAGCCGCCACGACCTCGCCGAGGAGATTGTGGAACTCGTGCTGCACCAGCGGGTCGAGGCCGCTGGTCGGCTCGTCCAGGATCAGGAGATCCGGCCGGTGCATGAACGCCTGGACGATGCCGACCTTCTTCTTGTTGCCCGTCGACATCGTGCGGGTCGCGCGCTGCTCGTCGAGATCCATCCGCCGGACGAGCTCCGCGCGCCACGCAGTGTCGACGCCGCCCTGGAGGTTCGCGAAATAGTCCAGCAGCTCGCCGGCGCGAAGCCGCGGATCGAGGACGAGTTCCGCCGGCAGGTAGCCGATGCGGCGCCTGATCGCGACCGGATCCTTCTGGGCGTCGATCCCGAAGACGAGCGCGCGGCCGCCCGTCGGCCTGATGAGGTCGAGGAGCAGCCGGATTGTCGTGGTCTTCCCGGCGCCATTGGGGCCGAGGAAGCCGAAGACCTCGCCCGTCTCGACGCTGAGATCGATCCCACGGAGGGCCTCGACCGGGCCGAAACGCTTGGCCAGGCTCGAAATCTCGATCGCTGCCGTCATTTCCGTTCTCCCTTGGGGCGCCCGCGCAACAGGTCTTCCTGGGCGCGGCGCCACCATGTGAGCCATTCGAGATAGTCCCTGATGCGCTCCTGGTGCCCGGGAGGCTCGTCGGCTACGGCCGCTACGCCCTTCTCGGCGATTACGATCAGGTTTGCTGCCTCCTCGACGCGCCGCCGGGCCACGACGTCCCAGCCGCCGGGCGGCAGCCGGAAATGGACGCGGCGGCTTCCGGGACGAGCGACGCGCTCGATGAGCCGGGCAGTCTCGAGCCCGCGCATCGCGGTCGAGACGCTGGCCTTGCTCACGTCAAGGGCGGCGACGATGTCAGGGGCCGACTGTTCGGGTGGATTGCAGATCATCAGCCACGCCAGGATCCGGCCCATGGTGCGGTTGCCGCCGACCCGGTCCCAGAAGAGGCCGTGCTGGTCGATGAAGGCGCTGGCCTGCTCGCTGTCCACGTTTCCAATGATCCGTTTGTTCGGTCCAGACCGAACAAACCATACTCGCCTGCGTCGCCCGTCGCCAGAGTTGCCGTCCCCGGCGTGGGGATATCAGCGTTGCAGTCTAAGCAGGCGGGAAGCGGCCGTGGATCGGCTGGACCACGCCTTCGGATCCCAATGCGGTAGGAACGGCGCCACCTGTCCAATCACACGAGATCATCAATGCTCACGCCGAGAGCCTCGGCGAGCCGCCTGTATGTCTCCACGGTTCCGTCACGACGGCCCGTCTCGATCTGCGAGACATAGGACTGTGCGATGCCGGCCTTCTCGGCGAGGGCCGTTGCCGTGAGGCCGCGATACTCGCGCCACACCCTCAAGGGGTTCTCTCCGTTCAGCATTCGGTCGACCATGGCGGTCGGAACAAGCTCCTCCTCGCCCTTCGCCAACCGTTCCTCGAAACCGGCAACGGCGGCAATGTCCGCTGCGTCCTCTGCCGCTTCGACCAGTGCGTCATAGTCCGACTCCGGGAGCACAACGAGTCGTTCACCGGACGGAGTGACAATGACCTGCTTAGTCATAGGCGCTTCCTTTAGACGCAATCGTTTCACCGCGACCACCCGCTCACCGCGATATGAGAATGCCGCCACGCGCAGGCGCCTATTTGACGGATTCCCAACTATTATCGACGCTTAACGGTTGCCGCGCATCCCTCGTCTGTACAAGTGTGGCGGCCAATATTTACCCAGTCAATCGCCACAATATTAGTGTCGGCGTGAAAATTGTTGGTTGGATCGCCAGTAATATTCTTAGCCTCTACCATGAATCTAGTCATGTGCGTCGGGGTATTTGGAAAAACGTCGACATACTGAATCGCTCCCCAGACAAACAGTCGCTTCTTTCCGTGCTTGACTTCGGCCAGTTCATCTCCCCACACCGAGAGTTGACCGGATCGGATAGTGGCTCCTTGATGAAGGTCGATTGGCGACGAAAGCATCAAAGCATTGAGCGACAAGTCAAAATATTCGTCGTCGGAAACATCGATAAGCTTGCTCTTTACTTCAAATCGACAATTTTTTGCAGGAGTATTCCCAACATTGACCCAGTTGGGATGCAGCCGCCAAAACAGACGTTGCTCGTTGTCGGTCCGGTGGGAAACATAACCAATCGAATTGTAGTGAACATAAGCACGCTGACCAGCGATAAGAGAGAGCTCAGACAGCTTGTTTTGTGATTCTGCAAAAACCGTGGAGAGCGTTGCTGCCTTGGAGGAGTCTATTCCAGCGTTCGCAGCGATCCGAGCAAAATGTACCGTCAGACCCAACCCAGCCAAAGTTAGAATCCCAAGAGCAAACTGCCACCAGCCGAGATCGACCACTCGTTCGGCAGCATCAGCCATGCGCAGTTGAGCGCAAAGGTCAGCTACGACGGAGCCAGACGTCGCGGGGCAATCGCCTTCCGTTTCGTGACCAACACCGCCGCTGATGGCGCGCCACTGAGCAAGCGGAGAGACAGCCAGCAGTCCCGTGATCAGAAGGACTAGGACGACCCAGATGGCGGTGGTCCTTGCCGTCGGCATTCGGCATCCCCCAACTAGGCCGCCCGCGGCCAGTCCCGGATATCCACGAACCGCCCCGCGATCGCCGCCGCAGCCGCCATCGCCGGCGACACGAGGTGCGTGCGGCCCTTGAAGCCCTGACGGCCCTCGAAATTGCGGTTCGAGGTCGAGGCGCAGCGCTCGCCGGGAGCGAGGCGGTCGGCGTTCATGGCAAGGCACATCGAGCAGCCCGGCTCGCGCCAGTCGAAGCCTGCCGCGCGGAAGATCACGTCCAGCCCTTCGGCCTCGGCCTGCTCCTTCACGAGGCCCGAGCCAGGGACAACCATCGCCGAGACGCCCTCGTGGACCTTGTGGCCGGCGATCACCTTTGCCGCGGCGCGGAGATCCTCGATGCGGCCATTGGTGCATGAGCCGAGGAAGACGCGGTTGATCGACACGTCCTGGATCGGCGTGTTGGCCTCGAGGCCCATATAGGCCAGGGCGCGCTCGATCGCGCGGCGCTTGTCGGGATCGGCGATCAGGGCCGGATCCGGCACGCGGCCGTCAATCGTGATCACGTTCTCCGGGCTGGTGCCCCAGGTGACGAGCGGCGGCAGCGAGCCGGCGTCGAGGCGGATCTCGGTATCGAAATGCGCGTCGTCGTCGGAGCGGAGCGTCTCCCAATACCGCATCGCGGCGTCCCAGTTGGCGCCTTTCGGCGCCTTCGGGCGGCCAAAAATGTAGTCGAACGTCGTCTGGTCCGGCGCGATCAGCCCGGCGCGGGCGCCACCCTCGATCGACATGTTGCAGATCGTCATCCGGCCTTCCATCGACAGGGCGCGGATCGCCTCGCCGGCATATTCGAGGACGTGGCCGGTGCCGCCGGCAGTCCCGATCTTGCCGATGATGGCGAGGATGATGTCCTTCGCGGTGACGCCGTCCGGCAACGCGCCGTCGACCGTCACGCGCATGTTCTTCGCCTTGCGCTGGATCAGCGTCTGCGTGGCGAGGACGTGCTCCACCTCGCTGGTGCCGATGCCGTGCGCCAGCGCGCCGAATGCGCCGTGCGTGGAGGTATGGCTGTCACCGCAGACGATCGTCATGCCGGGCAGGGTGAAGCCCTGCTCGGGACCCACGATGTGGACGATACCCTGCCGGCGATCGAGTTCGTTGAAGTACTCGACCCCGAATTCGGCCGCATTCTCTGCCAGAGTAGCAACTTGAGTCGCCGATTCGGGATCCGAGATGCCGAACCTGCGGTCGCTCGTGGGCACGTTGTGGTCGACGACCGCGAGGGTCTTCTCCGGGGCATGCACCTTCCGGTGCGCCATCCGGAGCCCCTCGAACGCCTGCGGCGAGGTCACCTCGTGGACGAGATGGCGATCGATGTAGAGGAGGGCGGTCCCATCGGGAGCATCGTCCACCAGATGATCGGTCCAGATCTTGTCGTAGAGCGTGGTCGCAGCCATGGCAAACACAAGGGCTTTCTAGGGTTTGGACCGCTGATATGGGATACGCCACCACACGCGGTCAAGTTTTCCGCGCCTGCCGTCGCGGCATGGCGGCCGCCGTCTTGTCGCTCCCCGTCCTCGTCGGCGCGCCGGCGGCGCTGGCGGCCCCTCCGAGTTGCGAGGAGGTCGACTTCGACGGCGTCGCCTACACCGTCTGCATCGCCGATTTGAACCAGTCCGACCTTCGCCTGTTCTGGAGCGGCGCAACGGGCGCGCCGTACCGGACGTTCCGCGCGGTCGATGCGGCACTGGCGGCGCAGGGGCTGCGGCTTTCCTTCGCCATGAATGCCGGCATGTTCGACGACGAGTACCGGCCCATCGGCCTCTACGTCGAGGACGGCGTCGAGTTGAGGGCCGCGAACACAAACGAGGGTCCCGGCAATTTCCACCTGATGCCCAATGGCATCTTCTGGTGGGGCGAGGGCATGGCCGGCGTTTCCGAGACGCAGCGCTTCCTCGCCGAACGGCCGCCGGCGGTCTACGCCACTCAGTCGGGGCCGATGCTGCTGATCGACGGCACGATCCATCCGCGATTCCTCGTGGACAGCGATTCCCGCAAGATCCGCAACGGCGTCGGCATTGTGGGGCCGAACACCGTGGCGTTCGCGCTGTCGCACGGCGGGGTCACGTTCTACGATTTTGCGATATTCTTCCGGGATCGGCTCGGCGCACGTGACGCGCTCTATCTCGATGGCTCGGTGTCGTCGGTTTATGCGCCGCAGCTAGAGCGTCAGGGCGGTGGTCTGTTCGGCCCGATTCTGGGCATTGTGGAGCGCTAAGGTCTCCGGCGCGCCGACCTCGACCAGCACGATCTCCGGAGGCACGCCGAAGCGGACCGGAACGCCCGAGACGCCGAGCCCTGCCGACACGATCAGGTGCCGATCCCGTTCATGGACGTGGCCATAGGCGTAGCGCTGGCCGTAGTGCGAGGCGACCGGGAAACGCCCGATCAGCGGGAGGGCGATCTGGCCGCCATGCGTGTGGCCGGAAAGGGTCAGCCCGAACCTGGCCGGGACCTGAGGGAACACGTCGGGCTCGTGCGCCAGCAGAATCGCCGGCCGGCCGTCGTCCGGTATCTGCGACAGGAGCCGGCCCATGTCGTCGACGCCGCGGCCGGTTCCCTTGAACGCGAGCTGGTCGCCAAGGCCCCCCAGCCAGAAGCCCGCCGTTCCCGGACGCCGGATCAGGAGTGCGTCGTTCTCCAGCACCGGGATGGCGCGCGCCGCGAGCGTCGCGCGCACCGCGCTCGCCCGGTCGGTCGGATCGTGCCACCAGTCATGATTGCCGAGGATCGCGAAGGAGCCGAGCGGCGATCGCAACTGGGCCAGCGCATTGGCCCAGTCCGCCATCGGGAGGGGTTTGGCGTAGAAACCGTTGAGGCCCTCCACGAAATCGCCGAGGAGGACGAAGATGTCGGGCTCCAGCGCGTTGGCCCCCTCGACGATCTCCTCGATCCGGTGCACCGGCATGAACGGTTCGCACGCGTGAAGGTCGGCGATGACCCCGATGCGGAGGAGGCCGTCCGACGGGCGCCAGTCGGGCGGACTGAGCTGGTAGGTGGTGAGGATCGGGCCGCGGCGTGGCTCTACTGCCACCGCGTATCCCGAGACCGCTAGCGGAAGCGTGGCGGCGGCGCCGAAGATGAACGCGCGCCGGCTGAGGCCGCGCCGCCCCGGCTGCCCTGGCGTCTCGAAGTCGTTTCCGCGCTCGGTCGAGGCGGTGTGGTCGAGCGGGACGGTTGCGGGTCTGTCGTCCGACAAGGCCGCCTCCGCCGCGGGCCGCTACTCGGCGGCGGTGACCTTGGCGTCCGTCCGCTCGACGATACGCGCCGACTTACCACGGAGGCCGCGGAGATAATACAGCTTCGCGCGACGGACCTTGCCGCGACGGACGACAACGATCGAATCGATCTGCGGCGAGTACACCGGGAAGACGCGCTCGACGCCTTCGCCGTACGAAATCTTCCGCACGGTGAAGCTCTCGGAGAGGCCGCCGCCGGAACGCGCGATGCACACGCCCTCATAGGCCTGCACGCGGGTGCGGGTGCCTTCCGTGACCTTCACGTTGACACGGAGCGTGTCGCCCGGAGCGAATTCCGGAACGGGACGCTTGGCGGCGACGATGTCCGCCTGCTCTTTCTCGAGCTGCTGAATGATGTTCATGGCAGGGAACCCTGGCTGGCCGTCGACGGTAACGGCAATCCGGCGCATGTGCCAGCGCCGCGAACCATCCGGTCGGCTGATGTTGGCGGGTCCATACAGGAACGATGGGGGGTTGTCGATGGATAAACGGCCGCGCGACGCCGCCGGACCGCCTATGCTCCGACCGTCTGGCTTGCGGTGTGTGACCGGCGCCGACGCGACGATTCACAGGCGCGTACGCACCCGTCGCAGTCGCCCCGCAGCACCTGCGCTGTTTGAGCAGGATCCTACGTTCCAAATCGGCCGGAGCAGGTCGGGAGGCCGCCGCAGTCGCGCGCTCGGCCTCCGCGCCGCGCCATGTGGCGATTCCGTGAACGATTGGGGAGGTGGACAGCGGCAGCGGTGGCGGGTTTCGTGGGTTCCGACACTGCCGTCGGCGTCCGGTCATTGATCGGCCGGGACGACGCTGGGTATTGACCCCGACGAACGCTGGAGCGGCGCGATGATCCTGGTCACCGGCGCAACCGGGCATGTCGGGCGGGCTGTGGTCTCCCTCCTTTCGACCCGCGGCGAGGATGTGGCGGCAATGGTCCGCAACGTCGCCGCCGCAGCGCGGCTCGTCCCGCGCGAAGTGCCGTTGCGCGTGGCGGACTACGAGGATGTTCCGGCCGTGACGGCCGCACTCGCGGGCATCGATTCACTCGTCTTCATCGCGAGCGATGGCGAGGCCGGCGCCGTGATGCGCCACCACACCAACGTCATCGAGGCTGCGAGGAAGCAGCGGGTCCGCCACATCACTTTCACCAGCATCGTCGACGTGGACGTCGGGTCGTCGTTCTACTTCGCGCCGGTCTATCAAGACGCCGAGCGCCGCCTGGCGGATAGCGGCATCCCGGCCACCGTCCTCCGTTGCGGGATCTATTCGGACTTCATTCTCCAGTATTGGCTGGAATCGGGTGTCGACTCGGGCGTGCTCGCACTGCCGGCGGGAGACGGACGGGTTGCACCGATCTCGCGCGACGACGTGGCCGTCGCCGTGACCGAGGCGGCGGTCGGCAGAAAGCCGGGCTCCCACTACCTCGTCACCGGATCGCAGGCACTTGGCGTCGCCGAGATTGCGGCGTCGTATTCCGACGCGACCGGAACGCCGCTGCGCTACCGCCCATGCTCGCAGGACGACTACTTGATGTGGACCGGGAAGCGCCTCACCGCGCCCTGGCCGCGGGCCTTTACGACCCTGTGCGGGTCGATCGCCGAGGGCCGATATGGCCGGGTGTCGACGGACTTCGCCTCTCTCACGGGCCGGGATCCCGAAACCTTTCGAGAATTCCTCGTGCGCTCCTGGCGCGTCGGGAGACCAGTCTAGCGCCGGGGCGGCGCATGTGCGGCCGCAAGCAGGTCCGGCCGACGCTCGGCAGTCAGGCGTTCCGCTTCGCCGCGGCGCCAGGCCGCAATCTTCCCATGGTCGCCGGAGGTCAGGACGTCCGGGATCGGCCGGCCCTCGAACACCTGGGGCCGCGTGTAGTGCGGATACTCCAGGAGCCCGTCGGCGAAGCTCTCGCTCTCGATCGAGGCGGCGTTGCCCAGCACGCCCGGGAGCAGCCGCACCACGGCGTCCAGGACGACCATCGCCGCAATGTCCCCGCCGGAAAGGACGTAGTCGCCGATCGAAACCTCGCGGAGGCCGCGTGCCTCGATCACCCGTTCGTCGACGCCCTCGAACCGTCCGGCGACGATGATGACGCCGGGGCCCGTCGCAAGTTCGCGGGCGAGCGCCTGCGTCATCGGCACACCACGGGGACTCATCAGGAGCCGAGGGCGCCCGTCACCCGCCGGGCTCGCCGCGTCGATGGCCGCCGCCAGCACGTCCGCCCGCAGCACCATTCCGGCACCGCCACCCGACGGCGTGTCGTCGACCGTGCGATGGCGGTCGGTCGTCGAGTCGCGGATGTTGCGCGCCTCGAGCGACCAGAGGCCGTCCGCGAGCCCGCGCCCGACAAGGCTCGCGCCGAGGGGGCCGGGGAAGAGCTCCGGGAACAGAGTAAGGACGGTCGCCGCGAAAGTGGTCATGTCAGGCTGAGTTCGCTCCTGTCACCGCAGCCGATACAAGGGACTGCGGTTCCGACGCAAACGCGCCCGCTTCCTTCTTGCTTTGAGGCGACTTCGCCGCTATATGCCGCCGCATTCCACACGCGGGGTTCTAACAGGGTCTCCGTCGGCTTTTTGCCGAACGGTTGGTCCTTCCGGTGCCCACATAGCGGCTTTCGCCGCGCGCCCCGCGGAGGTTCAACCGGAAAAACGGAGATACGCGAGCCATGGCTCTGCCTGACTTCAGCATGCGTCAGCTTCTGGAAGCCGGCGTTCATTTCGGCCATCAGAAGCACCGCTGGAACCCGAAGATGGCCTCGTTCATCTTCGGCGTCCGCAACAACATCCACATCGTCGACCTCGCGCAGACCGTGCCGCTGCTGGCGCGCGCGCTGCAGGCCGTGTCGGATACCGTCGCGAACGGTGGCCGCGTGCTCTATGTCGGCACCAAGCGCCAGGCCTCCGATGCCATCGCCCAGGCGGCCAAGCGTTCGGCGCAGTATTTCGTGAATTCGCGCTGGCTCGGAGGCATGCTGACGAACTGGAAGACGATCTCGAAGTCGATCCAGCGGTTGCGCGAGCTCGACACGCTCCTCGCCGGCGAGGCCCACGGCCTCACCAAGAAGGAGCGCCTGACCCTCACCCGTGAGCGCGATCGCCTCGAGAGCGCGCTCGGCGGCATCAAGGACATGGGCGGCGTGCCGGACCTCATCTTCGTGATCGACACCAACAAGGAAGCGATCGCGATCACCGAGGCCCGCCGCCTCGGCATTCCGGTTGCCGCGGTGCTGGACTCGAATTCGAGCCCCGACGGCATTACCTATCCGATCCCCGGCAATGACGACGCCGGCCGCGCGATCAGCCTCTACTGCGATCTCATCGCCCGTGCGGCGATCGACGGCATCGGTCGGGCGCAGGGTACGATGGGCGTTGACGTCGGCGCCCAGGATGAGCCGCCGGTCGAGGAAGCCGTCGCCACGACCGAAGAGGGCGAGGCAGCAGCTCCCGCCACCGGGGAGACGATGTTCGAACGTCCGGCAGGCGAGCCGGACAATCTTCGCCGCCTTCCGGGAGTCGGCAAGGTTCTCGAAGGCCGCCTCCACGCCCTCGGCGTGACGCGCTTCGACCAGATCGCGGCGATGTCGTCCGACGACATCGCGCGCCTCGACGATGCCCTGAACGCCAAGGGTCGCGTCGAGCGCGACGACTGGGTCGGCCAGGCGCGAACGATGATGGCGGAAGGCGCCGCCGCCTAGAGCACGATCCGCAAGGTGGATGCCGGTCTTTCGAAAAGATCGTGCGCCACCAAGGACTTGGCGCAAGGAGCGCGATCCGGCCCGACCGGACCACGCTCCGCGTCGCGTCCCCGGGACGGACTGAAGGATATCTTCCAGCCGGGGTCCGCAAGGGTCCCGGCTCCTCTCTTTTGATGGAGTGACCGATCATGACGATATCGGCAACGAGCGTGAAAGAGCTCCGGGACAAGACCGGAGCGGGCATGATGGACTGCAAGGCGGCGCTCACCGAAACCGGCGGCGACATGGAGGCGGCGATCGACTGGCTGCGCGCCAAGGGCCTCGCCAAGGCCGCCAAGAAGGCAGGCCGCGTCGCCGCGGAAGGCCTGATCGGCGTTGCCTCCGGCGGCAATGAGGCCGTGATCGTCGAGGTGAACTCGGAGACCGACTTCGTCGCCCGCAATCCGCAGTTCCAGGAGCTCGTGAAGAGCGTTGCTGGGGTCGCGCTGGCGACCAGCGGCGACACCGAGGCCGTGAAGGCCGCCGCCTTCCCGGGCGGCGACCGCACGGTCGAGCGCGAAATCCAGGAGGCGGTCGCCACCATCGGCGAGCACATCACGCTCCGTCGCAGCGAGAAGCTCTCGGTGCCGGACGGCGTTGTGGCGTCCTACGTGCACAACCAGGTCGCGCCGAACCTCGGCAAGATTGGCGTGCTGGTGGCGCTGGAGTCTTCCGGTGACAAGGCCAAGCTCAACCAGCTTGGCCGGCAGCTCGCCATGCACGTCGCGGCGACCAGCCCGCTGTCGCTCAACATCGCCGACCTCGATGCGGAGGTGGTGGCGCGCGAGCGGAGCGTCTTCGCCGAGCAGGCGCGCGAGTCGGGCAAGCCCGAGGCGATCATCGAGAAGATGGTCGATGGGCGGATGCGGAAGTTCTACGAGGAGACGGTTCTCCTCGCCCAGAAGTTCACGATGAACACCGACCTGACCGTCGAGGCGGCCATCAAGGCCGCCGAGGCCGATGTCGGTGCTCCGATCGCGCTTGCGGCCTATCGCATGTTCAAGCTCGGCGACGGCATCGAGAAGGCTGAGACCGACTTCGCCGCTGAGGTTGCCGCCGCTGCCGGCACCAGGCACTGACGGCGCGACGCCGTCCCCTCTACTGGTCGAAACCGGCCCCCATGCGGGGCCGGTTTCATTTTGTGCCCGTCGCTTCGTTCCGGCGGTGACAAGCTTCGGCGCGCCCTGTACACACCCGCGCAGCGCAGGCTGACTTTGGAGGCGGACGATGGCTGAGGGACTCCGGTACAAGAGGGTCCTTCTCAAGCTGTCGGGCGAAGCCCTTCTGGGAAGTCAGCTTTTCGGCATCGACGATGCCGTGGTCGGCCGGGTTGCCGGCGAGGTGAAGACCGTGGTCGCGGCCGGGGTCCAGGTCGGCATCGTCATTGGCGGCGGCAACATCTTCCGCGGCATGAAGATCGCGGCCCTCGGTGGCAATCGCGTCGCGGGCGATCACATGGGTATGCTCGCCACGGTGATGAACGCGATCGCGCTCCACGAGGGCCTCGAGAAGAACGGCGTCCCAGCCCGGATCTTCTCGGCCGTGCCGATGCCGACGATCTGCGAGACCTTCACGCAGCAGCGCGCCGAGAACGCGATGAAGCGGGGCAAGGTCGTCATCTTCGCCGGCGGCACCGGCAATCCGTTCTTCACCACCGATTCAGGTGCAGCGCTGCGGGCAGCCGAGATGGGCTGCGACGCTCTGCTCAAGGGGACCAAGGTCGACGGCATCTATTCCGCCGACCCCAAGAAGGACCCAAAGGCTGTCCGCTTCGAGACGCTGACGCACCATCAGGTGCTGGCGCGCGGACTCGAGGTCATGGACGCCGCCGCCGTCGCGCTTGCCCGCGACAACGGGATTCCGATAATCGTCTTCTCGATTCACGACCCCGGCGCTTTGGTTGACGTGCTGCACGGCCGGGGCCGCTGCACGATCGTCAGCGATCGATAGTCAGGCGCGCGACGCGCCGGCCGGGCCATCGGGCCGCCGCCCGGCGCCGTCCACGGAGGAAGCCATGAATCTCGACGACCTCAGGCGCCGCATGCAGGGCGCCATCACCAGCTTCCAGGGCGAACTTGGGACCATTCGCACCGGCCGCGCGTCGAGCAGCATGCTCGATCCGGTCGTCGTCTCCGTCTACGGTTCGGACATGCCCATCAATCAGGTTGCGACCGTCACGGTCCCCGAGGCGCGCATGCTCATGGTCCAGGTGTGGGACCGGAGCGCGGTGCAGGCGGTGGACCGCGCCATCCGCGAGGCAAATCTCGGCCTCAATCCCGTGGTTGAAGGCGCCACCATGCGCATCCCGATCCCGGAGCTCAACCGGGAGCGGCGGCAGGAACTCGTCAAGGTCGCCCACAAATATGCCGAGGCGGCCCGCGTCGCCGTTCGGCACGTCCGTCGCGACGGCCTTGATGGCGCCAAGAAGGAAGAGAAGGACGGCAAGGTGAGCCAGGACGAGCACCGGATCTTTACCGAGAAGGTGCAGAAGCTCACGGACGACACGATCGCCGAGATCGACAAGCTGGTTGCCGCGAAGGAAGCGGAGATCCTCCAGATCTAGGAACTGCCACGCATGTCAGCCCGCCTCCAGCCAACCTTGCCGCAGCCGCAGGCAGCGTCCCACGGGACGCCGCCGCCGGTGCATGTCGGCATCATCATGGACGGCAACGGGCGCTGGGCCGCGGAGCGCGGCTTGCCACGCGCCGAGGGACATCGTCGCGGCATGGAGGCCGTTCGCCAGGCTGTGAGCTCGGCAACCGAACTCGGCATCGGCTACCTGACGATCTTCTCCTTCTCCTCGGAGAACTGGACCCGGCCGAGCGAGGAGGTGCAGCTCCTTTTCGCTCTCCTGCGGATCTTCATCCAGAGCGACCTTGCCGACCTTCATGAGAAGGGCGTGAAGATCACCGTCATCGGCGCCGAGGAGGGGGTTCCGAAGGACATCTGCCTTCTTCTCGAGGACGCCGAGCGGGTGACGGCGAACAACACGGGACTCCGATTCCAGGTTGCCTTCAACTATGGCGGCCGCGACGAGATCGCCCGGGCCGTGCGGCGGATCGCCCCGAAGCTGATGCGCGGCGAGGTGACGCCGGCGGAGATCACGCCGACGATGATCGCGGCCCATCTCGACACCGCCGGCATCCCAGATCCGGACCTGATCATCCGGACGAGCGGCGAACTACGCCTCAGCAATTTCCTGCTTTGGCAGGCGGCATACTCGGAGCTTGTGTTCCTGCCGATCTACTGGCCCGATTTCGACCGGAAGGCCTTCGGCCAGGCGGTCGACGAGTTCGGCCGCCGCAAGCGCCGCTACGGCGGGCTCGCTGCGGCGGGCGTGGCGGGGTGACCGTCTCGCCTTCCGACAGCCTGCCGCCCCGGCCTGCCGGCGACCTGAGGACGAGAATCGTCTCAGGCGTGATCCTCGCCGTCGTGGCGCTTGCCGGCGTCCTCGTCGGAGGCTGGCTGCTCGCCGTGGGTCTTGCGGTCGTCACGGCTGCGATTGCCTGGGAGTGGACTTCGATGTCGGTCGGACACGACGAGTACGCCACCGCTGCGGTCGCAGCGCCAGGCGTCGTGGCCGTCCTTCTCGTCGCCGCCTCGCAGCCGGCGGCCGCAATCCTGGTGTTGGCGCTCGGTTTCGTGGGGGTCGTCATCTGGACGGGCAGCCGCTGGGCGGCGGGCGGCGTCATCTACGCGGCCCTTCTCGGCATCTCGCTCATGGCGATCAGGGTCGATCCGCTGAACGGCATCGCCGCGGTGTTCTTCGTCTTTGCCGTGGTGTGGGGCTCCGACACCGGTGCCTATGCCGCGGGCCGCACCTTCGGCGGACCAAAACTGTGGCCGCGTGTGTCGCCGAAGAAGACCTGGTCGGGGCTCGCCGGCGGGACGGTTGCCGGAATAGCGGCCGGCCTCGCCGTCGTCCTCATGACTGGGGCGGCCGTCACGCCGGCAACGATTGTCGTCGCGCTCGTGCTGTCGCTGCTGTCGGCGGCGGGCGATCTCTTCGAATCCGCCGTGAAGCGGCATTTCCGGGTGAAGGACGCGAGCAATCTCATTCCCGGTCATGGCGGCGTGATGGACCGTGTCGACGGCCTCATTGTCGCTTCCGCCGCGGCGGCGTTCATCGGCACCCTGAACCAGGGCTGGCCGCTCGTCGGAACGGGGTTGATCCTGTGGTGACCCGGCCCTGGCTCGAACGTCGCCGGCCACGCCTTGGCGGCCAGCGCCGCATTACCGTCCTCGGCGTGACAGGGTCGGTCGGCGCGAGCGCTATCGACATCCTCGAACGCAATCCCGAACTGTTTGCCGTCGAGGCGGTGACGGCCGGGAGCAACGTGCAGAAGCTCGCCGCCATTGCCCGCCGGCTAGGCGCCCGCTTCGCGGCCATCGCCGACCCGAAATGCCTCCCCGAACTCAAGGCGGCGCTCGCCGGGAGCGGTATCGAGGCCGGCGCGGGCCCCGAGGCGATCGTCGCGGCGGCCGAGCGACCGGCCGACGTAGTGATCGCCGCGATCATGGGCGCGGCGGGGCTGCCGCCGACCCTTGCCGCCGCGCGGACCGGAGCGGTCATTGCCCTCGCCAACAAGGAGGCGCTCGTCTGCGCCGGCGATCTGTTCATCGCAACGGCCGTGGCGAGCGGCAGCCAGGTGCTGCCGGTCGATTCGGAACACAACGCCGTCTTCCAGTCGCTCGAGACGCGGAACTTCGAGGAGGTCGACCGGGTCATCCTCACCGCATCGGGCGGTCCGTTCTATCGCTGGACGGCCGCCCGGATGGCCGTCGCCACGCGCGCCGAGGCGCTAGCCCACCCCAACTGGTCGATGGGCGAGAAGATCTCGATCGATTCCGCCACGCTCATGAACAAGGGCCTCGAGGTGATCGAGGCGCACCATCTGTTCGGGCTCCCGTCGGACCGGATCGATGTCCTCGTCCACACCCAGTCGATCGTCCACGGCATGGTCGCCTACCGCGACGGGTCGAATATCGCCCAGATGAGCGTGCCGGACATGCGGGTGCCGCTGACCCACTGCCTGTTCTGGCCGGAGCGGGCGACAGCGCCGCACAAGCGGCTCGATCTTGCCGCCGTCGGCACGCTTTCCTTCGAGGAGCCGGATCGCGAGCGCTTCCCCTCGCTCACGCTTGCGCGGGCGGCACTGGAAGCGGGGCCTTGGGCAACCAATATCCTCAATGCGGCCAACGAGGTCGCCGTCGCTGCCTTCCTGGACGGCCGAATCCCATTCGGCCGGATCGTCCCTCTCGCCGAGCGCGTGCTCGACGAGGCGACACAGGCGGGGCTGGCGGGGCCGATAAACGAGGTCGGGGACGCGCTCGCGCTCGACCGCGAGGGAAGACGCCGCGCCGCGGCGGTCCTGGAAGAAGCGCTGGTCTGACGAGGACATGTCTTGATCGATCCAATGGGCTTTCTCGGCTCGATTCACCTCGGCTGGCTGCTGCCGTTCCTCTTCGTCATCATCGTGGTCGTGTTCTTCCATGAACTCGGCCATTTTCTCGTGGCGCGCTGGTGCGGCGTGGCCGTTCAGACCTTCTCCATCGGCTTCGGCCCGGAATTGATCGGTCGCACGGACCGGCACGGAACGCGCTGGCGCATCTCGGCGATCCCGCTTGGCGGCTACGTGAAGTTCCTGGGCGACGACAACGTCGCCAGCGCCGGAAACCGTGAGCTGGCGCTCACCGGGATGGATCCCGCAGTCCGCGCCCGGTCCTTCATCGGGCAGTCCGTGGGACGTCGCGCCGCGATCGTGGCCGCGGGACCGATCGCCAACTTCATTCTGGCGATCGTCATCTTCACAGTGTTCTTCACGGCCGCCGGCCGGCTGGTCACGCCGCCCATCGTCGATTCACTCGTGGAGGATGGCGGGGCAATTGCCGCGGGTATTGAGGTCGGCGACCGCATCCTGTCGATCTCCGGCCGCCCGATCGAGAGCTTCTCGGACATCTCCCGCTCCGTCGGCTTCGCCGCGGGCCGGCCGCTGTCAGTCGTGGTGGAGAGGGGCGGGGAGGAGATAACGCTCACCGTGACGCCCACCCTCGAACGGGCGGTCGACCCGCTCGGCAATCCCTACAATGTAGGCCGCCTCGGCGTGGGCCACACATATGAGGAGGGCGAGTCGTTCATTCAGCGGTACTCCGTACCGCGTGCCTTTGTGATTGGCGTCAACGAGGTCTGGTACACGATCAGCACGACGCTCGGCTATCTCGGCCGTGTCATTGCGGGACGGGAATCGCTGGACCAGCTTGGCGGCCCGGTGACCGTCGCCCGCGTTGCCGAGCGAGCGGCGTCCGAGAGCTTCACGACGCTCGTGTCCTTTGCCGCCTTCATCTCGATCAGCATCGGCTTCGTGAACCTCCTGCCGATTCCGCTCCTCGACGGTGGGCACCTGCTCTTTTACGGGATCGAGGCGGTCCGCCGCCGGCCGCTGAGCCCGAGGGCGCAGGAAATCGCGCTCAGGGTAGGGATGGTGCTCGTCCTGGCGCTGCTCTTCGTGGCCCTCAGGAACGATCTCGTCTCGCTTTTTCGCGTCGTTGCAACTGAGTGACGTTGCTACTCGGCAACGTCTGGCGGGATTCCGGCCTTGGAGGCCAGCCGTTCCCTTGCCTTGGCCGGCGAACGCTGTCTAATCTCCGCGATAACGAGGCGTTAGGGCGAATCCGCCACAATTTGGCGAAGTCCGGACGACCGCAATTGCGGTAGGGGTGCAGGCGGCCAATGGTGTTTTTACGGAAAGTTCGTAAGGCTGCGCTCGCGTTCGCCTGCATGATGAGCGCGCCAGTCACGATCATGGCGGCGATGACCGTCGCCACCGAGGCCCAGGCCGCGACGCTCACCAGCATCCAGGTGAGCGGCAATGTCCGGGTCGATTCGGCCACCATCCGCAGCTACGTTCCCGTCCGGATCGGGCAGAATTACACGCAGTCCGACCTCAACGCGACGCTCTCCGCCCTTTTCGTCACGGGCCTCTTCGCCAACGTGACCGTCACCGGTACGAGCGGCACGATCTTCATCGTCGTCGTGGAGAACCCGGTCGCCGTGCAGGTCGCCTTCGTCGGCAACCGCAAGGTCGATGACAACGAACTCGCCGAGATCGTCCAGACCGCCAACCGCGGCGTGGTCAGCCAGTCGCTCATCGCGGCGGATACGCGGCGGATCATGGACCGCTACGACCAGATCGGACGGACCGTCACCGTCACCGTCGATATCCAGTCCGTCGGCGAGAACGCGGCGAACGTCGTCTTCAACATCCAGGAAGGCGATCGCATCCGGATCGACACGATCGATTTCGTCGGCAACGTGGCGTTCTCCGATCGCCAGCTGTCGACGGTCATCCGTACCCGCGATTCCAATCTCCTCAGCTGGCTGACCAAGAATGACGTCTACAGCGAGCAGGGCGCCGCGATCGACGGCGAACTCCTCCGGCTGTTCTACGTCGAGAACGGGTACGCCGACTTCCAGGTGCTCTCCGTCGACGCCGTGTTCGACGAGGCGCGCGCCAGCTACGTCGTTACCTTCAATGTCTCGGAAGGCCCGCTCTATCGCTTTGGCCCCATCGCGATCGACTCGACCATCCCCGGCATGGATGGCGCGACGCTCCGCAGCGCCGTGCACGTCGTGGAAGGCCGCGTTTTCTCCTCGCGCGACCTCGAGCGGACGCTGGAAGACATCACGGTCCGGCTTGCCAATGCCGGCCATCCGTTCGCCGCGGTGACGCCGCGCGCCAACCGCGACTACGCGAACAGCACCATCGGCCTCACCTTCATGGTGGACGAGGCGGCGCGGAACTACATCGAGCGCATCGAGATCGTCGGGAACACCCGTACCCGCGACTACGTGATCCGCCGCGAGTTCGACCTCGCCGAGGGCGATGCCTACAATCGCGTCCTCGTCAATCGCATCGAGCGCCGGCTCCTCAATCTCGGCATCTTCGACGATGTCTCCATCAACGAGCAGCGTGGCAGCGGCCCCGACCGCGTCGTCCTGGTGGTGACCGTCGCCGAACGGCGCACGGGCGAAGTGTCGGCGACCGCCGGCTACTCGACCGCGGACGGCCTGATCGGCGAGCTCTCGCTCACGGAGCAGAACTTCCTCGGCCGCGGCCAGTACCTCCGGATCGCGCTGTCGATCGGCAGGAATAACCGGAACATCTCGGTCTCGTTCACCGAGCCGTACTTCCTTGGCCGCCGTCTCCCGATCGGGTTCGACGTCTACACCCGCCAGACGCGGGCCACCGCCGCCCGGCCGTTCACCTCGACAGTCTATGGCGGCCAGATCCGGCTTGGCCTGACGCTGACCGAGCACCTGAGCACGCAGATCAGCTACCGGTTCAACTCGACGACCATCGCCGAGTCGGACAATCAGGACCTCTTCCCCGATGGCCGCACCGTCACATCCGCGGTTGGCTATGGCGTCACGTACTCCAACGTGAACAGCGCCCAGAACCCGACTCGCGGCTTCTACTTCAACGCGGCGATCGAGTACGCGGGCCTTGGCGGCAACAACTCCTTCCTCCGCACGACGGTGGACACCCGCGCCTATGTCCCGCTCGGCTACCGGTCGCCGCTGACCGCGGCCTTCCGCGTCCGCGCCGGCAACATCACCGGCGTCGGCCAGGATGTCCGCGTCCTCGACAACTTCTTCCTCGGCGGCGACGACATCCGCGGCTTCGCTGACCTCGGCTTCGGTCCGCGCACGGATAACGCCGATGCGCAGGCCATCGGTGGGCGGAACTACGTGATCGGCACAGCCGAGCTCCGGTTCCCGCTGCCGATCGTGGGCGATCTCGGCTTCCGCGCCGCGCTCTTCGCCGATGCCGGCGTCCTAACGGGTGTCGATGGTCCGCTGCCCGGGCCGACGCCATTCCTCGACGATGCGGGTCTCCGCGCATCGGTTGGCGCGTCGGTCATGTGGGCTTCGCCGTTCGGCCTGATCAGGGTCGACTTCTCGAAGGTCCTGAGCGCGTCGCCCTACGACGTCCAGCAGCCGATCCGCCTCAGCGTCGGCGGCACGTTCTAGACGTCCGTTGCGAGACTTCCCCCGGCCGGCGGCCGGGGGCGATGGAGGCGGGCCGGCGCATGGCGGAAGACACTATGTTCTTCGCGAGGCCGACGCCGCTCAGCATTGCTGACATCGTGGCGCTGACCGGGGCGACGGCGCCCCCGGGGACCGATCTCGGTCGCATCATCACGGGGGCGGCCACGCCTGACGTCGCGGGGCCGTCCGAGATCTGCTTCGCGGACAAGTCCCGGTTCGTGCGGGTCGCCAGCACGACCAGGGCGGGCGCGATCATCTGCAGGGCGCGCGACGCAACCGTGTTCCCGTCCTCCACCGTGGCGCTGGTCGCTCGCGATCCGGGACGCGCGTTCACGCTGATCCTGTCCCGGCTCTATCCCCAGTCGCTGCTCCCGCGGTCCGTCACCGGCGAGACCGGCATATCGCCCCAGGCGATCGTCGCCGCGGGTGCACGGATCGAGGACGGTGCGATCGTGGAAGCGGGCGCCGTGGTGGGCGAGAGCGCCGAGATCGGCGCCGGCACTGTGATCGCGCCGCACGCGGTGATTGCACCGCATGTGAAGATCGGTCGCAACTGCCTGGTCGGGGCCGGCTGCACGATCCAGTTCGCCTTCATCGGCGATCGCGTGCTCATCCACCCTGGCGTTCGGATCGGACAGGACGGCTTCGGCTACATCGGGGGCCGGTCCGGGCACATCAAGGTGCCGCAGATCGGGCGGGTCATCGTCCAGGACGACGTCGAGATCGGCGCCGGCACCACGATCGACCGCGGCGCCGTCCGCGACACGGTGATCGGCCAGGGGACGAAGATCGATAATCAGGTCCAGATAGGGCACAACGTGAGAATCGGGCGGCACTGCCTTCTCGCAGGCCAGGTCGGTGTCGCCGGCAGTGCAACGATCGAGGATTTCGTGGTGATCGGCGGCCAGTCCGGCATCAACGGGCACATCACGATCGGGGCCGGCGCCCAGATCGCGGGTGTCAGCGCCGTTTACGTCGATGTACCCCCCGGGGCGCGCTGGGCCGGCGCGCCGGCCCGGCCGGTTCAGCAGTGGCTGCGCGCCCGCGCCCGTGAGATGAAGCTGGGTCTCGAGCACCACGGCAGCAGAAGCCGTTCGTCAGAGGCCGCGTCGGGAGCAGGGGAACCGGGATGACGATGGAACCCGAGGCGGCAAAGCCCGCGACGACCACGCTGGAGACGCTGGATATCCAGCAGATTCTTGCGCTTCTGCCGCATCGCTATCCCTTCCTGATGGTCGACCGGATCATCGAGATCGATGGCGATCGTTCCGCGATCGGCATCAAGAACGTGACTGCCAACGAGCCGCACTTCCTTGGCCATTTCCCGTCGAAGCCCGTGATGCCGGGCGTCTTGATCCTGGAGGCCATGGCGCAGACGGCGGGTGCGATCTGCCTCACCTTCGTCGGGCGGACGGCGCAGGGCGCCGTCTACCTGACCAGCATCGACGCAGCCAAATTCCGACGGCCGGTCGTGCCGGGCGATCAGGTGCGGATCCACGTCCACAAGCTTCGCCAGAAGATGAACCTCTGGAAGTTCCGAGCCGAGGCCAAGGTCGATGGCCTCGTCGTCGCCGAGGCCGAGGTCAGCGCCGTAATGGGTGACGCGGCAGCATGACCGGATCAATCCACCGGACTGCGGTCGTCGAGGACGGTGCAATTCTCGGCGAGGGGACGACGGTCGGGCCGTATGCCATCGTCGGCGCGGAGGTCGAGGTCGGTCCGAACGCCATGATCGGCGCCCACGTCGTGCTGTCGGGCAAGACCCTGATCGGCGCCAATGCACGCATCTATCCCTTCGCCGCCATCGGTGGCGATCCCCAGGATCTGAGCTTCAAGGGCGAGCCCAGCACGGTCCGCATCGGCGACAACTGCATCATCCGCGAACACGTCACGATCCACCGTGGCACGCAGCGTGGCCGGATGCACACGGAAGTGGGGGATTCCTGCTTCCTGATGGTCGGGGCCCACGTCGCGCATGATTGCAGGGTCGGAAATCATGTGACCATGGTCAACGGAGCGACCATTGGCGGCCACGTTGAGATCGGCGACTATGCAACCCTTGGCGGACTCGCTGCCGTGCAGCAGCGCCTTCGTGTAGGAGCATACTCCTTTGTCGGCGGGTTGACGGGCGTGAACGCGGAGATCATTCCCTTTGCGATTGCGGTTGGTGACCGGGCCGAGCTCGGTGGCCTCAACATCGTCGGCCTGAAACGCCGCGGCTTCGACCGCCCGACCATTCATGCGCTTCGCGCGTCCTATCGCGAGATATTCTTCGGCAAGGGCACCCTCGACGAGCGCGTCGAACGGGCGGCCGAGCGCTTCGTCGAAGTGCCGGCCGTGATGACCGTGATCGACTTCGTCAGGACGGGCGGGAAGCGGCCTTTGTGCACGCCCCGCGACGTCGAGGTGTAGCGGCGTGGACGGATCTATCGCCCCGGTACTTGCAGAGGCGCGGCCGCTCGCCATCCTGGCCGGTGGCGGCGCTGTCCCCCTGATCGTCGCCGCCGCCGCCCAGCGGGCCGGCCGGCCCTTCATCGTGGTCGGCATCAGCGGGGAGGCGGACCGGGAGATCGAGGCCTATCCGCATCGCTGGGTCGGCTGGGGCGAGGTCGGGCGTCTGCTCCTCACCCTCAGGGCTACCCGGACCGAGGATCTTATTCTCGTCGGCCGTATCAGCAGCCGGCCGGACTATCACGGCGCGCCGCTCGACCGCGGCGGCGTCCTCGCCAGACCGGCGATCCTCCGTATCTTCAACGGCGGCGACAACTCGGTGCTGCTCGGGGCGGTGCGGCTTTTCGAGACGCGCGGCTTCAACATCATCGGCGCCCATGAGATCGCCCGCGAACTCGTGGTGTCGGCCGGATGGCTCGGGCGCGTCGAGGCGACGCCGCGTGATCTGCGCGACGGCGAATCGGCCTTCGCCGCCGCCAAGATGATCGGCCGCCTTGATATCGGTCAGGCGGCCGTCGCGGTCGGTGGGCGCGTGGTTGCGCTCGAGGGCGCCGAGGGAACCGACGGCATGCTCGAGCGCGTCGCTGCGCTTCGCGCAGCGGGCCGTATCGTTTCGCATGGTTTCGCCGGCGCGCTCGCCAAGTGCGCAAAGCCGCACCAGGATCTCCGCGTCGACATGCCGACCATCGGACCCGAGACCATCCGGGCCGCGGCTGCCGCCGGGCTTGCCGGCGTCGTCGTCGAAGCCGGCCGCGTGATGATTGCCGAGCGCGAGGCGACGATCCGCCTCGCCAACACGCTCGGCCTCTTCCTCGTCGCGCGCGAGGATGGGGACGAGGCTCGGGGTTGACGGCCGCAGAGGGCGGGGGTTTGCCCCGCCCGTTCACGATCTTCATCGTTGTGGGCGAGGAATCGGGCGATCAGCTCGGCTCCAAGCTGATGGTCGCGTTGCGCGAGCTCTATCCCGGTCCGATCACCTTCATCGGTACCGGAGGCTCGCGGATGGAGGCGCTGGGCCTCACTCCGCTGCTGCGCCCGGGCGAAATCGACATCATCGGCATAAGTCAGGTGCTCTTCCGCTTCCGCCACATCTTCCGCCGCATCCGCGAGATCGCGGCGGCGGCGATCGCTGCCGAGCCCGACCTTGTCGTCCTGGTCGACAGTCCCGAGTTCTCGCACCGCGTCGGCAAGATCGTGCGGCGGGAGCGGCCGCAGATTCCGATCGTCAATTACGTCTCGCCGACCGTGTGGGCGTGGCGTTCGTCGCGCGCGCCGAAGATGGTGCCGTATATCGACCACGTCCTGGCGCTGCTGCCGTTCGAACCGCAGATTTACGTCGAATTGAAGGGGCCGCCCTGCACCTATGTCGGCCATCCGCTCCTTGAGAAGGTGAGCGTGCTCCGGCCCGCGCCGGGCGAGCGGCCGGCGCTCGAATCCGTGGACCGGCCGACGCTCCTGATCCTGCCGGGCAGCCGGACGGCGGAGGTCAAGCGGCTGATGGAGCCGTTCGGTGAGGCGCTGGCGCGGATCACGCGGGAGATCGGCCCCGTCGAGGCGGTCCTGCCCGCCGTCCCGCACCTCAGCGGCCACATCCGCGAACGGCTCAAATCGTGGCCCGTCCAGCCCACGGTCGTCGAGGGCGAGGCAGCAAAGTATCATGCGTTCCGGCGCGCGCATGCCGCTCTCGCGGCGTCCGGAACGGTTTCGCTCGAGCTCGCGCTCGCCGGAGTGCCGACGGTGATCGCCTACCGGGTCGAAGCCATCCTGCGGCCGTTCAAGTGGATGCTGCGCGTGCCTTCGGTGGTTCTCTCGAACGTCGTGCTGGGCGAACGCATCGTCCCGGAGTTCCTGGACGGGAAGAGCCGGCCCGAGAGGCTTGCAGCCGAGGTCGTCAAGCTGCTGCGGCCGGGGACCGCGCGCGAGCGTCAGCTTGCCGCCTTCAGCCGTCTCGATTCCGTCATGGCGTTCGATGGCGATGCACCAAGCCGGCGCGCCGCGCAGATGGTGCTCGACGTCGCGCGGAAGCGCGGCGTCCTGCCGCCGGCCCTGATCACGGCAGGCGAAGAATCCGGCACGGCGCCCCCACCGGCTCCGCGTGAGCATTGACAGGACGGATGAGGAGGCAGTCCGCATCCGCGAGCGCGCTGAGCATGGAGGAATCCTGTCGCGGCAGCGGCGTGGCGACCGGTAGCCCGTCCTCGCGCCGGCGGAGCGTCGCGCGGAGGTAGTCCTCGCGGCCATCATTGGCCGCAAGCGGGGCTCCCGTCACGGCCGACTCGGTCTCGTCGGCCTGCGGCTCGCCGAGCAGAGCAGCGATCAGCGGACGCAGGAACAGGAGCGCGCACACGAGCGCGGACACCGGGTTTCCCGGCAGCCCGAGCACGCGCATCTGCCCGAGCGCGCCGAACAGCATCGGCCTTCCCGGCCGCATTGCAATGCGCCAGAAGTCGAGCGTCATCCCGGCCGCGGCAAGGGCAGGGCGGACCACGTCGTAGTCGCCGACCGATGCCCCGCCCAGGGTCACCAGCACATCGGCATGGGCGGCCTCGGCGCGCTTCGCGGCGGCTATGACGTCGGCCGGGCGATCAAGCGCTATTCCGAGGTCGATCGCGGTTGCGCCCGCCGCGGCAATGATGGCGGCAATCCCGGCTGCGCTCGATCCGATGATCTGGTCCGGTCCTGGCGCGCCGCCGGGCGGCACGAGTTCGTCGCCGATCGACAGCACCGCCACCAGCGGCCGCCGCCTCACGGAGAGCACTGCCGCATTCGCGGCAGCGGCCAGCGCCATTTCTCGCGCGCCGAGCCGCCGGCCGGCCGGAAGGAGCCGGGCTCCGGCGGCGAAATCGAGACCCTCCGGTCGGATGAAGCGCCCGGGGGCCGGCGCCTCGCGCACGATGATCGCCGGACCGGCAGCGTCTGCGTTCTCCTGGATGAGGATCGCGTCGGCTCCGTCCGGAACGGGCGCTCCGGTGTAGATGCGGACGGCCTCTCCGGCTCCGACGGTGCCCTTGTGGCGCCGGCCCGCGGTCGACTCCCCGGTCAGACGGAGCGTTGCTCCGGCAGGGGCGTCGGCGGCGCGGACAGCGTAGCCGTCCATGGCCGAGGCTGCGAAGGGCGGCTGCGCGCGCGTCGCCACCACGGCAGTCGCGAGCGTTCGGCCGGCCGCGGCCGCCAGCGCAATCTCCTCCGCCGGGGTGGGGTCGACCCCGGCGAGGATGCGGCCCCGGGCGTCCTCAACCGCGAGCAGCGTCATCGGCCCGCCAGTGGCCGGAGCGGCCCCCGCTTTTCTCGACCAGCCGCACGTCACCGATCACCATGCCCCGATCGAGCGCCTTGGCCATGTCGTAGATCGTGAGGCACGCAACCGACACGGCTGTCAGCGCTTCCATCTCGACGCCGGTCTTGCCGCTGACAGTCGCGGCTGCCGTCACGCGAAGACCGGGGAGAGCGTCATCCGCGACGATGTCCACTATGACGCCCGTGAGGGGAAGCGGATGGCAGAGTGGAATGAGATCGGCGGTCCGCTTGGCTGCCATGATTCCGGCCAGCCGCGCCGTTGCGATGACATCGCCCTTGGGGGCGTTGCCGGCGTTGATCGCCGAAAGCGTATCGGGGGCCATGGTCACGGTGCCGCTGGCCACCGCGCGGCGCTGCGTCTCGGCCTTGTCACCGACGTCGACCATGCGCGCGGCGCCCGTGTCGTCCAGATGCGTCAGGCTGTGCGTCACGGGAATTCCGCCACCACCTCGATCGAACCGATGATCGCCGCGTTGAAGCGCGGCAGATCCTCCGCGGGAATCCAGTACTCCTGGTGGCGGTCGCCGCCAACGGTCTCGACCGGATAGGCGGCGAGAAAGTCCCGCCGCACAAGGAATCGCGTGACGAAGCCGCGCCCGCTTGCCGGGACGTTCCAGTCCCGCGCGATCTTCACCGCGTAGTCCTCCGACAGGACAGGATAGAAGATCGGCTGCTCGGGGAGCCGGGGCGGAAACGCAAGCATTCCGGAAGCACGGATGAGGTCGAGTTCCTCCGGCCCCACCGGCCGCCAGAGCGTGACCGTCTCCGTGGCCACGCTACGCGGCGGGCGCCAGGAGGGCCCGGGTCGCCGCCGTCACGTCGGCCTGGCGCATCAGGCTCTCGCCGACGAGGAGCGCGCCGACGCCAGCGTCGCGAAGGCGGGCGACATCGGCTGGCGTGAAGATGCCGCTTTCGCCCACGACGATCCGGTCGCGCGGGACGAGCGGCGCGATACGTTCGGCGACGGCAAGGCTCGTCTCGAAGGTGCGGAGGTCGCGGTTGTTGATGCCAATGAGCGGCGAAGCAAGGTCGAGCGCGCGGCGGAGTTCGACTTCGTCGTGGACCTCCACGAGGACATCCATCCCGAGGTCGATCGCCGTGGCCTCGATCGCCGCGGCCTCGCCATCGGTCAGCGCGGCCATGATGATGAGGATGCAGTCCGCGCCCCAGGCGCGGGCCTCGTACACCTGGTAGGGCTCGAACATGAAGTCCTTGCGCAGCACCGGGATGGTGACCGCAGCCCGGGCGGCGATGAGGTCGTCACGGCTGCCCTGGAAGAACGGCTCGTCGGTCAGAACCGAAATGCAGGCGGCGCCGCCGGCTTCGTAGGCGCGGGCGAGGGCGGCGGGGTCGAAGTCCTCCCGGATGAGCCCCTTGGACGGGCTCGCCTTCTTCACTTCGGCAATGAGCGCGGGCTCGCCGCGGGCGATGCGGGCGCGGAGGGCGGCGACGAAGCCCCGCGGCGCGTCCGCGGTCTCGGCAATGCGGCGAAGCGCCGTGACGTCCATCGCCGCCTTGGCCGCTGCGATCTCCGAGCGCTTCCGCGCCTCGATACGCTTGAGGATGTCGGCCATGGTCTAGCCCGGAACGTCGCTGTGGCGGGCACGCTCGGGCTTGGCATCCGGCGGAAGTCCGTTCGACACGGCAACGAGCCGTGCGAGGCAGGCCGCGGCATGCTCTCCGTCGATCGATGTCCGGGCGAGCGCGATGCCGGCGCGCAGATCCTCGGCGACGCCGGCGATGACGAGCGCCGCGGCGGCGTTCACGAGGACGACGCTGCGGTAGGCGGTTGGCTTGCCGGCGAGAACGGCGCGTAGGGCAAGAGCGTTGACGGCCGCATCGCCGCCGCGGATCGCCTCGATCGAGGTCGTCGGCAGCCCGACGGACTCCGGCGTGATCTCGAACGTCGTGACCTTGCCGTCCTTCAGCTCCGCCACCATCGTCGGGCCGGAGAGGGAAATCTCGTCGACGCCGCCCGCGCCGTGAACCACCCACGCGCATTCGGTCCCGAGTTCGCCGAGGACGTGGGCGAGGGGCTCGACCCATTGCGGTGAGAACACGCCGAGGAGCTGGCGCTTCACGCCGGCCGGGTTCGACAGCGGCCCGAGGAGGTTGAAGATGGTGCGAACGCCGAGCTCGGTCCGCGACGGCCCGACATGCTTCATCGCCGCGTGATGGCCCGGGGCGAACATGAAGCCGATCCCCGCCTCGCGAATGCAGGTCGCGATCTCCGCCGGCGTGAGCTCCAGCTTCACCCCGAGTGCGGCAAGGACGTCCGCCGCGCCCGATTTCGACGAAAGGGCGCGGTTGCCATGCTTGGCGACGGGAACGCCCGCGCCCGCAACGACGAGCGCAGCAGCGGTGGAGATATTGTATGTGCCGCTCGCGTCACCGCCGGTGCCAACGACGTCGATCGCGTCGGCAGGTGCTTCGACCCGAAGCATCTTCGACCGCATCACCGTGACCGCCCCGACGATCTCGTCGACCGTCTCGCCGCGCACGCGGAGGGCCATCAGGAGACCGCCGATCTGCGACGGCGTCGCCACGCCCGACATCAGCACCTCGAAGGCCGAGCGCGACTCGTCGCGCGTCAGCGTGGCGCCCGAAGCGAGCTTGGCGAGGATCGGCTTGAGCTCGGCCATGTCAGGCGACCGAACGCCGGCGGTGGCGCGTGTTCCAGTTGGCAGCAAGGTCGAGGAAGTTCTGCAGGATCCGGTGCCCGTGCTCGGAGGCGATGCTCTCGGGATGGAACTGGACCGAGTGGATCGGCAGCGTGCGGTGCATCAGCCCCATCACCACGCCATCGTCGGCTGCCGCCGTGACCTCGAGGGCGGGCGGGATCGATGCGGCGTCCACGGTGAGCGAATGGTAGCGGGTCGCCTTGAACCGGGGCGGGATGCCCGCGAACACGCCGCGGCCGGTGTGGCTGATTTCGGAAGTCTTGCCGTGCATCTGCGACGGCGCGCGCACGACGTCGCCGCCGAACACCTGGCCGATCGTCTGGTGGCCGAGGCAGACACCGAACATCGGGATCGTGTCCGCGACGGCGCCGACGAGGTTGAGGCAGATGCCGGCCTCGTTCGGGGAACAGGGTCCGGGCGACAGGACGATCGATTCGGGATCAAGCGCCACGATCTCGTCGATCGTGACCTTGTCGTTCCGGCGTACGACGAGGTCCGCACCCAACTCGCCCAGATAGTGGACGAGGTTGTAGGTGAAGCTGTCGTAGTTATCGATGACGAGATGCGTCATGCGCGAGAGCCCTCGGGGTTGAGGTTCGGCCGTCGTCGTCTCACTTTGCGCGACGCGATGCAATCATTTCAGATACCGGAATCCGGAGAGAGGCAGCCGAGTGCCGACGAAGGTCAAGGACGCCGTCCGGACGATCGAACAGCACGGATGGCCTCTGGTCGGCACGCGCGGTTAGCCCCCGCCAGTTCAAGCACTGTCCAAAGCGGGGCGCGTTACGATCTCCGGCAAGGCATCGGAGGACTTGTCGCCGGGAACGTGAGCAGCATCTTGAAGCAGGCTGGGATCAAGGAGAGAACATGAGCCGTTACGTCGTTGTCATCGAGCACGCTGGCGCCAATCTCTCTGCCTATGTACCCGACCTTCCTGGCTGCGTTGCAACCGGGGCCACGGTGGCGGACGTGGAGCTTACGATCCGTGAGGCGATCCGGTTTCACCTTGAGGGGCTGGCGGAAGACGGACTGCCGATCCCGCAGCCGAGCGCCCGCGCGGAGTACGTCGAGGCCTGAGCGTCGCTTCAGCGCTCAGCCACACACGGCGATCAAATCGTAGCGGGCCCCGTCCGCAAAGGTGATCGTGTCCGCGACGTGCCAGCCGAGGCCGATCGCCTCGCGCCAGACTCCCGGACCGCACCAAGCCGCGTTCCACGCGGCCAGCCGGTCGTCGCGCAACGCCTCGCTGTCCGGACGGTCGACATAGTGTCGGAAGGTGACGGCGCGGGCGGCGCAGTCGAGCGCGACGTAGTCGACGCGGGCGACCGGATCCATCATGAGCGGCTGCCCGTTGGCGAGGCCCGCGTCGATGTTGGCGTTGGTCCATTGCACGTACTGGCGAACCTCGGAGCAGAACTGCGCGTCGAACGCCGTCGCATCGACAGGCTGGGCCATGGCGGGGCGGGCGAGGGCGACCGCGACAGTCGCGAACCCGGCGGCGAGTCGAGCGGGCCTCACTGCCCGCGGCCGACACTGGAGGCGAAGCGGACCGCTTCCTCCGCGGCCCGGAAGAGCGCCCGCGCCTTGGCCTGGCACTCGGCATACTCGTTCTCGGGCACGGAGTCGGCGACGACGCCGGCGCCTGCCTGAACGTACATCGTCCCGTTCTTCACCAGCGCGGTGCGCAGCACGATGCAGGTGTCCATCGCGCCGCCGGCCGAGAAATAGCCGACGCAGCCGGCATAGACGCCGCGCTTCTCGCTCTCGAGTTCGTCGATGATCTCCATGGCGCGCACCTTCGGCGCGCCCGAGACCGTGCCGGCAGGGAAACCCGCGGCAAGGGCGCTCAGGGCGTCGTGGTCGGCGGAGAGCTTCCCGACGACGTTCGATACGATGTGCATCACCTGGCTGTAGTACTCGAGGAAGAACTGGTCGGTGACCTTCACCGTCCCGATCTCGGCGACGCGACCGACGTCGTTCCGGCCGAGGTCGAGCAGCATCAGGTGTTCGGCGCGTTCCTTGGGGTCGGCGAGGAGCTCGGCAGCGAGACGCTTGTCCTCCTCGCTGTTCTTGCCGCGCGGCCGCGTCCCGGCGATCGGACGGATCGCGACTTCGCCGCCGCGGACGCGGACGAGGATCTCGGGCGACGAGCCGGCGAGGGCGAAATCGCCAAAGTCGAGGTAGTAGAGGTAGGGCGAAGGGTTCGTGCGGCGGAGCGCGCGGTAGAGCGCGAAAGGCGGCAGCGAGAACGGCGCCTCGAAGCGCTGCGACAGCACCACCTGGAAGATGTCGCCCGCCGCGATGTACTCCTTCGCCTGCCGCACCATCTCGAAATAGCGTTCGGGCGTCGTGTTGGACTGGACCGGCAGGCCGCCCTCGGCCTTCTCGACGCCGGCGTGCTTGGCCAGCGGCGAATCGAGGGCATCGACGATTGCCGTCAGCCGTTCGACGGCGCGGGCGTAGGCCTGCGCAGCGGCCACGCCGCGTTCCGGGCGGACGGGCGTCACCACGATGATCTCGTCGCGGACCGAATCGAACACGACCATCACGGTCGGCCGGATCATGATCGCGTCGGCGAGTCCGATCGGATCGGGGTTTGGCTCGCCGAGATCCTCGATCTGGCGGATCGTGTCGTAGCCGAGATAGCCGAACACGCCGGCCGACATCGGCGGCAGTTCCTCCGGCATCTCGATCCGCGATTCGGCGATGACCGCGCGAAGCGCGTCGAGCGTCGGCTCGGCCATCGGCACGAAGGCGTCGGGCTGCGTGCGGGCGTGCCGGTTGACCTCCGCCTTGGCGCCGCGGGCGCGGAAGATGAGGTCCGGGTCGATGCCGATCATCGAGTACCGCCCGCGCACCGCGCCGTCCTCGACCGATTCGAGGAGGAAGCAGTGCGAGCGGCCGGTGGTGAGCTTGAGCGTCGCGGAAACCGGTGTCTCGAGGTCCGCGACCAGTCGGGTCCACACCACCTGCGGCGCGCCCGCCTCATGAAGTCGCGCGAAGTCGTCGGCGGCGGGGGCGATGCGCATGGCCCGTTTGTGTCCGTCTACGGCGCCGCGGCGAGGCCGGCGAGCTGGCGGACGAGCTGCTGATTGTACTGGATGTTGCCGTACTCGGTTGCCAGGTCGCGGACGTAGCCTTGCATGAGGTCCTGCTGGAAAGCGGCGAGGATGCCCTCTTCTGTCGTCGTCGGGGCGATGGTCGGGTCGAACGGAGGAATGGTGACGTCTACGACCTGGACTACCACCACGCCTTCGCCGTCGGTCGTGGAGGCCGGCGCGATGTAGCCCGAAGGGCCATTGAAAGCCGCCAGGAGGGCGTTCGAAGAGAGGGTGTTGGTCGGCGTTGTCCCCCGGGTGGCGTCGTTGACCGGCTCCAGCGTCAGGCCGAGGCTCGAAGCGACGGCCGTCAGGGTTTCCCCGGCGTTGACGCGGTTGATCACGGTGCTCGCGAGATCCTGCATGCGCTGCGAGGCATCGTCGCTGCGCCAATCGGCGATCACCTGCTCGCGAACTTCCTCGAGCGGCCGCTGGTGCGGCGGCAGGATCGCCGTCACTTCATACCAGATGTATCCCCCCGCGCCGGCAAGCGGCGGGTCGGCATAGCCCACATCGGTGGCGAAGACGGCGTTCACGAGCGTTGTCCCGCCCGGAAGATCCGCGATCCGTTGGCCGAAGGCATCGTTGCCGGCCGCATCGATGATCATCGTCACCGGCGTGAGATTGAAGCGGGTGGCGGCCTCGAGGAGGGTGGTGCCGCCCGCGCGGGCGTCTTCGACCTGGTCGCGGACGTCGCGGATCGTCACGGCTGCCCGTTCCTGGGCGAGCGTCACGCGAAGCTCGTCGGCGACGTCCTCGAACGCAGGAATGGTCGCTGCGTTCACTTCGGCAACGTGGACCAGCGTCCGGCCGAAGCGCCCGTCGACGATCGTCGTGGCGCCGGGCTCCAGCGAGAAGGCGGCAGCGCCGACAGCTGGATTGGCGCTGAAATAGCTCTCGGAGATCGTGCCCTGGTCGGCCGGCGCGATTTCGCCGGCGGCAACGAGCTGGTCAAAGGTCCGGCCGGCATCGAGCAGGGCCTGGATAGCCGTGGCGCGCTCGGCGGATGCCAGCAGTTCGATGAACACGTGCCGTGTCTCGGCGTTGCCGAAGGTCGCCTGCCGCTCCGTGTAGGCGGCGCGAAGTTCGTCCTCCGTGATGGCCTCCGGCTGTGCCTGAGTGCCTGGGTTCACCTGGAGCAGCACGACGGCTCGGGATTCCGGCGCCTGGTAGGCCGTTGCGGCCGTATCGGCGTACTTCGCCGCAATCTGTTCCTCGGTCGGCTCGGGGAGGAGGCCGAGGTTGGCAGGCGTGATCAGCGCCAGGAGAAGATCGCGCTGCTCGTTGTCGTACTCCCACAGGATCCGGCGGTATGACTCAGGCAGCGTCAGCTGCTCCGGCGATATCGCGGCCCCGATCTGGCCCTGCAGTTCGGCCGGCCGGCGTACCTCGAGATAGGCGGCCTCCGTCCCGTACTGCTGGCTGATCATGGTCCGGTAGGCCGCAAGGTTGAACGCTCCGGTGCGGTCGGCGAAGCTCGGATCGAGGCGGATGCGCGCCGCCATCGCCTGGTTCGAAACGCCGAGGCCCATCTTCGTGGCCTGGTCGAGTACCATGGCCTCTAGCGCCAGCCGGCTCACGACGACATCGGTCAGGCCATAGCGTTCCTCGGCCTGTTGCGGCGTGGTGTAGCCATCGTAGAAATTCACCACCTGCAGCTGCTGGTTGTACGCGCTCGTGAACTCCGCTGCCGTCACGACCTGGCTGCCGACGGTGATGACGGCATTCTGGTTTCCGCCGAAGAACGAGCCGCCGGCAACGATGACGCCCCACAGGCCGACCAGGATCGCGAGCGCCACGAGCACGACGCGCGCGGTAAATCCGCTGGTTCTTCTTTTGAGGGCTTCAAGCATCGGGTTCTCGACGGCGTGGCTCGGAGCGAGCGACTGGAAAAAAGCGGCGGATCATAGGAACCGCGACAGGGAGGGGCAAGGCGAACCGGAGGGGCCCCCGGTCCCCGCGCGCGGCACTGATGCAATGGCGGAGCGTGAAAGATCAACCCCGTCCGGGGCCGCGGGGCTTGTGCCGCCGGCTTTTTTTGGTACGGCTCCGCGACCTTGGCCGGGAGGGCCGCTCCGACGGGTCGCATGGAGGGTATCGCACATGGCACGGATCAAGCCGCTGGTGGCTGGAAACTGGAAGATGAACGGCGGCAAGGCGAGCCTCATGGAGATCGAGGATCTCAAGGCCGCGATCGGCTCCGCACAGGGGGTCGAGGTCGTCGTGTGTCCGCCGGCGACGCTCGTCTCGCGCGCCAGCATCGTCGTGGGCGCGTCCGGCATCGGAATCGGCGGGCAGGACTGCCACGCGAAGATCTCCGGCGCCCACACCGGCGATATCGCGGCCGAGATGCTGGCCGACGCGGGCGCAACCTTCGTGATCGTCGGCCATTCCGAACGCCGCGCCGACCACCACGAGAGCAATGAGGACGTCCGTGGCAAGGCCGAGGCAGCCTGGCGAGCGGGGCTCGTGGCGATCCTTTGCGTGGGGGAACTCAAGGAGCAGCGTCTCGCGGGCGAGGCGCTCGCTGTCGTCGAGGAGCAACTGCGCGGCTCCGTGCCCGACGGCGCAACGGCCGCAAACCTCGTCATCGCCTACGAGCCGGTCTGGGCCATCGGCACGGGTCTGGTGCCGACGGGGGATGACATCGCGGCCATGCACGCCCACATACGCGGCAAGTTGGCCGAGCGGTTCGCCGAAGCGGGTGCGATGCGCATTCTCTACGGCGGGTCGGTCAAGCCGGACAACGCGGCCGAGATCTTCGGGGTCCCCGGAGTGAACGGCGCGCTCGTCGGCGGGGCAAGTCTCAAGGCTAGCGACTTTCTCGCGATCGTCGCCGGTGTTCCGGCGGAGACGCGTGTTTAGTCAAAGCGCCACGGTAGCAAGACCGGATCGCATCGTGTACAAGCCGCGCCAAAATCCCTCCCGTTAAGAAGTTGCGATGGAAACCGTTCTCCTCGTCATCCACCTGATGATCGTGACCGCGATGGTCGGGCTGGTTCTCGTCCAGCGCTCCGAGGGCGGCGCACTCGGCATTGGCGGCGGCGGCAATTTCATGGCCAGCCGCGGCAGCGGCAACGTGCTGACGCGCACGACCACCTATCTTGCGCTTGGCTTCTTCATTACCTCGATCGCGCTGACCCTGCTTGCCCGCGCGAACCAGGACCCGGACACGATCCTGGATGGCCTGCTCGCCGATCCGGTCACGGAGGGCGCCGAACGGCCCGCGACGGGGAACCTTCTCGACCTCATCCGGCCGGCGACGACGGTTCCGACCGACGATGCCGGGGCCGTCACCCCGGTCCCCGCCGCGGAAACGCCGGCGGTTCCGAATGAGGAAGCGCCGGCGGCGGGCGACGCGGCTCCGGCGGTGCCGGACGGCGCCGTCCCGGCGGTGCCGGCCGAGGATGCCGCGCCCGCGGCGGATGCGCCGGCCGCTCCCGGCGCGACCCCGGTCGTCCCGCCCTAGCAGTTCTGGCGCGGCCTTCCGGCCGCTCTCCCACACTTATCCCAAGCCCGGCGCCCGCGGCGATTTTGGCGTGGAGCAGCCGTGGCGGAATCGATACTCTAGAGGCCCATGGCGCGGTACATCTTCATCACCGGCGGCGTGGTCTCCTCACTCGGCAAGGGCATTGCGGCAGCAGCGCTCGGCGCCTTGCTCGAAGCCCGCGGCTTCAAAGTCCGCATCCGGAAGCTCGACCCGTATCTCAACGTCGATCCGGGAACGATGAGCCCGTACCAGCACGGCGAGGTGTTCGTCACCGACGACGGCGCCGAGACGGACCTCGACCTCGGCCACTACGAGCGCTTCACGGGCCGCCCGGCCACCAAGCTCGACAGCGTCACTACCGGCAAGATCTACCAGGACATCCTCGCCCGCGAGCGGCGCGGTGATTTCCTCGGTGGCACCGTGCAGGTGATCCCGCACGTCACGGACGCTATCAAGAAGTTCATCGGCGCGGGCAACGAGGACTTCGATTTCGTCATCTGCGAGATCGGGGGCACTGTCGGCGACATCGAGGGCCTGCCATTCTTCGAGGCCATCCGCCAGTTCGGCAACGACATGCCGCGCGGCCACACCGTGTTCATCCACCTGACGCTGGTCCCGTTCATCCGGTCGGCGGGTGAGCTGAAGACCAAGCCGACACAGCATTCCGTCAAGGAACTGCGATCGATCGGCATCCAGCCGGACATCCTCCTGTGCCGCAGCGACCGGACGATCCCGGCCGACGAGCGCCGGAAGCTCTCGCTGTTCTGCAATGTCCGCCCGTCGGCGGTGATCCAGGCGCTCGATCTAGAGAACATCTACGACGTCCCGGCGAACTATCACGCCGAGGGGCTCGACACCGAGGTCCTGGCCGCGTTCGGGATCAAGAGCGCCGCGCCGCCCGACCTTGGCCGCTGGGACGCCGTGACGGACGCCCTCCGCCATCCCGAGGGCGAGGTGCGCATCGCCATCATCGGCAAGTACACTGTGATGAAGGACGCCTACAAATCCCTCATCGAAGCGCTGGCGCATGGCGGCATCGCCAACCGGGTGAAGGTGAAGCTCGAGTGGATCGAGTCGGAAGTCTTCGAGAAGGAGGACCCGACGCCATACCTCGAGAATGTCGACGGCATTCTCGTCCCGGGCGGTTTCGGCGAGCGCGGGTCGGAGGGCAAGATCGCGGCCGCCGGTTTCGCGCGGAAGCACAACGTGCCCTATTTCGGCATCTGCTTCGGCATGCAGATGGCCGTGATCGAGGCGACGCGGAACCTCGTCGGCGTCGAGGATGCGAGCTCCACCGAGTTCGGTCCGACGTCCGAACCCGTCGTGGGCATCATGACCGAGTGGCTGCGCGGCAACGAACTCGAGCAGCGGGCGGCTGCGGGCGATCTCGGCGGCACGATGCGGCTCGGCGCCTATCCCGCGCTCCTCGCCAAGGGCAGCAGGATCGCCGCGATCTACGGCTCAACCGAGATATCGGAGCGCCATCGTCATCGCTACGAGGTCAACATCGCCTACCGCGAGCGGCTGGAAGCCTGCGGCCTCCACTTCGCCGGCATGTCGCCCGACGGCCTCCTCCCGGAGACGGTCGAGCTTCGCGACCACCCGTGGTTCATCGGTGTGCAGTATCACCCCGAACTGATGTCGCGCCCCTTCGCGCCGCACCCGCTGTTCGCAAGCTTCATCGAGGCGGCGCGGGTACAGAGCCGGCTAGTCTAGCATCGCTACCCGGATACAGAAGAATGTGGTAGTAGCTACCACATGAACGAACATGTCACCGCGGCGAAGCTTACAGAGCAGCTCCTTCTTCGGCCGGAAGGAGCGACCATGGATGACGTTATCGCAGCTACCGGCGGACCGCAGTACAACGTGTTGCGACGGCTGCGGGGGCGAGGCTACGCCGTCCGGAGCGTCAAGGAAGGTCGAAGGACCCGGTACTACGCCAGGGCGCCGGAGGTTGTCTCATTGACGGCCGTCGTGGACGGCAAGGGACGAGTGACTTTGCCGGAGCCAGTCAGGGAGGCCCTCCGCCTGACGGCGGGACAGAGCGTCTCCTTTGCAGTCTCGGCGAGCGGCTCCGCGGAGATGACGCCCGTTCGCAAGAGCGTGCAGCGCTTGTTTGGAATTCTCGGCCGGCCGCCTCGGGCAGCCTCCGAGGAAGAGATCAATGGCGCCGGCGAAATGGCCGCCGTCGAGCGGTACCGCAGGACGGTCTCCAACTCGTGATCGGCCTCGACACCAATGTCGTCCTGCGCCTGTTCGTGGATGACGATCAATCGGAGGTTGCCCGGGCGTTCGTCGCCCGCCGTTGCACGCGTGCGGCACCGGGCTTCGTCAACCTGATCTCGCTCTGCGAACTCGTCTGGGTCCTGGGTCGAGTCCACCGCTACGACCGACGAACCATCGGCTCCGTGCTGACCGACCTCCTCGACAGTGACGACATCGTCGTTGAGGAGAGCGCCGCGGTGACCGCAGCACTCGCGGTCTTCCTGTCCGGCGGCGCCGGCTTTGCCGACATCCTCATCGGCCAGCTGAACCAGGGGCGGGGATGCGACGCCACGGCGACTTTCGACCGCGATGCCGCACGGTTGGCAACCTTCGTTCGAGTATCCAGCCGATGAATACGGGCACGAGCGTCACCATCGGCCCCGTCCGTTTCGGAAATGTGCTGCCGCTCGCGCTGATCGCGGGTCCGTGCCAGCTCGAATCGCGGCAGCACGCCTTCGATATCGCCGGGGCCCTGAAGGAAATGGCGGCGGCCGTCGGGATCGGCCTCGTCTACAAGACGAGCTTCGACAAGGCGAACCGAACGAGCATGTCGGGCAGGCGCGGCGTTGGCCTCGACGCCGCTTTGCCGATCTTCGCCGACCTCCGCCGCGAGCTTGGCCTGCCGATCCTCACGGACGTCCACCTGCCGGAGCAGTGCGCGATCGTCGGCGAGGTCGTCGACATCCTCCAGATCCCGGCATTCCTCAGCCGTCAGACCGACCTTCTCCTCGCCGCTGCGGCGACAGGCCGGCCGGTGAACGTGAAGAAGGGCCAGTTCCTCGCCCCCTGGGACATGCGGAACGTCGTCGAAAAGCTGCGCGCCGGCGGAGCGACGGATGTCCTCCTCACCGAGCGCGGTTCGTCTTTCGGCTACAACACGCTCGTTGCCGACATGCGATCGCTCCCGATCATGGCGGGCTTCGGCGTGCCCGTGATCTTCGATGCCACGCACTCCGTGCAGCAGCCGGGCGGGCAGGGGAGTTCGACCGGTGGCGACCGGGCGATGGTGCCGGTCCTCGCCCGCGCCGCGGTGGCCGTCGGCGTCGCCGGTGTGTTCATCGAGACTCACCAGGATCCCGACAATGCGCCTTCCGACGGGCCGAACATGATGCGGCTCGCCGACTTGCCTAACCTGATCGACCAGTTAATGGCGATCGACCGGCTCGTGAAGCCGGCCCGCGAGGCCTGAGGAAGCGGAAATGGGCGTGAACGGGATCGGCGGCTTCTTCTTCCGGGCGAAAGATCCCGAGGCGCTGGGCGCGTGGTATCGCGAGCATCTCGGGATGGGCTCGCCGCCCACGGACTGTGGGACACCCAGGCAGGCCCGATGGTCTTCGCGCCGTTCAAAGCCGACACCGACTACTTCGCGCCCGACCGCCAGTGGATGCTGAACCTCCGCGTCGACGACCTCGACGGGCTCCTTGCTCAGCTCAGGGCTGCCGGAATCGAGGCAATCACCAAGCCGGAATGGGATTCGCCGGGCGTCGGCCGCTTCGCCCGCATCCACGATCCCGAGGGCAATCCGATCGAGCTCTGGCAGCCTGACAAGCCCGCTTGAGCGGCCGCCACAACTCCGCAACAAAAGTCAAACGGACCTCGGTACGCCTCATCCGGTGAACGGAGGCAACGGCCTTGGCGATCTGCAGCGGATGGAGCGGGGAGGGGACGCGGTACGAGGACCGGCTGAGCCGGGTTGCCGCGTACATCTACGACCATCTCGACGATCCGCTCGACCTCGAAACGCTGGCCGGCGTCGCGGCGATGTCGCCATGGCACTGGCACCGCATCTACGCCGCCCGCTACGGCGAGACGGTGTTCGCCACGGTGAGGCGGCTGCGGCTCCAGCGGGCGGCGGCGGACCTCGCCAATGGCGATCTCCCGGTGGCCCGGATCGGCCGGCGCGCGGGGTACACGACGCTCCCGTCCTTCGTTCGTGCATTCAAGGCCGTGTACGGCCTGCCGCCCGCGCTCTACCGCCGGGCCGGCAGCCACACGCGGTTCTCCCCGGGATCAAGCGAAGGAAAAGCCATCATGTACGACGTCGAAATCCGTGATCTTCCGCCGCAAACCGCACTCACCGTGCCGCACGTCGGCGCGTACATGGAGATCGGCCGCGCCTTCGAGCAACTCGGCTCGATCCTCGGCCCGCGCGGGCTGTTCGGCCACAGCACCGGCATGGTCGCGATCTACCTCGACGATCCCGAGAGCGTGCCCGAGAAGCAGCTCAACGCGCTTGCCGGCATCACCGTCACCGGCAATCCGCCGGCCGAGCCACCGCTCTCCCTCACGCCTGTCCGCGGTGGGCGCTACGCCGTGCTGAAGCACAAGGGTCCGTACGCCGACATGAAGGCAGCCTACAACTGGCTGCTCGGCACATGGCTGGTGCAGTCGGGCGAGGAAGCGGCGAGCGCGCCGATGCTGGAGATCTACCTCAACACGCCGGCGGATACGCCCCCGATGGAGCTGCGGACGGACATCCACCTGCCGCTCGAGCCGCGTGATTGATGCCGCCGGCGCCCAATCCAGGCGGCCGCAAGATGGAAGAGGAAACGATCATCCGCCTCGACCCGTCTCCCGAAACTCGTCATCCCCGGGCTTGACCCGGGGACCCATGATGACCCGCCGCTCGTTCCGGTCGATCAGGCAGCAGGCGACATCGGTCGCCCGCGTTACGACTCATCATGGGTTGCCGGGTCAAGCCCGGCAATGACGAGATAAAGGAGGGGCAACCTCGCTCACACGCCGTCGCGACCCGATCCTTACCCTCGCGCCCGATACGGCTGCACGCCCTGATCCGGCAGCCACACGCCTTCGAGCGGCGCGCCGGTCTGCCAGAAGACGTCGATCGGGATGCCGCCGCGCGGGTTCCAGTAGCCGCCGATCCGCAGCCAGTGCGGGTCAAGGAGGTCGACGATGCGCCGGCCGATGCCCACGGTGCAGTCCTCGTGGAACGCTCCGTGGTTCCGGAACGAGGCGAGGTAGAGCTTCAGCGACTTCGATTCGAGGAGGAAGTCTTTCGGCACGTAGTCGATCACGAGGAGGCCGAAATCGGGCTGGCCGGTCACTGGGCAGAGCGAGGTGAACTCCGGGCAGGTGAAGCGCGCGACGTAGCGAACGTCCGCCTGCGGGTTCGGCACCCGGTCGAGGACAGCGAGCTCCGGGCTTTCCGGAATCGTCGAGGGGCGGCCGAGCTGGAGGGCCGGGTCGGTCATGGCCAGTCCTGTTCCCTGGTTACGGGCACCGCGACGGCTTCACCGCCGGGCGGAACGAGGCGCCGGCCGATGCTGTCCCACCGCCATGCGTCATGGCCGGTCATATGCGTGCCGGCCCACCAGCGGTCAATTCCATTGATTGCCACGGTGTCCGCCTCGCCGCGCAGTACCGTCCGGCCGAACTTCGTGAGTACCAGCGGCCGCTCGAGATAGGCATCCACCGCTTCCGGCTCGCCGCCGCAGGGGTAGGGCGTCTCGAGCCCCGCCACGAGCGGCTCGGATGCGAATGCAAGGTCGTCCAGCACGCGGAAGACCGACCAGTCGCCCATGAACGCGGCCTCCTCGCTCGCGAGGAGCCGCGAGAACACGTCGCGCGGCGTCTGTCCGTTCTGCCCGACCACAGAGAGAGCGACCCAGGACGAACGCGGCAGGCCACTGCCGGTCGCCGGCAGTTCCTCGATGAAGCGCCCGAGTGCCGGCCGGAGGAAACGGAACGCGGAGGTCGGCGACCGGAGCCGCTGCAGCACGCCTTCCGGCGTCGGCGCGATCAGCGCCTCCCACAGGGCCGCGCCCGTGGCGAGCATCGCCGGCTTGAGCTCGATCGCAGCCTCGCCGAAGCGCAGCACCGTCTCCGGCATCTGCGTGGCGATGAAGTCGTCGGCCTGCACGAGGAACAGGCCCTCCGACCGGCCCGATCCATGCAGGTGGTGCAGCACCTGCAGCAGCTGGAGCTGGTCGTAGAGGTCGTGCTCGACCCAGATCGCGACGCGGTCGAACAGGGCATGGGCTTCGACCACGGCATCGCGGGCGAGGAAGTCAGCCCGCGCCTCGGCGAAAGGGACGCCGAACCGCTCGCTCAGGAACTTCGCGCGGATGTCGGAGAGCGCCGAAAGGCTCGGTGCCGGCACGAGCGGCCCCTCGTGCAGCACGTCGCGCCATGGCACGATGCGACCTGGCAGTCCGGCCGCGGTGAGCACCTCGGCCGCGGAGTCGCCGTTGGTGATGATCAGGTCCGACACGATACTTGTCCGAACGGCATGGCAGGCTTGCGGTTCCGCCCCTTGCCGCCCCTTCCGGACCGGCCTTGCGTCGGTTAGAAGCCGCCGCGCGGCTCGCTGCAAGAGGCGCGCTGACCGGAAGGGAATCCGATGACTGCGATCGTCGACATCACCGCGCGCGAAATCCTCGACAGCCGTGGCAATCCGACCGTCGAGGTCGACGTCCTCCTGGAGGACGGCTCGACTGGCCGCGCCGCCGTTCCATCGGGCGCTTCGACGGGCGCGCACGAAGCGGTCGAACTCCGCGACGGCGACAAGAACCGCTACGGCGGCAAGGGTGTCCTCAAGGCCATCGAAGCGGTCAACACCGAAATCTTCGAAGCCATTGGCGGCATGGAGGCTGAGGAGCAGATCCACATCGACCGCACGATGAGGGAGCTCGACGGCACGCCCAACAAGTCCCGCCTCGGCGCCAACGCGATCCTCGGCGTCTCCCTCGCCGTGGCGAAGGCAGCGGCAGCTGCGAGTGGTCTGCCGCTCTATCGCTATCTCGGCGGTCCCTCCGCCCGGACCCTGCCGGTGCCGCTGATGAACATCATCAATGGCGGCATGCACGCCGACAATCCGATCGACTTCCAGGAATTCATGATCATGCCGGTGGGGGCGCCGACCTTCGCCGAGGCGCTCCGCATGGGCTCGGAGGTGTTCCACGCCCTCCGCAAGCAGCTCAAGGACGCGGGCCACAACACCAATGTCGGCGACGAGGGCGGCTTCGCCCCGAACCTTGCCAGCGCCGACGAAGCGCTCTCCTTCGCCATGAAGGCGATCGAGAAGGCCGGCTACCGCCCCGGCGAGGACGTCTACCTCGCGCTCGACTGCGCCACGACCGAGATGTTCTCGGACGGCGTCTACAAGTTCGAAGGCGAGGGGACGACGCGCGATCCCGCCACCCAGGTGGCGTACCTCGCCGACCTCGTCAGCCGCTACCCGATCATCTCGATCGAGGACGGCATGGCCGAGGACGACTGGGACGGCTGGAAGGCGCTGACCGACGCGATCGGCAAGCACTGCCAGCTCGTCGGCGACGACCTCTTCGTCACCAATCCCGAGCGTCTCCGCGAGGGCATCCTGCGCGGAACCGCCAACTCGCTGCTGGTGAAGGTCAACCAGATCGGCACGCTGACCGAGACACTCGAGGCGATCGAGATGGCCCACAAGGCCAGCTACACCGCGATCGCCTCGCATCGCTCGGGCGAGACCGAGGATGCCACGATCGCCGACCTCGCGGTCGCGACGAACTGCGGTCAGATCAAGGCCGGCTCGCTGTCCCGCACCGACCGCCTCGCCAAGTACAATCAGCTGATCCGCATCGAGGAGGCGCTCGGTCCGTCGGGCCGGTATGCGGCGCGTTCGGTCCTTCGGGGCCAAGAATAGCCGGGCCAAATTCCGGGGCATTCTTTAGCTCCCGTTAAGCATCCTTGGTCAGTGTCGCGGGACCGCTCCCGGACCGCCCCGCGCATGACCGCAGCCACCATCAACCGCTCGCCGCTCCGGAAGCTGGTGCTCCCGGTCATCGCGGCGGCGTTCCTCGGCTATTTTGGCTTTCACGCCTTTCACGGCTCATACGGGATCATGGCGCGCGAATACTTCGATGCGCAGGGCCTCGCCCTCGAGGCGGAACTCGCCGCGCTTCGGGAGGAAACGGCGGCCTATGAGCGCCGCGCCTCCCTGCTGCGACCCCAGACGCTCGACCCCGACATGGTCGACGAGCGCGCCCGCCGCAGCCTCAACATCATCGGCCCCAACGACGTCATCATCGTTCCCTGACCAAGGCGATGGCCGCGGCCAGCACCGCAGGCCAGCCATGTTGGTACCGCATCGCCACCGGTTCATGCAGCCCGATCAATGACTTGATGCGGCAGGGACGATCGCGTCGATCTCGGCGTTGTTATTGGAGGAGCAACCGACCTGTTCTAGCGTTGGACGCTCATGGAGCGGTCAACCGCATGAGCGACAAGGCAAAGGGCGCCCTTCGGCGCGTGAGCGAGCCGGCGCAGGCATCACCGGCGCTCGCCTTCTTCGACCGGTCGGCCGAACTGAAGGCTTATCGCGACATGCTCCTGATCCGCCGTTTCGAGGAGCGCGCGGGCCAGATGTACGGCATGGGCCTGATCGGCGGCTTCTGCCACCTCTACATCGGCCAGGAAGCCGTGGTGACCGGTTTGACGGCAGCGATGCGTCCGGGCGACCAGGTCATCACCGCCTACCGCGACCACGGCCACATGCTGGCGACCGGCATGGACCCGAAGGGCGTCATGGCCGAGTTGACCGGCCGCGCTGCGGGCTATTCGCGCGGCAAGGGCGGTTCGATGCACATGTTCAGCGTCGAGAAGGCGTTCTACGGCGGCCACGGCATCGTCGGCGCACAGGTACCGCTCGGCACCGGCATCGCCTTCGCCAACCGGTACCGCAAGGACGGGAAGGTCTGCATCACCTATTTTGGGGAGGGTGCCGCCAACCAGGGCCAGGTCTACGAGAGCTTCAACATGGCCGGGTTGTGGAAGCTGCCGGTCGTCTATGTCGTCGAGAACAACCGCTACGCCATGGGCACGTCGGCGGAGCGCGCGACCGCGCAGTCCGACTTCTCCCGTCGCGGCGCCTCTTTCGACATTCCCGGCGAACAGGTCGACGGCATGGACATCCACGCCGTCTATGATGCCGGCAAGCGGGCGCTCGACTGGGCACGAAGCGGGAAGGGGCCGTACATCCTCGAAATGCTGACCTACCGCTACCGCGGTCACTCGATGTCGGACCCGGCGAAATACCGGACGCGCGAGGAAGTCGACAAGATCCGCCAGGGCCGCGACGCCATCGAGCACGTCCGCCTCCGCCTCATCGAGAACGGCTGGGCCAGCGAGGACGACCTCAAGGCGATCGACGCCGAAGTTCGCGCGATGGTCTCGGCCGCCGCCGACTTCGCGCAAGGAGCGCCGCTGCCGGATCCGTCGGAACTCTGGACCGACGTCCTGGCCTGAACGAGAAACATGTCCATCGACATCCTCATGCCCGCGCTGTCGCCCACCATGGAGGAGGGCCGGCTCGCGAAATGGCTCAAGCACGAGGGCGACCTCGTGACGGCCGGCGATGTCATCGCCGAGATCGAGACCGACAAAGCCACCATGGAAGTCGAAGCCGCCGACGATGGCCGGATCGAGGCGATCCTCGTTCCCGAAGGCACCGGAGGCGTGAAGGTCAACGCGGTGATCGCAAGGCTGAGCGGGGGTACGGCGCGCGCTGCTGATCCCCTGCGCGTTGTCGCACCTAGCCCCTCCCCCCTTGAGGGGGAGGTTAGGGAGGGGGGTAAGCCGCACGCTCCTCGGCCGGAGAGTCAGCACGGATCGCCCGTCGCGTCGGCACCCCCCTCTCTGTCTCTCCCCCTCAAGGGGGGAGAGGACGATCCGACTGCCGCCGCGGTGGGTGCAACCGCCGAGAACGCCAGGCCATCGGGCGAATTCGTCACCCAGACCGTCCGCGAGGCGCTTCGCGATGCGATGGCGGAGGAGATGCGCCGCGACCCGGACGTCTTCATCATCGGCGAGGAGGTCGGCGAGTATCAGGGCGCCTACAAGGTCACCCAGGGCCTCCTCGACGAGTTCGGCCCGAACCGCGTCTACGACACGCCCATCACAGAGCACGGCTTCGCCGGTCTCGGAGTGGGCGCCGCGCTCGCGGGGCTCCGCCCGATCGTCGAATTCATGACCTGGAACTTCGCGATGCAGGCGATGGACCAGATCGTCAACTCGGCCGCCAAGACGCGCTACATGTCGGGCGGCCAGGTGGGGGTACCGATGGTCTTCCGCGGCCCGAACGGCGCGGCCGCCCGCGTCGCCGCCCAGCACAGCCAGGACTTCGCGTCGTGGTTCGCGCACGTCCCGGGCCTCAAAGTGGTGCAGCCGTACACCGCGGCCGACTTCAAGGGTCTCCTCAAGGCGGCGATCCGCGACCCCAACCCGGTCGTCTTCCTCGAGAACGAGATCCTCTACGGTACGACCGGAGAAGTGCCGAAGGGCGACGACATCCTCGTCCCGATAGGCAAGGCCCGGATCGCGCGGGAAGGCACCGACGTCACCCTCGTCTCCTTCGGCATCGGCATGCGCTACGCCGAGCAGGCCGCGGAAGAACTGGCGAAGGAGAACATCGCCGCCGAGATCGTCGACCTTCGCTCGCTCCGGCCGCTCGACATCGAGACCGTCATCGCATCTGTGAAGAAGACCGGCCGCGGCGTGACCATCGAGGAAGGCTGGCCGGTCGCGTCGATCGGCGCGGAGATCTCGGCCCGCGTCATGGAGGAGGCGTTCGACTGGCTCGATGCACCGGTCCTCCGCATCGCCGGCAAGGACGTCCCGATGCCTTATGCCGCCAATCTCGAGAAACTTGCGCTACCTTCGGTCGCCGAGATCGTCGCGGCCGTGAAGGCCGTCACCTACAGGTAGGGAGAGATGGGAAAAGCCAAGGAACAGCCGCTGCCACCGGATGCGGTCGGAAACGACGACGCGGTGGAGGTGCTGCGCGCCTTCGTGATCGACGGCGGCCTTTCGATCTCCTTCATGCGCGCCTTCGACGACCCGGCGATGTGGGGCATGCTCCTCGTCGACATCGCCCGCCACGCCGCGCGCGCCTTCGAGAAGGAAGGCGTCAGCAGCCAGGACGAGGCCCTTGCCGCGATCGTTGCGATGTTCGAGGCCGAACTCGGCCGCGCGACCGATGTCGGCCTCACGTCCGAGCGGAAGGGTCACTGACCCGATGGCGATCGACATCCTCATGCCGGCCCTGTCGCCGACGATGGAGGAGGGGACGCTGGCCAAGTGGCTGGTGAAAGCCGGCGACAAGGTTTCCGCCGGCGATCTGATCGCCGAGATCGAGACCGACAAGGCCACCATGGAAGTGGAAGCCGCCGACGACGGCACGGTGGAGGCGATCCTCGTTCCTGCCGGCACCGTCGGCGTGAAGGTGAACGCCGTGATCGCGCGGCTGAGCGACGGCGCCGATGCGGGTTCGACAGGAAACAGTGCCGGGGACGCAGTTGCGAGCGTCGCGAAGGGAAACCCCTCCCCCCTTGAGGGGGAGGTTCGGGAGGGGGGTATGCCCCACGCTCCTTCGCCAATGTCAGCCACCCCGCCCTCAGCACCCGTCGCGACCACACCCCCCTCTCTGTCTCTCCCCCTCAAGGGGGGAGAGGACCCTTCCAGTGGCGCCGCGGGAGGACCGTCGAAGCCCGCCGTCTCGACGAAAGCCAACGGCGCCCAACACCGCATCGTTGCTTCACCGCTCGCCCGCCGCCTTGCGAAGGAAGCCGGCATCGACCTGACCGGCGTCTCGGGCTCAGGCCCGCAGGGCCGCATCGTGAAGGCCGACATCGAAGCCGCACGGAAGACCGGCGTCGCCGGGAAGCCCGCCGCCCAGCCGACACCCGGATCAGCGACCGCGGCATCCGCCCCCGCCGCGGTTGCGGACAAGAGCATCCTCGCCGTCTATCCCAAGGGCTCGTATGAGCTGAAGCCACACGACAGCCTCCGGAGGATCATCGCGCGCCGTCTGACCGAGGCGAAGCAGACGATCCCGCATATCTATCTGACGGTCGATACCGAAATCGACGCGCTGATGCGGCTCCGCATGGAGATCAATCAGTCCGCGCCCGAGGGTGAGGACGGCAAGCCCGTCTGGCGCGTCTCGATCAACGACATGGTCATCAAGGCGCTTTCCATGGCGCTCCACGACGTGCCCGCGGCCAATGTCACCTGGACGGAAGCCGGCATGCTGCACCACCGGCACGCCGACATCGGCGTAGCGGTCGCCATCCCCGGCGGCCTCATCACGCCCGTCGTCCGCCGGGCCGAGACGAAGCCGCTGTCGGAGATATCCAACGAGATGAAGGACTTCGCGGAGCGCGCCCGCGCCCGAAAGCTCCTGCCGGAGGAATACCAGGGCGGCTCGACCTCGGTGTCGAACCTCGGCATGTACGGCACGCGCGAATTCGCCGCCGTGATCAACCCGCCGCAGTCCTCGATCCTTGCCGTCGGCGCCGGGATGGAGCGTGCCGTGGTCCATTCGGGCAATGTTGCGGTGGCAACGGTGATGACCGTGACGCTCTCCGCCGACCACCGTGCCGTCGATGGCGCCATCGCTGCGGAACTCCTGAAGGCGTTCAAGCGGCATATCGAGAAGCCTGCCGGGATGCTGGTCTGAACCCTCGCCAATGGCTATTCTCTCCCAAGGCCAAGGGAGGAAGCCCGATGCGTCTGATCCTGCAGCGCAGCCTTGCTGTAATCGCCGCGACGCTGATCCTCGCCGGCTCTTCGGCCTACGCGGCACTGCCACCGCAGCACCAGCGGATGGCTGAACTCCAGGCCGTCATCAACGCCGCGGCGGCGGGCGGCGTGCCTGATGCCGTCGGGGAGATCATCTCGATCGCCTATATTGGCTCCGACCTTTACGAGATCGCCGGGATCACCTGCTCTGTGCTGGCGCGCATCGTCACGACACCGCAGAAGGGTCCGCCTCTCGTCGGTCCACGCCAGTTCGAGGTGCGTCTGGAGCCACCGATCTGCCGCTAGCTCGCTAGCGTCGGCCGTTGGCGAGGCGGCTCGCCGCCGGCAGCCCGCGCAGCCGCCACATCGCGAAGGCGCCCACCAGCGGGCCGATCGCGAGCGGTGCGAACGCCCAGTTCCAGCCGATCCGGTCCGCGAGAAGCGGAACGAGCTGCACCGTCGCAAGCGTCAGCGCGAAACCCGCCGCGGTCTGCACGGTGAGCATCGTGCCCGTCAGCCCCGGCGGCGACAACTCGCTGACGGTTGCGGAGAACTGCGCGGAATCCGCGATGACGGAGACTCCCCACACGAGGCACACTGCGACGACGAGGCCCGGCGGTCCGCCGAACACGGCGCCGGCGACAAGGCAGCAGGCGCCGCTGACGAGGAGCGCGCCGATGGTGGTGGCGGTTCGGCCGATGCGATCCGCCAGGTAGCCTCCCCCGAGAGCGCCGAGGGCGCCGATGCCAACCACCGCGAACGCGGCGACACTCGCCCCCCTCGGGTCCGACATGGCGTCGTGCGCCGCGAAGCTGGCCGCGAGATACGCGGCGATCGAGCCCCACACCGCGTACAGTTCCCACATGTGGCCGAGATAGCCGAGATTCGCGAGCCTGAGCGCCCGGTCGCGAACCGCCAGGAGCGCCATTCGCGGCTCGAAGCGGGTTGTGGGAGCGATCCCCGGTCCCATCCGCACGAAGAGGATCGCAACGGCGCCCGCGAACGCTGCGGCCGTCGACAGCCACATGATCGGCCGCCAGTCGACACCGGCCGCAACGGCAAAGAGATGCGGCGATGCCGATCCGAGTGTCAGGGCGCCGACGAGAAGACCTACCAGGAGGCCGCGATCGCGGTCCGCCCAGCTCACGGCGATCTTCATGCCGATTGGATAGACGCCGGCCATCGCCGCGCCGGTCGCGATCCGCAGGATGAGCGCCAGCGGCGATGCGGGGTCGGCCAGGAGGATTAACCACAGACTGGCAAGCGCTCCGGCCAACGCTGAAGCGGCGTAGAGGCGTCGCGGATCGACGCGATCCGCAAGGCCGGTCACGGCGGAGACCACGCTGCCGAGCGCGAAGCCGGCCGAGACGGCCGCCACGAGAAGGCTGAGCCGCCCCGGCGTCAACCGGAACTCGGCGGCGAGGGACGGACCGGCCGCCGCCGTGGCGAACCACAGCGACAGCACCGCGACCTGGGTTGTGGCGAGGAGTGCGAGTGCCGCGGGCTTTGACATGGAGCGGGGATGCGGCCAGCCTGAGGTTCGTTGGATCAAGACTAGCGCAGGAGGAACGTTCGCGCTTGCCGACGAAAGGAATTGTCATACGTCCGGCCGCAACGGCCGACGCCGCCCATCTCGCTGTCCTCGTCGACATCGCCGCGCAGGGGCTTGCGGTGCGGATGTGGCAGGGCCTGGCCGCGCCCGGCCAGTCGCCGCTCGACTTCGGGCGGGCGCGGGCGCTCCGGGAGACCGGCGGCTTCTCCTATCGCAACGCATTCCTCGCCGAAGCCGACGGCGCCGTGGCCGGTCTTCTCGTCGGCTATCCCCTGATGGGCGGCGCGGTCGACCTGTCCGACGTCCCGCCGCTGGTGCGGCCGATGACCGAGCTCGAGGCCGAGGTGCCCGGCCACTGGTACGTCAACGTCCTTGCGGTCTATCCGGAGTTCCGCGGCCGTGGCATCGGCGGCCGCCTCCTCGATCATGCCGATGCCGTCGGCCGTGCCGCGTCGCCGGTGGGGATGGCGATCATCGTCGCGGCCAGCAACGACGGCGCGCGTCGGCTCTACCGGCGCCACGGCTACGGGCAGGCCGGATCGCGTCCGTCGGTGCCCGATCCCGCCCTCCATGATCCGGGCGCCTGGCTCCTCCTCCGGAAGCCGCATGGCTGACCGCCCCGGCCCGGCCTTTTCGCGTCGTCGCCGCGGCCCTAGCTTCCGGCCACTTCCCGCGTGAGATCCGACATGGCCGAGACCTCCTTCGACGTGATCATCATCGGCGCCGGCCCCGGCGGCTATGTCGCCGCCATCCGCGCGGCGCAACTGGGGCTGAAGACAGCGATCGTCGAACGCTCGCACCTCGGCGGCATCTGCCTCAACTGGGGCTGCATCCCCACCAAGGCGCTTCTTCGCTCCGCGGAGATCTATTCGTACCTCCAGCATCCCGACCGCTTTGGTCTCACGGCCGAGAACGTCGGGTTCGAGATGGGCGCCGTCGTCGAGCGGTCGCGGAAGGTTGCCGCGCAGCTGTCGAAGGGCGTCGACGGGCTCCTCAAGAAGAACAAGGTGCCGGTGATCTGGGGCTCCGCGACGATCACCGCGCCAGGTAGCATCACCGTCGCCGCGTCCGAGGCGCCGGCCCCCCGCGGCGCGCTGGGTGCCGGCGACTACGCCGCGAAGCATATCATCGTCGCCACCGGCGCTCGGCCGCGCGTGCTGCCGGGCATGGAGCCCGACGGCGACCGCATCTGGACCTACTTCGAGGCGATGGCGCCGAAGGCCATGCCGAAGTCGCTGCTCGTGGTGGGCTCCGGCGCGATCGGTAGCGAATTCGCCTCGTTCTACCGGACGATGGGCGCCGAGGTGACGCTGGTCGAGGTGCTGCCACACGTACTTCCCGTGGAAGATGAGGAAGTGTCTACAACCGTACTGAAACGATTCCAGAAACAGGGCATGCGGGTCCTCACCGGCGCGAAGGTCACGAACGTCGAGAAGGCGGCGGACGCCGTCACCGCCACCATCGATCTCGGCGACGGCAAGACCGAGACGGTCACCGCCGAACGCCTGATCTCCGCCGTTGGTGTCGTCGGCAACATCGAAGGTTTCGGTCTCGAAACGATTGGCGTGAAGATCGAGCGCGGCGTGATTGTCACGGACGGCATCGGCCGCACCAGCGTGCCGGGCGTCTATGCCATCGGCGACGTCGCCGGCGGGCCGCTGCTGGCGCACAAGGCGGAGCACGAGGGCGTCCTGTGTGTCGAGGCGATCGCCGGCAAGGATGTCCATCCGCTCGACCGGAGTCGTATTCCTGGCTGCACCTACTGCAGCCCGCAGGTCGCGAGCGTCGGGCTCACCGAGGCGAAGGCGAAGGCGGAGGGACGCGAGGTGAAGGTCGGTCGGTTCCCGTTCGTCGGCAACGGCAAGGCCATCGCGCTCGGCGAGCCGGACGGTTTCGTGAAGACCGTGTTCGACGCGAAGACGGGCCAGCTCCTCGGCGCGCACATGGTGGGCGCGGAGGTGACGGAGCTGATCCAGGGCTTCGTGATCGCGATGAACCTCGAGACCACCGAGGAGGAACTGATCCACGCCGTGTTCCCGCACCCGACCCTGTCGGAGGCGATGCACGAGAGCGTGCTGTCGGCCTACGGCCGTGTGATCCACATCTGAGCCGATGGCGGCACAGGCAGACTCGGCCTAGAGTCGGATGATCAACGGAAGGGGTGAGAGATGGGAAACATCCAGGGCAGGGACATCCTCGTCTGGGTCGTCCTCGGCATCATCGCGGGCGCGATTGCCGACGCCTTCGTGCCGGGCAATGGCAATCTTCTGACGTTCCTGGTCGCCGGCATTCTCGGCGCCTTCGTCGGCGGCTTCCTCGCCCGTCAATTCAACATCCGCCTCAACCTCGGCAGCGTCTTCGTCGAGCAGATGATCATCGCGGTCATCGGCGCGATCATCGTGCTCGTCATCGCGCGGATCATCTTCTGATCGCCGTGGCAGTATCGGCGTCACTCATCGCCGAGTTCGGTTCTTCCCTCTCCCCGCCCGCGGGGAGAGGACGTCGCAGCTTGGCGAGGCGAAGCCGAGCCTAGCGAGAAGGGTGAGGGGCACCTATCGGCATGCCGCAAGCCTCGCGAAACCCCCTCATCCTCCATCCCTAACTCGCGCTGCTCGCAAGTGCTGGAGCCTTCTCCCCGCCCGGCGGGGAGAAGGGGCGATGTCGCCATAATGCCGCGGCTTGATTGGCCGTCGGCGAGCCAGAAGACCCTAGTTCGCGGCGGGGCCGTGGTCGCCGGGACGCTCGACCTTCGCGTCGATGATCTCGCCGCGGATCGCCTCGTCGTCGGCCGCTTCCTCGCGGACGATCTCGACCTTCACCTTGGCGACGATCGCGGCAAGGGCGCCGAGCGCGGCAAGCCACGGCGCGGCCAGGATCAGGAGGCCGCCGCCTACGACGCCGCCGGTGACCGGCAGCTCGAGGAAGGGCTGCGTCCCGTCGGCCGTCTTCACGCGGACGCGGCGGACATTGCCTTCGGCGACCAGTTCCTTGATCCGCTCGAACAGCTGCGTGCCGGCAAGCTCGATCTCCTCCGTCCAGGTGCGGCGGGGGCCTTCGTGGTTTTCCATCGTCCTCTCCATTGTCCTCCGCCGACGAACGGCGTGAGGCTCATATGGTCCCGTCTGCGCGCAGTGCGAGATGCGACAGGTCAAATTTGCATCGGAGCCGTCAGAAAGGCGCCCGCAGCGCACTCACCCGCCGCACCGGCGCATCGCAATGGCTGAACCCGGCCACTCCGGCTAAGGATTGCAGCACAGGTCGGCGGGGGATGCTGGGCTCATGTCGGTGTTCGCAAGAGTCCGGAAATTCTATGAGGACAACCTCTCGGTCGGGGATCGCCTCGGCGAGTCGATCTACGCTGTCTGGATGGGCGTGGTCTCGATCGGCCTCATCAACGCCGAGGCGACGATCACGCCGGACCTCATCGCCGAGGTCGTCCTCATCGCCTTCGGCGTCAACCTTGTCTGGGGCGTCATCGACGGTGTCACCGTGATGTTGACCAACGTGATCGATCGGCGCCAGCGCGACGTCCTAGCCTGGGAACTCCGCTCCGGGGGAAACACCGCGGCACGGGCCGAGGCGATGGCGAACCTCGATCAGACCATCGCCGCGGTGCTGCCTGAGGAGGAGCGGCGCCGCATCGTCGATCTCGTCGCCAAAGGGCCGCCGGGACCCGACCCGCGCCGCCATCCGGCCCGAGCGACGCGGCGGGACTGGGGCTACGCGATGTCGATCGTCCTGATCGACGTGCTGCTGGTCGTTCCGTTGGTGCTGCCGCTCATCCTCGTTCCGGACGTCGACACCGCCATCTTCGTGTCGCGGATCATCGCCGCGACGACGTTTGCAGCGCTGGGCGCCGCGTATGCCCGGAACCTTGGCCGGCGCCCGGCGGTGGCCGCTCTCGCGCTCGGTGCGCTGGGCTACACGCTCTTCACGCTGGCCTACGAGGCCGGCTGGTAGCTACGGCGTCTCGCTGCAGGGGATCGGGTTCGCGTCGCCGCCGGGCCCGGTGAGGTCGTACAGGTCCGTGCCCGCGCCATGCGACCACCAGATGTACCGGTCGCCGGCGTATCGCGCGCCGGACGCCGCGAGGACATTCGCGGCGACGACGAGGTCCTCGCCCATGTGCAGCACGGCAAGCGAGATGCCGCCCGCGTTGATGTAGTCGACCGTCACGGCCTGCTTGCCGCACGCGTAGGACCGTGTCGCGACATCGACCGGCACCGGGACCGGGATGACGATCTGGTGCGCCGCCCCGTTCGTCCCGCCACCTGGCATCGCGAGGACAACGACGGGAACGCCCGCGGCGTCGAACAGGGTCATCTCGTTGCCCGCGGCCTCGAAGCGCGTGACGCTCTGGAGCGCTGCGAAGAAAGCGCCCTCCTGTTCCATCACGCCGTCGCCGCCGCAGAACATCCGCGTGGAGCCGACCGCGCCGAAGGTGATGGTAGCCCCGTCCACGGTCACCGCGCCGAAGAACCGGTTGCAGCCGCCCGTTCCGCCGATCCCGTCATCGGAGATGGCGAGTGTCACCTCACCTGTCACGGGGTCGCCGCCGATTCCGATGACGGTCCATTCGCCGAAGGGTGCTGCCGCGCTGGCACCCGCAGGCAGGGCGAGGAGGGCGGCAAGGGCGAGGAACAGCGCGCGCATGGTTCAGGCTCGGACGTGGTGGCGGCGGAGGCGAAGGGCGAACCCGACCATCATCACGCCGGCGATGATGGCGAAGATGCCGATCGCGAGGAGAATCGCCAGCGCGCCTCCGCCCGGGAAGATGATGACGTAGAGGCCGAACAGCACGGAGATCGCGCCACCGAGGATCAGCATCCACTCATTGTCGATCTCCCGGCGCACCGCGATGGCGCCCATGATCTCGAACACGCCGCGAACCACCAGCCACGCGCCGATGAAGACCAGGAGAACGAGCGTCGTCGCGCCCGGGTTGAAGGCCGCGATGAGGCCGGCTGCGATACCGGCAAGCCCGACCAGGATGAGCCACCAGCGCGGCATCATCGTGCCGCCTGTGACGCCGGCGGCGACCGAGAATACGCCATCGACGATGGCGAAGGCGGCGAACAGCCAGATCAGCGTCGCAAGCGCCATGCCCGGCCAGGCGATGCAGATGATGCCGAACAGGATGGCAAGGACGCCGCGAAGGGCGATCAGGCCCCAGTTGCGGGCGAGGGGCGCGAGGAGGGGGGAGCGAAGGCCTGTGGGCGAGGGATCTGCGAACGCCATCTGCTGCTCCGTATGGCTGCGGGACGTTGACGCGCAACGCTAGCACGAATCCGGCAGCGATCGAACGCACCTTTTCCGCGGAGCGCTGCGGCGGCTACTATCCCCACGGGAGGCACAATGGCGCGAACGGCTTCACGCTACGAGGAACGGCACGCATCGATTCTGTTGCCCGCCGTCGGCATCGTGCTGGCGGTCGTCGTGCTCGCCGCGGTCGCCTTCGCGGCCGATGACGACGTTCCGCCGCTCTACGTCCTTGCCTTCATCCTAGCCGCCGGTTGCGCGGTCGTCCTCACCTTCTCCGCGCTGACCGTGACAGTGGGCGGCCTGACCCTCGAATGGCATTTCCGCTTCGGCTTCTGGCGGAAGCGGATCCTGCTGGCCGACATCGTGTCGGCCACGCCGCGGCGGATGTCCTGGTGGTATGGCCTCGGCATCAGGCTGACGCCGGAGGGCTGGTACTACGCCGTCAGGGGGCGCGACGCCGTGATGGTCGAGACGCGCAGCGGCAAGAAAGTCATCCTCGGCAGCCGGACGCCGGAACGCCTCGCGGAGGCTATCCGACAGCGGATGCCGCAGCGGCCGGGCCCGATGATCGACCTCTCGCCGCGGCGATAGAAGTCCGGCAAGGGCCGCTTCGCGACCCGAGTGTCAGGTCAACCAATCCCCACCCCGTCGTTCCGGGGCCGCGAAGCGGAACCCGGAACCCTTTGTTCTTCCGACGGGAATCGGATGCCGATCCTCAAACCCGTGCCCCAGTAACAAAGGGTTCCGGCTCTCCGCTGCGCTCCGGCCGGAACGACGGCGCTCGGTCGCTCAGTCTGTGCGCTTCCCCCGGCTGACGGCGGCGATGCCGGTGCGGCAGACCTCGACGAGGCCCAGCGGTCCCATGATGGCGATGAACTGGTCGACCTTCGCCGGCTTGCCGGTGAGTTCGAACACGAAGTGATCGACATTGGCGTCGATGACGTCGGCGCGGAAGACCTGGGCGAGGCGGAGCGCCTCGTTCCGCTGGTCCCCGGTGCCAACCACCTTGACCAGCGCAAGCTCGCGCTCGAGCGAACCGCCCTCGGCGGTGAGGTCGCGGACCGTATGGACCGGCACCATGCGCGACAGTTGCGCCTTGATCTGCTCGATCACCGTCGCCTGGCCGGTCGTGACGATCGTGATGCGCGAGACGTGCGCGGCGTGCTCGGTCTCCGATACCGTCAGGCTGTCGATGTTGTAGCCGCGGCCGGAGAAGAGGCCGATGACGCGGGCGAGGACGCCGGGCTCGTTGTCGACCACCACCGAGAGCGTGTGGCGCTCGAGCGGCGGCTTGGCCGGCTGGACAAAAGACTGGGTCGGCTGGGCGTTCATCAGCGGGTGTCCGGTTTGGATGGGGTGTGGCCGTTGTCTTCGGGATGGTTGCCGAGTTCGAGGAGCCGGATCGCGCCGGCGACGAGGACGATGGCAATCGGGAGCACGAGGAGGGACCAGTCGAATCCGACGCTGCCGCGCTCGACCGCTTCGACCACGACGCGGGCGAAGATCACGATCAGCACGACAACGACGACTTCGGCGAGGATCGCCTTGAGCTGGCCGACACCGGAAATCCGCATCCACGACGGCAGAACGCTGAGCATCGCCTGCGGCAGGCGGAACACGAAGCCGACGGCAATGCCGTAGGCGAAGATCACGAGGACCACCCCGAACAGGAACGAGTCGACCGCCTCGAGCACCGGCACGGTGACCTGCGCGACATGGCCGTCCTCGCTGCCGTGGCGGAGGATCTCCCACGCTTCGCCGACATAGAGAAAGCCCTGATAGAACATCAGGAGCGAGCCGAGGAACGACCCGACAGAGCCGGCCAGCATGATGAGCCGGAGACCGAACAGGACGCTGAGCGTCCTCTCGCCGAAGGTGTCGCGGTCGCCTGGCGGGCGGCCGGATGCGCTCCGATCCGGCTCAGCCATCCTCGTCATCCTCCAGCGCGTCGCCCATCGTGTAGCGTCTGCTATCGTCATCGAGGATCAGGCGGAGCTGGAACCGGCCGATCGCATCGATCTTGGCCGAGGCATGGCCGATCAGCCGGTCGGCGTATTCCTCCGCCTCCTCGAAGCGACCGCTGCGGCGGAGGGCGTCGACGATCTGGAGAGTCCAGTCGGTCGCTTCCTTGGCGTCGGGATCGTCGCTGAGGGCTGTGCCGAGATGCGCCACCGCGTCCCCGCGATAGTCGTTCGCGCTCGCGTCTCCGCGATCCTCGGCATCCCATGCGGCGCACAGCAGCCGGAAGCCGACAAGGCCGTGCCGGCCGAGATGCGTTTCGATGATCGCGCGTCGCGCGAAGCGCTTCGTGAGAGCATCAGGCCCGGCGCGGTCAGCAGCGGCGTCGTTCCATCGCTCTCCCTTGATCGCGTCCTTTTCGGCGTCGCTCGCATTCGACAGGTCGGCCGCGACGAAGCCGCAGGACGGGCAGTCCTGCAGCCAGAGGCGCATGGTGCTCCGGCGCATTTCCGGCGGCCGGAGATCGAGGTCCGGCCACCCGAACGACGTCGTGCCCGCCAGCTTCTCCTGCTCGCTCGCCGTGCCGCAGGAGCGGCAGGTCACCGTCTCGGTGACGATCGTGGTCACAGGCCCGGTCTCCGCATCGGCCTAGACCATCACCTTGCCGGCGTCGTCGATCGCCGAGTCGATCTCGGCGTCGGTGGCTTCCGGCAGCAGCATCTCGTTGTGTGCCTTGCCCGAGGGGATCATCGGCAGGCAGTTCGCGAGCGCGGCGACCCGGCAGTCGAACAGCACCGGCCGGTTGACCTTGATCATCTCGGCGATCGCGCCGTCGAGGTCGCCGGGCTTGCTCACCTCGAAGCCGACGCAGCCATAGGCCTCGGCGAGCTTGACGAAGTCCGGCAGCGCCTCGGTGTAGCTGTGCGACAGGCGGTTGCCGTGCAGGAGCTGCTGCCACTGCCGGACCATGCCCATGTGCTGGTTGTTGAGGATGAAGATCTTGATCGGCAGGTCGTGCTGAACGGCCGTCGACATCTCCTGCATCGTCATCAGCACCGAGGCATCGCCCGCGATGTCGATGACGAGCGCATCCGGATGCGCTGTCTGGACGCCGACGGCGGCCGGGAGGCCGTAGCCCATCGTGCCGAGGCCGCCGGAGGTCATCCAGTGGTTCGGCTCCTCGAACGGGAAGTACTGCGCCGCCCACATCTGGTGTTGGCCGACTTCCGTCGTGATGAACGTTTCGCGGCCCTTGGTGGCCTCGTACAGCCGCTCGACCGCGTATTGCGGCATGATCACGTCGCGGCTGTTGCGGTAGGCGAGGCTGTTGCGCGAGCGCCACTTGTCGATCTGCGCCCACCACTGCTTGAGCGCGGCCTTGTCCGTCTTCGGCTTCTCGGCCTTCCAGACGTGCAGCATGTCGGCGAGCACGTTCTTGACGTCGCCGATGATCGGGATGTCGACGCGGACGTTCTTGTTGATCGACGACGGGTCGATGTCGATCTGGATCTTGCGCGAGTTCGGCGAGAAGGCGTTGAGGCGGCCGGTGATGCGATCGTCGAAGCGCGCGCCAACGGCGACCATGACGTCGCAGTCATGCATCGCGTTGTTCGCCTCGTAGGTGCCGTGCATGCCGAGCATGCCCAGCCACTGCGGGTCCGACGCGGGGTAGGAGCCGAGGCCCATCAGCGTGGTGGTGATCGGATGGCCGGTGAGCCGGACGAACTCGCGCAGCAGCTTCGAGGCTTCCGGGCCGGAATTAATGACGCCGCCGCCGGTGTAGAAGATCGGCCGCCTTGCGCCGGCGATCAGCTCGATCGCGGCGCGGATGGCGGCGGAGTCGCCCTTCACCTGCGGCTGGTAAGTCTTGTGGCCGCGTGGGTCCGGCGGCGTGTAGACGCCGGTCGCGAACTGGATGTCCTTCGGGATGTCGACGACCACCGGGCCGGGACGGCCGTGCGTGGCGACATAGAACGCCTCGTGGAGGATGCGCGAGAGGTCGTTGACGTCCTTCACCAGCCAGTTGTTCTTGGTGCAGGGCCGCGTGATGCCGACCGTGTCGCACTCCTGGAAGGCGTCCGAGCCAATGAGGTGCGTGGCGACCTGGCCGGTGATGCAGACCATCGGGATGGAATCGAGCAGCGCGTCGGTGAGCGGCGTGACCATGTTGGTCGCACCCGGGCCGGACGTGACCAGCGCGACGCCGACCTTGCCGGTCGAGCGGGCATAGCCCTCGGCCGCGTGGCCCGCGCCCTGCTCGTGCCGGACGAGCGTGTGGAAGATCTTCTCCTGCTGGAAGATTGCGTCGTAGATCGGCAGCACCGCGCCGCCCGGATATCCGAAGACGTCCGTGACGCCCTGATCGACCAGCGCCTGGAGGACCATCTCCGCGCCCGTCATCATTCTCGGTTCCATTCCACTCTCCACTGCGACGATCTTTTTGTTTCTTGCGGCCAGCAAAAAGGGGCCTCGTGGGCCCCCTGGATTCAAGCGCACCACCTCTTGCGACGGCATTAAGCCATCGTGGCGGTGCGCTCCGGTACTACGAGAATGGCGTGCATTGCTGCTGTCGGCCTTCGAGTTGAGCGCGGAAAGTAGGCGAGGGGGGGCGCGGGGTCAAGCGCCAACGAACTGACCGCGTACGCTACTCCAGAAGTTCCAGCTGAGTGCCCGCTTGGGGAAATCGCTTCGCGAACAGTCGCTTGAACTGCGCGACGGTGTCGGAAACTTTCATCAGCGTTATCACCTCACCCACTTGGCGCTTCAGCTTCTCAATGCCGTAGCCCTCCGTCAGATGCTGGTGGAACCGTGCCCGCCGCGTCCCTCGTTTGTCGATCTTCGGGTTGATGCGATCGAGCTCCTCAAGAACGGCCCCATTCTCCAGTGGATGATATACGTAAGTGCGCGTGAAAATGGCGAAGTGCTGGGGCCTGTTCTGGATGACTGCCCCCGACCCCGTGGTTGTCATCCGTTTGCTGCCATATATCCGGTTGAGATCATCGTAGTAGTCATCCGGAAATTGCTTTTCCCACTCCCGCTTTTCTTCCTCGATGTACTGCTGCACCAGCAGGCGGAGCGCGTCAGGCGCGCGAACCTGTTGGAACCCTGTCGCTTCGTCGATGAGAGCGATGACGCCGACTTTGGCGAAGGCATGAAGAAGGACCTTGGCCTCGGCAACCAACCCCTGCTGCGATGGCGTGAGTTTGCCAGCGTCGCTGGCCCGGATGATCGCTTTGCAGACCGAAACCAATACCTCCGCTTCGTAGCCGTGTGCGAGATCTTGGGTGAGGGGCTTGAAGTTTATCGGGCTTTCTAGAGCGGCGAGCAATTCATCCGGTAGCTCGGAACCGAGTCCCTTGCGCTTCATCGCGCGAAGAAACACGTTGCCGCCTGCGGACTTCATTCCGAGGGCGCGAGCCATGCCACGTTTGTGGAACACTCGCCGACCATCCGCGAGGACGTAGCAATCGAGCTCCAGCTCTCCAACCCGCATCTTTCCCTGATGCGTGGCGAGAGGCAGCTCAATCCCGGCCGCACGCAACTCGCTGATTTGCCGCCACCGCGCCGCTGCACTGTCCCGCGCAATCGCGGTGCGCGCCTCGGGGGTTAGCGCATCGCGGCGTGCCTTTCCGCCGAGGCTCTGAGGTGTATCGTCGGTCATGTGTCCTCCTGCTTGCTAGGCTGGAAAGCCGTAAACATGCTTGCAGAATATGCAAGCATGTTTTCGACAAATGGACGACGCTGATGCGCCCGAGCGGAGGAGAAACGGTTGATATTGCGGCGCCTACCTCACCCGCCGCACCTGATAATTCTGCGTCTCGTTGAGCAGCGTGTTCTGGTCGATCACGCGGATCGTCTCGGTGGATGGCTGGCCCATCGTCGGCGAGTTGGTGAGGGCGAAGCGGTTCTCGTTGACGGCGACGACGGTCCAGCGGCCTTCGATCGGGGAGGGCGAGGCAAGACCCTGGAAGGTCTGGGTGACGACGCCGCTGTAGGTGCCGTCGGCATTGTACAGGACCTGGACCGAGACGATCACGCCGTTCGGGTTCCGCGCCTCCCCGGTCCACGCACCTACGACGAGCTGGCGGAAGACCTCCGCCTGCGGCACGGCCGGCGGGGCGGCGGCTTCGAAGAGCGGGATGAGCTCAGCGCGGGTCTCGGCCGCGTCCCAGTTCGGCATGCCGGCGATCCACACGAGCGTCTGGCGGGTCACGGTCCCGTCCCGGACGAGGGCCCGAAAACTGTCGATCGGGATCGGGCCGAAGGGCTGGCCGTTGGCAACGTAGAAATACATCGGCGCGGCCACCTGCGGGACGGGCGGCGGTCCACCAGCCGTGGGCGGCGGGACCGGCGGTGGCGTGAGTGCGGCCGGATCGGCGAGACCGGGCTGCGGCTGAGCTGGCGGTATTGGCTTTGGTGTCTGGGCGAAGGCAGGGCCGACGACCGTAGCGGCGACCACAGCCGCGAGGAGGAGTTGCACCGGCTTGACGATCATCGGCCCGCCCTGAATTGCACCGCGAGGGGCAATACTGGCACGTCCACTCGTGGCGCGAAGCCCCTGTTGTCCGAATTCTCGTGCGGCTCGGGCAGGCAAGTGGAGTGATATGCCATTTATGCCGAGCGATGAGGCACTTAGGCGATCCTCGATCATCCGCATTGCGCGTCGCAATGGTTTGCCGGGTCAAGGTCCGGCAATGACGAGATAGCGGGGAGGAGGGCGGTCACATCCCCTTTGCCTTCCGCGCTTCAAGGATCGCCTCGATGTTCGCCTCGGCCCATAGGCGGACGCCATCAAGCGTCTCGCGCAGGCTGTGACCGAGCGGCGTCAACTCGTACTCCACCGTCACCGGCACGGTCGGAAATGCGGTGCGCGTCACCAGCCCATCCGTTTCGAGGCCGCGGAGGATCTGCGTCAGAACCTTCTGCGACAGCCCGTCGACGCTCTTCCGCAACTGGTTGAACCGCTTCGGCCCATCGCCGAGGAGGCCGAGGATGAGCACGGTCCACTTGTCCGCGATGCGGTCGAGGACCACGCGCGTCGGGCAATCGGCCGAGTACGGGTTCCAGCGCGGCGCGTCAGGTGTCGGCGAAGGGGTGGTTTCCATTTGGAACCTAGGGCGAAAAAAGGTGCCTTCTTGCGAATGGAAACCTAGCAGCTCAGATGAGGCTCGTCACGGGCCGATTGGCGGCCCGGCATCGGAGAAGCCCAAGATGTCCATAGATCCCGCGCAGTTCACCAGGCACCCGGCGGGCCAGATTGCCGTGCGCCTCCTCGACACGGCGTTCAACGAGCGGAACGTCCGCGACGCATTCGATCGCTACGTCGCGCCTCCCTACACCCAGCACAATCCGCAGGTGCCCGATGGCGTGGCGGGCGCGGTGGCCGGCCTGACGGGGTTCCTTCAATCGGTGCCGAACCTCCGGTACGACGTGAAACGCGTGCTGGTCGACGGCGACCTCGTCGCGGTGCACTCCCACGTCACGAACGGAGCGGGCGACCGCGGCACGGCGGTGGTTGACCTCTTCCGGATCAAGGACGGCAAGGCCGTCGAGCACTGGGACGTGCTTCAGCCGGTGCCCGAGACGGCCGCGAACGAGAACACGATGTTCTAGGCGGCCTACCCGCAAAACGACCGCAGAAGCCGCGTCCGCCAATCCGCACTATGCGATGAGGCCGTCGTTCCGGGGCCGCGCAGCGGAACCCGGAACCCTTTGTTTCTGGGGCACGGCTCCTCAAGTCACGGCGTCGTCGGGCCGTGCCAAGGGAATAAAGGGTTCCGGATCAGCCTTCGGCTGTCCGGAACGACGGGATGTGAATAGTGGAGGCGAACCCCAGCCGCCTCAGAACTGGTAGAAGCCCATGTCCGCCAGCAGCCGCGCGTTCGGCTCCAGCCAGACACCGCTGGCAATGAACCCGTTCCGCCGCAGGATGTAGGCGAGGGCGGCGGCATATTGTTCGTCGGAGATGACGCCGGGCGTGACGCCGGGCGGCATGGCGCGGCGGACCCAGGCGAACAGGTCGCCCACCGGCTTGTCGAACCAGTTGTCCGTGAAGGGCGGCCCGACCAGCGGCGGCCCGAGGACGGTGCCGTCGGCGTTGACGCGGCCCTCGAGGTTGAGGCCGTGGCAGGAGTTGCAGTTGTTGTTGTAGGTGTCCTGCCCGTTCGACGCCTGCAGGCCCATATAGTCGAGCGGCCTGAGGCCGGCCACGACGACGCCGACGCGTGGCGTGGGCAGCGCGACCGGGTCGTTCGACAGCGTCGTCAGATAGGCGATGAGGTTGGTCCGCTCGGCTTCGTCGTCGATGCCGCGGAAGCCCATCCGCGTCCCCAGCACCGTCAGCGCGGGCTGGTGGATGAAGTCGTCGAGCAGCTGGTAGGTCCAGGTCTCGCCGGCCAGGGCCAGTTGCGTCATCGAGAACGAGTAGGTGAAGGCCGGGTCACGCCCAACCGGGGCGCCGACAATGTCGAACAGGTTCGGCCCCACCAGCGTGGCGCCGCCTTCGGCCAGCGTGTGACAACCGGTGCAGCGCTCGGCGACCGTCTCTCCGGCTGCGACATCGGCGGCCAGCAGGCGCTCCGCCAGTCGCGGGTCGATCGGCGCGGGTTCGGGCGCGGCGGGAGCGGCTGCGGGCTCGACGGCAGCCGCCGGAACTGGCGTGGGGGCGACCGGATCGGCAGGTGCGGCTGCCGGAGGTTCAGGCTCGACGGGCGGCGCCGCCGGCAGCTCGGCCGGTGTAGGAGCGGCCGGTTCGACGGGCGTCGGCGTGGCAGGTGGATCGGCAGGCGTGGCGGCGGGGGCGGCCGGTGCAGCGGGTTCCGGCGGGGCAGGCGCCGGCTCGACCGGAGCGGCCGCTACGGACTCCGGCGTCTCCGTCTCGTCTCGGCCACAGCCCGACAGGGCGAAGGCCGCGCAGAACGCCGCCGCCAACGCCAACGCACGTGAACGCATGAGATATCCACCGGCTTCTTTGCCGCCGTTGCCCTGGTTCCCGTCCCGCGTGGCTCGGCGATGCTCCCCTTGTTGTCGGCACTTTGTCACAAGGTCGTGGGCAAGTCATGGTCGTGGCGGGCGCGCGGCGAGCCTTGCCACCGGCGGGGCCGCTTCCCTACATTACGCGCATGGGAAGCCCATGGTCCGGCCGCGGGTCGCGCCGACCGCAAGAGGCAGCACTCCAATGCACGCAAAGGTACTCATCGTCGGCTCCGGGCCGGCCGGCTACACCGCCGCCATCTACGCGGCGCGCGCCATGCTGGAGCCGGTGCTGGTCGCCGGCATCCCGCAGGGCGGGCAGCTGACCATCACGACGGAAGTCGAGAACTATCCCGGCTTCGCGGAAGCCATCCAGGGCCCGTGGCTCATGGAGCAGATGCGCGAGCAGGCCGAGAACGTCGGCACCAGGATCGTGCAGGACCTCATCGTGTCCGCCGAACTGGGCCAGCGCCCGTTCCGCCTCGTGGGCGATTCGGGGACGGTCTACACGGCCGATTCGGTCATCATCGCCACCGGCGCCCAGGCGAAGTGGCTCGGCATCCCGTCCGAGGAGACCTTCAAGGGTTTCGGCGTCTCCGCCTGCGCGACCTGCGACGGCTTCTTCTTCAAGGACCGCAAGGTCGTGGTCGTCGGCGGCGGCAACACCGCCGTCGAGGAGGCGCTGTTCCTCACCAAGTTCGCGTCCAAGGTCACCGTCATCCACCGGCGCGACCATTTCCGCGCCGAGCGCATCCTCCAGAAGCGCCTCTTCGCCAATCCGAAGATCGAGGTGATCTGGAACAGCGCGGTCGACGAAGTGACCGGCACGTCCACCTTCCCGCGCTCGGTGACGGGCGTCCGCGTCCGCGACGTCGTCACGGGCAAGACGCAGGATCTGGAGGCGGACGGCTTCTTCGTCGCGATCGGCCACGCGCCGGCCGTCGAGGTTTTCCGCGACCAGGTCCGGCTCAAGCCGTCGGGCTACATCTGGACGGCGCCGGGCTCGTCGGCGACCAGCATTCCCGGCGTATTCGCCGCCGGCGACGTCACCGACGAGACGTATCGGCAGGCGGTCACGGCCGCCGGCATGGGGTGCATGGCCGCGCTCGACGCGGAGAGATACTTGAGTTCCGTCGAGGAACTTGCGACGGAAGCCGCCGAATAGCCGGCCGGTAGAACGCGGGGGCGGGATGGACTGGGACAAACTGCGGGTGTTCCACGCGGCAGCTCATGCCGGGTCGTTCACCAAGGCGGGCGAAACGCTCGACATGAGTCAGTCGGCGGTGAGCCGGCAGGTGAGTGCCATCGAGCAGGACCTCAACGTCCCGCTTTTCCACCGCCATGCGCGCGGCCTGATGCTGACGGAGCAGGGCGAACTCCTCTACAGCGCCGCCAGCGAGATGCAGATGAAGCTGGAGTCGGTGCAGAGCCGGCTGCAGGAGACCCGCGACAGGCCGAGCGGCACGCTCCGCGTCACCACCACCGTCGGCCTCGGCTCGACGTGGCTCGCTGAGCGCGTGCACGAATTCGTCGAGCTCTATCCCGACATCTCGCTGCAGCTCATCCTCGAGAACGAGGAACTCGATCTCTCGATGCGGCAGGCGGACGCTGCAATCCGCCTCCAGAAGCCGAGCCAGCCGGACCTGATCCAGCGCAAGCTCTTCACGGTCCACTACCACATCTACGCGTCGCCCGAGTACCTTGAGCGGTTCGGAGAGCCGAAGACGGTTGAGGATCTCGACAACCACCGCATCGTCACTTTCGGCGTGCCGGTGCCGCAATATCTCCGCCACCTCAACTGGCTCGAGGTCGCCGGCCGGAACCGCGGTACGCCGCGCCGGCCCGCGCTCCTGATCAACAACGTCTTCGCCATCCACAATGCCGTCCGGCGCGGCGCCGGCATCGCCGCCCTGCCGGATTACCTGTTCGACAAGGACAGCCGTCTCGTCCGCGTCCTGCCGCAGGCAGAAGCGCCGAGCTTCGCGACCTATTTCGTCTATCCGTCCGAACTCAGGAACTCGGCGCGTATCGCGGCTTTCCGCGATTTCCTGCTCGATAAGGCCGCGACCTGGGCATACTGACGCAAAACTCACCGGTGGATAGTTTTACCGCACTCTTCCTTTGGTTGCGTGACGTCATACGGTTGCAATGACGCAGGCATCTGATTCGTCGCCCTGTCGACGATCCGTTCTCCCCTGAAGGGCCGGGGGGTCGCCCACAGTCCCCTGCGTCCGAACGGTGATCCTGTCGCGCCCCACCTGCCGGGCCCAGCGCCCGGCATTTTCTTGTCGCCCTGATCTCCTCATCGCCCCGATTCCGCCGCCGTCACGGGAGGCCGCGCTCCGACGGCAGGCCGACGACCGTGACTCCCGCGCCAGGGCCGGCAGCACGGATGCCGCTGCCTATGGATGGAACGCTGCGCGGTTCGATGATTTAGGGCACCATGCAGCCCGTTATGCGGGTTCTCTGTGAGTCCAGCCGATGCTGATGGCCTACACCCTTACGCCGGGCGGTCCGATCGCCCTGCCCGAAACCTCGGTGCCGCACGACGACCCGCGGGTGTCCTGGATCGACCTCCTCAACCCGACCTCGGAGGAGGACGGAATCGCCGAGAAATTCCTCGGCGTCTCGATCCCAACGCAGGAAGAGGCCGCCGAGATCGAGTTCTCGAGCCGGTTCTATTCCGAGGAGTCCGGCCAGTTCCTCACGATTTCGGTGTTGGCGGGCGTCGATGCCGGCACGCCGGTCCTTACCCCGCTCACCTTCGTACTCAGCCGCGACAAGCTGGCGACGGTCCGCTACGAGGACTTCGCGGCGTTCCGCCAGTTCCTCGTGCGCTCGACCAAGGTCGGCGACGTCTGCGCCGAGCCGGTCGGCGTGATGGTGACGCTCCTCGAATCGATCATCGACCGCATCGCCGATGTCGTTGAACGCACCAGCGCCGAGGTCGACAAACTCAACCGCGAGATCTTCATGCGCGATTCGCGCGGCCGCATCGCCTCGGGCAAGCGGCGGGAGCGAAAGCTCGAAGGCTACCTCGTGCGCATCGGCTTCCAGAACGACATCGTCTCGAAGACGCGGGAGAGCCTCTCTTCGATCGAACGGATGCTGCAGTATGTCAGTGCCACCGGCAGCACCGGACAGCCGCTGATCCACAAGTCCGAGAGCCCGACCATCAAGCTGATGGCGCGCGATGTCCGTTCGCTGACGGATCACCTCTCCTTCCTCTCGAACCGCGCGACCTTCCTTCTCGACGCTACGCTCGGGATGATCTCGGTGCAGCAGAACGAGGTGATCTCGGTGCTCACCGTGGCGGCAACGATCCTCCTGCCGCCGACGCTGATCGGCACCATCTACGGCATGAACTTCACCCGCATGCCCGAACTCGACTGGACGTTCGGCTACCCGATCGCGATCCTGGTGATGGTGGCGTCTGCCATCGTGCCGTACCTCATCCTCAAGCGGCGAGGCTGGTTCTGAGCGATCGCCCGCCCGGCCGCGCAAAGGCGGCAGCGCCCCGGCGCGTGCTCTTCTTCGGAAACAAGCGCGCCAGGAATGGCGAAGGCGCCGCCGCGGCCGTCCGGTTCCTCGAGGCCGCCGGCATGGAGGTCAAATCCCCGCCGCACCGCAAGCGCGCCGACGTTTCGGACGCGATCCGCGAACATGCCGGCGAAGCGGACGCGGTTGTCGTCGCCGGCGGCGACGGAAGCGTCAACGCCGCCGCCGGAGCGCTGATCGAGACCGGACTGCCGGTCGGGATCATTCCGATGGGGACGGCGAACGACCTCGCCCGAACGCTCGGCCTGCCGACCGACCCGGAAGCTGCGGTGCGCGTCATCGCCGCCGGCCGCCGTCGCGCGATCGACGTCGGCACCGCCAATGACCACTTCTTCTTCAACGTGGCATCGGTCGGCCTTGCCGCGCGCGTTGCTCGCGACCTCGAGGGCGGCAGCAAGAAGCATCTCGGCGTTCTTGCCTACGGCGCCGCCGCGGCCCGGCTCGTCGCGACCGCGCACCCGATCTGGGCGGAGCTCGAAACGGGAGGTGGCATAGACCGCGTCCGCACCATGCAGATCTCCATCGGCGCCGGCCGCCACTATGGCGGCGGCCTCACCATCGACGAGGACGCCAGGCCTGACGACGGAAAGCTCCGCGTCGTCAGCCTCGAACTCGACAATTGGTGGGAACTGCTCCCACTGGTGCCGGCGCTCCTGTCCGGCCGCACGCACGACCGGGAAGGGGTCCGCGCTTTCTCCACCGACCGGCTCGTCGTCCGCACGAAGCGCACTGAGGACGTCGACCTCGACGGCGACCTCCTGACGACGACGCCGGTAACGTTCGGCATCAGGCACGAGGCGGTTGAAGTGTTCGTCGCCGCGCCGGGCTAGCGCGAATGGAAGCTCCGGCGCATCGCCTGCTTCGCCTTGCCTCGCAAAGGCTTCGCCTCTAGCAAGAGGCGGGAATGCCGGGCGCTCCAGGGAAGGGCGGTCGGCCGGGGTTTGCTGACCTGAGGGAGCGGGCGGTGGGGAAGGGCGTCATCATTATCGGCGGCGGGCACGGGGGCTCGCAGATGGCCGCGAGTCTGCGGTCGGAGGGGTACACCGATCCGGTGACCCTGATCACCGCCGAGAGCGACATTCCCTATCAGCGGCCGCCGCTGTCGAAGACCTACCTCAAGGAGCCGGAGCGCGGGCTGCAGGAACTGCGGCCGCAGGCGTTCTATGACGACCACAATGTCGATCTCCGCCTTTCGACGAAGGTCGTCGCGGTCGACCCGGCGAAGAAGTCGGTCCTTCTCGACACCGGCGATCAGATCGAATGGGAGCACCTGGTGCTCGCCACCGGCGCCCGGCCGCGAATCCCCACCATTCCCGGCACCGACCTTAGCGGCGTGTTCGTGCTGCGCGACGCCGCCGATGCGCGGCGGATGCACGATCGCTTCGTCGCGGCGGAGTCGGTGGTGGTGATCGGCGGCGGCTTCATCGGCCTCGAACTCGCCGCGACCGCGCGCCAGCTCGGCCGCAACGTCACCGTCATCGAGGCGACCGACCGGCTGATGGGCCGTGCGGTGGCGACCGAGATCTCGGAGCACTTCCTGCAGCTTCATCGCGGCTGGGGCACCAACGTCGTCCTCAATGCCGGCGCCAAGGCGCTCGTCGGCCGGAACGGCGACGTCGTTGGCGTCTCGACGGGCGAGGGCGCGCCGATCGCCGCCGACCTCGTCGTCATCGGCATCGGCGTCATCCCGAATGTCGAGCTTGCCCAGCAGGTCGGCATCGCCTGCGATAACGGCATCGTCGTCGGGTCGGACCTCCGCACCTCGAACCCCGACGTGTTCGCGATCGGCGATTGCGCGGCGTTCGTCGAGCCGTCCGTCGGCCGCCGGATGCGGATCGAGTCGGTCCAGAATGCCGTCGACCAGGCGAAGCATGTGGCGAAGACCATCACCGGCAAAGGCGGCGCGGCGTATCATGCCGTGCCGTGGTTCTGGTCCGACCAGCAGGACGCCAAGCTGCAGATGGTGGGGCTCGCCGAGAAGGCGACCCGCCGCGTCATCCGCGGCAAGCCGGAGGAGGGCGCGTTCTCGGTGTTCCAGTTCGATGGCGACCAACTGGTCAACATCGACTCCGTCAACAAGCCGGGCGACCACATGCTCGGCCGCCGCGTGATGGAGCCGGGCGGCCGGATGCCGACGCCGGAACAGGCTGCCGACGAGGGTTTCGACTTGAAGTCGCTGCTACGGAAGCCGGCGGCATAGCCAGGGCTCTCGGCTACTTCTCCGGCAGCGTGCCGACGAACTCCACGGCGCGGTTGATCCACTTCCGGAGCGTGACCGGCGAGCCCTGGACAGCCGATACTGGTACGAGAATCCAGCCTTTCGACGTCTGCCCGGCCATCACCATGGCATGGGCGCCGTCCTCGACGATCCACCCATCGTAGCGGCGTTTGTCGATGCGGAGCATGAGGTCGTCACCCATCGCGCCGCAGAGCATCCGTCCTTTCCAGACAAACTGGATGCCGCCCGACATCGGCTTCTCCACGATCCCGTCGAGTTCCGACACGGCATCGCGGAGCAGGACCCGGAGCGCGTTGCTCGTCGTCATCGCCCCTCGCGGTACCACGTCACCGTCACCAGCCCGAGCAGGATCGCCAGCCCGAGGAAACCGAGGAACAGCGGCACGCGCTCGATGCCGAGCAGCGTCGATGCCTCCGTCATCCTGATGCCGAGCCAGTCGCCGCCGCCGAAATTGGCGGCGCCCGGGCGGATTTCGAGGATGCGCGGCAGGTCGAGATTGCCGGCGGCGTCGGTCATGCGCCCGATATGGCCGTTGGTGACATCGACGATCGGATCGAGCTTCTCGGTCGTCGACCGCGCCTCCTGGAATTCGCGCGGGTTCGGCGGACCGACATGGGTGACGGCGACCAGCGTCCCGTCCGTCACCTGCCACAGGCCGACCTCGTCGGCCGCCATCGTGCCGCGATAAAGGCCCGGTCCGGCCGGATCGAGCGTCATCGTCGTCGTGGCGCCGGTGGGGGAGGTGATCGTGACGGGCGCGGCGGCCTCCTCCATCGTCTGTCGTTCGATTGTGAGCCGGCCGTTGTCGGCATCGGCCCGCAGCGCTTCTTCCTCGAGGTCGGGCTCGGCCATCAGCCAGTGGGCGAGGTTGCGGAGGAGATCGACGTGCGGCCCGCCGCCCTCGAAGCCGCGTGCCCACAGCCACGCCTGGTCGGAGAGAAGCATCGCCACGCGGCCTTCGCCCTCATGCGCGAGCACCAGCAGCGGCCTTCCGTCCGCCCCGTTCATCACCACGTCGCCCGTCGGGTTGGTCGCGACGACCTGGCGGAACCAGCGGCTCCACTCCGGCGGGTCCTGTCCGGCGCCAAGGAGGTCGCGCGTGACGGGATGGCGGAAGCCCGCCTCGGTGACCCGCGGATAGAACGGCGCCTCGACGAGCGCGCCGGTGGGCGAGATCGGCAGGATCTGCGCCAGCGCCGTATTGTAGATGCTGAAGAAGCCGACCTCGTCGGGGCCGGCCGCGATCAGGATCGCGCCGCCGTTCCGGACGAACTGCGCCATGTTGTCGAAATAGGCTGGCGGCAGGACGCCCTGCTCCTGATAGCGGTCGAAGATGATGAGGTCGAACTCGTTGATCCGCTGCTCGAACAGCTCGCGCGTCGGAAACTGGATGAGGGCGAGTTCGTTCACCGGCGTCCCGTCCTGTTTCTCGGGCGGCCGCAGGATGGTGAAGTGGATGAGGTCGACCGACGCGTCGGACTTGAGGAGGTCGCGCCAGGTCCGCTCGCCGGCATGCGGCTCCCCCGAAACGAGGAGCACGCGGAGGTTCTCGCGGATGCCGTTGATCTCGACGATCGCGCGGTTGTTGATGTCGGTCAGTTCGCCGGCGAGCGCCTCGGCCTGGAATTCGAGGACATTGTCGCCGCCATGCGGCACCTCGAAGATGAAGGTGGATTCGCGCCCCGCAATGACGGTGTCCGTCCGGAACGGGCGGCCGTCCGCGAGGATCGTCACGCGTACCGCAGCGCCTGGCGCGGCCCCGTCGTCCACCACGGTGTAGCTGATCGTCTGCGGCTCGCCGACGATCCCGAACCGCGGCGCCTCGTCGACGACCACGCGGCGGTCGGTCTCGGATGCCCGCCCCGAGATGAGGGCGTGGAGCGGCGCGCCGCCGAGGTCGAGCGGCCCCGTCGGCACGTCGTGCACCTGCCCGTCGGTAAGCATGACGATCGCGCCGAGGCGATCCGGCGGAACGTCGGCGAGGCCGGCGTTCAGCGCGGCGAAGAGCTCCGTCCCGTCGCTCGCCGCCAGGTCGCGCGCCCCGTCGATGACCCGAAGCTCGATGCCGTCGAGCTGGCCGAACCGCTCGGTCAGGGCAGCCCGCATCGCCTCGGTGGTGTCGTCGCGTTCGGCGAGTGTCTGGCTGGCGCTCTGGTCGACGACGAGAGCAACCACCGTCGACAGCGGGGTGCGCTCCTCGCTGACGACGATCGGGTTCACCAGCGCCGCAACGAGGGCCGCGACCGCCGCCGCGCGCAACCAGGTGCCGCGGAGCCCGCGCATCGCGGCAAGCGCGAGAAGCCCGAGCGCGACGACAGCCAGCAGCGCGATCAGCAAGCCAGGGACCACGGGATCGAAGCCGAGCGACCACATCAAGAGGGCGCTCCGGTTCGGTCAGGGATTGGCGGCAGGACCGCTCGAGGGGACGGGCGCTCCGTCCCCCCTTGTGGGGGAGGGTTGGGGAGGGGCCCTTGCGGCTGCAATCGCGGCACGGCCGAAAGTCCCCACCCCGGCCCTCCCCACAAGGGGGAGGATGAAGAAGGAAGCAGTGTGAAGAGGTTGCCTGAAGGCGCGCCCTTGCCTTGCTCCACGGTCGTGCCCTCGGAACAGAGAGTCCCGGATGCCGCCGCGTGGCTCCGAAACGACGGGCAGCGGAAGCGCGGCGCGCTCATTCGCCGAGCCGCTCAAGGAGGGCGGGGATGTGGACCTGGTCGGTCTTGTAGTTCCCGGTCAGAGCATACATCACGATGTTGACGCCGGACCGGAACGCCGTCTCGCGCTGCGCCGTGCTGGAGGTCGGGAACAGGAAGGCGCCGCGCTCGTCCACGGCCCAGGCAGCGGCAAAGTCGTTGCCGGTCACCAGGATCGGACTCACCCCGTCCGTGGTCCCGGGGCGGACGTCGCCCCCCGCAACCGGCCTCTCGGTCGCCTCGGTCCAAAGCGGCCCGCCGGTGAGGCGGCCCGGGAAGGCCGACAGAAGGTAGAAGGATCGCGTCAGCACGTGCTCCTCGGGCACGGGTTCGAGCGCAGGCAGGTCGAGCGTCGCCAGCATGTCCTGGAGGCGCTGTCCGGCCGGGGTCGCGCCGCCGAGGACGGTCGCCGCGGCCTGCTGGAGCTGATCGGCCGTATCGAAGAGCACCACGCCGCCATTGCGCATATACGCGTCGAGCCGGCCAATCGCCTCCGGCGTGGGCATCGGCGCATCCGGCGCGATGCGGAAATAGATCAGCGGATAGAAGGCGAGCTCGTCCGTCGCGAGGTCGATCCCGATCGGCTCGCCCGGCACGAACGCAGTCCGCTGGGCAAGGATCATCGAGAGACCGAACAGGCCCGACCGGCTGACGCTGTCATTCTCCGGATTGCCGGTGATGACGTAAGCGAGGGCCGTCTGGTTCGCCGCCGCCATCGCACGCTCGTCGGCCGGCGTCAGCGTGGCCTGCTGCGCCACGGCGTCCGGCGCGTGCGGCAGGACGAGGAGGCCGGCCAGGATCGCGGCCGCGACCTTGGTCACGCGCCGCGCCGTGAGCGCGCCGCCCAGCCACAGAACGGCGAGTGCGTCCAGGAGAAGAACGAGGAACGCCGCAACGAGAAGCCACGGCCGCAGCTCGATTGGCGAGGCCGTCGGGTACGGCCGCAGCTCGACGGCGCCGGCAAGGCTCGCGGCATCGAGGCGGGGAAGCGTGGCATCGGCGGCGAGAAGGCTGACCGCCCGGAAGGCGTCCTCGGCACCATAAAGGCCCGGCGGGTGCGCGGCGTCGGGCGTGACCACAGCCCCGCCGACGATCGGCTGCACGGCCGCGCCCGGCTCGACGAAGCGGCCGCGTCCGTCGAGCACGCGGTAGGGGGCAAGCGCCGTCGCGGCTTCGGTCGCCGCGGTGTCGGCCGCCCCGCTCGACATCGCCACCACCCGCCGCAGCATCTCCACGAACACGCCGGAGAGGGGAAGGTTCGACCAGCTGGTGTCCGCGGTCACGTGGAAGAGGACGAGAAGTCCGTTGCCGGAGGCGCCTCCGGTGACGAGCGGCGTCCCGTCACCAAGCACGGCCCAGCTCCGCTCCACGAGCGTGACGTCGGGTTCGGCAAGCACCTGGCGCTGGACGAGGATATCGTCTGGCACGGCGAGTCCGAAGAACGGGCTGGTCCGCGGGAACGCGCCCATCGGCTGCGGCTCCTCCCAGGACAGCGCGCCGCCGAGCGTTCGTCCGCCCTGGCGAAGCGCGACCGGAATCAGCGTGGGGACCGAGGCGGCGAGGCGCGGGCCGGCGAAGCGGATCAGTGTGCCGCCGCCCTCGACCCAGTCCTGGAGCCGCTGCTCCGTATCGTCCGGGAGCGTCCCGATGTCGGCGAGGATGATCGCCGAGACGCCCGCGTCGATCAGCCCGGCTACGGCCGGCCCTGTCTCGCCGCCCGCGGCGCGGACATCGGCGAAGGGTGCCAGCGCTCGGGTGAGGTAGTAGCCCGCCGACAGCAGCGGCTGGCCCGACGCATCGCTGCCGACGATGCCGACCGTTCGGCGCCGGTAGCGCTCGTCGAGGAGTTGGACCGCTCCCGCGGTCTCCTCGCCGGCGATGCGCAGGCGCACGATGTCGTTCCGGAGCTCGGTCGGCAGGTCGAACGTCGCGCTTGCGGTGGCGACACCGGCGCCGAAGGCGAACTGCGATTCCGCGATCGGCCGGCCACGAAGATCCTCTGCGATCACAAGCCCTGTGGCGGGAAGCGACGTGTCCTGACGGAGGACCGGCACGGTGAGCGCCTCGGCAGTGCTCGCCGGGGGCAGCAGCCCGACGACCGCAGCGCCCGGGTCGTCGTACACCACGACGGGACCCGCAATCGCGTCGGCGAGGAACGCCGCGATGGCGTCCGCTCCGGGACCGCCAAGTCCGTCGGAAAGCCATGCCGCGCCTCCGAATCCAGCCGTCGCCGCGATCGTTCCCAGCGGCGGCAGGAGGGCTTCGACGTTCGCTGCAAAGGGTTGCGGCTCGAGTGCGTCGATCCGGGCGACAACGTCCTCGGGCGCGGTCGACGCCATGATCTGGCCCGGTGCCTCCGCCGTCGCCACGAGCGCGACGGGCCTGTTGGCCTCGGCCGCGAGCCGCACGATCGACAACGCGGTCGCCCGCATCGCCTCGAAGCGCTCCGCCGACGCCCAGCCATTGTCGATGACGATCAGGATCGGCCCGTCGCCGGGCGCCTCCTCGGCGGTCGGGCGCAGGATCGGCCCGGCGAGGGCGATGATGAGGAGTGCGGCGAGGAGGAGCCGGAGAGCCACGAGCCACCACGGCGTTTGTGACGGCGTCTCGTCCGACCGCGTGATCTCCAGAAGAAGGCGCGTTGGCGGGAACGTCTCGGTGCGCGGCCGCGGCGGCGTCAGCCGGAGCAGCCACCAGATCGCCGGCAGTGCGATCAGCGCATAGAGGACGGCAGGGGCGGAAAACGTCATGCGAAGGTGCCCGGCAGCGCATGCGCGTGCCGCCTGAGGCCTCGGTCGGTCAGCCGGGCATGGAGCGCAAGAAGTGGCTCCGTCGCCGGTCGGTCGGTGCGGTGGACGAGGAAGGTCCAGTCGAGGCGGCGCGCGTGGAGGCGAAGCCGGTCGCGGAGCGACGCCAGGCGCTGCTGGTATGCCGCCCGCCAGGCCTCGGCCCGACCGACGGTGACCTTCGTCCCGGTCTCGGGGTCGACGAACTCGGTGCGGCCGCCGAACGGGAACGTCTCCTCGACCGGATCGACCACCTGGAGGAGATGCGCCCGCGCGCCGGTCGCGGCGATCGCGGCGATCCTCGCCTCGATCACATCCGCGCCGTCGAGGAAGTCGCTGATGACGACGAGATCGGAATGGTGCCGGAGTTGGCGGAGATCGAGTTCGGCGCCGCCATGGGTCGGCAGCGCGCGCGACAGCCTCTCCGGCGCATTCCGTGACAGGATGGGGCGCGTCGAACCAAGGAGGCCAACGCGTTCGCCGGCGCGCGCAAGGAGTTCGGCGATTGCGAGCGTCGCCACCGCGGTGCGGTCACGCTTGGATGCGGCGGCATGGCGGGAACGGAAGGCCATCGAGGCCGACAGGTCCGGCGCCAGCCAGACCGTATGCGCAGCCTCCCACTCCGTGTCGCGGACGTAGAGATGATCGTCATGCGCGGAACGTCGCCAGTCGATACCGCCGGCCGGCTCGCCGAAGACGAAGGGGCGGAACTGCCAGAACGTCTCGCCGGGGCCGGCACGGCGCCGGCCATGCCAGCCAGCAAGGATCGTGTTGGCGACGCGGCGCGCCTCCATCAGGAGGTCCGGCAGGGACTCGGCAAGCCCCTTCGCTTCGTGGAAGACCTCCCGCGGCAGGAGCGGTTCGGCCGCGTTGAGGACTGGCGTTGCCATCTATCCCAGCTTCGCCGCGAGATCGCCGATGACGCCGTGGATGGTGTAGTCCGCGTCGCGGGCCGCATAGCTCAACGCCATCCGGTGCTGCAGGATCGGCACCGCGAGCGCGACGACATCGTCGACCGAGGGCGCGTAGCGCCCGTCGAGAAGGGCGCGGGCACGGCAGGCGAGCATGAGGGCCTGCGAGGCGCGTGGCCCCGGACCCCAGGCGATGGCGGCAGCGAGCTTCCTGTCGGCGATCTCGCCCGGACGCGCCGAGCGCACGAGGTCGAGGATGGCTTTGACCACCATCTCACCGATCGGCAGGCGGCGAATGAGGAGCTGCATCTCCCGCAGCCGCGGCGCATCGAGGACGGCGGTCGCCACCCCCTGCGTCGCGCCAGTCGTCTCCAGCAACATCCGGTGCTCCGCCTCGCGGTCCGGGTAATGCACGTCGATCTGCATCAGGAAGCGGTCGAGCTGCGCCTCGGGGAGGGGATAGGTGCCCTCCTGCTCGATCGGGTTCTGCGTCGCCAGCACATGGAACGGCGAGGGAAGGTCGTAGCGCTGCCCGGCGACGGTAACATGCATCTCCTGCATCGCCTGGAGGAGGGCGGACTGGGTGCGCGGGCTGGCGCGGTTGATCTCGTCGGCCATCAGCAGCTGGGCGAAGATCGGACCCGGCACGAAGCGGAAGGAGCGGACGCCCTCGGCCGACTGGTCGAGCACTTCCGAGCCGAGAATGTCGGACGGCATGAGGTCCGGCGTGAACTGCACCCGGCGCTCGGCAAGGCCCAGGACGGTCGACAGCGTCTCGACGAGCTTGGTCTTGGCGAGGCCCGGCACGCCCACCAGCAGCCCGTGGCCGCCCGAGAGGATCGTGATCAGCGCCTGGTCGATCACGAGCGTCTGGCCGTAGATCACCCGGCCGATCGACTCCCGCACGGCGGCGATCGTCTTAACCGCGTCGTCGATCTCCGTGGTGATCCGCTTCACGTCCCGCTCGTTCGGGATCTGGTTGATGACGCTCATCCGGGTTCCTACCTTGGCCGCGGCGGTCTGCCCAATCGGGCGGCAGTGTTAACGATCATGGCATGCCGTTTGCCGCGGTGACAGCCTGCCGGACCGAGCGCGGCAATGACTGGAAGGGACGCGGGCGAGGATGCCGGAGGATAGGGACAAGGACGGCGAAACCAAGGCCGCGCCTCGTATCCCTCCTGATACGTTCGCGGAGCCTCCGGCGGATCGGCCGTCGATCCCGGGTGACGCGAAAGTGACCGCCGCCGCAACGGGTCGCAGCACGGCCACTGCCTATTTCTTCGACCGCGCCTCGATCCTGCTGTCGCCGCGAGCGCAACTCGACGTTCCGACGATCGGCGAGGGCTTCGTCCTGCCTGGCGTAACCCCGGGCGCGCTGCGGGACGCTGCGGTCCTCATTCCGGTCGTGGACCGGCGGCCGGATGCGACGGTCCTTCTCACCCGGCGCACCGATACGCTGTCGACGCACGCCGGCCAGGTCGCGTTCCCCGGCGGCAAGGTCGATGCAGGCGACGCCGACCCCGTGGCCTGCGCGCTGCGCGAGACGGAGGAGGAGATTGGACTGCCGAAGGAAGCGGTCTCGCTCCTCGGCTGCCTGCCGCCCTTCATGTCGGCGACCGGCTTTCGTATTTTTCCTGTCATTGCCCGGATCGAACCGGACTATGGTCTGCGGCTGAATCCCGCGGAAGTCGCGGAGGCCTTCGAGGTCCCGCTCGCGTTCCTGATGGATGACGCCAATCACCGCCGCGCGAGCCGCCTGTTCGCCGGCGTCGAGCGGCACTTCTATGAAATGCCCTTCGGCGGCCACTACATTTGGGGCGCGACCGCCGGAATCATCCGCGCTCTGTACGAACGGATCTATCCCTGATGCTCCGATTCCTCGCACTCACCGCGGTCCTCTTCGTCGTTCCCTTCGCGATCTACTCGCTCTGGATCATGGCAACTCACCGCCGGATGCCGGAGCAGGGCGACTTCCCGACCGGTCGATTGATCGCCTTCTCCCTCGTCGGCGCCGTACTGGTCCTGATCGGCGTGGTGTGGCTGGCCCTCTCGGAGGACACGATCTCCGAACGGCCGGAGGCCGCAATTGGCGGGACTTTCGAGGGGTGACCTCGGCTTCCGTCCTGCCCGCCCGCCTCGCGGCTTCCTTTCTCGACGATCCGGCGGTCCGCGCCGTCTTCGACGCGGTTGGCGTAGCGGGCGATGAGGTGCGCATCATCGGGGGCGCGGTGCGCGACGCCATCCTCGGCCGCAACCCGCGGGAGATCGACTATGCGACCACCGCGCTGCCCGCCACCGTGGCGCGGCGCGGGGAGGCGGCAGGAATGCGTGCGGTGCCGACCGGCATCGACCACGGCACCGTGACGCTGGTCACGGACGGCCGACCCTTCGAAGTCACGACGCTGCGCGAGGACGTCGAGACGGATGGCCGCCACGCCGTCGTCCGCTTTGGCCGGGACTGGACGGCCGATGCCCTTCGCCGCGACTTTTCGATCAATGCCCTGTCGGTTGAGGCCGACGGGACTCTCCACGATCCTGCAGGCGGATACGGTGATATCCTCAACCGGCGCATCAGGTTCATCGGCGATGCCGATACGCGTATTGCGGAGGACCGCCTGCGGCTCCTCCGCTTTTTCCGGTTCCATGCCCAGCTCGGCTTTGGTGCGTTCGATGCGGACGGTCTCTCGGCAGCGATCCGCGCCCGGGCCGGTCTCCGGGACCTCGCCGCGGAGCGGATCGGGCAGGAGATGCGGAAGCTGCTCCTCGGCTCTCATGCGGTTCCGGTCGTCGCCGCGATGCAGGATGCGGGCATCCTCGAGGTCGTCCTCGGTATCGCCTATCCCGTCCAGCTTCGCCGGCTCGTCGCGTTCGAGGCCGCCGCGGAGATCGACGCCCGCTTCACCCGCCGGCTCGCCGCGCTCGGCGCGCGCGTCGTCGAGGACGTCGACCGGGTGGCCCTGCGGCTACGCCTGTCGAACGCGGAGCGGGATGGCATGGCGGCGGCCGTGACGGCGTCTACACGGCTCGATCCGCCGCCTCCGCCGGACGAACTGCGCCGGGCGGCCTATCAACTCGGCGCGGAGGGCATTGCCGGCGGGCTGGCTCAGGCGGTGGCCACGGGCGGGGGCCCGATTCTTCCTTGGGTCGCGGCGTTTCGATCGATCCAGGACTGGCCGGTACCGCAACTGCCGGTGAGTGGCGCCGATCTGCTCGCGGCGGGGATGCGACCCGGGCCTGCGATTGGAGCCGTTCTACGCACGCTGGAGGAATGGTGGATTGGCGAGGGTTTTGCACCGGACCGCGTCGCCCTCATCAGGCGGATGCAACAAATCGTGGCCTCGCAACAGTGAAAACGGGCCCCGGGAGGCTCCTCGCCGCAGGCCAAGCCAGTTTACTTTCGCCTTGATTCGGGGCTTAAGTTCCGCGCAGCGAGGTCAGGTGGGTCGGCCCGCTCTGCCATGCGGCATCAGACCGGGGGCTGAGCCGTCGTCCTCGCGGGAATGGAGGTCAGCATGCGCCTGAGCGCGACCAGCTACTACGTCGATTATCTCATCTATCCGGTCGCGGTAACGTCGCTGACGGCAGCTGCTCTCATCGCAACGCCGATCGATCAATGGGGCGTCTGGGCGATCTCGGTCGCAGCCGGCGCCATCACCTGGACGTTCGCCGAGTACCAGTTGCACCGCTGGGTGCTGCACCATGTGCCGTACATCAAGGAGATGCACGACGCACACCACGACGACCAGAAGGCGCTGATCGGCACGCCGTCATGGCTGAGCCTCGCGCTGATCGCGATTCTTGTTCTCCTGCCGGCGACCTACATGGCCGGATTCAGCTACGGCGCCGGGTTCACCGCCGGCATCACCATCGGCTACCTCGCCTACATCACGGTGCACCACGGCGTTCATCACTGGCGCATCCGGCCCGGGAGCTACATGTACCGGCTGAAGCATCGCCACGCCCTGCATCATCATTTCAACGACGCCGGCAATTTCGGCGTCACGTCCGGCTTCTGGGACAAGGTCTTCGGCACGGACATCGACCCCCGCCGCATGGCCAGACGAGGCGGCCACTAGCCTCCGGCCGCTGGTCCGAAACTCTCCAACCAGACGTGAACACACTCCTCCGTCGTTCCGGGGCCGCGTAGCGGAACCCGGAACCCATTGTTCTCGTGGCACTGCTGTGCCCGGTGCTTCCGAGCGCCTTGCCCCCGGGAACAAAGGTTCCGGCTCTCCGCTTCGCTTCGGCTGGAACGACGGCATGGTTTCAGACGACGGAAGAGCTCTTCTCCGAAGGCGCGCTCACATGCGGGGAAGCACGCCCCGTCACCTTGTGAAAACCTCAAGGAAATCCTATATTTCCGGGGTCTTCGAACGACTCGCACGGACCCCAGAATTTGGCCGATCTCGATCCTCCGCCGCCGCCCGATGAAACGGCCGGCGAGCGCCCCGGAATTACCGGCATCTCGATCACGGACGAGCTGAAGCGCTCGTATCTCGACTACGCGATGAGCGTGATCGTGGCGCGCGCGCTGCCGGATGCGCGGGACGGCCTGAAGCCGGTCCATCGCCGCATCCTCCACTCGATGAACGAGACCGGGTACTACCCGGACCGGCCGTACCGGAAGTCCGCCCGCGTCACCGGCGACACGATGGGCAAGTATCATCCGCACGGGAACCTGGCGATCTACGACGCGCTGGTCCGCATGGCGCAGCCGTTCTCGCTCCGCCTGCCGCTGATCGATGGCCAGGGCAATTTTGGCTCGGTGGACGGCGATCCGCCGGCGGCCGAACGCTACACCGAGGTCCGGCTCGCCAAGCCCGCGATGTCGCTCCTCGACGACCTCGACAAGGACACCGTCGATTTCCAGGAGAACTACGACGGCTCCGAGCGCGAGCCCGTCGTCCTGCCGGCCAAGTTCCCGAACCTTCTGGTCAATGGCGCCGGCGGCATTGCCGTCGGCATGGCGACCAACATCCCGCCGCACAATCTCGGCGAGGTCATCGACGCTGCGATTGCGCTGATCGACGACCCGGGCCTGCCGGAGGAGAGGCTGTTCGAACTCGTGCCGGGCCCGGACTTCCCGACCGGCGCCATGATCCTCGGACGCACCGGCATCCGCTCGGCCTACACCACCGGTCGCGGCTCGATCGTGCTGCGCAGCCGCGTCACCACGGAGACAATCCGGAAGGAGCGCGAGGCGCTCATCGTCCACGAGATCCCGTACCAGGTGAACAAGTCGACGATGATCGAGAAGATTGCCGAGATGGTGCGCGACAAGCGCATCGAAGGCATCTCGGACATCCGCGACGAGTCCGACCGCGACGGCATGCGTGTGGTCATCGAGCTGAAGCGCGACGCGGTCGCCGACGTGGTCCTCAACCAGCTCTACCGCTTCTCGCCGCTGCAGGGCTCGTTCGGCGCCAACCTCGTCGCGCTCAACGGCGGCCGTCCGATGACGATGACGCTGCGCGAGATGCTCGACGCCTTCAACGCCTTCCGCGAGGAGGTCGTCGGCCGGCGCACGAAGTTCCTGCTGCAGAAGGCCCGCGACCGCGCCCACGTCCTCGTGGGCCTCGCGATCGCGGTCGCCAATATCGACGAGGTCATCCGTCTCATCCGCGCCGCGCCCGATCCGGCGACGGCGCGCGAGCAGTTGATGGCCCGCGACTGGGACGCCAAGGACATGGGGCCGCTCATCGCCCTCGTCGATGATCCGCGCCACCGCATCTCGGCCGACGGCACGATTCGCCTCTCGGACGAGCAGGCGCGCGCCATCCTCGAACTCCGCCTCCAGCGCCTCACGGCGCTGGCCCGCGAGGAGGTCGCCGAGGAGCTGAACAAGCTCGCCGATTCCATCCGCGACTACCTCGACATACTCCGCTCCCGCCCGCGCCTCCTCGGCATCGTCAAGGACGAGCTCCGTGCGGTGCGCGACCAGTTCGCGACGCCGCGCCGTACCGAGATCGTCGAAGGCGCCGGCGACCTCGAGGACGAGGACCTCATCCAGCGCGAGGACATGGTCGTCACCGTCACCCATGGCGGCTACATCAAGCGCGTGCCGCTCACCGCCTATCGCTCGCAGCGCCGCGGCGGCAAGGGCCGCTCCGGCATGGCGACGCGCGACGACGATTTCGTCTCGCGCCTGTTCGTGGCGAACACCCACACGCCAATCCTGTTCTTCTCCTCGCTCGGCCAGGTCTACAAGCTCAAGGTCTGGCGCCTGCCGCTCGCCGAGCCGCAGGGCAGGGGCAAGGCGCTGGTGAACCTGCTGCCGCTCGACCCCGGCGAACGCATCACTTCGATCGTGCCGCTGCCCCAGGACGAGACGGAGTGGGAGGCGCACGAGGTCATGTTCGCGACCTCGACCGGCGGCATCCGCCGCAACAAGCTGTCGGACTGCGTGCCGCGTACCACTCTGGGCAAGCGCGTGATGGAGTTCGACGAGCCGGGCCAGACGATCATCGGCGTGGAGCTGGCGCTCGAGAGCGACGACGTCCTCTTCACGAGCGCCCGCGGCCAGTGCGTCCGCTTCCGAGTCAAGGATATCCGCGTATTCGGCGGCAATGGCTCCACCGGCACTTCGACCGGCGTCCGCGGCATCCGCCTCGGCGAGGGCGACACCGTCATCTCGATGTCGATCCTCCGCCATGTCGACGCTACGCCAGCCGAGCGTGAGGCCTACCTCAAGCAGGCCGGCGCAATGCGCCGCGCCATGGCCGGGGACGCGGCGGACGCCGAGCCCGAGATCGAAGCCGAGGCGGAAGAGCCCGGCGAGGAGGACGAGGGCACGCCGGCTGGCGTCGTCACCCTCTCCGAGGCCCGCTATGCCGAACTCGGTGGGGCCGAGCAGATCGTCCTCACGGTCAGCGAGTTCGGCTTCGGCAAGCTCTCGTCGTCGTACGATTTCCGTATCACCGCCCGCGGCGGCAAGGGCATCAAGGCGACCGACCAGCGCAAGCTCGGCGAGATCGGCAACCTCGTTGCCGCCTTCCCGGTCGAGATCACCGACCAGCTGATGCTCGTCTCCGACGGCGGCCAGCTCATCCGCGTTCCCGTCGACGGCATCCGCTTCGCCTCCCGCGCCACCAAGGGCGTGCGGGTGTTCAAGACGGCGGAGGACGAGAAGGTCGTCGCGGTGGAGCGGATCACGGAGCCTGAAGCCGAAGAGGAAGAAACCCCGGAGGCCTGATCGCGCCTTAAGAGAGTGCTTCGCCGTCTGGCGCCAACGCGGGAAGGCGAAGCGGGACACCCATGGCCCCGTGATACAGAACGGTCGCCAGATCATCGCCTCGCCGTCGTCGTTACGAGACGCAGGCTCCGCATGGTCCCCGATGCCCGGACCCCCACCGGGCGAATGCAATCGGGAGCCAATCCATGACGAACAGAATCCTTTTGGCGGCCACGGCCGGCGTTGCGCTCATCGCCTCCGCGGCGCTGGCGCAGACCGAGACCCCGGCCGGCGCGAACGCGAACGGCTACGCCTCGGCGACCGTTCAGGTGTGGCAGGCCGAGTACGCCAATCAGGGCATCGGCGTCGACGCCGAGTACTTCTACGCCGTCGATAACGAAGAGATCGGCAAGTACAGCAAGGCGACCGGCGAGATGGTCGATGCGTGGATCGACCCCGAGGGCGGCCCGGCGATCCACTTCGACAGCGCGGTCGTGGTCGATGGCCTCCTCTACGCCTCGCACTCGAACTACCGCACCTGGCCGATGACGAGCTCGATCGAGATCTTCGACACGGCCACGATGGAGCACGTCGATACCTACAGCCTGGGCATCTACATGGGCTCGCTGACCTGGATCGACTACCACGACGGTGCCTTCTGGGGCACGTTCGCGAACTACGACAACACCGGCCGGGCCGCGATCGACGGCGGCGACGTGTTCCCCTACGGCAACAAGCTCAACACCCAGGTCGTGCGGTTCGACGAGAACTGGCGCGTCGCCGAGGCGTGAGTCATCCCGCCGGAAATCCTCGAGCGCTTCGAGGACATGAGCAATTCGGGTGGTTCGTGGGGCCCGGACGGCAACCTCTGGCTTTCGGGTCATGATCCGGCCGAGGTCTACGTGATGCAACTGCCGGAAATGGGCTCCGAGCTCGTGTGGCTCGCGACCGTTCCGCTCGGCATCGAGGGCCAGGGCATCGCCTGGGACCGTTCGGCCGACGTGCCGACTCTCTACGGCATCCTGCGCCCCGACCGCACCGTGATCGTGAGCGAGATCACGATCCCGGCGACCGCGACGCCGTAGCTCCCGGCGTCATCGAGGGAACTGGCTTGCCTCGGCTCCCTCGTCTGTCGATCGTCGAGGCCAAAAAAAATGGCGCCGGGGTAAGCCGGCGCCAGTCTGCAGAGGAGGGAGGAGAACGCAACGTCAGGGAGCGAGGGGAACCCGGGCGAGGAAGGAAAGGTTCTCGCCGCGGTATTCGACGGTGAGGGTGCCGTCGGCAACGGTGAGGGCGCCGGAGATGACGCGGTCGGACTTGCCTGTGGTGTTGACGATCGGGGTGGTGCTCTCCGCGCCGGCCATGCCGACGGCGAAGGTCCCCGCGACGACGGTTCCGAGGATGAGGGCATTGAGGCGGAGTGACATGTTCGGTTCCCCGACGTTCCAACTGACGCCGATGATCGAACAACGCGGCTGAACCGCGACTGGTTTCGTCGTTCAGATACGGTTCATCGACAGTGTTGCCGTGGGGACACACGGGGCCGGGCGGTGGCTACATCCAAGATTCGCCGTCCACCGTCGTTTCGGGCCGCGCAGCGGAGCCCGGAACCTATTGTTCCTCGGACGGGGCTAGATGTCGCTACTACAGCCGTGCCGTGGGAACAAAGGGTTCCGGCTCTCCGCTTCGCTACGGCCGGAACGACGGCCAGGTATGGGCAAGGGCTGAGGGGTCGGCTCAGATGCTGAGCGTGCCCCGCGCGACGATCACCGCCGCGCCGCCGACCCGGACCGCCACCAGGCCATCCGCCTCGATGTCGAACTCGAGTTCGATCAGGCTCGGCCGGCCCATCTCGAAACCCTGCTCGATGATCGCGGTATGGCTGCCGAGCGGGTGAGCGTCGAAGCGGTGGAGGACTGACGCCATGACGACTGCCGCGGCGCCCGTCGCGGGATCCTCGCTGATCCCGAGGGTAGGGGCGAACATCCGCGCATGGACCTGGCGCCCGACGCTGACCGTGTCGCGCGCATAGACGTAGACGATCCGCTCCCCGAAGACCTCCGCGAAGGCCGGGAATTGCGGACGGCTCGCCGCCACGACTGCGCGATTGCGGAGCGGCACGAAGACGTACCCCACACCGGCCATGCTCCAGGAGCTCGTCGCGTGGTTCTCGAAGCCGACATCGGCCGTATCGATGCCGAGCGCCGCGGCTACCCTGTCCGCGGCCGGCGCGGCGTTCTCCTGCGCGGCGAGCCGTGGCGCGTCAAACCGGGCACGGCCGCCGCCCTCATGAAGCGAAACCCCGCACCTGACCGGCCCGACGCCTTCCTCGAGGATAAGAAGCCCGTCGCCGCTTGCCGCGCGGCCGCGGTCGATCGCCAGGAGCACGGCCGTCCCGACCGTCGGATGCCCGGCGAAGGACAGTTCCTCCGCCGGCGTGAAAATGCGGAGTTTTGCTTCGTGGACCGGGTTGTCCGGAGGCAGGACGAACACCGTCTCCGACAGGTTGAACTCGCGGGCGATCCTCTGCATTGCCTCGCCGGACAGCCCCTCGGCCTCGAGGACGACGGCAAGGCCGTTGCCTTCGAGCGGCGTTGCGGTGAAGACGTCGAGGATGGCGTAGGGGCGGGGCATGCGATCCGGCAGTGGGCAGTCGGCAATCGGCAGTCGCGGCTGCGGAAATCGACTGCCTACTGCCTATTGCCGACTGCCGTCCACTCTAGTTCTTCGCCTTGTCGACGAGCTTGTTGGCGCCGATCCACGGCATCATGCCGCGCAGCGTCGCGCCGACTGCTTCGATCGGGTGCGAATCGTTGAGGCGGCGGGTCGCCTTGAACATCGGCAGGCCCGCCTTGTACTCGCGCATCCACTCCGACGTGAACTTGCCGGTCTGGATGTCCTTGAGGACGCGGCGCATCTCGGCCTTGGTCTCGGCGGTGATGATGCGCGGCCCGGTGGCGTACTCGCCGAACTCGGCGGTGTTCGAGATCGAGTAGTTCATGTTGGCGATGCCGCCCTCGTAGATGAGGTCGACGATGAGCTTCACCTCGTGGAGGCACTCGAAATAGGCCATCTCGGGGGCGTAGCCGGCTTCCACCAGCGTCTCGAAGCCGCCGCGGATGAGCTCGACGAGGCCGCCGCACAGCACGGCCTGCTCGCCGAACAGATCCGTCTCGCACTCCTCGCGGAAGGTCGTCTCGATGACGCCCGAGCGTCCGCCGCCGATGCCCGAGGCGTAGGAGAGGGCGATCTCCTTGGCGTTGCCCGAGGCGTCCTGCGCCACGGCGATCAGGCACGGCACGCCGCCGCCCTTCTTGTACTCGCCGCGCACCGTGTGGCCGGGACCCTTCGGCGCGATCATGATGACGTCGACGGTGGCCTTCGGCTCGATCAGGTTGAAGTGGATGTTGAGCCCGTGGGCGAAGGCGAGCGCCGCGCCGTCACGAAGGTTCGGCGCGATCTCCGCCTTGTAGAGGTCGCCCTGCAGTTCGTCCGGGACGAGGATCATCAGGATGTCGGCCCATTTGGCGGCGTCCGCCACCGTCATTACCTTGAAGCCGGCGCCTTCGGCCTTCTGCGCAGTGGCCGATCCCGCGCGGAGCGCGATGGCGACGTCAGCGATGCCCGAATCCTTGAGGTTCTGCGCGTGGGCGTGGCCCTGGCTGCCATAGCCCACGATCGCGACCTTCTTGGACTTGATCAGATTGAGGTCGGCATCGCGATCGTAATAGACGCGCATCGGCGTGATCCTTCGGAGAGTGTCGGGAGAATCGGGGCGAGCGTCCAATGTCTGCGACGCCGCCCTTCGACAAAAGTCGCCGGTTTCTACAGGGCGGGCGCTGCCCATGCAACGCGTCGGTTCGGCCCGGCGTCACGCGCCGAGAGGTCCTGAACGCCTTCGCTCCACAGACGGCCGGAGCTGCCGGGCACCTCCGGGATAGCGCAGCCGCTATGGCCTCGTCCCGAGCGCCTTCCAGCCATAGTCGAGGAGCGGCCGCGCCCGCTGCACGAACGTCACGATCCGGTCGGTGAGTTTCGGGCTGGTGACGAGGGCCTCCTCGATCGGCTTCTCGACGATGAAGGACTTCATCCGGATCGCACCTTCGACCGCGCTGCCCTTCATGTCGTCAAAGCCGCGCGGCACCCGGCTCAGCTGCCCGTCGGTGCTCAGCGCGAGCTTCGCCTTTGCCAGCTTCGCCTCGAGCGCCCGGAACGCCTTCGGGTCGCGCTGGATCGTGGTGCGGATCGCATGGAGCTGGTCGGGCTCCGGCTGGTGGAAACCGGCGGCCAGGAAGCTGCCCTCCGGCGATCCCTCCCAGTCCTTCATCCCCGCCGGCGCGATGTGGAAGTAGACGAGGCCCTGGCCCTTCTTGTCGCCTGACGGCGTCAGTACGGCGCCGGCGTGGGTCTGATAAGGCCGCTTGTCCTTCGAGAAGCGGACATCGCGGTTGATGCGGAAGAGCGTCGCCTTGCCGCCGCGCAGCGGAATGCCGGCCTTCTCGAAGCGCTCGGACAGGTCCTCGACGAGGGCGAGGGTCGGTCCCTTGATCTGCTCCTCGTAGAGCGCCCGGTTCTCCTGGAACCACTCGCGGTTCTGATGGAAGCCGAGCGCCTTGAAGAACCCGAGCGTGTCGGGTCCGAACCCGTTGAACCGTGCCATCGCGCCCCTCGTCGTCGCCGGACTCGCTATCAGAAGTTTCGCGACGACAGAAGGACGCTCTCAGCTTCGGTTGCGGCTCATCGCGCCCCACACGAGGAGGATGATGACGGCGCCGACGACCGATCCGATGAGCCCGGCGCTGTCGTCCGAATCGTACCAGCCGACCGCCTGGCCGAGCCATGTCGCCAGGAGCGCGCCGACGATGCCGAGGATGGTGGTGAGGATGAAGCCGCTCGGTTCGTTGCGGCCGGGCGTGATGACTTTCGCGATCACGCCCGCGATGAAGCCGATGACGATGGCCCAGACGAAGCTCATACCGGGCTCCCCGTGTAGGGTGTCGCCGGCGGCAGCCGGCCTTCCGGCGTAAGCGTATCGACTGCTGCCGGCAGCACTGTCTTGAGCCGGTCGAGGAGTTCCGGCCGCGAGAGGCCGGTCTCCCGGCTGAGTTCAGTGATCGTGTCGTCGCCGAGCGCCTCCGCGAGCGCCGTCTCGCTGATCTGCCGGTTCGGGCCGGTCTCGATCCACGACTTCGCCTCGTCCTCGTGGCCATTGCCCCGGAACCGGTCGACGAGGTCGCGAAGGCCGTCTCCGATACTGTCGAAGAAGCTGCCGCCCTGGCTTGCGGGCGCGTCCTGGCGGGAACCGCCGAAGATGTTGCCAAGATTGTCGAAGAATCCACCGCCCGAGGGCTCGGTCGGCGTACCACCTGCCGAGGGCGCGGTGCCGGTGGTGGCGTCCGAACCGGTTGCCCGGCTCAGCAACTGCCCCAGTCTGTCCCTGTTCTGGTATCCCGCCACGGCCAGGAGGCCGAGAAGGGCGATCATGCGACCTGATGCGGCCATGCAGGCTCCTCCGGGTTAATGCGCCCGGTGAACGTCGCTGGCCGCGGTTCGTTCCTCGCGGTGCTACGGAAAGAGATCCACGGGCAGCGCGCCTGATCCAATCAGGGCAAGGACGCCGGTGACGCTGAACACCGCGACCACCGTGCTGATGAGCACCGCGCTCGACGCGCGGTTGACCCACACGCCGTATTGCTGGGCGATGACGAAGACGTTCGTTGCCATCGGCAGCGAGGCGATGAGGACGGCCGTGTAGACCCACACCGGCTCGAAATTGCCGAAGAGGCTGAGCATCACCCAGGTCAGCAGCGGGTGACCGACGAGTTTCAGGAACATGAGGATCGGCAGGTCGACCGGCAGGCGCTTCAGCGGCTGCTTCGCCAGCACGATGCCGAGGGTGAACAGGGCACAGGGCGCGGCGGCATTGCTGAGCAGTTCGAGGAGGTGGTCGATCGGCTCGGGCGGCCGGAAGTGGAGAACTGCGGCAACCACACCGAGGAGCGTCGCGATGATGAAGGGATGGGTGAACACGCGACGAAGGACGAGGAGGGCGATCCTCACCGGTCCGGCGCCATCGCGCTTGCCGATCGAGACGCCGACCGGCGCGAGCGTGAACATCAGGAGATTGTCGAAGCAGAAGACGAGTGCAGTCGGCACCGCCGCCGCCGGCCCGAACGCGGCGAGCGCGAGGCCTGGCCCCATGTGGCCGTTGTTGGCGTAGCTGGCGGCGAGGCCCTGCATGGTAGCTTCGGCAACGTTCCGGCGCGTCACGATCATGCCGACGATGAAGCCGAGGGCGAACACGATCAGGGTTGCCGACGTGGTGGCGAGGATGAACCGCCACTCGCCGAGTTGCTCGATTGGCGTGTTCGAGATCAGCCGGAAGAACAGCGCCGGCAGCGCGAAGTAGAGGATGAAGACCTGGAGTCCCGCGAGGCCCTGGTCTGGAATGCGCAGCCACTTCCCGGCGCCGAAGCCGAGGAACATCAGGGCGAAGAAGGGCAGGGCGAGTGTGGCTATGCCATCCATGGCTGGGCAACCGACAGTGTGACGACTCGGAGTGCCGGTCAGGCGTCAAGCGCCGCGTAGATACCCGAACGACTTGGGGATGAAAGAAGCGCCACGGTTCCGGTCATGCCGCCGGATCGACCAGCACCGCCCGGAAATCGCTGACATTGGTCCGCGTCGGACCGGGGCTCACCAGATCTCCGATCGCATCGAACACTGCCGTGGAATCGTTGTTGGCGAGGTGCGCCGCCGGATCGCGCCCCGCCGCCCGCGCCCGCGTCGCGCTGGTGGCATCGACATAGGCGCCGGCCGGATCGCTTGCGAGCCCGGCGCCGCCATCCGTGCCGTCGGTGTCGCCGGCGATGCCCACGATGCGGCGGTCGCCCTCGATCGCAACCGCAAGGCCAAGCGCGTATTCCTGATTGGGCCCGCCCTTGCCACTGCCGACGACGGTGACGGTGCACTCGCCGCCCGAGATGATCGCCACCCGACGTCCCGCCGCGGCGAGTTCCCGCGCCATCCGGCCGTGCTCCGCGCCCAGTTCGCGCGCCTCGCCCGTCACCCGGTCGCCCAGCATGATCGGCTCGTAACCGGCGTCGGCAGCGTGCCTCGCGGCCGCGGCCAGCGAGTCGCGCGCGGTGGCGATGATCTTGTAGGTCGTGTTCGCGAACACCGGGTCGCCCGGCTTCAGCGTCTCGTTGGCCGGGTCGTGGAGTGCGACCATCACCGCCTCCGGAAGCACGAGTTTGTGGCGCTCGACAACGGCTAGTGCATCGGCGAGCGTCGATGGGTCCGGCACGGTCGGGCCCGAACCGATGGCAGCGGGGGCATCGCCCGGCACGTCCGAGATCGCCAGCGTCACGACACTGGCGGGGAAGGCGGCGGCTGCGAGCTTGCCACCCTTGATCTGCGACAGGTGCCGCCGGACGGTGTTGACTTCGTTGATCTCGGCACCGGAGCGGAGGAGGGCGCGTGACACGGCCTGCTTGTCGGCAAGGGTCAGTCCGGGCGCCGGAAAGGTAAGGTTCGCCGAAGCGCCGCCGGAAAGGAGCACGAGGACGAGATCGTCCTCGGTGGCGGCCCTGGCCAGCGCCAGCATCTCGCCCGACGCGTTCACGCCGGCCTGGTCCGGAAGCGGGTGGCCGGCCTCGCGACAGGCCAGCGGGTCGATGTCGACGCCGTATCCATAGCGCGTCACGGCAACGCCGCCGAGGCGCGACCGAAGTTCGGGGTCGGCCGCGAGATAATGGCGAATCGCGACACGCACCATTTCCGCACCGCCCTTGCCGGCGCCGAACAGGATCAGCCGGCCTTTGGCAGGTGGCGGGGGCAGATGATCCGGAACGCAGTGGGCCGCGGATGCTGCCGCGACAGCGGCCTCGAAGAGGGCAAGGGCGAGGGCGCGGCGAGCGTCGGCCATGAGAAATCCGCTGGGCGTGGTGGCGGGCACCCTTGGCGCCATCGCCCGCGACGCCTATGCCTGTGCCCGTCGATCGCCCGTGCGGCGACGGCGCGGCTTCTTAGCTGAAGCGGGCCGACGATGTCATCCCGCGCAAGGCCGCATGCGGCGGCGAGCCGGCGGGGGGGCGATGGTGTCGGATTACGGCGTGGTGGTCGCTGGCGGCGGCCCGACGGGGCTTCTCACGGCGCTCCTGTGCGCGGAGGCCGGGATCGATGTCTGCGTGTTCGAGGCGGCGCCGGCCCTGGCGCGCGACCTTCGCGCGACAAGCTTTCATCCGCCGACGCTCGACATGCTTGACGACATCGGCATCGCCGCGGGGCTCATCGCGCGGGGGGTGATCTGCCCGTCCTGGCAGGTCCGCATGCATCCGTCCGGAGATCGCGCGGTCTTCGAGCTCGCCACGATTGCCGGCGAGACGCGGCACCCGTTCCGGCTGCAGTGCGAACAATGGAAACTGGCGGAAGCGCTGCTGGAGCGGCTCAGTGTCCATCCGCGCGCCCGCGTGGCGTTCGGGACGCGGGTCGCCGCCTTCGCGGATGACGGCGACGGCGTCACGGTCACCACGGCCGACAATGGCGGCAACTCCGGCCCGACGGTCCGCGGACGGTTCCTCGTCGGCGCCGATGGCTGGCGGAGCGATGTGCGCAGCCAGCTTGGTCTCCCGTTCGAAGGCGAGAGCTACCCCGAGACGACTGTGGTTGTGACGACGCCGTTCCGCTTCGAGGACCATCTCGAGGGCATGTCGATGGTGACCTCGTGTTGGACGCGCGACAGTCACATCGCCTTCCTGCGCCTGCCCGAGATGTGGCGCCTCGCGCTCTATCCCGACGAGAGCCTGCCGATCGAGGAGCAGACGCGGCCCGAAACGGTGGAGGCCGTGCTTCAGGACGTGATCCGCATCGACGGGCGCTACCCGGTGACGGGAATCTGGACCTACCGCGTCAACCAGCGGATCGTCCCCAACTACCGTGTCGGCCGCGTGGTTCTGGTGGGCGACGCGGCGCATGTGAACTCCCCGGCCGGCGGCATGGGCCTCAATGCCGGCATCCACGACGCGTTCGAACTCGCTCGCGCCTTCGCGGCGATCTTCGGCAAAGGGGCGGCGCTCGAACGGCTCGACCTCTATGACCGGCGCCGCCGCCCGGTCGTGGCAAAGCACATCCTCGGGCTGTCGGCACGGAATCGGGCCCGCATGCGGGTCTCCGATCCCGCCGAGCGCCGGAAGGAACTCGAGGCGCTGCAGGCCATCGCCGCCGATCCCGAGCGCCATCGCGCATTCGTCATGCGCGCGTCGATGATCGACGGCCTGCGCGAGGCGGAAGCCGTTACCTGAACCGCGGTGACGTCGGCCTCAACGCAGCGCGGCTGCGATCGTCTCGATGTTGTATCGCATCATCGCGAGGTAGGTCGGGGCCGGCCCGTCCGGCGGTGACAGCGCGTCGGCATAGAGTTCGCCGCCGAACGTGGCGCCCGTCTCCCGGGCGATCTGCTCGATAAGGCGCGGATTGGTCATCGACTCGATGAACACGGCGCGGACGCCCGTCGCGCGGATCTGGTCGATGAGCCTGGCCACCGCGGCCGGTGTTGCTTCGGCCTCGGTGCTGACGCCGACGGGAGCGAGAAACGTCAGGCCGTAGGCGGCGCCGAAATAACCGAACGCATCGTGCGAGGTGATGACCGTGCGGTTCGCCTCCGGCAGCGACGCGACAGCAGCCACGATGTCGGCCTCGAGCGCGTCAAGTTCCGCGAGATAGGCGGCAAGGTTCGCGCGATAGCTCGCCTCACCGGCCGGGTCGGCGGCAACCAGGGCGTCGGCGATCGTCGCGACGTAGAGCCTCACATTGGCAACGCTCTGCCACGCATGCGGGTCATCGTCGTGCTCATGCTCGTGGCCGGCGTGATCGGCGCCTTCGTCCTCATCCTCGAAGCGGAGCGGCATGACTCCGGCGGACACCACGACGAACGGTCCCGCGTATTCCGTTGACGTCGCGAGGCGGTCCATCCACGGGTCGAAGCCGAGCCCGTTGGCAAACACGATGTCGGCGCCTCCGACCGTTCGCGCATCGCGCGTGCCGGGCTCGAACACATGCGCGTCCCCGCCGGCATTGACCAGCGTGGTCACGGCCACCCGGTCGCCGCCGATCTCCGCCACCAGATCGCCGAGGATCGTGAACGATGCCACCGCCTGGAGCGGTGCCTGCGCATGGACAGGTACGGCAAGCGCGGTGATGGCCAGGGCGATCCCGGCGAGGGCGCTACGGCGAGTCAAGGCAAGTCCGGTCATCGGACAACTCCGGTTGGTAGGGAACGAGAGGTTGAAAGGCGAGAGGCCGCTCCGGCCCGGCGGCTCAGGCCGGGACGCCGGACGGCAAGCGTCTTCGCGCCATGACGCTGCCCTCACGGCCGGCCAGGAGCGACACGACGTAGGCGACGCCCGAGCACAGGATCATCGTCGCGCTCGGCTGCAGGTCGAGATGGAAGGCGAGGATGAGGCCGGTGGCGCACGAGAGCACGGCGATGACAACAGCGACGACGACAACGGCGCCCACCGACCGCGTCCAGAACCGCGCCGCCGCGGCCGGCAGGATCATGATGCCCACCGCCATCAACGTGCCGAGCGCATGGAAGCCGGCAATGAGGTTGAGGACGGCAAGCGCCAGGAAGGCGTAGTGGACGAGGCCGGTCCGCGGACCGACCCGCCGGAGGAACGACGGGTCGAGCGCGTCTGTAACGAAGAGCCGGAAGAGGAGCGCGAAGGCAAGCAGCGTCACGGTCGCGATCGCCGCGAGGAGCACGAGCGCATCGTCCGGCAGGGCAAGAACGCTGCCGAAGAGGAAGTGGAGGAGGTCGAGACTCGAACCCCGCAGCGAAACCAGCATCACGCCGGCCGCGAGCGAGATCAGCGTGAAGGCAGCAAGCGAGGCGTCCTCACGCTGCGCGGTGCGGCGCGAGACGGCGGCCGCGCCGAGAGCGACTGCCATGCCGGCGACAAGGCCACCGAGCGTCATCGCCGTCAGCGACAGCCCCGCCAGCAGGTAACCGACCGCGGCGCCCGGAAGGATGCCGTGCGCGATCGCATCGCCCGTGAGGCTCATGCGGCGGAGGATGAGGAAGGCGCCGATGGGGGCGGCGCCGAGCGCCACCGCAATCGCGCCGATCAGGGCCTTTCGCATGAAAGCGTAGTCGGCAAAGGGGGCAATCAGGAGGTCGTGCATTTACGCGACCGCTCCGCCGCGGAGCTGACCTGCGGGCGCCGTCGAGACCCCAGCCGCGCCGAGGACCGAGAGGATCTGCGCCGTCGCGCCCTGGACACCACGGCCTCCGGCAAGCCGGAGCGTTTCGGGGAAATGCTGGCGCACCTGGTCGAGGTCGTGGAGAGCGACCACCACGGTGCGGCCCTCGGCGGCCCACTGGCGGACGAGTCCGACGAGATCCGCCGTTGTTTCCCGGTCCACCGCGGCAAACGGCTCGTCGAGAAGAATCAGGTCGGCGTCCTCGAGGATCAGCCGCGCAAACAGGACGCGCTGGAACTGTCCGCCCGAGAGCGTCGCGATCGGAAGCCGCGCGGCACCCGAGAGTCCCACGAGGCCCAGGGCACGTTCGAGCTCGCCCGACCAGTGGCGCCCGATCCGCCCGAACGCCCCGACCTTCCGCCACAGCCCCATGGCCGCCAGGTCGGCCACGGAGATCGGAAACGCGCGATCAATGCCGGCGTCCTGCGGCAGGTACGATGTGACCGTTCCGTCGAGCCCGTCGATGGCGCCGGCCAAGGGGCGGAGTTCGCCGGCAACTGCGCGCAGAAGGGTCGACTTGCCCGAGCCATTGGCCCCGATGATCGCGGTGAGCGAGCCGGGCGCAATGTCCCAATCGAGTTGCTCCACGACAGGCCGCCCGCCGTAGCCGAGCGCGAGATTGCGGATCGTGATGCGCGGGGCGTCGTTCACAGCGCCCACCACACGCCGAGCCAGAGCAGTGCGACGAGTGCCAGGATGCCGAGGACGCGCTGGCCCGCGCTCGCCCGGAAAAGGTCGAGGCCAGGCCGGCGAGATTCGGTTCGGGATGCGGCGGGCGAGGTCACGGGAGAGCGATCCGTATCTTGTACGCTTACCTCCCTCTCTAAGCGTACATTATATCATTCGTCAACAGCGGGCCTGCTATGCCCACAGGACGCCGCCGAGGAGGAGCGCGCCGAAGACCAGGACGGTCGCTGCGGCCGCAATCTCGATTGCCCGCAACGCGATCGCGACCCGGCGTGAGCGGCCACGCGTGAGGCGGATGGCGGTATCGCGGGCGAGAACGGCAATGCTTGCGAGCAGCGACACGGTGAGCGCGGTGCCGACCGCCATCACCAGGGTCGATGCGATCCCCGCGGCGTACAGGCCCTGCGCCATCGCGAAGACCAGCACGATCAGCGCGCCCGAACAGGGCCGAATGCCGACGGCGAGGATAGCTGTCCAGGCGCCACGCAGCGTCATCGGCCGGCGGAGGAGGGCAGGGTCGGGTGCGTGGAGATGCGCAGTGCCGCCGGCGCCGTGGTCGTGCGCAGTGCGTCTGCCATCGTCCCTGGTCGCCACCCGCTCGGCCCGGAGGGGACCCACCGCGTGGATCGGCGTGGCGAGCCTCCGGCCGCCGGAACCGCCCGCCGGCAGGGCTGCGGCGATACCGTGGTCGTGCACATGGCCCGGCCCCCGGACGCGGGTGACGAGGAGCCACAGGCCGACGACGACAATGAGCGCGTAGCTTCCGATCTCGAGAACGCGCGTCGCCTCGTTCATCGTCACCGCGGTGACGCGGAGGATCCCCGCAGCGATCGATACGAGGATGATGGCGACGAGCGCCTGCACGAACGCGGAGGCAAAGGCGATGAGGACGCCGCGACGCAGCGTTTCGCCCGATGCGAGAAGGTATGCCGATATCACGGCCTTGCCGTGTCCCGGCCCCGCGGCGTGGAAGATGCCATACAGGAAGCTCATGCCGGCCAGCACGAAGAACGCGCTGCCGTTCTCCCGCATGGCCCCGAGGGCATCGGTAAGCGCGCTGTAGAACTGTGTCTGCCACGCGCCGATCTGCGCGAAGATCGGTCCGAACAGCCCGCCCGCAGCCGGGGAGGCGCCTGCCTCGGGCATCGTGATGCCGAACGGTCCTTGCGCAGCCGCTGCGGTCGCGACGGCGATGCCGGCCACGGCCAGCGCGGCGCGGGCGAGTGCGAGCCGGCGGTGCTTCAGCCGCCGCATGTCACCACGATGGTGTTGGCGAGGTCGGCGGCGGCGCCGGCGAGATCGGCCGGCAGAATCCGTTCGTCGGCGGGAATGGCCGCAAGCGCCATGGCCGTTGCCGGATCGAGGAACGGCGGCGGGTAGAACAGCGAACTGCAGCGTAGCGGCGGATCGACGAGCGTGATCGGCGCGTCCGTCACGAACTCGTAGGCGACGAAGTACTCCGGATCGAACACGTCGAGCGTCGCCGTCCGGATGATGGGTGCCGGAATTGCCAGCGGCAGGGTGAAGAACAGCGTGAGTTGCCCGTGATAGATGTCGAGAAAATAGTCGGACGGCGCGGCAAACGCGACCTGCTCGCCATCGACGCTGAGCCAAGTGAAGAAGCCATAATCGGCAAGGGAGTCTACGTTGACCTGGGCGAGCGGCGCGAGCTCCGCCCGCGTCAGCGCGCCATCATTGTTCGCGTCCAGTCCCTGGATCGCATAGGCGGAGAACGCCTCGTCGAACTGCCAGATGTGACGAACTGCGGTGAGTTGGCCGCCCGAGAACACCATCTCCGCCTTGGCGGTCACGAACACATGGGGATGCGCGAGCGCCGGCCCCGCGATGAGGAACGCGATGAGCGCGAGCGCCCCCTGCCGTATACGTGCCACGCGCCGCGATCCTCCGCCGATGCTTTGCTCCGTTCGTTTGAAATCGGGCATCTTTGCGATGATATGAGGGGGCAGAGGAGAATCCCCGTGCGACCGATTTCGCCCACCCTTCGGAGGACACCGTGACACGACCGCGGACGCTTCCCGCCCGTGGCCCGGTTTACGGCGCGCTGCGGTCTGCTGGCGCGCCCATGACGGCGTACCAGATTCTCGATGCCGTGCGGGATCAGGGTATCACGGCGCCGCCGACCGTCTATCGGGCGCTCAACCGCCTCGTGGACGAAGGGCTGGCACACCGCGTCGAATCGCTGAACGCCTATGTCGCCTGCGTTCATTCCCGCCACGGCGATGCGGCGGCCATCTTCTCGATCTGCGAGAACTGCGGCCTCGTCGCCGAACTCGAAGCGACGGATGCCGTCGCCGGCCTCCGCGACGCCGCGAGCGGTCGCGGCTTCCGGGTCGACCGCATGACCGCCGAGGTGCGGGGCCTTTGCGGAGTCTGCCTGGACGATCCCAAGGCCCTTGCGGCGAGCGCCGCCCGTCATTCCACCGACAGCGGCGATCACGACGGCCACGACCACTGAGTTCGGCCTACGCCGCCCGACGTGGGCCTTCGATTGTCCGCCGGCCGCTAGTGCCAGAGCCCGATCACGAGGCCGATCACCAGGAACTCCGCTGTGAGGAAGCCCGTGTTGATCGCCCAGAGGGTGAGGCTCTTCCGCTCGAACAGGTAGTTGATGCCGAGGCTCGTGCCGACGAAACCGAGGCCTACGACGAGCGCCGCGATCAGAGCGTCGCCGACCTCCGGGTTCGGCCCCAGCCACGCCGCGAACAACACCGCCGCGATCAGCGACAGGATGAAGGCGACGCCGAAGATCATCGCGAAGTTCCCGCTTCGGACTTCCACGTCGGAGATGCCGACCTCGCGCTGCCAGACCTTGCTGAACAGGAGCGGGGAGTACCACACCGACCCCACGCCGAGATTGCCGATCGCGGCGCCGACGAGCGCCGCCAGCCAGTTGATGTCGAAGTCGAGCATGTTCGTCTAACCCCCTGTTGACGCGAGTTCCCGTACCCGTTGCAGCAGTCCAAAATGTGCTCGGAGCGAAGCGACCGCGCGGTCGAAGAAGGCGACGTCGCGGTGGGTCCGTGCCTGCATGACGCCACCTTCCATCGTCGTCAGCACGAACTCCGCGAGCGCGCGGCCGTCGAGATCGGCCGGCAGCCGGTGCGAGGCGGCATCGAGGCAGCCTTCGATTGCAAGCGTCCAGGCGTTGAAATTGGCGGCGAGGAGATCCCGCACCTTCGGATCCGGCTCGTGCAGTTCGAGCGCGAGGCTGCCGATCGGGCAGCCATAGGTGGCGTCACTTTCGACGAGCATGCCGCGGTAGGCCGCAAGGAGCGCAAAGATGCGCTCGATCGGATCGTCGACACCTTGCCACGCGGGATCGATGAGCATGGGATAGATGCCGTCGCGATACGCCTCCAGGACGCCGACCAGTACGTCCTGCTTGCCCGGAAAGAAGTGGTAGAGGCTGCCGGAATTGACCTGCGAACGGCTCAGGATGTCGGCCACCGACGTCGAGTTGAATCCCTTCGTCCCGAACAGATCCATGGCCGCCACGATGATCCTCGTCCGCGTGTCCACGCTATACCCCATTTGATTGATCGTTCAACTAAGTGCTGTGGACAACCCCGTCAAGTGTGGCCACGGGCGCCGGCCCCCTCGACTGCGGGATCGTCTCAGTCCTGTTCGTGCCGGAATGGCGCGTGTCCCGCCAGCATCTCCACGTCCATGGCCGCCTGTTCGCGCTCGCGCAGGAGATAGGCGGCGATCGCCTGGCGATAGCGCGGATCGGCGATCCAGTGAGCGGAGTATGTCGGCGTCGGCATGTAGCCGCGGGCGAGCTTGTGCTCGCCCTGCGCTCCGGCCTCGACGCGCTTGAGGCGATGCGTGATCGCCCAGTCGATGGCCTGGTAGTAGCAGACCTCGAAATGGAGGAACGGGTGATGCTCGACGGCCCCCCAGTAGCGGCCGAACAGCGTCTCCGAGCCGATGAAGTTGAGAGCGCCGGCGACATAGCGGCCCTCGCGCCTGGCCATGATGAGGAGGATTCGGTCAGCCATCCGCTCGCCAACGAGGCTGAAGAAGCGCCGGTTGAGGTACGGCGAACCCCACTTCCGGCTCCCGGTATCCATGTAGAAGGCGAAGAACGCGTCCCAGGCCGCCTCGGTGATCGACGGGCCGGTGAGGAAGTCGACCTCGATCCCGTTGGCAAGCGCCTCGCGCCGCTCGCGATGGACGGCCTTTCGCTTCCGGGAGGCGAAGGCGGACAGGAAATCCTCGAAGTCGCGGTAGCCGGGATTCTCGAAATGGAACTGCGCATCGGTCCGCTTGAGATAGCCGACCGACGCACAAAGGTCCCACTCGTCCTCCGGCATGAACGTGATGTGGACCGACGACATTTGTCCCGCCGTGGCGACGCTCGTGGCCCCCTCGGCAAGCGCCCCTGCCGCGCCGACGTCGCCGGGGCGGACGAGAAGGCGCCGGCCCGTCGCCGGCGTGAACGGCACCGAGCACTGGAGCTTCGGATAGTACCGCGCGCCGTTGCGCTGATAGGCCTCCGCCCAGCCGTGGTCGAACACGTACTCGCCCATCGAGTGCGTCTTGACGTAGGCAGGCATGATCCCCGCGAGCCCGGCCGTCCCCTCGTCGAGAAGGATGTGGCTCGGCGTCCAGCCCGTCTTGCGGCTCGTGCTGCCTGACTGTTCGAGGCAATCGAGAAAGTCCCACGACAGGAACGGATTGTAGGGGGCCGCGCCAACACTTCCCGCCGCGCGAGGCGCATCGCTCGGCCAGCCGGGATTGGCCAGCGCGTCCCACACGGCACGGTCGACCTCGGCGACGCTTCGGACGGTGCGGATGGTCGCGGGGCGGACCGGAGCGGAAGGATTGTTCAGCATCGACAACAAATGCGACCTGGTTCAGTCCGCCTCAAGGACGGCGTCGATCAGGATGGCGGCATCGAGCGGCAGGCTCGCCGCAACGAGGACCGAGCGTGTGTGCCTGCCGCGATCGCCGAAGACGGCGACCAGGAGCTCCGACGCGCCGTCCAGCACCTTGTGCGGCTCGGTGAAGGTGTCGATACCCGAAACAAACCCCGTCAGCCGGGCGACCTGCTTGACCCGGTCGAGCCGACCGAGCGCCATCTTCGCCTGCGCGAGGAGGTTGATTGCGGCCAGCCGCGCTGCTTCGCGGCCCTGTTCCACCGTGAGGTCGCGGCCAAGCTTGCCCTTGAAGGCAAGCCCATCCGGACCCAACGGCAGTTGGCCGGCGAGGAAGAACAGGCCACCGGCGCGGACCGTGGGCACGTAGTTGGCGGCGGGGGCGGCCGGCGTCGGCAGGGTGATGCCAAGGGCGGCGAGGCGATCTTCGGGGGAATCGGGCTGCGTCATGGTCTGCATCCTAGAGGCGGCGCGGGCGGTATGGGGCACGAGCGTTGCCGGCCCGGCGTGTGCGATGGTATAGCGCGCGGCCGGTTTCGCTGAGGCGCGCCGCGCAAAGCCGGGGTTCCTGATGTCTGTCGATACCGTCACCGTCAAGCGCGTCGCGCGCCTTGCCCGTATTGCCGTCACCGACGACGAGGCGGAGCAGCTCAAGAGCTCCCTCAACGGCATCCTCGCCTTCGTGGAGCAGCTCAACGAGGTCGATGTCGACGGTGTCGAACCGATGACTTCGGTGCAGCCGATGCGCCTTCGCCGCCGCAAGGATGAGGTCAGCGATGGCTTCATGGCCGACAAGGTCACCGGCAACGCGCCGGAGACCGAGGACGGCTTCTTCCTCGTACCCAAGGTGGTGGAGTAGTCGATGGCTGCCGGGGCAGCCGCTCCGCGGCCGGCTGTGACGATCGCCGTCGAGTCGCCGCTGCAGGACGATCTCCGCGAGCTGATCGCCGCCCTCAATGCGTACCTCATTCCGCTCTCGCCGCTGGAGTTCCAGTTCAAGATGACCGTCGACCAGATGGCCCGGCCCGACACGACCGTGTTCGTCGCCCGCGATGCCGCCGGGCGCGCGGTCGGCTGCGGCGCGCTGAAGGTCCAGACGGCCGACATGGCCGAGGTGAAACGGATGTTCACGCGGCCCGAGCTTCGCGGCCAGCGCATCGGCGCCGCCATCCTCGACGAGATCGAACGCGTCGCCCGCGACAAGGGTATTGCTACCCTCATGCTCGAGACCGGCGAGGCGCCCGGCTTCGAGCCGGCCTATCGGCTCTACGAGAACGCCGGTTTCACCGTGCGCGGCGCCTTCCTCGACTATCCGGACAGCGGCTGGTCGCGCTTTTACGAGAAGTCCCTCCGATGACCGCTGAACTCACCGGCCTCTCCATCGCCGCGCTTCGCGACGGCTACGCCGCAAAATCCTTCTCCCCGGTCGAGGTGGTCGACGCCTACATCGCAGCATTGGATGCCGCGCGCGACCTCAACGCCTATGTCGCCACGACGCCGGACCGCGCCCGCGCCGACGCGAAGGCTTCCGAGGCCCGGATCGCTGCCGGGACCGCGCGACCGCTCGAAGGTATTCCGCTCGGCATCAAGGATCTGTTCGCCACCGAGGGCGTCCACACCCAGGCGGCAAGCCACATCCTCGACGGCTTCAAGCCCTTCTATGAATCGACCATCACCGCCCGCCTGTTCGGCGACGGTGCGACCATGCTCGGCAAGCTCAACATGGATGAGTTCGCCATGGGCTCGTCGAACGAGACGTCCTTCTACGGTCCGGTCGTGAACCCCTGGCGGGCCGGCGGCGGGAGCTCCAACGCCGCCCTGGTTCCGGGCGGCTCATCGGGTGGCTCCTCGGCGGCGGTTGCGGCAAACCTCTGTGCCGGCGCCACTGCGACCGACACCGGCGGCTCGATCCGCCAGCCCGCGGCCTTCACCGGCACCGTCGGCATCAAGCCCACCTATGGCCGCTGCTCGCGCTGGGGCGTAGTCGCCTTCGCCTCGTCGCTCGACCAGGCCGGCCCGATCACCCGCACCGTCCGCGACGCGGCCATCATGCTTCGCTCGATGGCCGGCTTCGACCCCAAGGATTCCACATCCGCGGACATCGCGGTGCCGGACTACGAGGCCGCGACCGGTCGCGGCATGAAGGGGAAGCGCATCGGCATCCCGAAGGAATACCGTGTCGACGGCATGCCCGAGGAGATCGAGGCGCTCTGGGCGAAGGGGAGGGCGATGCTCCAGGACGCCGGCGCCGAGATCGTCGACATCAGCCTGCCGCACACGAAGTACGCCTTGCCGGCCTACTACATCGTTGCCCCGGCCGAGGCCTCCTCGAACCTCGCCCGCTATGACGGCGTCCGCTACGGCCTCCGCGTCCCCGGCCGGGACGTGACGTCGATGTACGAGAACACCCGCGCCGCCGGTTTCGGCACCGAGGTGAAGCGGCGCATCATGATCGGCACCTACGTCCTCTCCGCCGGCTACTACGACGCCTACTACCTCCGCGCCCAGAAGGTCCGCACCCTGATCAAGCGTGACTTCGAGACCGTCTTCGCTGACGGGATCGACGCGATCCTGACGCCGGCGACGCCGTCCTCGGCCTTCGGTGTCGGCGAGATGTCGAAGGCCTCGCCGATCGAGATGTACCTCAACGACATCTTCACCGTGACCGCCAACATGGCCGGCCTCCCGGCGATGGCCGTCCCCGCCGGCCTCGACGGCAAACAGCTCCCGCTCAGCCTCCAGCTCATCGGCCGCCCGTTCGACGAGGAGACCCTCTTCGCCGCGGCGCAGGTGATCGAGGATGCGGCAGGCTCGTTCAGCCCGACGCGGTGGTGGTAGAGCCCGTGCCAAGCCTCACCACCCACTCCGACCATCCCCGCGAAGGCGGGGATCCATCGCCCTTCGAAGGAAGCCGGGCCTGCGGCCCGTCATTCTCGTTCGGATGGGTCCCCGCCTTCGCGGGGACGATCGGGTGTGAGCGCAAGGGGACGCGGCCATGAACGCAGCAGACTTTGTGAAAGTGCCGGTTGACGCGACCCCGCCACCGGGACTCACCGGCCCGCTCCTCGGCCTCTGGCTCGCCGGTCGCGGTGACTGGGAGGCCGCCCACGACGCCGTCCGCCTCGACGAGAGCACGGCTGCCGCGTGGGTCCACGCCCATCTCCACCGCATCGAGGGCGACCTCGACAACGCCCGCTACTGGTACGGCCAGGCCCGCCGGCCCTATACGACCGAGCCGCTCGAGGCTGAGCGCGCGAAGATCGCCGCGACCCTTATCGAGGACCTTTCTCCATGACCCTCGGCGCCCGCATCGCAGACAAGAAGCAGTTCCTCAAAGGCGCCACCGGCGACTGGGAGATCGTCGTCGGCATGGAAGTCCATGCCCAGGTGACATCGAACGCGAAGCTCTTCTCCGGCGCTTCGACCGGATTTGGCGGCGCGCCCAATTCGCATGTCTCGTTCGTCGATGCGGCGATGCCGGGAATGCTGCCGGTCATCAACGAGATGTGCGTGGCGCAGGCGGTGAAGACGGGCCTCGGCCTCAAGGCGGAAATCAACCTCCGCAGCGTCTTCGACCGGAAGAACTACTTTTATCCCGATCTGCCGCAGGGCTACCAGATTTCGCAGTTCAAGCAGCCGATCGTGGGCGAGGGCGAGGTCATCGTCGACCTCACCGACGGCACGTCCTTCCGGGTCGGCATCGAGCGGCTGCACCTCGAGCAGGATGCCGGCAAGTCCGTTCACGACCAGCACCCGTCGAAGAGCTTCGTGGACCTCAACCGGTCGGGCGTCGCGCTCATGGAGATCGTGTCGCGGCCCGACATCCGCTCGCCCGAGGAGGCGCGCGCCTACCTCACGAAGCTCCGCACCATCCTCCGCTATCTCGGCACCTGCGACGGCAACATGGAGGAGGGCTCCCTCCGCGCGGACGTGAACGTGTCGGTGCGGAAGCCGGGCGGGCCGCTCGGCACGCGCTGCGAGATCAAGAACGTCAACTCGATCCGCTTCGTCGGCCAGGCCGTCGAGAAGGAAGCGCGGCGGCAGATCGGCATCATCGAGGACGGCGGAACGATCGACCAGGAAACGCGGCTGTTCGACCCCGTGAAGGGCGAGACGCGGTCGATGCGCTCCAAGGAAGAGGCGCACGACTACCGCTATTTCCCCGACCCCGACCTGCTGCCGCTGGAGATCGATCAGGCCTTCGTCGACGAGATCGCGCGAAACCTGCCGGAGCTGCCGGACGACAAGAAGGCGCGCTTCGTCTCGTCCTACGGCCTGTCGCCCTACGACGCCGGCGTCCTGGTCGGCGAGCAGGTGTCCGCCGACTATTTCGAGGCGACCGCGAAGGGCCGCGACGCCAAGACGGCGGCGAACTGGGTGATCAACGAACTGTTCGGCCGCCTCAACAAGGAAGGCAAGGCGATCGAGACGAGCCCGATTGCGCCCGCGCAGCTCGGCGGTCTGATCGACCTCATCGCGGCCGGCACGATCTCCGGCAAGATCGCCAAGGACGTCTTCGAGATTCTGTGGACCGAAGGGGGCGATCCGGCGGCGATCGTGAACGACCGCGGCATGATCCAGGTGACCGACACCGCCGAGATCGAAGCCGTAATCGACCAGGTCATTGCGGCCAATCCCGACAAGGTCGAGCAGGCGAAAGCCAAGCCGACGCTGCTCGGCTGGTTCGTCGGGCAGGTCATGAAGTCGTCGGGCGGCAAGGCGAACCCCGGCGCGGTCAACGACATCCTGAAGCGGAAGCTGGGGATCTAGCGCGTAGCGCTTGGCTCCGGGAGCCGTCAGTCGAACACCGGCCCCGTCGGCGGCGGTGTCACGGTGAGCTGGACGAAGACCTGGTGGTCCGGCGTGACAGGCTGTGCCGCCTCGACGATCTCGATGACGGCGATGGTATCGCCCCCCGCTGACGCTCCCGTCGCTCTGCGGATCGTGGCGTTCATGGCGGGTGGGTAGTCGATCCGGACTACAGTCTCCTCGGTGTAGGTGAACGTACCGGCGAAGTACCCGTTGTCGACAGCCTGCGCGAAATCCGCATAGGGCATGGCATCCGCGCCGAAGAAGCAGCGGAAGAGGATGAACTCCGTTGCCACGGAACGACGGTCGAAGTTCACCGAGCCGCAGACCTGCTCCGGCGCGTCACGGAAGATGAGGTTGTTGGCGCGAAGCGTGTAGTTTTGGGGAAGCGCGGCCGCGATCGCGCCCCGCGTCATGCCGAGGCTCACGCCCCGCAACGCCGTGGGAACGGTCTGCGCGTACGCGTGGGTCGCGGCGCCGCCCATCGCTGCCGCGGCGACGATGATGGTCGCCGCAAAGCGGAAAGCCGTCGACCTCGCGGCCTCGATCACTTGGTGCAAGACGCTAACCCTCCGCCGGTGTCCACCGTACGCGGTGGATCGGCAACGATGCCACCGGACGGGCGCCGGTGGCTATCATTTCGCGGGCGATCCCCACCAGCACTTCGAGGTCCGTAAGGCAGGCATTGCCCGGCTCGCATTCCAGCGCTCCCGGGCCGAAATCCTCCGGACGGGCTTCGACGACATAAAGGATGATGAGGTTCTCCTCGGGCTTCAGCAGCGCCGCGCCATAAGCGTAGCCCACGCGGTCGATGCCGCCGGCGACCGGCGGCGTGTAGAACTGGCCGATCAGGAGCCCGTCGCCCGCGTCGTAGATGAGAAGCTCGCCACCCCCGGTGCCCTCGTTGGCGAGCATGTAGCGGTCGCCGCGCCGAACGAAGGTGTCGGTATAGTCCACGCTGCCGCCGCCGTAGGTGAAGCGCGTGAATGGATAGGCATCATAGTTGATCTCGATGAACGGGAACGAAGCGTTCTCGAGGGTGATCAGCGGCTCCTCGCTGATGAAGCAGCCCGAAAGCGTGACGGACAGCGCCGACGCCAGCGCCGCGAGACGGAGTTTCATCCGGGGAGGCCTCCCAAAACCGGTCCGGTGCGCGGTCCGCCGAACCAGCGGCCGCCCGGTGTTGTCGGCGGGGAGGCGCCGCCGGTCAATCCATTGCCGTGATCGCGTAGATGTCCTCGGGCGCCTCGCCGGCCGCGATGGCGGCTCGAACGATCCCGATCAGGCGCCCCGGTTCGTCGAGGCAGGCAAGATACAGTTCCTCCCCGTCATGGACGCAGTGACGGATGCCGGCGGCAAAATCTTCGTCACGCACAATTGAGCGGTACACCGCCACCGTCCCGGCGGACTGATCGAGCAGGACGACCGCATACAGCGACTGCAGCGTTCCATCCTCGGCCACGCTCGCAAGCCGCATCAGGTAGAGTCCGCCGCCGAAATCGTCGAAGAAGATGTCGAAGCCATCATCGAGATCACCGGCAAACACGTAGTGGTCGCCCTCGCGGACGAGGGTAGCGTCTTCGCCGCCCTCCGCCCGGACGCTGATGGATCGGAACGGATAATCCGCGTTGGCGCCGTCGATCAGCGGCAACTCGCTGGTGAAGCACCCCGAGAGCAGGACCGCGAGCGGGGCAAGGGCGGCGACGATCCAGCGCTGCAAGGTTCGCGTCTCCACGTCAGGTCGGACTGCGACACTTCGGCCAAATCTGGCTCGGCGCGCCCGTTGTGTCCCGCCGTTCTGCCCCCGGCGACGGCAATGACGCAAGCTCGTGAACGACGCCGGACTCCAGTTGTAGCCCCGCGTTGCACATCCCACCTGACTCAGGACCGTGTGATCCCTGCATCACTGTTGCGGCGACGACACAGGTTTCGTCCGATCGCTCAGGGGGCACGGTCCGTAAACCCAAACGCCGCCATTCAGCCATAAAGTAGGGCGAGGAGGGGGCGTCTCCGAAGCACAGTGGTGGCTGGTCTATCCAGCGCCGTTGGTCCGCTCCCATGGCGCGGAAAGAGTAACGGCTTTGGCCGTGGAATGCCGGAACGAGTAATGGACGCAAGAGTCATCGACAAGAAGAAGCTTCCGAGCCGTCATGTGACGGAGGGGCCGGAGCGGGCGCCGCACCGTTCCTACTATTATGCTATGGGTCTGTCGGGCGAGCAGATCCACCAGCCTTTCGTTGGCGTGGCCAGCTGCTGGAACGAGGCTGCTCCCTGCAATATTTCGCTCATGCGTCAGGCGCAGGCGGTGAAGCAGGGCGTTGCGGCTGCCAGCGGCACCCCGCGCGAGTTCGTGACCATCACCGTCACCGACGGCATTGCCATGGGTCACGAGGGCATGAAGGCATCCCTCGCGTCCCGTGAGGTGATCGCCGACTCCGTCGAACTCACCATGCGCGGCCACGGCTATGACGCCCTCGTCGGGCTCGCCGGTTGCGATAAATCCCTGCCCGGCATGATGATGGCGATGGTCCGCCTCAACGTGCCGTCCGTGTTCGTCTATGGCGGCTCGATCCTTCCCGGAAGATTCCGCGGCAAGGAAGTGACCGTCGCCGATGTCTTCGAGGCGGTCGGCCTGCACTCGGTCGGCAAGATGTCGCTCGAGGCGCTCGAGGAGCTCGAGCAGGTCGCATGCCCGTCCGCGGGCGCCTGCGGCGGCCAGTTCACCGCCAACACGATGGCCATGGTCGCCGAGGCGATCGGCCTCTCGCTGCCCTATTCGACCGGCGCTCCCGCCCCCTTCGAGCTCCGCGACCAGTTCAACATGGCGGCGGGCGAGAAGGTCATGGAACTCGTCGCCCGCGGTATTCGTCCTCGGCAGATCGTAACGCTGAAGTCGCTCGAGAATGCCGCGACGGTCGTTGCCGCCTCCGGGGGATCGACCAACGCCGCGCTGCACCTTCCGGCGATCGCCCACGAGGCCGGCATCGAGTTCGACCTCTTCGACGTCGCCGAGATCTTCAAGCGGACGCCGTACATTGCCGACCTCAAGCCGGGCGGGAAGTACGTCGCGAAGGACCTGTACGAGGCCGGCGGCGTGCCGCTCGTGATGAAGACGCTCCTCGAGGCGGGCTTCCTCCACGGCGACTGCATGACGGTCTCCGGCCGGACGATGGCCGAGAACCTCGAGAAGGTCCGCTGGAATCCCGACCAGGATGTCGTCCACCAGGCGTCGTCGCCGATCAAGCCGACCGGCGGTGTCGTCGGCCTCAGGGGGAACCTTGCGCCTGATGGGGCGATCGTGAAGGTCGCCGGCCTCAAGCACGAGGTGTTCTCCGGCCCCGCGCGCTGCTTCGACTCCGAGGAGGAGTGCTTCCAGGCCGTCACCCACAAGACCTACCGGGAAGGCGAGGTCCTCGTCATTCGTTACGTCGGTCCGCGCGGCGGCCCGGGCATGCCGGAGATGCTGTCGACGACGGCAGCGCTCTACGGCCAGGGCATGGGCGAGAAGGTCGCCCTGATCACCGATGGCCGGTTCTCCGGTGCCACGCGCGGGTTCTGCATCGGCCATGTCGGGCCGGAGGCTGCGCTCGGCGGGCCGATTGCGCTCATCCGCGACGGCGACATCATCGCCATCGACGCCATCAAGGGGACGCTCGACGTCGAGGTGAGCGACGAGGAACTGGCGCAGCGGCGCGCCGCGTGGAAGCCGCGCGAGACCAACTACACGAGCGGCGCGATCTGGAAGTTTGCCCAGGGTGTCGGGCCAGCGCGTTACGGCGCGGTGACCCATCCGGGCGGGGGAGCAGAAAAAGTAAGCTATGCGGACGCGTAGGATATTCCCGGGCCTTCTGGCGCTCGGGGTTATCTGTTCCGGCCCGACCTGGGCCTTCGACCCGACCGCGGACGTCGCCACGCCTGCGGACGCCTTTAGATTCGGGTATAGCGCGCTGCAGGGCGGCGAGATCACCACCGCGATCGACGCGATCCAGTACGCTGCCGACCAGGGTTACGTCAGGGCCCAGTGGATGCTGGGCCACCTCTATGCGGAAGGGCAGGGCGTGCCGCAGGATGACCGGCACGCCTTCAACATCTTCACCGAGATCGTCGACGCGTATGCGCGGGAGAATCCGCGCGGGCCGGATGCCGCGTTCATCGCCGATGCCTTCGTCGCACTGGGGCACTACTACCGTGGCGGCGCTGTAGCGCCGACGGACTATGAGCGGGCGCGCCAGCTCTATCTCCATGCCGCAACCTACTTCGCGAGCCCGGCGGCTCAATATGAACTCGCCATCATGTTCTATTACGGCGAGATCAGCGGGGCGGACCCCGTGCAGGCGGTTCGCTGGGCGCGGCTCGCCGCCGAGAACGGCAGCCCCCAGGCGCAGGCGCTGCTCGGCCACATGCTGTTCGAGGGCCAGGGCGTCCCCCGCCAGGCCGTACTCGGTCTCGCATACCTGACCATTGCCCTGCTGCGCGGGGCAGCCGAGGGCGACGGCGCCAGGCTGCGCCAGATGCACGAGCAGGCCTTCTCCGTGGCGACGCAGGCCGAGCGCCGGACCGCCCAGGCACTGGCCGAGGATTGGCTCAGGACGAACGGCGACCCGACGATGCTGGCGACCCAGCCGGCAAACCCGGCCGCGGATGCCGCGCTCCCGGCCGCTGCCGCTGCCGCCCCGGCCGCTCCGCGCTGAGGCGCGTCAGCCTTCGATCTCCAGGATCACCGGAACGTGGTCGGACGGCTTGTCCGCCGCCCTGATCCCCTTGTCGATGGAGACCCCGATCATCCGGTCGGCCGCCTGGGGCGAAAGCAGGAAATGGTCGATGCGGATTCCGTTGTTCTTCTGCCACGCGCCGGCCTGGTAGTCCCAGAATGTGTAGAGATCCGACAGGGGAGCGGCGGCGCGCACCGCATCGGTGAGCCCGAGGTTCAGGAGGCGCCGCCACTGCATCCGCGGCTCCGGCTGGAAAAGGGCGTCGGCAGACCAGTTCTCCGGGAAGCGCGCGTCCCGCGGCTCGGGAATGATGTTGTAATCCCCGCCAAGTACGAGCGTTTCCTCAAGATGCAGCCGGTCGCTGATCCAGGCTTCGAGCCGTGCCGTCCAGGCGAGCTTGTAGTCGAACTTGTCCGAGCCGATCGGGTTGCCGTTCGGCAGATAGAGCGACACGACACGCACCGCGCCGCGTCCGACCGAAACCACCGCCTCGATGAACCGGCACTGGTCGTCGTCCGGATCACCCGGCAGGCCCCGCGAAACGTCTTCGAGCGGCAGCTTGGACAGGATTGCCACTCCGTTGAAGCCCTTCTGGCCGTGCAGGGCGAGGTTGTAGCCGAGATCCTCGAACGGCGCGGCCGGGAATCCGTCGTCGGGGTTCTTGGTCTCCTGGAGGAGGACGACATCCGGCCGCGCGGCTGCAAGCCAGCCGAGCAGCGTGTCGAGCCGAGCCTTGACGCCGTTGATGTTCCACGTCGCAATCCGCATCACGTCTCCGATCGAAAAGGCCTGCCGTGAACTATGTCTACCTCGCCGCAGCCATCCTGTTCGAGGTCGCGGCGACGAGCGCCCTTCGCGCGTCGGACGGAATGACCAGGATCGCGCCGACGATCCTGTGCCTCATCGGCTACGCCGCAGCCTTCTACCTCCTCTCGCTCACCCTCCGCACCGTCCCCGTGGGCGTGGCCTATGCGATCTGGAGCGGCGTCGGCATCGTGCTGATCGCCGTCATCGGCACCTTCTGGTTCAGACAGCCGATCGACTTCGCGGCGATTCTGGGGATGGTTCTCATCGTGGCAGGAGTCGGGGTCATCGCGCTGTTCTCGAAGACCGCCGGCCACTGAACGACCGGCCTCAGGAGCAAGAAATGTCGATCGTCTGCGCGAGGCCACCGATATTCACCTTCTGGGAGCCGCGCGGCGCCGTTCTCCCCTACCTCCAGCTCTGTCGCGAAACCTGGCGGCGCGGACTCGCCGACAGCGAGGTGATCACGCTCGACTACGCCAATGTGGACGACTACGTCCAGCCCGGCACGCTCGACATGCCGACCCTGAAACGCCTCTCGCTGCCGCTCCAGAAAGACGCTGTGATGATCGCCGTCCTTCTTCGCCATGGCGGCCTGTTCCTCGACATGGACACGCTGGTCGTGCGCGACATCGCGCCAGTCCTCCGCACGCTCGATCGGACGCAGATGTTCTGCTTCGGCGGCAACATCTCGGTCGTCGGCGGCCGGCGCGGCGCTCCGATACTTCAACTGTGGCTTGAGCATATCCAGCGGCGGCTTGCCCTGGTCGCGAATGGTGACGTGTCCCTCGCCGACGTGACTTGGAACTTCCTCGGCAACCTGCCCCTCGACGAAGCCCGGGCAGCGCTCCATCAGCGGACGGCACACCGACGGATCGTCAGGAGTGCCGCGCCCGGCAGGTGGCTATGGGATCGGATCGCGGCGACGAAGCCGCCGCCCGGCACGCGGGGGTCATTGCTGCGCCGGTTGCCGCGGCGGCTGGAGTTCGAGCTCAGCCAGCGGAGCGCGGCGCGGCACTGGCTCTTTCTCGACAGGAAGGGCTTTTACCCCGAACTCGCCCATGCCAGGGCCCCGGACGACGACCGGACCAGGATCTACCGCGACTTCTGGTTCAGCGAGGACATCCCCGTGGAAGCTGCCCTCAACTCCGGCACGGCGATACTCGGCCTCCACAACAGCATGACGCCGCCGGCCTACGCCAACCTGTCGCGCGGTGACGTTCTGGCGCATCCGTCCCTGCTATCCCGGACGATCCGTCATCTGCTCGCGACGGCATAGCATCCAGGACAACGATCCCGAGGCTACTGCCAGAGCCACCCGTTGCCCACCGGCGGCAGGCGCAGGTGCGTTGGCGCCGGATACGGGGCGCGCTGCGGCATCTTCCACGCTGGAGAGAAATGGCTCGGGTTCCGGGAGCCGCATAAGCCTTTGGATACTCCGAGGAACGGATTACCCTGGGCCGCGGCGGGGTGGGAAAGCACGCCACGGCCGGATCGCGCCATGTCCATCGACGACAGTTCACTCCTGCTGGCGATCGGCTTCTGCGGCCTGAGCCTCGCCGTGACCTTCTTCGCGAGCTGGCTTTCGGCACGGCATGAGCGTTTCACGCTCACCTGGACGTTTGCAGTTCTCCTCATCGTCACAAACGCCTTCGCCTATGGCGCCTACGTGACCTGGCCGTCGCTGCTGCTCGGGGCATTTGCGTTCGGCACCCTCGTGATAGCGTTCCTGACGGTCCTCCTGGCCGCCTATCAGTACCGCGGTACAGGCGTCCCCCGGTCGGAGATCCTCGTCCTCGGGGGGATTGGGGGCGTGTCGGTGCTCGGAAGCTTTGCTGCCGGCTATGACGGCCTCGGCATGATCGTCGCGAATGCCACGGCCTCGTTCTTCCTCGCGCGCACGCTGCTGATCTACTGGTCCTGCCGCGAAGAGGCCCCGATTCCGATCATCGGCATGACGGTGCTCTATGCGGCGACGTCGCTCGCCTTTGCCCTCTGCGCGGCTGTGCTCGTCTCGGAGGGGGAGCTCATCCGGGGCGCCGCGCCGAAGAACTGGGCGGAGGACATCAGCCTGTTCGTGTACGCGATCGGCCTCACCGGCGTCGGCGCCCTGTCGCTTTCGCTCAACCAGTGGCGCCTTGCCCGCGCCCATCGCCGTGACGCGTTGACCGATGCCTTGACCGGCCTCCTCAACCGGAGGGCCCTCTTCGACCGCCATGATGGACGGCCCGTCCCCCGCGATACCGGCGTGATCGTCTTCGACATCGACCGCTTCAAGCGGATCAACGATCGCCATGGTCATGCCGTCGGCGACGACGTCATCCGCCGGTTCGGCGCCGTCCTCGATCGCGGCCGGCGTCCGGGCGACACCGCGGCCCGTGTCGGCGGGGAGGAGTTCGCGCTCGTCCTGCCCCGGGTGACGGAGGCGGACGCCGGGGCTATTGCGGAGCGGATTCGCCGGTCGTTCGCATCGGAGACGATCCTCTCCGGCGAAGGCGAGGTTGCCTGCAGTGTCAGCGCCGGTGTCGTCTTTGTGGATGACGCCGGCTATAGCTTCGACAGCGTGCTCAGCGTTGCGGACGATGCGTTGTATGCCGCAAAGCGTGACGGCCGCGATCGCGTCGTCCGGACCACGATAGACCGGTTCGCCAACAAGGAGACAGTGAATGCCAACGCGTACCGCCCAGGCCAACTGGCAGGGATCCCTGGCCAAGGGCAACGGCCACATGAAGTTCGCGGATTATGACGGCCCCTTCACCTTTGCGTCGCGCTTCGAGGCCGGGAAGGGCACCAACCCGGAAGAGCTGATCGGTGCGGCGATCGCCGGCTGCTTCTCGATGGCGCTCTCGGGCGACCTCGGTGGCGCGGGCTTCTCGCCGGACGAGATCAGCACGACAGCGAAAGTGACCGTCGAGCCGAAGGACGGCGGCGGCTTCGTGATCTCCGGCATCCACCTCGACACCGTCGCCAGCGTTCCCGGCGTTTCGGATGCGGATTTCCAGCGCATCGCCGAAGGCACCAAGAGCGCGTGCCCGGTCTCGACGGCGCTGCGCGCCGTGCCGATCACGCTTGCGGCCAAGCTCGCCTAGCTTCGCGTCCGTCGCCCGCGGATGGCGCCGGGTCCGGCCATCGGACCCGGCGTCGTCGCTTCTAGGCGAGTGTGTGGGCGCGCTCGCGGGTGGTCAGGAAGCGGATGTCGGGCCAGTCCTTCTGCGTTCGATCGAGCGTCCAGCGGTTCGGCGCGAGATAGACCGGCGCGCCAGCGCGGTCTTCGGCGACCGAAGAGCGGTTCGCCGCCACGAAGGCCTTGAGTTTCATCGCATCCTCGGAGGCCACCCAGCGGGCGGAATCGGCTCCCGAAGGCTCCATCGTGATCTCGGTGCCGTACTCATTGGCGAGCCGCGACGAGAGCACCTCGAGCTGCAGGTCGCCGATGACGCCGACGATCCAGGCGTTGCCGATGTGGGGTTTGAACATCTGGGCGACGCCTTCCTCGGCGAGGTCGTGGAGGCCGTTCGACAGCTGCTTGGACCGCATCACGTCCACCGGCCGCACCCTGCGCAGGATTTCCGGCGCGAAGTCCGGGATTCCGGTGAAGCTGACCGTCGAACGCTCGGTCAGCGTGTCGCCGACGCTCAGGGTCCCGTGATTGGGCACGCCCACGATATCGCCGGCGACCGCCTCGTCCGCCGTCTCACGGTCGCGCGCCATGAACAGGACGGGGTTGGCGATCGTGATGTCCTTGCCGGTCCGCACGTGGCGCAGCTTCATGCCGCGCCGGAACGTGCCGGAGCACAGCCGCATGAACGCCACGCGGTCGCGGTGATTGGGGTCCATGTTCGCCTGGACCTTGAACACGAAGCCGGTCACCTCGTTCTGGTCAGGGCGGATCGGGGCAGGTTCGGCCGGTTGCGGTTGCGGTGGCGGCGACCAGGTCGCGATGCCGTCCAGGAGTTCGGGCACGCCGAGGCCCTTCAGTGCCGACCCGAAGAAGACCGGCGTCAGCATTCCGGCCCGGAACGCCTCGATGTCGAACCGCGGCAGCGCGGCGCGGGCGAGCGTCAGGCCTTCGACCGCCTGGACGAAGATCGGATCGGCGGCGAGCTCGGGCGGCAGCACGATGTCCTCGGGCTCGCGGAAGGCGAGGGGTCCCTCGGACCCGTCCGGCAGGACCATCCGGCCACGGATGAGATCTAGGAATCCGCGATAGTCGACGCCCATGCCGATGGGCCAGGTTACGGGCGTGACATCGAGGGCCAGCGTGTCGGCGATCTCGTCCATCAGCGCGAGCGGGTCGAGGCCCTCGCGATCGACCTTGTTGATGAAGGTGATGATGGGAATGTCGCGGAGCCGGCACACCTCGAACAGCTTGCGCGTCTGGCTTTCGATGCCCTTTGCGGCGTCGAGCACCATGACCGCCGAATCGACGGCGGTGAGTGTCCGGTAGGTGTCCTCCGAGAAGTCGGCGTGGCCGGGCGTGTCGAGGAGGTTGTAGGTGATGGGCCCGCGCTCGAACGTCATCACCGAACTCGTGACCGAGATGCCGCGCTTCTGCTCGATCTCCATCCAGTCCGACCGCGTGGCGCGCCCGCCGCCCTTGGACCGGATGCGACCCGCAAGGTGGATCGCGCCGCCGGCGAGGAGGAGTTGCTCCGTCAGCGTCGTCTTGCCCGCGTCGGGATGCGAGATGATCGCGAACGTCCGCCGCGAGGCGTAGGCCGGCGCGGCGTTATTCGTTGCGGGGGTAGAGAGGTCTGCTGCTTCTGTCATGCCATCGTGCGGGAGCGGAAGATCGGGTCGCAGCCGTATAGCGGTTTCACGGCCACCTTGCAGTTCCTTGTCTGAGGGGCCGTCTGCGCGGAGCCCGTCAGATGCCCGAGCGGACGAGAGTCGCCCCGCACAATCTCGAGAGCGGCATCCGGGCCACACCTAAGAAAACTTGGACGTTGCGCCGACTATCGTCCTTGTACCGCCAAGTGCATGTCCCTATCGGTTTGACAATCAAAACTGGGGGCCACTTGAATGAAGTCGTTTTTTGCAGCGATTGCCGTTGGCGCTACCGTGGCGGCAACCGGCGCCAATGCGGCGGATGTGATGCCGATCACCGTTCCGACGACGGTGGTCGTGCCGGTCGCTGCCCCACCGGCGCCCGCCTTTGATTGGAGCCGGTTCTACGCCGGTGCGGTCGGCGGCGTGTGGTTGGAACTCGACCCCGTCCAGTTCTACTCCGGCCGAGCAGCGGGCATCGTCGGCAAGGGCTTTACGATCGGCGAGCGGCTTGTGGTTGCCGTCGAACTCCAGGCCGGCGTCTACTACTTCCCGGCCCCGGTGTTTGAAGTCTTCGGTGTTGCCCGGACGGGCGTATTGCTTGGCGAGCGAGTCCTCGCCTATGGACTGGCCGGCATCGGCTGGGAGCCGGGTGCCTGGTCCGTTGTCGCTGGTGGCGGCGTTGAGGTCGCGATGGGCAACCATCTGAGCGTCCGCGGTGAAGCCATGGGGTATTGGGAGTTCGGCGGGGGCCTCGTTCCGAGTTACGCTTCGCTGACCGGTGGGCTCGTCTGGCACTTCGGTCGCTAGCAGGCGCTGTAGCGCACCCGCTGCAATGACAGAAGAGGGCCGCGGATCTCCCGCCGCCCTCTTCCGTTCGGGCCACACCGCCAGGCTGTGCGTCGACCTATGGTTACCGCCCGTTAGCCATAAGCGAGCGCTATCTGGGCCATGCCAAGCATCTGTTCTTGCAGCTGAATCCGGACGTGGTCCAGATCGGTTCGCCCCGCGTTCCCGTTGACCCGAACGCGGTCCCGTGGGACCATTCCCATCGTCACCACAGAGCAGGCGCAACGCACCGCGGAGGAGGCCTCCTTCGCGAGCGGACAGCCGCGCACGCACCAAGGAGGTCTTCGATGGATCTGCAGCCGCTCACCGCCTGCGTCGCCACCGCCCTCCGCGACAACCGGGTCCGCTTCGGCGATGTCCGCCGGCTCGAACGCGCCTTGCCGCGCGGGCAGGAGAGTGCCGACGCGCTCGAACTCCTCCTCGCGCTCGATCGCGCCGTCTCGCGTACCGACCGGGCCTGGGCCGAGTTTCTCGTCGACCGGACCCGGCGCCTTGTCGCCGGCGCGTCCGATGAGGATCGCCGCGGCCTGGCCGAGCGCGTGGCGCGGCTCGTCGGAGCGCGACCGACCTCCGCGGGTGCCGCCATCCGGGCCGACCTGGCCGTGGAACTGCTGGCTATCGACCCGCCGCTCGCAGCGCTGTTCGCGCCGTCGCCGGGCCGCCGCTCGAACCCGCGGGCGGCAGGCTTACCGTCGATGGTGTTTGCCACCGATTCCGGCGCGGCCGTCCCTGATATTCCCGCCGAGGCGGTCCCGCCCATCGCCGCCGGCGATGAAACGGAAGGCTATGGTGCCGGCGCCGGCGGCTCGGGCGTTGCGGCACCCGCATCGGCGGGCGCCGGGGGCGGCTCGTCCGCGGGCGGCGCGGGGTCGGGAGGAGTAACCCGCGTCGGGTTTGCGCCGGGGCGCTCGGCGGCCGTCGGCGGCAGGAGCGGCTCGGCCGGAGTGATGGCGGCCGGCTCGGCTTCTGATGCGGCGCCGGGCGCGATGGTAGCTGACGCCGGGAGGGCATAGGCGACGATCTCGTCGCCACGCGTCGTGCCGAGCGTTCCGTTGCCGCCCGCCGCCACCACGACGAACTGACGGCCGTCGGCGGTGGCATAGGTTATCGGCGTCGCCTGGCCGCCGGCGGGCAGCCGGCCGCTCCACAGTTCCGCTCCGGTTGTCACGTCATAGGCGCGGATGAAATCGTCGAGCGACCCGCTGATGAAGACGAGGCCGCCGGCCGTCGCGAGCGGGCCGCCATGCGTCGGGACGCCCATCGCGACCGGCAGCGACACCGGCGCGATGTCCTGGACTGTGCCGGCGGCGTGCTGCCAGGCAAGACGCCCTGAGTTGAGGTCGACTCCGGCAACGTAGCCCCAGGGCGGCGCATTGCAGGGGACGCCGAGCGCCGAAAGGAAGGGATCCACCTCAGCCGTGAACAGCGGCCGAAGGTCCTCGGGCGGCGCAGGTGGCTCCTCCTCGACTGCCGCGACTTCCGCCTCGGGCGTCGCCGGCGTCTCGGCCTCGGGACCAGCCGCCACCTCCGCGGGCTCTTCTTCGGCTTCGGCGGCAGGCTCCGGGGGCGGTTCGAGCTCCGGCCGCGGAATCATCCGAACGCGATGCGCCAGATAGGACGGCGATCCGATCATCACCTGGCGGAGCGGATCGACGGCGATGCCGCCCCAGCCGAAGACGCCGTAATTGCCGGGATACAGGAGCGTCCCCTGGACCGACGGTGGCGTGAAGCGTCCGTTATAGGCCAGCGACTGGAACCAGATGCGACAGGCGAGCTGGTCGAACATCGTCAACCCCCACATGTCCTCCTCGGACAGCGTGCGGGGCGCGAAGGAAAGCGCCGAGGCCGGCTGCGTCGGGTTCACGAAGTCGCCGTCGGCAACCCCGTCCTGCGGAGCTGCTTCCTCGGTCACGGGGATCACGGCCTGCCCGGTCCGGCGGTCGAGCATATAGACATCGCCCTGTCTCGTTGCCTGGACGAGGACGGGGATCCGGATGTTCCGGACCATGATGTCGAGGAGCACCGGCTGCGCAGGGACGCCCATGTCCCACAGATCGTGGTGGACCGTCTGGAAGGACCACATCATGCGGCCGGTCCGGATATCGAGCGCCAGCACGGCCGAGGAAAGGTTCTCCGCCTGCACGGTGCGTGCGGCGCCATAGTGGACCGGCGGCGCATTGCCTGTCGGAACGTAGACGTAGCCGAGCGCCTCGTCGACGCTCATCGCCGCGGTGATATTGGGTGCGAAGTCGGTGAAGGTCTGGTCCGGCCGGCGCGGGGTGATCGAGTCGGGATTGCCGGCGTCGAAGTTCCAGGCAAGCCGCCCGGTCGAGAGCTCGTAGGCCCGTACGACGCCCGACGGGAGCGGTCCTGATTCCGGGTCCGCCACGGAGGCTCCCAGGATCACGTAGCCGCCCGCAACGACCGGGGGACTCGTCAGGAGATACGCGCCGTCGCTGCGGTGCGGCATGCTCTGCCACAGATCAACCGTGCCGCCGGTTCCGAAGTCGGAGCAGAGGGTGCCGGTGGACGCGTCGAGCGCCAGGAGCCGGCCGTCGGCCGTAGGCAGGTAGATGCGGGATGCACAGGCGCCGCTGCCTCGGCCGCCGTCATAAGCCACGCCCTGGCAGGTCTGGCGCCGGGCGAGCACGGCCTCGTCGACGACCGGGTCGTAGCGCCAGCGCTCGGCTCCGGTAGCGGCGTCCAGTGCGATCGCCACCTGGTTCGGGGAACAGATGTAGAGCGTATCTCCTACCTTGAGCGGCCCCACCTCGAATGTCGCCGGGCTCCCCGCCTGCGGAACCTCACCGGTATGATAGGTCCACGCGACTTCGAGGTCCCCGACATTGCCGGTGTTGATCGCCTCGAGCGGCGACCAGCGGTTCCCGGAGAGCGTGCGCCCGTAGCTCGGCCAGTCGCCGTCCGGAATGGTACTTGCGGGAATGATCGCGACCTGGCCGGGGAGGACCCCCTTGGTGCCATGGAGGTCGACGAACAGGAACGCGATCACGCCGGTAGCGATCGACGCGACGAGCGCGACCGCCAGGGGTCCGATGACGACCAGCCGGGTGCGGCCGACAGCTTCCTTCGTGCCCCATTTCAGCCGGCGCGTGACCAGCGGGGTGAGGAGCCAGAGGCCGAGGAGCACGATCACGCCGCCGCGGGCGGCCAAGGGCCACCAGTCGAGGCCGACCTCGAAGATCGCCCAACCGAGTGTCGCGGCGACCACGGCCGCATAGAACCAGAGCGCCTCGGCCCGCCGCTGCCAAAGCGAAAGGCCGATCGCCGAAAGCGATATGCCGATGATGAGGTAGTAAGCCGAACCGCCGAGGGAAGAGAGCCAAACGCCTCCGACGCCGAGAATCACGCCGAACGCGAGCGTGATCGCAGCCGTGACCGCCAACACCATGCAGTCCGCCTCCCCAACCGCAACTAAGCGACCTGCGCTGCCTCCCCGCAGCGTCCCGGCGCCCCCATCCTCCATAGGCTAGCGTGCGGCGACGACCAAGCCCTCTTCGCGGTGGTCGAGCGCAATTGATTTCATTGCGTTGTGATCGGCGATGTGAAGGGGCCGATGCCGGCAATCGGGTCGCGACCACGAACCGTCATTGCCGTCTCCGGCGCGTCCGGCTGGCGGTGGTTCAGATCACGACGAGGCCGCCCGGCATGCGTCCACTGGAGGCCGCCCGGCGCGGCGCCGAGGACCTGTTGCAGCCGTTTGGGCACGTTTCTGCTCACGGCCCAAGAAAGGAGCGGCGGATCGAACCGCCGCCCCCCGGTGGTTGGCGCGCTTGGCGGCTGTTGCGACCTACATCGGAGCCGGAGCGGCGGCGCTGTCCTTGACGACGATCTGGCCACGGATCTCGCCGGCCGGGTTGGCCTCGGTGTGGATGTTCACATACCACATGCCAGCTTCGCCCTGAGCGATCTGCTCGGCCGTCAGGTCGGTTATCTCGCCCTGGATCGGCGAGTTGTAGCGGTCGACGGTATCGCCGGTCCCGAGGTCGATGATGACCCCGGCATTCTCGTCAACGCCGGCAGGTCCGTGGATATGGGCGCCGGTCACCGGGCCGGTCAGGCCGTCATAGGTGACGTACCAGCGAACCGAGTTGTTCTGCGGATCGATGAGGATCCAGGCCTCTCCGGTACCGGTCGTCGTGTTCGCCGGCACCTCGTTGGCGCCGGTCAACTCGGCGTGGTGCGTCGCCGTGGTTTCTGTCACGAAGGCGTCTTCTGCCGCGGCATCCAGAGCGGGCGCCTGGGCCACTGCGAGCGCGGATGCACCGACGATTGCGGTTGCCGCACCGAACCCGAGCATTCTCGTAGCAAGAGCATGACGCATGGGGTTTCGTCCTCGTTCTGCTGTGGTTGCGGGGATCGCTCGTCGGCGATCCACGACCCCCCATCCCGGCAGAACGGCACGGTGCCCCAAGGGTTCCACGCGACCTATCGCGTTCGAACAGTTTCGTCCTCCGTACAGTACCGATCCGCAGCCCTTACCCCGGGCTCGCGCCTAATGGCGTGATGAGTGCGCCGGATAGCCTGCAAGGCCTCCCTGACTCGTAGCCTCGGGCTCTTCGTCGTCGAAAGCCCACGGGCTCATCCATGTGGCGATCGGCCAGCGATCCTCGGTCCTCGGCCATGGTTCCATGCCGGCGCGCGGGGGCGGGGAAGACTGGTTTGTGAGTCTGCGATCCTTCATCGGTTCGCTCCGTTGCTTGAGCACCCTCAGCCCACCCAACGCGGCCGATGGCGTCACGGTTGCCACGGCGCGTCGCGACGAGCCGTCACGGGGGCCGCATGGCGCCGCTACGGAACCGCCCGCCTTTGGGTCCGTTTAAGGGCACAGGTGGAGGTCGATCTATGGCAAGCCGTCATGCGCCGAGCTGGCAGCCGCAGGAGCAACTGCCCTATCTCAGGAAGCTGCTGATCACGGTCGCGGTCGTTCTGGTCGTGACCGTCGCCATTCTCCTCCGGGATGTCTGGCTGATCGCGTTCGCTTCGGTGCTCGTCGCCGTTGGTCTCGGCGCCGCCGCGGGCCGGATCCGCAAGTGGACCCATCTCGGCCAGAAGGCCAGCCTGACGATCGCCTGTCTTCTCGTTGTAGCGGTGCTCGGCCTCGCGTTCTTTCTGGCATGGCCGCAGATCCAGACCCAACTCCCCAACCTTCTCGACCGCGTCGCGGAGGCGGCGAACCAGATCGAGGATGCCTGGGGCATCCGACTTCCCAGCACTGCCGACGAGATCGCCGAGACGATCGGCGGCATGGGCGACCAGCTCCTGACCGGCCTCATGAGCGTGGTCGGAGCACTGGTGACGATCGGCACCACCTTCCTTCTCATTCTGGTCGCGGGCACCTTCATCGCCGCCGAGCCGACCAGGTATCGCGACGGCGCCGTTCTTCTCTTCCCCAAGGCATGGCACGCCAAGGTCCGCGAGGCGTTCGACAAGGTCGGCGACGGCCTCAAGCTGTGGATCCGGGCCCAACTGGTCGCGATGGTCGTGGTCGGTGTGCTGACGGGACTCGGCGCGTGGGCGATCGGCTTGCCGTCGCCGCTCGCGCTCGGCCTGATCGCCGGCCTTGGCGAGTTCGTGCCGATCATCGGCCCGTTCGTGGCGGTGCTTCCTGCGCTCCTGATCGCCTTTGCCGAGGACACGACCCTGCTGCTGTGGACGATCGCCCTGTACGTCGTGGTGCAGCAGTTCGAGGCGAACCTCCTGACGCCGATGCTGCAGCGGCGGATCGTCGAGCTGCCGCCGGTGCTGTTCCTGTTCTCGCTGGTCGCACTCGGCATCGTCTTCGGCATCCCCGGCATCGTTGTCGCCGCGCCGCTGTCGGTCTCGCTCTACATCCTCATCCGCGAACTCTATGTCCGGAGCCTGCTCAAGGAGGAGACGCTGATGGAGAAGCCCGAAGACGTTCCCCTCAAGGATACGCCGGCGACGCCGGAGCCCGCCCAGCGCGTTCGCCGTCGCGCGGTGGCAAGCCGGAGCGCAACGAAGCGGCGCGAGGAAGCGGAGAAGGCCAAAGCTGCGGCCAAGCTCGCGGCGGCCACAAAACGTTGAATTTCGCGATCGTCTGATGCTTCCGAGGCAACTGAGCGCCGGCCTGCTGCGTTGAGTGTGTAGTGGGGCAGTGCACGACAAGGAAGCTGAACAACATGCGTATCTTGCCAAAAGTAGCTGCCGCAACGTTGCTTGCCGCGGTTTCGTTCCCCACGATATCCGTGGCGCAGTCGGTGACCGCGACGGCAACGGTCGTCGTCGACCTCAACCTCCGTGCGGGCCCCGGACCCGCATACCCCGTGATCACCACGATTCCGGCCAATGCCGCGGTGAACATCTATGGCTGCGACGCGGCCCTGGCGTGGTGTGACATTGACTGGAACGGCAATCGCGGCTGGTCCTACTCCGCCTACCTGATCTATGGCGGCACCGTCACAGCGCCTCTTCCCGCACCGGTTCCGCTGCCGCAGGTTGTGCAGAACCCGCCTCCCACGGTCGTCTACGACCCGGAGGCCTACTTCAACCAGTATTATCAGAACCAGGAGTTCTACAATGATCGCGCGCGCATCTTCGGTGCCGCTGGCGGTATCGGCGCCGGCGCCACGATCGGCGCGCTGATAGCCGGTCCGATCGGTGCGGCTGTGGGTGCCGCCATCGGCGCTGCTGTGGGCGTCAACGTGATCCCGCCGCAGACCGTCGTCACCTATATCCAGCAGCAGCAACCGCAGCCCGTCTATCTGGCAGGTGAGGTCGTCGTCGGTGCAGGCGTGCCTGCGGACCTCACGCTCTACCCGGTCCCGAACTACGAGTATCCCTATGCCTACATCAATGGGCAGCTGGTTCTCGTCGACCCCAGCACACGGGTGATCGTCTACGTCTTCCGCTAGCGCCAACCTGAACGGCGGGGCTCGGCCCCGCCGTTTCTTCGCAGCGAACGCCCTAGGGCTCGGCGATCCGGCCGATCGACCTCTCCTCGAACGCGATGTTCCACTCGATGAGGCGTCGCCAGAGGCTCTCCGCGAGCTCGACGTCCAGACCGTGCTTCTCCGCCTCGCGCCGCACCAGGCCGAGGACGGCTTCGATCCGGTCCTCGTCGTAGGCGTCGCTGGGTGCCCGCTTCAGTTCGGCCATCCGGCGGACGAACCCGAATCTCTCCGCCAGAAGCGCCACCAGCACCGCGTCGATCCGGTCGATCTCGGACCTGACTTCGTCCTTGGTCTGGCACTCGGCTGCGGTCGGCATGGGCAAACGTCCGTCAAGAAAGGTGCCACAGCTTGGCCGCCGCGGGCCGCGGTGTCGACGGTCTCCGGGGACGCACTGCACACTTGCATGCACCGCATTGAACCTTCCGCTGCGAAGGAGGAATATGCGCGACCGTAAATGCTCGCTTACAGCCGAGACGACACATGCCGCCCCGACTGACCCGGGCCCAGGAAATTCAGGCCGCGCTCGCCGACGATATCGTCCATGGCCGGATCGGCCCGGGGGAGGCCCTCGACGAGACCCGGCTGGCCGCCGCGTTCGGTGTCTCGCGCACGCCGGTCCGCGAGGCGATACGCCAGCTCGAGGCGATCGGGCTCGCCGAGGCGCGACCGCATCGTGGGGCCGTTGCGGCTGATATCTCGGAGCAGCGGCTCGACGAGATGTTCGTGGTGATGGCGGAGCTTGAGGCCATGACCGCGCGTCTGGCCGCGACGGCCATGACACCTGCCGAGCGGCGCGAACTCGAGCAGCTTCATGCGTCAGCCGGCGCGATCGTGTCCGAGGGGGCGCTCGCTGCCTACGTCGTGGCGAACGATGTCTTTCACGATGCAATCTACCGCGGCGCCCACAACGTTTTCCTGAGCGAGATGGCCATGCTCGTGCGGGCGCGCCTCGCTCCGTTCCGCCACGCCCAGTTCGAGACGATCGGTCGGGTCGCCAAATCGCACGTCGAGCATGGCCAGGTGGTGGAGGCGATCCTGCGCGGCGACGCCGAGGCTGCCGCAACCGAGATGCGTCGGCACATCCTCGTGGTCCGCACGGCGGTCGAGAACGTGACCCAGTCGATCCCGGGTCACGAGAGGTCGGGGGTCAGCGCACCGCTTCAGGCTGGCGCGCCTCGACGGCAGTAATGTAGCGACGCCACGAACCGTAGCCGGAAATATCGGGCGTGCCGCGCACCCCTTCCGTCTCGGCGATGAAGCCCTTCACCGACGATCCGTCGTCGAGCCACACCGTGCCGATCGCGAGCGGCGCCATGACGCCGGCGACGAAGCGTCCGAACCCTTCCGGCGGCACCAGCCAGATCTCCCCCTCGATCGAGGTGCCATGCGCGGCGCCTCCTCGCACGAGGCCAGGCCGGGGTAGCTTTCCGCCCAGCAGATGGAGCCGGTAGTCGGGCGCGGTGCGCGCGACGCGGACGAGGCGGCCGCCCTCGCGGATGAGTTCATGGTTGAGCGGCAGGCCCGACATGTGCGCGCCGAACACCATCACCGGCATCCAGTCGCGGGGCTCCTCGAGAGGGCGTTCCTCGAGTCGCGGCAGCGGCCACGCCGTCGCGCCCAGCGTGGAGCCCGTCGCGCCATGCATTTGCCGTCCGAACGCCGCGAGCACCGCGTCGGCGCCGCTCCGGCCAATGAAGGTGACGCCCTGCGGACGGCCATCAAGCCGTTCTGACGCCGGAACCGCCAGCGCGCTAAGGTCGAGGAGGTTGACGAAGTTCGTGTACGTGCCCAGCCGGGCGTTCGCTCCGAAGGGGTCCGCCGCGACTTCATCCAGCCAGCAGAGGCCCGGCACCGACGGCACCATCAGCATGTCGATGCCCGACATAGCCGCCTCGGCCCGAACCGCCAGCGCCTTGAGGCGATAGAGCCCCTCGAACGCGTCGGTTGCCGAAAGATGCGTCGCCCTGCCGATGATGTCGCGCGTCACGCTCAGGAGGTCGCCGGCGTGCTCCGAGAAGAACGATCGAATTCCGGCGTGACGTTCCGCAACCCAGGGGCCGCCATACAGCAGCGTTCCCACCTCGAAGAACGGCGCGAAATCGATCGGCACCAATGTTGCGCCAAGCTCTTCCGCGACCTTCTCCGACGCCTCGAATGCGGCTTCGGCCGCGGCATCGAAGAATACGCGATCCTCGCGGCGGGGCACGCCGATACGGAACGATGGCGGGATGCTCGCCGGACCGGCGGGAAGCGGACGGGAATAGGCGTCGGCGGGATCGGGTGCGGCCAGCACCTCGAACGCGATCCAGGCGTCGTCGACGGTGTGGGCGAACACGGAGACGCAGTCGAGCGTGCGGCAGGCCGGAACCATTCCGCGCGCCGAGATCGCGCCGAAGGTCGGCTTCAGGCCGACGATGTTGTTGTACGCGGCCGGTACGCGGCCGGAGCCTGCCGTATCGGTGCCGAGCGCGAACGCGACGATCCCGCGCGAGACGGCGGTCGCTGACCCGGACGAGGAGCCGCCCGGCACATGCCCCGGCATCAGCGGGTTCTTCGGTACCGGATAAGGCGTTCGCACGCCGACGAGTCCGGTCGCGAACTGGTCCAGATTCGTCTTGCCGACGATGAGCGCCCCGGCGCTGCGAAGCCGCGCAACCGCCTCGGCGTCGTCGTGCGGCCAGTAGGCGAACGACTGGCAGGCGGCCGTGGTGGCGAAGCCCCTTGCGTCGATGTTGTCCTTGATCGCCACGGGTACGCCCCACAGCGGCCGGCTTGCGTCGTAGCGTCCAAGCGCGACCGCGGCGCCCTCGAGTTCGTCCCACGCGGCGAGCGAGATGAAGATGCCCGGATCGTCCGCATCCTCGAGCCGTCGCAGAACTTCCTCGGCCACCGCCCGCGGCGAGAGGCCGGCGGCATAGGCCGCGCGAAGGGCTGGAATGGTGAAGGGCAGGGCGGTGATGTCGGTCATGGCGGCCGGCATGGTCATTCTTCGAGGATCCGCACCGGCTTCTCCCACAGGATCAGCACGACGCAGCCCTCGTCGGACCAGACGCGATGCTGCGACCCCGCGGGGTTGACCACCATCGAGCCTGCCTCGTAGCGACCGCGGTCGTCATACTGAACGCCGTCGAGCACGAGAATTGTCTCGAGTCCCATATGCTCGTGGAGCGGCACCCGCGCGCCCGGCTCATACCGAAGGAGAGCAATTGATGCTCCGTCCGGATCGCCGGCGAGCCGGCACATGTCGACGCCCTCGCGGAATGGCCCGAACGCCGCGTCCTTCCATCCGCCGGTGATGAGGTCTGCAAACGACACGGGATCAGCCACGAAGCGCACCGACGACCTGGTCGGTCGACGCGGTCCAGCCGACGATCGCGCCCTGCGCCCGCACCATCGCCACCGTCGCCGCCTTGAATTCCGGAAAGTAGCTCTCGGTCGCGTCGACCGCGAGGACGACGTCGAAGCCGCGGTCGTTCGCCTCGCGCATCGTGGTCTGGACGCAGACCTCCGTCGTCACGCCGGCGAAGACGAGTTGCTTCGTTCCGAGCTTCCTGAGGATGTCCCCGAGTTCGGTCGCATAGAACGCCCCCTTGCCGGGCTTCTCGATGACGATCTCGGACTCCAGGGGCGCGAGTGCGTCGATGATCGCCGTTCCTGGTTCACCCGTGATGAGGAGGCGGCCCATCGGACCCTCGTCGCCGATTCGCAGCGAAGGGCTGCCGCGTTCGCGCTTCGAAGGCGGGCAGTCCGAGAGGTCGGGCTTGTGGCACTCCATCGTGTGGATCACAGGAACGCCCGCGGCCCGAAAGCCGGCAATGAGCTTGCCCACCGTCGGCACGATCGCCTGGAGGAGCGCGACGTTGTTGCCAAGGCTCTCCCCGAAGCCGCCCGGCTCGATGAAATCGCGCTGCATGTCGATGACGATGAGGGCTGTTTTCGCCGGATCGAGGTCGATGTCGAAGGGTTCGGCGTGGATGACTGCCATGCTCAGTGGTGCCCTGCCATGTGTTGCCCGATCACCATGACGTCGGCGTGGGCGCTGGTCGTCTCGTAGACGATCCTGCCCTCCGACATCACGAGAATCCGGTCGGACAGTTCGAGGATTTCGTCGAGGTCCTCGGAGATGAGGAGGACTGCCGCGCCGCGGTTCCGGGCTGCGACGATCTGCGAGCGGATGTCCGCCACCGCCGAGAAATCGAGTCCGAAACAGGGGTTGGTGACGATGAGGAGCTCGACGTCGCCGGTCAGCTCGCGTGCAAGCACCGCGCGCTGGACGTTGCCGCCCGACAGCGTCGCGATCGGCGCTGCGATCGAAGCGGTCTTCACCCCGAAGCGCCGGACGAGTTCCTTGGCGTAGTTGCGGATGCGGCCCTGGCGGAGCCAGACGACCTGTTTCTCGCCGGCCTCGTCGAAGGTCCGGAAGGAAAGGTTCTCCGCGACCGACATGCGCGGCGCGCAGGCGTTCTTGAGTGGCTCCTCCGGGATGAACCGCACCTGGTGAGAGCGCGACTCGTCGCGCTTGCCGGAGTAGCTCGCGCCATCGACGCTGACCTTGCCGCGCTTCAGCACCAGCTGGCCGCCGAGCGCCTCGGCGAGTTCCTTCTGGCCGTTGCCCGAAACGCCGGCGATGCCGACGATCTCGCGCGAATGGACGGCGAGAGCCTCGATGTTGGTCGTCTTGAGGCCGGTCCGGTCATCGACGACGAAGTCCTCGAGCCGCAGCACCGGCTTGGCCGTATCCGGCTCGCCGACCCGCTCGGCGACCTTCTTCAGCGTCTTCTCGCCAATCATCATCGTCGCCATGTCGGAGCGCGAGAGATCGGCGGCGCTGCCCGTCCCGGTCAGCCTGCCCTTCCGCAGCACCGACACGTCCTCGCAGAACGCCTCGACCTCGCGGAACTTGTGGGTGATCATCAGGATCGTCAGTTCGCCGCGGCCGGCCATTCCCTTGAGGAGGCCGAGCACCTCCTCGGCCTCGCCGGGTGTCAGCACCGACGTCGGCTCGTCGAGGATGAGGAAGCGGCTCTTGAGATAGAGCTGCTTGAGGATTTCCAGCTTCTGCTTCTGCCCGGCCGCGAGCTCCGAGATCGGCGTGTCCAGCGGGACCCGGAACGGCATCCGGTCGAGGAACGCCACCAGTTCCTTCCGCTCCTTGCCCCAGTCGATCACCGGCGGCACGTGCGGCCGCGAGATCACGAGGTTCTCCATCGCCGTCAGGGACGGGATGAGGGTGAAGTGCTGGTAGACCATGCCGAGGCCGCTGGTATGCGCGTCCTTCGGCGTCCGGATCACCGTCTCCTTGTCGTTGATGATCAACTGGCCGGACGTGGGCTGGTAGAAGCCCATGATGCATTTCACGAGCGTCGATTTGCCCGCGCCGTTCTCGCCGAGGAGGGCGTGGACCGTGCCGGCGCGAACCTTGATCGAGACGTCGTCGAGCGCGGCGAAGCCGCCGAAGCGCTTGGTCATGCCGACCGTCTCGACCGAGAAGGCGGCGACCTCGTCCACGGTGGGAGGCGGGGCGGCGCCCGGAAAGTCGATGACCTCCGCAACGCTCATGGCAGCCCTCGCACGAATGCCTCGGACGTGGCGACCGCGCCGAACACGCCGCCCTGCATCTTGATCATCTTGAGCGCCGCCAGGTGGTTGCCGTAGTCGGTCGCGCCGCAGCAATCCTCAAGCATCACGCACTCGAAGCCGCGGTCGTTGGCCTCGCGCATGGTGGTGTGGACGCAGACATCTGTGGTGATGCCGGTCAGCACGATGTTCTCGATGCCCTTCTGGCGGAGGATCAGTTCGAGGTCCGTGGCGCAGAACGAGCCCTTGCCGGGCTTGTCGATGATCGGCTCGCCGGGGAGGGGAGCGAGCTCCGGGATGATCTCCCAGCCCGGCTCGCCGCGCACCAGGATGAGACCATTGCCGGCCGGCGACACGTCGCCGATGCCGGCGCCGATCCGGCGCGAGCGCCAGCGCTTGTTGGCCGGCAGGTCCGCAAGGTCGGGCCGGTGCCCCTCGCGAGTGTGGATGATGTGGTAGCCGCCGTCGCGCATCGCGGCGAGGACCTTCCGGATCGGCTCGATCGGCGCCCGGACGAGCGAGAGGTCGTAGCCCATCGCATCGACGTAGCCGCCCTTGCCGCAGAAATCTGTCTGCATGTCGATGATGATGAGGGCGGTGTTGTCAGGCCGGAGGTCGCCATTGTACGGCCAGGGATATGGCTCGGCGTCGATGTAGGTTGCGTCGGCCACAACGGGTGTCGCCATCGCGGAATGTGCCCCCTTCACGCGCGCTCCTCCGCCTCGAGTGTCAGCATCGAGAAAACGATCGCTCCCGTCACGTCGGTTTCCGCCATCGGCCGCCGCAGCGGCACGTTCTGCGCCGGACCGGCGACGAGATGCAGGTGATGTTCCTCGCCGCCCGTGGGCGATCGCTCGAACGGGAATGTCATTCGGCGGCCTCCGCGGTGATGGAACTCCGATAGGTCCGGGTCGGCCTCTCGAAGCCCGACGGCGTGCCGTCGGTGACCCGCACCGTTTCCTCCCATGGGAGCCGGTACTGGCCGGCGACCATGTCCTGCATGAAGGTGTAGGGGCAGTCCTGCGCACCGCCCGCGACCGCAGTGAAACCCCGGTGCCCGAGCTGGTAGATGTTGTTCTCGACGCCCCAGCCGGCACGCGCCTCGCGCACCAGATCGGGGCGGACTTCGGCGGTGATGATCTCGTCGGGCCGGCCGGACGTGCCGTGCGCCATGATCGTCCCGTCGAAGTTCACAATCATGCCTTCGCCCATGGAATCGAACGTGCCGTCGGAGCCCGACATGCAGACGTTCGCCGTGACCATGAGATTGCAGAACGAGTTCGACTGGTTGGTGAAGCGCCACGCATCGCGGATCGGCGCGGTGTAGCCGGCGGTCCGGATCATGATCTCGGCGCCCTTGTACGCGCACTCGCGCGCCATCTCGGGGAACATGCCGTCATGGCAGATGATGAGCCCGAGCCTGCAGCCGTTCGGCCCTGATATCACCGGGATGCCGAGATCGCCCGGCTCCCACGGCTCGACCGGGACCCACGGATGGAGCTTCCGGTAGTAGAGCTTGATCTCGCCCATCTCGTCGATGATGAGGCCGACATTGTACGGGTTGCCGTTGGGATTGAACTCCATGATGGAGAAGCAGCCCCAGATGCGGTTCACCGCGCAGGCGTGGCGGAAGGCGGCGACCTCCGGCCCCTCCATCCGGCACATGATCGCCGGATTGGTGTCCATCGACAGGCCGTGCAGCGCGTATTCGGGGAACACGACGAGGTCCATGCCGGGCATGTTGCGCCGCGCCTTGCCGACCATCGCCACGATCTTCGCCGTCTGCGCAGCAAGGTCCGCCTTGGTCACCACCGTCGGCAGCTGGAGCTGGACGAGGCCGATGACGACCCCGTTCGGCGATTTGTTCAGTCCTCCAAGTCCGCTCATTCTGCCTCCTAGCGCGTGATCGAGAGTTCGCCCGGTGCGCCCGCCATCGCCCGGTTCCGCGAGGATGTGGCGACCATCAGCCCGAGCGTCAGGATGTAGGGCGCCGCATTGAAGAGGTAGTAGCCGCCGGTAACGCCGACGGCCTGGAGGGCCGGGCCGAGGGCGCTGGTGCCGCCGAACAGCATCGCCGCCCAGAAGCACGCGATCGGGTTCCAGCGGGCGAAGATGACGAGCGCCACGGCCATCAGCCCCTGGCCGGACGAGATGCCCTCGTTCCAGCTGCCCGGATAGTACAGCGACAGGAATGCGCCGCCGATGCCGGCAAAGGCACCTCCGACCGCAGTCGCGAGCGTCCGGACCAGGTTGATGTTGTAGCCGAGCGCGCGCGCGGCATCGGCGCTGTCGCCGACCACGCGGAGGATGAGACCGAGCCGCGTGTTGCGGAACGCCCACCACAGCACGACCGCAAGCACGATGCCGATGATGAAGAGCGCGTTGACGTTGAAGGCGTCGCGGACCTGCGAGACGTCGGACCACGCCGCGAACGGGATCGACGGCAGGTCGGGCGCGGCGGGCGCGATGAACGGCTTGCCGAAGTAGAAGGCGATGCCCATCCCGAACAGCATCATCGCAATACCGACGGCGATGTCGTTGACGCGCTTCAGCGAGCAGATGAGACCGTGGACGACGCCGAACAGCGAGCCGGCGATGGCGGCGATACCAACGCCGAGCCACGCCGCCATCGGATAGCTGCGTGCGCTGACGGCGGGAGGCGGGAGCCCCTGGGCGATGGCGTCATTGATGGCGGCCTGCGCCCACGCGTCGCCGATCAGATAGGCCATGCCGTAGCCGATCATCGCGCCGAAGATTAGCGTGCCCTCGAGGCCGAGATTGATACGCCCGCTCTTCTCGGTGATCGTCTCCCCGAGGCTGACGAACAGGAACGGCGTCGAGATACGGATCGCGCCGCCGATGAGGGCGAGGGGAACGGCCCACCAGCCGAGATCGGTGTCCATCAGGCCGGGCTCCGCTTCTCGGGATTGAAGATCCTGAACCGGCCGTAGAACGTCTCGCTGATCAGGATCAGGACGAACAGGAGGCCCTCGAAGACAAGGATGGTGGCGTCCGGCAGGCCCATGCGCCGCTGGATCAGGCCGCCGCTCGCCTCGATGCCGCCAAGGAGCACCGCGAACGGGATGATCATCAGCGGATTGTGTCGCGCGAGGAACGCGATGAGGATGCCGGTGTAGCCGTAGCGGGCGGCGAGCGAGCCGTTGGCGCTGTACTGGACCGCCGCGACCTCGAACATGCCGGCAAGGCCGGCGAAAGCGCCGCCGAGGGCGCAGAAGCCGATGATGAGCTTGCCCACCGGAAGGCCCTGGATCTGCGCGGCGCGGACATTGCCGCCGGCGATGCGGGCCGAGAAGCCCCAGGTGGTCCGGTCGATGAGGATCCACGCCAGGATGCACGCCACGACACCGACAGCGAAGCCCCAGTGGACGTTGAGACCGGGGAGGGTGCCGACCATCAGTTGATCCGCGATGGGGGCCGTCGAGGGCTTGTTCAGACTCGCCGGATCACGGAGCGGTCCCTCGACGATGTGGTTCATCAGTGCGATGGCCACATAGGCGAGGAGGAGGCTCGATATCGTCTCGTTGACGCCGCGATAGTGCCGGAGCGCGCCGGCGATGCCGATCCAGAAGCCGCCGGCGATCATCGCCGCGATCGCCATGGCCGGAATGCCCACGAAGGCCGGAGCATTGGCGAGCGGCAGCGCGATCGCAGCCGCCGCGAGGCCTCCCAGCACGATCGCCCCTTCGCCGCCGATGACGACAAGACCCAGGCGGGCGGGGAGGGCGACGCAGAGCGCGGCGAACAGGAGCGGAGCGGCCCGGGACAGCGCGCTTTCGATCGAGAGCTGCCGCCCGAAGCCGCCCAGGTACATCAGATCATAGAACTGGAACGGATCGTGGCCCTGGATCCAGAGGAAGACGCCGAACAGCACGAGCCCGGCGAGGATCGCGCCGAGCGGGATGACGACCACTTCCGCCCGGCGGCTGATCCAGTCGAGGACCGATCTGCCGGTAACCCGGGGCGGCGGCGCAACCGCGTCGCCGCCGTCTCCGACGAGCTGGACCATTGGTCCGGACCTTCCGCTAGCTGGTGGACCCGATGACGCCTTCGACGAGGTAGTCCATGCTCTCGAGCGCGATGTCGGTCTCGAGATATGCCGTCCCTTCCGGGATCACGAGCGTCCCAGTGTTGGTGTAAAGCGGACCCCTGAACACCGAGAAGCCGCCGGACATCATCTCCGCCTTCACCGCGTCCGCGGCGGCGGCGGCCTCGGCGGTGACCGCCGGCCCGTAGGGGCTCATCTTGACGAAGCCGTCGGACAGGCCACCGCGGACGAAGTTCGCCAGCGGTTCGCCGGCGAGCGCCTGGTTGACGAAGTTGGTATAGAGCGTCGCCCAGTTCCATTCCGCGCCGGTGAGGTAGAGTGCCGGTGCGAGCGCGCTCTGGTTGGCGTGGTAGCCGCAGACATAGGCGCCGCGCGCGGCGGCGGTTTCGACGACCACCTTCGGTCCATCGACATGGCAGGTGACGACGTCGACGCCCTGGTCGATGAGGGCATTGGTCGCCTCGGCCTCGCGCACGGCCATCGACCATTCGCCGGTGAAGATCACCTGACAGGTGATGGTCGGGTCGACGCTGCGGGCGCCGAGGAGGAAGCTGTTGATGTTGATCAGCACCTGCGGGATCGGCTTGGCGGCGACGAAGCCGATCTTCTTGGTGCGGGAGGCGTGGGCCGCAACGATGCCGTTGAGGTATTGGCCCAGGCCGATATAGCCGAAATAAGTGCCCGTATTGGCGGGGTGCACGCCTTCCTGCCACACGGCGCCGCAGTGGCGGAACTGCACCCCAGGATAGCGCGGCGCGACGGCGAGCATGTGCGGGTCGAAATAGCCGAACGAGGTCGGGAACACGAGCGCCGCTCCGTCGAACTCGATCATCGATTCCATCGACCGCTGCACCGCAACGGATTCGGGAACATTCTCTTCCTCGATGACCGTGACGCCCGGAATCGCCTTGACCGCCGCCGCGCCCTCGGCATGGGCCTGATTGTAGCCGTAGTCGTCGCGCGGGCCGACATAGATGAAGCCGACCGTGAGCGCGCCCTGGGCGAAGGCGCGTGCGCCGATCAGCGGGCTTGCGACACCCAGCGCACCGAGGGCGGCGCCGGTCTTGAGAAGGTCTCTGCGGGAAGGGACGGGCTTGAACGGCATGGATGCTCCTTTGTTAGGCACCGCTCCTCCGCGAGTGATGCCGGTGCCGGGCTCGCGTTGGATTGTATGCAATCCGAATGCCAGCATCGGAATGGCTGAAAACAGCCACCGAAGGGCGACGTGCGGAGAAGCCATCTCAGTCCTGCCGCAGGGCAGTGCTGCTGCATTGAGCACCGCATGGATCGCAGGCAGGGCTCCTCGGGCCGGCCCGGTAGCGAATTCCGTGCGGCCTCGGGCTTTCGGGCAAGGCTCGCGCTCCCTACATCGGCGCGAACGGGGAACCCACGATGGACGACGAGATCGCACCAGACCGCCCGACCTCGGGCGCCAGGCGGGGTGAGAAGCGCGTCCTGATCGGCGAATCGTGGCGCGGCAAGCCCAAGGCGAAGCTCCGCGAGCTTTGGCCGTTCCTCCGCGATCACAAGGGAACGCTCGTCGTCGTCGCGATCGTTTCGCTCATCGCGACGGCTCTGGCGCTCGTCCAGCCGCTCTCGCTGCAGCGGCTGGTGAACAGCCTCGGCCAGGACATCCCGCTCACCGGCCTCCTCTGGCTCCTGATCGCCATTACGCTCGGCGCCGCCATCTTCGGCGCTCTGCAGGATTACCTTCTGCGGCGCACCGCGGAGGGCGTCGTGCTCGGGACCCGGCGGTCGCTCGTCTCGCATCTCCTCCGGCTTCCCATCGCCGAATACGACGCGCGCCAGGTCGGCGACCTCATCTCCCGCGTCGGTGCGGACACCACGCTTCTCCGTTCCGTCGTCACGTCCGGCCTCTTCAACATCGTCTCGTCGATCCTGATGTTCTTCGGCGCCATCGCCCTGATGGCGCTGGTTGACGTGGTCCTCCTTGCGATCACGCTCACTTCGGTTCTCATCGGCGTCGGCAGCGTCATGGCCATCGGCGTCCTGATGCGGCAGGGGAGCCGGCGCGCGCAGGAGGCCGTCGGCGCCATGACGGCCTCCGTCGAGCGCACGCTCGGCGCTATCCGCACCATCCGGGCATCCGGCGCGACCGAGCGCGAGACCGAACGCGTCGTCGGAGCTGCTACCGAGGCCTATCGGGCCGGCATCCAGATGGCGCGCCTGCAGGCGCTGATCCAGCCGATCATGTCGGTGTGCATCCAGGGCGCCTTCATCATCGTCCTTGGCGTCGGCGGCTATCGCGTCGCCACCGGCGCCATGATGCTCGGCGATCTGATCGCCTTCCTCCTGTACGTCTTCCTCCTTGTCGTGCCGCTCGGCCAGGCGGTCGGCGCATTCACCGCGATTCAGGCAGCGCTCGCCGCACTCGATCGCATCATGGAGGTCATGAAGCTTCGCCCCGAGGCGGACGATGCGCCCACGGTCGCGGCCACCGCCGCTTCGGACGATGCGCCTATTCTGGCCTTTGACGACGTCACTTTCGCCTATGCCGACGGCAGACCCGTGCTTTCGGGCATCAGCCTTTCCGTCCCGCGCGGTTCCCGAATTGCGATCGTTGGTCCCTCGGGCGCCGGCAAGTCCACCATGCTTGCGCTGATCGAACGCTTCTACGAGCCGACTGGCGGCGCCATCCTTTTCAAGGGCCGGGACGTCCGCAGCATGTCGCGCGAGGAGCTTCGCAGCCATATGGCCTATGTCGAGCAGGAGGCGCCGGTGCTGGCGGGTTCCATCGCCGACAACCTCCGCCTCGGTGCGCCGGCCGCCACCGACCGGATGCTGATGGACGCGCTCCGCCGCGTGGGCCTCGAATCCATCGTGGAACGCTCGCCGCTCGGCCTTGATGCGGCCGTCGGCGATGACGGCGTGCTTCTCTCCGGCGGCCAGCGCCAGCGGCTCGCCTGGGCACGGGCGCTCCTCGCCGACACCGAAATCCTCCTCCTCGACGAGCCGACATCTTCGGTCGACTCCCGCACCGAGCAGATCCTCCAGGAGGCACTGCGGGAGACCGCACGGCACAGGACCGTCATCGTCGTCGCCCATCGCCTCGCGACGGTCGCCGACTCTGACCAGATCATCGTCGTCGAGGCCGGCAAGGTCGTCGCGACCGGCACGCACGCGGAACTCCTCGTCAGCTCGCCGCTCTACCGCGAACTGGCCAGCCATCAATTGCTGGTGTAGGGGCGAGCCCCCGTCGGTTCATGCAATGGACGGTGCCGCCCCGATGGTGGCATAGGATTCAGGTGCTGCCGCGGAGGGGCGGTGGCCGAGGGGAGGCGAGGGATGGGGACCCGACGGCTGCTGCTGGCCGCGGCGCTGTGCGCAGGCACCGGCGTCGCGTGGGCCCAAGACGATCCCGCGCTCCTGACCCCCGATCCGGCCGGCGTGGTGATGCCCAACATCACGTACAATGGGTGGAACTACAGCCCGCTCGACCAACTGACCGTCAGCAATGTCGATCGCCTGGCCGTCGCCTGGACCTGGCAGATCGGCATACTCGACAGCCATGAGGCGCCACCGCTGGTCGTCGGCGGCACGATGTACATCGTTTCGCCACGGCCCAACTACGTCTACGCGCTGGATCTCGCGAGCGACGGCGTCATTGCCTGGGAGTTCCGGCCGGACCTCGACGACACCCGGATTCCCGCGGGACCGACGCCGGCCCGGGCCTTGCTGTACTCCGACGGACGCCTGTTCTTCGCGGCGGCGGATGGCCAGGTGTTCGCACTCGACGCCGGCACGGGCGAGATCGCGTGGAGCACCGCCGCAACCGTCCCCGATGCCTGGGAGGGCATGAACGGCGCCGGCCTCGTTGCCGAGGGCCTCTACATCACCGGCAATTCCGGTGCGGACCGCGGCGTCCGCGGCCGCGTCATGGCCTTCGACGTCGCCACCGGCGCGCCGGCGTGGACCTTCTACTCGATGGGTCCGGACGAGGACGTCGGCATCGGCCCGCGGTTCACGCCATTCTACACCGACGACCGCGCCGGATCGCTCGCCACCTGGTACGGCCGGTCGTGGGCACAGGGCGGCGGCACGCCGTCGGGCTTCTACACCTACGACCCGGATCTCGGGCTCTTCTACTATTCGACGGGCAGTTGCGCCCCGGTGAACCCGGACTACCGCCGCGAATGGGGCACGGTCACGCTCGACGCGAGTGGCGGCCTCGTCGACTACCGCAACAACTGGTGCGCCTCCCTGATCGCCCGCCACGCCGCCACCGGCGCGCTCGTGTGGACCTACAACCTCGCCCCTGCGGACAACTGGGATCTCGACGACGTGGGCGCTGCCCAGCTCGTCGACCTCGTCATCGGCGGCGAGACGCGACAGACGGCGCTGAAGGCATCGGCCAACGGATTCTTCTACGTCTTCGATCGGGCGACCGGCGAGATTCTCCTCGACCCGTGGCCGTTCCGCTACGTCGACTTCATGACCGGTGTCGACCGCACCACGGGCCGCGCCCGCTACGACATCGCCCGCTGGAGCTTCACCAGCGTCGAGGACAGGCGCCGGTACACGACGGCGGGCGAACTCGCCGCCGGCGCGGCCGCCCCGCAGAACTATACCGGCACCGAGGTATCCTGGTGCCCGGGCCTCGGCGCTCGCAACTGGCAGAATGATGCCTGGTCGCCGCGCACGGGCCTGCTCTACACCTCGACCACGACCGGCTGCACCATGCACGTCGTGACCGAGGGCATCTTCGCCCCCGGCCAGCCCTACCAGCTCCGTCGTGCGGCCGGCACGCCGGAGATTCCGCGGCGGGAAGCGACCGGCGCGGCCGTCGACTACCCGGGCGAACTCCAGGCAAACGATCCCGTCGTCGGCCGCACCGCGTGGCGGCTGCCCTGGCCAGGCGGCAACGACGTGCCGGTCCTGGCGACGGCGGGCGACCTCCTGTTCCAGATCGGCGCGGATACGGGCGTGGTGCGCGCGCTGAGCGCCATCGACGGCACCGACCTCTGGTCGTTCCGCACCGGAAGCCGCGGCAATGCCACGCCCGTGACCTATGTCGGTCCGGACGGCCGCCAGTATGTCGCCTTCATCGCGAGCGCCGCACCGGGGAATGCGCCCGTATATGTCGATGCGGCCCCAACCGAGGCGGCGCGGTTCCAGCGATCCGGCAGCACTCTTTACGTATTCGCCATTCCCTAGTTCGGTCCATTTTGGCTCAAGCGAACGTCACTACCGGTGCCATTGCGACCGGCGTAAGTTGGAACCATCTCAAACTGCGACCGCCGAATTGGGCGGCGCGGCTGGCGGGAAGGATGAGGACGATGCGCGTCAACGCGTTCGTGGCGGCCGTCAGGGCGGCAATGTTCGGTGCCGGGGTTCTTGCCGCCGGCACGGCCTTGGCCTTCGAGCGGACGCCTTACACCAACGCCCTGATCGCCGAGGCGCTTGAGACGGGACGCCCCTACATCATCTACGTTCACGCCGACTGGTGCACGACCTGCCAGGCCCAGGATCGCGTGCTCGAGACGCTGGTCGACGACCCGCGCTTCGCCAACCTCCTCATCATGACGGTCGACTACGACACGAAGCGCAACCTCATGATGCTCTTCAACGTGCCTGACCGTTCGATCTTCGTCGCCTTCAGCGGCACCACCGAGCTCGGCCGGTCGGTCTACGACACGACCCCCGAGGGGATCGCTGCTTTCCTCCAGTTCGCCGTGGACGGTTCACCCAACTACGTTCCGGGCGCGGCCGTGACGCCGACGCCCGCACCCGGCGCCTGACACGGGATGGAGCCGGGAACAGGCCTCGCGGCGTTCGTCGCGGGGCTGCTGACCGCGATCAATCCCTGCGTCCTTCCGCTCCTGCCGATCGTCTTCGCGACAGCCGTCTCGCGCCACCGCATCGCCGGTCCGCTGGCGCTCGCCGCGGGCTTGACGATCTCCTTCGTCGGCGTGGGTCTGTTCCTCGCGCTGGTAGGCTATTCGCTCGGTTACTACGCCGAATGGTTCCGGCCGATCGGGGCCGTGATCCTCATCCTGTTCGGGCTCGTCCTCCTCGTTCCGCCGCTGCAACTTCGCCTCCAGACCGCGGCTGGCCCCGGCGCGAACTGGATCAACGACCGCTTCAGCGGCGCAGGCGAGAAAGGCGGCTGGGGCGGGCAGCTCGCGCTAGGCCTCGTGCTGGGGCTGGTCTGGAGTCCCTGTACCGGCCCTACCATCGGCATTGCGTCCGCGATGGCCTTCGAGGGCGAGAACATCGGCGCCGTCTTCGGCATCATGCTCGTGTTCGGCATTGGTGCGGCTATCCCGCTGGCACTCCTCGGCCTCCTGTCGCGCGCCGTGCTCATGCGCTGGCGCGATCGGCTTGCCCGGGTGGCGACGGTCGGGAAGTCCATTCTCGGCGGACTGATGGTGCTGGTCGGTGTCCTCATCCTGACCCATCTCGACCGGCGCATCGAAGGCTGGCTCGTCGATGTAATGCCCGTGTGGTGGCAGAATCTTACGGTGAGGTTCTAGCCTCGGCCGCGGAGTGGCTCCTCGGAGAACGGCAACGCGATGTTGTGCTCCGCAAGCGTAGCCTTGTAGTGCGTCAGCAATGACTGGAGAGCGTTCCGAAGGCTGTTCAAGTCGTCAAAGCCGGGATCGTCACGGCCGGTCTTTTCGCACGCGGAATCAGCGCGCTGGCACAGTCCGTGGAGGCTGTCGCCCTGCACCAGAACTCCGGGGAACGCCCGGCCGGGGTGCCGGAGCACAACGGCATTGGTGCGATCCGAAAGAACCTCGACAACTTCGTTGCGCATCCGCAGTCGCTCCCCAGGGTAAGCTGGCCTCGGTCACAGTCAGCACGTGCCGCGCACCGACTCAATTCCGCAGTACGTTCCGCAGCTGGCGGGCAGATCGGCCACGGCTGTGGCAAAGCGGTCGGTCGGCACCATGCCGCAAGGGGTTGGTTTGCCGCCTGCGTCAGGTGATGTTAGCCAGTCAGATAGAATCCTGGCGGGAGGCTCCTGTGAACAGACGCGAATTCATGGCCACGACAGGCGCGGCGGCGGCTGCGCTGGCTGTACCGGGCGCAGCCCGGGCTGATGTCCCGTTCCCCTACAACTACGAGATGACCCCGCCGCTCCAGGTAGGGCAGCGCGATGCCTACATCGCCTGGATGGTCGAGAACCGGGGCGAGAACCCGACCTACCTGGCGCAGCACTGGGCGCGCTACGAGGTCCTGGTCGCCAATCGCGACGTGCTCGACGACCGCAACAAGCGGGCCTTCCTGCTCACGCCGCGCGAGGAATTCGTCCTCGAGCGGAACCTGTCACGCGCCTACGAGCACGCCTTCCTCGACATAGGCTATGGCGTCACGATCTCCGGCCCGCATCTTGTGGGCCGCATGACGACCTCCATCGACGTTCAGATGGGCGAGAAGGTGCTCGAAGTCGGCACAGGCTCGGGCTACCAGTCGGCCTATCTGGCCAACCTCACCAACCAGGTCTGGACGATCGAGATCATCGCGCCGATCGCCGAGCGGACGCGCGGCGTCTATGACGGGCTCATCGCGCGCGGCTACAACGAGTATCTGGCGATCTCCTCCAAGAACGCCGACGGCTACTACGGCTGGGAGGAGTTCGGCCCGTTCGACAAGATCATCGTCACCTGCGGCATCGACCACGTCCCGCCGCCGCTCCTGCAGCAGCTTCGCGTCGGCGGCACGATGGTGATCCCTGTCGGACCGCCCGGCGCGCACCATGTGCTCAAGATCATCAAGGAGCAGGCGCCCGACGGCACGATCCGGGTGAACCGGTCGGACATCTATGGCGGCCGCATCGTCCCGTTCGTGCCCTTCACCAAGCTCGAGGGCGACCAGATCGTCGGCGTCCACGCCGAGTAGGCGCGTCCCCCAACCGGCACGGCTTCGCCCGGAGGTAGTCTTGTCGCTCGCGACGATGGTCCGTCCCGGATCCACGCTCCGGGTCCTGGCGTTCGCTGCTGCCGCCCTCACACTCGCGGCGTGTGGGGACGATGCGGCGACGCCGGTTCCGGTCACGGATACGGCGCCCGTCACGCCCGAGCCATCTGCCGCGACGCCAGCTCCGGTCATCACGCCCGCTCCCGCCACGACGCCGACTGCCGTGGCCGACACGACCGCACTGGACACAACGATGCTCCTCGGCGACTGGGCGCCGGACGCGGCCACCTGCTCGCAGGGGATGGTGATGACGGTCGGCAACAACGGCCTCGGCGGCGCCGCGCTCGGCGTTGCCCAGTGCGTCATCAACAGCCGCACACGGGAAGGCGATGCCGTCACGGTGGTCGCCGTGTGCAGCAGTCCCGACACGGCGTTCCGGTCCGTCACGATGACGCTCCGCGCCACGGTCGTGGGGGACACGCCGCCGGCGACGATGACCATCCTCCAGCAGGGCGAGGGCCTCGCCGAGGCCGCCACGCTGCCCTTCGATCTCATTCGCTGCGCCGCAGCGCCGACGCCCTAGGCCCCGATGGCAACCGCCACCAGCACCGCGATCCGGGCTCCCGGCGCAACGCCGTTGCCGGCGCCGCTCCTCTACCTTGCCATCGGCCTCGTCGCCGGCGCCGTCATCGCGTTCCAGATCTTCATCATGCGCGTGTTCGCGGTGGGAAGCTGGACGCATTTCGGCTCGTTCGTCGTGGCCCTCGCAATGCTCGGCTTCGGCCTCGCTTCGGCGGTGATGGCGCTCGCGGAAGGGTTCTTCCAGCGCCGCTGGCGAGCGATCTCGACCATTACGGTGACCCTCTTCGGGCCGCTGATGGCCGGCTGCCACGTCCTGGCGCAGCAGAACCCGTTCAACCCGATCTTCCTCGTCTCGGACCCTGTCCAGAAGTGGAACCTCGCGCTGAACTTCATCCTCTATTTCGTGCCGTTCCTGTCGGCGGCGGTCTTCATCGGCACAGTGTTCCTGAAGAGCACGGCGATCTTCGGTCGGGTCTACTTCGCCGACCTTGCCGGCGCGGGCCTGTGCGGCCTCCTCGTGCTGGGCGGCATGTTCCTGTTTCCGCCCGAGAATCTCCTCATCGTCCCGCTGCTCATCTGGTTCGCCGGCGGCATCTGCTGGCTGTTGTGGATCGGGAGCCGGGGAGGGCTGATCGCCCTCGCGCTCGCCGGGCTCCTGGCGGTGGGCCTGCAGTTCGTCCTGCCGCAGGCCGCGAACCTCACCACGATCGCTGTGTCGGACTACAAGGGCGTCTCCTACGCCCGCCGCTTCCCCGATGCGACGGAGGTCTATGCGAGCCACTCGCCGTTCGGCGACCTCCGGATCTACCAGAGCTCGTACCTGCACTTCGCGCCCGGCCTTTCCGACAACGCCGCCTTCAACATCCCGCAGATGCCGTCGAACGCCTTCCTCGGCATGTACATCGACAGCGACGGCCCGATCGGCATCATGCGTGCGCTGCCCGCCGAGCAGACCGCCTATTTCCGCTACCTGCCGATGTACTATCCGTTCCTCATCAAGGAGGATCCGTCGGTCTTCGTCGTCCAGTTCGGCGGCGGCATCTCGACGGCGGTGGCGCTGGCAAGCGGCGCGGCGAGCGTGACGGCGGCGGAGTCGAACCCCGCGGTCCTTGCAGCGATGGATGCTCCGGTGGTCCGCGACTTCACCGGTGACCTCCTGGGCGATCCGCGGATCGAGATGGTGCCCTACGAGGGCCGCCTGTTCCTCGGCTCGACCGACCGGCGCTACGACATCATCGACCTGAGCCTTGCGGACTCGGTCGGCCTGTCGAGCCCCGGCGGCTTCGCCATTTCCGAGCGCTACGCCTACACGCGCGAGGCGATGGCGACCTATATGCGCGCCCTCGAGGAGGGCGGCGTTCTCTCGGTGACCGTGTGGAACAAGGAGGAGCCGCCGAAATCCGTGCTGCGCCTCTACGCCACGATGGTCGCGGCCGCGCGCGACGTCGATCCGGCGAACGTCGCAAACTCGTTCTATGTGAGCGCCAACTACCTCTCGACCGCGACAGTCCTCTACAAGCGCGGCGGCTTCACGCCGGAGGAGATCGCGATCCTCTCGGACAACAGCTACGCCATGTCGTTCGACGAGGTCTACGCGCCGGGCATGATGCCGCCCGATGAGGCATCGACGGTTCTGGCGGAGTACTACGAGCAGATCTTCGGCACAGGAGATGCGGGGCTTCCCGATCCCGGCGATCCTCTGCTGGACCCTGCGCTCCTCAATCCCGGCGGGGCCGATCCTCTCCTGGATCCCGCCCTGGCCAACCCGGCCGGCGGCAGCCCGCTGCTTGATCCGCTGCTCGCCAATCCCGCCGGGGGCAGCCCGATGCTGGACCCGCTCCTCGGCGTTCCCGAGCCGTCCGGGCCACAGGTGCTGCCCGCGACCGCCGTCGGTCGGCTTGCCTGGCAGGCGCTCGTTACCGACACCTGGTCGGAATTCGCCGACGCCTATGTCTTCGATGTCGCGGAACTCACCAACAACCGCCCGTATTTTGCCGCCTATGTCCGTCCCGGCGATCTGACGAAGACGCTGGACCGGCTGGAGTTGTTCCAGGATGACTGGGGCTATCTCTCGGTCTGGGCGACGCTCCTCGTCGCAGGCATTGCCGCGCTGCTACTGCTCCTCCTGCCGCTGGTGTTCGGCTGGCGGACGATCTTCAGCCGCTACCCTGGCAAGCTCGGGACACTGCTCTATTTCGCCTGCCTCGGCTTCGGCTACATGCTTGTCGAGGTCGGCATGATCTCGAAGTTCATCCTGGCGCTCTCGACGCCCACCGTCTCGGCATCCGTCCTCATCACCGGCATGCTCGTCTTTTCTGGCCTCGGCAGTCTCGTCTCCGAACGCTTCCTCGACCGGGCGCGCACCGTCATGCCGTTCGTGTTCGCCGGCATTGGCGCGCTGCTCGTCGGCTACAGCCTGTTCCTCGACCCGGTCCTCGACTGGATCGGGACGTTCCCCTACGCCGTCCGTCTCGTCTTCTGCCTCCTCCTCATCGCGCCGCCGGCCTTCCTGATGGGCTTCCCGCTCGCCACCGGCATGTCGTGGCTCGGGCGTCTCAAGAAGAACCACCTCTTCATCTGGGCGTGGGGCATCAATGGCAGCTTCTCGGTGATCGCCTCCGCCGCGATCCCGGTGCTGGCGACCTCCTTCGGCCTCACCGCCGTTGTCCAGTTCGCGGGCGCTGCCTACCTCATCGCGATCCCGGCCTTCTTCGCGGTGCTCCTGCCGCTCCGCGGGGTCCTCAGGGCCGCGGCGGCGGGGTAGGAGTGGAGAACGTTCAACTGCTCGCTTTCACGCCCCGTCACGAGTACGACGGCGAGGAGACGAAGCGTTCGACATCGGCCGATGTGCTTGGCGTCAACTATCCCCCGTCGTTCCGGGGCCGCGTAGCGGAACCCGGAACCCTTTGTTCCCGGGACTCGGCCGTGCCATTGGAACAAAGGGTTCCGGCTCTCCGCTTTGCTCCGGCCGGAACGACGGCGGCACTGTGGTGGCGAGTTGCGGGCGTAGCCGGCCGTTTGCTCGCTACCCTGCTTGCAGCGCTCCTCGTCCCGCAATTCGCTGCCGCGGCCCCGCTCTCCCAGTCCCTCATCGCCCTCGTGCCCTTCGCCACCGCGCCGTTCCCCTACGATGGGATCGTGCCCGAAACCGGCGAGCCGTTCCTCGACGTGGTGCGCGGCGGCCGGCGCGGCCATACGGCCCCGCGCGGCGGCGTGTACTGGGAGGACGAGACCTACGCCGACAGCCGCGGCCTGGTGTTCATCCCGGCCGGTTTCGATCCTGCCCGGCCGGCGGTCGTTGTCGCGTTCTTCCACGGCAACAACGCGACGCTCGAAAGCGACGTGCTTCGCCGTCAGAACGTCGCGGGCCAGTTGCAGGCGTCCGGTCTCAATGCCGTCCTGGTCGCGCCGCAGTTCGCGATCGACGCCCTCGATTCGTCGGCCGGCCGCTTCTGGCAGCCCGGAGCCTTCGCCGCCTGGCTCGCCGAGGCGAGCGATCACCTGGCGGTACTCCTCGGCAACCGCGCGCTCGCCGCGGGCTTCGACCGGCTGCCGGTTGTCCTGGTGGCGTACAGCGGCGGATACCTGCCCGCCGCCTACGCGTTGACGGGCGGCGGCGCCGACGGACGGCTCTGCGGCGCGATCCTCCTCGACGCCGTGTACGGCGAGGTTTCGCTGTTCGCCGACTGGATCGCGCGAAAGCGCTCGGCATTCTTCTTCAGCGCCTATTCGGCGTCCGCCGCCGCGGGCAACGTCGCGCTCATCGAAATGCTCGCGGCGCGCGGCATTCCGACCACGCGCGGCAACGCGCGCGATCCGATCGTGCCCGGCGGCACGGCCTTCCTCGGTGTCTCGGCCAGCCATGAGGACTTCCTCACGCGCGCGTGGCGCCCGAACCCGCTGCAAGCGCTCTTCGCCGGGATCGCCACGGGACGGAGCTGCGGCTGAGGCCGCCCTCGCTCCAGGGCGAACCGCCCCTTATATCTCTCTCGAGCCCGCTTCCCCCGGGGCCGAGGACGCCGCGATGTCGAAGCATTTTCGCCAGATCCCTGAGGCGCCCGCGAGGCCCGCGCTGGTGCCGTCGGCAACTCGGCTCGGCCCGGTCCATATTGGCGTCACCGATGCCGCGAAGGCGCTGCCGGTCTGGCGCGACCTCGTCGGCCTGACGGTGCTGTCGCAGGACGACAGGGACGTCGTGCTGGGCGCCGGTGAACGTCCGCTGATCGTCCTTCACCCGGATGCGAAACTGCCCGTGAAGGCGCGGACGAGCGGCCTCTACCACGTCGCCATCCACGTCCCGGCGCGGCGCGACCTTGCGCTCGCCACAGCCCGCATGTTCTCGGCAAAATACCGCAACGCCCCGACGGACCACCTCGTCACCGAGACGACCTACCTGTGGGACGCGGACAACAACGGCATCGAACTGACGTTCGAGACGCCCGACCGCGGCGTTCTGATCGCCGACGGCGGCGACTATTACGGCCTCGACCGGCAGGGTCGCCGCCATTCCGGGCGCGGCCAGGTCGATCTCGGCTCGCTGTTCTCCGAGCTGAAGGAGGGCGAGTCCCTCGTGGTTCCGCTGCCCGCGGGGACACGCATCGGCCACGTCCACCTCCACGTGAACTCCCTCGAAGAGGCGATGCGCTTCTACACCGAGATCATCGGCTTCGAGTACCAGATGCTCGGCCGCGGCTTCGGCATGGCGGACGTCACGCTGGACTACCCGCCGCATATCCTGGCGTTCAACACCTGGAACGGGGAGGGCGCCCCGCAGGCGCCGGCCGGGCATGCGGGGCTCCGGCATTTCAGCATCGAGCTGCCATCGCCCGGCGATCTCGAAGCCGTGGTCGACCGGCTCCAGAAAGCCGGCGCTCCAGTGACGCCGCTTCCGGGCGGCGCGATCGAAACCGTCGACCCGGCGGGCAATCGCGTTCGCCTCGTGGTCCAGTAGCGAGAAGGAGGTCGACCCGCCGGCCGGCGAAACCGGTCGTCGCCAACGATGCAGCGCTTCTGGACGATCGCCTTCGCGGTTCTCCTCGTCGCCTTCGCCGCGGTCGGGCTCGAATACCTCGCGGGCGGGAATTCGCTCTACGCGCTGCTGCTGGCGCCGCTGGTGCTCGTCCGCAGCATCTTCTGGCGGGTCGGCCTCATGCGGGTGCTGACGATCATCGTCGTGGCGCTCATTCCGCTGGTCCTGCGGCGTCGCGCGCGGATCGCATTCGTGCGCTGGCTTCGCGGCTTCCGGCAGCGGGTTGCCGGCTTATGGGCGAAGGTGAAGTGGGGCTGGAGCGTTGCCCCCGTCTGGCTGACGACGTTCCTGGGTCTCCTCCTCGCGGTCGTATTCGTCGCCGCAATGATTCTCTCCGGCAGCATCCTGTGGATTCTCGCGCTCGTCCCGTTCCTCGCGAAATCGACGCTCGGCTTTACCGCCATCCGCTGGCTCGCGCACACCGCCGCCGGCAACGGCCTGAAACAACTCGCGCCGTTCCTGTTCACGCTGTTGCCGCGACCGGTCCGCACCTGGCTCCACGCCCGCTACCGGCACCTGTGGTGGTGGACGATGCGCCGGATCGTGAAGAACCGCCGCCGCGTCGAACAGGAGTGGCGGAAGCGGCGCCGCAAGGCGGTTGCGCCGGCACCGGTACCCATCGCCGAGAGTGCCGCCCTCAACCCGCCGGACCAGCCTTGACTCCGCCACGCGGGATGCTAGAACAAACATAGAACACCGGGGCGGCAACGGGGCCGCTGTGGAAAAGCCGTTTCACCGCGACTCAGTTCGGCGGGAGCGGTAGGGTCCGCCGCGGTAGGGCACTCCCTTTACGGGAGAGGTCGTCACTCCAACGCAGGATCGTGCCATGGCTGGCAGCGTCAACAAGGTCATTCTCATCGGCAATCTCGGCGCCGACCCGGAGATCCGGCGGACGCAGGACGGCCGGGCGATCGCCAATCTTCGCCTCGCGACGACGGACACCTGGCGCGACAAGACCAGCGGCGAGCGCCGTGAGCGGACCGAATGGCACCGCGTCGTGATCTTCTCCGAAGGCCTCACCAAGATCGCCGAACAGTACCTCAAGAAGGGCTCGAAGGTTTACCTGGAAGGCTCTCTCCAGACACGGAAATGGGAAGATCAGTCTGGCCAGGAGCGCTACACGACCGAGGTCGTCCTGCAGGGCTTCAACTCCGTCCTGACGATGCTCGACGGCCGTCCCGGCGCCGGTGGCGGCGAGGACTATTCCGAGGGCGGCGGCGATTACGGCCAGTCCAAGCCGATGCAGTCCGCCCGCACCGGCGCCACGCGCCAGCCCGCCCCGGCCTCCGCCGCCCACGACCTCGACGACGAGATCCCGTTCTAGCCATCCAAGTCGTCATCCCGGCGTAGGCCGGGACCCATGGGGCGGTAGCCGATCCCACGGACTCACAATGGGCCCCGGCCCTCGCCGGGGTGACGGTCTTGGGGATTGCTCAGGATTGTCTGGCGTCATGCCTCCCCGGCGTACCGCCGCATTGACCGCGCGGCCGGGTTCCGCCACTTCATCGGCATGGTGACAATCCTCGACAGGTCGGCGCCGCTCGACCGCCCGCGCCATCCGGAGAAGGCAGACCGGCCCGAGACGCCGCTCCTGCGGAAGCCGGATTGGATCAGGGTCAAGGCGCCCGGCTCGCCCGTCTACCGCGAGACGCGCGACATCGTCCGCCAGCACGGCCTCGTCACGGTCTGCGAGGAAGCGGCCTGCCCGAACATCGGCGAGTGCTGGTCCGAGCGCCATGCCACCTTCATGGTCATGGGCGACACCTGCACGCGCGCCTGTGCGTTCTGCAATGTCCGCACCGGCCTTCCCGCCCCGCTCGACCTCGATGAACCCGCCCGTATTGGCGATGCCGTGGCAAAGCTCGGTCTCGCCCATGTCGTGATCACCTCGGTCGACCGCGACGATCTCGCCGATGGCGGGGCGGTCCACTTCGCCGCCGTCATCCGCGCGATCCGCTCGGCGAGCCCCGCGACCACGATCGAGATCCTGACGCCCGACTTCCTGCGGAAGGACGGCGCGCTCGAGGTCGTCGTCGAGGCCCGGCCCGACGTCTTCAACCACAACCTCGAGACCGTGCCCTCGCTCTATCTCACGGTCCGTCCTGGCGCCCGATACTTCCACTCGCTCCGGCTGCTGCAGAAGGTGAAGGAGCTGGCGCCTGACATGTTCACCAAGTCGGGCATCATGGTCGGGCTCGGCGAGGAGCGGATGGAGGTCCTGCAGGTCATGGACGACCTCCGGTCCGCCGACGTCGACTTCCTCACCATCGGCCAGTATCTCCAGCCGACGCGCCGGCATCATCCGATCGACCGCTACCTTGCGCCGGCTGAGTTCGATTCCTTCCGGACGATTGCCAACGCGAAAGGCTTCCTCATGGTCGCGGCGAGCCCGCTGACCCGCTCGTCGCACCACGCCGGCGAGGATTTTGCCCGCCTCAGAGCCGCACGCGCGGCACGCCCCGGCGCTTGACGCAGTTCGGCACGACCCGGTCGGTCGCCCATGGCGCGACGGACATGTTCGACCTCGTCGCGGACATCGAGGCCTACCCGCAATTCGTCCCGATGTGCAGCGGCATGGTGGTGCGCGAGCGGCGCATGGAAGGCGACAGGGAGATCATCGTCGCCCGCATGACGGTGAGCTACGGCTTCCTGCGGGAGTCCTTCATGAGCCGGGTCGTGCTCGACCGCGCCGACCTGTCCATCATCGCTACGTCGGCCGATGCGCCGTTCCGGAAACTCGAGAACAGCTGGCGCTTCGAACCGGAAGGCGCTGACCGCTCCCTTGTTCGCTTCGGCATCTCCTACGAATTCCGCTCGCGCACGCTCGGCATCCTGCTCGGCGGGATGTTCGAGCGCGTCTTCCGGAAATTCACCGACGCCTTCGAAGCCCGCGCCGACAAGGTCTACGGCCGGCCCTGACACCTACTTCCCGGCAAGCGTCCGGAGCGCGTCGTTGATGCGGTCCTGCCAGCCCGGGCCGTCCTCCTGGAAGAACTCGAGCACGTCGCGGTCGATGCGGAGCGTCACCTGCTCCTTGGCCTTGGGCGGCCCAGACGGCCGTTCAGCCGGCAGCGGCGGCTTGGTGCTCGCCTGGCGGAACGCGGCCTCGGCCTGCTCGCGCGGATCGGTACGGATGAAGCGGCGTTCCGGCGGCTTGGCCATGATGTCTGACTCGACGAGTTGCGAAGGCCGCCATGCTGCCGCCGCCAGCCGGCAAAAGGCAAGCGGCGACGAAGTCCTACGTCTTGGCCGGCACCCGCTGCGCCGCGTAGCGCCGCGCGATCAGCGCCGAACTGATGAGCTGGATCTGGTGGAACAGCATCACCGGCAGCAAGATGAAGCCGAGGTCGGGCCCGGCGAAGAGGACGTTCGCGATCGGGATGCCGGAAACGAGGCTCTTCATTGAGCCGCAGAAGACGATCGCGATCTCGTCCTCGCGGCTGAAGCCGAGGAGCCGCGAACCGAACGTCGTGAAGGCGAGGATCGCGGCGAGCAGGATGAAGCAGGCGAGGATCAGGATCGCCAGCGAGCCGATCGAGAGCTGGCCCCACAGCCCCGCCACCACCGCGCCGGAGAAGGCAAGGTACACGACCAGCAGGATCGCGCCGCGGTCGACGAACGACAGCAGCTTCTTCTGCTTCCGCACGAAGTCGCCCACCCAGGGCTGAAGCACCTGGCCCGCGATGAACGGGAGGAGCAGCTGGAAGAGGATCGGGCCCAGCGTGTTCAGCGACAGGCCGGTTCCGCTCGTGTGGAGGATCAGGCCCACGGCGAACGGCGTGAGGAACATGCCGAGGAGGTTGGACGCCGTCGCCGCGCACACTGCCACGACCACATTGCCGCCGGCGACGGAGGTGAACGCGATCGACGACTGCACCGTCGACGGCAGGAGGCACATGAACACGAGCCCGGTGACCAGCGCAGGGGCAACCGAGGAGGGCAGCACGCCGGTGAGGAGGAGGCCGGCGACCGGGAAGACGAGGAACGTCGTGGCGAGGATGAAGGCGTGAAGCCGCCAGTGCCTGATGCCGGCGATGACGACCTGCCGCTGCAGCCTGGCGCCATGCAGGAAGAACACGAGGCCGATCGCGATGTCGGCGACCGTGCCGAGGCCGTCGGCAAAGCCGCCCGACGCGGGCAGCACCGCGCCCAGCACCAGCACGAAGAGGAGCGCAAGCGTGAATGGATCGGGAATGAACCGCATGGAGACCATCGACCGGAGCCGGAAGAACGGCTCTTGTAGCTGCACGAAGACCGGCCGGAGGCGGCTGGACTATCTAGACGATGCTTGCCAGTCCGCCACTACTCCGCGGCGACGCGCTGCGCTGCCATGTCGATCATCCGGTCCGCCTCGGCTCGGTAGCGGGCGGCAAGCCAGCGGTTGAACTGCGCAAGCGTCTCCTCCAGTGGCGCGAGCCGCCCACGCGGCGCAAAGGCCGATGATTTCGCCTGCTGCATGGCGATGTTGACGCTGGTGTCCTGCTCGCCGAGCTGGCGCGAGCCTTCCATCATCCGCGCGACGCGGTCCTCGAAATCGGGCAGGTCGACGGTCGATTTCGGCATGCACCAGCCACCACGCGTGAAGAGCCCGCCGCCGACCGTCAGGCTCTTCGGCCCGGTGGGATAGATCAGCCCGTAGCAGAGCATGTCGGGCGTGAAGATGATGTTCATCGACGGCGGGAGCATGCCGAAACCGACCCGATGGCGCTGCTTCGGCGACAACGTCTCGATCGGCGGAAAGGAAGCCGGCGCCGCCCAGCCGCGCTCGGTGAGGCCGCCGTCCGGCTCGAGGAACGGCACATAGCGGACGATGACGTTGTCCTCGTCGCCGTTCCATCCGTCGAACTCGACGCCGGTCGACGGCGCGAAGTCGTGGATCCCGGGATGGACGTATTCCGTATGGTAGGGCTCGATGTAGTTCTCGAGCAGAAGCTTCCAGTTCCACGGAACGTCCGGTCCGAAGGTCGGCGGGATCGTCACCATGGTGTCGAGATCGTAGCCGGCGAGATAGGGCTCCAGCTTGACGAGGCTGGGCGCCAGAGGCTTGGCCTCACTGTCGAAATTGATGAAGATGAAGCCGTGCCAGATTTCGGTGCGGATCAACGGCAGCTGCGATTCCTCCCGAAGGCGCTTGATCTCGACCGCGTCCTCCATCCTTGGCGCGCCGACCAGGTCGCCGGTCAGCGTGTAGCTCCAGTGATGATAGGGGCAGACGAAGCGGCGGGTCTCGCCCGAGCAGTTCTCGCGGAGGGCATGTCCGCGATGGCGGCAGAGCGCCGACATCGCCCGGATCCCCATGTCGTCGCCGCGGACAATGAGCAGCGGCTCGTCCAGGATGGTGACAGCGAGGAAGGTTCCCGGCGTCGGAACCTGCTGTACGCGACCGACGCACAACCAGGACCTCTGCCACACCGCGCGCTTCTCGAAGTCGTGGAAGACCGGTGAGCCGTAGGCAGCCGCGGGCAGAACGCGTGCGCCTTCCTTCACCTCTCGGGTCGAGGCATCGAGCCCGTCGAGGACGGAGACGATGTCCGGATGCAGAACGTCGTAGGCTGTGGTCATCGCGAGCTCCGGAACGATGGCGTGGTCTAGCGTCCCCAATAGGGAACGGTGAGAGCGGTGGGGGCGCGCTGCCGCCCGGCAAGGCCGGCCACGGCGATCAGCGCCAGCAGGTAGGGCGACATGATCAGAAGGGCGTTGGGCACGTTCACGCCCATCGCCGGCAACTGGTACTGGAGCGCCGTCGCGGTGCCGAAGACGAAGCAGGCTGCGACTGTCCGGCCGAGCTTCCAGTTGCCGAAGATCACGGCGGCGATGGCGATGTAGCCGGCGCCGTTGATCATGTTCTCGGTGAATGTCTGGAGGTCCCCGATCGACAGGAACGCGCCGCCAAGGCCGCAGGTGAAGCCGGCGAAAAGGACCACGCCGTACCGCACGGCCACCACCGAAATGCCCGCCTTGCGCGCCGCCTGCGGATCCTCGCCCACGGCCGCGATGACGACGCCGATCGCCGTGTAGCGAAGGACGAACCAGACGCCGGCAACCAGCGCGATCGCGAGATAGGCCAGCCAGACCTGGGTGAAGACCGGGCCACCGAAGATCGGGATGTCCCCTAAGAGGGGCGGGCTCCATTTGCCGAATCCGGACACCTCGACGCTCGCCCGCGCGCCGAATATCTCGCGCAGCGCCAGCGTCGTGCCGCCGATGGCGAGGATGTTGATGCCGATGCCGGTGACGATCTGGTTGGCGCGCAGCGTGTTCGACAGGAACGCCTGGAGGAGGGCGACGAGCATGGCGGCGATCACGCCGCAAAGGAGCCCCATCATCGGGTCGCCGAACGCCTGCGAGGTCGCCGCGGCGACGAACGCCGCCGTCAGCATCATGCCCTCGAGACTCATGTTGAGCACGCCGCCGCGCTCGCTGACGAGTTCGCCCACCGAGGCGAACAGGAGCGGGATTGCGAAGCGGATCGAGGAGCCGATGAAGACGGCGAAGAGTTCCCACGTCATCGCGACGTCCCTCGCCGGTCGAGGAGGAAGGCGGCGCCCGCGATCGACAGCACGATGACGCCCTGGACGATGTCGACGAGCGCGGACGGGATGCCGGCAAGCATCTCCATCGTGATGCCCGCCGAGCGGAGGAAGCCGAACAGGAGCGCGCCCGCGATGACCCCCACGACCGAGCCCCGCGCGAGCAGGCCGACCACGAGGCCGTCGAAGCCGTAGCCCGAGGAGAAGCCATTCTTGAGGACATGCTGTTCGCCCAGCAGCATCATCGCGCCGGCGAGCCCGCCGAAGCCGCCGGCCACCGCAAGCGCCGAGATCGCGATCCGCCCGTCGCGGATACCGGCCCGCGCCGCCGCGACGGCGTTCAGCCCGACCGCCCGGAGCCGGAAGCCATAGACCGAGCGCGCGAGCACGACGGCGACGATCACGGCGAGCACGGAAACGATGATGATGCCGATCGTCAGCGGAAACGCCGGATTGTCGCTGACATAGGGCAGGCGCGTCTCGGCCGGGATGCGGAGCGACTCCGGCAAGGTCGCCGTGCTGGTCATCGGCCGGCGAAGGAGGTTCACCGACTGGACGCTCCAGTAGACGAGCCACACGGCAATGAACGACAGGAGGAGCGTCGAGATCACCTCATTGGTCCCGACCCGCGCTTTGAGTACGCCCGCGATGCCGCCCCAGGCCGCGCCGGCCATCACCGCGCCGATGATCGGGACGATGAACGCAAGCCCGAGCGGCAACCCGGCAACGACGCTGTTGAGCGCGAGCGCCGTCGCCGCAATGCCTCCCACCGCAATTTGTCCCTCACCGCCGACATTGGTGAGGTTGGCGCGGTTCGCGATGATGAAGCCGAGCCCGACCAGCGCGAGCACGACGGCGCGATTGAGCGACACGGCGACCGAATAGGAATTCCCGAACGCACCGCGGATGAACGCCTCGATGGCCTCCGCAACCGGCGTCCCGAGCGCAACAATCAGCAGGAGACCGAGCAGGAGCGCGGCGGCGACCGCGATGATCGGCAGCAGGACGGGATGGGCGAGGAAGGCGCCGACGGAGATACGGCGAGGGGCACGGGAGGCGGCCGCGAGGCTCACGCGCGCCCCTCCAGCCACAAGGCATGCGCGCGACCCCAACGCCGCTCATCCCCGCGAAGGCGGGGACCCATCTCAACGAAGAAGATGGCGGGCCGTAGGCCCGGCTTTGCTTGCGAAGCGCGATGGATCCCCGCCTTCGCGGGGATGAGCGGATGAAGGTGGAGAGGCGTGACGCTGACGCCACGCGCCAGCCTGCCCGGCGCACCGTCTCTCGCTCCCTCCCCCCTTGTGGGGGAGGGTTGGGGAGGGGGACTCTCGGCCATGCAATCAGGAACGGCGGCAAGTCCCCACCCCTGACCACTCCCCACAAGGGGGAGGGGGAATGGTGGCGCCGCGATCGAAACGACTTGCGTGAGGTCGCTCATCCCGTCTGCCCCGCCATCATCGCGCCGATTGCGTCGCGGTGCTCCGGGTCGCCGGGCCGCTCGCCGACGATGCGGCCGCGATACATCACGAGGATGCGGTCGGCGACGGCGATGATCTCGTCGAGCTCGGAGGAGATGAGGAGGACAGCGACGCCGTCCGCGCATGCCTCGCGGATGAGCCTATAGACGGCCTCGACCGCGCCGACGTCGAGCCCGCGTGTCGGCTGCGCCGCGACCATGAAGGCGAGCCCTGGCGACATCAGTTCGCGCGCCAGCACCGCCTTCTGCTGGTTGCCGCCCGAGAGGCTGGCGAAGGTCACGTCCGGCCCCGGCGCACGCACGTCGAACCGCTCCATCGCCTCGCCGGCGGAGCGCCGCATGGCGCCGCGGTTGAGGAGGCCGAAGCGGGTGAAGCGGCGCGTCTGGTTGAGATAGATGTTCTCCGCCACGCTCATGCCGAGGACGCAGCCGATCCTGTGCCGGTCCTCGGGCACGATGCCGACGCCGGCCGCCGTGATCTCCTTCGGGGACCGATTGGTAAGTTCGGTCTTCCCGACGAACCAGCGGCCCTCGGTCGTCGTGATCATGCCCGCCAGCGCAAGGCCGAGCTCCGACTGGCCGTTCCCTTCGACGCCCGCGATGCCGACGATCTCGCCCGGCTTCAGCACGGTGGTGAAAGAACCGAGCCGCTTCGTCCCGGCCGCGTCGACCACCGTGAGTCCGTCGATCTGCACCGCATCCGGCCGCTCGTCGGAGCGCGGCAGGAGGGGCAGGGGCAGCACGTTGGTCGGCTTCGGCCCCTCATCGACGCCGAGGACCGCAGCGGCAGCGCCGAGGCTGCCGAGTTCGCGCTGGATCATCGCCGACACCAGCCGGTCGATCTCGGCCGCGGGCCTGTCAGAACGCGCAACGATGCGGCCATGACGCAGCACCGTCACTTCGTCCGCGACCTGCTTCAGCTCGGCCAGCTTGTGCGTGACCATCACGATCGCCGTCCCCTCCGACGCGAGGCGGCGGCAGACGCGGAGGAGCGCCGCGATCTCGTCGGGGAGGAGCACAGCGGTCGGCTCGTCGAGAATGAGTAGCTTTGGCTCCGCCATCAGGCATTTCACGATCTCGACGCGCTGGCGCTCGCCGACCGAAAGGTCTTCGACGAGGGCGAACGGGTCGAGTGGAAGTTCGTACTGCGCGCCAAGGGCACGAAGGCGCGTGGCGTATTCGCGGCGGCGCAGCACGCCACGCTCGCGGCCGAGCAGGAGGTTGTCGACGACGGTCATGGTGTTCACCAGGCTGAAATGCTGGTGGACCATGGCAACGCCGGCGGCGAGGGCGGCGCGCGGACCGGATGGCCGGTGCGCCTCGCCGCGCAAGGTCATCGTGCCCTCGTCAGGCTGGTGGACGCCGAAGATGAGATTGCAGAGCGTCGACTTCCCGGCGCCGTTTTCGCCAAGGAGGCACTGGACCTCCCCGGCGCGGAAGGTGAGGTCGATGGCATCGAGCGCGGTGAAGGCGCCGAAGCGCTTCGTGATCCCGCTCATGACAAAGAGCGGAGTCGCCCCCGCCGTTTCCGGCGGAGGCGACAGGTCTGCAGTGGCTTCCACTGCGATGCTCATCCCTCGAGGACCGCGATCTCGCCGGAGAGGATCTTCGCCTTGATCTCCTCGAGCTCCTCCATCATTTCGGGCGTGCCGCCGCAGATGATCATGTCGGAGGCTTCCGGCCCCATCGCGAGACCGAACGGCTCGTAGCCAGCCTCCCAGGTGCCGCCGACGAACTGGTCGATCGCGTACTGCACCTGGAAGCCGACGCCGGTCACCGAATAGGCGATGTAGAGCGGATCGGTTCCGCAGCGCTCGGTGTAGCCGCCGATGATGTGCGTGCCCTGTTCGGTCGCCGCCTGCTCCATCCCGCGGAGGCCGAGATTGAGGATGTGGTAGTGGATGTCGGCGCCCTGGGCGATCGCCGCCAGCGTGGCTTCCTTGGCGCCGGCGACATCGTCGAAGTCGCCCGTGTAGTTCTCGATGTACCGGATGTCCGGATTGACGTAGCGCGCGCCGTTGCCGAACTCGATGCCAGCGTTGACGATCGACGGGATCTCGAGGCCGCCGACATAGGAGATGACGCCGGTGGTCGAGAGCATCGCCGCCGCTGCGCCCGCAAGGAACGCCACCTCGGCCTGCTTCACGTCGTAGCCGGCGACGTTCGGCAGTTCCTCGCCGGCATTGCCGCCGACGATGGAGAACGAGACGCCGGGGAAGCGCGGCGCAACGGCGAACACGGCCGCCTGCGTCTGGCCGCCGACGCCGATGACGAGGTCGTTGCCGAGCGCGAGCTGCGTCAGCGCCTGCTCCATGTCGGCGTTGCCGATGTTCTCGATCATCTGCACCTCGATCTGCGCTCCGTAGCGCTCCTGTGCAGCAACCAGGCCATCATAGCCGGACTCCATCCATCCCTTGTCGGAGATGGAGCCGGGAATGAGGATGCCGATGTGGACGGGCGACTGCGCCACGACGGCGGCGGGCGACACTCCGAGGGTGATGGCCCCCGCGATAATCGCACCGGCGATGAAAGTACGGCGTCTGATGGACATGCTGTGATCCTTGGTCCGGGTGATGGCCAATCGCGGGTCCTGATCACCCGCGCGCTGTGACCGGCATCACGTCGCAAGCACCATGCCATGGTCGTGATATATTGATTCCATTCGACAATCCGCGACCCAAGACGGACGACAAGAAATAAGTGGTTATTTACTAGGCGTAGCCGGGGCGATCGTTGGGCAGGGAAGGGCCCTCTCAAGCATGACAGTGTCGGGAAACGGCGGCACGCCACGAATGGCAGGCAATTTGCTCCAGTGCGAACCGCGAGCCTGACTGATGGGAGACCGCGCATGAGCACAGCCAAAGCGCCCAATGTCACCGAACTCGGCGGCCCTCTCGGCGCCGGACGGGCCACGCAGTGGTGGGCGACGGAGCGCGAGGTAAACATGGCGCTCAAGGCGCCCGACCCGATCCCGCTCCGGCTGCCGACCGAGCCTCAGCTCGTGACCATCGATCTCCGCCGCACGGCAATCGTCGTCATCGACATGCAGAACGACTTCGTGACGAAAGGCGGCTGGGTCGACCATGTCGGCGGCAACTACGAGGCCGACCGCGCGGCGATCGGCCCGCTGCAGGCCCTGCTGCCCGAGCTCAGAAAGGCCGGCGTGCCGGTCATCTGGGTCAACTGGGGCGTCCGGCCGGACCTCATGAACATGCCGCCGAACCAGATCCACCTCTACAAGCCGCACGGCGCCGGCGTCGGTCTCGCCGACCCGCTGCCGTCGAACGGCGCTCCGGTGCTGACGAAGGACTCCTGGGCCGCCGCGGTCGTGGAGGAACTGAAGCCGGACCCTACCGACATCATGGTCGACAAGCACCGGATCAGCGGCTTCTGGGATACGCCGCTCGACTCGATCCTCCGCAATCTCGGCATCAGGACGGTGCTGTTCGCCGGCTGCAACACCGACCAGTGCGTCCTCCACTCGCTGACCGACGCCAATTTCCTCGGCTATGGCTGCATCATGGTCACCGACTGCTGCGCGACCTCCTCGCCCGCTTTCTGTACCGAGGCGACGATCTGGAACGTCAAGAAGTGCTTCGGCTTCGTCACCGACAGCGCCGGCATCCTTGAAGCGCTGTCGGGCCAGACGGTCGCGTGACGCCCGCATCGTCTCCTGCGGCGGCAATTGACGACCGCTTCGGCGCGTTCGTGCCCGGAGGGCGCTATCGCGTTTCGCCCACCGCGCCGGGCGTGCTGTCGGGCCTCACCTTCGCGGTGAAGGATCTCATCGACGTGGCGGAGCGAACCACCGGCGGCGGCAACCCCGAATGGCTTGCGACGCACGGTCCGGCCGCCGCCCCTGCTCCGGCCGTCGCGATGCTGCTCGGGGCCGGCGCGACGCTGGTCGGCAGCTGTGTCACCGACGAGCTCGCCTTCAGCCTCGAGGGGGCGAACGCCCACTACGGCACGCCGGTCAACCCTGCGGCGCCTGACCGTCTCCCGGGCGGTTCGTCGAGCGGCTCGGCCGTGGCGGTCGCCGCCCGTCAGGCAGATTTCGCGCTCGGCACCGACACCGGCGGCTCGGTCCGCTTCCCCGCGGCTTTCTGCGGCCTCTTCGGCTTCCGCCCGAGCCACGGCGCCGTCTCGACCGAGGGCGTGATCGCCTTCGCGCCCTCCTTCGACACCGTCGGCTGGCTTGCCCGGGATGCGGCGACGCTCGCCCGCGTGGGAGACGCCCTCCTTCCGCCGGCCGAGTCGACACCGTTGACGCGCCTCCTGATCGGATCCGACGCGTTTGCCATGGCCGACGGTGATGTGGCCGACGCGGTACGGACTGCCATTGCCCCCTGGCTGGTGGCCGGAGAGGTCGCGCTGCTCGATGGCGCCGCCGGCGACGCCTTCGATGCCTTCCGCGTCCTCCAGGGGGTCGAGATCTGGCGCAGTCTCGGGAGCTGGATCACCGCCACCCGGCCGCGTTTCGGCGCATCGATCGCCGAACGCTACGCCGGCGCTGCCGCGCTCGACCCTGCCGAAACGCACCGATGGGAGCCGTTTCGCGCCGCGTTCCGGCTGAACATGGCAAGAGTGATTCCGTCCGGCACTGCCACAATCGTCCCGACGACGCCAACGCTTCCGCCGTCGCGCGACACCGATCCTGCAACCCTTGGCGACTTCTATGTCCGCTCCCTGACGATGAATGCCGTCGCCGGCCTCGCCGGGCTGCCGCAGGTGACCATGCCGCTCGCGTCGGCCGGAGGCGTTCCGGTGGGCATATCGCTGATCGCCGCGCGTGGCGCAGACCGGGCTCTTCTCCACCTGGCCGGCATGCTATCTGCCGGGAAGGGGATTTCTCGGGAGCGACCGCTGTGAGCGAAGGGAGCGTCGTGGCGCCGGTGGTCGAGCGGCGGGGGAGGGCGCCCGCCCGGAAACGCAACCCGGTCCAGAGCCGCGCCCGCATTCTCCGCGCGGCGCGCGACGAGTTCGCCCAGCACGGTTTCGCCGGCGCACGAATCGATCGGATCGTCCGCAAGGCCGGCTCCAATCCGCGGATGATCTACCACTACTTCGGATCGAAATCGGAGCTGTACGTCGCCGTCCTCGAGGCCGCGCTCGGCGATCTCCGGGCCCAGGAACTGCGTCTCGACGTTGAGCATCTCGATCCGCTGGAGGGGCTGGTGCAGCTCTTCGACTTCATGAACGACCACTTCGAGGGCAACCTGTCGCTGGTGCGGCTGCTCACCAACGAGAACCTCCAGAACGCAAAGCTGCTGCGGACATCGAAGCGTATCCGCGAGATGTCCTCGCCGGTGCTGTCGATGATCTCGCGCTTCATCGCCCGCGGCGAGGCGGACGGCATGCTCGCGCCGGACCTTGATCCACTCCGCGTCTACGTGATGATGGTGGCGCTCAGCCAGTTTCACCTCTCCAACGTCCACACACTTTCGGTGATCTTCGATCGCGACCTCTCCGATCCGCGGTGGCGGGCGGCCCGTCGCGCCGACGCCCACCGGATGCTGGCCGCCTATTTCCGACGTCCGCCAATCTGACCGACCGGCGATGCCGGTTCCCGGGCGGCCATGCCGGACATGAAGTAAGAATTTACTGACTAGGGTTGTTCGATGTTCAGGGCACGGCATGCACGGCGCGGAATGGTCACCTCGCCGCACCATCTGGCGAGCGAGGCGGGGCTGCGCGTTCTCAGGGCCGGCGGCAACGCCGTCGAGGCCGCTGTCGCCACGGCCGCGACGCTTGCGGTCGTCTACCCGCATATGAACGGCATTGGCGGCGACGGGTTCTGGCTGATCGCCGAGTCCGGCCGGCCGCCCGTCGGCATCCGTGCGGCCGGCTTCAGCGGCCAGGCCGTCGATGCTGCGCTGTACCGGGCGGCCGGGCTCGATTGCGTGCCGGTCCGCGGAACGCTCGCAGCCAACACCGTGCCCGGAACCGTCGCGGGCTGGCGGAACGCCCTCGACCTCGCGGCGGGGTGGGGGAGTCCGCTGCCCCTGGGCGCGCTGCTCGATGACGCCATCCACTACGCCGAGGCAGGCTATCCGGTCGGCGCCTTCCAGGCCGAAGTCAGCGTGACTCACGGCGACCTCCTCGGCGGCGTTCCGGGCTTCTCGGCGCATTTCCTCGGCCCCGATGGCGGCCCGACGCCGGTCGGCTCGATGCTCCGGCAGCCGGCCCTGGCCCGGACGCTGCGGGGGCTCGTCGATGGTGGCCTCGACGCATTCTATCGCGGGGAGATCGCAGCCTCGATCGCGGCCGACTGCGCGCGCATCGGCGTCCCGCTTGCCGCCGGAGACCTTGCGGACTTCCGCGCCGAGCGCGTGACGCCCCTGGCGCTCGACGTCCGCGATATCCGCCTCTTCAACCATCCGCCGCCGACGCAGGGTCTCGCCTCACTGATCATCCTCGCACTCTTCGATCGCCTTGGCGTCGCCGAGCCGGATGGCTTCGAGCACGTCCACGGTCTGGTGGAGGCGACGAAGCGGGCCTTCACCGTCCGCGACGCGATTCTGGGCGATCCGCGGCTGATGCGTGATGACCCCGCAACCTACCTGGCGCCCGGCTGGCTCGATGCCGAGGCAGCCGCCATCGATCCGCTCCGCGCTGCCGAATGGCTGACCCGGCCGGGAGCCGGCGATACGGTCTGGCTCGGCGCGATCGACGGCGAGGGCCGCGCCGTCAGCATGATCCAGAGCGTCTACCTGAAGTTCGGCTCCGGCGTCGTCCTCCCGGATACCGGCATCCTCCTGCAGAACCGCGGCGCTGCCTTCGAACTGGACGAGACCAGTCCGCGGGCCATCGGACCGCGCCGCCTGCCGTTCCATACCCTCAACCCCGCAATGGCAGTGTTCCCGGATGGCCGGAGGATGGTCTATGGCTCGATGGGCGGCGACGGTCAGCCTCAGTTCCAGGCGGCGCTGTTCAGCCGCTACGCCTTCTTCGGTCAGGAGCTGCAGGCGGCTATCTCCGCCCCGCGCTGGCTTCTCGGCCGCGGCACCACGGACACGGCAACGACCCTCCGGATCGAAGACAGGATCGCTCCCGAGGTCCTCACCACGCTGGCCTCGGCGGGTCATCGCCTGATGCCGATGGCGCCCTACACGAGCCAGATGGGCCATGCAGGGGCGATCGTCCGGCACGCCGACGGGCTCCTCGAAGGCGCCAGCGACCCGCGGAGCGACGGGGCGGCCGCAGGCTTCTAGTCGGCTTTCCCGATTGCGAAGTATTGATCCGGGTGTCCGCAGGCGCACGGACCGCGTGTCGCAGTGTCAGAGCTATCCGGCGGGTTGCGCCGAGGTTAAGCGGCCGGATAATTACGCCGGGGACTCACCGGGGGACGCTCCTTGAGCGTGGCGCTCGCTAACACGCTGCTCCTGGTTGCGGAGGCGCTCCTCTACTTCGCGGTCTTTGCCGCGCTGTTCCGCCTGAGGCACCGCTTCGGCTTCGGTGTCTTCGTCTGCGCCCTCGGCGCGATGCACTTCCTCGAGACCTATCTCGCCGCGATCCTCTATCTCGACTTTCCTGGCGGTATCGCGTTCTCGCCCGGCTCGACCATCCTGTTCGCGGGCAAGCTGTCGATGCTGCTCCTCGTGTACATCCGGGAGGATGCAGCGGCCGTACGCCAGCCGATCTACGGCCTGCTGATCGGCAACTTCCTGATGGTGGCGCTGGTATACATCATGCGCCAGCACCAGACCTTGCTGCCCTTGTCGGAGGCGGCGCCCGACTTCGCCCTGATGAACCAGATGGGCGGGATGATGATCTGGGGGACGATCCTCCTGTTCATCGACGCGATCGCGATGATCCTCATCTACGAGCGAAGCGCGCACTGGTTCGGCAACCGGATGCTTCTTCGAATCTGGGTCAGCACGGCCCTGGTGCTGTCGTTCGACCAGGTCGGCTTCTTCATCGTGCTGTACGTCGTGGTCGATGCGCCCGTCTCGGTGCTGCTCGGCGGCTGGATCGGCAAGATGGCAGCGGCCGTCATTTACAGCCTCCTCACGGCCGCCTACCTCCACTGGTTCGAGACCCGCCGTGAGCCGGCGCGTACACCGCGGCTCGCCGATGTCTTCGACATGCTCACCTACCGCCAGCGCTACGAATCGCTTCTGGAGAAGAGCGGCCGCGACGCGCTGACTGGCCTGTTCGACCGCGGCCGACTCGATGGGGACGGCCCCGGATGGCTCGACGGCGCGCTCACCGGCGGGCGGAGCGCCAGCGTGCTGCTGCTGGACGTCGATCACTTCAAGGGCATCAATGACGGTCACGGCCACGCGGCCGGGGACGAAGTGCTCCGGCGTCTCGCCGCGCGCCTGTCCGCCACGATGCGCGGCACCGACCGCATCTATCGCTATGGCGGAGAGGAGTTCGTGGTGCTGTGCGACGGCCTCCCGCACGGCGCCGCATTGCTCGCGGCAGACCGGCTGCGGCGCGATGTGGCGGCGGCGGACGTCGGCCTCGGCCGCGGCGTCACGATCAGCGTCGGCGTGGCGACCGCCCCGACCGACACCAGCGACTTCACGTCGTTGTGTGCCGCCGCCGATGGCCGGCTCTACCAGGCAAAGTCGCGCGGCCGGAACCGCGTCGTCGGCCGCGAATCCCTGCGCGACGATCGCGCCCCGTCGGGACCGGAAACACCGCGCGGCGATCCCGCGACGGATCTCGGACGCGCCTGATACAAAAAAGCCGTGAGACAGCCGGAATTGGCCGTCACTGCTTCGTCTCATGATCAGCGATGCGGCGGCCTTTCATCGCTTCGGCCTCGGACCGAGGCCCGGCGATCTCGATGTCGGTGACGTACGCGCGGCGCTCCGGGATGAGATCGGCGACCGCGCCGCCGCCCGCCTCGACAGTCCGGGTCTCCTCGATGCCGGCGGAGCCCTCTCGGCGATGATCGCCATTCGCCAGGCGCAGGCCGCCGCCCGGAACGGCGCCAACAACATGCTCCTGATGGTCGAACCGCAGGATCGCGTGACCGCCGAGACGATCAATCGCGACGAGATCGCGGCCAGGGTTGCGCGCGTCCTGGGAGCTCGGATCGGCTTCGTCGATCGCCTGGTCGCGTTCTGGAACAACCACTTTGCCGTCGAGGCAAGCTCGGGCATGGACGAGCGCGCGCTTGTGGGCGCTTTCGAACGCGAGGCGATCCGTCCGTATGTGCTTGGCTCGTTCCGCGATCTTCTCGGCGCGGCGACGAAGCACCCCGCCATGCTCGGCTACCTCGACAACGCGCTGTCGGTCGGTCCCAACTCGCCCGCCGGCCTCGCGGCCAATCGCGGGCTGAACGAGAACCACGCCCGCGAACTCCTCGAGCTCCACACTGTCGGCGTCGATGCGGGCTACACGCAGGCAGATGTGACCGCCCTCGCGCGCATCCTGACGGGATGGACCTTCGTTGCGCGCGACGCGCTGTCGGGGCCGCCGGTCGGCAGCTTCATCTTCCGCGCCCAGGCCCACGAGCCCGGCGTCCAGACGGTGCTCGGCATAGCCTATCCCGACGACGGCGTCGGGCAGGGCGAAGCGGTGCTCGACTTCCTTGCAGCGCACCCGGCGACGGCAAACCACATCGCGCGGAAGCTCGCGCGCCATTTCGTGGCTGACGAGCCTGCGCCGGAGTTGGTCGATCGCCTTGCCAACACCTTTGCGGCCTCCGGCGGCGATCTCCAGGCAGTCGCGGTGGCGCTCATCGACTCCGACGAGGCCTTTGCCGACGAGCGGCGCTTGAAGCCGCCCCAGGAATTCCTGTGGTCGGCCATCCGGGCGCTCGGAATCACGCCCGCCCCGCGCCAGGTGGTCGCCATCCTGACTTCCCTGGGGCAGCCACTGTTCAATCCTCCTTCGCCGGAAGGGTTCGACGACGATGGCGCGACCTGGCTCGCGCCCGACGCGATGACGACGCGGCTCGACGTCGCCGAGCAGATGGCGCTCGCCGCCTCGCCCGCGCTCCGGCCGGGCGAGCTTGCCGAGGCCGTCCTCGGCGACGAACTGCAGAGCGGGTCGCTCGTTGCCCTTCTCGCCGCGGAGTCGGAGGTGCAGGCGCTCACGATGCTGTTGATGCTCCCCGAATTCCAGCGGAGATAGACATGACCCGCGCCACTCAGTCGTTTCCGCTCAGCCGGCGCTTGTTCCTCGGAGCCGCGGGGTCGTTCGTCGCCTGGGCGCAGATACCCGGCATCGCTCGCGCCACGGGTCACGACCCGCGCTTCGTCGTGGTCATCCTCCGCGGTGCGCTCGACGGTCTGGCGGCCGTTCCGCCCATCGGCGATCCTGCCTACGCCGCCATTCGCGGCGACATGGCCGTCGGCGCTCCCGGCCGCGAACGCGTTCTGCCCCTCGACGGGTTCTTCGGTCTCAACGACGCGATGCCCGAACTGCATCGCCTGTACGGTGAGGGCGACGCGTTGATTGTTCACGCATCGGCGACAGCCTACCGCGAGCGCTCCCATTTCGACGGACAGGACGTCCTCGAGAACGGCGCTGCCGGACCGCAGGCGCTACGGACCGGCTGGCTCAACCGGGCCGTGGGGGCGCTCCCTTCGGAAGGCCGCATCGCTCCCGCGACCGGCCTTGCCGTGAGCGCGACCGTACCGCTGATCCTCCGCGGCGCCGCGCCGGTCGTCACCTGGACCCCGCCCAACTTTCGTCCCGCCGGCGCCGACACGGTGGCGCGCCTCCTCGACCTCTACCGGCACCAGGATCCGGAACTTGCCGCTGTCTTCGCCGCCGGCGTGGGCCTTGACGCCCTCACTGCGGGCGAGATGGCAATGGGTGGAGGCGAGGTCGCCGGGGGAATCGCGGGCGCCTTTGCCGAGATGGCCGAAGGTGCGGCCCGTCTCATCGCCGATCCCGAAGGGCCGCGTATCGCAGCGCTCAGCTACAATGGCTGGGATACCCATGCGAACGAAGGCGCCGACACCGGCCGACTCGCCGATCTGCTGGCGGCGCTTGATGGCGCCTTGGGGGCAATCGCCCGAACCGCGGCGCCGGTCTGGGACCAGACCGTCGTGGTCGTCGTCACCGAATTCGGCCGGACCGTGCGCGGCAACGGCACGGACGGTACCGATCACGGCACGGGGACGGTTGCGTTTGTGTTGGGCGGAGCGGTTGCAGGGGGGCGGGTCGTCGCCGACTGGCCCGGCCTTGCCGAAGGACAGCTGCTCGATGCCCGTGACCTCTATCCGACTACGGACCTTCGCGCCGTTCTGAAGGGACTCCTGCGCGACCATCTGGGCCTGTCAGAAACAATCCTCACGGCCCAGGTCTTTCCGGACAGCATCGGCGTACGCCCGATGGATGGGCTCCTCGGCTAGGTTGAGGAGCCCATCACGCGAGCCGGGGTGGGGCTCTAGAAGCGGATGCCGATGCCGGAGCGCACGCCCTGCGCCGAGAGTGTCGTCGGGGCGGCCGGGCTGATCTCGCCGAAGCGCTGGTAGACGTACTCGACCCGGGCGGTGATCGCATCGTTGATGGCGAACTCCCCGCCGCCGCCGACCGTCCAGCCCAGTTCGGGCGAGCTGGACGGCGTGCTCGTCTCGACGCCCGCGATGACGACGCCGCCGGCGCCGTAGATGAGAAAGCGGCTGAACGCAAAACCCGCACGGCCGCGGAGCTCGCCCTGCCAGCCGATGCCGTTCCCTGCGCCGTCATCGACACGAGCCCACGCACCGCCGGCCTCGACGCCGATGACCAGGGCGTTCTTCTGGATGTTCACGCCGGCATATCCGCCCAGCGTGATCCCGCTTGCCGTGGCGGTGATCCCGTCGGCGAACGTCGCCCGGACGTAGCCGGCGAGCCCGCCGACATAGAAACCCGCCCACTCACCGCCGGAACTCGGCGCCGTGGTCGGTGCGACATAGAAAGAGGGGTTCGACGATCCGGACGCGGGGACGCCGAAGTCGGCCGCGGCGGCAACTCCGGCTCCTGCGGTCGTGATCGCCGCTGCAATTAGGACTACGCGCTTCATCTCGTTCCTCGCGTTCGCCAACCGGACGGGCCATTCGAAGGCCATCACCGGAAGGGACTTCACCCCCCGATGCGTCGCATCTTCGATTCGAATTGTTAGCGCCCCGATAACAAAACATTAACGTCGGGCGCGACGATTCGGGGAGCGATTACGAATAAAGTAAGGTTAACGGCGACGGGGCGCAGAAATCCGCGCTTCCGGAAGCCGAAGGCGAGGTCATGCCGCGCGGTTACCACTGACCAGACATCAACTTTAACGAAGCGTTATCGGATTCGCTGCAAGTCAATCGATCAAGGTTCGCGACGGCCTGCCGTTGATCTGTCTGGTGGGCCGTCGTGATCCCGTTGGTTCGCCTGTTTCGTACCGAGTAGGGCAGTCTCCGCGTGGAATTCGACGCACTATCCCGACGCAGATTCCTGAGGCTCGGCGGCGCCGCGCTTGCCACGACGGCTGTCGCCGGTCTGGCAGGCTGCGCCCGGACCACGACGGAGTTGGCGGCGGTTGCCGCCGCGCCCGCCCGGCCGTCGTCGATCGAGTCGGTCATCGCCGGCGTGCCCAGGAACGGCAACGCCCAGATCGTCGACACCGGCCACGGCACCAATGAGCGCTTCCTGCGCCCGCTCGCCGACAATGGCGTCAAGACCATCTTCCGGTACTTCGCCCAGGAGAACAATCTGCCGGGCAAGAACATCACGCCGCGCGAGCGCGACATGATCTTCGACCACGGCCTGTCGATCGCGATCGTTTATCAGTGGCAGGCGTACCGGCCGGGCCGCTTCAACTCCCAGACCGGCCGCGACGATGCCCGGTTCTGCATGCAGCGGGCCCGTGAGATCAACCAGCCGGACGGCAGCGCCATCTACTTTGCCGTCGACAATGATTCCCACTCCCGGGAGGACGTTGTCGAATACCTCGCGGCGGTGAAGCGCCAGTTCGACGGACGCTACCAGATCGGCTGCTACGGCTCAGGGTATCAATGCGCCGGTGGCCTTGATTCCGGCAACGCGACCCTGTCGTGGATTGCAGAGGCGCCGGCCTGGCAGGGGACGCGGTCCTTCCTCAATTCGCGCCGCTGGACGATCTACCAGAACAAGACCCAGATCGAATCGAGTTCGATCATGAGTGCCGGTGGCGTGCCGATCGACACCGACATCCTCAATCCGCGCTTCAATTCGATCGGCGCCTTCGACAAGTTTGGCAACATCGTTCGCTACGACCCGGCGCAGACGCAGCTCACCTACGACCGCCGGATGTTCGTCACCGCCGATCAGCTCAACGTCCGCGAGCGCGCCCGCTCGAACGCCCGCGTCGTCGGCCATCTCTGCGTTGCGCGAACCGTGCACGTCCTGTCGGTCAGCAACGGCTGGGCGGAGGTCGACACCAACGAAGACGGCCGCCCGGACGGCTATGTCAGCGCCGACTATCTTCGGCCGCTGCACCAGATGCCGGAGTACGTCCGGGGCTGCGTCCCGGCGCGCCTGTAGCGGCACTCTCCGCGCCGGCGCCATAGCCCCGCGTTGCGATCGGCGGAAGCATTGGCAGGCCCGGAGGAGGGCGCCTCGGGGCCCTGCCTCCAACTCGGTCTGCCGCGATCAGGCGCTCTGGCCGATCATCCCGAGCTTACGCCAGTCCGACAGAAGCAGACGATCGGCCGGGTGGTTTGTCGGCGTCACCAAGTATCGGCCGCGAGCGCGCGAGAACAGCCCCGAAAGCTGGTCTCGCCAAGCCTCGAAGCTCTTGCGGTAGCGCTCGAGGGTGGGGCCGTCGAGCGCCATCTCGACCTCGTGGCCGGTCTCGATGTCCGTCAGCCTGACCTCGCCGCCGCCGAGGATACCGGGATCGAGTTCTTCGGGGGCTGCGATGTGGAGACCCCACAGCTCCTGGCCCGTTGCCGAGAGCAGCGCGAGCTCCGACTCGAGATCATCCGCCCACCAGTCGCTGAGCACGATCAGGAGGCCCTTTGACTGCAGATGCCGCGCGGCGACGCGAAGCGCCGAGGCGAACGAGCCGTCGCCCTCCGTCTTCTGCTCGTCGATCCACTGGAACATCGCATGTGCCCGCGAGGCGCCGTGGAACCGTGGTGACCAGTGGACCTTCTGGCCCGAGCCGACGCCGATCTGCACCTGGTCGCCGCCGGCAAGCCCGACGAAGCCAAGCGCCGACGTTATGTCCTTCGCGTACTGGAACTTGTTCGGCTCGCCGAAATCCATCGACCGGCTGGCGTCGATCAGGATCGTGATCGGCAACTGCCGGTAGACATCGTACTCCTTGATGTAAGTGGCGCCGAACCGCGCCAGGATGTGCGGGTCGATGCGGCGCAGGTCGTCGCCGGGCTGGTATTCGCGGTGGTCCGCAAACTCCATGCCCGGGCCTTTGGCCTTGGAGCGTCGCTCGCCGACGCCGACGGTCGCCGAAGCCCAGCGGGTAATCAGCTTCGAACGCTGCAGCTTGCCGAGGAGAATCGGATTGGGAGTGCTCACGCGGCCTTCTTCGTTTCGGTGTCGAGGAGCCATGCGAGAAGCGCGTTGGCGTCGATGCCCTCGGCCTCGCCCTCGTAGTTGAGCTGGAAACGGTGGCGAAGGGTCGGCGCGACGACCGCACGGAGATCGTCGAAGCTGACATTGTAGCGGCCCGACAGGAGCGCGTTGCCCTTGGCCGCGAGCACGAGGGCCTGTGCGCCGCGCGGCGACAGACCGAACCGGAAATACTTCTGCACCGCAGGCGCCGAGCCGGGGAACCCCGGCTGGGTGGCAAGCGCGAAGCGGGCGATCGTCCGGCGGACATGCGCTGCCATCGGCACCTGGCGCACGAGGCGCTGCAGGAGGAGCATGTCCTCGGCGTTGAGCACCTGCTGCGGCACGTGCTGCGTGACGCCCGTGGTGAGGTCGAGAATGCCGTCGAGTTCGTCCTCGCCGGGATAGTTCACGATGCTCTTGAACAGGAACCGGTCGATCTGCGCCTCGGGAAGGCGGTAGGTGCCTTCCATTTCGACCGGGTTCTGCGTTGCAAGCACGAAAAACGGCCGCGGCAGTTCCATTGTGCGGCCGGCGGCGGTGACCGTTCGCTCCTGCATGGCCTCGAGCAGCGCCGACTGCGTCTTGGGCGTGGCCCGGTTGATTTCGTCCGCCAGCAGGATCTGCGTGAAGATCGGACCGGCCTGGAACTGGAGCTTGCTGCGGCCGCTTTCGTCCGGGACCAGCGTCATGCCGCCGGTGATGTCGGCGGGCATGAGGTCCGGCGTGAACTGGACGCGGGCGAAGGAAAGTCCGGCAGCGACGCCGAGCGTGCGCACCAGGAGCGTCTTGCCGACGCCCGGCGCGCCTTCCAGCAGCACATGGCCGCCCGAGATGAGGGCGATCAGGAGTTGGTCGACGACTTCGCGCTGGCCGATGACGGTCCGCGCGATCTCGTCGCGTGTCCGGCGAAGCGCATCAAGAAGACGCTCGAGCGCCGCGGTATCGAGTTCCTCGGACCGCGTCTCGGCATCCGCGACCTTCTTGGGCTTCACCGCCATAGTTCAATGCTCCCTCTGAAATGCTTCAGTGTTCTTGGTTGTTTCTGCACGAACGCACCCTCAAGCGGGTACCGCAAGCGCCGGCCCCAGCGGCCGCGCCCGTCGCCGCCGCAGGCCAAAGAGATTGGGGGCGTGCCGGACCGTGAGATCTGCCATCAGGAGAACGAGGGCGATCACGGTCCAGAGCTGCCACGCCGGACGGGCCACCCATCGTGTCTCGCTGCTGAACACGGGCTCGTCGCCGAGCAGGAGTTCTCCCCCCGTTGCCGCAGCCAGCGCCTGCAGCTTGTCGAAATCCGCCCGGCCGAAATTGTAGCGCGCCGGATACCCAACATACATTGCCGCCCCACCCGTCACGTCACCCGCCGCGACCTCTACTTGATACGCTCCGGGATCGCCGACGGTAAAGGTACCCTCGTAGCGGCCGGCCGCGCCCTCGGTGAGGGTGATCGCTGCGTGCGGAAGGTCAGCCGTGGTCACGGTCGCCGATACTGCCTGCCCCGTGAGGGCTGCGCCCCCGGGATCGAGGAGGTCGGCAACGACCCGAACGGTATCGCCCGTCCGGTCGAGATTGACGTTGAGGCCGGGACCGCCGGTGTCCGGCAGCACGTAGCGGATGATCTGCGACCACAGCAGCGGGTATTCCGGCAACTGGATCCACTCGGCGGTGCCGGCGCCCGCACCGTGCGTGGCGAGCGCGACCACCTGGCCGTTGCCATAGCGCCAGCTAGCGAGGAGCGGGTTCACCGTTCCATCCTCTCCCGTCAGCGTCATGTGAATGTCCGCCTGCGGCTTGGCCGTGGTCACGACGTAGGCGTACACGGGCGGCATCTGGTCCGGCAGTCCGGCCAGGAAATCCTGGCTCCGGTCGGCCCACGCGACAGGGGCGATCTCCTCCTTGAACGGCGACCCGGCGAGCATCAGCGATTCCTGCGCCATGATCGAGGGCAGGGCGCGCACGTCGGGCGTGAGATGGAACTGGCCACCGCCGAGCCGCGCAATCTCCTCGAGGCGTCGGTCGTCGGCGCCGCCGCCAATGCCGATGGTCGAGACGGTGATGCCGCGATCACGGGCGATGTTCATCAGTCCGGTGAAATCGGCGCCCGCCGTGATGCCGTCGGTCATGATCAGGACGTGCTTGGCCGCGGAATCAACCCCGGCCAGCATGTTCAGCGCCTGCTCCAGGCCTGGGTAGATGTTCGTGCCGCCACCGGGGATGACCGGGGCCAGCGCGGTCTCGAGCGCGGCAAGATCGAGCCGCTCCTGGAGCGGCACGAGGACGTAGGCCGAGGAATCGAACAGGACGACGCCCAACTGGCTCTCCGGGCCAAGGAGGCTCGCCGCGCTCATCGTGGCCGACTTCGCAACGTCGAGGCGGGTCGTTGCGCCGGTCTCGTCCACCGCCGCGCTCATGGAACCCGAGCGGTCGAGAACGTAGACGATCGACACGGCGGGCAGCTCGTGCGGTACGCGGCTCGACAACGGCGACAGACGCTCGAACGGGGTCTCGTAGTAGCCGCCCGGCCCGAACGTGTTCTCGCCGCCGAGGATGAGGAGGCCGCGGCCATGGACCTGGACGTATTCCTCGAGCTCCTCCTGCTGCGCCGTGTCCAAATCGATCGCCGGCACGTTCATCATCACCACGGTATCGTAAGCGAGCCAGCCGTCGATGGTGTCCGGCGCATCTCGCGGCAGTACGATCTCGGCTGTAAGCCCCTGCACCGAAAGGGCCTGGGCAAAGTAATCCCCGAGGGGAGGCTGCGGGGTGACGATCAGGATCGACGGACTCGGGGTCACGTCGACGATGACGCCATTGGCGTTGTTCTGGGCATAGGTGTCGCCATCAGCGGTGACGGCCACCTCCACCAGGAGGTCTCCGGCGTCCCCGGCCGGAACGCCCGGGATCTCGATGACGTTGCGGCCTGCGAGCAGATCCACGGTCTGCTCGACGATCGTCTCGCCGGCGCGGCTGATGCTGATGGAGCCGCTCTTGGCCGCCTGACTGTAGATGACCGCGGCAATCCTGAACGTATCGCCCGCGTAGACCCGCGACGGGGCCGTCACCGACTCGACCAGCACTTCGCCCACCGGAAGCTCGGTGATCGGCTGGATGTCGACCCTGATGCCGCGCGCCTGAAGGGCCTGGAGCGTCGCGGCAAGCTCGCCCTCGGTCTCGTTGCCGTCCGTCGCAAGAACGAAACGCGCGTCACGGTCGCCGGGCACCATGGCCGCCGCGAGGAGCATTGCCTGCTCGAGGTTGGTGCCGGGCGTGCCGGCAAGGTCGCCGGTCGCGGCGCCGCCGATGTCCGCAGCGATCCGGTTGGTGTCGCCGGTCGTTATCAGACCACCGCGCGCGCCCGTGCCCAGGTCGTTCTGCACTGCCGCGATCAGGCGGTCGCGCTCCGCGTTGGGCACGTCGTTGCCGAGGTCGTTTCCGACCACGACGATGGTGTCCTCGGCAGGTTCGCGGCCAAGCCACGGAAGGCCCGCGACGGCCCCAAGGAGGAATGCCATCGCGGCGATGCGCAGGCCGAGCTGGAACCGGCGGCGCATGTGCAGCGGGTTCGTCCGCGCGAGTGCGGTCCCCTTGAGGAACTGTTCCTGCCCCCGTCCGGCGACCCATGTCTCGACGAAGAGGAGGATCAGTGCGACCACCAGGAGCCAGCGCCAGAGCGCGGCGTTCACGCCACCGCCACTCAGCGTCGCTGCGTTCGTCTCGAGCGGGGCGATCGCCGTCTCGGTCGTGACGGCGTTGACCGGCAGGGGACGGATCTCGTCGCCGTCCACAAGGCGGTAGAAGCCGGCGGTCGCCGGAACGAACGTGTTCTCGACCCCCGGCAGCAGATAGTCGACGCCTGAGACTCGCGCCGACCACACCGACGCCCCGGTCTCGTCCAGGACCTCGCCGCCGATGAGCCGCGGCTCGATGGTGCAGCGCGTTCCTGCGGTACATGGCGGAATGACGGTGGCGCCGATATTCGTCCCGAGCCACTCGACGACGTTCCGGACGAACACCGGGAATCCGGCCCCCAGGGGCCATGCCGAGCTGTCGATGTCGAAGGCGACCTGTATTTCCCGACCGGTCGGCGTCGTGCGCGCCTGGACCAGCGGCACGCCGCCGGTCTCCGCGAGGACCTTTGCGCCCGGCATACGCGGGAACCGGTAGGAGCGAGTCGCCTGAACGGCGGTCCAGTCCACGAGGTCGGACAGCGCGTGGTCGGCGTCCCAACCGGTCAGCGTCGCGCTCTCGAGCACGACCGGCTCACCGCTGCCGAGGACCCGGGCGTTGCCGATCCACAGGACATTGGTCTCCGGCCGCCGCGAGACGACTGCATCGTCGATGATGATGAGGTCGTACATGGCGTCGTCGGATGGGACATCGGTCGCCGAAACGAGTTCGATGTTCCGGATCGCCTGGAGTGCCGCAACCAGCGGCGTCGACGGCTCCCCGATATAGACGATCCGTGCGGTGACCGGCGTCGTCCGGACGACGAGCCTGACGGTATTGTCGAAGGCGGCGTCGTCGTCGGGCAACTGCACCAGAATCGCGCCGGCGCTCTGGATCGGAAGGGCGATGACGAACGTCCGCGTGGCCACTGCGGGCGCCTCGACGGCCGGCGCCTCCGGCGCGACTGCGGCGTCCGCCGGAACAGCGCCCTCCGCGGGCGCGACGTCGGCGGGCACGGCGGGACGGATCACGGGAGCCTCGAACGGCCGCTGCACGGTTGCTTCGGCGAGCGGCACGAAGGCATCGGTGCCCTCGGGCTGGAACAGGACCGTGACCCTCACCTCGTCGGGAGCGCCCGCGGGGAAGAACACGGTGCCGGTCACTTCCCAGGTCGGCGTGCCATCGCGCGACGCGCCCTGGATCGCGGTCGCGGTCAGGCCGAGATTCACCGGGGCTTCGCTGGCGAAGACGCCGCGTTCCACCGTGGCATCCGGGAATGCCCGCGCGATGGCCGCCTCGGCGGGATCCGCGCCGTCGGTCAGGACGATGATGACTGGGCGTTCGGTCGCTTCCACGAGCGGTCCGATGATCTGTGCCGTCGTGGCCCAGTCCGCCGCGGCGTCGGTGACCTCGATCGTCGCCACCGCGGCGAGCATAGATGCGCGTTCGGCGTCGGGCTGGCGGGCAACCAGAACCCTGGGCGCGGGTCCTGCCGTCACGACCGAGAAGCGATGGTCCACGGTCGCGCCGCCGCTCCGGATGCCGGCCTCGAGGACCGCGCGCGCTTCATCGAAGCGGGTAGGGGACCCGTCCGTCGCCCGCATGCTTGCCGACGTGTCGATCACATAGATCGTGTGGCTCGAATCGGTCCTGCCGGAACCCAGGAGCGGCTGCGCAAGCGCCAGGGCAGCCAGCACGACAACGAGGATCTGCAGCAGGAGGAGAAGGCTCGGCGGCGGGAACCGGAGCGTCCTGCTCGGCGCTGCCGTGTTCTCCATCAGCCGCCACAGCATTACGCTGGGGACATCGAGCGTCCGCCGTCGGCGCATGTGCAGGACAAGGACATAGATCGCCAGGCCCGCGATCGCGAGCCACGCCGGCACAAGTAAGTTCACTCGGTACGTCCCCCAGCCATCATGGCGTCGAAGTAGCGCTGGACCACTTCGCGGTCGGGCACAGGCACAGGCGTACGCGTGACCTGCTGCTCCGTGCGGTTTTCCCAACCGCCGGCGCCGGGGGGCGCCCCGTCCACACCCAGGAGCTGGGCGAGCGGGGGCAGGTCGAGGGTGAAGGTTCGTCCGCCGGCGGGATTGCGATCCTCGAGCATCATCTCGCCGGCCGCGGTGATCGCCGCTATCGGATTGGGTCCTCCGAAGAGCTCCGCCCCGCCCATACCCGCGACGTCGCCGGCCTCCGCACCGCCCGCAAGGCCGACCATCTCACCCCCGGCAGGGGCTGGGATGGGACCGCCAGGACCGTCCGGACCCTCGGGGCCATAGATGTCCTCCGGATCGATGCCGCTGACGTCGCCGATGAGATCGGCGCGATTACCGGGAATGCCGGGCGTCTGGTTGATGTCCTCGGCGCGAACGCCCATGCCCGGCGCAACACCCGCCGCGCCTGCACCCTCGGTTTCCCCGCCCCGAAGGACGCGCGCCTCGAACGGTACGTCCACGTCCGCCGCTTCGGGATTGGCCTGCGGCGGTGGTGGCGGCAATGCGGCCAGGCGCGCCGCCTCGGCCTCGCGCGCTACTCGCGTCGGATCGAAGTTTTCCAGGGCCGCCTGCACGAGCCGCGACTGGTCACCCGCGCCGCCAGCGCGCTCGCCGGCCCTCTGGTAGGCGGCGGCCGTCAGGTTGTTCAGCCGTGCGAGCTCGTCATAGACCTCGTTGTGGTTCGTAGCCGTCCCGTCGTTGAGGCGGTTCGCGAGATCCTCCATCTGGGCGGCAAGCATCTGCAGCGTCGGATCGGCACGCCGGACGCCGTCCTCGCGGATGATCGCCGCGATTGCGCGGAGGTTTGCGGCCGTCTGCACCCGCTCGATCTCCGTGACCGGCGTCCCGCCGCCACCGGCGTTGCCGCCGGCAAAGATGTTCTCGAGGACCGCCGGGGGCTGAACGAAAGCAAGGCCTGCTGAGAGCGCCAGCAGGCCGGCGCCGGCGTAGGCCATCCAGCGCGGGAGGCCAAACGGAGCGAGCCGCCCCGTGTCGACTTCGGGCGTGCGGCGCTGGGCGCGCTGGATCAATGCCTCCGTGACAACGGAATGTGAGCGACCGACGCCGAATTCGAGAGCCGTGCTCATCGTTTCCTCGAGGCGGAAACGTTCGTCCGCGGCGCGCGCCAGGGAGGTCAGCCAGGGCTTTCTGCGGTTGGCAAGGACGATGGACGCGGCGAACGCAACGACGCCGATGATGGCGGCGAACAGAAGGTGCGTGAGAGTCAGGTTGTAACCGGCGAGGCCGAGCCAGTTTTCCCCGAACAGGCCGCCGAGGATCTGCAGCACAGAGAATGCGGCGAGCCCGACCAGGACGCTGGCGGCAAAACCCTGGAAATAGAGGCCAAGGACCGCCCGCTGCCGCGCCCGTGAAAGACGCGCCACGAGACCGTCGAGACGGTGATCGAACGACCGCCCCGACCCGATCAGGGTCGAGTCGCTAGTGATATCGGCCATCGGTTTCTCCCCGGCGCGGCTCCGGCCACCCACGCCCCCCGTCCCGTTTCGGGCCCGCTTCCTCCCAAGAAGCGGTCACCTTTCAGGACGTGTCCAGATACGTTTCATTCTGGCAAAGCGCAATGCCGGTGAGATAGCGTTCGCACGACACAGTGTGGTGATAAGTCCAATCTGGCGCGGCTGTTGATACTTGACTTTTCTATTCACGTTTCTTGCGTGACAAGAACAGTTCGTTTGGCCCGGAGCCGCAGCAAACCCACGGTGCAAAACGGCCTTGATCGCTTTCCGGCCTCTGCAGCTCCGCTGGACAGCACCGCTCGTCGACTTGCGGAGTTCCGTTGCGCTTCTTGGAAATGTTGTGATAGCGTCCACGCGCAGTCTGGTCCTCGGTGGCGGAACGCGCTGCGTCGCCCATGTTTTGGGTTGCGTGCGTGACGGCCTGATGGACTTGTCTCAAGTATTGAAGCGTTCGGAGGCCCGGCCGGGACCAGACGCCCTGGCAGGAGGCCTGAACGACACAGAGTATGGTGTGCCGTGCTGCGAAGAGGACCGTCGTAACCTTCGGAATGGCCGGTATTGCACCGCGGACGGCCCTTCCGGCAGATCGATGGTCGTCCGGGTGGGTCGCGAACCGGGCGGGGCGGCGTGTCTGGATGCGGGTCTGTCGGGATCGTTGGCACGCGAGATGGTTCTGGCATCTCGACCTGCGCCCGCAATTCCTCTACGTACGCGTTCGGCCTCGTGCGGCCGGGCGAAGTCGCCGCCAGTCGCGCGGGTAACGCCGGGGCCGGAGTTCAGAGGGGCGGAATTCGGGAAAGCGTTGGCGCCGCAAACGGGCTGGTGGCGACGTTGCGTCCGGAGGGGTGGAGGGACTCCCCTGCGGTCGCCCATAACAAAGGGAAGCCTTGCTTCATGCGTAGATTGACACTGGGATTCGTTGCCGCCGCGATGGGGGCGGCGGGCATGGTGGCGATGAGCCAGGGACCGGCCGTGGCGCAGGCTGCCGCCGACCTTCCGACACTCATCGCCGAAGGCCAGACGCTCTACGGGCGCCAGTGCGCGCCGTGCCATGGTGCGACGGGCGGCGGTGGTGCCGGACCGGCCCTCGACGGCAACAGCTTCATGGCATCGATCAGCGCCGTCCTGAACCAGATATTCCTCGGCAATGCCGAGCGTGGGATGCCGATGTTCACGCGCCTGACGGACCGTGAGGTGGCGGCGATCGCCAACTACATCCGCAACAGCATGGGCAACGCCTACCCGGATCTCGTGACCGTGGAAGCTGCCGCGGCCACGCGCCCGACGGAGTAACCGGTCGGGTCTCAAGCTTCGGCGCCCCGGTGGGGGGCGCCGGTTTCGCCGGCGGTGCCCGTAGTGCCGCTGGTTCTGGCGCGCCACGCGCCACAGGGAAAGGAGCGGGACGAAACAGCGACGAGACGCAATGCGTTCAACGCCAAGAACGATCGGGTCCGAATGGCCCGACGAAAACAACGACAGTTGAACGAACTAAAGAAACGCAGAATCTCAGGAGGGTATCCTAATGACTTCCCGTATGAAGCTGTCAGCATCGCTGGCAGCGATCGCTGCCGGTGCGACTTTCTCCGGCGCAGCTCTGGCCAATGACGACGTCGTGGCGCTCGTTGCCGATCCCGGCAACGTCGTGATGCCGTCGATCACCTACAATGGCTGGAACTACTCGACGCTCGACCAGATCACGCTCGACAACGTCGACCAGCTCCAGATCGCCTGGACGTGGCAGGTCGGCATTCTCGACAGCCACGAGGCTTCGCCGCTCGTCATCGGCGACACCATGTACATCGTCTCGCCGAAGCCGAACTACGTCTACGCGCTCGACCTCAACACCGATGGCGTCATCATCTGGGAATTCCGCCCGGACATGAACGTCGAGGAAGCGACCCGCCAGGGTTGCTGCGGCGCCCAGACCCGCGGCCTCAACTACGCCGAGGGCAAGGTCTTCTTCAACACCCTCGACGGCCAGTTCTTCGCCCTCGATGCCGAGACCGGCGAAGCGCTCTGGCGCACCGTCGGTGCCGACCTGTCGATCGGTGAGACCACCGTCGGCAACCAGATTGTCATCGGCGACCTCCTCATCGGCGGCAATGCCGGCGGCGAGCGCGGCGTCCGCGGCAAGGTCCAGGCCTTCGACATCAACACCGGACAGCTGCAGTGGGTCATGTACAACATGGGCCCGGACAACGAAGTCGGCATCACCCCCGGCTACCAGGCGTTCTACCCGGACAACCAGCATTCGCTGCAGACCTGGTACGGCGACTCCTGGCGTCGTGGCGGCGGCACCGTGTGGGGCTACTTCACGGCCGACCTCGAGCGGAACGCGTTCTACTACTCGACCGGCAATTGCGGTCCGTGGAACCCGGACTACCGTCGTGAGTGGGGCGTGGTCACGCTCGACGAGGACGGCGGTCTGGCGGACTACCGCAACAACTGGTGCGCGTCGACGATCGCCCGCGATGCGACCGACGGCCATCTCCTTTGGGCGTTCAACAACACCCCGGCCGACCCGTGGGATTATGACGAGCCGCTGATCAACCCGCTCGTCACCGTCGGTGGCACCGATGCGGTCATCCGCGCGGCCCGCAACGGATACTTCTTCGTGTGGGATCGCGACACCGGCGAACTCCTTCGCGAGCCGTGGCCGCACGTCTATGTGAACTGGTCGGACGGCTACAACATGGAAACCGGCCGCGCCCGGCAGCTCATCGACCAGTGGACCTTCACCAACGTCGAGGATCGCCGGAACTACACGACTGCCGATCCCGGCACCCGCGCCGACGGCACCACCGTTGCCGACTACACCGGCACGGAAGTCGTGGTCTGCCCGTCGATCGCTGCCCGCAACTGGCAGAACGACGCCTACTCGCCGCGCACCGGGATGCTCTACACCCCGTACGCGGTCGGCTGCCGTACCCAGGTCGTCATCGAGGGTGAGTTCACCCCCGGCGAAGGCTACACGCTGCAGCGTGGCGCCGGCGCGGCCCCGATTCCGCGGGCCTACCCGGACTACACCGCGGACAACTACGGTGAGCTGATCCCGGTCGGCGAAGACTTCGCCGGCGGCTTCCTTGGTGCCATCGACGTCGAGGCCGGCGAGTTCGCCTGGCGCAAGCCGTGGATCCAGGCCAACAACCAGCCGATCATGGCCACTGCCACCGACCTCCTCTTCCAGGCCGGTGTCAACGAAGGCGTGATGCGCGCCCTCGACGCCACGAACGGCGAGACCGTGTGGGAGTTCCGCACGGGTTCGCGGTTCAACCAGTCGCCGATCACCTACATCGGCCCGGATGGCAAGCAGTACCTCGCCATCATCGCTTCGTCGGCGGCCGCCAACGGCGCCGTCGCCTTCGATGCGGCTCCGGACAACCAGAACCGCTACCGCCGCTCGGGCTCGACACTGTACGTGTTCGCCCTCCCGGACGCGGTCGCGGGGAACTAGGCACGGAACCGGCGGGACCTTCCGGTCCTGTCGACCGCCACTTCGCTGGAACGGGGGGAGGGCAACCTCCCCCCGTTTCTTTTTGGACCCAATCACGGACTTGGTATCCCGCCGCACGACGCTGGCCGGTATACCGGCCGCGGGCGGCCATGCTACTGCAGGCGACGAAGTCGGCTTTCGATCGACGATGTGAGGGAAACGGTGAAGACAAGGATGGCAAGAGCCGGGCGGCTGCGGCCGCCGGGACTGTCGGCCCGCCGGCTGGCAGCAATTTCAGGATCGTTCCTGCTCGCTACGGCGGCGGGTCTTTCGCAGGCCTCGGCCTGGGAGATGCGGGTCTGTGCCGATCCGAGCATCCTGCCCTTCTCGGATGACGAGCGGGCGGGGTTCGAGAACCGCATCGCGGAGGCACTGGCGACTTCACTCGGCGCCGAGATCACCTTCCTGTGGTGGCCGCAGGCGCTGACCATGTTCGACGACCAGCTGCGACAGGGCAATTGCGACATCGTCATGGGCGTGCCGGACGGGCAGGGCGGGGTGCTGACGACGATCTCGTACTACCGCAGCCCGTTCGTGTTCGTTTATCGGACGGACGATCCCGCGCATCACGTCAACATGTTCGACGATCCGCGACTGCGCGAAATGAAAGTGGGCGTCCAGCCCGCCGACGGCCCGGCCTACAATGCGCTCCAGGTGCGGGATCTCGGCGACAACATCACGCGTGAGTTCCAGTACCTTGCGGGCGCCGAGGAGCCCCTCCGGCCGGCATTCGACGCCGTCGCCAATGGCGAGGTGGACGTCGTCATCACATGGGGACCGGCGGCGGGCTACTACGCCCAGGTGCTCGGCAACCTGACCGTCGCTCCGGTCGACCCGCCCTTCGAGCCGCCTTTCATCCCCATGTTCATCAACATGGCGATAGCGGTACGCATCGGTGACGAATCGTTGCGCGATCTGCTCGACCTCGCCCTGGCCGACACCTGGACCGAGATCTACGCGATCCTCGACGAATACGACGTGCCGTACATGGATCTGCCGCGGCCGACGCGCACGATTGAGGGGCCATAGATGTTCAATCCTTCCAGACGCCAGCTTCTGGCGCTCGGCGGCGCCGCCGCCTCGTCGAGCCTTCTGCCGTTCGTTGCGCGCGCGCAGGACGCCCAGCGCATCCATGTCGGCACGGTCTTCCCGGCCGCCACCGGCCTTTCGACCGTCCGCACGTCGATCAACGACTATCCGGGCACGGGCGCACGCAACGGCGTCATTCTCGCCGAGTCCGTGATCGGCCAGCGCGCCGCCGCTGCCGGGCACACGTTCGACGTGCTGCTGGGCAGTTCACCGAGCACTGAATCGGCGATTCGGACGACCGAACGCCTGATCGAGGCGCAGGGTGCCGTCGCCATCATCGGCGGCGTCGGCGCGGGCCAGGCCGAGGTGATCAGCGACATCTGCGAAGCGGCCCGGGTGCCGTTCTTCAACGTCGGCAGTTCGAACGATGCGCTGCGCGGCGACAGCTGTCGCCGGTACACCTTCCATATCGAACCGAGCGCGGCCATGTTCCTCGACGCAATCGCGACGTGGGGCGCCAGCCAGGGCTACCGCAACTGGTTCGTTCTCTATGAGAACAACCCCGAAGGCGAGCGGATGATGCTGCGCGCCGCAGCAGCGATCGAGCAGCATGGCGCAGGCGGAACCGTGGCGGCGGCCGCCGGCGTCGACATCGAGCAGCCGGTGTACATCAACGAGGCCAACGCGATCGGCCGGTCGAACGCGGACGTGCTCCTGCTCCTCGTCAACCCGATCGACCAGATCGCCTTCCTCAACCAGATCGAGACGTACGGCCATGGCGACGTGCCGGCGCTCACCTTCCCGGACGTGATCTCGCAGACGCGCGACTACATCGCGAGCGCGCGCCTCTACGCGCAGATCAACAACCCGCGCTACCGCTTCTCCGCGTGGGATACGACGAAGTCATCCAATGACGCCGCCTCGTTCAACGACGCCTACGTGGCGCGCTGGAGCGAGCCGGCAGATCCGACCGCCTGGGCGGCGTATCACGCCGTGAAGATCCTGTATGAGACCATCGTTGCGGTGGACTCCACCGATCCGGAGGCCATCGTTGACTATCTTGAGAGCCCCGACACGGTGTTCGACGTCCTCAAGGGGCCGGAGACTTCGTTCCGGCCCTGGGATCACCAGCTCCGCCAGCCGATCGAGGTCGTGCGGATCGACCAGGAAGTGACCTGGGTGCGCGCCGAAGTGCAGACACGCATCGCCATCGCCCAGGTCGAGACCGAACTCCCGGCCGCCACGGCCGGGGATGACGTCATCGCCCGCCTCGACACGTTCGGCGACGGTCCTGGCGGAGCCATCTGCGGACCGTAACGCACCGGTTCACGGATCTTTCGGGGAGGCCGGTCTTGCACCGGCCTCCTTCCGCCTTCTATTTTGCGGCGTGGAATCGTCCGGCGAGGAAGTCGACGAGATCGATGTCGCTTCGCCCGGTGAGTGAGACATAGGTCATCGTCAGCGTCGTCCGCGGTGCGATCATTCCGCCGGGGAAGGGGAGGTAGACGAGGTCCCTGGTCCCGAACCCCGGCGAAGCCGTCGCGACCTGGAAGCCGTCGCTGATGGTGACGTCGACGAGCCGCCTGGCGAGGCCATCCGGCCCCGGAATCGAATCCGGCACGCCCGCAAGGCGCAGATAGCTGGTCTTGTCCTCGGCGCTGCGGAAGCCCTCAACGAACGTCGCCGCCAGCGCCCTGATCTCGTCGGCACGATGATCGGCGCGCGGATGCGAGTGCAACTCGTGCCCGTGCGCGTGGTTGTGGCCCGGGCCGTGGCTATGCCCGTGGTCATGAGCAAACCCGTCGCGACGCGAGTCGTCATGCTTCGGTTTGCTGGTGCGCGGCCGTGCGCCGTGTGCGGCCGGATCGTCGAGCCGCGGCATCAGGCGGGTTCCGGACCAGCGGGGATCGTCACCGGCTTGTCGATGATCGCCCGGTGCTTGCCCATGGTGCCGTTCGACACCATCGCGCCCAGCACATCGACGATGACGCGGGTCGCGAGGAGCGCGGTGATGTCGGAGGTGTCGTATGGCGGCGAGACCTCGACGACCTCGAGGCCGCAGATGCCCTCCGCCGCAACCTTGCCCACGAGCGCCAGGGCCTCGCGCGGCAGGAATCCGCCCGGCTCGGGCCAGCCGGTCCCGGGGACGAAGCCGCAGTCGACCGAATCGATGTCGAACGAGATGTAGACTGCGTCGGCGTCCTTCCATGCGAGTTCGAGCGCGATCTCCGCGGTCTTGTCGAGGCCGAGCTCCTCCACGTCGCGCATCGTCAGGATGTTGGTGTTGCGCTCGCGCGCGACCTTCACGCCCTCGCGGGGCACCTGCCAGCCGCCGATGCCGACCTGGACGAGGTTCACGGCCGGCACGTTCGGCATGTTGGTGGCATGGAACCACGGCGTCGTATGCATCCGCTCGTCGAGATCCTTCTCCTGGATGTCGATGTGGCGGTCGAAATGAACGATGCCGATCCGCTTCGACGTGCACTGCGCAATGCCGCGCACGCAGGGGAACCCGATCGAGTGGTCGCCGCCGATCATGATCGGCAGCGCGCCGGACGAGAACACGTGGCTCACGGCACGCGAGATCTGGTCGAATGTCTTCTCGATGTTAGCCGGGATCGTGAACACGTCGCCCACGTCGCACAGCGTCATCTGCTCGCGAAGGTCGATTCCCATCTCATAGTTGTATGGCGTGTAGAGCGCCGAAATCCGCCGCACGCCCTGCGGTCCGAACCGCGTGCCGGGTCGATAGGTCGTGCCGCCGTCGAACGGAATGCCCATGACGGCCGCGTCAAAACCCTTCACCTTCGTCGCATCCTCGATGTAGGGCGCCTTGAGGAAGGTATTGATGCCGGCATAATGCGGGAGCTCGCCGCGGGCGAAGGTCGGGATCGACTTGTCGGTGATCGAATCGGCGCCCGTCAGGCCCATGCGCAGGGCCCACTGCCGCTCCTTCTTCCACGCGTCCTCGGGGATGGTTCCTTCCTTCACCGCGGCCTTCCAGCCGCGCATCTGGAGCTTGTCGAAGTCGGGATGATGGTTTCGCCCCGGCTCCGTCGTCCTGGCGGTCCGGCTGGTCGTTGTCGTGTGGCGCATCAGTGAACGCTCCCTGCGAGATCCGGACCGCTTCTGTCGGCGGCATCCGGTGCCTTCCTCCGATTCCGGTCGAGGAGAAGATCATAGGTGATCGTGGCGCCATAGGCCGCCGGATGCTGCGGGTCGTGCCGCACCTTGTCGAAGACGAGGACGCGGTTGCCGAGCTTGAAGGCTTCCTTGATGTCGTGCGTCACCATGAAGACGGTCATCCGCGTCTCCCGCCACAACGTCAGCAGGATGTCGTGCATGTCGGCGCGAATGCCCGGGTCGAGCGCACCGAACGGCTCGTCCAGGAGCAGCACTTTGGGCTTCATCACCAGCGCCTGCGCAATCGCCAGCCGCTGCTGCATGCCGCCGGAAAGCTGTGCCGGATAGCGGTTGCGCGCATCCCACAGGCCGATCTTCCGCAGCGTGTCCGAGATCGCATCCTTCTCGCGCCGGCGAGCGGCGCCGAACAGCCGGCCGACGAGCCGCGACCGCTTCAGCTCGGCGGCGAGAGTAAGGTTGCCGCACACGGTGAGATGCGGGAATACCGAGTAGCGCTGGAAGACGATGCCGCGGTCCGGCGTCGGCTCGGGCGCGATCTCGTCGCCGTCGATGCGGATGACGCCGCGCGTCGGCCGCTCCTGGCTGAGGAGGAGGCGTAGAAACGTCGACTTCCCGCAGCCCGACGCACCGACGATCGCACAGAAGGTCCCGGAAGCCACCTCGAGACTGATCCGCTCGAGGATGGGCGTCCGGTCGTACTCCATGAAGAGGCCGTCGACCGTAACCCGGCTCATAGGCCGGCTCCCTTTGGATAGGCCCAGCGGAACATCCGCCGCGCCGTCAGGCGCAGGCTGAGGTCGATGAGGTAGGCAATCAGGGTGATCCACGCGACATAGGGCAGGATGACGTCCATCGCGAGGTAGCGCCGGACGAGAAAGATGCGGTAGCCGAGGCCGTCCGTCGCCTGGATGCCTTCCGCCGAGATGAGGAAGATCCACGCCGGCCCGAGACCGAGCCTGAGGGCATTGAACAATGGCGGCATTGCCTGGGGCAGCGCCAGGCGCGTGATCATCTGCCAGGTCGAGGCGCCGAGCGTCTCGGCCTTGATGATCTGCTCCTCGGGAATCTCCGAGACCGACCTCGACACGCTGCGCACCATGATCGGCGCAATGCCGATGACGATGAGCGCGACCTTTGCCGTGTCGCCGAGGCCGAGGAGAAGAAAGAGGATCGGCAGCACCGCCAGCGGGGGAATCAGCGAAATGGCCGCCACGAACGGCGCCAGGCCGGCCCGCACCATCGGCAGGAAGCCGATCGAGATCCCGAGGGACAGCGCCAGGGCGCCGGAGATGACGATGCCGAGGAAGAGGCGCTTCAGGCTGGAGAAGGTATCGGTCCAAAGGAGATAGTTGCCGGTGCGCTGGTCGGGGGTGAAGGCATAGGTGCGAAACGTCTCCCACATCTGCCCGATCGAGGGCAGGAGACGGTCCTGCGGGTTGACGGCAAGCCGATCGGCGGACGCGACCGCATAGACGACCACGACGACGAGGAACGGCAGCAGGCCAAGGAAGATCGCCGCGGAGCGGCTGGGCTTCCGGTTGACGATCCTCGTCCGGTGCCGGGTCCGCCGGCGCGGCCCGTTCGGAGCCGCACCGGCGATGTCGGACGATCCCGTGTCGGTGGCCGTCACAGGGCTCCGTCGGCCGCCATCTGCATGAAGGTCGGGTCGAAGCGGAGCTTCACGTTGCTGGCGTCGCCGAGCACCGTCCCGTCGGGGAAGGCGATCCCGACGAAGCCAGCATTCGGGGCCCCGACGCCGAGGATGCCGTGGTCGAACAGGAAGTTCCGCACGTAGTCCATCGTCGTCGGCAGTTCGGGGCTGTTGGCGAAGGCAACCGCCTCGGCCGGCGTGTAGAACATCTGCGTCGTGGCAAGCTGCGCGTCGAAGCCCGCCAGGTCGGTGCCGGACGCGACTCCCATCGCGGTGCGGGCGGCAATGCCTTCCGGCGTGTCGCTCGACATGATCGCCATTGCTTCGTACCAGGCGCCGACCAGCGCCTTGCCGAAGTCGGGGTTGTCCGCGAGCACGTCGGTGTTGACCATCATGATGTCGATGATCTCGCCGGGAATCTGGCTCGAATTGAACACTTCGTGCGCGTCGGGCGTGTTGAGAATCTCCGACAGCAGCGGATTCCACGTCACCACCGAGGTGACTGCGCTGGCCTGGAATGCGGCGATCATGTCCGCGTCGGACGTGTTCACCACGGTGAGATCGCGCTCCGTGGCGCCGATCGAATCGAGCGCCCGTGCGAGCAGGTAATGGGAGACCGAAAGCTCCACGAGATTGACGTTCTGGCCGAGGATGGCGCTGAGCTCGGTCGCGCCCTTCAGGACGATCCCGTCATTGCCGTTCGAGAAGTCCCCGATGATGAGCGCGGTCGTGTCGACGCCGCCGCCCGCCGGAATGGAAAGGCCGTCCATGTTGGTCATGGAGCAGCCGTCGAAAGTGCCGGCCGTGTACTGGTTGATGGACTCGACGTAGTCGTTGATCTGCACGATGTCGACGTCGATGCCGTACATGTCGGCCCATTTGTCCATGATGCCTGAATCCTCGATCCAGCCCCACGGCATCCAGCCGACATAGATCGACCAGCAGACACTGAAGCTGGTCCGTTCCTGCGCCTGCGCGGAGGTACTGGGGAGAATGAGGGCCGCAGTCGCGAGGGCAAGGGCAGGGAGCGTGTGGCGGGCTCTGGGCATGTGAGTCTCTCCTTGATGCTGGACCGGCCTCGCAAGGAGATCCGGGAGGCTGGTCCGCGCTGGGCAAACCGAGGTGCAGGAACCTCCCGGGATTTTGGCCCGCCGTGTAATTCGAAAGCTGCTGCCCCGAACCCGCATCTCTTGGACCAGCGCCGGGGAGGAGAGACCCGGCCGGAACCCTAGACGCGCTGCACGGGGAACCAGATGCAGGCACTATGCCAGCCGGAAACCTGCGCCTTTCGTGGGTTGGTCGTAACCGCCCGCCCACTTGCCGACAGGGTCTGCCTATGGAATGGGCAGCGACGCCGTGACGCTTGTGGAATCGGCCTCCCTGCACCACTCTTCCAGGAGGTTGCGGCGGCCACGGAGATGCATTCTTGAGCGAGGCAGGGCTTTCGGACGCCGGCGACGGCGTGAGCGGACGCGACGAGCACGGCGACGACATCGTTTATCCGGGCACCATTCCCTTCATCCTCGTGCATGTAGCGGCGCTTGGGGTCGTCTTCACCGGCGTGACGGTCGAAGCTGTCGTGATCGGCGTCGTCCTCTACTTCGTCCGCATCTTCTTCATCGGCGCCGGCTATCACCGCTATTTCTCGCACCGCGCCTTTGCGACGAGCCGCTGGTTCCAGTTCATCCTGGCCTTCATGGCGCAGTCCACGGCGCAGAAGAGCGTCCTGTGGTGGGCGACCAAACATCGTCACCACCATCTCCACTCCGACACCGAGCACGACACGCACTCGCCGCGGCACAAGGGCTTCTGGTTCTCGCATTTCGGCTGGATCTTCAGCCGCGCACACCAGGACTTCGACGAGGTGAAGATCGCGGACTTCTACAAGTATCCGGAGCTCCGCTGGCTGGACGAGTACCAGACCTTCCCCGCGCTGGTGCTGGGGACGATCTGCTTCCTGATCGCCGGCTGGCCCGGGCTGATCGTCGGCTTCGTGTGGTCGACGGTGTTCGTCTATCACGCGACCTTCGCCATCAACTCGGTCGCGCACGTCTTCGGCCGCAAGCGCTACGTCACCGGCGACGACAGCCGGAACAACTGGATCCTCGCCTTCTTCACGATGGGCGAGGGGTGGCACAACAATCACCACGCCTTCCAGTCGAGCGTCCGCCAGGGCTTTCGCTGGTACGAGTGGGACCCGACCTACTACGTACTCCGGGCCCTGTCCTGGACGGGCCTCGTCTGGGACCTGAAGGCTCCGCCCCGGGCAGTGCTCCGCAACGAGCAGAAGCTCGGCGCGCGCACCATCGATCGCGCCGCAGCGGACGTAGTCGCGACGTTCGACCTCGAGACGATCGTCCGCGGCCTGCGCAACGCCATCGACCATGCGCCGACGCTGACGGAGTTCAGGCGGATTGCGACCGCCGCACGGGAGCGGGCCAGCGAGATCGCCCATACGATCCACCTGCCGCACCTGCCGAGCCGCGCCGAGATCCACGCGCGGGCCGTCGCCATGCTTGCCCGCACCCGCTCCATCGACGATATCGTCGACCGGGCGCACCGGCTTCTCATCGAGCGCGTCTCAGACCGCGTCGCAGCCTGAGCGATTCGGCGATGATGCCGCCCGTCATTGTCCGGGAACATGCGAATGGCTGAGATCGTCGTCGACCTGGCCGCCGTGCCACCCGGAACGATGAAGACCGTCGACCTCGATGGCGTCGAGGTCGTGATCGCAAATGTCGGTGGCGAGTGCTTCGCGTTCGGCGGCATCTGCCCGCACGAGGGCGGCTCACTCGGCGATGGCGAGCTTCACGGGACGACGGTGACATGTCCCTGGCATGGCGCCCGTTTCGACATCCGGACCGGGGCGGTCATCGACGGCTACACGGACGAACCGGTACGCGTGTACGATGTCGCCGTTGACGGCGACGTCGTACGCATCCGGACGGCCTGAGCCCCGGCAGCCGCAATCGGACTCCGTCCTTCAACCGTCAGCGGGGTTTTCGTCTCGCGAGGCGACCCGGACCTTGCTTCATCATCCGGTTCATCGCCCATGCGGCGATCACGATCACCACAAGCGGCAGGGCGAAGGTCACGCTGAGGCCCAGCGTCAGATCGAGCTGGTGATAGTCCATGATGATGTAGCGAAGGACGTCGAGCGCGTAGCTGACCGGGTTGGCGAACACGAGAACCTGGATCCAGACGGGCAGTTGGATGAACCAGGAGCCGCCGATTGTGTTCACGCCCTCGCGGCGCAACATCTCGCGCGCAGCGTCGGAAATCTGCGTGAAGCCGGCGCCGCCGATCGCGCCGCGCAGCGGGAAGATCGAACCGGACAGGAAGTAGAGCGGCTGGATGATACCGTTCGAGATTGCACCAAATCCCTCGAACGTCTTCAGGCGGGACGCAATGATCACCCCGATGCCCGTCATCAGGATGCCGAGGAAGAACATCACCACCCAGGCCATCACGACCGTAACCGCCGTGTCGACCGAGAAGAGGTTCGGGAACACGCGCTCGAGGCTGAAGATGCCGCTGTTCACGTTGGCGAACGACGAGGAGGTAGCCGCGCCCTTGGTCGCCAGCCAGATCAGGATGCCGGCGGCGGCGGCGATCAGGAAGGCGAAGTAGAGCGTGCGGCCGAGCGAGAGCGTCCAGTTATCGCGGAGCCAGATGAACGGCCGGCCACTTTGCACCATCTCCATGATGCCCTGTCGGTTCCAGAAGACGATCGCGAGGATCCCCAGGAGGCCGATCGCGATCGATATCGCCGGCATGCTTTCCGGCGGCGTCCAGCGGGTGACGATGCCGAACAGCGACGCGCCCATTGCGAACAGGAGGGGGATCGTGCCCTGGAAGACCGAAATGGTCGCCCCGCCGAAGAGCTTGCCGAGCGTGACCGACAGGATCGGGGCAGGCGAAACCATCACCTCGCGCAGCAGGCCCACCTGCCGGTCGTAGACGAGCGAAATGGCGCATTGCAGCGAGGCGAACAGGACGTTGAGGACCACAACGCCGGGCAGGACGTACACCGAGTAGGAATAGCCCTCGACCTCGCGCAGCGCCGCGCCGAGACCGTAGCCGAGGATCAGCAGCCACAGGATCGTCCGCGACACGCCGCCAAAGATCTGCGACCGGTCCCGGCGGTAGCGCTGCATCTCGCGCTTCCACATGATGTAGACGACCGAGGGCACGATCTCGGCGCGCGCAAGCAAACCCGCCCGACGCGGGGGCTCGACGGCGGTGGCGGCGGTCATCGCGTGTGCTCCCCGCCACGCTGGGCGAAGCTGACCATGCGGTCGCGCACGGTGGCGACGTCGTCGCGGAGGTCGCGGCCGGTCAGCTTGATGAAGACATCCTCGAGGTCGCCATCGGGACCGATATGCTCGCGGATGAGGTCGCCCGGCGGCCCGATCGCGATCAATTTGCCGTGGTCGACGATGCCGACGCGGTCGCACATTTCCGCTTCCGGAAGATTGTGCGTGGTCATCAGCACCGTCATGCCGCCGTCGCGGAGCGCTTCGATCCGCTCCCAGAGATTGCGCCGTCCCTGCGGGTCGAGGCCGATGGTCGGCTCGTCGAGGAACAGGACGCTCGGCTTGTGCATGAGGGCGCGGGCAAGCTCGAGGCGGCGCTTCATGCCGCCCGAAAAGGTTCCGACGCGACGCTTGCCCGTATCGGCGAGCGACGCCCAGGCCAGCGCCTCGGCGACAGCCTTCTTCCGGTCTGCCCTGGGCACGCCGTAGAGCACCGCGTGAATCTGAAGATTCTCGGCCGCGGTAAGCCGCTCGTCGAGCGCTGGATCCTGGAACACCATGCCCAGCTTCCACCGCACCTCCTTCGGCTCCTTGACGACGTCGTGACCCATCACGCGGGCAGCGCCCCGCGTTGGCACGACGAGTGTCGTCAGCATGTGGAGGAGGGTGCTCTTGCCGGCGCCATTGGGACCGAGGAGGGCGAAGAACTCGCCCCTGTTCACCGTAAAGGTAAGGCCGTCCACGGCATCGAGGCCGCCATAGCGACGGCCGATGTCGAGCACCTCAATTGCCGGCGTTGCCGGAGAATCAGTCTTCATGAGCATTGCGGTCCAACATGAAGCTCTGGGTGCGCAACCTCGCCTCCCTCAGGCAAGTCCGCAATTGCTGCGAAGAGCTGCGCCCCGGTTGTCGATCGCGGATAGGTCCGCCTTGGATTCGAGTTCTTTCTTCTTGTCGCCGGCGATTGCGATCCAACCGGGCGCACCGTAGCCAAGCCCGCCTTGCCTGTCATCTGCTGACCACTCCGAGAACGCCTTTCCGCTCTTCGGGCGTTGGCGTTCCTTCCGGACAGAAAAGGGGCCGCTACTGCGGTCTGCAGAAGCGGCCCCCTCAAGCGCCATTGTCAGGTCGTCGTCGGGTTAGCCGCCGAGCAGCGCCTGGGCATCGCGGAAGGTCTGCACGAGCGCCTCGCAGGCTTCGACGCCGTACTCGAACTCCTCGTCGTCGTCGTCATCATCGTCGTCCGAGGCCGACGATTCATCATCGTCGTCGTCGTCTTCCTCGAGGAGAGCGAAGAGCGGAATGATCGCCTCCGCCCGCTCGAAGAGTTCCTCGTCGAAGAGATTGACGAGGTCCGCCAGGCCGGTGGTTTCGCCGAAGAAGTGATCGGCGGCCGGATAGAAGGCCTCCTTGGCGAGGGCATCGTCCCCGGCTGCGATCATGGCGCAGGACGGAGCGACAGTGTCCGCAAGGTGCGCGGCGAGACGACCGAGATCACGACCGGCATAGAGGCTGGCGTCGGCAGCGACTTCCACAAGGCCCATCAGGAGCTGGGACGGGGCTTCGGCTTCCTCGGGGTTCTGGCCGACCCATTCCTCCGGCGGAGCCGCCTGGGGGTAGAGCGCGTCGAGAATGCCGAAGAGCTGGTTGGCCTCATCCTTCTGGCCATCCGTCAGGGGACCTTGGATATCCGCCCAGAGCTCCTTCACGCGCTGGAGCGCACCCCAGCCCATCGAGTAGGCGAAGATCTCCTCTTCGGCTTCCTCGTAGCCTTCCGCAACACCGCCTTCGGCAAGGAGAAGCTGGGCGATGAGCGCGCCCTTGTAGGCCGGCGATTCGCGAACCGCCGGGTCGATGACGATGTCATAGGCCTGCGCGAGCAGGGCGCGGGTCGGCTCGTAGAGATGGTCAGCGGCATCGCCGTCTTCGAGGACTTCCTCGAACGCTTCGAGATACTCGTGGAGCTCCCGCGCGAGGGCGGGATCACGAGCGGCGAGCGTGCCGCCGAAGCGCTCCCAGTCACCCTTGGCCATCTGCTCGACGACCTCGATCAGGTCGGGATCGACAGGGCCCTCAATGGCCTCGAGGACGTTGATGCGGACCAACGCCATTTCGAGGCCGTATCCCTGGCTCATCACGATCGTCCAGTCGAAGAACGGCTCGTTCGTGTACTGCGCCGAGGCCGTGGTCGCCGCGGGCACGGCAAGCGCGAAGGCGCTGGCCGCAAGGAGGTTCCGGATTGTCTTACTCATTGGGGACCACTCCCAGCACGACGGAATGGGCACCGCGGCCAACCGCGATGTTGTCAACGACGCAGAGGCACTGGGTGTCGATGACCGAAACCGAGTCCGACAGGCCGTTGGCCGTGTAGACCTTGCTGCCGTCGGGCGTGATGGTGATGCCCCACGGGCGCCGGCCCATCTGCTCGCGGATGGTCGCGATCACCTCGTTCGTGGCCGTGTCGATGACGTAGACCGCGCTCGTGCCGCCGCCAGCGACGTAAAGGCGGGAACCGTCAGGCGAAGTCACGACTTCGACCGGACGCGAGTCGAGGCCGAGATTGATCGTGCCGACGACCAGCTGCGTCTCGGTGTCGATGACGGACACGGTGCCGCCGATCTCTGCCGTGACATAGGCGTAGGCGCCATCGGTCGAGAACACGACCACGCGCGGGCGGTTGCCGACGAGGAGATGCTTCACGACGACGAGGTTGACCGCGTCGATAATGGTCGTCGTGTGCGTGGCTTCTGCGGTCACGTAGACCCAGCGGCCGTCGGGCGATACTGCGACGCCTTCGGCCTCAACGCCGACGCGGAAGGAGCCGATGAGCGCGCCCGTGTTGATGTCGTAGCCGGCGCCCTGGGCGATGGCTTCCAGCGACGCCCAGATCTGCGTGCCAGCCGGATTGATCGCGAGGCGCTCGGGATTGCCACCGGCACGGAGCTCACCCACGATCTCGTTGGTGAGGACGTCGATCGCGACGATCTTGTCCTCGGGCGTCTCGAATTGCGGGTTGAAGTCCGAGATCGACACATAGATCGTGCGGCCGTCGGGACTGACGGCCATGCCGCGCGGGCGGACATCGCCAGGGCGACCGGAGATCGGAATCTCGGCGATGACGGTGTCCGTATTCGTGTCGATGACCGAGATGTTCGCGCCATACTCGTTGGCGACGTAGATGCGGTAACTGTCGGCCTGCGCGTACGCCGTCGACGACATGAGTAGGCCGGCCCCGAGTACGGCGCCGGCTACCGCTATGAGCGCGGGCCCCCGTGGGCGGCCGATCCGGCCGCTTGTCGATGTCATTGTTCTTTCCTCCACTCCAGAAGTGCTTCTTCAGCCTGGTCCGGTGACGATTCACCAGCACCCCCGCGGTTGTCCAGAAGAAAGTTGAAGGCGTCGGTAATCTTTTCGACAATGACGCCGTTGCGCCGCCATTTCACCGACATGTGAGCCACGCGTTGCTTCCGGACGATGGGGCGTCCCGCTCACAGGTCCGGGCACGACGATGACAGCCGCCGCCTGCTCTGGCGCGAGGCCTCCCGGTGCTGTCGGAGACGCTGCAAACGGTGCAAGCAACGGCAGGTATATCGGCGGAGCCCGGACGACGAGGAGTGCAGTTCAAATTGCCCGGTCGAGACATCGAGCCGTACCGGCCGGGGAATTGCCGGCTCGAAGCCGGGCCGGCCAGAAAGGGCCGATGGCAAAGAAAGGCCGAACACGGGGCCCGGACGAGCCCTCGAGGTCAATCAGGACAACGGGACTGCCACTCCGTCCGGCAGGGCAAGTCCGAGCGGCACTTCCACTGGGCGTCCGACACCGCACCGCGTCGGCACGCGCCTGGGCTTCCTCCGCCGGCGCCCGACCGCTTAGCCGATGGAAACGCGGGTTCCGTCGGTTCTGGTGAAGGTCGCCTTGGTTCCCGGATAGGCGGCAATGATCGCAGCAGCGCGTTCCTCGCCGGTAACGTACAGTCCCACTCCGATCGCATCCGCGACGATTGCCCGCGGGCTGAGGACGACGACATCCGCGACCCGATGCGCGCTGAGTCCAGTCGACGGGTCGAAGATGTGATGGTTGCGGCCCTCCGGATCGAAGACCGTGCCGTACCCGCCGTGGAGCGCCACCGAACCGTCGGCAAGATCGATCATCCGATCGGTCGCGCCTTCCTGGTTGCGCAGGCCCACCCGCCACGGCCGGCCGTCCGGATGATCCCCGACCACGCGTGTCTCGCCCAGTTCCACCACGACGTGGTTGAAGCCCTCGTTGCGGAGGATGTCGGCCACGGTGTCGGTGATGTAGCCCTGCGCGATGCCGTTGAGCGTCGCCATCATGCCCGGCTCCGCAAAGGCGACGCTGCGCGAGCCGATCTCGATGTTCCGGTACCCCACAAGGCGCCGCGCCGATTCGACGACGGCGGCCGATGGACCGGCGGGGTCGGCCCCGGGTCGTGCAAAATGGGCGGCGTAGACGTCCCAGAGCGGCTGCACGGTGGTATCGAACGCACCGCCCGTCACCTCGCCGGCCGCGCGGGCCGCCTCCATGACGGTCACCAGATCGCGCGACGCGCCGCCGATCCGTCCGGAGGCGTTGAGCCGCGAAAGTTCGCTGGTCGGATGGAAGAGGCTGAAGACCGCCTCCAGCCTCCGTACCTCGGCGATCATGCGGTCGATCGTCCGCCGCGCATATGTGGCATTCGAATGATACAGGGTCAGCGATGAAACCGCCCCGAGAACCTCGCCTTCCCAGGTGTGGAAGGTGGCAGCCGGCCCGAGCAGCCGCCAGCCGGTGACGGCAACGGGGATGGCGGCGGTCGCCGCCACGACCTTGAGCGCCTGCCGCCGCGAGATGCCGCGGCGTGGAGATGGCGTGACGTCGGCGAGGGTCATAGGTCTGCTCCGCGTGCCGGTTCCATCGCCGGACTGGCTGCCGTGCGGGCCATCACCGGGACCGGCACGCCCATCGGAGGAATTCCGGTCGACGGAACGTCCGCCTTCTTGGCCGCGCGCTCCCTCTGCTTCCGCTGCTTGGAAAGCGGCGGGCAGCGATGGTCGTCGTAATACTCGACCTGGCAGTCGAGGCACTGGAAGCACTCGGCCATGATGATCTTGCCGTTCCTCTCGATCGCGCGGACCGGGCAGGACCGTTCGCAGAGATGGCAGGACGTGCCGCAGGCGTCACGGCGCTTGAGGAATGTGAAGATGTGGAGCCGGTCCGCAACGGCGAGGAAGCCGCCGAGCGGGCAGAGGAAGCGGCAGAAGAACCGCTCCGTGAACAGGCTCATCACGATCAGGAGCACAGCGTAGGTGACGTACGGCGCCGGCCGCGAGAACACCGAGCCGATGGCTGTGTTGAACGGCTCGATCTCGCCCGCGACATGGAAGGCCTCGGGCACGGCGAACACCACGACGACGATCAGCGCCGCCGTGCCGTATTTCGGCAGCCACATCCAGCGATGCAGCCAGTCCGGCGGTGTCCACTGCGGCAGGTGAAGGAAGCGCCCGACCTTGGCCGTCAGTTCCTGCATTGCCCCGAAGGGACATAGCCAGCCGCAGAACACACCCCGGCCGATCAGGACCAGCGAGACGAGCGTGTAGGCCGAGATCATCACGATCAGCGGCTCGCGCAGGAGGAAGTTGAGGTCGAGGCCGTCGAGCGGAATCCGGAGATAATTGGTGACGTGCTCGATGGAGAGCTGCCCGCCGGCCGTCCAGCCGAGCCAGACGAGCGTGAAGGCAAGGAAGCCGGTCCGCACCCACAGATGCAGCTTCCGCCGCTGCGTCAGCTGCTTCTGGAAGATGAAGATACCGGTCAGTACGATCAGCATGAGGCCGAGGATGATCACGTCCCCGCGCTGCTGCTGCCACGCCTGGACCCACTCCTCGGGCGGCTCGACATAGGGGAACAGAACGACGTCCGTCGGCGTCTGGTAGGCGACGGGGACTTCGACGGTATGCTCGACCCCTGCTGCGTCGGTGCCATGGACGAGCAGCACGATCTCGAACGGCTCCAGCGGATCGAAGCCGGAATCGGGCGGAATGAAATAGGCGCTCGCATCAGGCAGGCGGGGCCGCTCGCCGCCGATCGCGCCGATCAGCTGGTGCTGGTCAGCGTGGAACACGATCTCGAGATCGCCCTGGATGAGCTTGAAGCGGTCGAACAGCTCTCCCCTGTCGGTGTCGTAGTAGCTGATACCGCGGAAATTGTAGGGGCCCGCCGAGAACATCAGCAGCATGTTCGTGCCCGTCGGCTGCGGGCTGAAATAGCGCGCATAGCGGTCCGACGTGAGGGCGTTCCGCCCGATCATGCCGGGCGTGCCGAGCGAGAAGTAGAGGTCGGTATAGATCTCGTTGGCCGGGTGGATTTCCGGCGGGGTGACCGAGCAATCGCGCGCATTCTCGAAGCGGCACTCGAACCGCTCGCTGGCGACCGTCATCGACTCCTGGCCGAGCGGCACCTCGGTGACCGGATTGGTCACGCCCTGCGCGGCAAAGAGTTCGCGCACCTCGCCGTATGTGACGGTCCGGTGAACGATTGCCCCCGACGCGACGAGGTCGGCCCAGCTCCGGACGCCGAAACCGTCGACGTCGAGCGTTGGCTCGGTGATCGGCGGAAGGTTGGAATTGGCCCGGAAGACGATCCGCGCCGCATCCAGGATGCCCGATCGCATCGAGCGCGCCGAGATGGTGACGCCCGCCACGAAATCCGGTGGGAGCGGGAACGCGGCGTTGCCCGGCACCGCATCGTAGCCGACATGCGCGCCGAGGAAGGTCTTGATCCGCTCGATGCGCGCCGGAAAGCCGACCAGATACGAATCGTAGAACGAAATCAGTTCGATACCGGTGATGACACCCGCAGTATCCATGCCGACGATCGCATCGAACGGACGCGGCGAGTAGCTCGGCGGCCGGACGATGTCGAACGCCGAGAAGATGTATCCGATCTCGACGTCTTCCTGGAACGCCTTGATGACTGGCGTCCGGCTGTCGGCGACGAACTCGAACCGATCCGCCATGGGGAAGAACGCGGTCCGCATCTCGGGCGGCGCGCGCTCTTCGAGCGGTGGCTTTACTTCATCCCGCGCCGCCTGCGCCGGTACCGAGGCCACGCAAGCGGCCAACACAAGCGCCCCAACCGCGAGGCACTTTCTCCCAAGACCAAGAAACATGCCGCGCAATTCCCCAACTGCTCAGCTCGCGGGCACACACCGCATTCGGCGGACAATGGCCCGTCACGCCACTGTTACGCAAGGCGATCCTGCAAGGACGGGGCAGCATTTAACCGTGATCGTGTCCAGGACGGCACGGTCTCGAGGCCGCCACGACGGTCGGGACGAAGAAACGGGTTCCGGAGCCTGGTCGCGGATGGCACTGTCCGCGTTCGCCGGCCTCTGGGAAGAAGCGCCGGTCGAGCCGGCGCTTCCCAGGTGTCAGCGGCCGTCGCGGTGGCCGGAGGCGGTGCCAGCACGCCGGCCTGCGGCAGCCGCCACGTCGGCCACGCTCATTCCGCCGTGGCGCTGCGGCGCGCCCGTCCCTGCGCCGGGCTTGTTGCGGCGGCCGTGGTTCGGCCGGCCGCCGGCGCCCTGCCGCTTGGCCGGGCCCGCGTTCTGCGGTCGCTGGCCGTTCTTGGTCTGCTGGTGGCGCGGCTTCGCCGGCCGGCTACGGGCCGGGGCGGGATCCATGGCGGCAGCGGCCGCCATCGAGATGCCCTCGATCTGGAGAACCGGGATCGACAGCTTCGTCAGCTTCTCGATCGCACGGAGGTACGCGCGCTCTTCATCGTTGCAGAGCGAGATCGCTATGCCGGCAGCGCCCGCGCGGCCCGTGCGGCCGATCCGATGCACATAGCTCTCGGGTTCGTTGGGAAGCTCGAAGTTGAACACGTGGGTGATCTCGGTGACGTCGATGCCGCGCGCCGCGATATCGGTCGCCACCAGAACCCGAAGCGCGCCCTCGCGGAACGAACGGAGCGCCCGGTCGCGCTGCGGCTGGCTCTTGTTCCCGTGGATCGCGTCCGCCTCGATCCCGGCCTGCTCGAGACCCTTGGCGACGCGGTCCGCACCACGCTTGGTCCGCGTGAAGACAAGAGCGCGTGAAACGGCCGGATCGGCGAGGAAGTTGGCAAGGACACCGAGCTTGGCCGGCTGCGGCACGAACGCGACGCGCTGATTGATGAGGTCGGCGGTCTTGGCCACGGGCGTCACGGCGGCCATCGCGGGGTCGCGGAGCAACGACCTGGCGAGCGTTTCGATCTCGCGCGGCATGGTCGCGGAGAAGAAGAGGCTCTGGCGCTGTGCGGGGAGGGCGGCCGCAATCTTCCGGATGGCGTGGATGAAGCCCATGTCGAGCATCCGGTCGGCCTCGTCGAGGACGAATATCTCGACCGCGTCGAGGCGGAGCGCCCGCTCCTGCATCAGGTCGAAGAGGCGGCCGGGCGTGCCGATGAGGATGTCGACGCCATGCGACAGCGCGCGGATCTGGCTCCGGATCGAGACGCCGCCGATGGCGATCGTCGAGGTCAGGCCGAGGTCGGCGCCATACGCCTGGACGCGCTCGCCGATCTGCGTCGACAGTTCGCGCGTCGGCGACAGGATCAGGGCGCGGCAGGTGCGCGGCTGGGCGCGCTTGCCGCTGGCGGCGAGACGATGGAGCATCGGCAGGCTGAACGCGGCGGTCTTGCCGGTGCCCGTCTGGGCAATGCCGAGCAGATCGCGGCCGGACATGACGACCGGGATCGCCGCCACCTGGATGGGGGTCGGCGCAGTATGGGCCTCGCGCACAAGTGCGTTGAGGATCGGCCCGTTGAGGCCGAAATCGGAGAAGGAGGTCAAAGGAATGCTTTCGCGAAGCCCGGCGGCGCGCTATTGGCGCGGCGGAGGGCGCGGGGTGCTGAGAACCCCGCGTGGCCGGGCGCTCGGTCGATTTGGTGATTGGCGGGCCGAAAACCGGACGGTCTCGTTCACGCGGCCCACTGTTACTATGGGATAGAATCGCGGGATTCTCAACATCAGGGAGAGTGTTTCTTGCGTGGCATAATGTCGGAGGGCGCCGTAATCGCCTGGGGTACGATGACAACAAAGCGGAAGATCGTTGCGCTCGCCTTTGCGATTCCGACCTACCTTCTTGTTCTCTTCGGCTGCGCCAATCTCTTTGCGGTGCTCGAGCCGTCGATCGGCGCAGTGCTGTCCTGCGTCGTCGTCGCCCTCGCCGCGATCATCGGCATCGCAACAGTCACGCTCGCGCACAAGTTCATCCGCGAGCAGGGCCTCTCGCTCTAGCGGGGCTGGCCCGCGGGATGTGCGGTTGTAGCCTCCTGGGCGGCGTGCGATCACCGCCGCCCTTCGGACCTCGGCGGCTGACGGCACCCCGCGCTCCGTCAGCGAGAGGTGACGCAAGCCTGTGTCCGACCCAAATGAGCGCTTCCACGGACTGACGATCGGCACGATCGGTGCCGCGCACTTCGGCAGCCATTTCCTGCAGCTTTCACTGGCGCCGATCCTCCCGCTCATCCGCGACGATTTCGGCGTGAGCTTCCTCCAGCTCAGCTGGGTGCTGACCGTCTTCTACGCGACTTCGGGGATTGGCCAGATCGTGGCCGGTATCCTGGTCGACCGGTTCGGTCCGCACCGCCTCCTGATGGTCGGAATCACGCTGCAGTCGTTGGCCGTCCTCGCCATGGCGATCGTGCCCGACTACCACTGGCTGTTCCCGCTCGCCTTCATCGCCGGGCTCGGCAACAGCGTCTACCATCCGGCAGACCTGTCGATCCTGTCCCGGCGTATCCCGCAGCACCGGCTGGGGCGAGCGCTTGCGACCCACGTCATCGGCGGCTCGATCGGTTTCGCCGCGGCGCCTCTCGTCATCGGCGGCCTCGGCGCGGCCTTCGGCTGGCGCGTCGGTCTTGCCAGCGCGGGAGTGGTGGGGCTCCTGATCGCGGCCTTCGTCATCGCGCAGCGCCACGCGCTGCACGCTCCGCACATCGAACACCACGACGAGGGCCATCCGCACCGGAAGCTTTCGCCGAGCTTCCTTGCGATCCTCTCGCTGCCGGTCATCCGGCTGACGTTCCTGTTCTTTGCGCTGTCGTCCCTCAACGGCGCCGCAATCATGAATTTCGGCGCCACCGCTCTCACCGAGGGCTATGAGGCGACCCTCGCGCTCGCCAATGTCGGCATCGCCATCGCGCTCGGCGCGTCGATCGTCGGGACATTTGCCAGCGGCATCATCATCGACCGCGGTACGCCGCACCGCGTGGTTGCGGTCGTGGCCCTTGTCGCCGGCGGCGCGGCGTGCCTCCTTGCCGGCGCCGCGGCGTGGCCCATATTGCTGGTGATCGCGCTCCTGGCCATCGCGGAGTTCTTCTTCGGGGCAACCCTGCCGCCGCGCGACATCACAGTCCGCGAGGCGGTGCCCGCCGGCAGCCTCGGCAAGTCGTTCGGCATCGTCTATTCGGGCCTCGATGCCGGACAGCTCGTCGGGCCGGTGATCTATGGCTTCCTCCTCGACCGCTCGCTGCCGCAGCTCGTGTTCGTCGTGGCGGGCCTCGCGATGCTGGCCATGGTGCCCACGCTGACCGGAGCGTGGCGCAAGCGGCCCGCGGCGGCTAAGACCTTGGGCGGTGGCGCATCGTGACGATGCGGACCAGGGAACGGCGCATGGGCAACATCCTTATCGTGGCTGCAGGCGGAGCGATCGGATCCGTGTCGCGCTACCTCGTGGGCAGCGCAAGCCTCAGGCTGTTCGGCTCCGGGTTCCCGGTCGGGACGATGATCGTCAACGTCCTCGGGTCGTTCCTGATGGGCGTCTTCATCGAGTTGCTGGCCCAGCGCTTCAACGCCTCGGAGCAGCTTCGCCTTCTCGTGGCGACCGGCCTCCTCGGCGGGTTCACCACCTTCTCGGCGTTCTCGCTCGACGTCGTCGCGCTGTGGGAACGCGGCGAGACGGCGGCGGCGCTCGCCTATGCGGGCATCTCGGTCGTGGCGTCGCTCCTTGCGCTCGTCGGCGGCCTCGCGCTGGTACGGACGTTCGCCTGATGGCCGAAGTCGAAAACCGGACCGTCGAGGCGGACGAAGCCGGAATGCGGCTCGACCGCTGGTTCAAGGCGCATTTTCCCGACCTTCCGTTCGGGCATCTCCAGAAGCTGCTGCGCTCCGGCCAGATTCGCGTCGACGGCGGCCGCGTCAGGACCAGCAGCCGGCTCGAACCGGGCCAGGCCGTCCGCGTCCCGCCTCTGTCCTATGCGACCTCCCGCGAAGCGCCGGCGGTCGATGACGACGAACACGTGGCCACGCCATCTCGCGCCGCCGACCGGAACAGGGCTTCCTCGGCAATCGCATCCACCCGCGGCTCGGCGACCGGCAGAGCGGCGACCGGCAAGCCGGGAGCGAGCAAGCCGGCAATCGGCAAGATGGGCGTGGGCAAGGCGAACGCCACCCTGCGCGAGCTCCGGGACATGACGCTCTTCGAGGACGAACTGGTGCTCGTCCTCAACAAGCCTCCCGGGCTTGCGGTCCAGGGCGGCTCGGGCCTCACCAACCACCTCGACGCCATGCTGGAGGCGCTTCGGGACGACAAGGACCGCAAGCCGCGGCTCGTCCATCGCCTCGACCGCGAGACGTCCGGCGTCATCATCGTGGCCAAGACGCGGCTCGCCGCTTCGCAGCTTGCCGCGTCCTTCCGCGGCCGATCCACCCGCAAGATCTACTGGGCGCTGGTTGCCGGCATGCCGAAGCCGCGGCAGGGGCGGGTGTCGACCTGGCTCGCCAAGGACATCGAGGCCGGCGAGGGGATGATGATCGCGCGCCACGGCCATGACGACGCCACCCATGCGGTGTCGCTGTACTCGGTCGTCGATCATGCTGGGTCGCAGCTGTCGTGGCTCAGCATGCGCCCCGTAACGGGGCGTACCCACCAGCTCCGCGCCCACGCCGCCCATATCGGCCACCCCATCGTCGGCGACCCGCTCTATTTCGACCTCAAGGACTGGGAACTGCCGGGCGGGCTGCAGAACCGCCTTCATCTCCACGCCCGCCGCCTCGTCCTGCCGCATCCGGACGGCGGCACGATCGATGTCACCGCGCCACTGCCGCCCCACATGCAGCAGAGCTGGAACCTGCTCGGCTTCGACAAGGATCTCGGCACCGCCAGCGAGGGACCTGACGAGGAGTAGCGATGTCGGACCACCTCTTCGACCCCGGCGACAGCACCATCCCGATGCGTCCGGCGGAGCGCGGCAACAAGCCCGCGCTCCGCCGCCGCTTCTACAAGGCTGCCGGGACCGCGGAGCAGGACGGCAGCCTCCACGCCGTGACGCTCGACGGCAGGGTCGCGAAGACCCCCGGCCGGGCGCCGCTTGCCGTCCCGAGCCGCGCTTTGGCCGAGGCCATCGCGGCCGAGTGGGACGCGCAGCGGGACGAAATCGACCCGATGACCATGCAGCTGACGCGCATCGCCAACACGGCGATCGATGGCGTCGCCGTTCGGATGACCGACGTCCGCGCCGAGATCGTTGCCTACGCCGGTTCCGACCTCCTGTCCTACCGCGCGACCGACCCGCGGGCGCTCATCGCCCGGCAGTCGGCCGCGTGGGATCCGCTGCTGCGCTGGGCGGATGAGACCCTCGGCGCCCGCCTCCTGTCCGGCTACGGCATCATGCCGGTGCTGCAGCCCCAGGCGAGCCTCGATGCCATCGCCAGGGCGGTCGAAGGGCTTGCGCCGCTCCAACTCGCCGCGACCCATGTGATGATGACGCTGACGGGCTCCGCCGTCATTGCGCTCGCCATCCTCCATGGCCGCATCGACGTCGAAGCGGCATGGTCGGCCGCCCATGTCGATGAGGACTGGGAGATTTCGCAGTGGGGCGAGGACGCGGAGGCCGCACGGCGGCGAGCCGGACGGCGGCTCGAGATGGAGGCCGCGGCGCGCACGCTCGCGCTTCTCGGCTGAGCCGGCCCCATCGATGGACCTTGGCACGACAACCTACGCCGGACGCCACCGGCGGCTTCTCGAGGGACTTGCGGCCCTTGCGCCCGCGGGCCCCCTCCGCGTCCTGGAGGTCGGCCCCGGGCTCGCCGTCCGCGGCCTCGGTAGGCTGGCTTCGCGAGGCGTCCCGGGCCGTGCGGTGTTCAAGGGCCTCGAGACGCTCGTCCGGCGGCTGCCGCTGCCCGACGGCGCCTACGAGAACTACGAGACCGAGGATCTCCTCGCCGCCTTCGGCCGGGGCCGCGTCGATCTCACATTGCTCGACATCAATCCCCGCTCCCTCGCCGTGATTGCTGCCAACCTCGCACCGCTGCGCGTCACGACGGTCAACGCCGACCTCGCCGATGCCGCCCTTCCGCGTCGCCCCGAGCTCGCTGGCCGGTTCGACGTCATCGTCGCTCTGTCGACGATCGGCCGGATTCCCGAGGAGCGGCGCCAGGCGGCCGCCGACAACCTGGTTCGCCTCGCGCGGCCGGGCGGACTCGTGGCGGAGGACACCGGCCGGTTCGCGGGCGGACCACTGCAGCGAACAAGCTGCGAGAACGTCTTCCGCCGCCCCCACGACCAGCGGCGATGAGCACAATCGCCCTCCGCCTTACGATAACGGGGCGCGTGCAAGGCGTCGGCTTCCGCGCCTGGCTGCGCTCTGCCGCCGAGGGCGCCGGGGTCACCGGTTGGGTCCGCAACCGTCGCGACGGCGCGGTCGAGGCTCTCCTCGCCGGCGATGCTGACGCCGTCCGCACGCTTGTCGAACGCTGCCGGAGCGGTCCCGCTGGCGCCGCGGTGACGGGCATCCTGACTGCGCCGGCCGCAGAGGTGCCACCGACAGGCTTCGCGATCCTCCGCGACGCCTGAGTCAGCCCGGCGAAAGCCGCGGCCAGCCTGGCATCTGGTGCCGCAGCCAGGTCGCCTGCCGCTTGGCATACTGGCGCGTCTCCGCCTGGCCGCGGGCGATGGCCTCGTCCAGTCCGGCGCGGCCCGCGGCAAGATCCATCAGCGGCCGCAGCCCGATCGCCTTCATTGCCGGAAGGTCGGGCGCGAGACCCTCCGCGGCAAGCGCCCGCGCCTCCTCGAGGCCACCCTCGGTCGCCATGCGTATGAACCGGTCGTCGATCCGCCGGTGGAGCTCGGCGCGTGGCGGGTCGAGCACGACGCGTTCGGCAGCCTCCGCCGGCAGCAGCGGGGCAGGGGTCTTGGCTGCCTGCCATTCGGCCAGCGTCCTTCCCGTCGCATCGATGACTTCGAGCGCCCGCACGAGCCGGGTCCGGTCGCTCGGCCGGACCCGCGCCGCTTCGGACGGCGACCGTTCAGCGAGAAGCCTGTGCAGCACTGCAAGCCCTTCTGCATCCGCCCGAGCCTCCCAGCGGGCACGGATCTCCGGCGGAATCGGCGGCACCGGTGCAATGCCCTGCGTCAGTGCGCGGAAGTACAGGCCGGTCCCGCCGACGATGATCGGTCGCCGCCCCGAAGCCGAGGCCTCCGACAGAACCTGGGCGACATCCGCGAGCCAGCGCGCGACCGAGTAGCGTTCCGCGTCCGGCACGTGGCCGAACAGACGGTGTGGAACCTCGGCCTCCTCAACGGCGGTGGGCCGTGCCGTGAGCACGCGGAGGCCGGCATAGACCTGCATGGAATCCGCATTCACGACCACGCTCGGGCCTTCGGCGGCGCGGCTTCGCGCGAGGGCGGACTTGCCGCTGGCGGTCGGGCCGGCGATGAGGAGGGGGCGGAGCATGATGTGCCCCTACGGTAGACGGCCGCGGTCCGGGTTCGCTATAGGCCGCAGTTCCTTTCGCCGGTTCGTTCGCCTTGCCCTACCTCCTCAGCCTCATCGCCACGCCGCTGCACCCGATCGTCGATGCCGGACTGGTATCCGAGGCCATGGCCGTGGCGCCTGTCTTCGACCTCCCGGTCTGGCTGGCCGAGGACATCGCCGCGGAGATCCCGTTCCCGGCGTCTCCTTCCGAGGCCGCCGGCATCGAGGCGGCCGTGCGCGAGGTGATCGGCGCCCGGCCGGTCGACGTCGCGGTGCTGCCCGACGAGCATCGACGAAAGCGCCTCCTCGTCGCCGACATGGATTCCACCATCATCGGCCAGGAGTGCATCGACGAACTCGCCGATCTCGTGGGGCTCAAGGCGCACGTGGCCGCGATCACCGAGCGGGCAATGCGCGGCGAGATCGCGTTCGAGCCGGCGCTGCGTGAGCGGGTCGCCCTCCTGAGGGGCTTGTCGGTCGACGTGATCGAGCGCCTCCTGCGCGAGCGGATCGACCTCAATCCCGGCGCGCGGACACTGATCCGGACGATGCGCGCCCACGGCGCGCACACTGCGCTCGTGTCGGGCGGCTTCACCCATTTCACCGGCCCGGTGGCGGAAAAGGTCGGCTTCCAGGAGCACCACGCCAACGAACTCCTCATCGAGAACGGGCTTCTCATTGGCCTTGCAGCGGAGCCCATCAAGGGACGGGATGCGAAGCTCGCCGCGCTGCAGGATATAACGGCGCGGCTCGGAATCGAGGCCGTCCAGACGCTCGCGGTCGGCGACGGTGCGAACGACCTCGGGATGATCGAGGCGGCCGGCCTGGGCGTTGCCTTCCACGCCAAGCCCGCGGTCGCCGCAGCCGCCGCGGCGCGGATCGACCACGGCGACCTGACGTCGCTCCTGTACCTCCAGGGCTACCGCCGGCGGGAGTTCGTCGATTGACCGAGCTGGTGACGGAACGCCTCGTCCTCCGCCGTTGGCGCGAGGAGGACCGCGAGCCGTTCGCCGCGATGAACGCCGACCCGGAGGTGATGCGCTACTTCCCGTCGCCCCTGTCCCGCGGGGAATCGGATGCTTCGTATGACCGCATGGTCGCTGCGTTCGACCGGGACGGCTTCACCTTCTTCGCGGTGGATGAGCGGGCGGGATCGCGGTTCGTGGGGCTCGTCGGGATCCGGACCCTTGGCCTGGACGATCCACTTTATCCTGCCGTCGAGATCGGATGGCGGCTCATTTCCGATGTCTGGCGTCGGGGCTACGCAACGGAGGCTGCGCGGCGTTCGATCGCTTTCGCGTGGGAAGTCGGCTTGCGGGAACTCTTAGGATTCACTGCCGCGCTGAACCAACCCTCGCAGCGGGTGTTTGCGAAGCTCGGCTTCGCGCGGGCGGCGGCCGACGACTTCGACCATCCTCGCATCGAGCCTGGCCACGCGCTTCAACCCCACATGGCCTATCGCCTCGCCAATCCTGGGCAGGCGGACCCGCCGGAGACCTGAGCGCTACGGCTGGAGCCGCACCCACTCGAAGCGCGTATCGCCATCCGGCGTCGCGACGAAGAGGAGGGCCACGGTTCGGCCGGCCGCGACCTCTGCAACGAGCCGCGCGTCCACGTCTTCCGCGGTTGTGATCGGCGCCTGGTCCGACGTCGTGCCGACCCGGAGGATGATGTCCCCGGGCTGGAAGCCACGTTCTGCGGCGAGGCTCGACGGCGTGACCGCCGTCACGACCACACCTTCCGTCAGCGCCGGCACTATCTCGAACTCCGACCGGAGTTCCGGCGTGATCGGGGCGAGGGTGAGGCCAAGCGCCAGAGCCGACATCTCCGGCAGCGGGGCAGGTTCCGGAACGGGATCGCCGACAACGGCTACCGCAGGCTGGTTCGCGGCCACCTCTGCGATCCGGACGGAGATCGTCTGCTCCGCGCCGTCGCGGAGAACCACGACCGGCACGGTCGCTCCCACGTCCGTCTCGGAGACGAACCGCGGCAGGTCGCGCATCTCGTCCACGATGCGGCCGTTGATGGAAAGGATGATGTCGCCGGTGCGGATCCCGGCGGCCTCGGCGGGCGTCCCGCCGAAGACCTCGGCGACCAGGGCCCCTCGCGTGGCCGTGATTCCGAACGCCTCCGCGATACCGGGCGTCACGTCCTGGATGCGGACGCCGATCTGGCCACGCCGCGGCCGGCCGAATTCGAGGATCTGCGCAACCACGCGGGACGCCGTCTCCGAAGGCACGGCGAAGGCGACGCCGGCATTGGCGCCGCTCTGCGAGTAGATGGCCGTATTGATGCCGATGACATCGCCGGCGAGATTGAACAGCGGACCGCCGGAATTGCCCTGGTTGATGGCCGTGTCGGTCTGGAGGAAGTTGTCGAACGGGCCGGCGCGGAGATCGCGGTTTCGCGCCGACAGGATGCCGGCCGTAACCGTTCCGCCAAGGCCGAACGGATTGCCGATCGCCATCACCCAGTCGCCGACCCGGACCATTTCGGAATTGCCGAACGACACCGCAACCAAGGGCCGAGGCGGGTTGACGCGGAGGACAGCGATGTCGTTGAGGGGATCGACGCCGACAAGCGTTGCCGCAAGCCGCGTCCCGTCATGGAAGGTCGCCCAGATTTCCTCCGCCTCGTCGATGACGTGGTTGTTCGTGACGATGATGCCCGAGGCGTCGATCACGAAGCCGGAGCCGACCCCCTGGACCTGTTGCATGGGGGCGCCATTGTCGCCGAACAGGTCACCGAGTCCCTCGGGGAGGTTTCCCTCGGGACCGAGCTGGAACGGCAGGTCCGCGGGTCCGAGCGTAATCGTCCGCGCCGTCGAGATGTTGACGACGGCATCGATGAGCCGCTCCGCGAGATCGGCAAAGACCGGAAGGGTGGCGACGGCCGCGGGCGCGGTAACCGCCGGCGCCTGCGCCTGAAGCGGTGCCGGCAGCATGAGGGGTAGCGCCGCAACGGCGGCGAGGAGCATCGCGCGGCGCGACCGCACGAAACCAAGACCCGAGATCATGCGAACCCTCCACGTCCCCCGCGGACGACCATAGCGGTCGCCATGCCCGGGAAAGCGAGCAAAATCGGGGCTGACGCAAAGTTTATCGGCGCACGAGCCACACGATCGCAACACCGGCGGCGAGGGCGGCAAGGCCGAGCACGCGGATGCGGCCTTCGGGGCCATCGAGCGCCCGGCGCACCGCCTCGCGCGCACGGCCCGGAAGGAGGGCGTAGAACGTGCCCTCGAGCGCGAGGGCGATGCCGAGGCCGACGAGAAGATCGCTCATCGGCCTCGGCGGATGCTACGGCGTGACGGGCGCCGGCGTGGCCGCGTCAGGGGCCGGCACGGCGGCCGGATCGGCCGGGGCAACCCCCGGATCGAGCGGCGCCAGGAGCGGGTCAAGCGGCATCAGGAGCGGATCGAACGGCGCCAGAAGCGGGTCGAGCGGATCGAGCTGCACGCCCGGAATCTCGTCCGGCACCTCGATCTCGGGCACGGCGACGTCGGGGAGCACGATGGGGGCCGCCGTGTCGCCGACGACGCCGAACTGGCCGAAGAACCGGAAGAAGTCGGTCGTCGGGTCGAGCACCATTGTCGTCGTGTTGGCCGTGAAGCCCTGCTGATACGCCAGCATCGACCGGTAGAACGAGAAGAAGTCGGGGTCGATGCCGTAGGCCGCGGCGAAGATCGTGTTGGCCTGGGCTTCGCCGTCGCCGCGGATCGTCTCCGATTGCTGGTTCGCCAGCGCGATCGTCCGCGTGACCGTGGCATCGGCCACGGCGCGAATGCTGCGGGCCTGCTCTTCGCCTTCCGCGCGGACCTGCGACGCCTGCGTCTGCCACAGGGTCCGCATGCGGGCGAACACCGACTCGCTGATCTGCGATGGCAGGTCGGCGCGGCGGATGCGGACGTCGACGACCTCGACGCCGATCTCGGCGGCCTGTGCATTCACCTGCGTGGTGATCTGCGCCATCAACGCCGACCTGTCCTGCGCCACGATCGACTGGAAGGTCGACGGAGCAAGGACGTTGCGGACCGTCGACGACATGATGTCGGCGAGGCGGGAATTGGCGACGGCAATGCTGCCATTGCTGGTGCTGGTGTAGAACTGCAGCGGATCGACGATGCGGTAGCGGCCGAAGGCATCGACCACCAGGCGGCCGTCTTGGTTGGCGAATTCCACCGCGGGCGAGTTGATGTCGAGGAGCCGGCGCTCGAGGTAGACCACGTTGTCCACGAGCGGCAACTTGAAGTAGAGGCCCGGCTGTACCGTCACGGTAACCGGCTGGCCGAAGCGAAGCACGATCGCATTCTGCCGTGGATCGACCACGTAGATGCTGGCGAGACCGATGATCCCGATGACGACGAGGACGATGAGGGCGCCGATCGCGCCGATGCGGGCGCGGCTCATCGTGCTGCTCCCGGCGTCAGGCCCTGGAGCGGCAGGTATGGCAGGATGTTGGCTCCGTTGGCCGGCATGATGATCTTGTTCGTTCCGGCAAGAATGCCGCCCATTGTTTCAAGATATATGCGCTCGCGGATGACCTCGGGCGCCTCGCGATAGGCAGCGTAGACCTGGAGGAAGCGGTCGGCCTGGCCCTGCGCCTCGGCGATGGTCTGGTCACGATACGCTTGGGCGCCTTCGACGATCCTGGCGGCTTCGCCTCGCGCCTCCGGGATCACCCGGTTGGCGTAGGCGGTCGCCTCGTTCTGGAGCGCGACCCGGTTCTGGCCCGCGGTATCGATGTCGCGGTAGGCGTCGATCACCGCCGCCGGCGGATCGACCTTGAGGATCTGGACGTCGGTGATGTTGATACCGGCATTGTAGCTGTCGAGGATACGCTGGGTGAGATCACGCGCCTCGTCGCCGATGGCCGCGCGGCGCTCGGTCACGAGGATCGGGGCGAGCTGCGAGCGGCCGACGACCTCGCGCATGGCGCTCTCTGCCGCAGCCTTCACCGTGTCGTCCGGATTCTGGAGATTGAACAGGTAGGCTTGGGGATTGGCGATGTCGACGCGCCAGAACACCGAGAAGGCGATGTCCACGATGTTACCTTCGGCGGTGAGCATCAGGCTCTCCTCCGGGACATCGCGGAATGTGGTTCCCGCCGCGTTGGTGTAGACGCGGCCGACCGTGACCTCGTTCAGGCGCTGCACCGACGGCACGAAAACCGTCTCGATCGGTGCGGGGAGCCGGAAGTTGAGGCCTGGGCCAACCGTCCGATTGTACTCGCCGAAGCGGAGGACGACGCCCTGCTGGTCCGGCTCGACCCGGAATGTGAAGAAGTTGTAGGCGAGGAAGGCAAGGACGACGATCACCACGCCAATGATCAGCAGCGGGCTGACGTTGCCGCCGCCGGTACCGCGTCGCGGGAACACCCGCCGCAGGCGATCCTGGCCGCGACGGAGGATCTCCTCAAGATCGGGCGTACCGCCGCCATTGCCGCCGCCACCGCCGGTGTTGCGGGGTCCCTGACCCCACGGCCCGCCGCCGCCACCGCCGCCGCCACCGCCGCCGCGCCAGCCGCCGCCACCGCTCATTTCATTGACAGTCGGCATTTCCACCCTTCCGTAGTTGCCCCGCGGCATGGGCCGGGAGCGCATCGCCAAGTGCCATCGCGCGAGGGAATGGCTGGGTATAGGTGAAGGGGTGCTCAACCGCAAACGCACGTAGCCGCCAAAGCCAGTGTGCTCGGTGGCTTTGCGCAGGTCCGAACGGCGTCGCGCTACCGACCGCCTTCCCTCCCATCAACTGCGAAAGTGGGGCTGCCACAGGGCTGGGTCAACCACGGCGCCACGGTATTCATCGATTCCGCCGCTGATAGATAACGAAGGTGGCCGCGTGACTATCCCGCGGGCCCGGCGCCGTCTCTTCGCTCGAAACCACTTCAAAGTCAGCGGATTGAATAGCGGGGAACCAGGTGTCGCCGTCGGGCGACGAATGGACATGCGTGATGTACAGCCGGTCCGCGAGACTGATCGTCGCGGCGTAGATGGTCCCGCCGCCGAGGACCATGACCTCGTCGACACCGCGACGCTTCGCTTCGTCGTACCCGGCGGCGAGTCCTGCCTGCACGCTCGGCACCGTGATCGCCGGGGGCGCGAGCAAGGCGCCGCGCGTGATAACGATGTTCGTTCTTCCTTCGAGCGGCTTGCCGAGGCTGTCATAGGTCTTGCGGCCCATGACGACCGGCTTGCCCATCGTGAGCGCCCTGAAGCGCTTCATGTCGGCGGAGAGCCGCCACGGCATCCCGCCGTCCGCGCCGATGACGCCATTGTCGGCGACGGCGGCGATCAGGGCGAGGGTAGGGGGATGCGCGATATCTCGGGATGGCGTGGACATTGCTTAGGGCAGGAACGGGCTGTTCACCGAGAATCGGCTAAGCTCGCCCGCAGAATAACCCGACCGCTGGGGATCATATGCTCTATCACGACGTACTCCTGTTTCTGCATCTTATCGGTCTTGCGATGAGCCTTGGGGTCGGCATCACGAACATGGTGATCGCCCGCATGGTCGCGGCGGCAGCGACACCTGACGCAGCCGGTGCGCTTCGCGCGTTGCCGCCGATCCTGTCGCGAATCTCAATGGCAGGCCTCGTTCTGCTCGTCGTCACTGGTCTGCTTCTGATCATCCAGATGGGATTCGCCGGGATGACCGGCTGGATGAAGGTCTGGTTCTGGCTGAAGATGGCTGGCGTGGCCGCGATGATCGGCGTCGCCTATCTGATTTTTCAGGCACAGGGCCGCATCCGTCAGGGCGATCAGACTGCGGGCGCCCAAATGCGGCAGTTGGGCCCGGCGATCGGTGGCCTCGCACTCCTCGTGACCTTCCTCGCCGTACTGGCCTTCTACTAGCCTTGCCTTGAAAGGCCTGCTTCGACTAAACACATCCGTCCTGCGGCGCCGAATGCGCCGCAGGCTTGACCATCACGGATCGTCCGATGATCGCCCGCGACCGCAGCGCTGACGCCGAGGCCGGCCCCCGCCGGGCCGATGACGCGCGCGCATCGGCGCTCCTGCTTCGCACCCTCCTCCTTAGACGCCCCTGAGCGTCTTCTGCCCGCACGGGCGGACACTCAGGGGATGACGCAAAGCACCGTCTGAGATTGGTCCCGCGAGGAGCGGGCAGGGATTGCGAGAAGGAAGCCTGTCATGAGCACAGCAAGCGAAGCCGGGGCTGGAAACCAGCCGGCGACCACGAAGGAACGCGTCTTCATCTTCGACACGACCCTCCGCGATGGCGAGCAGTCGCCCGGAGCGTCGATGACGCTGGACGAAAAGGTCCAGGTGGCGATGCTCCTGGACGACATGGGCGTCGACATCATCGAGGCCGGATTTCCGATCGCCTCGCAGGGCGATTTCGAGTCCGTCATGGAGATCGGCAAGCACATCAAGCACGCCGTCGTCTGCGGCCTGGCCCGCGCCGGCACAGCTGACATCGACCGCGCCGCAGAGGCGCTGAAGACGGCCAGGCGGAGCCGCATCCACACCTTCATCGGCACCTCGCCGACGCACCGCCAGTACCAGCTGCGGATGGACGAGGACCAGGTCTACGAGAAGGTCGTGGCGTCGGTGACGCGCGCCCGGAGCTACACCGACGACGTCGAGTGGTCGGCGATGGATGCGACCCGGACGGAGCCGGACTATCTCTGCCGCGTCGTCGAAGCAGCCATCAAGGCCGGCGCCACGACGATCAACATCCCGGACACCGTGGGCTACACGACGCCCGACGAGATGACCCGGACCATCCGCATGCTGCGGGAGCGGGTGCCCAACGCCGACAGGGTGATCTTCTCGGTCCACTGCCATGACGACCTCGGCATGGCCGTCGCCAACTCGCTGGCCGGCGTGATGGGCGGCGCACGGCAGATCGAATGCACGATCAACGGCCTTGGCGAGCGCGCCGGCAACGCGGCGCTGGAAGAGGTCGTGATGGCCATCAGGACGCGGTCGGACGTGCTTCCGTTCACCACCGGCGTCGACACGCGGATGCTGATGCGGGCGTCCAAGCTCGTGTCGGCCGTGACGGCTTTCCCGGTCCAGTACAACAAGGCGATCGTCGGCCAGAACGCCTTCGCGCATGAGTCCGGCATCCACCAGGACGGCATGCTCAAGAACGCCCAGACGTTCGAGATCATGCGGCCCGAGGATGTCGGCGTGAAGGAAACGTCGCTCGTCATGGGCAAGCATTCCGGCCGCGCCGCGTTCCGCGCGAAGCTGGAGGAACTCGGCTACCAGCTGGGCGACAACGCGCTGAACGACGTCTTCAAGCGCTTCAAGGACCTCGCCGACCGCAAGAAGCACATCTTCGACGACGACATCGTCGCCCTCGTCGACGACGAGGTTGCGACCGCCAGCGAGCAGCTGAAGGTCGTTTCGCTGACTGTCATCGCCGGCACCAGCGGCCCGCAGAAGGCAATCATCACGCTCGACACCGGCGGCCAGCACGTCACCCGCGAGGCGACCGGGAACGGTCCCGTCGATGCGATCTTCAACGCCATCAAGGGGATCATCCCGCACCAGGCGACGCTGTCCCTCTACCAGGTGCACGCCGTCACCGGCGGGACCGATGCGCAGGCCGAAGTCTCGGTGCGCCTCGAGGAGGACGGCCGCAAGGTCATGGCCCGCGGCACCGACCCCGACACGATGGTCGCCTCCGCCAAGGCCTATGTCTCCGGCCTCAACAAGCTCGTCACGCGGCGCGGCAAGGCCGCCCCGACGACGCTCAAGGCGATCTGACCTGGGACGCTCCGGCCCTCCGGCCGGAGCACCCTCCCTGGCACGACGGCCGACGCATGGCGCGTCGCTAGCTGGCGAGTTTTGGTCTGTTCCGGACGACCGCGGGGAGCGCGCCACGTCCCCCCTGGTGCCGGGAGAGCCAGGTCTCGAACTCGGCCGCCGGCATCGGCCGCGCGAAGTAGAATCCCTGGGCGAGGGGCACCTTGGCGTTTCGCAGCATTTCGACCTGCTCCTCGAGTTCGACCCCTTCGGCGACGGCCGGAATCCCGAGGCTGTTCGCAAGGTGAATCATGGCCGACAGGATCGCCGACGCGCGCGGGTCGCTGTCGATGAACGCCCGGTCGAACTTGATCAGGTCGATCGGCAGGTCACGCAGCCGGGCCAGCGAAGAGTAGCCGGCGCCGAAATCGTCGATGGCGATTGTGAGCCCCATCTCGCGGTAGCGGCGGAGCGCGGCGACGCTGCGTTCGAACTCGTTCATCGCACCCTCCGTCACCTCGAGGATGAGGTCGTTGGACCGGAGCCCCTCGGTGACGATCCTTCGCGCGAGATGATCGGGGAGCGTGTCGTCGATCACCGCCGCCGAGGAGAGATTGAGCGCCAGCCGGAAGCCGGAGAGGCCGCGGCGGCGCCAGTCGGCGAGCTGCCCGAGCGCCACGTCCATCACGAACGCGGTGATCGGGACGATCTGCCGGTTCCGTTCGGCGTGATGGAGGAAGGCCCCCGGAGCAAGCAGCCCGCGCGCCGGGTGGCGCCAGCGCAGGAGCGCCTCGACTGAAACGACGGACAGGTCGGTGATGTCGAGGATCGGCTGGTAGTAGACTTCGAGCGTACCCTCGCGAAGCGCCCGTGGCAGCTCGGCGTCGGCGACGGCGAGTTCGATGGCGCGAAGCCGCATCTCGGTCGTGAAGAAGCGGTACGTGCCGCCGCCGGAGTTCTTGGCCGACTGGAGGGCAAGATCCGAGCGCTGGAACAGTTCCTCCGCCGACACTGCGCCATACTCCGAGAGCGCCACCCCGATGCTGCCCCGCAGGGCGAAGGAACCACCCTTCTCGTTGAACTGGAGGTCGAAGCACCCGAGGATGCGGTCGCACCGCGACGAGAGGGAGGCGGTGTCGGTCACGTCGCAGGCGACGACCGCGAATTCGTCGCCTGCGATGCGCGCAACGATGTCGCTCGCTCGCAGGCTGCCGCGGATCCGCTGCGCCACTTCGGCCAGCGCCTGGTCACCGACATGGTGGCCGCGGATATCGTTGACGGACCGGAAGTCGTCGAGATCGACGAGGAGGAGCGCGATGCTTGTTCCGCCCTCGCGTGCGGTCAGGAGCGCCGCATCGACTTCTGCGAAGAAGGCACGCCGGTTCGGCAGGCCCGTCAGCGGGTCGATCATGGCAAGATGGCGGATGCGCTCCGACACCGCCCGGCGCGCCGTGATGTCCTCGACGACGACGACCGCCGCGCTGATCTCTCCGGCCTTGTTGCGGATGGGCGAGGCGTTGACGGCGACGAAACGGCTCATCTCATCGTCGCGGCGCAGTTCGAGCTCCTGGCAGTTCACCACCTCGCCGCGGAGGGCGCGCTCCGTCGGGAGGTCGTCGGCAGCGACCGCCGAGCCGTCCGGGCGATGCGGGCGGAAGCGCCCGAAGAGCGACCGCCCGCCGTCGGCCACCGCCGCGGCGCCAAGAACGTCGGTCATCTGTCGGTTGGCGACGAGGACACCATGTGTCTTCGCCTCGATCAGGCCGACCGCCACCGGCAGGTTGCCGAGGATCCCCTCGAGCCACGCGCCTCTTTCGGCCAGGATGGCGTTGGCGGAGGCAAGATCGGACGTCCGTTCCGCGACGAGCGCCGCCAGGTATTCCTTCGCGTTGCGCTGCGCCTCGACTTCACCGGCGCGTCGCATGCCGTCGCGCAGGACCACCAGCGACCGTGCCATCGAGCCGAGTTCGTCGCGACGGTCGAGATAGGGGATCGGCGTGTCGGCCGGCTCGGTCTCGAGCCGCTTCATGAGTTCCTTGAGCTTCCTGATCGGCCTCGTCCAGACCGCACCGAATCCCCAGCCGAGAGCCAGCACAATCGCCGCGAGGATCAGCACGCCGTAGAGGAGCGCCCGGAGGATCCCCTGCCAGGCTCCGAACGCCTGCGCGGCCGGGATCGTGACGGCGACCGTCCAGCCGAGCGGCTGGGTGGTGCCCGCGATTCCGCCGATTGCCGCCAGCCCGGTGATGGCGGCGCCCGCGTCGAGCGCGCCGGACCCGCCACCGGCACCGTCGAGGAGGACGGCGCCGTCGGTGGTTGTCATCGTCACCCGCACCGGAGCGTAGCCCTCGGCGTCAAGGGTCGCGATCGCGTCGGCGACGATGTCGGTCACCAGAGCGAAATCGGCGAAGTTGACCCAGTAGCCGATCGTGTCGCCGACGGCATCCGTGATCGGCGCGGCAAACGGGATCACGAGTCCGTCGCCACCGGTGAGCGCGGCGACCTCGGCGATCGCGACCGGCGCCCCGACGTAGACGCGGCCGGGCACCTCCGACAACGCACTGCCCTCGACGACGGCGCGAAACCAGCCTTCGGTCCCGAAATCGAGTCCGGCCGCGACGGCGGCCTCGACATTGCCTTCGCCGCCCGGGATCGTGTTCGCAGCGACCACGCGCCCGAACGTGTCGACGATCGCCGACACCCGGTAGACCCCATACAGGTCGACATAGCCGTCGATGGCCGCCACCAGACCGCGCCGGCCGGCCGGGCTGTACCACTGCTCGGGATCGCGGGCGATTCCGTTGATGGCGAAGGCCTGGACGCTGTCATAGCGTTCGCGAAGGCTCGTCGAGACCGACTGCCCGATCTCCTCGGCAGCAGCGCGAACCCGCGCCAGAGACAGATCCTTGACGCCCTGATCGTTGGTTATGACCAGGGCATAGAGGACCGCTGCCGGAAACAACCCGAACGTGAGGAGGAGCAGGACAAACTTGGTCCTGACGCCGAGCAGTGAAAAAGAGGGACGCGGCATGCCGGACCGGAATCAGTGCTGGTCACCCCACCTACGCAGTGGGAGATTAACGGTTCGTTGTGTCAGCATTCTGGCACACGCCCCGCGAGCACATAAACCCCCAGGCTGCGGCGCGATTGCCGCGACGACCGGGTCATCCACAGCACGGCGGAAGCGGAGATCTGCGATTGGCCCCAATGAAAAAGCGCTGCGCGAACCGCCGCAGGCAGCGCAGCCGCCTTGCGGGGCGGAGCCGCCATTCCTATAAGACGGCCCGCGGGCGCTTAGCTCAGTTGGTAGAGCAGCTGACTCTTAATCAGCGGGTCGTAGGTTCGAGCCCTACAGCGCCCACCATTTTTCCCTTTCACCGCAACGGCTTGGCCGAATGAGAGGGAAGCTTGGTCCGGGTATGAAATGCCGGATGAAATACGGCGCCTTCCGATGGACTCGCAGATGGAAGCGGAGAGGGACCTCTACTCGAGATCCGTATTCACTGGGTCCGGAGTGGGCGAATGTTCGCGCCGGCTCTAGTCGCGGTCGCGGCCGCAGAATGACCGCCCGGCAGCGGGAGCTTCACGATCTGCCCGGAGAGAAGACGGAACGGGGTTAAGCCGCCAAAGGACGCCGCCGTAGCCAAATTGCTCGCGTGCACCACGCTGCCCGGAAGGTGGCTTGCTGAGAGCCCTAGTGGGCTTCACCAACTTTTCCCGCAATCTCAATATCTTAGGGGGTCTATGGCATACCGATCCTTCTGATACGAAATGCGGGATGAAATACAGCCACAATGGCCGGCACGCGCTGCCCCTTGTCGGCCAGCAGTGCGCGGGCGGCCGTGAGCTATGCGGACCTCCACCTCTGACCGCTTGCCGCAAAACCGTGGGAGGTGGGAACGCCGAAGGGCAGCCATGACCACGGTCTACGCAATCTATGACAGCAGCGCGTTCGAATTTGTTCAGGCGATCAGTGGGATATGGGGGCTACTAGCGCTGGTGTTGCTGCTCTACGGCCGCCTCGATACGCCGCGGCGCAGGCTTCTGTTCGTGCCGGGGCTGGTGCTGCTGGTGCTGACGGTGCTGGTGTCGATGTGGCTCGACACATTGGTGCCGGCGGCGAGGCTCTCCACGCCGGGCGTGGTAGCGCTCGTGATCCTCGGCCTGATCGGGGTTCTGGTTGCTGCTGCGCTGATCGTCTATGGCGGGTTCGTGTTCGTGCGCGACACGTTGACTGCGATGACGCAGGTGCCGCCGTCGCGGCCGCGTCGCGGGCGACACGCAAAGGCCGGTGCGGGCGACCCGCCCATTCCCGCGCGCCCGAGTTGGCTGCTGGTCTGGCGACACGGCCTCCTCCTTCTCGCTGCCGGTGGCGCGTTGCTGGCGGTCTCGGCCTGGCTCCAACGGTTGGGCGACGGCTGAGCGGCACCGGATGGCCGTAATGGGTGTCATCCAGTGCTTTGAGTCGGTCTGCCGCGAAAACAGGGCACGACCTTGAGACCGCCAGTTCGTCTCACGACGAGCCTTCGACGGCCCTCGGCACTCGCCCGCTGTGACGCTCGCCTCGCGTTCGCGGCGAGATGCTGGTCGCTCCCGTAACCCACTGGACAGCGCTTCCTGCAACGCACTGTTCAACGCAGGCGCCGGCGTTCCTCATCGCGCTGGCGGCGCATCGATTTGTCTCGTATCATCGACAGATCACGGGATACCGGCCATGACCCAGGGGCGCACGCCGACCGACGAGGCAGTGGTGCTGTTCGATTGCCTGTCGCAGCCCTCGCGGCTCGAGGCGTATCGATTGCTCGCGCGCTACCGGCCGTACGGCCTTGCGGCGGGCGACATCGCCCGGCTCCTTGCCGTTCAGCACAACACCATGTCAACGCATCTCGCCTACCTCGAGCGCGCCGGCCTTGTGACGAGTCGCCGGGAAGGGCGTTCGATCATCTATGCCGCCCTGACCGCGCCGCTCTCCGGGCTCCTGCACACCATGCTCGCCGAGCTGGAGCCGGCGGCCGGCGGCGGCGAGGAGGTCTTCCCGGAGCGCGCGCCGCGCGTCGAGACTCCATCCTACAACGTCCTCGTCGTCTGCTCCGGCAACTCCGCGCGCTCGATCATGGCGGAGGCCATCCTCAACCGCGAGGGCAGGGGGCGATTCCGCGCCTTTTCGGCCGGCAGCAGGCCGAGGGGCCGGCCGCATCCCCAGGTCGTCGAGTTACTCGCGTCTCTCGGCTACGACACCGCCGATCTCGCGTCGAAGAGCTGGGGCGCGTTCGGCGGCAAGCGCGCGCCGGTTATGGACTTCATCGTCACCGTCTGCGACGAGGCTGCGGGCGAGGACTGCCCGGCATGGCCGGGCCATCCGCTCCAGGTACACTGGGGCATCCCGGACCCGCTCGCGCGCGACGCGTCGAGCGCCGAACAGCGGCAGGCCCTCCTCGAGGCCTATCGGCGCCTCAGCACCCGCCTGACCGCGCTGGTCAACCTTCCGCTCGACCAGCTCGACCTCGCGGGGCTCAAGCGCCGGCTGGCCGCGATCGGCGCCATGGACGGGGCAACACCGCTGGCGCTGGAACAGCTCGTCGCCTGATCCCGGAGGACTCGCCGTCCTCCTCTGGCCGCGCCCGGCAACGGCGCTTACCGTCTTCCACGAAGCATCGAAACTATCTGTCGATAGTTCTCGACATATCGCCATCCGCGCCGTAGATGGAGCGACAGGCTGCGGCCTTGTCAGGAGGAGCGAATATGGCCGTCGAGAGCGACCAGGTGTTGAACGTCCTGTTTCTGTGCACCCACAACTCCGCCCGCTCGATCCTGGCCGAGTGCATCATGAACCGATGGGGCGCCCCCCGGTTCCGGGCATTTTCGGCAGGCAGCCACCCGCGCGGGGAGATCCGCCCGGAAGCCCTGGGGCTGCTCCGCCACCTCAACTTCGATGTGTCGAACCTGCGCTCCAAGAGCTGGGACGAGTTCGCCGCGCCCGGCGCACCGCATCTCCACTTCGTCTTCACCGTCTGTGACGACGCGGCGAACGAGGTCTGCCCGGTCTGGCCCGGTCAGCCGATGACCGCGCATTGGGGCATCGCCGATCCGGGGAAGGCCGAAGGGACCGACGCCGAAGTCGCGATCGCCTTCGCCAACGCCTATCGGCAGCTCAACAACCGCATTACCATCTTTGTGGCGCTTCCCTTCCGCTCGCTCGACCGCATGGCGCTGAAGGAACGGCTCGACGAGATCGGCCGGACCGATGACGCGAGGCCCGCCTGAGCCCATGCCGGCACCCACCCATCCGCTCGGGCGCCGCCTCGCGGCCGAGGCGCTCGGGACCGCGATGCTGGTTGCCACCGTGGTGGGCTCCGGCATCATGGCCGAGCGTCTCGCCGACGGTAACCTCGCGATCGCCCTTCTCGGCAACACCATCCCGACCGGCGCGATCCTGATCGTGCTGATCACCGTGCTCGGGCCGGTGTCCGGTGCGCATTTCAACCCGGCCGTCAGCATGGTCCTGGCAGCGCGGCGGGAGTTCGCGGTAGCCGAGCTTGGGCCCTATGTCGTTGCCCAGTGCATCGGCGCCGTTCTCGGCACCGTCCTCGCGCATCTCATGTTCGAGCTCGCCCCGATCGCGATCGGAGACCACAGCCGGACGGGAGGCGCTCAGTGGCTTTCCGAGGCAGTGGCGACGTTCTCGCTCGTCCTCGTCATTCTCGGCGGGGTGCGCCATGCGCCGCAGGCGGTGCCCTGGCTCGTGGGCTTGGTCATAACCGCGGCGTACTGGTTCACGTCCTCGACGTCCTTCGCGAACCCCGCGGTCACTCTGGGGCGCGGCTTCACCACCACGTTTGCCGGCATCGCCCTTGGGGATGTCCCGGGCTTCATTGCCGCACAGCTCGTCGGAGCAGCGGTCGCCGCGCTCGCTGCGATGGTCCTTTTTCCCCGCCGCGATCCGATCGGCCGCGCGGGCCCATGACGCTACGGAAATCATGAAGAACGTCCTGTTCCTCTGCACCCACAATTCAGCCCGGTCGATCCTGGCCGAGGTGATTCTCAACGCGAAGGGCGGCACGCGGTACCGCGGATTCTCCGCCGGGAGCGCACCCCGGAGCGCGCCCAACCCGTACGGGATCGCCTATCTCGAAAGCCGCGGTCATCGGATCGACGGCCTGTACTCGAAGTCATGGGATGTCTTCGCCGCGGAGGGCGCGCCGGAGATGCACATCATCATCACGGTCTGCGACGACGCCGCCGGCGAGAGCTGCCCGGTGTGGCCGGGCCGCCCGGCCACGGGACACTGGGGCATCGCCGACCCCTCCGCCGTAGGCGGCTCGTTCGCCGACCGCCAGGCGGCGTTTGCCCGCGCCTATGGGCAGCTCGAGGAGCGGATCGACCGGTTGCTGGCGCTCCCCGACGATCTCGACGGCGCCGCACTGAAGGCGGCGCTGAATGCAATCGGCGCGCAGTCGGACGGGGCCACCGAACGGTCGCGGCGCGCCGCGATATCCGCGCGGGGACCGGTAACGGCCGATGGGAGCTAGCCACAACGGCCAGGACGAAAGCAGAATTGTCAGGAGCCCTGCATTGTCGGCCGGAACGGGCAATTCCCGCTCGCGGCCGCGCCAGTTGATCGAGGCGCAGCATCTGGCGAGGTGCTGGCCGGCCTTGCCAACTGCCGGCCAGCAGGTCGTTACCGCTTACGCGTAAGGCACGCCCTGCACGTTGACATAGGTCGCGTAGACCGACTGCGAGGCGGCCATGAACAGCCGGTTGCGGTGAATGCCGCCGAAACAGATATTGGCGGCGCGTTCCGGCAGTTCGATCCATACGCCCGGGACACCGTTCGGATCGAAGGCGCGGACGCCGCTGTGGTCACCGCTCCACCCGGCCCAGACATTGCCGTTCGTGTCGCATTTGATGCCGTCGGCACCGCCATTGCCCGGCGCATGGGCGGCCGACTCGGTGAAGAACCGCTTGTTGGCCAGGGCCGTTCCGTCGTTGACGACATCATACATGCTGATGCCGCCCACGTCGGTCACATAGAGGATGGACTCGTCGGGCGAGAAGCAGAGGCCGTTCGGCCGTGCGTCGTCGGCGACGAGCTGTATCTCGCCGGTCTGCGGATCGATCCTGTAGACATTGCGGGTTTCGAACTCGGACGGCTCGGGAGTACCCTCATAGTAGTTGCCGCGGCCGAACGGCGGATCGGTGAACCAGATCGACCCGTCCGACTTCACCACGACATCGTTCGGCGAGTTCAAGGTCTTGCCGTCGTAGTGCGTCGCGAGGGTCGTGATGCTTCCGTCATACTCGGTCCGCGTCACCGAACGCGAATTATGCTCGGCCGTGATCATCCTTCCCTGGCGATCACGGGTGATCCCGTTCGAATTGTGGGACGGCTGCCGGAAGACAGTCGTCTGACCGGTGATCTCGTCCCAGCGCATGATCGCGTCGTTGGGGATATCGCTCCAAAGGAGATAGCGGCCGTCGCCGAACCAGCACGGGCCTTCGCACCACAGCATGTTCGTCGCAATCTGCAGGATAGGCGAGTTGAAGATGCGCGTGCTGTTGAGCGTTCCGCCCTCGAGCAGATGGTACCGCCAGTCGGGATAGCCGACCGACACCTCGTAGTTCACCGCCCTGGCGGCGGTCGGCGCGAACACCGCACCAGCTGCGGCAACCGAGGCGGCGCCGATCAGCAAGTCTCGTCTCGTTGTGTCCATGAGTTATTCCTCCCAACGTGAGTTATCTGATGGTGTTGATAACAATCGGTCTGTAGTCGACAAGCTCCTGCACAAACACACCGGGAGATGTTCGTTCCAGGCGCGCCTTTCACCACTTGGCCGGCCTGAACCGGACAAATAATTACCCTCTGCATCCGGAATTGTAGGTCAGCGCACTGTTGATAGCGGCATCGAAGAGGTGATCCTCGGTGAGCCGCACTCCAGCCGCCAGCGCGCGGACCGGCGATACTGCGGAACGACCATCACATCGGCGGCGTGTAGTCCGGTGCCCAGCTCACCCGAAGCGAGCGGATATTGTCGTCGATCTCTTCCGACAACTCGGTCTCGCTGGACGAGAAGCTGGTGCAATTGACGAGCGCCCAATCGGTGCAGACTTCGACAATCGTACCGGGCCCCAACTGGAACGAGGAGATTTCTCGAGCCCAGTCTCCCGGCAGGTACATGGCGACTTCGCCAGCCACGGCACAGAACTCGTTGCCCGAGTAGCCGTAGCGTTCAAAGAAGCAAGCCTGGCCCGCGGCGGGTTCGGCGCCGCCGAGCCGCAGTTCGTAGTTCGGCTGTGGCGGGTCCACTGGCTCCGGCTGCGCAATCGCCGGGACGGCAGCGATGGTGATGGCGACGGCAATAGCGGTGAGGCGGCCCGCCCGTGCCGGCGAGAAGAAATGGTTGACCACAGGTCTTGTCCTCCATGGCGAGTTGCATCCACTCGCCGCGCCGGAAGCCTTGGCGCCCGGCGCGGCATCTTCCACCCGGGTCGATCCGGCCTCGTGAGGCCGGATCGACCGATCCTGCTCTACATTCCGGAACCTTGCGACAGCGCCCAGTTCACCGCCGCGTCGAAGAGGCGATGACCATCTTCGGTCATACGATGATGCGTGCCGATGGCGTTGCTGTTCTCGACGAAGAGCGTGATGCGCAGGCCCGGAGCGGGCGTGCCATCGAAGAGCTCCCCGCCCTCAGGAATGAAGTAGATCGTGGCCGCGTCAGGGTAGTCAGACAGGGTGGCCACCACGTGGACCCCGGGCGCCAGCGTCTCGGCCATGGCCCAGTTCATCTCCGCCGGGATCGGGTAGACGGTCACGCGGCCAGACAGCCCTGCCGCGAGCGGATGGGTCGGGTCGACGATGACGAGGTCCGTCACGTTGGCGATGGCGCCGAAGAGGGGCTTTTCGACGGCCGCTGCCGCCGCTTCGATGGCTGCCTCGACGGCGGCCTCGTAGGCGTCCTCGGTGAGAGCCGCAATAGCCGCTGCGTCAGCGCCCGCCGGAGCGGCCGGGACTTCAAAATCGATGTCGATGTTGAGGCCGATGTCGGCGAGCAGTTCCCAGGCGTCTTCCATCTGTCTCGCGGTGACTCCGTCGGGCGTGCCGGGATCGACAGTAGGAGCTGCCGGGTTCACGAACCCGAATTCGTCCTGGAGGAAGCTCTCCATCTGGATGATGGGCGTCGTTGTTGACACGACCTTCCTGCCGACCTGACCGGAGGTCACCGACTCGGGGATGATGACCAGATCTGCCGCGTCCGCCGCCGCCAGCATTTCGGCCGCATCCGCGTTGTGCGGGATCATGGTCACGCGGTGTCCCATGTCGAGCCGCAGATGGTTCCGAAGCCAGATGTCGTCGATACTCGTGCACGCCGTGTAAATGTTGTTCTCGGTACCGCAGATTATCAAGATGTGCTTGTTGCCTGGCGCCGCCTCCTGAGCGAACACCAAGGACCCCGCAAGAACGGCTGAAAGCCCGACAGCGCCGAGCGTCAATGCCTGTTTCCGGTTCATTATTTTCCCTCCCTTGAGTGCCGCCAGTTTGATCTAAGCGAACACGCCCGGCGTGTTCACTCCGGCGGCAGGTTGAACCACAGCATCCTCTATTACTGTGGATGGTCCATAGTTCAGCTTATTTCGCAATCGTCAAGTTTTGCATCCGATATTCGACTGATTCCTAAGCGATGCTTTTGTACTATTATACGCGTCTTGGTGTATTCTATTTTCCAGAGATACGATGAAATGCCGAGCCAGTCCGCCAGTCGGACAGCAGATACTTCCCGGCCACGACCCTTTGCGTGGAGTGCCGTAGCGTGTCCGGTACTTCGTCCTGGGATGGAGCAGCAGATCACGCTCGGGTTCGCGGATTTCACCGCAACGCCAGGTCCGTCACGACCACGGCGGGATGTCGGAGAGGGCCCGCGCGTCGCCGGCCGCCACGACCTTGCCAGCTGCGCGGGAACTGGCCTTCCCGGATGCATGGCACCGCCGGAATCGTGCTTGTGAGCGCACCGCCTCAAACGCGGCTTTCCATCGCCATCGTTTTCGACTAGGCGGCTGTCTACTCGCAGTCCTGCGGCCCAGGGGCCTAAGCCGAAATCGCATCTTGGAAGAAGAGATACCCACCGGCCGCTGGTCGCTCGGCTTCGGCCTCGAGAAGGTCGGGCTTGTCGCCCACCGTCATCCCCTGGTCGCCGCGATCGTCCTCGCCCTCATCTCGGTGGTGACGGTCTACGGGATGTTCCACGTCCAGATCGACCGGAACCTCCGGGACATGTTCCAGGGGGACAGCGAGTCCTACCGGACATATCTCGAGGCGACGGAGGACTATGTCGACGCCGAGAACCAGATCCTCATCCTCGTCGAAGGCGACCTGACGGCTCCGGGCGCGCTCGCGACGCTGCGGGACCTCCAGCTCGAACTGTCGCTGCTCGACGACGCGGGGTCGGTCTATTCGCTGTTCTCGCTCTTCGCGCCGCCGGACGTCGCGGGCCGGATGCCGCCGCTCATCGACGACGGCCTCGACACGCTGACTCCGGAGACGATTGCCGCCGTCCGCAGCCATCCGATCCTCGGGGAGAGCCTCGTATCGGCGGCCGGTACCGCGGCGCTGTTCGCCGTGGCGCATGTCGAGCCCCGTGCCTCGCTCGACGAACACCAGGCCCTCATCGACGAGATCGAGGCCCTCCTCGACGACATGCTCGCGGGGACGGGGATGACGACGACGGTCACCGGCCTTGCCGCCGTGCGAACCGAAATCGTCCGCCTGTTGCAGCGCGACCAGCTCGTCCTCAACGGCGCCGGCGTCCTCTGCGGCTTCGTGCTGAGCTTCCTCTTCTTCCGTTCCTGGGTGGCGTCGCTGATGACCGCGGTGCCGGCCGCGCTCGGCGGCCTCACCCTGATCGGCTGGACCGGCGCCCTCGGCATCCCCGTCACGATCGTGTCGAACATCGTCCCGATCCTCATCATGGTGCTGGGATACGCGGACGGGATGCACATCACGTCGGCCTGGCGCCGGGCGCGCGACCGCGGCCTGTCGCCGCGCGAGGCGGAACGCGAGGCGCTCCTGCGGGCGGCGCCGCCCTGCATGCTGACTGCGCTGACGATGGCGGTCGCCTTCCTCTCGATGACGATCTCCGACATCGCGATGGTCCGCGACTTCGGCTGGACCGGCGCGGTGGGCTGCATCATCGGGACGTGGATCGTCCTCGCCGGCCACGCGGTCACGTCGATCGTCCTCGGCCGCTTCTGGAAGGAGACGGCAACGACTGACCGGACACCGCTCGGCTGGCTCGCCGCCCCGATCGTGGCGCTCACCCGGTTGGTCACCCGCTTCGCCTGGCCGATCGCCATCGCCTCCGTGCCGCTGACCGTCATTTGCGGCTATTTGTTCCTCTCCGTGCCGGCCGATCATTCGGTCCGCGAGACGCTGCCGTCGAGCAGCCCCTCGGCGCAGGCGCTCACCGTCATCGACGAGGATCTCGGCGGCGCGTTTCCGGTCCAGGTGATCGTCCCGATGAACGGCGTCGCTCCCTCGTCGCCTGAGGGTCTGGAGCGGATTCGCGCCGTCCACCAGGCCATCCGCGGGGTCGAGGGCACGCGGTCCATGCTATCGCTGTGGAGCCTTGCGGGCTGGCTCGGCGGCGACGCCGATGCGGCGGCGGAGGACGTCGCGGACCTTCTCGCGCAGCTCCCCGAGCAGGCCCGCATGCGCTTCGTCGGCGGGGAGGGGGCGCTCGTCACCGTCAACATCTCCGAGCTCAACACGGCAGCGACGCTCGATGTCGTGGACCGGATCGAGGCGGCGGCGACCGCTGCTGTCCCCGATATCGTCATGACTGGTTCGACGGTCGTCAGCGCACGCGAGGCGACGCGGACGATCGACAATCTCAACTTCAGCCTCGGCATTGCGATCTTCGCCGGCCTGGCCCTCATCGCGATCGCGCTCCGCAGCATCGCTATCGCGCTGGTGGCGCTGATCCCGAACCTCCTGCCGGACATGGCGACCGGAAGCCTGATCTGGTTCCTCGGCGACGGCCTCCAGCTCACCACCGTGGTGGCGCTGACCATCGCCTTCGGCATCGCCATCGACGACACGATCCACTACATCAACGTGGTCTTCCGGAAGCGTCACATCAGCGACGTGCGCGAACGCCTCGCCGAAACATCCCGGGAGGTAGGGCCGGTTCTGGTCGCAACGACCCTCGTGATCATTGCCGGCGTCGGCATGACCGTCACGAGCGGCCTTAGTACGGTCGTGATGTTCGGTGTCATCGTCATCGCGGCGCTGGTGATGGCGATGTTCGCCGACCTCATATTTCTACCCGCCATCATGGGTGGGCCCGCGCGGCGCTGGTTTACCCGGGCCGCGCCGCCCGGACAGCCGGACGCCGGTCAGCCGCTGGTGAACGCCCCGACTCGGTCGGACGCAGAACCGCCGCAATCGTGATGGTCACGAAGTCTCTGATCGAGTTAGGCGTTTTCGTGGGCGCGCCTTGATGAAACCTAGAAATTGCCACAATGTCGGCCAGCGGCCGACGCAATCCGAAGCGTAAGGTCGCATCGAGGGATCGGGGAAGGGCGAGAATCACAACGGTACCGGCTTCAATCCCACGGGGGAGAGAGCGGTCCTGAACGTTGGTCTGGCCGGACTCCTTGCGCCGCGTCTTTGGCAAGCAGGTTCGGCCGCAAGGAAACGGGCTCGACACGAGTGACAAAAATCTCGCCGCGGCACGCAGCCGCCCGCCGCATCGCCAATTCGTACCCAAACCCCCTCGACCTCAACCGCCCCGAACCCTGTGCGCCCGATACCGCGGCCAGCCTTCGCACTGCCTATGACGCCGCGTGGGATGCAGCCAACGCCGCCTGGGACGAACTGCCGGGCGACGACACGGCGCCGGCCGACGAGGAAGCGCTGATCGCGGAGCTCGAGACGATCCTTGCCCGGGACAGGGAAGAGGATCCCGGCCCGCAAGGCACGGCCATAGCGGTCATCGACCTACCGCAGGGGGATCGCCACGGACAAGGCGCGCTGCAGCCTCCACCGGGGCCGTCGCCGCTCGATCCCGCGGTCGACGATGACGCGGAGGCGTTCTCCATTCTCCGCCACGTCCCCGAGGCTGCCCGCACCAGTCTTGCCATGGTGCTCGACGCGGCGCCCCGCCGCGCGCCGCGGCACGTTCACCGCATGCCGGCAAGGGAGACCCAGGCAACGCCGGCGCCTGCAACGGCAAGGCCTGCGCGTCGCAAGCGGCGGCCGGTCCTTGGTACGGTCGCCGTCGCCGTGGTCCTGCTTGGCGGCGTCGGTGCCGCAGTCCTGTTCCTCGACGGCAACGGCACGCCCCCGTCGCAGCAGATCGCCGGGACGAACATTCCATGGATTCGCGCCCAGACCGGTGTGCCCAACTCGTTGCTGGCCCGCCCGGCGCCCGCGGCGGAAACGACCGCCGGTGATCCGGTAGCACCGCCGGCCCTCGTTGCCGATACCCTGGCGGTCGCCCTTGCGCCGGCCGAGAAAGCCGACGAGCGCGTGCCGCAGACCGAGGCGGTCCCGCCGCTCACCGTCGGCGACGCGCGCCCGGTGGCGACGCAGCCCGTCGCCACCGACGCTCCGGCCGTCGCACCGGCCGAGCCGGCGGAAGTCCGGCCGGCAGGCGTCACCGCGACAACCTGGGTGAACATGCGCGCCGGAGCAGGCGCGGACGAGGCCGTCGTCGCCGTCGTCGAACCCGGAACGCAGGTGGATGTCATCGCCTGCGAGAACTGGTGCGAGGTCGTGGTCAACGGCCAGCGCGGCTTCATCTACAACGAGTACCTGACTGGCCTTCGCTAGCCGGCGGGGACGACAGCAGCACGCGCGGCATCGTCACGATGGGCGGTGACAACCCGTCATGCCCGTGACAGAAGAGCGCCGGGAGCGATGACCCGCGGCCGGGTCCCACCGGCGGCCGCAATCGGAGGAGACTTCATGAAGTTCGTGCTTGCCGCGGTTACCGCAGCGATTCTTGCAATCGGTTCGATCCCCGCGTCGGCCCAGGCCACGCCGCCGCTCGATCCGGAGAACACGCTCTACCTGGACCTGTTCTGTGGCCGCGTGTCGATCCAGTTGCGTCCTGACCTTGCGCCGCTCCACGTCGAGCGCATCAAGACGCTGACCCGCCAGGGCTTTTACAACGGCATCGTCTTCCACCGCGTCATTCCGGGCTTCATGGCCCAGACGGGCGACCCCACCGGCACGGGCATGGGCGGCTCCCCGCTGCCGAACCTGCCTGCCGAATTCACCCCGACCCCGTTCGTGCGCGGCACCGTCGGCATGGCGCGCGCGCAGAACCCGAATTCGGCCAATTCGCAGTTCTTCATTATGTTCGCGGACGGGTCGTTCCTGAACAACAACTACACGGTCTGGGGCCAGGTCGTGGAAGGCATGGAGTGCGTCGACCAGATCAAGCCGGGCGAGCCCGTCGTGGATCCCGACCGCATCATCGCAGCCCAGATCGCGGCCGACATTCCGGCCGGCACGCCGGCTCCGACGCCAACCACCCGCTAACCGAAAGCCTGTCAGCACCATGGCCGACGCCAACACCGAGAAGCTTCGCCTCGAGACCACCAAGGGTGTGGTCGTGATCGCCTTCCGTCCCGACATTGCTCCGGGCCACGTTGCCCGGATCAAGGAACTCGCGGCATCGGGCTTTTATGACGGGGTGCCGTTCCACCGCGTCATCGACGGCTTCATGGCCCAGACGGGCGACCCCACCGGCACCGGCACCGGCGGCTCGGGCAAGAAGCTCCGCGCCGAGTTTTCGCGCGAGCCGCATGTTCGGGGCGCCGTCTCGATGGCCCGGGCGCAGGATCCGAACTCCGGCGACAGCCAGTTCTTCATCGTCTTCGCGGACGCGAGTTTCCTCGACGGCCAGTACACCGTCTGGGGCAAGGTCGTGGAGGGCATGGAGAATGTCGACATGATCAAGCGCGGCGAACCGGTCCGCGACCCTGACAAGATCGTCAAGGCGACGCTGGTCGCCGCCTAGAACCAGGATCGAAGGGCCGCCGGAGAGGCGGCCCTTTTCACTCATGCGCGTGGACCTGTTCGATTTCGACCTGCCGGAGGAGCGGATTGCCCTGCGGCCGGCACGCCCGCGCGATGCGGCGCGCATGCTGGTCGTGCGCCCGCCGGACGGCCTCGACGACCGCGGTGTGCGCGACCTGCCAGAACTCCTGCGGCCGGGCGACATCCTCGTCGTCAACGACACGCGCGTTATCCACGCCGAGCTCCACGGCACACGCGACCGCGACGGCAGTTCGGTCGCGGTCTCGGTCACCTTGATCCGCCGCACCGGACCCAACTCATGGGATTCGCTCGCGCGTCCGGCCAAGCGGCTTCGGGCGGACGACCGGATCCACTTCGGCGAAGGCCGGGAGAATGTCTGCCTCGTCGGCACCCTGGACGCGACGGTCACCGCCAACGACGGCTCCGGCGTCGTCTCCCTCGCGTTCGACATGGTCGATGCGGCTCTCGACGAGGCCATTGCGGCCGCCGGTCACGTTCCGCTCCCGCCCTACATCGCGGGGAGGCGGGCGGAGGATGCCTCCGACGACGCCGATTACCAGACAATGTTCGCCCGTGCCGAGGGCGCAGTGGCAGCGCCCACCGCCGGACTCCACTTCACGCCGGAGCTGCTCGAACGCCTTCGCGAACGCGGCGTCGGCGTGGCGACGGTAACGCTCCACGTTGGCCCCGGCACGTTCCTGCCGGTGAAGACGGACGACACGACAACCCATCGGATGCACGCCGAGTGGGGCGAGGTGAACGCCGCCACCGCGGCCCGTCTCAACGCCGCGCGCGCTGCCGGCGCCCGGATCGTGGCCGTCGGCACGACCTCGCTGCGCCTCCTCGAGAGCGCGACGGAAGCGGACGGCACAATCCGTTCCTTCGCCGCCGCGACCAACATCTTCATCACCCCGGGCTACCGCTTTCGCGCCGTGGATGTCCTGATGACGAACTTCCACCTGCCGCGATCGACGCTGTTCATGCTTGTCTCGGCGTTCTCCGGCCGCGAGACGATGCTGTCGGCCTATCGCCACGCCATCGCGTCGGGCTACCGCTTCTATTCCTACGGCGACGCCTCGCTGCTTTTTCCTGCCATAGGGGGCACCGATGACTGACGCGCCCGACCCGCACCGCGATGCCAGGTCGGACGCCTTCGGGTTCACGCTCCTGGACACGGACGGCGCCGCTCGAACCGGCGCTGTGGCCACGACGCGCGGCACGATCCGGACGCCGGCCTTCATGCCCGTCGGCACCGCCGGGACGGTGAAGGCGATGTACATGGACCAGGTCCGCGGTCTTGGGGCGGACGTCATCCTCGGCAACGTCTACCACCTGATGCTACGCCCCGGCGCAGAGCGTGTTGCCCGGCTGGGCGGCCTCCATGCCTTCTCTGGCTGGCCGTGGCCGATCCTGACCGATTCCGGCGGCTTCCAGGTGATGTCGCTGGCAAAACTCCGGAAGGTGACGGAACGCGGCGTCACCTTCCGCTCGCATGTCGATGGCTCTGCTCACGAACTGACGCCGGAGCGCGCGGTGGAGATCCAGGGCCTTCTCGGTTCCGACATCCAGATGCAACTCGACGAGTGCGTGGCGCTCCCCGCGACATCCGACGAAGTCGAGCGGGCGATGCAGCTCTCGCTCCGCTGGGCGGAGCGGTCGAAGGCCGCATTCGGGACCCAGGAGGGCAGGGCGCTCTTCGGCATCGTCCAGGGTGGCGACCAGCCGAAGTTGCGCGAGCAGTCCGCCTCGGCCCTCAGGGCGATGGACCTGAAGGGGTACTCGATCGGTGGCCTTGCCGTGGGCGAGCCGCAGGCCGTGATGCTCGAGATGATCGAGGCGACCAACGCCGTCCTGCCGGCTGAAAAGCCACGCTACCTCATGGGAGTCGGGACGCCCGAGGACATCGTCGAGGCGGTGGCGCGCGGGATCGACATGTTCGACTGCGTGATGCCCACGCGGGCCGGCCGCCACGGGCTCGCCTACACGCGCTTCGGCAAGGTGAACCTCAAGAACGCGCGCCACGCCGACGATCAGCGGCCGCTCGATCCGGCATCGTCGTGCCTCGCGGCGCGCGACTATTCGCGCGCCTATCTCCACCACCTCGTGAAGTCCGGCGAGCTTCTTGCAGGGATGCTGCTGACCTGGATCAACCTTGCCTACTATCAGGACCTCATGGCGGGCCTCCGCGCGTCGATCCGGGAGCGGCGGTTTGCGGCTTTCCGCGACGAGGTCAGGTCGGAGTGGGAGCGTGGCGATGAAGCACTGGCTTAGCCTTTCCGTGGTTGCTGCCGCGGCTCTGGCGTTGTCGGCGGGCACGGCGCTCGCCGCCGGGCCGGTCTGCTCCGCCGAGTATGAGCGCGTCGCCGGCGGCTACGAATGGCGCGGCACGATCCTCGCGGACGACGGCAAGCTATATGACTTTGAGATCGCCAGTATCACGGAGGCTGGAGCCATCGCCGCCATCGCCGCCGGAGAGCGCGGGGCGCGCGGCGCCTACGAGGCGCTCCTCATGGCGGCCGTCGAGCGGGCGACGGTCGTGACGCCCGAGGCGATCGGCGAGTTGCAGGCCCTGATCGCCGGCGCCGCCACGGCGGATATGACGATCGTCGACGGCACGACCGGCGGCGGCACCTGGTCGATCCTGTGCTTCACAGCGCCGGACGCCGCCACGCCCCATTCCGATCCAGTCCTGATCGAGCGGCGCGGGGATCGCACCGGCGTCAACGCGGCCGCAGACGAACTTCGCACGGCCCTCATCGCCATCGATCCAGCGTTCGCCCTCGGTCCCGCGGCGACGGGCTCCAAACCCGGGCCGCGTTGACCCGTCGATCCGCGACCCTTAGGTTCCGCGCCGTTGTCGGCACGTGGCCGAGCGCGTAGCTCAGCGGTAGAGCATCGGACTTTTAATCCGTGGGTCCTGGGTTCGATCCCCAGCGCGCTCACCAAGCATTCCAAAGGCTTGGTGAATTTTCCTCAGCCATCACGGCAAGGGCTGGGACGACGGGATACCAGCCGTATGGCGACCGGGGGATTCGTGCCACCGCCGCGGTCGTTCCTACGTCCGCCATCTGACGCAGCATGTGGGGTCGCGAAGGACGTTGATCGCGGCCTGTATGTCCGTCATTGTCAAAGGGTTGTGCGGCCGTGGGGGCCTTCTGGCCGCGCGTTTGTGGCAGGGCTCATTGCGGAGGAAGCCCCTGGTGTCTGTTCCGGCGCACCACCGTGCGTGTGCCTTCCGCGCGTGCAATGGCCGGCAGCCGGCCACCCGGAGCCCGATCGCCTGATGAGCGAAACGGTCCGCTTCGTCCGGAATGGCGTGGTTGTCGAGACCGCAGCGCCGCCGGACCTCACCCTGCTTGCGTGGCTTCGCGGATCCGGTTTGACCGGCGCGAAGGACGGCTGCTCGGAGGGCGCCTGCGGCGCCTGCACGGTCGCCATCGGCCGTTCCGCCGGCGATGGCATCCAGTACGAGACGGTCGCCGCGTGCTCGGTGCTCCTGGCGCAGCTCGACGGCGCCGAAATCGTCGCGATCGAGGACATTGCGGCGGAGGACGGATCGCTCCATCCGGTGCAGCAAGCGCTCCTGTCCGAGGGGGCCGCGCGATGCGGCTTCTGCTCGCCGGGCGCGGGGATGAGCCTTTTCGCCCTCTACCAGAACACCGACGGCGACATCGCCGCGGAGTCCGCGACTGCCGCCCTCCAGGGTCATGTCTGCCGCTGCGGAAGCTATCGCGCGATGATGGCGGCCGGAGTCGCCGCCGGCGCCAACCGCACGCAGACCCGTCATGATCGCCTCGGCGGCACGACCGCATCGCTCCTTGCCGGCCTGTCAGGGGATGACAGCCCGCCGGCCGATGGATCGAGCTTCGTGTCGGCACCCACCAGCACCGACGCCGTGGCGCTCCTGTGGGCCGAGCATCGCGACGCCATTCTCCTGGCGGGGGGCTCTCTCGCCGTCCCCGCGATGGCGCGCCTGGCGCGGCGGCCGCAGAAGGTGATCCTCCTCGGGCGGGCGACGGAGCTGGCGGCGATCGACGATTCGCCGGAAGCGCTGTCGATCGGCGCGGCCGCGACGCTAGCCGCCCTCCGGCCGCATGTCGCAGCCATCGATCCCGACATCGCCCTCCTCGTTGATCGCATCGGCGGGCCGCAGCTTCGCAGCATGGCGACGATCGGCGGCAACCTGGCCGCCGGGCCGCGCGGCGCCGACCTCGCGGCGGTGCTGATTGCCCTTGATGCTGCGATCGTCCTTCGCCAGGGACTGGCCGAACGGGTCGTCGCCGCCGACGCCTTCTTCCTCGAGGATGGCAGTCAGGATCGCGGCGCGACGGAACTCATCGCGCGCATCGTCATCCCCAAGCCGAGGGCCGGCGCCATCTTCCGCGCCTTCAAGGCCGCAAAGCGTTTCGACCTCACTCCGGCTACGGTGACGGCGGCGTTCCATTTCATCATCGACCACGGCCAAATCGCGATGGCCAGGATCGCCTATGGCGGCCTTGGCCCGGCGCCGCGCCGCGCGCTCGCCGTCGAGGGAACGCTCGCCGGCGTCCAGGCGCTCGACCGCTCCGCCTGGGCACGCGCCTTCGCCGCCCTCCGCCAGGACTTCGCCGCGCTCTCCGACCATCGCGGCTCGGGCCGCTACCGGATGGAGACGGGGCAGGCGCTCCTCGGCAAGGCGCTCATCGAGGCGGGCAGCAATTCGGACCGTCGCACGCGGCTGGCCGGCTTCCGGGAAGGCGTCGATGTCCTCGCCTGACCCGGTGGCGCCCGATCACGCCGATCTTCGCCGCCTCCACGCCGAGGCGCGTCACCTGACCGGTCGCGGGGCTTTCACCGCCGACCTCGAGGATCCGCCGGGCACGCTGCACCTGGCCATCGGCCGGTCTTCCGTTTCGGCAGGGCGCATCACGCGCCTCGATCTCGACGAGGCGCGCAAGAGCGCCGGCGTGGTCGCCATCCTGACGGCCGACGACATCCCGGCGCGCCGGCTCTGGAACGCTGCCGGCGACCTGCCGCTGATCGCATCGGGCGAGGTCGGGTTCCACGGCGAGGTCCTCTTCATCGTCGTCGCGGAGACCCGGCCGGCGGCGCGACGCGCAACGCTCCTTGCCCGGATCGGGACGTCACCATCCATCCCGCTCACCGACCTTGACGACGCGATCGCTCACGACGCAACCCTGCTCCCGGACCAGACCATATTGCGCGGCAACGCCGCCACGGAGATCCAGCGCTGCGACCGCCGCCTCATCGGGCAGCTACGGATCGGCGGCCAGGCCCATTTCGATGCCGAGCCCCATGTGGCGGTTGCTGTTCCCGACGCCGCGGGCGGGGTCATGATCCGCGCCTCGACCGAGGATCCGCAGGCGATCCGACACGTCGTCGCCGCTGCGCTCGACATCGACATGGCTTCCGTGACCGTCGAGACGGGCCGCATCGGGGGCCTTGCCGGGAGCCGGCGTTCGGGTTCGGTGCGGTGGGCGGCGCTGGCGGCGCTCGCCGCTATGCGCACCGGCCGGCCATGCAAGCTCCAGCTCGACCGCACCGACGACCTCGCCGCCTCCGGACCGCGCCCCGACTTCCGGATCAGCTACAGCGTCGGCTTCACCGATACCGGCCTGGTCAAGGGCGTCGATCTCGTGTTCGCCGGCGGCTGCGGTCGCGGTCTCGATGCGGGTCCGGCGATGATCGACCGGGCGATGCTGAATTCGGACAACGCCTATTTCTACCCGTCCTTCCGCATTGCCGGGCGGCGGATGCGATCGAACAGCGCACCGGCCGGCTCGTTTCGCGGGGCAGGCGCCGAAGGTGTCCTTGCCGCGGAGCGGATCATGGATCACATCGCCTGCTCCCTCGGCGTCGACCCGCTCGACGTGCGCAAGGCCAGCATCTTCACCGGCGCCAAGGATCGCTCGCTGGCCGGGCTCCAGACCGAATCCGCGATCCTCGGCCCGCTGCTCAACGAGCTCGAGCGCACCAGCGTCTACCGCAAGCGGCGAAAGGACATCGCCGCCTTCAACCAGTCCAGCCCGATCCTCAAGCGCGGGATTGCCATCGTGCCGTTGAAGTACGGCGTCGGATCGGCCATCGACAACGACGCTGCGGTCGCGGTGGCGCTGGAGGCCGACGGCTCGATCCGCGTCGCCCACAGCGGCGCCGAGGCCGGGCAGGGGCTCGAACGCCGCATCCGGCTGGTCGTGGCGAACGAATTCGGCATCTCGCCGGAGCGGGTTGTCCTGTCCGAGGGCGCGCCGCCGGCAACGGGCCCGTCATCGACCGATCAGGTTCTTCTGGCCGCGATCGACGCCTGCCGCACGATCCGCGCCGCCCTCCACGATTTCATCGAGGAGACAATGCATGTGGACCGCGAACGGGTCGAGTTCCGGGACGGCCAGATGAAGCTCGGCCACCGCTCGATGTCCTTCGCCGACCTTGCCGGACTGGCGGCAGCGGCGCGCGTGCGGCTTGCGGCAACCGGCACCCATCGCACCGGCGAGATCGACTGGGATACCGAAAAAGCGACCGGCAGGCCGTTCCACTACCACACCTACGCGGCGGCCTGCGCCGAGGTGACGATCGACGTCATGACCGGCGAACGCCGGATCGATCGCGTCGACATCCTCCACGACGTCGGACGCCCGATCGATCCTGCCGGCGACACCGCGCTTGTCGAGGCCGGCTTCATGCTCGGCGTCGGCTGGCTGACGACCGAGGAGATCGTCCACGATTCGGCCGCGACGCTCATGACCGGCGATTCCCTCGCCTACCTCGTGCCGACGATCGCCGACCTTCCGGCCGACTTCCGGGTCGCCTTCTTCCAGTCGGGCGGCAATCGCGAGGAGACGGCATGGCGGTCGAAGGACATCGCCGACGCCGCGATCCTGCCGTCGATCGCCGTCTTCTGCGCGATCTCCGATGCCATCGGCAGCCTGCGGCCCGGCACGATGCCACGGCTCGCCGCGCCGGCGACACCGGAAGCGGTGATGCGTGCAATTCGCGCCCTTGCCGACGGCGAGGTCTAGGGGAGCGGCCCCGTTCGGCGCCGCCCCTCGGAGCCGCTACGGGCCGGGCGGGGGCGTGGCTGCGCCGGGACCGGGTATGGTGATGCCGGCCGGCGGCGCGATGGGCGCCGGACCGTTAGCGGCGGCAGCGGCGGCCCCGGCCAGCGCCGCGACGATGGAACTCGACAGGTCCGCGGCGTCCGTGTTGACCACGAGGCCCTGCGTCGACTGGTAGAGGAAGGCAAGCCTGACCGCGATCCGGTCGACTTCGGTCATGTACGCCGGCAGGATGTCGACGATGAACACGGTCTCGCCATCCACCGTCGTCGCCGCTCCGGCGACGATGCCGATATCGATACCGTCCGTCGTGAGGACGCGGTCGCCGACGAGGTCCGGCGCATTGACGATGGTGAAGGCGGTCGGCGGGCATGGCAGCCCGACATAGTCGGCAGGGATGGTGCAACCGGTCCCCGTCGCGCGCAGCTGCGTCTGGCCGACCGGGACGCCGTTCGCATTGATGCGGGCGTTCGGGTTGGCGAACGGGTTCTCGTCCCCATTGGCCGCGGCGTCTTCCGGCGTGCCGACGATGACGTCGACATCGTCATCGTCTCCAGGCCCTCCGATGTGGACATCGATGGCGAAGGCCGGCCGACCGAAGACTGCCGCGGCAAGCGCTACGGCGATGACGAACGAACGGTTCATTTGCGAACTCCCTGGTTGCTCTCCCCACGGAACTCGTAGAATGCGGTCCCGTTTGGGCACGGACGGTGGCCCTGTTCCCGTGCCACGGCAAGAGCCGGGGCGGTTCCACCAGCCGAAACGCGCGACCTTCCCGCCCGTTCTGGCGCGGTCTTCGCGAAACGGGAGGTCGCGTCACGATCATTTGACGCGCAAGGGCGGGTCGCGGCCGGCGCACATGACCGCACGCCCGGGGTGATCTAGGATGAAATCGAGGGCGAGTCCGCCGTTCCAGCCGAGGCCCACATGAGCACGGGCGACCGTGATTTCGTCATCCGCGAAGCGACCGGTGGGGACCTCGCCGACATCCTCGAAATCCACAACGACGTCGTCCGCAACACGACGTCGATCTACGACCGGCACCTGTCGACCCTGGAGCAGCGTCGCGCCTGGTTTGACGACCGCCGGAGGAACGGCTTTCCCGTCCTGGCGCTCGAGACAGCCGGCGCGCTGGCCGGCTATTCGTCGTTCGGCGAATGGCGACCGCGTTGGGGCTACCGCTACAGCGTCGAGCACTCCGTCCATGTCCGGGCCGACTGCCGTGGTCGTGGCTATGGCGGGGCGCTGATCGAGGCGCTGTTCCCGATTGCCGCCGAGCGGCGGGTCCACGCAATGGTGGCGCACATCGACTCCGCGGCCGCGGCGTCGCTGCACCTCCATCGCAAGCTGGGCTTCGCCGTGGTCGGGACGTTCCGGGAGGTCGGCCGCATGCACGGCCGGTGGCTCGACATCGTGGCGATGGAAAAGCTGTTCCCGGCGGAACTGCCACCGGACGAATAGCCCCGCCGCATCCGGCGGCGACGACTTGAGTGCCGCCGCCGGCGCGTGTCAGCGGACGCCGTTAGAACCGGTGCCAGTCCCTGACCGGCTCGGCCGGAGGGAGGCCGACGTCCTTTCGCAACGACGTTGGCACGGCGCTGATGTCGAATTCCAGGACGTCGATCCGGCGTGCCCGGATGCGGACGAGGAACGCGACGAGCGCGACGGAAACGACCGTCACGCCGCCGATGACTGTACCAGGCTGGCCCTTCGGCCGTTCAGCCCGTTCTTCCGATAAGACGACAGACATGATTGTCCCGCCGCGCGCACACGCGTCGGCGGCCTCTTCCTGAGGGCATCGGGAGCGGATCAAGCCCGGCGGGCGGACGGAGTCCGGCCGCGAGCGCGAACCGCTGTTGCGTTGGAGTGGAGAGAGGAGTCCGAGACCGGTTCGACTAGAACCGGAAAAACGCTGCTCTTACGAGCGTCGCCAGGTCATTCGACGGTACGTCGAACCCATCCCTACGAGGTGGGGGGCGTTGCTGCATTCGTTCATGCTGGCCCTCCTTCCATCGAGGGGTTTTGATCGGACGGGTGCGTCAATAGGACATCCCGCCGCGATTCGCCAGAGCACTTCTGCATAGCGGGGCATGCTCTTCTGCGCTGTGTCGAATCTGCAACTATCCAGGTCCGGGCGTCGCGCGCGACGCCGTTGCTGCCGCCTTTGCCGCGAGGCGCGCCCTGATGTGTTCGACATCCGCGCGTGGCGTCGCGGCGAGGAGGGCGCGCGTGTAGTCGTGGCGCGGGTCGTCGAAGAGCGCTGCGCTCGTCCCGCGCTCCACGATTTCTCCCAGCAGCATGACGATGACATCGTCCGCCACGTGCCGGACGACCGACAGATTGTGGCTGACGAAGACATAGGTCAGCCGGAACTCGTCCTGGAGGTCGGCGAGGAGATTGAGAATCTGCGCCTGGACCGACAGGTCGAGCGCCGACACCGGCTCGTCGAGGATCAGGAGCTCAGGATTCAGCATGAGCGCCCGGGCAATCGCGATGCGTTGCCTCTGCCCGCCCGAAAACATGTGCGGATAGCGGTGGAGGTGGTCGGGCGACAGACCGACGCGGCGGATCATCTGCGCCGCCCGGTCGTTCCGCTCGGAGGCCGGCGCATCCGTGTTGAGCTTCAACGGCTCGGTGAGGACCGAGAGGATCTTCTGGCGCGGATTGAGCGAGCCGTAGGGATTCTGGAAGACGAGTTGAACCTTCCGACGCAGATCGCGCGTCACGGCCTGCTTTCTGATGTCGATCTTCTCGCCGTCAAGGAGGAGGTCGCCCGACGTCGCCGGCAGGATGAGCGTGAGGATGCGCGCCAGCGTGGACTTGCCCGAACCGCTTTCGCCGACGACCGCGAGCGTCGAGCCGCGCTCGACGCTGAAGCTGACGCCCTTGAGCGCATGGATGAACCGCGGAGCGGACAAAGGCGAGCCACGGAGCCGATAGTCGAGCTTGAGGTCCTTTGCGACGATGACGGGCGCGCTCATGCGGGGGCCACTCCGTCCGCTGCCACGAAGTCCCCGACCACCGGCAGGCGATCGCCAGTGGCATTCTCCGGAAGGGCCGCGAGCAGCCCACGCGTATACGGGCTCCGCGGGCTCTCGAAGAGGTTGAGAACGCTGGCCTCCTCCATCTTGCGGCCCTTGTACTGCACGACCACGCGGTCGGCGGTTTCGGCGACCACGCCCATGTCGTGGGTGATGATGATCATCCCCATGCCTTCCTCGGCCTGGAGCTGGAGGAGGAGTTCGAGGATCTGCTTCTGGATGGTGACGTCGAGCGCCGTCGTCGGCTCGTCGGCGATCAGGAGTTTCGGCCGGCACGCGATCGCCATTGCGATCATCGCGCGCTGGCACTGGCCGCCGGACATCTGGTGCGGAAAAGAGCGGCTCCGGCTCGCCGGGTCGGCGATATGGACCTCGTCGAGGAGCTCGATTGCCCGCGTCCGGCGGGCCCGGCGCCCCATCCCCATGTGGTACCTGAGCACTTCCTCGATCTGGTATCCCACCGTGAAGCACGGATTGAGGCTCGCCATGGGCTCCTGGAAGATCATCGCGATGTCCTTGCCGATGATCTGCCGCCGCTGGCGCGGCGTCATCGCCAGCATGTCGTGGCCCTCGAACAGCACGCGGTCGGCGCGGACCGTGGCGGAGGAGGGGAGGAGTCCCATGATCGCGAGCATCGCGACGGATTTCCCCGACCCGCTCTCGCCGACGATTGCGAGCACCTCGCGATGATCGACGCGATAGGAGATTCCGTCGAGGGCGACGAATGGGCCCGCGGCTGTCTTGAAGGTGACGGTAAGGTTGTCGACTTCGAGGAGCGCCATTTGTCGTCAGCTCCGCTTGAGCCGGGGGTCTAGCGCGTCCCGCAGGCCGTCGCCGACCAGGTTCACCGCGAACACCGTGATGAGGATTGCCAGGCCGGGGAAGGTGACGACCCACCACGCCGACAGCATGAATTCACGCGCGTCGGCCAGCATCGTGCCCCATTCCGGCGTGGGCGGCTGGGCGCCTACGGTGAGGAATCCGAGGGCCGCCGCCTCGAGGACCGCGGTCGAGAACGAAAGCGTCGCCTGCACGATCAGCGGCGAGAAGGTGTTGGGCAGGATCGTCACGAAGATCTGGCGAAGATGTCCCGCACCGGCGACCTTGGCCGAGGTCACGTAGTCCTTCGCCTTCTCGACCTTCACCGCCGCGCGCGTCAGCCGGGCGAAGTGCGGCTGCAGCACGATGGCGATCGCGATCATCGCGTTGACGAGGCCCGGCCCGAGGATCGCGACCAGCACGAGGGCCAGGATGATCGACGGGAACGACAGGATGACGTCCATCACGCGCATGATGACGACGTCGGTCTTCCCGCCGAAATAGCCGGCGATCAAGCCGAGGAGGACGCCGCCCAGGAGGGAAAGCGAGACCACCACGACGCCGATGAGCAGTGAATACTGCGCGCCGTAGATCAGGCGGGAGAGCATGTCGCGGCCGACGGCGTCCGTACCCAGGAGGAACTGCGGCACCCCTCCTTCCTCCCAGGCGGGCGGTGTCAGGAAGTTGCTGCGGAACTGCTGCTCGTAGCTGTAGGGCGCGATCAGCGGCGCGAAGATCGCCATCAAGACAAGGATGGCGAAGATGACCAAGCCGACGACAGCGCCGCGGTTCTGCCGGAACGTGAACCAGAACTCGCCCAGCACCTTCCGGCGCGCGGCCCAGGACGATGTGCCCCGCGGCGTCATCGGATCGGGAACGGGGGCCGTCGCGTCGGTCATGGCGTCATCTCAGCCACGGTGGCGGATCCCCGGGTTGATGAGGCCGTAGAGGACGTCGACCAGAAGGTTCACCAGCATGACGATGAGCGCGATGATGATGAGCGATCCTTGCACGACGGGGTAATCGCGCGACGAGATGGAATCGAGCAGCCACTTGCCGATGCCCGGCCATGAGAACACGTGCTCGGTGAGGATCGCGCCGCCCATCAGCAATCCGGTCTGGAGGCCGATGGTGGTCACGACCGGGATGAGAGCGTTCCGGAGCGCGTGGATGCCGATCACGCGTCGTGGTGGCAGCCCCTTGGCGCGCGCCGTCCGCACATAGTCCTCGCCGAGCACTTCGAGCATGGCCGACCGCGTCTGTCGCGCGATCACCGCCAGCGGGATGGTCCCAAGGACGATCGTCGGCAGGATGAGGTGGCGGACGGCGTCGCTGAACGCGCCGCGCTGCCCCGAGATGAGCGCGTCGATCGTCATGAACCCCGTCACGCTGTCGAAGAAGTAGCGGACGTTGATGCGGCCATCGATCGGCGTCCAGCCAAGCATGCCGGAGAAGACCACGACGAGAAGAAGGCCCCACCAGAAGATCGGCATCGAATAGCCGACGAGGGCCACGCCCATTGCCGCCTGATCGAACAGGGAGCCGCGCCTCACGGCCGCGATGATGCCCGCCGGGATGCCGATGATGATCGCGAACGCTATCGCGAAGAAGGATAGTTCGAGCGTCGCGGGGAACAGGCTGAAGAAGTCGTAGAGGACCGGGTTCTTTGTCGCGATCGAGGTCCCGAAGTCGCCGCCGAGGAGACCCCAGACATAGTCGAGATACTGGATGACCAGCGGCCGGTCGAAGCCGAACTGGTGGACCAGTTGCTCGTAGCGCTCGGGCGTGACGCCGCGCTCGCCGGCAAGAAGAAGGACGGGATCGCCGCGCAGGAGCCGCGGGAACAGGAACGCAACGACCGTGATCCCGAAGAAGGTCGGTACGATCAGCGCAAGCCGGGAGACCAGGAAGCGGAGCATGCACCGGACAGGTGAGGGCGGGCGCCGTTGCCGGCGCCCGCCTGGGTTTCAGGATGCTACTCGACGGTGACCGTCGCGAACTCGTGGATCGCGAACGGGTTCATGACATAGCCCTGCACGTTGCTGCGGACTGGCATGACCGCGAGCGAGTGGGCGATCGGTGCCCACGGAGCTTCGGCGTGGAAGATCTCCTGCGCCTGCATGTAGAGCGCGGCGCGCTCGTCCTGGTTCGACACGACCTTGGCCTGCTGGACGAGGGCGTCGAACTCCTCGTTGCACCACTGGGCCCGGTTGGCGCCGCCGACCGCATCGCAGCCCAGGAGGACTGCAAGGAAGTTGTCGGGGTCGCCATTGTCGCCGTTCCAGCCCAGGAGGACGGCGCCGTCGCGATCGACCTCCTGCGAGCGGGCAAGGTACTCGCCCCACTCATAGCTCACGATGTTCACCGTGACGCCGATCGCGGCAAAGTCGGCCTGGATCAGCTCCGCCATGCGGCGGGCGTTGGGGTTGTACGGACGGCTGACCGGCATGGCCCACACGTTCATCGTCAGGTTCGTCACCCCGGCGGCTTCGAGCATCGCGCGCGCTTCCGTAGGGTTGTACTCCCAGTCGGTGATGGCGGTGTTGTAGGACCACATCGTCGGCGGGATCGGGTTGACCGCCGCCTGGCCGAAGCCCTGGTAGACGGCCTCGAGGATGGCCTCCTTGTTGATGGCCAGATTGAGCGCCGTCCGGACCTGCGCGTTGTCGAACGGAGCCTGCTGCGTGTTGTAGGCGAGGAAGCCGACGTTGAGGCCCTCCTGCGTCTCGAGCAAGATGTTGGCGTTCGCCTCGAGCATCGCGATGTCCGCGGGGTTCGGGTACGCCATGATATCGCACTCGCCGGCGATCAGCTTCTGAGCGCGAACGGAAGCGTCGACGGTGATCGAGAAGATGAGGCTCTGGACTCCGGCCGGCGTGCCCCAGTAGCCGTCGAAGCGGCCGTAGCGGATCGTTGCGTCAGGCTGATAGGCGACGAACTGGAACGGTCCGGTGCCGATCGGCAGCTGGTTGAACTGCACCATGTTGCCGGCGGCTTCGAGCTGGTCGGCATATTCCTTGGAGACGATGGAGGCGAAGTCCATGCCCATGTTGGCGAGGAAGGGCGCCTCGGGCCGCGTCAGGTGGAAGGCGACCGTCAGGTCGTCGACCTTCTCGATGCTCTCGACAAGGTCCGGCATCGACATCGCGTTGTAGTACTCCCACGATATGCCGGAGGTGTACTGGTACCACGGGCTCGACTGATCGCTCTGCCGCATGAAGCTGAAGATCACGTCGTCGGCGTTGAGCGTGCGTGTCGGCGTGAAGTAGTTGGTCGAGTGGAATTCCACGCCGGGCTTGAGGTGGAACGTGTAGGTGAGCCCGTCCTCCGAGATCTCCCAGCTCTCGGCAAGGCCAAGGCCTTCGCCGACATCGGTGGTGCCCGGCTCGAACACGACGAGGCGGTCATAGACCGGACGCGTCGCATCGAACGTCGTGCCGGCGGTAAACGGCCCCGGGTCGAAGCCTTCCGGCGAACCCTCGGAGCAGTACACCAGCGTCTGGGCAAACGCCCCGCCGGAAATCAATGTGGCGAACGCTGTCGCCGCAAGCAGAACTACGGTTTTTCTCATACGCAGTCTCCCCTTATTCACCGGCGTACGGAGAGCCGTCGCCAGCGCGGTGCGCCAGCAAAGCCCGGATTCCGCCACAAAGCAACAGACACCCCTCAGCCCCGTAGTCAGAGTTCCCGAGAAGTCCGGCGATAGGCGAATGGAATTGCTCCTGCGAACGAGGATGGCGGAGAATTTTCCGCCGTCCCGGGCCCGCCCGGCCTGGCGGCAGCGACGCCGCCCAGCGGCTTCAATACCTCATGGCCAGCGCTGAGACGGCTTTTCCGACAGGCGAGGGCAGCCTGCGAGCTCAACCCCAGGCCTCGATAAGCAGCGCGACCGTACCATCGGGCCGCAGGTAGACGGTGACGTGGGTGCGGCTCTCGAGCCTCGCTCCGAGAATGTCTGCAGCGAGGGACTCCCGCGAATCGGTCGGCCAGTCGCAATAGAAGATGACACTTGCGCCATCGAAGAGACGCAGGTTTGCAGCATCGCCGAACAGGCTGTCAGGCTCGTCGCCCCGCCCTGGCCCGGCACCAAAATGGAAGTTCTCGCGATCACGGCGGAGGACGGCCGTCACCTCGGCGAGCGCATTGCCGGCCGCATCGACAATATCCTCGGGCGATATCCCCGTGGCGTAGGCGACCAGCTCCTTGGCCGGAAAGGTCGGCCCTTCCGACCAGACAGCGCAATCCTCGGCGGCAGCCTGCTGAGCTGCAAACACGATGGAAATGGTTGCCAACAGAGTTCGGGTCAGCCTCATTCTTCACCCCCTGGATTTGTGTGCGTCGACGCACGGAGCGTATCCGCAATCCCTCGACATCGATCCGCCACGAGTAGCAGGGGCATCGCCGGCGCGCATCGGTTCGGGCGCCGATCGGCGGAAACGTGATGCGCGGGGAGCGGGGCGCGTCACTCGGCCGCCCGTTCGAGGCTGGTCGCGCAGGGACCCGCCCATGCCTCGGATGCGCTGCCCGCCTGCATCAAGCCAGGTGGAAATGGTTGGGTGAATGGGATAGGGAACGCGCCGCTATGGCAGGCGCCGAACTGACACCCCGGACGGGTGGCCGAGTGGTTTAAGGCAGCGGTCTTGAAAACCGCCGGGCGGGCAACCGTCCCGTGGGTTCGAATCCCACCCCGTCCGCCAGCGCATCGAGCGGGAGTGTCCAGCGGTTCTTCTGGCGGCAGACAGTATTCGGCTGCAGCCGGGCGAACTCCAGCTCATCAGGCGCGGATCTGGTAACCATGTTCAAAGTACACACCGCGCCCAAACGGGCCGAAACCGACCGGAGACATTCGGTTCCTGGCAATTTGTACCAACTTGTGCGGAGGCGGCCTATCGGTGTTCCGCAGGGAATGGCACGAACGTAGCATGATTGTGTTACAATCGACCCCTGCTGCCTGCCTGCTCAGGATACGCCAGACCGGAGTCCTGCCCCCGGCAGCAGAGCACGACCTCAATGCGGCGCTGGCCGACAGCCGTCTCGTGGAGCCGCGGCAGGACATCGTCGTCGAGGGCCGGGCGAGCGATCTGGTCGTCGCGCTCCTCGATGGCTTCGCCTGCCGCTACAAGACCGTTGCCAGAGGGCGGCGGCAGATCACCGGGCTGCTGCTTCCGGGTGACTTCGAGGACACGCAGCCTGCGCTGGGCGGAGTTCCTGACCACAGCGTCGCCACCGTCACGGCATGCCGCGTCGCGATGGTCCCCAGGCGGGTTCTCGAACGCCTGTTCCGCGACCACAAGGCGATCGAGTACGGGTTCCAGTGCTTCACGCAGGTGGAACTGCGGACGCTCCGCGAATGGCTCCTGAACATGGGGCAGCGGATGGCCGACCGGCAGGTTGCACACCTGTTCTGCGAACTGCTGCACCGCATGGGTGACATTGCCATGGTGGTGGATCGCTCATTCTCCCTGCCGTTCACGCAGGAGGAGCTGGCCGACGTCCTCGGATTGTCGACCGTTCATGTGAACCGCGTGCTTCAGGAACTGAGGCGTGCGGGCCTGGTCAGGCTCGACCAGCGCCGGCTGACAATCGTCGATTATGACGCTCTTCGCATCCTCGGCGAGTTCGATCCGGCCTATCTCGAGATGCCCGGGCCGATCGGCGCATCGCTCGCGCCGGCCAGGTATTAGATCTCCTACGGCCCGGCCGTCGCATCCGCGCCGGGCAGCAGCGCACGGTTGTCGATCTGGATCGGAACCGGCTCGGCGTAGCGCCGCATTGGCCCCGCCGGACCGACGCGCGCGCCTGCCGCGACAAGGGCGTCGTAGACCTCGCGCTGTCCGTTGGCCGCCGCCAGGACGACGGCGCTGGCGCGGGCAAGGTTCTGCATGTCGAGGGCCGCGCCTGCCTCGATCAGCGCCGCCACGATGGCCAGGTCGCCGGCCTCGGCCGCCATCATCAGGGCGCTCGTCGCCCTGGCATTCTGAACGTTCGGATTGGCCCCCGCCGACAGCAGCGCCTGGACGACCTCCACCCGTGCCAGCCGCGTCGCCCTGAGGAGCGCCGTATCGCCGTTCCGGTCCTGGACGTTGGGCATGGCGCCGGCAGCGAGGAGAAGGGTTACGACCTCCGTGTGCCCCCGCTCGGCCCCGATCATCAGCGCCGTCAGCCCCTGCGCCTCCTGGATACCAGCCGACGCGCCCCCATCGAGGAGCACCTGCACGACCGGCGTCGCGCCGCTCCGCGCCGCCAGCATCAGCGCCGTCTCGCCGTCGCTGTTCTGCGCATCAACCGCCGCCGCGCCGCCAAGGAGCAGCGTCACGGTCTCAACGTCGCCGCGAAGGGCCGCAGCCATGAGCGACGTGAAGCCGCGCGTATCGCGGGCATCCGCATTCGCTCCACCGGCGAGCAGGCGCGACGCGATGCCCGCATGACCCCGATCGGCCGCCCACGCAAGGGCGGTCATGCCACGATCGTCCGCAAGGTTCACCTGGGCGCTGCGCTCGAGAAGCAGATCCACCACCGGGGCAAACCCGCGTGCGGCAGCAGCGATGAGAGGAGATTGCCCGCCGAAGCCCTGCAGATCCACGGCGGCGGCGCCGTCGAGGAGTGCCGTCGCCATGGCGGCGTCGCCGTCCCCCGCAGCGATCAGGAGGGCGGTGGTACCCGCAGCGGATTTGAGATCGGGAGCGGCAGCTTCCGCGAGGAGGGACCGAACAACGTCAATGTGGGAATTGGCGACCGCGATCATGAGCGGCGTCACGCCGGCGACATCGGGGAGATCGACGTCTGCCGATCCTGCGATCAGCGACTGCACGACCTCCAGGTGTCCCTGCTGCGCGGCGATCCACAGGGCGGACACACCGCTGGAATCCTGGAAGCTGACGTCGGCGCCGGCGGCGAGGAGGGCCTCCAGGATCGGCAGGCTTCCATCGTTCGCCGCGACGAGCAGTGCGGCCGGACCCTGGCCGGCCCTGTAGTTGGCGTTTGCTCCCGCCTCGAGGAGCGTCCGAAGTTGCGCGACATCACCTGCCACGATGGCGGCAATCATCGGCTCGGCGAAGAGGGTCTCACGCGTCTCGGGGTTCAGTTCACCGGTCACCGTCAGGCCGGCCTCCGTCTGAAATTGCCGGATCGCCGTTTCCGTGCGCGCACCAGTGAACCCATCCGGCGAAACCTGGTAGCCCAGCGCCCGCAGCTGCGTCTGTGCGGCAAGCACGCCGGCGTCCTGGGCCAACGCGACGTCCGCGTAGAGCGACACGAACGCCATTGACGCGGGCAGCGCGATGAAAAGCCGACGCAAAGGACGCCTCACCTGAATGGCCGCCAGATGAACCGGTCCGCGACATGGCCCGAAGCCTACGCGGCCTTGGTGACCCGGTCCAGTTCAGCCGGTGTAGAGTTCCGTCCCGAACGGTGTCGGGCCGGCCGCAGGAGCGATGGCGACGGCGAGCTCGGCTAGCCGGTCGAGCGCCTCCTGGCGGCAGGAGAGCAGCACGTCCACCAGTTGCGAGTCGAGGACGATGAGGCGCGGGTCGGCACGATTTGCCAAGGCAACGGCCTGGAGGAAGTCCATGTTCTCGGGGCCGATGCGCCGGACCACCGCGCAGCAGGCTGCAATCCGCGCCGGTGCCGTGACCACGTTGTAGACGCCGGGCGGCGCTTCCACGAGGCAGGACTCCGCAAGCTGTGTCACCAGCCCAAAGAAGGGGTCGGCTTGCGCCGACGCAGCCAGGGGGGTCATCACGACACCCGCTGCGGCGAGCGAACTAAGCGTCGCCAGAAGGCCAAGCTTGCGGGACATCGATCCAACTCCTCGTACGTAACGAGGAGGTCAGATGCGCCCCAACCGGCCGGGTCTCATTAACCTGCGATAAGTTATTGAAAGTTTTACGGACTATTGCCCGCCGGAACGGCGCGGCAGGGCGTCGCAGTCAGGAACGCCGGTACACCAGCAGGTCCTGTGCGAGGGAGTGGTCGTCATGCGCGACCAGCACCAGCCTCGGCCCCGCCATCGTCCGGGCGCCGCGCCCGGACATGAACGTATCGCCATAGTCGGGGTATTGCGGGGAGGGGACGAAGACGACCTCTCCGGCGCGGTGACGCGCCCTGAGATCATCAAGGTCACCGACGGCCTCGATGACCTGCTTCTGGAACCAGTGGACCTCGAGGCCCGCGCTGAGGCGCTTCTTCTGAGCGACGAGCTGGTCGATGAACCGCTCGCCCCACGCGGTGACGAAGAGGAGCCCACCGGGGCGAAGGATTCTTGCCAGTTCGTCCAGCCAGCGTCGCCCCAGCGGGACGGGAAGGTGGGTGAACACCGACCAGGCGACGATCACGTCGAACCGGCCGTCGGCGAATACGGTCGGCGGCCCAAAGCTGCCTGAGACGAACGACACATACGGATTGAGAGCGCGGGCGACCTGGACGAACAGCGGATTGGGCTCGAAACCGATGATGTTGTTGAGTTCGGTCCTCGCCATGAAGGGGCGAACGATACGACCCCATCCTGAGCCAAAATCCAGGATCGTGGTGTCTCGACCGATCTCCGACTGCAGCCTTGCCGCGAAGTCGCTGACCAGCCGGTGGAACGCGAACGCTTCCCGGACGGCCGTCGCATCCGAATGGCCGTGAATCCGCTCCTGCATCGCGACGGGTGGGAACCGCGGAAACGCAATACCGTCCTGGCTGGGCTCGTCGATCGAGCGGATGACCTTGGCTTCCCAGGCCGCGCTGTCGAGACCGCCATACGACTCGACGAAAGGCTCCGGAGCGTAGTCGCTCCAGTCCAGAGGAATATCCACGCTGCTGATGGCGTCGGGTTTGGCCATGGAGGCGTCCGGCGTTTGACGATGGATCCGGCCCGGGATCGGACCGCGGGCACAGTCGGGAAGACCACCCCGGACGTCCATCCGCTCCTGAATGGATCGACCGGCGGTGACCGGCCATCCATTCGTCGCGCCCCGACCCGTCCCGGTCAATGCGCGGCGTGGCGGAACTACGCCGCACGGATCGCATGGCCGCGCCGGAAGCGCGCGTTTCCCGACCTGCCGCGGCGTGGCGCAGCTAGGGTCGGGACTCAATTGAGCCAGAAGGCTGCGATTGCAGCGATGTGGATGGCGGCGTCGTAGTTTCTGGCGAGTTTGTCGTACCGGGTTGCGACGCGTCGGTAGTCTTTGAGCCGGCAGAACATGCGCTCGATCCGGTTGCGCTGCCTGTAGAGGTCCCGATCGTGCGGGATGGGGGCCTTGCGACTTCGGGTCGAGGGAATGACGGCGAGTGTGCCGCGCTCGGCGAGCCAGGTGCGCAAGGCAATTGCGTCGTAGGCGCGATCGGCCAGGAGGTGGCTGATCGGGGCTGCGGCACCGATCAGCGCCGTCGCCATGGTGCCATCATTGACGTTGCCGGCGCTCAGCCGCAGCACACGTGGCCGTCCGACCTCGTCCGTCAGGGCGTGGATTTTGGTGGTTCGTCCGCCGCGGGAGCGACCAATGGCCTGCGCGAAGTCCCCCCTTTTGCGCCCGATGCCGAGCGATGCGCCTTGATGTGGGTGGCATCGATCGCACCGCCGCCCCAGACCCCGCTCATGCCCGTCAGTGCCTGGAAGACGTCGAACCAGACACCCTGCTGGCTCCAGCGATGGTAGCGATTGTAGATCGTCGTGTACGGACCGTAGGCAGCCGGGCAGTCACGCCACCGCGCTCCAGTCCGGAGCATGTGGATGATCCCGCTGATCACCCGGCGATCGTCGACCCGATGCGCCCCGCGACGACCACGCGGCAAATGGGGCTCGATCTTCGCCCACGCCGCGTCGTCCAGCCAGTAAAGATGCTTCATCAAGGTGCCCTCCCGGACACCTTGAATCACATCCCTACTGTGCTGTGAATCCCTATTGAGTACGGACCCTAGCGCTGGGTGACTCTGAGCAGACCCGTGGGCAGCCACATCGACTGCTCGTTGAAGGCGTAGACCATCGTCGATGCGGCCTGCCGCCCGAACGCGTAGGGCGTTTCGCGGAGGTTATCGAGTGCGACCGTGCCACCCGCCGTCTCCACCAGGAGGATGGCATGAGGCTCGGAGTTGGGTGGCCGGGTCACCACGATGCGCATCTGCGCGGCGGGAATGCCGAACTGTCGCAACAGGAGGTATTTCGCGATTGCGAAGTCCTCGCAGTCGCCGCCCCGGCGCAGGAACTCGGTCGGCGTCGACCAGGTGTCCGCAACGTCCGGAACGTAGCGCACGCGGTTGACCAGGCGGTTCACCTCGCTGAGCAGGTCCTGCGGGCCCACACCTCCCAGGGCGCCCACAAGCTGCGACCAGCCATCGCGGCAGAACAGACGGCCCTGGCATTCGGCGCCGGCGGCAACCTGGCTCTGATGGCGTTCGAGGAGCTCGCTCCACCGCGCCAGCGGCGACAGCGAGTTGGACATGACATCGACGAGGAGAACCCGGTCGATCGCCGCGACCGCCGGATTTGCCGTCACCGCAGCGATGCAGGACAGCCCGATGATTGCGGCCGCCCGCACGATGGCCGATCGCAGCCCGCGTGGGGTAGTGCTGTCCGCCTCGGCTCGGTCGGAAATGGAACGCGAACGCACGGAGGCCATGGAATTCCCCTTTGATTGAAAAGGGTTGTCTCATAGGCGGGCTAAGGTCACGTTGAGGGATGGATTAAAATCTTAGCGATCGCGTTAAGGCCACGCTGCGACGCGGCCGACGCCAGAATGACGGCGAGGCATCGTCTCGCGCAGCCTCCTGCGAGTATCAACGCTGCCCCCCGGGAAACCAGGTTTCTGGCGGTGGCTTGCCGGAGTTCAGTCCTTCAGGAGGCTCTTGATGAGCGTTCCCGCAGAAGCAGCGGTTCGGGCCTGCCAGACATGTTCGGCGCTCGCGGCGGCGACGCCCGCATAGGCGGCGGGAGAGGCCGCGAGGCGGGCAAGGACGGCCGGAAGGTCAGACCAGTCAGTTGCCACCGGCACGAACAGGCCGCGAACGGCGATCTCCGGGCCGAGGAGCGCGATCGGAGCGACCGTTAGAAGCCCCGCTGCACTGAAGTCGAGGAACGCCACGTCGGCGTCGCGTGCTGTCGCCCCGGCCCCGAGGCACAGGCCGGCGTGAAAGTGCTGGGCGCGAAGCCATCGCGCGAAGGCGGCGTAACCCGACCTGCCCTTGGGAAACGGCACGCTCGTCCAAGGCCCGGTCGCCGCTTGGGAAGCCTCCACGACCGTCAGGTCGACTTCTGCTCCGGCTATCGCTCCTTCGAGGATGGCAGAGGTGGCCGGGTCGACGCCGGCGCGCGCCACCACCACGCAACGGAGGGGCGCGGCCGCGAACTCCCACTGGCGCGGCCGGTGGTAGTCGCGCCAGAGGCGGGGGTCGATGGAATCCGGGACGATGCGGTTTCGTTCCGTGTCGGCTACCTTGCCGGCGGCAGGATCCCCGCCGGGCCACCATACCTGCCAGGCGGATGCGAACAGCGGCTGGAGGCGGGGCGGCGCGCGGCGCAAGAGGGAGGGCAAGGCACCGGTATCGACGACGATCCGCCGCGTCCGCGCGGCCTCGACGAGCGCGTCCCACGTTCCCGCCCTTGATGTCGTTCCCGGGACGACGATGACGAGGTCCGTTTTCGGCGGAACCGGATCCGCTGGGCCGCCCGTGGAGAGCGACCCGATCCCGGCATAGTCGGTGGTGAGCGGGCCGAGCAGCCTCCTGTCAACCATCCAGGCAGTGGGCGCGTCGCCGGCGTCGTAGGCGAGGTGGACGCGAGGACCACGTCCCGATCCCGGGCGCTTGAACACGCCCGACGGGAACGCCCGCAGGTCGCGCACCATCGTTGTCGCGCGCGCTGCAAAGCCATGATGACGGCGGACCCGTTCCGCGTAGGCGAGCCGCGTTGGCAGCGGCCGGGCGCGTGCTTCAGCGACCGCCGGCCCGAGCTCCTCCCTCGTCGCGACCTGGATCGGAGCGCTGCCAAGGACCCTTGAAATCGCCGGGAACGCGTCGGTGACCGGCGTCCCGCCCGCCGCAAGAACGTCGAACAGGCGATTGGAGACAAAGCCGAAATCGACCATCGCCGGCCAGTGATCTCCAAGGACGGCGGCCGCCGCGGCATACCGCCTGGGCAACTCGGCATTGGGGATACGCTCGCCCCCGAACGACCGGGCGGGAACGATGCCTTTCCAGCCGGCGCCGTGGACCTCCAGCGGGAGACCGAGTTCCAGCGCCCAGCGCACGACGGGACGGTCCTGACCGCGCGAATTCCCGGCGAAGAACAGGCTGCCGCCAGGGCGTGCAACGCGGCCGGGGGCGAACCTGCTCTCATCCGTCGCCTGGAGGAGGCTCAGGACCGGCACGTCGACCCAGCGCGACAGCAGCGCGGCGAAACTGTCGGAGGCGACGTAGACGAGGTCATACGCCTCCATCTCTTCGAACGAGACCTGATCCGGATGGCTGATGATCCAGAGGATGTTGAATGCCCCGGGGCGCGGCTCGTACCGGATTGGCCCGCGGAGGCAGATGACGACGTCGGACGCATCATTCCGGCGATGCCAGTCCTCGCGGTGGTCGACCCGGGCGTCCTTCCCGAGCGCGCCAAGGGCGTTCGCGAGCCCGGCAGCGAAATGCACGTCGCCCCATTCGGTCGGCGAGGTTCGCGAAGCACCGATCTTCACCGCGAACGACAGGTCGTCGCTCGTTCGGAGGAAGGCGCGTAGCTGCTGCCGTCGGGCCGCGCGGGCAAAGAGATCGACCGGCGCCGAATGCGGCCGGGCGGTCTCGACCGGGCCATCGCCATCGCCGCCAAGCCCCGACGCTTCCACCTCTATCGCATGGTGCAGGAGTGGGTTGACATCGCGCCGCTTGAGCCATGGTCGGCGGCCCACATAGCTTCCAGCGCGAAAGAGCGGGCTGGGATCGGGGGCCATCGCTCCCCGCGCGACGAAATCCGACAGCGGGGCAATGTTGTTCGCGATGGCGTTCCGCCGCGCGTACCACTCGCTGGCAAAAAGCGGATGGGGATCGGCCGCCACGCCACGGGAAGTCAGATAGTGGAGGAGCGGATTGGTCTGCACGATGAACGTGCGCTCGGCTCGTCCGAGGCGCGGCGAGGGCGAGGGGCGGCCAAGCCGCGCGAGCGCCTCGAGGATCTCGACCGGAGATCCCGGCTCGCGCGTGATCCGGATTGGTCCACCAGCTTCCGGCACGAGCCCGACGCTGCCCGAACCGACGACGGACATCAGTCCGAACAGTCGCTCGACGGCATGGGCCGTGCCGCCGTCGCGTTTGTTCCCGCCATCTTCCCACGCAGAAACCGTCCCGCTGAGCCGGATGAACGGTTTCAGGTGCGCCAAACGGGTCCAGAACATCGTGCCGGCGAAGAAACCCCAGTCGGACGGCAGCGCGAGCGAGGGGAACGCCATCGACGCCAGGCGCTGAACGCCTTCGGCGTTCGCCGTCATGTTCGCCGCCGCGGAGAGATAGAGACCGGCGGGGCCAACCACGCACAGGTTCGGAGAGGTCTCGAACGCCTCAACGATCCGGGCAACGCCGTCCTTTGAGCCGATCAGGGCGTCGAAGCACGCTTCACGCCAGCGTCGCCCGAAGCCCGAATTGCCCTGCTTGGTGTGAAGCTTGCCAACGAGGTCATAGCCTCGCCGCCGCAGGAGCGGCAGCACCGACAGGAACGGAGCCACGTCAAAGCCTTCGTTCCGGGTTTCCACCCAATCGGCGCGTGACAGCTCCGCGAACGCGGAAGCAACGGTTCGCGACAGGCGCGGACCGGTGGCGATCACGTCGACATCGGCATCGAGATCCCTGACCCGACGCAGCAAGTCGATCGCGACATCCTCATGGAAAAGATGCAGGACCAGAACTGCCTTCGGCCGGGCGCGTCCGGTCACGGCTTGCGGCCCCGCACGATGATCTGGCGGGCATAGTAGGCCGTCCGGAAGAGCGGGTGCGGATCGTGCCCGAGCGCGGCCCCGACCGTCACGTAATGCTCGATCGGATCGGCGAACCCGTCCGGCGCATAGCGCGCAACGTACCAGTCCTCGTCGAACAGGCCGCTCCCCCGGATGAGTGCGACCTTCTCGGCGACCGTCTCCGGGGCGTCTTGCCAAACCGCGCCGTCGGCTGGTGGCGCCGTCGGACCGACGCCGGCCGATCCGGCTTCGAGGATTGCGGTTTCCTTCCCGTCACGGGTCAGGTCGATCGTCGCGCCGAAGTCCCACTTCGACTGGAGGAGCTTGAGCCTGGCCGCCCCGCGCGGGTTCCGGAGTCGATGCGGGTCCGCGCCGTAGATCGCCCGTGGGAGGTACTCCATGACGTAGCCGCGAGCCTGAAATGGCCGGAAGGCGGGGCAGTCGGTGAGAAACACCGGCTTGAAGTCAGCGCTCCTGCGTTGCCGCGTGGCGATCATCTCGACCACGCCTTCCAGATCGGCGCCGCGGAGGCCGAAGACGATCACGGCGATCACCGGGGTCTTTCGGCCGGCCAGCGAAAGCGACCCGAGCCCGGGCGTCGGCACGAGCGGTTCGACCGGCCACTCCGAGCCAGGCCACCAGGACGTCACGTCGGCCGGCGGGACCGCCTCGCCTTCGAGGGACGACGACCGGGGCGGCAGCCTCGGCTCGATCGTGACCGTCCTCGACCGGCCCCCCGCCTCGAGGGCGCGCCGCAACGTCTCGAGCTGGTGGAACTGCAACTCGACACGCTCGCGAAGGCGCTGAAGGGTGGCGGCGTCAGAGGGTGCGTCGGCGGACAATCGATACTCCCCGGCCAAGGCGTTCGCCGATCAGCCGCGCCGCCGCCTCGGCCCCGTTCGGCGCGGCATGGCGCCGGCAATTCTCGCGCAGGAATTCCCGCGCCGGGCCGGACAGCATGACCTTCAGCATCTCCGGAAGCTCGGAGAGATCGCGCTCGTCGAGGGCAAGGGCGAGGCCATTCGCCTCGGCATGCCGGGCCCGCCCGACCTGATCGTCCATCGAGTGGTGCCCGTTGGCGACGAAGATCGCCGGAACCGCATATGCGATGACCTCGTGGAAGGTGTTGTAACCGGCCGCGGCGACCGTGAAATCGAACGCGCGATAGTACTGCGCAAGCGGATGGCCGCTGACGATGATCGCCTCCGGCCACAGGGGTGGCAGGCCGGCAGCGCTGCTCCACTCGGCGATCACGACCTGCGTGCCGGAATCAGCGAGTCCCGCGATGACCCGGTCAATGAGCGTCACGATGTCCCGGTTGGACCCGGTGCCGAGCTGGATCAGCGCCGCCGGCCGGGCCGGATCAAGGCCGAGCGCCGCCGCCGCTTCCTCGCGTGAGAGCAGTTCGGACGGATCGAGGAGAAGGATGGGGTCGACGCGCTCCACCTCGCCGCGGCGGCGCGTGGTCTCACCGTGATCCGCCTCTTCGGCAGTCTCGCCGGGCTCGACGATGAGGTCGAAGTAGTGGCTGTCCTCGATGTTCGGAACAGCCGCCGCGCCCGCCATGCCGCCCCGCACCCAGGCGAGCCCGCAGCGTCCGCGCGACCCGGCCGCGCCGATTAGCCCGGGCGTCGGCCCGTTCCCGTCATAGACGACGCCGACGGCATTGTAGCTTTCGATCAGGAGTTCGAGCTCCGCACGGAACCATTCGTCCCAGAGGTGGGGTTCGGCGCCACTGTACTGATGGCTCGGCAAATATTCGGCCACGAATCCGAATGCCTCGATGGCCTCGACAGCTTGGGCCATCGTCACGAAGACCGGCTCGAAGTCCTGGAGCCGCCGCGCGATCGCGAGGAGTCGCGAGACGTGACCGAGGCCCGTGCCGTTCGAAGTGACGAACAGGAGCACCGGGCGTCCGGATGCACGCCTTTCCACCACGCCCCGGTCTTCCGGCTCCGGCCAGGCCGCGGTCATCCGGCTCGCGCCCGCCAGGGCAGTCTTCCTGGCCGCAGCCTGGATGACCGGGTCGAGCACGTACCGGCGCAGCGCCTCAACAGCATCCAGGGCGGCCGTATAGACCGGGCCGGCGCCATAGCGATGCCTGAGGACCGGATCCATCAGGACGGGCCGTCCCTGGGCCAGGAACCACGCCGCTACCGCATCGAGGGGAATTTCGGGGTTGGCGGGATAGTAAAGCAGCGCGTCGAGCCGGCGGATGAACTGCGCAACCGACATCTGGTCGAAATCGATCTGCCGCCATCCATACGCGGGTCGCGCCAGCTCCGCGGGCAGGCGGCCCAGCAACCTTACGTCGTAGGCGCCGTCAGTCGGAAACAGCGCCTGCATCTCCTCGAACGAACCCGGCCATGCACCTTCGCCGCCGATCTGGCCGATGACGAGGCGCCTGGGGATCGGCCGATCGAGGGCACGGTCGGCGGGGGCCGCGGGAGGAAGAGGCCAGTCCTCGTCCATGACAACCAGCCCGGGATGGCCTGCGCTGAGGGCCTCGCGAATCCGGCGGGTCGCAGGGGCCCAGATGACGGGCGCGACGCGCCGGAGCCAGCCGTCGAGCGCCGACGCGTCGTAGGACGCAATACGATCGGCGACCACGGTGATCTCCGGCGTGCGCAGTCCCTTCAAACGCGCGGGAGGACTTTCTATGAGGTGAGGTCCGTGGAGGATCGCCCGCCCGGCCGAGACCCCACGTACCGGCTGTACCGGATCGGCCATCCCGGCTCCGACGCAGCCCTGAACATCCGGCGCAATGCGCGGCCGGGATGTGGACGACCGCAGGTGCACCAGGGCCACCGAGTGCCCGGCCGAGCTGAATGACTCCACCTCCCGGGCGATCCGGAATGCCGGCTCGCCCGGCACGGTCATGTCCGCGATGATCGCCACGTCATACTCCGCCGGCGACCGCAGCGCGGCGCTCGCCCGCGGAAGGGCCTTCGTCCGGCTCATTGCATCGTCCCGCCCGCGGGCGGCAAGCCGGTCTCGTGCACGACCCGCACATGCCGTGCCGCGAGCTGAAGCGTCAGTTCGACCTCCGGCCGCTCTCCACGCCGCGCATCGCGGTATTCGTCCTCGCCCTCGACCGGATGCGGGGCGAGGGGCGGCTCGTGGGGAGCGTAGGTCGCCGAAAACGCCGCGTTTGCCTCGGCGAAGCCCTGGTCGAAGGCGTTGGCCTCGGCCGGCGAGAACAGGCCGAGCTTCGACCGCTGGTTCCGGAAGATGATCTCGAACGACGCGACGACCTCGGCAATCGTGGCTTCCGACACGCGGGCATTGCGGAGCCGCAACACCGTCAGGACGGCGAACCAGGGCATGCTGACATTGTAGAAGAACTCTTCGCCTTCCCCGGAGGGTCCGGTGAGGCCCATCGTCTGCAGGAAGTGCGGAACGATGTTCCTGTCCGGGAACGCATGTGGCTGATAGTGACGCGCCGTCACCGCGGCCAGGCCATAAACGGCGCCCCAGTCCGACGCCACCCTGCCGTAGTCCAGCGGTCCCTTGAAGTCCCTGGCGTAGGCGTCAAGGCTGCGTCGCTCGCGCCCATGAAGAACGTCGGTGCCGTAGAGTCCCTGCACGATCTCGGACTGGCGTCGATAGTAGAAGATCACGCGCGTGTCGAACGGCAGGGCCTCCGCCAGCTGCGCGATGGCGGCCGGGGTCATCCGGCTGAACTCCTCCGAGCTCAGTACGACATCGCCCAGCGTCGTCTCCTCGATCTCCGCCCGGAGGCGGCCAAGCAGCGACTGCGGCGGCTCGCTGGCTTCGGGCGTGAACGACCACGGGACCTCGTGATGCCCGAACTGCGTGACGGTCGAGCTCGGTCGGCCAGTCGCCGGGTAGTAGATTCCATGCTGCATCAGTGCCCGGGAATGGCGCCAGAAATAGTGCTGGATTGCCGTGCTCCCCGTCTTGTGCAGCCCGATGTGGATGATGACCCGGCTCGCGGCGGTCATCGGCGGCGCCGCCTTGTCGTGACCGGGGCAACAACCTGCGACCCCCGGGTCCCGCCTGCGCGGCGCTTGGCGCTCGCCCTGGTGGAAGCAGGGACGTCAGCCTGGGTTTGCGACGGAAAGTCGGGTGCCGGTGCCGCGGTCGAGTGCGACGCTGTTCCGGCGGTTCGACCCGGGGCCTGCTCGCCGGATCGTGCTCCGACGTGGCGGAGGATCGCCGGGAGGCTGTCTGCCTGGCCGGGGGCCAGCGTCGTCAGCGCATCGAGGAGGGCCCGGCGGCGCCACAGAACCCAGTTGATGCCGGCTCCTCCGCCGTCGGACGGGGCCGCTTCCGCTGGGTCTTCGGTGGACTTCTGGTCTGCGACGGAAAAACCTTCCGGCCGCGCGAGCGCGTGGAGCGACGCGGTGGCGCCGGGTCCGGCAAACCGCTTCGACAGTTCGCCAAGAAGGTCCCGCGGAAGCTCGGCGGGCGTCACGATCCAGACGAACTCACGCACAGCGAGCGCAGCCGCCTGGCCAAGCTGATACGCCAGCGCACGCGGTTCGAGGCGGTCCTCGGCAATGCGTATCGACCGCCCGGAACGCTCCGCGGTCGCAACAAGGCTGGCACGAAGCGCCGGGGAAATATCGTGGCCGAGAACCACGATTTCGGCGACCGGGCGGTTCTGCGCCAGAAGCGCGGCAAGGCATGCGGCCGGGTCCGGGTCGCCTCGCCGATAGAGCATCACGATCGAGACCGGCAGAACCGACGGATCGGCCTCGTTCAGCAGCGTGAAGAAGTCCGGCCCGGGCAGGGCAGGGCGCGACGATGCTCCGGCTCCGGCCAGGCCGCGTCCGCGATCAAGCCGTTGCAGGATCTCCTCGGCAAACGCGGCCACGTTCCCGCGCGCCACCAGTTCCCGGTCGCTCGCCCCGGCGAGATAGTCCTCGGCGGCGCCGCTGCCCTCGAAGGCGACCACCGGCACACTCGATGCGACGGCGGTGGCGACGGCCACCGCATTCGCGTCCTCGCGCGCGGTGAAGGCAAGCAGTTCGGCAACCGAAATGGGGTCGCCCTGAAGTTCGGCGGCAGCCCGGAACTGCAGGGCGCTGCCCCGCCCGCCCGGGTCGAGCCAGGCGCGCAAAGAGGGGTCGAGATCGCCGAACCATACGAAGGCGACATCGTCACGGACCGCCGTCACGGTGGCAGCCACGGCCGCGAACAGGTCGGCGCCCGTCTGGAGATTCGCCGGACCGGAGTTGACGACGATGCGCGTTCCCCGCGGCAGGCCAAGCGCGACCGAGGCGCTCGCGCGCGCTTTCGTTCCCCCGATCGCAATGCGCCGCGCACCGGGCGACACGACAAGTTCCTTGCCCGCCGCCGGGCCGAACCGCCCAGTCATGGCCGACAGCACCGATCCCGACGCAGCCGCAAGCACATCCGAAAGGCGTACCAGGGGAAGCGCGAGGTCGCCCTCGTTGCGGGCCGCGATCCCCATTGGCATTTCGGTGATGACCGAGACCGTCCTCAGCCCGGCCTCGCGCAGCGGCATCACCGCGTCGCCGGCCGACACGCCGAACACGACAGCGCCGGCGACGCCGCGCCGGCGAAACTGGTCCACGGCAGCCGGCAGCAGGTCCGGCCTCACGAGCACTGAATTCGGAAACGGCAGCTCGTCGCGGACGTTTCGGCCACGATCGAGCCACAGGACGTTGACGTCGCACCCGAAATCGAACGCTGCGGCGCGGATGAACTCCTGGGCGGCCGCGAGCGTTGCCGCGGTCGCGGCGCTGCTCAGCACCACCAGAAACGGATAGCCGCTGCTGGCCGCGCGGCTACCGCCAACGATGGCTCGCGCCGTCGCGTTGAGATAGGCCGCACCGAAATGCACATCGGGCTCAAGATAGGCTCCCTCGGCCCATTCGTTCCACGCATTGATGAAGACGAGCGCCTCGCCTGCGATGGGATGCCGGCGCGCATACCGGATCGCCTCGCCGAGCCACTGTCCGTACTTGGCAGGCGTCGAGCCTGTCGCAACCACGCCATTGCCCTGCCGCCGGGCGTCGTTGTCCCAGCTCGGGAAGACGGTCTTGATCAGCGGAAAGTCTGGTGTCGGTACGGCGGCCGACGCCTCGATCACATCCTCGTAGCGATAGACGTGGCCTGCGAAGCTGTGGTCGAGAAACTCCAGCTTCGGATTGATCTGGTGGACCTTCGCCAGGATCTTGTGCGGCGGAAACTCGATCGCGCCGTCAAAGCCGAACGCGGCAGGGTCGTGATCCTCGAATGTCTGCGTGAGGAAGAACAGCGGCTCCATGCCGTGCCGCTCCTGGAAGGCCTCTCGCCACCGCGCGATCGTCTCCCTGGCGCGCGGGATGATCCCCGGCCTGTAGACGAAGAACAGGGGGCGCCCGCCCAGCCGGATATAGCGTGGATCGGCAAAATGGCGCGCGAGGTCATCGACCAGCGCGGCCTCGTCCTCGGCACGATAATCCTGTCGAATGAGGATCTGGGACTCCGACCCGTCCCAGCGTCGCGACCAGTTCTCGTTTGCCCACATGATGCAGAACGGCCAGTCCGAGTCGCTGGCGAGGAACTGCTCCACCGGGGCATGAAGGAGGCGCTTCCCGTTGAAGTTGTAGTAGTAGAAGCAGAATCCACCAAGGCCGGCCGCCCTGGCCATGGCAATCTGCGCCAGCATCACCGAGGGGTCGGTGAGGTCGTAGAAGCCGAGATCGCGGGGAACACGGGGCTGATAGTGGCCGACGAAGCGCGGTGTGCCCCGCGACAGGTTCGTCCACTCGGTGAAGCCCTTGCCCCACCACGCGTCGTTCTCCGCGAACGCATGAAATTGCGGCAGGTAGAATGCGATCAGCTTCGCAAGCCTTTCCCTGTCGCCGACGATGGCCGGGTCGAACTCCTCGAACTCAGGTGCGCGCCGGGCGAAACGCCTGACCTCCGACCCGGCCGACACTTCTGCCGCGGGATCCGGGTTGAACCCGCTTGCCGCTCCGGTCTCGAGGTAGTGCAGGAGCGGATTCCCGTCCGCCCCCTTCATGTAGCGTCGACGATAGTACCGCAGGTCGAACGCGGCGCTCGGGTTTCGCCCCTCGCGATGGCCCGTCTGGAGAAAGTGCTCGAACGGGTCGAGGCCGGAGGCGACGACGTCCGCGTTCTCCTGGATGTAGAACTGGGTATCGAAGAAGGGGCACGGATCCAGCCGACCGGAGCTGCGGCCACGCAGGTAGTGACCGAGCGGGCTGATATCCTGGAACGGACCCAGATATCGCCGCGCATACCAGAGCGGATCGAAATAGGGGACGGGTCGGAGGCCGTGGCGCTCGCCAACCTCGAGGTAGTGCGCGATCGGGTGCACCGGCCATGCACCGGAAAGCTGGCTCGCACGGTACCACGCGGGATCGAAATGGGCGTTGGGCCACCGATCCTCCCTGGCGCCGACTTCGAGGAAGTGCCGGGACGGATTGGTGCCAGCGGGCAGGTCGCGATAGCGCCGCCGGTACCATTCCGGATCGAACAATCCGGCGTCGAGCAGCCGGTTCAGGAGATCCTCGTCGAACTCCACGGGTTGCGGCGGCGCATCGGGCTGGATCGGCGCCTCTCGGGTCGAAGGACGCTCCCGTCCTCGCGAAGTCCCGAAGGCAGCCGAAAATGGATCAACGCCCACACATTTCTCCGAGGTTCCGCTGACGAGGTGCGATCGAACAGCCGACGGCACGCCAAGGCAAGGCGTCCGGGCCGGACCGGCACAAGGCGCGCACGCTGGCCGCGGGTCCGGCGTTGCCGTACCGCGGATCGGGCCCGTGGTAGCATTAACCCAGATTAGCGTCTGCCAGCAGCGGAAAATCCTTGCTGGGGA
>JAHCJY010000003.1 GCA_026126065.1 Bauldia sp. | reverse complement strand
CGGCGGCGATGGAGTGGTTGTCGAGATAGCCGAAGGGCGGCATGTAGCCGCCGCCATTGATTGTCTGGCTGATGACCGTCTGGGCGTTGGCGAGGAGGCTGTAGCCGGCGAGTTCGGGGCCGTTGCCGCCCTCGCCATTGCCGCCATGGCAGACGCGGCAGTTGGCGGAGTACACGGCCTGGCCGTCGGCCATCAGGGTTGCCATCAGGGCGGCGTCGTCGGCCGGGGCGGCGGCTGCGTCGGCCTCGACCGGAAGGACCTGTCCGCGAATCTCGCCGCCGGGATTCGCCGCCGTGTGGACGTTGACGTACCACTCGCCGGCTACGATCTGGGCGGTCTGCTCCGCTGTCAGTTGCGCGGTGCCCTGGATCGGGCTGTCCATCGCGCCGCCGGCTGCGACCAGGCTGAGCACGACACCGGCATTCGCGTCCGGTCCGGCGGGCCCGTGGAAGTGCGCGCCGGTGGCAGGGCCGGTAAGTCCGGCATACTCGACGGTCCAGCTGACCGTGCTCGTGGAAGCGTCGAGGAGAACCCATGCGGTTCCGCTGGCGGTGCCCTCGACGGGCGGAATCTCGTTGTCACCCGAAAGGAGCCCAAGGTGCGTGGCGTCCGATGCGGCCACGCCGGGATCGGCCGTGAGCTGCCCGGTTGCCGGCGCCTGCGCAGCGGCTACGCCAAGTCCGGCAGCGATCGCCCCGATGGCGATTGCTGCGGCGAAAGATTGAGAACGCAATTCCTGCTCCTTCTTCGTTGCCGCGGCTCGCCGGCGCACGCGTCCCCTGCAGGCTGCCGCCACATAAACATGAATTCTGTGCTCATATTTGTCCAGCACATCAGCAAAGACGGCGCCGGGAGAAAGCGCGGCGAGCCCGACTGGGCGACCTCAGCCCATTGATTTCAACAGCTTGATGTCATCGTGCCGGCTGCTTCTCACAATTGCGGCAGCAACACAGGACATTCGTATTCGCGATTCGACAAAGCTGAGTTCTTGAGTCAGCGTATGACGGCGTATCCTGAATGGAGCGCCATGGCGGCGACATCGCAGTCTTCGAGGGAAGAGGCGTGGACGGCCGTCGCGAAGCAACAGGAAACCCGGCTCGGAGCGGCCTGGGCCGCATCGAGCGGGTTCAACCAAAGAAAAGCAAGGGAACCAATGAGGGCAACAGTCAAGGTTTTGGCCACGGCGTCGCTGGCCTGTCTGATGAGCGCGGCTGCGCTCGCACAGCAGGAAACGCCCGGGCAAACCGCGGTCAGGGAAGCGGCGTTCGCCGACTTCGTACCGCTAACCGACGAAATTCTGCGCAATCCCGATCCGGGCGACTGGCTGATGATGCGCGGCAATTACGAGATGTGGGGCTATTCCACCCTCGACCAGATCAATCGCGACAACATCGGCTCGCTCACGCTCGCCTGGGCGCGCGTGATGGGCCAGGAAGGAGCCAACCAGGGCGCGCCGCTGGTCTATGACGGCATCATGTTCCTGCCGAACCCGTGGGACCAGATCCAGGCGATCGACGCCGCCACCGGCAGCCTGCTGTGGAACTGGCAGCGCGAGCGCCTCGGGGTCAGTGTCGACGACGGACCGCTGCGCAGCACCTGGGGCCAGCGCAAGCGCTCGGTCTTCCTCTACGGCGACCGCATCTACACCGTCACGGCCAACAACGAGGTCGTGGCGATCGACGCGCGCACCGGCCAGGAGGTGTGGGCAACGCCGCGCGGCGGTGACGGCTACGCCACCAACACCAGCGGTCCGATCGTCGTCGAGGGCATCGTGGTCGCCGGCGGCAACTGCCAGGTGGCCGGCTTCGGCTGCTACGTCACCGGCCACGACGCCGACACCGGCGAAGAGCTGTGGCGCAACGAAGTGATCCCGCGTCCGGGCGAACCGGGCGACGAGACCTGGGGCGGCATGCCGTTCGAGAGCCGCTGGTGCACCGGCGTCTGGGGCCAGATCACCTACGACCCCGAGACCAACCTCGTCCACTACGGCTCGACCGGCATCTGCCCGGCGCCGGACGTCCAGCGCGGCGTCGCGGGCATGGGCGCCACAATGGCCGGCACGAACACCCGCTTCGCGGTTCGCCCGGAAACGGGCGAGATCGTCTGGTCGCATCAGGTCCTGCCCCAGGACAATTGGGACCAGGAATGCACCTTCGACATGATGATCATTCCCACGGTCGTCAACCCGAACCCGAATGCCGAAGCGATGCTCGCGACGAACCCGAACGTCGCCGGTACCGAGCGCCGCACGCTCTCGGGCATGCCGTGCAAGAACCCCGTGTTCTGGAGCTTCGACTCCGTGACCGGCGAGTTCATCTACGCCCGCTCCACGTGGGCCGAGGCGCAGAACATCTATGATAGCATCGACGACGTGACGGGCCTGGTGCACATCAACCCGGAGATCATCGTCGACGAGGCTGGCGAGACGGTGTTCTTCTGCACCTTCTTCGCAGGTGGCCGCGACTGGCCGTCGGGTGCGTACTACCCGCCGGGCAACATCATGATCCAGCCGACCATGGATCGTTGCACCAACATGACCTCGCGGACGGATCGCGAGCCCGCCCCGCAGTTCAGCTACAATGTGAACCTCGTGACGGTCCGCAATCCGGCGCTGCCGCAGGGTGACGACTACCCGGCTGGCCGCATCACGGCCGTGAACGTCGAGACCGGTGAGACGGCCTGGCAGTACACCCAGCGTACCGGCAACTACTCGCCGGTGCTCGCGACCGCGGGCGGCCTGTTGTTCAACAACAGCGGCGACCGGTACTTCTTCGCGCTCGACATCGATACGGGCGAGAAGATCTGGCAGACCCGCCTCGGCTCGGGCGGCAGCGGCTACACCGTCACCTACGAAGTCGACGGCGTGCAGTACCTTGCCGTGGTCGCAGGCTCTGGCGCCGGCGGCGCCGGTGTCGGCAACGAAGGCTTCGACACGGTGACCGGCGGCAACATGATCTACGTGTTCTCGCTGCCGCAGCCGCTCAACCCCTAGACTCCAGCATTTGGGCGACGCCGTTGGCGTCGCCCTCCGCATCAGTCCGGGCCGCACTCACCTCCCGTCGGCCCGGCTGCGCACTCCCGCCAACCTGGGGCGGGAGTGCTCCCTCCCCGGCCGTCGGGCCGATCGAGAGAGACAATTCAGACCATGCGATTCCTGATCCGTTCCACGATGGCCGCGATCCTCGCGATCACGATCGGCAGCAGCCCGGCCGTCGCGCAGTACCGGGACTTCATGGACGAACTCCCGGAGCACATGCTGCGCATCACGCGCCGCGTCACCGGGGACGAGATCGCCTTCTGCATCAACACCACGTCCATGCTTGCCGATTTCGAGCGCGCACTGGCGCAGGAGCTTGCGGACACCCTGCTCCTTCGCTTCGAAGTGGTCGATGTGAACCCCGTGACGCCGACCGACAAGTACGATTTCCGCCTGCCGCTGATCGACGGCGAAATCTACCTGTTCCTTGCGCATGAATGCGACGCGCTGATGGGCCTCACGGAGGCGGCCGACTATCCGGAATGGTTGCACGCGAGCCCGGCCTATCTCGCAACGGACACGGTCTTCGTGACACGAAGCCAGATGACGTCGATGAATGAGCTGCCGCGCAGCGCCAGCATCGGCGTCCGCCTGTTCTCGCTCGCCGGAGGCGCCCTCACCAACTATCTCCGTGTGTTGCCCGAGGCCAGCCGCTGGACCCAGCTCCTCTACCCGAGCCACGAGTTCATCCTGGACCGGCTGGCGGACGGCACCATCGACGCCGCCCTGATCTGGCGCCCGGCGCTGACGGCCTATCTCGCCGACCACCCCGACGCTCCCGATGTCCATGTCGTGCCCGGGCTCACATTCCCGGTTGCCCAGACCCGGTTCGTCCTGGGCCTTCGGCCGCGGGAGGACTTCCTGAACCTCAGCCTCGCCCAGGCGATCGAGTCGTTGCGGGAACAGGGCGTGCTCGACCGCCTTGCCCGCGAGTACGGGCTGGTGGCTCCCGACCAGTAGCGGCAGGTGGGCGGGGCGGCACGACGCCTTTCGTGCGCCTTTCACGCGGGCCGGGAGGTCGGCCGGCGCTGGCGCCGGCCGTTTGCACTATCGCAGTGCGGCGACTTCGGCTTCGGTGACGATGCCGAAGGCGTTGCCCCAGGCGTTTCGGATGTACGTCGCCGCGGCGGCGATGGAGTGGTTGTCGAGATAGCCGAAGGGCGGCATGTAGCCGCCGCCATTGATTGTCTGGCTGATGACCGTCTGGGCGTTGGCGAGGAGGCTGTAGCCGGCGAGTTCGGGGCCGTTGCCGCCCTCGCCATTGCCGCCATGGCAGACGCGGCAGTTGGCGGAGTACACGGCCTGGCCGTCGGCCATCAGGGTTGCCATCAGGGCGGCGTCGTCGGCCGGGGCGGCGGCTGCGTCGGCCTCGACCGGAAGGACCTGTCCGCGAATCTCGCCTTCCGGATTGTTGCCCGTGGAGAGGCTGATGTACCACTGACCGGCGTCGAGCTGCGCCGCCTGTTCGGCGGTGAGCTGCGCACTTCCCTGGATCGGGTTCTGCACGCCGAGACCGAGGACCGCCGGCGCATTGGCGGCTGCACCGGCCGGGCCATGGAAGCTGGCCGCGGTAGCCGGGCCGGTGAGCCCGGCATACTCGACCGTCCAGCTCAGCGTGTGGCTGGCGGCGTCGAGGAACAGCCACGCCGTACCGCCGGCCGTCGTCTCGACCGGCGGGATCACGTTGTCATTCGCAAGCGATGCGACGTGGGTGGCAGTGGCTGCGGCTACCAGCGGGTCGATCGTCGCTTGGCGAGGCCCTGTGTCCTGGGCCCCGGCCATCCCCAGTCCGAGGGCGAGGGCGCCGGTGCCGATTGCGGCGGTGAGAGTCCTGGGACGCAAGAGGTTGCTCCTGTTCAGTGGATGGGGAGGCCCGGCGATGGTGGCCAGGGGATCGCCGCTTTACCAAACTAAACATGTGAAACATACTCAAGTTTGATCTCCCCGATCATCAAATCGGACACTGTTCCGTGACTCCTCGTCTCGCGAAGCGGACCAGATAACGGCGGTTTGCCTCAGATACGCGAGCGTCGATCAGGACTGGACAAAGCTGAATTTTGGAGTCAGGTATCAGGTGCCGTTGAGGGCGGCAGCTGATACTGAATGGCCTACTTTGTCGGGATCCGGGGAAGCCAAGTCGCTCCGGACTCGGGGGGCCCGTTCGGCATCACTGACCATTCGAAGAATGGCATGCTCCAGAAACACAGGGAAGGAAACACCATGAAATCAACACTCCGCCTGCTGGCGGCGGTGTCGATGGGATGCATGGCGAGCTCGGCCGCGTTAGCGCAGCCCGCAGCCCCGGCGCCCGCCGCCACGACGGCCGCCCAACTGAACGTGGATCAGACCGCCCGTCGCGATCAGATCTTCGCCAACTGGACCACCGTTACGGACGAGATGCTGCGCAATCCGAGCCCCAATGACTGGCTCATGCTGCGCGGCAACTACGAGATGTGGGGCTATTCCACGCTCGATCAGATCAACCGCGACAACATCAACTCGCTCACTCTCGTCTGGGCCCGAGCAATGGGCACCGGCCAGAACGAAGGCGTTCCTCTGGTGCATGACGGCATCATGATCCTGCCCAATCCGTGGGACCAGGTTCAGGCCATCGATGCCGCCAGCGGCGACCTCATCTGGCAGTATACCCGGGGCGAGATTCCGACCGTCGACTGGGTCAACGGCCCCCTCCGCACATCGTGGGGCCAGCGCCAGCGTTCCGTCGCGCTGTATGAGGACATGATCTTCATGGCGACCTCGGACGCCCACATCGTCGCCCTCGACGTCAAATCGGGCCAGGTTCTCTGGGACACCCCGACCGGCGGGGACGGCTATGCGGGCAACAGCTCGGGTCCGATCGTCGTCAACGGCATCGTCATCACCGGTTCGACCTGCCAGGTGGCGGAGTTCGGCTGCTGGGTCACGGGCCACGACGCCGCCACCGGCGAGGAACTGTGGCGCAACGAGGTCATCCCGCGGCCCGGCGAGCCCGGCGACGAGACCTGGGCCGGCGTTCCGTTCGAGAGCCGCTGGTGCACCGGCGTGTGGGGCCAGATCACCTACGATCCGGTCACCAACCTCGTGAACTACGGCTCCACCGGCAACTGCCCGGCGCCCGACGTTCAGCGCGGCGTGGTGGGCATGAATGCCACCAATGCCGGCACCAATGAGCGTTGGACGATCCGTCCGGAGACCGGAGAGGTCGTCTGGCGCCACCAGGTCCTGCCCCAGGACAACTGGGACCAGGAGTGCACCTTCGACATGATGGTCATCCCGACTGTCGTCAACCCGAACCCGAACGCCGAAGGCATGTACGCGGCCAACACCGCGCTCGCCGGGTCGGAGCGCCGGACACTGACCGGTATGCCCTGCAAGACGGCGGTGATCTGGAGCTTCGACATGGAGACTGGCGAGTTCATCTACGCCCGCCAGACATGGGACGGTGCGACCAACCTCTACGAGAGCATCGACGCGGTCACCGGCGTCCCGACGCTGAATCCCGAGACAATCATGAATGAGGCCGGCGGGACGATCTTCTTCTGCCCGACCTACATGGGCGGCCGCGACTGGCCGTCGGGTGCCTATGACCCGGTTCGCAACATCATGATCCAGCCGACCCGCGACCGCTGCACGGAAAGCACGTCGCGCACGGACCGCGAGCCGGCTGGCAACTTCCTCTACAACACCCAGAACGTGACCGTGGCCAACCCGAACCTGCCGCAGGGCGAGGACTATCCGGGCGGCCGCATCACCGCGGTGAATGTCGAGACCGGCGACACCTTCTGGCAGCACACCATGCAGGACAGCAACTACTCGCCCGTCCTCATCACGGCTGGCGGCCTGGTGTTCAACGGCAATGCCGACCGCTACTTCTTCGCGGTCGACATCGATACCGGCGAGCGGATCTGGCAGACCCGCCTCGGCTCGGGCATCTCCGGCTACATGTCCACCTACGCCATCGACGGCCGTCAGTACGTCGCCGTCGTCGCGGGCCAGAACAGCAACGGCAACAACCAGCTGAGCCCAGCCATGGCCCTCACCGACAATGTGAGCACGGCCAACATGGTCTACGTGTTCGCGCTGCCGGAATAGGCGGTCCGACGCAGGATGACGGGGCCGGTGGCCCCGCCATCCGCTGACCGGGTCTCCGGCCTCCACTCCGGGACCCACCTCCCGCCGCGCCGCGGCGGGAGGTAATTTCTCGGTTCGGAAAAGTCATGTTTCTTCGACGTGGGACTGCCGCGGCCGCGCTCGCGGCCTGCATGATCGCGGGGGCGGCGCTGGCGCAGCCATATCCCGAGGACGTGCCTGATGATCTCGCCCGCCCGACGCGCGTCATCGTCGGCAACGAGATCGTCTTCTGCGTCAACCGGACGTCGATGCTGGCCGAGTTCGAGCGGGAACTCGTCGCGGAGATCGCCGGCGCGCTGCTCCTCAACTTCCGGATCGTCGAGATTGACCCCTACCTCCCAACGCACCCGTACGACTTCCGGTCGACGCTCCAGGACGGCGTGGTCTACCTGTTCCTCGCCCACCAGTGCGACGCGATGATGGGCCTGACCGCCGCGTCGGCCTATCCCGACTGGCTTGCGCCGAGCCCGGTCTACCTCACGACGAACACGGTGCTGGCTACCCGCACCCCCATCGCGTCGATGGCAGAGCTCCCGGCCACCGCAAGGATCGGCGCCAGGATTCTCTCGCTTTCGGCAGGCGCGCTCACCACCTATCTCCGCACGCTCCCGGGCGGTGGCTGGACGCATGTGCTGTACCCGACAAACGAGTCGGTGCTCGACCGCCTAGCGGACGCCAGCGTCGATGCCGCTCTGGTCTGGGGACCGGCCGTGCTCGCCTATGCAACGGACCACCCGGATGCGCCGCCGACCTACGTCCTTGAGGAACTCGGCTTCCCGATCGGTCCGACCCAGTTCGTGGCGGGTCTCCGTCCCCGCGAGCAGTTCTTCAACGCCAGCCTGGCGGAGGCGATTCAGTCGCTGGTCGACCAGGGGATCATCGCCGAGCTCGCTCGTGACCATGGGCTGCTGCGCTAGCCCCCCGCTCCCTCGCTGGCCGGGCGAAGAGGGCTCATGACTGACGCGGCGATCCCCCGCGCCATTTCGGTCCCCGCGGGACTCTCAGAGCGCCTGAAGATGGTGCAGCGTCGCGCGGCGCAGCGTCAGGCAGTCCGAAGCCTCTTCGTGGCGGCGACCGCGACGCTGGCGACTTTCACCTTGCTGGGAGCGGGCTATCTGCTGGCAGGCCGGCCGGCGTCGTGGGTGTTCGGGCCGGTTGCGGGCGAACGGGCCGGCATCGCCGGCCCACTGCTCCAGACCGGGATCGCCGCCACCCTGGTCGGGCTCGTCGTCCTTGCCGGACTCGCGGTCCTCAATCGCCACGGCGGCAACGACATCGGCAGCCACGCCCGCGCGGCAGACCGCAGGTTCGGACGCAAGGAGCGCTTCAGCACGGCCCTCGAAGTCGCGGGCGACAGGCGTGGCCTCTCAGCCGTCTCGCAGGCGCTGATGATCGACGTGGCGGCCCACGTCGCCGCCATCGACCCGCGCGACCTCGTGCCGGTCCGGATCTCGGGGCCTATCCTCGCGGCGGCGGCCATGGCGCTGTTCATCGGCGCGGCGATGTTGGCAGCCCTTACCTACGCCCCCGCCGCCGGCGTCGGGACGGGCGCGACGCTGCCGGCGCAGCCGGCCATCCTTGCCGAGGCCGAGCGCGAGGACGTGGCGGAGGAAATCCGCCGCATCGCCATGGCGCTGGCCGAGGACGCCGAACGGCGGGACGACCCCTATCTCGGCGCCATCGCCCGCGAACTCGAGCGCGTCGCCGAGGCCGTGGCGACCGAGCCGACCCTGGACCGGGCCGGGCTCACCGCCGACCTCGAGCGGCTGCGCGCCAACACCGCCGACGCCTACGGTCGTGCCGGCGAGACCGCGGGTGCGACCGGCGACCTTACCCGCCTCGTCGATGGCGCACTTCGCGAGGTCATCGAGGGCCCGCGCGGTGCGTCGCCGCTTTCGCCCGAGCCCGGCCCCCGGCCTGCCATGGAAGGCGGCGAGCCGGCCGCCCCGGCCGCAGGAGAACCCGGCCCGGATGCCGCCGCCCCGGCTGCCTTCCCGCCGGGCGCGATGCCGTCGCCGACGCCGCCCGGTCCCGGCGCGGCGGCAAACACAGACGATCTTTACGAGCTCGAGGCCCTGAACGTGGCAGCCGCCGAGGCCGCCCGACGTGCTGCGCGGAATCTCGACCAGCCAGGGCAATTGGCGGGGGCCGTGCCGATCGGCGCCGCGGCCGATGCAGGCATCGGCGAGGGCGATGCCGCGGGCCGTGGGGTGCGGCCGCTCGAGGGCGGCGCCGTCACCGAATTCGGAACGCCGCCCGAGATCGCCGGCGAAATGGTTCTGGAGGATGCGCGCGAAGGCGACGGTCGTCGCCTGAGAATGGATACCGCGCCCCCCGGGGCAGGAACGGGCATACCGCTCGCCGAGGGTGAACGCACCGATGCCGGCTGGCGGCAATTGCCGGAGCAGGAGGTCACCCGCACCATCATCCAGCCGTCGGCGGCCGATGTGCTCACGCGCTATTTCGGCGACGCACGGGGTGCCCGGTGACGCTGCTCGCGCCTGCCTGGCTGGCCGTCCTGGCCTTGGGCGTGGGCATCCTGCTGCTTCACGCGCGCCGGCGACGCCGCGTCGAGGTCCCGAGCCTCTTCATCTGGCGCCTGATCGACGCCTCGGCATCGCGCCGGCAAACGATGCGCTGGCCACCGCCGAACCTTCTCCTGGCGCTGCAATTGCTGGCCGTCGCGCTGGCGGCCTTCGCGCTCGCCCAGCCTCGGTTCGGCTCCCCCGCCGACGACCCGGAGCACACCATCTATGTCATCGATGCGTCCGGCTCGATGCGCACGGCCGACGGCAGCACGGACCGGTTCACGGTCGCGCGCGACTACCTCATCGCGCGCGCTGCCGCCGACGCCGGCCGTGTCTCGGTGGTTGCGGCCGCGGCGGCGAGCGACATCGTCGTCGCGCGGCAGACGGAGCCATCGGGCCTCCTGCCGGCAGTGCGTCCGCTCGTGGCAGGAGACGGCGCGGCCGACTGGACCGGAGCCGTGCGCTGGATCGGGGCTGCCTCCCTGCCCGGTGAACGGACGCGGATCATCGTCCTGACCGACGGAAGCGATGACGGCGATGCGGCCATCGCCGAGGCGTTTCCGAATGCCACGCTGGAGCGCGTGCTGTTCGGCGATCCAGGCACCGCAAACGCCGGGATTTCCGCCTCCCTGACGCCGGTCGACGGCGAGCCCGGCCGCTGGCGCATCGTCGGTGAAGTCGTCTCTGCCGGTACGGCGGTCAGCGAGGTTTCCGTCCGGTTCGAGCCCGAGGGAACCGAGGGGTTCCTCGAATGGTCGACGATCGCCCTCGCCGGCGGCGACGCCACCGCGGCCGGAGAGCCGCTGGCGCCCGTCGTCCACGAATTTGCCGTCGCGCTCGACCTGCCGGGCGGGGGCCGGCTCGTGGCGGCCATCGCCGACGATGCCGGGCCGCACGACAACACGGTTCGTTTCGTCGTCCCGGATCCGTCGAGGATGGTCCGGGTGCTCCTTCTCGGCGTTGAAGATCCCGATCTTGTCCGCGCCTTCCGCGCCGCGGGAACGGTCGAGCTCCTGGCCGCGGATTCGCTCCCGGCCGACGTCTCCGACATCGATCTCGTCGTCGTCAACGACGCGACGGTGGATGGAACGGTGGCGACGAACGTGCTTTGGCTCGCGCGCGCCGGCGCTGCCGGCGGGGCGGAACCCGCCGTGCTCGCCGGCGCCACGTCGATCACGGCGTGGTCGGACGACCACCCCCTGTCAGCCGGCGTCGACTGGCGCGCGATCGAGCCGGGCATCGCGTATGCGGCGTCGCGGCTCGCCGGCGCCGATGTCCTCGCCGAGGCGGGCGGGTTTCCGCTGGTACAGGCACGGACGACGCCGGCGGGACGGGAAATCAGGATCGCGCTCGACCTGGCGTCTTCCGCGTGGCCTGCGGAGCCGGGGTTTCCCCTCTTCATCGCCAACCTCGTGGCATGGCTGGGCGTTCCGCCGACACTCGAGGCCTCCGCCTGCACCGCAGGTGTTCCGTGCGCCCATGAGGCCAGACTGGCAGGCGGGCGGCTGAGCGGCGAGACCGGGTCCGTCCTCCCGGAAGCCGTAGCCGGGGCCGACTGGCTTCCGACCGGCGCCGATGCCGTCTTCACGCCGGCCCGGGCAGGCTTCCTCCGGATTGAACACCACGGTCTGGCGGCAGACATCGCCGTGAACGCCGGCGTGTCGGAGACGGTCGTCGCGCGCGCAGCCGAAGCAGAAGGCGCCCCGCCCGCCAGCCGCCGGGCTGCGTTCGCGGTCTGGATCGCCCTGATTGCGGTGGTGCTCGTCCTGCTCCTCGCGGAGGCCTGGCTCGCCGGGCGGGGATCCGAGCGCTTCCTCCGCCGCGAGGCGCTCGCGCGGGGCGTGCCGCACGCCGGCCGTCGCCGCGCCGCCATTGCCCTCCGCCTGCTGACGATCGCGCTCATGGTTGCCGCGCTGCTGCAATTGCCCCTGCCGAGCCATGAGCCGGCCGAGTACCGCGTCCTGGTCAGCGGCGCTGCAACGGACAGTCCGGCCGCGGGGATGGCGGAGGCGGCCACGGGGCAGGTCGTGGCCCTCGGATCGGGCGGCGCGATCGTTGCCGACATCGGCGCCGCGCCCGCGGCAATACCGGTCGGCGCCGGCGTCGACCTCGGCGGGGCGATCCGTCTCGCCGCGGCCATGCTGCCGGCCGATACCCCGGGCCGCGTGATCGTCGCGGGCGACGGCAGGGCGACCGTCGGAACGATCGGCAGCGCCATCGAAAGCGCTCGCGCGGCCGGCGTTCCGATCGACGCCGCCTATCGCGATCCCATGCCGGCAGGCGAGGTGATGGTGCGCGATGTCGTGCTTCCGGCGCCTGTGCATGACGGCGATACAATTGCCGTCGACGCGATCGTGTTCAGCACGGGCACCGTGAACGCGCGGGTGTCGTTCTTCCGCGACGGCGTGTTGCTGGCCGAGGAGGACGTGACGCTCGCGCCAGGCAACAACCGGGTCGGCGCGGCGCTGCCGGCGGGCGAGCGTGGCGAACGGCTGTTCGAGGTGGCGGTGAGCGCTGCGGGAGATACCGAGCCGGGTAATAACCGGAGCGGCGCCGTGGTCGGCGTCCGGGATGCGCCGGCGGTGCTCGTCGTCGCGTCCGATGCCGACTGGGGCGGCTATCTTGCGGAGGCGCTCGCGGTGCAGCAGCTGTCCGCGACCGTGATCCCTCCGGCCCGGGCGCCCTTCTACATGTCGGAGTGGCTGCAGTTCGACGTCGTCGTCCTCATGAACGTTCCCGCGATCGACCTCACGACCATGCAGCAGGAGCAGCTTGCGCGTTACGTCGAGGTGCATGGCCGCGGGCTGCTCATCCTGGGCGGAGACCGCGCCTTTGGTCCCGGCGGCTATTACCAGACGCCACTGGAGCGAATCTCGCCGCTGTCGGCCCGCATTCCGCAGCGGGGGCCGCAGGCAGCCATCGCGTTCGTGCTCGACCGATCGGGCAGCATGCAGGGCGTCGTCGGGCAGGGCACACGCCTCGACATCGCCCGCGAGGCGACCGTCAACGCCATCGGCCTCCTGCATGAGGAGAGCCAGGTGACGGTCGTTGTCTTCGATTCCGAGGCGCGGGTGATCGTGCCGCTCCAGGAGCGCAAGGACGAGGCGGCGGTAGCCATGGCACTCGCGCCCATTTCGCCCGGCGGCGGCACGGTGCTTCTGCCGGCACTCGAAGCCGCTTTCGCCGAACTCCAGCGAAGCACGGCCGAAGCGCGCCACATGGTGGTGATGACCGACGGCCTCGTGGAACCGGCCGACTTCGCGCCCCTCCTCGCCCGCATCCGCGAGGCCGGGATCACGGTTTCTGCCGTTGCCATCGGCGCGGAAGCCGGCATAGCGCTCCTCGAACCGATCGCCCGGCTGGGTGGCGGCGCCTTCCATGCCACCCGGGACTTCAACGCCCTCCCCAGCATCCTGTCGCAGGAGGCGCTGCTCCTTTCCGCAACGCCGGTCGTGGAAGCGACGACCCCGGTGTTCTGGGTGGATCGCGACGCGCCGTTCCTTTCCGGCCTGCCGGCCACGCTGCCGCCGCTCGAAAGCTATGTCGCGACGACCGCGCAGCCGGGCGCCACAGTCCATCTCGCGATCCTCGACGAGGAAGGGGAAACGGTGCCCGTGCTGGCATCGTGGCGACATGGCGCGGGACAGGTGCTCGCCTTCGGCTCCCACGGCGCCGGCTCGGGCACGCAGAACTGGCTTCCGCTGGCCGCCTACCCCCTCCTCTGGGCACAGGCCATCCGCCAGTTCCTGCCCGGCGTCCCGGAACCGGGCCTGACCGTGTTTGTCGGTCGCAATGGCGATGAGGTCCACGTCACAGCGACCCTGCTCGACACGGAGGGGAGGCCGCTGCAAGGCAGGCCGGTCGTGGCAGCCCTCGCCGGCGGGCCACCGGTGAACCTCGTGGAGGTGTCGCCCGGGCGCTACGAGGCCTCCCTTGGCGCTGCCGCGCCGGGCACGCACGGGGTCGTGGTGACGAGCAACGAACTCGAGGCGGCGGGCGCGGTTCATGCAGGCTACCAGGCGTCGCTTGATTTTGCCGGCGCCGCCCCGGACGCGCTGATGGCGGCCGCGGCGGCGACCGGCGGCGCCATCATCTCAACCGAGACCGCACTCGCGCCCGGACCAAAGACGTGGCGGGCACGGCCGGGATGGCGGCCGTGGGTGGTCGCAGCGCTTGCAGTCTTGCTGGCGGAGCTCGTGCTGCGCTACGCGCCGGGTACTTTCGCGATCGGGAGAGCCGCCAGGCCGCGTTCGGCAGGGATGGTCGACCGAATGAAGCCGAGCCCACGGGATAGCGCGGCCGCGGCCTCTTCCTCTTGACCTCGGCTGGTATGTGGCCGGACGGTACGGCCGTTCCCGATGGAACGGGCGCGCAAGCCGGGAGGCGGCGAGGACGCGATGTTGAGGTTCGTCGATATTCCGCCAGTCTGGATGTTGGCATTCGGCCTTGCGGCCGTGTTGCTGGACCGCGCCCTGCCGGTCGCTTCGGTGGCGGTGCCCGACTGGATTGGCTGGATCGTGTGCGGCGCTGGCCTTGCCTGGGCGCTTGCCGCCGGCGTCCTGTTCCTCGCCAGAAGGACGCCCGTCGAGCCGCGCCATGAGCCGCAGGTACTCCTCGTGGAGGGGCCGTTCCGGTGGAACAGGAACCCGATCTACACCGGGATGACGATGGTCCTGCTCGGGCTGGCGATCATCCTCGGCTCGGTGTCGGCCTTCATCCCGGCCATCGCCTTCCCGTTTCTCATCACGTGGCGGTTCGTTCGCGACGAGGAGCGGGCACTGGCTGCAGCGTTCGGCACGCGGGCGGAGGAGTATCTGGCGCGGACACGGCGATGGTAGCGGCCTGTCCGCGCCAGCGGATTGCGCGTTCCCTCTGCCAGACGTAAGCGGCTTCGGGGAAAGCCGCGATCGACAGGTTGAAACGGCGTGCCTATCGGCTAAACAGGTTCTGCCGCCCGCCGGGACGGTTCCACGAGTATGAGGCGCACCTGCAGGGCCCTCGTTCGGCCTGCCGTGACACGCCCTGCCCAGCCGGATCGCGCCGGCGATCGGAGACCGCCTGACCCTCTCCAGCATCCTACAGATCCTCGGCGGGCTGGTCCTCCTGGCAGCCGGCGGCGAGTTCCTTGTTCGGGGCAGCGTCAGGCTGGCCGAGCGGTTGGGGCTTTCGCCCCTCATCATCGGGATCGTCCTGGTGGGCTTTGGAACGTCGGCACCGGAACTCGTGACCAGTGTAACGGCAGCACTCGACGGTTCGCCCGGCATCGCCGTCGGCAATGTCGTCGGGTCCAACATCACGAACCTTCTGCTGGTGCTGGGCGCCGCCGCGATCTTCGGCCCGCTGGCCATCGACCCACGCAGCTTTCGTCGCGACGGGATCGCGATGGCGGCTGCAACGATCCTTCTTGTGGTGCTTGTCGCGACCACCGACACGATCGGGCGACTTGTGGGCGCGACGGGCCTGATCCTGCTGGTGGCCTATCTCGTGTTCGCGGCCAGAAGCGAGAGGAGCCACCAGGGCATTCAGGCGGAAGCCCCCTCCGGGCCGCCAATCGCCGTTCTCCTCATCGTTCCTGTCGCCGGCCTCGCCGCGGTGCTCTTCGGCGCCGACCTCCTCGTCGATGGCGCCGGGACGATCGCCCGCGCGCTTGGCGTGTCGGAAGCCGTCATCGGCCTCAGCATCGTGGCGATCGGCACGTCGCTGCCCGAACTCGCAACAGCCACCGCCGCGATCATCCGGCGGCAACCGGAACTCGCGATCGGCAACGTGATCGGCAGCTGCATCTTCAACGTGCTGGGAATACTTGGAATCACGGCGCTGATTCAGCCGCTGGCGGTGCCAGCGGAGATCGCCGCCTACGATATCTGGGTGCTCCTCGCGGCGACGATCGTGGCATGCCTGCTGGCCATCACGGGATGGCGCGTGACGCGGTGGGAGGGTGTGCTGCTCCTGTCGGCCTTTGCGCTCTACCTGACCACGCTCGCCGTCCCGTCGTTGCGGGAACTGCTCACCTAGGCCTCGCTCCGGCGCCGGCCGCGACGTACCGGCAGGGTCGTGCCCGCGGGTTCCGCGGCCACATCACTCGTCCGTTCTTCGCCTCGAGCACGGAGAGGCCGCGCAGGGCGATCGAGCGCATCCCCGGCCGCGTCCGACGGCGACCCCCCGGAGACCCCACGGAGACCTCGTCCTTCACGCCGGATGGGTTGCGCCAGATCAAGGCTCGATGCGCAGACTTCAGCGAGGATCATCCTTCCCAAGACAAGGAGGGTTCCATGGACTTTGCGCAGTCAGCCTTCGCCCAATTCCTCGCCGGCGGCGCCGGTCGCCTCACGCGCATCGTTGCCGGGGTCGCCCTGATCTGGGTCGGCATTGCGATCGACCACACCTTCTGGAGCGCGGTGCTCTACATCGTGGGCGCCGTCCCGATCCTCGCGGCCGTCTTCGACGTTTGCCTGATCACGGCGCTGTTCGGCGGCCCGTTCGCCGGGCGCCGCGTGCGCTCGCTGGCGCGCTAGCCGGCCGGGCGCTTCATTGCCTGCGGCGGCCTGGCCGCCGCAGACGACGGCCGGGCCGAACGACGCTCCCGCGACGGCGGCGCTGGTTCGCAGTAGACATTGTACAGCGTCTCGATAACCTTCCGTGCCGGCCCCGACGTCAGGCGGTAGCGAACGGACTGGCCATTGCGATCGCCCTCGACCAGCCCCCAGGCGCGCAGCTTGGACAGGTGCTGCGAGAGCGCGGACTGGCTGAGACCGACGCGCCCCTCGAGTTCGGACACCGGCAGTTCGCCGTTGACGAGGTGGCAGAGGATCAGCAGCCGCTTTCGGTTCGCCATCGCGGTCAACAGCCGCGAGGCTTCCTCGGAGCGGTTCTCAAGCTGCACGATCTCCATGCGAAATGCCTCGCTCGGCCTGCCATTCGATGATGTGTCCACGACCTTACCCGACGCCAGAGATTCCGTGTCGCGGGGATTGTCACTTCCCACATGACTTATCATATCTGTATATCATGATCTTCTAATATCTCTCGGGAGACCCCCAATGCGACTCAGGAATGCGGTTGGCGGACTGCTGCTCGGCGCCGGCGCGGCCCTGCCCGCGCCGGCCGCGGCGCTCGAGCGCGTCGATTACACGACGGTCGGCTACGAAGAGGCGATCGCCGCGGACGTGCCCGTCATCGTCGGGGTCTGGGCCGACTGGTGCGGCATCTGCCAGACCCAGATCGGCATCATCGAGGCGCTCGCCGACGACCCGCGCTTTGCGAACCTCCTGGTCATCGAAGTCAGCTTCGACACCCAGCGGCACATCATGATCCGCCTCAACGCCAGTTTCCGCAGCACGATCATCGGCATGCGCGGCGGCCGCGAGATCGGCCGCCTCAACGCGGAGACCGATGCTGCCGCGATCGAAGCGTTCATGGCGTCGGTCGTCGGGCCGCAGATGTGAGCATCGGCACGCTGCTCCTCGCCTTCGCCGCCGGAGCGCTCTCGATCCTCGCGCCGTGCGTGCTGCCGCTGCTGCCGATCATCCTCGCCTCCGCAGCGGCGCAGCACCGGTTCGGACCGCTGGCGCTCGCGGGCGGCGTGGTCCTGTCCTTCATGGCGGTGGGGCTCGCGGCGGCGTCGGTCGGCGCTTCGGTGGGACTCGATTCCGAGAAGCTGCGGCTCATTGGAGCCGTGCTGTTCCTCGTGATCGGCGGCGTGCTGCTGGTGCCCGGCCTCCAGTCGCGAATGGTCACGGCGGCAGGCCCGCTGGTCGACTGGTCGCACCGCCGCATGAGCGCCAGCGCTTGGACGGGCTGGCAGGGCCAGTTCGGACTCGGCCTCGTTCTCGGCCTGGTGTGGACGCCTTGCGTCGGCCCTACGCTCGGCTCGGCGATGGTCCTGGCGGCGGAAGGGCGGGATCTGGTGGCGTCGGCGGCCACGATGCTTGCCTTCGGGCTCGGCGCCCTCCTTCCCCTTGCCGGACTCGCGCTCCTTTCGCGCGGAGCGATGGCGCGCTGGCGGGGCCGGCTCGCCGGCGTCGGGCGAAGAGGCAAGATCGCGCTTGGCGTGATCCTCGTGGTGATGGGGCTGCTCGTCCTCACCGGGATCGATCGCCGGCTCGAGGCTTTCCTGCTCGACCTTTCGCCGGACTGGCTCGACCGCGCCACCACGCAGTTCTAGCGCACCGATGGCGCCGGCGGCGATGACGTTGCTCAGCGCGGATCGCCGGTCCGCATCAGGTAACCACCCAGCGCCAGCATCCAGAGCAGGCCGGGGTAGATCACCATGCGCTCCGCGCCGCCGAGGCCGATGTCGCCGAACACGGTCCCGTCGACCCGTATGCCGAACACCATCACGGCGAGGTAGCCCGTGCCGACGACGGTGGCGACGATCGAGATCGGTCGCATCCAGCCCACAAAGTTGCGGGCGCAGGCCGCCGGCAGGAGCGTGAAGCCGAGGAACGCCGCCAGGGCAAGCCATTCATGGGTGCGGGGCGATATCTCGACCGGCGCGAGGCCGACACCGATCGCACCTGCCCCCGCCAGGACGAAGAAGGCGACCACCCAGCGCCGGCGGAGCCACGAGGCGAGAAGGAACCCCCCGATGGCCGTGAGGATCCCTGTCGCGATGACCGAGGCATTGAACAGCGTCGCCGTCTGCGGGATCACGCCGAGATCACTGATGGCGTTGGCCCCCTGGCTGTAGCCCGGCGCCATTGCGCCGGCGAGCATGGCAACCAGCATGGATTGCGCAGCCGCAGCGAACAGGACCAGTCCCGCGAGGGCCTCCCGTCCGCGCACGGACGCGGTGTGCGAACCCACGCTGGCCGGCGCCGCCGATTTCGCAGGCGGACCCTGCCGGGCGCCAGACATGCGTGCGAACCCGTTCATGGCCGTCTCCATCGGTGCTGCCGGTGCCGTGTCAAAGGGTCTCGAGGTAGGCGATCACCGCGTTGATCTCGTCCGGCTGAAGCACGAATTCCGGCATCGCCGGATGGCCCGTCGCAATCCCCTCGGCAAGAGCCTCCGCAAGGAATGCAACCGGATAGCGTTCCTTGAGTTCGCGGAACGGCGGCGCTTCGGGATGCGGGCTGGGGCCGGCCGGCCCGACCGCATGGCAGCCGGCGCAATTGGCCGTCACCAGCGACAGCCCGGTGGCGGTGGGCGTGACCGACGCGCATCCCGCCAGAAGGGCCAGCACCGCCGCCGAGAACAAAACCTGCCGCATAGAACCTCCCTTGATGTCGCAAAGTACTCTGGGCGACCGTCCGGCTCACGCCTTGCGCGGTATCAACGCGACGACGCGATACGACAGTGCCGTCGGATCATGGCCGCAGGGCGGTCAGCTACTGCGTCCAGCGCGGAGCGAGCAGCCGCTCGACCGCCAGGACGAGTGCGGCCCCCATCAAAGGCTTCTCGACGATGGGTACGCCCAGGTCCCGTGCCTTGCGGACGACCTCGAGCGTCGGACTGGTCGTGATCAGGATCGCGGGCGTATCGATGGTGTTGGCGCGCAACTCGGCGATGAGGTCCAATCCGCTCATGCCGCCCGCCAGACGATCATCTACGATGTAGCAATCGGCGCGGGGCCCCGTGGCGAGAACCGATTCGCCATCGGGAAAGGCCTCGACGAGATAGCCCTCGGTCTGCAGGGCGAAGGCCACGCCGCTGAGCACGGCGATGTCGTCATCGACGAGTACGAGCCGGGGCGCCCTGTAGTGACACGGTGCTGCAACCATGACCGCATGGCTATTCGAGCCGACGACGACGCGCGTTGATCCGGCTCAAGCCCGGTCCGGCTCGATCCCGACGCCCGCCAAGAGGGCCAGCCGGACGAGGTGCGAGAGACTGGTCGCCTGCATCTTGGTCATCAGATTGGCCCGGTACACCTCAACGGTCCGCGGGCTGATGTCTAGATCGTAGGCGATGACCTTGTTCGCCTTGCCCGCGACAACGCCCTCCAGCACCTGTCGTTCGCGCGGCGAAAGGCTGGCGATCCTGGCGTCGGTCTCAGAGGCCTCCGCGCTGGTCCGGGCGTCATCCGACCGTCGCGCGATGGCCGCCTCGACGGCGGCGATCATCGCCTCGTCCGAGTAAGGTTTCTCGAGGAAATCCACCGCGCCAAGCTTCATCGCCTCGACCGCAAGCGAGATGTCGCCATGCCCGGTGACGACGACCACGGGCAAGTCCGGCTGCCGGGCCCGGACGGCCATCAGGAGCTCGATGCCCGACATGTCCGGCATCCGGACGTCGGTCACGAGGCATCCGGCGTCCCGATGAGGGACGCCGCGGAGGAAATCCGTCGCCGACGCATGGGCCCGGGCCGCAAACCCCGAAGCAGCGAGCAGGAACTGCAACGAGTCGCGCGTCGGCTCGTCGTCGTCGACAATATGAACTACAGACGCCGTCACTGGCGATCGTCCCCCGCGACCGATGACGGCACCGTAAAGCGAAACGTGGCGCCGCCGCCAGCAGGCGGATCGACGCCGATCCTGCCGCCATGCGCTTCGATGATGGTGCGGCAGATCGAGAGGCCGAGGCCCATGCCCTGCGCCTTCGTCGTCTGGAAAGGCTGGAAGAGGTTTGCGGCGATCGCTGGCTCGAGCCCCGGGCCGGTGTCGGAGACGGAGATCTCGACCATGTCGCCTTCGACGAGCCGGGTGGCGACCACGAGTTCGCGTGTCGGCGACTGTGCCATGGCGTCGATTGCGTTCCGGATGAGGTTGACCAGCACCTGCTGGATCTGGACGCGGTCGACGAGGGCGCTCGGCGCGCGGGGGTCGAGGCGGAACGAAACCCGGATGCCCTGCTCCTTGGCTCCGACAAGGGCCAGCGCGCTCGCCTCCTCGACGAGCTTGGTCACCGGCTCGATGGCGCGCTGTTCCTCGCCGCGCGCGACGAAATCACGAAGCCGCCGGATGATGTCGCCGGCGCGCAACGCCTGCTCCGCCGCCTTGTCGAGTGCGCCGGTGACCATCGAGAGGTCGTCCAGAGGCCTGTCGAGCAGCCGCCGCGCGCCCCTGAGGTAGTTGGCGAGGGCCGAGAGCGGCTGGTTGAGTTCGTGTGCGAGCGTTGACGCCATCTCGCCCATCGCCGAGAGCCGCGAGATGTGCGTCAGTTCGGACTGCAGTTCCTGCAGTCGCGCCTCGGCGGCCTGTCGCTCGGTCAGGTCGCGGATGAAGCCGGTGAAGAACCGGCCGCCGGGCCCGTTGATCTCGCCGACGGAGAGTTCGAGAGGGAACGTCGTCCCGTCGCGGCGCTTCCCGGCCACGACCCGCCCGATACCGATGATGTGCCGGTCGCCGGTGGCGCGGTACTTCGCAAGGTACCCGTCGTGATTCTGGCGGTGCGGCGATGGCATCAGGATGCTGACATTCTGGCCCGTGACCTCCCGTTCGGCATAGCCGAACAGCCGTTCCGCCGCCGGACTGAAGGAGCGCAGGATGCCATGGTCGTCGATGACCATGATGGCGTCGGGGACCGTATCCAGCACCGACTGGAGGAAAGCGCGCTCGGCGGAAAGGTCGGCGGACCTCTCGAGAGCCTGCTGCCGCAGGGCCGCGGCGCGGCCTGCAAGCCACACAGCGCCAAGCCCGAGACCGGCCAGCGCCAGACTCTCGACGGCTGCGTCGGCCGGAGCGATGCCGCGATCAACCGCAAGGCCGATCGCGGCGGCTACCGACAGCGCGGTGGCGACCAGACCCGGCCCCCTGCCGCCCACGAGGACCGCGCCGGCGAGCGGCGGCAGCAGGAGGAGGAGGCGCGGACGCGGGTCGAAGACATTTGACATGAGGAGAATGACGCCGAGGGCCACGGCAACGCCGCCGACCGCGATCACATAGCCCCATGTCCGGCGGCCCAGGCTCTGGTCATCCCCGTGAAGCTGACGCTCCTGATTCATGCACCCGAAGCCATCCGCTCCCCCGGCAGGAGCGCCGGGACGCTAGCCTATCCGGGGGCGCGCGGCCATCCGCCTACGGGATTCCCCGTAGGGGGACGACCCGAATTTCGGGGACTGCGAAGACGCGGCACAAATCGGGGCAACAGACATCCGGAGGCTTCCATGACCGCTCCCGCAAGGTTCACCGCGCCGTACTCTCGCATCCCGGCGGCCGTCGCCGCCGCCCCGCACGGCATCGCCGCGCTCCCGGGCGCGGTCACGAAGTACGGCCGCAATGCGGAGATCTTCGGCGAGGGCGACGAGGCCGAGTTCGTCTACCGGGTCCGTAGCGGCACGGTTCGGGTCTATCGGATCCTGTCGGACGGGCGCCGGATGATCGGCTCCTTCCACTTCGCGGGCGACACGTTCGGCGTCGAGACCGGCGACGAGCATTCCACTTCGGCCGAAGCGGTGACCGACTGCGAGATCATCGCAACGCCCCGCATGGCCGTGTCCCGGCGCGCCGAGGCCGACCACGCCTTCTCCCATGAGCTGTGGCAGTCGGCGGTGGCCGAACTTGCCGGAGCGCGGAAGCACATGCTCGTCCTCGGCTGCCAGTCGGCGCTCGAGCGGGTTTCCTCCTTCCTCCTGGAAATGGCCCAGCGCAGTTCGGTGGGCGGGGTGATCTCGCTGCCGATGTCCCGGCAGGACATCGCCGACTATCTCGGGCTGACGATCGAGACAGTCTCGCGCACGTTCACGCAACTCACCGAGCGTGGAGCGATCGAGGTGCCATCGTCGCGAACGATTGTCCTCCGCAGCCAGGCGTTTCTCCGGCAGGCAGCCTGAGGACGGCTCCGTGAATACCATCGACGACGCGCAGCGGGCGCCGCGGGTGCTGGTGGCGTTCGCATCCCGGCACGGATCGACTGAAGCGATCGCACGCGAGATTGCAGGGCGGCTTCAGGCGGGCGGATGTGCTCCGACGACGCGCTCAGCCGAGCTCGTCGAGGACCCGGCCGCATTCGACGCCTACGTTGTTGGAAGCGCGGTCTACATGGGTCGCTGGATGCCTGCCGCCCGCGACTTCGTCACACGGAACCAGCGCGTCCTCATGACGAAGCCGGTATGGCTGTTCTCGAGCGGTCCGGTGGGCAGTCCGGCCAGGCCCGAGACCGGTCCCAATGACGGCGCGGTCGCCCTGGCGGAAGTCCGCGCGATCGAGCATCGCGTCCTTCCAGGACGGCTCGATCATTCGGTACTGTCTTTCCCTGAGCGCATCGCGGTCCAGGTCGTCGGCGCGCCCGATGGGGACTTCCGCGACTGGGCCGCCATTCATGGCTGGGCCGACACCATCGCAGCCGAGCTGTTGCGGCGACTGGCCGGGACGCCCCGCGTCGGCGTCTGACCGCAGCGCGCGCCTGATCGCACGGCGGCTCAGCGCGACTGTGAGATGGATGAGGTTTGCCGACGGCCTGGGAGATCAACGCCACAAGGACCCAATCCCCGGCTTGGCCAGCCCGAGAGGCGCCAGCCGAGCCCGTCCACCGAAGCCGAGAATGAGACTCACGGTCGGTGGGAGGCCCCGACAAAGACCCGCGACGACCGCGAACGGTGCGCGCGCCATCCATGCCGCCATAGACCCGGTTGCGCACATAGCGGAGGCGCGCCGGGCGTGCTTGACCGACGGGTGTCGCCAAGAGGGTCGCTCCGAAGCGTGGAAGCGACCACCTTGGGACGGTCGGTCAGGTGCAGTTGTGATCCCGCACAATCCGTCGGTCTAGTTCAGGATCAGGAAAACGATCACCAGGACGACGGCGACGCCGGCGGCCGCCCAGGTCATCAGCCGCAGGAATCCGTTGTAGGCCCGGCGGTGGCTCTCGACATCGGCTGCGATGTCGGCTGCCGAGGCAGTGCTGATTTCAATCTCCTTGGCCATGGCGGTTCTCTCCTTGGTGCCGACGCCGATAACGTCGTGCATGCCGTGTCGATCGGGCCCCGTGGCCCGGTGCGTAGATTTCGGAGAACCTGGGACGGCGTCACTTCCGGTCTGATACGGATTGCGACCGGTCGCCGCGGCGGCGCCCGACGATTGACCCGGCGCAATGACCGTCGCGCGCGGACGCCGCATGGTGCTGGCGCCGGCTCACGAGAACCCGCGATGGCGAAGGAGGCTTACTCACATGCCCGCGAACGCTGCGCCGAACCAGACGCCGGTCTTTCCATCGCCGATCCGGACCATTCTCGCCTCCCTCTCCGGCCGGTCGGGCGACAGCGTGGTGCTCCAACACGCGGCGGAGCTCGCGAGGACATTTGGCGCGCATGTCGGCTGCGTTCACGTCCCGTCGGAGCCGCCGCCCATCGCAGAACTTGCCGGCAAAGACGCCGCGTCGGCCTGGCGGGGCTTCAAGCCACCCCGGGACGAGGCGCGAGATGAGCGGGCGGCCGCGGCGCGGCGCGCCTTCAACATGTGGCGGACGGAGCATGGCTGGCCGGTGTCAGGTGACGCCGCGCTCGCCTCCGTCACGGTCGGCTACAGCGACATAGACGGGGACGAGGCGACCATCCTGACCGAGCGGGCGCGCGTGGCCGACCTCGCCGTCCTCGTCCGGCCGGACGGGCTCGCTGCCCTGTTCGTCTTCGACAGCCTGCTCGCGGGGAGCGGACGCCCGATGCTGATGGTGCCGACGGCGGCGGCGCCGACCGGACAAGGAGCGGTGGTTGCCTGGAACGGCAGCCTGCAGTCGGCGCGCGCGCTCGGCGCCGCGGTCCCTCTCCTGCGCGCTTTCGGCGGAGAGGTGGCGATCCTTTGCGTCGCCGAGCGCAATCGCAAGGCCACGGCTACGGACGCAGTCGGGTATCTCCATTGGCACGGCATCGAGGCCACGATCGCGCCGCCCACGACCGAGAACGTCGGCGTGCAGCTCCTCGCTCTTGCCCGCGCTCGCCAGGCGGGGCTGATCGTGAGCGGTGCCTATTCGCACAGCCGTCTCCGCCAGCTGCTGTTCGGCGGCGTGACCGCACACCTCGTCGAGCGCGCCGATGTCCCGGTCCTCTTCGCGGGCTGACCAAGCGGACCGCAAGCCCCGCCGCGGCGCCGGCGCGATTGCGGCGCATCAACGCGACGCCCTCAATTTGGGGCCACAGACATTACCCGTCGCATCGCTGCGGCAATGGAGATCGACATGCTCAGCTTGAAGATTCGGGTGTTCGCGGGCACCCAGGAAACGACCACCGTCAGCATCCCGCTCCGCTTCGTGCGGACCGCAGCCCGCCTTGTCCCGCAGAAGGCGATGGCCTCGCTCCAGGAGCAGGGCATCGACATCGCCGAGCTCGTGCGGCTGTCCGAGGATCCCGAGGCGCGAGGCGAGGTGGCCGTGATCGAGGACCACACCAAAGGCACCAGGACCGTCGTTTCCATCGAGTAGCGGAGCGGGCGGTGGAGAACGCGGGGCGGCTGGCCGCCGTCAGGACGGTGCATACGCTCATCTATCTCGTGATGGCGACGGCGACCTTCCTGCTCCTCTACGCGGGCATTACCGGCCGGGACGGCCCGTGGCTCTGGATCGCCCTCGGCCTGCTGGCGGTGGAATCGGCCGTCTACCTGGCGAACGGGTTCGCCTGCCCCCTCAGCGCCCTGGCGCGGCGCTACGGCGCCACGACGGGCTACGTCTTCGACACGTTCCTCCCGGAACGGGCCACGCGCTACACGTTCCACTTCTTTGGAACGGTGATGGCGGTCGGGCTTGGGCTTCTGGCCCTGCGCTGGCTCGGCCTGATGGGCTGATCGCTAGCCGATCGCGCCGGTGCGGCGCACGATGTCGGCCACGAGGATGCCGATGGAGAGAGCCGCGGCGCCAAGACCCCAGGCTGCACGAAACCGGCTCCCCCGTTCTGCCGACCGGCGGGAAAGGCGCCACAAGCTCAGATTGACCACCGTGAACACGCCGAGGGTGACGTAGCTGGTCACCTCCGCAAGCCGGACGATCGGCAGGACGAGCAGCAGCACGGCAATCGTGCCCGCAACCGCGAGCGTGGCGTAGATCGGCGTCCGCCGGCGCGGATGGATCGTGCCCAGCCATGACGGACGCAGGAGCCCCTCGCGCGCCATGCCGTAGAGGACGCGGCTCGCCATTACGATCTGGATCAGGACGCCGTTGATCATGGCGACCGCGGCGATCGCAGCGATCGGCGCGGGCGAGCCACCCGTGAGCTCTGCGAACAGGTCGGCCATCGGCGCGTCGCTCGTCGCTATCGGCGCGCGGTCGCCGACGGCTACCGCGATCGACGCAACGGCCAGATACACCACCGTTGTCAGCGTGAGCGTGATGATGACTGCCCAGGCCATCACCCGCTCCGGCCGGCGGGTCTCTTCGGCCATGTTGACGATGTCCTCGAAGCCAATGAAGGCGTAGAAGGCGACCGTGGTGGCGGCGAGGACCACGCCGAGCCCTGCCGTGGTCGGGAAGGTCGCGATACGGCCCCATAGTTCGGCATCGGCCAGTTCGGGCAAGCCGGCGCCGATGACGACAAGCAGCGTGCCGACCTCGACGACGGTGACCACCGCGGCGAGGATGATGCTCTCGCGAACGCCGAGGCTCGCCACCACGCTCAGGAGCACCAGCAGTCCGATTGCGAGGAGCCAGGAAGGCACCGGCACGAGCGTGCCGAGATAGGAGCCGAAGGCGAGCGAGATCACGGCGGCCGAAATGACGCCCGTCAGCGCCACCCCGATGCCCGTGACCCGGGCGAGGCCCGGACCGAAGCCGGCCTTCGCGTAGACCGCAGCGCCGGCGGCCTTGGGGAAGCGGCCGGACAGGAAGGCATACGAGCCCGCGCTCGCACCCGCCAGAACCGCGGCAACCAGGAAGACCAGCGGCGTCAGGTCGCCGGCAATGCCAAGGATCTCACCGATGAGGGCGAAGATGCCCGCGCCGATCGTGACACCCATCCCGTAGAAGACGAGGAGCGGCAGGCCGAGCACCCGTCTGAGCACGGGGGCTGCGTTGCCGGTGACCGGCGGAGTGTCGGCGTCCACGTAATGCGTGTTCCTGGCGGCCCTCGCCGGCGCCGAGCATACTTCAAAAGAAGTGCGCCGCAGGACGGCATGGAGAGGGAGCTCCTATGCCGGACATGCGGCGCACAGACCCTTGCGAAGAGAGGATCAGGCAAGGGTGTTGTAGATCACGGCGAACGCGATGGATGCCGCGAGAAGGCAGGCCGGGACCGTGACGACCAGGACGAGGGCCTCGAACCCGGAGACGTTGCCCGCGCCGGTTTCGAAATGGCCGGTCAGGAAGCGGCGGAAGCTGTTGGCGGGCGCCTCGACGAGGCCATGCCGCGCGTTGAACCTGCGGGCAGCCACGGCCATGCTCCACGGGAGCCCGACATAGGCCACGAGGCACACCGTGACGATCACCATGGCGACGGCCAGCGGGCCAGTGGTGACGAAGCCGACCCAGAAGGTCGCAATCATCAGGGCATAGAAGGCGGTAGCGATCCGGAGCACGTAGGGATGAAGCGCCGTTGCGCCAGTCGCCTGGGCGGCGTGAACGTCGTAGCGGGCGGCGCTGCGGGCCCCGGTGGTCCCGACGATTGCGGTATCGAACCCGAGAACTGCACTGCTCATCGATCTTCTCCTCGGAAGACTTGTTCTTGACGTTCCAAGGGTCGCCTCGCCGAGGCCACGAGGGTTTGCGCCAGATCAACTTTGGCCGCGACGCGCCGCCGCAGCACAGCCGGTCAAGGCAACTCGACCGAGATGATCCTGAAGGTGTGCATGGCGCCGTCGTTCTCGCGGATCGAGACGTATTCCCCGGGAACGAACGTCTCGTCGCCGAAGCGGAAGCCCGGTTCGTTGTCGCGGTCGCCTTCGGCGTAGTCGAAGTACCAGCTGCCGCCGGGCTTGCGTGCCAGGACGCCGATAAGGTCCTCCTCACCGGGACGGAAGCGGCGGACCCGAGTCGCCCCGCGATGTTCCCGCCACGAGTCGGCGTCGATCCGGCCATCGTCACCGAGCGGGATCAGGAGGTCGTAGCCGTGCAGGGAATCCCCTTCGGGGTGGCCGGGCTCGCGCGCCAGTTCAAGGTGAACCTTGCGGAAATCCTGCGGGATCATGAGGCCTCTCCTCCGCGCGCCGCAAGGACGGCGGCCTGGACTTCGACCGCGCTCGCCTCAACCAGTTCACGCGCCACCTCCGCGACGAGGCGTTTCTCCAGTTCCGGATGGTAGTGCCGGCGAATCTCTCCCAGAGCGCGCGGCGGGGCAACCACAACGAGGCTCACGATGCGTCCGGCGAGCGCCTCGGCATTGAGCCAGCCGGCGACCGTGGCAGCAAAGCTGTCCTCGTCGAGCTGGGCTGCGTCGGGGTTGGCGGCGGAGGAGTGGTGCCGGCCGCCCGAGCCGTGGCCGTCATGGCCGAGCTTCGGGCTGTCCCGGGCCTCGAGCCGCGGCGCGATGTCGGAACCGGCGTTGCGAAATATCTTCATCGCCCGCCCGTCGGCGACGACGACGAGCGTGTCGTGGTGTAGAAGCATTGGTTGTGGTGCCTCGTCATTGGAACTTCTTGCGTGAAACACGCGACAGAGGTGCTTGTGGAGACTTGGCAGCCGGACTGCCTTGATCCGACGCAATGTTGTCGGCGATGCGTTGATCCGGCGCAAGTAAGGTTGCGTCCATTGACCGAGACTTACCCGAAGCTGCGCCGCACGGCGTAGCTCCATGACAGGGAGTGCAACGTGGCGACCTCTCGCACGGCAACGATCGTTCTCGTCCTCGGACTGACCTTGCTGCTCGCCGCCTGCGCGGCCGGGCCCAACCCCTCGGTCGATGTGGCGGATGCCGAGGGCATCATCCGCGGCTTCTGGGGCGGCCTGTGGCAGGGGATCATCTCCCCGATCACCTTCATCATCTCGCTCTTCACCGACCGGGTGAGCATCTACGAGGTGCACAATTCCGGCGGCTGGTATGACTTCGGCTTCGTTCTCGGCGCCGGCATCCTGTTCGGCGGCGGCTTCCTCGGCATCTTCCGTGGTGCTCGCCGCACCTGAGCGGCGCCGCCGGTCAGAAGGGGCCGACAATCGTCGCGGCGACCGTCCCGGTCAGGATGGCCGCCGCGAGAACACCGGCGAGCGACTGCCAGTAGCGCGGCGGGCCGGCAACCATCGCGACGATAACGCGCCCGACACCATTGGCTGCGAGCGCCACGAGGATCGCCTGGGCGGCGGTTGTCAGCGGGACACCGTCGCCGGCGAGGCGCGCGACCGACAGCGTCGCCACATCGACGTCGAGGATGGCGGAGACACCCGACGTCGCAATGACGCTGGATGGGCCGAGATAGGTCGATGCGGCAGCGCTGATCAACGAGACGATCGTGAAGGCGCCGGCGAAGATTGCGAGAGGCGCAATATCGAAAGGATTGCCGGCGGCGGGCTGTGCCTCGGGGCCGACAGGCCCGCGAAGGAAGAGAAATCCGGCCACGCCGAAGACAACCGCTCCCAGCAGCGCCGGCAGCACGATGAGCGGCACCAGCGCTGGCGCGAGGAGAAGGACCAGCACGACCACCCGGAGGACCGAGACCATCGCCGCGACGGCGGCGCCGCCGATCAGTTGCGGCGCTGCGCCTTCGACGCGGGCGCGCCGTCCGAGCGCCGCCGTCACGGCGGTCGATGAGACCAGCCCGCCGAGGAAGCTCGCCACCAGAGTCCCGCGCGCCGGACCGACGATACGGATCGCGACGTAGCCGGCGAACGAGATCGCCGCGGTCAGGACCGTGAACAGCCAGATCTGGGACGGGTTGACGCCACCCCACGGGTCGATCGTCCGGTCGGGAAGCATCGGCAGGACGATTACCGACATCACGAGCAGGAGAAGGGCCGACCGGACCTCGGGCCAGGTGAGCCTGCGAAGGAGCGCGTGCAGCACGTCACGGCTGGCGAGGAGGCAGGCGACCGCGACGCCGCCGGCGCCGGCGGCGGTCCAGGCGCCGGTCACGGCCAGGCCGCCGAGGACGACGACGGCAATTGCGGCGATCACCGAGGTGACGCTGTAGCTATGGCGGAGCTCCGAGTCGCGGCTCTGGTACCAGGCGAAGATGGCGGCGAAGGCGACGAGGACGGCAGCAAAGATGAGCGGCTCATCGAGCGCCATGGCCAAGGCGCCTGCGGCGCCGCCGAGAAGACCGGCAAGGCCGAAAGTCCGGAGGCCGGCGACCCGGCTGCCGTCCGGTTCGTCCCGCAGCCGCCAGCCGCGTTCCAGCCCCACGACGAGGCCGATGGCGAGGGAAACGGCGAGGCCGGTCAGAAGGTCGCTGGTCACAGTGCCCTCGCGGTTGCGGCTTCCCGGCAAGGTCCTAACGACGGCCAGGGCGACGCAACAGTCCGGTTCTTTGCGGAGCCTCGGTCGCCGCGCGCCTTGAGGCAGATCAATGCAGGACGGCGGCAGGCTGGCATCCGTGGCCGATGCGCTCCGAAGGAATCCATGTCGCCGGCCATCAACCTCACTCTCTCGGCCCTTTCGCGAACGCGCCACGATCGGCGGCTTCCACCAATGACACCGCGTCCCTGCGATCAGGCTCACCGTCGGCTGATGCGCGCCGCTCCCCGTCCCCGAGTCAGCGACGGCCCGCGGCTGCGGAATCCGAAGCGGGGCCGCGGATGACCGGCAACCGCGCGCCTGCATCGGCGCCGAGGCCCCGTCCCTGCCCTGTGTGCAGGAGTACGATGATCGCCCAGGACTCGGTGGAAACAGCCACCCTGTTCCGGTGCGACGACTGCGGGTGCGTAGTCGATCTGCGCTCACACTCCGGCGATCCGAACAAAGCGTGAGCGGATGCCGGCTCCGGCCGGCACGCCATCGATCAAATTCTGATTGCGTTGCATCAACGCGCGCTTACCGTGGATCGCAGACATTGCTCGCCTGATCGATGACGTCCTCCTGATCTGGAGACTGATATGACCGCTGGCCGCATCGTCGCTTCCTTCTTCGGCATCCTCCTCGCCCTAGCCGCCACCGGCCTCGTCATCGGCGCCATCGCCGTGATCGTGGCATTCGGCACGCGACAGGATGGCAGGGGCTTCCTCGAGAGCGGCTCCTACGAGCTCCGTTCCGACGGCTACGCGGTCACCTCGGCGGATGTAGCGATCGCCCCCCATCCCGGTGACTGGTGGCCCGTCGAAACCGTAGTGGACGTCGGTCTGACGGTAACCCCGGATGCCGGTGCAGTCTTTGTCGGCGTCGGGCCGGCCGATGACGTTGCCCGCTTCCTGGCTGGCGTCGCCCATGACGAAGTGCGCAGCATCGGCACGGCAAGGTCGGACGTCCGCTACCGTGACGTTGCCGGACAGGCCGTGCCGGCGCTGCCGTCGGCCCAGACCTTCTGGGCCGCCACCGTGGAGGGGACCGGCGCGCAACGGCTCGAATGGCCGGTGGAGCGCGGTTCGTGGACGGTCGTCATCATGAATGCTGATGCCTCGCCGGGTGTGGTCGTAGAGGCAGTCGGGGCGGTGCGGGTGCCGTTCCTGCCGGCCATCGGCGCGGGCGTTCTCGTCGCCGGGCTGATCCTTGGCGCCGTCGCCGCCGCACTCCTCGTCCTTGCGTTCCGGAGACCGCTCGCGGAGCGCGATCCGGCTGGCGGAAGCTTCGCTTCGACAACCGCGCGAACGGCCGGCGCAGCTGCGTGGCCCTCGTACCCGGTGCTGATCGAGGGCCGCCTCGACGAGCCGCTCAGCCGCGGCCTGTGGCTCATCAAATGGCTCCTCGCCATCCCGCATTTCATCATCCTCGCCTTCCTGTGGATGGCGTTCGTCGTCCTGACCTTCATCACGTTCTTCGCGATCCTCTTCACCGGCCGCTATCCGCGTCCAATCTTCGACTTCAATGTCGGGGTCATGCGCTGGACATGGCGGGTCATCTTCTACGCCACGAGCGTGCTGGGGACGGACCGCTACCCGCCCTTCACGCTGGCCGACGCCGACTATCCCGCCCGGCTCGACGTCGCCTATCCGGAGCAGCTGTCGCGTGGCCTCGTACTGGTGAAGTGGTGGCTGCTGGCCATTCCGCACTACCTGATCGTCGGCGTCCTCACGAGCGGCCTCGTCTGGTGGACCACCGACTTCAACGGTGGCTACGGGGACAGCGTCCTCGAGATCGGCGGCGGCATCATCGGCATTCTTGCTCTCGTGGCCGGCCTGGTGCTCCTCTTCAGCGGCCGGTACGCCCACGGGCTGTTCGACCTCCTGATGGGCCTCAACCGCTGGGTTTTCCGCGTGATGGCCTACGCCGCCCTGATGCGCGACGAGTACCCGCCCTTCCGCCTCGACGTCGGCGGATCGGAGACGCCGGCGCCGCCGGTGGGAGCTCCCGTCGTCGCCGCGCAGTAGGATCGACGGCCGTACCGCTTCGCCGGATTCTGATAGCGTTGCCCTCCCCGGTCCCGCGACGGACCGGTCGCGAAGCACGGTGGAGGAAGGTTCAATGGACATGCTGGATGTCATCGCCCGGTCCCATGGCGGGCGTGGCGTACAGGTCCTCGGCGCGAAATTCGGCCTGACCGAACGGCAGACGCGGGCGGCGATCGACCAGCTGGCGCCCGCGGTCATGGCCGGGATCCGGCGCCAGCTGCAGTCGGGGCCGGACGGAGTGGCGGGCGTCGTGAAGGCGATCGCCACGGGCAATCACGGCCGCTATCTCGACCGCGACGACGACGGCATCGTCGATGACGGCAACGCCATCCTCGGGCACGTCTTCAAGTCGAAAGACGTCAGCCGCGGCGTGGCCGACAGGGCCGCGACAGCCTCCGGCGTCAGCGCGGACGTGCTGCGAAAAATGCTGCCGGTGGTGACGGCGATGGTCATGGGTGGGCTCTCGCAGCAGCTCATGGGCGCCGAGGTCACCGCCAGCCCGGCGGTCGCCCGACCAAACCGACGCGGCAGCACGGGCCGCGCATCGCAGTCGACGCAATCGCGAACGGCCCAGCCCGCGCCAGCGGCATCGGCCCCCAGGGTGACGACGTCGCGGTCCACGGGGTCGAAGGCGACGTCCTCCGTGCGACCCGCCGCAATCCCGACGCCGCCGCCCGGAAGGGTGGCCTCGCGGTCGGCGCAGCCGGTGCAGGCGCCGCCCGTCCGGGCAGGTGCCGCTCCCCAGCAGCCGACCCAGGCCGCCGCGCCGGACGCGGGTGGGCTGGGCGGGCTCCTCGGGCAGCTCCTTGGCGGCGGACAGGGGACAGGCGCCGCCGCGGCCGGCGGTGGCGGACTGGGCGGCCTCCTTGGCCAGTTGGTCGGTGGCGGCAGCGCGGGCGGTGCTGCGGCGGGCGGTGGCGGAGGCGGTATCGGCGATCTTCTGCAGGGAATCCTCGGCGGCAATGCCCAGCCGGAGGCTCGCGCCCAGGCGACCCAGTCGATCGGCGATCTCCTCTCCGGCCTCCTCGGCGGCGGCACGCCGCGCGGCAACGATGCGGACCGTCTTCTCGACGCGGTCACGCGCCCGAGAACCGGCCGCTAGGATCAGAACAAGCCCCCGGCGGGACCGACGCTCCGCCGCGGTCCAAATCGAGCCAGGATCGTGTATAGCCCCTGTCGCCGCGTCCGGCGGCGAGGGGAAGGCTGGCATGCAGGACTATGTCCGGCGGATTCTCACATCCGCGGTCTATGACGTGGCTGAACAGACAGCGCTCGACAGGATGACGCTCCTGTCGGCGCGGCTCGGGATGGACGTGCTGTTGAAGCGCGAGGATCTCCAGCCGGTGTTCTCGTTCAAGCTGCGCGGCGCCCACAACAAGATCGCCTCGCTGACGCCCGACGAACGCGCCCGCGGCGTGATCGCGGCCTCCGCCGGCAACCACGCCCAGGGCGTGGCGCTGTCGGCCGCGCGGCTCGGCATAAGGGCGGTGATCGTGATGCCGACCACCACGCCGTCGATCAAGACGCGCTCGGTCGCCCGGCTCGGGGGCGAGGTCGTGCTGTTCGGGGACGGTTTTGACGCGGCCCGCGCCCATGCCGGCGAACTGGCACAGCGCGACGGGCTCGTGTTCGTTCACCCGTTCGATGACCCCGACGTCATCGCCGGCCAGGGCACGATCGGTATGGAGATCCTGCGCCAGCACTCCGGCCCGATCGGCGCGATCTATGTTCCGGTAGGCGGCGGGGGCCTCGCGGCGGGCATCGCGACGTTCGTGAAAGCGATCCGGCCGGATATCAAGGTGTTCGGCGTGGAGCCGGACGACGCGCAGTCGATGAAAGCGGCGATCGCCGCCGGCGCGCCGGTGCAACTCGACCAGGTCGGCCTGTTTGCCGATGGCGTCGCCGTCCGCCGGGTCGGCGAGGAGACGTTCCGTCTGTGCAATGCCCTGCTCGACGGCATCGTCACGGTCACGACGGACGAAATCTGCGCGGCCATCAAGGATATCTTCGACGACACGCGGGCGATCTCCGAGCCGGCCGGCGCGCTATCGCTGGCGGGCCTCCGCCGCCATGTCGACGACGGGCTCGCGCCACCCGGTCCGCTGGTCGCGATCAACTCGGGCGCCAACATCAATTTCGACCGGCTCCGCCACGTGGCGGAGCGCGCCGAGATCGGCGAGCGCGGCGAGGCCCTGCTGGCCGTGACCATCCCCGAGCGGCCGGGCGCCTACCGCGCCTTCATCCGCCTCCTCGGCAGCCGCTCGATCACCGAGTTCAACTACCGCTATGCAAGCCGCAGCGCAGCGAGGATCTTCGTCGGCGTGAAACTGACCGGCGGCGACGCCGAGAAGCACGAGATCATCGCGCTTCTCTCGGCCACGGGGCACGAGGTCCTCGACATGAGCGACAACGAACTCGCCAAGGTCCATGTCCGCTACATGGTCGGCGGCCGCGTCGCGGAACTGCACGACGAGGTCGTGTACCGGTTCCAGTTCCCGGAACGGCCCGGCGCGCTTCTCGACTTCCTCGACGGGCTGCGCAACGACTGGAACATCTCGATGTTCCACTACCGCAACCACGGCGCCGACTACGGTCGCGTGCTCGCCGGCGTCCAGGTGCCGCCGCAGGACCGGGCGGCGTTCCTCAAGATTCTGGACGGGCTCGGCTATCCCTACTGGGACGAGACCGAGAACCCGGCATACCAACTCTTCCTCGACCACGACGCGGCCTGACGCTGGCAGGGAGGGCTAGGTCCTTGATCCATTTCTCTCTCGTCCACCCGGTCGCGTCTTTTACGTGCCTCACCGGCTGGCGCCGTTGGATACCGCCAACGAGGCACTGACGTACTTCGAGTGAGCAACGGTCGTCGAACATCTCTTCTGATCTTCCGCTGGCTACATAGTTGCGAGGCGATTGGCTGTTTTTTGACGGTGAGCTACGTAATGGCGGCTGCGATATTCGTCACTCGTCTTTGCCTGGCCAGCGATTCGACAATGACGAGGCGCGGCAAAACGCGAAGTTACTGTCGGTCCGAGTGTTTGGGAGCCACCGGGTGCGGCTCGGGCTGACGGCGAGGAAGATCCCCATCGAACGTCGGCTGTCAAACCGTGTTAGCGTTGCAACCGGGTCAAAGGTGGCGTGAGTCGCTCCGCCTTCGTTCAACACAATATACCAGTTGGCGGTCGGTCAGCAGGGATGCAAGTGGCACGGTGGTTGCTCACTGTATTGTGCCGGTCACAGACGGCATTCAGGTCGGTTGTGGCGTATTGCGGCAGTTGAAAGGGAGATTCCTGATGAAGAAGTTTGTTGTTCTTGCGGGCGCTTGCGGCCTCGCAATCAGTGCCGTGGCGTGCGCGCCGACGGTCGGCACCAGCGGCGGCCCGGCGACCGGGCCGGCGTCCCCGTCCCCGTCGCTGAGAGCGCCTCCCGGCACGACCGCCTACCAGTGCCCGGCCAATGGCTGGACCTTCAGCGTGACGCGTCTGTCCGACACGAGCGTCCAGATCGCTGGTCCGCAAGTGGGCGACCAGCTCTACGTTTACACGACGACCGGAGAGTTCGCGAACTCCTATGAATCGACGCCGTTCCACCTCCAGTACACGGCAGGGGCGCACGTCATCATGTGGGATAGCGGCACGGGCGTCGACTGCTACGCAGTCTAGGAGCCTCGGTTTTTTGTGGTCCGGGCGGGGTGCCCTGGTGCCCCGCCAGCTTCTCCTGGACCACGACGGGGCCTGAGCTGCAAGGCAGCAATCGATCCGGCCTGCTCAGCTATACGGAGCAGCGTCACCACGAACGCCGCTAGGTCGCGAGGAACCTTACGAGGCGGTTCGTGGCGGAGAGGCGGTCGGCGAGAACCTCGGCCATGCCACGATGGAAGCGGGCCGCGGCGGCCGGGGAATCTGCTTCGAGTTCGGCCAGTGCGTCTCGACTGAAGCGCCAGATGACCATCGGGGTTTCGGCGATGACGAACGCGGTGCGGATGCTCCCGAGATAGAAGGCGATCTCGCCGACGATCGAGCCGGGGCCGACGGTCGCGAGCGTGAGGTATTGCCCGTCGGTGGGGAGGCGGACGGACGCTGTCCCCGCCTCAATGAAGAACATCTCGGTGGCGGCTGAACCATGCTCGAGTATCGTCGCGGCGGGTTCGACCTGCAGCCTCTCCATGAGCGCGGCGATCTTCTCGATCTCGGCGGGTGCGTCCGCAAATGCCCTGAGCTGATCGCCGAGCGGCTGCGGTTTCCGCACGGCGAGGTCGGGATCGACCTCGGAGATGATGGCGTGCTCGCAATCGCTCAGGCCCTTCTCGAAGGTCTCGGCGAGGACGACAGGCGAGCCGGGGCCGATCGGCAGACCACCGCGGACGAGGATGCGGCCGGCGGCGTTGGACACGTTGGCAAGGACCACGGTCGCGGCGCGATCGCGCGCGGTTTCCGCCAGGCGCACGAAGCTCTGCACCGCGGCGGAGTCGATCCCGGAAATCCGCCGGAAGTCGAGGAGGACGAAGCGCACGGGATTGCCCTCGGCCGGCCGGAACCGCGCTTCGATCGCGCGGCGAAGACCGTTGGCCGTGCCGAAGAACAGGAAACCCTGGAGCCGCATGATCAGGATCGCGTCGCCATGCTCGCGGAGGAGTTTCCTGTGGTGCTCCGACGAGGCGGCGCCGCTCTGGAAGTCGCGGCCGGATACTTCGAACTTCACGACTCCGGCGCGGCTGTACTCGAAGACAAAGAGGGTCATCGCGGCGAGAACGCCGAACACGACGGCGGTGAGGAAGCCCAGTGCGACCGTGGTGAGGAAGATTCCAAGGACGATGACGTACTCGCCGATCGGGAGCGTCCGGTAGGAGAGGACAAGTCGTTCGTAGAGGAGTGTCGCCCCGGTCGCGAGGACGATCGCCGCCAGGACGGGTAGCGGGACGACCCCGATGGCGGCGGATCCGAACAGCAGCACGCCAATGAGGAACAGCCCCGCGATGAAGCTCGTGCCGCGGCTGCCGCCGCCGAGGCGCTGCGACAGCACCGTCATGGACAGCGACTGGTAGCCCGGCGCGCCGCCGAGCGCTCCGGCAAGGAGGTTCGAGGCGCCTGCCGTCTTGAGTTCGGCGTCAAGGTCGATGTCGCGCCGGACCTCGATCTCGAGACCGCTGACGTTGAGGAGCAGCGCCACCATCGTCACGAGGATGATGACGACCACAGTGGGCCAGTTGGCAAGGACCAGCGCCCAGTCGATCGCAGCGATGCCCGCCGCATCCACCGGTGGCCAGAGCGAGCCGCGGGCGGGCAGTTCGGCCAACCAGCCATCGGCGACCAGCGCCGCGCGGTCGATCTCCACAAAGCCGATCACGGCGTGGAAGAGGAGCGTTGCGACGACGACGAGGAGCGGCATCAGGATGCCGGCCGGAAGCCAGCGACGACCGACCACCGTGGCCGTCACGAACGCCAAGGCTGTGAGTATCTCCGGAACGTTTTCAAGCGCAATGAAGCCGGCGAAGGACGCCAGGGTGAACGGCTCACCGGTGAGGATCGTGAAGGCCCCGCTGACGATGAGCCACGCGACGCCCGCCAGAAAACCGCTGATGACCGGGAACGGTATGAAGCGGATGACCCGTCCGAGCCTGAAATAGCCCACCAGGAACAGCGACAGGCCGAGGAGCAGCGTCGTCACCGCCACGAGCGCGACGACCGTCGGCACCGCCGCGGTACCGGCAGCAACGCCGATGCCCGGCGCAACGAGCGCCAGATAGGCGAGCGGGATGTCGCGGACCTGCGAGTAGATCGGCGCATACGAGGTAAGGAGCGCCCCCACGATCGCCATCACGGCGCTCGAGACGAGCATGACCCCGAGGCCGACATCGACGCTGCCGGACAGTCCGCCCGAGAACAGGAGTGCCGCGTAGGAGAGCGAGAAGACGGTGGTGACAAGGCCGCAGATGAGGCCAATGGCGATCGTCTGTGGCGCGCGCCGGGAGGTGATCTCCGAGACGATCTCCCGAAGGCTCGACACCTGCTTCACTCTCGGACTTTCGGATGCAACGACTGCGGGAGCAGTGCCGTGGGCCTTCGATGGCACGGCACTCTCCGCTCCCCGCGAGCGATAGGGCCGCTTCCATGACAGTCATGTGACGGTCGGTTGTGGCGCATCCTTGAAGGACTGGGGCGGTCGCAGTTCATCGCCCCGTCAGGTGGCGCGCCGCGGACCCGCGCGACGCGACCTCACTCCCGCGCCGCCGGGGCCCCGGCGCGCCGCGGACCCCGCGCGACGCGACCTCACTCCCGCGCCGCCGGGCCGGCAAAGGTCCACGCCACGAGGACGAGGAGCATGATTCCACCGGCGATGAAGGCGGCCCCGGTTCCCCAGGCGACGGCTATCGTGCTGCCGATGAAGGGCGCGGCGAGCATCGCGGCGACGCTGATTGCCTCGCCGGTGGCGAACACGCTGGCGACCCGATCATGCGCCACCGTCGACTGGATGATGGTGCGGTAGGGCACGAGGATGAAGGCGGTGGCGGCGCCCATCACGCCCATCGTCAGGAAGAACAGCCAGAAGGGCACGGCGAGATCGGCGAGGGATGCGGCGCCCACGACGATGGTAATGCCACCCGATACGCCGGCCCCGGCTGCCATGACCGTCATCGGGGCCGGGCCCGAAAGGCGGCCAGCGACCAGCGCGCCCACGACGCCGCCGAGGCCCGACGCCGCGATCGAGAGGCCGTAGGCGGTCGCGTCGAAGCCGAAACCGATGGCGAGGAGGGAGATCAACGCGTCGTAGAGGAAGAAGGCGGCATAGGCCATGGCGATGAAGGCGACCGCCAGCCTCAGCTTCCGGTTCAGGCGCAGCTCGTTCAGGCCGGCGAGGGAACGGCGGAAGAAGGTCTCCGTTGCGGCCTCGGGCTCGCGATGCGGCAGGGCGACCGTGGCCATGACGATGGCGGCGACGAGCGACAGGCCCGCGTTGAGGGCGAACACGACCGCCGGCGCCACGATGCCCAGCAGAAGGCCGCCGAGCGCCGGCCCGGCGATCTTGCTCGTCTGGTTGATCGCCTGGTGAAGGCCGTTTGCCGGCGACAGGAGGTCGTGCGGTGTCGTTGCCTTGATGGCGGCCTGCCGGGCCGGCGTGAACACCGAATCGATCGAGGATCGAAGGAAGACGACGGCAAGGACGATCGCCGGATCGCCGGCGAAGACCAGAGCAGCTGTCGTGGCGGCGCGACCGGCATTGCTGACGACGAGGAGGGTCCGGAGCGGCATCCGGTGGAGAAGCGCCAGAAGGACCGGCCCGACGAGGACATAGGGGAGGCTCAGCGCTACCGCGAAAAGGGCCAGCGTGAACGGTCCGCCGTCCCAGATGAAGACGAGAAGCGCCACGATCGCGGCATAGTCGAGCCAGTCGGCGAGGTCGGCCGGGATCGCTCCGAGGGCGAGGCGCCGCGGACCGGGTAGCGCGAGGAGGCTGCGGTAGCCGAGGGTGACCGTCATCGCCGGTCTGCCTGCCCGCCGCGGTTGCGGGATGGTGCCGCGGATCGGATGCTGGGAGGCCTCAAGCGGCACTTCCGAATGCGAAGCCTGGCCGGACGATTCCGATGCCAGTGCCGAGTGGGCCTCGCACTATCGACCCGGCGTGGGCGGCATGTCACCAGAAATGGACTTGCTCTTTGGGCAAACGCCGAACGACACTTCACCGACCGCGCGGGTCGGACGCCGCGCTTCCAGGTGGTGAACGGCGATGGGCGAGACGGTCTTCATGTCAGGCGGATGCCAGTGCGGCGCGGTCCGCTACCGGCTGCACGAGGCGCTGACGAATCCGCATATCTGCCATTGCCGGATGTGCCAGAAGGCGTTCGGCTCCTTCTTCGCACCGCTGGCCGGCGTGCCACGCGAGGCGTTCGAGATCACCCGCGGCGCGCTCGCGACGTTTCGCAGCTCGGACCTTGCCGCGCGGGGGTTCTGCGCGGCATGCGGGACGCCGCTCACCTTCCGGTACCTGTCGTCGAAGAGGATCGCGGTCTCGCTCGGGTCGCTCGACAATCCCGAGGCGGTCAAGCCGGCGCACCAGTATGGCACGGAAGGTCGGATGTCGTGGTTCGCCGAACTCGCCGGCCTGCCGGGCGAGACGACGGAGGCCGGCGACCCGAAGCGAGCCGCCGACATTCGCGCCACGAGCCATCAGCATCCCGACCACGACACGACAAGCTGGCCGTAGGCCTGCCCGGCATTCCTGGCGCAGGCGCAAGGAGGAGCCTCCAATGGCCTTCAGGCTTCGTGGCAGCGCGTTTGGCCTAATCGCCGCATTGGCGCTGGTTTGGTCGGCACCGGCGGGCGCCTTCGAGATCCTCACCATGCTTCTTCAGGCGATGCCGGAGGCCCTGGAAGACGATCCCGTGGCGCCCGAGTTCGACTTCGCCGTGCCGCGAGCGCAGGCCGGCTGGCCGGTGGGATCCTGGCAGACTGTCGGGCTCGATGACCTCAACCCGGCGCTCCTCGATCGCGATCGCGGAATCGAGACCGTGGGCATCGCATTCTCCGATCTCGACGGCATCCTCCGCTACGGCGCGCCGCCCGATTCACGGCTGTACCTCTACGGCTCCGCAGTCGCGGAGACCGAGGTTCGGACGGCGCTCATGGCGCGACCCGGAATGAGCGAGGCGGAACACGACAGCTTTGCGGCGTTCTCCGTCGGCACGGACTTCGCGGTCGATCCCGGCGGGCGGGAGCATGGCTATCCTTTCGGCGGCGGGTGGCGAGCGCACCGTGTGGCCGTGCGCGACGGGTTCGCTGCCGTCACCTATTCCACGCCGGCGCTGGTCTCGGCGATGATCGCTATCCAGAGGCTGGACGCGGGGACGGTATCGGAATCGCCCGTGGTGGCGATGGTCGATGCCGCGGCGAACCTCGTCCCGGCAGAGCTCAACGCTTACGCGGCGATGGGCCTGCCAGGCGAGGCGCTGCGCCAACAGGGCGCCATGCCGGGCCCCGGCTATGTGATCGTGGCCGCCTCTGCGTCCGCCGACTGGGAGGCCGCCCAATTCATGCTCCTGTACGACAGCGACGAAGCGGCCGCCGCGGGCGTCACGGCCCTCCACGCGGCCCTTGCCGCACTGCGGGAATGGCCTGAAGGCGCCAAGGTGCAAGCCGCCTCGATCCGCCTGCCGGACGGCGCCGCGGCCATCGTGACGGTGCTGTTCGCGCCCGGCACGTCCGGCCACCCGTCGTCGACCTTGCTGAACCAGTGGCGGTTCGCCGTCATTTCGCGCAGCCTGGATCTCGCGACGGCGGGTGCGCCATAGCCAGCGAGCCCGCGGCCGGGCTTCCTGCGTGGTAGAGCTGCGGCGGACGCCACAATGGAGGAGACGATGACGGACGCCTTTCTCGAGGCCAACCGCGCGAGCTGGGACGAGCGTGTGGGGGTGCACCTTCGCGACACGACCGGCATCTATCCACTCGAAGCCTTCCGAAGGGGTGCGGATACGCTGACCCCGATCGAGGCGACCGAGATCGGCGACGTGGCCGGCAAGCGCATCCTCCACCTCCAATGCCATTTCGGGATCGATACGCTGTCGCTGGCGCGTCGCGGCGCGGACGTCACGGGACTCGACTTCTCGCCGAAGGCCATCGAGGCGGCGCGGGCATTTTCCGCGGAGCTCGGCATCCCGGCGCGGTTCGTCGAGGCCAATGTCTACGACGCGCCGGCGGCCACTGGCGGCGGCTACGACATGGTGTTCACGAGCTGGGGCACGACCATCTGGCTCCCCGACATCAACCGCTGGGCTGCGGCGGTGGCCGGCTGTCTCGTCCCCGGCGGCTCCCTCTATTTCGCTGACGGTCACCCGTCGATGATGCTGTTCACCGAGCGCGAGGGGCGTCTCGAACTGGGCTGGCCGTGGCGGAACGCGCCCGACGACCCCAGCATCGAGGACGACCCGCAGTCCTACGCCGGCGACGGCACGCCGCTGGCCAACAGCCGGACCTTTGGGTGGCTGCATCCGTTCTCGACGATCCTCGGCGCCCTCAAGGCGAACGGGCTCGACCTCGAGTATCTTCACGAGCACGAGATGGTGCCGTGGCAACCGTTCCCGTCGATGGTGCGCGAAGGCCAGATGTACGTCCAGCCGCCGGGCCAGATCCGCATCCCGCTGGCGTTCTCGCTCAAAGCGACAAAGCGGCGGGACTGAGGGAAATACCGACAATCCACGCGCACGCAGGATGACCGGAGTCTGACCTCACGCCGCCACCGCTACTGCAGCGCGGCCTCGACCTCTTCCGGCCTCCTGGTCGCCGCGGCCATGCCGAGCGCGTCGATTTCCTTCCAGCGGATGCATGCAACCTCGCGGCCTTCGCCGGCGGAGTCGAGGGGCGGCCGGACCCGGGCGCATTCGTCGATGGCGTAGGGACAGCGGGTGCGGAAGTGGCACCCGGACGGCGGATTGATCGGCGACGGAATCTCGCCGACGAGGCCCTCGATGGTGCGCTCCCGGGCCTTCTTCGGGTCGGCGATGGGCACCGCCGTCAGCAGCGCCCGCGTGTAGGGATGTTTGGGCGAGGCATAGAGGTCACCCGCCGGAGCGCTTTCCACCACACGGCCGAGATAGAGGACCAGGATGCGGTCACTGACGTGGCGGACGACCGAGAGATCGTGGCTGATGAAGATCAGCGTGAGCTTGAACTCCTCCTTGAGCCGGGCGAGGAGGTTCAGGATCTGCGCCTGGATCGACACGTCCAGCGCCGAGACCGGCTCGTCGCAGATGATCAGCTTCGGCTCGGTGATCAGCGCGCGCGCAATGCCGATGCGCTGCGCCTGGCCGCCCGAGAATTCGTGCGGGTAGCGGTTGATCATCTCGGGCAGGAGGCCGACCTCGTCCATCATCCGGAGCGCCCGTGCCCGCCGCTCGTTGCGCTTCATGCCGGGGAAGAACGAACGCAGCGGATCGGTGATGATGTCGCCGACGGCAAGACGCGGATTGAGCGAGGCGAGCGGGTCCTGGAAGATCACCTGGATGTCCTGCCGCCACTGCCGCATCTCTTCCTTGGAAAGGTGTGTCAGCTCCTGGCCGTAGAACTCGATCTTCCCGGAATCGGGCTGCACGAGATGAAGGATGCAGCGGCCGAGCGTCGACTTGCCCGATCCGCTCTCGCCGACAATACCGACCGTCTCGCCCTCATCGACGGAGAAGCTGATGTCGTCGAGCGCGGTCAGCGTCAGCGGCGCACGGAACATGCCGAGCCGGATCGGGAAGGTCTTGCGGATGTTCGCGACGGCGAGCGCCACTCGATGGGGTGCGTTCATGTCGGCACCGTCTCAGGATCGGCCGCCTCCAGGACGGCGATGGCGGCGCCAACGGTCAGTTCGCCTTCGTAGAAGCACGCCGCCGGCCGGCCGCGCACGCGCGGGACGAGCGCCGGCCGTTCACGGACGCAGATCTCCATGCGGAACGGACAGCGTGGGTTGAAGGAGCAGCCCGGCGGCAGGTCGGCAAGACTCGGCGGCATGCCGACGATCGGCACCAGACGTGCGCCGACGCGCTCGACATGCGGCGTCGATTGCAGGAGGCCGAACGTGTAGGGGTGCCGTGGATCGTAGAAGAGGTCGTCGACCGGCCCGACCTCGACCGGACGGCCGGCATACATGACCATCATCCGGTCGGCGAGGCCGGCAACCACACCAAGGTCGTGGGTGATGAGGACGAGCGCCGTCCCGAAGTCCTTCGTCAGGCCGCGGAACAGATCGAGCATCTGCGCCTGGACCGTTACGTCGAGGGCGGTGGTGGGTTCGTCGGCGATGAGGACGCGCGGCTCGCACAGGAGCGCCATGGCGATCATCACGCGCTGGCGCATGCCACCGGACAGTTCGTGCGGATAGGCGCGTGCGCGTTTCGCCGGCTCCGGGATGCCGACGCGCTCCAGCATCTCGACCGAGCGCCTCGCCGCCTGGTCGCGGGTGAAGCCCTGATGCCGGATGAGCACCTCCATCAGCTGCGTCTGGATGCGCAGGCTCGGATTGAGGGACGTCATCGGGTCCTGGAAGATCATCGCGATGTCCCGGCCGCGATAGCGGTCGAGCGCGGACGGCGAGAGCTTGAGGAGGTTGACGCCCTCGAACAGAACGTTGCCCGTGGCGCGGCCGTTCCGGGCGAGGAGGCCCATCATGGCAAGGAAGGCCTGCGTCTTGCCCGAGCCGCTCTCGCCGACAACGGCGAGCGTCTCGCCCCGCTCGAGGGTGAGGTCGAACCCGGCGACGGCCTGGATCGACCGCTCGTGCAGGCGGAAGGAGACGTTGAGGTCCCTGACCTCCAGGATCGTCGCCATCAGCGGTCCTTCGGATCGAGTGCGTCGCGGAGCCCGTCGCCGATGAAGGTGAGGCCGAGGAGAAGCGTCACCAGGACGACGGCGGGCGGGATCAGGAGCCAGGGCATCACCTCGGCGACCGCCGCACCGTTGGAAATGAGCGTGCCGAGCGAGGTGAGCGGCTCCTGCACGCCAAGGCCGAGATAGGACAGGAAGCTCTCGGTTATGATGATCTCCGGCACGGTCAGCGTGGCGTAGATCACCACGGGGCCGGTCAGGTTCCGGACGATGTGGCGGAACACGACCGTGCGCGTCCGCGCGCCTCCGGCCCGGGCGGCCTCGACGAACTCCTTCTCCTTCAGGCTGAGCGTCTGGCCGCGGACAATGCGGGCCATCGTGAGCCATTCGAGCGCGCCGATACCGATGAAGAGCAGCACCGGCGAACGGCCGAAGATGACAACGAGGATGATGACAAAAAGGATGTAGGGCAGCGCATACATGACGTCGACGAAGCGCATCATGATGGCGTCCACCCGGCCACCGATGTAGCCGGCGACGGCGCCGTAGGTGACGCCGATCGTCACCGAGACCACCGTCGCGACCGCCGCGACCAGCAGCGACATCTGCGTGCCTTGAAGAAGGCGCGCGAGAAGATCGCGGCCGTTCTGATCGGTGCCGAGATAATGGAATTTCGACCAGTCCGGCGGGCTGCGGAAGGCCGTGTAGTCAACCTGGCGCACGGTCCACGGCATGAAGTACGGGCCGATGATCGCGGCCAGGACAATAAGCGTGATGACGACGATCGAGACCATCGCCGCCTTGTTGCGGCGGAGGCGCCGGAAGGCGTCGCGGGTCAGCGACTGGCCCTTCGCGCGATCGAGTTCGTCGAGCCGCGCGGCATAGCGGGTGAGGATCGCGTCCTTGCCGGTTATCCCCGCCATCAGGAGTACCTCACCTTCGGATCGAGCCAGGCGTAGACGAGGTCGACGAGGAGGTTGAGGACGAGGATGACGACCACGTAGAGGATCGTGGTGCCGAGCACGAGGCCGTAGTCGCGGTTGAGCGCGGCGTTGACGAAATACCGGCCGATGCCCGGCAGGCCGAAGATGTTCTCGACCACGATCGAGCCCGTCAGAAGATAGGACAGGCCCGGGCCGAGATACGACACGACCGGGATCAGGGCGGGCTTGATGGCGTGACGGGCGAGGATGAGGCGCTGGCCGATACCCTTCGCCCTGGCGGTACGAATGTAGTTGGCGCCCAGCACTTCGATCATCGAGCCCCGCATCAGGCGCGAAATGCGCGCGGCGTGCGGCCATGCGAGCACCGTGATGGGAAGGACGAGCTGGCTGATATTCCCGTTCCAGCCTCCGGCGGGCAGCCATTGGAGGTAGACGCCGAAGACCAGCTGGAGAATGTGGCCGACGAGGAAGTTGGGAACCACGACCCCGACCATGACGATGAGGACGAGGAGGTAGTCCGGCCATCGGTTCTGGTTCACGGCGGCAATGACGCCGGCGATCAGGCCGATGATCGTCGCGATCACGAAGGCGGAGAACCCCAACATGAAGGTGAAGGGAATCCCGAAGCCCAGGAGATCGCTGACGGAGAAGTCGTAGAAGGTCATCGATGGGCCGAGATCGCCGCGCAGCACGCCACCGACGTAGATGAAGTACTGCTCGATCAAAGACTTATCGAGATTGTAGTACGCCCGGACATTGGCTGCCACTGCAGGAGGCAATGGCCTCTCGCCATCGAATGGCCCGCCCGGAGCGAGGCGCATGACGATGAAGCACAGCGTTACTGCGATCAGGGCGATCGGCAACGCCGCAAGGATACGCCGGAACGCGTAGCGAAGCATGTCGTCCCCTGACCCCTTTGGATGAGGCCGGCGCCCTGCGGCGCCGGCCTCAACGTCGTTTCCGCTAGTTCGTCAGGGAGAGCCAGCGGGTGCGGTGGATGTCCTTGGCGTTGTCCACGAAGCCCTGGACACGCGGGGAAACCACGTTCTTGGAGACGTAGTAGTACAGCGGCAGGGCCGCGTAGTTCTCCATCGCCAGGACTTCCGCCTGGCGCAGGATTTCGCCACGCGCAGCCTGGTCGGTGATCGTCGCGCTCTGGCGCAGCAGCGCGTCGAACTCGGGGTTATTGTACCGCCCGTAGTTGTAGATGATGTCCGAGCGGAGCAGTTCGAGCGTGTTGATGGCGTCGTTGTAGTCCATCAGCCAGCCCGCACGGCCTACGCCGTTGAAGTCGTTGGCCTGGAGAGCGTCGTAGTGGACGGCGACCTCCGAATTGAACAGCGTCACGTTGACGTGCAGCGGTTCCCACATCGCGGCGATCGCAACGGCGATCCGCTGGTGGTTGTCGTTGGTGTTGTAGCGGAGCTGGATGTTGAGCGGGTTCTGGGCCGTGTACCCGGCCGCCTCCATCAGCGCCGTCGCCTGCGCAACACGCTCCTCGTAGGGCAGCGCCACCCAATCGGGCTCAAAGCCGGGGAATGGGTAGTTGGCAGTGCCGGGCGGGACCCAGCCATAGGCCGGAAGCTCACCGGTGCCGAGAATCTGCGGACCGATGATGTCGCGGTTCACCGCCATGGACAGGGCCTGCCGGACGTTGACGTCCTGAAGCTCCGGCATGTTCTGGTTCATGACGTAGTAGTAGATACCGAGGAACGGGGCGACACGCGCCTGGCCCGGGTACTGGTTCTGCAGCAGTTGGTACTGATCGGTCGGGAAGTCCGTCAGGATGTCGAACTCACCGGCGCGATAGCGCTGCAGGGCCGCCGTGATGTCGTCGAGGGAGTAGTAGTAGACCTCGGCGATCTGGACGTCGGCGGCGGCGTAGTAGGTATCGCTCCGAACCGAGCGGATGTAGCTGTTCGGGATCCACTCGACGATGCTGTACGGACCGTTGCCGACGATGTTGGCCGGCTGGATCCAGGCGTCGCCGAACGCCTCCACCACGTGCCGCGGCACCGGATAGGAGGTGTAGTGGGTCAGCGCGTCGAGGAAATATGGAGTCGGCTGCTCGAGCGTGAACTCGATGGTCTTGTCGTCGATGACCCGGACGCCGAGCTGATCCATGGGCATCTCGCCCGCGTTGATCGCTTCGGAATTCTTGATCGGGTACTGGAGATAGGCGTAGTCGGCCGCGCGCGCCGGCTCGAAGAGGCGCCGGAAGGCGTAGTCGAAGTCACCAGCGGTGACCGGCGTGCCGTCGCTCCACATAGCGTCGTCGCGGATGACGAAGGTGTAGACGAGGCCGTCGTCGGAAATGGTGTAGGACGCGGCCTGGCCGAGGATCGGCGTTGCGTTGACGTCCTCGGTCATCAGACCTTCGAGATAGTCGCCGACGATCCGGTTCTCCCAGTCGCCGGAAACGCGGTGCGGATCAAGCGAGGCTGGCTCGCCGCCATTGAAGGTCCGGAGCGTCTGGGCTCCGGCGGCCACCGAGAAGCTGATTGCCAGCGCGGCGGTGACCGCAGCGAACTTGGCAAGGGGTACGAATTTCATGTCTGGAGCTCTCCTTATGCGGCGTTGCACTCGTCTTGCCGGAGAAAGCCGGGCCCGGCCGCTCAATCTGCAAACGACTTCTGGCGCCAGTCAACCAGCCCGCCAAAGTCCGGGTCGGTCGCAATTCCGTCACACGGGTTAACGCAAGAAGCGGACCACGGATGCCCGCCGCGGGCCCCTATTGAGAAGAACGGCGAAATTCCGCCACTCTTCGTTGCAAGAGCCCTGGCATGTTGCCAGCCGGCCACACGGCGTGGCCGCCCCAAAAAAAATCTTCCCGCGGGCTTCCGAATCGCCCGCATCCGGCTTATACGACTGCCCTTCCGCTTCACCCCTCGCAGGAAAGGAGGGCCGCATGAATTTCAATGACCCTTCGCAGTACCGTGTGGGACCCTTTCGCCGGCTTCGAATGAGCGGGCGCTGCTCGTAGGGCAGATCGGCCGGCAATAGGCTTCGCCGGTCGCGGAATTTCCCACCTCCAACGCCACCCGGATGCCAGCGTCCGCGCATGTCATGCGCATGACGCGGGGTCTGTTGTTCATCTTCGAATTTGGGACCGCGGGTGGGACGACCACCGCGGCAAGGCAATGTCTATTGCACGGACAGACGACCGGGCATCCGCCCGGGATTCCAGGACCATCGGCGGCATCTCGATCGCCGTCGCAGCGACCGTGGCCGCCGTCGGCGCGGCGCTCGGGCGGCTGCGGCGGCGGGAGGCTCGCCGGACCTCCGAACTGCCGATCTCCGGTTACCTGCGGCGCGACCTCGGCCTCCAGGACGAGCCGCTGCATCGCGGCTGGCGGGAGGGGTGAGGCCAAAGAGTGAGTGGTGGCCGGTGGAGCAAGTCGGGGTCGTCGCTCGACTCTACCTCCGGTCACCACTTCACGCCCCGATGATCTCCGCCAGGGCCTCGGTCAAACGCACCAGTTCCGAGACGGAGCCCACGGTGATCCGGAGGTAGTCGTCGACGCGCGGCCCTTCGAAATGCCGGACGAGCACTGCGCGATCGCGGAGGGCCGAGGCGAGCGCCTTGCCTTGATGCCCGGGGTGACGCGCGAAGACGAAGTTGGCGCTCGACGGCAACACTTCGAATCCAAGGCCTTCGAGGCTCGTGGCAAGCGAGGCCCGGTTGGCGATGACGGCCAACCGTGTGCGCTGGAAATGGGGGGCGTCCTCGATGGCCGCGACCGCGCCTGCCTCAGCCGGTCGGCCGAGGGGATAGGAATTGAAGCTGTCCTTCACGCGCGCAAGGCCCTCGACGAGGCCGGCGTTCCCGATCGCATAGCCGACGCGGAGCCCGGCCAGCGCGCGAGACTTCGAGAAGGTCTGGACGACCAGGAGGTTGGGGTGGTCGCGGACGAGCGGGACCACGCTCTCCGCGCCGAAGTCGACATAGGCCTCGTCGATCACCACCGGAGCGTCTGATCGGTCGGCGAGCAGCTTCGCGATCGCTGCCCGCGACAGCGCCATCCCGGTGGGCGCGTTGGGGTTGGCGATGACGATGGCGCCGCCGCGACCGAGAAAGCCGGCGGGATCCACGCGCATGTCGTCATCGACCGGGACCGTCTCGTAGGCGAGGCCGAAGAGCCGGCAGTACACCGGGTAGAATGCGTATGTAACGTCCGGAAACAGCACCGGCGCCCCCTGCTTGAGGAGGGCGACGAAAGCGTGGGCCAGCACCTCGTCCGAGCCGTTGCCGACGAAGACGTTCTCCGGGGCCACGTCATGATATCGGGCCAGCGCCTCGCGGAGCCGCGTCGACTGCGGGTCCGGGTAGAGGCGGAGCGAGTCCGTGGCGGCTGCCCGGATGGCGTCGAGCGCCCGGGGCGACGGCCCGAACGGGCTCTCATTGGTGTTGAGCTTCACCAGGCCCGGGATCTTCGGCTGTTCACCCGGAACGTAGGGCGACAGTCCCCGGGCAAGCTCGGACCAGTAGCGGCTCACGCATGTACCTCACGCCGTGCAACGCGCCAGCGATGAGGCGTCTGCGGGGCCAGGTCAAGGAAGCACGCGGGCGGCGCGGTACTCGCCAACGAACGGGAGCACCGCCGCGGCGAGCGCGGCGCGCGCCGCCTCGGCAAGGTGGTGCCCGGACCTGGTCCGGTTGGGCCCCCAAACCCGTCTGTGAGGCTGCTCGAGAGTCCGTCCGAACGGACGCGCTGGGGCACGGCCGTTCCGCGGATCTCAACCGAGCGGCCGCACCACGACCGCCTCGGCGGACCGCTCCGAAGGGCCGTGGAAGACCGCCTCGATGTTGTTGCCGTCCGGATCGAGCAGGAAGGCCGCGTAGTAGCCCGGGTGATAGTTGCGCTCGCCGGGCGCGCCGTTGTCCCGCCCGCCCGCAGCAAGTCCGGCCGCATACCAGCGCTCGACCGCCGCGCGATCGGCCGCCTGGAACGCGAGATGAATGCGGCTCGAAGTCTCGCCGCGGTCAACCCAGAGTTCGTCAACGAAGAAGTGTCCGTCTCCCGCCGTCACTTGGATCCCGAGCGCTTCGAGAGTCGCGGTGTAGAAGGCCTGACTCGCTGCGAGGTCTCGGGTTCTAAGGTGCACGTGATCGATCAGACGTCCGCGCTTCAGTTCCATCAAACGTACCTCTCCCGTTCCGGATAGCATGATGCCTATCCGAGCGATGGCGGTGGTTCCAGAGGTGCTCGCGGCGGCGGTCGGGCTGACGGAAGGGGCCGTGTCGCGCGCGATCCGGCGCAGCGGTGGCCTCGGCATCGCGAGTGGAAGGCGAGCGGCCGTGACTAACTCCCCGACGTTTCTTTCGTTTCAAACCGCGGCGAGCCCCGTTTGGTTCCTGTCCCGCCGGAACGCGCGTAGGCTCCCGGCGTTCGCCCGGGGGGCGCCGTTGGTGGCCGAGGTCGTGTAGTGGCGGACATGCAGAAGAGGCCGTTCCGCTGGCCACCCGACAAGGCGGCGGTCCGGACGCGCGCCATACGGCTGGAATGGGTGACCATCGGCGCCCTCCTGTCGTCGGCGCTCGCCCTCTTCCTCGTCTCCGGCGCATCGCAGGCAGTCCGAAGTGCGTTCATCGAGGACCTCATCTCGATCGCGCCCGCCGTCGCCTTCCTCGTGGCGGTTCGCATCGAGCGCAAGCCTCCGAGTCGGCGGTTCCCCTTCGGCACGTTCCGTGCGGTCTCCATTGCCTATCTCGTCGGGGCGGTGGCGACGCTTCTCCTCGGCGTCTTCCTGTTCGTCGAGAACGTGATTGCCCTCTTCGCCGCCGAGCGGCCGGTGATCGGCAATGTCGTCGTGTTCGGCACCGCCATTTCGGAGGCGTGGCTGATGCTGGCGGCGATCCTGTACAGCACCATCCCGGCGGTAATCCTCGGCCGGCTGAAGCTGCCGCTCGCGCGGGCGATCCACGACAAGGTCCTGGTGGCCGACGCCAGCATGCAGAAAGCCGACTGGATGACCGGGGTGGCAGCCCTCCTCGGGGTCGGAGGCATCCTGATCGGCTGGTGGTGGGTCGATTCCGGCGCGGCCATCGTCATTGCGGTGGCGATCCTGCACGACGGATTCACCCATGTCGGGCGCTCGATCCGCGACCTTGCGGACGAGCGGCCGACGACGATCGAAGGACACCTGCCCGATCCGATTGTCGGCAAGGTGCGGAAGGCCGTCCTGGCGCTCGAATTCGTGGACACCGCCGACGTCCGGTTCCGCGAGGACGGCCGGCTGGTGACCGGCGTCATTCACATCACCGCGCCCGCCGGCGCCGGGCTGCCCGACGACTTTGCCAGGATCGTGCGCGACACCGCCGAGCAGGTGGACTGGCGGGTCCACGACCCCGACGTCGTCCTCATCGCATCGGTGCCGGAACGGCCGGCGGGGAAGCTGCAAACCACTGTGCAAGCGCCGCGATCTCGGCGTCGGTCAGCAACGACGCGATCGTCGTCATGACCTGATCCCGGCGTGTGCCGGCACGGAACAGGCGGAGCTGCGCCTCGAGGTAGTTCGCGAACTGGCCGGTGAGCGGCGGGGCATCGACACCCGGCTGAAGGTGGCAGGACGCGCAGGGCGGGATGGCGCGACGATTGTCGCCGGTGGCCACGAGCGCGCCCGCCATGGCGGATGCCGCGTCATCGGCGGGCGGGGCGGCCGGGACCGGCGGTGGAATGATCGCGCCATAATAGGCGGCGACGGCGGCGCGCTCCGCGGCGGACAGCGCTACAGCTGCGGGCGCCATGATGCCGCTCGGACGCCGGCCGGTGGCGAAGGCTTCGAGTTCGGCTTCGATGTAGGCGGCGGGCAATCCGGCGATCCGCGGGAAGGCACCGCTCGGGTGCCCTCCACCATCCATTCCGTGGCAGCGTGCGCAGGCGGCAATGTCCGCGTCGGGTGGTCCCTCGGCCACGAGCGTTGCGACCCCCGCGCCGGCTGCCGGCGCGGGACTGCCCGCGAGGGCATCGAAGGCTTCCGCCGTCATGCCCGGCAACAGCCGCACGAAGGCCACGACCGCCCAGACCTCATCGTCGCGGCCCGCGGCCGGCCAGCCTGGCATGCCGGTGTATTTGAGGCCGTTCTCGATGATCCAGAACAATTCGTTGTCGTTGAACCGGTCGATCTTGGTGGCAAGGTCCGGCGGCACCGGGAGCATCGCGCGGGTCTGAGGCTCGGGCAGGATGCCCGGCGCACCATGGCAGGGCGCGCAGTTCGGTTCGAAGTGACGGAGACCCGCAACAATAAGGGCAGGATCGTCGAGCGCCGGCGGCGGCGTTTCGGGCGCGTGGGCGACCACCGACCGCTGCATGCCGATGTCGAGGAGCCACTCCACGACGCGGTTGTGGGGGGCCGACGCGGCGACGCTGTAGAAGCCACCCCACACGAACCCTGCGGCAGCCACGATCGCGGCCACGACCAATCCGGCGATGCCGAGGACGAACCGCCGCCGCCTGCTCATCGGAGTTCCCGCACCATGGGGATGCAACTTGGCGGCGCGCCGGTTTGTTCCGGACGGGAACCTTCGCTCGATCGCTGCATTGCGTCCGGATACGGCCCGCGAGGAACGGACCGATGCGCCTGCCAACAGCCTTTGCCCTCCTCCCCGCCCTCGCTCTCCTCTGGGGCTGTGACAAGCCGCCGGTCGCGCGCGCTGACGCCGGGCGCGGCGATGCCGAGGACGGCCGGACGACCGTCGCATCCCTTGCCTGCGGCGCGTGCCATTCGATCCCGGGAATCCGCGCAGCCGACGGGACGGTCGGGCCGTCCCTCGCGGGCCTAGGCAATCGCAATTTCATTGCGGGCACGCTGCCGAACGATCCCGGCACGCTGGCGGCCTTCGTACGGAATGCGCCTTCGCTCGTTCCGGGCACGGCGATGCCCGCGATGCCGCTCAGCGAAGCCCAGGCGATCGACGTCGCAGCATTCCTGGCGTCGCTCAGATGACGCGCGTCCGCGGCCTTCCCGCCGGTCTCGCGCTTGCGCTTGCCGGCTGCACGCCAATCCAGTCGGCGCTCGACCCGGCGGGGAGCAATGCCGGGATGGTATTCGACCTCGGCGTGGCGATGACGATCGGCGCCACGCTCGTCTGCGTCCTCGTCGTGGTGCTGGCGTGGCGTGCGGTGCGTCGAAGCCGCGCCGAAGGGGCGTGGCTGGCCAGTCCCCGAATGGTGATTGCCCTCGGCGCGGTCCTGCCCGCGGTGGTCCTGACCGCCCTTCTCGCCTACGGCTTCGTGCTCGACCGGCAACTCGCCGCGGAGGAGGACCGGGCCGCGCTCACGGTTCGGGTGACGGGCGAGCAGTGGTGGTGGCGCGTCGCCTATCTCGCGCCCGACGGCTCGCCGGCATTCGAAACGGCCAACGAGATCCGGCTGCCGGTGGGCCAGCCGGTTCGCTTCGAGCTCGAGAGCGCCGACGTGATCCACTCGTTCTGGGTGCCGGCGCTCGGGGGGAAGATCGACCTGATCCCGGGCCGGACCAACACCGTAACCCTCCTCGCTGAGCGCGAGGGCATCTATCGCGGCCAGTGCGCGGAATTCTGCGGCACGCAGCATGCCCTGATGGCCTTCATGGCGCGAGCGGAGACGCCGGAGGATTTCGGCGCGTGGTTCGCCGCCGAGGGAGGCGATGCGCGCCAGCCGGAAACGGAGGAGGAAGTCGCCGGGCACGGCGCTTTCGTCGCCGCCGGCTGCGGTGCCTGCCATGCGGTGCGGGGTACGGCCGCCGCAGGCACGATCGGCCCGGATCTCACGCACGTCGGGAGCCGCCTCACGATCGCGGCGGGGACGCTGCCGAACCATGCCGGCACGCTCGCGGCGTGGGTCACCGATGCGCAGGCGATCAAGCCGGGAGCGCGCATGCCATCCTTCGACGAACTCGACGGGCCGACGCTGCGGTCCATCGCCGTCTATCTGGCGAGCCTCAGATGACGGCCGTGCGCGATCTTCCCAACGCGCTGCCGCGTCCGCCGGGCGAGGAGGAGGCGCTCCGCCGCGCCTGGGCCGCGCCGAAGGGCATCAAGGTCCTGTCGGAGATCAACAACTCGTATATCGGCCTCTACTACGTCTCGACGGCGGTTTTCTTCTTCATCTTCGCCGGCATCCTGGCTCTCCTGATACGTGCGCAGCTCGCTCTGCCCGACAGCGACGTCGTCTCGCCCGACCTCTACAACCAGCTCTTCACCATGCACGGCACGGTGATGATGTTCCTGTTCGCGGTGCCGGCAGTCGAGGCGGTGGGCGTGCTGCTGCTCCCGAACATGCTCGGGGCGCGCGACCTCCCCTTCCCGCGCCTGTCGGCCTACGCGTTCTGGGCGTATTTCATCGGCGGCACCGCCTTCCTCGGAAGCCTGTTCCTCGATGTAGCGCCGCGGGCCGGCTGGTTCATGTACCCGCCCCTGTCGGGCATGGAGTTCACGCCCGACATCAGCGCCGATCTGTGGCTCCTCGGCATCGGCTTCATCGAAATCTCGGCCATCGCCGGCGCCATCGAGATCATCGTCGGCGTCCTTCGCACCCGCGCGCCGGGAATGACGCTGGGGCGCATGCCGGTGTTCGGCTGGGCGATGCTGGTGTTTGGCGCGATGATCGTCTTCGCGTTCCCGTCGATGATCGTGGCCACGCTGCTGCTCGAACTCGAGCGCGCATTCGACTGGCCGTTCTTCATCGCCGAGCGCGGCGGGGATTCGCTGCTGTGGCAGCACCTCTTCTGGTTCTTCGGCCACCCGGAAGTCTACATCATCTTCCTCCCGGCCGCGGGCATGGTCTCGATGATGGTGCCGACGATCGTCCGCCACGGCCTCGTGGGCTACCGGCTCGTCGTCCTCGCACTGTCCGCGACCGGGCTGATCAGCTTCGGCCTGTGGGTCCACCACATGTTCGCGACCGGCCTGCCGCGGATCGCGATGGCGTTCTTCTCGGCGGCGGGGATGCTGGTGGCGATCCCGTCCGGCATCCAGGTGTTCGCCTGGATCGCGACATTCGCCTCGGGCCGGTTCCGACCGAGCGCACCGGCATTCTTCCTGCTCGGCGCGCTCCTTGTGTTCGTCATCGGCGGACTGACCGGCGTCATGGTTGCCATCGTGCCGTTCGACCAGCAGGTCCACGACACGTTCTTCATCGTGGCGCACCTCCATTACGTCCTCATCGGCGGCATGGTGATGCCGTTCCTCGGCGCGATCTATTACTGGACGCCGGCGGTGAGCCGGAAAGCGCTTTCGGACCGGACGGGCCGGATCGTCGCGATCCTCTTCTTCACCGGCGTCAACGTGACCTTCCTGCCGATGCACCTCACCGGCCTCGTCGGCATGCCGCGGCGCGTCTACACGTACCCGGAAGCACTCGGCTGGGGCGGGCTGAACCTCCTGTCGTCGCTGGGCGCCGTGATCATCGCGGCGTCGGTGCTGCTCTTCCTGGTGGACCTGACGCGGAATTTCCGGCCGACCATGCGCAAGACGGCCGGCAATGTTTACGGCGCCGGCACGCTGGAATGGGTCGCGACCGGGATCAACGGCTTCCGCAGCATTCCACGCGTGGAGCGGCGCGAGCCGCTGTGGGCCGATGAGACGCTCGCGAACGAGATCGAGGCCGGCGCGTGGTACCTGCCGAACACCGCCACCGGCCACCGCGAGACGATCGTCACGAGCACCGTGGACGCGCGGCCGCAATACATCCTCACGCTGCCCGGCCCCGGCTGGTCGCCCGTCGTCGCGGCCCTTTTCACCGCCGCGTTCTTCCTGCTGCTGACGGTGAAGGCGACGACGATCGCCGCGATCTGCGGGCTCATCGCCGTCGCAAGCATCCTGGTGTGGATGTGGGGCGCCGATCGCGGGCCGCGCCCGGCCGTGCCGATCGGCGGCGGGATCAACCTGCCGATCGACATCGCGGGACGGCACTCGCACGCCCGCCTCGGGACGCTGGTGCTGATGCTCGTATTGTCGGCGATCTTCGCCGGCCTCCTGTTTGCGTATGTCTATCTCTGGATCACCGACGCCGCGTGGCCGCCGGCCGGCATTGCGCCGACCTCGGCAGGAGGGGTGGCGGGTTCGGCGCTGCTGCTGGTCGCGGCCGCGGGACTGTTCCTCGCCGCCGGCCGGTTCCTGCCGCGGCCCGGCACAGGGACCGGCGTGCTGCCATCGCTCGGGATGGGCCTTTCGGCGATCGCCCTCCTCGCCGCGTCCGCCCTCGACATCTGGAATCTCGCCGATGCCGGGGTTACGCCATCGGGAAGCGCCTACGGCGCGGCGGTGTTCGTCATCGCCTCCGGGCAGGCGCTGCTCGCGCTGGCGCTGGCCGTGGTCACCGGCCTCCTCGTCGCGAAGGCTCTGGTCGGCCGGATCAACGCCGAGCGCCGGCTGAGCTTCGAGGTCGGCCGCCTGCTCGTCCTCTATGCCGCCGGCCAGGGACTGGTCGCCCTGGTGGTGATCCATCTGTTCCCACGGATCGCAGCGTGATGCTGCGCCGGATTCCGATAGCCGGGCTTGGGCTCCTCCTGGCCGTGCCGGCGCTCGCGCATGGCGCGGCGACAGAAGGCGACGCGGCGTCGTTCGATCCGTTCGCTGGCAGCATCATCGTGGCAGCGGCGCTCGCCTACGGCGTCGGGCTGCGGCGCGCGGCAAATGGCCGACGGCGCCTTGTCCCGCCGCTCCGTGCCGTATCGTTCATGGCGGGCTGTGCGGTGTTCTTCGCGGCGCTCGCCTCGCCGCTGCATAGCCAGGCCGACCTCTATCTTGCCGCGCACATGGTGCAGCACATCGTGCTGGTGACGGTAGCTCCGCTTCTCGTCCTCGTCGGCCGGCCCGATCTCCTCATCCTCGGTGTCCTGCCGCGACGGGGACGCTCGTCGCCCGCCCGATTTGCCCGCGCCGCGCTGCGAAGCCCGACCATTGCAGCGGCCGCGCACGGCATTGCGATATGGGCGTGGCACGCGCCGCCGCTCTTTGACGCGGCGCTGCAGAACGAGGCCCTGCACGCGCTCGAGCATTTCTCGTTCGTGGCGACGGCGCTGTGGTTCTGGGCGGCGGTTCTTGCGGCAACGCGCCGTGCCTCGGGGCGGATCGAGGCGCTCATCGCCGTCCTCGCGACGCTGATCCACGGCGGGATTCTCGGCGCGCTCCTCGCCTTTTCGGGCCGGCCGTTATACCCGGCCTATGCCGACGAGGCCGCCCTCCTCGGCTATGCGCCGCTCGCCGACCAGCAACTCGCCGGGCTCATCATGTGGGTGCCGGGCGGCGCGTTCTACCTTGCGGTAGGGCTGTGGATCGCCTTCCGGCTCATCGGCCAGGAGACGCCGCCCTACTCGGCGGCGCCATCCGGCAAGGTATAGGCGATGACATAGTCGCCCTGCTCGGTGCCAAGGCCACCGTGGCCGCCCGCCGCGACGACGACGTACTGGCGCCCGCCCGCCTCGTAGCTGACCGGCGTCGCGTGCGCCCCGGCGGGCAGCCGCGCCTTCCAGATCTCCTCGCCAGTGGTGAGGTCGTAGGCGCGGAGGAAGTAGTCGAGCGTGCCCGACAGGAACGCCACGCCGCCGGCGGTGATGATCGGACCGCCGAGGCTCGGCACACCGAGCGGGAGCGGAATCGAGAAGGGCGCCTGGTCCTGCGCGGTGCCGTTGCGATGCTGCCAGACGGTCTCACCGGTGCGGAGGTCGATGCCGGCGACATAGCCCCAGGGCGGCGCGTTGCACGGGATGCCGATCTGCGAGACGAAGTTCTGGATGTCGACTGCGTAGGGTGCGCCGTAGTTCTCGTTGGTGCCGGCCTCGCCGCCACCCACAACGTTCGTCGTGTCGTCCGGCCGCGGCACGAGTTGGATGGTGAAGGGGATGTAGGCTGGGGTTGCGAACATGACCTGGCGGACCGGATCGACGGCAACGCTGCCCCAGTTGAAGATGCCGAAATTGCCGGGGTGTTGCAGCGTGCCCTCGAGGGACGGGGGTGTGTAGCGGCCCTCATAGTTCAGCTGGCGGAATTTTATCCGGCAAAGAAGCTGGTCGAACATCGTCGCACCCCACATGTCGCTCTCGCGGAGCGGGTCGGGCATGAAGGTGATCGCGGAAACCGGCTGGGTCGGCGCCGTGAAGTCCGGCGGAATCGCGCCGCCGGGCGCAGGCACCTCGGTGACCGGGAAGATCGGCACGCCGGTCCGGCGGTCGAGGACGTAGATGTCACCCTGCTTGGTCGGCTGGATCAGCGCCGGCCTGAGCTCGCCGTCGATGTCGAGGTCGATCAGCACCGGCTGGGACGGCATGTCCATGTCCCAAAGATCATGGTGCACGGCCTGGAAGACCCAGACCAGCGCACCCGTCTCCAGCGACAGGGCGATGGTCGCCGCCGAAAAGCGCTCGGTGGTCTCCGAGCGGTTCACGCCGTACTGGTCGGGCGGCACGTTCCCCATCGGCACGTAGACGAGCCCGAGTTCCTCGTCGGCGGACAGGATCGACCAGGCGTTGGGGCCATTCGGCGTGTAGAACTCGCCCGGGGCAATCGGCTCGGTCGCGTCCGGATTGCCGGGGTCGAAATTCCACACAAGCGTGCCGGTGACGGCGTCGTAGGCCCGGATCGTGCCCGACGGGTTGTCGACCGTGACGTTGTCGGACACAGATCCGCCGACGATGACGAGCCCGCCGGCCACGAGCGGCGGCGAGGTGTTGAAGTAGATGCCGGCCCGGAAGTTCGGGACGTTCTGCCAGAGGTCGATCTGGCCGGCATCGGCAAAGCCAGCGCAGAGAGCGCCTGTGGCAGCGTCCACCGCGATGAGCCTTGCGTCGCCGGTGGAAAGGAAGATTCGTTCGGCGCAGGCATCGCCCGGCGCCGCTTCGGGCGCGGCAAAGTACGAGACGCCGCGGCAGACCTTATGCTGCGTAATCGAGGGCTCGGTCACCTCGGGGTCGAAGCGCCAGAGCTCGGTTCCCGCCGCCGCATCGAGCGCGATCACCCACTGGTGCTGGGTGCAGAGATAGAGCGTGCCGTCGACCTCGAGCGGCGTCGCCTGGAATGCCGCGGACGAGTCGGGCTCGTTGAGATCGCCGGTCCTGAAGGTCCAGGCGACCTCCAGGTTCGCGACGTTCTCCGGCGTGATGGCGGCGAGCGGTGAATAGCGGGTGCCGCGCGTCGTGCGGCCGTAGGCGGCCCAGTCGCCGTCATCCACGGTGGTGGTCTCGGCCGCGACAGCCGGCGCCGCAAGGGGTAGTTCGCCCTCCGTGTCGTGCGGATCGCCGATGAGGAAGGACGCCGCCGCAACGCCGCCGCAGAGAACGAGCGCCAGCAGGAGCGGCGCAACGCCCCTCGACCGACCGGCAACCCTGAACCGCCGCGCAACGAACGGGAGGAGAAGAAGAATACCGAGGACCACCAGAACGCCGCCGCGCGGCGCAAGCTGCCACCAGTCGAAGCCGACCTCGATGACGGCCCACACCAGCGTCGCGACCAGGACGGCGGCAAAGATCCACCGGGCCAGGGGATGGCGGGCAAAGACGAGGAGCGCCGAAACGACAAGCGCCACGCCAGCGATGACGTAGTACGCCGAGCCGCCGAGCGTCACCAGCCACACGCCGCCGGCGGCCATTGCCGCACCCGACAGGAGAACGAGCAGTCCAAGGATGATCGCCATCTTTCCTCTCCGGCCTCTCGGCCAACGCCAAGGGACGGCAGTCGTTCCCGGCCTACTCCCTCAGACCAGCCGGGCGCACTGCGAGGATCCGCGGCATACCGACCGGCAGCGGGCGAGTCACCCGCGCGCGAAGCGGCGCCGCAGCCCGCGGCCGACCGCGTAGCCGATCCCCAGCGCAACGCCAGCCTCGGCGGTGCGGTCGGTTCCGGGGCGTGCTGACGCCGGCGTCAGCGGCGCGACACGCGGGTCGAGCCCCTGGCGAAGCCGCTCCTCCGTGGTGACGCTGACCGCATTCGCCGACGGGCGTATCGCCGAACCGCGCCTTCGGGCAGTGACCTGGGTCAGCTCGGCGCCGAAGAACAGGATCTGCGAAGCGTAGTAGACCCACAGGAGGAGGACGATCAGCGACCCGGCCGCGCCGTAGGCCGAGTCGGTCGCCTGCATGGCGAGGTAAAGGCTCAGAACGATCTGGCCGATCGAGAAGAGGACGGCGGTGACGATGGCGCCGAACCAGACATCTCGCCAGCGGATGATGACGTCGGGCACGACCTTGAAGATCACGGCGAAGACGACGCTGATGATGAGAGTGCCCACGACGAAGTTGACCGCCTGCCACATGAAGCCGAGGCCCGGCAGGCGATCGGAGAAGTGCTCGATGGCAGTCGCAATGCCGGTGGTGACGATCAACGACACGAGCAGGAGGAATGCGGCGCCGCCAACCAGGGCGAAGGAAAAGAAGCGCTGCCGGATGATGCCGAGGATTCCCTGCCCCCGTCTTGGCCGGACATCCCAGATCGTGTTGAGCGCCGTCTGAAGCTGCCCGAACAGGATTGCGGCACCAAACAGCAGCACGACGACGCCGATGACGGTGGCGGTCACGCCACCGGACGGACCTGAACGCTCGGCCGTCGCGGTGAGGAAGCCTGCTGCGTCCTCGCCGATGAACTGCGCCAGTTGCTCCGACACCACCGCGTCCGCATTGGCGAAGACGAGGCCGGCAACCGCGACCACGAGGAAGAGCAGCGGCGCGATCGAGAACGCCGTGTAGTAGGCGAGCGCCGCCGCAAGGCGCGGCGCGCCGTCGGCGTTCCAGTTGGCGAAAGCCTGCTTTGTGACGTCGATTGAGGTTCGGAACATCGCGCAGCCTCCCGTTGGAGAATGCCCGCGGTCGGAGGATGTTCCCGGTGTCCTCATGGCGGCGGGAATGGAGTTGGCAACGCCCGTGCTGGCGTCCCCGTCGCCTGACAGTGGTAAAGCTCTTCGCAAGGGGCGATCAATGAGACGGTTACTGCGACGCGCGAAGAATGCGGTCTACGAGTTCGACGCGCGACGAGCGGCGCGCCAGGCGCGCGCGTCCCTCGAGGCAGAAGCCGATCGCATCATCCGGCAGCTACAGGCGGACGGGAGCCAGCCCGAACCAGGCTCGTTCAGGAAGGCCGAGGAATACGCGCGGGAAGTCCTCGGCGCTTCGGACTACGCCCCGTGGCTCAAGGTCTATGCCGCGGCTGCCGGCGGGTTCCGCGATGGCTGGATACCGGACAACTACTACGGAAGGATCGTCATTCGACGGATCGACGGGCGGTATCGCTCCGCGGCGGATGCCAAGACCTTCATAAACCGGGTCTTGCACAGTCCGAACGTGCCTGACGTCGCCTACGTTGTGCGGGGCATGTTCTACGATCGCGACTTTCGCTTGCTGGCTGCCGGGCAATTGCGGGATGTCCTGTTCGCCGACGCCAGAAAGGTCATCTTCAAGCCGGAGATCACGGCCAGGGGCCGGAGCTTCGAGGAGATCACGGCGGAGACCCTCGACGCGGAGAAGTTCCGGCGCGCCAGGCACGGCGTATTTCAACGCTACGTCCAACAGCATCCGTTCTTCGACGAGATGACGACCGGTTCCGCCACGACCCTTCGGCTCACGACGGCGATCGACAATCTCGGAGCCGTTGGCGTTCGGGCCGGGTACCTCCGCGTCGCACGACAGGGTGACCGCAATGTCAGGTCCGAGTCGGCGCTCAGGGTGGCCGTCGATCTTCCGGCCGGCCGCCTGGCGAATGCCGGCTACATGCCCGACTGGGCGAAGGTGGAGCGGCACCCGGACAGCGGGTTCGCCTTCTCGGGCCAGGAGATGCCGGCGATCCGGGACGCAACGAGCCTTGTCGTCGGGCTGCACGGTTCCTTTCCGCAGCTTTCCTGCATTGGCTGGGACATCTGCATCGATGCTGACGGCGTGCCGCAGATCATGGAGTGGAACACCAGCCACAACGATATCAAGTTCTCGGAGGCCATGACCGGGCCTTGCTTCGCCGACCTCGGCTGGGAGCGGCTGTGGCAGGAGCCCGAGCCGAGGCGCAGCGGCCGGTACTGAGGGATTCTTTTTGAGGCGGGGCCGGCGGTTCCGCGGCTCGAAGCCGGCGCGGCCCGAGCGTAGCGCGCAATCGAGAACCCGTCTGCTTTCGTCGAAACCAACCCGTTCACGTAACGGGCGGTATGGTCCTCGACGCCCGCGATACTGCTGCCGGGGACTACGATGTCGTGCTCCGGCCGCGCCAGACGTCCGACCGGCACGCCGCTGCGGTGGATCGTCGAATATGGGGGCGATGGGCTCCGCCGGGGCCGCCGCGCCGGCCGCGGCGATGCGCCGACCTGCGAGCCCGCCCGCCGGCAGGGCTCTGCTGCCGGCGATCCCGAGAGATCCATCACCCCATGGCACCCCACCAACGCAACGTCGCGCTGGTGGGGGTCGATACCTCGCGCCTCGGGGAGGCGTGCTTCAGTGATTCCAGTTCAGACCAACGCGAAGGATGTTCGCGCTCGACGTGAAAATGGCCTGACCGGGCAGGTCGTACTGGGTGTTGTATACCGACATGACCGGATCCGTGGAGGGCAAGCCGATGTGCAGGTATTCCAGCTTCAGGCTGGCGTGGTCGCTGAGCGCGAGTTCGCCGCCGGCACCGACGACCAGGCCGACCTGCATCCCGCTCCACCGGTAGTCCTGATCGGCGGGCGTGCAGTCGTCATAGTAGCAGCCGGCGTAGTCGACGTTGACGAAGGCTGCGCCCCCAGTGACGAAGAACAGCCCGCGGTCGACCGTGACGCCCATTCGGACGCGGGCCGTCGAGTACCAGTTCCAGTCGGCCTTGAACAGGTAGTTGTCGATATAGGCGATGTTGTTTGCGGCCAGATCGTACTCGGCATGGAGGTTCGTCCAGTTGATGTCGGCCTCGACACCCAGGAACGCGGCACCAAGTACCATGTTGACGCCGGCACCAATGCCGCCGACAGCACCCCAGCCGGTCGTCGTCACATTGCCGCCTTCCTGTCCGATGTCGCCATCCATGTTGCCGTTCGGACCGGTGGCGGTGAGAAGGCCAACGCCCGTGTTCACGCCGATGTAGAAGCCATTCCAGTCCTGCGCGAACGCCGCAGGGGCGCTGGTCAACGCAGTTGCCACGGCCAAACCGATCACGAGCTTCTTTTGCATAGTCGTCCCCCCTAAGCACCATTGCTGAGCAACGAGCCTTAGCTACGAGCAGGGTCGCATTCAACCAAACCGCTAGCCCGACGCCACGCAATTCCCGCGACAGTGGCACAGAGGCAACAGTGGCCAATCACGCAAATTACCGCACACTGCGTGAAATCCGGCGGAATTCTGGGCCAAAAGGCAGGGCCAACGGGCGGGACCGCCAGACGCGGCTACAACCTCACAGTGACTTGGCTTTCAACCGAGACTACCCATTCGGGGTGGCGCGAAGGCTAGCGGCCGGCACCATGCAGGCGCCGTGGGAGGCGCGGCCGTGGTGGCCGTGGCCGGGCATTCCCGCAACCTCCCGCGGCTTCGCCCCAGGCGTTCGCTGAAGGCTCGCGGAATGGCGCTGGACAAGGAAGACTCGGGCCGGGCGGACGGCCTCGGGCCGACACGCGCTCCGGGCACCGCCCGGGCCAGCGGGCGGCGCCGACCCCGGCGGCGGACCGGTCGGAATGCCTGGTCGTCCGCCGAAGAGTCCGAGCCTGATCGTCCTGCTGATGCCCGATCGCGGCTGGATCGCGCTGCTGTCAATCTTCACGATCGCCAGCAATGCTCAACCTCGTCACGCCGCGACTGATCGCGCGGCATCGACGGGGCAGCGAACCCGGACTTCGACCTCGGCGCGCTCGCGATCGAGGTTTCATTGCCCGGCCGATCACCACGAGAATGCCGACGAGATCCTCTTTGGTGAACGGCGGTGAAGTGATCCGCGCCGGCTCGATGGAGCACGCCGTGGACATGCTGCAGTCAGGCGCGCGGCAGAGCTGACTGAGTCGCGCGAAACTCCCCGATTCTGAACCGGATCGGACGCTTTTGCCTTCCAGCCAGCACACGGGATGATAGACTCGCCAGCCATGAAGCGACGCTATCGCGCTCCGATCCTGTGGTCCGGTCTTGGGGCGGTGGTTCTGCTGGCATACGTCCTCAGTCAGCCGGTCCCCATCCCCATCGACGGTTACCGTGCGTCGGACGTTGCCGCGGCCCCGGAAGCCACGACGGCCGGTGCGATCACGGCAAACACCGCACCCGTTCCCGCACCGGCCGTCGCCGACGTCGCGATCGAGCCGGCCACTCCGGAGCCGCAGCCCGAGGAGACACCGGCGCTGTCGGCAATCGCCGCGGCCCCGACGGTTCCGGCGACGATCACCACGGCGCCGCAGGGGGAGACGTTGTACGTCTCAGCGACATCACTCAATCTCCGCGCCGCGCCGGCGACAGGCGCCGATGTGCTCGAACTGCTGCCGCGCGGCACGCCCGTGGAGGCGATCGGGACCGCCGAGGGATGGCGTGAGGTCATTAACCCGGCGACCGGCACGCGTGGCTGGGTATCCGCCGAGTTCCTCGTCCGGACACCGCCGGCGGCCACGCCGGCCGCCGCGGCCACGCCGGCCACCACGCCGATCGGACCGGCCGATGCGGCAACCGCGCCCGCTCTCGTTCTGCTGCCGTGATCGGAATCGAGGACCGAGGGCCGCGAAACCGTTTGCCGACCAGGACTATCGACGCGAGAGAATGGTCGCTGTTTGTCGAGTTGCCGCGAGGCCCTACGCAACCTACCGGCTTGAGGGGGGTCGACGAGATAAGCTTGAGGCATTGTGGCAAGCGGCCGAAGGGGGCGGCCCGGTGACCCGCGCCGTGGTACGATCCACCTTCAACCGACGCGAACTGAAGATGATGCAATGACCGCTGCTTCCGATCCCGTCCTAGCCGCCCTGATCGACCGCGCGCAGAGCGTGAAGCAGCTCTCGGACCGCTGGCTGCAGCGCCGCCTCGGCGAGGGCGCCGGCGGAGTGACGCCTGCACGGCTCAACGTGATGATGCTGCTTCACGAAGAAGGGCCGCAGAAGATGGGCGACCTCGCCCGGCGGTCGCGGATGGTGCCGCGTTCCATGACGACGATCATCGATTGCCTCGAGCGCGAAGGTCTCGCCCAGCGGCGACCGCATCCGACGGACCGGCGGGCGACAATGATCGAACTCACCAAGGCAGGGCGCGAGGCGGTGGAGGGCAAGGCCGGTCCGTACCAGACGGCAACGAGCCTCCTGTTCGACGCCCTCCTCCCCGGCGAACCGGAAATGCTCCTGTCGGTCTACGATCGCTGGTTCAGCATTATCAGCGAGGATCTCCGCCGCATGGGCGAGGCCGCCTGAGGCGGGCAGCGTCGGGCCGCAGACCGCACCACCCGCCCCGCGGCCTATCCCTGGTCTCTCCCTACCACCGGCGCCCAGCGCGCCTTGGCGGCATTGCCGATCCGCTCCTCGCGCCGGACGGGACGCGCCGCGCATCGACTGATCGGGCGGGAATTTCACGCCATGCCGCGGGCGACATGCTCGCGGGCGGCTGACACTCCCGCCAGGCAGCGGTGGTGCTCCGGCCCCGGCGGCGGGGCGCAAGCTGCCCGCTCGCCGATTGCATGACCGCTTCCGCACAGACAGACCCCGCAGCGGAACCCCGCGAGGCCTCCACGGTTGAACCGCCGCAGAGACCAAGGGAGGCGACAATGTCCACAAGGATTCCTACCGACGACGAAATCCGGCTCCGTGCCTACCATCTGTGGGAGCTCAACGGTCGTCAGGATGGTCGCGAGCTCGATTACTGGCTGCAGGCCGCACTCGAGCTGGAGGACATTGCGAGCGGCAATCACATCGACACGGCGAGGCCGGCGGCGGGGACGATTGCCGCGAATCTCGACGACCCCCGGAATGCAGCGATGCGACGGAAGTCCGCCTGACCGCCAGTCCTCGATGTCGATCGGAGCCTCCGATGGCAGCCGTCTCGGCATCGGCGACCACAATTCTCTTTGCGTATTGAGGTTTTCTGACGCTCGTGCCTGAAATCGTACACTCGCGTGCGATCCGGAACTGGTGGAGCGCTAGGACATTGTTCAGGTGCGCAGTTCGGCGTCATGATAATTACTGACAGAGGCGGTTTATGTGCGTTGTACACACGACCGCGAGTTGGAACTCATCTTGTCCGCGCCGGACGACGAAGGCCCCGAACGGGGCAGTTTCCCATCCGACGGCGGGAGGCCGTCCAGCGAGAGGATTACCCATGACCAAGCACAGACACGTGACCCGTGGCGGTCGCTACGGCGTCGCCGCCCTCCTTCTGATCGGCACCTCCGCCGCAGCGTTTGCGCAGGCGGGCGACACCATGGTGACCGCGGAGACCGCGACCCACATGGCAACCCTCACCGGCACCGGCGAGGGCACCGCCTGGTTCCTCGCCGATCCCCAGAACAACACGATCCGCTGGACGATCGAGTACACCGGAATCGAGGCGACCGGCGCGAGCATCAAGTGCCCTGGTCCGACCGATGATGCGGGCGCCGCCCCCGCGGGCGATGCAGCGGACACGCCCACGACCGGCGGACTCACGGGCCAGATCATGCTCGTTCACGGCGCCGATGCGGGCGCGGCGGGCGCCGACATGACCCCAGCCGCCCCGGCGGCCGGCGCCGATGCGGGCGCAGCCGGCGGCGCGGGCGCTGGCATGACCCCGGCCGCTCCGGCGGCCGGCGCCGATGCAGGTGCGGCTGCGGGCATGGATGCCGGGGCGATGTCCGGTGACATGGCCGGCCTGGTCGAAGCGGTGAACCTTCTCCAGGCGGGCGGCACGATGGCAAGCCCGCTCGACGGCCAGACGGCAGATCTCGACGATACCGTCTTCGCGCACATCTCGTCGGGGGCGTGCTTCCTCGAGCTCACTGTCGCCGCCACCGGGTGATGCCGCCGCGACGCCGGCGACCCCGGCGGTTCCGCCGGCTCCGTAGGGGCCCGAGCAGAACCTGACGACAAGGAAGGGCGCGGTAGAGCCGCGCCCTTCTTGCCACCGCTTCCTGTCCTGACTTCGCTCCCGGAAGCCCGAGGTCCGTTGCGCGACTTCTTCCGCTCGGTACCCGACTCCGCGCCTGGGGCCGCGCCCGCGCAAAGCATTGGAGCCGGTGCAGAGACCGCACCGCGCGCGGATCGCAGTTGATCGGGACCATCAAGGTGTTCACGCGACCGTGATGAAGTGGCCATCGCGAGAGATGTCGGAGAGTCGTCGCGCTCAAGCCGCGCCAGCACCTCGATCTCTGTGCATTGGGCAACGGCCTCGATCGTGCGCCCAGATCAACAGCATCGACTATTTTGTTCAGACCTCCATGAGCGGGCAATCTGCGCCTCGCCTTTCAGGTCTTACTTTGACGGCTCTGAAGATAGTCTTTGATTCTGCGCCGACTGGTCCAAGGTCATTCTCGTGACATGAGCTGCCAAAACCTGTGTCGTGTTTACATGTTTTCTGCGGGCACTCCCGCGGTTGGCGACTGACCCTTGCTGCGCCTCGATTCCGCCGTCGACCATTGGGCACTCCTGCCCTCGACGTTGATGACGCCACGATTTTGCCCCCATCTGGGCACGCCATCAGCGTCGATCAACTCGAACACGGAGGACTTTCACCAACAAGCACAACTGCATATGGCGATAGTTATCGCCGGAGGAAATCGAAGAAGATGCTGCCAAATGGCAGCTGGACTGTCTGCCATTGGCAGCAACAGGAGGGAAAAGCTTTGACTTCAACTCGGATGCTGAAACTGTCCGGCACGGCGCTTGGCGCCTTTGCCGTCGCCGGGGTGGGCCCGGCCTTCGCCAACAACGACGTCGTGGCGCTCGTTGACAATCCCGGCAACGTCGTGATGCCGTCGATCAGCTACAATGGCTGGAACTACTCGACGCTCGACCAGATCACGCTCGACAATGTCGACCAGCTCCAGATCGCCTGGACGTGGCAGGTCGGTATCCTCGACAGCCACGAGGCTTCGCCGCTCGTCATCGGCGACACCATGTACATCGCCTCGCCGAAGCCGAACTACGTCTACGCGCTCGACCTCAACCGCGACGGCGTCATCCTCTGGGAGTTCCGCCCGGACATGAACGTCGAGGAAGCGACCCGTCAGGGCTGCTGTGGCGCCCAGACCCGCGGCCTTAACTACGCCGAGGGCAAGATCTTCTTCGCCACCCTCGACGGCCAGGTGTTCGGCCTCGACGCCGAGACCGGTGAGGCCCTCTGGCGCACCGTCGGCGGTGACCTCGCGATCGGCGAGACCATGGTCGGCAACATGATCGTCATCAACGATCTCCTCATTGCCGGCAATGCCGGCGGCGAGCGCGGCGTCCGCGGCAAGGTCCAGGCCTTCGACATCAACACCGGACAGCTGCAGTGGGTCATGTACAACATGGGCCCGGACAACGAAGTCGGCATCACCCCCGGCTATACGCCGTTCTACGCCGACAACCGGTCCTCGCTGTCGACGTGGTACGGCGACTCCTGGCGTCGTGGCGGCGGCACGGTGTGGGGCTACTTCACGGCCGACCTCGAGCGGAACGCGTTCTACTACTCGACCGGCAATTGCGGTCCGTGGAACCCGGACTATCGCCGTGAGTGGGGCGTCGTCACGCTCGACGAGAATGGCGGCCTCGTCGACTACCGCAACAACTGGTGCGCCTCGCAGCTCGCCCGCGACGCCACAACCGGCCACCTGATCTGGGCGTTCAACATGACGCCGGCCGATCCGTGGGACCTTGACGAGCCGCTGATCACCCCGCTCATCACGATGGAAGACGGCCGGGACGTCGCGATCAAGGCGGCCCGCAACGGCTACTTCTTCGTGTGGGATCGCGACACTGGCGAACTGGTGCGTGAGCCGTGGGCGTTCGTCTACATCGACAACAATCTCGGCTACGACATGGAGACCGGCCGGGCGATGTACGACATCGACACCTGGCTCTTCACCAATGTCGAGGACCGTCGCCGCTATACCGACGCCGATCCCGGCACGCGCGCCGATGGCACCCAGGTCGCCGACTACACCGGCACCGAAGTGGAATGGTGCCCGTCGATCGCTGCCCGCAACTGGCAGAACGACGCCTACTCGCCCCGTACCGGCCTTGTCTACACCTCCACGCTGCTCAACTGCCGCACGCAGGTGGTGTTCGAAGGCGAGTACATTCCGGGCGAGGGCTACACGCTGCAGCGCCAGGCCGGCGCTGTTCCGCGTCAGCCGCGCAACGCCGACGGCACTGTCCCGGCACCGGGCACCGTGCCTCCGGCAGATCGTCGTGCTGAAGGTGTGGCCGCCCCGCACCAGGGTGAACTGCAGGCCAACTCGCCCGAGGAAGGGCGGACGGTGTGGCGCTTCATCACGATGGAAGCGAACAACATGCCGATCATGGCGACCGCCACGGACCTCCTGTTCCAGGGCGGCGTCGATGCGGGCGTGATGCGCGCGCTGAACGCCACGAACGGCGAAGTGGTCTGGGAGTTCCGCACCGGTTCGCGGTTCAACCAGTCGCCGATCACCTACCTCGGCCCGGATGGCAAGCAGTACATGGCCATCATCGCCTCGTCGGCCGCCGCCAATGGCGCCGTCGCGTTCGATGCAGCCGCCGACAACGCCAACCGGTACCGCCGATCGGGCTCGACACTCTACGTGTTCGCGCTCCCGGATGCCGTCGCAGGCAACTAGGGCCAACACCGCAAGTGATCCTCGCCCCCCGGGGCGAGGATCACACCCCAGTTCGTTTCACCTCCTCCCTGCTTCGACTTGGCGGAATGCAACCTTCAACACGGTTTGCCTTCCGCCTCCTTTCTTCCGCGCTGGGGAAGCGGATGGATCGAGGCCCTCGCGGAAGATGCGACCGCGCCTCCTGATGTCTTACCAAACTACTCGAGCTGCTCACGCGACCGTGATCACGTTGTTTGGACAGGCAACCGCGGGGTCCTGCCGGCACCTGCCGACTGCGATCCGCTTCGAACCTTGCGGCAGGACGACGGGCTGCCGCAGGAACAGTTAAACGACATTTATGTCGCGTGTCCGACCGACACATCGTGCTGCGAAACCATTCGTACGAATGCCTTCTTCGGTCGTTTGACTTTCTTTATAGCTTCAAGCCTTGTCGAGGCCTGCTGAGGCTCGCCGTCTGCGATCGCATGCGCAGCGGGTCGCAGGTCCTCCTGCGCTCGTGGGTAGTGGGCCGAACCGGCCCTGAGACCGCAGGAACGCTTGCGATCTCACGCACCTGTCCTTTCCGGCAGGGTGGGGTGGTTGCGCTCCTGCCCCCTTTTTGCCCCGATTGGTCCGCCCACTTTGAAGTTCCGCCGATCGAAGAGGAGGGACGCCGTCGGCAAGACAAGGGCGACCTGGCATCGCCACGCAGCAGAACTGACGCAGTCAATGAACCGTCTGCCACAAGGCAGCATGAGGAGGGAAAACTGTGACTTCAGGAAGAATGCTGAAAATCTCGGGCTCGATGGCAGCGCTCGGCGCTGGATGGGCCCTTTCCAGTCCGGCACTTGCCAATGACGACGTGACCGCCCTGATGGGAGATCCGGGCAACGTCGTGATGCCGTCGATCAGCTACAATGGCTGGAACTACTCGACCCTCGACCAGATCACGCTCGACAATGTCGACCAGCTCCAGATCGCCTGGACGTGGCAGGTCGGCATTCTCGACAGCCACGAGGCTTCGCCGCTCGTCATCGGCGACACCATGTACATCGCCTCGCCGAAGCCGAACTACGTCTACGCACTCGACCTCAACCGCGACGGCGTCATCCTCTGGGAGTTCCGCCCGGACATGAACGTCGAGGAAGCGACCCGTCAGGGCTGCTGCGGCGCCCAGACCCGCGGCCTCAACTACGCCGAGGGCAAGATCTTCTTCGCCACCCTCGACGGCCAGGTGTTCGGCCTCGACGCCGAGACCGGTGAGGCCCTCTGGCGTACCGTCGGCGGCGACCTGTCGATCGGCGAGACGATGGTGGGCAACATGCTCGTTGCCGGCGACCTCCTCATTGCCGGCAATGCCGGCGGCGAGCGCGGCGTCCGCGGCAAGGTCCAGGCCTTCGACATCAACACCGGCAACCTGCAGTGGGTGATGTACAACATGGGCCCCGACAACGAAGTCGGCATCGGTCCCAACTACAATCCCTTCTATGCCGATGACCGCGACTCGCTGTCGACCTGGTACGGCGACAGCTGGCGTCGCGGCGGCGGCACAGTGTGGGGCTACTTCACCTGGGATCCCGACCTCAACATCTTCCACTACTCGACCGGCAATTGCGGTCCGTGGAACCCGGATTACCGCCGTGAATGGGGTATCGTAAACCTCGATGAGAACGGCGGCCTCGCCGACTACAAGAACAACTGGTGCGCCTCGCAGATGGCGCGCAACGCCACCACCGGCGAACTCGTCTGGGCGTACAACATCACCCCCGCCGACCCGTGGGATCTCGACGAGCCGCTCATCACCCCGCTCGTAGACCTCGAGATCAACGGCGAGATGCGCGAGACTGCGATCAAGGCATCGCGCTCGGGATACTTCTATGTCTGGGACCGCGCCACCGGCGAGATCCTCAACAACCCGTGGATGTTCGAGTATGTCGACTACCGCGGTGACGTGAACCTCGAGACCGGCCGCCCCTCCTACGTGATGGAGAAGTGGCCCTTCACCCATGTCGAGGACCGGCGGAGATACACCGACGCCGATCCGGGCCGCCGGGCGGACGGGACGACGGTTGCCGACTATACCGGGACCGAGATCGACTATTGCCCCGGCACGAACGCCCGCAACTGGCAGAACGACGCCTGGTCGCCGCGGACCGGCCTCCTCTACACCACCACGACGACGGACTGCCGGACGATGGTGGTGTTCGAAGGCGACTACGTCCCCGGCGAGGGCTACACGCTGCAGCGGCAGGCTGGCCCGGCCGTGCGGCGTACGTTCGGCGGCGAGGTGATCACCTACCAGACGACCCTCCAGGGCAATTCGCCCACCGAAGGGCGCACGGTGTGGAAGGTGACCAACCAATACAACAACCTCATGCCGATCATGGCCACCGCGACGGACCTCCTGTTCCAGGCAGGCACCGACGAGGGCGTCATGCGGGCGTACGACGCGACGAACGGCGAGGAGGTGTGGGAATTCCGCACCGGCTCGCGCTTCAACCAGTCGCCGATCACCTATCTCGGCCCGGATGGTCGCCAGTACCTGGCGATCATCGCCTCGTCGGCGGCCAACAATGGCGCTGTCGCGTTTGACGCGCCGGTCGACGACGCAAACCGCTACCGGCGGTCCGGCTCGACGCTCTACGTGTTCGCGCTCCCCGACGCGGTAGCCGCGAACTAGCGGCCTTCCGGCCCGCCTTCCCCTCGGGGGAGGCGGGCCTCCTCCCGCCCTGCGTTCCCCACCGCTATCAGCCCTGCGGCTGACAGCGGTGGGCTTTTGATCCGCGCGGGACGGATGCCTGAAGACCACCCCGCAACCGGCGAAATGGACAGTCCGCCAGTCCGGGGTCGCCGCTAGCGGAAGCGAAAGTTGATGCCGGCCTGGAAGTTGCCATCGAGCATCCCCGCACCTCCCGTCGCCTTGATCTCCATGAAGCCGGACATGCGCGGCGTGAGCGCGATCTCCATGCCGATGCCGGCGTTGTATACAAGGCCCGTGTGGACATCGAAGAAGCTGCCGGTGTGGTAGCCGATCCCGAGCTCGCCATAGGCGAGGAGGCCAGGTTCGATGAGGACTCCGACCCGCGCATTGACGTCCACCTCGTAGTCGGGGCCGAAGTCGTCGGTGCAGCAGATGTTGCGTGAGCCCTGGAGGCTCACGCCTGCCAGTATCCGGTCGCGAAGGAGGAAGTCGTAGCCGGACTGGAATCCGAGCTGGTGCAGCGCGCCGGCATAGCGGCCGACGTAGAAGCCGCCGATATCCCGCTCCTCGCCCGCGTTCCAGCGGCGCTCGATGTTGCCGTACATCCTCGTGTAGCGGACGACGAAGATCTGGTTGGAGAACTGAACCCTGTAGTCGTCCACAGCGTCATCGACCGTCCGCGCCGCAAGCGTCGTGGCCAGGTAGGAGAAGCCGATCGAGGAGCGGCCACCGGGCAGCATCACGTCAACGCCGCCACCTGCGACTGCTCCAGCCGTCATGCCGTGGAACCACGATGTCTCATGCCAGCCGGGATTGCCCGGCGGATCGAGCACGTCGGCGCCGGCCACGATATGACCGATGGCGAGACCGCCCTGGACGTAGAACAGAACTGGCCCCAGCGCGAGGCCGATGCGGGCGGTGAGGTTGGGGTGCCAATGGCCCTTGACGTCGAACTCGCATCGCGTGACCAGGACGGAGCAGGTCGGCGAGACGAAGTTGTCGGCCTTGCCGCCGGGCGTGTACATCACCGCCTCGACGCCATACACGACACGGCCCTGCTGCCAGTTATAGCCCAGCGTGAAGCCCACCGGCCCGACTGCGGCGACCTCGAAAATATCCCAGAAATTGACGTGCGGCATGCCGAGCGGGACGTCGAACGTGTCGCCCGGAGCGCCGTAGAGCCCTTCGCCGCCCGGCAGGATCTCGAAGCCGGCATTGCCGCTCATGCGGCCGTAGAACCAGCCTCGATAGGGTCCGGCCCACAAGCCGTCATTGTCTGCAGACGCAGCCGCGCCCGCAAAGGTTGTAGCGGCCGCCATCGTCGCTGCAGCGAGGATTCTCCCCATCCGCATCCGCCAGTCCCCCTAAGTACCCAGCGGGCCACGTTTCGGCGCCACGGGGAGCCGCGTCAAGATGGGAACCGCGCTCGGATCAACAGTTCGGGCACTTGGGTCGACACCAACTGGCGTTGCCCGACCGAAAGCTCCACAGCAGGGCACGCGGCGGGACCTGAGCCAAAAGCAGGTCCTGAGCGAAGCCATCCTGGAGCATGCGTGGTTCGCCGTTTCTCGGACCGGCGCGGGCGCTATTGCCAGAAGCCCATCGCCTCGAGGCCGGCGAGGTCCGCCGGCAGCGGCTCGCCGGGAGCAAAGCCGTTGGTCCGGAGGATGAAGGCGATGAGGTTGACGGTGGTTTCGTCGGACAGCGTGCCGGGCGCTACGGGCGGCATCCGGTCCTGGATATAGTGGAACAGGTCCGCCACCGAGCCGCCGAAGAAGTGGTTGAAGAAGTTGGCGCTGCGCAGCGACGGCCCATCGCCGCCATTGACGTCCTCGCCGCGGACATCGACGACGCCGCGAAGCGTGTCGCCGTGGCAGCGGATGCACGTCCTGCCGTACGTCTCGCCGCCGGCGTCGGCCTGCTCTGTCGAGAAGGTCGTTGCGATGCCGATCCGGCCTTCGGGCCGGACGCCGCCCGCGAGCGTCGCCGGCTCGGTGGCCAACGATCTCAGCCAGGCGATCGTGCCGGCCCGCTCCTCGGCATCGGCAATGCCGGTGAAGCTCATACGCGTGCCAGACACGGCCGCCTGCGGATCGGCGAGGAAGGCGTCCAGGCGCTCGTAGGTCCAGACGGCGCCCGCTTCGCCGAGGGCGATCAACTCCGGCGAGTAGGCAAAAGCCGGATCAGCCGCCACCAGGCGCCCGACAACCTCGTAAAGGTTCGGCCCAAGCCGACCGGCAGCTGCCGGCTGGGCGACATGGCAGATCAGACACGGCGCGGCGAATGCCGGCGCAGCCCTAGGATCGATCGCGCCGATGCGCGCCCGGAGCGCGGTGTCGACGGGCAGGTCCGCCGCGCGGAAGGTCAACGCAGGGTCCGCCGCGGGCGCCGCCGCTTCGGCGGGCGTCGGGGCGGGCGGCTCGGCCGGAACCGGCGCCACCGGAACGGGTATCGGCGCCGGGGGGATGGGGTCCGGCCCGGGCACCGACGGCGCAGGCTCCACGACGGGCGGCAACGCAGCGGGACCGTCGGCAGGGACCGGGGCCGCCTCGATCGCGGGAGCCACCGGATCGGCTGGAACCGGCGGCGCTTCAGCGCCGGGGATCGCCTCCGGCGGCACCGGAGGAGCGGCCGGCTCACTGTCATCACCGCACGCAGCAAGCAGCGCGACGAGGAAGAGGAGGCCCGGCAGGCGGAGACGCGTCGTCATGTTCTGCATACTCGCGGCTTCTTCCCGCCAGCATACACGCACGCCATCGCGTCTGCAGGGTCCGAGCACCGCCCGGATTCGAGAGGCGGAAGGCCCGGACAGGGTCTTCCGGCGGTGGACCGGCGCCGATCTGTGGCGCTCACCGTCGCGGGTCAGCGCGGGACAGGAAAGTCCCGTCGAGCTTGATGTAGAACGGCGTCGCAGACCGCGTCATCGCATCGTAGAGCATCGCCGCCTCTCTGCTCGCCGCCGCCTTCGCCGACCGCGTCGTTCCATGATTTCGGCGGTGGGTCATGCCGCTGCCGTCGCGCCCTGGCACGGTCCGACGATCGGATGATGTGCGTGAGTGGCGACACCGGCCGCGAAGCTGCGCCGCGCGATTGACACGGTGCGGCGCGGGTGAGACTCGGATGGCATGACCATCCGTATCCACAAGAACGATCTGCCGGACCTTGCCGCCTATGCCGGGGCGGTCGCCATCGACACCGAGGCGCTCGGCCTCAACCCGCACCGGGACCGGCTGTGCCTCGTCCAGCTGTCGCCGGGTGACGGCACCGTCGACATCGTACAGATCGCCAAGGATGCGGCGCCCGCGCCAAACCTCATGGCACTGCTGGGCGATTCGGGACGGACGAAGATCTTCCACTTCGCGCGCTTCGACGTGGCGCTCCTGTACAGGACGTTCGGCGTCATGGCGGGGCCGATCTTCTGCACCAAGATCGCGTCGCGGCTGACCCGCACCTATACCGATCGGCACGGCCTCAAGGATCTCGTGCGCGAGTTCCTCGACATCGAGATGTCCAAGCAACAGCAGAGCTCCGACTGGGCAGCCGCCACGCTGTCCGAGGCGCAGATCGCGTATGCGGCATCCGACGTCCTCTACCTCCACCGGCTCAAGGCCGAACTCGACCGGCGGCTCGACCGCGACGGGCGGCGGGAACTCGCCGAGGCCTGCTTCGGCTTCCTGCCGACGCGGGCGCGCCTTGATCTTGCCGGATGGCCGGACGAAGACATCTTCGCCCATATCTGACCGGGCAGGCCGAGCCGGGACGATCGTGACCTTGAACCCGCCATCAGCGGATGCGCCCTTCGAGGGACCGACGCGGCGGCCGATCCGGCGCGACGAGCGCGCGACGGGCCGGATCGAAGTGGCGCCGCGCAACGCCGCCGACGGCTTTCCCGCAGCGGCCCGGCATTCGCGGCGCGTCCGCTTCCTCCGCATCGCGCTGCCGGCCGCGGTGATCGTCGCCGTGGCCGCCTATGTGGTGGTGACGCGGAGCGGCACGCCAGCGGACGTCCCGGAGGTGAACTATGACAACATCGTCTTCGGCGGCGAAGCCACCGTCATCGAGCGGCCACGCCTGACGGGCTACCAGGCGGGGGGCGAAGCATATGCGCTCGAGGCCGACCGGGCGACCCAGCGCAACGACGATCCGGACGTCCTGACGCTGGAAGGCGTACGCGCCAATTTCGAACTGCCGGACGGCATCAACGCCGCCTTCACGGCGCCTGCCGGTGACTACGACCAGCGCACGGGGACGATGCGGCTTTCGGGCGGGCTGACGATGACGCTCGACAACGGCATCGATGCCACGATGGAGACGATCGTCGTCGATGTCGCCAACGGCACGATCACGACCGACAGGCCGTTCACGTTGCGCGCCGATGGGGTGACGATTGAAGGCAACACGCTCGACATGACGACCGAGCGCATGACGATCGGCGGCGGCGTCCACGCCGTGATGACCATGGGAGGCCCGCCGTGAAACGGACCGTCGCGCGCGCTGTCCTCGCCTTGAGCCTTGGTCTCGCCGCTACGGTCGCGCTGCCGCAAGGAACGACGCCGATGTTCGGCGGCGTCCTTGACGACACGAACGACCCGCTCGACATCCGGTCGCTGGTGCTGGAACGCTCAACGGCGAACGGCACCCAGATATTCCTCTTCACGGGCGCGGTGGTCGCCGTGCGCGGTGACATGGAAATCCGGGCCGATTCCCTCCGCATCACCGTCCCCGAGGGCGGAGCGAACAGTTTCGACCGGCTCGAAGCGACCGGCAACGTCGTGGTGACTTCAGGAACGCAACGGGCGAGTGCTGCGCGCGCGGTCATGGACATGGCGCGGCAGACGATCACCATGACCGGCAATGTCCGCCTCTCCGACGGCGCCAACGAGATGAACGGCGAGACTTTCACCGTTGACCTCGAGACCGGCACATGGCGGCTCGAAGCACCGGCAACGGGGCGGGTGCAGACTGTGATCACGCCGGGAACGCGCAATTGACCAGGCGCCGGCGGCGGACCGGCCCTGCCGGGCGACCCGACCGGGTCAAACGTCAACATCTCCTGCCGTGGCGGGAGCGACGTTGATGGCCCGACGTCCCCTGCCCCGGAATCCCGCCGAGCACGCGCCGCACCCGCCGTCGCAGATCTATCCGGATGCCGGCGGGCCCGGATGGCTGGTTGCCCGCAATCTGGGCAAGAGCTTTCGGGCGAACCGCGTGGTGGACGACGTCTCGATCGCGGTTGCGCGCGGCGAGGCGGTGGGGCTGCTCGGGCCGAACGGCGCGGGAAAGACCACGGTATTCTATCTCATCACCGGTCTCATCCGCGCCGACACGGGCGCAATAGACCTCGACGGCCACGCCATCACCGATCTCCCGATGTACCGGCGCGCCCGCCTCGGCATCGGCTACCTGCCCCAGGAGGCATCGATCTTCCGCGGGCTCACGGTCGAAGCCAACATCCTCGCCATCCTCGAACTGGTCGAGAAGGACCGGCACCGCCGCGAGGAGCAGCTCGACGCCCTGCTCGAGGAGTTTCACATCGCGCATCTGCGGAGGTCACAGGCCCGCGCGCTGTCGGGCGGCGAACGGCGGCGATGCGAGATTGCGCGCGCCATCGCCGGACGGCCGGCCTTCATGCTGCTGGACGAACCCTTCGCCGGCATCGATCCGATCGCGGTCGGCGACATCCACGCGCTGGTTCGCCACCTCACGCAGCGCGGCATCGGCGTGCTGGTCACGGACCACAATGTGAGGGAAACGCTGGGCCTGGTCGACCGCGCCTACATCATCCACACCGGTCGCGTGCTGATGGAGGGACGGCCGGACGACATCATTGCCAATGCGGACGTGCGGCGTCTTTACCTCGGGGAGGAGTTTACTCTTTGATCATCTGAAGGACTGCGCTAACAAAAGCGGGCAAGCAAATTTTGGACCAACCCCCGGTCGCGTAGCGTATGGCCCTTTCCCTAAAAGCCGAGCTTCGTACCAGTCAGTCGCTGGTGATGACGCCGCAGCTGATGCAGGCCATCAAGCTGCTGCAGCTTTCGAGCCTTGATCTCGCCGCTTATGTCGACGCCGAACTCGAGCGCAATCCGCTGCTCGAGCGCGTGGATGCCGACGACGCCGGGCCGCTTGTTGCGGACGAGCGTGGTGACGACCGCGCCGACATCGCCGGCGCCCATGACGGAAGCGACGGCGGCGAGGAAACCTGGGTCGACACCGAGTTCGCCAACGCGCCGCAGGCGATCGCCGAGAAGCTCGATTCCGACCTCTCCAACGTCTTTCAGGACGACAACCCCCGCGCCCTCTCCGATACGGCCCCCGCGCTGCCGGTCGAGAGCTGGGCAACGGCGCCGAGCCGCCAGCCGGTGTCCTCGGACGACTACAATCTCGAGGCGTTCGTCGCCGCGGGGAAGACGCTGCCCGAGTTTCTCACCGAGCAGCTCGGCCTTGCCACCACCGACGCCCAGATGCGGATCGTCGGTGTGTCGCTGATCTCGGAGCTCGACGAGGCGGGCTATCTCCGCACTGACCCGGCCGAACTCGCGCGGCGGCTCGGCGCGTCGACCGCGCTCGTGAACCGGACGCTCGCCCTCCTCAAGGGCTTCGAGCCCACCGGCGTGTTTGCCGCGAGCCTCGAGGAATGCCTCGCCCTCCAGCTTGGCGAACGCAACCGCCTCGACCCGGCAATGCAGGCGCTGCTCGCCAATCTCGACCTCGTCGCGAAGCGGGATTATGCCGGACTCCGCCGCCTTTGCGGGGTGGATGAAGCGGACCTCTCGGACATGCTTGCGGAGCTCCGGCTGCTGAACCCCAAGCCGGGCGCGGGCTTCGACCACGCGCCCATCCAGACGCTGATCCCCGACGTGATGGTGACGCCCGGGCCGGACGGAGACTGGCGGATCGAGCTCAACAACGAGACGCTGCCGCGCCTCCTCGTCAATCACAGCTACTACGCGACTGTCTCGGGCGCCTCGAAGAAGGACACCGACCGTGCCTTCCTCGCCGAGCGGTTCCAGACCGCCAAATGGCTGGTCGACAGCCTCGACCGGCGCGCCCGCACCATCCTCAAGGTGGCGACCGAGATCGTCCGCCAGCAGGACGGCTTCCTCGCACACGGCGTCGCCCATTTGCGGCCGCTCAACCTCAAGGCCGTGGCGGACGCGATCTCGATGCACGAATCGACGGTCAGCCGGGTCACGTCGAACAAGTACATGGCCACGCAGCGCGGCATCTTCGAGCTGAAGTACTTTTTCACGTCGTCCATTCCAGCCGCCGGCGGCGGCGAGGCGCATTCCGCGGAAGCGGTGCGCCATCACATCCGCACCCTTATCGACGGGGAGACGGATACGGCGCTCTCCGACGACACGATCGTGAAGCTCCTTCGCAGGCAGGGCATCGACATCGCCCGCCGCACGGTCGCCAAATATCGCGAGTCGATGCATATACCCTCGTCCGTCAACCGGCGCCGCGACCGTCACGCAAACGTTTGATTCCGTACGGTTTTTGGCCAAACATTGACTTAACCGCGTCCCTTCCCTAGAAGGGCTCGCGGAACGTGCGGGCTTCGGCCCCGTCGTTCATGGACCGGGTCGCGGCCTTGACGGGCTCGCGGCGGCACAAGAGCCAGAGAGCGTGCGATGTCGCCCCTCGAACGCCGGTCGTAATCGATGAAAGGCCGAGGATCATTTTCGAGCGTCAGCCGTTTTCCGGCGGAAGGAAGCTTCCGTCCGCCGCTCCGCGCGCTGCCGGCATGATGCCGGGTCGCGCACGGCGCCCTGCGCTCGTACCGCACCGGCCCGGCGGGCCGGCCGGCAACTGATCCCAACGAAGGAAAAGTCATGGACCTGAGTGACCTGATCCGTCCCGATTCCGTCATTCCTTCGATGAAGGCAAACAGCAAGAAGCAGGCGATCCAGGAACTCGCCCAGAAAGGCGCGGAGATCACCGGCCTCGATGAGCGCACGATCTTCGAAACGCTGCTGCAGCGCGAGAAGCTCGGATCGACCGGGGTAGGCGGCGGAATTGCGATTCCGCACGGCAAGCTGCCCGGCCTCACCCAGATTCACGGCGTTTTTGCCCGGGTGCCGAAGCCGATCGACTTCGAAGCCCTCGACGACCAGCCCGTCGACCTTCTGTTCCTTCTTCTGGCGCCGGAGAATGCCGGCGCCGACCACCTCAAGGCCCTCGCCCGCATCGCCCGCATCCTCCGTGAGCCGGGCGTCGCGACGCGGCTCCGGAACGCACCGGACCCGGCGCTGCTCTACGGCGTGCTCACCGAGGGCGCCACGCACCACGCGGCCTGAGGCAGGATTTCAACGCCATCGCACTGCGAATGCCATGAGCGGCCGTGCGCGGCGGGTGAAACACGCGTCGCGGCAGATCGTTAAGCTCTGTGCAGCCTCTGTTGACCGGCCGTTAGCTCCGCCGCGCTAAACTTCGCGCCGAGCAGTCCCTGGCTGTTGGCGCGGGCCGGGCTATGTGTATCGCGTGCCGGAGCGGCAGGAAGTCATGCTGGCGCTTGATCGCGGGGGAGTGCTGCCCGTCCGGTTCATCGCGCTGGGGGTGATCCTGGTCGGCCTTGGCGCCGTGGCGGCGGTCACTGCATGGTCCGCGACGCGAAGCGATACGCTTGCGATCCAGAACCAGACGCGGCTCGTCGCCCATCTTCTGGAAGCCGAAACGGACATCATCGTCCATGACCAGGAGAGCGTCGCCCTGTGGGACGACGCCGTCGTCAAGACGAAGTTCGCCTTCGACTACGCCTGGGTAGACGAGAACCTCGGCGTGTGGATGTATGACTACTTCGGACACGACCGCACCTTTGTGCTCGATGAGGCCGGACGGGCGATCTATGGCATGGCCGACGGCCAGGGCGCCGGGCCGGGCGTAGTGCTGGCGCTGCCGCAGGCCGTGGCGGAAATGGCGGCGCGGGTTCGCGCCGGGGCACCCGTCGAGGCGGAAGTCGCGGTCGTGGAGGGGCGGCCGGCGATCGTGAGCGCGATGCCGATCGTGCCCAGTTCGACTGCCATCGTGCAGGCGCCTGGCACGGAGCTCCTGTTCGCCAGCGTCCGTTTCCTCGACCAGACCTTCGTGGCGGAACTTGCCGCGAGCTACCTCCTCGCAGGCGCCCGGTTCGCGTGGCGACCGGAGACGCGCGGCGGCGAGGTTGCCTATCCGCTCGGCAGCGACACCGATGTCGATGGCTACCTCATCTGGACGCCGGAGCGGCCCGGCTCGACAATGCTGCGGGAGACGGCGCCATGGCTCGGCCTGACATTCGCTGTCTTCGCCGGGCTTATCGTCCTCCTCGCGCGCGGCGCCGCGCGGTCCTATCGCGCGCTGGTCGCGGGCGGGCGGGAATTCCGGCACCAAGCGCTGCACGACACGATGACGGGGCTCCCCAACCGCGCCGCGCTGGCGCGGATGCTTGCGGAGATACTCCGGCCGGAGGGCGGTACGGGCGCGTCGCTTCTCATGCTCGATCTCGACCGGTTCAAGAACGTCAACGACGCCTTCGGCCATCCGGCCGGAGACCGCGTGATCCGCGAGACCGGCGCCCGTATCGGGCACGCGATCCGTACGACCGACACCGTCTTCCGCCTCGGCGGCGACGAGTTTGCGGTCCTCTTCCGCACCAACGGTGAAGCCGCGCTGGCCGAACTCTCGTGCCGGCTCATTGCGGCTGTCGGCCAGCCGTTGCAGCTCCCCGAGGGGCTCGTGTCGGTTGGCGTATCGATCGGGGCGGCCACCGCCCCCGCCGGCGGTACGCCGGCAATCACGCCTACGGAACTGATGCGACAGGCCGACATCGCGCTGTACAAGGCGAAGGCCGAGGGCCGGAACCTGTTTCGCCTGTTCACCGAGGAACTGGGGCAGGACGCCGTCGCGCGCCAGCGCCTGGAGGAGGATCTCCGCGCCGCGATCGGTAGGGACGAGCTCGACGTTGTGTTCCAGCCGGTGCGGGCGGCGCGGTCGAATGCGATTACCGGCGTCGAGGCGCTATGCCGGTGGGTGCACCCGGAGCGCGGCGAGGTTCCGCCCTCGGTCTTCATCCCGCTCGCCGAGGAGACCGGCCTGATCCTGCCGCTGGGCGAATTCGTCCTGCGCGAGACATGTCGGGCAATCGTTGGCTGGGCGGTGCCGGCCGCCATCAACGTTTCAGCATTGGAACTCCGCCAGGGCGACTATCCGGCGCGCCTGCTGGCGATCCTCCGCGAGTCCAGGATCGCGATCGACCAGATCGAACTCGAGGTGACCGAGAGCGTCATCGTTTCGGAGGAGGATCAGTCCGGCCGCGCGATCCGCGCGTTGCGCGAGGCCGGTTTCCGCATCGCAATCGACGATTTCGGCACCGGCTATTCGTCGCTGCGCTACCTGCGCTCGGCCGCACTTCATCGCGTGAAGATCGACCGGTCGTTCCTGATCGGCATTGAGTCATCGTCCGGCGCACGGTCGATCGTGCGCGGAATCGTGGACCTTGCCCACGCCATCGGCCTCAGCGTGACGGCGGAGGGCGTCGAGACGCAGGCGCACCGGGACTTCCTGCTGCGCTGCGGCTGCGACGAGCTTCAGGGCTTCCTTGTCGGCCGCCCGGCGGATGCCGCGGAGACGGCGGCGCTGCCCGGCGTACTACCGGGCAGCGAGACCACGGCCGCAGCAAGCTAGCGGGCACTACTTGCCGCGCAGCGTATCCTTGAGGCTGCCGACCGCGTTCTGGGCCTTGCCCTTGGCCTTGTCGGCCTTGCCTTCGGCCTGGAGCTTCGCGTCGCCCATCACCTTGCCGGCGACTTCCTTCAGCGTGCCTTTGACCTGCTTCGCAGATCCGGCGATGCGATCCTTGTCCACCATGGCGTCCTCCCCCGTGTTGCCCCGATCGGGCCAAGTCACGCTAGCCGGCCGGGTGCGCTCCGACCTTGCGCCGCATCAACGAGGCGATGGAAGCGGATTCCTGCGGGATGGCGCCTCTCTCTCCGCCTTGGGAGTAGGTCGACGGCGGCGCTTCCGCACGCGGCCGGCTTGTCCCGCACTGCGCCGCGGCGCTTAAGTGTCCCGGGGCGAAACGAGGGAAAGGCGATGTCGTCCACCTTCACCGTCAACAGCGCGGCCGGCTACGAGCAACTGATGGGGCGCTTCAGCCGGAAACTCGCGCTGCCGTTCATCGACTTCGCGGGGCTCACCGACGGCGAGCGCATCGTCGACGTGGGCTGCGGTACGGGCAGCCTCACCTTCGCCCTCGCCGAAGCCGCCGACCTTCGCGGCATCGCCGCCGTCGATCTGTCGCCGGTGTTCGTGGCGGAGGCGCGCCGCCGCAACACCGACCCGCGGATCGACATCCATGAGGGAGACGCCTGCGCGCTGCCGTTCGACGCCGGTACGTTCGACCGCGCCCTCTCGCTCCTCGTCCTCCATTTCATGCCCGAGCCGGCGCGGATGATCGCCGAGTTGCGCCGCGTGGTCCGCCCGGGCGGAACGGTCGCCGCCTGCGTGTGGGACCATTTTGGCGGCCTCCCAGGCATGCGGATGTTCTGGGACACCGCCGCGATGCTCGGCGCCGCCGGGCGCGCGGCGCGGAGCCGCTATCTGTTCCAGCCGATGATGGAGCAGGGCGAGATGAAGGCCGCCTTCGAGGCGGAGGGCCTCCACGACGTCGAGGAAACCGCGCTCGCGATCCGCATGGAATACGCCGGCTTCGCCGACTATTTCGATCCGATCGCCGCCGGCGAAGGTCCGCTCGGCAAATACTTCGGCTCGCTCGACGACGGCGGTCGCGAGGCGCTGGAGCTCGCGGTGCGCGATGCCTATGAGGGCGGCCGACCCGACGGGCCGCGCTCCTTCGCGGCGGTGGCGTGGGCATGTCGCGGCTCCGTGCCGGCCTGAGGGCGCGGCGCACGAACAAAACGTGGCCGCCGGCGTCGCGGCGCCCTATATCCAGACAGTGCGCCCGGAAGATCTCCTCTGCCCCGGCCCGAGCGGGCTCTTTTCGCCGCTCGGCGATTTCCACATCGACCCGACCCGCCCGGTGCCGCGGGCGCTGATCACGCACGGCCATTCGGATCATGCGCGGCCCGGCCATGCCGCCGTGATGGCGACGGCAGATACGATCGCCATCATGGAAGCGCGGATGGGCGCGGGCTTTTCCGGCGCGCGGCAGCCCGTGGCGTATGGCGAGGCCGTGACGATCAACGGCGTCCGCGTCACATTCCGGCCGGCGGGGCACGTGCTGGGCTCGGCGCAGATCGTGGTCGAGGCAAACGGGCTGCGGATGGTCGCGTCGGGCGACTACAAGCGCCAGGCCGATCCGACCTGCGCCAACTTCGAGCTGGTGCCCTGCGACGTGTTCATCACCGAGGCGACGTTCGGCCTGCCGGTGTTCCACCATCCGCCGGCGCTCGACGAGATCCGGAAGCTGATCGGCTCGACGGAGCAGTTTCCGGAGCGGACGCATTTCGTCGGGGCGTATTCGCTCGGCAAGGCGCAGCGGGTGATCCGGCTGCTCCGCGATGCCGGCTACGACCGGCCGGTCTACATTCATGGCGCGCTTGAGAGCCTGTGCCGCCTCTACCAGGCGCGTGGCGTTGCCCTCGGCGACATCAGGTCGGCGACGGACGACAGCAAGGCACGCGAGGAGTTTGCCGGTGCGATCGTGGTGGCGCCGCCGGGCGCATTCGAGGGCCGCTGGGCGCGGCGCTTTGCCGAGCCGCTGGTTGGGTTCGCCTCGGGCTGGATGCGGATCCGGCAGCGGGCGAAGCAGGGCGGCGTCGAGCTGCCGCTCGTCATCTCCGACCACGGCGACTGGGACGAACTGACGGCGACGATCCGCGAGACCGGCGCCGGCGAGGTGTGGGTGACGCACGGGCGGGAGGAAGCTCTCGTGCGCTGGTGCGAGCTCAACGGCATTGCGGCCCGGCCGCTGCACATTGTCGGCTATGAGGACGAGGAGACGGAGGGGGCCAGTTGAGCAAGGTTCGTGACGAGGCGTGCTCCGGTCGGCGCGGTGGTCCGACGTGGCGATCGGCCGTCGCGGTCGCGCTGGTGTTGGGCACGGCGGTGTTCGCTCCGGGCCCGTCCGCGCGCGCCCAGCCGACGCTTCACGATGTCCTCGGCCTGATGACCCGGAACGAGATCAATCGCCCGACTGTGGAATGGCTACTGACCATCGAGGGCGATCCGTATGGCGAGGCATTGCGGGCCTTCTTGGTGGAGTTCGCTCGCGCGGAAGGATTCGAGGTCCACTCCGTCACGCTCGGGATGCCGCTCAGCGCGACACTGTTCCGTGGCACCGACATCCTGATCTCCGCATTCGCGACCTTCGGGACAGACCGCTTCATCGTCTGGGCGTACGAACCCGTGTCGAACGACACGTTCCGAAAAATGGTGAGCGTGTTGGCGGACAGGCTCGAAGCGGCATGGCCGGACGTCGAGGTCGAGTATCGCGACGACGCTGGCGCGCCAGCCCCATGAAGCGCTTCGCAAGCCTCCTCGACCGGCTGGTCCTGACGCCGCAGCGGAACGCAAAGCTTCGCCTGATGCGGGACTATTTTGCGGAGACGCCCGACCCTGATCGCGGCTATGCGCTGGCCGCGCTGACCGGGGACCTCGCGATCGCGAGCGTGAAGCCGGCGACGCTGCGGGCGCTGATCGGTGAGCGGCTGGACGGAGTGCTGTTCTACTACTCCTACGATTATGTCGGCGACCTCGCCGAGACGATCGCCCTGGCGTGGCCCGAGCCCGGCACGGCGGACGTGGCGCCGCCGCTGGCCGCGCCGCTGCCGAAACCCGCCGGCGCGGGCCGATCGCGCGGCTATCCGAAGGATCGGGACAAGGCCCGGCTCGCGGACGTGGCGACGACGCTGTCGCTGCCGTTCGATGATCTCCCGGAGGCCAGGCCCTCCCGCGGGAATGCTCGCACTCTTCCCCAGCCGGATGCCAGTCGGGGGGTTCTCTCCCCCCTTGTGGGGGAGGAGGAAGGCGGCGGTCTTGCCTCGATGAGCGAAGACGGCGCGGCCGGCTTCCTCGATGCGGGGGCGCTTGGGTCCGCGGTCGGCGCGGACGACCCCTTCGCCTGGGTGGCGTCCGCTGCAGAGCCGGCCACGCCGACGCATGCGCATGGCTGGCGGGCGACGCCCGGGGTCGGGCACAACGCGCCGCCGCTGACGCTGGCGGATGTCGTGGAGACGCTGCAGCGCACGTCGAAGCTCGAGGCGCCTCGGGTGATGGCGGCGTGGCTCGACCAGCTCGATGCAACCGGTCGCTGGGGGCTGATCAAGCTGGTGGGCGGGGCGCTCCGCGTGGGCGTGTCGGCGCGGCTGGCGAAGCAGGCGCTGGCGGATCTCGGGGGCCGGGAGGTCAACGAGATCGAGGAGGTGTGGCACGGGGTCGTGCCACCCTACCGAAGCCTGTTCGCCTGGCTCGAGGGCCGCGGCGAGCGGCCGGAGTCCCGCATCCGCGCGCCGTTCCGGCCGGTGATGCTCTCCCACGCCATCGCCGACAGCGAGGTGGCGGCGATCACGCCGGACGCCTACGCCGCGGAATGGAAATGGGACGGCATCCGCGTCCAGGCGGTAGTGGAAGGCCTGGCAAAGCGGCTCTATTCGCGGACCGGCGAAGACATCTCCGCCGGCTTTCCGGACCTGGTGCAGTCGTTCGACTTCCAGGGCGCCATCGACGGGGAGCTTCTTGTCGGCGGCCACTCCATCGAGGGGTTCCAGCTGGGATCGTTCGGCGACCTGCAGCAGCGGCTGAACCGGAAGGTCGTCACCGAGCAGATGGTGCGGCGCTACCCGGCCTTCCTCCGGGCCTACGACGCGCTCGTCATCGACGGCGAGGACCTGCGCCGCCTGCCTTTCCGGGCGCGCCGGGAGCGGCTGGAAGCGCTTGTCGCAGGCTCACGCTCGCAGCGCATGGATGTCTCGCCGCTCGTGCCGTTCGCGGACACCGGCGATCTGACCCGCCTCCGGTCGTCGCCGCCTGACGCGGTGATCGAGGGACTGATGCTGAAGCGGTGGGATTCGGCCTACGAACCCGGCCGGCCGAAGGGGCCGTGGTTCAAATGGAAGCGCGACCCGCACGTGGTTGATGCGGTGCTGATGTATGCCCAGCGCGGCCATGGCAAGCGATCGTCGTTCTATTCGGACTACACGTTCGGCGTCTGGACCGACGGCGAGACCGGGCCGGAACTGGTGCCGGTCGGGAAGGCCTATTTCGGCTTCACCGACGAGGAGCTGACCGAGATCGACCGCTTCGTCCGCAACAACACGGTCGGCCGCTTCGGCCCGGTGCGGGAGGTGGTGCACCAGCCGGATGCCGGACTCGTGTTCGAGGTGGCGTTCGAGGGGCTGAACCGGTCGACGCGGCATCGATCGGGCGTGGCGATGCGTTTCCCGCGGATCTCGCGCCTGAGATGGGACAAGCCGCCGGGCGAGGCGGATCGTCTCGAAACGCTGGAAGCGCTGCTGAGGGGTTGAGAAGCTGCGCGGAGTGGCCTTTATGACGGCCATGGACGACACCACCGAAGCACCAGACGCCAGGGAAGCCGCGCGGCTCGAAGCCGGCCGCCTCCTGTTCGCTCATCCGTGGACCTTCATCATGGGCGTCGCCAAGCCGGAACAGCTGCCGCCGGTTTCGGGCATCGAGGTGGCGTTCGCCGGGCGCTCGAACGTCGGCAAATCGTCGCTGATCAACGCGCTGACCGGCCAGCACGGACTTGCCCGGACCTCGAACACGCCGGGCCGGACGCGCGAGCTCAACCTGTTCGCCGCCGCCCCCGACCTGACGCTCGTCGACATGCCGGGCTACGGGTACGCGGCGACGCCGCGCGCGGTTTCCGAGACCTGGAAAAGGCTCGTCTTCACCTATCTCCGCGGCCGGCCAAACCTCCGGCGCGCCTATCTGCTGGTCGACAGCCGCCATGGCCTGAAGGAGAACGACGCGGCGGTGATGGAACTCCTCGACAAGGCCGCGGTCTCCTATCAGGTGGTTCTGACCAAGGCGGACAAGCCGAAATCGCGGGAGATCGAGGGTGTGATGCGCTCGGTCTCGGCCGCGCTGAAGCTGCGGGCCGCGGCCCACCCGACGGTTCTCCTGACATCGTCGGAGACCGGACTCGGAATGGAAGAACTCCGGGCGGAGATTTCGGACCTGCGGCTGGAGCGCGCGTAGCGCTGGGCGCCACGAGCAATTCGCGTTTGATCCCTTCCCGAGTTTGTCGCAGAGAGCATCGGCCACCGAGCAGAGACCAGCGCGATGAGTTTCGACCCGACGATGCAGGCGATCATGGATACGATCGCGGACAACGAGGCCGGCCGCGAAGGCAAGCGCGCGCGCTTTGCCGAGATCTGGGCGGAACTCGGCGATGGCGCCGATCCGATCCACCGCTGTATCCTCGCCCACTACATGGCCGACGTTCAGGACGAGCCGGCCGACGCGCTGCTGTGGGACCAGCGCGCGCTCGACGCGGCCAGGGACATGGACGAGGACGAGTTCGCAGCCACCCTGCCGGGCCTGGTGCTCGAGAGCTTCTTCCCCTCGCTCCACCTCAACCTTGCCCAGGATTACGACAGGCTCGCCCGCCCGAACGACGCGCGCCGCCACCTCGCCCTCGCGCGTCAGAGTTTCGACGACCTTCCCGAGGATGGCTACGGCCGGATGATCCGGAACGGCGTGGCGCGGCTGGAGGAGAAGGTCGGGCGGGAGTAGAGGCGACCTGGCTGTCGAACGCTACCGCTCATCCTGCTTCGAGCCAGGCCGCCCAGCCGCATCGACCCTGGCGGGCGACGCTCCGGCTTCTTCCGCTGCCGTTTGTCCTTCCGCCGAAGCGTCCTTGCGGCGGCGGAGGTTGCGGCGGAGGGCCTCCGCAAGGCGGGCTTCGCGCTCGGCGCGGAGCTGCGGTTTCCGCCGCTCGACCATCCCTTCCTCCCTCATGCCCCCGGCGTCGAAACGCCCCTGGCGCCGGCTGCCCGACATCCTTGCACGGCCGGGGCCGCTATGGCAGTAGTGCCGCCGCGCCGGGACGGCCACCGCCCCGGCGTTTCGCTGCTGTAGCTCAGTGGTAGAGCACTCCATTGGTAATGGAGAGGTCGACAGTTCAATCCTGTCCAGCAGCACCAGATTTCCCTAACCCGAACCGGCCCTCGTCCCGTCGCCCGCGCTGTGCGTGCCCGTTGCGGCGTCCATCGTCCGGCTTGCGGATGTTGACCACCGCATCGTCGATGAACCAGGTACCGGCCATCGGCACAATCGCCAACGCCGACGAGCATACGTGGCCAGCATAGCCAAGCATGCCCAGCCCCAGCCCGACCTGAGAAGACGAGGCCGTTGAGCGTCGTGCGATGATGTCATCGTGCTTCCCCTCTCCCCAGCCTTGTTGCGCGGCATAGCCGGCCGGCTGGGCCGACCTCCGGTTGCGACAACCACGCCGCGACGCTCTACGGTGGAAGTCTCAAGCAACGGGCGATCAGCGCTGGGAAATCGATCAGGCGCTGACGTGAAGCACCACGGTCAGGCTGACGATGTTGGTGGCGATCAGCCAGGCATTGGATCTGCCGAGAGCGATCCGGAGCAGGATCAGAACGAGCCCACCGCGACCACGCCCATCCGGATGCCGACGACGAAACTCGGTGAGCGGAGGCGGACGTTCTGGGCCGAGCCTAGGGTAGACGAGCCGCCGGATCTACGGGCTGCCGATGCCCACCATTCGTGCCATCGCAAAGAGTTCACCAACGTTATAATAGTACAATAAGACTTACAGAACGAACTCGATAGGAACACACCTCTTTCTCAGCGATTTTCTCAAGCGTCTTCTTGGTCATGTATTGCCCTGCGGCGTTTTGCCGTGCATAACTTGCGTGTGACCTACAAGTGAGGGAGGGTTGAATGCCCAAGAATCGCAAAGACGCTGACAAGAAGCACGTTCAGGAGGACGGCCTCAACAGACGTGACTTCTTCAAGGCGGGTGCCGCCGCCGGTGTTGCGGCAGGCGCCATAGCGCTTTCGCCGACCCAGGCTGCAGCGTTCGGACCCGGCGACGCTCCGCGCGGGCCCGGCGACATTGAATGGGACTATGAGGTTGACGTCGTAATCGCCGGCGGTGGTTGCGCCGGACTGACGGCGGCGATTCGTGCCCGCGACCTCGGGGCGTCGGTTCTGGTCGTTGATCAGAATTTCGACCTCGGTGGAAGAATGCTGCACAGCGGAGCATGGCTCTCGCTGGGTGGCGACGACCCGATCCAGAAGCGCGACGCCGCAGGCCTGTTCGACGACGAAGGCTTCATCACCGTCCCGCCGTCCGTGTCTCCGGAGGAACTGGACGACAGCGTCGATCTCCTGTTCAAGGACGTCACGGACTGGTCGATCGTCGATACCAAGGCGCAGAGCCCTTATCGCTACAACCAGCGCGACCTGATGCGGGCGTGGGCCGAGAACGCCGGGCCGACGCGCCAGTTCCTGATGGAGAACTACGTTCGGTTCTCACGCATTACCGGCACCCATGGTGGCGGTGGTCTGTCGCGCGCAAGGGCCCCCTGGGCGTTCCTGATGCTCGGTGACAGGACCGACATGCGCGCGGGGACGATTACGGAGGAAGACGCGGGTATCGTCGACTCCGAGCGCACCAGCGCCTTCGCTCCGGTGAAGATGGGCCGCGCCAACAACAATGTCGGGCCCGGCGCCGTGCAGAACGGCGTCGCCCTGGCGCGGCCGCTCGAGTTCTCGGCGCGCGAGAAGGGCGTTCAGTTCATGCTCTTCCGGCACTTCGACGAGATCATTCGCGAAGAGCCGACCGCGGGTCGCGTCCTTGGGATCAAGGCGAGCTATACGCCGCGCCACGATCCTGAATCTGGAGAGCTTCTGCGCAGCTGGTGGCAGAACGGCAACATCGACGAGCGTCGCGAGACGATCCACATCAAGGCGCGTCGTGGGGTGGTTCTGGCCAGTGGCGGCTTCGCCGGCAATCCGGAGGTCCGCTCCATGTTCTACCCCGCGTTCCGGGAGCCGGCGTTCGTCACCAGCGGCTATGGCCTTCAGGGTCCGCACGGTCAGGACGCCAGTGCCCTCATCGCCGGTATGAAGGTCGGGGCCAACCTGGCCGGAATGCAGCAGAACCTGTCCTATCCGACCACGTTCCATATCTCGGGCAGGCTCGGAACACGGGACGCGTACACTGCGGTGTATCCTGGACATCCGGCGTTCAAGTTCCGGAAGTCGACGGGCCTCGGCATCGGCGGCTCGGGGTGGGAGGAACTGATCGCCGTCAATCAGGTCGGCAAGCGGTTCTTCAACGAGACCCGCCTCGCCGACCGGCCAGCCGGCAACAACTGGCCGGCCGGTCCCAACCGTGGCCAGCCGCGTTCGAACCTCGACCATGTCCCCACCGACTGGCGCAACTGCTCGGCCGAGTGGGTTCGGCAGATGTACAACTATGACCACGGCCTCGATGCCGCGCTCGCCATGAACGAGGGTTCGCAGCCGCCGGACTACCACTCCGGGCCAATTTGGGCGATCTTCGATCAGGCAACCGCGGACCGGACCGGGTGGAATCTGCGGTTCCCGTTCATCTCGGACGAAGACGGCTACTCCTTCCGCGCCGACACGATCCAGGAGCTGGCGGGCAAGATCTTCGCCCGCCACCCGTTCCAGAGGGTGCCCCTGCGCTACCTGTCGCAAACCATCGACACGTGGAACGGCTATGTCGAAGCGGGCGAAGACCCCGAGTTCGATCGCCATGTCGACGGACCGATGCACACGATCCTGGAGCCGCCCTTCTATGCTCTGTCGATCGTCGCAGTCTGGCACGACTCCTATGGCGGGCTTCGGGTCAACCCGCAGCAGCAGGTGCTGGACGTGAAGGGCGAGGTGATCCGCGGCCTGTACGCCGGTGGCGAAGCGGTTGGCGGCTTCAACAAGCACGGGCTGGGCAAGGGCCACGTGCATGGCTACGTCGCCGGCACATACGTTGCTCGCGATCCGAACTAGATCGCGACGGCGATGATGCGTGCGCAGGGGCGGTGAACACCGCTCCGTCAAGAGTACAGTGGGGGCTTCGGCCCCCACTTCCTTACCTTCATTTGTAGAGTGGTGGATCTGATGGGCCAGGAAGCGAACGAGATCGAGTTGCAGGAAGACGACAGGCGGGGCCTCGATTCGATCGCCGTCGAGATTTTGACGGGCGACATCGACGTCGGGTCGGAGGTCTGGCTGAAGGCGACCATCTCGTGCGGCGAAAGTCGCGACCTCTCCGGGGCGACGCTCGTGATCAAGGATCACGAAGGCAGGGAAGTGGCCACGGCCGAGGTGGCGTATGACGGCTACGCCAACCGGACCGAACGGATCACAGTTACCGCGCCGGCAACACCGGGCATCTACGAATGGACGGCGACGGTCCCGGCGTTCGAGACGGATACCGATGAGTACGGGGAGACGTCGGCCCCGATCCAGCTGGAAGTCAACGTCTTCAAGACACATGTGCTCGTGTGGGACATCCCTCCGACCATCGTCACCGGCGAAACATTCCGCCTCAAGGTTGGCATGCGATCCTCGTCGGGTGGTTCGGTCGCCGGCCGCGCGGGTGCGGTCATTGATCACAACGGCAACGAGGTGGCGGCGTTCGCAGTGGGCGATGAAACGCGGCCGGGTACGGATGCCCTGTACTTTGCCGAGCTTTCCCTCCAAGCGCCCGCCGAGACCGACCAGTACCAATGGCGCGTGATGGTGCCCGCGTCGGACGACGAACCTCCACACCGGGAGGGTACTGCCGCTTTCAAGCTAAGGGTCGTGCCACGACCGGACAGCCTTGTGACGATCGAAGTCGTGGACCGCGAGAACGAGACGCCGATCAAGGGCTGCACCGTCGTGATGCACCCCTACCGGGCGCAGACGGACGAGAACGGCGTGGCGCAGCTTCGGGTCCCGAACGGGACTTACTCGGTCGTTGTTTCCGGAAAGAAGCACATCGCCGCCCGAAGGACGCTCGAGGTCAACGGTGATACGAGCAGCCGCGCCGCACTCGATTTCGATCACGAGCCCACCGAAGCGGCAATCTGGGGCTGAGTGGCTTGTTGATCCGGAGGAGCCCATCGCCGGGCTCCATACGATCGGCTTGGATCCGCAGCCGCAGCTCCGACAAGCGATTAGGATCACCGCCATGAACGAGGCCGGCCGACCGTCACGGGGCGGGAGCCTTGCTTGCGTGAGAAGCTCGGCCTGATCGGCCAGCCCCTCGAGGCGATTCACTGCACGGCCTCACCCTTTTCCTCGACATCGGATGCATCGAGATCGACTCCCACGTCGTCGAAGGCGCCATCCGTCCCACTGCCCTGAACCGAAGAAGCGCCCCTCGTCGCCGGTTGCGACGGCGGCGGCGAGCACCGGCCGGTCATCGCCCCACGACGAGCTCCTGCCCTCGGCCTATGCCCCGTCGGCCGACCTCAAAGGTGCTGCCTGAAACCAGCGCCTGCCTCTCACCCGATGACCGGAAGTCTTGTGCCAGTCACGGTCCGCGAGGCCGGTCGGGATGGTGCGTCCGCCTTTTGGGTAAAGCGATTGCCGGCGCGGCGCGCCGGATGCGGTGGTTTCACCGGACGGGCCGGGAGCTTCTGAACAGACGTCTGCGGAAAGACGGAGCAGTAGCGTCGGTGAACACTCCGACGGCAGCGCCGCGGGCTCCCGGGCGGCTGGGGCGCGGTCGAGGAAGCGATGGCGCTCCCCCTGGGCCTGCGCGTCACACAGGCTGGAACCCCGAGCGAAGGCGGCGGCGGGGCGACATCGTCGATCGCTACAAGAGCCGCGCAGGCGACCGGCGCCGCGGCTCCGGCAGGACACCACCCGCGCTGTCCGATGATGGCGATTTGAGCGCCATCATCAATCCGGCCAACGCCCTTTGTGTCGACGAATGTGCTTCGGCCTCGACGGCTACTCCGCGGGCTTCAGAGTTATCACGTATGCGGCAAGCGCCTCGGTATCGGGCGGGAGCTCGTTGTCTCCGGCCGGCATGTCGTTCTCGAAGAACATGTAGGCCAGGATATCAGCGTAATCCTGATCTGGCAGGAAGCCCGGATTGCTTTCCGGCATCGTCACCCGCATGTACTCGAACAGAGTAGCGACCGACGTGCCCTGCCACTTGTTCAGGAAGCTCCCCCCGGCCAGAGCCGGTGACGACCGCCTGTCCGGGTCTTCGGGCGCGCCGTTGAGCCGCGCTCCGTGGCACTCGGCGCACCACCCTTCGTAAAGATTCTCTCCGCGCTCGGCTTGCGCGGTCGTGAACATGCCTACTTCCCAGACCGAGGTGAGTTCGGCGCGCTCCTCGAGGCCTGCAAGCACTTCTTCGACCATCTCCGGCGTGACGCCCCCGAAGTCGTTGTCCCAGGCGTTGCGGATGAAACTGAGTACAGCCGCGATATCCGTCGCGGTCAGATCCGGGAAGGCCGGCATCGCCCCCCGGCCTTGCGCGATATTGCCAATGACGAAATTGAGATCGGTCAATATGTCGTTGGCGTTGAGCGCAGGAAAGCTGGGTTCCAGCCCAACGCCACCGGGTTGATGGCAGGCCACGCAATTCGCGTCGTAGATAACCTGCCCTTGCTCGAACAGCGCCGGATCCAGCGTTACGACACCGTCGTCCTGTGCCAACGCCGGCCACAGCGCCAACAACGTCGTACAACCAACAACAACCGGGACAATCTTCTTCATATCAAGCATTCCAGAGTTCGGATCGAAGCCGTCGGACACAACAACCACCGCGCAGCCGCGCGTCGACGCTCGGAACCGCACAAGCGGAAAGCCAGAAGTGGCGGCCCTTTACAGATTGGCACTATCGTCGTTGGGTGACAAGTGTCGACTTCGATCGGGACGATCTCAGGGAGATATAATATGATGTTTAGGCGCCCCACGATGGCTGCTTTGGCTGCTGTTGCTGCCGCGTTACCGTTCGGGCCACGCGCTGCTCTCGCTCAGGCACAGGCCAACACCGAAATCGTCTGCGAAGTTGCTGCGTACGATATCTATGTCCGGAACGATGGCACCATGACAGTCGCCGCGGAATCGATCCTGCGCTGGTACGTGCCGTTCACGCGCGAGCAGGGATTTCATACGCTCCGATCTCCGCTCGAGCCCGGCCGCACGGCTCTGATCAGTGGAGTCTTGAACGTCGCCATCCTGGAAGGCGCACCGTGCGAGGCCGTCGTCTTCGACCTGGGAGAGCCGCGTGAGGATCTCGATCGCTTCCATGGGCTCTACGGCGACCCGGCCAACGATAATGCGCCGCGTTTCGTGGTCGGGCAGGCACTGAACAATGCCATCGGACCACAGCCCGGTTTTCTGATGATAAGCTCTGCCGGCGCTGCGGCCTGGTACATGCGGTCGGTGGCCGATACCCGGTTCGAGCAGTGGGTCCCGGCCGACGGCGATTCAGTCGTCGTTGCGTTCGAAACCGATGCCGATGGTGCTGCCGTCGCGCTCGTGTTCGAAACGGTGCTGACTGACCTCGGTCGCCTGGAGCGGCTCGGCGACGCGCCGTAGGTTCGGCACCGCCGCAACCCCAAGCGCCGGGAGTCGGGGGGGCGGCGACAGCGCTTGCAATGCGGTACGCACCAATCGTCGCGACATCCGTTCGTTGCGGCGCCGCTGCCATCAAACGTCTCGAAGCTGGCGTCGCATGCGCCCGTCTGCCGCCGGTGAAGGGATTGTCTCCGTCGTCTGCGAGGGTCGCGGGACCTATGGTGACGACGTCATTGGTCCGCGTCGTTCGGTGTGCGCGTGGAGCCCCTGGCGCTGTCCAGAAACCTGCGAACCGAACGCCCTGCAGCACGCGCCTTGTCGTCGGAGCGAGCGATGGCCTTCACCTCCTCCGAGACGCCCTTGGCGGCAGTTGATGCGACCTCGCGTGCACGCGGGCTCGCAACGATTCGCTGGGCGGCATAGCGGACCAAGCGTGATACGAGCGGTGTCATCAGAGTCAGCCGATCTCCAAGTCACGAATGAGTATTTCGACGACAGGACAGCCACGCCGTCAAGGCCTGTATTGGTCGGAGAGCTGGCGCGTGCGTTGACCGCGGAGCAGGACCATCCGGCCCGTTTGGCGATGACAACGCCGGAGCCCCCGCATACCGCCCACGCCGTCGCATTTTCTGCTGCCGACTGCGGCGGCTGAGCCTGGCCGCGCGGCGGCAGAAACTGAAGCAGCAGCCAACGATGCCATCGGGTGCGAGGGGCCGACTGGTCGCGCCCCCCTGCAGCCGGCGGGTCGAAGATCCCCCTCAGTCGGCCGAGCGCTTCCTGAGCGAGCGCCAGAAGTCGTAGGCCGCCGCCAGCAGCGCCAGGACCAGCACGATGCGAAGCGGTAGCGCATTCACCTTCCTGAACACGACCGAGAAGAAGGCGCCCAGGCCCAGGATCGAGAGAACGCCGAACAGCCGATCCATCGTCATCCGGCAGCTCCTTTCAGTACGGACTCGCCAAGCCAGCGGGCGGTCCGCAACAGCCTCGCATCGCTTCCCCAAGCGCCGACCAACTGCACGCCGACCGGCAAGCCGTTCTCGCCCTCGAGGAGGGGCAAGGTCACGGCGGGCAGCCCACACAACGACCAGATGGTGGCAAAGACGGGATCACCGGTCTGGTCGCCCACAGGGGCCTCGCCGATCGCGGCCGGCGCGAGCAGCACGTCAAATCGATGGAATGCATCATGGACGGCCTCGCGAAGGGCCGCGCGGGCCTCGAGGGCCTTCAGGTAGTCGAAAGCGGTCGTGCGACGCCCTTCCCCGATCGCGGCAGTCAGCGCCGGACTCAGCGTGTCCTCGCCCCGCCTCGCATAGGGATCCAGGCTGACCGCCATCTCGACGGTCATGATCTGCCTCAGTATGTCGACGGATGAGCCGAAGCTTTCAGCCAGCCCAACCTCGACACAGCGCGGCCCGAGGAACGCGACCAGATCGCCGAATCCCTGTTGTGTCGCTGCGTCGGCCCGGTCCCAGAACGGGGTCCGAACGAAGCCAATATCCGGCTTCGCGGGCGGATCGCTCAGGGCGGTCGCGAGGAGGTCGAACCCTGCCATTGGCGCGACGTCGGGATCGATTCCGTCGAACCCGATGAGGGCGTCGGCGACCAACGCCACATCCTCGACCGTCCGCCCGAAGACCCCGACTGTGTCGAGCGTTCGCGAGCAGCGAAGGACACCGGTTCGGGGGATGAGGCCAAAGGATGGCTTGTAGCCAACGACACCGCAGAACGACGCCGGCCGGATGATCGAACCGTTCGTCTGCGTTCCGATGGCAGCCGGCGCCATTCCCGCCGCAACCGCGGCCGCCGAGCCCGACGAAGAACCACCGGGCGTCCGCGTCGTGTCGTGTGGATTGCGCGTCGGGCCGGGCGACAGATAGGCCAGTTCGGTGGTGTGCGTCTTCCCGAGGATGACGGCCCCCGCTGCCTTGAGACGCGCGACGATCGTCGCGTCCCGCCGGGGTCGCCGACCCGCGTCGAGTACGGTGCCGTTCGCGGTCGGCAGATCGACCGTGTCGATGATGTCCTTGAGCGCGATCGGCACGCCGTTGAGCGATCCGGCCGGACGGCCCAGTCCCTTCCTGCGCTCGGCAGCCGCGGCCTGCATCCGGACCAGGTCGGGCTCCACCGCCGAGAAGGCGTGGAGCTGGCCATCCTTCAGGGCAATGGCTTCGAGGAGCCCTTCGGCGACCTCGGCGGGACGGCTGGCGCCGCTTGCCAGCCGGTCACGGAGGGCGGCCGCGCCAAGCATCGTCGCCACCTCTTTGCTTAGCCGTGCAGCGATGGTCATCGATTATACGCCATCTCAGGCAGCCAGTAGACCAGCCCTGGTATCAGATACACCAAAACCATGGCGAAGAGCACAATCCCGACGAAAGGCAGACAGCCCCTGAATATCGACGTCAGCTTGACCGACGGCGGCGCTATCCCCTTCAGATAGTATGCACTCATTGCCATGGGTGGCGTCAGGAACGACGTTTGCAGGTTGAGCGCCACCAGGATGCCGAAGAACAGCGGATCGATGTCGAAGAACTCGAGCAGCGGAAGGAAGATCGGCACGAAGATGATGACGATCTCGGACCATTCCAGCGGCCAGCCAAGAACGAAGATGATGATCTGCGCCAGAATGAGGAACACGATCGGATGGAGGTCAAGCCCCTGAACGAATTCTCCGATCAGTTGCTCGCCGCCAAGGTAGGAGAAAACTGAAGCGAAGGCCCACGACCCGACGAACAGCCAGCAGACCATCGCGGCCGTTCGCACCGTGAGATAGACCGACTCCCGGATGCTCCGCCACGTCAGCGAACGGTACATCGCCGCGAGAACGAGACCTCCGAACACGCCGACAGCCGCGGCCTCGGACGGCGTCGCCAGGCCGAAGAGGATGGAGCCGAGCACCGCGAAGATCAGCAGCGCAAGCGGCAGGAACGACGTCACCATCATCCAGAGAATCTGGCCGCGGGTGAACTCCCCGATATCTTCCTTGCGCGGCTTCGGGGCGAGATGTGGCTGCAGCCAGGCGCGGATGACGGTGTATGCGATGTACATGCCAGCGAGCAGGAATCCCGGCAGCAGCGCGGCGGCGTAGAGCTGGACGACGGAAACGCCTGCCGAGGCGCCGTAGACGATCAGCATCACCGAGGGCGGAATGAGAATGCCGAGCGTGCCGCCGGCACAGATCACGCCGGCTGCAAAGGAGTGATTGTAGCCGGCGCGCAGCATGGCCGGGAAGGCGAGCAGTCCCATCAGGGTGATGACGGCGCCGACGATGCCGACCGAGGTCGCGAACAGCGTACTCGTGATGAGCGCTGCCACCGCCAGCGACCCCGGCAGGCGCGCCGCAGCCACGTTGATGGTCGTGAACAGCTTGCCGACGATGTTCGATCGCTCGACGATGTAGCCCATGAAGAGGAACAAGGGCACGGCGACCAGCACGTCGCTGGACATGACGGCGTAGGCACGACTGACGAGCAGACTGAATATCTGGTTGTTCATCAGACCTTCGAGCCAGGTCTGGACCAGCGTCATGAAGTTCTCGCCATCCTCCACGGCGCGGTAGTACACGCGCCACATGCGAGCCGGCTCGAAGTAGGCGTAGTAGCCAAAGCCGACCGCCATCGCCATGAGGGTAAAGGCGATGGGGAAGCCCAGTGCGATCACGACGATGAACGCACCGAGCATCAGCAGAGCGACTTGTGGGTCAGTCATCGATCGTCATCTTTGGCAGCCACATTGGCCTGCGGCTTGTGTTCTGGTTCGGGGAGAACAACATCGACGGCCTCGCCGCCGTGTTCGAGGACACCGAGCGACTTCCTCTCCATGAGGAGCTTCTCGGTCTCTTCCACGTCGACGGGAAGCGGAGGCCATTCGCCGCTCCGGATGCAGATGATGCAGCGGATCACCTGCGCAATCCCCTGGATGAGGATGAGGACGCCGGCGACGACGATGATCGTCTTGAACTGATAGATCGGGATCCGGGCCGGACTGAATGTACTGACTTCACCAAAGCGCCAGGCGCGTGCCGCGTAGTTCCAGCCCGCGAAGATCAGCGCGAGGATGCCAGGGAAGAAGAAGATGAAGTAGAGGACGAGGTCCAGCTTCGCCTGTGTCCGTGGCTTCAGGAGCCGGTAGAGGAAGTCGGCCCGGACATGGTTTCCACGGGACAGCGCATAGGCGCCACCCATCATGAACAACGTCCCGTACATCATATAGCTGATGTCGAAGGACCAACTCGTTGGCGCGTTGAATACATACCGGGCAGCGACCTCGTAGCAAATACCGATGGCCATGGCCACGATACACCACGCGAACGCTTTCCCGACCCAACTCGAGAGCTGGTCCGCAAACCTTACATAACCCACTATGGACACCCTAGACTAACAGGCACCAAGATACAGGCGGAGCCGGGGCTCCGCCTGTATTCATCGACCCTAGCTGTATTCCGGACGGCTGCCTAGAACGGCAGCCGGCCCGGGAAGTAGTGGTCGTATGCGAGCTTGTAGTCGGGGTCGTTCATCAGCTGGTAGAAGACCGTCCGCTCGGTCCAGGCGCGCTGGCTGTCCATGGCGCGGCGGATGAAGTCATCCTGCTCGAGGTTCGGGATCAGGGCGTCCCACGCTTCGATCTGGCGTGCGAGAACCTCGGACGGCGTCCGGAGCAGCGTCACGCCATGCTCGTCGCGAAGCGCGGCGAGGTCAGTGGAGTACTGGTCGAGCGCCAGAGCGGTGTTGGAGGTCGCCGACGCGTCCACGCCGTACTTGAGAATCGCCTGGAGATCCGGATCCAGGTCCTCCCAGACATCGCGGTTGAAGTTGATCTCGAAGCACTCGCTGGCCTGATGGTAGGAGGACAGCATGTAGTTCTTGGCAACGTCCTGCGCACCAAACCGACGGTCGGCGCTGGGGTTGTTGAACTCGAACGCGTCGATGACGCCGCGCTCCATCGCCGGCACGATCTCGCCGCCCGGAAGCTGCGTCACGCTCATGCCCATCTGCTGCATCAGGTCGGCCGCGAGACCGACGGTGCGATAGCGAAGTCCGTTGACGTCAGCGACGGTGTTCACGGGGTTTTTGAACCAGCCGAACGGCTGGGCCGGCATCGGGAACCCGAAGAAGCCGACGACATTCAGACGGAGAATGTCGTGGACCAGTTCGTCGTACAGCTCCTGGCCGCCGCCGCGGTGAATCCACGACAGAAGGTTGGTCGCGCTGCCGCCCCATACCGGGCCGGTGCCGAAGAGCGAAGCACCTGCGTGCAGGCCATACCAATAAACGGGGACCTGGTGGCAGGCATCGAGGATGCCATCGGACGTGGCTTCCATCACCTGGAAGGCGCCCACGACGGCGCCGGCCGGTAGAAGCTCGATCCGAAGCCGGCCGCCCGACATGGCCTCGACGCGCTCCACGTACTGCCTGGCCATCTCCTGGAAGATCTCTCCCGAGGTCCAGGACGACTGCATGCGCAGCACGATCGGTGCCTGCGCGGTTACGACCGCCGGAGTTGCCAGCGTGGCGACGCCTGCACCCGCCACAGCCAGCGCGCCCCCTCCCTTCAGGAAGCTGCGACGTGTCTCGTTGATCTCTTTCGTCTTGGTCATGCTTACTCCTCCCATTCCCGAGGGCATTAGATATCCCCTCCCAGTGTACCGGTCGACAGTGTCCGAAATGAACGGAGCGCGCAACATATTAGTCGCCATTTTCCGAGTGTTCGGTAGAGAGAAGGCAGCGAGGCGTCCTCGTATTCGAGATTAGTATGATAATACTACTGGCGTGGTGGCCGATGAATCCGTTGCGTAGCCCAGATATGCTGCTGCGCATTGCCAAACCACTCCCTCGCGTCGTCGCGGCTGCAGGCGCCGGGAATCAGGCCGCTGTGATCGCCTGGGGACGCGGCGCGACCGCCGGGATGAGTCCAGCGTCCCGCTTGCGCGGACGCCTCTGACGCATCATGGGAACAGCCGCGTCGCTAGCGCTGCCCTTCTTCGGGCTGATCTTCGTCGGCTTCCTCGCGGGGCGTTTCGGGCGAATCCCGCCAGATGGCCTCGCCGGGCTCAACCTTTTCGTCGTCTATTTCGCGCTGCCGGCCATGTTCTTCGTCCTCATCTCGAGGACGCCGGTGGAGGAGATCAGCAACTGGCCCTTCATCATCGCCACCACCGCCTCGACGCTGATCATATTCGTGCTGGGCTTCGCGATCGCGATGACCCTGACCAGGGGACGAATCACCGAATCGACCGTTCAGGGCCTGGGCGCCGCCTACGGAAACGTCGGCTACATGGCGCCGGGACTGACGCTCGCCGCCTTCGGCCCGGCGGCGTCGGTTCCGACCGCGCTCATCTTCTGCTTCGACAACGCGCTCGTGTTCACGCTGGCGCCGCTCGGCAAGGCGCTGGGCGGCAGGGCTCCGGGCGGCGTCGGACGCCTTGTCGTACAGATCCTGTTCCGTATCCTCACGCACCCGTTCATCCTGGCAACGATCGCGGGCATCGTGGCTGCAGCGGTCGAGTTTCAGCCGCCTGCAGCCGTCGACAGCCTGCTCACGCTTCTGAGTGCCGCCGCCGCGCCATGCGCGCTGTTCGCAATGGGCGTGGCCATCACGATGCGACCGCTCCGGTCGGTCCCCGTCGAGCTCCCGATCCTCGCTTTCCTCAAGCTAATCGCGCACCCGATCCTGGTGTATGTGATGCTGAGCTGGATCGGGAACTTCGACCCCGTGTGGGTCTATACGGCACTGCTGATCGCATCGCTGCCGACGGCCACCAACGTATTCGTGATCGCCCAGCAGTATGGCGTGTGGGTCGAGCGGGCGTCGGGGCTCGTCATTCTCACGACGATGCTGTCTGTGGGGACCGTGACGGGAATGCTGTACCTGATCGGAAGCGGCATCCTTCCCGTCGACCTTTTGCCCTAGCACCGCTCAGAGAGACGCGATGGCTCAGCAAAGCACCTTCCTCCTTCAGCGCGGCCGGCTCTACCTCATGGCGGTCGTGTCGGTCGGCCTGATCGCCCAGATCTTCATCTTCCTCCCGTTCGTCCTGGCGTCCTCCGAGTTCGGCGGTGCGACCCGCGCCCTGGCCGGCGTCTTCTCGGTGTCCATCATGCTGGTGGGCGTCTGGTGCGTGGCGCACGCCGTGCGACGCCTCCGTGCCGGGGATCCCGCCATCAGTGTCGGGCCGAGGGGACTTCGCGACCCGTTGATCCACGCTGACCCGATCCCGTGGTCCGAGATCCAACGACCGCTGCTGCGGTACAGCGGGATCTCCGGGTGGCGGCTCCTGTTCGATGTCGATCGGGACGCTGAACAGGAACTGGCAATCAGTGCCAGGCAGAGGCGCGCCGCGGCTCGCTGGCGCTGGCTAGGCGTCCGCTCGTATCGCGTCCATTTCTTCGGGACGCAGGCAACTGTCTCGCGCATGTATGCAGCGATCGAGCCATATGCAGAGATCCAGTCGCCAGGGCCGCTGAGCCGGGTGCTCGGGCGCGAGTAGTTCCATATAATAGTATGTATAGCCGATGCTGGTCTGGAGCGCTCTTCTGTCTCGCTGATTGGTGGCGCCCTTCGGCATCTGGTGCCATATTGTCCGAAGGGGCATCTGGACGGCCCTGAACGAGCCCGGGGCCGGGTTCCTTACAAGGATGGAATGGAGAGACGAATGAAGAGACTTTTACTGGCGACCGCAGCCCTGGTGATGGCGGGCGGCCTTGCCTACGCCCAGCCGGTCGTCGAGGCTCCGGCTGCGGAGGCGCCCGCGATCTCCGAAGAAGCCGCCTTGATCATTCGCCTGATCGGGTTCGCCTGCGATGAATTCGCCTACGAGACTGAATGCTTTGCCGAGATTCGCGTCGGCCTCGAAGGCGCCGCTGCGCTCGATGAGGCCGACCAGCTGGCGATCCATGCGCACGTCCGCACCTACAAGGTGAAGTACGAATACCTGGCCGCACAGATCGACGCGATCCTCACGGAGTTCGACGTCCCGCTCGAGGATCCTGCGTAGTCGAACGCCGCGTCGGGGGGGGGCGCCCGGTTCGGGGGCCCCTCCTGCTCTGCATTACATCGGAACCACGACGTTCCTGGGCGCACCGCCGATGAAGGCGTTGATGTTGTCCACGAGCTGATCCGCGAGGCCCTGAATCGCGTCCTGGCTCGCCCACGCGACGTGGGGCGTCAGGATGAAGTTCGGCAACTCGAGAAGCCGCATCAGAGGGCTGTCGAGCTCAGGTGGCTCCTTGGTGACCACATCGAAGCCGGCACCGGAAATCTTCCCGCTCGTCAGCGCAGCATGGAGCGCATCCTCGTTGACCAGCCCGCCCCGGGCCGTGTTGACCAGGATCGGCCGCCGCTCCATCAGCGCGAACTCACGCTCGCCAACGAGGTCGCGGGTGGAGGCCATCAGCGGCAAGTGGAGCGTGATGACGTCGCTCACGCGCATGACCTCGTCGAACGGCGTGTAGAGCGGCCCCATCCCGGTCGAGCCCTTGTAGTCCGAGAACAGGACCTTCATGCCGAAGGCGCGGCCCAGATCCGCAACCGCCTTGCCCAGCACGCCGTCGCCGATGATCCCGAGGGTCGATCCGGCCAGCCCCTTGATCGGATAGTCGAAATAGCAGAACTGACCGGCCTCCTGCCAACGCCCCGCCTTCACCGAATCGCGATACGCGAGGATATTCCGCTGGAGCGCGAGAATCAGTGCGAAGGTGTGCTCGGGGACAGTATGGCCGGCGTAGTTCCGAATGTTCGAAACGGTGATGCCCCGGCCATTGGCCGCCTTGACGTCGACGTTGTCGGTGCCCGTCGCCGAGAGGGCGACCAGCTTGAGGCGCCGCGCGCTGGCGAGCGCATCTTCCCGAACCGGAACCTTGTTCACGATCACGATGTCGGCGTCGGCGATCCGCTCGGCGACCTCCTCCGGGCGGGTCCGCGAGTGGGTCACGAGCCGGTGGGGGTAGTTGATCGGCTTGAGTGTCGTCTCCGGCGAGAGCGTATCCCGATCCAGGAATACGATCGTGAGCGGCTGATCCTGAAGAGCACTCATCCGGAAATCCCCTTGCCTTTGGCGCGGCGCCGGCTGACCGGCCGTCCCGCTGCACCAGCCGTTGACGGCCTGACCGACCGTGCGCCCTTCTAGACTCCAAACTCCGGCCATCGCAAGACGAACGGTCCCATTCCTTGCCATCGCACCGACAACCGACAGAACAGGATCAGTATCGGTGACGACAACGATTGGCATATCATACGACCAATGCATCTTGATGCGACTTAAATGCTGCGGCGAAGCCGACCGGACCCGATCACCGCGGCCGTCAGCAACCTGCAACCTCCTGTCAAGGCGGTGATGGCGCTGCCGGTGGATAGATGCGCGGACGCCATCCACACCCGCTAGATGAGATGATCAGCTGGCATAATTTTTCTCCGCTATTTGTATGATTGATTGTCTGCGGCCACTGGATATCCGATAGTATTACCCAATTGTCGTATTATACGTCGATTTCTTTCTGTTTGACGTTGTGTAGACGCATCCCGCAAATACGCTCGTGTGCTCTCGGGCCGGGTAGGTCCGGTGAGCAAGAAACGAAGAGGGATGGAAACGATGATGGCAAAATTTTTCACACCGCTCGCGGTGGGGGCGGCCGTGGCCTGCCTCGCTTCAGCAGCCAGCGCTCAGACCCAGCCGCAGTGGTACGTTGCCCCTGACAATGGCTGGGTGCGTGATGCCCCCGACACCTTTGTGCCGCCGCTTCCGGGCCGCGTTGCCCAGGATTGGATCTATGGCGCCCGTTTCGACAACCCCGACGCGGTTGTCTGGAATTCGGCTCGCCAGCGCCTGATCGATGGCCAGGATCTCGTCGGCGGCACCCTCCGCACGGGCAGCCCGGAGGCATATTGCGAGGTCGCGAATGCCGGCTACGACTTCACCTGGGTGGAGGTGCAGCACGCGCCGATCGACATTTCGCAGATGGCCGCGATGTATGCCGCGTGCCCGGATTCCATTGCCGCGCACGGCGTTCGAATCTCCGAGACCACCGAGACGCAGATTCAGCGCGCGCTCGACACCGGAGCCATGGTTCTCGTCGTTCCGACGGTCGATTCCTACGAGGAAGCGCTCGAGATCGTTCAGTGGACCTACTTCCCGCCGATGGGCAAGCGCAGTTCCGGCGGCGGCCAGGCCTTCCAGATGTACTCGGGCGTCCCGGGCGGTTACCGCAACTCGTTCAACGACAACATCGTCCTGATCCTCATGATCGAAACGCTGTGGGGCGTCGAGGACGTCGAGCGGATCGCCAATATCCCGGGCGTTCACGCGATCTTCGCCGCGTCGGGCGACCTCGGCAACTTCACCGGCTATGGTCCGGGTGAGGCACCGTACGAGTGGGTGATCACCCGGATCCATGACGCCGCGATGGACGCCGGAATCCGCCTCTGCGGTCCGATGTCCTGGCATCCGCTCCGTCACCCGGATGGCAGCCGCCCGGACTTCAGCTGCTTCCAGGGCGGCACCAACGCCGAAGCCGACCTGCGCGAGCGCATGTAGGGCTCGTTCCCGCTCCGGACTCCGTTCGGGAAACGTCAACGCCGCGCCCCTCTCCAGGGGCGCGGCACCTTCACGGAACGCACCCGTGATCACTGCCCCCAAGCCCCTTGAAAGCCAGGCCTTCCACGTCGCAGGCGTCATCAGGCTGCCGCGGGACTTATCCGTACTGGCTCGCCGTAGGACTGCGCTACCGATGGAAAGCAACGAAGCCGTTCTGAAGAGCCTGTTCCAGGCCGCCCTCGATGCAGCCATGCCGGAGGGCAGGTTCGACAACAGACTCCCGGCTCCACCCCGCGGCCGCACCGTCGTCCTGGGCGCCGGCAAGGCCGCCGCCAGCATGGCAAGCGCCTTCGAGCGCGCCTGGCAGCGGGAGTGTTCCGGGCTCGTCGTCACGCCCTATGGCCACAGTTGCCCGACGCAGTCGATCGAAGTCATCGAGGCCGCCCACCCCGTTCCCGATACGGCTGCGTTCGAAGCCAGCAAGCGAATCCTCGCCCTTGCCGAATCCGCCGGCCCCGATGATCTCGTCGTCGCCCTGATCTCCGGCGGGGCATCGTCGCTGCTGGCGATGCCAGCGCCTCCGATCCTGCCCGCGGACAAGCAGGAGATCACGCGACAGCTGCTGCGGTGTGGCGCCCCGATCTCGGAGATGAACACCGTCCGCAAGGCGATGTCGGCCATCAAGGGCGGGCGCCTTGCCCGGGCTGCCGCTCCTGCCCGCGTCGTGACATATGTGATCTCCGACGTGCCTGGAGACGATCCGGCGATAGTCGGGTCCGGCCCCACCATCTTCGACGACCGGCAGCCCGGTGACGCGCTCGACATCCTGGCGCGCTACGGCATCGGCGTTCCGCAGCACGTCAGGGACGCGATCCGGGTCAACGGCCATTCCGACCGGGTGGCCACGGGCGACGTGCACGTGATCAACTCGCCGCGCCACGCGCTCGAGGCGGCGGCGGTCAAGGCGCGGAGCCTCGGGATCGCGCCCGTGATCATCGGCGACGCCATCGAAGGCGAATCGCGTCACGTGGCGCGCGTGATGGCCGGTATCGCCCGGTCCGTAGAACTCTCCGGTCTTCCGGTCGCCGCGCCCTGTGTCCTTCTGTCGGGCGGGGAGACGACCGTTACTGTCGTCGGCAATGGCCGCGGCGGCCGCAACACCGAGTTCCTGCTGGCGCTGGCCGTCTACACCAATGGCGCCCGGCGTCTGTCGGCCCTCGCTTGCGATACGGATGGAATCGACGGATCAGGGACGAATGCCGGCGCCTGGATGGAGGGCGGTCGCCTTGATCCCACCGCGCTTGACTACCTCGCGAACAACGACGCCGGCACCTACTTCGCCAGGCACGGAGGATTGATTGAGACAGGTCCCACGCTGACGAACGTCAATGATTTCCGGGCGATCCTGATTCGCTGATCGCGAATGGCATGCAATTCTGCATAGCAGGACATAGGTTTTTCGTTGACAGTGACGGCCAGAGGCGGTCTGATGGAACTTGCCGCACCCTCAACCGCTACTGAAGATCAAGCGCTACAGACTCGTTGCCGACTGAAGATCTGCTGCCATTCGCAATTGTATCAGAGGAAGTCAAAATGGCGCACCAAGCGATCGATCGCGCAATGATGTCTGGTCTTGGAGCAAAGTCCACAGTCCTTCCTCCTTCCATTTCCCTCATCGCCAGGGAGCCTGCACCGAAGTCTGCTCACGCGGCCGTCGCGAGAAACATCGCGATGAGCATCCTGAGTGGCGATTATCCTGAGGGCTCGCAACTGCCGCGCGAGTCGGAACTTATCAGCCGCTTCGCCGTATCCCGAACTGTGCTCCGGGAAGCACTCAAGACCCTCGCCGCCAAAGGCCTCCTCGTCGCCAAGACGAAGGTAGGCACGCGTATCCTTGAGGGTTCCAACTGGAATATGATCGATTCGAACATTCTGAAGTGGCGGATCGAACTCGGCATTGATGCAGGTTTCCTCCGCGCCCTGTTCGAGCTTCGACAGGCCCTGGAGCCCACCGCCTGTGCCCTGGCGGCGGTTCGTCGGACGGAGGCGAACCTCGAGGAGATGCGCCAGGCGCTGGCCGGCATGAGCGCCAGCGGCGAAGCCCCCGAGACCTTCGCCGTCCGCGACGTGGCGTTCCATCGCGCGATCCTGACTGCCTCGGCCAACCCGTACCTGCAATCACTGGGATCCGTCATCGAGGCTACGATCTACTCGTCATTCGACGTCAGCACGCCAACCGATTCGGCGGAAAGGTTCGCCCTGTCGATCGGGCGCCACACTGCCGTCCTCGACGCCATCGAGGCGCAGGATTCGCAGGCCGCTTCGGCGGCTATGTCGAAGGTTATCGTCGAAGGGATCCAGAACGCACATGGCGAACTGGCGGAGGAACCGCTGGTCGTTGCCCTTCCGGTCCGGATCACGCCCTAGCAGCGCCGGGACCGGGCATGCCGCATGTCCGTCTCCCCTCCTTCGCCAGCCGTGTTCCAGCCCGCCCCGAGAGGGGGCGGGCGACTGCCTTGCGAGTGCGCTAGTACTCCTTGAAGGTCCGCTGGATCTCGCCCGGGTCATCGGTGACCGTCAGCGCAAGCATCAACAGGATCCGCGCCTTGTGGACGTTGAGGTTGCCGGTGCCGACAACCCCGCGCTCGATGTTGGTCCGACCGGGCAGACGGAGCGCCAGGTCATCCCTGCCATCGACCAGGTGGGCCTCGACACGCCGTGACCTGAGGCATCGATAACCGCCTCGAGCGCGGGGATGCACGACGGGAACTCCCGACGTAGACTGGCGTCCAGCAGCGGGGCCGCGAAACCCGCGGATATGAAGGGAAGGCAGTCATGAGCAAGCGCTTCCAGACATGGGTCAAGACCTGGATCGAGGAGAACGTCTTTCCCGGCAATGAGGACGTCGAGAGCCACGCGGCGCGGGCCGAGCGGCTGACGGGGGAGATCTTTGCCAAGGCCGAGGCAGCCGGGTTCTCCAGGTTCGAGATCGAGGAGGAGCGGAAGCGAATCCCCGGCCTGGTAGAGGCCCGCGTCTCGGCCGGGCACCAGTTCGACGTCGACGGCTACAAGCTCCAGTCAGCCCTGGCGATGGAGAACGAGGACGGCGACTGAGCCACGCCGGCCGGCGAGGGGACCTTCGGATGGCGAAGCTCGTCTATGGCCTGAACGTTTCGCTCGACGGCTATGTCGATCACACCGCGTTCGCCCCCGATCCGGTGCTGTTCCGGCATTTCATCGACGACGTCGGTGGCGTCGCCGGCAGCGTGTACGGGCGCCGCATGTACGAGATCATGCGCTACTGGGACGAGGACCATCCGCATTTCGACGACGCGGAGCGCGCGTATGCCGCCGCCTGGCGGAGCCAGCCGAAATGGGTCGTGTCGCGCACGCTGACATCGGTCGGGCCGAACGCCGCGCTGATCGACGGTGATCTCGATACGGCCGTTGGCGCGCTGAAGGCGCGGCACGACGGTGTAATCGAAGTGGCGGGGCCGGTGCTGGCGGGAAGCCTGACCGATCTCGGCGTGATCGACGAGTATCGCCTTTACCTCCACCCGGTCGTACTCGGCGGCGGCAAGCCGTTCTTCACCGGCCCGCGCCCGCCGCTCCACCTCGCGGCAAGCGACCGGATCGGCGCGGACGTCATCCGGCTGACCTATGTTCCGGCGGAGCCTCAGCGCTAGCAGGACGGACGCTCTGCGGCGCCGCGCCGGACTCTGACCTCCCCCATGCTGCCCAGCGCGGCCGCCGCTGCTGCCTCTCCCGCCATCGCCGCCCATCGCGCGGCGTGCTACCCGCACGCGATGACGACGGACCTGTTCCTCGGCCTTATCCTGTTCGCGTTCGTCTCCTCGATCACACCGGGGCCGAACAACATGATGCTGCTGTCCTCGGGGCTGACCTTCGGATTCCGCCGGACGATCCCGCACATGCTGGGGGTGGCGCTCGGCCATGCGGCGATGGTGCTCGCCATCGGATTCGGGCTCGGCGAGGTGTTCGAGCGGGTACCGCAGGCCTATACGGCGTTGAAGATCATCGGCGCCGGCTACATGCTCTACCTCGCGTGGCGCATCGCGACATCCGGCAAGGTCGAGGCGAAGGAGGGCAACGCGCGGCCGCTCACCTTCTTCCAGGCGGCGCTGTTCCAGTGGGTGAACCCCAAGGGCGTGATCATGGCGGTCACGGTCGTCAGCCTCTACACGGTACCGGCGAACTTCACCGCGAGCCTCATGATCGCCGCCACGGTGTTCCTGCTCAGCAATTTCGTGTCGGTGAGCACGTGGACGGCATTCGGCTCGATGCTGCAGCGCTTCCTCTCCGACCCACGCGCGGTGCGCCGGTTCAACATCGTGATGGCCGTGCTGCTCGTGATGTCGCTGATCCCGATGCTGTGGACCTGAGACCGGGGGAGGTTTCTATGAGCGGTTCGAAGCAGCGAAGGCCACGCGCCGCCGCCCCAGTCCCGGTGCCACCCGCGGAGCTCGATGCGCTTGTGGCACGGCATCCGGCGACGGCGGCGCTCGCCGCTGAACTGGTGGCCCTGGTCGCGCGCGTGGCGCCCGACCTCGCCGCAAAGGTCCGGCAGGGGTGGGGCTCGGTGAACTTCCGGCACTCGCGCGCGGGCTTCGTATGCGCGGTGTTTCCGGCCGCCGACAGGGTACTGCTCGTGTTCGAGCACGGACGCGAGCTCAGCCATCCGCTCCTGGTCGACAACGGCAAGGTGAAGCAGGTGCGGTGGATCCCGTTTCTCCCCGGCGACGCGATTCCCGAGGACGAGATCGCGATCCTCATCGCCGAGGCGATCGCGCTGCGGGCCTGAGCGCCCGGTGACAGGCGCAGGACGCGCGATCAGACGCATTGCGGCCACGGCCCGGTTTGGGCTAGTCAGCGTGCCTCACCGGACCCGGCCAAGCCGGGTGGCTCGGCCGGGCGCCTATCCCCCGGACAATCTTAGCGTGATGAAGCTCCATGCGGGCTTCGACATCCGCGCCACGGGCCGATGGCCCGTTCCCGTCCAGGCCCCATCAAATGCCAATCCCTGGCTCGCTTCGCCGCGAGTGGTTCTCCAATCCGCGCGCCGACATCCTCGCCGGCATCGTCGTTGCGCTCGCGCTCATCCCGGAGGCGATCGGCTTCTCGATCATCGCCGGCGTCGATCCCAGCGTCGGCCTCTACGCCTCGTTCTCGATCGCGATGATCATCGCCTTCGTGGGCGGTCGTCCGGGAATGATCTCGGCGGCCACCGCGGCCGTCGCAGTCCTCGTGGTGCCGCTCGTCCGCGACCATGGCGTCGAATACCTGTTCGCCGCAACGATCCTGATGGGCGTCCTGCAGGTCATTGGCGGTTTCCTGCGGCTCGACCTCCTGATGCAGTACGTCTCGCGCTCGGTGGTGACCGGGTTCGTGAACGCGCTCGCGATCCTCATCTTCATCGCCCAGCTGCCGCAGCTGACCAACGTCACGTGGCTCACCTACGCCATGGTCGCGGGCGGCTTGGCGATCATCTACCTGTTCCCGCGCCTGACCCGGGCGGTGCCGTCACCGCTGGTGGCGATCGTCGTCCTCACCACCATCACCCTCGTACTCGGACTGGACGTCAACCGGGTGGGCGACATGGGCACGCTCCCGTCGACGCTTCCGTCCTTCCTGCTGCCGAACGTGCCGTTCACACTCGAAACGCTGCAAATCATCCTGCCCTTCTCGTTGACCATGGCGGCGGTCGGGCTCCTCGAATCGATGATGACGGCCCAGATCGTCGACGATCTCACCGACACACCGAGCAACAAGCGCCGCGAGGTGAAGGGCCAGGGGATCGCGAACTTCGTCACCGGCTTCTTCGGCGGCATGGGCGGCTGCGCGATGATCGGGCAGTCGGTCATCAACGTGAAATCGGGCGGCACGACGCGGCTTTCCACCCTGGTCGCGGGCGCCTTCCTCCTGTTCCTGATCGTCGTCCTCGGCCCGCTCGTCGCCAGGATACCGATGCCGGCGCTCGTGGCCGTCATGATCATGGTCTCGATCGGGACGTTCAGCTGGCGCTCGATCAGGAACCTTCGCGTCCACCCCTGGCAATCCTCGGTGGTCATGATCGTGACAGTCCTGGTCGTGGTGTGGACGCACGACCTGGCGCAGGGCGTCCTCGCCGGCGTGATCCTGAGCGGGCTCTTCTTCGCCGGAAAGGTGCGACGCCTGTTCACCGTGACGTCCGAGCCGTCGGCGGACGGACGGTCCCGGACCTACCGCGTTGCCGGGCAGGTGTTCTTTGCCTCGACCGAGCGGTTCGCAGATGCCTTCGACTTCAAGGAAGTGCTCGACCGGGTCGTCATCGACGTTTCGGCCGCGCACTTCTGGGACATCTCGGCCGTCGGTATTCTCGATACGGCGATCCTGAAGTTCCGCAGGGAAGGCACGGCCGTCGAAATCATCGGCCTCAACGAGGCGAGCGCGAGCATGGTCGAGCGCTTCGCCACCCATGACAAGCCGGCAAGTGAGACCAACGCCGCCGGACACTAGGGAGACCGCGGCATGACCAAGGTGCTGGCCTGCATCGACGCCTCGTCCTACGCGACGAGCGTCACGACACTGGCCGCCTGGGCGTCGCACAGACTGCGGCTTCCGGTGGAGATTCTCCATGTGCTCCAGCGCCGGGACGCCGCATCGACCCGCAACGACCTCAGCGGCGCGATCGGTCTCGGGGCCAAGGGCGACCTCCTGGAGGAGTTGACCCGGATCAGCGAATCCGAGGGCCGCCTCGCCATCGAGCGCGGCCGGGTTCTGCTGGCGCAGGCGGAAGAGTGGCTTGCGGCGGCGGGCGCCACCGGCGTCTCGGCGGTCCTGCGCCATGGGGGCATCGTGGAGACGATTGCGGACCGCGAGGCGGAGGCGGAGCTCGTGGTCATCGGCAAGCGCGGCGCGTCCGGCCAGTTCGCCACGGAGCACCTCGGATCGAAGCTCGAGCGGGTGGCGCGCGGCAGCACGCGCCCCGTCCTGGTCGCGCCGCGCCAGGTCGCGGAGATCGATACCGCCGTGCTCGCGGTTGACGGCAGCCCTTCGGCGAGCCGCGCCCTCGACTACGTCTCGCGCTCGAAGCTCTTCGAGGGGATGGAACTACACGTGGTTTCGGCGGGGCCAGCGGGCGCGAAGCAGGACGATCTTCTCGCGGGCGCCGTCGCGCGCCTTGCCGAAAGCGGCCGCAAAGCGGTTCCATTTGCCGTTCCGGGTCGCCCCGAGGAGGCGATCGCGGCACATATCGAACGAAATCCCGGCAGCCTCCTCGTCATGGGGTCGTTCGGCCATGCCCCGCTCCGGGCGCTCATCATCGGCAGCACCACGACGGCGATGCTGCGGACGGTGCATGTGCCGATCCTGCTGGTGCGGTAGTCATGAGCGGGAACGACGCCGACCTCGAGAAGCGCTTCCGCCCTATCCTCGAGCGCGAGCTCGCGGATATCGAACGGCTGCTGGCGGACAATGCCGAGAACAGCGCCCCGGTAACCCTCGACCAGCAGAGCGTAGGGCGGATCGCCAGGATTGACGCCATGCAGGTGCAGCCCATGGCGAAGGAGGCCGAGGCACGCCGGAAGGTGCGGCGCCAACGGATCCTGGGCGCCCTTGCGCGGATGGAGACGGGCGAGTTCGGCACCTGCGCCAGTTGCGGCGAACCAATCAGCAATGGACGACTGACGGCCGACCCGACCTCGCATCTGTGCGTCACCTGCGCCCGCTGACGGCGGCCCACTCCGCCCGCCGCTCAGCGGATGACGGATCCGGCCTGCTCCTGCGAATGACCGCTCGGCGCTGCGAGATAGACGGTCTGGGTCACGGTTCGCCCCTCCTGCAGCGGATTGTCGAACGTGACCGCAACGGCCTCGACGTCGGCAAAGACCGCCGACAGCCGCGCGGTGAAGGCATCGTCGGGGCCGTCATTCGACCACAGGCCGAAGACGCCCCCCGGCTTGATGTGTCTTGCCAGCGAGCGAAGGCCAGCGTCGCTGTAGAAGGCCGCGCTGCGCTGGTCCAGCAACTGGTCGGGCGTGTGATCGATGTCGACGAGGATCGCATCGAAGCGGCGTCCGGGCGTGTCGCGATCCAGTCCCCCTTCGCCGGACGCCAACGCAAAGAAATCGCCTTGGACGATCCGGCAACGGGAATCGGCGTTCAGGTCCCTCCCCAAGGGCACCAGCCCCTCCCGGTGCCAGTCGATGACCGCATCCAGCAGTTCAATGACGACCAGGGAACCGACAGAATCGTGCTCAAGGACGGTCTTGGCCGTATAGCCGAGCCCAAGCCCGCCGACGGCAATTTCAAGGCGCTTTGACCGGCATCGCGCCAGACCCAGTCGCGCCAGCGCGACCTCTGACGCCGTGAAGAGGCTCGACATGAGAAACGCGTCGCCGAGCTTGATCTCGAAGACATCGACGCCGAGCTTCAGCTCTCGCCGGCGCCGGAGGCTCAAGGCTCCTATCGGTGTCGGGCGGTAGTCCAGTTCCTCGAACAGGAGGCTCACAGGTTTCGGGCGCTGGATCGTGGCCGCTTCATCTCCGCGATTTCTCCGGGTTGCGGGTGCCGAAAAGCTGGCATCTCGATCATGCACCTGAAGGGACACCGATGCACCCGGCGTCTCGGCGCGAGTACATTTCGGCGATGCCGGACGAGGAGAGACTCGACTGAGGCAGGACGTTGCACCGGGCGCGCCACGACGGCCGCCAACGACCGCGGTATCCCGCTTTCCCCCGTCAGGTCTTCTCCCCCGCCGCATCGCGCCGGCGCAATTCGGTGAGGTAGTCCCGCAGGAGCGCGGCCCGGCGCGGTCGAAAGCTCTCTCCGGTCGGGCGTAGCGCGATGATCCGGTCCGGCCGGAACATGCGGAAGTCCCTGCGCAGGCGGCACCAGGCCAGCACCGTCAGCGACTGCGCGGCATACACGATCGCGAGCGGGAGGATGGTGCGCTCGGTAAGCGCCTCGTCGCGGTCGGCGTACTTCAGGAACACCGCCTCCTCGCGCCAGCACGCCTCGCGGAGCGGCCCGATGTCGATGGTTTGCGCGAAGCGCGCCTCGGGCCGATAGACCTTCGACACGGCGTGGAAGAGGTACTGCTCGCGGTCGTCGGGCAGCGTGGCGGAGATCTTCGCCAGGGCGGAGGCAGCGGCGTTTGCCAGCGCCGGATCGCCCATGTGGCGCACCTCGGCAAGACCGAGGGCGAGCGCCTCGAGCTCGGTGCGGTCGAAGGTCTGTGGCGGGAGGGCGTAATCCTCGACGAGGCGGTAGCCATAGCCACGTTCGCCCTCGATGCGCGCGCCGGCGGCGCGGAGGCTCTCGATGTCGCGGTAGAGCGAGCGAAGGGACACGCCGGTCTCCGCGGCAAGACGGGCGGCGGTCAGCGGCGCGGGAAGGACGCGCATCGCCTGGAGAAGACGGAAGAGGCGGTCGGTTCGGGCCATCGGCAACTGACGGAAACTGGCAGGAGCCTTCGCCTATACCATCTGCCTCAGCCAGGCGAACAGGAGCCCGTCATGACCATTGCGACCACCACACACCTCAACTTCCGCGGCGACGCCCGCGCGGCGCTAGCCTTCTACCAGTCCGTCTTCGGCGGCCAGCTCGTCGCCATCACCTATGCCGACGCCAACGCGGTGCAGGATGCAGAGGAGGCGGGACAGGTGATGTGGGGCGCGGTCCGGGCGGACAACGGGTTCCACATCATGGCGTATGACGTGCCGAAGCGACTCGCGTGGAGCCCGGGCGAGGCCCCGTTCTTCGTCTCCCTCCGCGGCCAGGATGCGGCGGAAATACAGGGCTACTGGGACAAGCTCGCCGACGGCGCGACGGTCGTGGCCCCGATCGCCCCGGCCGCATGGTCGCCGCTCTACGGCATGCTGCGGGACAGGTTCGGCGTGACCTGGGTGGTGGATGTCGAGGTGGCGCAGGCGAATTAGACGCCTGCTATTCGGCGACCGGCGCGGTCTTGCCCAGTTCGTCCATTTCGGAACCGGGACCGGCTAAGCGTGTTAGCTATCGCCGCCGGTCTCCATCGAGCGTCGATCGGTACGATGACGGGCCGCAACGATCGGGATGACCTTCCGTTGATGCGTCGCTGTGGGGGCGACAACGACGGAGCAATCCAAAATGAAGAAGCTTCTCGGCACTGTGGCCATCGGCGCCTTCCTTGCAGTCGGCGCAAACACCCTTCCTGCCTTCGCCCAGGCGACGCCTGCCGTGCCGGCAACGCCAGCCGTTCCTGGTGGACCCGGCATTCCCGCGACACCGGCAGTGCCCGCAACCCCGGCAGTCCCGGCCGGGGGTGCAATGGTGGGCGCGACCGACTTCATCGCGATCATCGGTGTTCAGACGCAGGAGATTGCCGAACTGGAAGCCCTGACCACGATCGAGGCGGATGCCGTCACGCTGGTTGACGTTGCAACCATCGTTCCCGGCAACGGCGAGGGCCAGAACCAACAGGCCATCGACGACGCGATCGCCGGCACCGACGCCACGGAGCTCCGCGCGCTCATCGCGGCCGACGCTACGCTGAGCGCCGCCCTCGCCGCTGCCGGCGTTGAGGTGGATGAGGTGGTTGCCGTGTCCGTCGAGGCGGACGGCGCCGTGACCATCTATTACGCCACGGAGTAGCGAGCGCGTGGAGGCCCCGCCGGCGCCGGCGGGAGCCCTCCTTTTTCTACCCGCGCCTTCCGACCCGCTTCGGGGACGGCCGCGGGATGATCGCGGTCACGCGCGCCGCCCACTCCACCGCGACGTCGCGCAACGCCGGGGCGGCGGCGCTTTCGAGGTCGTAGAGGCCGGGGGCGCTGCCGGCGTGGAGCCATTTCACCAGGACGCGGCCGTCGGCGAGCCCGACGACGCAGAGCTGGGCGAGGAGGGACTCGTCGGGCGGATCGCGGCGGTCGTCGTAGTAAATCAGCCAGCCGTCCTCGGCGGTGCCGTGCATGGAATCGCCGCGCACCTCGACCGCCACGGTGCGGAGGCTGGCGTTCGGCGCGGCCGGGGCCTCGCCGAGTTCCCCGTCGCTCTCGGCGAAAGCGACGGTGCCCTGCGGGCCGGCGCCGGCGAGGCCGACGATCGGCACGCCGCGCCGGCTCAGCGGCTGGCCGACGCCGTGGAGAAGCCAGAGCGGCTCGACCTTGAAGATGCGGGAGTACCGGGTGGCGGCCTCGAGATCGAACGCCCGGCCGCCGGTCTCGTGCGAGCGATAGGTGACCTCGACCCAGCCATTGTCGAGCGCGGCCGCGCGCGCGGAGACGTAGCCCGCCTTCTTCCGCGCCCAGACGAGGCGCTCGCCCATCGTGTCCATCGATCCCCGATCTTCCGCTGCGATCATTACGTTGCGTATTGACCGCTGTCATTACATATCGTAACGACGACGCATGAGGAAGCCCCTTTCGAGCTCGCGATTCCAGGATGACCGGAAGGGCGCAGGACAGCCGCCGGAAGTGGTCAGGTCGCGCGGCGAGGGTCAGACGCCAGGAGGCGCAACGCCGATGGACCGACCGACAGTTTCCATCTCCACCGGCGGCGATGGAGCCAAGTACTTCACCGGCGAAGGATTTTGGGTGGCCGCAGGTCCGGATTCCGCCGCCGGACCGAGGCGGCGGCGTCCTACCCTTCGCGACACCGAGCGGCTGACCGACGCCCTCCGCGTGACCCGCGCCGTGCTGCGCCGCGTTGCCAATGGCAGTGGCAGCGCCGCCGACATGGAGGCGGTCCGCTCGGCCATAGATGCGGCTGACGCGGCTCTCGGCGGCACAAGGTGATCCACCCGGCCCGTCCTGCCGCACAGGGTGCCTTGCCTCCCGCAATGTTATTCGACATCCACATATGAACTATCCCGACGCCGCCCCGATGGAGTGCCGATGAAGACCCTGCGCCAACGGGAACCGAATGGCCGCCTGTCCCGCGCCGGACGGGAGGCGACCGGTGCACTGGCGCCGGCGGCAGTCCGACGCCTCCGCGACGCGGCGCTTGCCGGGATGGCGGCACCGGAATGGGGGTCGGAACTCGGGCTGATGTATCTGCGGCAGGAGATCGAGGCCGCTCTGTATGAGGCGGGACGGCGCTGGTCACGGCTCGCGGCGGAGACGCAGCGGGCAAGCGGGGCGCCCGGGCATGTCGGCTCGGGCGGCAATCTTGAGCGCACCCACGACCGTCGGCCCGACCCGGAGACCCCGGCCGGCCAGCGCGAGTCCGACCGCGACCGGGCCATCCTTGCCGACGCGAAGGCCGCGCTCGCGGCGCTCGAAAGCGCCGGCGCGGCACCGCTCAGGGCGGTTCAGCAGGTGTGCGAAGCGAACCGACCGGCAATCGGCCCCGCTGAGCGCGCCGCGCTCCTGGCTGGACTTGAGGCACTTGCGCTGCACTGGCGCCTGGTGCCGCGGCCCGACCGGGCGCGGCGCTGAGCAGGGCGACCAGCCCGCGTGATCAAACGCGCTCGGCCCGTCACCCACAGGAGCACGCGGCCGTGCTTGACTTGTCGTTGTGTGGATGTCACTTCACAAGAATGACGCCCTATGCCCGCTTCCGGGCGGGCGCCGCGCGCAGCCCGGAGCGGCACGCTTGAGCGGCCGGCCGACGCTCTTTCGCGAGGCGCTCGCCGAACAGATCCTGGCGCGGCTCGCCCTCGGCGAATCGCTGCGCGCCATCTGCCGTGCCGACGGGATGCCGGCGGAATCCACCGTCCGCCTGTGGGCGATCGACGACCGCGACGGGTTTGCCGCGCGATATGCCCGCGCCCGCGACCTCGGCCTCGACGCTCTAGCCGACGTCCTCCTCGAGATCCCCGACATCGCCCCGGATGCAGCATCGGGCCGCCTCCGCTTCGAGGTGCTGCGCTGGTACCTCTCGAAGCTCGCGCCGAAGCGCTATGGCGAGCGGCTGGAAGCGGCCGCGAAGGCCGCGCTAAGCCACGAGGAGGCATTGCGGGAGCTGGAGTAGGCGGCGCGAGACGGCGGTGGATGCATGTTCACCAATACGTGAACTGCCCGGCCGGGCAGTTGCCGCCGGCGGAGCGTGGTCTAACCTGCGTCTTCGGCTGGGGTGCGCAGAATCGGGGGCCTTCAATGGCTGTATTCGAGCGGTCGGGCGCCTATCGCGCCGCGGTGCTTTCAGCGGCAAGCAAGATCATGTCGGATGCGGCCTTCGAGGCATGGCTCGACGCGCCGAACGTTGACCTGGGCGGCAAGCCTCCCAGGATGCTGCTGGACGATCCCATGGGTGTCCGGATGGTGCTGTCGCTCCTCGAGGACAAGCGAGCGGCCTGAGCGGAATCTGGCGCACAAGAGCCGGAGTGCACGCCCATGAAGGCCTTCTCCCGCCGCCTCGCCATTGCGGCTTTCGCGGTCGGCCTTGCAGGCGCCGCCGGGGCGCAGCCCGTCGAACTCGCCGAACGCTACACCGGCGACGGCTGGAGCATCTCGCATCCCGCCGGATGGATCGTAGACGTCCAGGCCCTGCCCGCGCTTGCCACGGATGCTGACGCACTGGCGACCATGCAGCGCAACGCGCCGCTTCCGCCCGGCGGGATCACGATCGGCATCGTCCCGCCCGGGATGTACGGCGCCCTCGGCCTCGACCCTTCGGCCACGGCCGAGGCGGCGATCGTCGAGATCGCCGAATTCTTCGGCGGCGAGGGAACCGTCGAGCCCTTCACCGGCACGAGCCACATGGCGTTCGCCCGCGCTCTGGAAGGAACAACGCGTGTTCCGCCGATGACCACGCTGATTGTGGCCGAGGTGAGCGGCGGCGTCGTGACCTTCCTCGTCGTGGCCGAGGACTTCGCGGCGGTGACGCCACTGGTCGAGGCGATCGTGTCTAGCTTCTCGGTGCCGTAGCCCGAGCGGAGCATGAAGATATCGCGGCCTCAGGGGGCAAGGCGCTCCGCCGCAGCGATCGCGTGCCGAAGGCGCTCGTCCGGGCTCCCGCCCAGCCGGACGAACGGCACGCTGGCTTCCACGAGCACTCGCTCGCAGGCGGCCATGAACCGCTGCCGGTCCGCGGGCGCGGGGTAGTATCGCGTGCCATCGTCGGTCCACGGCACGTCGATGTCGGTGAGGAGGTAGAAGTCGGCCGGCACGAAGCCCCGCAACACACCGACAGGCACATGGCCGAGCATCATCAGCGACCACGCCGCGGTGGTGAGCGCATCGGTGTCGACGATGAGACGGCGGTTGCAGTCCGGGAGCGCAGCCCGGATCATCGCAGCCTGGACGCGGGCGATTGTCGAGAGGCCTTCAGCGTCGAGGTCGGTACCGAACAGCTCGCAATGGACGCGGCCGTATTCAGGGATCCAGCGCGTCTGGAAATGCGCGGCGAGCTGTGGCGCGAGCGTGCTCTTGCCGGTGCTTTCCGGGCCGTGCAGGCAGATCGTCCGCGCATAGTGGGCGCGAACCGGCCGGGGCAGATCATCCCAGTGCGCCCACGGATCGGCGCGGACCACCGTGCCCGAGACACCGGCATCGACGCGCGGGCCGACGAGCACGAAGCCGGCACCGATCTCCTGCGACAAGCGCAGGCCGTACTCCTCGCCGGCGAAGACTACGTCGATCGGCTCCGTGTGTGCGGCCCTCACAATGCCGTGCCAGATCGGCCAGAAGTCGGGATGATCCTCCGGCTTCTGCGGCACGACGGCGTCGTGACCGACGACCCGGCACTGCGGGAAAAGCTCCTGCATCCAGCGGAGGCGGAGCCGACCCGGGATGGGGTCGTCCGGCAGCCAGCAGACGAGGATGGTGAGTTCGTCCACGAGGAGCCGCGCCGTCTCGCACAGATGCACATGCCCCGCATGGGGCGGCATGAACTTTCCCAGCACGAAACCGCGCGTCATGCCGACGCCCGCGGTGCCCGCCACCAGGCAATGAGCCCGGAGATCGCAAGGCCAAGGAACACGACGTAGAGGGCGGCCGTCAGCATCAGGCCCCGGCTCGCGAAGAGACCGATCGCCACCACGTCAACGACGATCCAGATAACCCATGCTTCGACCCGCCGCCGCGCGAGCAACGTCTGCGCCGCAACGCTCGCGCCCGCCACGAATGCATCGACATAGGGAGCCGCGGCATCGGTGAGGCGGTCCATGCCGAGCCCCCACAGTAGACTCGCCACGACAATGCCCGCCCCCCATACGAGCCGCTCGCCATTGCCGAGGACGCCCACCCTCACCTCCCCCTCCGCCCGCGTCGCCTCGACCCAATTCCACCATCCGTATAGCTGGACGACGAGGAAAAAGACCTGAAGCAGGGCATCGCTGTAGAGCTTCACGTCGAGGAAGACGAAGCAGTACAGCACCACCATCGCGATGCCGAACGGGTAGTTCCATACTTTCCGCCGAACGACGAGCACGACGTTGATGACGCCGAGTGAGGCGGCGATCCATTCGAGCGGATTCATGAGCGGAGGCTAAGGGAGCGGCGACGGGATGCAATCGGACATTGCAGCGCGGGAGCGGCGCCCTGCCGCGTCTACGCTCTACGCTCCCGGGCGGTGCGCGTCCTGCCACCGGACCAGTGCATCCCGCCCGGCTTCGGTCAGCGCGTAGACGCCCCGGTCGGCGCGGGCGAACCAGCCGTAGACGTTGCTCTGGAGAATCCGCGCGGCATCGGGTGCGGCGGTCCTGAGGTCGCGCGGGCGCTGGACGCCGGAGGCGATGAGGGCCGCGCAGGCGAGCGAGCGCTGCCGATACGCAGTCATGATTGGCGTGCGCGATCCGCCGCCGGCGGTGGGATCGCCGCGGCGCCGCCGGTGTTCCTCGACGAGCCGCGACCGCCGCCTTGCATCGCGCCTCGGCATCGGCGCCGCGGGGCTCACGAGGACATCGACGGTCCCGCTGTCCGACACGCCGAGCATGCCAAATCCCAGCCGGCGGCAGAGGTTGCGGAACCGGCTATCGCTCTCCCGCCCTTTGCCGCGGGCCGAGACCCGGGCGGCGAGCCAGACTTCGTCGGCCGCCGCGGCACGATCGACCGCCTGGAGGACGAGCTCGAGGTTGAACGCGAGTTTCAGCTCGCCGATGACAACTACGGGTGGGTCATCGCCCCTGAGGGCGACGAGATCGCAGCCGACGACCTCGCCCTTCACGGTGAAGCCGAGCCCTTCTAGGAAGGCTTTTACGGGCAGGTACAGTGATGTTTCCAATGCCCTGCCCCACTGTGACTCGCGGGCACGGCCGTCGGTCGCCGCCTGCGACTCAGGTATGTATCCTGCCCGTTGCCACATTGCGCCGCCATCCTCGCCGGATGGCGCCGCGCGTGGTGGACCGAGTTGGCTGGGTGCCGCATTAGCCGGAGCTATCTCAAGAGCAACTTACCGGCTTCGCGCGTTCGGTCCACCGACGCCTCTACATGGTCCAGAACGTCCGTAAGGACTCCCACAATCCTTCTTCCAAACTCGCCAATCCATGTCTGGCTCAGCCACTCCCAATCATCGCGTACGATAGGAAACGGAGCGGTGTCGACCATGCGGCCGTATCGGTGTACGGTGGAGTGTGCTCGCAATTCGAACTGCTCCGCTAATCCTTCATTGCTCCTTCCGAGCTGTCCCGGAGGATATACTTCCCAGAACAACTCCGGATAGAGGTCCCTGAGCCGCCAGACAAAATGCATGTCGGATCCCGGCGGGATGCCATCGTACGACACCCCCAACTCACCCTCCCCCTTCGAAATAACGATGTTTCCAGCATACAGTATTGATGTCACCTCTACCGGATGCCTAAGTGCGGCGCCAGTCGCCCTACTTATAACCTCACGAAGGCTAGGTATTATCCAGCTCTTCTCCATAAATGCCCGATTCATATCAAATGCCATTCTTACAACGGCATCAGAGGCACGCTCACATGATGCCGCGAGGAGCAGTGCAAATGACTCAGATCTACCCGATGTAGCGAATACCGCTGCAAAATACTCCTGGAACGATCTGTGAGTAAACGTAAAATACAGCCCCTCTCTTTGAATCATGCACACCGAATCCACCAAGTCAGCTACAAATCCCGCCGGATCAACACTCTCTCGCTCAAAAGCAAGAGCTTTCTCTGTGTACTCTAGAAGATCTGACTTGGTGAATTCCATTTTCTCGTTTGTGTATGTCGAAGCGCAGAATGCCGCAAAGCAATTCCTAAAATGATTTATTGCCAGATCAACGTTTCGACGTCGTTGATACCCGGCCTCTTTGGTACTATCATGACGAATGAACAGAGTCTCAAATGCCTGTTCATAGAACAGATGGATTTTGTCAGGTATCTCAGCAAACTGTTCGTACGTTAACAGCATCATTGTAGCTAGTAGAGGCGAAGATAGAAACGACTCGTGCTGTTCAAATAATCCGTTTCTAATGTTATTCTTGAATTTTGTCTTTATCTCTTGGTCATAAGGCAACTTAGTTAACAACGCCAGGACGCTCCTCTTTGAGAGGGGCGTAACCTCCAGGACGGTAAACTGGGACCACGAATCGAATCTCTCGTCAGATCGACTTGATACTACAAACGAATTATTTGGGAACTTCCGGCGCATTGCGTTTAGCTGCCCGTCCATCTCGGGCCTGAGCTCCTTGTTCAATTCATCGAACCCATCAAGCACCAGAACATAGTTCCTCGATCTCAGCCATTTTAGAAACTTGCTTCTCGTTATGCTTCCGCCCGGCTCTGTAATAGTTCTGAATATCTGGTCAACTAGGTCCGGACTCTCCATATCGTTCAACGTTCTGAACTCAAAATATATCGGGATTCGTCCGTGGGCAGAATTCACAAGCGACAGCATAAGATACTTCAACAAGAACGATTTACCGCTGCCGCCAGTTCCTGTTATGACTACTGCAGCACGATCTCTTAGTCTATCCAGCAAGACGGCATCACTGATTTTCTTTTGATTGCTCTCAAGCATTGTTTTGACATAAATATTTGGAAGGCTTATAGAGTCTTGCCGACTCAGAATTGTTCGTACGAACTGACATCTTGGAAGTACTGTTTCGAAGTACTTCGAATAGTTGTTGGAGAGCTCATCGCGTACAGCGCTGGCGGCGCGATCGGCGATGCCTTTGGCTTGTGACGCTATTCGACGCGCAGCTCGAAGTAGCATCGGCGCGACGTTGATGGTCGTTTGAAGCTCAATGGGAGACATTGATGACATCCCGACGTTTCAGCAACCATAAGGTGTCATGGATCGATTGGCTATTGCGTTGATCCGGCCACGGCTAGGCGGGGGGGTGGAGGCCGTGCTGCGAGGGTTGGACATGCTGTTCCTCTGGGGCGGTCGGCGGAGAGGCGCTACCCGTTCTCAATCGACGAGCGCGGCATGGTGCTCGGCGCGAGCGAGTGAGTTGATCCCGCCGGTGCCTCGCCCGGCGCCCGACGTCCTGCTGGCGTGGTGACACGGCTCGGCGAGAATATCTGGGTACCCATCGACCGGGCACCGCAGTTGTATTTCATTAGAGCCTAGTAGTCGGAAGAGCCGATCCTTCGCTATTTTGAGTCTAGGCCGAAGCACGGTTGCGCCGGCCGGGAGGTCGAGTGCTTGTCGCGGTTCGACGAGCGACCGGCGGCGATGCCAGGGAAGCCCGGGGTTCGTCTTCTCGGGCCGACTGCGGGAGCCGCCACGCGATTGCTCATTCAACGGGCTGCTGCGGGTTGATGCCACTCGCCGAGTTCTTCGCGGCGTCCGTGGCATAACCTGTGCCGCTCCATCAATCCCACGCGAGACAGACCGTCATGCCCCTCAGCCCCCGCGAGAGGGCGATCCGCACGCGCCTGCGGGACGACTTCCCGCACTACGCCTCGCGGGCGCTCCGCATCCGCGCGAAGGATCCGCGGCTCGGCCTCGCGCCGCTCGTCCTCAATGCGGCGCAGCTGCATCTCCATGGGCGGATCGAGGCGCAGAAGCGGCGCACCGGGCGGGTGCGGGTGCTCGTGCTCAAGGGGCGGCAGCAGGGTGTTTCGACCTATGTCGGCGGGCGGTTCTACTGGCTTGCCACGCATGGCCGCGGCGTCCGGACGTTCATCCTCAGCCACGAGCAGCAGGCGACCGACAATCTGTTCGGGATGGTCGAGCGCTACCACGAGCACTGCCCTGACCTGATCCGGCCGTCGACCGGGACGGCCAATGCGCGCGAGCTCGAATTCGACCGCCTCGACAGCGGCTATGCGGTCGGGACGGCGGGGACGAAGGCGGTCGGACGATCGCAGACGATCCAGCTGTTCCACGGCTCGGAGGTGGCGTTCTGGCCGAACGCGGAGGCGCACTTTTCCGGCGTCGTGCAGGCGGTGCCGGATGCGGCGGGGACGGAGATCATCCTCGAATCCACCGCCAACGGCATCGGCGGCGCGTTCCACGAGCGCTGGCAGCGCGCCGAGGCGGGCATCGGCGACTACGAGGCGGTGTTCATCCCGTGGTTCTGGTCGGAGGAGTACCGGCGCGAGGTGCCGCCGGCGTTCCGCCTCGACCCCGAGGAGGCGAACTACGCCGCGGCGCACGGGCTCGACATGGCGCAGATGGCCTGGCGGCGGAACAAGATCGCCGAGCTCCGCGATCCGCTCCTCTTTCGCCAGGAATATCCCGCAACCGCCGCCGAGGCCTTCCAGATGACCGGGCATGATTCCTTCATTCCGCCGGAGTTGGTGGTGCGGGCGCGCAAGGCGGCGCTCGCCGGCATTGGACCGCTCGTCATCGGCGCCGACCCGGCCAGATTTGGTGACGACCGCTTCGCACTCGCGTACCGGCGGGGCCGGCGGCTCGAGAAGATCGTGAGCCGGCAAAAGATCGACACGGTGGCGGGCGCCAACTGGCTTCGCCAGGTGATCGACGCGGAGCGGCCGGCGCGGGTGTTCGTGGACGTCGGCGGCATCGGCGCGGGGGTGTTCGACCTCCTCCGCAGCTTTGGCTACGCCCGCGAGCCGGGCGTGGCCGACCCGCGCAAGGTGGTGGTGCCGATCGACTTCGCCGGCTCGCCGCAGGACCCCGAGATCATGCTGCCCTCGGGCGAGATGCGGCCCGGGCCGTTCAACCGGCGGGCCGAGATGTGGCTCCGCTCGCGCGACTGGCTGTCGGAGCCGGGCGGCGCCCAGATCCCCGACGAGGACGCGCTCCAGGCCGACGCCTGCGGCCCCTCCTACCACTACAACGCCAACGCCGCGCTCCTCCTCGAGAGCAAGGAGCACATGCGCGCCCGCGGCGTCCGCTCGCCCGACGCGTGGGACGCGGTGGCCCTCACCTTCGCCGAGCCGGTCGGCGACGACCGCCCCGGCCTCGACCCACTTGCCGCGCTCCGGGCACGGAGCGGCGGGTCGTGGATGGGGCGGTAGGGGGCGAGCTCGCGAGCCCTTCGAAGCGTCTGACGCGTCCGCCGATGTGCGGACAAGCCTTCCCTCTGCAACGGAGACAACGAATGCCCGACACCATCGTCGGCGGCAGTGCCGCCGCCATACTAACCAACCTCTACGACCTCCGTGACCTCGGCCTGATCGACGCAGATGTCGCGGCAAGGATCGAGGCCGCACTCGGAAGCGGCAACAGCGCCGTCATTGCCCGCGCCGTTGACGACCTGGAAGCCACCGAGGCCGACGCCGCGTATTTTGGCCTCGACGCCGATGTGAACGCGCTTCGGGCGGACCTTGCGGCCAGCGTCGGCTACGCCATGCCGAGGCCGGTAGCCTACGGCACGGTGAACTCGACCCTAGACACGCAGCCCGATCCGTTCGTAGCCCCGCCTCCTCCAGCGCCCGGGGTCCCGCGCGCCCTGCGAGATGCCACCTATCCACTCGTGGGTGGCGGTATGTATGAACCTCCGCGAGTTCAGGAGGCCGATGATCTCCGCTTCTTCGAACAGTTTTATCGGTATGACCATCCGCTCATCCTCGGGCCGGACGGCCTACCGGTGACCGACCGCTTCGGCAATCCGATGACCGCTCCGTTCCTGATCGGCATGACAGGAACCGGGGAGATCCCGCCGCTGCCATTGCCGCGAGCCGAGGCGCTCGCGGAGGTGTTGACCGGCAACCCGGTGCGCGAGGATGGCGTCGAGGGCGACTTCGGCGTGTGGAACTACGAGCATCTCAGAACGAATGAATTCGGCGAGGTTACGGGCGGAACCGCGCACCCGGACGCCGACGGCAACATCGACCAGATAACGATCAATGCAGCTCTGTTCCCTTACGAGCGGAGGCAAACGACCGTGCACGAGGTTGCTCATGCCATTTTCGACGTGATCGAGGCGGACCCGGACTATCGGCCTATCCTCGACCAACTCGAACCAGCCCTTCTTGAGATATGGCGGACCTTCAACGCTGATGCACCAGATGACCTCGGCTATGATGCCGACGCCATCGCCGAAGGACTGGCTGAGTTCCTGCGGAACTATGACGCCAACTCGGCATGGATGAACCTCAACTACAGCGATGTGGTCGAGACGATCATGTGGATCGTCAACACGCATCCGGAGATCGCGCCATACGTTCAAATGGTGATGGCAGAAGGGGATCGGGGAGCAGTCGGCTGAGGGCGCTGGACATGGGCAGGGACCCTCGCTAAGTTCTTGCTATGTTCTACGAGTCCTCCGAAAGGGCATTGACATGACGTCGTTCGCCATCCCGGCTGGCCGCCATGCTCATCAGGGGCTCTTGTGGACGATCCGCTTCTGCGTGCTGGCGATCTCCGTGATCGCCGCGACGAACGCCGCAGAGGCGCAGGGACCGCCGGTCCCGGGCATAGTGGCTGGGCCACCGCCGTCGAACTACGTGGAATGGCGTGACGGGACCTCTACACGCGAAGGTATCGCGGCATGGGATCACGAGCCCGCCAACCGTCATGCATGGCGAGAGCAGGTCGAAGGCTTCTGGGCATTGTTCGACGGCGTCGTCCCCGACCGCGCGACCATCTGGTTGTTTCTCGTCCTCGGCGATGACGACATAGACCGCTATGACATCTACGAGGCGCAATGGATCGCCGAATGCCTGGCGAACGGGGACATCGTCATTCCCTATGCCGCACGCCGCCATCCGTACGCGTTATCGGCCCAGTACGGTGGAACAATGCTCCTTGCCTTCGCCGTCTTCGCCGCAGGCGCTCCCGCCGAGGGAGTCGAGCGCGTGCTGCGCTACCGTCTCGAGCGGCAGGCCCTGACGCCGGAGGAAATCGAGACAGTCGTGGAAACCTACCGGGCGATGTATGGGCCGCACTGAGCATCGCGCGTGAGGCAGCGCTCCTCATCCCGTCAGGAGGCCGTCGGGTGGAGCCATCACCGTCTGGCGGCATGTCCCATTCCGATCTCTGGGCGTTCATCCGCCTGGGCGACGGCAATCCGGGCGAAGCGTTTGAGGACCGCTGGGTCGCCGAGTGCATGGCGGGCGGGGACATCGTGATCCCCTATCTCTCGCAGCCGCTCGACCCTGACGCGCCTTACAGGCGCGGGCGCGAGGATAATTCTCGCTACCTGTCTTTCGCCATCTTCCAGGCCGGCGCGCCGCCGGAAGGCGTCGAGCCCGTACTGCGATCGAGCCTCCAGCAGCCGGGATTGACCCCAGCGGAGATCGACGTGGCTGTCCAGACCTACCGGGCGATGTACGCGCCGGACTGAGGCCAAGGGTGGACCGAGGCGATGTCGCGCACTTTGGTTCGCTGCCGTTCCGCTTCAAGGCATAATTCAGTTTAGCTGAACCCACAGAGATTCGACTCGGACAGCCCTTTGCGTGACCCCGTGTTCCTGATATGTTCGCGTTGGGAGGAAGTCCATGCAAAGGGTCCCCAGTCACCGGATCATCGCGCTCGCCGTGTGGGGCTCGCTGATAGCAGCCACCGGCACGGGTGCCACGGCACAGGCGATCGCGGGCGGTGTGGAGGCCCTGCCCCGCGAGCCGTCGGGGCCGGCGGAGGTTTGTCCCTACACCTACGACCAATGGCACATGCCGATAACGCGCGGCGGCGGGACCGGCTCGCCGCTCTGGACGACCTCGAATCCCTTTTCGATGAGATCAACGAGATCCCTCCGCCCGCGGACGGAAACGAACGGGACGAGTATCTGGCGGACGCCTTTCGCGCTTACCTCGTGAACCCGGCGTGGTTCAAGACTTACTTTCCCGACCTTGCTGACGCGATTGCACGCGAGGTGAATGTGGCACCGGCCTTTCAGGGCCTCATACAGTTCAACTGACCACGTTGAGCGGCTGAGGGGACGGTGCCTTGCGTCGAACGCGAGTTCCACTTATGTTCTCGTTACTGAGGGCAGCGGAGGATCGTTTGGCGAAGGCAGCCGATCACGAAGGCGGCCGCCGCTTCTGGCGGCGGCTGGCGAGGAGTTGCGTCGTTGTGTGCGCGGGAGCGGTCGCTGTCACAGGTCTCGCGTTTGCGGAGGACGAGGTTCTCGTTCAGCCGACTGCAGTATCAGCTCAGGCCGGCGAAGACCCCGCCGTTATTTGCCCGCTCACATTCGAGCAGTGGCGAAACGAAAAACGGTATGCGCGCCATGAAACGCCGCCGTGGCGGCGCGCCGCGACGTCCGAACTGCATGCGCAGCGAAGCAACCCTTCGCCTTGGAATTTCATGCCGGACTGGCGGTTCGTCAGCCAGTACTACCCGATGATCATCGTCGATACTGCGACCTGCCCCGAACATGTCGTGCGCTGGGTGCGCCAGGGGATCGACTATGGCGAGTTGGTAGTCCCCATCGGGCCCCTCCGCGGCGAACCGATCAAGTTCCTCGTGTTCCCAATCGGCGCGCCCGCCGATTTCGTCGATGGCTACATTCGCAACGTGGTGTCCGGCTACACGTTCGGCTTCGCCGAGGGCCCGGAGAGATTGACGCCCGAGGAAATCGAGGCCCTGGTCCATTCGGCAGAGACGCTGACCCGCAGCGATCTCGCAACAATCGTCGAAGGCGTTGCGGCGGCAATCCCGACGCCGACCTATGAGGCGTGGCGGGACGGCACGGATACCGCAGGGCGAACCGTCTACTGGAGCCATGACGAACCGATCGAGGTGCGCGCCGCGAACGCGGCCGCGGCCTGGGGGGCGGTGACCCCGTCGCGATCAGGCGAATCCTTCCTGATGGCACCGTACAGAAGGTATCTGTTCGCCTTCATCGATTTTCCCACAGGGGAATGGGATCTCTTCGACAGGTATCGCGCCCGGTGGCTCACGGAGGCGATCGAGGGCGGCGACACGGTCTTCTCCTACGTCAGCCAGCCGCGGGCCACGAACAACCCGCCCGCGCTGCGCTTCGCCGTGATAGCGGCAGGTTCGCCGCCCGAACTCGTCGAGCCTGTGCTTCGCGAATATCTTCGCTACTACGAGCCGCTCTTCGCCGAGAACGTCGAGAAGGTGATCAGGACCTGGCGCGATCTCATTGGGCTGCCGTAGGCGACGGCGAGACTGTGAGTTAGCCAACTTCTTGAACCCGTTTGGGCCCATTATCCTGTTTTGTCCACGATGGTGCTTGTCCGATGCGCTTTGCTGCCGCGTTCATCGCTCTACTGGGACTGACGGTTACCGGAGAAGCGCGCGACCTCCAGCGACTGCGAGAGGGCGAGCCCCAGTTCGAGATCATCGGTTTCTCTCAGGATGGAGGCGCTTTTGCGTTCGTCGAATATGGCTTCGCCGACTGGGCTGGCCCGTACGCACGGCTGAGCATCGTTGATACGGCTTCGGGCGCTGCGTTCGGCGGAGGTCCGTTCCGCGCCGGCTCCCTGCGCGACGGAGCAGGTATTCCGGACGGAAGTCTGCCGGCGACGGAGGCGGACTATGACGGGGTGCTGGCCGAGGCAGCAACGCTGGCTGATGGTGCGCTGCGGGAAGCAGGGCTCGTGGGCGGTGATCCGTCCGACGCCGGGCACGTCCTCGTCTTCAACCCGCCGACCGAGATGCAGCAGACGGCGCGGTTCGTCACACGTCGCGGCTACGCATTCACCAGGACGCCGCTAGCGCTCACGATAGCAGATGTGCCGCTTGCGCCGCCGGCGAGATGTGCGTTCGGCATCGAAGGGTTTGCGGGCGTCGAGATCGTCCTCGCTGACGACACCGGTGCTGAGCTTTTCAGGAGTCGCGAGGATGCCGTCCCGACCGAGCGCGGCTGCCCGGCTCACTACACGATCACGGCGCTCGTACGACATGAACGTACGGGGGCGACGATGCTCATCCTGATGACCGAGTCGCCGTCCTTCGAGGGGCGCATTCTCAGCTACAGCGCCGTGGCCCTTCCAGCGCTCTAGCAGCGCTCCAACGGGGCGATGCTTCATCCCGGTGATCAGAATCTCCACCGACACCCGCGCCGCGATTTGCCTACAGCGCCGTCCCAAATCGGTCGGCGACGTCGCCCCGGCCTCGACCCGCTTGCCGCGCGGCGGCGAAATCACGGCGGGACGGCGCACCGCGCCCCGGAGGGCAACATCGATCAGATAACCATCAACTCGGCGCTACCGATCCATGCCCCAAGCCGCCATCGCCGCGGCCAAGGCGGCTTCGCCTGCGGCGCCGGACTCGACCAACAGCGACGGGTCGAGAAGCGGATCGGTGTGGCCAAGATAGATCAGTGGGCCGGCGAAGAGGTCGCGGAGCCCGTCGGCGGTCAGCGATGTCGTCCAGTGCATTCCGGCACGGCCGTCGGCGATCCTCTCGACGCTCCGGAGCACGGAGGGATCGTTTCCCGCGATGCCGATCCTGGTCATGCCGAGACGCCAGCGCTCGCCCGACAAAGCAATCTCGACGACCAGCAGTCCGGGATCCGACCGGCTTGGCGTGATCGCAATCGCGGCGGCCGTCGCCGCATCGGGGACAGCCACGGTCGCCGACAGCACCGTGGTGGCGCCAGACCCATTGAGGGTCCAGGCCACGGTCCCAGGAGTCGTCGTGGTCCTTCGCCATGCCGTGTCGCGGAGAAGCCGCGTCGGCTCGTAGAACACGGCGCGGCCTTCCGGGCTGCCGGTCGCCGCGCGGGCAACGGCCGCCTCGGCCGACGGATCGAGCCCGAAGCGCGTCGCGGCGCACGCTTGCGCGAAGCGGCGAAGCGCCGAGCGGGTGTCGTCCGTAGCAGGGAATGCGAAGCGGTCGACCGGGTTCACCGCCACGAGGCTGGTGGCGCCCGGCAGCCGGTCCAGCCAGTCCTCCGGTCCGGCCGCGCCGTCGAAATAGGCCGCCGCCACCCAGCCGTAGTAGGTGTCAAAGGCAAGATCGAACAGCGAGAATCGCACCGGCACGCTGTCGATGAGGAGCGTCATCGCGCGGCCCTCGGCCAACCATGTCGCAACGTCGGCATCATCCAGCATGTCGATGTGGATGAGGACGTCCGGACCGTTGCAGGAAAGCACGACCGACCTGTCCGGCACCTGCCCCGGAATGGGGATAGCGAGCCTGAGTACGGCATCGGCGTCGCTGGCCCAGAGCCCGGAGGCTATGCGCTCGGCAGGGGTCGCGTAGCCAGCCATGGCCGGCACCACGACGCCGGCCATAGCGAGACCGCAGACCATCCACCAACGCCGCAACATGCCCCCGACACCAACCCCACACCAACCCCTTCGCAAAGGAATCTCTCCATGGCCAACACCACATTCGCCGCGTCGCTTCCCGGTCTTACGACGGAGCTGAAGGAGCTCATTCGCACGACGGCAATCGATTACGGCATCGATCCGGTCGATCTGGCAATGGCGATGCACTACGAGTCCGCCGGGACATTCGATCCCGACCAGTGGGGTGGCACAGGCGGCATCCGCTGCTGCCGACCATCCAACGCGTGTGCCTTTCGGAACGAGCGCGAACCCGTCACTCCCGGGGCGGGCGGGCGTGCTGTGGGGGTATCCGTGGATATCGAGGTAGCCTGAACGCTAGTCGCGCAGCGGTCTGAGCGGCCTCCGACACCAGCTTGCGCGGATGGCGCCTAGCGCGGACGCGTGCGAAGTTTTGTCATGGGCGACCTCTATGACGGGATCGGCGTCAACTATGCCGAACTGCGGCGGCCGGATCCGCGGATCGCGCGCGTCATCGCGGAGGCGCTGGGCGCGGCCGAGACGATCCTCAATGTCGGCGCCGGCACCGGCTCGTACGAGCCGGCGGATCGGCGCCTCGTGGCCGTCGAGCCTTCGCTGGAGATGATCCGGAAGCGCCCGGCCACCACCGGGCCGGCTGTCCGGGCCAGGGCGACGCCCCTCCCCTTCGCGAACCGGACCTTCGACGCCGCCATGGCGATCCTGACGCTGCACCACTGGCCCGACAGGGCGGCGGGGCTGCGGGAGATGCGGCGGGTGACGCGCGGGCCGATCGTGATCCTCACCTTCGACCCCACGGCCCGGCCGTGGCTGACCGACTACCTGCCGCAGCTCGCCGTGCTCGACGAAGCGCAGATGCCAAAGATGACGGACTACGGGCGCTGGCTCGGCGACGTCCGAATCTCGCGCGTGCCGGTGCCGCACGACTGCACCGACGGCTTCCTGTACGCCTACTGGCGGCGTCCGGAGGCCTATCTCGACCCGCGCCTCCGCTCGGGCAGCTCTTCGTTCTGGCGGATCGCCAACGCGGATGCCGGCCTCGAGCAGCTCGCCCGCGACCTTCGCACCGGCGCCTTCCGGCGGCGCTACGCGGAGCTCCTCGCGGAGGACGCGTACGACGCGGGGTACCGGCTGGTGGTGGCGCCGTAACGGCTTGCTGCGTCGCTGAGGGCTGCTCCGTGGCTGGTGGCTGGCGGCCAGCGCTCAATCCATGCCCCAGGCAGCCAGCGCCGCGGCGAGAGCGGCTGGGCCGGCGTCGCCGGGGTCGATGACCAGCGACGGATCCAGAAGCGGGTTGCGCCGGCCGAGATGGACGAGCGGGCCTTCGACGAGTTCCAGGAAGGCGGCAAGCCGCGGCGTGCCAGACCTACCGGGCCGCTCCGTACGGCCGTGACGGCGCGTGGGATGTCGAGACCGTCCCTCGCGAGGCCCAGGGAGGCGAAACCGCTCGCGTTAGGCGAACGGCAAAGACCACCTCTTAGGTGTCGTTCAAACCCGGCGAGGTAGTGATCCGAGATTTGGCCCGGTCGGCCACCGTGGTGACAGGGACGGTTGGTGGTGCACTGCCCCCTGCCGTGCCGCGGCACGGCGGAGCGCCGCCGCAGCCCACAGCAACGCGGCAAGCACAGCCGCGACATCTCCGGCGGGCGGTGAGCGGCGGGGTCAGCGGGCGGCGTAGTCTGCCTCCCCCTCGATGAATCGCCGCATGGTCTCGGTGAGGTCGAGACGCAATGTCTCGGAGACGCCGTCCGGGCCCGAGAAAGTGACCGTCAGCGCCTCCTGTCCTGCGAGCCAGGCTCCGATGATCACGGGATCGCCGGAGAGGCGAAGACCGTCGGGCTGTACCGCGAGGGTGACGCCACCCGGCAGGGGCTCGTCGCCATCAAGACCCGTGACCGTCCCGGGCGCGGTCGGGCCGTCCTCCACAGGCGGAATGAAGGTAAGGCGGCTCCCTTCCGCATCGAGCTTCAACGCGAGGTCGCGAACGACGTCGGCGCTGCGGACCCGGATCGCGATCACGTCCACGAGTGTCCCTTCCGAGTACCAAAGCTCCCAGCTGTGGAAGACTGCCGTCCGGGCGCCCGCGACGAGCCTCGTGCCGCGCCCATAGACCACGGGGGGATGGGGATACCTGTCGGCGGCCTGCGCCGCGACAAGCGGATCGAGAATGGCATGGACCCGCGCGTCGACGGCGAAGCAGACCAGCGCATAGTCGACGAGTTCGCCGCAGATGCCGGCAGCACCCGCGAGCCGTTCGATGATCTCATCCAGCGCGCCGCGTACCAGCAAGTCGATATCCCCCTGCCGCCAAACCGGCAGCATTGCCAGGACGGACCTGCTCAAGGGAACGCCGAGCGCGGACGCCGGCTGGAGGAGTCGGCCATCGGTGACCGGGCCGGGTACGTCGCCTTCCGGCCACGCGGGTACCAGCGCGTACCGATGCGAATAGTTGGCGAACAAGCCCCCGGCAGCCTGGAGCACGAACATCGCCTCCGCGCCGATGTCACGAAACGACAGCCAGACAGCGATGGCGGGGCCGGTGCCGAAATCTACCTCCTGCCAGATGGCAGTGCCCGTGATGGTGGCGAACCCGGGATTGGTCTCGTTCGGCAGGAGATAGGCCGACAGCGCGGCCGGTTGTCCGACTGCCACGCTCGTTCCGAGCGCGAACGCGGCGGCCATGGCTGCGGCACTCAACCTGACCCGCATGCCCCACCTCCCCGTTGCCCGGCGCAGCCTGTCGCGGCGCCCTGCAGCTGCGAGCGCCCGGCATCCTAGTTCATGGATCGTTCTCGTCGCAACAGGCGACCGAGCGAAACTGGCGGCCGACCGGCCGCTGACGACAACAACCAGCGGAATGAAAGGATTTCCGACGCTTGGACTCCGACCAGCCAATCCCGCAACCGGATTCGCCACGATACCCGATCCCGCCCTCTCCTTCGGCCCCACGCCTTGGGGGCCGGTGCCGGGCACTACGCCCATCGTGGGCGGTCACGGCGCCGACAACGGCTTTGCGCTCACCGATCCCGCGGCCTACCCGTCCGCCGGCGGGTCGATGCCCTATGTGGCCCTGCCCGATTTCGATCCGTATGCCGACGGCTGGAATCCAGGGGCGACGGGTGTCGTCGACATCGCCCCCGCGATCGCGACCCTTCGCACCGCGCGGGACGCGATTCCGGCCAACCTGCTCGGCGGTGACGCGCTCAGTCAGACCTACGCGGGCTACGCCGGACTGCTCCGCAGGTATGCCGGCGATGCGGCCCAGCTCGACCGGATCGCCGACGAAATGGAGAGGAGCGGAGCATACGGCTTCACCGATGCTGCCAATCTCGTCCGCAACGCCATCGACGCCGCGGGCGGCGGCGCCTATTACGCCCCTTCGAACTGGCAGCCGCTCTACCCTGGCGGGCGGGACAGGCGGGGGGCCGGCATCCCCTACCTGATCGGGAACCGCGACGACTTCGCGCCCTACGCAGACCTGCCGATCGACCTCAACGGCGTGCTGTCGCCGATCTATTCGCTGCTGGCAGCTCCGGGCATCACCAACTCCATGTCGTCCACGCTTCTCGGCCTTGCCGACGGCATCGAGAACGGCGCCCTCACGGTGCGTGATGTGCACGACTTCTACCTTCCCGCGCTGACGGCAATCGCCCGCCAGCTGGCACCCGATTCGCCAGACGGCTACGCGGCGAATATGATCGGCGGCCAGCTGGTATCGGGCATCGGCCGGGCGACGGGCGGCGCGTACACGCGAACGGTCTTCCCAACCGACGCAACGGCGGGTGAGACATTCGCCCGCTACTTCGCCGACAACTTGGCGCCGTTCGATCTCGTCCATCAGGCGGGGGCGCTGGCGCTGGATGCTGGCGGCGACGCCACCACAGAGGAGATGTATCAGGCGGGCGCGTTGCTGCGGCAGCGCATGGCCGCCGCCCATGCGAACGCGGCAAGCGGCGGCTCCCATTTGGCCGCGCTCTTCTAGGCATTCATCCCGGTGACTGGCCCAGTGTTCGCGGGCACCGGGTTCGGCGCGCGGGCCCTCAACCATTTCAGCAATCTTGCCGCAAACGGCCTTCTCGGCTTCGCCGACGGGTACCTGACCGACGGCACGCTGTCCGCAGCGACGCAGGGCGCCCTGTTCGGCGCGCTTCCCACGGCGGCGGCCGGAGCATTCCCGGGTGTCGCGCGCATCGACTTCGGGGCCAATCCATTCGACATCGCTGGCGCGCTCGGCGAGGAAGCGGTGAACCAGCATCTCGCCGCTCGCAACCGCGCATACCACGGCGACACCTATGGCTGGCAGGGCATCACCCCCTACACCAGACCAGCGGACGGCTTCTACTACCCGCCAACTGGCCCTGAACTCGAGTCCTGAAACCTTGGTCCAAGGGGCAGCCTGCAGATGCCGCCGCCGCGAACGCAGCGTCCCGTTCGGTCCGGAGGCGTGCTCCACAGCCGCGCTTGACTTTGGCGTCCAGTGGATGTCAGTTAACAACGATGGCGCTCCGTGCCCGGCGGCAGCGCTCAATCCCTGCCCCAAGCGGCCCGCGCCGCGTCGAGAGCGGCTCGGCAGGCGTCGCCGGGTCGATGACCAGCGACGGATCCAGAAGCGGGTTGCGCCGGCCGAAACTGACGAGCGGGCCGGCGAAGAGCTCCCGGAGGGCGGCAAGGCGCAGCGTGCCGGACATTCCGTTCCTACCCGGCGGCTCCGGCCGGAATTGCGACGGAGCGCAGCGCCGCTGCCGGACCCGTCGCGGCCGAACCCGGTAAGGCCGAACCCGGCAAGAATGGGTCGTAGTCGATCACGGTCGGACTGGCCAAAGCCGACGATGCAGCAAGGCCGCCCGTCAAGGCTGCGGCGGCTAGCGGCGTGCATCGCCCCGCGCCGTGTCTCTCCGGCATCGCCAGCGCCGCCGGTGTGCCCGACGCATGCTCTTGCTTGACCCCCTTATCCGACGCGCCGACCACCGGCGGGCTGCGGCGGCGCTTCATGGCAACCAGACGTCACGAACGGGCCCGCTCGCTGCTTCCGGCATCCGCGGCGCGGCCTTCGCCTTCAGCCGGCGCACGCCCGGGCGAATTCTGCCCGGTCGGCCATCGCTTCCGGGGTCGAGGGAAGACGGAATTCCCGCCAGGGCGTGATGACCCGGATGTCGTTGGCCGCTCCGAACAGATCGATGAACGCGCTGTCCGTATGGCCGTGGACATCGAGCAGAGAGCTACCGTCGTTGAACACCGTCTCCCAGATCCAGTAGGAACGGCTGACGCCGTCGAAGCTCACCACGAGCTTGGTGCCCTCGTACCCGTAAGCCGCATTGTCGTGCAGGAACCACGCCGCCATCTCCGTTGCGGTGAAGCCGTGGAGCCGGAAGCATGGCGGGTCGCCGGGGACGCAGTGGAACCGGCCCGGCTCTCAATTACCGAACAGGCAATCCGGGTGATGGAACCAGAGGGTGACCTCGCTATTGTCCATCCCGAGCGCCGTGACCACTTCGGCCGTGGTCGGCCAGAAATAGGGCACCTGCTGCGCGTTGGCGACCGACGCCGCCAGCAGGAGCGGGAGTGCGCCGAACCATCGCGCGACGCGCATCCGGAAAGCGCGGAGTGCGTCCGGCGGCACGAGGCCGGCTGTCATCGCCGCGGCGGCCAGAGTTTTCAACTGCCCCGCGCCGCGTTTCGCCGACATCGCCGGCCCGCGCCGCGCGTCTGCCCGATGCATCCTCATGTCCCGCCCCTATCCGTTTGTGCCGGAAGCCCGCGCCACGTAAGCGGCATGGCTCGCTCTCCAAAGGTTCATGAAGAGCCTGGCTATCGTGCCGCGAGAGTGCTGCAGGCGTCAGCGAAGGCAGCGCGTTCCGCGAGATCGGCAGGCGTTCCCGGGAGTTCGAGGGTGCGGGACGGCGTGGCGATGAAGAGATCGCCCGTCGCGAACGCCGCGTACCAGGCTGGTCGGAAGAACCTGCGCATCGTGGTGACGAAATAGGCCGCGGGCCCATCGGCCAAGATGATGGTGTCGATCTGAAGGTCGTCTTCGGTTCCACCGCGAGCAAGCGTCAAGTGGATAGGCGTCGTGTCCACACCGCCACCCTGCAGCGTCAGCCAATTGATGATCTCGACGGAGTCAAAATAGTTCATCGTCAGGGTGAAGGTTCCATCACAATCGAATTCAACGATGATGCAGAACTCCAGGCAGTCCTTCTGGGTGAAATAGAGTTGCGCCGTCGTGGGGTCGCTTCTGAATTGGTCGCGGCCGAACTCGGCGACGAGGGGACCGTAGTCGATCTCGTTCTGCTGGGCGAACGCCGGCGACGACGCAGCAAGGCTGGCTGCCACTGCCGCTGTGGCCAACGCTCCGAAAGAGCCCGAACGGTGTCTCGTGGGCATTGGAACCCGGTGCCACCGACCTTGCCGACGCATGCTGATGCCCTCCGCCTCAGGCCGCCCACGCTTGCCGCTGACGTTGGATGCAAGGTGCGTGCACATAATACGAACACATCATGAAAGGAAGCGCAACCATGGCCGCGCCACCCAGCGCACATTCAGGGTCGCGTGCGGTGCCGGAAGACAATCCACAGGGCGGCTTGACTTTGACTGACGTGGATGTCAGTTAACAAGCATGGCGCCTTGTGCCCGGCCACATTCAGTTCATGCCCCAGACGGCCAGCGCCTCGGCGAGAGCAGCGCGCCCGGCGTCGCCAGGGTCGATGACCAGCGACGGGTCGAGCAGCGGATCGCGATGGCCGAGGGTGGCGAGCCCGCCGGCGAAGAGGTCGCGGAGCGTGGCTATCGTGCCGCGAGAGTGCTGCAGGCGTCAGCGAAGGCAGCGCGTTCCGCGAGGTCGGCGGGCGTGCCCGGCAGTTGAAGGGTGCGGGACGGCGTGGCTATGGCGAGGTCGCCCGTCGCGAACGGCGCATACCAGGCCGCCTGAACGCGCCGGGCCATCCCGGTGACGGAGTAGACCTGCGGCCCATCACCGAACTCGATGATCTCGATCGGAATCTCGTCTTCGGTTCCGCCACGGATCAGCGTCAGGTGGATCGCGGTGACGTCCGGCCAGACGCCGCCCTGCAACGTCAGCCAATTGGCCATCTCGACGGAGTCGAAATAGTTCATCGTCGCAGTGAAGCCGTTCCGATCACAGTCGAATTCGACGACGATGCAGAAGTCCGAGCACTCTTTATACTCGAAACTGAGGTGTGCGCTCGTGTCGTCGCGGCCGAACCCGGTGATGATGAGGTCGTAGTCGAACACGTAGGCCTGGGCGAAGGCCGGCGACACCGCAAGGCTTGCGGTCATGGCTGCGGCGGCCAGCATCACGAACGGCCCCGCGCAGAGTCTGGCCGACATCGCCGGATGTGCCGAGCGCACGCTCATACTTCACCCCCACCTAGCGCGCCGACGCCCTAACGGATGTCCGGCAACGACCGCTACGCACGTAATACGAACATATCATGAAAGGAAACGCAACTATGGCCGGACTTGAGTTCGCTCGCGATGGTTTCCAATTCAACGCCAACATGGGCGGAAGGGAGGTCGCGATCGACCCCCGGCTCGTCGAAATTCTCGATGCGGCGGCCGAGGAGTTTCCGCTCCGCGTCGTCGCCTTCTCCGGCGTCGCCGCCCGCGGTTCCACGCAGAACCATCCGGCGGGCGAGGCGATCGACATTCTCATCCTCGACAGGGATGGTATGCCGCTCGCGAACTTCAACAACGCCGCAGGAATCGAAGAGTACGAGGAGTTCGCCCAGTCGGCAAGGCGCATCCAGCAGCAGCTCTACCCCGAGCTCGACGACGTGTTCCGCTGGGGCGGCTACTTCAACAGAGGCGGCGCCGACCTCATGCATTTCGACGTGCATAGCGGCGACATGGCCTATGGCGACTGGGACACCGGGTTCGACGAAGGCCGCGTCGCCGACATCGCCGCCGGCCGCAACCTCAGCAACAACCCCGCCGGCTTCCCGAACGGCAACATCCGATACACCGACGGACGCATGGGAACGCAGGTATTCCAACCCGATGCTTACGCTGACGTCGTCGACTATTTCGGCCCGGCCTTCGACTTCTACCAACAGTACGGCAACCAGCCGATCGTGATCGAGAACCTCCAACGCCAGCTGCAGCGGCGCGGCTATTTCGCGGGCGAGGTCGACGGCATTTTCGGCGCGGGAACCCAGGCCGCCTTCGCCAACTTCATCCGCGACCGGGACATGCCCCAGCCTCTGCCAAATCCGTACCGCGCTCTGCCCGCGCCTCCGCCGATGCCTGTGGTGCCGGGCTTCGGCGTCGGCATCGGCGGGCCGGACACGCAGCAGGGGTTCTCGTTCGCTGCCCCAACGCTGCAGCAGTACATCGCCAACGGCCTTCCCCAGGCGCCGCTGGCCGCGCCCCAGTATGTCCTGCCCCACACCTTCCGAGGAATGCAGTTCGCCAGCGATCCGGCCTGGATGCCAGGCCCCGTGGCAGTGCCGACGGTGGCGGGATATGCGGCGGGCGGCTGGCAGCCGGCTGGCATGCCTGTCGCGGTGACGGCACCCGTGCCCGGCTTTGCGACTGTACCGGCTTGGGGAGCAGCAACCGGCGGCGGATACAGCTTTGCCGATCGCGGGGCAGCCGGCTTCGGCTATCCGGCCTACGGCACCACCGGACTAACCCCGGGCAGCGGCTTCTAGGCGAACTGGCGCGCTGCTCGCAGCCATCGCCGCCACGCATGGCGACGGCAGCGCCGGGCTCCGGCGCCGCGCCATGGCGGCAGGACCGGCAGGGGAGGACGGCTCGGCAATCAGCGCGGCGGATGGTCGGCCTCCGGCGGCGCAGGGCGCCACGATGGTGCCCGCCACGCGGGGTCGTCGATGGGCTCCCGACTGGTCGGATCGCCGGGCGCCCGCCGGCGCCCATCGCGGGACTGGCGAAGGCGGCAGCCGCTCCCGAATCCGCTGGCCCCTCGGGCGGCAGCGGGCCACCCTATGGCCGCCCTGCGGGCACCGGGGCCGCGGGAGCCGCGGACGGATCCTGCCAGGCCGGCAGGGCGGCGGCGAGCGCTGTGGCGCCGGACGTCCCGGTGGCGAGGCGGAGCCAGAGCGACGAGCCGTCGGCGCGGGTCAGGGCGAGGCCGAAGGCGGGCGTGGCGGGCAGCGCAGCGAGGTCGCCCGCGGGGATGAAGGCGGCAAAGGTGCGGTCGTCGAGCGCGCTCGCCGCGTAGGCGACGTGGGCCGGTGTCCGCGCCTCTCCCGCGGTGATGCCATCCGCCGCCGCGACCGCGCTGCCCGCGAGGCGGCCGAACAGCGTGACGACGACGGCGACGCCCGGCGCGCCGTCTGGCCCGGCTGCGGCGGCGAAGGCCATGCGGCCGGCGAGCCCGGCGTCGAGGAGGATGAAGGTGCCGCCAACCTCCGTGCCGGCCGCGCCGGGAACGAGCTCCCAGAGGACGGTGCCAAAGGAAACGTCGACGAAAGGCAGCGCCGGGTCGGGATTGGCGGCGAGCTGAGCCCATTCGCGGCCGGGCGAGGGAGGCGCGTCGGGGATGGCGAGTTGGATCATCTCGACGAGCGGCGCGGTGCCGATGAGCACCGCCACCGCGGCTGGGTGGTCGCCCGCGGCATGGACGGCGCGCGCCGCGGCGACGATCGCCGGCCCGTCCATCGCCGCAAAGGCCGCGGCGAGCGCCCGGATCGCAGGCATCGACGCCACCCCGCCCTGCGCCGCCGCGATGTCCGCCATGGCATCGAGTGCTGCCACGACGCCATCGGTAGCCCCCGCCGCCAACGCCTCCGCCAGCCGCGCCACAGCTTCCGGCAGCGGATCGGCGGCAGGCGCCGGCACGGCTGCCGGCTGGGCCGCGACGGGCAGTGCCGGCGCGAGGGCCAGGAAGCCCATCACGACGACGGCGAAGACGACGCGGCTTCCCATCAGCCCTCCCTCTCCGGCCCCATCGGGCAATCACCAGAGGAACGCATAACATGGACAGACTCTACGGTCCGCCCTGGAATCCGACGCTTGAATACGGACCATGGGAGTACACAGTCGATCGCGCCTCGCTCGGTCTCGTTCACACCCTCAAGGGGGCGGAGGCATGGTTCGGCGCCCTGATCCGGGGCGAGAATGCGCCTGCGGCCTTCGAGGCGGCGAGGCAGGCGGCCATCGACCAGATGCACCGGTTCGAAGAGGATCGGGCGGTCGAGGCCTATATCGCGAACATCATCGCCGGCTTCGCAACGCGTGGCCTCTCGTCGGGCAAGTACTTCTTCGACGGCTTCATGAGCACCGAAGGCGATGTCGTCGAGCGGGCGCTCGCGGGTGTCCTCAACCTTGCCGCCAACCAGGCCCATGGCCTGATGATCGACGACATCCTCCGCGAACTCGACGGCCTGCCGCAATCGGTCATCACCACCGTCGTGCGCGAGGCTATCGGGATTCTCGGCCTCGGCGGCCCGGGGATCAATTCGCCCTTCTCGATGGATTTCCCCGATCCCGAGCCCGAACCGATGTTCGTGGTGCCGGACAACTACGCCGAGCCGGTCGTGCCCTATGTCGACGCGCCCGTCCCGTATGACCTGCCGCCCCTATTGCCGCCGCCCGAGCCGACCTTCGTCCTCGGCCCATACTATGGCTGGGGACCGGACCCGGTGATTCCGCCCGAACTCCTCCGTGCGCAGCCGCAATGGGATTTGCGCCGGCAGGGCGTGGTGACGAACCCGTTCGAGCTTGCCGCGGCGGCGCTGCCGCCCATGCCGTCCTATCTCGAGCCCGGCCTGGGCGCGCCGGTGCCGACGCCGCTCCGCATCGCCGCGCGGCCGGATGCCGACACGCTGCTGCGGACGCAGCTCGGCGTACCGATGGCAGCGCTGGGGCCGACCTACTTCGGCCTGCCCGACCACGCCGCGTTCCCGTCCGTCGATCCAGCCGGCGTCTATCCAGGCCCGCAGCCCGTGACGGCCGCGCCGTCCCTCTTCCGGCGTCTCGGCGCCGGCGTCACCGGCGCGCTCCCCTAGACGCTGCGACGCGTCCCCCATGAGAGACCCCCATGACCGACACGACAGCCGACACCTCAGCTCTCATCACCGAGGCCCTTGCGCGCTGGGAGCGCGCGGAGGCGCGCGAGGCGGAGAACCGCCGCGCCGCCTATGAGGACCTCGCGTTCCGCGCTGGCGAGCAGTGGCCGGAGGACGAGGCGGGCCGGCTCGAGGGCGAGGGGCGGCCGGCGCTGACGCTCAACCGCATCCCGGTCTTCGTGCGGCAGGTGACCAACGACATCCGGCTCATGCGCCCGTCGATCTCGGTGGTGCCGGTGGACGGCGACGGCGACCCGAAGACGGCGGCGGTGCTGGGCGGGATGATCCGCTACGTCGAGAACCGCTCGGACGCGCAGGCGGCGTACTTTTGCGGCATGGACAGCCAGGTCGTGGCCGGCATCGGCCACTGGCAGGTGCTGACCGAATACGCCTCGGAGCGCACGTTCGACCAGGAGATCCGGATCGCGCCGATCGACGATGGCGTCGCGGTGCTGTGGGACCCGGACGCAGTGCTGCCGACGCGCGCGGACGCGATGTGGTGTTTCCAGCCGGTCGACCTGACTCATGCGGCGTTCCGCGAGCGCTACCCGGAGGCCGCCGCGTCCGTGGCGGAGCTCAACGGCGAGGGGACGGCCGCGAGCGCTGCATCCGGCTGGCTCGGCGAGGATTTCGTCCGCGTCGCCCGCTACTGGCAGAAGCGGAAGACGGTGCGCACGCTCGCGCTGATGCCGGACGGCAGCGTGCAGGAAGTCGACACGCCCGAGAAGGTCGCGAAGGCGAAGAAGGCGGACGCGCGGATCGAGGAGCGTGAGGGATTCCGCGTCACGCATATGGTGATCTCGGCCGCGGAAGTGCTCGAGCCCGAGACCGACTGGCCGGGGCGGTTCATCCCGATCGTGCCGGTGCTCGGCGAGGAGGTGCGGATCGGCCGGCGCGTCGTCCGCCACGGCATCATCCGCTACGCCAAGGACGCGCAGCGGATGTTCAACTACGCACAGTCGGCGCAGGTGGAAGCCATCGCACTGCAGCCGAAGGCGCCGTGGCTCGTCACCGAGGACAACGTGAAAGCCTACGCTGCCGTCTGGGCGGAGGCGAACGCCAAGCCGCTGCCCTATTTGCCCTATCGGCCGGACCCCGCCAATGGCGGCGCGCCGCCGCAGCGGGCGCAGCCGGCGATCGCCTCCACGGGCCTCTCCGAGATGATCGCGATGGCGGGCCAGAACCTCAAGGACATCATCGGCATCCAGGATGCGGGCCTTGGCGAGCGCTCGAACGAGGTGTCCGGCAAGGCGATCCTCGCCCGGCAGCGCGAAGGCGACGTCGGCATGTTCACCTATGTCGACAACTTCACGCGCGCCATCCGGCACACCGGGGCGATCCTCGTCGACCTCATCCCGCGGATATACGACACCAAGCGGATGATCCGGGTGATGGGCGAGGACGGCGTCGTCGACCTCGTGCCGATCAACCAGCCGGTGACGGACCCGGATTCGGGTCTTGTGAAGGTGGCTAACGATCTCAGCCTCGGCGCCTACGACGTGTTCGTGCAGCCCGGCCCCGGCTACACGACGCGGCGCGAGGAAGCGCGGGACGGGATGCTGGAGCTGGCGAAGATGGCGCCGAACCTCCTGATCCCGCTGACGCTCGACCTGATCGCCAAGGCGCAGGACTGGCCGATGGCCGACCAGATCGCGCGGCGCGCCCGGACCGTGATCCCGCCCGAGGTGCTGGCGGCCGAGGCTGCGGCGCTCGCCGGCGAGGATGCGCCGGACGCAGCGGCGCCGAAGCCGCCCGGGCCGGCGGAGATCATGGCGCTCGCCGAAGCCGAGCTGGCGCTGGCGAAGGCCGCCGAGGGCAAGGCCAATGCCGAGCTCGCGCAGCTGAAGCTTGCCGCAGCGCAGCAGGAAGACCTGGCGCGGGGCCTTGCGATGGCGGAGCAGGTGCTCGGACCGGGCGGCTCGCAGGCGGCGCTTGCGGCGATGGCCGGAGGCGCGGTGCAGGGTCCGGCATTTCCTGGGGGGCGCGCGGGAGTGCCCTCACCCCGCGCGGGTTGAGTTCGGCGCCCGCGCCCGATCGCGATCGAAATGGAATCGAACCGCGCGGACCGGCCGCCGCCGTGTCCCGCCGTCCCCTCCTCAGGGAGGGAGCGGGTCGGGCCGGGCAGCGGCATGGTGGGGACGCGGGGCGCTGACTTCGGCCCGGCCGTCGAGCCACTGGCGCTGGAAGGCGTCGGCGATCAGCTGCATCGAACTGATGCGCTCACGCATCGTCAGCCTTCGCGGCGGCCCGACGGGGGTCTTGTTGGCATCGACGACGTAGAGCACCCCGTCGCGGTCGCGGATGGCATCCACTTCGCCGAAATCGAGGCCGATCGCGGCGGCGAAGGCGGCCAGCCTCGACCGTTCGTCCGGCGAGAGGACCTCCTCGGGAGCGTTCACGCCCGCCTCAGTCGCCACGGCGCCGAAGCGGCGCTGCGGCGGGAGGCGACGGATGAAGACCACCGGTATTTCGCCACGCACGATCGGGATGCGGAGATCCTCGTACTTGCCGTTCTTCAGGTTGTCGATCAGCCGCTGGTAGACGAAGCCGGAATCCTTGGCGGCCAGCGGCCCCGCGAGGACGACGCCGTCATGCGTGGCGTTCTGCTCGGACTTCCGCAGCATCGGTCCGTGATGGCGCAGCGGATCGACCGCGTAGCCATAGCCGAACGTCTCGCGGAAGATCCGCTCCACGGTCGATTTGCGGATGTCGACACAGCGCGCATTCACGGCGCCGGCGGGAACCGGCAGCGTCACTTCGGTGCTGTCCGCCCAGACGACGACGGGCGATGTCCCCGGCCGTGCCTTCGCCATGCGGAGGCCGAGAAGGTCGCAGACCCGCCGGATGGCGTAGTCGAAATGCACCGGCACGTCGGGGACGAAGCCGAGCGTGTGGACCGGATGGCGTCTGCGCAGCCGCCGGACGGGGCGCAACAACGCAAACGGTATGCGTTCGGCGGGCCGAAGATGGCGCAGGCTCCGCAACCGGAATAGCAGCGAGGCGCCGGGATGGCGTGCGAAACGGCCGAGACGGGTGCGGATGTCTGCCATGGGAAGCCCTCCCGCCCCTCCAGGATCATCGGCACTTCACCTTTCGGTTGGTAGCCTATCCCGTCAACAACTCTTCGTTGGCCCTGCCCGATCGGACAGGTCCGGTCGCCCGCGGCGGTGGAGCCGCCACCTAGCCGTCGCCCGGCAACCATCGGACCGAGCCAATAACGTCACGCACCACACCGCGCCACGGAGACTCTTCATGCCCGGCAACATCTTTCAGGGCGCGTTCGCCGCCGTTGCGGTTTCGGCCGCGCAGGACGTGTTCGAGATCACGGCGCCCGCGACGCACATCGTGGACATCCGCGAAGTGCGGCTGGGGCAGTATTCCGACCCGGGGGACGCCGCGGCGGAGCTCCTGTCGGTGCAGATCGTCCGCGGGCACACGACGCCGGGCTCGGGCGGCGCGGCGTTGCCGCTCTATGCGCTGCAGGGCGCGGGCGCGCCCGCTTCGGGCGTCGAGGCAAACAACACCACGGTCGCCTCGAACGGCGTCGCCAAGACGATGCTGGCCGACGCCTTCGCCGTCCAGTCCGGCTGGCGCTACAGGCCGCCGGCCGACGAGCGCATCCAGATCCAGCCCGGCGAGCGCGCGGTAATCCGCATCAGCGCGCCGGCCGACCCGCTGACGATGAACGGCACGCTCGTGCTCGAGGAGCACCGGCTGTAGGGCGAGCCGGCGGGGCATAGCGTTCGGGGATGCTATCCTTCGTGGCCGGGCAGGGACGAATCGCCCGGGATGAGGGCGGGAAGAATGATCCGGGGCGCGCTCAACCGTGGTTCGCGGGCGGTCAGGCTGGCGGCGCTCAAGACCTGGGGCAAGACGGTCAGCCTCCGCTACGATGTCCGCAACACGGCCTGCATCTTCGCGAGCGGGCGAGGAGGCTCGACCTGGCTGGCGGAGATGATCGCGAGCGTGCCCGGCAGCATCCTGCAGTGGGAGCCGTTTCACCGCATGAGCAACCCGACCGCCGTGCGCCTGGGCTTTGAACGAAGGCCGTATTTCACCGCCGCGCGCCCGCCGACGCCACGCCAGATGCAGTTCATCAAGGGGCTGTTCGACGGTTCGTGGATCAACCTCGAGACGGCGACGCGGCATCAGTCGCCCCCGCCTGCGCTGGGGGATTTCCTCCGGTTCCGCCGGTTCGTGGTCAAGTTCGTGACCGCGAACGCGTCCATCGACTGGCTGACCGAGACATTCGGCGTCCGCAGCATCCTTCTGGTGCGTCACCCCTGCGCCGTCGTTGCATCCCAGATCCGCCAGGGTTCGTGGCAGCGCTTCGACAAGTCCAGATCCGTCACGGACGCACTCCTCGACGACTTTCCTGCGTTGCGGCGCGCTTATGCCAGCGCCAATACCCACGAGGAGGCCCTCGCGCTCGCGTGGCTCGTCAACATGCTGCCACCGCTGAGTTCGTCGCCTTCAAACCGCAAATGGCTGACGGTCTACTACGAGGACCTCGTGCTCGACCCGGGCGGCGGCATCAGGGCCATCTTCGACTGGCTCGGCGAGGAAACGCCGAAGCCGGTCGAAGAACTGCACGGACGTCCCAGCGCCATGGTCAAGGGCAGCATCCAGGGCATCGACGCCTGGCGAAGCCAGCTCGATGCGGACCAGCAACGAAGGATCCTTCGGATGGTTGCCGATGCCGGCGTGCAGCTCTACGGGGAGGCGTCCACGCCAATGGATCGCGAGCGGCCGGTGGCCGCGAGCGCGACGCTTTTGAGCCCTGGGGGCGTAGCGCCGCCCGGGCCCGCCGGGGCATCGCTGCCGTAACATCGGCTGCCCATCCCCCGTCCGCGTCCTTCCGACGGTATCCCCCGATCCTCGCGGGCTGCCAATGGTGCAGCGCCCCGGATGCCGCCGCCTCCCTGCCGTCACCCCTTTCGCCCCGACTCCGGGACCGGCTCGCCGTGCGTCGCCGGAATGCCGGCCAACAAGGAACCCTGCCATGGCCCAGCCAATCGAAGTCGCCCCCGTTGCCTACGAGACCGTCGCCGCCTCACAAACCGGCCAGGTGCTCGGCGGGACCGGGGCCAAGGGCGACTACGTCTCCCACGTCCTCGTCATCCCGGCGACGACCTCGCCCGGCAACGTCCTCCTCCTCGACAAGGCGACCTCGATCACCCTGTTCACCGGCGGCGCCTCGTCGGTGCCGAGCGTCATCCCCTTCACCATCCCGATCGGCGCCAACAGCCAGGGCGGCCCGTGGTCGATCACCACGGGGGCGAACGTGTCGGTGGTGGCGTTCGGGAGGTTTGGCTGATGGACGCGCGACTGCCGCCATTCGTGATGATGGGCGCGCAGGCAGCGGCCCAAGAGGTCCCTCTGTACTTGTTCATGAATGCCGAGGCCGAGGCCGTGGTGACGGCCATGGCGATGCAGCCGAACAACGCCCGGAAGCTGTTGATCGACACCTTCGTTGGGGCGCTCAAGGCGGCCGGCGTCTGGTCGAAGATCGACGCGATGTGGGTGCTTGCGGCACACGACGAGCAAGCCGCACGGCTCAACTGGAAATCGCCGGGTACCTTCACGCTCACGCGTGTCAACGGTCCGACGTTCATGACGGATCGAGGTTTCGCTGGCGATGGTTCGACGAGCTATCTCGACACGGGATGGGATGCGTCAAACGATGGGGTCCAGTTAACCCAGAACGACGCCCATATTTCATCGTATCAGCGCAACAGCTCCGGCAACACTTTTGCGGCCTTCGTCCAGCAGACGAACGGTTCTCGACTGGGTGTCATGAACCGCGCGACGGCAAATCAGGACAAGGTGAACGTCAATAGCACGACCGCTATCCCGTCGTCGTCCACTGTAGGCTCGCATCCGCAGCACATGCTTGGCCGCCGCAATGACGGCACTAACGCCTCTGCTGTGCGCGACGGCGTTTCTATGGGCGCTCCTGAGGCTGCGACGTCAAGTTCACCTCTCTCGACGGACCTGTCCTTTGGAAAAGCCGGTACGCTCTACATGTCGTCACAGATGGCCGGTGGCTCGGTCGGTGCCTACCTCGACGACAACGAGGCGCTGGCCTTCTACAACGCGTGGCGCGATTACATGGTCGCCGTGGGAGCAGACACATGATCATTCTGACCACTGAGCAAGCCACGAAGGTTCGCGGACGCTCGCCGCGCGACAACGGCCACGCGCTCAACCCGGTCCCGCTCAAAGACGGCCGCTTCATGCTCGGTGAACAGGTGCTCAATGATCCGGCACACGACGACGTGCAGGAGTTCCTCGTCTTGCTGCCCCGCGAGCCGCTGGAAGGGTTGCCCGTCTATACCGAGGCAGACGCGTCAGACTTCGATCGTGCGAACGATGGCGCGGTTGGCATCGCCCAGCTTGAACCACGAAAGAGACTGGCCGTTGATCGTGACGACCTCGCACTGAGCGAGGAACGCACCCCAGGCGGAAAATGAGCTGCCGCCAGTGCCGACGATGAACCGGGCCCGGGCCATGAACAACAGGTCGGACAGTGCCCGCGAGCTTCGGAAGCGAGTCACGTTCGGCTGAGCGAGAAGGGGCGCCAGTTCGGCATCGGTGCCGTCCGAAACGACGGCGGCGGGCGTTTCGCGGCCGAGCCGGGAACGCGCGTCTTCCAGTCCGATGGCGTAGAAATCGAGTGGGCTTCGGATGGCGCCCTTTAGGCGGAAGTCCTCCGGTGACTGTGCACGCTGAAAGTCGCGTGCCAAACGGACGTTGAGGACAATTGGCGGTGTGGGCGGTTTGAGTTCGGCCCTCACCGTTTCGGTGGCTCTACTGAGAAGGTGCTCTAGGATGGCCTCGTGATGGCCGACCAAGTCTGCAAAGGCATTGCCATCTCCCGACACAGCGCGGACGCTGCCGGGCCGTTCAATCCACTTCTCGTGACGGAAGTTGTCATAGAGCCAGACCTTTCCTAACAGGGCGCGCGGGGAGAGGCCCCCAAGCAACCGACCCTCGCGCATGATTGGCCCACGGCGAAAATCGAACCACTCGGGCTCGATGAATTCGGCCCCGGTTGAGCGAGCGAGCAGCAAGGCGCGGGAGTAGGGGAACAGCCTGTTCCCAAGGCCCGTGCCTCGGGTGAACCAGGGCCGGACGAAGGCGGATCGGCCGCTCGTTGACGACGTGAGCATCCCTCGCACCCTACCACACTCCCGCGCGTGTGCTGACCCGCGCACCCGGCCATTGGTTTGCCTCGACGACGGGGATTGATCGCGCCGTCACGACTCAGCCAGACAGCGGCAGTCGCGAAGCTGAACCGAGAGCGCCATCCGCCTCTTCCCGGCCCTTGATCGAGCCGCGACAGGCCCAAGGTCCAACCACTGGCTGCAGAGGGAACCGACCGGCACCGGCTTGGCAAGGTGGTTTGCACCGGGTCGGCGCGAAGACCGTGTCCGCCATCCATCGGGGCGGGTATATCGCGATGGTCAACCCTGGGCCGCGCGGCATCGCGCGCGATGCCCGGAACCAAAGTCCCCCCGCAAGCTCAGCAGACAAGCTGACACCGCTTTGGAAGAAAGCTCTAAATGATCTGGATCAGGCTGACAGACCGGCTGGGCAACCAGATGTTCCAGTACGCAACCGCGCTCGGCGTCGCCAACCGCGTCGGGACCCAGGTCGCGGTGGATGTCTCGTCCTTTGTCAATCGCAAGGCATGGCGGGACTACCAGCTGTGGCGTTTCTCGAAGCTGCGTCTCGGGAGGCTCCCCCGGCAGACCGTCCGAACCCTGTTTCGGCCGGACGGACTGAAGGTGCTTTCGCCCACAGGTTCCGGCTACTGCCCCGAGTTGGCGCTCGCCGGGGACGACACGCTGCTCCGTGGCTTCTTCCAGAGCGAGCGGCACTTCGTCGATGTCCGCGACGAGGTTGTCGACCTGTTCGACCTTCGCCCGTTCTTGAAGCGAAAGCGGATCGCCGCCGTGCACGACCGGTTCGGCGCGCGGTCGCTCGTTTCCATTCACGTCCGGCGCGGCGACTACGTGAAGGTGAAGCTGCACAATCTGGGGGACATGACCGCGTACTACCACCGGGCGGCCCAGATCGTCCTTGCAGCACACGCGGACGCCGCGTTCGTCGTCTTCTCGGACGATCCCGCATGGTGCCGGGCGTCTCCGATGCTCGATGGCCTCGATGCGCTCGTCCTCGATGCCGACGCGGCGCTGGCCGACATGGCCCTGATGGCATCCTGCCAACACCACATCATTGCCAACTCGACTTTCAGCTGGTGGGCCGCGTGGCTCGGGCAGAACCCCGATCGCATGGTGATGCTTCCTGACCGCTGGTTCAGGGGCGTCGATACGCGCGATATCGGAATCACGGCGATGGGCTGGACCGAGGTGGCAACGGCCGCCTAGCGGGCGAGTGTGCGGCCCACGGTCAGCGCCGCAGGGCAGCGCCAAGCTGGCGCGTCCGCGTCTCGTGGCCCGCGGTGTAGTTGGTGAAATGCCGGCAGGCGGCGGCGAAGGTCGACGTGCCGCAGCGGGCCGGTGCCGAGGACGAAGACGTTCATCGCTGGGCCCGTCCGGTCAGACCGCGCGAAAAGCGAAGAACCCCGCGGCCCGCTCGGACGGCCCAGAATTCCAACCGGCTCCGGTACGAGCCGAACCGGGTGAGGAAGTCGTAGCGCAATCGCCGGCGCTTCGTTTCTCCGCCCTGGATCGTGCTCCCGCCAAGGTGGCTCGTCTGCCCGGCGAGATTGTGGCTGGTGGCAAGGAGCACGCCGCCGCTGCGCGTTAGGCGGCCGACGAAAAAATCCGCCGGCCTGCCCGCCTCACGGCACTCTGTCAGTGCCAGGAGGACCTTGTCATATCCTTGGGCGCGGATGACCAAGGCGTGAGCGCACAGCGTCCAGCGGATCGGAACCAGACTCGTCCGCGCCAAGAGCCGCTCGATGGTGATCTGGTCCTTCCACGACCAGCGATGCAGCGTGAGGACATCCCACGGCGTGTTCCGTACCGCGTCCTCGACCTGTGCCCAGCGCCGGGTGAATCGGCGCCGGAAGATGACGTCGTCCTCGAAGATCGCGACGGAGCCCCAACCGGAGTCGCGCGCCAGCCGGATCGCGCTCGCGAATGCGTCGAGGAGGCTCAGTTCCGCCGGCGACTTGAAGGGGGCCGCGTCCGGCTCATCGGGCGGAACGCGCCGGGCCTCCACGATCTGAAAGCGGGTTACGCCGATCCGGAGAAGCTCGCGCTCGAACTGCGGGCGACGATGGGCCGTCGCGAACGGCGCATGGAGCACGCAATAACCGTCGAACAGGTCCCCGAACGCCAAGCACTCCTCCCGTCGCAGCGGCCGATCCGTCACGCTTCGTAGGATCAAAGCGGAACGAATGCGCCCTCGGCCGCGGAGAACACGCCAACCTGTACCCCCGGAGAGGCGGACCACGCGGCGTCGATGTCCCCAGCGGGACCACACCATCGACACGCGCTTCTACCCTGGACGGTGACTCCACCCTAGCCCCGGCGGACAAGAACGCCATTGCGCCGAGGGCGCGCGGTCAGCCAATAGCTGAAATCAACCTTGATTCCCGCAGCGGCTCGTTGCGGTCATCGTAGAAATCCACGCCCATCCGGGCGGTGATCGACAGTATCCTGCTGACCTGGTCAGGGTGGAGAGTCCGCCTCCAGCCGTCGACGCCCTTCACCGTCTGGGTGACGGATCGGCTGGGGCGGCGTACGATGTCCGCAAGGTTGGGCGGGTGCTCGATCCGGAGATCATCGAACAGTTGCTGAAACCCCGTCACCGGGTCCATCGCGAGGTCTTCGTAAAACACGGTCCTCCACCGTCTGTTCCGGACAGGAACTACAAGAGGCACAAGGGCCTCGACCGCCCATACGAACGCCAACGCTTCCTCTGTTGTCTCTATGTCGTCGCGGATGCTCCCAAAATGAGGAAAGTCCTCGAAGACGGATTCGGGCACACGAATCCGCTCCCGTGACGCCTTGCGCCAGCCGTCCCCATAGGCCAGTTGCGACGAAACGACTGCGCACGGGTGCCGGAGCAGGAGAACTGCCTTGATCCCCAGGTTCTTCGTGATCCAGTCGAGGGCCAGATTGGCAGAGATGAACTTCGCCACGAAGCGCCGGAACCTGACGAAATCCATGAGACCGGGCCTGGGACGCTGGTTGTTCATCGCGGTCTCGAAGTTCAGGATCGACCCGTCGAATAGACCGCGGAGAAAACGCTGCTGCGATGCCGTCGGTGGCCGCGCGTCCGTGAAATGCGGACGTCCTCCTACGCCAAACCGTGCGGCCGTGGGGTTGCTCCCCGAATGAAACGGCTCGTACTGCAGTATCGTCCCCCGTGGCGCGCAGATAACCTCGCTGAGCCAGGTTGAACCGCCCCTGCCGCTCGCGAAGATGCCCACGCTCTCGCGCGAATCGTAGCTCCTGCTGACGACCTTGCCCCACGCCTTCAGCAACGCCAGCTTCGGCGGACGCGTCGCATAGAACATGGCTCCTTTGAGCAACGTCCGCCCCCGCGGTTGACGGCCCGCCCCAGGGCGGCCGCCGCCACGCTTCTAGCAGCCCCACCCAACACGGAGAACACCATTGGACGATCTTGAACTTGCGGCCGGTTCGGCCGCGGGAGCGGAGGAGGCTGGCTGGCCGGAAGGCGGCGGCTTCTCCGAGCCGATGACGTATCGCGAGAAGCGCGCGGCCGAAGCGGCCGAAGCGGAAGGCGACGGCGAGGACGAGCGGCACGGCCGGGGACGATCGGGCGCTGCGCGCTACCGGGCGCGGATCGAGCGGCTCGAGGCCGAGGTCGCCGATCTCCGCGGCGGGGCGCGCGCCGGCACGGCCGGCCGGGACGGGCGCGGCGATGCCGGATTCGGTCCGGGCAGGCCGGCGATGCCCCGCGAAACGGCCGCGGAGGCGGCGTGGCGCCGCAACCGCGCCGGCGAAGCGCGCCCCCAGCCGAGCGGGCCGGTCTGGCGACGATCTCCTGCCGCCGGCGAAGCCGCGATGCAGGTCCGCGCGGCCGATGCCGCCCGCCGCGCCCGTCACCACCATCACCTTTCCTTCAAGGCGCATCACCCACTCCTTCAGCCGCCGGCAAGGGCCTGTGCGTTGCGGTCGGCCAGCCAGCGGAAGCCGGCGTCGCGCGCCGCCCGCGCCGGTGCGCAGCGGTCGGCGGCCAGCATGTAGCGGCCGGATGATGGCCGCGGGCAGCTACCCCGGCGCCGGCTTTCGCCGGACCCGCGTGGAGCGCCGGGGCCGGTCGCCGGAGGCGCCGCGCCCGCGGCCTCGACAATGCCCTTCGGCCCCGGCGCGCTGGCCGGCGGCGGGCGATCCGCGGCAGGCGGCGGCGCTTGCGGCAGCGCGCGGCCAGGAGCCCTCGTCGGATGGCGCGGCGCATGGCCGGCCGCCGATCGGTCCGGACGGTTTCGCGCCGGCGCCGGCTGCCCGCGGTGCTTCCCCCGAAGGCGCTCCGGGCGCGGCGTGGTTCGACCCGACCCTCCGGCGTGCTTCGGATGCGGCCGCGCAGCGGCACACCGCCCTGGCTCGGGCCTACGCCGCCAAGCAGGACCATGCGCGTGCGGAGCTGCCCGACTACGACCGCGTCGTCGGCGCCGCCCGGATGCCGGTGTCGCATGCGCTGGCGGAGGCGCTGGTCGAGAGCGAGCACACGGCAAGGCTCGAATATCACCTCGCCCGAAGCCCGGAGAAGCTGGCCGAGCTGAACCGGCTGTCGCCGCGGGAGGCTGCCCGCGCGGTGGGCCGCCTCGAGACGGCGATCGCGGGTGCCGCCGCGCCGCGGCCGACAAGGGCGCCCGCGCCGCTCGCTCCGCTCCGCGGCGGGGCCGCGGGGCCGATGCGCTCCCTCGCCGAGCTCGCCACCAGCGAGAACGCGGCCGACTACATCGAGCTTCGCCGCGCGCAGCGGCGAGCCTGAACACCACACCATGGACACCTCGCCCCGTCGGGGAGAGGTCGGATCGAGGCGCGCAGCGGATCGATCCGGGTGAGGGGGGACCGCCCCATCGGCTCGCACTCCCGCGACAGAATCCTATGGTCGCAAGTCGGTCAGAATGCCGTCGATGACGCCTTCGAGGTTCTCGTACACGTCGATGTTGAAGACGCGGATGACGCGGTAGCCGAGAGATTCAAGAACCCTCGTCCGTTCTTCATCGCGGGCAATCTCTCGCGGCCGGGAGTGTGATGCTCCGTCGAGCTCGATGATAAGCCGGCCATCAATCGTGACGAAATCGACGACGAAGCGATCGATCGGGTGCTGGCGACGGAACTTCCAATTCGCCAACCGACGATTGCGTAGCGCCTGCCAGAGCTTCGCTTCGGCGCTGGTCTGGCTGTCGCGCAGGCGTTTCGCAGTGGCCTGACGGAAGCGGTCCATACCCCTGCGTGACACGACTGCACGTCGGACGACAATGGGTACCCGACCGTGAGGTTGGCCCCCCCTCACCCGCCCGCAGCAAGCTGCGGTCGACCTCTCCCCGGCGGGGAGAGGTGAACTTGGGCGAAACTCCGCCCAGTGGAATCGGCATTGTGCATCGGGCGAGTGCCTCCGAAGCACCTTGCAACCACCTCCTCCCACCGAGCGCCGCGAGGCGCCCACCCTCCCCGCGCGGCCAATGAACGCGCCGCCAGAAGGATCCTTCCATGCCGAACACGACACTGACCGCCGACATCATCGCGTCCGAGGCCCTCGACATCCTCGAGGGCGAGCTGGTGATGGCGAACCTCGTCCACCGGGCGCACGAGAACGAGTTCACCAAGGGCAGCAACGGCTACACCGTCGGCGACACGCTGACGGTGCGCCGCCCGACCGACTTCACCGTGCGCGACGGCGCCACCGCGTCCGCCCAGGACGTGGTGGAGGGCAAGACCACCATCACGATCGACAAGCAGAAGGGCATCGACTTCAAGTTCACGTCGGCGGACCTGACGCTGAAGATCGGCGAACTGTCCGAGCGGGTCATCCGCCCGGCGGTGGTCCAGCTCGCCAGCCAGGTCGACCTCGACCTGATGGCGCTCTACCGCAATGTGCCCAACCACGTGACGATCCCGTCCGGCGGCATCGATTCTTTCGCCGACTATGCATTGGCGCCGACGCGGATGGACACCTGCGCCATTCCGCAGGACCAGCGCTATGCGATCCTGTCGCCGGCGGACCACTGGAAGATGCTGGGATCGCAGACCGCGCTCTACATCCAGGACGCTGCGAAGGGCGCCTACCGGAACGCCAAGCTCGGCACGATCGGCGGCGTCGAGACCTACATGTCCCACAACGTCCCGGTCCACACGACTGGCACGCGTACCGGCACCGACGCCATCGACCTCACCATCGTCGACGGCACCTTCACCTGGGCGACCGTGAAGAACGCCAGCACCATTACCATCCACATCGACGGCATGGCGGCCTCGACCTCGACGATCGCCTATGGCGACACCTTCACGATCGCCGGCCTCTATGACGTCCACCCGGTGACGAAAGCGCGCCTGCCGCACCTCAAGATGTTCGCCGTGATGGAGGCCGCCACCGCCTCGTCCAACGAGACGGACGTCGAGATCTGGCCGCCGATCATCCTGTCCGGCGCGCAGAAGACGTGCGACCTCGACACCTCGGTCGACGGCTCCGACCTCGACAACAACGTCGTGACCTGGCAGGGCACGGCGTCGACGAACTACACGCAGAACCTCTTCTTCCACAAGAACGCCTTCGCGCTCTGCATGGTGCCGATGGAAAAGCCGCCGGGCGCTGTGGACGTGGCGCGGAAGAGCTTCAAGGGGCTCTCCATCCGCCTCATCCCCTACTATGACGGCGCCAACGACATCTCGAACTGGCGCCTCGACATCCTCTACGGCGTGAAGTGCATCGACCCGCGGCTCGCGGTGCGGGCGTCGCTGGCGGCGGATATCTAGGCCCGCAGCACGACGGGCCTTGCCGGCCGCCGCCTCGCGGGGTGGCGGCCGGAGTCCTTCCAGGAAGCGACCTGCCGACGAGCGAGGATGCCTCGCGGAAATGGGTTCGGCTGAGCACCGCCGGGTCGAGTCCCGAAAGACGCTGCAGCCAGTCGGCCTTGGCCGACGCCTTAGCCTGACAGCAAGGAGCAACAGGAAATGACTGATCGCTACAGCCCGTACGCGGCCGCTCCGCCATTGGGCTACACGCTCGCCACCGGCGGTCCGGGTATCGTTCTGCCCGCCGAACTCGAGCCGTTCGCCGTAGCCCCCTATGACGCGCAAGCCGCCGGGTGGAATCCCGGTGGCACGGGTTCCGTTGACATCACGCAGACGGTCGAACTCCTTCGACAGGCACGCGACGCCATTCCCGAGGACCGCTTCAACTCCGAGAACGAAAGGGCGTGGCTCAACGGAATCATCGGCCGGCTGTGGCAGCTCCCGCCTCCAGAAGCGGCGGAACTCGATCGCATTGCCGATGAACTGGAGCTGCTTGGGCTCACCGACTTCGGAGTCCATCCGGCGGACGCGCTGCGCGACGCCATCGATGCGGCGAGCGGAGGACTCTATTTCGCTCCAGGACAGGTGCAGCCGCTGTTCGCCGATCACGAAGACGCACGCGGGCGGATGCTAGACTACCTGCTTGGCGCTCAGTCCGACCAGGACCGCCCCTGGAATGGAGACGAGAGCGTCCCGGTGGACATGACCGATCTATTGCCGATGATCGCGTCGTACGCGGACCAGCCTGGTCTCTCCGCTGAGGCTCGCACCCTGGCCAGCGCCCTCGTCGAGGCAATCGCCAGCGGTACATTGACCGCGAACAACGCACTGTTCGACCACCTTGGGGCGTGGCAGACTCTCGTCCAAAACGGCGCTTGGGATGACGTCACCACACGGGTCGCGAACGTGATCGGCGGCGCGCTGGTCAACGGCATCAACCGCGCCACCGGGGGCGCCTTTACCCGAGATGTCTTTGCTGATCCAGCTGGGGAAACCGAGGCCGCCGGGCGGGCTCTGATGACGACCGGTACGCTCGGCCTGTCGCCAATAATTGAGGCCGCGATCCAGGCCACCGGGCCGGCAACCTACGAGGAAGCGCGAGCGGCCGGCTTCCGCAACGCCGACCGGCTGGCCGGCGAGCTGCCGGGCTGGACCAACACCGGGAACTGGACAGCCAACCTGGGTCTGGCGGCACTCCCCTGGGCCCGCATTATGTTTCCGCGGGCCGAGAACGCCTACGACGCGCTCAAGACCTACGCCAGTCAGACCGGCATGGAAGTGCCGTGGCAGCAAGTGTGGAACAGTGTCGGCCGTAACGCTGCCGCGGCGGGTGCGACAGGGGCCATCGGTGGTTTCGCGTCGGGCCGCGACCTTGGGAACAGTATCGAGCGAGCGGCGACCGGGGCCGCCCTTGGCACGGGCTGGTCGCCATTGTCCCGGTACTTCGACGCCCCCCTCATCGCTCCGCTCGGGATCAATACTGTCGGCAAGTACGCCACCCGATACACCGGCAGAAACCTCAATCAATACCTTCTGAACCAGGCAGCACCGCCGTCGACCCATGGCTACGCCTACGGTCAGGAAGACATCCTGCCGGACTACGCTGGCGGCTTTGCCATCGTGCCGCAGACCGGCGGATTTCACTTCCGCTATGGCGAAGGCATTCCGGGTGCCATCCCTTCCGGCGGGCTGGTCTGGGATACGCCCTGATCGTCATCCCAGAGCGTTGTTGCGCTGGCTTCGCCGCGGCCCTCACGGCGCAGGGCGCAACAGCGCCGCGAACGCCTCCAAGGAGCGGTTTCTCACGCCCAGCTCCAGCCCGGCGCTCCCGGCGCGGCCATTTCCGAACTCGATGGAGATGCGCCGGGCTGCGCTGAGCCAGGCGACGATCGCGGCCGGATCGCCCGTGATCATCACGCCGTCAGGTTCGGTCGTCACCGCGATGCCATCAGGCGTCGGCCGGTCTACGATCAGACCCACGAGTGCCGGAGTGCCGCCGTCATAGAACATGTCTTCCGGCAGCGGCGAAACGGTCATCCGGATGCCTTGCTGGACGGCGGCAAAACCCACGTCGATCGCCACATCGACATTCCGGAACCGGAGGGTGGCACGCGCATCGCCGAAAAGTTCCCATATCACCCAGCCATTCACATCGCGAGCGTCGTAGCGCGAGCCGCGCAGGCTCGCGGGAACGGTCAGGAAGTCCCTCGACCAGAGAATGGGCTCGAGAATCTCCGGACGTTGCGCCCATTCGGTCAGCACCGCATCGATTACAGCGCGGGCGCCCTGTCCAGCGGACCAGCAGAGAATTCCGACGCGCGCCACAATCGTGCAGAAGCCTGCGGAGCGCAGCAAATCGAGGTCGGGTGTCGCATCGGACCCGGGCCACAACAACGGACCGTATGTCGGCAAGGCGAGCGCCACCGGGCCAATATCAGTCTCGCGGTTGAAGATGGCGAGGCCCTCCGCGATTTCCCGGCCCATTTGCGGTACCCCGCCGAGGATGGCACTCCGGGGCCTTATGGCCCAGAACTGAAAGAAGTAGCTCGGGCCGCCACGACTTTCGATGCGTTCCAAGACCGCCAGAGCGTCAATGCGGAGTTCCGGTAGCACGATGTCGGCCGCAATCGCAGGTCCCGCTCCGAAGTCAGCGATCCGCCACGTGACCGTACCGTGAACGAGTCTCCCCTGGGGGTCGAAAAGTTCGAGAACCGCGGGCCCCTCCGCGGGCTGTGCCCGGGCGATCGAAAGCATAGCGACGACAAACGCTGCCGCAAGGAGAACGCGCCGCATGGGGCCCTCATAAAACAAACAGAGAACGAGCAAGTGTCCATGCTGCGGCCCGAACGTCAAGGGCGTTGCCTTCCGGGGCGTCCGAAGCGCTGCCGATCACTATGCTCTGACGTGGAGAGTCGATCCCGCTTCGAAAGGTCCTCGTCGTCGGCGTGGTCGGGCTCACGAACGGTGCCGTCGCCCAGCAGCGGACCAGCGAAGCCGCTGCACCGACCGTCGCACGGCGCTGTCTTGTCAGAGAGGCGGCCCGACTTCCGTTGGGACATCAGGGTGAGGTGCGGCTGAGCAAGGAGCGCTTCGAGCGGCTGCCCGGAGATGCTGCCGCTGCGATCGCAGTCTCCCGTGGCGCCGCGCCATGTTCATGCTATGTTCGTCACTCAGGGGGACGCACATGCGTATTCTGCACGCGGTTCTGATCGTCGGCGTCTGGCTCCTGGCGCCGGTGCAGTTGGCGGGCGCCCAGCAGGCTCGCAGCACGACGGGCCTTGCCGGCCGCCGCCTCGCGGGGTGGCGGCCGGAGACGTTCCGACGGAGGCACGGCACCGCCTGCGGAAGGCGGCCGCGGAGTGGGCAGTCGCTCTCGCCCCTGTCGTCAGGGCCGTTGTGGCTGCCAGGCGGCCCGCGCCGCGGCGAAAGCGGCCTTTCCGGTGGCGCCGATGAGGAAGCCTATCGTGAGTTCGGCGTGGGGAGCGCCGTCGGGGAGGGCGAAGAAGAGCGTGATCGCCTCGGCCGACGCGAGGCCCTCTATGTCCTGAAAAGCGGTAAGCATCGGAAACTCCCAGCCCTGCGCGAAGACACGGTGCTCGACGAGCAGGCGCCCGCCGATCCCGATGTCCACGAGTTCGGCGCCATCGAGCAGCGCGCCGACATATTCTCCGCCGAGCTCGTAGATCGGGTGGATCGCCCCAGGCGCCGCGACCTCGAACCAGAGGTGAAGCTCGAGCTCGGAAAAGGCGAGCCGCGCGTCCACCACGCTGGCCGGCCCGTTGTCGATGAAGCGCCAGGTCACCGTCCCGATCGAATACTCGAGCCCGCCCGTATCCGCAGCCAACCCGCCCGCCGCGCCGATCCCGCCGGCCATGTCCGTGAATACGAGGTTGGCCGATTCGGCGCCCGGCGCTGGCGGTCCGACGGGCAGTACGGCGGCAGGCAACAGCATGTCGACCGCCCGATCAGCGGCTGCCCGCATCTCCGGATAGGGGTACGCGTCGACTATCCGGCGCCTGAACTGCTCCTCGACGTCCGACGCCGGCTGGGCCGCTCCGGGCCCCGCCACGACCACCAGAAGCAGGGCAACGATCCCGACCCGTCGCATTCGATCCTCCTGAAACAGACAGAGAACGGATATCAGACCGCTCGCGCGATGTCAGGGGCGGCCGCAAAGCCACGAAAGAGAGAGTCAAATGACCGACCCGATCTACGATCCCTATTTCGGCATTCCCCAGTTCAAGACGTTCGGGCGGCCGATGGGCGACATACCGGACAGCTATGCGCCTTGGGCGCGCATCTTCACCGACGATCAGGACGCTTGGGCCTACTACATGCTCCAGCAGCTTCCTGGCGCATCGGTGTGGCGCGACTGGAGCGGCGCGGCTCACATCGGCGTGCCGCAGCCCGACGGGACGTTCGAAGTCCATTCCTTCAACGCGCAGCGCCTCTCCTGGAACGATCTCAGGACTGGGATGAACAACCTGCTTCGGTTGTGGGCGATTCCGGCCGCTGCCGAGGAAGCCGCCCAAATGCTGCCGATCCCTGGCTTGGGCGACCCGGCGGCCTTGAGTGCCGCCGCGTGGGTTCAGAGCCAGCAGAACCGGATCGCAGATGAAGTGGGCGACTGGCACATTCCCGAGCCAGAGGGACGCGCGCCAGTCTACATTGACGACCCCAGTATCCGCGACTTCCGCCGAGAAGCGTACCGTTCCGGTGTAGACACAGGGCGCTACTATGGCACCAGTTACTTCAACAATACACTGATGGCCATGATCAATGAACTGGACCAGGGAAATATCTGGGATCTCCTGCGGTTCTCGGACAACCTAGAAAGCTGGCACCTGAGCGCCATCACCAAGGGCGAGCCGGGAGAGGCAGAGTACTGGGCGGCGATGCGGGACGAGTGGCAAGAGACACTCGGAATGATGGATCCGAACAATATATCTGATCCATACGGTCAATATGGTCCCACGGATATTCGGAACATCTATAGGAATCTTGTTTACGGCGTGCCCTATGGTGGCACACCACCCTTGTACAAGAAGCCTTGACAACGGGACGCGACTGCACCGTCTCCGCTGACTCGATCGCCACATACCGAGCCAATCCTCCGGTCGCTGGACATGCTTCTGACTGGTTAAACGGCTCGGTGAGGGCCTACGGTCCGTTCGCGGTCGAGGGCAAGCAGAAGGAAGTGCGGATCGAGATGCAGTCGGGCGATGTTATCACGATCATCGCCCACGGCTTTGCGATGACGGAAGGCTGATGGCCCGCCCGGTCATCCCCGAGGCGTTCCTCCGGGCGTGCAGCGTCTTCCACCAAGACGTCCTGCTCGTGCACGGAACGATCGAGGCCGCGGCGCGCGCGGGCGTCGAAGGGCTGGCCGAGGCCGAGCGGACCGATTTGCGGCACTTCCTCGACAAGGTGCTCGCCACGGGCAACGCTTCCGATGCCAAGCATGCCCTCAACCGGGCGGAGACGGAGCTATTCTTCCGCCGCGCGGATGGCGCGCGGGCAGTGCTGCGGGTGATGCGGGATGCGTTGGGTGACGAGGCCGCGACTCAGTCCTCCGCCAAACCGGGCGGGAGGGGCTGACCTTCCCTCGTGTCGGTCCAGAGCCGCCTGAGGCAGGTGAGGATCTCCGGTAGCGCGTCGTCCGGGGCAACGACGGAGTACCGACGGAGGGCCGGCGAGGGCGGATCGAGGCCGTTCATCATGTGTTGGTTCAGGTCAGGCCAGTCGGCTGCGGCAACGGCGAGCGGTGGTCCGGGCGATCGCGGAACGGAGTAGGCGATGCGGACCGACTTATCTTCTGGGCGCAGCTGGAAGCCAACGCGCGGCTCGTCGGCGAGCCCGTGATGGGCGGCCGTCGACAGGATGATGGTGTGCATGCTCTGGCCGATGCGGAAATGCGCGGCAAGGCCGCGCTCTTCCAGGGCGCCAACGATCTCGCGCATCGTTGGCTTCCACCGAGACCAGTAGGCGTCCTCATCCGGATACCGGTCGATGGAGGCGTGGATCGCCTGCCACGAGGCCGGATTGTCGGAAGGACCGAGTACCTGTCCGCGATCCGGCTGTTCAGACGAGCGTTTCAGGACAGCCTGATAGATGTCCGCCATCGTTTCGTCGAAGCAGCAGAAGGTCACGCGCTCGGGCAACGCGTGGCTCGCAAGGGCGAGGCCGACTCCCATGAGCGCGAGTTGCGCCGCCGCCTCCTTCGGGAAGCCGTAGATGCCCGTCGAGATCGCCGGGAACGCCACCTCGCGAAAACCGTTGTCGCGGGCGATCTCGAGCGAGCGGCGGTAGCATGAGGCGAGTTGCGCCGCCTCACCCTTGCCGCCACCCTGCCAGACCGGCCCAACGGTGTGGATGATGAAGCGGGCGGGCAGGCGATAGCCCTTCGTCAGCTTCGCCTCGCCGGTCCTGCAGCCGTTCAGCATCCGGCAGGCGAATTCCAGCTCCGGCCCTGCCGCTCTGTGGATCGCGCCATCGACACCGCCACCGCCGAGGAGCGACGAGTTCGCGGCGTTCACGATGGCGTCGACGGCGAATTTCGTGATGTCGCCGACATGGATGCGGATGCGGTCGGAGAGCGCGGTCATGGCCGATGCTGAGCATGGCCCCGGTGCGGCCGTCCAGCGGCTGTCACTCCGCGGACCGGGACCTGACGCGCTTCGGCCGGTCGATCCGCGCGATCGCCTTCCTGGCCTCGGTGCGGATCAAGGCATTGCCGTGCGTGAGGAAGGGTTCGATCAGGGACCGCGCCTCCGCCACCTGCAGCTTGCCGAGCACGGCGACGGCCTGCGCGGCGACCGTTTCGTCGGCCAGAAGGCGCATGAGGAGCGGAGGGATTCGGGGGTCGCGGATCGACGCTAGCCCGAGGACGATCATCGTTCGGCCACGGCCGTTCCGCTCGTCTGCCGCAAGATCGAGGAGGGTGTCGACGTCGCCTTTGCCGAGGATCGTGGCCAGCGCATCGCCGGCAGCGAAGCGGCTCCCGTCCGAGACGTCCGGCCGCCGCAGTTCGAGCGCGAGCGCCGCAACCACATCCGACCCGGCCCAGGGAACGGACAGCGCGCGAATGACCCATTCCTTCACGACCTGATTCTCGAGGCGCGGCAGCCAGCGGAGGAGGATCGGGATCGCCGCTTCGTAGCGGCCGAACGGGAATCGCTCGGTGTCCGCGATGGTCGGGCCGTTCCGCTTCTGCACGAAGTCCCAGACGGTTTCGACCGGGAAGCCTGCCGCCGCCAGTTCGGCACGAAGTGGCGCCTCGTCCGCGCGGTCCTTCGCACGTGCCTCCTGGCGCTCGGCCTCCTGTTTCCGCATCCGCGCCAGGAACGCCTCCTCCTCCGGCGCGCCGGAGGGCGGATACCAGTCCGTGTCGACACCCAGCGGATTGGTGATCTGCGCCGGGGAGGTCGAGACCCCGCGCCGCCAGCCGGCCGAAGAGGCCGCGAAGCCGCGTCCCTACCCTGTCGCCTTCCTCGCCAATGGCGCGGACGCTCCGGGCGAAGGGCGTGTCGAGCCCCGCCACGAGGCCGAGTTTCGGGTGCTTGGCGAGGCCGCTTGCCGTCTTCGATGCGGCGTTCATCGCGACCTTCGCTGCCGCGACGGCCTCCGCATGGCGGCCGAGGCGCTGGAGGAGGATCGCGCGAGCGCCAAAGGCGCGAAACGCGGTGTCGGGGAAGACGAGACCGCCGTCGGTGCCGTCAGGAAGCAGGTCCAACGCCCGCTGATAGAGACGGGCGATCTCGTGCTCGACGACGAAGCCGGCATATTCGATGCTTGCGTCGCTGCCCCTCTGGGCCAAGGCGCGATCGCGCGCAACCGCGCTCTCGTAGGCCAGGATGGCGCCGTCGAGGTCACCAAGTGCGGTCAGCGCCTGCGCCTTCAGGCAGTAGCCCTGCCCGAGGAAAGGAATGTCCCCGAGTGGAAAATACTGCTCCAGGAGTTCCAGCGCCGCGCGGGGATGGCTCCGGGTGAGGTAGAGGGCCTGGATGCGGAGGTGCTGGGCCTTGTTGAAGCTGTTGCCGCGCAAACGCTTCAGTCGCGCATAGAAGGCCGCGGCGATCTCGTCGTTCCAGGTCGTGTTGCGAAACCAGCCGTCGTCGCGGGCCAAAGCGATGCTCCCTCAAGGCTCCTGGTGCAGGTACCGCACGAAACGTACAGTTGAGCAACTGGCGGAAGTCCCGCAGATCAACGCGAGCCCGAAAAGTCATGCACCGCAGATCGGTCCTCGCCATCATCGGGCTCGGATTGTTGGCACCGGCGCTCGCAATGCCTGCACGGGCGCAAGTGACGTTCGTGCCCGGGCAGGTCTGGTCGGTCAGGGACATGCCTGAGGCGACGCAGCTGATCATCGGCCGTGTCGAGCGGTTCGGGACAACGACCGCAGTTCATGTCTCGATCGTCGGTGTCCCGGTCCCAATCGACTGGCCCGGACCGGGTGGTACGACCCAGGTCGCGCACATGCCGTTCGACGCCGACGCCCTTGCGGCTTCGGTGGAACAACTGATTGGAACGGACGGGACCGCGCTGCCGAACTTCCAGGACGGCTATGCGGAATGGCGTCGCGCAAGGGGTGGCGTCTTCACCATCTCGGTCGCGGAGGCCGTTTCGTTCGCACTAGGGGGTCGTTGAAGCGCAGCCGGTCGGCTCCGTCATCTTCTCCGGACCGCGCGATGGATCGCGCCATTCGACCCCGCCACCGCCGAGCAGGAGTTAGCGGCGTTCACAATGGCATCGACGGCAAGCGTGGTGATGTCGCCGACTTGGATGCGGATACGGTTTTGGAGCGAGGTCATGGCCGCTGTGTGGTACGCAGCTTCATGCGACCGAGTTGCACCGAAGCCGCTAGAAATCGAGCGGATCGAGTACGGCACCGGTGAGGACATCCCTCCACTCGTAGCGCGTGATCACGGCCGCGAGGGGCGAACTTGTCGTGCCGCTCGGGATTTGCGGGTTGGTCGAGGTGTTGGTGTAATCTGCTTTGCGCAGGGACACCGCCTTCACAAGAGGCATCGCGGCGAGCGGAAGATAGCCGAAGATCTCTCGTCTGGAGATGATGCCCTCGGAGACCCGCGTGAGGTCGATGGTCTGGAGCTTCCAGGTCGAGTCGTCGCCCCATTGGCAACCGGCGACGAAGGCCGTTTCCAGCGTTCGCCACGCGCTCGCCTCGTGATGCAGGGTCATCAGCCCCATCACCTGGTCGCTCGTCCCCTCGGGGTAGGCCTCACCCTCGGATTCGAACAGCCATGCCTCTTCGAGAGACTGAACTCCCGGAATGCCGTGCGTCTTTGAGGTTCTGACCAGGCGGTAGCGCGGAACGAACAGCTCCACGGGGCAAAAGCCCGCGGCATGCGGCTCCTCGCCGCCGATGTCGCGGCAGTCCGGGAGCGTCATGACACGCGTGCCTGTATAGTCCGGCGAATAGAGTGCGTACCAGGCGCCATGCCACTCGAAGGGCTCGAAGGTTTCGGCACCAAAACGAGGGTAGCTCCGCTCGTAAGCTCCGACCCTCGCATCGCCATCAAAGACCGCAACAACTGTTGAGGACCAGCCCCGCTCGTTGGGCTTGGGATCCGTCTTGACGGTGAACCGGCGGGCAGACGTGGCACGCTCCATGATCCGCTACTCCCATGCGGCTGGCACGCCAGTCATCCCGACGTTCACCGAGACGATGATCCGGCTTTCGGCCAGGGGCAACTCCACGGCGATGCCAGACGAGAAGTCGTGTCCGAAGACTGACGCCGCGCGTGGCCTCTCCCCTGAGTTCGCCGGCGGCGCGCGATCGCGGACAAGGTGGGGATCGAGGAGGTCGCGCCCGCCGTGGCGGTCGAGGGATGGCGCAGGTGTGGCTCGTCGCTCCGGCAGATCTTCCAGCCTCGGGTGCCGGTTGGACGGCAGAGCGCCGCATTCGAGGCGCTACGCCACAACGAGGCCGAAGGCGAAAAGGCCGCCGCCCGGCACCCAGAGCGCAGCGTCCGCGGGGCCGACGACGAGGGCGGCGAGAAGCCAGCCCAACAGGACGAACGCGGTTCACCATGGCGTCGACGGCGGATGCGGTCGGGGAGAGCGGTCATTGCCCAACGCTGAGCACGGCCAGGATGGCCTCGTCCAGGCCTAGCCCTTCTTCGCTACCCTCGTCCCATCGCCCGCCTCCGTGGCTCCCCCAGCGGTCAGCGCCTCGCGCTTCCGGCGCGCGGCCGCGGCGCTTTCTCTCTTGAGCGGGCGCGAGACGGGGCAGACTTCGGCGAGGAAGTGCACGAGCGTGCCGGCGAGCGCCTCCTCGTTGAGGCCGTAGTGAACGTTCATGCCGCGCTTCTGGCGCCAGACGACGCCGGCGTGCTCGAGCACCGACAGATGCTTGGAAATCGCCGGCTGGGACATGATGCCGGCAAAGCGCTCGCCGATCTCGCCGGCAGTCATGTCCGTCTTGGACAGGTACGCCAGGATGCGGCGGCGGTGGGCCGAGGCGAGCGCCTCGAAGACTTTCTCGACTGACATGCGAATCCAACCTCCGGACGCGGCCGGAACATAGGGCGCGGTGCGGCAAATGCAACTGCTTGCCGAATTAACTAACGAGTTATATGGTTCATTGGTTTCGTCTTGCGAGGGAGGAAGACCCGTGACCGAAGCCGAACCCAACGCCATGCTGGCGGACCCGGTCGACGACGCCCTCCAGCGCGCCGAAGGCACTTTTCGCAGCGTGCGGATGATCGACGGGGCCGCGACGTCCGCCACGGAGGGCGCGGTACGGTGGAAGCCGGTGAAGTCGATCTGGATCGGATCGATGACCCTCGCAACGCTCATCCTCGGACCGCTGTTCTTCACCTGGGGCGCCTTCGCGCTCTTCATCGGCACGACGGCCGTCACGATCTGCCTTGGCCATTCGCTCGGCATGCACCGGCGGCTCATCCATCGCTCGTTCGACTGCCCGGCCTGGGTGGAGCGCATGCTGGTCTATTGCGGGACGCTCGTCGGCCTTGCCGGGCCGTTCGGCATGATCCGCCAGCACGACATCCGCGACTGGGCGCAGCGGAAACCCGCCTGCCACCCGTACCTGTCGCACGGCTCGTCCTTCCTGCGGGACGGGTTCTGGCAGCTCCACTGCGACCTCGTGCTGCGGCATCCGCCGGTGCTGCAGGTCGAGCGGCACGTTGCTGAGGACCGCTTCTACCGATTCCTCGAGCGCACCTTCATGGCGCAGCAGTTGCCCTGGGCGGTGGCTTTCTTCGCCATCGGCGGCATGCCGTGGCTGGTGTGGGGCGTCGCCGCGCGGGTGACGTTCTCGGTCACCGGCCACTGGCTCGTCGGCTGGTTCGCCCACAATCGTGGCCGCCGGACCTATGCCGTCGCGGGCGCAGGCGTGCAGGGCTACAACGTGCCGTGGTGCGGGCTCGTCACGATGGGCGAGGCCTACCACAACAACCACCACGCCTTCCCGGCCTCGGCGCGGCTGAGCCTCCGTTCGGGCGAGACCGACCCCGGCTGGTGGGTGCTGCTCCTGCTCCGCCGGCTCGGCCTTGCCTGGAACATCCGGACGCCCGAGACGCTGCCTTTCCGCGACGCGCTGGTGCCGCTCAGGGACGATGGCGGAGTGCGGTCGAAGGCCGGTGCGGGCGTGCCCGGCACGGCGGTGCGGCCATGATGCCCTACGGGATCTTGCTGTACGGCGGTCCCATCCTCGCAGGGATCCAGATTTACGCCGCCTTCAAGGTGTGGCAGCACGCGCTCCGGAACGTGACGCCGCGCGTCGATAGCCGGCCGCTCGCGATCGGCATGGTGATGTTCACCGTTGGCTGGCTCATCGCCGTGCTTGGCGCAGCGGGACACTATCCGTGGGGCGAAGACGCCCGCTTCGGCAATTCGAGCTTCGGCGTTGCCACCTTCATCTTCGGCTCGCCGGTGGCATTCGGGATTCTCCTCCTCTTGGGCATTCCGGGGACCGTTCTGCTCCTTCGCAAGGGCCGGCTCGGCTACGCCATGGGTCTGCTTCTTGTGGCAATCGCCATCGCGGGCTCGGCGATCGTCGTCTGGTGGCGTCCGGCCAACCCGTGGCACGCGACGCACCGCCTGGAGAGCTTCCTCGGCGCTCCAGGCCACGGCCGAGTACATGCTGCCGCCGGCGGTGCTCGGCGTCGTCGCGCTTGTCTTCGCGGTGCGCTCCCAGCAGCGAGCGGGCGGTGCTCCGCCGGAGATGCGCCGACCGGCTTGGGCAGCCCTTCGCGGCTCCGAGCATCGGGAAGCCGGCTCGCAGCGGGCCCCACGGATGGGTGGCCCGCACCGCGACTGAACCGTAGGGAGGAAGACACTTGGCGCACGACCCCATCGTCACCATCCGGCGCATCCTGAAAGTGAACCACGCCGGCGAGTCGGGCGCGGTCCGCATCTACGGGGCGCAGATCGCCGTGGCTCGGCTCCTGTACAGGGACATCGTCCCGGCGCTCGAGGAGATGCAGCGGGACGAGATCGACCACCGCCGCCTGTTCCGCAGTGCGATGCCGGCGCGCGGCACCATGCCGTGCCGGGTGATGCGCCTGTGGACGCTGGGCGGCTTCGTGCTCGGCTTCTTCACCGCGCTCCTGGGCCGCAACATGATCTGGATCTGCACGGAGGCCGTCGAGGCAACCGTGCACCGGCATCTCCGCGAGCAGCTCGTCTATCTCGAGCGGCGCGACCCGGAACTCTTCGCGCTCATCGCCGCGATCGAGGAAGAGGAACTCGCCCACCTCCGCAGCGCCGAGGCGCACCAGACCCGCCGGAGTGGCTGGTTCCGCGCCACCGCTTTCGCCGCCATCGGCTTCGTCACCGCCACGATGATCTGGCTCTCGACCTGGGGCGACCCGACCCCGATGGAGCGCGAGGTCGCGCGTCCAAAGGGGCCCGGCGGGATCGCCTCAACCTGAATAGCCGGCGACTGCGCCGAGAATTCGCCGTCGCAGCGGCGCCGATCGGCGGGCGAGGCCGAAGACCGCGCGCCGCATCCAGCGCGCGCCCGCGCTATCCGACTGCAGGAGCGGCACCACGAAGCGGTTGGCGCGCTCCAGGCGGCGGATCGTCGGTGCCCGGAGGTGCTGGTAGTCCGCGAGCGCGGTCGCAACCTCTGCCGGCCCCACCCCGGCAAGACACCGCGCCAGCGTCATGCCATCGACCAGGGCGAGATTGGCGCCCAGCCCGAGTTGCGGATCGAGGCCATGCGCCGCATCGCCGATCACGACGCAGCGCCACGTATGCCAGTGCTCCATCCGCACCTCGGCGTAGGAGAAGCATGGAAGCTCCGTCGCCGGATCAAGTTGTGCGAGCAACGTCCCGGTCGGCGGGAAGAACCCTGAGAGTTCGGCCCGGCGCGCATGGAGAGCCGCCGCCGGCAGCGACGGCCGGTCGGTCCGCGGCACGTTCCAGAAGAAGCTGATCGTTCCCGGCGCCGCCGGATCGACCGGCAGGAGCCCGATGAAAGCGTCCGCGCTGCGGTAATACTGCCGCAGCACAGGCGCGTTGGCGGCATCGATGTCGGTGAGGACCGCGGTGCAGACGCTCCATGCACACGGTCGGACTGCTGCAGCCAGTGGCAGCTGCCCCCGCAGCCGCGATGTGAGGCCATCGGCGACGACAAGCACGTCGAAGAGCTCGCTGCGCTGCCCGCCCTCGACGAGCCGCACCCCGTCCTCGTGTTCCTCCAGGGCAAGAACATCCCGCCCGAAGTAGACCATCGCCCCGGCCCCGCGTGCGTGCTCCAGCAGCACCCCGTGAAGCTGGCCGCGCTGGATGCCGACGCCGAACAGCCCGGCCGCAAGCTCGTCGTAGCGGAGGCGGAGAACCGGTGCGCCGTCCTCGAACCGCTCCAGCACCCCGATCCGCGCGCCCCTCCGTTCCACCGCTTCCCGCACGCCGAGCGCCCGCAGCGCCTCCAGCGCAAACGGCTGCAGCAATAGCCCTGTCCCGCCGGGATCCGTCGCCGCGCGCCGCTCCAACACGGTGACGTCGTGCCCTGTCCGGGCCAGCCCGAGCGCCGCCGCGAGCCCGGCGACGCCGCCACCGACGATCCCCACCCGGAGCGAACCTCCGCGATCGGTCAAAGGCACCGCATGGAGCCCGACATTGGCTCCGCTCCCACGCCGTTTCAGTTCGCCAGCCGCTCGCGCAGCCGGCGGAGAGCGGCGGTCTGGGCGACGTCGGGGCCGCGGATGGCGGCGAGGGAGGTTGCGGCGGTGAGGATCTCGCGCCGTTCGTCGGGCGAGAGGCGCTCGCGCCACAGCGGCAGGAGCTTCCGGCCGACTTCATCGACGTCGACGATCTCGCGCGACGCCCATTTCGCGAAGATGAGCGCCTCGGCCGGATCGCGATAGGCCACCACGTCGCGGAGGAAAGCCGTGATCGCCGCCTCCTCCTCCGGACCGAGCCCCGGGCCGGCATCGGCAAGGCTGGCGAGGTAGACGGCGGCGGCAAGGCCGGGGTCGTCGATCGCCGTCAGCGTCGATGCTTCCGACTTCCGGCGGAACTGCCTCCGGTTGTAGGCGCCCTTGAGCTGGCCGGCGGCATCCACCGCGTCGCCGATGGCCGCAGGGCCGCGGAACCGGAAATACCAGACCGCCGCCCCGATGATCGCGGTCCCGATGAGGATCAAAAACGGCATGCCCCTTCGCCTGTCTCGGGCGCCCCTTTGCCGGACATCTACCCTGACGCGAGTGACGTGTGAATACGCGGCGCCGCCTCGCTCCCATCCCAACGGAAAGGAATCACCTTCATGACCGAGGCCGAATTCATCGACACGGTGGCCGAGAATCTCGGCCTGCTGGCGACCGGGCAGTCGCTCGCCAACGAGGACGCGGCCATCATCCGGAAGCGCAGCGCGGCCGTGTTTGCCCGCCTGGCGCGGGAGGAACTGACGACGGTCGCCGATGCGGACGACGTGCCGGCGGCAGAGGCGCTGGCGCTGGCCGACATCGTGGCGTTCGAGTGCGGCGTGCCGTTCGGGCTCACGGGCCCGAAGCTCACCGAGCTTGCGGCAAGCGCCAACGCCGCCCGGGAATCGCTGCGCCTCGTCCGGTCGGAGCGGCCGTACCGCGACACGCTGGGCCTCACCCGCTGGTGGGGTTCGCGGCGCGGCACGGTGCGGGTGGCCTGACCATGCCCGGGATCGAATGGCCGCTGTCGTCGGCGCCGGGCGCGCGCTTCGGCGAGAACGCCGGGCGGCTCGTCAACGCGTTCGCCGAGCCGCTCGGCGACGGGGCGCGGAGCGCCATCGTGCGGAAGCGCGTGCCGGGGCTGACCGAGGCGGCGTCCTCCAGCTTCTTCGGCTGCCGGGCGCTCCACCGCGTAGGCGACACGCTGCTGGCCGGCTTCTCGGGGCGGATCGCGCGGGTCGACCTCGACGCGGGGACGATGACCTCGCTCGGCACGCTCGGCGGGCAGGATCGCTTCACGATCGCGCACAACAATGCGGCGACGCCCGACATCGTGGCTGTGTCGGACGCCGGCGTGTTCAACCTCTTCACGGAATCGGCGCCGACGGCGTTCGCCGATGCCGACCTGCCCGTGTCGCCGGGGCCGACATCGGTGTGCTTCCAGGCGGGCTATTTCTTCTTCTCGTACCGCGACGGGCGCGTCTTCGCGTCCGGCCTCAATGCCACGACGGTGAACGCGCTCGACTTCACCACCGCGCAGACGCGGCCGGGCGGCGTGACGCGGCTGGTGCCGTGGAACGGCGACCTCCTCGCCTGCGGGCCGGCGGCGATCGACGTGTACCGGAATGCCGGCAACGCCTCGGGTTTCCCCTACGCGCATGGCGATGCCATCGACAAGGGCATCCTCGGCAGGTTCGCGATCGCGGGCTTCGAGGAGGGCTTCGTCAACGAACTCCTCTTCGTGGGCTCCGACCACGTCGTGTACCGCCTCGAGGGCTACACGCCCGTGCCGGTCTCGACGCCCGATGTCGTGCGCTCGCTCGAGGGCGCCGCCGACGGCGACGGGGTGGAGGCGCTCGTCTACATGAATGGGCCGCACGCGATCTTCGCCGTCTCGGGCGAGGACTTCACCTGGGAGTACAACCTCACCACCGGCTTCTGGAACGAGCGCCGCTCGAACGGGATGGGCCGCTGGCGGGCGTCGCGCAGCGTCCGCGCCGGAGATCGCTGGATCGTCGGCGCCATCGATTCGGGCAACCTCTTCGCCGTGTCGCGCGAGGCGCAGACCGAGGGCGGCGCGCCGCTGGTGTTCGAGGCATGGTCGCGGCCGACCGTCGCCTTTCCCGCCCGCATCGCGTTTCCGCGGGCCGATTTCGACTTCGTGGTCGGCGTCGGCGATGCCGCCGGAGCGGCGCCGATCGAAACCGCGCCCGTGGTGGCGCTGTCGTGGTCGGACGACGGCGGCGGCTCGTGGTCGACCCCGCTCCTCCGGAGCCTCGGCGGCGAGGGCGAGCGGCGGACATGGATCTCGCTGTTCCGCGCCGGGCTCAGCGGCGCGGTCGGGCGCCAGTGGAGGGCGGTCGTGTCGGACCCGGTCTATGTCGGCCTCATCGGCGGCGCCGTCGCCGCCCAGCCGCGGGAGGCTTGAGCATGGCCGATCCGCTCCTGCCGCCGCTGCCGGTCGCGGGCGAGGCGATCGCCGGCGCGGGCGGGCTGCCGACCGCGCGCTGGCGCGCCTGGCTGCAGCGCCTCGACGTCCGCGTCCGCCGGCCGCCGGCGTTCTGCGCCTATCTCTCGGCCACCGCGACCGACGTGACCGGCGACGGCACGCTCCATGCCATCGTGCCGGACGCCGTGCTGTTCGACACCGGGGCGCACTTCGCCGGCGGCCTGTTCGTCGCGCCGGTCGACGGCGTCTACCAGCTCAACGGCACGATCGCGCTGTCGGGCGTCGCCACCGCGCACAACCGCTTCGGCCACGCGCTGCAGGTGCTGGCGGGCAGCGGCGCTTCAATCGAGGCCCGCGCTTATGGCGGTGACGCCGGTGACCTGGCGCCCGACGTCAGCGCCCGCGTGACCCTTCGCCTTGCGCACACCGTGCGGATGCTCGCCGGCAACACGGCGCGGCTCACGGTGCAGGTGGAGGGTTCGACGAAGGTCGTGGACGTCATGGGCGGCGGCGCCAGCAACGTGCTGACGACGCTTTCGGGGTTTCTCGTCGGGACGGGGTGAGCGCGTTCGTCCCGCGCCCGGATGCAATGACAGCCGTCGCTCCTGCACGATGGCCGGACCCAGCTTGGTCGGTACGCCCCGTTGAGCTACGACACAGCCGGGGCGAGCCAACGCGACGGGCATCTTGACAGCTGAAACGACGAGAACTGGCCGCGAATTTCTCGAAGGCGGCGGCGAAATGGGCGCCCTTACGCGCGACTTCGACTGGACCGCAACCCCACTCGGCGCGCCGGAGATCTGGCCGGCGACGCTGAGGTCGGCGGTCCGCATCCTCCTCACCTCGCGCCACCCGATGTTCATCTGGTGGGGCCGCGAGTTGATCCAGTTCTACAACGATGCCTATCGCCGGACGATGGGACCCGAGCGCCACCCGAGCGCGCTCGGCCAGCGCGGCCGGGAATGCTGGGACGAGATCTGGGACATCATCGGACCGCAGATCGACCTGGTGATGGAGGGCCGTGGCGCCACCTGGCACGAGGACCAGCTGGTGCCCGTCACAAGGTTCGGCAGCCGGCAGGACGTCTGGTGGACCTACGGCTACAGCCCGATCGACGATGGTGTCGGCGGGGTCGGCGGGGTGCTGGTGGTCTGCAACGACGTTACCCAGCAACACCTGTCGAGCGAGCGGCTCCGCAGCCTTTTCCAGCAAGCGCCGGGGTTCGTCGCCATCCTTGCCGAGCCTGACCACGTCTTCGAGCACATCAACGAGGCCTATTCGGAACTGGTCGGGCGAAGGGACGTTGTTGGCCGCCCCGTTCGCGAGGCGCTGCCGGAGGTCGTCGGCCAGGGATTCATCGCCGTCCTCGACAGCGTGGTGACGTCGGGCAAGGCGTTCGTCGCCAGCGACCTGTCGGTGGTGCTGCAGGACGAAGCGGGCAACATGCGCGAGCGCCATCTCGACTTCGTCTATCAGCCGACGTTCGATCTTTCGGGGGCGGTCACCGGAATCTTCGTCCAGGGCTACGACGTGACCGCGCAGGTCGCCGCCGCGCGGCAGCGCGAAATCCTCACTGGCGAGCTCGAGCACCGCGTCCGCAATACGCTCGCGATGGTGACGGCCATCATCGACCAGACATTCCGCTCCACTGAGACCAAGGAGGCGGCACAGGACGTGCTCAAGGGCCGCGTCGTCGCCCTCGCGCATGCGCACGACATCCTGTCGCGCACAAACTGGCGCGACGCGGCCATCACGGATGTGGTGAAGGCGGCCCTCGCCCCGCACCAGACGCCGGAGAACCGGATCAGGCTGTCGGGACCGGCTCTGCCGATCACCGCGCGGCAGAGCCTTTCACTCTCGCTCGCCCTCCATGAACTGGCCACCAATGCCCTTAAATATGGCGCGCTGTCCGCGGCGGAGGGGCTGGTCGAGGTGGCTTGGGCCGGCGATCAGGCCGGCAGGGGACCAGGACTGCGCTTCAGATGGGAGGAGAGCGGCGGCCCGATTGTGACGCCGCCGACCCGGCGCGGCTTCGGTACGAGACTGATCGAACAGATGCTTGCGGCCGATTTCGGCGCGGCGGTGCGGATCGACTATCGGCCGGCGGGCGTTGTCTGTGAACTGACCCTCGTCGACTGATCCGAGACTTCTCTCCTCGTGCCTGGTCTCGGCTTACGCAGGAGACAACCGTGACAGACACCGACGATCCGATCGTCGTCCTCGTGGTCGAGGACGAAGCGTTGATCCGCGTGGCCACCGTCATGGGACTCGAAGCCGCCGGCTTCACCGTGCTCGACTGCGAGAACGCCGACGCTGCGATCGCGATCCTCGAAAAGCGCACGGACATCAAGGCCGTCTTCACCGATGTCGACATGCCGGGCGTGATGGACGGGCTCAAGCTCGTCCGCTACATCGCCGACCGCTGGCCGCCAATCGCCCTGGTCGTTGCCTCGGGAATGGTGAAGGTGCTGCCGGAGGACCTTCCCGCCGGCGGGCTGTTCATCCCGAAGCCGTACCGGATGGAGCAGGTCGCCGAGGCGATCGGGGCGCTCACGGCGCGTGTGTAGCGGGGAGCAGGACGCCCCCCTCACCAGCCGAATGCACGCGCGAAGGCCGCCCGGTGGTACCGAGGGCGAGCGAAACGTCTATGTCGCTGTCTTCCGTGGCGGAGCGATAGTCAACCGAGACGGTGACCACCTCGGCTTCGAAAGCAGCCTGCGCCACGGTGGCGGGAAGGACCGCGCCGGAGGCGCCCGACCAGCGGGCGCCGGGAACGCTCGTCCAGTCGAGCAATCTCCGGCTGCTCGTGGCGACTGACGTCAGGCGCTGCTCGCCGTAAGCGCGAGGGACATCCGCACTCACCACAAGGCGGTACCCAGCCTCGAACGGCGATGGCGCCACCGTCAGTTCGACCTCGATGCCGCGGTCAAGGATGGTGGCGGTTCCGCGGACAACGAGGCCCGACCCCGTTTCGACGACCTCCCAACGGGTTTCGCCGGTCGCGAAGTCAGCGACGCCATCCGGCCGCATTGCCGTAAGCCTCGCCGCTTCGGTCGTTTGAGACGGTGGAGTATCCGGAATGACGAGCGTGGCGCGCATCTCCAGATAGCTTTCGACAGTCTGGAAGATGAAGACCGCCAGTGCTCCGGCAATCAGTCCGGTGAGGAAACTGGGCTCGCGCCTTGGGGAACGCGGTCGCGATGCAGGCGAAGGCTCCGTCACTCTACCTCCTCGGGCCGGGCGATCGCGACCGCCTCAGTCTCCTCGCGGTCATGAGTCCTCCGTCGCGTGCTCCATGTCGATGCCGCCGGGTATCTTCCCGGCCGCTGCGATGAGGATCGGCTCGGCAACCTGTTCGCCTTCGGCGTCCATCTCCACCTCATAGGCGGCGAGCCCGACGGCGTTGCGCGGGATCGTGGCGATGCGGTTCCGTGCGGCTGCCTCGTCCGGCACCTGCTGCGGCGTTCCCGGCACGAGTCTGCGACCGTCGCGCAGGGTCGGGACGACGAAGTAATGAACCCCGGCGGTGACAGTCTTGCCGGCCATGGCGGAACTCCTCTCGAAATTCGAGTGTTGCCATTCTGTTCCCATGCGGCCGCGGAGTCAAAGGCCGCGCGGTCGACGGGGCGGGCTTGCCTCCCGGCCACCTGGGTTGGGTTGCTCGCCGAAGTCGATCATGGTCGAGCCGGGACGCGCAAAGCCGCCGCCCGCGAAGGCTAGTTGCCGAACTGGACGGCAAGCCGCAGCGCGACGCTGGCGTTCCACGCCGGCGCGACCGCCGCGCCGAAGGTCCCGGTGACCTTCGGCGGCTCGCAGACGGGGTCGTTGTTCTGGTTGACCGCGCACGTGAAGGGGTCGGAAATCGGCGTGGTGACGCCGGGCCAGGCGCTCCAGTAGTCGACGCGGCCCATGAGGCCGAGGGCAACACGCTGGCCGATGTCGACCGAGATGCCGGAGCCGAACTGGGCGCGGATGCCCTGGCCCGCGAGGTCGAGGTCGAACAGGACCGTTTCGCCGGCAAAGCGGTATCCGCCGGCCCCGGCGCTCAGGAGGAGATGGGTCCTTTCGCCGAGCGGAATGTCGAGTTCGGACACGCCCAGCACGCCGATGAAACGGGCATCGAGGCCGTCGGCCCAGTTCATCGTCTGCTGGCTTCCGGTGGTGACGAAGCGCTCCGTGAACTGGCCGATGAACGGCCGCGCGCCGATCGACAGCGTGGCGCCGCCCGGCAGGCGCCAGCCGGCCGCAACGACGCCCATCACTTCGCGGTAGTAGGCGACGGTGAGGCTCTCGAAGACCGAGCAGAACTCGAGATCGTCGCAGACCTTGATCTCGCATTCCGGCTTCTGGTCGGGGTCGTAGTAGGGCTTGCAGACGACCATGCCGATGGATTCATGCGTAGCCGCTTCGGCGTCGATCCAGCCGGCCGCGATCGCGCCGACTTCGATGAAGCCATGCGCGCCGGTCGGGAGCGCGAGGATCACCTCCGAACGGCCGACGAGCGGAGACCGCGCCGCGATGTCGATGTGTTCGGGCTGGGGATCGGGGATGTCGATCCGCCGGCCGATGCCGATCGGCGACACCATGGCGGTGAGACGGAAGCCGAGGCCGCCCTCGGTCGCCAGGGTGAGGGTCTGCGCCGACGCCGCCCATGGCAGGATCGTGAACGCGCACGCCGCCAGACCCACGGAAAGCCGCAGCATGACCACCCCCCCAATCCCCGCAAGGACGGCGAGTCTTAGCAGGTCCCGGCGCCAGCGGGCTGACAAGGCCGCGCAAAGCGGCGGTTTCGCGAAGATGTGGCGAGGAAGCAACGTTCGGTGCCGGGCCGACCGCGCTCCGCGGGACGGATCGGATCCGAGCTGGAGCATCAGCGAGCGCGACGGCTCAGTGAAGGCTGTAGCCCCAGCAGTCCGGCAGGACGCTGCGCCAGATGACACGGGCGTCGTAGACGGCGGCATCGGCCTGCGCCTGTTGCCGGACGCGTGCGCCTGGTGCGCCAGATTGGCGAGCGCGATGCGCGCCAGCGCGGCCTCGCCCAGGGTTTGTGCCGCGCATGGTAGTCGAGCATGGCCGGCTCGAAATCGAGGCCGAGGAAGGCGCAGATCGCCTCCCGCCCGTCCGCCTGCGCAAGGCGCTTCGGAATCACAGGCATGCAATCCGGAAGGCCGGGAGAAAACGGCACGGCTCCGTGCCGTGGACAGGCCGCGCATGCGATGTGCCGCCGGCGTCACGCCCGCGTCCGCTCACCCCCGCCAACCACCCCATCAGACCCCAGTGAAAGGCAAACCCAATGGCACCCTTCCCGCTTCTCGGCGCGCTCCTCGGCGGAGCGCAGCTTCTTGGCGCGGCCGTCGCCGGACGGCGCAACATGCGCGACGGCGCGGCGATCGAAGACCTGCAGCAGCAGAACGTCGCCCTCCTCGACGGCTATGAGGACCGGTACGGCACGCTCTTCGATGCCTCGACCGCCGAGGCCGGCGTGGGCGCAGACATGTACGCCAACGCACTGGGCCTCAACGGGGCGGCAGGGAACGCCGCCGCGGCCGCCGCCTACCAGGCCTCACCGGGCTATCAGTGGAGCGTCGAGCAGGCGTTGCAGGCGATGCTGCGGGGCGCTTCCGCCGGCGGGATGCTCGCCTCCGGCAATACGCTCACGGCCGCCACCGAACTCGGCCACAACCTCGCCAACCAGGACTTTGGCGCCTGGCGCGGGGCGCTGTCGCCGTACCTCCAGCTGGAACAGTCCGGGCTCGAGAGCCAGGCCGCGCTCGGCTCGCTGATCACCGAGGGCCGGCTCGAGAACAACAATGCCGGCATCGACTGGCGTCAGGCCGCGATCAACAACCGCCGCGGCGTGATGGGCTCGCTCCTCGGCGGCGCCGGGACGATCTTCGGCAACATGGCCGGCTACGGCAGCTACGGAGGATAGTTCGATGGCCATTCCGTTCCGCCCGCTCGTCGCCGCCCGCCCGCGCGTTCTGCCCGCAACGGGGAATGCGTTCGGCCAGTTCGCGCAGGGCCTCTACAGCGGCTTCGGCGCAGGCCAGGCGCGCGCCCGGGAGGATGAACTTCCCGCGCTGACTATGGAGGCATCCGAGGTGTTCGGTTCGGCCGCGCTCGGCAGCCTCATGGAGCCGCCCGACCCGTCCGGGTCGCACCGGTCGTGGACGCCCGACGAAAGGGCATTGCTCGAGCGGATGCTGCGTAATCCAGGAACCCGGGAGTGGGCGCAGCAGATTCTCGCTGTCGGGCCGCGATCCGGCACGGCGATCGACCAGTCTTTTTGACCGCTCTTTCCTGCAGCGGGCCGTCCCGGTCCGGAGAGGCTCAGCCAACTGCCGCAGCTTCGGTGCCGGTCATCGATGCCCTCGCCGGGCGCAAGGCAGCGCCACCCGATCTCGAATGATCCCCGCAGCATCCCCCCTTTCACGCCTCCCGGCGCAACCACGGAACACGTCATGGCATCAGCACTCTGGCCCCGGTCGGGCGACCGGCAGCTCTCCAATTCCGGGCGGGTGATGCCCGGCGCGCGGCTCTACTTCTTCGACGCCGGCACGACGACACCGCAGACGACCTTCGCGGATGCCTCGCGCACGTCGGCGCATCCGCATCCGATCGAGGCGGACGGGTTCGGGAAATGGCCGGCGGTCTACCTCGCCGCCGGCGCGTACCGCTACCGGATCGTCGATGAGGAAGGTTCCGCGATCGACGACTTCGACGGCATCGTTGCCGTGGGCGAACCGATGGCGGAGAGCGGCGATCCGCTCACCGCTTCGGCGTTCGTCCAGACGCTCCTCGACGACCCGGATTCCGGCGCGTTCCTCACGACGCTCGGCATGTCGGCCTTCGTCCAGACGATCCTCAACGACGCGGACGCCGCCACCGCGCGGGGAACGCTCGATGCGCCGCAACTCGGCGTGACGCCGATCGTGGCGGACTCCTCGTCCCGCGACCTTGCGCTGACGGACCGGGGCAAGACCCTCGAGATGTCGAGCGGCTCGGCCCGCGTCTACACCATCCCGGCGCAGGCGTCGGTGGCCTGGCTCGACGACACCTGGCTCAACGTCGTCCGCATGGGCACCGGCTCGCTGACCATCACCGCGGCGACCGGCGTCACGCTCAACGGTGTCTCGGCGGGCACCTGCGCCATCGACGGCCAGTACAAGGGCGCGACGCTGCGGCGGCGGACCGAGAACGACTGGGGCATCGTCGGTGCGCATTCCACGGTGACGGCATGAGCGCGCAGTTCGCCTCCACCGGCCGCCATGCCGCCGCGGCGCTTCCCTTTGCCAATCCGGGAGCCTGAGCCATGGAGGGATATGCCGCGCTTGGCGACCTTCTGCCGATCATCGACGCGGACTGTGGCCGTATCTCGGCGGGCTGGTATCGGAAGACCCCGAGCCGCCGGACACCGATGATGCGCCGCTGACCTGGACAGAGGTGCAGGGCTTCCAGATCGCACCGGACGTTGGGGCGGCGGCCCGCCAGCAGCAGGACGCGGCCTTCGACCAGTTCTGGCAGAACGCCCATGAGGCCGGCAACTTCGTCGCTCGCTGGGCGACCTCGCCGATTCAGGCCGCATCACTCCTCGGGTATCGACTGGCGGAGGGGTCTGCACAGGGCGTTACCGCGCCGCAGCGGATGGCCGAAATCCAGCAGCAGTACGGTGGCGACTGGTACGCAGCCACCCGTGATCCGAGGATGGTGGCGGAAGCGTTGAATTTTGCCGGAATGCTGTCCTTGGGACCGATTGCCACAAGAGTGGCGACCAGGCCCCTCGGATCGCCAGAGGTTGCTGTACCCAGCAGGTCGCATGCCCTGTATGATCCTCCAACGGGGCAGGCCACTCCCTTCGCGGAGATCTATCCCAACGGAGCGGTGACGGATGAAGCCGGCAGACTCATCTTCGATCGAGACGGAAGGCCAATCCACCCCGACGCGATCGTTGTCGGTCGAAGAGTTGGTGGAGGAGGTTCGGAGGCGTTCCCGCCCGGAGAATATGACGCCCTCGGAACGCGCATCACGGGAAGAGGGCCTATCCTTCTTCCGCGAATTGAGATTGACGGGGACTCCGGCCGACTGGCTCCGTTCTTCGGGCCGAACGGAGAGTACCTAGGCCAGAGTATCGTCGGCGTGGCCGACGATCTCGACGCAAGTCAGTTGTTTCGGCACACCGCCCACGAAGTCGCGCACGCCATCGACCTAAATGCGGTGCCCCCCGTCAACGGACAAGCGTTCCAAAGTCGTCAATTCGGCATCCGACCGCCCGACCCCGATATGGATATCGAGGCCGAACTTTACACAATCTACCGTGACCTGAACAACGCTCCGGGTGCCTCCACGACGATCTGGGGGCCAGCCGATCTGAACTATCCGCGAGCTGATTGGCCAGCCGAACTCTGGACCGAGGCGATCCGCGCCTACAAGGCCAATCCCGACTACATCAACCGGGTTGCTCCGAATGTCGCGCGAGCGATCCGCGACCACGTCAACACCAACCCGTTCCTCTCGAAGATCATCCACTTCAACGCTGGCGGACTGCCGCTGCCCGTTGGTGCACCCCTACCCGACACGCTGCAACAGGTCAGGCTCCCCGGCGGCTCATCAGTCGCACCGTTGCTGGACCTCCTGAGCCAGGCGATGCTGAACGCGCCTCCGCCGGCACCTCGCCCGCCGCTCGGCCCCGCGTGGGCCGAGGAATACCACGCCATCTACCAAGACCCGAACAGCCCGGAATTTGCCGCTCGCGTGGCACGCGAGGCGCAACAACACGCGGAGCGGATCGAGGCCGAGCGGATCGAGGCCGAGCGGCGGTGGTGGGAGCAGGCCTACGCCGAAGGGCGAGCGGCCTAGCTGCCGCCGCCGGCAGCGAGGTCAACGGGGCGACTCTCCGGGTCGCCCGTTCCGTCCGTATCATCGCAATCACCACCCCTCGTCATCGGGAGTCTGACCATGGCCACGCATCCCTGGCCCCGCCCCGGCGGGCGCCGGCTCGATCACCCTTGCCTCGGGCTTGTCGCCTCCGCCGGCCGCACCGTCTGGAACGACCCGCATACCGCCCGTGCGCAGGCCGCGGTGTCGGTATGAACGACCAGTTCGGCTTCACCCGGGCCGTCAGCTACGACGCCGCCGGCGCCATCGCGTTCACGTCGCCGGGCACGCATGACTTCGTCGTGCCCAACTACGCCGTTGCGGTCGTTGTCACCGTACGCGGGGCGGGCGGCGGCGGGGGCGGCAGCGGCATCAGCTCGAACAACATCGGCGGCACCGGCGGCCTGTCGCGGTTCAGGGCCACGCTCGCCGGCTACGGTTCGGATCTCGTGGCCAATGGCGGCGCCGGGGGCGCGGGCAACCAGGCCGGCGGGGCGGGCGGCACGGGCGGCACGGCGTCCGGCGGTAGCAGCAACGCCACGGGCGCCGCCGGTTCCGCCGGCACTGACACCGGCGATCCCGGCACGGGCCTTGCCATCGGTGGCGCAGGCGGCGCGGGGGCAGCCTCCGGCGGCGCGGGCGGCGCACAGGTCGGCCCGGCGTCGAGCGCCTTCACCGGCAATTCCGGCACGGCGGCCGGTGGCGGCGGCGGCGGCGGCCTTGCCACCGGTCCCGGCGGCGGTGGCGGTGGCGGCGGCGGTGGCGCTGCGGCGCGCACCTTCGCCTTCGGCGAACTCACGCCCGGGGCGGTGGTGAAGGTCACCGTCGGCACGGGCGGCGCGCGCTCGACTGGCTGGCGCGATGGCGGTCTTGGCGCGCGCGGCGAAGTTTCCATCTCCTGGAGCTGATCAATGGCCAACGAAACCATCAACCTCGATTTCTCGACCGCCCGCGTCCTGCAGGCGCTCCAGCCCGTTACGAACGGCGAGGACTTCTCCGTCACGCTCAACCTGTTCCAAGGCGGCGTGCCGGCCGATCTCGACGGCAAGGGTTTGGCTATATCAGTTAGCCATGCCGGCGGCATGGAGGCGTTCGCGCTCGCTGGGGTGCTGTCCGACGACGATGACGGCGTCACCTCGGTGGTTACCTTCACCGCCCGCGCCGCAACGATGGCGACGCTTCCGCCCGGCAGCTACACGATCGCCGCCCGGCTCACGGACGGCACCGAGACGCGGCAGGTGCTGCTGGCGCGGCTGCCGGTGCGGGCGGGCGGGTTCGGGTAGGCAAGCGTCCTGTTCGCCGCCATCCCCCGCGAGAAGGCGGCGTGATCAGACGCAACAGTCGGGCGGCGACGACCACGACCGCGGCCGGGCCGACAGGCAGCATTGCAACCGGCCATCGGTTCGACCGACGCGCCAGTTCCGCGGTCGCCGCGCGGTAGCCGCGCCGATGTCCGTCTGTGCCTTCCTCCGTCATCCTACCCCCCGGGTCCAAGCCCCGCCGGGCCGGCCTGAACGGCCTGAACCTTTGCCACTGGTCTGGTGCCATACGGAACTGCGCAGCCCTCGGATGTCCGCGCGAGGTGCGTGGCGGGCGTCGATGGCGCACCGCCTCCCGTGCTAGCCGCGCCCTCGCGTGATCTCATACCAGGCGTCGGCCCGGCGACGGCCGGCGGCGATCTCGTCGGGTCCGAGTTCCGCCCCCAGGCTGGCCAGCCGTTCATCGACATAACGGGGGCCCGAGTCGCGATTGACGTACCGCTCATATGCGACGGCGATCGCGTAGGCCTCGACCAGATTTCGCGAGACTCCATCTCCCGTAACGTAGCGTTGCTCGAGTGCTCCCGACCCGACGAGTCGCCCTTCGGTAACCAGAGCAACGAACGCCTTTGCGAGTTCACGCTCGGCCGGTGCGACGCAAAGGGATTCCAGCAACGCCTCCACTGCTGGCGGAGGCGAAAGTCCCTGGCTGGAAGCGTAGCCCTGGAGCCGGTTCAATCGACGAAAGGACGCTGCCGCGAGCGAGGGATCAGCCAGGCGGTTCGCGCCGGGGGCCGACATCACGACCGCGACCGCCAGCGAAGGCGGATGGCCCTGAGCCGCGGCCGTGACGTACCAGTGCCTGGCTTCGTCGATGCGCCCGACACCGCACAGAAGCTCGCCGAGCGCGGCCTGCGCCTCGGGATCTCCGGCCTCGGCCAGAACCGACAGAGCGGCCCGGTTGTCGCTCGCGACGAACGCCGCGATCTCCGGCGCTCGGGGATCGTCCTGGAAGGCGACCCATGCGGCATAGGCGGCAGCATCGTCGGGCAACCGGTTGCCAACGGTCTGGACGGCGATGACCGCGACAACGACCGCCAGAGCGATCAGGCAAGCCAGCAGCGACAGTTCACCCTCGCGAAGCGCGCGCCTGATGTTCATCTCACACCCCAAGTCTCCGCAACCCGAACACGAGAAAGCGACGGAACAATGGAGCTCAACCCCTTTCCCTTCATCCTGGGTGGTCGGGCCTATGACTACGCCAGCAAGTACTACCCCGGCGATCTCGATGCGCTCGACGCCGAAGGCAACAGTGACCGGAGGAATGGATGGAACAACGCCTTCGCCTCGGCCTCCGCTTTGACCTGCGGGTCGAGTTGGTCTTGTCCCTCACCCTCGCTACCGCGCGAACCGCCGCGCATAGCTCGCCGTCTCGGTGAGAAACTCGCTGTCGACGATGCCGACGACGAAGCCTTCCTCGTTGGCCACTGCGATCCGCACCGGGGCGTCGTCCTCCTCGCCGCGGAGTTCCAGGAGCAGCGCCTCGACGCGCTGCTGCGCGGCGGCGATCGCCTCGGCGGCGGACGGGAAGAAGCGGGCCGGCTCTTCCGGGCCGGGCTCGTCGCCGATGGTGAGATGGAAGGTGAACTGATCCACGGACGGCCTTTCGCGAGGCGTGGAGGCTAGAGCGGGCGGCGGCGATCGTCTACGGCGGTCGGCGGCCACGCTTCGCGGGACAGGTCATGGAGCTACGGCCTCGGGTGTCGTGGCCTGTGCCGATCAGGCGGCCCCCGGACCGCCGTCGCCGAACACCATGCGGTAGCGGACATAGTCGTCCACGGCGACGAACTGGTCGTAGAGTTTTCGCGCCGGGTTGTCGGTCTCGGTGTGCCAGTAAAGCCGCGCCCAGCCTTCGGCCTTCGCGCGATCGACGAGGTCCTGCACCAGCAGACGTCCGACGCCCTGCCGCCGGTGCGACGGCGAGACGAACAGGTCCTCGAGATAGCAGACCGGCGCCGTGACGAACGTTCCGGGGTGGAGGAAGCTGATGGCGAAGCCCGCGAGGTCGCCGTCCGCGGCTTCCGCGAGCCGCGCCGTCAGGGGCGAGGCAGGATCTAGGATCCGCCGCCACGTCTCGGCCGTCACCGCCTCGGGAAGGTCCACGCGGTAGAACGTGGTGTAGCCGTCCCACAGCGCCCGCCAGCCCGCCTCGTCGGCCGCCCTTGCATCCCTGATCTTCACGCGCTTCCCCAGGCCGATCGCCGGAAACGCCCACGCGAGCATCGGCGGGGTCAACGTCTCACCCGAGGGCGACGACGGCAAGGTGGTCTCCAGCGAGTGAATGTGACCGCCGGGCAGGGCTATGCTCGCTATGGCCAGACGGCGAGCGCGTCGTCGAGAACCTGCCGGCCCACGCCGTCGAGCCTCAAGGTCAGCCAAAGACTTCGGCCATCGCCGAGATCGAGTGCGAAGTGAAGGTCTTCCGCGGCGGCGAGAAGATCCGCGTTGCGGTCGGCGAACGCCGGCGAGAGGGCGATCCACGCCGTGTCTGAAGGCGACGGCGACGGCATTATCGCGGTGACGAAAGCCTGGGGGGCCGGCCGATTCGGCCCGATCGCCTCCAGAAGGGGAACATTGGCCGGCACCGGCACTCCGACGAAGGTGGGGGTCACGGTTCCGCCGCCGCGCACGGTCAGGAGCATCGCGCGATCAGCCACGCCGGGTAGACCAGTGTCATACATGAGGAGATCCACGTCGAGCCCGAGGGAGGGCGCGACGAACTTCACATTCAGCATGCGAACTCCGTGATGGTCGCCGACGAACCATTCCGCCTCGCCACGGTCGCGAATAGTGCGTCCGAAGCGATCCAGCGCGGAGGCCGTGAAGTAACCGCGCCCGGCAGGTGGAAGCACGACGGATAGGTCCACAAGGTCGAAGCGGTTCGACCCGACCGCGTCGGGCATGCCGCGACGGTCGCGGAGGCCGAGCCGCTCGAGGTCGGCGAGGTCGAAGCGTGTGACTGTCCCGTCGGCGGCGACGAAGGCCGCAATCACCTCGTCCGGCACGTCGGCATCGACCAGCCCTTGGATGATGGCGTCATGCAGCCAATCCGGCCCGTCGCTCGCCGTGATCTCGAGCGGTGCGAGGGCGACGCCGCGCTTGACCCGCAGGAACACGAGCGAGCAGGCGGTGTCGCAGAGCCCACCGTCTTCGACCACCACCACGGTGTCCCAAGCGCGAAGGATGTCCCCGAGTTGCAGTGCCGCGACCGGCGAGCCCCCGGAGCCGTGGCCGAGATACAGGGCAGTCCGAAAATCCCGCGATCCGATGAGGCGTAGCCAGGCCTCGACAGCACCCGGCTCGACCGGCCCGGACAGCCTCGCTGCGGGAACGACGTCCTCGAGTATCGAGAGTTCGAAAGGCGAGGCCGCCTGTTCCTGTGCCGTAGCCGAGGGAGCGAGCGGCGATCCCACTATCGCCGCTGCGAGCGGGATGGCCGCCCTCCAGGCCCCTTTCAGGCTCATTCCGCCCCCGGTCCGCCCACGACGGGCCCGTCGCTCCGTCGTTCGTACCTGAACAGATAGCGAACGATGGAAACCCTTGTCCAGAGGAAACACCATGAGAAACGGATCGCCACGCGCCCTCAAGCAGGTCTTCGGCGCCCCTTGGGAAGTGGAGAAGTGGAACCACGAAGAGGTGCTGACCGGACCAGGCGGTCTCGGCCATCCGGATGACATCGTCGTCACAGGCCCGGACGGCAAGCTCTATGCATTTCCCGCCGGGACCTCGCAGGCAACGATCGCCATGAAGATGAGGCAGCTTGCCGAGACCCATGCTGGCACCGGCGTCTACAGCCAGGGCGGGAAGCAAGCCCCAGCATGGCCCACGCCGCTTCAGCAGGAGAGGACGGCGCTGCAGATGGGAAGAGCCTACTTTGCCTACCTTGGAATTCCCGTGCCCGCTTGGGACCCGGCTCGTCCGGCGCCCCCTCTCCCCAACTGGTCGCTTCCGCCGGCTCAGCAGTTACAGGCGATCGCCGACTACACATCGTACGTGACCAGCAACCCGCGTCGGTATGAGCCTGATCCCGTTGGCGCGTTTTTCGCCGGCTTGGGTCAGGGGCTTGCAGGCGACGCGATCGAGGTCGGCATGGGGCTCTTCGATCCGGAAGCCGCCCGGGGGTTCAGGAGGGACTACGAGGTTGTTGAAGAGGCGCGGCCATGGTTCGCAAATGCGGGCGAGTGGGCCGGCGGCCTCGTCGCCGACCTGAGCGGACCGTTCGTTGCGGGGGTCCATACCGCCCTCGGCTGGATTGCGGACGCCATCGTCGGGGATCGGCCGGACGTTGCGCGGCTGTTGATGGATCAAAACGGGATTGCCGCGGACCTAATCGAACCGCTGATGCCATCCCGTCCGGGTCGTGATTGGTTCGACGCCGGTGCCGACCTCACCAACGAGGCGATCGATGCTCGCGACATCGTCGAGGGCTACGATCCGGCTACACTCCCGGTGGTGACGCGGGATCAGGATCCGTACCGTCCGAGGGTCGGCCCCAACGACATGCAGTTGCTCGCCCGGGCGATCGAAACCGTTTACGGCGGCGGGACGATCCATGACCCGGCGACCCTTCCGCCGGCTTACTGGTTCGGCGGAGTCGAAGCAGATCTAGGGTCACCGGCCGCACAGCCCTTCGATTTTGGTGACCTCGGGATGACGATGTTCCCCGAGAGCTTCTACGAAGCGCGCGGCATCGAGCCGATGCTGCCGTTCTTCCTGCCGGCCGATCCGCAGGCAGAGAGTTACTTCTTCTTCCCCGCCGGCACCGACTACGAGGCGGCGTGGGCCGACGTGATGAACTGGCGCGACGCGCGCGGTCTCTACCCCCGTTGATCGTCGGCGCCGCCCTCCGGCGCGCCTGCTGACACCTTCTTCCCCACCAGGAACACAACCATGAAAACGTCCTCTCAGGGCGTGGCCGAGATTGCCGGCCACGAAGGCATCGTGCTGTCGCCTTACAAGGACAGCGTCGGCGTGTGGACCGTGTTCGTCGGCCATACGGCAGCGGCCGGGCCGCCCGATCCTGCCACGCTGCCGCGCGGCGTCGAACAGCCGCTTGCCGCGGCGATCGACACGTTCCGGCGTGACCTCGCGGCGGTCGAGCAGCGCGTTGCTAACGCCGTTAGCGTGCCGCTCCGGCAGCACGAGTTCGACGCGCTCGTGTCGTTCGACTTCAATACCGGCGGCATTTTTCGCGCCCGGCTGACCAAGCTCCTCAACGCAGGCGACCGCGCACGGGCGGCCGCGGCGTTCGACGGATGGCGCAAGCCGCCGGAGATCGCGGGGCGGCGCGAGGCGGAGAAGCGCCTCTTTCGCGACGGCACGTACGGGCACTCCGGCAGAGCGAGCCTCTATCCCGCGGATGCCGCGGGCAACATCCTGTGGAGCCGCGGCCGCCGCGTCGACGTGCTGGCGCTGATGGCATCGGCCGGCACGCCCGCCTCCGCCGCCGACCCGGCGACGGGCACCGGCGTACCGCGGCCGCCTGCAGCGATCCCCGCGCCACCGCGCGTCACGCCGCCCGAACGCCAGCCCGATGATCCCGGCCCCGAGGCGCCGGCGCCGCGTTCCGGCGGGCGTCCTGCACTGCGCCTCGTCCTGCCGCTCCTGGCCATCGTGGCGGTGGCCGGCGGCATCGCCGCCCTTGTCCGCCGCGGCCTGCGCGCCGCGCGGACGGGCGTCGCCAGCATCATCCGGAGGGTGTTCTGATGGGTCTCCTTCGCCGTGCCCTCAACGCGCTGCGCGACCGAGCGACCGGGGCGCGGATCGGCGCCATCCTCCTTGGCGGGCAGCCCGCCGGGAGCCCGACCGGCACCTTCGCGATCGGCGTCTACCGCAAGCTGATTGCCGCGGCGGTCGGCGGCCTCCTCGCCTTCCTGCACGTGCGGTTCGGCTGGGATCTCGCCAGCTTCTTCGGCGACGGGTTCGAACTCGGCCTCATCGAGGCGATCACCGCCTGGCTCGTCTGGCGCCTCCCCAACGACGCGCCCGCTTCCGGGAGGCGACCTTGATCGGCACGAACGTCACCTGGGAGCTGGCGCTCGTCCTCGTCTCGATCGTGGCGGCCGGCGGCACGCTGATCTGGCGCATCCATGCCGCGATCGCGGCGGTGCGGGCCGAGCTTGCCCAGCACCGCCTCGAAGTGGCCCGCGGCTACGCCTCGATCGCCACGGTCGCCCGCATCGAGGAGCGCTTTACCGCCACCGCCGACAAGCTGATCGCCCGCCTCGACCTGTTGGCCGAGGCCTTCAACCGGCTCGCGGGCCGGCTCGACGAGCGGCGGTGAGGCGTAGCGACGGGCCGCTGGACGGCCCTCCCGACGTCGTTCCCCAGAGCTTCAACCAGTCGGCCGCGATCAGTCGGCCGGTCTTCCGGATTCCTCAGCAACAGAGAGTGCACCAATGGCCTTCATCGACTCCTATGCCGCCGGCACGTCCCGGACTAGCCAACTCCGCTGTGCCGCCCGGCTATGTCTACGTTCCCGGCCTCGGAGTGGTGCCGGACGGTTCACTCGGGTGGAACGTCCCCGCCAGCGGCCACAGCCCGTTCGCATATCAAGGCGAGGTCGGTTTCGATGAACTCGGAATGCCTTCCGGCATGCAGCAATTCCAGTTCGCGGAGGACGACTGGGGCGTCCCCGGTCAAGGCTTCGATGCGCCCGGTACGGCCTACCAGTACGAGGACGCGCGGACGATGCGTCCTATGCCGGCGTCCAGGTCGAGCAGACGATGCCCCCCGAGTATCGCTCTGCCTACCCCGAGTACTACAGCGCTGAGGCCGCTGAGGCCTGGTCGCGGGCACATATGACTCCGGATGAACTCGAAGCCGAGCGGATGCGGCTGCTGGAAGAACAGTATGGATCGCTCAGCTTCTGGCGAACGATCGGACGGGCCCTGCTGCAGGGGGTTTCGCTGGGCTGGAGCGACGAGGCAATCGCCCGCTACGAATCCTGGCGGCGCGGGACGAGCTACGAGGAAGAATGGCAGCGCCAGATGGCAATCAACAACGCGCTGGCAAGCGTGGATCCTGTCGCATGGGCGGCTGCCGAGTTCGCAGCCTCCGCGGCTTGGAATGCGGCTCCGTTCGGTGCCGGCGCGAGGGGCCTCGCCGCCATCCGGAACGCTGGCATCCTGGGCGCTGCTACTTCTGCCGCCAGCTTGGCGGGAGCGTCATCCACCGGCACGGACCATATCGAGCGCGCTCTGCTTGGAGTGGCGGCTGGCGGCCCCTTGGCTTTTGTAGGCCGGGGGTTCTCGTTTGCGCGCCCCACTTTCCCGACGCAGGTCGCAGTTGATTCCGCATTCGTGACCGCTCCCAATCTTGCCTTCCAAGCGCAGATTCCGACCCAATTGCCCATGGTTCAGTACTGAAGCGGCATTGCGGCGACCGTCGTCGACTTGTGCCGTAGGTCCCGTCACCCGGCGGCGCGAGGCTCGCCGGACAGACGCAGGTGCTCGGCGACGGTCGCTGCGTCCGAAACGCGGCGGGGCAAGAGCCTGAAGAAGAAACGAGAGTAGAAGCCAGCCGCAATCGCGCCGCACCCCATGATCACGCCGGCCGCTATCGTTCCATCGCGGAGAAACCCCACGGACAGCGCGGACAGCGCAAGCGTTACCAGGGCAGCGGCAGCGGCCGGCACCGAAGCCGCCAACCACGTGGCCCCGGTTTCGACTCGGACCGACGGGTGGTCCCGAAGGAGTATTCCGGCGGCCTCGCGCATCAACGCACGAAGCGCCAGGCCGTCGCGATCGTGCGCGGATGCGGAGAACCGCGAATCGCCTTCAAGCATCCCGAAGCGGATCGTGAAGAACCATGCGTCCCGGTCGCCCCAGCGGGGAGCGCCGCCGAAGCGAATACGGGCGATGCGCTCGAACGAGATCTCCATGCGCCGTCCGCCGTCCCAGGTGACGGCCAAGCCTCCCGGCGCAAGGTCCAACATCACCGGCCGGCGCCCAACCAGTCGGGTCACCGCACCACGTGGGACCACCTTTGCCGTCACGTTTGCGATCCACGAAACGAGATTGCATCCACGGTTGCTATTGCCGCCCCCCGACGGCCAATGATGCTCCCCGAGCAGCGCCCACAGTCCTCGCGGATCCTCGCAGACGATGGCCGGCTTGCCAACGATCCTGGCCGGTCCGTGACCGCGTGAATTGACTGGGCGCACGCACCATGGTCATGTTTCGTTCTCATCGCGGACGGGGGAGCACCGGTATGGAAAGTCGGGCAATTGCCGTCTGCGTCGCGGCCGGATTGCTGGCGGGCACACTGGCCTCCACAGCGACGGCGTCCCCCATTGCTGGCGGCGCGGTGTGCACGATGACCTATGACGTATACCTCACTCGAGGGAGGTCCGCGCCTTGGCCGCACGACGAACGGGCCGATCCCGAGCGCGTGGCGGCGTACTGGGAGCGATGGGGGTACCAACCCCCATACCGGCGCCCTGGAATGGGTGCTCGAGGGCCGGTGGCAATATATTATGGTCTTCGCCGCAGGCATACCGGCGTACAACGTCGAACGCCTGATCCGAGGCGAACTGGATTATCTCGATGACGCGCAGATCGAGAAGTTGATCACCATCTTTCGCCAGCGTTTTCCATCGCCGGTAGTTCAGTAGCTGAAGCACTCGTGACACAAGCCGGCTAAGGACGAGCGCCGCGCCGCGATCTGCGGGCGGCGCCACGCTCGGACGATAGTAGGAGGTTGTTGGCCACGGTCTCCGCGTCGAAGACCCGTCGCGGCAACAGCCTGAAGAAGGTATGGGCGAGGAAGGCTGCACCGGCTGCTCCGGCTACCGGGACCAGACCCGCGGTAACCCCGATGGCGCTGAAGAACCCCACCGACAAGGGAATCATCGTCACGCACACGAGCGAAGCCAGCACGGCAGGCGGCAACGCCTTCGCCCAACTGGCCCCTGTTTCGACGAAGATCGACGGCCAGTCGCGGATGACGATCTCGGCCGCCTGGCACATGAGCGACCGAAACCGGGGCGCTCCAAGCTTGTAGATGATCGCGTAGAGCCTCGACTCCCAGGGACATCTCGCATCCACAGGCGAATGACGAAGGGCTCGTTTCCAAAGGGCGATTTGTGAGAAATCGGCGTGATCTTCCAGCCGAACCGGATGCGGGTGATCTGCGCAAACGGAAGCTCGACCCGCCCCTTTTCACCCGGGAGGACGAATCCGTCCGGACCGACGTCGAGTTCAAGGGCGGCCCTGCCAACCAATCGAGCCACCGGTCCCCGTGGGATCGTCTTGACCGGCATCGTTCCCGCCCCGGATACGCTGCAGATGATAGAGCCACCGACGGTGCGAGCAGGCAAGCGGCGCCAACACTGCGACGGCGCATCAAGTGAGGGTGGCTGCCCGCCGGCAAGCGTCGGACTGTGCCTCCGCGAGTCAACCCGCGGCGCGAGGCTCGCCGGTTAGGGAGCTATAACGCAACCACCCCCACCCCGCGCACGGCGCCCCGCCGCGGCGGGTCGACCGCGAGGCACTCCGCAAACCGCGCCCGCGCGGCCTCCACCTCGTCGCGGTGGGCGAACGCCCATTCTCCCAGCACGCGCATCGGTTCGATCAACGTCTGCCCCAGCGGCGACAGCGTATACTCCACGCTCGGCGGCACGGTGGGGTGGACGGTGCGCTCGACAAGGCCGTCGGCTTCGAGGCCGCGGAGGGTGAGGGTCAGCATGCGCTGCGACACGCCGGGGATCGAGCGGCGGATCTCGCTGAAGCGGGCGGTGCCCTGCGACAGCCGGCGCACGACGAAGACCGACCATTTGTCGCCGACGCGCGAGATGATCGAGCCGATGATCCAGCAATAGGCGTCGGTGTGGTCCGCCTCGGTGGCGGGGTCGCCGTGCGTGGCGCGGTGCGGTGACATCGATGTGCCTCCTTGCTGGGGATCACTACGGTCACTTATGTAGACCTGGTTACGAAATGTTACCAGCCGGAGGACGTTCCCAGGAAGAGCGCCGCCGCGGCAATTGGGGCGAACGATGGAAATCGGGATCGACAGTTTTGCGGTGATCATGCCCGGCCCGGACGGCCGGATGCAGACGCCGCAGGAGCGAATGGACGCTCTCCTCCAGGAGATCGAACTCGCCGACCGCGTCGGCCTCGATGCGTTCGGCGTCGGCGAACATCACCGGGCCGAGTTCGTCGACTCCGCACCCACGATCATCATGGCGGCGGGCGCTGCGCGGACGAAGACCATCCGCCTCAACAGCGCCGTGTCGGTGCTGTCCGCGGTCGATCCGGTACGCCTCTTCCAGCAGTTCGCAACGCTCGACCTCATCTCGAAGGGCCGCGTCGAGATCGTGGCAGGGCGAGGCTCGTTCGTCGACGCCTATCCGCTGTTCGGCCTCGACCTCCACGACTACGACGCGCTGTTCGCCGAGAACCTCGACCTCCTGCTCAAGCTCCGCGAGGAGTCGCACCCGCACTGGCAGGGGAAATTCCGGCCGGCGCTCACCGGCCAGGGCGTGTTCCCGCGACCGGTGCAGAAGGAGCTGCCGATCTGGATTGGCGTCGGCGGCACGCCGCAGTCGTTCCTGCGCGCCGGCCTCCTGGGCTTGCCGCTGATGGTCGCCATCATCGGCGGCACGTTCCGGCGCTTCCGGCCGCTGGTCGACCTCTACCGTCGGGCCGGCGCCGAGGCCGGGCACGCGCCCGAAAAACTCAAGGTCGCACTGCACGCCTTCGGCTATGTCGCGGAGACTTCGCAGGGGGCGCGCGATGAGGCGTATCCGCCGTGGTCGTACATGATGTCGAACCTTGCCAAGGAGCGCGGCTACATCGACGCGTCGCGGCGCCAGTTCGATGCGATGGCCGCCCCCGGCGGCGCGTTCATGGTCGGCAGCCCCGAAGAGGTCGCGGCCAAGATGCTGGGCGCGAGCGACGATCTCGGCGGCCTTTCGCGCATCACCTTCCAGATGAGCGGCGCCGCGGGCAATCCGGTCGCGATGCGGCGCTCGATCGAGCTCCTCGGCACGAAGGTGGCGCCGATCGTCCGGGCCGCGGCGACCCCGCGGGTCGCGGCGCCGGTGGCGTAGGCGGCCCACATGGACCAATCGGCGCCCTTCCCGGACCAACCAGGCAGCGTCCGCACCGTCGGCATTCTCGGCGCGGGCCGCGTCGGCACGGCTGTGGCGCGGCAGGCGCTCCCCGGCGGCTACGCGGTCGCCCTCGGCACGGCAAAGCCGCCCGAGGACATCGAGCTGATCGTGAGTTTCACCGCACCGGGCGCGGTGGCGAAGACGGCGGAAGACGTGATCGCTGGCGCGGACCTCGTGATCCTCGCCATTCCGCTGTCGCACTACCGCGACCTCGCGCGGCACGATTTCGGCGGCCGGATCGTGATCGACGCGATGAACTACTGGCCGCCCGTCGACGGCACGATGGCCGAGTTCGAGGGCGAGGAAAGCAGCAGCGAAGTGGTCCAGCGGCTCCTGCCGGACGCAAGGATCGTCCGCGCGCTCAATCACATCGGCTACCATGAGCTCGAGGAGAACGCGCTGCCGCCGGGCGCTGCGGGCCGGCAGGCGCTGGCGCTGGCGGGCGACGATCCCGCGGCGCGGGCCGCCGTCGCCGAATTCCTCGACCGCCTCGGCTACGACCCGGTCGATGCCGGGCCGCTCCGCGCCGCGCGCTTCTTCGGCGCGGGGTTCCCGCTGTTCGGCACGAGGCTCGACCGCGCGGAGATGACCGCGGCGCTGCACGCGCTCCGGCCCGCGGTCGCTGCCGGCGCCTGAGACGCGGACGAAACAGCATCGGCACGGAGCCGGACTGAAAGCCGCGCTGGAGGAACTCCGCCCTGCGGCTTCACGTTCTCCCAATGTCCCGCCAGGCGCGGGCAACAGAATGGGAGAACCGCGATGAGCAACGACAAGGATCGCAATCCGCAGTCGGGCCAGAGCAACGATCGGTCCGGCACCCAGAACCAGCCGGGCGGCAACGCCCAGCAGCAGGCTGGTCGGAGCGACGACCGCCAGAACCAGAACAGGACGGGCGGCAACGCGCAGCAGCAGGCTGGTCGGAGCGACGACCGCCAGAACCAGAACAGGACGGGCGGCAACGCGCAGCAGCAGGGTGGACAGGCCGGCGTGAACCAGAACGCCCAGTTCCAGGACCGGCAGAACAACGACCTTCACCGCGACGCGACGAAGGAGATGCACGACCAGCTCGCCGGTGACGCCGGCAATGCTCGTCAGCAGCAGGCCGGCCAGGACGCGGGCCGCGACCGCGACGGCAACCGCCAAGACGGAAGCCGTCAGCAGGAGCGCGGCGCTGGCGGCCAGCAGCAGGCCGGCCAGAACGATGGCAAGAACCAGCCCGGCCAGCAGGGCAAGGATGCCAACCGGTCCGGTTCCGACCGCAACCAGGGCGACCGGCAGCAGAAGTAGCAGTCACTGAGAATCCATATTCGACCGCCGCGCCAGCCTTGGCCCGGCGGTCGATCTGGCGCGGCCGTACCACAGCTTCTGATTGTATGTTCAAACTACCGCTACCTGCGGGAACAGGCGCGCACGGCATTCGTTGGGTGGGCGAGCCGCGGCAATCCGTCGGGGCGCCCGGGAGGAACCACTTATGGCCGACAGTCGATCCGTTGATGAAGGAGGCGTCAGGCTGACGCCGGTTACCCCCGCCGAGGACATGCGAACCGTCCTCGTGAACCAGGTTTCGTGGGGGGCCGTGTTTGCCGGCATCGTGGTCGCGCTCATCGTCCACCTCCTCATGACGATGATCGGCGCGGGCATCGGCCTTGTGAACCTCAATCCGGGCCAGGTCGATGCGGCGGACGCAGGCGCGTTCTCGACCACGGCCGGCATCTGGTGGATCGCAACCGGCATCCTTGCAGCGCTCATCGGGGGCTATACTGCCGGCCGCCTGTCGGGCCGCCCCAAGGAGAGCACGGCCGCATGGCATGGCATCGCCGCCTGGGCGGGCTCGACCATCATCGTCTTCTACCTCCTGACAACGGCTGTTGCCGGGCTGGTCGGGGGCATCCTCAACACCGTCGGCGGTCTCGTCAGCACCGCGGCCGAAGTGGCAGCCCCGGTGATTGCCGAGGCCGATCCGATCGAAGCCATTGCACGGCAGCTGCAGATCACGACGCCCAATCCCGATCCGGCCGCCGCTCGCGAGGACGCGATCAACGCCGTGATCGCCGCGATCACCGCCGACGAGGATGCCAATGGTGCGGCGCACCAGCGGGCAATCACCGCGCTCGCCCAGGTGACCGGGACGACCCCGGAGGAGGCCCGGCAGCGGATTGCCGAGCTCGAGGCCCAGGCCGATGCCGCGGTGCAGGACGCCGCCGATGCGGCCGAGGACGTCTCCAACGCGGTCGGCACCGCGAGCATCTTCGCCGCGATCGCCCTCATCCTCGGCGGCATCGCCGCAGCGCTCGGCGGACGGATGGGCAAGGTGCAGCCGACCGTGACGGACGCCCGCCGTCGCGACATGATCGGGTAGCGACAACAGAGAGTTGCGCCGGCGGGCGCGTTACCCGCCGGCGCTTTTGACCTCCGCGTGTCCCAAGACAGTTGTTCGGGGCGGATGGCCAGCCGCTGCGGCGAGCCGGAGCCTTGAGTTGGCCGCAGTCCCTGCCTAGATGGCCTCATCGCGCTCATCGGGCGGCGATTCGCGACCACGGGGGCGATCGATGGACCAGATCCGGATCACCGGCGGCCAGAAACTCAACGGCACGATCAGCATCTCCGGCGCCAAGAACGCCGCGCTGCCGCTGATGATCGCAAGCCTCCTCACGCGCGAGACGCTGACACTGGCAAACCTGCCGCGCCTCGCTGACGTCGCGATGCTGAAGCGCATCCTCACCAATCATGGCGTCGACCATTCCGTCGATGGCAAGCGAATCGGGCAGGACGTGCTGACGGGCGAGACGGTCCACTTCACCGCCCGCGAGATCGTCGACAACACCGCGCCCTACGATCTCGTGGCGCGGATGCGCGCGTCGTTCTGGGTGATCGGCCCGCTGCTGGCGCGAACCGGCTTTGCCAAGGTTTCGCTGCCGGGCGGCTGCGCCATCGGCACGCGGCCGGTCGATTTCTTCATCGATGCGCTGAGGAAGCTCGGCGCTGAGATCGAGATCGAGGCCGGCTACGTCATTGCGAAGGCGCCGAGCGGCGGCCTCCATGGCGGCCGCATCCGCTTCCCCAAGGTGACCGTCGGCGCAACGCATGTTGCGATGATGGCCGCGAGCCTCGCGCATGGCGAGACGATCATCGAGAACGCCGCGCGCGAGCCCGAGGTGGAAGACCTCGCCGCGTGCCTCAACAAGATGGGCGCGAAGATCACGGGCGCGGGGACGCCGACGATCATCATCGAGGGCGTGCGCGAACTATACGGCGCGCGCCACGCCGTGCTGCCCGACCGCATCGAATCCGGCACCTACGCCTTTGCGGTGGCGATGACCGGCGGCGACGTGCTGCTCGAAGGCGCCCGCGAGAACCTCATCGACAAGCCGATCGAGATCCTCCGGAAGATCGGCGCCGAGGTCACCATTACGAACGAGGGCGTGCGCGTGTCCCGCAACGGCCACGGCCTTGCCCCGGTGCATGTCGTGACCGAGCCCTTCCCCGGCTTCCCGACCGACCTCCAGGCGCAGCTGATGGCGCTCGTCTGCCGCGCCGACGGCGTCTCGACCATCCGCGAGACGATTTTCGAGAACCGCTTCATGCACGTGCAGGAGCTTGCCCGCCTCGGCGCCGACATCACCCTCGACGGCCAGGTCGCCACCGTGACCGGCGTGCCGCGCCTGAAGGGTGCGCCCGTGATGGCGACGGACCTCCGCGCCTCCGTCGGGCTCGTGATCGCCGCCCTCGTTGCGGAAGGCGACACGATGGTGAACCGCGTCTACCACCTCGACCGCGGTTTCGAGCGCCTTGAGGAGAAGCTCGGGCGGTGTGGCGCGGATATCGAGCGGATTGCGGCTTAGAGTTGCGGCGCGGCTTCTGTCGCGCTCTTCCCTTCGTCTGGGGTGCAGCAACGGGTTCAACAGCCGCCGCTCCACCTCCGCAGCTGTAGTTCGGTTTCCTCCTCTCCTCCCAACCTCGTCATTGCCGGGCTTGACCCGGCAACCCATGATGGCTGTCCCCACGAGCGATCGATGACGCTGCTGCCGCATCGCCCGGCGCAAGCGGCGCATCATCATGGGTCCCCGGGTCAAGCCCGGGGATGACGAGTTGAGGGTGAGGTGGAGTAGCTCAGTTCGGGGGAAGCTCGAGGCTCGTCTCTGCGGAACACGAGCCACGTTCGGCCGTTGAACTCTGCCCGCCCCGCGCCTAACTGTGCGGCAACCCCGAACACGGATGCCGCCCGCAATGGACGCCGCCGCACCGCTGAAACTCGCCGCGCTCGATGCGGAAGACCTCGCGATCATCTCCGCGCACCTCCAGGATTCCGTCCTGAAGGTGCGCGACCTGCACTGGCTGCCCGCCGAAAAGCGCTTCGTTGTCGAGATGAACCGCTTCTGCTGGGAGGCCGCGCTCGACGGCGGGCGCCGGCGCGGCTTCGAGCGCCGCCGCACGGCGATGAACTTCGACCGCGTGCTTTCGGTGAAGGGACAGGGCATCCGCAAGGACACGCCGGACGCCGTGCTGGAACTCCTCGCGGTCGAGTTTCTTGCCGGCAGCGAGGAGCCTGCGGGCGCCGTGCGGCTGATCTTTGCCGGCGGCGGCGAGATCAGGCTCGAGGTCGAGTGCGTGGAGGCGCGGCTTGCCGATCTCGGCGCCGCATGGCAGACGAACGCCATGCCCACCCATGACCTTGCCGGGCAGACAGCGGCCCCTTCCAGCGTACGGAAGTGAACCGCGCCGGCTCCGGCGGAAGGTGACAATGCCCCTCCGCCTCGACGCCGCTTCGCCGGACTTTGCCACGCAGTTCGACGCGCTTCTCTCGGCCCGCCGCGAGGCGCCCGCGGATGTCGGCACGGCTGTGGCGGAGATCATCGCCGCCGTGCGCGCCGAGGGCGACGCGGCAGTGCTGCGCTACACGGAGCGGTTCGATCGACTGAAGCTCGACGGCGCGCCGGCACTGCGCTTCGGCCCGCCGGACTTTTCCGCCGCCGAGCGCGAGGTGGATTCGGCCACGGTCGCCGCCCTCACCCTGGCGCGCGACCGGATCGAGAGCCACCACCGCCGCCAGCTGCCGAAGGACGACCGCTACATCGACCCCATCGGCGTCGAGCTCGGCTCGCGCTGGACGGCGCTCGAATCCGTCGGGCTCTATGTTCCGGGCGGCACGGCCGCCTATCCAAGTTCGGTGCTGATGAACGCGGTACCGGCCAAGGTCGCGGGCGTTTCGCGCGTCGCGATGGTGGTGCCGACGCCCGACGGCAAGGTGAATCCGCTGGTGCTGGTCGCCGCGCGCCTGGCCGGCGTCGACGAGGTGTACCGCATCGGCGGCGCACAGGCTGTCGCTGCGCTCGCCTACGGCACGGCGACGATCGCGCCGGTCGCGAAGATCGTCGGCCCCGGCAACGCCTATGTCGCCGAGGCGAAACGGCGAGTGTTCGGGACCGTCGGCATCGACATGATTGCCGGGCCGTCGGAGGTGCTGATCATCGCCGACGCCGAGAACGACCCGGACTGGATCGCGGCCGACCTCCTCGCCCAGGCCGAGCACGACGTGTCGGCGCAGTCGATCCTGATCACCGATTCGGCCATCCTCGCGGATGCCGTCGAAATGGCGGTGCAGCGCCAACTCGCGACGCTGCCGCGCGCGGAGATCGCCGGCAGGAGCTGGGACGACCTCGGCGCGATCATCCTCGTGGCACGGATCCCGGACGCCATTCCGCTCGCCGATCGGATCGCGGCGGAACATCTCCAGCTTCTCGTCCACGAGCCGCATACGATGGCGGCGCGCGTGCGGAACGCCGGGGCGATCTTCCTCGGCCGCTACACGCCCGAGGCGATCGGCGACTATGTCGGCGGCTCGAACCACGTGCTGCCGACGGCGCGCTCGGCGCGGTTCTCGTCGGGCCTGTCGGTGCTCGACTTCATGAAGCGGACGAGCATCCTCGGCTGCGGGCCGGAGCAGCTGCGCGCCATAGGTCCCGCGGCGATAGCGCTGGCGAAGGCGGAAGGGCTTGACGCCCACGCCCGCTCGGTTGCTATCAGGCTGAACCTTTAGCCGGACGAGGCCGGTCATGTCGGATACCGGCGGCCAGGAAATGACGGCCGGGCGTCTCATCGCGGTGGAGCTCGACGAAGCATCGATCCGCCCGAGTTCGCCGGACGTCGAGCACGAGCGGGCGGCGGCGATCTACGATCTCCTGGAAGACAACGGCTTCTCTCCCGTGGGCCATCCGCCGGGCCGCTATCGCCTGCGCCTGTCGATCCAGGACGGACGCCTCGTCTTTGCCGTCGCAGACGGCGAGGACCGGGAAGTGGTCACCCACATCCTGTCGCTGTCGCCGCTGCGAAAGGTGATGCGCGACTACTTCCTCGTCTGCGACAGCTACTACGCTGCCATCCGCTCCTCGACGCCGCAGCAGATCGAGGCGATCGACATGGGCCGGCGCGGCCTCCACGACCAGGGCGCGGCGATCCTCCGCCAGCGGCTCGAAGGCAAGATATCAGTCGATTCCGAAACGGCCCGGCGCCTCTTCACGCTGATCTGCGCCTTCCAGCGGAACGCGTGATGGCCGGCGGGCCGCGATCGCTGCTGTTCGCCTGCAAGACCAACAGCGTCCGCTCGCCGATCGCCGCCGCTCTCGCCCGCAGGATGATGCCGGGCGTCTACGTCGCCTCCGCCGGCGTGTTCCGCGGCGAGGCCGACCCGTTCGCCGTCGCCGCGATGCAGGAGGTCGGACTCGACCTCTCGATCCACCGCCCGCTCGCCTTCGAGGACCTCGAGGACGGCTTCTTCGACATCATCGTAACCCTCGCCCCGGAAGCGCACCATCGCGCGATGGAACTGACCCGCAACGACGCGGTGGAGGTGGAATACTGGCCGACCTTCGACGCCACCGCCGTCACGGGAAACCGGGAGCAGCGGCTCGGGGCGTACCGCGAGGTGCGGGACGGACTCACGCGGCGGATACGGGAGCGGTTTGGGGCGGCGCGGGCGGGGGTGACGTAGAACGGCCTCGCCCCGCATATTCACGGATTTGCGCCTCCCATGATCCCGCCACGAAGGTCGCATGGTCGAGCTGCGGCGCGCAGGAGTAGCTGCGCGCCTTCCGCTCAAGCCGGAACCTCGCCGGATAGCGACCTATGAACTCCTCGCCCATGATGATGGGGGCGTAGATGAGGTGCGCGTCGAGCGTCGCGAGGATGGACTTCGCAATGGCCTCGTCGAGATACGGCTTGACGACTTGCGCACTCGGTTGTGCGAGAAGCTGACCTGACTATCGAGGTAGGCGGTCGTTCCGAACGTCAGCATGATCGTCCCCGAGCTGCCAACCGGCCAAATCGTTGGCCGAACGCGGCCCGTCCGTGCCCATCATCCCGCCTTGGCTGCCAAGGCGCAAATCCGCCCGTTCACTTCCGCGTGCCGATCGTATAGGGTCCGCCAAATTTTTCATGGGGGTCGCCGTCGCGCCGGCCCCTCTCCCCCTCCAAGGACGTGCATGCCAAAAGAAGAGATCATCGAGTTTCCGGGCGTGGTCACCGAACTGCTGCCCAACGCAACCTTCCGCGTCAAACTCGAGAATGATCACGAGATCATCGCCCACACCGCGGGCCGGATGCGGAAGAACCGCATCCGCGTGCTGGCCGGCGACAAGGTCCTGGTCGAGATGACGCCTTACGATCTGACCAAGGGTCGGATCACCTACCGATTCAAGTAGTAGCCGGCGCGGTGCCGCGATGAGCACCACGAGCGGCCACAGGACACTCGTCCTCGCCTCGGCCTCGCCGCGGCGGCTGCAGCTCCTCAACCAGGTCGGGATCGAGCCGGACCACATCGTTGCGACCGACATCGACGAGACGCCGCGGCGGGGCGAGGTGCCACGCAACCTTGCCGCCCGCCTCGCCCGCGCCAAGGCCGAGGCGGCACGGGCATCCGTCGCCGGCGACGCCGCCTATGAGGGCGCCTTCATCCTCGCCGCCGACACCGTGGTTGCTGTCGGCCGGCGCGTCCTGCCCAAGGCCGAGACGCTCGCCGACGCGGACCGTTGCCTCGCCCTCCTCTCCGGCCGCGGCCATCGGGTCTATACCGGCGTGGCGCTGGTGACGCCGGCGGGGAAGATCCGCCACCGCCTGGTCGAGAGCCGCCTCCGCTTCAAGCGCCTCTCCGAAGACGAAAGGATCAACTACGTCGCGTCGGGCGAGTGGCGCGGCAAGACCGGCGGCTACGCCATCCAGGGCCTTGCCGCCGCCTTCGTGCAGCGCCTGATGGGCAGCTACACCAACGTCGTCGGCCTGCCGCTGGCCGAGACCGTCGCGCTCCTCGAAGGCGAAGGCTTCCCGGTGCGCCGCAACTGGATCGCGCGCGGCGGCGCGGTCGCATGAGCGCCTCCGCCAAACCGCCGCGCAAGGCGCGGCCGTGCCCGATCTGCGGCAAGCCGCCGGTGGCCGAGTGGAAGCCATTCTGCTCCGCGCGCTGCAAGGATGTCGACCTCCACCACTGGCTGTCGGGAAGCTATGGCATCGCCGCGGTGGAGGCGGACGAGCCGGACGATGGCGAGGGCGAAGCCCCACCGCCGGCGAAGCACTAGCTTCGAACCCCGCTCGTCCGCGCGGGGGTTGGGGTGGACCTCACTCCTGTCGTCCCCCCGTCACACACCGCTGCTAGTTCCCCGTCCCAAGGCGCACTCGTGGCGCCGGTTGGACAACGGCAAATGATCTCGTCGCGTCTCCGTCTCGCCATGTCCGTGTTTGCGGCGTGTGCGTTGACGGCGGCAGCGGCGGGGTCGCAGCCGGCGGGGCCGGACGGGGCGGCGCTGTTTGCCGCGAACTGTGCGCCCTGCCATGGAGCGGACGGCGAGGGACGCCAGCGCAACCCGCGGCTCGTGGGCAGCCCGGTCGCTTCCGCCCCGGGCAATCTCGTCTTCCAGATCCTCGAAGGCTCCGGCGCGATGCCGCGCTTTGCGGCGTTGCTCGATGACGGCGGGATTGCGGCCATCGTGAACTTCGTCCGCGGCACGCTCAACGACGCCGCCGACATGATCGACGCGTCCTTCGTCGCGCTTATCCGTGGATGAGCCGCGCGGCGTGGCGCTCGAGCCACGCCGTATCGCCTGACGGTGGCGCCGCGTCACGCGGCCGCGGACTCCGGGCGACGGCAGCCCGCTTGCAGAGGCGCACATCGCTCGTCCTGTGCGACGCGGACGACACGATGCAAGCAACGGACAAGATCGGTCGTCGATATTCGCTTCGATTGTGCGTACTTGAAGCCCAATGCCTAGATAGCGTATAGTATATCATAAGATACGCTGGCGCCGGTTGCTGCGCCGTATTCGAACCGTCATTTCCCTGTCGCCGGATCGTTGCTCGCCGACGGTACGCCTCCCCCCGAACGGGGGACCCCTTCTCCCGTCAGACGAAGGGACATTCCATGCTGAAGATCTCCGCTGCCTTCCTCGCCAGCGCCTCGGTGCTCGGCCTCGTGGCCGTGGCCGTCGCCCAGACGCCGGCCGGTGCGCCGCTGCCGCAGGCGAACAACGACTATTACGTCGCAGCCGAGGCGACGCTCGAGAACATGCTCGCGCGCCAGCCGATCGAGGGCCGCGCCCGCAACATCATCATCTTCGTCGGCGACGGCATGTCCGTCCCCACCGTGACGGCCGCCCGCATTCTCGAAGGCCAGAATCGTGGCGTCGACGGCGAATCGAACAACCTTGCGATCGACGCCTTCCCGTTCGTCGCGCTCGCCAAGACCTACAGCCACAACGGCCAGGTCTCCGACTCCGCACCGACCGCGACCGCGATGCTCACCGGCATCAAGACCAATCAGGGCGTGCTCGGCGTCAACGGCGCCGTCGCCTACGAGGACTGCGCCGCCGAGGCCGGCAACGAGGTCATGACCATCTTCGAAATGGCCGAGACCGCCGGCCTTGCCACCGGCGTCGTCTCGACCGCCCGCGTGACGCACGCGACCCCGGCGGCGACCTACGCCCATACCGCCAGCCGCAACTGGGAAAGCACCGCTCCGGAAGGCTGCACCGACATCGCCGCGCAGCTCGTCGGCTGGCAGGCCGGTGACGGCTTCGAGGTCGTTCTCGGCGGCGGCCGCTCGTACTTCCTCCCGTCCACGATGGCCGATCCCGAGGACCAGGGCCGCACCGGCAACCGCCGGGATGGTCGCGACCTCACCGCCGAGTGGACCGCGATGGGCAACAACCACGCCTACGTCTGGAACCTCGAGCAGCTGAACGCGCTCGACCTGTCGACCGGCGTAAAGGTCCTCGGCCTCTTCGAGGGCAGCCACATGGAGTACGACGCGAACCGCGCCGGTGACGTCGGCGGCGAGCCGTCGATCGCCGAGATGACCGCGGCGGCCATCACCCGCCTGTCGCAGAGCGAGGAGGGCTTCGTCCTCATGGTCGAGGGCGGCCGCATCGACCACGCCCACCACGAGGGCAATGCCTTCCTCGCGCTCCACGACGCCATCGCCTTTGACCAGGCGATCGCGACCGCGCTCGAAATGACCTCGCGCGAGGACACGCTGATCATCGTGACGGCCGACCACGGCCACACGCTGACCATCAACGGCTACCCGGATCGCGGCAACCCGATCTTCGGCCTCGTCCAGGAAGGCGGCGAGCCCGCCCTCGCCGGTGACGGGCTCCCGTACACCACGCTTCAGTACGCCAACGGCCCGGGCGCACTCTTCCCGGCGCTCGCGACCGGCCAGACCGCCCCCGAGGCCGCCGGCATCCGCCCGGACCTTACCAATGTCGATACGGCCGCCGCGACCTTCCTGCAGCCGGCGCTCATCCCGATGTCGTCCGAGACGCACACCGGCGAGGACGTCGCCGTCTACGCGATCGGCCCCTGGGCGCACCTGATGTCGGGCACGGTCGAGCAGAACTACATCTACTCGGTCATGTCCTACGCCTCCGGCCTGGGCCGGTAGGCACTGCCGACTATCATCGACGCTGATCGAGGGGCGGGGCCGCAAGGCTCCGCCCTCTTTCTTTCTTCACCTCGCCCCTGCGGGGAGAGGTGAAGAAGTGGTTCGACGTTGATGCTTCCAAAGCCCGCTTGATCCCATCGCCCTTCGGCCAGATCCCACCCAACCGTCACACGCCTGAGACCTGCAGCCGATAGCGTTCCGTCTCTGTTGCAGGCGGGAGTAGACGAATGACGATGAAGCGGCGCGATGTTCTGGTTCTTGGTGCCGCTGCAGCCTTCTTCGTGCCGCTGTCGCGTTCCGCCTTTGCTGCGACGCCACTCGCCTTCACCGACCTCTACGAGCGCGAGGCGCAGCTCTCGCCGCTGGCGCTGGGTCTGACCGGCGACGTGGTCGAGATGACCGGCTACATGGCGCCGCCGCTGAAAGCGCAGGCGAGCTTCTTCGTTCTGACCGCGTCGCCCATGGCGACGTGCCCGTTCTGCGAGACCGAGGCGCAGTGGCCGGACGACATTGTCCTCGTCCTGACCTCCACCATCATCACGGCCGTGCCGTTCAACCGGCCGATCATCGTCCGCGGCAGGCTCGACACCGGGTTCGAGATCGATGCCGAGACCGGCTTCGTCAGCCTGATCCGGCTCGAGAACGCCTCGTTCGAGCGCGCCTGAGATGCTCGTCGCCGAGGACATCGGCCTGTCGTTCGCCGATGCGGGGCGCGCCGCGTTCACGGTGCTCGACGTGCCGCGCTTTGCGCCGGCGCCCGGCCGCGTGACGGCGATCGCCGGCCCGTCGGGCTCCGGGAAATCGACGCTGCTCTATGTCCTGGCCGGCCTCCTGCGGCCGCAGCGCGGGCGCGTCATGCATGACGGGCAGGACATCTACGCCCTTTCCGAAGGCCGCCGCGATGCGTGGCGACGCCACCGCGTCGGGATCGTCTTCCAGGATTTCCATCTCATTCCGGAGCTGTCGGCGGTGGCCAATGTCGCCCTGGCGGCGACCTTCGGACCGGCGCCCGACCTTGCCCCCGGTCGCGCCGCAAAGCTCCTCGCCGATCTCGGCGTGCCGGTGTCGCGCGGCTCGGTCGAGCTTCTGTCCCGCGGCGAGCGACAGCGCGTGGCGATTGCCCGGGCGCTCCTGTTCGACCCCCCGGTGATCCTCGCGGACGAGCCGACCGCCTCGCTCGACGCCCTGGCGGCGGAAAGCCTGATCGCCACGTTGCGGCGCCTCGCCAGCGAGGGCCGCACCGTGCTCGTGGCCAGCCACGACCGCGCCGTTCTCGATGCCGGCGACAGCGTGTTCACACTCCGCCACGGCCGCCTCGCCGAGGCAGCTGCGGTGGCGGCATGATGAACCCGCTGCCCCTTTCCCTGGCGATGGCGCGGCGGCACGCCGGAATCTCCGCCGTATTCGTCGTGCTTATCGCGCTTGCTGTCGGCATCGGCGCGGCGATCACCGCGCAGGAGCGCGCGCTCCGCGCCGGCGGCGCACAGGCGGCGGACGCATTCGACCTCATCGTCGCCGCCCCATCGAGCCAGACCGACCTTCTCCTCCGGGTCGTCTTCCTCCAGTCGGGATCGGTGGAACTCATAACCGGCGAGCCGCTCCGCGCCCTGATGGCCGAGCCGCGCGCCGCATTCGTCGCCCCGATCGGCTTTGGCGATTCGCTGAACGGCGATCCGGTGGTCGGCACGATTGCGGCATTGGTGAACCGGCTCTCGGGCGGCGACGTCGCCGAAGGCCGGGTGTTCGCCGTGCCGACCGAGGCCATCGTCGGCTGGGATTCGCCGCTCCACATCGGCGACAATTTCCGCGCCGCGCACGGCCACGGCGCCGAGGCCGAACTCGACGGGACCCAGCACGGCCAGGCATTGACCGTCGTCGGCCGGATGCGGCCGACCGGCTCGCCGTGGGATCGCGCCGTGGTCGTCCCGATCGAGTTCACCTGGATGGTCCACAATCTCGGCACCGGCCACGGGGCCGACTGGGACGGGACCACGATCGGCCCGCCGTTCGACCTTCTGACCATGCCCGGGATACCGGCCGCGGTGGTTGCCCCCGACTCGCTCGCGGCCGCCTACGGGCTCCGCAACGCCTACCGGACGGCGGACACGATGGCGTTCTTCCCGGCCGAGGTGCTGGTGCAGTTGTACGATCTGCTTGGCGACGTGCGCGCGATGATGAGCGTGCTCGCGATTGCGACCGAGGTGCTGCTGATCGCCGCCGTGCTCGCCGGCCTCCTCATCCTGATGCAGCTCTACCGCCAGCGGTTTGCGGTGCTCCGGGCGCTCGGGGCGTCACGGACCTATGTCTTCGCCGTCGCGTGGTCGTTCGGCTTCGGCCTGATCGCGCTTGGCAGCGTGCTCGGTCTTGCGGTCGCCGCGGCGCTCTCCGGAACGGTCTCCTCGCTCCTGTCCGAAGCGAGCGGCATCGCCCTTTCCTCCAGCATCGGCTGGACCGAGGTCAGCCTCGCGCTCGCGCTTGCCGCCGCCGGCGCGCTCCTGGCCCTCCTCCCCGCCGCGCTTCTCTACCGCCGCCCGGTGGTCGAAGCGCTTCGCAACACGTGACCATCCGGAGAATTCAATGAGAAACAGCTTTGCGCTCGCCTTCGCCGGGCTCCTCTCCACCGCCGCGCTCGCCCAGGAAACCGATGAGCACGTCTTCACCGCGGGTGCACTCACGATCGAGCATCCCTGGGTCCGCGCTGCCCAGGCCGGCGCCGACACGCTCGCCTTTGCGGAGTTCATCAACACCGGGCCGGCCGACACGCTGCTGTCGGTGGCCGCGCCCGTCGCGGCCGCGGCCGAAATCGTCGGGCTGACGCTCGAAGGCGGGGTGATCGGAACGGTCGCGGTCGGCCCGGTCGAAATCCCGACGGGCGCCTTCTCGTTCGATCCGGGCGGCCTCGGTCTCATGCTGCACGGCGTGGCCGAAGCTCTGGCCGTGGGGACCGAGATCGAGTTGACGCTCTCCTTTGCCATCGCCGGCGAGGTCACGATCCATGTGCTGGTCGAGCCGGCCAATGCGATGGCGCACAGCCACGCGCACTAGCTGACGGGCGCGCTGCGAAGGTGAAGGGCGGCGGTGCAGCCTAGCCGCGCATCGCGGGGAGCGAACCGAGGTCCGCGCCCGCCGACCCTGTTGGCGTTGCCGCGAGGATCTCGAGGAGGCGGACGCGGGCGCGGGACACGCGGCTCTTGATCGTGCCGACGCGCACGCCGCAAATCTCCGCCGCGTCCTCGTACGAGAACCCGCTTGCGCCGACGAGGATCAGCGCCTCGCGCTGCTCGTCGGCCAGAGTGTTCAGCGCCCTCATGAAGTCGGCCATTTCGAGATGGCTTTCCTGGCCGGGGAGCTCGGCGAGCGAGCCGGCGAACTGGCCATCGGCGTCCTCGACCTCGCGGCGCCGCTTGCGGCCCTCGGAGTAGAAATGGTTGCGGAGAATCGTCACGAGCCAGGCGTTGAGGTTGGTCCCGGGCGTGAACTTGTCCTTGTTGGCAAGGGCGCGGGCGATCGTCTCCTGAACGAGATCGTCGGCACGGACGCGGTCACCGGAAAGGGAACGCGCAAACGCGCGCAGCATCGGCAGCGCGGAAATCAGCTGCGCGCTCATGTCGTCGGCGTGGGCGGTGTTGGCCATGGATATTATGTGGCTCAGCTCTTCGACGAATCTTCGGCGCGTTCGCGATCACCGATCGCTTCGATCAGCGCCATGAACTCCGGCGGCAGCGGCTCGGCAAGTGTCTGATTGTACACCTGGTTGAGCTTCCGACCGATCCAGTCAGCCTCCCGCGCAGGCGTCCGCCTGGCGCCCGATGCGGTCACGTTGCGCAGGTCCCGTGCCAGCTTCGCGTTCCGTTGCGTCATGATTTCAGGCTCTTGTGACATGCCACCAAACGTCGCGGGGCCGTGCCGGTTCCCGCGACAGCTTGACCCCACTGCGGCGCACGGCCCGGATTGTTGCCCGCGAGCAACAGTCGCGTTCCCGCATTTGGGCTGTCAACGGGCGGCGGCGGGCCATTCCGGCTTGACGCGAGGGGGAAACCACCGTCTCCTTTGGCCGCGGCGGCGGGGCGCCGACCGCGAGGGAAACAGTGATCGTGAGCGACAAGGCCGCGGAGAAGCCGAAGGGGGAGAAGGCGGCACGCCGTTCCGGTCGGACCGATCCACTCGTCGCCGCCGCGATCGGCCAGAAGCTTCGGACGATGTATGACGGCCTGCTTTCGGAACCCGTGCCGGCGGACCTCGCCGACCTGGTCCGCAGGCTGAGCGGCGACGCCGACGCCAAGAAGACGGACGGCTGACGCCGCGCCCGCGTCCCGCGCCACGCACCGGAAGAAGCCCGTGAAGCGCCTCAGCGTCTCGGCACGACTGATTCTCCTCATCGCCATCGCGGCGCTGCCCGTGCTCCTCCTTTATGTGTGGAGTGCGCTCGACCAGCGGCGCAACCTCCTCGACACGGCCGAGGACCAGTTGCTGCGCTCCGCGCGGCTCCTCGCCGCGCAGCAGGACCAGTATTTCCTGCGGGCGCGAAACGTGATGAGCACGGTGCTTCGTGCGGCCGAGGAGATCAGCACCGCCGATCCCGACTGCAACGATCTCCTCGCCACCATCGCCGACAGCGACGCGACCTTCGCTCTCCTCGCCCTGGCAACGCCCGACGGAGACATCCTGTGCAGCTCGATCCCGGAGGCGGTCGGCGTGAATGTGTCCGACAGGGGCGAGGTCGTGGAGGCCGTGGCCACGGGTACCCTCGCGATAGGCTCGCCGCGACAGGGCGCGTTCAGCAATCGACTGATCCTGCCGCTGGCGCTGCCGTCGCGGACCGGAAGCGCGGGCGCCGCCCTGGTCGCCATAGCCTCGCTCGACCTCGACGGCCTTTCCGATACGATGGCGCAGTCGACACTGCCGGCGTCGGGCATCGGCGTCATCTTCAATTCCGACCGCGCGATCCTCGCCCGCACGCCGGCCAACGCGACCGTGGACCAGGCCGTCTTCGCACCGGTGCGGGCGGAGATCGCCCTCGAATCGGGCGGCGCGGGGCTCGTCCGCAGCGAGGCGGTCAACGGCGTCAGCCAGATCTGGGCGGTGGCCGACCTCCTCGTCGAGCAAGGCCTCTTCGTCGCCATCGGCATCCCGGTACCGCAGCTCGTCGAAAGCGCCGACCGCAATCTCCGCCGCGGGATCGGTATCCTGCTCGGCGTGTTCATCTTTGCCGCGATCGCCGCGCTGCTCGTCGGCGAGAGCACGATCCGGCGCCCGTTGAAGGCCCTTGCCGACGCGGCCGGAAGGCTTCGCAGCGGAAGTCTCTCCGTCCGCATAGCGGACCGGCCGTCCGCGCCCGAGCTGCGGAACCTTGCCACAGCCTTCAATGCCATGGCCGGCTCGATCGAAAACGACGCCGCCGAGCTCCAGCAGCAGAACGAGAAGCTCAACCAGCTCATCGGCGAGAAGGACATGCTGGTGCGGGAGATGAACCACCGCATCAAGAACTCGCTGCAACTCGTCTCTTCGATGGTGTCGCTCCAGCTTGCCACCGTGACCGACCCCGACGCCCGGGCGAGCCTCAGCGCCGCCCAGGGGCGTGTCGCCGCCGTCGCCAAGGTGCATGAGCGGCTCTATTCCGGCCAGCGCCTCGACAGCGTCGAGGTCGCGCCCTATCTCGTCGATCTCGCGCATGACCTCGGGGAGACGCTCGGTCTTCCGGCCGCCGGCGGATCGATCACCGTCCGTTCGGTCGACGAGATGCTCGCGCCGGACAAGGTCATCCCGCTCGGTCTGATCGCGTGCGAACTCGTCACCAACGCCGTCAAGCACGGGCCCACCGGCGGCGCGGTCAACGTGGTCGTCGCGCTCGAGCGGGACGGCGACCGGCTCCGGCTGGCGGTCTCCGACGACGGCGAGGGCCTGCCGCAGAACTTCGATCCCACCGCCAATCCCGGCCTCGGGATGAAGGTCATCCGGGCGCTCGCCACGCAGCTCGGCGGCACGCTCGAAATCGACCGGCCCGAACGCGGCACGACCTTCAGCCTGCGCTTCCCGCCATAGGAGCCACGGACGGTCTCCGGGGCGATCTCGAGGCAATGGGGGGCATCGGGTCGCGGTTGATTTCGCGGTGCTGCCACCTAGATTGATTGCTTCTCAGAGCGAGCAGCCCCGATGCAAATCCTTCGGACCCGTTCCGACGCAAAAATGCTGCCCTGAGTCCGAGCGTCGACGCCTCTCGGGCTCGGGGCGTCGCGCATGTGCGGAATTCCGCACTGGTGTCATCAAACCATTCCGTTCCATCCCGCCGAGGCCATGCCTGCGGCTGAGGAGGCATTGTCACCATGAGCCAGCTCACCGACTTCAACCTGACGCCCGATATCGTCCTCAGCCGGGACGAACACCGCCAGCTGTTCGTCCTCGCCGTCGCCGGGACGCATCCCGAGGACGACGCCGAATGGCTTCTCCACGAGCTTGAACGGGCAATGATCGTTGCCGACGAGGCGATCCCGAAGAACGTCGTCAGGATGGGATCCCTGGTCCGCTACCGGAACAGCGGCGGCGACGAGCGCACGATCCGGCTCGTCTTCCCTGGGGAGGCGGACATCAGCCTCGGCCGCATCTCGGTCATGACCCCGGTGGGAGTGGCGCTGCTCGGTCTCCGCGAAGGCCAGTCCATTTCCTATCGGACGCGCGACGGACGGCGGCAGGCCCTGACAGTGGTTCAGGTCCGCAACCGCCCGGGCGGCGACGGGCCGGGGCCGCTGGCCGCATAGACTCTGCGGGGGGCGCAAGCCCCCCGTGGACATTGGAATGGGCTCGCCCGAGCCATTCCCGCAAGCGGGGTCTACCCGGCCGGCGCGGGGTTGAGAAGGCGGCGGAGCGTGCGTGTCAGTTCCGCTTCGGCAATGGGCTTCGACAGCTTGGTCACCTGGAGCTCGGGTTCCTCGAACGCAAGCCGAGCGTAGCCGGTGATGAGCACGTAGGGGACGCCCATCGCGCGCAGGCGGACGGCGATGGGGGTGACGCGCTCGCCGCAGACGTTCACGTCGAGGAGGGCGGCATCCGGGCGAAACTGGTCGAGAAGGCGGTGGGCGTGCGCGATGGTTGGAGCCGGGCCGAGCACGGTGCAGCCGAACGTCGCCACCCGCGCCTCCATTTCCATGGCGACGAGGGCGTCGTCCTCAACGATCAGAACACGGGCGTTCTCAGGGTTCACGGGCGGTCGGGCAACCTTCTCATTCAGTAAGAGCGAGTTCGATATGGCATGAAAGCCCCGCGGGCTCGAAGGCAATGTCGGCGCTGCCGCCGAGCTGAAGCGCGGCGGCGCGCCGGATCAGCGTGGTGCCGAAACCGGCGTCGCTGGCTTCCTCGCTGACCTTCGGCCCGCCCCTTTCGCGCCAGTCGAGAATGAGCCGGTCGCCCTTTCTGTCCCAGGTGATGGCAACCTTTCCGGAGGGGGTCGACATCGCGCCGTGCTTCAGCGCGTTCGACGCCAGTTCGTTGATGATGAGGGCGAACGTGGTCGCCTGCAGCGAGGACAGACGCACCGAAGGCCCCTCGACGACGACTTCCGTGTCCTCGGCATTGTGCGCGTTGACCACCGACGAGACGAGCCCGGACAGTTCGGCGCCCTGCCATTGCGTCTCGATCAGGGCGCCCTGGGCAAGCGCCAGCGCCTTGATGCGCCCGATGAGCGACATGCGGAAGGCGTCAACGGTCGTGGCCGTAGTCTGGTAGGCGAGCGACTGGACGACGGCGAGGATGTTCTTGGCGCGGTGCGCCACCTCCGCCAGCAGCGCGTCGGTGCGCGTGGTGGCGGCCTGCCGCTCGGTGACGTCGTCAACGACCAGGATGAGCATGTTCAGCCGGTCGACACGGCGTGCATGGATGCTGAAGCTCCGCCGGCCGATCGGGTCAAAACCGCGCGGCAGCAAGATCGTCTCGGCAGCCGGTCCGCCACCGGAAAGCGCAGCCAGGCGTATCCCCAGCGTCTCGTCGTTCCAGCCGAGACCACCACCAATGTCCTTGAGGGCGCAGCCCTCGACCGTCGATGGCGAGAGGCCGAACGCGGCATAGAAGGGCTTGTTCGCCCACCGGACGTTCCGCGCATAGTCCAGCACCAGCACCGGCTCGCGGATGCTGCCAGCGAGTTCCTCGGCAAGCGGGGCGCTGGGAACGGGATACTCGGCAGGCTCAGTCACCGGGAGAATTCCTGGAGGGGCGGGCGGCGGCCTCACCGGCCGACGAGCCAGCTTTCGATCTGTCTCTCCGCTTCGCCGCGCGGCAAGCCATAGCGTTCATGGATGAGACTTGCGAGACCAGCCATGTCGCCGCCCACCTCCTCCAGATCGTCCTCGGTCAGCTCGCTCCAGCTCGCGCGGATCGACGGCATCAGCGTCCTCCAGCGGCTCTGCACGGCATTCCAGTTCATCTGTTCCTCCAGGGCTTGTGAACCGAAACGCCGGCAATGCCCCGCCGGTTCCCGCGACGGAACCGTTCCGACGCAGACACGGGCGGCCCTGACGGACCGCCCGTGTCCCGCAACGATGTGCTCCTGGCCGGCTAGCGGACCCGAATCGACGACACGGCGTTGTCGCGACCCGGTGGCAGGAAGGCCTGGCTGGTCGTGTACTGCTCGCAGAACCCGCCGAAGTCCGCATCGCCGCACACTTGGACGGTCACCCCCTGATCGACGCGGATCGAGGAGATCAGGTCGTTCCAGTTGTTGCCGACGAACGCCAGGGACTGGTTCCGATCGAGGCAGAAGTACTGCCCGGTGAAGTTGAACTCCGAGTAGAAGCAGGCCTGGCCGCCGACCGGCTGCGGACCGGGACCGGGCGCGACCACGGTCGTCCGGAAGGACGAGGTGCGGTCGTTCATGAGCGCCGGCAGCTGCGCAATGTCGCTGTTGTAGCTGCGGCACACGCCCGTGAAGCCGGGGTTCTGGCAGATCTCGACGAAGGCTCCGGATCCGAAGCGGATCGAGGAGATGCTGTCATTGAACGGGGCAACCAGGTTGGCGTCCGACTGGCCCATCCGGGCGCAGATCGCCTGGCCGCCGAAGTTCGGGTCGGTGTAAAGGCACACCTCGCCCGCATTCGGAGCCCGCGGCGGCGTGTTGATGGTCACGTTGAGGCCGAGCTGGCCGGCGATGAGGTTGAACAGCTGCAGGCCAAGCTGCGCGCCGACATTGGTGACCGGCTGGGTGGCGTATTGCGGATTGGTCGAGCGGAGATACTGGCCCGACATCCAGCCGCGGCTACCCTGATAGGTGCCTTCGCACCAGGAATAGCCCGGCGTGCACTGGATGAGGGAGACGACACCGCCTGCGGGAACCGCACGGATAACGCCGTACTGCGTGCCGGGGCCGGTCCGCATGTTGAGCTGCACGGTCGTTTGCGCCTGCACGCTGCCGGTGACGACCGGGGGCTGCTGCACCGGTGGAGTGGCGCCGCCGAAGGCGAGATAGTTCCGCGAGATGAAGCCGGCACGGTTTCCATAGACCACCGCGCACCAGCCCGATGTCAGGCAGTTGTCCACCGACACGGGCCCGCCGCGGGGAACGACCGTAATGACGGCATAGCTCGTGCCGGGGCCATTGCGCATGTTCACGGCGGTCGTAGCCGTGGCAAGGCCGGTCTGCGCGAGGGAAGGCACCGCCATCGCGAACAAGGCGACGACCAGAACAGTGATCGCGATCCAGCCCCTCAGAAATGGAGAGTACAGCTTCTGTCGTTGCATGGTGAGCTCCGTTCTCGTGCCCCTTCGATGACGAGGAAACGCAAGAGCCGGCCGCAAGTTCCAGGAACACGTTAGACGAGCGGCCGGATGACGCCCGGCAAATCAACGCTCATCATGACCGGCAGGCCCTGTACGACGCCGGACCCTTGGCAAGATTGCAGCACATTGAAGGGTTGCCGGAGGTGAGGTGGAACCTATCCATGCCCCTGCCGTTGATCAGCACAGGTTCGCCCCCGGGGACTGCAGGATTCGCCGAGTATCCCGGGAGGATCGAAGGAGACCGCAATCATGGCCATCGATACTCGAGGCACAGAGAACGACCGTGACCAGTATGGTCGCCCGGTGCACGCGGAGACCGGCAGCGAGGCCCGCCAGGGCCCGCTCGGCCGTCCCGTCCTGTACGTCCTCCTCGGAGGTCTCGCGCTCGCTGCGCTCTACCTCATCGGGACGATGATCTGGAGCAACACGGAAGACCTGCCGCCGCCGAACCAGATTCAGACCCAGCCGGTCGAGGCGGCGCCGGCAGTCAATCTGACGCCGGCCGATCCGGTGATAACGCCGGCTCCGGCCGATCCGGCGATCACGCCGGCTCCGGCAGAGACTCCTGCCCCGGCATTGACGCCTGACCCGGCGCCCATAACACCGGCTCCGGCGCCTCCCGCCGGCTAGCTTCGACAATGCCGAAGCGCCGTTCCCCCACCCGGGAGCGGCGCTTTGGCGCGCCTGTTTGCGGGGAACCGGCGAGCCCTTCCGGCGTTTGACGGGTGAAACCACGCTCGACACGATCCGGAGATTGGAGGACAACTTGTCCACGGCTGCGGGCTTCTGTCGTGGGGCGGCGGGAAGCATCAGAGGAGGCGGGTCCATGGCTTTGGCCGAACAGATCGTCGTACGTATTCCCCACCTGCGCCGGTTTGGCCGGGCGCTCACCGGCAGTCAGGCAAGCGGCGACGCCTATGTCGCCGCCGTGCTCGAGGCGATCGCCGCCGACGCGACGGCGCTGCCGCAGAAGACCGACATCACCGTGGCGCTCTATTCCCTGTTCTGCCAGCTGTGGGAGACGCTGGACATCAACGGCAAGTCCGAAGCATCGGCACCCGCCTGGGAAGTGAATGCCGACCGGCGCCTCGCCGCCCTCGTGCCCCGCGAGCGGCTCGTCTTCCTTCTCCGCGTCCTGGAAGGGTTCACGACGTCGCAGACGGCGGAGATCCTCGGCACGGACGAGGAGGAGGTGGAGCGCCAACTGGAACTCGCCAATACCGACATCGCGGCCCAGCTCAAGAGCCGCGTCCTGATCATCGAGGACGAGCCACTGATCGCGCTCGACATCGAGCGCCTGGTGAAGAGCCTGGGCCACGAGGTGATGCACATCGCCCGCACGCACCGCGAGGCGATCGCGGCCATCCAGAAGAACCGGCCGGAACTCGTCCTCGCCGATGTCCAGCTCGCCGACGGCTCTTCCGGTATCAATGCCGTGAAGGAGATCCTCGAGGAATGCTCGCCGCCGGTGGTGTTCATCACCGCCTTCCCGGAGCGTCTCCTGACGGGCGAACGGCCCGAGCCGACCTTCCTGATCTCGAAGCCCTACGATCCGGATGCGGTGAAGGCGATGATCTCGCAGGTCTTGTTCTTCCGCGCCGGTGAAGGCGACCGCAAGGTCGCGTAGTCGCGCCTAGCGACCGACGCGATCAGCGATTCGCAAATGGACGGACAGTCGCTGGTCAATAGGAAGGAACGTTCCAGTTTCCGTCCTTGTCCAAGAAGGTACAGTACGGCTGACTAGCTGCATTCCACAAAGTGTCAAAGATCGGGCGCAAACGGATTCGATAGTCTGCGGCTGAGCCGTACTCCTCAACAATAATTTCTGGCATGTGCATCGGATCAATTTGTGGGAAGGGCGGAGGTACTTCGTCAGCCCACCCCAACTTGTGGCCAAAGGTGGCGCCGCCGAGGCCTTGGTAAGTTACCAGTATAGTTAAGGGCGGCGCTACACCGAGGGCCTGTAGACCCTGGACGTACTTCGGGATCGCTCGGATCAATTCAGTAGTGCTGACCCCAGAGGGAACGAAGGGCTTTCCATCGCGTTCTTTCACGATCGCGGCTCGAACTGCCTCTAGCGATCCATCACGGAACACTTGGGTGTATCCGATGCATTTGTCCTCACCGCGAATATTTGCGACGCCATCGATGTTGAATCGCGGCGACCAACCGTCACTGCCGATTGGCTGAAAGAAGTGATTGAGCTTCACGACCTCGTTCAGATCAATGTTGCCCCCGCGCGACGCGGCAGAGAGCGGAACGATATGCAAGAACAGCCGTCCATCGTTTTCAGTAGCGATGGCGCTTAAACGGTTGGTCGCAAGCTCAACGCGACGATCTCGGAAGCGCCTGATCCGCTCACCTGCCGCCGCCGATTGGGTGAAAAGTGTTCTCAGTTCCTCCACGCTCGCCTCATGAACACCGCCAGAGTTTCGCAAGTAGAATCGATTGGTGTTGGCGATGCTCACCCGGTGTGGCGGATGCCAGCTCTGAGGAATTCTAACTACGAGGACAGAGGTGCCGTCCGTCAACCGGACCTCTTTTAGTCGTATCCCGACCACCCTTGGTTCAATGCCAGTATGAAGGAGTGACTCCAGTCGATTCTTCAAGGGGTCAACTGAGTGTGGGTTAAGCCCTATGAGCCTCGTGGCTATTCCCGAGCTTGCATCCATTCCAAGGACAAGGTGACCGCCTAGAGTGTTTGCGAAGGACGTTACGTCTTTCAGAAATTCCTTCTTGTCGGCATCGGCGTTTCCGTAGGGCTCGCGCTTATACTCTATCCTCTCCCCTTCCGGGACCAGATCCGCAATCAATGATCGAAGGTCGGCTTCGTTCAGTTGATCTAAGTCGCTCCGATCCAGGGACATCACGCACGCAGTCAGGTGTGGGAACTGAAGGTCAAGAGAAGATACCTGGGCGAGGCCAAACGCAACGTAACGGCCCCCACAATGATGCTCGTTACCGCTGCGGCTCCCGCAGCACCTTCGCGACGCGCGTCAGCAGTTCGTTGGTCGAGAACGGCTTCGAGATGAGCTGGACGCCTTCGTCCAGGCGTCCGTGGTGGACGATGGCGTTCTGCGTGTAGCCGGTGGCGAACAGGACCTTCACGCCCGGGCGCGCGGCTCTCACGCGGTCGGCGACCTCGCGACCGTTCATGCCGCCGGCGAGCACCACGTCGGTGAACAGAAGGTCGGGTTCGGCGCCCTGCTCGACCCGGGCGATGGCCTCGGCGCCGGTGCGTGCCTCGATCACCCGATAGCCCGCTGATGTGAGCGACTCGACCTCGAAGGCGAGCACGCCGGCATCGTCCTCGACCACCAGGATCGTCTCGCCGCCGCCCGGCGCTGCCTGGGGCTCCGCCGCCGCCCGGGCCGACGTATCGTCGGCCGCGGCAGTGCTACGCGGCAGATAGAGCTTCACCGTCGTGCCATGACCGGCCTCGGTGTAGATCTTCGCGTGACCGCCGGACTGCTTCACAAAGCCATAGACCATGGGGAGACCAAGGCCGGTGCCCTCCCCGACGGGCTTGGTCGTGAAGAACGGCTCAAAGGCGCGCTCGGCGACCTCCTTCGGCATGCCAGCACCGGTGTCGCTGACGGCCACCAGGACGTACTGGCCGGCCTTGATGTCGGTCAGGCCCTCGCGGGCGAGGTAGCCCTCGTCGATGTGCGAGTTTGCGGTCTCGATGGTGAGCCGGCCGCCCTCGGGCATCGCATCGCGCGAATTGATCGCAAGGTTGAGGATCGCGTTCTCGAGCTGGTTCGGATCAGTGAAGGTGCGCCACACGCCGGAGCCGAGTACCACCTCCACTTCGATGTGCTCGCCGAGCGTCCGGTGGAGAAGGTCCGACATGCCGGAGATGAGTTTGTTCGCATCGACCTCGGACGGTTGCAGGGCCTGGCGGCGCGAGAAGGCGAGGAGCCGCTGCGTCAGGCTCGCGGCGCGCTTCACGCCTTCGCGGGCATGGTCGATGTAGCGGGTGTAGTCGGCGTTGGACGTGCCGAGCCGGCGCGCCAGGAGTTCGACATTGCCGCCGATCGCGGTGAGGAGGTTGTTGAAGTCGTGTGCGATACCGCCGGAAAGCTGGCCGACGGCCTCCATCTTGGCCGCCTGCCGCAGCCGTTCCTCCGCGCTCTGGCGAAGCGCGATCTCGGAGTGGAGTTCGACAAGCGCGCGGCTTTCGCGGCGGGCACGGCGGAGCGCAGTCAACGCAAGGAGAACGAGCGCGACTGTGACAGGCACGCCGATCCCAAGGCCCCACCAGACCGTGTTGAGCCAGCCCTGCTGGACTGAATCGAGCGGCAGACCGACGGCGACATAGACGTCATGGGTGCCAACCCTACGGAAGGCGATCATGATCTCCGAGCCGTCCGCGCCGGTAACCGTGTAGACACCGGACTGTTCGCCGGCGATCGCGTCGGCGAAGCTCTGCACCGGAGGCACGTCGTCGAGGGCAACATCGGCGAAGGGGTGGATCGCAAGAACGGAGCCGTCCGAGCGGACGAGGCCCGCGATCATCTCGGTGGTGCCGGCGAAGCGGGCGTAGACGTTGGTGAAGTAGGCGGGCCGCAGCGAGACCGCGAACACGCCGGCGAAATCGACGCCGCGGCGGAGCGGACTTGAGACCATGAAGAAGGTGTCGTTGGTGTCGACGCGGCTCCTCAGTACACGGCTGAGGAACGCCCGCCGCGACGGGTTGTCCCGGAGTGCGATGAAGTAATCGCGGTCGGAGAAGTCGACCTGCGGGATCGGTACGTCCTGCGCGCCGACCAGCGGGAAGCCGTCAGGGCCGATTACGGCAATGGAGAAGAACTGCTCGCGGCCTGCCACAAGCTGCCGGAACGCACGGTTGAGGCGAAATTCGTTGGCACGGATCTCCTCGGCCGACATCTCGCCGATCAGCTCGCGCATCGCGGCCGAGATCAGCTCGACCGAATCGAAGACCTTGTCGGCGTGTTCGCGCATGAGGTCGGCCGTCCGCTCGATCTCGGTGCGGGCTTCCTCCATTCGTGTCTGGTACGAATAGGCGGCGGCGCCGGCCATGACGGCCGCCGGAACGAGAAGCGCGGCCGCAAGCAGCAGCCGCAACGGCCACTCGCTACGTCCCGAAGCGCTGCTGGCGCTGCTGGCGCGGCTCTCTATGACAGTCGTCATTGCCCTCCCGTCCGTCACGGTCCATTTACCGGGAAGCCCAAGCGCCGCGCAACGCCAATGCCGGATCGGACGGCCAGCGCCAGGCGGCCACGAGCGTGGCGCCCGGAATGGAGCGTGCATGACCGCCTACAAGCAGCTTGAAACCAGGTTCGGCCGGATCGCCGCGATCGAGGACACGCTGGGCATCCTCGACTGGGACGCGCAGACGATGATGCCGCGCGGCGCAATCGCCGGCCGGTCCGACCAGCTTGCCGCGCTGAAAGTGCTGTCGCACGAACTGATGGTCGATCCACGGATGGGTGACCTTCTCGGCGAGGCCGCGGGGGACGAACCGCGGCTCGACGACTGGCAGCGCGCCAATCTCCGCGAGATGCGCCGCCGCCACCAGCGCGCCGTCGCCATTCCGGCGGACCTCGTCGAGGCAAGCTCGCGCGCCGCCGCCGCATGCCAGCACGCGTGGGAGACCGCCCGGCCGGCCAACGATTTCGCCGGCGTGAAGCCACTCCTCGCCGAGGTGGTCGCGACGCGGCGCGCCGTGGCGCAGGCGCTCGGCGACGCCCTCGGCCTTGCCCCGTATGACGCGCTCCTTGACGCTTTCGACCTCGGCTCGACCGAGGACGAAGTGGACCGCCTGTTCGCGCCCCTGCAGCGGGCGCTGCCGGAACTCGTCGGCACGGCCGTCGAAAACCAGGCGAACAGGCCCGCTCTGCCGATCTCAGGGCACTTCCCGATCGCGGTGCAGGAAGCGCTCGGCCGGAAGGTGCTCGCCTCGGTCGGCTTCGACTTCGAGCATGGCCGGCTCGACGTGTCGGCGCACCCGTTCTCGGGCGGCGCATCCGGCGACGTGCGCATCACCACCCGCTACCGCGAGGACGACTTCTTCTCGGCGCTCATGGGGACCATCCACGAAGGCGGCCATGCCGTGTACGAGCAGGGCCGGCCGGAGGCATGGCGCGGACAGCCGGTCGGCGAATCCCGCGGCATGAGCGTCCACGAGAGCCAGTCGCTCTCCTTCGAGATGCAGGCGGCGCGAAGTGCGGAGTTCTCGCGCCACCTGGCGCCCCTCGTCCGCGACGCGTTCGGCGTGTCGGGGCCGGAATGGACGCCAGAGAACCTCCACCGCATCGCGATCGAGGTGAAGCCGGGCTTCATCCGCGTCGAGGCGGACGAAGTGACGTACCCGGGGCACATCATGCTGCGCTACGCGATCGAGAAGGCGGTGATCGGCGGCGACCTTTCGCTCGACGACCTGCCGGCCGCCTTCAACGACGGCGTGAAGTCCTTTCTCGGGCTCGACGTGCCGGACGACCGCCGTGGCTGCCTTCAGGACATCCACTGGTACGCGGGCCTCTGGGGCTACTTCCCGACCTATCTCGTCGGCGCCATGACAGCCGCGCAACTCGTCGCCGCGGCGCGGACGGCCGATGCCGAAACCTGGCCCGCGCTCGAGCGCGGCGATTTCAGCCCGCTGCTCCGCTTCATGCGCCACGCCATCCATGCCCGCGGCTGCCTCCTGGACCGCGCCGAACTGATCGAGGCGGCCTCGGGGGAGCGGCTGTCGGGCGTGCCGCACCACCAGCACCTCGTGGCGCGCTATCTCGGCTAGGATGGTCGCGGAGCGCCCGTCCGACGTCTGCCACAATGTGATCGCGAAGAACGAGGCATGATGGCCTGGAGAACGAGCACCGTGATCCGGCGCTGACGGCACCCCGTTCAGAGGTCGGGAACCCCCGCTGCGCCGCAGCGTTTGGTTCCCGCACCTTGCGGGAGCCGTCTCGCGGGGTCGCTGAGCCCGGGGCGGGAGTCTTCCGTGCGCGAAGTGAATGCCAGATCGGCCGGGGCCTCCGGGAGCGCCGGCATCCTCCTGTTCGGCGGCGCGATCATCTTCCTCGCTTCGGTGGCGGCCTGCATCGTCAGGGCGCCGTTCATCCTGGTGGACAACAACCTCAGCGAATTCGGCGTCTTCCCGGCCACGGCGTTCCTGTTCAATGGCGGACTCGTGGTGGTCGGCGGCATGACCGTGATGGCGGCGTGGTGCTGGAACGGGCGGCTGGCGTGGCTCTTCGCCGGGATCTGCATGGTTGCGGGCGGCTGCATGATCGGCGCGGGACTGATCAACACGCGGGCGGACCGCCTCGCCCATGCGTACCTGTCCGGCTTCGACTATGCCGGCAACGTCCTCCTGACGTTCACCCTCGCCTTCTTCGCGAGGGGCATTCTCAGGGTGGCAGGCTTCGTCGCCGTGGTGCTCAGCCTCGGTCTCCTCCTCGCCTGGGTGTTCCAGGCGCCGCTCCTGTTCGACGCGGTCGAGCAGGGCGGAACCCAGTTCCTCGCGACCCTTCCGCTCGTGGCCTGGATGCTCGCCTACACCGCCCGCTTCCTCGTGCCGGGGACCGCGCCCCGCACGGTTGCGGCGCGCGCCGGTCACTGCTGGACCATGCTCCTGCCGGCATGGCTGCGCGAACGGGCCTCGTCCCGCCTTGCCAATCCCGGCTGAGCGCCGGCGGCGGGAAGGATCGCCCAGGTGCCGAACTGCCTAGACGACCGGACGCTGCCGGATGGCGTCACGAATCTCGGTGAGGAGGACTTCCTCTTTCGGCGGAATGGTGGGTACGGGTGGCGCCTTCCGCTTCATCCGGTTCATCGCCTTGATGACCAGGAACAGTACGAACGCGACGATGATGAAGTTGATCAGCGCGGTGAGGAAACTGCCATAGGCGAGCGTGGCGCCGGCGGCCTGCGCCTGTTCGAGCGTCGCGTCCGGGCCCGCGTCGCCGCTGAGCTGGATGTAGAGGCCCGAAAAATCCGTGCCGCCGGTGACGAGACCGATGATCGGCGAGAAGATGTCCTGCACGAGGGATGTCACGATGGCGCCGAAGGCGACGCCGATGATGACGCCGACGGCGAGATCGACGACGTTGCCCCGGAGCGCAAACTCCCGGAATTCCTTCAGCATGATCAGCACTCCTTGCCCCGCGGCCCGAGCCGCCACGGCCGCACGTTAGCCGAAACCGTACGAGATGGCGGGGCGCCCTGTGCGCTATCCACCATCAGGTGCCGAGATAATGGAGCCTGATCTCGCGGCGGTGCGGGTCGCGGCGATGCTCGACGAGGTAGAGGGCCTGCCACATCCCCAGCACCGGCACCCCCGCCAAGACCGGCACGGAGAGGCTGGCGCCGGTCAGGACTGCCTTCACGTGGGCGGGCATGTCGTCCGGGCCTTCGTCGGCGTGGCGGTACGGGGCATCCTCCGGCGCGAGGCGATCGAGCGCCTCGAGGAGGTCGGTACGGACGTCGGGGTCGGCGTTCTCCTGGATCGCCAGCGATGCCGAGGTGTGGCGGACGAACACTGTGAGGAGACCGTCGCCGGCCTTCTCGCGGCGCAGCCAGCCGAAGACGGCCGAGGTGAGATCGACGAATGACCTACCGTCGGTGTCAACGGTGAGCAGCCCGGACAATTGCCGCCGTGGCGTTCCGGGTTCGGGCTCGTTCGTTACCGTGATTTTGGGCATGATCACTCCGGGGTTTGCCGCAGGAGAATGCTTGAAGGCAATCGCGACCACGCGGCGACGGAAGGCCACAGGCCTGCCGCAGCGACACGCCGAGGCGCCGCCGCCGGCAATCCTGCCGGAACGCTTCGCCGACTGGTTTGTCGGGCGCGGCTGGACGCCACGGCCGCACCAGCTGGCCCTGCTCGCCAACGCCGCCGCCGGCCGCTCGACGCTGCTGATCGCGCCGACGGGCGCGGGAAAAACGCTTGCCGGCTTCCTCCCCAGCCTGGTTTCGCTCGCGGCGCGGCCGCCGAAGGCGCCGCGGCCGGAGGGCATCCACACGCTCTATGTCTCGCCGCTCAAGGCGCTGGCGATCGACATAGCCCGCAATGTCGAGCGTCCCGTGGCCGAGATGAAGCTGCCGGTCCGGCTCGAGACGCGCACCGGCGACACGCCGCAGCACAAGCGCACCCGCCAGCGCCTCGACCCGCCGGACATGCTGCTGACGACGCCCGAACAGGTGGCGCTGCTGCTGGCCTCGTCCGAGGCCGAGCGGCTGTTCGCAAACCTCCGCGTGGTGGTGTTCGACGAACTGCATTCGCTGGTGACCTCGAAGCGCGGCGATCTCCTGTCGCTGGGTCTCGCGCGGCTGCGGCGGCATGCGCCAGGCCTGGTAACCATCGGGCTCTCCGCCACGGTGGCCGACCCGGATGACCTCCGGGCATGGCTCGTGCCGCAGGCGGTGCGGGACGATTCCGTCGATGGCGAAGCGCCTGACCGGGAGGATGCCGACACCGCCGAGCGTTCCGGCAGAGCCGCCAACCCGGACTCCCCCTCGCCCCGGTGGGGAGAGGGCTCGGCGCCTTGGCGAGCGGAGCGAGCCTTAGGCGACGAGGGTGAGGGGAGGGCAACGCCGGCGGCGGCTCATGCTCCTCTCGCCGACGCCGACGCGGATGGAGCCGAGGGGTTGGCCCCCCCTCACCCGGATCGATCCGCTGACGCGTTTCGATCCGACCTCTCCCCACCGGGGAGAGGTGAAGAGGAGGGTGATTCACGAGCACCCCCTTGGGATGCGGTACCCGTTGCGCCGGCAGCCGGTGTCGAGAAGCCACGCGACACGCCTCTGGCACTCGGACGCGGCATCCCGGTCCGCCGCGGCCTTGCCCCGGCAGCCGCCGCTCCGGCGCTCGCCTACCCCACCGACGGTCGCGGCCGGCGCCTTGCGGAACTGGTGCTCGTGGAAGGCGGGGCCAAGCCCGAGATCGCCATCCTCGATTCCGAACAGCACATTCCGTGGGCGGGGCACACCGCGCGCTATGCCTATGGCGACATCCTGAAGGCGATCGGCGAGCACAGGATGTCGCTCGTCTTCGTGAACACGCGAAGCCAGGCGGAGCTGATCTTCCAGGAGCTGTGGCGGATCAATTCCGGGAGCCTTCCCATCGCGCTCCACCATGGCTCGCTCGACGCCGGGCAGCGGCGCAAGGTCGAAGCGGCGATGGCGGCGGGTCAATTGCGCGCCGTGGTCTGCACCTCGACGCTCGACCTCGGGATCGACTGGGGCGATGTCGACCTTGTCATCAATGTCGGGGCGCCGAAGGGCGCGAGCCGGCTGGCGCAGCGGATCGGGCGCGCGAACCACCGGCTCGACGAGCCGTCGCAGGCGATCCTGGTGCCGGCCAACCGCTTCGAGGTGCTGGAATGCCGCGCCGCGCTCGATGCGAACTATCTCGGCGCGCAGGACACGCCGCCGATCCGCCCCGGCGGCCTCGACGTGCTGGCGCAGCACGTGCTCGGCATGGCGACCGCCGCGCCGTTCACCTTCGAAGAGCTGTTCGACGAGATCCGCACCGCCTCGCCGTACCGGGACGTCGACCGCGAGACGTTCGAGCGCGTGGTCGATTTCGTGGCCACCGGCGGCTACGCGCTCCGGAGCTACGAGCGCTACGCGAAGATCCGGAAGGACAAGGACGGGCGCTGGCGCGTCGCCAATCCGCGGATCGCGCAGCAATACCGGCTCAATGTCGGCACGATCCTCGAGGCGCCGCTCCTCAATGTGCGCATGACGCGGATGAGCCGGAATTCGGTGCCGCTCCGAGGCGGGCGCGTGCTGGGCAAGATCGAGGAGTATTTCATCGAGACGCTGGCGCCGGGCGACACGTTCCTGTTTGCCGGACAGATCCTCGCCTTCGGCGGCATCCGCGACAACGAAGTGATCGCGACCCGCACGAAGGACGACACGCCGAAGATCCCGATCTACGCCGGCGGCAAATTCCCGCTCACGACGTACCTTGCCAAGGGCGTCCGCGCGCTGGTCGCCGACCCGGCGGAATGGCACCGTCTACCCGACACCGTCGCGGACTGGCTGCGGCTGCAGCAGGAGCGCTCGCTCCTGCCCGGCACCGACCAGCTCCTCGTCGAGACGTTTCCGCGGGGCAACCGGACCTATCTCGTCGCCTACCCCTTCGAGGGGCGGCTCGCGCACCAGACGCTCGGCATGCTGCTGACGCGCCGTCTCGAGCGGGCCCACCTCAAGCCGATGGGCTTTGTTGCGTCCGACTACGCGCTGGGTGTCTGGGCGCTCGGCGACATTGGCGCTGCCTTCGCGGCCGGCACGCCCACGGTGGACGAGTTGTTCGACCGCGACATGCTCGGCGACGACCTCGAGGCGTGGCTTGCCGAAAGCTACCTCCTCAAGCGCACGTTCCGGAACACGGCGCTCATCTCGGGCCTTGTCGAGCGGCGGTCGCCCGGGCAGGAGAAGAGCGGACGGCAGGTGACGGTCTCGACCGACCTCGTCTACGACGTGCTGCGCCGCCACGAGCCCGACCACATCCTGATGCGCGCGACCTGGACGGACGCGGCGGCCGGGCTCCTCGACGTCCGGCGGCTCTCGGACATGCTCTCGCGCATATCGGGCCGAATCATCCATAAGAGGCTGGATCGCATTTCGCCGCTCGCCGTCCCGGTGATGCTCGACATCGGGAAGGAATCGGTCGGCGGCGAGGCGCGCGAGGACATCCTCCGCGACGCGGCGGAAGACATCATCCGCGAGGCGATGGAATGAGGGACATGGCGGCAGCGTTCGACGGATTCGACTTCGCGGGCGGCTTTGCCGCTGCCGCGGCGCCGCGTCCCGCGCCGCCCGAGACGCCGATGCGGATCGCCGGAACGGAGCTCCTGCCGACCCCTGATGGCGCGCTGTGGTGGGCGGCGGAGCGGATGCTGGTGGTCGCCGACCTCCACTTCGAGAAGGGATCCACGTTCGCCCGGCGCGGCCAGCTGCTGCCGCCCTATGACACCGGCGACACGCTCGCGCGGCTTTCGCGCGTGGTCGAGCGCTTCGCGCCGCGCGTCGTCGTGGCGCTCGGCGATTCCTTCCACGAGAGCGACGCGGCCGGCCGCCTGCTGCCGCAGCACGCGGCGATGCTGGCGGACCTGCAGCGCGGCCGCGAGTGGATCTGGATCGCCGGCAACCACGACCCCGCGATCGGCGGCCGCGTCGGCGGAGCCGAGATGGCCGAGCTTCGCGCCGGACCCCTGCGCTTCGTGCACGAGCCGCGGCAAGGCGCGCCGCAAGGCGAGATCGCCGGACACCTCCACCCGGTCGTCCGCGTCGTCGGCAAGGGCGGCTCCGTCCGCCGCCGCTGCTTCGCGCAGGACGGTCGCCGGGCCGTCCTCCCCGCCTTCGGCGCCTATGCCGGCGGACTGTCGCTGTTCCACCGCGCCTTCGCGGGGCTGTTCAGCACGGAGTTGAAGCCGTTCGTGTGCGGACGGGACGCGGTCTACGCGATCGCGCGGGCGAATCTGCGGGCCGATTAGCGCGCTCCGCCGTTCCACCCCCGATCATCGGATCAGCCTTCCGGAGGCAGCCTCCCTTGCCCGCCGCATTTCCCCGGCGTAACAGTTCGGTTCCGAAACGATCATCCCGAGTACCCGCATGCCCGCCGAGTTGCGGCCGAGCCAGGCGCTTCGTCTCTGGCATGACGTGATCTTCGACCTTGTCCGCTCCGACCAGCCCGACCTGTCGGCGCGGCAGCAGGCGGTGCTGCTCACCGTCTATCTCGAGCCGCCGCCGCATACGGTGCGTGCCCTCGCCCGGAAGCTCGACGTGACCAAGCCCGCCATCACCCGCGCCCTCGACACGATGGGCCGGCTCGGGCTCCTGACGCGAAAGCGCGACGAGGCGGACCGGCGGAACGTGGTGGTGCAGCGGACCCTTGAAGGCGCGCTTGCCGTCGAGCGGCTCGGCGACACGATCGTCGCGCGTCATCGCGAACTGCCCCTGTGATGGCCGGACCGCTCGACCTCGCAATGCTGGATCCGGCGGCCACGGCGCCGTTCCTGACGAAGGACGAAGCGGCGATACGGCTGGCAGCGGACGCAAAGGCAATCGATGCGCTGCAGGATCGGCTCTACGCGGAGGGGACACGCGCGCTGCTGGTGGTGCTGCAGGGCATCGATACGAGCGGCAAGGACGGCACGATCCGCGGCGTCTTCAACGCGACCGGCCCGCTGGGCGTCACGGTAACTGCGTTCGGCGAGCCGACGAAGCCGGAGCTTGCACGCGACTTCCTCTGGCGCATCCACGCGGCCGTGCCGCGGCGCGGGACCATCGGCATCTTCAACCGCTCGCACTATGAGGACGTGCTCGTCGCCCGGGTGCGCAGCCTTGCGCCCGCGCTCGAGATCGAGCGGCGCTACGACCACATCAACGCCTTCGAGCGCCTGCTCTCGGACAGCGGCACGACCATCCTGAAGTTCATGCTCCACATCTCGAGGGAGGAGCAGCGGCAGCGGCTCGAGGAACGCCGGTCGGACCCCGAGAAGCGCTGGAAGTTCCACCCGGGCGACCTCGACGACCGACGCTCCTGGGACGACTACATGGCCGCCTATCAGGTGATGCTCGACCGGACATCGACCGAATGGGCGCCATGGACGGTCGTGCCGTCCGACCGCAAATGGGCGCGGAACGCGATCATCGCCGGCGTGGTGCGGACGGCGCTGGAGAGGATGAGCCCAAAATATCCGGACCGGGACTGGTCCGGGCCGGAATTTGCGGTGCCGTAGGGGCGTCCTCTCCGACGCTACTGCCAGAAGCCGATGCCGCGAAGCGCCTCGGGCTCGACGGGCAGTGGCACCTCACCGGCCGCGAAGCCGTATTGCTGCAGGAGGAAGGCAGCCACCGCGACATAGCGGTCGGGGCTGAGGCCCTGGTGAAGGCTGGCGTAATTGAGGATGTCGGTCTCCTCCATCGTCGTCACGAAATCGGCGAGCGAACGGACAAACCAGCGGCGCTCGAAACGGTCGCCGGCCAGCGGCGGCGCCTCCCCCCATTCCATACCGTAGAAGATGCCTTCGAAGCTCAGTCCGTGGCAGGTCGCGCAGTATCGGCGATAGTAGTCGCGGCCGATCTGGACCTGCTCCGCCGTGAACGCGACCGGCCGAAGGCCGAGCGCGATGATTTCGGCGCGGAAGGGATCCGCCGCGGGCTCGTCGGGGAGCGGGAGCGGGGCGTCCGACAGGATTCGGAGATAGGCGATCAGATTGGCGCGTTCGACCTCGTCCGGCAGCCCGCCGAAGCCCATGCGGGTCCCCGGTACGGCGACGGCCGGGCTCGCGAGGAACGCGTCGAGGCGATCGACGGTCCAGATGGCGCCCGTCGCGGCGAGCGCCGTGAAGGCGGGCGAGTAGGCAAAACCGGGCACTGCCGCGACGGGCGCGCCGACGACGTCGTAAAGGCTCGGCCCAACCCCCGGTGCCGCTCCGGCCTCGAACGCATGGCACGTGCCGCATCGCGCCGCCACGAGGCGGCCGGCATTGGGATCGGCGGCGGCGAGCCGGGCTGCGAGCGCGGGGTCGGCTTCCGCGAATCTGGCCCCGGCGGCGGGAGCCACTGGTGCGGCCGGCGGCGGAGCAACGGGCAGAGGCTCCGGGGCGGCTGCCGGTGCCGGCTCGGGCGCCGGCGCAGGCGTGGGCTCGGGGGCAACGGGTGTAGGCTCGGGCGCTGGCGTCGGCGCTGCCACGGGCGCTGGGGGCGTCGCCGCCGCCGAAGGCGCTTCGGCCACGGGAATGGGAACCGGATCGGCCAGAGGCGGGGGTGTTGCGACCGGTGCGACCGGTACGGTCTCCGGGGCCGCCGCGACGGGAGGGAGGGGCGCCGTGTCCGGAATGGGCGCGGGCGGGGTCGGCGCGTCCCCTTCGCCGGACTCCCCGCACGCCGCGACCAGGAAGGCCAGCGGCAGAACCACGAAGGCGGCCAGCCATTTCGGGCGGCGAGCCGGCGTTGCCGCCGCCCCCGAGCGAACCATGAGACCCGGCATTGTGCTCTCCCAAGCTGCCTGCACTATGACCGGCCGCGTGCCGTGAGGACAGGGGATTGCCGACCAGTCGGCCGCCCTGCGGGAGGTTTTGGGCTCATGGCGCGACGACGAGGCGTCGCCCTGGTCCGCTCGCCCACACAGGGCGCCCAAAAAGCAGAAGGGCGGCGCTCCGGAGAGCGCCGCCCTTCGCTGACTTCCGGGTCCGCGCCTAAGGCGCGAACGCGACCGGTGCCGGTTCGGCGGCCAGCGACCGGAGATAGGCAATGAGGTTCGCGCGGTCCGTGGCGTCGGCGATGCCGGGGAAGGGCATCGTGTTGCCGGGGATCGCTTCCGCCGGGTTGGCGAGGAAGGCATCGAGGCCGGCATAGGTCCAGACCGCGCCCTGTTCGCCGAGGCCCGCGAGGGCTGCCGAGTAGTTGAAGCCCTGATGCGTGCCGACGCCGCGATAGACCACGCCGAAGAGGTTCGGCCCGAACATGTTGGGACCGCCTTCGGCGAAGTTGTGGCAACCCGCGCACTGCATTGCGACGTCCTCGCCGGCCGCGACGTCACCATCGGCTATCGCCGTCAGCAGGGCCGGATTGCCGATATCCTCGAAGGCGAGCGTGATCGCGGGCGCTTCGGCAGCAGGCGCGGCCTCGGCCGCCGGGGCGGGCTCAGCTGCGGGGGCAGGCTCGGCGGCCGGGGCAGGCTCAGCCGCGGGTTCGGCGGCCGGAGCCGGAGCGGGCTCGGCAACCGGAGCAGGTTCGGCGGCCGGGGCGGGCTCAGCCGCGGGCTCGGCGGCCGGGGCCGGAGCGGGCTCGGCAACCGGAGCAGGTTCGGCGGCCGGGGCGGGCTCAGCCGCAGGCTCGGCAGCAGGGGCCGGGGCAGGCTCGGCAGCAGGAGCAGGCTCGGCTGCGGGGGCCGGCTCGGCGGCGGGAGCTGCCTCGCCCTGGATGAAGCCCATCGTGGCGAGGACTGCCGCGTCGGTCGGGAGCGGCTCGGTGCCGGGCTCGAAGCCGTTCTGCTGCAGGATGTACGCGACGATGTTGGCGTAGGTCTCGTCGTCGAGGCCACCCGGGTTGCCCATCGGCATCGTGGCGGTGATCTTCTCCCACAGCGCCGAGACCGGGCCCGGGAGCCAGTGGGCGAACCCGTCGCCGGCCAGCGGCGGCGCGAAGCCCGTCAGAAGGTCCGCACCATGGCAGCCGGCGCAGTTCGTCGCGTAGGCCTCGGCACCGGCGGTTGCCTGCTCGGCGGTGAAGGTCACCGGAACGAGGTCGGCGGCGGGAGCGGCAGGCTCGGCGGCCGGAGCGGGCTCGAGGGCCGGAGCCGGAGCAGCGGCTTCGGGCAGGGGCACGGGATCGTTCGACAGCGTGCGGAGATAGGCGATCACGTCGTGACGTTCGGCGACGTCGGCGATGCCAGCGAACGGCATCGTCGTCCCCGGGACCGCTTCCTGCGGATTGTGGAGGAAGGCGTCGAGGTGAGCGAACGTCCAAGTCTGGCCGGTCGCACCCTGATCGCGCATGGCAGGGGAATACGTGAAGCCCGGGTGATGACCGACCTGGGCGCCGACGACGCCCCACAGGTTCGGGCCGAAGCCGTTCGCGCCATCGACGGTAAGGGTGTGGCAGCCCGCGCACTGGGAAGCAGCCATCTCGCCCGCGGCAACGTCGGCGGCGGCGATCATCGGTCCGATATCGTCAGCAGCGACCTCCTCGCCAGCAACCAACGGCACGTCGAGAGCCATCGGCTCCGCCGCGAGTGTTCGGAGGGCGGCAATGACCTGAGCGCGCTCAAAGTCGTCCGCGATGCCCGGGAACGGCATGGTCGTGCCCGGAATTGCCGCCTGAGGATTCTTCAGGAACGCATCGATATGCTCGTACGTCCAAGTCTCGCCTTCGGCGTTCTCCGCCTGCATAGCGGCCGAGTAGGCGAAGCCGGCGTGGCCGCCAATCGGCGCACCGAGAACACCCCAAAGGTTCGGCCCGAAGCCGTTCGCGCCGCCGTCTGTCAGGGTGTGACAACCCGCGCACTGGGAGATTGCGGCATCCATACCCGCCTGATCCTCGCCGGCCTCGTGGATCATCGCCAGCAGAACACCGGCAGGTCCGGCCGCGGTTGCGGCGCCGACGACATCGCCATGCTCAACGCTTGCTTCCTCGTGGGGCGGCTCTTCCGGACCAAACAGGCTCTCGGCGACGATCCGAAGGGTCACCAGCACAAGCAAGGTGCCCAAAACCGCGCCAGCAATCTTGTTGAACATGTTGCGCCCCAGCTCCGCAAATCGCCGTAAGGATTGAAGGTGGCCGGCCGCCCCTCAGCAGCCGAATGCACGCCGACCTGCGCCGGCTTGTGCGGCGGAAGCTATAGGCGTTTGACAAAATGATGCAACAACTAACCCCGGTTCTAAAGTGCCGCAGGATGCGACACTATGAACAGCAAACAGGCGGTTTCGGGGTCCGTTTGTTGACCGCGAAACCGCGGCGGGATAGTCGGCCCGCTCATTCGTTGGCGGACTGCGGCTTTCTGGTCACACGGCCGTGATGTCTGCCGAATCACGGGCAGGTTCCATGTTGAGAGTGGTCTTCCAGGGCGAACCGGGCGCGAATTCGCACATCGCGGTGGAGGAGCGCTTTCCGGGCGCCGTGGCCGTCCCGGCCGCCACGTTCGAGGACTGCTTTGCCGCCATCACGGCCGGCGAGGTCGATCTCGGCCTCATCCCGATCGAGAACTCGCTCGCCGGGCGCGTGGCGGACATCCACCACCTTCTGCCCGCTTCGGGGCTCCACATCATCGGCGAGCACTTCCTGCCGATCCACTTCCAGGTGATGGCCGTTCCCGGCGCGTCGCTGGAGTCGATCCGCACGGTCCACAGCCACGTCCACGCGCTCGGCCAGTGCCGGCGGATCATCCGGCACCATGGCTGGAAGCCGATCGTCGAAGGCGACACCGCGGGCGCGGCCCGCGAAATCGCCGAGCGCGGCTCGCGCGAGATGGCGGCGCTCGCCCCGCGGCTCGCCGCCTCCCTCTACGGCCTCGACATCCTCGCCGAGGACGTCGAGGACGCGGCACACAACACCACGCGCTTCGTGGTGCTGTCGCGAACGCCGGAGCGGCCTTCGCCCGACGGCACGGTGATCACGACCTTCGTGTTCCGCGTCCGCAACGTGCCCGCCGCGCTCTACAAGGCGCTCGGCGGCTTCGCCACCAACGGCGTCAACATAACCAAACTCGAGAGCTACCAGCTCAACGGGGCGTTCGCGGCGACCCAGTTCTACGCCGACGTCGATGGCCATCCGGACGACCGCAATTTGAAGCTCGCGCTCGAGGAGCTCGCCTTCTTCTCGGCTGAAGTGCGGGTGCTGGGGGTCTATCCGGCGAGCCCGATGCGGAAGGCGCTGCCGACGCCGGAGTAAGGTCTGGCGGGACGGGCCGGGCCACCTCCCCCAAGCTCGTCATTGCCGGGCTCGACCCCGGCAACCATGGTGACTCTCCCCGCGGGCAATCGATGATGCCGCGCACTTCGCTCGGCGCAGGGGCGCGTCATCATGGGTCCCCGGGTCAAGCCCGGGGAAGACGAGGTTGTTGGGTTCTTCGCAATGCCGGATCGGCGGCGGTCTACATTCCGCTGGTTCCCGCGGGCGCCGCGGTATCCCCCGCCGGCTCGATCACGAACCGCGAGCGCGCGGGCGGCGCCTTCTCGGCGGCGAGGCGCTCAAGGCTGACGTAGTCCGTCTTCCCGTTGCCCAGCAACGGCAGTTCGTCCATCACGAGGATGCGGTCGGGCACGGCCAGTTCCGTCGCCCCCTGCGCACGGGCCGTCCTGAGGATCGAATCCCGCGTCAGTTCGTGTGCGGTGGTGATGATGACGAGGGCCTCGCCCTTCCGGTCGTCGGGGATCGACACCACCGCGTGGGCGTGGTCGGGCCAGGCGGCGACGATGAAAGACTCCACCGCGGTGAGCGAGACCATCTCGCCCGCGATCTTCGCAAACCGCTTCGCGCGGCTGACGATGGTGAGATAGCCGTCGGCATCGACCGTCACGAGGTCGCCGGTGTCGTGCCAGCCCTCGGGCGGCGGGCGGAGGCGGTTCGGTTCGGCCGGGAAGTAGTAGCCCGCCATGATGTTCGGGCCGCGGATGTGGAGGCGCCTGCCTGATGTGATGCCCTCCATGTCCTCGAGCTTCATCTCGATGCCGGGGAGGAGCGGGCCGACCGTGCCGGGGCGATTGTGATCCGGCCGGTTCACGGCAACCACCGGCGACGCCTCGGTGACACCATAGCCTTCGAGGATCTCGATGCCGCAGCGGTCGCGCCAGAGTTCGCGCGTGTGGTCCTTCACCCGCTCGGCGCCCAGCACCATGAGACGGATCGACCTGAAATCGTCCGGGCCGGCCGACTTCGCCCAGCGCGCCGCGAAGGTGTCGATGCCGATCATGATGGTCGGCTTCACCTCGCGCGCCAGTTTCGGGATGTCGTCATAGTGCAGCGGCGACGGGTAGAGGATTCCCTTGAAGCCGAACACGATCGGCAGGAACAGGCCGGCCATCAGCCCGAAGGCGTGGAAGACCGGCAGCGGGTTCACCAGCACGTCGTCGTCGGTCCAGTCGATCGACGCCGCCACCTGCTCGATATTGGCAAGCATGTTGGCGTGCGTCAGCGCGACGGCCTTCGGCTGGCGCTCGGTGCCCGAGGTGAACAGGACGATGGCAATGTCGCCGGGCTTGGCGCGGAACGGCGCGTAGGTCCTTTCCGCGTGCCGGGCTTCCCAGACCCCGCGAAGGCGCGCGGCAAGGCCGATGCTCGCCCGCACGTCCTCAAGGTACACGACCTTCCGGCTCCCGGTGAAAGCCGCGAGCTTGGCCGACAGGTTCGCCGCCTCGACGAAGCGGTGGGAGGTGATGATCGTTTCCGCCTCGACCGAGCGGCACGCGGCGTCGAGGTCGATTGCGCTGGCGGTGAAGTTCAGCATCGCCGGGACGCGGTCATAGGCGAACAGCGCAAAGATGGCGACGGCAACGCCATTGGCGTTCGGCAGCAGCACCGCCACGCGCTCGTTGGCGCGGGTGATGTCGGCAAGCTTCCGGCCGAGGACGAAGGAGGCGAGGATCAGCCGGTCATAGGTGATCGGCTCGCGATCCTGGTCCTCCAGCGCGACGGCGTGCTTCCGCCGGCGCGCCGTCTCGATCAGCGCCTCGAACAGCGTACGGTTCCAGCGCTCCGGCTCCACGGCGCGGATGGTCTGCGCCCGTCCCACCGATTCCTTCATCGCCCCTCCCGCGCCGGCAAGCCGGCAGCGTCGTGCCCCCCGCGGGCGATTGCGGTTTACGGGTAGGGGTTTGTCAAGGCGGGGTCGCTTGCCCCGACTGGAGCGATGAGAGGGCTGCCCCTTTCCCCGGCCAACGGCCAGGCTCTATTCTGGAACCATGTCAGACTTCACCACACTCGAGGCGCAGGCTTTCGAGGCCATGTCGGTCACGCACCCGCAACTCGCCGAAGGTTTGCGCGGCCTTCTGGCGACCGCTCGAGTGACGGCGAGGGACAATACGGGTCACGGTTTCTACACGAGGTTCGAAGTCGATCGATCGCAGCCACCGCTCGGCGTGAGCCCCCCGCTCGAAGGCGCCACGTTCAACGTTCGCGCCGGAGAAGAAGTTCTTTTGATGGACTTCCTGCTCTGGGTGGATCCCGAGGGCCATCCGAACTGCCTGGAAGGCTACCAGCTGGCAGCGATGGTCGGTGAAGTGCCGTCAGCCGGGCCCGTCGACCTCAGGAAGGAGAACCTGACGACCCTCGTCCGTTACGGCAGATAGGCTCACCGCCGGCGCGGCGCTCGATCTGCTCCCCCGGCCTTCACACCATCATCTTCGGTTTCAATCCGGAGCCGTCGAACGACGAGTTCGTCCACCTCAAGGCGATGGATTCGGGTCCGGCCGATGGAGAGCCGGCCGATGGCGACGGCCCCGATTGCCAGGGCACCGACCGCCAAAGCGCCGGCGGCAAAGGCACCGATGGCAAGGGCTGCGACGCTCGCTGAACGGACGGCAACATCCGGCACGTGAACGTCAGCCCTTCTCCGGTCCACGATTCGGCGTTCACGCGACATTCGATCTATCCTCATTCGGCCGATCGCCGATGAAAGCCGGTAGGATGGAAGAGTCCAGGGCCAACCCCTTTGATGAACAGCCCATCATCACAGGCCCCAAGATGGAAGGCGACACCGCAGCCATCGAGCGTCTCGTAACGGCGCTGGTTGAGGGTGACTTCGCCGCATTCAGCGCCGCCCTCCCCTTCAGGCGGCTGGAGAGGTTTCCACCGGAGCAGCGCGAGGCCGCGATCCGGCAAGAGCGCGACATGTTCGAGCGGTTCGCGGGGCGCGTTGCACCCACGCCGCGATCCATCCACGTTCGCACCGGGTTGGGTGACTGGCGGTTCATACGTCTCCGTCCGCTTGAAGGCGCCATCGAGAGGTTCAGCGGATCTCGTCATCGTACGCCGGGAAGGCAGCGGGCCGGATTCGAACGAGTTCGTTCAACTGAACCCGGGACTTGCAGAACAAGATGTCGATCCGGCTGACCGGTCGAGGATCGACGCGGTCATTGCTGCCCTCGTGGCCGACGACTGGCCGGCGTTTCAGCGCCTGACATCCAATCCAGCCCTGGCGGACCTCCAGCGCCCCTACTTCGACCTCTTCGCCCATAAGGTCGGGGCTCTGAAGCGGATCGACTGCCGCGTGAACCAGATGGGCCAGCGATACCTACTGGTTCTTCTTGGCGCCCGAGAACCCGGCGGCCGCGATCTGACGCTCTCGCTCATGGCCGATGGCAGGGGCGAGTCCACCACATTCATCGGCGCTCAGCTCGAGGAGGAAGGCTTCGATCGGTGGGCTTTCGAGAAGGAGCGGCGGCGCATCGCCAACCTGAAATCTCCGCCGCTTCCACCCTGGCGGGCGCATCCGGAGATTCCGCGCTACTCGATCGGCTGGCGGATGGGGTATGGTGAGGAGACCGCAATCCATTTCTTGGAGTTCTTCGGCGAGCTGTCCGACGAGGACAAGACCCGGTTCGAGCACGCGCACCCGGAGCCCGAGGAATGGTCGGGGTACTATCGCCGCCTGCGTGGCGAAGCGACGGGCTAGCTCCGGGGTAGTTGCCCGCCCTTGCTTTGCGGCCCCGCCCGGACGATATGTGCCGCGGGAGGTTGGCTGTGGACGCTCCGCTCGCCAACCGGGTCAGGTCCGGAAGGAAGCAGCCCTAACGAATCCGGCGCGGGTCATGCGCCAGCCTCCCACCTTTCCTGACATCAGTATCTTCTTCCGCTCATTCCCGCGAAGGCGGGAACCCATCTGCTCGAAGATTGTCGGGCGAAGGCCCGCCTTCATTGCGAAGATGGATGTATCCCCGCCTTCGCGGGGACTATCGGTGTAAGCGACAGGCTCCGCCACTCCCCCTCCCCGCATTCCCCGTTGCGCTCCGGCGTTCCACCGGATGGAATGTTGGCTTCCGCGCCCCGCACCCCTTACATCAGCCTCATGGACGACATCTCCCCCACGGCCGGAACAGCGGCCGCGCCCTACAGGGTGCTGGCGCGAAAGTACCGGCCGCAGCGGTTCGAGGATCTGGTCGGCCAGGAGCCGATGGTGCGGACCCTGACGAACGCGTTCGCCACCGGCCGCATCGCCCAGGCTTTCCTGCTGACGGGCGTCCGCGGCGTCGGCAAGACGACGACGGCCCGCATCCTCGCCCGCGCGCTCAACTACACAAGGCCGGGACATGACCGGCCGTCGGTCGATTTCAGCGAGCCGGGCGAGCACGACACCGCCATCATGGAAGGGCGGCATATCGACGTCATCGAGATGGACGCGGCCTCGCACACCGGCATCGGCGACGTGCGCGAGATCATCGAGGCGGTGCGCTACAAGCCTGCCCTCGCCCGGTACAAGGTCTACATCATCGACGAAGTCCACATGCTGTCGAACCAGGCGTTCAACGGCCTCCTCAAGACGCTCGAGGAGCCGCCGGAGCATGTGAAGTTCGTGTTCGCGACCACCGAGATCCGGAAAGTGCCGGTGACGGTGCTGTCGCGCTGCCAGCGTTTCGACCTCCGCCGCATCGAGGCGGACCGGCTGGTTCAGCTCCTCAGCGACATCACGGCGAAGGAGAACGTCGCGATCGACCGCGATGCGCTCGCCGTCGTGGCGCGCGCGGCCGAAGGGTCTGCCCGCGACGCGCTCTCCCTCCTCGACCAGGCGATCGCCCATCGCGGCGCCGACGAGACGATCACGTCAGGCGCGATGCGCGCCCTTCTCGGCCTCGCCGACCGGACGCGGACCATCGACCTGTTTGCCGAGGTGATGCGCGGCGACGCCTCGACGGCACTCGCGACGCTCCGTGACCTCTACGACGCCGGCGCCGATCCGCAGCTCGTGCTGCAGGATCTCGCGAACTTCACCCACCTCGTCACGCGTCTGAAGACCGTGCCGGACGCCGCGACCGATCCGGCGCTGACCGAAGAAGAGCGGATTCGCGGCGCGGAACTCGCGGAAAAGCTGTCGATCCGCGTCCTGTCGCGCTGCTGGCAGATGCTGCTCAAGGGCATCGAGGAGGCGAGCACCGCGCCGCGCCCGCTCGCCGCCGCCGACATGGTGCTGGTTCGCATCGCCCATGTCGCGGACCTGCCGACGCCCGACGAGGCGCTGAAGATGCTGGCGGAACGCGGGCCGGAAGCTCTCGGAGGCGCTGCGGGTTCCGTGGCCGCCGCCGGCAGTGCGGCGACCCCGCGCGCCGGCGCCTCGGCGGCTGGCGATCCCGGTCCTGCGATGCGCATGGTGGAGAGCGCCGCGCCGCGGATGCGTGCGGCGGCGTCGCCGATGCGTGCTTCGTCAGCGGCGGTTGCCGCGGCGCCGACGCCGGCGTCCCCGCCGATGGGCCGCGCCACGCCCGCTGCGCAGCCGGCGCCGGTCGAGCGGCCGAAGACGCTTGGCGACATCGTGGCGCTCGCCACCAAGCATCGTGACCTGCCGATGAAGCACGGCATCGAGCGCTATGTCAGGGTGATCCGCTTCGAGCCGCCGAACATCGAGCTCGCGCTCACCCCCGACGCGCCGTCCGGCTTTCTCACCGACCTCGGAAAACGCCTCGCCGACTGGACCGGCGAGCGCTGGATGATCGCTGTCGGCAATGGCGAGCCGGAGGCGACGCTGCACGAGCAGGCGACCGAGGCCAAGGCCAGGGTCGAGAGCGACGCGCGGAACGACCCGACGGTGCTGGCCGTCATGCGGCACTTCCCCGGGGCGGAGATCGTCGACATCCGCGTGAAGCCGCGCGAGCCGGCGATCGAGCCGATGGAAGAGCCGCCGGCTCCCGTCGAAGCCGACGAAGACGACGAAGACTGAACCGGGCGGGGCGGGAGCGAAGGAAAAGACCGATGCGCGATCTCATGGGCATGATGAAGCAGGCCAAGGAACTGCAATCGAAGATGCAGGAGGTCCAGGAGAGGATCGCCGCACTCGAAGTGTCGGGAACCTCCGGCGGCGGCCTCGTCTCGGTGACCCTCGCCGGCAAGGGCGACATGAAGGGCCTCCGCATCGACCCGTCGCTGCTGAAGAGCGACGAGGCCGAGATCGTCGAGGACCTCATCGTCGCCGCTCACAACGACGCCCGGCAGAAGCTCGAGGCACGGACGGCCGAGATGGCGCAGTCTCTCACCGGCGGCCTGTCGCTGCCCCCCGGCATGAAACTGCCGTTCTAGGCCGCGTCCCCCTTCGTCACCCAAGCCGTTGCGGCCTCTTCCGATGCATCTCGCAAGAGCACACACTGTCCCCTCTCCCCGCCGGGCGGGGAGAGGCTGGGTGAGGGGGTCTCTCCCCAAACCGCAGCGCCTGAGTGAACCGAGAGGCCACTCGCCCCTCACCCCAACCCTCTCCCCGCTGCGCGGGGCGAGGGGGCTCCTAGTCAGTGCAACCACTTCGCCAGAACACCCGTCGCATCGGCAAAGCGTGACCATTCCCACCGAATACACTCCCGGCGTCTGCAACATCGGCACGGACGAGATTCGCCAGCGGCGGCGGCTCGGCTATGCCGGCGCTGCCTTCACGATCGTCGCGGTGGCTGTGATGCTGGCTATCGGCGTTGCGCCCTTCTGGTTCCTCCTCCTGTTCTTCCCCGCCTTCGGCACGGCGATCGCGCTGGTCCAGTCGGCGGCGCGCTTCTGCGTCCACTTCGGCCTTGCCGGTCTCTTCAATTTCGGCGCCACGGGAACGACCGAGACGGTTGGTGCTGTGGCCGCGCGGCAAGCGGACCGGGCGCGGGCGTGGCAGATCCTTCGCCAGGCGGCGCTTTACGCTGCCGCGGCGACGCTCGCCGGCGTCCTTGCAGCGGCCGTCATCTGAACATGAGCGCGCGTCCCGTCGCCGGCCCCGAGATCGAGCGGCTGATCCAGCTGCTCGCAAAGCTCCCCGGGCTCGGGCCGCGCTCTGCACGGCGCGCCGCCCTGCAGCTCCTCCAGAAGAAGGACGCCCTGCTGGCGCCGCTGACGCAGGCAATGGAGATCGCGCTCGAACGGGTCGTGGTCTGCACCACTTGCGGCAATGTCGATACGTCCGACCCCTGCACGATCTGCAGCGATCCGCGCCGCGACGACACGATGCTGGTCGTGGTCGAGGACGTGTCGGACCTGTGGGCGCTCGAACGGGCGAAAGCGCTCAACGCCCGCTTTCACGTGCTTGGCGGCACGCTGTCGGCGCTCGACGGCGTGGGACCGGATGATCTGTCCATCGACAAGCTCGTCGAGCGCGTCTCGGCCGGCGGAGTCCGCGAGGTGATCCTCGCGGTCAACGCCACGGTGGACGGGCTGACCACGGCCCATTTCATCACCGACCGGCTCGCCGGCATGAACGTCAACGTCACGCGCCTCGCGCACGGCGTTCCGGTCGGCGGCGAACTCGATTATCTCGACGAAGGCACGCTTTCGGCCGCAATGCGCAGCCGGACGCCGTTCTGAACGGGGGCACCATGGCATTCGACGTGAAGCAGCTCGACGCGATCCACCATTTCTGGTTCGGCACGCTCGACCATCACGAGACCGCGCCCCCGCCCGAGAAGCAGGAGGCCTGGTTCCGGCAGAACGACGCCTTCGACAACGCCATCGTCACCCAGTTCGGCCCGGTGCTGAAGGAAGCAGCAGGCAAGGCGTTCGACGTCGACGGCCTGTCGCGGACGCAGCGCGTGGGCCTCGTCATCCTGTTCGACCAGTTCCCCCGCAATATGTTCCGCGCCTCGGGCGAGGCGTTCGCCTACGACCGCGAGGCGCGCGCGGTGGCGAGCCACATGATGAGCCGGCTCGACCGCTACTACATGGCCGAGCGGAGCTTCATCCTCCTGCCGCTGATGCACCACGAGGACGTCGCCGACCAGGATTTGTGCGTCATGCTGTACGCCTCGGAGACGGTGAAATCGCCCGAGCGATGGAAGGACTCCTGGCGCTACGCCCTCGATTTCGCGACCAAGCACCGCGACATCATCCGCAAATTCGGCCGCTTCCCCCACCGCAACGCCATGCTCGGCCGCGTCTCGACCCCCGAGGAGGAGGCGTTCCTCAAGCAGCACGGGCGGGGGTTCTAGGGGCGCCGCAGGGGTGCCGCCAGACGACGCCACGCGTGAGTACGCGAGGTCAGAGGGGCAGTTGAGTCATTTTTCCCGTACGGGTCATGGGCAGTTCGAAGAGAGCTGGGCCGGCAATAAGGTTCGCGAGACGTTCGATCTCAGGCCAACGCCATAGGAGAAACGACGCTTGCTGGTGCAACGGCGTCTTCTGGTAGCTCGGTGCCAGAACGAACCCACACAGACCGGCCGCACGGTAGGCGGCACGTTCCGCCGGGTTCTTTCGGATTCGCCCGTCACCGGTCACAACAATCCACCGCAGGTGATCGGCGGCCAGCATCGCAATCCACTCGGCATCGCTGGCGCCGGCTCCGCAAGGGAGGTGCCGGATGTGCGCGGCCGAGTGTCCGAGATGCTCAAGAAATCCGTTGAGCGTCGCCGCAAGCGGTGGAGAGGTGCAATTGTCGAAGAAGACCTTCACGCCGCTTTGCGGTCTGCGATGCCGGTAACGAACCTCACAGCGCGGGCAACCGAGGACGACGGCACGCCCCACGCTTTGGCGGCTCGCGCCTCCGAGCCTTCAGCGATTGCGGCTGATGCAAGAACCTCAACCGGCACGAAGCTCGTGGCCTCGATCGGGCGGCCGAAGGATCGCTTCGGGTCTACGAGAACGCCAGCGGACTTTCCGGCAGGCCACCACCGCTGAGGAATCCCCACATCGTCGAAGTCGACGTCCTTGAAGCTCGGAGCAATTACGTCGCGGAACGCATACTGACTCTTGAAGAGGTCAATCAGGCGCGCCGATCCGTCGTCCTGAATCACCTCGAGAAAGACAGTCCTGCCATCCGTCTTGAGCCACGTCGTCGAGAGCGGATGCTCGTCGGATGTCATCGCCTGGGCAACTTCTATCGCTCGTCGCACCTTGATGGGGCTGAGTCCGATCCTGGTGATGAATATGCTGGCGACCCTGACCTCCATCAGGTCGCGGAATCCGAGGTAGACCCGGTTATCTCCGAGATCGATTTGTGGTCGCCACAGCCGTGGGTATGGCTTGTCGCCAATCTGATGGCCCCGCAGCCAGCGCACGATCTTCCCCGCGGCGACGCCAACGAGACGCGAAGCCTCCGTCGGCGTGTAAAGGCCAATGCCGACGAGCGGCTGAGAGAAGGGGTCCGTTGCTGTCATGCGTCGAAAATAGCACGTCGCACCGCGCGACAGGAGAGGCTCAGCCACCAGATCTGATCGGCGCCAGCGCTAGCCGGTCCAATACCGCCGCCATCACCTCGGCGGGCATCGTCTCGCCCTGTTCCAGCCACCAGCCCAGCATGGCGGTGATCGAGCTCACGGCGTGGGCGATGATCAGGGTCGCCGGGAGGCCGGTCGGCTGCGGCAGGTCGAGGGCGAGCGCGCGGGCGCTCGCGCGGCGGATCATCTCGCCGCGGATGCGCCCTTCGGCGCCGCCGGCGAGCAGCGCGCGGCAGATCGGGCGGCGGGCGTCGACGAAGCGGCAGAGGGCGAGCGAGGCGCCGGCGGTGTCGTCGGCAAGGAAGGCCGGCAGCATCAGGCCCAGGAGTTCGTCGATCAGGAGGTCCGCGACGTCGGCGAGGAGTTCGTCCTTGCCGGGGTAGTGGCGGAAGAAGGTGGCGTAGCCGATGCCGGCGCGCCGCGTGATGTCGGCGACGGTGACGGAAGCGAAATCGCGCTCCGCCGCGAGCGCGAGCACGGCCTCCGCGAGCGCGTCCCGCGTCTTCCTGATGCGCCGGTCGACCATCCTTCCTCCCGGGCGGACAAGGGCCGCATCGCCGCGGAATAGTCAAACACTGCGCCTTGATATGATCCACATCGGCTCATATTGTTATGATACAGACCGGCTCATATGCGGGTGCGGACATGACGATTGTGACTCTCGGCGAGAAGGATCGGGCTGCGACGGGAGGCTGTCCCGTCCATGCCGGCGCGGATGATCGCAAGGCGGTGCCGCCGGCTGCGCGAGCCGGGGATTCCCGTGTGGTCGTCGACTTCGCCGAGGCGCGGCGCGTGCTGCGTGCCGGCGACGAGACGCGGCAGGCGGGGTTCGGCTTCGAACTGGTCGACCGCTTCATGCCGAAGGCAAATCGCCCCGTGCTGTTCGAGGACGGTCCGGCGCACCAGAAGCAGCGGAGCGCGATCGCCCGCTTCTTCGCTCCGAAAGTGGTCAAGACGCGCTACCGCGACCTGATGGTCTCGCTCACGGACGAACTGATCGAGGATTTCCAGCGGAAGGGCCGCGCAGCGCTCGACGAGATCAGCTTCGAACTCGCCGTTGCCGTCGCGGCCGAGATCGTCGGCCTGACCTCGAGCAGCCGGCGCGGCCTTGCGCGGCGCCTCAGCCGCTTCCTGTCGATCCGGCTCGACCGCAACGCCGGCTGGCTGCCGAACCTCTTCAGCATCGCGCGCTCCCAGATCTACCTCGTCGCCTTCCACTTCCGCGACGTGCGGCCGGCCGTGCGCGAGCGGCGGAGAGTGCCGCGCGAGGACGTGATCTCGCACCTCCTCACCCAGGGCTACACGCCGCGCGAGATCATGATGGAGTGCGTCACCTACGGCGCCGCCGGGATGGCGACGACGCGCGAGTTCATCGTGATGGCGGCATGGCACCTCGTCGAGCGGCCGGGCCTCCTCGCGCGGTTCCTGTCGACGGACGAGGCCGGCCGCATGGCGATCCTCGAGGAGATTCTCCGGCTCGAGCCGGTGGTGGGCACGATCTACCGGCGTACGACCGCAGCGTTTGCCGGTGCGTCGCCCGCCGACGCCTCGGTTCCGCCCGGCACGCTGATCGCCATCGACGTCCGCGCGGCGAACGCCGGCTCCGCCGGCGCCTGCCCGCACGCGATCGACCCCGACCGCAAGCCGGCCGACGAACGCGCGACGGGCGCGGTGCTTTCGTTCGGCGACGGCGTTCATCGCTGCCCCGGCGGATCGGTGGCGCTCCTCGAATCCGCGATCTTCCTCGACAGCCTGCTGCGGGTGCCGGGCCTTCGGCTCAGCACACCGCCGCGCGTGACCTTCAACGATCTCATCGCCAGCTACGAGTTGCGCCGCGCTATCGTGGAATGCGAGCGGGTCTAGCCCCCCGCTCGCCTATCCCCTCCCTCCCGCAAGGAGGGAGGCCTGGGGGACCTGCCGCTTCCGCCGCATCGGGCGGCGGGTCCCCCTTCCCTTCGCATTCCTCATTCCACGATCTCTCGGCCTACGTCACCTCATCCGTGGAAGTGTGGCGCAACGCCTTCCCAACCGCTCATCCCAGCGAAAGCTGGGATCCAGACGGCCGCAAAACTGGCTCTTTCCCTTGGGTTCTGGATCCCAGTTTTCGCTGGGATGAGCGGTGACGGGGCATGCGCCGAGAATTGGGCAACGCGGCCCACCGGACGAGGTGAAGGATGCAGCCAGTTCGGTCCGAGCGCGCCGAGGCCTAAACCCCCGCCGCCAGCGGCAGCAGCCGCGCGAAGCGCTCGCCCCATTCCGCCTGACCCGCGGGCTCCGCGATGAGGTCCTGGCGAATCTCGATGGCGGTGTGGAGGAGGCCGCGGCGCTCGCCGTGGACCGGGACGGCGTAGTCGGTCTCGTCGCCCACGCTGTAGGGTTCGTTGTCACCGACCACGAGACCCGGTTCGCGCTCGAGGAGACGGAGCAGCGGGTGCGCGAGGGCGGGCTGGCGATACAGCATCCCGACGTGCCACGGGCGCCGCTCGCCCTTGTAGACGGGCGTGAAGGAGTGCATCGCGACGAGGATCGTCGGCTGGCCCGCGGCGGCGCGGGCATCCAGCATGGCGGCGATGCGGTCGTGATACGGCCGGAAGATCTCGCGCTCGCGGGCGGCCTTCTGGTCCTCCGTGAGGCCGACATTGCCGGGGATTTCCGTCAGCTCGCTCAGGACGGGGATCGAACTCGGCACGCCGGGCGGGCGGTTGCAGTCGATGACGAGCCGCGAATAGGTCTGCGCGATGAGCGGGGCATCAAGGCGTGCGGCGAGGTCGAGCGACGTGCCCAATATGCCGATGTCCCAGGCGATGTGCCGCCAGGAGTCGGCCTCGGAGATCCCGAGCCGGCCGAGCGCCCGGGGGAAGACGCGGCCGGCATGGTCGGCCAGCAACAGGAAGGGCGAGCGTCCGCCCGGGTTGTGGACGGTCACCGGTGGCGCTTCGTCGGGGGCGAGCAGTGGTTCGGTCATGGCGTTCTCCACCGGCTGCGGCGCATGGTCCGACCAGATAGGGCTCGTGCCGGCCGGCGGGAAGATGCAAGCTGCATGCAACAGAGCCCGGAGGCGCGAATGCCGATCTTCACTGTCCGGCACGAGACCATCTACCGCTACCGGCGCGCGGTGGCGTTCGGCGAGCATCGCATGATGCTGCGCCCGCGGAACGATGCCGACCTGCGCGTCCGCGATTTCCGTCTCGAGGTAACGCCCGCGCCGGCCGAGTTGCGCGAGGAGCGCGACGGTTACGGCAATGCGGTGACGATCGCCCGCTTCGACCGCGGGACGATCGCCGACGACCTCCGATTCCTCGCCACCGTTACCGTCGACCAGGCGCCGGCGGGGGTTCCCGCGATCGCCACGCCCGTCCCCACGCCGGCGGCCGAGACCGCCGCCCGGGGATCGCTCGAAGCGTGGGCGGCCCTCTTCGGCGGCAGCGGCAGCGAACTTGCCACGGCCATCGCGATGACGAAGGCGATCGATCGCGGCTATCGCCACATCCCGCGCCACGAGAACGGCGTGCAGGCTCCGGCGGAGACGCTCGCGCTCGGCTGCGGCACGTGTCGCGATTTCGCGGTGCTGATGATCGGCGCCCTCGCCCACCACGGCATCGCGGCACGCTTCGTGTCGGGGTACCTCCACCTTCCCGACGACCCGGCCGATCGCGTCCGCGGCGGCAACACGCACGCCTGGGTGCAGGCTGACGTCGACGGCCGCACCGTCGACTTCGATCCGTCGCACGGGACGATCGGCAATGCCGGCCTCATCCGCGTTGCGGTGGTGGAGCGGCCCGCGGACGCCGTTCCACTCTCGGGTTCGTGGTTCGGCAGCGCGGCGGATGCCGTCGCGATGGATGTGATGGTGAAGGTGCGCGCGGAGCATGCCGAGGCGGCGTGAGGCGATCGCTCCCCGACCTCGTCCCGGGCTGGTGAGGGTCGAGCCGTGCTTAGCCTGCGCGGCGCCGGCAGAACGGCGTATGCTGCATGGCACATCCTGGAACCTTCCGCCCCGGCGAGGCTTCACCGCCGTGGCTCGCTCCTTGCAGCCTTCGTCCCATGGCCGGGTTCCGGCGCAGCAAAGAGGCGTTCATGAAGATCCGAGCGGGCTACGAGATTTCCTACGATTGCCCGCAGCCGACGCCGATGATCCTGGAACTCACGGTCCATCCGTCACGGATTGCGGACCTCGTGACGTGGGACCGGATGACGATCGACCCACCGGTGCCGGCGGTGACCTACCATGACAGTTTCGGCAATTTCTGCCACGTCATCAAAGCCCCGGCGGGGCGGATCACGCTCAGCTCCGAATTCGTCATCAACGACAGCGGCCGGCCGGACGAGGTGGCGCCCGACGCCGCCCAGGTACCGCTCGACCAGTTGCCGGTCGATACGCTCGTCTACCTCCTCGGCAGCCGCTACTGCGAGACGGACCGCTTCATGGAGCTGGCGTGGTCGCTGTTCGGCAACGTGCCGAAAGGCTGGCCGCTGGTGCAGGCGATCGTCCAGTATGCCCACGAACGCATCACGTTCGGCTACGCATTCGCGAGCCCGGCCAAGACCGCCTGGATGGCGCACGAGGAACAGAAGGGAGTCTGCCGCGACTTCGCCCACCTCGCCGTCACGCTCTGCCGCTGCATGAACATCCCGGCGCGCTACTGCACCGGCTATCTCGGCGACATCGGCGTGCCGCTCGACCCGAACCCGATGGACTTCTCGGCCTGGTTCGAGGCCTGGCTCGGCGGGCGCTGGTATACCTTCGATGCCCGGCACAACCGGCCGCGGATCGGGCGGATCCTGATGGCGCGCGGGCGGGACGCGACCGATGTTGCCATCACCACGTCCTTCGGCCCCAACACGCTCGCCGCGTTCAAGGTCATCACCGAGGAACTGCCTGAAGACTGAGCTTCCACGATCCGCCGACAAGCGCTAGGATTGCATGCAATCCGGCCATCGGGGGATAGCCGTGAAGACATTGCTCGTCGCCGATATCCACTACGATCTCAGGAAGTTCGACTGGGTCGTCGAAGCCGCAAACCACGTCGATGTCGTGGTTCTGGCGGGCGACCACCTCGAGATCGCCTCGATGGTCGGCCGCCCGGCCCAGACCGTGGTCGTGCAGGAATACTTCAAGCGCATCCGCGCGATCCGGCCACTGCTGGTCTGTTCCGGCAACCACGACCTCGATGGGGAGGATGGCAACGGCGAGCTCGCCGCGCGCTGGATCGCCTCCGCCCGCTACATGGGCATCCCGACCGATGGCGATTCGGAGCTGATCGGCGACACGCTCTTCACTCTGTGTCCGTGGTGGGGCGGCGAGAAGAGCCAGGCGGCCGTGGGCGAGCAGCTCGCACGGGACGCGGCGCGCCGGCCGGCGCGCTGGGTTTGGGTCTATCACGCACCGCCCGAGGGCTCGCCGACGAGCTGGAGCGGCAGCCGCTCCTACGGCGACAAGGTTCTCCGCGGCTGGATCGAGGAGCATCAGCCCGATCTGGTCCTGTCCGGCCACATCCACCAGTCGCCCTTCGTGCCGAACGGCTCGTGGGCCGACCGCATCGGGCGGACATGGAACTTCAACGCCGGCCATCAGGTCGGGCCGATCCCGTCGCATGTCGTGCTCGATTTCGACCAGAACGCCGCCTACTGGCTGTCGCTCACGGGCGAGGAGGCCGCACGGCTCGACCAGCCGCTCGAGCGGCCGCTGCCGCGGATCAGCGATCCTCCGGAGTGGCTTCTGACCATGGGTCGCCTGGCAGCTCGGCGATTGGCGTAAAACTTCGCGCCTGCTGGTGGCTCATCGATTCCAGCACCTTGTCGACCATGGAGAGATGGTTGCCCTGGTCGGCGAACTGCCGCTTCAGGTCCACGAGATAGCTGTTGGCGTTCTGGAGCCGGCGCGCGAGCAGTTGCGCGATCGGGATGATGAGCCGCGGCCGCTGCTGCAGCAGCTCCAGCGCATCGTCGATGATCTTCACCGTGATCGCCGAGGCGGCCCGGACGTTTGCCGTGTGGGTGATGTTGAGCAGCAGCGACATCTCGCCGAAGATCGCGCCCGGCTCGTCGACGAAGGCGATCGTCACGTCGTCGCGACAGACCTCCACGGTCCCGTCGACCAGCACGTAGAGCCGCCCGGTGTTGTCGCCGACATTGAGAAGCGTCGTGCCGGCCTCGAGCTGGTAGTCCGGGAATTCCGAAGCGAGTTCGAGGATGTTCTGCATTGGTGGACGCGGTCCCTCACTGTGGTCCGACAAGCTTCGTCGGTTGCATCAGGCGCATGCAAGGCCCGTGCTGCAAGGCAGAAACGGTCGAGACGACCATCGCCACGGGCGGAATCAGTGTCCTTGTACCACTGCACACGCTCAGCGCTGCGGGTGGCTGGCTATTTGCCCCGTCAACTGCCGGGCTGTGGCGACGAGCTGAATGGATCCGAGCGATACCGACCTGAACCTCCCCCTTGCGGGGAGGTCGAAACCGGCTCGCCGGTTTCGGGAGGGGGTAGCTGCGCTTCCGCGAAGATGGCATCGCAGACAGCATTGATGTGGCGGACCACATCGAGGTTGCCGAACCTCAGAACGCGAAAACCGTTTGACTCGAGCCAAGCAGTGCGGTCGCGATCCGCAATCATCGATCGATGATGTCCATGCTGGTCGCCGTCGAGCTCTACAATCAGTCGACGCTCAAGGCACACGAAATCAGCGATGTAGCGACCGATCGGGAACTGGCGTCGAAAGCGGAGGCCATCGATGCCATTGCGGCGCAGTCGGTTCCAGAGACGGAATTCCGCGTTGGTCATGCGCTGTCGCATGGCTCTCGCGAGCGAACGACTCAGCGGTTCGATCGGCCGATGTCCCACGCTCACCCCCTCCCAAAGCCCGCCGACGAAAGTCGTCGGGCTTTGACCTCCCCACAAGGGGGAGGTTCATGGAATACCTGCTGGGGTTGGGGCTTCGCCCGGCGGAAGACAACGGCATCGGCGACCGGGATCCCCGGGCGTATTGTCACCGACATTCGACCGTCCGCCGTAGAGTTCACATTCGTCGAACTTGTCGGAGCTCACCCGCAGAGATCGCTGCCGGACCGCCCAATGCCGGCTTAGACCTGCGGGCGGGTGTTGCGCCTACGGCCAGGGATAGTCCGCCGCGACCAGCCCCTGCGCCGCGAGCCGCTCGACGATCGCGCGGCGGAAGGCGACCACGTCCTCGACGGGAATCGCGCGGCGCATCGTCACCTCTTCCTCGGTGAAGGGAACGAAGTCTGCCGGCAGCGAGCGGCCGGCCCAGGCCTCCATGACGTAGTTCATCACCCCGGCGATCTCGCGGTTGGAGAGGCTGGCGCTCACGATGCCGGGGACGTGGAAGAGATAGGTCCGGCCGTCATCGTCGCCGGCGAAGACGCCCACCACGTCCGGAAAGGTCGGAATCCCTGCGAGCGGCGCGCCGACGCCGGTGACGCCGTGGCAGCCCGAGCAGCGGAGGATGAAGTTGGTGTGCGGGTCGCGCTCGACATCCGCCCCGGGCTGCGGCCCGGCAACGATGTTGCCGCCGGCCTGGCGCACGACGCCGGGCACGGGCGGATGTGCCCACGCCGAGGCGGCCACGGCCGCCGTGGCAAGGGCAAGTCCGAAAATCGGCAGGCGAAGTCGCATCACACCTCGATCGGGGCGCCGGACCGATAGCTGGTCCGGACATCAGAATTGGCGCCCCCTCGCCCCGCTTCAGCGGGGAGAGGGTTGGGGTGAGGGGCCAGCGGCGCCTCCCTCGCTCATGCCCGGCTTGGGGAGACGCCCCCTCACCATTCTCGCCAGGCTCGCCTTCGGCTCACCAGGCTACGAAGTCCTCTCCCCGCCCGGCGGGGAGAGGGGAAGTCAGGCACCGCCGCATCACGTGGCGCCCGCGGCGGAAGGGTCGTCAACTAGGCAAGGCCCACGACCACGGCCACCGTGCAGTGATAGCCCTTGGTCTCGTTGGCCATGCACCAGTTGATGTCGTTGTACAGGCCCATGCGGTAGCCCGGGCGCTCGCCCTGCGAGGTGAAGCAGAATGTGGGGTTCACGCAGCCGCCGCCACCGCAGCAATCATTGTACGACACGAGGTAGTCGCGGTCGTCGTTCGGGTTGCGGCAGGTGCCGACCCACGCCACCGTCGAGGCCACCGAACCGGGCGTGCATTCGGTGAGCGTGCCGCCGCATTCGGAGCAGAGGTAGCCATCGAGGGCACAGTAGCGCCAGTAGTCGCACTGCGTGACGTCGCCGTCCTCGCCCGCCGGCGTCTGGGCGAAGGCCTTGCCGAAGGTCCGGTCGAAGGGAAGCATCGGCGCGAGCGCGGTGCCCATCATTGCCGTGCCGAGCGTCGCCAGCACGTTGCGGCGTCCCACCGCCATGGCGGTCCGGCGCACCGCCTTCTCGGAGGCGCCGTCCATCCAGGAGAGGAAGCGATCGATCATATCGGACATCTGGAGCACTCCGTGGTTCAGCTATTGGTGGGTTTCAGCTGTTCGATGAAGGTCTGGATCGAATCCACACCGAGCTCCTTCGCGTTGAAGAGGCTCTCGAACTGCTCACGGTTGTTGATGAGGCCCTTCGAGCGGATCGTGCCGGCCTCGTCGATCAGCACCGCGAAGGGTAGCCGCGAGACGCGGAAGGTGACGCCGAGGTCGCTCGACAGGACGTAGGGGAAGGCAGCGAGCCCGGCGCGCTCGATGAACTCGCGATGCTTTTGCTCCTCGCCGTCCGAGGCAAGGACGATGTCGAGCCAGCTCCTCTCGCTGGTCGCGATCGACTTCACGATCGGCAGGAGCTTCTTGCAGACCGGGCAGGTGGGCGACAGGAAGAAGAGGAGCCGGCTGCGGTCGGCCGGCCCGCCGAGCGAGACGACGCCGCCATTGAGGTTCGGCAGCGTGAAGCGCGGCGAGGCATCGCCGATCTTCGGGCCGGCATCGTTGATGAGGGCGCCCATGGGCGAGATGCGCTCGAACAGGACGCCGGTCTGCCGCGCCATGGCGAACAGCGCCACGATGAGGCCGAGGACCACGATCCAGAGGACGACTACCGCAAAGATCAATCCGGTCATGATGGGTTCCTTCTGGTTGGCCTAGCGGCGGAGCATGCGGGCGCGGATGCCGTTGGCGAGCACCTGCTCCGACAGGAGGAAGGCGACCCACAGCATGAAGCCGAGCGCGACGGCCGCCGCGGCATCACCGAACGAGAGCTGGAGCGTGCCTGCCGAAACGAGGACGAGCGCCGCGATTGCGGCGAGGACGGCGTTGCGGACGAGAAGCACCGGTGAGAGCAGCGTCGGCGCGCCGCCGCAGCCGCATTCCACCGAGGTGCGGCCGCGGAGGAGGTTGATCCCCATGGCCAGCGCGTAGAGGCCGAAGAGGAGGATCGCCAGCACCGCGCCGCTCGCCTGCGTGGCCGGGATGAGCAGCAGAACCGGGATCGCCACCTCCACCGCGACGAGCGCGGCGGAGGCGGTCCTCACCCGGGTTTCGGGAACGAGGCGATAGTCTGCCACGAAGCCGGTGAACTCGGTGAAGTCGGCGAGCTTGTGCCAGGCGGCACGCGCGAAGATGAGCGCCGTGAATGCTGCCGCGGTCGCCGACAGGAGCGAGGAGATCTCGTTCATTCCCGCACCGCCAGGACCTGGCCGCCGGGCACGTCGACCACGCCGGTCTCGGTCATGATGATGCCGAAGGGGGCGGTCAGGTCGATGTCGAAGACGTGCACCGTGTAGCTGTGCTCGGTGAAGCCGTAGAGCACCGGCCGGTCGCCATCGGTGACCTCGAGCGAGATGAAGCCATGTTCCTCCGGCTGGAGCCGGTAGAGGAGGGCCTCGTTCGCCAGGTCGACCACCCAGATCTCCGTGCTGCCGTCCTTGTGGCTGCCGTCATAAGGGTCGGCGTGCACCGTGACGAAGAGGACATCGTTCGCCTCGTTGTAGGCCGTCAGCTGGTAGCCGCCCGGGGCGTACGGCAGTTCGAGGTCGTCGGCGAAGGAGAAGGTGGAGAGGAGCTCGGGCGCGGTGCCGGCGTCCGAAATGCTGTAAACGCTGCCGCCATAGGACACGAAGATGAGTTCGTCGCCCGCGCCGCGCTCGGCATGGACGAACAGCGGATCGGTGTCCGCGTCGAACACCGGCGTCGCCTCCTGCGAGACCACCTCGGTGCCGGCGTCGTTCATGACGAAGGTCCGCGCCGTGCCGTCGCCGCACAGCATCGTCCATTTGAGCCCGGTGGTGGCGGGATAGATCTCCCAGCAGCCGGGCGTCGGAATCTCGGCCGTCACTTCGCCGGCCACCAGGTCGACGATGGTCACGGACGCGGCCGGCGTCGCATTCATCACCAGGGCGAACCGCTCGTCGGCGGAGAGCTGGAGGAGGTGCTCGTAGGGGCCGACCATCGCGATCTTGGGCGGCAGGACGACTTCCAGTGTCGGCGTGAGGGTGGCGATGTCGAACGCCTGCAACACCATCAGCGTGTCGCCATAGGTGAGGCGGCTGAGATAGGTCGACATCGTGTAGGCGGTGAGGCCGTCGGCCGAGACGACGCTCTGCGCCATCATGCCCGTCCCCATGCCGCCCTTGTAGGTGAGGTCGACGGCGTCGAAGACCTGGAGGGTCGAAGCGCCATCCCAGCTCTGCTGCAAGAGAAACAGGTTCGGACCCGGGTCGATTGCCTCCTTGACGCCGACGGTCTCGAACGGAACGGGGGGCGGCGGCTCCTGCGAGAGCGCCGGCGCCACCGACAAGGCACAAGTCGTGCTTAGGAGGATTGCCAGGAGCTTCTTCATACGGGTCTCTCCTTGTGGGGTGGCTTCAGCAAAGCACCGCGCCATCGCGTGGGCTATCCAGTACGCCAGCTCGAATCTGCACAATGGACAGGCAGGCGTTTGAGCTGCTCAGAACCTAGGCTGTCATGTTGCAGGATTGGGCTTCCACAGACTTCGGATTCCACCGGGAAGAATTTCCGGATGCGTCCATCCAACAGCGCGGGCTGATCGGCTGGGAGCAGGAATACAATCAGCTTGGCCGAGGGAACTTCGCGGGGTCCATCGAGTCACTCCGGCTCGGCGGCATTCTCATTCAACGCGAGCGTTTCAATGTCAGCGTCGAGCAGGCGTCGGTCGCACCGAAATCGTCGGTGAACTTCGTCTGGATGACATCGGGCTGGCGCGTCAACGGCATGTCGATCGCGCCTGAGACGTTCGGCATCTGGACGGGTGGCGCGGAGCACGTCGCCGTCAACGAGGGCGGCTCGGACTCGCTCCTGGTGACGGTCGACGCCCACCTGTTCGGCCCCTCGCCGCCAAGACCTTTCCTCGCAATGGTGCGCGGCGGCGACCTTGCCATCGCCGCCACGGGCGAGTGGCTGCGCGGCCTCCTCGTCATGGCGTCCGATCCGAAGAGCCCGACAGGCGCGTCGCCCGAAGTGGTGGCGACGCTTGCCCTCGACCGGCTCTCGGAGATTCTCTTCCGTGTCGTGGCGCCGGAAACCCGGCCGGGCGCGGAGGCGCCGCACATATTCCGCCGCGTGCGGGAACTCGCCAGCGACCGCGCCGGCGATCCGCTCTCGGTCGCCGCCATCTGCGCGGCAACCGGTGTGACCGCCGAGGCCCTCCAGCGCGCCTTTGCCGATACGGTGGGGCTTACGCCGTCCGCCTGGCTGCGCATCCGCCGCCTCAACGGTGCGCGGCGGGACCTGCGGCTGGCGCGGCAGAGGGGGGACTCCGTCTCCGCCATCGCGATGAAATGGGGCTTCTGGCATCTCGGCCGCTTCTCGGCCTATTATCGGGAGCAGTTCGGCGAATACCCGTCGGCACTTCGCTGACGCCATCCAGCATCTGGCCTTCGTTTCGGTTTGACGCCGGGATTTTCGGCTGCGTGGGACAAAATATTTCAACCCGCCTCTGGCAGGACTTCGTCCGAGGGCGTATGTTATGTGCGTTCGAGATACTGGCTCTGCCTTGTTGATCGCTCGCAGAGAGCCTTTTCCAAGTCACCGCTGAGTTCGAGAAGTCGATGCGAATGTCTCGTATCGGCAAACCCTGTCTGGTGACAGAAAAGGAGGCCATCGTGGCCGTAGGTACAGTTAAATTCTTCAACGCCCAGAAGGGCTTTGGTTTCATCGCTCCGGTCAACGGCGGCGCCGACGTGTTCGTTCACGTCACGGCCGTCGAGCGCGCCGGGATGCGGTCGCTCGTGGAAGGCCAGAAGGTCAGCTACGACGTCGTGACCGAGCGTGGCAAGCTCGCCGCGTCGAACCTCGCGCCCGCCTAGCGGCGTCTGCGGCCGGCAAGTTCGGCCGCAATTGCTCTTACGGCTGCGCGGTGACGCGCAGCCATCTCGTTCCAAAGGGGGTCGTCCTGGATCCTAAGCGCCACTTCAGCCCGGGCGACCGGGTTACGGTCAGCGCGCTGGGTGCGGGTCCCCGCCTCCGCGGCGCGTTCCGGATTATGGCTGTCCTGCCGCCCGAAGGCGGCGACAACCGGTATCGGGTCAAGAGCGACCTCGAGCAGTACGAGCGGGTGGTCGGCGAGAGCAGGCTGATCCCCGCGAAGTAGCACGCATCGTCCGGATCATAACGACCACGGGACAACCGGCAGGCCGGCCGACAGGAGCGAAGACGATGGATCCGAAGACGAGGGCCAGCGCCGACGCCCGCTTCCAGAAGGCGCAGCGGCCCGGGGGCGACAAGAACTCGCCCTTCAGCCACCAGGACACCGAGGCGCGCGCCGCGGCGGCCAAGACCGCTGATCTCCGCGCGCAGAGGCTTGCCCGCGATGCCGAGGACGGTGGTGCCCCGGCCGCAAAGCGGGCCGCGCCGGTTCGCAAGGCCGGCGTGAAGAAGGGCATCGGCAGCTACTAGCAGGGCTGCTCCGAGAGGAGCCGCCAATCCGCACGGCGCGCCGCAAGGCCGCGCCGCAGTTCCATTTTTCAGAAGGGAGAGCCGATGCAGGTCCTCGTCCGCGACAACAACGTTGAACAGGCCTTGAGAGCGCTGAAGCGCAAGCTGCAGCGGGAGGGACTGTTCCGCGAACTGAAACGCCGCCGGGGATATGAGAAGCCCTCCGAGAGGAAGGTCCGCGAGAAGAGCGAAGCGATCCGGCGGACCCGCAAGGCCGCGCGCAAGCAGGCCATCTGGGACGGGTCGATCGCCGCCCCCAAGAAGCGCGCGCCGCTTGGCGCGGGGGCACGCGCCTCGTGAGCCAGAAGCATCTCCCGCTATCGGTGTTCGGCGAAGTCGTCGGCGACGTCGTCGAAGGCGATCACGCCGTCAATTTCTATTCGGTGCGCCCCGCGCTCGGGCCGCTGGACGGCCGTTCCTTTGCGAGCCTGAGCGAACTCAAGGGCAGCATCGAGCAGGTCCTGCGGCCGCTGCGCACCGCCTGACGGCACGTCCGGCGCGGCCCGGGCCGGGGCTGCGCCGCGCCATGAACCGGTCTCCGATGAGCTTCGGCCGAACCGCTCCCGCTAGAGGCGGACCTTGACATGGTCGCCCACGGGTGGCTTGGCGCCGGTGACGGCCGCCGTCAGCATGAATGCGGCGGCGACGAGCTTGTTGGGCCCCCTCCCAGATTTCCGACTTCGAGGGCGTGACCGTGAGGACGCGGATGTCGGGATCGTCCGCCGATTCCCACCACGCCCTGGCGAACGGGGTCCACAGTTCCTTGATCTTCGCGCGGTCGTTCGCCACCACCGCGCCCCTTGATCGTCACATAGTCGCCAAATGCGCGACTGGTCCGCTGGCGCACGCCTCGGGACCCGCCGCGCCTCATCGAACGGCGTTGCCGGGGGCATCGTCCAGCGAGGCCGCGACGGCATCGGCGTGGTGGCAGGCGACGAGGCGGCCGTCCTTGCCGTGAAGGGCCGGGCGCTCGCTGCGGCAGCGCTCGTCGGCAAACGGACAGCGCGTGCTGAGGAGGCATTGCGTGCGGCTCGCGCCGATCGGGCTCGCCGTGTCGCCGGCGAGCCGGAATGTGCCGCGGCCATCGCCCGGCGAAGCGGCGACGAGGGCGCGCGTGTAGGGATGGCTGGGCGCGGCGAGGATATCCGCCACAGCGCCGATCTCGACCACCCGGCCAAGGTAGAGCACCAGGACGCTGTCGCACATCAGGCGGACGACTTCGAGGTCGTGCGAGACGAAGGCCAGCGTCAGTCCGCGCTCGCGCCGCAGCCGGTCGATGAGGCGGAGGATCGTCGCCTGCACGGACACGTCGAGCGCGGCGGTCGGCTCGTCGAGGATGAGGAGACGCGGCTTGGAGATCAGCGCGCGGGCGATGCCGACGCGCGCCTGCTGGCCGCCGGAGAGCTGGTGCGGCCGGCGATCGAGGAGATCGTGGCCGAGGTCGACCTCGGTGGCGACCTTTCTCACCCGCTCGAGCGTCGCGGCATCGAGCCTGAGCGTGCCGAGACCGATGGCGATGTTCTGCGCCACGGTGAAAGCGGGATTGAGCGCGTCGCCGGCGGTCTGGAAGACGAGCTGGATCGCGCGCCGCGCCGGATCCTTCCCGAACGCACGAGCCGACACGCCCGCGATGTCGCGGGAACCGTCGAGGACGATGCCTCCCTCCTGCGGGTCGTCCAGCCGGGCGAGGATCGTCGCCAGGGTGGATTTGCCCGACCCGCTCTCGCCGATGATGCCGATCGAGCCGCCGGCATGGAGGCGGAAACCGACATCGTCGAGCGCGTGCAGTGCGCCGCCCCCCACGGGAAACCGCCGCGACAGTCCGACCACTTCGAGGAGCGCGGTCATCCGAGCGGCCTCCAGCAGGCGGCCATGCCGTCGGGCGGCACGGGTTCGAGGCGAGGCACTTCCACGCGGCAGCGATCCACGGCGCGATCGCAGCGATCGGCGAAGCGGCAGGCTGGGACGGGACCCGAGAGATCGGGGAACTTTCCGGGAATGCCGCCGAGGTCGGCGACGGTGGCCGCTTTCGCCGGCACCGCGCGAACCAGCTTCGCCGAATAAGGGTGACGCGGTGCGTCGAACACGGTCGCGGCGCGGCCCTCCTCCACCAGTTGGCCGGCGTGGAGGACGGCGACGCGGTCGGCGTAGTCGCGGGCGAGTCCCAGATCGTGGGTGATGAACAGGGTCGCCATCCGGCGGCGCCCGGCCTCCGCCGCGAGAAGATCGAGGATGGCGGCCTGGGTGGTGTTGTCGAGACCCGTTGTCGGCTCATCGGCGATGAGGAGATCCGGCTCGCCGGCCATCGCGAGGGCCAGCATCACGCGCTGGCACATGCCGCCGGACAGTTCGTGCGGATAGGCCTTTGCACGCCGCTCCGGGTCGGGGATCTTGACCGAGGCGAGCGCCTGCACGATGGCCGCCCGAAGCGCCGTCCGCCGCAGCCTCCGGTGTCGCGCGATCACGTCGCCGATCTGCGCGCCGACGGAGAGCGTCGGCGACAGCGCGGCGCGGGCATTCTGGAACACCATGCCGATGCGCCGACCACGGAGCGCCTCCACCGCCGCCGGTTTCCCGGCGAGCTCGATGCCGTTGAAGCTAATGGTGGTAGCCGACACCGTCGCGGCGCTGGCGAGGATGCCGGCGATCGTGTGGGCGATGATCGACTTACCCGACCCGCTCTCGCCGACGAGGGCGAGCGTCTCGCCGCGCGCGATGTCGAACGAGACATCCTGCACGGTCGGCACAATACGACCGCCGAAGAAGATGGAGAGGCCGCGTACGGCGAGGAGCGGCGCGCTGTCGGGCAAGGGCGACGGCGGCGGCTCGATGATGGCGGTCAGCGCATTCATGCCCGCTTCGGGTCCAGCCGGTCGCGCAGCCAGTCGCCGAAGCCGCCGAAGGCGAGCACGGCAAGCACCAGCATCGCGCCCGGGAAGACGAACATCCACCATTCGCCCGAGAACAGGAATTCCGCGCCGTCCGAGACGAGGATGCCCCATTCGGGCGTCGGCGGGCGGATGCCGAGGCCGAGGAAGGAGAGGCCGGCGGCATTGAGGATGGCCCAGCCGATGTTGAGCGAGGCCTGCACCGCGAGGATCGGCGTGACGTTGGGCAGGATGTGACGGGCAACGATGGTGAAGGAGCCGATGCCGGAGAGACGCGCGGCCTGGACGTAGCCCGAGGTCCGCCGCCGGTTGACCTCGCTCCGCGTCGTCCGCGCATAGAGCGGCAGGTTCACGACTGATGTGGCGATGACGACGCTCCATACCGAATTGCCCATGCCCGCGGCGATGCCGACGGCAAGGACGAACAGCGGGAAACCCATGATCGTGTCGATGGTCCGCGAGACGATGCGGTCGGTCCAGCCGCCGGCCCAGCCGGCCGCCGCCCCCAGCGCCGTGCCGATACCGAGCGAGAGGAGGACCGCGCCGAGGGCGATCATGAGATCGAGCCGGGTCGCGGCGATGACGCGGCTGAACACGTCGCGCCCGACATCGTCGGTGCCGAAGAGATGCGCCCAGGACGGCGCCTCCAGCCTCACGCGCGTGTTGGTCGCGACCGGATCGTAGGGGACGATCGTTGGACCGAACACCGCGAGGAACACGAAGAGGCCGACGAGCCAGACGCTCCAGGCGCCGCCCCTGATACGGAGGCGGGGCCATCGCCGACGGGCCGGCGCACCCATGGCGGCGTCAGCTGTCATAGCGAACCCGCGGGTCGACGAGGGCGGTGACGACGTCGATAGCCAGGTTCACGACGATGTAGAGCGCCGCCATCACGAGGATGTAGGCCTGCACCGGCGCGTAGTCGGCGACCAGCACCGCGTCGACGGTGTAGGCGCCGATGCCGGGCCAGCCGAACACGTCCTCGACCAGCACGTTCGCGCCGAGCATGAAGGAGAACACCATGCCGGTGGTGTGCAGGACCGGGATCACCGCGTTGCGGAAGCCGTAGCGCCACAGGATGGTCCGCCGCCGCAGCCCGGCCGCGCGGGCGGTGCGGACGAAGTCGCTCGACAGGGCGTCCAGCATCGCCGAGCGCGTGACGCGGGCGATCGGACCGATGCCGAACCAGGCGAGCGTGATGACCGGCAGCGCGAGCTGGCGGACAAGTTCGCCGAAGAGGTCGAAACGGCCCTGGAGGAGCGCGTCGATCGTCCAGAAGCCAGAGATCGGCTGCGGCGGCCGGTACATGAAGGAGAGGCGGCCGAGCGGCTCCGGGGCCCAGTTCAGGATGTAGTAGAAGACGAAGATCAGGATGAGGCCGAGGAAGAAGGTCGGCACGGCCTGGCCGACCGCCGATACGACGGAAGCGATGCGGTCGACCACGCCGCGGGGCCGCAGCGCGGCCCCCACGCCGAGGAGGATGCCGCCGGCGATGGCGATGATGAGGGCGTAGAGGGTGAGTTCAAGCGACGCCGGAAGGCGCCGGGCGAAGTCCTCGATCACCGGCTGGCCGGAGGAGAGGCTGTCGCCGAGATCGCCGCGCACGAGCTGTCCGACATAGGCGAGGAATTGCTCGACCACGGTCCCATCGAGCCCGAGCCGCTGCCGCGTCTCCTCGATGGTTGCGGCCGTGGCCGTGGGGCCGGCGTAGTAGGCCGCGGCGTCGCCCGGAAGGATGCGGGTGACGATGAAGGCGATAACGATGATCCCGACGAGATTCGGGATCGCGGCGAGGAGGCGGAAGCCGATGACGCGGGTCATGGGGCCCGGCCTTGCGAGCCGCTCTCCCTTTGGCCCACACACCGATCGTCCCCGCGAAGGCGGGACGCCATCCCGCCCGAAGGACCTCGGGCCGGAGGCCCGGCCGGATGAATGGCGGAGCCGAGCGATTCCTTGCAAAGAGAGATGGGTCCCCGCCTTCGCGGGGACGAGCGGAGTTGTGCGGCGGCATCGGGAATTGTGCCGTGGAGATGCTCTCCTTCACCCCTCTCTGCCGGTGAGAGGTGCCGCAGCTTCCGGGCGATGTCATTGTTCATGTGCATGACGAGAGATCAAGCAAGGTGGGTGCCACGCCGTTCGTCGCGGAATTCGGCCATGAGGAGAGCCAAGGAGGGCAACCGCAATCCGGTGAGGCTAGAATCGCGGCAGAGGTGCATGACTTTTATGCATGTCATGTGAACAGTACGGAAGACCACATCGGAAGCGTGCCCCGAAATCCCCCAGCGTTCGGCCATCTGGGACCGACGGTGACCCACTGGCACGTCACTTGCCTGACAGTCATGCCGTCATCCATCGCATTTCGCGACCGGACTTCTGAGGAGCCCTCTCGTGCAGCATTTCCGCCCAACGCCAGGCAGGCTGGTCCGTACCGCCGCGCTCGCCCTGGCCCTGGCAGGCACGACCGCGCTGGTCATGCCCGCCCTCGCCCAGTCCCGTGACGATGTCCTCGTCATCGTCGAGGAGGAAGGTCCCGCGACCCTCGACATCCACGGCGCCACGGCAAACGTCCCCACTCACCAGGTGTCGTGGAACGTCTACGACCGCCTGATCACCCACGCCCGCATCCAGCTTCCCGACGGCAGCTGGACGTACGACTACACGACCTTCGCGCCGGAACTCGCGGAGAGCTGGGAGTTCTCCGAGGACGGCATGTCCGTCACCTTCCACCTCCGCACCGATGCCGTCTTCCATGACGGAAGGCCCGTCACCTCGGCCGACGTGAAGTGGTCGCTCGATCGAGCTGTGTCGGTCGGCGGCTTCCCCTCGACCCAGATGGGCGCGTCCGAGATGACCTCGCCCGACCAGTTTGTCGTCATCGACGAGCACACCATCCGTGTCGACTTCCCGCGGCCGAATTCGCTGATCCTGGCAAACCTTGCGGTGCCAGTACCGATCATCATCAATTCGCAGCTCGCCCTCGAGCATGCGACGCCGGACGATCCGTGGGCGCTCGCATGGGTCGGCCGCAACGATGCCGGCGGCGGCGCCTACCGCGTCGAATCATGGACGCCGGGCACGGAGATCGTGTTCAGCCGCTTCGACGAGTGGAAGTCGGGCGAACTGCCTGAGATGGAGCGGGTCATCTCGCGCCAGATCGCGTCCGCCGGCAGCCGCCGGGCGCTGCTCGAGCGCGGCGACGCCGACCTCTCGTTCAACCTGCCGCCAAAGGACTTTGCCGAACTCGTCGAGGCGGGCCAACTCAAGGTCATCGGCACGCCGGTCGACGCCGAGCTCATCTATGTCGACATGAACGTCACGATCCCGCCGTTCGACAACCCGCTCGTCCGCCAGGCGATCGCCTACGCGATCCCCTATGAGGACATCGTCGGGACGGCGATGTACGACCGCGGCATTGGCATGTTCGGCGGGCCGGAGGAGGTGACCACCACCGCGTGGCCGCAGCCGTCGCCCTATGTCTACGATCTCGACCGGGCCCGCGCGCTGCTGGCCGAAGCCGGCTTCCCGAACGGCTTTGCCACGACGCTGTCCTACGACCTGTCGACGTCCGCGACGCGCGAGCCGATCGCCCTCCTGATCCAGGACAGCCTCCGGCAGATCGGTGTCACCGTCCAGATCAACGAAGTGCCGGGCGCCAACTGGTATGCCCAGCTCGCGGACAAGGCCTTCCCGATGGACATCATGTCCTTCAAGGCCTGGCTCAACTATCCGGAATACTACTTCTACTGGACCTATCACGGCGGCAACAACACCGTATTCAACTCGATGAACTACCAGAACCCGGCCCTCGACGCGCTCGTTGACGCCGCCCGGTTCGAGCCGGACCGCACGGCCTATGAGCAGCAGGTCCAGGAGTTCATCCAGATCGCCTTCGACGACGTGCCGCGCATCCCGCTGATCCAGGACTTCCGGGATGTGGCGATGCAGCCGGACATCGAGGGCTACACCTACTGGTTCCACCTAACGCTCGACTTCCGGACGCTCTCCCGGGCCGACTGATCCCCTCGGCCTGAACCGGTCCCGCCGCGGCGCCTCCGCCCGCGGCGGGACTTCCTCCGAGCTCCCTTTCGAGGCTTCATGTTGGTTGCCGCAAATGCCTGGCCGGGGGCGGTCGCCCTCGCCCGCTCCGTCCGCTCGGGCGAGATCTCGCCCGTCGAGACCGTCCGCACCGCCCTCGACGCGATCGACCGGCTCGACCCCATCCTCCACGCCTTCACCGCCGTGGCCGGCGACGAAGCGCTCGCTGCCGCCCGCGCCCTCGAAGCCCGCATCGCGGCGGGCAAGACGGTCGGGCCGCTTGCTGGCGTTCCCGTCGCGATCAAGGACCTCGTCCTGACGAAGGGGCTGCGCACCACTTTCGGGTCGCGCCTCTACGCCGATTTCATCCCCGATGCCGACGACGTTGCCGTGGAGCGCCTGCGCGCCGCCGGCGCCATCGTCATCGGCAAGACCAATGCCGCCGAGTTCGGCTATGGCGGGATCGGCCACAACCGCCTCTTCCCCACCACGCGCAACCCGTGGAGCCCCGGGCATACTTCGGGCGGCTCCTCGGCAGGCTCCGCCGCCGCTGTCGCCGCGGGCATCGTGCCGCTCGCGCTCGGCAGCGATGGCGGCGGCTCGGTGCGCCTCCCCGCTGCGTTCTGCGGCCTTGTCGGCATCAAGCCGACGATGGGGCGCATCCCGCTGTGGCCCGGTTCCCGCGACGCAAACTATCCCGGCGCCTCCGGCTGGGAGTCGGTGGAGCATCTCGGCCCGCTCGCCCGCAGCGTCGCGGACGCCGCCGCGATGATCGAGGCGATGGCGGGGCCCGACCCGCGCGACCGCCTCTCCGTGCCCGACGAAGGCGTCCGCTGGCGTGCAGCCGCCGAGCCACGTTCGCGTCTCGGCCTTCGGATCGCCTACGTGCCGGTTTGGGGCGGGCTTCGCCCGGAGCCCGACATCCGGGCGCTGATCGATGCAGCCGTCACGCGCTTCGCAATGGACCTTCGCTGTAGCGTGGACGAACTCGATGAGCCCCTGCCTGATGTGACGCCCGCCTATCGCGCGATCGTCGCGCTCGAGACCGACCTCACGGGCCTCCGTCGCATGGCCGCCGGACGCGAGGACGACCTCGCGCCGGGCCTCCGCCGTGTCCTCGAGACGCGCTGGACGGCCGAGGAGTTCGCGGACGCGATCACGGAGCGGAAGCGCGTCAACGCCGCGATGGCAACGCTCATGGCGCGCTACGACCTGGTGCTGTCGCCCACCGTCGGCTGCCCGGCCTTCAGCCTCGACCGCGACGGGCCTGGCTCGATCTTCGGGGTTCCCGTCGCTGACGACGCGTGGACGCCGTGCCTGTTCGTGGCAAACCTCACCGGCCAGCCGGCGGCGAGCGTGCCCGCCGGCTTCACCGCCGACGGAAGGCCGGCGGGCCTTCACATCATGGGACGCCGCTACGGCGACGAGACGGTGATCGCGGCAGCCGCCGCATTCGAAGCGGTGGCGCCATGGGCGGGACGGCGGCCACAGGTCGCGGCCTGATTCATCCGGGTAACCGCCCCTGGCGGAGTCCGGGTGCAACTGGCGCGCGGCATGCTAGTGTATCCGAAGGTCCGGCGGGTGCCGGACGAGAGCGGGGGCAGGCAGCGTCGTGCTGCCGAAGAAAAAAGAAGGCGGCTCGAGATGTTCAAGAAGATACTTGCACTGGTGGCGGCGGCAGCTCTGGCGGGCTGTACCGTGGTTGTTCCGGGCGCGTTCCCGAACCCCAACGCTCCGCCGACCTATGGTTCGGCAACCGTCAATGCCGGTTTCACGCGCACCGTCCAGGTGGCGGCGGGCGGCCCGATCCCGGCCTCGTCGGTCGGCAATTGCCGCGGCTACATCAACGGCCCGCCGGACTTCAACGTCCAGTTCAACACCATCATCGGCCTCCTGCCGCTCACCATCTCAGTGCAGGCCGCGACCGACACGACCCTCGTCGTCCAGACGCCGAGCGGCCAGTGGCTGTGCGACGACGACAGCGGCGGCAACCTCAACCCGCGCATCCAGATCAACAGCCCGGTGGCCGGCGTCTACAAGGTCTGGGTCGGCAACTACTCCGGCGCTGCCGGCTTCTTCCCGCCCGCAACGCTGCGCTTCAACTAGGCGCACGGCGGTTCAGTGATGCTTTTGGCCCGGCGGGGGAGACTCCGCCGGGCTTCCATTTCCGGGAGGGCTCGACCATGCGTCTACGACGGTTCTGGGTTCGCTTCGAGCGAATTGAGCCGCCAACATTCCTGAATCTTGGCTGTGGTGTTACCGCCCTGGATCAGGCCGATGCACTGGCTCTCCTCGAGGAATGCCTCGTTGGGCTTTCCATCGTCGAGAAACTGCCAAGGGTTGATCGCGTCATCGAAGGCGTCACATTCGACGATCTGGACCAGAACCATGTTGCGCCGAATGTTGGGAACATGGCCGACCGCGGCGTGTGGTTCCCCGCGGTCAACAATGCCCATGCGTGATCAACGGGAGAATATTCGTAGTGTGTTTATTGACGCTGGAGCGAACGCGCCCTACCATTGCGCGGCATGCTCATCGTCTGGGACGAACCAAAGCGGGTTGCGAACCTCCTCAAGCATGGTCTCGACTTCGCGCGGCTTACAGACGGCTTCTTCCTTGATGCGATGATCGTTGCCGCGCGCGATGACCGCTATAAGGCGGTGGGTCGCCTGAAGGACGGTGGGCGTCTGGTCGTCGTTGTCCTCAAGCCCGTCGGCCAGGAGGCCCTTTCGATCATCAGCATGAGGCCAGCGAACACGAAGGAACGGAGGTCGGTCGATGGCGAAGAAGTCTGAAGCTTCCACGCGCAGCCGCGCCGTCACGGTCGGTTCTGGCAAGAAACCGGCACGCGGCACGGTTTCCAAGCCGCCTCAACGAAATGCGCGGCGTCCGGTTGGGTACGATCCGTCAGCCCATGGCGCGCTGGGGATCACGGCCGAAGATTGGGCAGCGGTGTCTGACAGTCCTCCACTCAGCGATGAGGAACTGGCGTCGGCCAGACCATTCGCGGAGGTATTCCCCGCTCTTGCCGAGAAGATACGTCGCGGCCCTGGCCGGCCGCCACTCGACACGCCAAAACGCCAGGTGACGATCCGGCTCGACGACGAGGTCGTCCAGGCCTTCCGGCGCGACGGCAAGGGCTGGCAGGCACGTATCAACGCGGCGCTGAGAAAGGCCGTCGGGCTGTAGGGCGCGGGCGCTTGCCGCCGACTACCGGTACCCCGCCGCCTGAAGCTCGAACAACTCGGCATACCGTCCGCCCGCGGCGAGCAGTTCCTCGTGCGTGCCGGACGCTTCCACCGCGCCGTCGGCCATCACGAGGATGCGGTCGGCCATGCGGACGGAGGAGAAGCGGTGCGAGATCAGCACCACGGTGCGGCCTTCCGAGAGTTCCTTGAAGCGCTCGAAGACCTCGAACTCGGAGCGGGCGTCGAGCGCTGCGGTCGGCTCGTCGAGGATGAGGACGGCGGCATCGCGCATGTAGGCTCTTGCGATCGCGATCTTCTGCCATTCGCCGCCGGAGAGATCGACGCCGCCGCGGAAACGGCGGCCGATCATCTGGTCGTACCCCTTCGGCAGCTTGCTGATGACCTCGTTGGCCATGCCGCGCCGGGCGGCTTCCTCGATGCGGAGACGGTCGTCGCGGGCGTCGATGCGGCCGATGGCAATGTTGTCTGCGGCGGACAGGTGATAGCGGACGAAATCCTGGAAGATGACGCCGATATTGGCGCGCAGCGCATCGAGGTCGTAGTCGCGGAGGTCATGGCCGTCGAGGAGGATGCGGCCCTCGTCGGGGTCGTAGAGGCGGGCGAGCAGCTTCACCAGCGTCGTCTTGCCCGCGCCGTTCTCGCCCACCAGCGCCAGCACCTCGCCGGCCTGGAGCGTGAAGTTGAGGTGGCGCACCGCCCAGCGTTCGGCGCCGGGATAGATGAAACCGACGTCGTCGAAGACGAAGCCGGTCTCGATCTTTTCGGGGAACGGTCGGGCCGCCTTGGGCGTCATCACCTCCGGCTCGATCTCGAAGAAGGAGAAGAGATCCTGCAGGAACATCGCCTGGCCGGCGATGTCGGTGAAGGACGTCAGGAACGACTCGAGAAGGCCGCGCAGCCGCAGGAACGAGCCGGCGAGGAAGGTGAGGTCGCCGATGGTGAAATGGCCGGACAGCGTCTGCCATGCGAGATAGGCGTAGGCGATGTAGTAGCCGATCGTGCCGATCGCGGTGAGCCCGCCGCCCCAGCTCGCGCGCCGGATCGCAAGCCTCCGGTTGGCGTCGTAGATGCTGAGGGCGAGCACGCGGTAGCGCTGGATCAGGAAGGGCGCGATCGAGAAGATTTTCACTTCCTTCGCCGTCTCGACCGACGCGCCGGTCTGGCGGATGTAGTCCAGTTCGCGCCGCTGCGCCGCCCGCTCATAGGCGAGGATGTAACCCTTCCCGTTGAAATGGATCTCGCCGAGGAAGGATGGGACGAGGGCCACGAGGAGGAGGACGATCAGCCAGGGCGACAGGATGATGAGACCCGCCGCGAAGCTGGCGACGGTGACGAAACTCTGCGCCTGGCCGAGAATCTGGCCGATCAGCGGGCTCCGTCCCATCGTCTGACGCCGGGCGCGGTCGAGCTGGTCCTGGAAGTCGGCGTCCTCGAAATCCTCGAGGTCGAGCTTGGCCGCGTGCTCCATCAGCTTGATGGAAGTCGCATTGGCGAACTGCTCGGACAGGAGCGAATCTACCAGCGATACGACGCGCCCGAGCACGTCGTTCAGCACCGCGAGGCCGAACTCGACCAGCAGCAGCACGGTCAGCCGATCGAGAAGGCCGCTGTCGAGCCAGCCGCTGAAGTCGCCTGGCTGGTCCGGCAACTGCGCCAGCATCACCACCTCGTCGATGATGAGTTTCGCCATGTAGAGCGTGGCGACCGGCAGCAAGGCCCGGATGAAGCGGAGGACCAGCGAGGCGAGCGTGAGGCCGCGGTTAGTCTGCCACACCATGCGGATGAAGGGCGGGACGTTGCGCAGCGCGCCCATGCGGGCCATCAGCCCCTGCTCGGGCGGGCCCAAGGGGACCCCACCGCCTGGGCGTGGCGGGCGCGGATTGTCGGCCATGGTCATGTGGGCGAGTCTACCCGACCGTCAGTTCGCGGCCATCAGGATCGCAAGGATCGCGACATAGGTGAGCTGGTGCGCCAACTGGTCGATGCCAAGGGCCAGCGACTGGTCCGCGGCGTTGAGCTTGTGGCGGCGGCCGACCTGCTCCTTGGTCCAGTCGATGTGGTAGTGGAGGATGAACTCACCCACGACGATGGCGGCGCCGATCCAGAAGCCCGGCGGCATGATCATGATCGCCGGGATCGAGCCGAGCCCGTGCAGGCCGGCATGGACGATGCCCGCGGGATGCCCGTAGACGCCCTTGTTCTGGAAGAAGCTGTAAGGCCGCTGCAGCACGAAATCGAAGATGAAGTGCTTGACCTGCAGGGCAACAAGCACCGCAAGAATCGCCGCCTCTTCGCGCGTCAACGCACCGTCTCCTGCCCGGCCCCCAACCGCCGGCAAAAAAGCCGGCCCCGGGTGAAACCCCCGCCGCGCAATCCGTCGGGAGCGATCACGGCATCCACTGCCACATGCCGCGCCCCGCGAAAAGCATGTACGGCATCGTGCTCCCGAAACCGTTTCGGAACAATGATCCGGGATGTGGGTGCTGCGTGCAGAGACTTGGACCCCGACGGCGTCGTGGAACTCAATCTCAGCGCCCTGTCGTGAGATGCCTTCTTCCCTCCTCCCGGGGGCGGAGCATCGGCGTCGGCCAAGGTCAATCCGTGAACCCGTGCCCCGCTTCCGCAGCGGCCGGGGCGTCGAGGAGGTAGTCACCATGCCGCTTGCGGATGGTGGCGTAGAAGTTGGCGAGGAGACTGTCGGGGAAGGTGATGAGCGCGACGCAGCGGTCGATGGCGCCGTCGAAGTCGCCGCCGCAGCGGATGGCCGCGAGGAGTTCGGCGTGCGCGGCCTGGAGCGCCTGGAAGCCGGGCGTTGCCGCCAGTTCCGCATCTCCTACCAGGATGTGGATCGCCTCGCGCCTGGACTTGCCCTTGAGGGCGATCGAGCCCGCCTCGAGGAAGGCAAGTTCGGCCGCCCCCGCCCGCGTCGCCTCGACCACGGTGATGTCGTAGCCGATCGTCTTGCAGGCGCCTTCGACGCGCGAGGCGACATTCACCGTGTCGCCGATGCAGGAATAGTCGAACCGCGTCTCGAGACCCATGTTGCCGACGAGCGCCTCGCCGGTCGAGATGCCGATGCGGATGTAGATCTCCTGCATCGCATGCCCCTCCGCCTTCAGCCTGAAGGCATCGACGGCGTTCAGCTCCACCAGCGTCTTCCGCATCTGGAGTGCCGCGGTGCAGGCCCGCAGGGGATGGCGCGGCACCTCCACAGGCGCGTTCCAGAACGCCATCACCGCATCGCCGATGAACTTGTCGATCGTGCCGAGTTCGCCGGTGATCCGGTTGCCGAGGGCGTCGAACAGCGTGTTGAGCAGTGTCACCAGCTTGTGCGGGACGAACCCTTCCGACAGCGTGGTGAAGTCGCGGATGTCGGAGAACATCACCGACAGTTCGCGTGTCTCGCCGCCGAGCGCGAGCTGGCCGCTGTTCTTCTCGATCTGCGCCAGCAGCGCCGGGGCGACGTAGAAGCCGAAGGCGCTCCTGATCTTCCGCTTGTCGGCGTCCGTGATGGTGAAGCGGAAGAAGATCATCGCCGAGTAGACGATGAACGTGCCGAGCAGCGGGAAGCTCGGATCGATGAGGACCCCGCCGTTTTCGAAGCCGAACACGGAGCCGTCGCGGAACGCCAGCCATGAGCCAGCCGCCATCGCCAGTCCCATCACGCCACCGAGGACGAGCACGGTCAGCGGCCCGAAGAACTGCGTGGCGAAGATGATGAAGAGGCCCATCAGCAGGAAGGCGAGGAGTTCGAGCCCGCCGACCCAGTCGGCCCGGGCGAGGTAGGTGCCGGACAGGATCTGCTGGATCGCCTGGGCGTGGATCTCGACGCCCGGCATGTTCACGCCGAGCGACGTGCCGCGGATGTCGAGGAGTCCCGTAGCGGAGGTGCCGATGAGGACGATGTTCCCGGCGATGAGATTCTGGAACGCGCCGGCATCGGGGCCGAGGATGTCCCTGGCCGAGACGTAGAGGTCGTCGGGCGTCTGCTGGTAGTAGAGCCAGAGGTCGCCGGTCGCCGTCGTGGGCACGGTGAAACCGCCGACGTGGACGCGCTGGATCGTCCCGAAGCCGATCGGGTCGGCGATGGCAACGATGCTGTCCGTCTGGAGGGCGATGCGGAGCGCCTCAATGGCGAGCGTTGGATAGAGTTCGGTGCCACTCCGCCACAGCAGCGGCAGACGGCGGATCGCGCCGACCGTGCCGCCGGGCTCGAGACTGACGCTGCCCAGTCCGTAGGTTGCCGCCGCCAGCACCGGCAGCGGCATCGCAGCCCCGGGAATCGTCGGCACGAGGACGCGTTCCTTGTTCAGCTCGTTTACGAGGTTGATGCCCGCCTTCGGTACGCCGGGCGGCGTGCCGCCACGAGAGACGACTCCGAAGCCGAGCACCGAAGGCGAATTGGCCAGCGCCTCGGCAAACATGTTGTCGTAGTCCGGCAGGCGGCCGGCCGCGGCAAGGTCGAGCGCGCCGGGGAGGTCCGCCTCGATCGCCTCGGCAAGGCGCGCGGGGGATACGCGGTCGGGCTCGGGGAAGAGGATGTCGAACACCACGGCGGCGGCGCCGAGCTGGGTGAGTCGGGTCGTGAGTTCGGCCAAAGTGTTCCGGGGCCACGGCCACTGGCCGATCTCCGCGAGCGAGGCCTCGTCGATATCGACAATGCGGACCGGAAGATCGGCCCCTTCACGCGGAGCGAGGCGCTGGTACCAGTCGAAGGTCAGGTCGCGGAGCGACTGGACCGGGTACGGGTCGGCGATCCGGACCCAGCAGAGGAGCAGGACGATGGCGAGCCCGAACAGGCTCGGGAAGACGCGCCGCTTCCACATCCGCCGTCTGCCCCTCCCCGCGCCCGCGCGGCAGCCCGCGCGGGCGGTTCGCCATGGCGCCTATTTACCCGGGCCGAAGCAGTAGGTGTACACCCATTGCGGGATCGGCAGGTCGTAGGCGTTATTGAGGATCGCCTCGCAGATTGTCCCGGGGCCCGAGCTGTACGAGCCGCCCTTGGAGCCCTTCGACGGCGGTCCTTCCGATCCGCTTCCCCCGCTTCCTCCGCTGCCGGAGCCGGAGCTGGAATCATCACCGCTGGGCGAGGGGCTGGGTGGCGGCGATCCCGCGCCGGCGGCGGTCGCGAACAGGCACTCGCGCGGATCCTCGACCTGGAACGGATCGAGGAGGCGCCACTGCGAGATGGCGTACATGAACTCCGCCCGGCTGATCGCAAAGCGCGGGCGCTGCTGGGTGATGACCTCGGCGAGGGCCTCGCCCATCACGCCGACCTGGCAGCGCGCCTCGAGGTCGACGCAGACGCCGGCGAGGTTGCAGAAGAACACCTGGCCCTCATAGACGATGATGTAGACCAGCCCTTCGACCGGATCGACGGTGAAGTCGAGCTTCGTGCCGCGCAGGCCGATCGTGCCGGTCGGCGTGTTGATGTGGTAGTTCGCCGACGGGCTGTTGCCCGAGATGAAGCGGAACGAGCCGCCAAGGGCATTGACGGTCAGGTTGCCGACCGTATTGGCGTTCTGCAGCAGATACGTCTCGATGATGAGCGTCGAATTGGGGCCGACGACCATGCGGGTGTCGTCGGCGAAGAGAATCTGGACCTCGCCGGTCGTGTCGGTCGCGATCGTCTGGCCCTGGAAGAGCGTGTTGCCGTCGACCAGCGTCACGCGCGTGCCGCCGAGTTCGCCCTCTGCCGTCGGCCGCACGGCCACCGCCGTGCCGAGGGGGTTCTGCGCCGCGGCAGGCGCCGCTCCGGCGACCATGGCCATGGCTACGAGCCCTGCCGCGGCCGCCATGCGCCGCATCCGCCAAAGTCGCGCGGCGAGGCCGCACCATGAATCCCGCAATCCCGTCATGCCTGTGCCCTTGCCATGAAAGAGTCCGGTCGCCGCATCGTCCCTGCCGCGCACACGCGTGCGCACCACTTGCTGCAGAAGACGCCCTCGCCAGGCCGCAGCTTACCGTCACGGCATGATGATTGACCATATGCGGGCCCCGAGGGTGCCGCCTACGTTGTAGGCAAAGGTCGCCGCCGTCTGCCCAGCGAGCAGGCGGACTGACCTCTTCGCGGGCAACCTGGCAGTGCGCCATGAACGGAGCAATGGCATGCGCCGTGCTGTGCATGCATCGTCCAGACGCCGGGAAGGGGGATGCCCGCGTGTTGCTTGCCCAGCCGTTCATCGAGAGCCTGCGGACGATCCACGCGCGCGTCGGCGCGCTGGAGGAAGGGACGGTCGCCACCTACATCCCGGAACTGGCGAAGGCCAATCCGGACCACCTGGCGATCGTCATCGCGACGCTGGACGGGGAGGTCTACGCGGTCGGCGACTCCGATGTCGAATTCACGATCCAGTCGATCTCGAAGCCCTTCGCCTACGCCGCGGCGCTCGACCGGTTCGGCCGCGAGGAGACGCTGACCCGCGTCGGCGTCGAGCCGACGGGCGACGCCTTCAACGCGATCGTCCTCGACGAGGAGAACCGGCGGCCGTTCAACCCGATGGTCAATGCCGGTGCGATTGCGGTGTCGGCGCTGTATGCCGGCGAGACCCAGGAGGCGCGCAACGAGGCGATGATGGCGACCCTGTCGGGCTTTGCCGGCCGACGCCTCGCCATGGACGAAAGCGTGTTCCATTCGGAGAACCAGACGGGCCACCGCAACCGCGCCATTGCCTATCTCCTCCTGAATTCCGGGATGCTGGTGGGCGAGCCGGCTGCCGCGCTCGACACCTATTTCCGTCAGTGCTCGGTGCTGGTGAACACGCGCGACCTCGCGATGATGGCGGCGACGCTCGCCAATGGCGGCATCAATCCCCTCAGCCGCGAGCGGGCGGTCAAGGTCGAGAGCGTCCCGGATGTCCTGACCGTGATGCTGACCTGCGGCATGTACGATTATGCCGGGCAGTGGGCGTTCGAGGCGGGCCTGCCGGCCAAGAGTGGCGTTGCCGGCGGCGTTCTGGCGGTGGTCCCGGGCCAATTCGGCATTGCCGCCTACTCGCCGCGGCTCGACCGGTTCGGCAACAGCGTCCGGGCGGTCGCCGCCTGCCGCGAGCTTTCGGCGATGTTCTCCTTCCACAGCTTCCGCCAGCGCATCGGCGGCAACGGCCTCCGGACCCGGGAATGGAACGGCGGCGATGTCCGGTCGCGGCGCTGGCGGCCAGTGCCCGAGCGGGCCGCGCTCGACGGCGACGGCGACAGGATTCTCGTCGTCGAGGCGCGCGGCGACCTCACGATCGCGATCGCCGACCGGATCCTCCGGCGCGTTCACGCAGCGCTCGCGCAGGGGCGGCTCGTGATTATCGACATGAAGAGCGTGACGGGGATGGACGCGGGGTCCGCACGCCTCCTGACCGAATTCGGCACCGCGCTCGCCGTCATGGACGAGACGGTGATGCTGACCGAGCCGATCGAGGCCGGCGTGTTCGATCTCCTGCGCGGCCCGGAGGGAGACCTGCCCGGCCGGTTTCTGGTCGAGCAGAGCCTCGATCAGGCCCTCGAAATCGCCGAGGATCGCGTGCTGCGCTCGAATCTGTCGCCCGGGTCGGACGCGCCGCTTCCGGTCGAGAGCGCCACGCTGTTCTCCGGCATCGCCGAGGACGACATGTCCGCCCTTGTCGCGGCCGTCAGGCCGGAGGCCCGGACCTATGCCATCGGCGACGGCATCGTTCGCCAGGGAGAGCATACCGACGCGATCTTCGTGGTCGCCGCGGGGATGGTGACGGTCCAGCTGCCGTCGAGGATCGGCACGCCGACGCGGGTCACCTCGCTCGGACCCTCCGCGATCTTCGGCGAGATGGGGCTCATCGACGGCGCGCCGCGCTCCGCCGACATCGTGGCTGAGACCGAAGCGATCTGCTGGCGCCTGCCGATCGACCGAATGCGGGCGTTCTTCGAGGAACATCCGCGGGTGATGAACCAGATCCTGGCCAACCTCGTCGGCGATCTCTCGGACCGGCTGCGGCAGTCGAACCGGATGGTGATGTCGCTGCGGTAGCCAGCCGGAAAAGCAATCGGCCCGATCCTCGCGGACCGGGCCGATCAGGATTCCTGGACGCTAGCGAAAGCCTAGCACTGCACCAGCAGCGGATTGGCCGTCGGCGTCGCGGTCGGCTGGCCGTTCGGCAGCAGGTAGATCGGCTGGCCGTACTGGTTGACCGCCTGACAGACGCCGGCCGGCTGACCCGCGGCCTGCGTGAGCGACGACACGATAAAGCCGCCCGCGCCGCCAATGAGCGTGCCGAGCGCGATCGCCTGGGGGTTACCGCCGAGAGCGGCGACGAGAACGCCGCCCATGACGGCACCAGCACCGGTCCCGACAGCCGTCGGCGAGCAACCCGCCAATGCGATACCGGCCGCAGCAACGCCGGCAATGAGAATCTTGTTCATCGTCTAGCCCTTTCTGATCGTTCTTTTTGATCCGTTCCCGCGACGAGGTCGCGCCTTACAACGCCTCACGCAAGCAACGGTTCCGCACCCTTTGAGCCCGAATGGCCCACCGACGCCTATACTACAGCGGCTCCGACGCCAATCAAAGAGAGGACTAGGAGGACGAGGAAGACGATGATGAATATCCCGAACAGGACGCGCGCCACGGTCGCAGCGCCGGCGGCCACGCCGGTAAAGCCAAGAGCGCCCGCGACCAGCGCAACGATGAGGGCAATGATGGCCCAGGTCAGCATGGGGGTCAGTCTTTCGGTTTGATTGTCCGGGACCTCAACGGTGTGGAGGTGTGTTTGTTCCAGACGTTGCAATGGCCGGAGGGCGTGTGCCCTCCGGCCATCCTCAATCCAGGCGAGCCAGGGCGAGCGACTTAACGCACGGCGGCGGCAGCGGCCGCGTTGGCTTCCATCGCAGCCGTGATCGAGGCCTTGAGCTCCTCGTCGCCGCTCTGGACAATGATGCCGGCGTCCGTGTGAATCACAGCCGAGGTGCGGAGGGCGATCTGGTCGACGCCCTCCATCCAGCCGTCGGTCGTGTCGACGATCAGGACGGCGGTGCCGTCCGCATCGGCGGTCACCGTGACCACAGTGCCGATGAGCACATTGTCCTCGGTCCACACGGAGGCGCTGACGAGGGCATCGACCGCGAAGTCGGTCGTCGCGTCGGTCGCTGCGTCGGTGCGAAGCATGACATTGGTCATGGCCTCGGCCTCGGCGCCGGCAGCGGCGCCCGCGCCGGCATTCACGTTGGCGTTCGCATCCGCACCGACGCCGAGGTTGATGCCGGTGTCGTCATCGCCACCGATGGTGACGGCAACGCCGAGATCCCCGCCCACGCCGATCTGGAGGGCGTTGGCCGCCGGGATGGCAAGGGCGGTCGAGGCAAGCAGGGCCGCCGCTGTGAGAACGGTCTTCATGGTTCACTCCTGAGGCTATTGGGTGTTGCCCCACCCGTCCTCCAAACCCGTCACCCGCTACCCCGGTTCCCGGCTTTCGACACAAAAACGCATGGCTGATCCGGCTTGCGGGCGGGATTCGCCGTGTCCATTTTCGGACACTTCCGGTCGCAAGCCGCTGCGGCCCCCCGGTTCCCGGAGACCCGAAATGTCGATCCGACCCGTCAAGTCCGTCTCACTCGCCCAGCCGACGCGCGAAGGCGCCGGCGTCTCGCTCCACCGCGCGTTCGGCTTCGGCAAGACGGACGAGTTCGACCCGTTCCTCCTGTTCGACGATTTCCGCAACGACAAGCCGGCGGACTATCTCGCCGGCTTCCCGTGGCATCCGCATCGCGGCATCGAGACGATCACCTACGTGCTGTCCGGCAATGTCGAGCACGGCGACAGCCTCGGGAATCGCGGCACGCTCGGCGCGGGCGATGTCCAGTGGATGACCGCCGGCTCCGGCATCATGCACCAGGAGATGCCGCGCGGGGACGAAGCCGGCCGGATGCACGGCTTCCAGCTCTGGGCGAACCTCCCCTCGTCGCTGAAGATGACGGCGCCGCGCTACCAGGACGTGCCGGCGGCGGAAATCGCTGAGATCGTGGAAGACGACGGTACGCGCATTCGCGTGGTGGTCGGCGAGGCCTTCGGCAAGCGCGGCCCGGTGGACGGCATCGCGGCCGACCCGGTCTACCTCGACATCTCGGTTCCGCCCGGGAAGCGGAAGGTGCTGCCGGTCGAAACCTCGCGCCACGCCTTCGCGTATGTCTTCGCCGGCTCGGGGACGTTCCGCGACGCGTCGCAGCCGTTCGGCGTCCTGACCGAGCGGGGCACGCCGGACAACGAGGTGCTCGTGCGCGAGACCGCCGGCAACCGGTCGCTGGTGCTGTTCGATTCCGGCGACGAGGTCACCGTCCAGGCGGGCGAGGAGGGCGTCCGCTTCCTCCTCATCTCCGGCCAGCCGCTCAGGGAGCCGGTCGCCTGGTACGGCCCGATCGTGATGAACACGCGGGACGAACTGCAGACGGCCGTGAACGAACTCCGCGCCGGCACTTTCATCAAGCAGCGCGGACCGCGCGTCTGAGGTCCGGCCAGCCGACGGCTGGCGGATCGCCCACTACCGGATGCGGTATACCGACCCGCCGACCTCGCGGTAGAAATCCACGCGACTGCCATCCCAGTGGTAGTCGAGGTGCCGGGCCTGGACGACGTTGCCGGCCATGTCGGGATGGAACAGGCCGGCGCATGTTCCCCCAGCGTCCCGAACGCTGGGATAGACGATTCCTCCCGATCCCCCTTGCCGAAGCGCCGCGCCGAGTTGCTGCGCGGCCGAATAGTTGTCCGGGTCGAGTATCGGCAGGAATTCGGGATCGTCGCCGCGAAGGTCGTGGAGCGCCGCGTCGACGTCGAGGACGAGTTCGCGGAACTGCGACGTCCAGCCCGGCGCCTCCCGGGTCGCCGCCATGAACATCGCGTGGTGGTGCATCGTCTCGAACAGCGCGGTCTCGAACCGGTCCGCAACGTACATGACGCCGTAGTCACCGGCGCTGAAGCGGCTCGGCCGGTCCCGGCTCACATGCGTGAACGGGGCCATGAGGAAGCTTGCGCCGGGGCCGGCGACCCTCCGCTCCGGCGGCACCAGGTCGAGAGCCCCGATCGTCTCCATCAGGCGCGGATTGGTTCTTTGTTCGGCGGCGATGAGGAGCGGCCAGTCCTCAGGGTCGGCGATGTCCTCGAACAGGTCGACCGGCGGGTGCATGCTGCGGATGATGCGCCGCGCGCCGCGCCAGTGAACCTCGCTGACCGGTACGCCGGTCGCGTCGATCACCAGGCACCCCGCTCCGCGTCAAGGTAGCGGCGGACCCGCATCAGGTCGGTCAGTTCGCCGCCGAGCATGATCTCCAGGGCCGAGCGACCCGCGAAGGCAGCGTTCGGCGCCCTGATCCACGCGTAGCCGCGGGCGGGCTCGCGGAACACGATGCGCAGCGCCTTGTGGATGCCGAGGAGGTTCGACAGCCGCGCCTTGCCGTCGCGACCGATCCGGCCGATGTCGCCGGCCTTCCAGCGCGCATAGGTTCGCCGCGGCAGATCGAGGATCGTCGCGGCCTCCGCGTCGGTCACGCCCCACAGCCGGAACAGGTTCGCCACGGCCCGAAATGCGGCCGCAGCCTCGGCGTCGGTGATGGGCGCCGGCCGGAAAGGCGGGGCATCGTCGGGATCGCGGACGAGAACAGGGACGGCAACCTTCGTCATGTGGCATGATATGGCCTTTTCCATGCCACTTGGCAAGACTTGTCCGGTGTTGGCAAGCCGGCGGCCAGCGTTGCGGCCTCCCTTCCGCCTCGCCGCGCGCCGTGCCAAGGAACCGCAGAGACAGCGGAGGAGACGCACATGATCCGGGTGGGCATCGGCGGATGGACGTTCGCCCCGTGGCGCGACAATTTCTACCCAAAAGGGCTGCCGTACGCGAAGGAACTGGCCTACGCCGGCACGCACGTGACCTCGATCGAGATCAACGGCACGTTCTACCGGGCGCAGTCGCCGGCGAGCTTTGCCAAGTGGCGCGAGGAGACCCCGCCGGGGTTCGTGTTTTCGATCAAGGGCCATCGCGGCGTCGTCGCCCAGGCAAAGCTCAACGAGACGGCGGAACAACTCGCCTGGTTCCTCGACAGCGGCATGCTGGAGCTCGGTGACAAGCTCGGACCGTTTCTGTGGCAGATGCCGCACACCAAGAAGTTCAATGCGGACGAGATCGCCGGCTTCTTCGCGCTGTTGCCGCAAGAGGCCGGCGGACGGCCGCTCCGCCACGCTTTTGAGCCGCGGCACGAGACGTTCGCAACGCCGGAGTTCGTCGACCTCGCGCGTGCGGCGAATGTCGCGATCGTTTACGCGGACAACCCGAAATACCCTGAGATCGCCGACCTTTCCGGCGGTTTCGTCTATGCGCGGCTGCAGAACGCGGCGGCCGAGGAGCCGGCCGGATACTCCGCGGCGGCGCTCGACGCCTGGGCAACCCGGGCGCAGGGCTGGATGGACGGCCTCGCGGCGCCCGACTTGCCGCTTCTGGCCGCGCCCGGCGAAGGCGGTCGGCGCGACGTGTTCGTCTACATGATCAACGGCGCCAAGGAACGCGCCCCGCACGCCGCCATGGCGATGATCGAGCGCGTGGGGAGACCTTAACGGACTGTGGTGACGATGGATTCATGCGTAGGGCGTAGGACCACGGCATGGGAGAGCCATCTCCGAAGCCCGACGCCGCCGAACGCCGCAACCGTCACCGCAACCGCGTCCTCAAGGGCGCGCTCGTGGTGTTCGGCAATCACGGCAGCACCATCGACTGCACCATCCGGAACCTCTCCGACGAGGGCGCCAAACTCTTGCTCGGCTCGACGATCGGCGTCCCCGACACCTTCGAGCTGATGATCCCGGCGGAACACCGCATTGCGCCGGCCCGTGTGGTCTGGCGGACGGAATGTGAACTGGGTATCGCGCTGACCGCCCCGTTCCACCCGACGGCGCGTCGCGGCTGAGACAGCCGCCATCGGCGCGCCGCGCTTGCGTCGGCGGGCATTGCCCCGTCGCGGTGGACTCAAGGTTAGAGCGATACTAGGTTCCGTGTCCTCCACCACGGGACCACGCGCATGGACTACGAGGCAATCTTCGCCGGGGCGATCGACGCGCTCCACAGCGAGAAGCGCTACCGCACCTTCGCCGACATCGAGCGGATCGCCGGCCGCTTCCCGAAGGCGCTCCTCCGCAGCGAAGGCAAGCCGGCGCGCGAGATCGCCGTGTGGTGCTCCAACGACTATCTCGGCATGGGCCAGCATCCGATTGTGGTGAATGCGCTGGTGGACACCGCGACGCGCATGGGCGTGGGCGCGGGCGGCACGCGCAACATTTCCGGCACGAACCATCCGCTGGTGCAGCTCGAAACGGAACTCGCCGATCTTCACGGCAAGGAGGCGGCGCTCGTGTTCACCTCCGGCTTCGTTTCGAACGAGGCGGGCATCTCGACCATCGCGCGGCTGATGCCAAGCTGCCTGATCCTGTCGGACGAACTCAACCACGCTTCGATGATCGAGGGAATCCGGAGATCAGGCGCGGACAAGGTCATCTTCCGCCACAACGACGTGCGGCATCTCGAGGAACTTCTCCGCGTCGCCGGCCCCGAGCGGCCGAAGCTGATCGCGTTCGAGTCGGTGTACTCGATGGACGGCGACATTGCGCCGATCGCGGAGATCGCGGAACTCGCCGAGCGCTATGGCGCGATGACCTACATCGACGAGGTCCACGCGGTCGGCATGTACGGCCCGCGCGGCGCCGGCATCTGCGAGCGCGACGGCGTGATGGCGCGGATCGACGTGATCGAGGGGACCCTCGCAAAGGCTTTCGGCGTGCTGGGCGGCTACATTGCCGGCTCGAAGGCGCTGGTGGACGCCGTGCGCTCCTACGCGCCCGGCTTCATCTTCACCACCGCCCTGCCGCCCGGCCTTGCGGCGGCGGCGGTCGCCTCGATCCGCCACCTCAAGGCGTCGACGAAGGAGCGCGAGGGCCAGCACGCCGCCGTCACCGAGACGCGCGACACGCTGATCGCCGCGGGCCTGCCGGTGATGATGAGCGACACGCACATCATCCCGATCATGGTCGGCGACCCGGAGCTGTGCAAACGCGCCAGCCAGCTCCTCCTCGACGAGCACGACATCTACATCCAGCCGATCAACTTTCCCACGGTCCCGCGTGGTACGGAGCGGCTCAGGATCACGCCGACGCCGTTCCACGACATCGCCCTCATCGACCAGCTCCGCGACGCGCTGGTGGCGGTGTGGACGAAGCTCGGCATGACGCTGACGCCGCCCGCCGCCGCGAAGCGGCCGCGGGTGATGGCGGGGTAGCCCGTCCCGTCATTGGGTTCCCGGTCGGGCCCGCCAGGCACTCTGCAAACGGTTTGCAGTCGCGAAGCGCGCTTCGCTAGATACACTCCGGCTCGTCGTCGGCGTGAGGCAATTGCCATAGCCACAGACGGTCGCCATCCGGCTGACGTTACATGTTGAGAAGGTCACTGAGCGCGCCCACCGCGCTGGCTCCCGATGGCCCTTCGGACAGGAACTCCTTATGCGGTGATGGCGGCGAAGCGGGACTATCGTTGACCTTCGGGAACGCCGGTATATAGCGATCGGGACATGAACTTCTGGATGCCGCAGGCTCAATGAACGGCAGGCAATCGAATGACAGCGGCTGGACCGAACGTGCCGAGCTCGGCTTCAGAGAGGCTGCCCTGGATGCCTTTGGCTTCCTGGCCGATTTCGGCTTTGCCGTGGAAGAATCCACGACCACCATCGTCAGGTATGAGCGGCCCGGATCGGGGGTGAACATCTACCACGGCCGCCGCTCTTTTGAGCTTGGGTTCGAGCTCGGCCATGACGGCAGTTTGTATACAATCTCGGCCTTGATGGCGCTGGGAGCGCCCGAGGAAGGCAAGGCCTATCGCAACTTCGCGGCCACGACCGCCAGCGGCGTTCGCACAGGGCTCGAGCATCTTGCGGAGCTCGTGCAGCGCCATGGAGCGCTGGCCCTTCAGGGCGATCCGCAGACATTTCGCGCGCTAGAGGATCTGAAGCGTGCCTCGGCGCATGCGATGGCGCGGGAGTCGGTTTTGACTTCGGTCAGGCCCAAGGCCGACGAGGCATTTCGACTCGGTCACTATGCCGAGGCGGCCGACCTCTACGACCGGATCAGAGACGGGCTCTCGCCCGTCGAAACCCGAAAAGCCGACCTGGCGCGAAGACGTTCTGCGGGAGCATCAAGAGCCCGCTGAAGAGTGAGTTCGCGCATCGCAAGCGCCCTTCAGTGCACCTGCGGGGTGTTGATCCAGACGATCCGCGCGACCGTCTTGCCGAGGTTGCGGTAGCTGTTGGCGAGGTGCGCCTTGAAGAAGAACGAGTCGCCGGTCGCCATCTGGTAGGTCGTGCCGTCGATCGTCAGTTCGATCTCGCCGTCGATCAGGATGCCGACGGCCTCGCCCTGGTGGGTGATGAGGTCGATCTTCTCCCCGCCGGGCTCGACATTGTGGATGTTGGCTTCGAGGAGATTGCCGGCGGCCAGCGGCACGAGGCGCTCATACGTCACGCCGCGGCCGGATCGGAGCGCGTCGCCGCTCACCACCATGCGCTCGCCGGCGCGCTGGACGAGGCGGTGTTGGTCGATCTCGAGGCCGAAGAAGGAGGAGAGGTCGCGGTCGAGCGCGGTGACGATCTTGTTCAGCATCACCAGCGACGGCAGGACCTTTCCGGCTTCGATCTTGGAGATCATGCTCTCGTCGCAGCCGACGGCGTCGGCCACCTCGCGCATGCGAAGGCCCTTCAGGAGCCGGGCATGGCGGACGCGGGCGCCGAGCTGCAGCATGTCGATGCCGTCGTCACCGCCGGTGTCGCGGCCACCGTTGTCCTTCGATCCACGCGTGGCCATGAGGCAGTCCTGACTCGCACCGGGGTTGCATGATTTATATGCAAGCCGCGTGCGCGGAGCGCAACTGCCTCATGTCGAGCGCCGCGCGGTCAGGTCGCCGCTCCGTTGGGGGACTGCGGGTAGCAGACCGCCGAGGCGCCGTGCCTTGGCGGATGATGCTATGGCGGGCGTAGGCGGCAGCGCGCCACACTTTCTTCACCCTCCCCCTTGTGGGGAGGGCCGGGGTGGGGACTTTCGGTCTCGCCGCATTGCACGGCCGCAAGTCCCCCTCCCCAACCCTCCCCCACAAGGGGGGAGGGGGCGTGAAGTCCGTCGGGACGTCATGGTCGCCTTTGGGCATTCGTCGAACCAACTGCCAACCTGCCCGCAAGGGACCGCGGCGACCGCTGCAACTCAGATGCATGCATGCATGTAGCCCAAAGGGAGAGGTGAAGGTCTGCGAAGGTCCTGGCCCTACTCCCCCGCGAGCCGCAGTTCCGGCTGGTGCGGAGCCTGGCCGAAGTCGAGCGAGTCGATCTTCTCGCCGCGAGTGATGATCTTCTTCGTCGACGTGGCGATCTCGTCGAAATCCCTGGTCATCATGCCGAAATGCGACTGCAGCTTTCGGACGCGGTCATCGAGGCGGGTGACGTCGTCCATCAGGCGGATGACCTCGTCGCGCACCACGTGCGCCTGCTCCTTGATCCGCGTGTCGCGCAGCACCGCCTGGATGACCTGGATCGACAGGAGGAGGAGCGTCGGCGAGACGATGACGACGCGGTTGCGGTGCGCGAACTGGATGACGTCCTCGAACCGCTCGTGGATGTCGCCGAAGATCGACTCGGACGGCACGAACATGAACGCGGTGTCCTGCGTCTCGCCCGGGATGAAGTAGCGCGAGCGGATCGCCGTGATGTGGCCCTGCACGTCGCGGCGGAACTGCTGCTCGGCCATGCGGCGGAGCGGGGTCTCGTCGGCGCGCATGGCGTTCCACGCCTCGAGCGGGAACTTTGCGTCGATGACGAGATCCGGCGCGCCGTTCGGGAATTTCACCAGGCAATCCGGCCGGTTGCGGTTCGAGAGCGTCGCCTGGAAACTGTAGCTGCCCTGCGGCAGGCCATCCTGGACGATCGCCTCCATCCGCGCCTGGCCGAAGGCGCCGCGCGTCTGCTTGTTGGCAAGGACGTTCTGGAGTTGCACGACCTGGCCCGAGAGTTCGGTGATGTTGGCCTGCGCCCGGTCGATCACCGCGAGCCGCTCCGACAGGCGCGAGAGGTTCTCGTGCGTTGCCTTCGTGCTCTCGGTCATCGACTGGCCGATGCGGTGGCCGAGGCCGTCGAGCCGGTCCGAGACGGAGCGGTTGAGCTCCGCCTGGCGCGAGCCGAACACTTCCGCGATCGTCTGCATCCGGGCCGAAAGCTCGGCCTGGCTGCGGGCGAACTCGTTCATCCGCGCCGCGTTCTCGTCCTCCGCGCGGCGGAGCGATTCCGCCCGCGCCAGCGCGGCGTCCCGCCCCCGGCGCGATACGACCACCAACGCCACGACGAATGCCAGAAGGATCGCACCCACGACGAGCGCGGCAGCGAGCGAAATCGGCTGGCTGCCGACAGTCATCAATATGCGGTCCATCGGCGGACGTTACATGATTCGCCGCATGAGATCAAAAGGAGAACGGCGACATGCGGAATCAAGCCGCGCTGCCATTCCGTTGACCGGACGCTCCGGCCCCCCTATCTGACGGAGCCATGGCGATCCTCGACATCATCAGCATTCCGGACAAGATTCTCCGCAGGAAGAGCGCGCCGATCGAGCGGATCGACGACGACCTCAAGCGCCTGATGGATCAGATGCTGGAGACCATGTACGCCGCGCCCGGCATCGGGCTTGCGGCCGTGCAGGTCGGCGTGCCGCGCCGGCTGGTGACGATCGACGTCGTGGCCAAGGAGTCGACCGAGGAAGGCGGGGAGACGATCAAGGACCCGATGTTCCTGATCAACCCTGAGATCCTGTGGCGCTCCGACGAACTCGGCATCTACGAGGAAGGCTGCCTGTCGATCCCGGAATATTACGCCGAGGTCGAACGACCCGCCCGCATCCGCTTCGCCTACACCGACCGCGACGGCAAGCGCCAGGAGCGCGAGGCCGAGGGGCTGCTCGCGACCTGCGTCCAGCACGAGGTCGACCATCTCGACGGAAAACTGTTCATCGACCACATCTCGAAGCTGAAGCGGGACATGGTCGTGAAGAAGTTCGCCAAGGCGTCGAAGCTCGGCATCAAGCCGGTGCTGTAGCGCTGGCGGCAATCGGCAATCGGCAGTAGGCAGTCGGGAGAACCGAGCCGCAGCCGGAGTTTCCTCCTTGCCCATTGCCGACTGCCGATTGCCGACTGCCGCGCTTCCATGACCCTTCGCATCGTCTTCATGGGCACGCCCGATTTCGCCGTGCCGACGCTCACCGAGATCGTCGGCCAGGGGCACGAGGTGCTGGCCGTCTACACGCAGCCGCCGCGACCGGCGGGACGCGGGATGGCGGAACGGCCGTCGCCGGTACATGTGCAGGCGGTGCAGTTCGGCATACCGGTGCGGACGCCGAAGACGCTGCGGAACGCTGAGGAGCAGGCGCTCTTCGCCGCGCTCGAGGCGGATGCCGCGGTGGTGGTCGCCTACGGGCTGATCCTGCCGCAGGCGGTGCTCGACGCGACGAAGCTGGGGCGGTTCAACCTCCATGGCTCGCTGCTGCCGCGCTGGCGCGGGGCGGCGCCGATCCAGCGCGCGGTCATGGCGGGCGACACCGAGACCGGCGTGATGGTGATGCGGATGGAGGCAGGGCTCGACATCGGGCCCGTGGCGATGGGCGAGCGAATCGCGATCCCCCCCGACATGACCGCCGGCCAGCTCCACGACCGCATGGCCCTCGTCGGTGCCGACCTGATGGTGCGGGCGCTGGCGGCGCTGGAGCGCGGCTCGCTGGGCCTGACGCCGCAGGCGGAAGCGGGCGTCACCTACGCGGCGAAGATCGACAAGGCCGAAACGCGGATCGACTGGTCGCGGCCCGCGGCGGAGGTGCACAACCACATCCGCGGGCTAAGCCCCTTTCCCGGCGCGTGGACGGAGATGCCGCTTGGCGGGAAAGCGGAGCGCGTGAAAGTGCTGCGGTCGGTGGTGGCCGAGGGTGCCGGGGTGCCGGGGACGGTGCTCGACGACGGGCTCACGGTCGCGACGGGGGCCGGCGCGGTGCGGCTGGTAGAGTTGCAGCGCGCCGGCGGGAAGGCGGTCCCGGCGGATGCGTTTCTCCGCGGCGCGGGACTGCCGCCGAGGACGATGCTCGTTTAGTCGGGCAGCGCTGTTCGCGACGCTTCGCTCGGAACGAGCCCCCCGACCTTGAACGACCAATCAACGCCGAATCGGTCAGGCCGGTCGATTGGCCGAGCCGGGCATGCCACACGGACGAACCTCGCCCGCCCAGTGATGCGGGCGAATGGGGCAGCACGGCGCTGTCTTTTCGGCGATGCGCCGAAGGCAACGCGGCGAGCGGAATTTGCGCACCCTCCGAGCCCAGGTTTGTCTCAATAACCACCTGTTTTTATTGACGTTTCTCTGACCGGCCGTCGGCGAACGGGCTTCCGCCAAGCGGCACGGTTCATGCGTGGGAGCCTGGCAACGGGGGACCCCAGCGCCCTCCAAGAGACAGCAGGCAATCGTCTCCAGCGCCCCGATCTTCTCCGAAAGGATCAACCATGAACGCTACCTCCCGCCGCGACTTCCTCCGCATTACGGCCCTTGGCGGTGCCGGCATGGCCGCCGCCCTGGCAGGGATGCGGCCCACCGCTGCCCTGGCCGCAGATCCCGTAGCGCTCCAGCTCGGCTGGCTGAAGAGCGTGCAATATGGCGGCAGCTTCATTGCCGAAGAGCGCGGCTACTACGCCGCGGAAGACCTCGCGGTGACCCTCCTGTCGGGCGGCCCCAACGCGCCGGTCGACCCGGTGGTGATTTCCGGCCAGGCGCTGGTCGGCGTCTCGGCCACCGATTTTGCCGCCCGCGCGTTCCTCAACGGCGCGCCGTACAAGATCCTCGGCGCCAAGAACCAGCGCCACGCCTTCTGCATCACGTCGCGGGCCGACGCGCCGGTGATGGACCCGGCGGCCCTCGAAAGCGGGGTCCGCCTCGGCCTTGCGACGATCAACCAGCCGGTCCTCGATGCCATCGTCCGGCTCAACGGCCTCGACGCCTCGAAGATCAACGTCGTCACCACCCAGGGCACGCCGGCCGAGCTCGCCAACGGCCAGGTCGACTGCTTCCTGACCCTGTTCACCACCGGCCCGATCGAGCTGGAGCTGCAGGGTATCGAGACCTACAGCTTCCTGCTGTCGGACTTTGGCTACAACATCTTCTCCGGCATCTACATCGCGCTGGAGGAATCGCTGACCGAGCGGCGCGACCTGCTGCTGCGCCTCCTCCGCGCCGAAATCCGCGGCTGGCAGGACTTCACCGACGACATTCCGTATGCCGTCGACCTCACGGTGAACAAGTACGCCGCCGATCAGGGGCTCAACCCCGATCAGCAGCTCCTGCAGGGCGAGGCGCAGCGCGGCCTGCTGGTCACGCCCGACACCGAGGCGCACGGCCTGTTCTGGATGACCGAGGAGAAGATCGCGGCAAACCTCGAGACAATGGCCCTCCTCGGCATCGACGTGGACGAGAGCCTGTTCTCGAACGAACTGCTGGCGGAGATCTACCAGGGCGCATCGAGGATCTAGTGCGGGCCAACATCCCCGAGGCGATGGCGGCCGCGCCGGCCGAGGCAGGCCTCGACATCGATGCCGTCACCAAGGTGTTCGGCGGTCGCGGCGGCGTGGTGGCGCTGGAAGGCGCCACTTTCCGCACGTCGCGCGGCGCGTTCACCTCGGTGATCGGCCCTTCGGGCTGCGGCAAGTCCACCATCCTGCGCATGCTTGCCGACCTCGATACCCCGACCGTGGGTCGGGTGTCGGCCAACGGCCAGAGCCCGGGTCCGCTCCGGCAGCAGGGCAAGATCGGAATCGTCTTCCAGGACGCCGCTCTCCTGCCCTGGAGGACGGTGCGCAGCAACATCGAGCTGGCCGTCCAGGTGACCGGACGGTCGGTAGCGGCCACCGCCTGCGACGACCTCATCGCCCTGGTCGGCCTGAAGGGATTCGAGCGGGCGCGACCGGCGGAGCTGTCGGGCGGCATGCGCCAGCGCGTTGCCCTAGCCCGAGCGCTGATCACCTCGCCCGAGGTGCTCCTCCTCGATGAGCCGTTCGGCGCGCTCGACGAGATAACGCGGCGGCGGCTGAACCTCGAGCTGCTGCGGATCTGGGCCAGCCAGAAGACCACGACGCTGCTCGTCACCCATTCCATCGAGGAGGCGGCCTTCCTTTCCGATACGGTGGTCGTCATGAGCCCGCGGCCGGGCCGCATCCTTGCCGAGGTCGAGGTGCCCTTCGCACGGCCGCGAAACGCGACGCTGATGCGCTCGCCGGACTTCCACGCACTCTGCGACAGGCTCTCCGAATTCCTCGCGACCGGCGACGACGATGCCGGCGCGCACTGAAGTCGCCGCGATCAGGACTCCTTCGCTGGCCCGGCTGCCGGCGTGGGCCGAGACGCTGATCATCCTCGCGGCTGTCCTTGCCGGCTGGGAACTGCTGGCACGGCTGGCGCTGGCTCAGAGCTTCGTCCTTTCGGCGCCGACGCAGATCGTGGCGCAGCTGGCCGACCAGTGGCCGCTCTACGTCACCAATGTCAGGCACACGCTCTGGACGGCGGTCCGAGGCTTTGTGATCGGCAACACGATCGCGATCCTTGCCGCGCTCCTTGTCGTTCTGGCCCCGGTGCTGGAACGCCCGATCTTCTCGGCGGCCCTGGCGATCTACGCTCTGCCGATGATCGCCCTAGCGCCCATCCTGATGGTGCTGCTCGACCGCGCCGACGCCATGGTCGCCCTGAGCGCCCTGGCCGTCGTGTTCACGACGCTCATTTCCACCACGCTCGGCCTCCGCTCGGCCGATCCGGCGGCGCTCGGGGTCGTCCACGTCCTCGGCGGCGGGCGGCTGCAGCAGTTGTGGCGCGTGCGATTGCCGGGCTCCCTCCCGGCGATGTTCGCGGGCCTGCGCATCGCAGCGCCGGCAGCGGTCCTGGGAGCGACGGTCGGCGAGTTCATGGGAGCCGAGCGCGGCCTCGGCGTCCTCATTACCGGCGCCCTGTCCGGGCTCGAAACCAACAAGGTGTGGGCGGTGGCGGTGCTCGCCACGGCCGTCTCCTCGGGCGCCTATGTCCTGGTCGGCTGGCTTGGGGCAAGGCTCACCCCCTGGGTCTCGGGCCTGACCATCACCCAGGCCGCCGACCGCCCGGCCGCAGCGGGTTCGCCGGGAGTCCGGACGCTGCGGCTCCTCGGACTGATCGCGCTGAATCTCATCGTCGTGTTCGGCGGCTGGTGGCTCTTCATCCGTTTCGCCGGGCTCAATGCGTTCTTTGCCAAGGGGCCCGCGGATGTGTGGGCGTTCCTCTTCTCCGCACCGAATGCCGTGGCCAACCGCGAGCTTGTCTTCGGCGGGCTCCTGGTGACGCTGAGAAACGCCTCGCTCGGCTTTGTCGCGGGGATGCTCGGCGGCACGCTGGCGGCCATTCTCTTCGTCCTGCGGCCTTCGATCGAGCGGGCGGTGATGCCGGTGGCGATCGCCCTCCGTTCCATTCCGATCCTGGCGACGACGCCGCTGGTGATCCTGCTCCTCGGCCGCGGCCTCGGGGCGACGACCGTGATCGTGGCGATCCTCTCGTTCTTTCCCACCATGATCAACATGCTGGTCGGGATGCGGATGACCCGCCGGCCCATCGTCGAGGTGCTGAGAGTCCTCAATGCCAGCCGGTGGGAGGTGCTGTGGCGCGCCGAGCTGCCGTCCGCCCTGCCGGCGCTCATGGCCTCCGCGCGCATCGCGGTCCTCTCGTCGATCCTTGGCGCTGTCGTGATCGAGTGGCTGGTCACCGGGGTGGGCATGGGGAATGCCATTCTCGCCGGGGTCTACAACGCCAACTACAACGTCCTGTGGGCCGTCGCGGCGGTGCTGACCCTCGTTGCCATGACGGCCTATGGTCTCATTGCCCTGGCCGAACGCGCCGTGCTGCGCCGCTTCGCGCCGGAACATCTGCAGTGAATCTCCCCTCCGAGTTCCCGGAGCGGGCGCTGGCCATGGCCGCGCGGGCCGGGCTCGGCTTCCTGGGATCCGCGCCGGAGATCGTCGGCAGCGATCCCGTGATGCGGTTTCCGACGCCGATCGGCGAAGCGGCGGCTACAGCGATGGCCCTGTGCGGCGACGCCGTGGCCGAGATCTGGCGGCGGCGAACCGGTGAGGCGCAGCGTCCGCGCGTGGCGGTGCGCGCCGCCGCCGCCGCCATGGCCGGCTACGCATTTCAGCTGCTGCAGCCAGCGGACGGCATCGTGCTGGAAGGCTGGGAGAAGGAGCCCGCGGGCTGGCGCGCCTGGGGCGCCCATGCGCTTCTTGCCGGCTCGAACGCCAGCGACCCGGCCGTCGGCATCTATCGCTGCCGTGACGGCCGCTGGATTCACCTCCATGGCGGCCTGCCGCACCTCGCGGAGCGCATCATGGCGGTCCTCGGGACCGACAGGGCCGGCATCTGCGCGGCGGTCGCCGAATGGGACTCCGAGCGGCTGGACGAGGCGCTGGCGGAGGCCCAGACCTGCGGCGCGGTGGTGCGATCGGCCGAGGAATGGCGGCGGATGGAGCAGGGCGACGCGCTGTCCCGCCTGCCGGCGGTCGAGGTGCTGCGGATCGGCGACGCGCCGCCCGTGCCGCTGCCCGCCGGGGGCGCACCGCTCGAAGGGCTCCGCGTCCTCGACCTGACGACCGTGGTCGCCGGGCCGACCTGCGCGCGCAACCTCGCCCAGCATGGCGCGGATGTCCTGCATGTCTGTGCGCCCGGCCGGACCGAACGCCAGCCGTTCGAGATCGACACCGGTCACGGGAAGCGTTCGACGCTCATCGACCTGCGGAGCGTTGCCGGCCAGGAAAGGCTCGCCGGGCTCGTCCGGGAAGCCGACGTCTTCGTCCAGGGCTACCGGCCGGGGGCCATCGCCGGGCTGGGCTTCGGCCCGGCGGAAGTGGCGGCGCTCCGTCCGGGGATCATCTACGTGTCCATCAATTGCTACGGCCCGGTGGGCCCGCTGGCGCCGCGGCGCGGCTGGGAGGGGCTGGCGCAGGCGGCCACCGGGCTCACCATCGACCGCGGCGACGCACCGCCCCGGCTCGCTCCCGGCTCGGTGTGCGACTACATCACCGGCTACCTCGCCGCCCGCGGTGTTCTCGAGGCGATCCTCCGTCGGGCGGAGGAAGGCGGAAGCTGGCATGTGCGGGCCTCGCTCTGCCAGACCGGCATGTGGCTCGCCGGACTGGACGAAGTCGACGAGACGCTCGTGCCGTCGCAACCCGATCTCTTCGACGACCTTCTCGTGCGCACGGAGACCGCGTACGGCACCCTCCGCCACCTGCCGCCGGCGCTGCAGCTCGACCTGACCCCGCCACGATGGCGACGACCGCCGCCCTTGCCCGGCGGGGATGCCCCCGAATGGGAACCACGCACCGGGTCAGCCTAGCCGAAGGCGCCGATCACCGCGCCCATCACCAGCAGCACGATCAGCCACTGCGCGCCGTCGACCCAGAGAAAGCCCGGGGCGCGGAAGCCGAAGGTCTGGATGACGGTCATCGTGGTGGCGGAAAAGCCGAGCCAGGCGAGCGCCGCGACGAGGAGGCCGTTGCCGATGTCGGGCGTGCCGAACATCGTCTCGAGGAACACCGCCAACACGAAGGCGGCGACAAGGTTGGCGAGGACCGAGAGGAGGATCAGCGGCAGGGCGGGCTGGCGGCCGTGGATCGTCGGGTCGGCGGCGCGGAGTGCGTTCACCGGGCCGGCCATCAGGAAAGAATACCAGGCGGCGGAAACGATGGCGGCGGCAATGGTCGCGGCGAGCACGGCGACGAAGTTGATCGAGAAATCCATGGAAGTCCCCCAGCGTTGTGGGCCGGTCGGCCGGTACGGGGAGAATGCCGCCGATCGGTCGCGCGATGGTGGTAGACCGTTATGGCCGATACGATCGTCTTGCGCCTCCCGCGGGAGACACCTCTCCCATCCGTCACCCCGGCGAAGGCCGGGGCCCATGATGAGTCCCAGCCTTCCTCGACGGCCCCATGGGTCCCGGCCTTCGCCGGGATGACGAACTGGGGAAGGGCCAGGCTCGGCTTTCGCCCCTACTCCACAAACACCGTCACCCGCGACGACCGCCCCGCCCCGTCGATCACCGCCAGCGTCACGAAGCCCGCGCCGTCCGGCTCCCAGGTCTCCGAGCGTGCGAAAGCCGCGCGGCCGATCGGCAGGCCGTTGGCAAGGAAGGTGAAGGGCGGGGCGCCGTTCCTGACTTCGATGACGAGGGGCTGCGGGTCGCCGCCCGCGATGCCGAGGTCGACGCGGACCCCGTTGGGCGGGAAGGTGATCTCGGGCGACGGATCGCGGGCCACGACCGATGGCTCGGTGTGGCGGACTCGCCGGAGCGGCTCGGGGAGGCCGGCGGTGGTGGCGATCACCACGCCGGCCGGGGCGAGCGGCAGCGGCTCGGTGCGGCCGCCGAGGCGGTCGAAGCTCTCGAACAGGATGGGCGCGGCGGCCCCGATGCCGGAGAGGCCGGGGATCGGCGCGCCGTCGGGCCGGCCGACCCAGACGCCGATGACGTGTCGCCCGTCGAAGCCGATCGCCCAGGCATCCCGGTAGCCGTAGGACGTTCCGGTCTTGTACGCCACGCGGCCGGCCGAACCGTTCGACGGCGGCAGCACGCCGGCGAGGATGTCGGTGACGTACCAGGCGGCGGCGGGGTCGAGCACCTGTGCGCTGGTGTCGAGACGCGGCGTCGTGTTGACGCCGTCGGTAAGCGGCACGGCAACGCCGCGGTTGGCGATCGCGGCGTAGGCCGCCACGAGGTCGCGGAGCGTGATGCCGACGCCGCCTAGGCCCACGGCAAGGCCGGGCGCGGCGAGCGACGGAAGCCTGGGGCTGGCGCCCGAGCGGCGGAGCCGGGCGACGAGCTGGGCCGGACCTACGGCGTCCAGCACGATCACGGCCGGCACGTTGAGCGACTGCTGCAACGCCTCGCGGATCGTAACGGTGCCGCGGTAGAAGCCGTCGAAGTTCACGGGCGTGTAGTCGCCGAACCCGGTCGGACGATCCTCGATCAAGCTCTCGGGGTGGGCGAGGCCCATCTCGAAGGCGAGCCCGTAGATGAAGGGTTTCAGCGTCGATCCGGGCGAGCGAATCGCCCGCGTCATGTCGATGAAGCCCTCGCGGCCCTCGGAGAAAAGGCCGGCCGAACCGACCGAGGCGAGGATCTCGCCCGTGCGGTGATCCGCCAGGACGATGGCCACGGAGATGCTCTGGCCGAGCGCGGAAGCGCGGTCGGCCGCGAGGCGTTCGAGCGCGAGCTGCCAGGTGCGGTCGATGGTGAGTACGTGGCTTCGGGCGCCGGGGTTCGCCAGCACCGCGGCCTCCGCCAGATGCGCGGCGATGATTGGGAAGGGGCGGCGGCCGGTCGGGATGTCCTCGCTCTTCGCGGCCTCGGCCTCCTCGGGGATGAGGACGCCCGCCGTCACCATGCGATCGAGGACGCGATCGCGCGCCGCGCGGGCGGCCTCCGGATCGCGATCCGGCCGGCGCGCCTCGGGCGACTGCGGCAGCGCGACAAGGAGCGCCGCCTCGGCGGGCGTAAGGCGCGCGGGCTCCTTGCCGAAGTAAGCGAGCGTCGCGGCGCGGATACCCTCGAGGTTGCCGCCATAGGGCGCGAGCGTCAGGTAGAGGTCGAGAATCTCGTCCTTGCCTAGCCGGCGATCGATCTCCTGCGCGAAGACGATCTGCCTGAGTTTGCCGGAGAGGCTCCGCGTGTCGCCGCCATCCAGCAGCCGCGCGACCTGCATGGTGATGGTGGAACCGCCGGAGACGATGGCGCCCGCCCCGGCATACTGCACCGCGGCGCGCACCATCGCGGACCAGTCCACGCCGCCATGGTCGTAGAACCGGCGGTCCTCGTAGGCGAACAGCATTTCGAAGAAGAGCGGATCGACATCGGCCCGGGTGGCGGGCAGGCGCCAGCGGCCGTCGCCGATCGTGAAGGGGCGGAGGAGGAGGCCGTTGCGATCGAGCACGACGGGCGAGGTCGCGACGTCCTGCGGATGCGGGATCGGTGGCAGGGTGCCGCGGATGTCCTGGACGGTGGCGAGGAGGACGAGCGCGGCGATGGCGAATGCGGTCGCGCCGGACCACAGGACGAGGAACGCCGCGGTCCAGCGGCGGCGGGATTTCCTTGATGGGAGAACGGGCGAACCCAGCCTTTGAGGTCCGACCGTTGTGGACGCAGCGGCTTCGGCGGACATCGTAGGGTCCTCTCCCCCCTTGAGGGGGAGAGACAGAGAGGGGGGTATGCCCCCCTCCGCGGCGTTCGCGCCGCTTGCGCCCGTCGGGGCGGCCGAGGCCCTCCCAACCCTCCCCCTCAAGGGGGGAGGGGGAAGGGGTCGTTGGTCCCGGAGGCCGATCGCCGGCCATGCGATGTGCCTACTGCGTCGGCCCCACCACCTCGACCGTGGTGGTCGCGGTGTTGGCGCGGAGGTCGGGGCGGTACATGTCCTCGACCACGGCGGCGGGGTGGACGAAATTGCCCGGCGACACGGCGCGCACCGTGTAGGCGACCGTGTACTGCGTCGGTGAGGACGAGTAGCGGTTCAGCGAGGCGACGTAGCGGTCGGTGCGGCTTTCGGCGTGCTCGATATACGCCTCGGCGGACAGCCACGGGTACCGGCTCACGTCGCCCGAGAGCGAGAGGTTGGAGTTCTCGATCTCGAAGCCGGCGGGCAGCGGGTCGACGATGAGGACGCGGCCGGTGCGCCACGGCACCTGCGTCTCCGTCACGGTCAGCGTGACGACGAACCGCTCGTTCTGCGCCACCGTCGAGACGTCGACCTCCGTGCCGTCCGGCCGGAAGTAGCGGCGCTCGATGGTGAAGCCGTAGCCGCCTTCGGCCGCCGGCGTGACCGGCACGCCGGTCACGGTTACGGCGGCATCCACAGCCTCCGGGCCGGTGTTGGTCACCGTCGCCGAGGTCACCGCAAGGTCGGTGTCGTAGTAGCTGCGGAACAGCGGGCCATCGATCGCCTCGCCGTCGATGGTGAGGCCCGCGTCGTTCGCCTTTGCGATGAGGGCGGCGGCCGCCATCAGCGTCCAGGCATCCTCCTGCGTCGACGTCCAGCGCCGCGCATCGCGGTACTCCGCAATACGGACGGTGAGGTCGCGGGTGTCGACGTTCGACACTCCGGCCTCGACGGCGAGCGCAAGCACCGCGGCCATGTCGCGGAGCGTCGTGCCGTAGTCAGTGCGGCGCTCGGTCTGCGTGTCGCCCGTCCGCGGGAAGGCTGCGGTGGCCGACGCGAACGCCCGCTCGGCGCGCGGCATGTCGCCGTAGAGCGCGAGTGCCGCGCCGAGCTGCGCGCGGGACAGCGGCGAGGAGAACGCGGTGAGCTTCGCCTCGAGGTAGTAGCGGAGATCGCCGATCGACGCCCTGCCGTTGCGGGCAAGGACGTAGAGGGCGTAGGCGATCTCCTGGCCACCCGACGCGAAATCGGGCGCGTAGGCGATCGAGTTCGACAGATTGTCGAGCGCGATCGAGAACGCCCGCTCGGGCACCTCGAAGCCGTTCTCGCGGGCCCGGGTCAGGAAGTCGGTGACGTAGGCGTCGAGCCAGAGGTCACCGTCGTCATACGGACCCCACAGGCCGAAGGCGCCAGAGGAGGCCTGCTTCTCCAGCACCGAGGCAACGGCGCGGCGGATGCGATCATCCACGCCGGTGTCCGCGGCGATGCCGATCGAGGCCGCCACCTCGTTGAGGTAGAGCAGCGGCATCGCGCGGCTCGCCGTCTGCTCGACGCAGCCATAGGGGTAGCGGTCGAGCGCGTTGAGGACGCCGGCGACGTCGAGCCGCGCCGTCGAGCCGACCGAGAGGGTCAGTTCGGCGGTGCCCGGAACGAACCGGCCGAAGGCCGTGCCGTCCACCGTCAGCGTCCCGCCCTGGGCCGGGATGGTGACGATGTTGCGCTGCGTCTCCGGCACGCCGGGGGCGCGAACGCCAAGCTGGAAGTCCTTCGGCAGGACTTCGCCGTCCGGCATGGTGAGGTTCACGCGGAACTCGCCGTCACCGATGATGTCGGCGCTGATGGGCAGGATGATCGTCGTCCGCCCCGCCACAGCCAGCGGGAAGGCGAACTCGGTGACGCGGTTCGGGAAGCCGAACTCGTCGGTCCCTTCCACCGTCAGACGATAGTCGCCCGCCGGGCCGCTGACATTGTTGACCTCGATGAGGAGGCGCGAGACGTCGCCGAGGTTGAGGAACCGCGGCACGGTCGTCGCCACCACCACCGGATCGCGGACGAAGACGTCCTTCACGGCGCTGCCGATGCCCTCGGCCGACCACGCCTGGACCATGATCCGGACGGTGCCGTTGAAGTCGGGGACCTCGAACTCGACGGTGGCCTCGCCATTCTCGTCGACGCGGACGACGCCGGAGTGGAAGGCAACCAGCTTGGTGGTGGGCGGCGGGGCGCCGAGGCGGACCGCGCCGCCGTCACCGCCGACCCGCAGGCGGCCGAGCTGGCCCTGCGTGGTGTCGATGAGGTTGCCGTAGAGGTCGCGGATCTCGGTGCCAAGCTGGCGCTGGCCGAAATACCAGGCGTCCGGCGCGGGCGGCTGGTAGTTCGTCAGGTTGAGGATGCCAAGGTCGACGGCGGCGATCGCGACATAGGCCTCGGTGCCCGGGGCGAGGTTGTCGATCGTGACCGGAATGGTCAGCGGTCCACGCGGGCGGACTTCCTCCGGCACGTCGATCGTGACGGAAAGGTCGCGGTCGCCGGGCTCCACCTCGGCCCAGGTGAGGCCGAGGGCGCGGGCCGGCATGCGGCCGGCGTCGAGATCCATCGGCCGGAACAGCGTGGCCGTGATGTAGGCGCCGGGGCCCCACTCCTCGGTGATCGTGAGGGGAACGGTCGTCCCCTCCGCGGGCACGTCCACCATCTCCATGTGGATCAGGCGGTCGTCGACGACGGCGATCATCGCAACGCCGGCAAACTGCGGATCGAGGCGGAGGTTTGCCGTCTCGCCGAGCGCGTAGGACGGCCGGTCGAGTGCGACCTGCAGCACGTCCGGCGTGTCGGTGCCGGCGTTGGCAACATACCAGCCGGCGTAGAACTCGACCGTGGTCGAGGTCGGGGACGAGCCCATCGAGGTCAGTTCGAGGCGATACTCACCCCATTCCACGGGGGCGGTGATGCGGGCCGGATTCCCGGTGGCCGACAGGTCGATCGTGCCCGAGCCGACGCGCTGTGTCCGGGTGATCGCCCGCCAGCGCCACACGCCGGACGACGAATACCACTGGTAGTCGGTCTCGACGCGAAGCAGCGTCCACTCGACGTCGTCGAGGTCCGTCCGGGCAAAGTCCGGGCCGATGGCGATGACGTCGAACTGGGCCGGGCCGCCTTCCGGTACGCCGTAGTCGAAGGTCGGCCGCACGCCGATGCGCGGGCCGTCCGGCGTGACCGGCAGCACCAGCCGGCGCTCGACGGCACGGCCCGACGTGTCGGTGAGCCGCATGACGGCCTCACCCTGGAGGAGGAGTGTCGTCGACTGCACCGCGGGGAGGTATACGGTAACGACGGCGTTGCCCTCGGCGTCCGTCTGCGGCGCCGCGTCGATCGGCTCGACGATGCGCTCGAACGGATCGTCCTCGCGGCCGAACTGGTAGCCGGGGAACGCTGCGAGCGAGCGCACCGGCCGGACGGCGATGTCGCCGGTGACGGTGAGGTCGGGCGCGGTGGCGCCGTAGAGGTAGCGCGCGGCGACGTCGATGTCGGTCGGGCCGAACAGGTCGAATGCGGTCGCGGTCGTCGAAAGGTCGAAGGCCAGCCGTTCCGGCTCGAAATCCTCGACGAGGAACGATTCCTCTTCGACCGGCGCGCCGTCCGGATCGCTGTAGAGGCGAAGGCGCCACGAGCCGCGCATCGCGCCGGCCGACAGGTCGAGGGCGTAGTGGTAGCCGCCAAGAACCTCGTCGTTCAGGACGACGCGGCTCTGCTCGACGCCGTCGGGGCGCTCGATGACGAGCGTCATCGGCAGGCCTGCGACCGCGCGGGCGCGGCTGTCGCGGACGAGCGCCGTCACATGGACGGTCTCGCCCGGGCGGTACACGCCGCGCTCGGTACGCATATAGGCGTCGATGGCGCCCGGCGCGGGGCGGCCGGCGACGCCGCGGTCGGTGAGGTCGAACGCGCTCCGCGTCAGGTCGAGGAAGGCGTAGTCGCCCTCCGCCGTCTCCGCGATGACGACCTGCGGGGCGTTGCCGCCCGCGCCGCGGGCAAGGCCGGCGTCGAAGCGGACATGGCCTTCCGCGTCGGTCACGGCCTCGCCGAGCACCTCGTTGTTGCGGGCGACGAGGCGGACGGTGATGCCGGCTTCTGGCTGCGCGGTCGACAGCGAGCGGATGACGGCGTGGATGCCGTCATTGGCCGAGAGCGTCGAGATGCCGAGGTCGGAAATCACGAACCACTGCGTGGCGACCGGATCCCAGTAGTCGTCCTGGAGCGCACCGGGCACGCGGGCGGTGATGACGTAGACCCCCGGCTGCTGTTCTCCCAGGGCGTCCTCGACCGGGATCGCGGTCGTGATCATCTGGTTGGTCTCGACGTCGATCTCGAGCGCGCCTTCCCAGATGAGGGCGCCGTAGGTGTAGGCGATATCCTGGGCGCGGTAGGGCTCGAGCTGGCTGAGGAAGATGCCCTCGCGGAGCGCGAAGGCCAGGCTGCGGTCGCCGATCCGGTAGATCTGGACCTCGGCCTCCGGCGCATTGATCGACTGGATCGGGATGGTCGGCTGCGGGCCGGCCGGCAGCACATAGGCCGTGCCGGCAAAGCCCACCCAGGCCGAGCGATCGGGCACGAACACGTCGATGACGGCAGTGGTGGCAAGGACCTCGCCGTCAACGGCCGGCAGGCCGGCGCGGATCTGGATGCGGTAGCGCGAGCCGTGGCGGACGCCGTCGACGCAGATCTGGGTTGATTCCGGCTCGATCGCGAGGCCCGGGCCGCCCTCGGCGGTGACGTAGTCGGCCAGCCCCGGCCGCGAGACGGGGATCGGATCGGAGAAGACCACGCAGATGCGCGGCGCGTCGGAGTCGGAGTCCACGGTGTGGGTGACGATGCGGAAGCCGTGCTGGGCGACCATCGTGTCGAGGCGCTGCTGCAGGTCGGCGTTCGGGCGGAGCGCGATGGCGGCACGGAGCGCCTTGATGGCGGGCCGCCAGATCTGGCGCTGCTCGAGCGCGTCGGTGAGGAGAAGGAGTGCGGAAGCGCGCGCGGCATCGTCCTCGGAGCGGAGATAGGCGTTGATCGCAGCGGACGTCGCGCGGTCGCGAATCTGCTGGCGCTCGTCGAAGGTCTGGCCCGCGCGGGCGAGGTTGGCACGGCCGAATTCGAGCCAGGCCTTCGGGTCTTCGTCGGCGAGCGAGAGCGCAGCGCCAAAGAGGGAGGACGCGAGGAGGTTGTCGTTGGCGCTGGCCGCGGTGCCGCCGGCACGGATCAGGTCGCCGTAGGAGCGGGTGCCGGGCAGGAAGACGGTGTCGAGCGAAGCGGTAAAGGCGCGGGCGCGGTCAATGAGATCGGCGGAGAGGAAGTCGAGTTCGGCAACGCGGATGCGCTCGAGCGACTCGACCGGCTGGGAGAGGTTGACGATGCGGCCGGCGACGGCGGCGTTGGCGTGGCTGAGGGCGCCGAAATCGTTCTTCAGGAAGCACCAGTTGGCGTCCGTGTTGAACGTGAAGGCCCGGCAGCGATTGTCGCCGAGACAGGCTGCCTCGCAGGCGTCCTGCGTGGTGTTGCGGATCGTCTCGTAGTCGAAGCCGGTGTAGTCGGCGTTCGGCGTCGTGATCAGCTGGCGGAGGAGACCCGTCTGCTGGGCAGCGGCAGGCGTGAAGGTTGCTATCGCGAGCCCGAGGCCGAGAACGGCAACGAGCGTGCGGCGGACGACACGCAACATGGAATTCCCCTCCGTGAGGGCGCGGAGTTTATTGGCCGCCCCGACCAGGGTAAAGGCACGCCCTTGGGTTGCCGTGATCGGAGTGAATGCGGGCAAAATCCGGTGCGCAAATGTGGCGCAATCGGGAATGCCCCGCAGTGTTGCAGCGGAGCCGCAGTCGTGGATTCGCCTCCCCCGCCCCGGCAGTCGCGGAGAATTGTTTTCTGCAGCCGGCAACCAGTTTGGAACCGGTAGCGTCGTAGAACGCTGCCGCGGCCCCTACATTCCGCTTCCTGTACGCCCGGTCCGCAACGGCCGGGCGCCATCGTCTTTGGAGAGGTTCCCTGATGCCGGACGCGGCACGGAAACTCGGCGTATTCCCCGCCTTCCACCAGGTGGATGGGCGGCGGGTGGTCGTCGTCGGCTCGGGCGAGGCGGCAGCAGCGAAGGTGCGCCTGCTCTCCGAGACCCGCGCTGCCATCGAGGTTTTCGCCGAGGCCCCCTCGGGCGAACTGATCCATGACGCTGTGCAGGCCGGCGCGAAGCTGGTCGGCCGCGCACCCGAAGCGGCCGATTTCGTGGGGGTGGTGCTCGCCTTCATCGGCACCGGGGACGAAGCGCTCGACCGCCGCTATCACGCGCTCGCCAAGGGCGCGGGCATTCCCGTCAACGTCGTCGACCGGCCGGAACTCTGCGATTTCCACACCCCCGCGATCGTCAACCGCGCGCCGCTCGCCGTCGCCATCGGCACGGCCGGCGTGGCGCCGGTGCTGTCGCGGCACGTCCGGGCGCGGATCGAGGCACTCCTTTCCCCTGCGTTCGGCGACCTGGCGGCGCTCGCCGAGAAACTCCGCTCGTCGGTGAGCGGCGCCATCGGCACCACCGAAGGCCGCCGGCGGTTCTGGGCGCGCTTCTTCCGCGGCCCGATCGCCGAGAAGGTGTTCGCAGGCCTCCCCGAAGAAGCCGAGGCCGAGGCGCGCCGGGCGCTCGCCGAGGGCGACCACGCCGTCGGCCACGTCTCGCTGGTCGGCGCGGGGCCGGGCGCAGCGGACCTCCTGACGCTCCGGGCGCAGCGCGTCCTCCAGGAAGCGGATGTCATCGTGTTCGACCGGCTGGTCCCGACCGAGGTCGTGGCGATGGGCCGGCGCGATGCCGAGCGCATCTATGTCGGCAAGAAGAAGGGCCACCACTCCGCCTCGCAGGACGAGATCAACGCGATTCTCGTGCGCGAGGCGAAGGCCGGACGCCGCGTCGTCCGGCTGAAGTCCGGCGATCCGCTGATTTTTGGCCGCGCCGGCGAAGAGATGGTGGCGCTCCGTGACGACGGCATTCCGTTCGACATCGTGCCCGGCATTACCGCCGCCTTCGCGGCCGCAGCGGAGGCCGAGATTCCGCTGACGCTCCGTAACGTCGCCTCCTCGCTTGTCTTTGCCACCGGCCACGACGCCCTTGGCGAGACGCTGCCGAACTGGGCCGGCGTCGCGCTCGCGGGGGCGACGGTTGCCGTCTACATGGGCCTCACGGTGGCGCCGAAGGTCGCCGCGCAGCTCATCAATGCCGGGCTGCGGCCCGGCACGCCGGTCGCGGTGATCGAGAACGCCTCGCTGCCGACGCAGCGCTGCTACGCCGGACGGCTCGACGAACTCGGCCGGATCGCCGGCCGCGCCGAAGGCAACAGCCCCGCCCTCATCCTCATCGGGGACGTCGTGGCCGAGGGCGCGCTCGCGCTCCGCCCGTCGCCCCTCGCCGAACTCGCGGCCTAGGAGAAGATCATGTTCAAGGCCGCCGTCGCCGGACCCCGGAAAGTCATCACCGCCAACCGCCTCGCCGACGGGCTCGTCATCTTCATCGGGCCGGACCGGACCTGGGTGACGGATATCGCCGATGCGGTCACCTTCGCCGACGGGCCGGAACTCGACGCCGGCACCGCGTTCGGCGTCGAGGGCGTCGTCGGGCGCTTCCTGATCGATCCCTACCCGATCGACGTCACCGTCACGGACGGCGTTCCCGTGCCGGTGCGCCTTCGCGAGGCGATCCGCGCCAAGGGGCCGACCGTGGTCTATGGCGACGCCGAGCGGGCGAAGCTCTCGGGAGCGGTCTCGTGACGCCCCCCCTCGACAAGACGTCAGACGCGCCCGCTGCGGAAGCCGCCGATGCCGCCCCGACTGCGCCGGCATTCGGCGCCGGCGTGACATTCGCGGCGCTGCCGCCGGACCTCGATGCGATGTGCGTGTGGGACGGCGATGCCGTCGTGTGCGCGCCTGTGACGAACGACAAGGGCTGAACGCCATGTATCGCTATGACGAGTTCGACCAGGACTTCGTGAATGCACGGGTCGCGCAGTTCCGCGAGCAGGTCCAGCGGCGCATGGCCGGCGAGCTCACCGAGGACCAGTTCCGGCCGCTGCGGCTGCAGAATGGCCTCTACCTGCAGCTCCACGCCTACATGCTGCGCGTGGCGATCCCCTACGGTACCCTGTCCGGGCGCCAGATGCGGATGCTCGGCCATGTCGCGCGGAAATACGACCGGAACTACGCGCATTTCACCACGCGCCAGAACGTCCAGTACAACTGGCCGGCGCTGAAGGACATTCCGGACCTCCTCGCCGACCTTGCCTCGGTCGAGATGCATGCCATCCAGACCTCGGGCAACTGCATCCGGAACGTGACCGCGGACCATTTTGCGGGCGCCGCGGCGGACGAGATCATCGACCCGCGGCCCTATGCGGAGATCCTCCGTCAGTGGTCGTCGCTGCATCCGGAATTCGCGTTCCTGCCGCGGAAGTTCAAGATCGCGGTGACGGGCGCCGAGCGCGACCGCGCGGCGGTGCAGGTTCACGACATCGGTGTCCACGCCAAGCGCGGGCCGAACGGCGAACTCGGCTTTGCGGTCTTCGTCGGCGGCGGCCTCGGCCGGACGCCGATGATCGGCCACAAGATCCGCGACTTCCTGCCGGAGGAGGACCTCCTCAGCTACATGGAGGCAATCCTTCGGGTCTACAATCTCGAAGGCCGGCGCGACAACAAGTACAAGGCGCGCATCAAGATTCTCGTCCACGAGGCTGGCCCGGAAGTCATCCGCGACAAGGTCGAGGCCGAGTGGGCGCGCATCCGCCACGGCGCTCTCCTCCTGCCGGACGAGGAAGTCCGCCGCATCGAGGCGTATTTCGCGCTGCCCGAACTGCCGCCGCGCTCGGCCGAGAGCCCGACGCTCGCAGCTGCCCGCGCCGCGGACCCCGCGCTCGACGCCTGGGTGAAGCAGAACACCGTCCAGCATCGCGTGCCCGGCTATGTGCTGGCGACAATCTCGCTCAAGCCGATCGGCGGCACGCCCGGCGACGCGACATCCGAGCAGATGGAGCTGATCGCCGACATCATGGAGCGCTTCAGCTCGGACGAGATTCGCGTCAGCCACGAGCAGAACCTCGTCCTGCCGCACGTTGCGCTCGACGACCTTGCCGAGATCCACGCGATCCTCGCCGCGAATGGGCTGGCGACCTCGAACGCCGGCCTCGTGTCGGACATCATCTGCTGCCCGGGCCTCGACTATTGCGCGCTCGCCAACGCCCGCTCGATCCCGGTGGCGCAGCAGATCTCCGAGCGCTTCGCCGACATGGAGCGCCAGCGCGACATCGGCGGCCTGAAGATCAAGATCTCCGGCTGCATCAATGCCTGCGGCCACCACCATGTCGGCCACATCGGCATTCTCGGCGTCGAGAAGAAGGGCGAGGAATTCTACCAGATCACCCTCGGCGGCTCGGCGGACGAGAACACCTCGATCGGCGAGATCATCGGCCGCGGCTTTGCCGGCGACGAGATCGTCGGCGCGGTCGAGAACCTCGTGGACACCTACCTCCGGGTCCGGAGCAGCAAGGCGGAAAGCTTCCTCGAGACCTACCGGCGGCTCGGCCAGGAGCCGTTCAAGGAGGCGCTCTATGCCGCCGCTTGACGCCTTCGCCGCGCTGGAGCCTTCGGCGCCGGTGCGCGGCGACCTGGCGGACCTCAACGCGCGCTATGCCCGGCTGTCCGCGGAGGACGTCATCGCGCTCTCCGTCGAGCAGCTGTTCCGGGGCAAGGTCGCCTCGGTGTCGAGCTTCGGCTCCGAATCCGCGGTGCTCCTCCACATCCTGTCGCGGGTCGATCCGACCGTACCGGTGCTCTTCCTCGACACCGGCCGGCTGTTCGCCGAAACGCTGGCCTACCGGACCGAGCTCGTCGCGCGCCTCGGCCTTCGCGACGTTCGCACCATCACGCCAGACCCGGAGCGCCTCGCCGCGCTCGACCCGGTGAAGGCCTTGTGGATGACCAATCCCGATCTCTGCTGCCGCATCCGGAAGACCGAGCCGCTGGCGCGCGCCGTCAAGGGCTTTGATGCCTGGTTTACCGGCCGCAAGCGCTTCCAGAGCAGCACCCGCGCCGGGCTGTCGACGTTCGAAGCGGAAGGCGGCCAGGTGAAGATCAACCCGCTTGCCGACTGGACCGCCGCGGACCTCATCACCTATGCCGAGGAGCACGATTTGCCGCCGCACCCGCTGGTGGCGCGGGGCTATCCCTCCATCGGCTGCGTGCCGTGCACGGACCGCGTCCTCCCCGGCGAGGACCCGCGGGCCGGGCGCTGGCGCGGCACCGGCAAGATCGAATGCGGCATCCATCTCGGCCTCGAGGCGGACGGCAGCGGCATCTGACTTCCGCGGGCGGGTTTCCCCCCTCCGCAAAACCCTCATTCGTCACCCCGGCGAAAGCCGGGGCCCATGGTGAGGTTGGGGCGGTTTCTGACTCCCCATGGGTCCCGGCCTTCGCCGGGATGGCGATTTCTTCCTACCGTCCGCGATCTGGCGGAGCATGTGAGACGACGATGACGCTCTGGAACAATGGCACCTTCACCGCGGACGATTTCATCGTCGTCCCGGACGCCGACCCGGTGCCCACCGACGGCCCCGTACTCGTGTCGCTCGCCCGCTGGCGGACGGAGCGCGACGCGCTGTCGGCCCGGAATGCCGAGATCGGCATCGTGCTGCCGCCGGACGCCGAATGGTCCGATATCGTGCCGGACCTCAGCCGCTTCCCGGTGGTGGCGATCCTGTTCCCGAAGATGATGGACGGCCGCGGATTCTCGATCGCACGGCTGCTGCGCGACCGCGATGGCTACACCGGCCAGATCAGAGCCGTGGGCGACTTCACCGTCGACATGATGCCGCTGATGCGGCGCGTCGGCTTCGATGCCTTCGAGGTGGTGAGCGACAACGTCAAGAAGGCGCTCGACCGCGGCGTCTGGCCGGAAGTGCCGCTGTACTATCAGCCCGTCGAAGCCGACCGCGAGGCTCCCGCCGGCACGCGGCCGTGGATGCGGAAGCCGGGCAAGGGCAGCGCCGCGTAGCCCCATGCAGCCGCTGATACCGACCGAAGAACTCGCCGCTCTTCTCGGCTCGCCGGACGTGAAACTCGTCGACGCGCGCTGGCGGCTGGACGGCACGGACATGCGCCCGGCCTTCGTGGCCACCCACCTGCCCGGCGCGCAGTTCTTCGACATCGAGGCCATCAGCGATCACGCGACGCACCTGCCGCACATGCTGCCGACGCCCGAGGAATTCGCAGCCGCCGCGGGAGCGCTCGGAATCGGCGAAGGGGACCGCATCATCGTGTACGATGATGGCGCCTTCCGCTCCGCGCCGCGCGTGTGGTGGACGTTCCGCATCTTCGGGGCGGAGCGGGTTCAGGTGCTCGACGGCGGCCTGCCGAAATGGCTCGCGGAGGGTCGCCCGGTCGAGAGCGGCGTCCACGCGCCTGCCCCCGCCATCTTCCGCCCCCGCTTTCGGCCCGAACTCGTGCGCGACCATGGCGACGTGCTCGCCGTGGTCCAGCGGGGCGGCGCCCAGATCGTCGACGCCCGCCCGGCCGAGCGTTTCCGCGCCGAGGCGCCGGAGCCGCGGCCGGGCCTTCGCGGCGGGCACATTCCGGGTTCCTTCTCCGTGCCGTCGGCGGCCCTGTTCGATGGCGACACGCTGCGGACCCCGCCTGAGCTTCTGGCGGCGTTCGAGAAGGCCGGCGTCGATCCCGACGGGCCGATCGTCACGACCTGCGGCTCCGGCGTCGCGGCCAGCGTGCTGGCCCTGGCGCTGGCCGTGCTCGGGAAGCCCGAGGCCGCGGTCTACGATGGCTCGTGGTCGGACTGGGGCGGACGACCCGACACCCCTGTGGCTACGGGACGATAGCGCGTCCCCCTACGCTCCGACCGCGAGGTCGACGCGCGCGTCGGCCACAAGTCCGCCATCGGCCTCCCATCTGAGCGCCAGTTCGCCTGGCCGGGGCGGCGCCACGAAGAACCGGAGATACGGGTTGGTGGCGACCGAGCGGTGGAACCGCGCCTCGAAGACCGTCGCGCGGTCGAAGGCGGCGAGGAAGCGGCGGACTATGTTCTCCGGCAGGATCTCGCCGGCGAGGGTGGTCCGGAGGCCCGTCTCCATCGGGTGGTTGATCAGCGTGGTGACTTCGCCCGGCGCGCCGGCCACGAAGCGGGTCGGCGCCCTGACGCGCGTCTCCATCAGCCCCGGCGCCGTGCCGCCGACGCGGGCGAGGCAGCCGGACACCGTCACGACGACGTCGCGGGAGCCGACGATCACCTCGCCGGTGTTCATCCTGGCAACGACGCCCACGGTCTGACTCTCGTTGAGCCGGATTCGCGTGGCGATCGCCGCCCGGCCGGAGAGCGGCGAGAAGAAGAAGGCCGCGACCTCCGGCGACGGATTGCGGTCGGCGAAGACGTGCAGTTCGGCGACGAAGGAATCCTGCGTCATCGGCCGATCGACCGTGAGCCCGAGATCGACCGCCGAGCCATCCTCCGAGACGAGGGGAAGGTCGATCCGGATCCCGTCTGTCGCGGGCGCGGCGTCACCGACGAGGGCGGCGGCGTCCGGGATGGCGCGCCACCACGCCGCCTGGGCCGCGGCCGGCCGGAGCGCGAGGGGCATCGTCATCGTGGCCCCCAGGAGCCCGAGGGCGGTGCGGCGCGTTACGGTTGACCCTGCCATTCCAGATTCCTGTCCTATTGCGACGGGACGGCGACACTGACCGGCCCGCGGATGCCGAGGGCGGATCCGATTAGGATCCCCGCCACGGCCACAAGCGACGCCAGCGCCAGCGTCGAGAAGCCCGTGAGGCCCTGGCCGATCGAGCATCCCAGCGCCAGCGCCCCGCCGACTCCCATCAGCACGGCCCCGGCCGCATAGCGCAGCATGAGGCCGGGGCCGCTGAAACCCGCGAGGCGGAACTGCCGCCGCGGGATCGCCATGAGGGCGCTACCCGCGATGACGCCGCCGACGACGGCGACGCCGAAGCCCAGCGCAATGCCGGTCGACAGCATGACGTACTGGATGCCCGCTGCGATCGGCGCAATGAAGGTGAGTGATGCCACGGGCCGCGGATCGAAGTCATCGGCGCCGACATGGCCGGTCACGTACCATCCCGCAGCCACGAGAAGGCCGACGACGAGCCCGGCGGCGATCTGGGACGGCGAGGCCCGGAAGGCGCGGTTCGCGAATGCGAATGCGAGGAGCGCGCCGCCGATGACCGCGACGGCCAGCCAGCGCGCCAGATCGGGGCCGAGGGCATCCCCGACGACGCCGGGAAGCGTCGTCGCCGCGAAGGTGCTGCCGGTCGACCCCGCGACCGAGACGCGCGTCGGGGCCAGGAGCCCGGTCAGCGTGGCCTGGGCCGACACACCGAGGATGAGGAGCACATAGAGCGAGCGAAGGTTACCGCTGCCGAGGAGAACGAGGGCGCGGGCGCCGCAGCCATTGGCCAGCACCATGCCGTAGCCGAACAGCGCCCCGCCGACGAGGATCACCGGGATCGAGAAGGTGGCGAGCGGATAGATCGAGCGCTCGAGCGGCACGAGGCCGGCGGCATCGAGCGCCTGGCTGGCGACGAGGGCGATGGCGGCCGCCAAGGCGAACGTCCGCACCTTCCGCGGGTCGCCCTCACCCCACCAGCCACGGAGGCCGCTCTGGAGGCAGAAACCGCTGTACTGGCCAACGGCGCCGAACAGGAGGCCTATGGCAAGGCCAAGCCAGACCACGGTTTCGCCGGGCATCACCGAACCTTCGGGCGTCCGCCGGGCGGCCTGCCGCTCCGGCCGCGAAACCCCCGGGCGGGCCGCGCCGCTTCCCTTACCAGGTGGTCCCCCAGATATCGTTGGTCATGGCGCGGTACCAGCCGTGCGCATACTCGGCCTCGCGGGCGCGGAACGCCGCGTCGGCGTCGCCGGGGCTGACGCCGCCCGAACCCGGGACCTCGGCGATGGCGCCGTCGACGATCTCGTAGACGCCGGCAACCGATATGCCGTAGTCGGGCCCGACGAGGCTGTAGCAGGTGTTGGCCCATTTCGCGGGAAGCGGCTCACTGCCATCGAGCGACGCGATGATCGCGGAGGCAACGAACTTGCCCTGCGAGCAAGCCGAGAAGCCCGATTTGGGCATTGGCGCCGCAACCGTTGCGTCGCCGACGACATAGACGCCCTCGGCGAGCTGCGATTCGAACGTGGCCGGCTTCACCGGCACCCAGCCGGCCTCGTTGGTGACGCCGGCGCGCTGCGCAATGAGGCCCGCCTGCTGCGGCGGCACGACGTTGAGGACGTCGGCCGTGACGGTGCGGCCGAACTCGGTCTCGACGGTGAGGTTCGCGGCGTCCACGCGGACGACGCGGCCGTCATTGGTCCGGCTGACCCACTCGATCATGTCGCCATAGAGCGCCTGCCACCCCGCCGTGAAGAGGCCCTGCTTGGAGAAGGCGTCCTTGGCGTCGAGGATGACGATCTTCGAGGCGGGCTTCTGCGTCTTGAAGTAGTGGGCAATGAGGCTCACGCGCTCATAGGGGCCCGGCGGGCAGCGGTACGGGTTGTCGGGCGCCACGAGGACGAACGTGCCGCCGTCCGGCATCGCTTCGAGCTGCGAGCGGAGGAGCTGCGTCTGCGGCCCGGCCTTCCAGGCATGCGGGGCAAGTTCGGCGGCGGCCTCGTCATAACCCTCGAGCGCGCCCCAGCGGATGTCGATGCCGGGCGACAGGACGAGCGCGTCGTAGGACAGCGTGTCGCCGCCGACCGTCACCGTCTTGCCGGCCGTGTCCACGTCGTCGGCATAGGCCTGCACCACGTTGACCCCGAGCGCTGCCAGCGTGTCGTAGCCGTGGCCGATGGCCTCGAAGTCGATGAGGCCGCCGAGATAGAGGTTCGAAAACGGGCAGGTGTAGAACCGTGCCGCGGGCTCGATGAGCGTGACGTTGAGGTCCGGGCTCCAGAGCTTAAGGTATTTTGCGGCGGTGGCGCCGCCGAACCCGCCGCCGACAACGACAACGCTGCCCGTCGCGGCGCGCGCCACATACGGCATGCCGAGCACGGCGGCCGTGCCGCCCATCAGGCCGAGGGCCTTTCTCCGGTTGATGATCATCCCCACCCCCTACTCGAAATCGCCGGCGAAATACGCCGCGATTGCCGCGATCTCGGCGTCGTCATAGCCGCGTGCGAGGCGCCCCATGATGGTTGCGCCCGGGACCTCGTTCGCCTTGAAGGCGTTGAGCATCGCCACGAGCTGCTCGGCGGGCATGCCAGCGATGGCCGGTATCGGCCCCTGCCCGACGCCTTCCGGTCCGTGGCAGTTGAAGCACGCGGCGGCAAGAACGGCGGCCTCCTGCGGGCCGATCGCCTCCGGCGCATTCTGCGCCCAAACCGCGCCGACGCCGACGCAGACGGCCGCGGCAACACCTGCAATCCATCGCTTCACCGGTCCCTCCCAATCCCTTGGCGTCGAGCGATCGTACCAGTCGTCCAGCCTCGCGCACGCAAAGCAAAACTCCCTGTGCTCCTTCTGGCGGAAAGCCTACCCGTTCGAGTGGCCGGAAGGTGGAAACCTGTTCCCTGCACGCGCGTTCCGGCGGCGAGAGCTCCGCTCGCCTCGGGGCCTGACCGAGACCCCGGGAGAGGTTCTCGTTCAGCGGGAGTTCATCCCGTGAGCGCTAGCCCGGTCGCGGGGCCAATTCGGAAGAACGACACCATGGGCAAACTCGCCATCCGGGGCCGGACGCTCGTCGCCGGCCTGTGCCTTGCCATCGCGCCGGGAGCAGCCCTGGCGCAGCCGCAGCCCAACATCGCCGTCCCGATCCCACCGTCCGGCGCGCTCATCGCCCCGCCAAGCTTCAACGGCTGCTACGCCATCACGCAGGACCTCTATGGCCCCTACCGGATGGATTTCTGCCTGACGCAGTTCGGGGGCGGCAGCTACCAGGTGCAGGGCGCCGCGCACTGCCGGGGATCGCTCAACTGGCAGATCCAGGCCGGCCAGGCGACCGTCCAGCTCAACTACACGACCTGCACCAACAATGTCGGATGGTCGCCGGACCGGCTGACCTGCACGATCCTCTACGTCCAGCCGATGCTCCCGCCCGGCGTCGACCCGCGCGTCGCCATCCCGATCCCGCCGACATACGGCGGCCTGCAGTGCCTGTACCAGCCCTCGGTTCCGGGCTACGCGCCGGTCCCGGTGATCGCCGAGCGGCGGTATCATGCGACGGGGGCGGGGTAGATCGATTACTTGGCCTTCACCACCACATCGTCTTCCCCGGGCTTGACCCGGGGACCCATGATGCCCCGCCACGCACGCCGAGCGTTGCAGTGAGCGTCTCCTCATGGATCGCTCGTGGGGAGGCGCATCATGGGTTGCCGGGTCAAGCCCGGCAAAGACCAAGAAAAGGGGCTGGGGTTAGCTACCCTGGCGGGTAGCGCTCCTTCAGAAGCGCATAGAGCGCGCGGATAGTCTGCGCCTCGCCGCCTTCCGGCTGGCCGGGCTTCGATGACGGCGTCCAGCCGAAGATGTCGATGTGCATCCAGCGCTCCGGCCGCGCCACGAAGCGCTGGAGGAAGAGCGCCGCGGTGATGGCGCCGGCAAGGCCGCCGGTGCCGGCATTGTTGATGTCCGCGACCTTGGACTCGACCATCGCGAGGTAGGGCCGCCACAGCGGCAGCCGCCAGGACGGGTCGGCGGTGGCCTCGCCGTGGCGGGCGAGGTCGGCGGCGAGCGCGTCGTCGGGCGTGAAGACGGCCGGAAGGTCCGGGCCGAGCGCGACACGGGCAGCGCCCGTGAGCGTGGCGAGATCGATGAGGAGGTCCGGCTCCTCCTCACCCGCGAGCGCGAGCGCATCGGCGAGGATGAGACGCCCCTCGGCGTCCGTGTTGCCGATCTCGACCGTGAGGCCCTTCCGGCTCCGCAGCACGTCGCCGGGGCGGAAGGAGGCGGAGGCGACGGCGTTCTCGACCGTCGGCACGATTAGGCGTAGGCGCACCGGGAGCTTCGCGCTCATCACGAGCGCCGCGAGTGCCAGCGCATTGGCCGCGCCGCCCATGTCCTTCTTCATCAGCAGCATGTTCGACGACGGCTTCAGGTCGAGCCCGCCGGTGTCGAACACCACGCCCTTGCCGACCAGCGTCACCTTCGGTGCATCCGGATCGCCCCAGACGAGGTCGACCAGGCGCGGCGCGCGATCGGGCGTGGCAGCGGCGCCAACGGCGTGGACCATCGGGAAGTCCTGCTCGAGCGCCTCGCCCGCGATCACGGTCACCGCCGCGCCGTGCTGCTCGGCAACGGCGCGGATGGCGCCCGCGAGCTCGGCCGGGCCGAGATCATTGGCAGGCGTGTTGACGAGGTCACGCGCAAGGCTCACCGCGTCGACGATGCGGCGGAGTTCGGCGGCGTCCACGCCTTCGGGTATCGCGAGGCGGATGTCGGCCGTGGCGGGGCTGCCGCCCTTGTAGCGCGCGAAGCGATAGGCGCCGAGGCCGAAGGCGAGCGCGGCCATGGCCGGATCGGGGAAGCCGCCGGCAAGGCGATAGTCGCCCGGCGGCAGGAGCGCGGCGAGGCGCGCGGGGAGGAAGGCGGTGCGCTCGTTGCCCTCGCCGCCGCCGAGACCGAAAAGAACGCGGGCGAGCACACCGCCGGGGCCGGGGACGAGGGCGATCGTCCCGCGGGCGGCAGTGAAGCCGGCGGCCGCGACGAAGGCGCGGGCATCCGCAGAGAGGTTCGCGAGAGCGGCCTCGAGGCCGTCGGGCGTCACGCCCTCGACCGGAACCGCACCGTCCGCCGGCGCATCGACCAGAACCGCCTTAGCCATCTCACCGCCCCTTCGCCATCGGGCACGCTTTTATGCCGCCGCGCCGCCACCCGCCAGCGGGCGCGAACGCCTTAACCGCTCGTTAGGGTTAACGGTTCACTTCTGGGATCGAGCGGGGCAGAGCCCCACCACCCGGTCGCGTCCCATGCCCGCCATCGCGCCAACATCGATCCGCCCCGGCCGCCGCGCGCGGTCGCTCCGCCTTGCCGTGCCGGTGCTCGCGGCGCTGCTTCTTGCCTCATGCGCGTCGATGCGCGCGGACGAGCCGGATCCGATGGTCACCAACGCCATCGCCGGGGCCACTGCCGCGGACCTGCCGGCGGCGGAATCGTACTGGCAGGGGCGGTATGCGGCTGATCCGGGCAACCGGGACAACGCCTACAATTACGCCGAGGTGCTGCTGCGCCTCGAGCGCCTGACACAGGCGATCGCCGTGCTCCAGCGCGCCACCCTCGCCTTCCCGGAAGACCGCCAGATCATGGCGGCCTATGGCAAGGCGCTGGCGCGCAACGGCGATTTCGCCGAGGCGCTGACGATCATCCGCCGGGCGCAGGACCCGACCCTGCCCGACTGGACGCTGCTCGCCGCCGAGGCTGCGATCCTCGACCAGACCGGGCAGCAGGCTCAGGCCCGCGTCCTTTACCAGCAGGCGATCGCGATCGCGCCGGGCCAGGCGTCGCTGTGGTCGAACCTCGGCATGTCCTACGTGCTGACGGGGCAGCTCGAACTCGCGGAGCAGAACCTCCGCCGGGCCGCGGCGCTGCCGACGGCCGACAGCCGCGTGCGGCAGAACCTAGCCCTCGTCCTCGGCCTCCAGGGCCGCTTCGACGAAGCGGAAGCCATCGCCCGGCAGGAGCTTTCCCCCGAGCAGGCCGAGGCCAACATGGCCTATCTCCGCGCCATGCTCGGCAGCAACGACGCGTGGACGCGGTTGCAGCAGGGTTAGCGAGAGAGCGAATAGCGAATAGCGAGTAGCGAGGAGCAGATCATCCGCGCTATTCGCTATTCGCTATTCGCTATTCGCTATTCGCTACTTGCTATTCGCTACTTACTACTCACCCGCCCCCGATGATCCCCTGCCTCATCAGCTGGATCACCGACGGGCCGAGGATGACGCCGAACAGGACCGGCAGGAAGAACAGGATCATCGGCACGGTCAGCTTCGGCGGGAGCGCCGCGGCCTTCTTCTCGGCTTCGTTCATGCGGATGTCGCGGTTCTCCTGCGCCATCACGCGGAGGGACTGGCCGAGCGGCGTGCCGTATTTCTCGGCCTGGGTCAGCGCCAGCATCACCGCCTTGACGCCGTCGAGGCCGGTGCGGGCGGAGAGGTTCTCGTAGGCCTGGCGGCGATCGGGCAGGTAGGAGAGTTCCGCCGTCGTGAGCATCAGTTCCTCGGCAAGCTCCATCGACTGGGCGCCGATCTCCTCCGACACCTTTCGGAACGCCGCCTCCGCCGACATGCCCGACTCCACGCAGATGAGGAGCAGGTCGAGCGCGTCCGGCCAGGCCTTCTTGATCGACTGCTGGCGCTTCTGGATCGTGTTCCGGACATAGAGGACGGGCGCATAGAAGCCGGCATAGGCGACCAGGATCGCCATGAAGAACTTGAAGTAGGTAGGCTGGTCGTAATCGCCGACGAAGAAGAGGTAGACCACCGCCACCACGAACAGGACGAGCGGCAGCACGGCGCGAACGAGAAGGAAGACGAACAGCGGCGCCTGGCCGCGGAAGCCCGCCATCCGGAGCCGCGCCACGGTGTTGTCGTCGGCCAGCGCCTTGCGGAGATTGAAGCTCTCGACGATGCGCCGCAGATTGCGGGCCGGCTCGTTGCGGAGGCTGGCGCGCTTCTGCTGATCCGAAGCGAGCCGGGCGCGCTCGCGGAGGCGGATCCGGTCGCGCTCTATCGCAACGCTCCGCATCCGCTTCTGCAGCCGGTCCGGCGCCAGCAGCGGCATTGCGAGCGTGATGACCGTGGCGGCGACCGCGACCGCGGCAAGGATGGCGAGCAGCGTCGTCGGGTTGGTGAAGAGGTTGGCGATCTGGTCGAACATCTGCCGGCCTGAACGTGATCCGATCAAGTCGGATCACGCTCCAGGCGCTTCTCCCTGGTGGAGCATGATCTTCTCGAAGAACCGGGACCCACTTTTTCGGATCATGCTCTAGATCTCGAAGTTGATCATGCGCTTCATGACGAAGACGCCGATGGACATCCAGAACGCGGAAGCGATCAGGATGACGTTGCCGACGGACTCGGTGAACAGCAGCATGATGTATTCGGGGTTCGTCATGTAGACGAGAAACATGACGACGATCGGCAGCGAGCCGATGATCCACGCCGAAGCCTTCGCCTCGGTCGACATCGCCTTGATCTTGCCGCGCATCTTGGCGCGCTCGCGCAGCACCTTCGACAGGTTGCCCAGCGCCTCGGACAGGTTGCCGCCGGCCTGCTGCTGGATCGTGATGGCGATCGCGAAGAAGTTCGCCTCGGGCAGCGGAACGCGCTCGGTGAGGCCGTTGATCGCCTCCGACGTCGTGAGGCCCATCGTCTGCCGTTCGGCGATCATGCGGAACTCGGTGCGGACCGGTTCCTGCGATTCGGCGCCGATGATGCGAAGGCAGTCGTTGAGCGGGAGACCGGCCTTCACGCCGCGCACGATGACGTCGACCGAATTCGGGAACTCGGCGATGAACGCCTTGAAACGGCGCTTGCGGCGGAAGTTCACGAACCAGTACGGGAAGCCGAGGACGCCCGCGACCGCAAAGCCCACACAGGCGAGGAGCGGCGCACCGAAGTAGAAGGCGAGCGCGAAGAAGACCGCGCCCGCGCCGGCGCCGAACAGCCAGAAGGTCGACTTCGACCAGTTGAGGCCGGCCTGCTGCATGCGCAGCGCAAGCGGCGGCGACTTCCGCTGCGAGGCCCTCGCCTTCTCCTTGGCCTCCATCTCCTTCAGCGATTCCTGCACCGAGCGGCGGCGCCGTGCGGCGCTGTCCGCGGCGGCGACGACCTTGGCGCCATTGCCGGAGCGCTCGGTGATCGCCTCGCGCCGCTGATCGGCGCTGGACCTGCCCCTGACGCGGTTGAAGAAGATCGCGTAGATCACGCCGCCGACCGCGAGGAAGGCCAGAACCGCAAGCGCGATCACGGTCATCTGCGGGGTCAGGAAGTCGGTCACCGGGCCGGCTCGGCTTCGACTGAGGCGGCGTCGAGCGCGCGGGCCAGCTTCTTGTCGAGATTGTAGTAGCGCGCCCGCTCCCAGAAGCCGGGCCGGCCGATGCCGGTCGAGGCATGACGGCCGATGATGCGGCCGTTCGCATCCTCGCCGAGAATGTCGTAGCGCAGGATGTCCTGGGTGATGATGACGTCGCCCTCCATCCCGGTGACCTCGGTGATGTGGGTGATGCGGCGCGAGCCGTCGCGCATACGCGACACGTGGATGATGACGTCGATCGAGCCTGAGATCATCTCGCGGATGGTCTTCGACGGCAGTGCAAAGCCGCCCATCGTGATCATCGATTCGATGCGGGACAACGCCTCGCGCGGCGAGTTCGCGTGAAGCGTGCCCATCGAGCCGTCATGGCCGGTGTTCATGGCCTGGAGAAGGTCGAACGCCTCGGGGCCGCGGACCTCGCCCACGACGATCCGTTCAGGGCGCATGCGGAGGCAGTTGCGCACGAGGTCGCGCATCGTCACCTCGCCCTCGCCCTCGATGTTGGGCGGCCTCGTCTCGAGGCGGACGACGTGCGGCTGCTGCAGCTGGAGTTCCGCCGCGTCCTCGCAGGTGATGATGCGTTCGTCGTGCCCCATGTGGAAGGTGAGGCAGTTGAGGAGCGTGGTCTTGCCGGAGCCGGTGCCGCCCGAGACGAGCACGTTGCAGCGCGATTCCGCGATGACCTCGAGGATCGCCGCGCCCTCGGGCGTGATCGTGCCGTAGCGGACGAGCTGCTCGAGGGTCAGCTTGTCCTTGCGGAACTTTCTGATCGTGAGCGTCGGGCCGTCGATCGACAGCGGCGGGGCGATGACGTTGACGCGCGAGCCGTCGGGCAGGCGGGCGTCACAGATCGGCGACGCCTCGTCGACGCGCCGGCCGACCTGGCTGACGATCCGCTGGCAGATGTTCATCAGCTGCGTGTTGTCACGGAAGCGGATGTTGGTAATCTGCACCTTGCCGGCGACCTCAATGTAAGTCTTGCCGGCGCCGTTGACCATGATGTCGGCGATGTCGTCGCGCGCCAGCAGCGGCTCGAGTGGCCCGAGCCCGAGGACGTCGTTGCAGATGTCCTCGAGCAGATCCTCCTGCTCGGAGATCGACATCACGATGTTCTTGAGCGCGATGATGTCGTTGACGATGTCGCGGATTTCCTCCCGCGCCGATTCGATGTCGAGCTTGGCGAGCTGCGACAGGTCGATCGTGTCGAGGAGCGCCGCGAAAATCGTCGACTTCACGTCGTAGTAGTTCTCGGACCTCCGGCCACGAGCGGCCGTGGCCGCGTTCGCCGCGGCCGTCTTCGCCTGCTCCTGCTGCTGCAGGCGCCGCGCGGCGGCCTCGTCACCCGCCACGCGCGACGCGTCGAGGACCGCGGCGGTGCCGCCGGTTACCGCCACAACCGGTGACGGCTTGGCGCCGAAACCAGGAGCCTCAGGGCTACCCCGCTTGCCGAACATTCACATTCCCCGTCAGGCAGTCTTCCGGCCGCGGAGGCGCGCCAGCACGGAGCCGAGGCCCTGCCGCCTGGCCCTGCGGATCTCGTTCCGGCCGGAAACCGCGCGCGCGATCCTGTCGAAGGCCGCAGCGGCCGCGCTCTTGCCGTCGACCTCGGCCACGACCCGGCCGTTGTTGGCCGCAGTGCCGAACAGGGCCGCGTCGAACGGAATGATCGCCAGCGGCTCGACGCCAAGCGCCTTCGCGAACTCGTCGACCTTGATCTCCGGCCGCTTGGGCACGCCGACACGGTTGATCACCAGGTGCGGCGCGGCATCGTTCTGGCGCGCCTGCTTGAGGAGGTCGAGGAGGTTCTTCGCGTTGCGCAGGTTCGCAAGGTCCGGCTCGACCGTCAGCACGATCTCGTCGGCGGCGATGAGCGTCCGCTTCATCCAGCCCGACCAGATGTGCGGCAGGTCGAGGACGACCATGGGCACGTTGGCCTGGGCGATGTCGATCACCGGCTCCATGGCGGTCTCGCCGAAGTCGAAGGTCCGGTCGAGCGTGGCGGGCGCGGCCAGAAGGCTGAGATGGTCCGAGCAGCGCGACAGGAGGCGATCGAGGAAGGTCTCGTCGAGGCGGTCGGGCGAGTGGATCGCCTCGGCGATGCCCTGCGCGGGATCCTGGTTGAAGTCGAGGCCGGCGGTGCCGAAGGCAAGGTCGAGGTCGGCAAGCACCACGTCGCCGCCGAGCGTACGCGACAGGGCGAAGGCGACGCTGTGCGAGACGGTCGAGGAGCCGACGCCACCCTTGCCGCCAACGAAGGCGACGGTGCGTCCGAGCGGCTCGGCCTTGGGGTCGGCATAAAGGTCCGCCACGGTGACGATGACCTGGAGCGCGCCGACGGGCCCCACGAGGTATTCCGAAACGCCGCGGCGGTGGAGCTCGCGGTAGAGTTCGACGTCATTGGTGATGCCCACAACGACGACCTTGGTGCCGGCATCGCAGACCGATGCGAGGCGCTCGAGCTCGACGACGAGGCGTTCCCGCGGCAGCGTCGTTTCGACCAGGATGAGGTTCGGCGTGGGCGCGGCGCCATAGAACTCGGTCGCGGCGGCGATCCCGCCCATGTGTACCTTCACATGCGCGCGGCCCATGCGACGGTCCGCGGCGGCGGCGGCGAGCGTCTCGGCGAACTGCTGCGTCTCGCAGAAGGCCTGGATCGAGATGCGCGGGATGGGACGGACGTCCCTGCCGTCCGGGGACGGCGTCGGCGCGGCCGCGCTGCCGGCCGGCCGTGGCGGGTCGTCGAAGGCGAGGCTCGACATCACTGTCCCGCTCCGGTCTGGGCCGTCGGCGCCGGGTAGTCCGTGCCGGTGGGCTGGCCCGCCTGGTAGGCGTCGAGGACGTTCGAGCGGCGGGCGGCGCTCGGCGGGGTCATGAGGCGCGGATAAAGGAGATCGAGCGGGTTCGCGACCATGGCGGCAAGGTTCTGCTGCGTCGCGCAGCCGAAATTGGCGTAGTTGACGTCGACATTGCGGGCGAGGTTGTCGGGCCACAGGCCGCATTGCCCGGTGGTCGCCGCGAGGCGGACATAGGCGAGGCGAACGGGAGCATTCCCCGTCGCGGTGCCGCCCGGATAGGTGCGGTACTCGATCACCGACGGCGCGACGCCGCCAGCGACCAGCACGCCCTCTACCTGGCGGGCGATGGACGCCGCGTTCGCCGCATTCGGCGTCCCGGTCGGCAGCACGATGGCCAGGGCGCCGCTGCCGCTCGACATGAAGCCACCGGCAAAGGCGAGCACGTTCCCTTCCATTCCCGTCGCAAGGTAGGGCGTCTCCCGACCCACCGGAATGTCGAACGTCGCAAGACCCTCCTCGATGGTTATCGGATGGTTAGCGCGGTAGTCGTTCGGGATCGCCGCGACCGGCGCGGTGTATTGCTCCACCGTCTGGCACCCCGCCAGGGCGGCCGTCAGGGCAACCGACGCCAGGATCGGGCGGAAGGTCCGCAGACCGCCGCGCGCACCCGCGGCGAGGGTTCTGGTTGGGGTCACGGATCGCGCTCCAGTCGGTTCTGCGGTCACGGGATGATGAACCCCGGATTGCCCTGGTAGGCGGTGCCGCCGGCGGCGGTGGCCTGACCCTGGACGCCGTAGCGGAGGTTCAGCTGGTTGAAGAGCGCTCCGGCGGCGCCTGCCGGGATCACGAGGCCGTCGTCGGGGCGTGCGAGCTGCGAGGGCGCGACCGGGTTCACCAGGTAAGGCGTGACGATGATGATGAGCTCGGTCTCGCTGTGCTGGTAGTCGCGGCTGCCGAACAGTGCTCCGAGGATCGGCAGGTTGCGGATGCCGGGCAGTCCCTGGATGGTTTGCCTGACGTTGTCCTGAAGAAGCCCGCTCATGACGAGCGCGCCGCCGGAAGGAAGCTCGAGCGTGGTCTCGGCGCGCCGGACCTTGAGGCCAGGCAGCGTGACGCCCGCCACCGTGAGGCCGCCGTCGACGGAAAGCTCGGAGACCTCGGTGAAGACGTGGATCGAGATCCGCCCTTCGGACAGGACGACCGGCGTGAACTCGAGGCTGACGCCGTACATCTTGTATTCGACGGTCACGGCGCCGGTGGACGGGTCGACGCCGACGGGCACGGGGAACTCGCCGCCGGCGAGGAACGAAGCGGATTCACCGGAGATCGCGGTCAGCGTCGGCTCGGCGAGCGTCCGCATGAGGCCGGTCTGCTCAAGCGCCTGGAGATTCGGGCCGATGCTACGACGGGCGTTCAGCGTCTCGCCCGCAGCGGCGCCATAGTCAGGAACGATGATGTTCTGGACGAAGGCGGCCCCCAGCGTGGGCGCGCCGGGGAAGTAGTTGCGCGGCGTGGTGCCGAAGACCATGCCTTCGCCAATGCTGAAGTTCTCGAGCCCCCAGCTGACGCCAAGCTGGCGCACGGCCGTCCGCTCGACCTCGGCGATGGTGACCTTGAGGAACACCTGCTCCTCGCCCTCGATGGTGAGGAGATTCACGACCTGACTCGCCCGCGCGACATCGCCGGCAAGATCGCCGGTCGCTGTCGTGTCGGCGCCCGCGGCGCCCGCATTGGCGAACACGGCAGTGATGTCTTCCGCCCGGCGTGAATCGGCCGCGTTCTGGACCGTGCCGGCAAGGAGGATGTTGTCGTTGATCATTTCCACGGCGATGTTCGAGCCGGGGATGAGCCGGCGGAGCGTGTCGGCCAGGCCCGAGATGTCGCGTTCGACGGTGAGATCGAGGCTGACGATCGTGTCGCCATTGGTGTCGAAGATGAAGAGGCTCGTCTGGCCGACGGCGATGCCGGTGAGATAGACGCGGCGCGCCGTGCGGACCACGACGTCCGCGATGCCCGGATTCGAGACGAGGACGTCGCGGGCATCGCGCGGCAGGTCGATGATGAGGGACTTGTTGAGCGGGACCGTGCAGGACTGGTGGCCGCCGGCGCCGGTCGTCTGGCACCGCGCGGTCCCGACCTCGGCGGGCGAGCCGGCCATGGCGGGTTGCGCGGCAAGGGCGATGAAGCCTGCCAGCGCCGCACCGCGGATGATCTTGGCGAACATGCGGACTAACGCTCCTTCGACGGACTAGGGTCCGACCTGGGTGGCTACGCCGTTGCGGACCACGGTCACGCCATCGGCGCGATCGTCGCCGGTCACGAGATGCGTGGCGCCCGGACCCGGCCTTTCCTGCGCATCGGCAAGGCTTCGCAAGGCGAGCGCGAGGCGGTCGCTCATCTGCTGCGCGACCGTGACGATCTCGGACTGGTCGGCGGTGAGTTCGAGCGTGGCGGTGCGGCCGATGACGACCGGCCGGCCGTCCTGCTCCTCGACCGACTGGTCGATGGCGAGCACGCGGATGTTGTGGAGGATGGTCTCGGTGACGAAGCGGTCCGTGTTCGGATCGCGCCGCGTCATGATCACGTCGACGCGGTCGTTGGGCAGGATGAACCCGCCCGCCCCAGTATCGACGCTGATACCGATGGCGACCGCGCGCATCCCGGCCGGAAGCAGCGCCGCAAGGAATGCGCCGTCGGTGCGCGCGAGCTTGGCCTCGGTGATCGGTTCGCCGGCAAAAAGTGTGCTGCGCGCGATCGTTCCGATCAGGTCGTCGGTGCCGTTGGCGAGTTCGGAGCGGCGGACATAGCTGGCGGCGATCGCCGTCCGTGGCCATGGCTGCCACGAGAGATCAGCCTGGGTGATGGTGGTGCCGATCGGAATGTCGCGGCCGGCGACAAGGACCTCATCGGTCGGTATCGTCGGTGCCGGAGCGGGCGCCGGCACCGGCGCAGCGACCTGGACGATCTCGGGCGGCCGATTGAGCAGATTGATCGCCAGATAGGCCGCCGCACCCCCGGCCACCAACGCGACGAGCAAGACGAGAACTCTTGCCAGGTTCATACGACCCAACCCCTGAGGCCAGAACGCGGCCTTCCATGGGATCAGTGTCGTCCGGCATTGGTGTACTTATGGTTAAGCAGGGGTGAGGACTGATGATTAACAGAACCTTACCGTAGCAAAGCATCAGGCCAATTCTTAACAGATACCTAAGGACTCAGGCGACGAGGCCAATCCAGACCGTCTTCGGATAGATGACGAGGGCAGCAGCGGCCAGCGCCAGACAGTAGGGCACGCCGCTGGCCGGATCGTGCAGCCGCAGGATCCAGGGGCGGATCGCGAACGCGGGCAGCGGACGGCGGCGGGCGAGGATAATGAAGATCGTCAGGGTTCCGCCGAACAGCGCGCCCTGGAGCAGGAATTCGAGCGTGTGGTCGAGGCCGAGCCAGAGCGCGGCAACGGCTGCCACCTTGGCGTCACCGCCACCGATCCAGCGGGCGGCGAACATCAGGAAGCCGCCGACCAGCACAGCAGCACCTGCGGCAGCGTGGAGCCCGATCGTCTGGATGTCGAGTCCGGCGAGGGGCGCCGCGATGGCGAACCCGGCAATGCCGATGAGCGAGACGCGGTTCGGGATCGTCATCGTGAGGACGTCCGACGTCGCCGCGTAGGCCATCACCAGCGGGAAGAAGGCGAAGATCGCGTAGTCGATGACGTCCATTCGAGGCTCGTGGCGAGACGGGCCGCTGATCCTGCGGCGGATTGGGTGAACGCTAGGTCACCATGCACCGGAGACGAAAAGGCCGCCCCAGGTCTTCCGGGGCGGCCAGATCTCGGTCATTCAGTCGGAGGCTAGCCGTCCGAGTCCTCGGCAGCGCCACCGAGGGCCGGGTTGTCGGCAACGCCCTGGAAGGTGCTGTTGAGCGCGCCGCCGAGAGCGGTCGCACCGGCGATGATCGCCACGCCGATCAGAACGGCAATGAGGCCGTATTCAATAGCCGTCGCGCCGGACTCGTCCTTGCGAAAACGGGAAAGAAGGTTCTTCACTGTTGGTCTCCATCCACTCTTGTTTGAACAGCTCTCGGCTCGGTCTTTTATTTGCTGCCGCTTCAGACTGTTTTTTCTTGTCGTGCGGGCCGTTACCGAGATCGAACCTACGCGCTAAACACTGAACATTGGTTAAGCCGCATCCCGTTATTCCGACGTCCTGTTTCAGATCTGTTTACTATACTGTCGATGACGAGACCGTTACCGGATGGCTAAAAACCCTTATATTACAATCGGTTATATCGGGTTTGGACGTGGCGATGTTTAGGCTGATGTCGACGATCGCGGAAAGTATTCGTTCAACATATTCAAGGAGAACGGGGAGCCATTCGCGCTTAAGCGTTGATTCACCATTCGCGCGCACTCTCGCCGCATCATCTCGACAAACGGATTCCGGGGCGCTGATGCGATTGGCACCAAGCCAGAGGAGCGGGCTCACGGCGCGCGCGCTGCGGGGGCTCGCCGTGGCTGCAACCCTCCTCGTCGCCGTCCCCGCGCCCGCGCAGAATCGCACGCCGATGCTGGTGACGGTCGACCAGGCCGTGGTCCTCCGGTTCTCCGAGCCCGCGCGCTCGGTCATCATCGGCAATCCGTCGATCGCCGACGCGACCATCCTGGGCCCGACGATGCTGGTGCTGACCGGCCGAAGCTTCGGCACCACCAACCTGATCGTGCTGGCGGCCGACGGGACGACGATCGTCGACGAACTGGTCACGGTGCGGTCGAATGATCTTCAGGTCACGGTGTTCCGCCGCTCGACCCGCGAGACCTACAGCTGCAATCCGACCTGCGAGCCGACGCTCAATGTCGGCGATGCGCCATCGATCTTCGACCTCACCGCGCAGCAGCTGCAGACCCGCGGCGACCTCGCCCGCGGCGACTAGGCCCTCGCGGGGCGCACATCGACGCCCGGGCGGGAGGATCGCCGAGGAGGCGTCAGCATTCGGCTAGCAGGTGGGGCGGCATATCTGGGTGTTGTAGCGGGGACGCAGGTAGAACTGGTCCGACAGTTCGATCGTCCCGATGATGAAGGCGCCGACGCCGGCATGGAAGTCGTAGGACACCTCGGCCACGACGAGGAACGTGTCGGGCTGGTCGAGCCCGGTGGGGAGCGACACGGCCGAAGCGACCGGCAGCGCCGTGGCATTGCGGGCGTCGCTCCATACGACGCGGGCAACCCCCTCATCGTCGACCCGCACGCCCGAGACGACGATCGCGAACTCGTTCTCGGGGTAGGGACTGATGACGGTCGTCACCGCGTCCAGAATGTTCGCCATCTCGACATTGCTGATGCTCCCGTCCGCCTGGGTGACCAGGTCGGCGAGGACGCTCGTGGCGTGGGTCACCTTGTGGTCGACCATCACCGCCGAGCTCACCTCGATGCCGCCGATGTAGAGGGCCAGCATGCCCGGGAGGATGAGGGCGAATTCGAGCGCCGCCGCGCCGCGCGTGTCCGTGCGGAACCGCCCTGGCAGCAGCCGGGGGAAGCGGATCGCGCGCATCAGAAGGGCTCGTTCCGGAAGGCCGTCGCCACTGCGATGAGCCGGCCGCCATTACCGAGATTGGCAAGCCCGATCCCCAGGAGGTCGGTGTTGATCGGCCATTCGTAGTAGGCGCGGACCACGACGATGTCGCCGGCAACGCCGTCGTCATAGTCGAAGTCCTGGGGATCGAGATTGCCGTCATCGTCGAACGGCGGGGCGAGATCGACCGCGCCGAACGTAGCGACCGTGCGAACGTCGACCCTCAGATTGGCCGCGCAGTTGAGGATACCCGCCATGGACCGGCAGATCGCGTCCTTGAAGTCGGCATCGGTGTAGGAGAGCGCCTGCGCCTGCCCCGTCCGGATCAGCCGCGACGCCGCCTGTGTGGCGGCCGATACGGTCTGGCTCGCGAAGAAGAAGAGGAACGTCTCAAGGATCGCGAAGAGGAGCAGGAAGAACGGGATGGCGAGGAGGGCGAACTCGACCGCCGTCGCGCCCCGGGTGTCGCTCCGGAACGCGCGCAGCCGAAAACGCCGCGAGGCGGCGTTTTCAACGGCGGGCAGGGGCGACGGTGCCATGCCACGGGAATAGCAAACGCGCCTTGAGGAACCCTTGCACGGCTTTAGGAGAATCGGGGGTTTGCCGGCAACGTTACGCTAACCACACGGGCGCCGGGCGCTACCCCGCCGGGCGCTCGAACAGCACCACCAGCGGCGCAAATTCGGACGCGGTGGCAGGGCGATAGCCGCCGCCATAGGCGCCATCGATTGCGTCGAGAGCGGCGGGGTCGGCGCTGCGGAGTTCCACCATCGCATTGCGAAGGGCGGTCTTGAGGTCTTCCGGCAGGGCCGACTGGACCACGAGAGGCGGGTTTGGGATCTCGGGCGACCGCCAGACCACCGCGATATCGGCCATCACCAGCGTTCCGGCAGCCACCATCTGGGCGAGGACGCCGGCGCGATAGCCGGTCGCGGCACTTCCCGTCATCGAGGACCACGCGAGGGCGGCGTCCGCCTCGCCCGCCGCGAGCGCCGCAACGGCCGCCGCCGGTGCGTCGCGCTGGACGAGGTCGAACCGGTCCTGACCCATGCCGGCATCGGCGAAAAGGCGAAGGGGCAGCAGGCGGCCGGCGACCGAATCGGTCGTCGACACGGCGAGGCGGCGGCCGGCGAGATCGTCGAGGTCGCGGACCGGACCGCCCGCGGGAGCAACCATGATCGCGTAGAAGCCGGTATCGCCTTCGCGCGTCGTCGGGATGACCACGGGCTCGACGCAGTTGCAGGCTGCGCGGGCGGTCGCATAGGCGGTCGCCGACAGGAAGGTGGCGTGGACGCCGGCATTGGTCTGCGCGGCGATCAGCGCCGGATAGTCGTAGCCGGGGACGATCTCGACATCGATGCCGAGCCGGGCCTCGAGATAGAGCCGGAACGGCTCGACCCGGGCAAGCGTGTAGGCCTGGTTCTCGCCCGCGAGGATTCCGACACGGAGCGTCGGCACTTCCTCCCGCCATGCCTGCGCCGCCGCGACGCCGGAGAGGGCGAATATGGCGATGCCGGCGAGGACGAGGCGACGGAGAATGGGCAAGGCGCGGCTCAAATCGTCTGGTTGTAGCGGCCGACGCCGGGGTTCTCGCGGAGCACTCCGTCGACGGCGGCGAACATTTCCCGAAGGCGCGCGTCGGAGACGGGGCTCTCCACCACCACCACGAGTTCCGGCTTGTTGGAGGACGCGCGGACAAGGCCCCAGGTTCCGTCGTCCGTGACGACGCGGACGCCGTTGACGGTCACCAGGTCGACGATCGCATGGCCCGCGACCTGCTCCCTGGCCTGGAACATGGCGGCGAACCGTTCCGACACCGTATCGACGACGCCGTACTTCGCCTCGTCGTCGCAATGCGCCGACATCGTCGGCGAGCCGAAGGTGTGCGGCAGGGCGTCATACACCTCCGCCATCGTCATGTCCGGGCTGCGGTCGAGGACGCCGCAGATGGTCAACGCCGTCAGGATACCGTCGTCGTAACCGCGGCCGATCGGCTTGTTGAAGAAGAAGTGGCCGCTCTTCTCGAAGCCGGCGAGCGCGCCGATCTCGTTGACGCGGCGCTTCATGTAGGAATGGCCGGTCTTCCAGTAGTCCGTCGTCACGCCCCGCTCGAGGAGGACCGGATCGGTGCGGAAGAGGCCGGTCGACTTCACGTCGACGACGAATTTCGCATTCGGATGGCTCGCCGAAAGGTCGCGCGCGATGATGGCGCCGACCTTGTCGGCAAAGATCTCGCGGCCGGTATTGTCGACCACGCCGCAGCGGTCGCCATCGCCGTCGAAGCCGAAACCGACATCCGCGCCCGTTTCACGCACCGTATCGGCGAGGACGTGAAGCATCTTCAGGTCTTCGGGATTTGGGTTGTAGCGCGGGAAGTTGTGATCGAGTTCGGTGTCGAGTTCGATGACCTCGCAGCCGACGCGGCGCAGGACTTCGGGGGCAAACGCGCCGGCCGTGCCGTTGCCGCAGGCGGCGACCACCTTGAGCTTTCGCGTCAGCTTCGGCCGGTTGGCGAGATCGGCGATGTAGCGCTCGGCAAAGCCGTCGATGTACTCGTAAGAGCCGCCGGCGCGGTCCTGCGCGAGCCCACCCAGCACGATGTCCTTGAGCCGGGTGATCTCCTCAGGACCGAAGGTCAGCGGGCGGTCGGTTCCCATCTTCACGCCGGTCCAGCCATTCTCGTTGTGCGAGGCCGTGACCATGGCGACCGCCGGGCAGTCGAGCTCGAACTGGGCAAAATATGCCATCGGTGACAGCGCGAGCCCGACATCCTTGACGCGGCAGCCGGCCGACATCAGGCCGGCGACGAGGGCGAGCTTTATCGACATCGAGTAGGAGCGATAGTCGTGGCCGACCACGATGTCGGGCCGGACGCCGCGCTCGTGGATCAGCGTGCCGATGCCCATTCCGAGCGCCTGGACGCCCATCAGGTTGAGCTCCGGCGGGATTGGCGAGTCGGGCTGCCCGAACCACCACCGCGCGTCGTATTCGCGGAACCCGGTCGGCTTCACCAACGGCTGCGTTTCGAAGGCGAAGCTGTTGGGGCGAATGCCAGTGACCGGCTTCGGAAACATGGGCGACTCCGTGTTGTGGACCCGAAATGCTGCCTTCGGCCGCCGGGCGTCAAGCGGCCAGGGGGCCGCGGCTTCGCGGCGGTGCCTGGCCTGCCGGCGGAAAAGACCCGGTGACGGAGACGATCCGGACCGCCGCGGGACTTCGAGATGGCGGCAGCGAAGCGGCCGTAGCGGCGATGCAGCGGAAAGATGATCCCGCAGTTCGCCGGCTCTCCCGTGATTCGCTCATCCGAATCCGAGTTGCCCACGAACACGCGACGAGTGTCAGCAACGGACGGACACCGCTCTCTGGTTGCGGTGAGTTCCACCCGGCAGAGCGCGTGGGCGCCGGCCGACGGCCCGACGCGTTTCGCGCCATTGGCTCAGGACTTCACGACCTTGCGTCCACCCGGGCGGCCGGCCGCGGCTTTACTCCGGTCGCCAAAGGGGTAGCGTCGCGCTCCCTCGCCGGCCACAGGCCGGCCGCAGCCAGGGCGGAGCGATGACCGGCGCCTTCTTCGACAGCTTCTATGCCACGGACCCGACCTACTACGGGACCGACGTCCGGCCGGAGTACCTCGCCTTCCTCGACAGCCTCGGCGTCGCCGAACCCGCCATCCTCGACCTCGGCGCGGGCCAGGGTCGCCACGCGATCGTCGCGGCCCGGCGCGGTGCGCGGGTCACGGCCGTCGACTATTCAGAACTGGGCACGAAACAGCTCGCTGGCCTCGCAAGGGCGAGCGGCCTGCCGATCACCGCGGAACAGGCCGACGTCACGCGCTACGAGGGCGCGCCGGAGCATTTCGACGGCGTGGTCATGGTCAGCCTCCTCAGCCATCTCGACCTTTCCGCCGTCCAGAACGTCGTCGACCGCGCCTTCGACGCACTCACCCCGGGCGGCCAGGTCTTCTGCGAGGCCTTCACGACCGAGGACCCGGGCTTCCGGCACGCGGCGAACGTCTCGGAGACCGCCGGCGCGCTCTCCACCTATTTCGCGCCCGGAACGCTCCTTCCCTACTTCTCGGCCTTCGAGATCGTTTCGTACCGCGAGTTCGTCGAGGACGATTTCGCCCACGGCCCGGCGCACCAGCACGGCGTGGCGCTGCTGGTGGGACGGAAGCGGTAGCTGACTGCTCGCCCGGGCAGTCCGCGGCCAAACGAAAATGCCCGGCGCAAGGCCGGGCATTCTGGTGTCGAGGCCTATGCCGCCGCGAGCGGCGCGAGCCTAGTACTCCGAGATGTAGAGCTGGGCGGGGATGCCACTGGCGCGGTTGTAGGTACCGATCCAGATGTCATAGACGCCCGCGACCCGACCGTTGAAGAAGAGCGCGGCGTCGAAATTGCCGACATCGTCGCTGTAGAACCACTGACCGTACGGATCGTTGATGAGCAGGATCGTGTCGGTGTTGGAGTTGATCGCGATCGTAAGCCTGGCCGCTCCGCCGCCGTAGTTGAGCTGGAAGTCAGGCGCGGCCGCGACCCAGCCGATGTTGCCGAAGCCGCAGTTGGGCAAATAGTAGCCGCCGCCAGCGGTCACATTGCGGACATACGGATCCGGGAGGAACCCGCCCGGCAGGCTGATGGTGCCGAACGCTGCCCGCAGCGAGTAATTCGGGCAGGCCTGTGCAGCGCCGGACACAACCGTAGCGCTCACCGCGACCGCAGCCGCCAGTGCAAACTTCTTCAGCATCCTAAAAAACCCCCGTCCATGAGCCTGAGCTGATCTCGGCCCCGAAAGTGTAGCAGGCGCACGGGGTTGGTCAATTTGTATCAGATGCGAGGGTTACGAGACCGCATAGCGCACGGCCTCGTCGACAGAGAGCCGCGCGCCCTCCGCGCCAAAGGCGGCGATCTCCTCGGGCGACAGGACCGCGTCGATCCTGAGACCGGTCATGCGGTCGACCTGGGCGGAGAGCGCCGCCCCCGTCGCGCTGTAGAGCCGCTCGGCGACACCGTTGAGACGTCCGGCGCGGCGGCGGTCGCCCAGCTTGGTCGCGGTGAGCGCGAGGTCGCCGAGAACCATGGCGACGCCCGAAAGGTCGCCCGCGGCATGAAAAAGAGTGAGCGCCGCCCGACCGTCCGCCTCGGCCGCTTCCGCCCGGTTCAGCCGGAGATGGATGAGGACGAGCATATGCAGCGCCCACGCTTCCATGCGGCGGTCCTTGACCTCGCGGAAGATGGCAAGCGATTCGAGAATGTGCTTCTCGCCCTCCACGGCACGGTCGAGGAAGTACAGCAGACCGCCCATCCCCCAGGTGACGTTGCCTTCGCCGACGCGGTTGCCGTGCCTGCGAAAGAGCCCCAGCGCCTCCTCGCAGAGCGCCAGCAGTCGTGGGCCGCGGTCGCGGGCGGAGGCGGCGCCACCCGTGCCCTGCATCAGCGGCAGTATCTCGGTGAAGGAGAGATTGTAGATCGCGTTGGCGACCTCGTTGTCGTCGCCGACCCGCCGCCACAGGTCCACCGCCTCGGCATAGAATCGCGCCGCGCCGTCGTAATCGGCCCGCCAGTATGCGATGCCGCCCAGCGCCTCAACGAGGCGGCCACGGACTTCGTCGGCAAGCGGCCAGCCGGCCGTGTCCATCGCCTCGAGGCGCATCCACGCCTCATCGAGATAGCCGCGCATCTGCCAGAAGCGCCAGGCGGCGAAGCCGAGCCGTACCGCCGTCTCCGGATCCGGCCGCCGCGTCGCCCAGGCGATCGCCGCCCGCAGATTGTCGTGCTCGCGCTCAAGGCGGTCGAGCCAGCTCCGCTGGCGATCGCCGAAGAGGTCCTTCGCCGCCATCTCGGCGAGATGGAGATAGTAGCGGGCGTGGCGGGCCAGCATCGCCTCGTCCTCGCCGGCGAGAGCGGCCTGCTCGCGGGCGAACTCGCGGATCGTCGGGAACATCTCGAAGCGGACATCGCCGTCCGCCTCGTGCCGCCGCACGAGGCTGTGGTCGACGAGGAGCGTCAGCCCCTCCAGCACGTCGGCGGCGCCATAGGAATTGGGGCAGACGGCCTCCGCCGCCTCGAGGTCCCACCCGCCGGAGAAGACCGAGAGGGCCGCAAGGAAACGCCGCAAGGGACGCTCGAGGAGATCGTAGCTCCAGGCGATGGCGCCGCGCAGGGTCTGCTGCCGGGGCGGCAGGTCGCGCAGCCCGGACGCCAGCACCTTCAACTGCTCCTCGAGCCGTCCGAGGATCTGGGCCGGCGACAGGAGCTTCACGCGCACCGCGGCAAGCTCGATGGCGAGAGGCATGCCATGCAGCCGGGCGCAGATCGCGGCGATGGCGGCGGCGTTGTCCGGCGTCAGTGCAAAGCCGGGGCGGACGGACGCGGCACGGTCCACGAAGAGGCGAACCGCCTCGAAAGCGCCGATGCTGCCGACCGCCGGATTGCGGATCTCGGCCGGCAGGTTCTCGCGTTCGAGCCCGGACAGGCGCGCGATGTCGGGCGGCGCCGGCAGGCCGGGCACCTCGTATTCCTGCTCGCCGGAAACGCGAAGCGCGATGCGGCTCGTGGCGATGATGCGAAGGTTCGAGGCCGCGCCCAGGAAATCGGCGACGAGCGGCGCCGCCGCGATGACCTGCTCGAAATTGTCGAGGACGAAAAGCACGCGCCGGTCGCCGACCGCCTCCACGACCACGTCGCGGGCGGGACGCTTCGCCGTAAGGACAAGACCCATCGTCCGGGCGATCGTCGCGGCGACCAGCGAGGGGTCGCGGATCGGCTCGAGTTCGACGAACCACACGCCGTCGGGGAAGCCGTCGGCCGCACTGGCGGCCAGTTCGAGCGCAAGCCGCGTCTTGCCGGTGCCGCCCGGGCCGGTCAGCGTCAACAGCCTCGTTCCGGCAAGAAGCGCCTCGACGTCGCCGAGTTCGCTCTCGCGGCCGACGAAGGAGGTCAGCTTCCGCGGCAGATTGTTCGGCCTCGCATCGAGCGATTTCGGCGGCAGGTCGACGAACGGCACGTCCTCGATGCGCAGCGCGTAGAGGCGCTGCGGCTGGAGATCCTTGAGCCGGTGCTCACCAAGGTCCGCCATCGCCACGCCCTCGGGCAGTGCCGCTTCCGCGAGGGACCGGACCTGCTCGGAGAGAAGCACCTGGCCGCCATGCGCGGCGCCCGCGATCCTCGCCGCCCGGTGGACGTCGCTGCCGACATAGGAGCCATCGGCGTCCAGCACGCCCTCGCCAGCGTGAAGGCCCATGCGGACCTTGACGCCACCCTCGATCGGCCAGGGCTCGGCGGCGAGAAGGCGCTGCGCCGCCACGGTCGCCGCGACGGCATCGCCGGCGCTCCGGAACACGACGAAGAACGAGTCGCCCTCGGTTATGATCTCCGTGCCGGAAGGCGCGATCGCCGCCCGGATGAGCGCGCGATGGCGCTCCAGAATCGGCGCCCACGCCGCGGTCCCGAGCGCCAGCACCGCGCGGGTGGAGCCCTCGATGTCGGTGAAGAGGAAGGTCACGGTGCCGGTCGGCGGACCGGCGCCGGAAACGGAAGGGACCTCGGTGTAGGTAGTCATGACGGGCCGTCGACCCCCGCTGCGCCCGGCGCTCGCGGCCGCCCGGAGTAGCGCTGGCGGCGACCGCTGCGGCAATGGTGCCCCCTGCGGCAAACGCCGTCAATTCGCGCGCCGATTGGGCCTTCCGCGCCGCGAATCCCGCGGTTAGTGTCGCGCCCGATCCAAGGTAGGCACAAAGCTCGGGGGAGCCGCATGGCCGGACGCGACGAGATCGCCGCATCGCTCGCTCAGTTCGCGCTTTTCGCCGATCTCAACATGGCGCAGCTCGAGGCGATTGTCGGCCAGCTCGACGAGACCTGGTTCGCGCCGGGCACCCGCATCCTCCGCCAGGGCCTGTCCGGATCGGGCCTCTACTTCGTGCTGGACGGCACGTGCGCGGTCGAGTCCAACCAGAAGGAACTGGCGCGGCTTGGGCGCGGTGACTTCTTCGGCGAAATCTCCGTGCTCCTCGGAGGCGCGCCGGTGGCGGATGTGGTAGCCGTGACGGAAGCGCGCTGCCTCATTTTGCCTGCACCGTCGGTCGAGAAGGTGCTCACCTCCTATCCGCGGCTGATGTACCGGATGCTTCAGGTCCAGTCCCGCCGCCTGCACAATGCCAACAAATGGCGAAGCTAACTCTAGTAAGCACGGACGACGCCGGCCGTCCCTTCCCGCCGGGCGACTACCAGGTTGTCGTCGTCGGCAGCGGCCCCGGCGGCCTTCAGCTCGCCTATTCACTCGAGCGGCTCGGCATCGGGCACGCGGTCATCTCGGCCGATGAAGGCCCGGGCGGCATGTTCCGCAAGTGGCCGCTGTACCAGCGGCTCCTGTCGTGGACGAAGCCCTACGCCGCCAACGGTCCCGGCACGCGCCGGTTCGAGCGCTCGGACTGGAACAGCCTCGTTGCCGACGAGCCGGACAACCGCTCCCTCCAGGCGCTCCACATGGACAAGAGCTCCTATTTCCCCGCGCGCTCGGAAATGGAGGCGAACCTTCGTGACTTCGCGCAGCGGGCGAACATCAAGATCCGCTACAATTGCAGCTGGGAATCCACGACCCGTATCGACGACGGCTCTCCGATGCGCTTTGCGCTGACGACGTCCGACGGCGTCTATCGCTGCCGCATCGCGCTGTTTGCGGTCGGCGTCGCCGAGCCGTGGAGCCCGAACATTCCCGGCATCGAGCACACGCACCATTATGCCGACGTCAAGGAGCCCGAAGCGTACGCCGGGAAGCGCATCTTCATCATCGGCAAGCGGAACTCGGGCTTCGAGCTTGCCTCGGGCCTCCTGCCCTGGGCGAAGACGCTGACGCTCGCCTCGCCCTCGCCCGCGAAGATATCGGTCGTCACCAAGACGCTGGTCGGCGTCCGGGCGCGTTATGTCCAGCCGTTCGAGGACAACGCCATCGGCGGCGGCTGCAACATCATGGACGCGGCGATCGACCGGATCACGCGAACCGCGGACGGGCTGGTGGTGGCGCTCCGGCGCACGGCCGACGGCGAGGTGGTCCAGGTGGCGGCCGACGAGGTCATCAACGCGACCGGCTTCATCTGCCCGCTCCTCGACCTTCCGGATCTCGGAGTGCGGACGTTCGGCCAGAACAAGGTGCCGGCGCAGACACCGTGGTGGGAAAGCGCGACAGTGCCCGGCATCGGCTTTGCGGGGACGATCACCCAGGGGGCGCCGAGCCTTGGCAAATACGGCGTTCCGCCCAATTCCGGCGCCGTGCAGGGCCATCGCTACAACGCCCGCATCCTCGCGCGCCGCATCGCCACCTCCGAGTTCGGCATCCCCGAGGACCACGCGGAGGTCGATCCCGCGCATTTCGCCCAGCTTCTGCTCCGCGAGGCGTCCGAAAGCCCGGAACTGTGGCACCAGCGCGGCTATCTCGCCCGCGCCTTCACCATCTCGCGCGACACCGGCATCCACGACCGCGGCGTGATTCCCGTGACCGCCTTCCTCGACGAGCCGGGCGGCGAGGGCGTCGCGCTCACGATGGAGACGGACGGGACGGGGGCGGTGTTCCCGGTGCTGTACGTCCGGAGCGGCGGCTCGGTCACCGAACACAAGCTTCCCGACAGCGACATCGCCGACTATGCCGGGGTCGAGCACCAGAAGGGCGCCAATTCCGCCCTCGCGCCGCTCGGTATTCCCGCCTGATCGAACAACAACGCCCCAACAGGCTATCCTGACGCATGGATCTCGCGCTCTGGGGCTTCGGACTGATGACATCGCATGGCCTCAGCCATGTCGTGTCGGTGGCCGCCGTCGGCTATCGGCTCCGGCGCCAGCGCCCCAAGATCAAGGCCGGCGTGCAGACGCCATCGGTCACGCTGCTGCGGCCGGTGTGCGGTCTCGAGAACTTCCTCGAGGACGCGCTCCGGACGAGCTTCACGCTCAGCTACCGACGGCTCGAACTGATCTTCTGCATCGACGACGAGGACGACAAGGCGATCCCGCTCGTCCGGAGCCTCATCGCCGAATACCCGCAGGTCAATGCGCGCCTCCTCGTCGGCCGCGACCGGATCGGCGCGAATCCGAAGATCAACAACCTCGTGAAGGGCTACCGGGCGTCGACTTCGGATTTCGTGATCCTGTCGGACAGCAACGCGCTCCTGCCGATAGACTTCGTCGAGACGCTGCTCGGCTGCTTCGGCCCGAAGGTCGGCATCGTCTCCACCGCGGCGTCCATGACCCGTCCGGAGAACTTCCCCGCCGAGCTCGAATGCGCGTTCATCAATACGCTCCAGGACCGCTGGATGCTGCTGGCCGACATGGGCGGTTTCGGCTTCGCCCACGGCAAGACGATGATGTTCCGGCGCGCCCAGCTCGACGAGGCGGGCGGCCTTGCGGCGCTCACCACCGAGGCCGCGGACGAACTCGCCGCGACGCGCGCGATGCGGCGGATGGGGCTCGGGGTCAAGCTGGCGCCCGAGCCGGTGCGGCAGGCTATCGGCCGGCGGCGCTTCGCCACGGTGTGGCGGCGGCAGCTCCGCTGGGCGCGCCTCCGCCGCGCCGGCGTTCCGATCGTCTATCCGATGGAGATCTTCATCGGCGCGTTCGTGCCGTTCGCCTGCGCGCTCGGCGTGGTCCTTGCAGGCCGGATGCCGGCATGGGGCCTGCTTGCCTATGTCGCGACCTGGTACGGGCTCGAATATGCGTTCGCACGCGCCGGGCGCTTCCCGTCGACGCCGCGCATGCCGCTCGCCTGGTTTGTGCGTGACATGCTGCTGCCGGTACTGTTCGTCGGCGGCATCACTGGGAATTCGTTCGAATGGCGCGGCAAGCCGCTGACTGCCGCGACATCTACCGATCACCACCCACCCGCTCCGCAGGGCTGACAGCGCCGCCCGCCATGGCTCCACTCACCGTCCAGGCTCGTCAACGCGCATGATCATCATGAACTCGATCGCCGGGGCCTCGGCGGCCGCCGGCGCCATCTGGCTCGTCGCATCCAGCCTCATCGTCGCCCGCCGCCTGCGCGGCAAGCCGCCTGCGCCCGCGCCGGCGGGCGCCGCGAAAGTGGCGCTGATCCGGCCGGTTGCAGGATCCGAATACGAGCTCGAGGCGGCCCTCCGGACGAGTTTTGCGCTCAGCTATCCGAACGTCGAAGTCCTTTTCTGCGTGGAGGACGAAGCCGACCCGGCCGTGCCGATGATACGCCGCCTGATCGCCGAGCACCCGGCGGCAGGCGCGCGACTCCTCATCGGCCGGGACCGGATCGGGGCCAACCCCAAGATCAACAACATCGCCAAGGCATGGCGCGCCACCGACGCCGAGTGGCTTGCCATTGCCGACAGCAACGCGGTGCTGCCGACGGACTTCATCGAGGGCCTGATGGAATGCTGGGCGGGGAATCGCGGCGTGGTGAGCGCGCCCACGCTGATGATCGAGCCCGAGGGCCTCGCGGCGGAGGTGGAAGCCGCCTTCGTCAACCTCGCGCAGACCCGTGTGGCCCTGGGCGGCGACCTGTTTGCCTTCAACGCCGTCTTCGGGAAGGCGATGCTGTGGCGACGCGAGACCATGGCCCGGATCGGGGGGCTTGAAGCCGTGGCGAAGGAGTTCGGCGATGACGTGATCGCGCGCAAGCTGGTCAAGGCCGCAGGCATGACCGCGCGGGTCGGCCGCCCCATTCCGCAGCGCGCGGGGCCGCGCCCGTGGCGGACCGTCTGGAACCGCCAGCTCCGCTGGCTGCGGGTTCTCAGCGGCCCCGCCAAGCCGATCTACTTCCTCAGCGTCCTCTGCGCGAACATCCTGCCGATGTTCTGGGTTGGCGTCCTTACGATGACAGGCGCCCTGCCCTTCGTCGCGCTGCCGGTCTTCATCGTCGCCTGGTATGCGGTCGAATGCGCGCTCGCGCTCGCCGTCGGCTGGCCGATGTCGTGGCGGATGCCGCTCGCGCTCGCGATTCGCGACCTGCTGTTCTTCCCGCTCTGGTTTGCCGGCCTCTTCCCCGCAAAGGTCGCGTGGCGGGGCAATGTCAAGGAACACCGAAGCGAGATGCCCGGTCAGCTGCCGTCAGCGCAGCTGGAGCGGGAGCCTGCCGGCGGCCGCGCGGGCGACGTCCCGCTTGCCGATGCGGTCCTGCACCAGGCCGCGGCACGAGCTTTGGAGCCGTCGTCCGCCGCGCGGTGAGACCGGCTGCCGCTACCGCTTCCAGTACTGCTTGATGAACTCGCTGTTCTGCTGGCGCGGCGAGCCCGGTTTGGGGACGAGGCCCTGGAACGACACGAACAGCGCGCGCTGCATCTGCGCTGCATCCACGGTCTTGCGCGCGTGTCGCGGCAGCGACCGGATGGTGAGGTTGCAGCCGGGAAAGAGGTCGTCGATCCGGTCGGCCGGCATGCCGCGCGCACGCAGGGCGTATTCGGTCAGGGCCTGTTCGCCGAACCAGCCGGTGACGTTGCCCAGCATCTGCTGGAACCTGAAGCGGTAGCGGAGCGGGTGCCGCACCATTTCCTCATAGATGAACGAGTAGTCGCCGGACCATGCCATGACGCTGCTGTTGGCCCGCCGCGGGAACCACTCGTCCCGCATCATCGAGAAGCGGTGCGGATAGGATACGAACGCATCCAGGCTGCCCGCAATGAGCACGTCGAGGTCGATATAGACGTTGCGGTGAGCCGGGTCGGCGACGCCGGGCCGGAACAGCTCGATCTTGGACCACCAGGTCGGCCAGTCGTGGGCGAACTCCACCCGCTCGCATGGGACGTCGACGTCCGACAGCGCCACGAAACGGTGCGGGAGCGTGCAATTGCGCGCGACGCTTGCCTGAAGGCGGGCGACATGCTCGGCGTTGTACTTCCGCCCGGCCCGCAAAACACAGAAGAAGGTAAGACTGTCTGCCAACCCGTCCTCCAACGGCCGCGGGCTTCCCTTCGCTTCCTTACCTGAGCAATCGCGGCGGCCGTCCCGCCAGATGCTTCCGCAAGCCTGAGCGCGCTTCGTGACGGCATTGCGGCATCGGCATTCGGCCGGCCTTGCCGCGAATCGGCCTTCATGGTGACCCCAGTTCGCGTACCTGAAACGTCCGGAAGCGGACCGGGTTCCCGAAAGAACCCCAGCAATGGCCCCGCGGCCGGCCTTCAACTTGCCGACATCGAATCGCGATAGATATTGGAGCCATGGGACCTGAAATCATCGCGATCGGGCTTGCCGCGGTCTGCCTCTTCGTCCACGTCGGAAGCGTCGTGGTCGTCGTCGTCCGATTGGGCCGGCACGACCCGGAACCGCCGGCGTCGTTCCGCCCGAAGGTTTCGCTGGTCCGCCCCGTCTGCGGCCTGGAGCACCGCATCGAGGATGAACTGGCGTCGAGCTTCGCGCTGTCGTGGCCGAACCTCGAGATCGTCTTCTGCGTCGAGGAAGAGGACGATCCGGCGGTCGCGGTCGTCCGGCGCCTGATCGCCGCCCATCCCGCCGCCGATGCCCGCCTCGTCGTCGGCCGCGACGTCGTCGGCGCCAACCCGAAGCTCAACAACGTCATCAAGGGCTGGTACGCCTCGACCGGCGACTTCGTCATCATCTCGGACAGCAATGCGCTGCTGCCGCGAACCTATGTCGAGGATCTCCTGTCGCGGTGGCAGGACGACACCGGGGTGGCCAGCCATGCGGCGCTGATGGTCGATCCGCGCAGCTTCGCCGCCGAGATCGAGTGCGCCTTCCTTAACAGCTACCAGGGGCGCTGGGCGCTCGCCGGGGATTCGATCGGCCGGAGATACGCGCTCGGCAAGACCCTGATGTGGGAGCGCCGCACGCTCGATGCGCTCGGCGGCCCGGCGGTCCTCGCGCGCGAGGCCGCCGAGGATATCGCCTCGACCAAGGTCCTGCGCGGCACCGGGCTCCGTCCCCGGCTTGCCCGGAGGCCGCTGCCGCAGCCGATCGGGTCGCGGAGCCTTTCCACCGTGTGGCGCCGGCAGGTGCGCTGGGCGCGCCTTCGCCGTGCCGGCCTCGGCGGCGTCTATGGCGTCGAAGCGCTCTCGGGGGCCGCGATCCCGTTCGCGTGCGCCGCGTCGCTTGCCATCGCCGGAATCGTCCCGTGGCTGTTCGTTCTGGCCTATGCCGGAGTGTGGTACGGGGCGGAGGCGACGCTGACCGCCATCGGGCGCTGGCCGTTGTCGTGGCGGATGCCCCTCGCCTGGATCGTCCGCGACGCCGCGGCGCCGGTCCTCTGGCTCCTCGGCTGGGGCAACCGCTTCGAGTGGCGCGGCGTGCAGATGAGCGTGCGATCGCTGCAGGGGCCCGTGCCCGGTAGCGCACCGAACCCCGGCGAACAGGCCGCCTCGCGCGGTTGAACGCACGCCATCGTCTCTTCCAAAGCCATCACCACCGCTTCGGGTGAGTTTCGCCGGGGCGATCGGCCTGCTATCGCCAACTGCCGGCGGGGGCCGGCGAGGGAGAGGACCCGGAATGGCAACGCGTCCGCTTCGCGGTGAGACGAGGCGGACCATGCTGAAGGCCGCGGCGGGCGCCATCGCCGCGCCGGCGCTTCTTCGCGCAGGCCCGGCAGAGGCCGCCCTTGCACCCGACGCCGGGTCGATGCTCATCATCGGCTTCGACGGGGTGTCCGCGGCCGGTCACAGCGCGCGCGCCCTTGCCGAGGCGATGCGCCACGGCTGGGCGGGCGGCGTGATGTTCCACGCCCGCAACATCGGCGACCGCGAGGATTTTCGCGGGCTCGTCGAGCTGTTCGACGGCACGGGCAGGCGGCCGCTGCTTGCGGTCGACCAGGAAGGCGGCGACGTCCAGCGGCTCGGTCCGGCGCAGGAGTTCACGCGGTTCCCGCGGGCGCGCAACGTCGCTTCCACCATGACGGTCGAGGAAGCGGCCGCCCTTTATGCCGCCGCCGGTGCCCAGCTCCGCGACATCGGCGTCAACTTCAACCTCGCCCCGGTGGCCGATCTCGACGACCCGGGGAACCCGATCATCGGCGCCTATGGCCGCGCCTTCAGCGCCGACCCCGCGATCGTCGCGCAGTATGCCGCCGCCGCCATCGCCGGCTTCGCTTCGGCAGGCATCCTCACGGCCGCGAAGCACTTCCCCGGCCACGGCCACTCGCTCGGCGACACGCATGAGGGCTTCGTCGACATCACATCGACCTTCCAGCTGGCCGAACTCCTGCCCTTCCGCGACCTCGTCGCGGCCGGCCGGACGCCCGCCGTGATGGTCGGCCATCTGGCCCACCGCTACTTCGGCTACGCCCCGGCAAGCCTGTCGCCCCTCGCGATCGACGGCCTCCTCCGCGGAATCCTCGGGTACCGGGGCGTGGTGATCACGGACGACCTCGACATGGATGCGATCCGCAACCTGATGAGCCTGGAAGACGCCGTCATCGCCTCGGCGGCCGCCGGCAACGACCTCATCATCCTGTCGAACTCGGTCGACAACGACCCTGACCTTGCCCGCAAGGCCGTGAACTGGCTCGTGCGCGCCGCCGTCGATGGCCGTCTGCCGCGCAGCCGCATCACCGAATCCGCCGCCCGGGTGCGGCAGCTCAAGGCGCTGCTGCCAGCGGAGGCGGAGGAGACCGATTGATCCGGTGAGCGGAAAGCCAGCGCCGCGGGGAAGGAATCCTGCGGCAGTCGCCGCGGCCGGCCGCCCCCCGCAGGGTTGATCCCGGAAACGCTTCACCCTCCGTGACGGCAGCCTCCGAATCTCCACCGATGAGTGCGATAGTCTGATAGGTTAATTGTGGTGAGGCTGCGCTCGCGTTCTGCGTGCTGCGCGCGTGCCCGAGAATTGCTACCCGGCATGGCGTCGCTTCGCGAGCCGCCGGTTGAGATGCGGGCCCCTACGGCCCGCGGAAAGGGTCAGCCATGGCTGCCCGCATTCGCATCCCGCCGTCCGATGCTGAGGTCGCCGCCCAGGATCTGCAGGCGTCGTTCGCCGCGGCTCCTCGAGCGGCTGTCGACCGCACGCTCGCAATGGCGATGGTTGAATCGTCCAGCGCCCCCCTCCTGCTCATCGGGGGCGACCTCGCCGTCATCGCCGCCAGCAGGTCGTTCTGCAACGTGTTCCAGATCGATCCAGCAAGCATCGACGGGCGCCGGCTCTCCGGCGTCGGCAGCGGGGAGTGGGACGTTCCCCAGCTGGCCCAGCTTCTGCGTATCACCGCCTCGGGCCAGGCCGAGGTCGATGCCTATGAGATGGACCTCGAGCGCGATGGCGTCCCATCCCGGCGTCTGGTGCTGAACGCCCGCAAGCTCGACTACGACGGGGCCGTTGTCCGGCTTCTGGTGGCCGTCACCGACGTCACCGACGTCCGCGCCAACGACAGGCTGAAGGACGCGCTGATCCGCGAGAAGGCGATCCTCCTCCAGGAATTGCAGCACCGGGTCGCCAACAGCCTCCAGATCATCGCCAGCGTCCTGATGCAGAGCGCTCGGGTGGTTCAGTCGGACGAGACGCGCGGGCATCTGTACGACGCCCATCACCGCATCCTGTCGGTCGCCTCCGTTCAGCGGCAGCTTGCGGTTTCGTCGCTCTCCAACGTGGAGCTCCGGCCCTATCTTCGGGACCTGTGCCAGAGCATCGGCGCCTCGATGATCCGCGACCGCGCCAAGATCAGCCTGGAGGTGAGCATCGACGATAGCGCCACCAGCCCGGAGGCGTCGGTGAGCATTGGCCTGATCGTCACGGAACTGGTGATCAACGCCCTCAAGCATGCCTTTCCCGGTCTTCGCCAGGGCAAGATCGTCGTCACCTACCGGACTCACAGTACGGGCTGGACGCTTTCCGTGAGCGACAACGGTGTCGGCATGCCGACGGACCCGGACCTCGGGAAGCCCGGTCTCGGCACCGGCATCGTGACCGCGCTCGCGCAGCAGCTGGGAGCCTCGGTCGCTACCGTCGATGCCGACCCGGGCACGTTGGTTTCGATCGCCCTGATCGAGACGGACCGAAAAGCAGGTCCGGCCCCGCTCTAGAAACGTGGCTATCTCGGTGCACGTCGCCGGTTGTCCCTCCCCCGCGCATCCTGTATCAAATCGCGCTGTTGCTCCGGCCACGCCGGGCGTAGCACTCGTAGCTCAGCTGGATAGAGCGCTGCCCTCCGAAGGCAGAGGTCACAGGTTCGACTCCTGTCGAGTGCGCCAATTACTTCAATGACTTGCACGACCGGCGCCCGCCAGACATTTGGCGCGTCGGCGAGGCCTCGGCATCCGATCGGCGAGCATGTGGGGCGAAGCCAGACTGAGAAGCCTTCTATTCAGAACTCCCGATCACGACCGTCGCCGAACTGATGACCGGCGTTCCCCGGTGTGGGGGGTTCGGAAGTCCCGACTTCGGCGCTTGCAGACCTGCGCGGTTCGTCACCTTGGACCGCCGATCGAGCAGTGAGCCGAACGTGGTATCCGTCCAGGTTCCCTCTCGCTTCAACCGGGCGACCATTCGGGTGCCGGCCCAAACCTCAATGTCATGAAGATCCCGAAACGGGCTGGCCGCGGAGATGGCCGCGGCGTCCGCGCGGCAGCTGAGAAGCTGAACGCCGACGATGTGATCTCCCCGGTCCAGGAGATAAGCGCGATAGCTCGGCATGGGGCACCCCTGTTTGTGGACGGCGGGAGCACGCGCCATTGAGCGGGGCTGGGTCTCTCAGGCACCGGCGCCATAAGGATCGGCCGGTGATCTCCACACAACTGACTGGTTGTGATTTTGTTCCCGCACCACAACCACCCCTTTGGGGAAACGGCCATCGTGGGTCAGGCCAATGGTCGACGAGAACGGCACTATCACCGACCAGGCGGCCGCGGTCCTGCGCGAGGTTGGCCGCGGCCATGATCTGGAGCGGCGGAATCATGTCCCCGGACGTCGAGCCCCTCCCAGGTGTCGACGCGCGTGGCCTGATCGACGCCGGCGGCCTGCGTGCAGGCAGCGACCGGTCGGCCTTGATCCTCACTGAGCACGCCCGCGGTATGCTGGCGAGACGAGGTACTCCGCCGCTTTGTCGATGAGGGCCGGCATGGTCGCGGCGTCGCCCCGCTCGACCTCCAGATTGAGGTAGACGCCCCGCCCGTTCAGCGTGAGGTAGTCCGCGAGCGTGCATTCGTAGTTCTCAGGAGTGACGTGGCGGTAGATCACGTGGACGCCATGGCCGTTCAGCCAGGTGATGGCGTCCTGTCCCTGCGGGTTGGCGGCGGGCGGCTCCGCCCCGACCAGCATGACGATCGTGTCCTCGTCGGCAAACCGCCCGGTGGCGACCTGACTGGGGAACGGGATCATCTTCTCGTCAGGCCGTCGCACTGAAATGGTCCCGACCCCGCCTCCGCCCGCAAACCCGTCCCAGTTCGAGTGGAGCCCGATGATCGGCTGCGTCCCGTCCCAGGCTTCCAGAATGGCGGCCACGTAGAGCGGCGCCGGCTGAACGCCACATACCTCCGCCGCCTCCGCCGTCACGGCAAAGGCGCGATTGGGGTCGAGGTCCCCGACCATTCGCTGCTCGCCGTTTTCTATGGCGACCATCGTGCCGCCGTAGCGCGAGACTGCGTACACGCCGCCATCGAAGCCCTCGTCTTCCTCGTCATGCGGCACGACCCAGAGCGGGCCCGGCATGGCCAGGTTCCTCACGACCACCAGGTGCCACACGATGCCGTTTTCCTCGACCGTTCTCTCGCCGAGGCAAAGCGCGCCGTCGGAAAGGTCCGCGGCGAGGCGCGCGACATCTGTGTCGGCGATGGCGGCGGGCGAAAGGCAGGCGGGCTGCGCCGCGGCGGTTCGGCCAAACGCAAGCCCCAGCAGTGTCGCGAGCGCCAGGACGGCTATGGCGGAGGGGACTTTCATCACGGGAGAGTAGCGCATTTGCCGGCGAACCGGCGCTCTCCCGACACCGCCGAGGATGTGGATCGGCTCCCTGCCAAGAAAAGTGCAGGTCTCCGGCGTCAGCATCGGCACGAATCACCCGCTTGCCGCCAACGATGATCAGCGCGGTCCCAGGCCTCGCGGTCCATATCGCAAGCCGGTTGCGACCGGCGCTACATTGCCGTGGCACCCGTTCCGGCGACGACGGGTGCGGACGCGCTTCCACGGAAGCGTACCGGACCCGACGGTGGGTTCAGCGCCCCCCGGAAGCGCGCTCCGGGCAGGCGGGCCTGCCGCAGGGTGAGATCCGCAAGCAGCAGCATCAGCGCGAGGATGAGCCAGGGGCGCCATTCCGATCGCATGCGCCACGCGTTGCCAGTCTCCAGCGCGGTGACGGCATCAACAGCCGCGCCACCCGTGACATCTGCGGCGGCGAGGAGGTCACCGCCATGAGCGCGGGTGAAGTCGAGCAGCGCGGGATAGGCCACATGCACCGCGCTTGCGGCGGTGAATCCTTCGCCGGTCACCGCCACGTCATGGGTGCCCGAGGATGCCGGGAATGAGCCGGCGTGGCGGCCGTCGCCCGCGGCAGAGAGCGGCAGCGGGGGGCCACCATCGAGCGCCGCGGCAAGATCCTCGTTCACGACAAGCGCGCCGGCAGCGTCGATGACATAGGCCCCGACCCGGACGAGATCGCCATCGCGGACGAGTTCAATATGGAGCCCGGGAGCGGCGACGCCGGGAAGGAATGCGCGCACCGCCTGGGCCCAGAGGAGCGGATACTCCGGGATGGCGAGCCATTGCCGCGTACCAGGGCCGGCACCGTGCGTGGCAAACGCCATCACCCGGCCGATGCCGTATCGCCACGACGCAAGGAGAGGCATCGTCTCGCCGGCGTCGTTCATGGTGACGATGTGGAGGTCCGCGCCGGGCTTGGCTGTGGTCGCGACGAAGTTCTCGATCGGCGGCAGCACGGCGGGCAGGTTCGTCAGGAAGGAAGCGCTCCGATCGACGAAACGAACCGGGCGCGTGCCGACCGTGACCGGCGACGTGGCCGGTACATCGCCTCCTGGGCAAGGATGCCGGGCAGGGCCTTGAAGTCCGCCGTGGCGTGATAGGCGCCGCCGCCGTCGGCGGCGATACTGGCAAGCTTGTCGGTGATCGCGGACGTGCCGACCGCCACCGTCGATACGGTTATGCCGGCCGCCACGATCTCCCTGAGCAGCGCCGAGAAATCGACCGGCTCCACAAGGCCATCGGTGATGACGACGATGTGCCTGGTCTCGGCCGTCACGCCTTCGAACATCCCCAGGGCGGCCGTGAGCGCCGGGAAGAGTGCCGTGCCGCCGCCCGGTTCCAGCGGCGCGAGCGCGGCCCTGACGACTTCCTCCCGCGGCCGCTGCATCGGAACGAGCACCTGCGCCTCGGAATCGAAGACCACGATCCCGACTTCGCTCTCCTCGTTGAGCAGCATCACCGCGCCGAGCGTCGCCTCCTTTGCGATGTCGAGGCGGATCAGGTCGTCCACGGGCGCCTGCATGCTTCCCGACCGGTCGAGCACGAACACGATCGCCGAGCGCGGCGTCTCCTGCGGCACACGGCTCGACAGCGGCGAAAGGCGCTCGAGCGCGGTGGCATAGTAGCCGCCGGGTCCGAAGGCACGCTCGCCACCAAGGATGACCAGGCCGCGGCCGTGATCCCGGACGGCTTCTTCGAGGAGTTCCTGCTGCGCCGTAGTCAGCGACAGCGCCGGCATGTTCATCAGCACGACGACGTCCCAGGCGAGCCACCCGGCGAGCGCGCGCGGCGCGCGGTCGGGCGAGATCACATCGGCCGACAGGTTCTGCGCCCGGAGTGCCGTGGCGAAGAAGTTCCCCCAGTCCATGTCCGACGACAGCACGAGGATCCGCGGCGCGAGATCCGGGACTATGATGGTCCCGTTCCGGTTGTTCTGCGGGAAGACGTCGCCGGCGGACGAAACGGTCACCTCGACGAGCGTCGGGCCTTCCGTTGCCGGCATGACGGTGTCGATCCGGTTCCAGCCGGCGCGGAGCACCGCCGTCTCCGACACCGCCGGCTCCCCGTCGCGGAGAATTGCTAGAGCAGCCTCGCCGCCGGACTGGCTCCAGACGAGAGCCGAAAGCGGGAAGGAGTCGCCCGCCCGGACATGGCTGCCCGCCTCGACGCGACCCGCCAGAACCTCGCCAGCCGGCATCGCAGGCAAAGGTTCGGCATCAAGCCGGATGCCGCGCGCCAGGAGCCCGGGCAGCGCCGCCCCAATGGCTCCAGACGTCTCGTTGCCGTCGGAGCCGATCACGATCCGGCCGGCCCGGTCCGCGGGAAGCATCGCCGCGGCGAGACGGATCGCATCCTCGAGATTCTGCCCGTCGCCGGATGCGGCCGACAGCCAGGTGGCGCGCCCGTCTTCTGCCAGTTGCGTCGCGGCGGCAGCAAAGGGCGCTGCGCCGTCCTGGCCTTGCACCGTGACGGCGAAGACCATCTCCGCGGGCTCGCGCACGGGCAGGGGAGCGGCGAGAACTCCCGCAAGGACCGCGGCGAGCGTGAAGACACGAATAGCGAGGAGCATGCGACGACGCCGGGCGCCAGGTGAGCCGGCGCGAAGCGCCGTCCTTCTGAGGAAGCGCTCCCGGCCGCGACCGGAGACGACTGCTTCGGCAAGGAGCGCGACGAACACGGCGCCGGCCAGCCAGCCGCCGAGGCGGAGGGGCGGCGCCGGCAGGCTGCCTCCGGCGGATCCGGTCACGGCGATTCCGTCCTCCTCGGGAGGCGCGTTGACCACATAGGTTGTGGTCGTGCCGTCCGAACGGATGGCGGTATGGAAGCCCGATCGCGTGGGGATGAACGCCCGATCCACCCCGGCGGGCAGCGCTGCTGCGGTGTCAATTCCGGTCCACGCCGGCCTCCCGTCGGGCGCCTCGATGCTGGCGGCGAGATCAAGCGCCGCCAGCGGGCACGGCAGACCGGCGATACACGGCCCCGGGGCCTGGCCCAGCCATGCCGCAATGTTGGCCACAAGAACGGGGAAGGCGGCAGAGTCGGCGAACGGAGAGCCGGCAAGATCGAGCGCCAGCCGTATCTCCCGGCCGGAGCCCGTCGTCCGCGCCTGAAGGAGCGGTGCGTTCCCGGCGGCAAGAAGAATGTCCGCGCCGGGGAGATCGGGCACGCCAAAGGCTGCGGGCCCTTCGAGCGCAGCCCAGTTGATGTTGCGGGAAAGGGGATGGATTGCATCCCACAGGGTCGGGTCCGACACGGCCAGATGCGCCGGCGCGGGCTCCCCCGCGATGCGTCCCTGGCCGAGCCAGAGGACGTTGATCTCGGGCCGTCGTTCGACCACGCCGGTTACCACGACCAGGTCAACGTCGCGAAGATCGGCCGGGAGCCGGTCGGCGACGAATGTCGCGATGGGCCCCACCGCAGCCAGAGCGCGCAGGAGGTCGTCGTCGGCCGGGCCGACGATCAGAACGCGGAGCGCCTCGGTGGCCGGCACGGCAAGGAACACCGCGTCATTGTGCACGCCGGCGTCGCCTGGCAGCGCCAGGCGAAGGCGTCCCGCGGCCGGCAGTTCGAGTTCGCCCCCGAACGGAACGGTGATGAGCGAATCCGCTGTCCCCTCGCCCGCGCGCGGCGGGCGGACGACGATCGGCGGCCAGTCGAGGAGACCCCCTTCCGGTCCCGGCGCATAGGCGACCGCGACCTCCGCCGGCAATGGAGCGCCGGCACCAAGGGTAATCGTGCCCTCGATCCGCCAGCGCCCGGCGCCGGCGTCCACCGCGACCAGGCGCGCGGCCAGCGCCGCATCCGGTGTGTCGGGGCGGCCGTAACGAACCGTCTCGACGGGCAAGCCGGGCGGAAGAACTGCCGCGGCCCCAGCCGCTGCGCCGGCCGCATCGTCCGTGAGGACTGTCACGCGAGCGGTCTCGCCGTCCTCCAGCAGCGCCTCCAGCGTAGCGAAGGTGGTGGGCCAGTCGCCCCCGCCGTCGCCGGCTTCGAGCGCTTCGACCAGCGGTAGCATGCCGGCGACGCGGGTCTGGCGCGCCACCACGAGCCGGGGCGTGGCGCCGGCAAGGACCACCGAGACGCGGATGTCGCCGTCGGCGGCCAGGGTGGCGATTGCCGTTTCAAGATCGGCCCGGGCTGCATCGAAGCGGCTGCCAGGGGCGTCCGTCGCCCGCATGCTGCCGGAGCTGTCGAGGACGAAGACGAAGTGGTCGGCCGTGGTCCCGACGATACGGGGCTGCGCCAGTGCGAGCGCGGCAAGCGCCACCGCAAGCAGCTGAAGCAGGAGAGCGGCCGTCAGCGGTGGCCATCGGCGGACCCTCCGCCGCGCCGCGCCGGTGCCGAGCAGGCGCCAGAGCTGCAGACTCGGGACGGCCACCTCGCGCCGCCGGCTTGCGTGCAGCAGAAGAACGATCCCGCCAAGCGCCGCGGCGAGCAGCCAGAGGGGAGCGAGGAATGTCACTCGCCGCCTGCCGGGCGATCGAAATAGCGGCCGGCGATCTCGCGCTCGGCCGGCGGCAGCAAGGTCCGCGCGACCTCAACCTCGGTGAGGACGCGCCACGCGACGCCGGGCGGGAGGGCGCCCTCGATGAGGATGGCCCCGCCGGGCGGTGGCGGCATGTCGAGCCGGATGCGATCGCCGGTGCCGGTGCCGCGATCCGGCAACAGCATCGCGCCACCGTCGTCCAGAGTCCCCGGATCGTCCCCCGGCGTCTCGCCGAGGGGACGGGTGCCCTGGCCAGCGAACACCGCCTCGCCCGCGCCCGCATCAGCGGCCGGGCCGATGAGCTGGCCTTCTGCCATCGCCGGCCCTTCCGGTGCGTTGGGCGGCGCCGCACCGCCCGGATCCGGCGGCATGTTCACGTTGCCGCGTTCAAGGCCGAACGGGTTCTCGCCGGCTGCGACGGCGCAATCGCCGCCCGCATCGAAATTGCAGGGCTCCTGCACCGCGTCCCCGGTGATCTCGGCGGCCGGCGTCGCGCGGACGCCCGTCTCCGGAAGCGGGGTCGCGGGTGCCTCGGGACCCGCCGGATCGGCTTGTCCCGGCATGGCGGGATCGCCCGCGGGCACCGGCGGCGCCGCCGGGGAGAGCTGTAGCGGGTCCGCGGGCGCTGCCGGCGTGCCGCCGTTCGGGGCGGAACCCGGTCCCGTCCGCGGGGCGGTGCCGGCTGCGGTCGCGGCGGCCAGGCGCGACAGCGCGGTGACCGGGGCGGCCGGATCGCCGCCACGCTCGTAGGCCATGGCGGCATAGTCGCCCAGGCGGGCGAGATCTTCGCCGATCGCCGCGCGCTCGACCGGCTCGCCCGCCTCCAGACGCTGCGCGGTTTCCCCGATCTCCGCCGCGATGGCCGCCAGGAAAGCATCGTCACGTCGGGCGGCGTCGGCCGCGATCGTGGTCGCAATGGCCCGGAGTTCGCCAGCAAGCGTGGTCGCCTCGTCCATGCCCAGGACGACGGACGCGGTGGGTGGACCGGGGCGAAACGCGGATGCCGCAGGCGGCAGCGGTGCCAGGAGGAGAAGCGCCGCGAGCAGGGCGAGGCCGAGGAGCGGGAAGGCGAGGCCTGCGGTCCGCCCGCCGAGGATCGCGCCGGGCAGGATCGCGCGGGCACGTCCCTCGGCGTCCGCGAGCAGCGCCCTGGTGACGGGCGTGGACGGGCCGTCGGCGACCTCGACCGCGGTGCTGATGCGCTCATCGAGGAGGAACGTGGCGTCGGCCCGGCGAGCGAGCGCGGCAAGCGATGGTCCTTCGGCAATGGCTGAGATCGTTGCCATCGCAAGGGCCAGTCCTGCGACCGTGACCGAGGCTGAGGCGAGTGTTGCGGCGCTCGTCTCGATCCAGAGGATCGCCACGGCGAGCCGCAGGAGGCACCAAGTGACAAGGCCGGCGGCAACTGCCATCGCCAGGGCCTCGGCAAGCGCCCCGATGAGCGCCAGACGCCGCGCCCTGACGAGGCGTGCCGTCACCTCCCTGAGGCGCGGGTACAGGGCGAAAGACGGCTCGCCCACGGGGATGTCGGTCACCGCCCGTGCCCCGTCAGGCCTTCATCGCGGCCCCGGCCCCGCCGGGACGTCGCCGAGGCCGGACGAGACGAGACGCCGGGCAATGGTGCCGTCGGCTACCAGCGAGGCAATTGCGCCGTCGATCTCGCTGCGGAGGAAGCTGCTCTGGGCCAGGAGCACGGCACCGACATTGGCGAACGCGCCCTGCACAGGGTCGAGCGTAAGGAGGCGGACGGCGGCGGCCTCCGGACGGTCCGCGGCGATCTGGACGAAGGTGGGGCCGAACAGGACCATGCCAACAATCGTGCCGTCGAGGAGGCGGGTCAGCATGAGGTCGGGGTCGGCGTATGGAAGCCTGAGCCAGCGGCTCCCCTCGGATCGGACGTTGTTGTAGCCGAGGAACGCCACCTCGCCGCGGGTGCTGATCTGCGTGCCGAGCCGGGCGCCGGCAGGAATATCGAGGAGCCGGCCATATGCCGGGTCGACCACGCCGAGCACGAAGTCATAGTGGACGTAGGGCTGGGTGACGGTGAACTCGACCGCGTAGCCGGAGAAGACGCTCAGGCCGAGCATGGCGTCGCAGTTATTGGTGAGCGCGACGAAGAGATCCTCGAGGAGATATTGACCGTCTATGCCGTAGCCCGCGCGGATCGGCACGAACTCGGTCGCGACCAGCATGCGGGCGCCGATCTCCTCGCCCACCGCGCGATCGAAGGCGGCCGTCGACGCGTTCTCATCGTAGCAGAAGCGAAGGAGGTTGCCCGTGTGGCGCCGCCACGTTTCGAGCAGTTCGTTGCCGGCAACACCGTCGTTGAGCTGCGCCGAGGCCGGAACGGGAAGCAGCACCGCCAGGCCGAGCAGGGCGGCAGCCGCCAGGGTGGGAGCCGCCACGCGTATACGGGCCATCGACTTGTCCTGCGGTATGGGGAGCGGCTCCGGGGGACATGCCCCCGGAGCCTGTGGGTCTGTTCGCGCCTAGTCGCCGAGGCGGAACACGAAGACCGAGTTGCCCGAGCCACGCGGCACGCCAAGGCCCGGCGTCTGGCCGGCATTGGTCTGGTTGCTGCGGCCCGCGGGCACGGCGATGTACTGCACGCCGTCGACCTCGTAGGTCATCGGGTAGCCTCCGACCGGAGCGTTGAGGCGCACCCGCCAGATCTCCTCGCCCGTCTCGTCGTTGAGGGCGTAGAAGTAGCGGCCGGCATCGCCGACAAACATCAGGCCGCCAGCCGTCGTGAGGATCGAGCTGGTGAAGCGGTTGGCCTGCTGCAGGTCGTAGGCCGCCTCGCCGGTCCCGACGTTGAGCGCATGGAGAGCGCCAACGACTTCAGCGCCAGGGGCGAGCGTCGTCGGTCCACCCTGGATGCCCGCCGGCGCGCCGCCGACAGTGAGGTTCTGAGGCGCCGGCGAAAGCGTGGCGCAGGTGTTGGCCGCCGGCAGGTAGAACAGGCCGGTGTTCGGGTTGTAGGAGGTCGCCTGCCACAGGCGGCCGCCGGCGATGGCCGGGCAGAACACGACCTGCTGGCCCTCGGCCGTCGGGATGATCTCGACATTGGCGACCGCGCGGCCTTCCGGTGTGATCTCCGAAACCACGTTCTGATAGATCGTCTCCGTCGCCCAGACGAACTCACCGGTTGCGCGGTCCACCGCGAAGGTGATGCCGTTCTTGCCGGGCGTCGTGACGACGAGGTTCCGCATGACGCCATCGACTTCGGCGTCGATGAGGAGGCGCTCGAACGGGCTGTCGAGGTCCCAGTTGTCACGCGGCAGGTGCTGGAAGTACCAGACCAGTTCGCCGGTGTCGGCGTCGAGTGCGAGCGTCGAGTTGGTATACAGAACGTCGCCGTCGCCGGTGCCGCGGATCAGTTCGGTGTAGGGCAGCGGCATGCCGGTGCCGTAGAACACCATGTCGAGGACCGGATCATAGGCGCCGGTCGCCCAGGGCGAGCCACCCCAGCGGTTCTCAGGCGGAACGCCACGCCAGGACTCGTCCACCAGCGTGTTGCCGGGGCCGCCGAGCGTGTTGAAGCGCCAGAGTTCCTCGCCGGTGTTGGCGTCGTGCGCGGTGATCCAGCATGCGCCGGCCGTGCCGGTGATCGAGCAACCCGACGTTCCGGTGAAGATCTTGCCGTCGGCGATCAGCGGGCCGGCGGTGTAGCTGTAACCCTTCTCCCACTCGTTGACCTGGACCTCCCAGGCCACCGCGCCGGTGAGGGCGTTGAGGGCAACGATCTTGGCGTCGACCGTCGTGAGAATGACGTTCTCGCCATAGAGCGCGACGCTGTTCTTCTGCCGCATCGCCTGGTTGTTGTGGTAGCCGCCCTCGAACTCGGGCCGCTGATGCGTGTACGACCAGATCAGGTCGCCGGTGGCCGCATCGACGGCGTCGATGTGGTTGTTGTTGGTCGCCAGGTACATGATGCCGTCATGGACGATCGGCGCCACTTCCTGCTGGCCGAGTTCGGCCATGGGCCACGCCCATGCGAGTTCGAGATCGCCGACGTTGTCGCGGTTGATCTGGTCCAAGGGGCTGAAGCCCCAGTTGTTGACCGTACGGCGCCACTGCAGCCAGTCTCCCGGCGCCGGGTTCAGGATCATTTCGTCGGTGACGGGCGAGTAGGCCCGGGCCGGCGCGGCCGCGTCCTGTGCGGTCGCGATGCCGGCGGCCGTTCCCAAGGCCGCCAGCGAAGTAAACGTAAACAACAAACTCTTTTTCATGAAGAGACTCCTCCCTGATTGCAATACACAATCCCCCTGGATCTCTGCTCTACTTGGTCAGTGTTTTTGACACGGGTCTATTGCCCGCATGAATGCCGAGATCGCTTCTCCCGTTGACTTTGGGGGTTCAGTCGTGACGCCCCTTATCAGGGCGTCGCCGGGGCCCTGATAACTACCGTTTGGAGGACCGCCGGATCGGGCAGCAGTTCCTGCGGGCCCGTGGCGAAGCCATTGGCGCTCAGGAGATAGGCAATAATGTCGGCATACATCTGCGGCTGCAGGCTGCCGGGGGCCGAGGCTGGCATCTCGGTCGAAATGAAATCATAGAACTGTCCGGCGTCGGGGTAGCCCATCACCACGCCCACGATGTCCTCGCCATGGCACGTGCCGCAGCGCAGCGTGTACGACGTCTGGCCGCGCTCGGCCTGTTCCGCGGTGAAGAACCCAGGAGCCGCAGCCGGGTCGGCCGCCGGCGTGGCGGGCGCAGTCACCTGGGCGATGGCAGCGGTGGCAAAGGCAACGGATAGGACGCCGGCGGCAGCGACGGCGAGTCGCTTGCGGGCCGGAGCCGGAACATTGAACGAAGACAAGAGTGGCATGCTCCTGGACTGAAGAGACAGGTTCGCCCGGCGACGCGAACGAACGAACTGGACGCGGCGAGTCGTATTTCCCCGAACGCGAAATCGCAAGTACGTAGACTCGCGAAGTGAGTAGAGAAGCTCGTTCCACGCTTTGGAGCAGGTACGCAGCCAGAAGTGAACGCCTTGATTCAATACACCCTTTGCGCTCACGAATGGGTGTAGCTCGCATCGCCCCCGGGCTGGCGGCGGGGTGCCCCGAAGGTCGGCAGGCCTGGTCGTGCGTACGAGGAATCGCGGGTGATCCTTCCCGCCGAGAGAATGCCCGCCACGGCGTTCCTCATCCGCTCGCGAAGCGCCGAATCCAGGGCCGGGAGCGGCTCGTCTAGGAGCTGCAGGCGCGGTCGCTGTGCCAGCGCCCGCGCCCGCCTCATGATCCTCGAGGTCACCGGGTAGACGACGACGCCCCTCCTCTTCGACTTGAGAGGAGCGCTAAAGACGCCGGCTGGCGTCGCATTCGAAATCCAGGGGCGGCGTGGTGCGGACTGCGCGCCTGCCGGCGCCGTCAGCCGCCGAGGCGACGAATCAGGTCCACCGTCGGGCTGGTGAAGCCGGCATCGCCGATGGGCATGCCGAGTTCGGACTGTCCGACATGACCAAACTCGTGCGTCGCGACGAGTTGGCGGTACCACCGCGGATAACTCTCCGAGACATAGACCGCGTAGGTCCACTGGGACGGCGCGCCGCTCCTGACGGTGCAGCCCAGGAGCGGGCCTTCCTCGGCACCGATGCGATCGACGCAGGCGGCGGCGAGCTGATCGTTCGGCAACACGGTGAAGGCCCCGTCGCGGAAATTGCCGCCGACCAGCCGGCCACGGTCCTGCGCGAGGTTGGCCGCGGCCATGATCTGGAGTGGCGGAATCATCTCCCGGACGTCGAGCCCCTCCCAGGTGTCGACGCGCGTGGCCTGATCGACGCCGGCGGTGACGCAACCGCCGAGGAAGCACAGGGCGGCGACCGCACCAATTGTCTTGAAGGCCATCTGGCAGCTCCGAACAGGATAGGGCCGCACAGCAAGGCGGCACGGGGAGACCTCTCGCGTCGAACGGCGCTTCGCCGATGCGCGAGACACGGCGAAGTAACCGTAATGATATCGCCAAGACGTTAGCACCGGCGGCATCCGGCGTCGATTACCGTCAGAATGCTTTGAAATCCGCCCGATTGGTTTGCGAAGTATTTATATTGCCTACGCAGAACGTCCAATTATAGGACGACACCGCCCGCGCGGCGATGCCGGGCCTTCCCACGAGATGACCGGCCGGTCGAGGCGGAACCCGGCCGACAGGAAGGCGCGGCAAGCCCGTCATTGCCTGTCAGCCTTTCTCCACCCGGCCCGAGTCGCGGCGAGGCTCCTCCGTCGCCCTCGCGCCGGCGAGCATCGCGAAGACAAAGGCCGCATAGGCGAGGCCGACTGCAATCTCGGCCACGACGAGGAGGCGCACCAGTTGATGGACGGCGGCGATGTCGCCAAAGCCGACCGTGGCTATCGTGGTGACGCTGAAATAGAACGCCGAAGGAAGGCCCAGTTCCCCGACATTGAAGGCATCGGGATCGAGCCGCGACAGGATCGTGAAGACCAGAGCGAACTCGAACACCACCAGCACATAGCTGGTCACCGCGATCCGGAAGACCTGATTGCGCTGTTCGCGCGAGACCACGGTGCCACGGTAGAGCGGGATCGCGGCGCCCATGAAGTAGCGAAGCTGGACGACGACCATCGCGCCGAACGGAACCGCGCCCGCCAGCAATATCGTCCACTTCAGCCATTCGACGGCGACGCTCTCATAGACCGTGACGGCCACCGCCACGGCGACCATCCACGCTATCCAGGATCTCGCCGTCGAAAGAACGCCCGCAACCATCGTGGTCTCCAGGCCCGACGATAGCTCCGTCGCCTTAAGGATTCGTCTGAAGCGGATGATCGCCGGCGTTGTCGGTTCGCGAGTCCCAAGCCACACTCGCGCCATGGCAAAGGCCTCCTCGCGCAAGCTGAAGGTGTTTCGGACGCAGATCGGCTTCCACGAGCTCGCAGTGGCGACCGGGAGCAGGGCCGCCGCGCTCCGGGCCTTCGGGGCGCGTCAGGATCTGTTCGCGCTCGGGCTCGCTTCGGAGACCGAGGAGGCCGATGTGGTGGCGGCCACGACCGCCCATCCCGATGTCGTGCTGAAGCGTCCCGTGGGTTCCGACCTCCCGTTCGGCACCGAAGCGGCGCGGCCGCGGATCGCCGACATCGATCCCGGCGGCCTCGATCCGCCGCCGGCAGCGTCGCGGCCCGCGACCGCAGAGGCGCCGCCCAGGAAGCAGAAGCCGAGGCCGGATCGCGCGAAACTCACCGCCGCCGAGGAGCGGCTTGCCGCGCTCGGCGAGGAGCACCGGCAGGCGGCGGCAGAGGCGGAGGCGGCGCTCGAGCGGCTGCGGGCGGAGGAGCGCCGGATCCGGGCCGCGGTCACGGCTGCCGAAGCGGAGGGGCGGTCGCGCCAGAACGAATGGCGCGACCGCCTCGAGCGGGCGGCGGAAGCCGTGGAGCGCGAACGCCGGTCCTACCGGCGGGCGGGCGGCGAAGCGTAACGCCGGCGGGCCCGATCGGCCGGCCGGCTAGTTCTTCTTCGGCTTCTCGGTGGGCTTGGCGACTTCCACGGCCTTGGCCTCGGCGGGCTTCGGCTTGCGGCGGAACGTCGAGCGGATGTTGCCGAGGAGGTCCACGTCGACGCCGTTCCGCTTCATGATGAAGCCCTGCTGCAGCACGGAAAGGAAGTTGTTCCACGCCCAGTAGATCACCAGGCCCGCCGGGAAGGTCGCCAGCATGAAGGTGAACACGACCGGCAGCAGCGAGAAGATCCAGCGCGGCGTGCCCGGCGTCTGCGGGTTGAGTTGGAACTGCACCCACATCGTGATGCCCATGATGATCGGCCAGATGCCGATCTGCAGGAACACCGGCGACTCGAAGGGAAGGAGGCCGAAGAGATTGACGAACGAGGTCGGGTCAGGCGCCGAAAGGTCCTGAATCCAGCCGAAGAACGGGGCGTGCCGCATCTCGATGGTGACGAACAACACCTTGTAGAGCGCGAAGAACACCGGGATCTGGATCAGCACGGGCCAGCAGCCCGCGATCGGATTGATCTTCTCCTTGCGGTAGATCTCCAGCATCGCCTGCTGCTGCTTCGCCCGATCGTCCTTGTAGCGCTCGCGGATCGCCGTCACCTGCGGCCCGACCTTCCGCATTGCGGCCATCGACCGGTACGACCGGTTGGCAAGCGGGAAGAACACGCCCTTGAGCAGCACCGTCACGAGGAGGATGGCGACGCCGAAATTGCCCACGACGCCAAAGAGGGCATCGAGCAGCCAGAACATCGGCCGCGTGATGAAATGGAACCAGCCCCAGTCGACGAGGAAGTCGAACCGCTCGAGGCTGAGTTCGTCGCGGTAGTCGTTGATGATGGCCACTTCCTTCGCGCCGGCGAAGAGGTGGTTTGTCACGCTCGCCGTGCCGCCGGCGGGAACCACCACGTTGGCACCATAGAAGTAGGCCTGATACCGGAGCCCAAGCGCGCCCGTGGTGTTTCTGGTGAAACTCCCAGTAAACCCGCGACCTTGCTCGGGAATCAGGGTGACGGCCCAATACTTGTCGGTGATGCCGAGCCAGCCACCTGGTGTCGGCTGATAGCTGAGTCCAGTTCCGCCGGTCGCTGGCTGCAGGGGCTCATCCGCGAGCGTCGCGTAATCGACCTGCTGCAGTCCTTCCTCCCCAAAGGCGCCAATCATGCCCTCGTGTAGAATGAAGAAGCCTATTGAGTCAGGCTCTCCAAGCCGCCGAACTCGGCCGTAGGGGATCAGAGGCTGATCCGATGCGTTCGCGTTAGTGACCGAATCGGCGATCGTGAAGAGGTAGTTCTCGTCAATCGAGATGGTGCGGGAGAACACCAGCCCTGCGCCGTTGTCGTAGGTTAGGGTGACGGGCGTCGTAGGGGTAAGTGTTGCCCCTGCGGGTGCGGTCCAAGGCGTGCCAGCATCCACCACCGATGCGCCAGGCGCAGTCCAGCCAAAGTCGGCGAAGTATCCGTCCGGAGCGGTGCTTGGCGACAGAAGGACAATCGTCGGGCTGTCGTCCTCCACTGTCTCGCGATAGTCGAGGAGTCGCAGGTCGTCGATGAGGCCGCCAAGGAGGTTGATCGAGCCCGAGACTCGCGATGTCTGGATTGGAACACGATTCGTTGCAGCAAGAGCGGCTTCGCGGGTTTCAAACTGCTCGGGGGTCTGAGCCTCAGGCGTCGTCGCATTGCCAACGGGAAGCGGCGTATCATTGATTGCTTCGACCGCGACCTCTTGTGCGGCCTGCTGGGCGGCGGCCTGCTGCTGCGCCTGTTCGATCTGCGGATTGGCGACGAAGACCTGCCAGAGGACCAGAACGAGGATCGACAGGCCGATTGCGATGAGGAAATTGCGGTTGTTGCCTGTCATCGCTCAGCCCTGGCGCGCCGTCGCCGGCGGTGAAGTGGTGGCCCGCCCGCCGAGTTCGGCAAGCGCTCCGGCAAGATCGGCAAGGATGCGATCGAAACTGCGATCGAGGGCAGCGGCGCGGCCGACCAGCACATAATCCGTGCCGGGGCGCGCTGCGCTGCGACCGATGAGCCGGACGGCTTCCCTGAGCCGGCGGCGGACACGGTTGCGGACGACGGCGTTGCCGATCTTCCGTGTCACGGTGAAGCCGAAGCGCGACGGCCCTTCGGCGGAGCGCTCCAGCGCCTGGATAAGAAAAGCCGGTCGCCCGAGCCTCCGGCCCTTGGCAACGGCGACATAGTCCCGTCGGCTGAGGAGACGTTCCAAGGCGGCGCTCCGTGAATCGGGTGCGCCGGGCGCCGGTCTCAGGCCGAGAGGCGCTTGCGGCCGTGCGCGCGGCGGTTGTTGATCACGCTGCGGCCGCCGACGGTGGCCATGCGCGAACGGAAGCCGTGCCGGCGCTTCCGCACGAGCTTGCTGGGCTGATAGGTCCGCTTCATTGTTCGTTCGCTCCCGCGTGCTCGCGGTCCGTACCCGGTCCGTCGATCCAAGATTGCGAAAGGCCCAGCCCGGCGCCCCGGAAAGGGGCATGGGCAGGCGGCCGCCGGGCAGCCGCGCCTTTCGCGGCCGGCTTATACGGAACCGGCTCCACAAGGTCAATGCAAACGGAAGTCGTGACACGATGTCCCGCCTATCGACCTCAGATGGGCACGCGCTATGCTGGCGCCAAGGGCGCGGGCATCGAACGCCACCCTGTGACGTTGAAGTTCCGCAATGACCAAGCCCTCGCCTCCGAACGATGCCGTCGATGCGATTGCGGCTGCCGAAGCAGCGGCAGAGGCCGTGATCGCGGCCGAGGAAAGCGTGCGCCGCGGCCCGCTGTCGGTCGTGCTCCGCTGGAGTCCCCTCGTCCTGATCGTCGTGGTCGGAATCGCGGCATTCGCCTTCGGCGTCGGCGACTACCTCTCGCTGTCCAACATCATCCGCGCCCGCGGCGTGCTGGTGCGATTCGTCGAGGACCAGCCCGCGTTCGCCACGGCTGCCTATGTCGGAATCTACATGCTGGCCGTGGTCTTCTCGGTGCCGGGGGGATCGGTCTTCACCATCGTCGGCGGCATCATGTTCGGCGGCCTCGTCGGCGGCCTCATCACCACGGCCGGCGCCGTCCTGGGATCGCTCGGCGTATTCCTCGTGGCGCGAACGTCGCTGGCCGGCTGGACGCGGCGGCGCATGGCGCAACTCGGCCCGCGGATCAACGCGATCGCCGAGGGCTTTCGCGAGAACGCCTTCTCGCTCCTCATCGTACTGCGCCTCATTCCGGTAATGCCGTATTGGGCGTCGAACGCGCTGCCGGCGATCTTCGGCGTCGGCGTTCCAACCTTCGTCATCGCAACCACGATCGGCCTCCTGCCGTGGACGGTGAGCTTCGCCTTCTTCGGCGCCGCCCTCGACGACATCGTCGCCGCGCAGGAGAGGGCCAATCCGGGGTGCGCCGATGCCGGCACCTGTGAGGTCTCGGTGTCGGTGTTCTCGTCGCCGTCGGTCCTGACGGGCTTCGTCGTCGCGCTTCTCGCGCTCGTCCCGGTGATCGTGCACTGGTGGTACCGTCGGCGCAGGCTCGCACGCGAACGCCTTGTCGCCGGCGATACCTGACGCCGGCGGTCGCAATTTGACCCGCCGCGGGGTTGCGCCCAGAATACTTGGCAGACAGGCTCGCGGCCGCAAGGACGGAACGCCCTGAGCGAAACCGCCACTTCACCCCTGCCCGAAAAGCCGCCGCGCCGCGTCCGCGTGGGGCTGTCGGTCAAGCTCCTGGCCCTCACGGCGGTCTTCGTGATGGCGAGCCAGGTGCTGATCTACGTGCCGGCGATCGCCAACTTCCGCATCTCCTGGCTGGGGGACCGGCTGGCGACCGCCTCGGCGGCGAGCATCGTGCTGACCGCCAGCGACGTGATGGAGGTGCCGCGCGCCATCCAGGACCAGCTTCTCGCCCAGGTCGGCGCCGACGCCATCGCCATCCGCCAGGGCGGTATCAGCCGGCTCATCGCCTCCTCCTCGACGATGCCGAGCCAGATCGACCAGTTCACCGACCTTCGCCAGCCCTCGGTACTCGGCAACATAAGGGATGCGCTCCAGACGCTGTTCTTCGGCGGCGACCGCATGCTGCGCGTGGTGGACACGACGCCGGCCGGCGGCGAACTCGAGCTGATCATGGTGGACGACGATCTGCGCGCCGCGATGCTGGCCTATTCGGTCAACTCGATCTGGGTGACGCTGATCCTGTCGGCGCTCACCGGCGCGCTGGTGTTCATCGCGCTGCAACGGATGTTCGTGCGGCCGATGCGGCGGATGTCGCAGAACATGGTGACCTTCACGGCAGCGCCCGAAGACGCTTCGCGGATCATCCGCCCGAGCCGGCGCACCGACGAGTTCGGCGTGGCGGAGGAGCGTCTCGCCAAGATGGAGACGGACCTCCGGAACACGCTGCAGCAGCAGCGCCGCCTCGCCGAGCTCGGCCTCGCGGTGTCGAAGATCAGCCATGACCTCCGCAACATGCTGGCGTCGGCGCAGCTCTTCTCCGATCGCATCAGCGCCCTCCCCGACCCCGCGGTGCAGCGTTTCGCGCCGAAATTGATCGCAGCGCTCGACCGGGCGATCAATTTCGCCCAGGCGACGCTCACCTACGGCAAGCCGCTGGAGGCCGCGCCCGACCGGCGGCTCGTGCGGCTCGGCGTCGTCGTCGAGGAGGTGGCGCAGGTGCTGAACCTTGAAAACCATCCCGCGATTGCCTGGGAGAACCACGTCCCGCCATCGCTCGAAGTGGACGCAGACCCGGACCATCTGTTCCGCGTCCTGATGAATTTGTGCCGGAACGCCATCGAGGCAATGGAGGGCAGCGGCGACCTCGCCCTCATCCGCCGCCTCACGGTCGATGCGCGGCGGGCCGGCGGCGTGGTGACGATCGAGGTGCGCGATACGGGGCCCGGCGTGCCGGCCATGGCCCGTGAGCATCTGTTCCAGCCCTTCCAGGGCTCGGCCAAGCCGGGAGGAACGGGCCTCGGCCTGGCGATCTCGGCCGAACTGATCCGTGCGCACGGGGGGGAAATCGACCTCGTTCCCGCAGCCGGCGCCGGCTCGATCTTCCGCATGACGATCCCCGACCGCCCGATCGATTTCGCCGCCCGCACCGGCCGCGCCGGCGCAGCCTGACGCATGCCGCAAACCCGCCTTGCAATCGCCCGCCCCAGCCAGTACCTATGCCGCCGCTGCGCGGCCTGCCGCGCGGCATCGCCGCTTCGTCGGCAAGGCGCCCGTAGCTCAGCTGGATAGAGCATCAGACTACGAATCTGAGGGTCAGGAGTTCGAATCTCTTCGGGCGCGCCAATTTTTTCAATGACTTAGCTGCAGCCCTCCCCCGCCTGGCAGGGGCTCAGACAACATCCTAGGTAACAGATAAGGGTTGGTCGTCGGACAGTCCGGCTCGGAGGAGCGTGGCTCCCCGGAAACGGAAGCATGGCTCGTCTGCGAGCGCCGCTCCGGACGGGCGCGGTGCCTCCGAATTCGGGAAGCAAGTCGCGGGTCGTCGTGACGATCGCCCTGCGGTCCGTCATCATTGGCCGCAGCGATGACGTATTCGCAATACGGACTTGACCAGCGTCAATGCTGGCCCTTCCCGGTTCGCTTTCATGATCTTCGTCATCGCGAAGGGTACCGTCATGAAAGCTCGTGTCGTCTATGAGTCCATCTTCGGCAATACCAAGGCGATCGCCGAGGCCATCGCCGAAGGGCTTGCCGCCCGGTTCGAAACCGAAACGGTCGAAATCGCCAGTGCGTCCGAAAGCGCTGCCGGGCTTGATCTCATCGTCATCGGCGGTCCAACCCACGCCTGGGCGATGAGCCGGCCAACCACGCGGGAGGCGGGCCGTGCCCAAGCCCGCAAGCTGGGCATCGATCCGGTGTCGGGCGATACCGGGGTTCGCGAATGGCTCGCCCGCGTCGTGGATGGAGCCGGCACGAAGGCCGCCGTCTTCGATACCGCGGTCGAGTCCTTTGGCATCTTCTCGGGCGGATCGGCAGCCAAGGGAGAGGCGAAGGCGTTCAGGCGCGCCGGGTTCGAGCTGATCGATGAGCCCCAGCAGTTCAGGGTAGCCGTGAAGGACGACCGCACTGTCCTGATAGCGGGTGAACTGGAACGTGCCCGGAAGTGGGGCGAGCAGCTTGCGGAGCGGGCCGCGCCATAGGTGCGCCGCTGCAACGCCGGGCCTTCCGGTTTCGAGATGGCGTCTTGCTCGGGAACGACATGAACCTCGCCGTCGACTTCGTGCTGGCGCGAAGGCTGCCGAAGAATGCCCCAGCGTTCGGACGGGGGACCGATTCAGCGGAAGGCCGTGACAGCCAATTGGTGACATGGGGACGTCCCCTCCACCGGAGGATGGGGGGCCTTGACCGTCATCAAGGCTGCCGTGGCACCTTGCTGCAAGTGATGGGGTTGAGGAGCCATTGACGGAGCCGTGAATGACGAACGGGAGCGCCGCACGACCGGCCCAGCCATCGCCGGCGGAGCTACTGCAGCGCGTCCGGGCCGTGCGGGAGGCGGTCGCGTCGGACGGTGGCGCGCTCTACCGCTCGTGGCGGCCCAGGATCGGGCATCGGCCGTTCCGCCTGAGCGCCCTCAATTTCGCCCACTACCTCGCGCTTCGCCACTTCGATCTCCGCGACCTTCAGGTCCAGCTCATGCCCTACGGCCTGTCCTCTCTCGGGCGGCTGGAGGCCCGGGTCCTTGCCAATCTCGATGCGGTGGCCGGTGCGCTCGCTGCGATGGTCGGGGAAGCCGGGCCGGACTTCGCCCGGCCGCGGGCCTTCTTCCGTGGCGACCGTCTGCTGTCCGCAGCCTCGCGCGCGCTTCTGGGAACGCCGAGGAACAAGGCCCGCCAGGTCCGGATCATGGTCACGATGGCGCGGTCGCACGCCGAGAACGCCGCGACGGTCCAGGAACTCGTCGCGGCCGGCACGGAGGTGTTCCGCATCAATTGCGCCCATGACGGCCCCGAGGACTGGCGGGCGATGGTGAACGCCGTCCGCACGGCGTCGCGCAAGGCCCGCCGTCGCTCGGTCATCGTCATGGACCTCGGCGGACCGAAGTGCCGGATCGGCAAGGTGAGGGAGGGCCGGGACGGCGGGCGCCTACGACGCGGAGACGCATTTCTCCTGACCGACGGCAGGAAGGTCCAGTCCGACCTGCTGCAGGCCACCTGCACGCCTCCCATCATCGTTCCGCGGCTCAAGATGGGCGAGCCCGTGTTCCTCGACGACGGCAGACTCGGCGGCGTCATCGAGGAGGCGCACGGGCAGGCGGTCCTCGTCAGGGTGCGATATGCCCCCGAGAACGGGGGGAAAATCAAGGCTGCGCAGGGCGTGAACTTCCCGGCATCCGACCTTGGCCTTCCAGCGCTCACGGAGACCGACCGGACCCACCTCGACACCGTGGCCGAACTCGCCGACGTCGTGGGCTACTCGTTCGTCCAGAGCGCGGACGATGTCGTGCTCCTCCAGAACGAACTCGCGGCGCGGCGGCCGCGCGACTGGCACAAGCTCGGACTGATCGCGAAGATCGAGACGCCGCTCGGCGTTCATCACCTGCCGGAGATCATCGTCCAGGCAGCGTCACGCCAGCCTTTCGGCGTGATGATCGCCCGCGGCGATCTTGCCGTGGAGATCGGATTCGAACGCCTGGCGGAGATGCAGGAGGAACTTCTGTGGCTGTGCGAGGCCGCGCAGGTGCCGGTCGTATGGGCCACCCAGGTCCTGGAAAGCCTCGTCAAGCACGGCCTCCCGACCCGCGGCGACATGACCGATGCGGCGATGGCCGCCCGTGCCGAGTGCGTCATGCTGAACAAGGGGCCGCATGCGGCGGAGGCGGTCGCCCTCCTCGACCGGCTGCTTTCGCGCATGGCGGAGCACCAGACGAAGAAGACGTCGCGACTGCGCGCGCTGAAGAGCTGGTAGCTGCCCCCGCCCCCAGTGGGATCGGTTGTTCAGTCGCTCAGGACGAGGCCTCCGGCCCGGAGCGAAGGTCACGGTGGCGTCCTCGCCGCGACACGGTGGCGAGCGTCGGCGATATCGACGGCGTCCCATCCCGAGGAATAGGCACTGCGATGAAGCGCGGCTCCTCGGGCCAGAAGCGAGCGGGGCAGCGCGAGTCAGTTTCGTCGAGCCGTTCTTTGACCTCGTGCTCGTCTTCGCGCACACCGAGGTGTCGCACTTCCTGATCGCGCGCCTCGACGCTCGCGGGGCGGTGTGGGCCGCCACCCCTTTCTCGCCGTGTGGCGGATCTGGATCTGCATGGCATGGGTCACCAACCGGCGCGACCCGGCTCGGCCGCTTGTGCGGCTGATGCCGAATGGCGCTCAAGGTCCAAAACCAACATTCCGCGGACCACTCGGTGGAGGCCGGTCAATATCGACCTTGACTCCCGGTACCGGGAACTGCCTCAGATGTTGCCAGCGCTTGCATGAGGAATGGCACTTGACTGACGTAGTTCCAGTCATCTCGCGTCGACCGCCCTGCGATTCTTGCGCAGCACACGGCGCCCTATTCTGTAATGCTTCAGCTCCTTGGCGAATGCTGAATCGGAATATCATGGATGAGACCGACGGGTCTCACTACGAGATGGAGGCCGGAGCAACCATCTCTCCTCCGCTTCTTCCCGATGGCGGCCTGTGTATACTTTGCGAGGGCTGGGCAGCGCTCTCCATTACAACCGGCTTCGGGCGTCAGATCTTGCGGATCATGCTTCCTGGCGACCTGTGCTCCCACATCTTCCGCAAACGGGCGTTCTCCGGATTGTCCATCAGCGCCCTGACCCCGGTCTCGCTCTTCTCGGTCACGGCGCGCGACCTCGACGATCTCCTGACCAGGCGCCCGGATCTCGGCACCACCCTCGAGGATGGGGCCTGGGATGAGGGAAAGGCCTTCGCGACGCTGCTGTCGGTCGTGGGCCTCGGATCGGGGCGCGAGCGGGTGGCGTATCTCGTCCTGTCGATTCTCAGCCGGCTCGGCGAACTGCCGGTCCGGAAGACGAGCTATCCCTTCCCGCTCCGGCGACAGGATATCGCCGCCGTGGTCGGCATGAGCGAAGTCCATGTCAGCCGGGTCATGGCGGAGTACCGCGATGGCGGGATCATGCATCTCGACCACCGGACGCTGTATGTCGACAATCCGGTCGCGCTCGAGTGCATCGGCCACGTTTCGAAGAGCCTCGCGAAGTAGCCGCGAGACGGGAGCCGCGCGTCCGGACGCGGCGGCGCAAACCCTTCGGACGTCGTCTAGCCTGTCTGCGTCGGTTGCCGGTCCCTGACCGGGTCCATCGGAGCCCCCGGAGCGCGCTCGGCCGGCTTGGCTATCGCAGAGGGCTCGTCGTCCGCCAGATTCCGCTTGAAGCTTTTGATCCCCTTGGCGAAATCGCCCATGATGCCGGAGATCTTGCCGCGTCCGAAGAGCAGCACCACCACCACCAGGACGATGACCCAGTGCCAGATCGACGTCCCGCCTATCAGCCCGAGCGAGAGTTCCCGCTCCCCCGGTGCCCGTTCGTCGCGTTCAACCATCATCGCTATCTCCCTTGCACTGAACCTTCCGTCGGCGTGCTCCGACACGCCGCCCGGCAATCGTGTCACGGTTCCCGCGAAGGGCCAACCCTGATCGGCCGCTCCTTCATGATCAACGAAGCGAGCCGCCCGTGCCAGGGGGATGCCGTGGACAGGGTTCCCGTATAGGCCGCGTCGAGCGTTGCCGCGTCCTCCGTCGATCGTCGTGACATCAGCGCCGCAACCCGGACGGTCCGCAGCAGTACGGCTGCACCGACCGGCCGCACCGAACGGTCGAGGGCCGACGCGAGAAGGGAAGCCATGGTGGCCGGACTCTGCAGCCGGCGGGACAGGGCGTCCACGGCAAGGCCGAGTGCGTCAGCGTCCACGACGCGCCGGCCCGGAATGTAGGCCACCATCGCATCGCCAACCAGCGGGGCCATGTCCTGGTCGGAACGGCTGGCAAAACGGATGCCGCGGACCACGATCATGTCCTGGTCGAGCGCCCCGGTGCATGCCGCTTCCAGGATCTGCGCCGGATCCCGGCCGTAGCCGGCGTAGGCCTCGTCGTAGGACCGGAGCACGCGATCGGGCGTGTCGAGAAGGCCTGGCCTCGCCGGGTCGTCGCCGGCCCACCTTATGAGGACGCGCACGGCGGCCTCAGCCTCGGCGCGCGACGGCCGTGCATCGGGACGGCTGGCCTCGAGCGGATGGGCGGAGGCAGTCACCGCCGGTCCAGTCCGCGCGAAAGCATCAGGGACCACCAGCGGGCAGCGGCAGGGGTACGATCGCCGCCAGGGCTGCAGGATCGGGGGCGACCGCCTCTCCTCCGGCGGGGAACCCGTTGAGTTGCATCATGTAGGCAACGATGCTGGCGTAGACCTGCGGCGGAAGGCTTGAGGGCGCGTCGGCGGGCATGGTTGCCGAGATCCGGTTGAAGAAGACGCCAGCGTCCGCGAAGTTCGTCGCGAACAGGCCTACCATCGCCGTTCCGGCATGACAACCGCCGCAGCTCAGCGTGAACGCCCGCATGCCTTCCTGCGCCTGTGCTTCATTGTACGCGACGGCCGGACCGGTCGTCGCGGTTGCCATCGCGATCGGTCCTGGAGTGAACACCTCGGCCGGGCCGGGCGCGGCCTGGGGGATGATCGCGGCCAGCACGGCCGGGTCCGGGACGAGTTCGGTGTCGCCTGGAGGGAAGCCGACCCAGTTCATGACGAGCGCGGTGATGTCCGCGTAGTCGGTGGCCGGGAGCCGGGTGCCGCCGTCGTATGGCATGTTCTCGGAGATGAACGTGAAGAAGCTGCCGGCGTCCGGATAGTTCATGAATTTGATCGGGACTTCACGCCCGTGGCATCCCGCGCAGTTGTTGAAGAAGGTCCGCCAGCCGCGCTCGGCCTGCTCCATCGTGTAGTGCGCCTCGAGCGCGGGCTGGGCATTGCTTGCCTGGGGAACGCCGACGCCGAGGGTGGCGGCGATGCCCAAAGCTGCGATCAACACGCCCTTGCGGCCGCGGGACCACGCCCGACTCATCGACGATTTCATGATGACTCTCCTTCTCACTCGGGCCACTGCGGAACGATCGGGTCGCCCGGTCGATGAAACACAACTGCGGGCCGGCGAAGCAACGGTTTCAGCTACCGATAAAGATCGGTGATATCAGGCTCCGGACCTTCCTCGACCAGAGACACGCGCGTGGTGAAATCGCCGCTGATGTCTACCGTTCGTGCCATCGGGTCGAACTTCGTCTTCGACACCAGGATGGAGTATTCGCCGCGGCGGACCTTTATCGTGGCAACGCCGTTGGGACCCGTGAATCCGCGATAGGGATGGAGGACGACGAGTGCTCCCTCGACGGGCGTGCCCGTCCGGGCGTCGATTGCCTCGACCTCCACGGTGCATTCGGGAGGGGGAACGACATGAAGGCCGAAGGCCGAAATTCCCTCCAGATGGGGCAGGCCGGCTTCGGTGGGCGGTGCCTTGGCGGCCCAGGTGTAGCTCCCGGGATCATCGGGCGCGCGCACCACAAGCTCGCAGTAATAGGTAGCCGCTGTCCGCGGCCAGGGTTGCGGGAGCAACGCGCTCGTTCCCCGGACGAGGCCGGCACCGTCGGCGATGTGGACCTCGCGACCGCCAAGATCGCAGCCGGCCGCACATTTCACACCAACCTTGACCTTGAACGTCTCGCCGATCGACACGATCGGAGGCACGTCCCACACGGTCACGTGGGAGGGGTGCGCCTTGACCTCGACGGGGAAGCTGGCCCTCGTTTCGGGAAACAGCACTCCGTTCGCGTTCGTATCAGGAAGAACCGCCTGCCAGGTGACGAAGCCTGCCCGCGCCGGCGCTTCCACCTCGAATTCATCCGTGATGTTGCGATCCTCGGCGAAGCTCGCGAACGTGGCGCGCGCAACCTGCGTTCCCTTGTCGTCCAGAACGATAACGGCGTGACCAGTGAGGTCGCTGGGCGGATCGCATGTGGCGGTTGCGACCATAGCTATCCGGCGGCCGGCAAGGCCGTCGCGCGCCCGCACCGCAAGGGTGATGGAACCGGTCGCCGGGGTCGCCGGCACATCTTCCTCGGGCAACTCCCTGGTCGCGGGCTGTTCGGGGCGGTTTCTCTTGAAGATCATCGGGTCTGGTCTGTCAGCCACCTCTGGGAACCGACGGGGCGCCTTTAGGCGCCCCGTCGGCATTTGGTGTAGATCGGCCCGCCGGACGGCGGCGGAAGCGCCTAGACCGGCGGCTCCTGCACGACGTTGGTGCCGGCGATGTAGCCGTGCACCAGGCCGCGTCCGAGCCCATGCTGGTTGCCGCCGCCGCTGGCCTCACAGCCAGAGTAGAGGCCCGGGATCGGATTGCCCTGCATGTCGACGACCTGGCACTTCCCGTTGATGCGAAGGCCGCCATACGAGTCGTGCCACACGAGCACGATGGCGGCCGCGTAGAACGGCGGTGTCCCGATGCGGTGCATGGGGGCGTCCGGTCCGCGACCGAACTCCGGATCGGCACCGGCGTCGACGTAGGTGTTCCACGTATCGACGGTTGCCCGGAGGTGGGTCATCGGCACGCGCTGGTACTGGTGACCGGCGTGGATCTTGTCCGCCAGTTCCTCGAGCGTGTCGGCCTGGAAGAAGTAGCCGTTGTCCGACACGAAGGGGTGCCGGAAGAAACGGAGGATATCGGCGCGCTCGGCGCCAGCCTGATCGAAGATGGCCCAGATCGGGCCGGCGTGGAAGTCCGGCGCGGTCGAGCCTTCGTTGATCTGCAGGGCCGCGTCGATACCACCGAACTTCTGGTACATGCTGCGAATGAAGTCGCGGCTGCAGTTGCGCCAGTCGGCCTGCTTGATGTTGACGCCGCTGGCCGGCGTCACGGTCCCGCCGGGGAACGTCGCGGACGAGTGGTTCCGGCGCAGATCCATGTCGTTGAAGAAGCGCTTGCCGACCTGGTTGACGGCAATGGCGTGCTCCATCGCATTGGCGCCCATCGCGAACCCTACCGACCCACGCTCCGCGAAGGTCGGGTGGCCCGGATACATGTCGGTATACGGATCGGGCGTCGCCACACGGTTCGGGATGTGGAAGCTGACGGCGTAGGACAGGTTCTGGTGCATGCCCGCAAGATTGGCGCCGATCTTCAGACCGGCGATGATGCCGCTGCCATCCGCACCCCGGCCACGGCCGAGCAGCGACTGGCCGCTGGTGCCCCAGGCCGGATCACGGAAGGCCGGGTAGAACATGCTGCGGAACTGCGGATTGCCGGTATGGCCGCCGGTCGCGATCACGACCGCCTTGCGCGCCCGGATGCTGATGCTCTCGCGGCGATCGTCGACGTTGCCATCCTGCCAGTAGCTCTCCAGCCGTTCGCCGGTCTCCTGGCTGAACCGCGGGGTGTAGCTGGCCTTGGCGCCGATGACGCGCCCGCTCCACGGCTCCTGCCGGATGACCTCGGTCATGCGCCGGTTGAGCATGAACTGCACGCCCTTTTCGCGGGCGCTGAACTCGAGGCAGCGGGCCAGGGCCGAACCGGCGCCGACGGCGCCCGGACCGACGACGTTGTCGGCGCCGCCCATGCGGGCCGGCGCGAACTGGCTGACGTGCTCGGCGAGTTCGCCGTTGTCGTCTCTCCCCGAGTCGTGGCGGGTAATCGTGCCCGCCTTGATGTCGGTGGTCTCGCCGAGCATCAGGAAGGAGACCGCGCGACGGGCGCGGGTCATGCCGCCGGTCCCGTGCGTGCCGGCGATGCGGCCCATGCGGACGTAGTTGGCCAGCAGGAATTCGCGGGTGGCGTAGCAGTTGTCAGCCCAGGCGCGATGGAGTTCGCGCTCGTTGTACCGGTAGGGAGCCTGGGCGGCACCGTCGACGATCGACCAGTCGGTCATGTCGCGGAACAGGTGATCGGTGTCCTCGGTCAGCTCCTCCGGGGTGTGGGCCGTCTGGACGGTGATGAAACCTTCCGGATCGGGATCGCCGCGCAGGTCGCGGAGCTGGAGCGGATCGCCGCCGCCGAACGAGATCTGGCCGCCGGAATGCGCCATGCGGCCGCCCAGATCGAAGTTCTGGTCGATCACGAGCACCGAAGCGCCCAGGTCGCGCGCACGGATGGCCGTCGGCAGGCCCATGCATCCGCCGCCGAGGACGAGCACGTCGACCTCGTAATCCCAGACGATGTCGTCGGTCGAGCCCCCGGCCGCCTGGGCCAGCGCCGGCCCGGACATTACTGCCGCGCCGACGCCTACTGCGCCAACGGCGCCCGTCTTGAAGAAATCTCGCCTATTGAGCGTCGACGCGCTCTCGCTGTCAGTACCGCTGCCCTTGTGGGACATGAACCCCTCCCTGCGACGCCGGCCGCGGCCAGCGTTCGCCTCTGGTTGCCTATCGGGATGATCCCCCGCCCCCTCAGTTCAATGGCGAGGCACCACTGCGTACGCCCCGAATCCGCAGTCTATCCAAGCCGTTCGGGAAGCACCAATGACACGGTACTCCCGATCCGACGGTTTTGACAAGGTGTCGTCCGAATTCATATACCGCGTCACTTGACTATATCGCCCGAGACAATGCAGATCAATTCATTCTTTGCCGAGTTCCACTGACGTAACAAATGTTACTACTTGCAACAGCTATCCGGTCATCATTTGATACGTTGAGGCAATTGCACCTGAGGGTTGCGCTGCCGCCGGAGTGCTGCGCCAGTCGTTCGAACAGTCGAGAAGGCGAGCACCTCAGATTTCATGCGCGGCTTACGGCTTCCCGTTCAGGCATAATTCAATCGTCGAGTGGATTTCTCAATGCCGATGCTTGCTGAGACGGTCATATCCTCTGCGATCGACCGGGTCGGAACTGCGATCGCGGCATTCCGCCGCGGCGATATCGTCGTCGTCGTGGACGATATCGATCGTGAGAACGAAGGCGATCTCGTTCTTGCGGCGGTGCATGCCACTCCCGCGAAGCTCGCCCTGATCGTTCGCTATACGAGTGGCATCGTCTGCACGCCCCTGCCCGCGAGGCTGGCGGCCCGCTTGCGTCTGCCCCCGATGGTTCAGGACAACGAGGCGCCGTACGCCACGGCCTTCACGGTCTCGGTCGATCTTCGCCACGGGATCTCGACGGGCATATCCGCCGAGGACCGTTGCAGGACCATTCTCGGGCTTGCGGAGGAGAAGGCAGCGGCTGCCGACTTCGTGCGGCCGGGGCACATCTTCCCGCTCATCGCGCGCGAGGGAGGAGTCCTGACACGCCCCGGCCACACCGAAGCGGCGGTCGACCTTTGCGCGTTGAGCGGCCTGCCTCCGGTCGGCGTGATCTGCGAACTTGTGAACGACGACGGGAGCGTCATGAAGGGGGACGCGATCACCGACTTCGCCGCCAGCCATGGCCTCTGCGTCGTCGCGGTCGTGGACATCATCGCCTGGCGGAAACGTTTCCCGGACGGAGCAACACCGTGAGGACATCGAGGCAGCGCGGCCGTTGCCCGCGGCATGGCCGCGCTTCCACGCCGCTGCCCGGAGCGACTTCGCCGATCGTCAGGGACGGCGGGCCGGCACCGGTTCCGTCGCGGCGCCACCCGGTCACACCGACCAATCGCATTTACCTGCAGGGGAGATACTGAGCATGGCTGGAGAAGCGGAAGCCTACCTGATCGCCAGAAACGCCTTCGAGAAGATCCAGGCGGAAGTGGCGGGTGCGGTGGAGATGATGAGGGTCGTCTTCGCGGCCATCAGCAAGGACCCCTCGAGCTTTGCCTTCTCCCACATGTCCGGGCCTGGTGACCCACCGGAGGGCGCGACCGAGGTTGTGGTCGACGCCCGTGACTGGATGTCCGCCGAGGACCTCACGGCATTGATCGCCAAATGGCGCGCTGCCCGGGAGACGCTGCGGGCCGCCTGGTTCGCCGTGCCGAAGGACCTGCAGGCGGGGCTGCTGCCGCCCCAGGCCTTCGCCCAGATCCGGCGCGAGCGCTGAGCGCCCGCCGCCTTCGCGGGCGAGCGCTCCTGGCGCTGGGCCTGGTGGCGGCGTTCGCCAGTGCGTGGGCCGGGTCCTCCGTCGCACAGGAGAGGCCATCTCTCGCCGAGCGCGTCACGCCGGAGGTGCTCCACGAGGTCTTTCCCGCGGCCGACCGGATCGAGGAGGTCGCCGGCAATCCTCCTCTGGCGCGCGCCTATGCGGGCGATCAGGCGGTCGGCTACGTCTTCTCGACCTTCGACGTCGTGCGGGCGCCGTCCTACTCGCCGCGTCCGTTCGACGCCATCGTCGGGATCGACCTCGCCGGCCGGCTGACGGGCGCCGAGGTCATCTCCTTCTACGACCCCTATCTCACCGGCTTTCCGACCCGGGTCGCGCGGCTGGCCGAGTTCCTCGGCGCCCATGTCGGATACCCGGTCCGGAGCGCGGACGCGCTTCCGCTACCGGCGGATTTCGTCGCAGGCACGACGATCTCCGCCCGCGCGATCCGCGCGGGCATCCTCGACGCCGGCCGGGTGGTCATGAACGCGATGGACCCGCGACCGGTCGTGACCCAGCCTACGCTGGATCGCGACGGCTTCCGCTGGCTGACCTGGGATGAACTGCTGGCGAGCGGCGCAGTCACCCATCGCGCGGTTTCCTATGGCGAAGTTCGCGCGCTCTTCGCCGGCATGGGCGTCGCTCCGATCGCGATGGACGTCCCGCTCGACGCGGAGATCGCCGACGAGACGCTCTACAGCGAGCTCTTCGTTGCCCTGGCCACCCCGGCCCTGGTGGGTCGGAACGTGATCGGCTCGGACCTGTTTGCGCGCCATGTGAGCCCGGCGCCGCCCGGAACGATCACGTTGGCGCTGCTTTCGCGGGGCCGGTACAATTTTCGCGGCCTCGCGTATCTGCGTGAGGACAACGGCCACCTGTTCGACCGCATCCGGCTCGTTCAGGGCGACCTCGAGCTGACGTTCCACGCCGACCAGCACGTGCGGATGGGGCCGGTCACGAGGCAGGACGGCGGTCCGACGCTGTTCGAGACGAGCGCGTTCTCGATCCCGCCCGAGTCGGGCTTCGACCCGCTGCAGCCCTTCCAGGTCGTGCTCCTGATCCACGCTGCGGCCGCGACCGGCGAGATGGTCACGGTGGAGCTTCCGGTGGCCTACCAGGTGCCGGCGGAGGCAATCCTGCTGCCCTTCGTCGAACCGCCGCCGGCGTGGGTCGAGGCATGGCGCCTCGCCACGGCCGAGGTGATCATCCTTTCGGTGGCCCTTGCGATCCTGACGGGCCTGTTCGCCTTCCAGGACCGGCTCGTGCGATCCCGCCGGCTGTATCGCTGGGTGCGCAACGGCTTCCTCGCCTTCACCCTCGTATGGCTGGGCTGGATCGCGGGCGGCCAGCTTTCGATCGTCCATGTCATCAACTACATCAAGGCGCCCTTCGATGGCGCCGATTTCACCTACTACCTGGCGGAGCCGCTGATCGTCATCGTTGCGGTCTACGTGCTCCTGTCCCTCGTCCTCATCGGGCGCGGCGTCTTCTGCGGCTGGCTCTGCCCGTTCGGAGCGCTGCAGGAACTCACCGCCAAGGTGGCCCGAGCCCTTAGGCTCCCGGTCTGGAACCCCACCGAGCGCCTCCAGCGCCTGATGTGGCTGCCCAAATTCGCGACCGCCGCCGTCATTCTCGGGACGGCCTTCGTCGCTCCGGCCGCGCTGGCTTCCGCCGAGGAGATCGAACCTTTCAAGACCGCCATCACCTCGGTCTTCACCCGGCCGTGGCCGTACGTCGCCTACGCCGTGCTGCTGATCGGCCTGGGTCTCGTCACGGAGCGCTTCTTCTGCCGGTTCCTCTGCCCTCTCGGCGGCATCCTCGCCCTGGGCGACAGGCTGCACATCTTCACCTTGCTCAAGCGCCGCCCGGAGTGCGGCTCCGGAGGCTGCCATCTGTGCGAGCGCTCGTGCCCGGTGAAGGCGATCGAGCGCAGCGGCCGGATCGTGATGTCCGAGTGCTTCCAGTGCCTCGATTGCCAGGTCGAGTACTACGACGACGGCCGCTGCCCGCCGCTCGCAAGGGCGCGCAAGAACCGCGAGCGCGCCCTCCCGGTCATCGCGCGCCACGCCCCCGCCGCGGTCGCGCTGAGCGGCCGGACCGCCGCCGGAGCCGGCGGAGGCGGTCCGTAACGGAGGAGCGGGGGCATCGCCCGGACGCGCATCCAGCGGGGCCTGCCAGGATCCTCGCGTTCACCACCATCGACGGCCTTCCCGCTCACGATCTCGTGTGACTATCTTTTGTTATGCCACTTAAGCATCAAGTGTTGCAGCACATGCCATCTCTGCCGTTGCTACTTTTCGGCCGCACACTCCCCGCTCCGGGCGCCTACTCAAAGGAAGGTAACTGCCTATGAGTTGCCTCCCCGTCGGCATAACATATGTTACCGCCAGGGGACGCCTTCACAACTCAATTGACAAGGTCCGGTGCAGCAGAAGTCGACAAACAGTCGTAACAATTGTTGATGTGGAACCAAGATCGACGAGGATGCATTTTCTCCCTCCGCCTGTGTGATTGACACCCGATCTCCTCAATACCTAGACTATTTGTTGGAGGCGCCGATCTTTCGGTGGCCCGAGGGAAAGGGAACGCGAGAAATGCGCAAGGAGACGGATACTGTCGGTGGCGTGAGCAGACGCAGCTTTCTGCGGACGGGCGCTCTAGCAGGTGTTGGTGGAGCAGCCGCGGCCGCCGGCTTGGGTGCCGCGCCTGCATCCGCCCAAGGCAGCCCGGAGATCGTCTGGGATGTCGAGACCGACGTCATCGTCATTGGCGCTGGCGCTTCCGGCCTCCCCGCAAGCATCGCAGCCCGCGATGAGGGCGCCGAGGTCATCGTGGTGGAGCACCACTTCGACATCGGCGGGATTGCCATCATGAGCGGAGGCAACATCGCAATCGGCGGCGGCAACCGCCTGCAGATCGCGGCCGGCCAGGATGACTCGCCGGACCAGGTGTTCGCGCGGATCACCCGCCCGGTCGAAGAACGCTTCGCCGATCGCGAACTGACACGACGGTACGTCGATGAGCAGGTCGCCACGTTCGACTTTCTCGAAGCAAATGGAGTGAACTTCGACCGGCACGGGACTGATGTACCGCGCGAGGGAGGGCCAGGCGTCAACAGCCCAACTCAAGTCAGGCCGCACGAATGGCCGATTCGCGTTGCGGTGGCGTCCCACGATCAGGGGCGCAACGGATCGGGCATCGTCAGACCGCTCGAGCTGAGCGCACGCAACAAGGGGGTTCAGTTCCTGCTCTCGCACACTCTAACCGACATCTATCGAGAGCAACCATTTGCAGGCAGTGTTATTGGCGTGCGGGTCGAGGAGGTCGATCGTTGGTTCCAGCCAATTCATCGGACCCTCAACATTCGCGCCCGCAAGGGTGTGATCCTCTGCAGCGGCGGCCATGGCCACAACGTCGCTTACCGGACGATGTTCGATCCGCGGCTGACCGAGGAGTACCAGTGGCACGGGCAACACACCGCCGTTGCCAACGGCATCCCTTCAATTGCAGCCATCAAGATCGGCGCGGCGCTCGGCAGCACCGGGAATGAAACCCAGGAAGGAACGGGCAACGCGCCTGACAAAGGGCGCTGGGCGGTTCAGGACAACTACGTTCGCGGGGCGCAGACGCCGGAGAGCGCCACCTTCTTCAGGCACCGCGCGACCGGGCTCGTGGCAGCCTGGGCCGAATGCATCCTGGTCAAGGAGAACGGTCTCCGCTTCTGGGATGAGACCGACGGCAGCGACGATGGCTATTTCGCTCACGCGCTCGAGCCGACCGGAGTGCCCGGCAAACTCCTGGGTGGGGGGCCGGTCTGGGCCATCTTCGACGCGGAGACGGTGGCGAGGCGCGGCTACGGTACGGGTTACCCCGACGTCGATCGCGCGGGCGGCTACTTCTTCAGTGGCGAGACGTTGGAGGAGTTGGCAGGTCAACTTCACAACAACGCCTACCAGCTCCGGCCGATGCCGGCGGATGCCCTGCGAGAGACGGTGGAACGGTTCAACTCATTCGTCGACGTTGGCGTCGATGCCGACTTCGGTCGGGCGAACCTCCAGTTCAAGATCCAGACGCCGCCGTTCTATGCCGCCTGGTCGACCCCCGTCTTGCACGATTCCTACACGGGGCTGCGGGCGGACACCAACTGCCAGGTAGTCGACATGGCGCGTCGTCCTATCCCCGGTCTCTACGTCGCAGGGGAGTCGCTGGGCGGGATCAAACAGCACGGGTTGGGTCGGTGCATTACCACCGGCCGGATCGCCGGCATGGAATGCGTGCGGGCGTCCTAGTCCGCGCCACGACGAAAGGGGGCCGGCAGTTTCGCCGGCCCCGTCACTGACTGTGAAGGATGAACGTGGTCCCGCCCTCCGGTTTCCCAATTCGACTCGAACTGAAGAGGCCGCTACCAGAGTCGGTGGACGCAGGCGTGCCCTTTGCGCTCGCAGTAGCCATTGAATCCGGTTCGGGCTGCGACATCGCAGGGGCTCCCTTCGCCATCCTGGATGAGACGGGCGCAACTGTGACCGCAGGGGAATTGCCCCCCGTCACTCGACTCACCACGGATTCGGAGCAATACGACCCTCGGCACGGCTCCGTTGATCTCCGTCCGTCAGTCGAGATCATGGTGCCGGCGCCTGCCAGCGTCGGTTCATTCGCCTGGACTCTTGCCTTGCCCTCGAATGCCATCGACGGCATCTGGCACAACGCTGCGTCGCTGGGTTTCAGGTTTGCCACCCGCGAACACCTGACGAGCTTGGCAGTGTGGGACAATCCAACGCCGCTCGCCGTGGGTTCCAGTCACGATATCAAGGTTGGGGCGAAATGCAGCGCGGGCTGCCCGCTGGCAGGCGAGACGGTCGAGGTCATCGATGCCGAAGGAGCGGTCGTCGGCCGTGCGCAACTAGGTGCCACTCCCTGGCCAGGCACCGCCTCCCTCTACTGGACGTCGCTCCTGTTGCGGGCCCCGGATCAGGAGGGCCACTATCGATGGTCGGCAAGAATGGCTGGGCCCGCGCTGGGCTTGCCGCACGGCACCCCTGTGCCGACCGCATTCAGCTTCGTGGTAACGAAACGGGCTGAACATCAGGTCGCAATATCCGTTGTCGATGCCGACTCCGGAGCTCCGGTAGGCAACGCACAGATCCGATTGGGACCGTTCCGGGCGGCCACCAACCGGGCTGGCTTGGCGACCATCGCGCTGCCCCCCGGAGACTTCAATTTGAAGGTCTTCAAGGACAACTACGAGGTGCGGGATCAGGCACTGGCCGTGAGCGACGACGTCAATGTTGTCGTAGCCGCACAGGCAATACCCGAAGAAGATCCGTACGCGCGATACTGGAAGACGTAAACTTTATAAAGGAAATTACAGTACAGTGTCTAGGTCTAGATTTGTATCAGCTGCATCTGGCTTGGCCCTCGGCATGATTGCCGGCCATGCGGCCGCGCAACAGGGAACTGCGTGGACTGGTGTCTTCACCGCGATCCAGGCAGAGCGCGGTAGCACGGCCTATGGGCAGTCCTGCGCCGGCTGCCATGGGGTCGACCTGGTGGCAACAGATCCCGAGGCCCCCGGACTGGCCGGATTCTCGTTCAACATCCAATGGGTCGGACATACGTTGGCCGAGAGGTTCGATCGGATAAGCACGACGATGCCGATTGGAGCTGCAGGCAGTCTGAGCGAGCAGGTCTATCTCGACATCATCGCCTATATCCTGTCTTTCAATGGCTATCCGGTCGGCGATACGGAAATGACGCCGGAGACGGATCTTGCCGAAATCGCGATCACACGCGTTCCGTAGCTTCGTCCAGGTGTCATCGCCTCCGCCAGGAGACCGCTCGCCAGCGCGGTAGTGGCGAACGGATTCATTTGCCCCGGCGCGGGAGCCCTCGACTCGCGCCGAGCAATTCTCCTCGGACGTGCTCGTTGGCGGCGATCAAGAACCCTCGGCTATCGGGACCTGTTGCGGGCGCTGCGAATCGCTTTGTCCGACGAAGGGGTAGACCGCCGCCGGCGCCCTCGATGTCAGAACTGCAGACCACACGGGGTCACAAGGGCGCGAGCTGAATGCCATCGGCCGCCTGGGATGATCTGGATCAACGCAGGGCTCAATCGCCGCTGTCACTCGGGCAGCGACGGATCGGCCGGGGGACACCAGGAAGTGACAACGTGATGGATTCGATGCCTGTTTCCTCACTTCGGCCGCCCTGCGACTCCTGCGCAGCCCATGGCGCGCTGTTTTGCGGCGCTTCATCCCCCTGGAGAATGCTCAATCGCAGTATCGAAGACGAAGTAGCAGGGTCGTACTTTGAATTGCCTGCTGGGGCGCACCTCTCTCCTGCCCAGCTGCCAGGATGCGGCGTGTGCATACTGTGCGGGGGCTGGGCCGCGCTCTCGATTACGACGGGCTTTGGTCGCCAGATCCTACGCGTCATGCTCCCGGGCGACCTTTGCTCCCATATCTTTCGCAGGCGGGCGTTTCCGGGATTGTCGGTGAGCGCTCTCACACCGGTCAAGCTTTTCACCATCAAGCAGCCAGACATCGAAGAGCTTCTGGAGCGGCGGCCCGACCTCAAAACGCCTCTGAACGACGGGGCTTGGGATGAAGGAAGAGCCTTCGCAACCCTTCTCTCAGTCATGGGACTCGGATCCGGCCGGCAGCGGGTAGCGTATCTGGTCCTATCGATTCTCAGCCGGCTGGGTGAGATGCCGGTTCGCAGGACGCGTTACCCCTTTCCGTTGCGAAGGCATGACATCGCCGCCGTTGTCGGCATGAGCGAGGTCCACGTCAGCAGAGTCATGGCCGAGTTCCGCGACAAGGGGATAATGCATCTCGAGCAAAGAGAGCTGGTCGTAGAGGATCCGATCGCCTTCGAGAGGATCGGCCTGGTGTCTCGCGGTTCGTCGCAATAGGAGTGAGCAACTAACGGCAGACGGTGGTGGCTGCCCGATCGGCAGCGGATCCGGTTGTCTTCCTGCCTGTATTCGACGCGGCAGCGCGTCTGCGGGGACTTTGAAGGAGGTCAAGAACAACGCCTGCCTGCCGTTCTGACGCTTTCCACCGCTTCCGCCATCAATCCGGCCGCGCCCGCGCGCAACTCGCCAGGGTCCAGTGCTGGCGTTCCGGACAGAGGCACGACAGGCGGTCGCGGGCCGCCACGTTGTCCGCGTGAGCTGCAGCCTCTAGGAAGGCGTCACCCGTCGAGGTGATGCCTTCATGGCCGCTCCGCTCGTTGCCACCAAGCTCTATGCGCCGCGCCTTCGGCCCGGCTCGGTTCGGCGGCCCCGGCTGAGCGGGAGGCTGGCGCCGCGCGAGGAGACCCGCCTGGTCCTCGTCTCGGCGCCCGCCGGCTTCGGAAAATCGACGCTCCTCGCCGAGTGGCTTGCCGAAGCTACCGCCGTGGGGCGCAGGATCGCCTTCCTGTCGCTCGACCATACCGATGCCGATCCGCGCGCCTTCTGGTCGCATGTGGTCGCGGCCCTCCAGCGCGGGGCCGGCGTCGGCGAGACGATGGCGGCAGCCCTCGAGGCCGGCGATCCGCCGGACGAAGACCTCCTCGCGATCCTCCTCAACATCCTCGCCGGCGTTCCCGGCGGCGTCGACATCGTGCTCGACGACTATCACGTGATCGACCGCGCGGAGATTCACGCCGGCCTGGCCTTCCTCCTCGAGGGGCTGCCGGAGGGCAGCCGCCTCGTCATCAGCACGCGTGCCGATCCGCCGCTGCAATTGCCGCGCCTCCGGGCGCGCGGTGAGCTCGTCGAAGTCAGGGCCGCGGACCTGCGGTTCGATCCGGCCGAGGCGGCGGATTATCTCAACGGCACGATGGGTCTTCGCCTCACCGCCGGAAATGTCGCCGATCTCGACGACCGGACGGAAGGGTGGATCGCCGCGCTCCAGCTTGCTGCGCTCACGCTGCGCGGCCGCGCGGATGCGGACGACTTCATCGCGACCTTCACCGGCAACGACCGCTACGTGTTCGACTACCTCGTGGAGGAGGTCCTGCAGCGGCAGCCGCCGGAGCTACGCCGCTTCCTCCTCCGCACCTCAATCCTCGACCGGCTCGGCGGGCCGGTGTGTGACGCGGTGCTCGGCACCTCGGGCAGCGCCGCGGTGCTCGATGGCCTCCATCGCGGCAACCTCTTCCTGATGCCGCTGGACGATCGCCGGCAGTGGTACCGCTACCACCACCTGTTTGCCGAGGTGCTGCAGGCCCATCTCCGTGAGGAAGCGCCCGGCGACGTGACGGAACTGCACCGGCGCGCCGCGGCGTTCTTCGAGACGCAGGGCGAGACGGAATCGGCCATTCGCCACGCGCTCGCCGGCAGCGAGTTCGACCGTGCCGCTGCGCTCATTGCGCGATCGATTCCGGAGCTGCGCCGGAGCCGGCAGGAGGCGCTTCTCCGCGACTGGCTGAAGGCGCTGCCGGATGCGGTCGTTCGCGCCAACCCGGTCCTCGGTGTCGGCCTCGTCGGCGCGCTTCTCTCCAATGGCGAGTTCGACGGCATCGACGGGCGGCTCGCTGATGCGGAACGAGCCCTGGCGCAGGTGACTGCGCACGGCGTGGCGTCCGACGCGCAGCTTGACGAGGTGCCGACCCAGATCTGGATGTACCGGGCGGCCATGGCGCAGGTGCGCGGCGACATGCCGGCGATGATGGCGGCGGCGACCCGCGCTGCGGAGGGGTCGGCGCCGGGCGACCATCTCGGGCGCGCCGCGGCGGCGGGGCTCCTCGGCATCGCCTGCTGGACGGGCGGCGACCTCGAGCGGGCCGCGGCGTCGTGGAACGACTGCTTCCTCGGGCTCGCGGCAACGGGTCATGTGTCAGATGCGCTGGGGAGCTCGGTCGCCCTTGCCGAGATCGCCGTCACGCGCGGGCGGCTCGGAGAGGCGTTCCGCGCCATCGAGCGTGCGCTGCGGCTCGCTGCGACCCGACCGGGACTTGCGCCGCGCGGCACGGCCGACCTCCATGCCACCCTGGCCGGCCTTCATCGCGAGCGCGGCGACTTCGCGGCAGCGCGCGAGCACCTCGCGACCAGCCGGCAGCTCGGCGACCGCGCCGGGCTCGGTCCCTATCGCTGCCGCCTCGGCGTTGCCATGGCGGGGGTCGCGGAGGGCGAGGGCGACCTCGCGACGGCGCTCGACCTCCTCGTCGACGCGGAGCGCGCCTATGTCGGGGACTTCTTCCCCAATGTCCGACCGGTCGCGGCGATGGCGGCACGCCTTCGCATCGCTGCCGGCCGCCTCGACGAGGCCGCGCGCTGGCGGCGCGAATCCGGCGTCGGGATCGAGGACGAGACGGCGTCCCTGAGAGAGTACGAGCACCTGACGCTGGCCCGCCTCCTCCTCGCCGAACAGCGGGCGGCGCGAAGCGGGCGGGGCTCGGCCGAGCTCGTCGAGTTCCTTGGCCGGCTCGAACGGGCGGCCGAGCGCGGCGGCCGCGGCGGCAGCCTCATCGACATCGCGCTCCTCAAGGCGCTGGCGCACGGCCTTCGCAACGAATCCGGGGCAGCGATGGCGTCGCTCGAGCGCGCCCTCGCCCTCGCCGAGCCCGAGGGGTTCGTCCGCCTGTTCGCCGATCTCGGCGCGCCGATGGCGGAGCTGCTCGGCAATGCGCTCCGGCGCGGCGTCGCGCCCGCCTATGTGCGCGAGCTCCTCGCCGCGTTCGCGCCGGTGCGAACGGCAGCGCGTCCGGAGACCGGCGAGCAGCCCGCCGAGCCGCTGAGCGAGCGCGAGCTCGACGTGCTGCGGCTCCTCCGCACCGAGCTCGACGGCCCGGCGATCGCCCGGGAGCTCGAGGTCTCGCTCAACACGATGCGGACCCACACGAAGAAGATCTTCGAGAAGCTCGGCGTGAACAACCGCCGTTCGGCCGTCCGCCGGGCCGAGGAGCTGAACCTGCTGCAGCGCCGCCCGCGCTGACGCCCCGGTCTCGTTCGGCCACGCTCCCGCCCGCGGAAGCCCTCACCACGCCGTCTCACCACATGTGGTGATCCGCCCTCACCACCCCGGCCTGCAGTGTCCGTCTCGCGAACACGATCGTTCGCAGCCCACACCGAGGACCGAGGATGAGCGACACCCCGAACAAGCGAACCGACCAGCACGGGCCCGGGACCTACGAGGTCCGCATCGCGGGCCATCTCGGACAGCGCTGGGCGGAACGCTTCGGGGTCCCGAGCCTCGCCCATGACGACGACGGCACCACCGTGATCCGCCGCGTGTTCGCCGACCAGGCGGCCCTTCATGGCCTCCTGCAGACGGTGCGCGACCTCGGCCTGCCGCTCGTCTCGGTGACCCGCATCGGCATCGAACAGCAGACCTGAACCCGGCCGGCAGCGGCCGCCGCAAACCCCAACAGATCAAAGGGAGACCTTCAATGAAGACCTTCGTTTCCGAGACCTACGGCCCGCCGAGCAACATGCAGCTCCGCGACGCCCCCAAGCCCACCCCGCGCGCCGGGGAAGTCCTGATCCGCGTCATGGCGGTGTCGGTCAACCCGGCCGACTGGCACTGCCTGCGCGGCAAGCCGCTCTTCTCGCGGGCCACGCTCGGCTTCCGCCGCCCGAAGCATCCGGTCCTCGGCGTCGACGTCGCCGGCCGAGTCGAAGCCGTCGGCCCCGGCGTCACCCGGTTCAAGGCCGGCGACGAGGTCTACGCCAACCTCCTCGACCGTTCCTTCGGCGGCTTCGCCGAGTATGTCGCAACCACCGAGGACGTGATTGCCCGCAAGCCCGCCAACCTCACCTTCGAGGAGGCCGCGGCCGTCCCGATGGCCGCGATCACCGCCCTCCAGGGCCTTCGCCATCACGGCCCGATCCGCCGCGGCCAGACGGTGCTCGTCAACGGCGCGTCCGGCGGCGTCGGCCATTTCGCGGTGCAGATCGCCAAGGCCCTGGGCGCCACGGTGACCGGCGTCACGAGCACGGGCAACCTGGACCTCGTGCGTTCGCTCGGGGCGGACCGGGTTGTCGACTACACCAAGCGCGACTTCGCCAAGGACGGGCCGCGGCACGATCTCATCGTCGACACGATCGGGAACCGGTCACGCGCAGACCTCATCGCCGGCCTCACCGAAGGCGGCAAGGCAGCCGTCATCGGCTTCACCTCGATGCGCGGCCTCCTGTCGGCGGCGCTGTTCGGCGGCAAGCGGATCAAGGTGGTCCAGGCCCACGCGACGGTGGCCGATTTCGAGTTCCTCACCACGCTGATCGAGGCCGGCAAGGTTCGGCCGGCAATCGACCGCAGCTACCCCTTCACCGAGCTGCCCGAGGCGATCGCCTACCTCGAAAAGGGCCGGGCCCGCGGCAAGGTCGTCGTCGCGGTGGCCGCCGCCTGACGCGTCCCAGCCAAGCCACGAAGTGTCGGGGCGGCCCGCGATGCGCCGGTATCCGGATACGGCCGATCGGGGGCACCTCCGCCTCGGCGTCGCGGTGACGCTTCAGGCCGCGACCGGCATGTAGATCTCGGTGAGGAGGTCGGCGTCGGGCACCACGCCCGGCTCGTTGAGGTAGACCTCCCATGACCGGGTCGGCATCGGGATGCCCTCCTTCGCGAAGTGGGCCTCCAGTTCCCCGTACGTGTCGCGCAAACGGTCGTACGGGCCACGGTGAACCACCTTGACGGCAGTCCCGCCGGGGGTCGTCCCCGCCTTGATCTCGCCGCCGGCCATCGCCGTACCGGCGCCGGCCACGGGGAACCCCAGGTCGATGGTCATCCCGTCGGCGGCGTGGTCGCGGTAGATCGCCATTGGCGGACCGGAAACCGGAGGGTTCTTCTCACCGATGAAACCGCCCATCGCGGCGAACATCTCCCCCATGGTCTGCCCGATCGTTGCCGGGTCCATGCTCGAACGACGCGTCAGATAAAGCATCGGTTGCGGGTGGAGCTTGACGGTTTCGACCTTCATGGCGTGTCTCCTGCTGCTTTGGTGCCGGAACCCTAGCCGCGGCCTGCCATCCGGGCGTTGAGCCGGATCAACCGCGGCGGCTCGGCGGGTTTGCGTCGCGGGCTTGACGCGGCTCAACTCCACCCCGCCCGTTCCACCTAAGGTGAGGTCGCCGCCGCGGCGGATCGCCAAGGGAGTGCCGGAGACAGATGAAGCCTCGCCTCCACTTCCACGGCGCCGCCGGCATGGTCACCGGCTCGTGCTTCCTGGTCGAGACCGGGGAAGCGAAGGTCCTGGTCGACTGCGGCCTGTTCCAGGGATCGAAGACGGAGAAGGAGCTGAACTACCGGCCCTTCCCGTTCCGGGCCGAGGCACTCGACGCGGTCCTGCTCACCCACGCCCATATCGACCACAGCGGCCTCCTCCCCAAGCTGGTCAAGGACGGCTTCGCCGGCGACATCCACGCGACGGCGCCGACGATGGATCTCTGCGGCGTCATGCTCGCGGACTCCGCCCATATCCAGGAACTCGAGGTCACCCAGCTCAACCGGCGCAACCCGAGGCGAGGCAAGGGCGAGGTCGCGCCGATCTACACCAGCCGCCACGTCGAAGCGTGCATGGCCCGGTTCCGGCCGGTCGCCTACCGCGAGTGGATCGCCCCCGCACCGGGCATCAGGGCACGGTTCTGGAATGCAGGACATCTCCTCGGCTCGGCCTCGATCGAGCTGGAGATCGCCGGCGCGGAGCCCGGCGAAACGCTCCGCATCATGTTCTCCGGCGATATCGGGCCTGCATTCAAGCTGCTCCATGGCGACCCGGAGGCGCCGGCCGGCTTCGACCACGTCCTGTGCGAGAGCACCTACGGCGCGACGGACCGGCAGGAGGCATCCCCCGCCGCCCGAAGGATCAGGCTCCGGGAGGAGCTTCGTGCTGCGGAGAACCCGGCGGGTGCGGTCATCATCCCGTCCTTCGCAGTCGAGCGGACGCAGGAGCTCCTGACCGATCTCGTCGGCCTGATGGATGCCGGAGAAGTGGGCCGCGCGCCGATCGTGATCGATTCACCGCTCGCGGCCCGGGCCAGCGAGGTATTCCGCCGGCACGCGCACGAGATGGAGCAGGGGGAGGCGCTGGTGCGCGCGCTCGCATCGCCGCAGGTCCGCTTCACCCAGTCGGTCGAGGAGAGCATCGCGCTCGACCAGCTGCGGGGCTTTCACATCGTGATCGCGGCCAGCGGCATGTGCGAGGCGGGCCGTATCCGGCACCGGCTGCGCAACTGGCTGTGGCGTCCCGAGGCGACGATCCTGTTCGTCGGCTTCCAGGCACAGGGGACGCTGGGTCGGATCCTTCTCGACGGCGCTCCTGATGTCCGCATCCAGGGCGACGAGGTCAAGGTGCGCGCGCGCCTCCGCTCGCTCGACCTCTATTCCGGCCACGCCGACGGTCCGGAACTCGCCAGCTGGATCCGCGACCGGCGACCGATCGCCGGCAAGGTGTTCCTGACCCATGGCGAACCGGCATCGCTTGCCGGCCTCGAGGAGCGGCTGGCGGCCTCGCTTGCCCCCGGGCAGGTCGTGCGCCCGGTCTTCGACGATGCGTGGGAACTGTCGCGCACCGATGCGGTCCGCGTCGAGGCGGGCGAGCCGCCGCCGCGGCTACGGCCGGACCAGGTAGCCCGGCTCGACTGGCACAACGAGCTTTCGGAACTCATCCTGGACATCGGGCGGGAGCTCGATCTCGCTGCCGACGAGCGCTCGAAGAAGGTGGTGCTCCGGCGTCTTCGTCGGGCGCTGAAGGACGGGGCAGTCGAGGGCGACGCCCCGCGGTAGCCACTGGTCCTTTCAGTTCGTTCGCGCTGACGCCAATGGCGGCGGTGCGCCGCCGCGGAGCGCGCGGAGGGCGTTGAGGATGACCGCCACGTCGATCGCTTCCTGCACGAGGGCGCCCGCAACTGGCGGCAGGTACCCAAAGGCGGCAACGACCATGCCCACGAACGACAGGCCGATCCCGGCATAGACGCTTTGCAGCGCGATCGCGCGCGACCGGCGGGCGACCGCGATGGCCGGCGCCAGGCGCCCGACGTCGTCGACGAGCAGCACGACATCCGCCACTTCGGCAGCGGCGGCAGCGCCCGTCGCGCCCATCGCCACGCTGACGTCGGCGGCCGCCAGCGCCGGCGCGTCGTTGACGCCGTCTCCCGTCATGAGGACCGGACCATGGACCCGGGCCGCAGTCACGATCGCCACCTTGTCGTCGGGGGTCAGGCGCGACCGCACCTCGTCGATGGGCAGGCCGGCGGCGATGCTGCGGGCGACTTCCTCACGATCGCCCGTGGCAAGGATGATGTGCCTGATGCCGCCGCGCCTCAGCTCGGTGAGCATACCCGCGGCCTCGGGACGGAGTTCGTCGGCCAGCACGATCGCCCCGACCATGCGGCCGGCGAACGCGACCGCGACCACGGCCGCGCCGGCCGCCTTGAGCCGCAGAAGTTCGGGAGGGCTGCCGCCGGGCACGAGTGCGGCGACGAAGGCGATTCCCCCGAGGGCGACCCGGTCTCCGTCGATCAGCCCCACAAGCCCCTCGCCCGAGGTCTCGGCGACATCGCCGGGAACGGAAAGGGGAAGTCCGCGACGCGTCGCCTCGGCGACGATGGCCTGTGCGAGGACGTGCCCGGACGCCTGGTCCAGTGACGCGGCAAGGCGAAGAACCTCGCCTTCCGGAATGTCGGCGAGCCTAACGATGGAAACGACCCGCGCGACCCCGCGCGTCAGCGTTCCGGTCTTGTCGACGACCAGGACCTTCACCCTGGCAAGCGCTTCGAGCGCCTTGCCGCCCTTGATCAGGATGCCCTGCTTCGCGGCGCGGGAGAGGCCGGCGACGAGCGCAACCGGCACCGCGAGGATCAGTGGGCAGGGGGTCGCAACCACCAGGACAGCCACCGCCCTGATGGCATCGCCGCTGATGAGCCAGGCGCCGCCGGCGAGCACCAGGGTGACGGCGAGGAAGACGAGCGCGAACCGGTCCGCGAGCCGGACCATCGGCGCCTTCGACCGCTGCGCTGCCTCGACCAGCCGCACGATGCCGGCATAGGTGCTTTCCGCCGACGTCTTTGCGGCCGTGAGGTCGAACGCCTCGCCGACATTGATCGAGCCGCTCATCACCGTCCCGCCGGCGACGGCCCGCACCGGAAGCGACTCGCCGGTGAGCGCCGCCTGATCGAGGACGGCCACGCCTGCGACCACCACGCCATCGACCGGCACGGCGTCACCGCGGCGGATGAGGAGGCGGTCGGGCGGCTCGATCGTCTCGATCGCGACCTCCTCGAGGCCGCCGTCGCGGTGGCGCATCGCCGTTCGCGGGACGCGGCCGAGCAGGGCCGTCATCTCGCGGCGCGCGCGCCGATCGGCGAAGTCCTCGAGGTTCTGGCCACCGGCATACATGATTGCGACGACGACGGCGGCGAGCGGTTCGCCGACGGCGACCGCGGCGGTCATCGAGAGGGCGGCAACGATGTCGAGGCCGACCTCACCGCGGCGGAGGCTGGTGACGATCTCGGCGAGAAGGATGAGGAGGACCGGCACGGTCCCCGCAGCCCAAAGCACTCCCGCAAGGCCCGGATTGCCGCTCCAGTCGAACGCCAGTCCGGCGACGAGCGCGACGGCGGGTATCGCCACCAGATAGCGTTTGAGGGTGATCCTGTCGGCCATTGCGCGTGGACTACGGTGGTATGGTCGCCGGGTCCGCACCGAACCGGAGGTGCTCCGGCAGGTCGCCCGCGCTAGGGATGGAGGCCCGGCGGAGGTCCCGGGCAAGGGAGGGGACTATACTCAAGGCAAGGCGCGTCCCGATCGACTCCTTTCGCGAGAATGTGCTGCTGCTCTCGCGGCAATGCACCATGGTTCGTCCGGAACGCCTGACCGGGACGCGCAAGGTCGAGGTCCGCTCGAACGGCCGCGCGATCCTCGCGACCATCCTCATCGTCGACGATCCGGGGCTCGTGGCGCAGGACGAGGCGGGCCTCGCCGAGCCCGCCTTCCGCCGGCTCGGCGTCGCGGAAGGCGCCCTGGTCGAGATCGCGCCCGCGCCGCGACCGAAGGGGCTCGCGGCCATCGAGGCCAAGGTCAGCGGCCAGACGCTGACCGACGCCGTTCTCGCCGACGTGGTGTCGGACCTCGTCGGCTACCGCTGGTCGGACGTCGAAATCTCGGCATTCCTGGTCGCCTGCGCGAGCTTCATGACCGCGGACGAGACGCTTGCCTTCACCCGCGCCATGACCGAGGGCGGGACGCGGCTCGACTGGAACACGCCGATCGTCGCAGACAAGCACTGCATCGGCGGCATTCCGGGCAACCGCACGTCGCTCGTTGTCGTGCCGATCGTCGCCGCGCACGGGCTGACGATTCCGAAGACCTCCTCACGCGCCATCACCTCGCCGGCCGGCACCGCGGACACGATGGAGGTCCTCGCGCGAGTCGACCTGAGCATCGACGAGATGCGGGCAACCGTCGATCGCTGTGGCGGCTGCATCGTGTGGGGCGGGCGCGTGAACCTGTCGCCGGCGGACGACGTCCTCATCTCGGTCGAGCGGCGGCTTTCGATCGACACCCCCGAGCAGATGGTCGCCTCGATCCTGTCGAAGAAGATCGCAGCGGGTTCGACCCACATGGTGCTCGACGTTCCGGTCGGTCCCACCGCCAAGATCCGCGATCCGCACGCCGCGCTCCGGCTGCGGAAGCTGTTCGAGTTCGTGGCCGGACGGCTCGGGATCGCCCTCGACATCGTCATCACCGACGGCGCGCAGCCGGTCGGACGCGGCATCGGGCCGGTGCTGGAGATGCGCGACGTCCTGGCGGTCCTGCGCAACGAGACCGGAGCGCCGGCCGATCTTCGCGAGAAATCGATCCGGCTCGCGGCACGGCTGCTCGAAATGGACCCCGCTGTCCGGGGCGGCACGGGCGAGGCACGGGCGCGCGAACTCCTGGTCTCCGGGGCGGCGCTCGCCAAGCTGGAGCAGATCGCCGGATCGCAGGGCGCGCCAAGGCGCCAGGCGGTGATCGGCAGCCTCGTTGCGGAAATCCGGGCGTCGAAGAGCGGCTGGGTGCAGGGCATCGACTGCCTGAGGATCGCACGCATCGCCCGGACCGCCGGCGCGCCCACCGACCCGGGCGCCGGGATCGAGCTCCTGCTGAAGCAGGGGGACTCGGTCCGGGCCGGCGACCCGCTGTACCGCGTCTACGGCGACGACCCCGCCGATTTCGGCATGGCGGTTGCCAGCGGCAGCGAGGAGCCGGGGTACCTGATCGGATGACGGGGTCGCGGCCAACCCTCCACTACTTCGAGGACGACGCTGCGGCGGCGCTGGCGCTCGCCGAAACGCTGAGCGTGCTGTCGGCGCCCATCGCCGTCCACCGCTTTCCCGACGGCGAAACCCTGCCGCGGGTCCGCGCGCCGGCCCAAACCGCGATCGTCTACCGCGGGCTCGAGCGTCCGGATGCAAAGCTGTTTCCGCTGGCGCTCGCAGCCGACGCGCTGCGGCGCGGTGGCGCCCGGCGGATCGTCCTCGTCGCCCCCTATCTTCCCTACATGCGGCAGGACGCCGTGTTCGCTCCGGGTGAACCGGTCAGCCAGAGCGTGCTGGCGAATTTCCTGAAGGCGTCCTTCGACCGGGTAGTGACGGTCGACGCCCATCTCCACCGCACGAAAAGCCTTGGTCACCTCCTCGCCCCCGCCGAGGGCGACGATCTCGCCTCCACGCCGGCGCTTGCCGCATGGATTCGGGCGACCGCGGTGCGGACGGACCTCATCGTCGGTCCCGACGAGGAATCCGCGCCATGGGTGCGCGCCATCGCCGAGGCGCTCGGCTCGGCCTGGCTGACCATGCGGAAGGTTCGCCATGGCGATACCGCCGTCGAGATCGTTCTGGGAGACGCTGCGGCGGTGTCGGGCCGCCGCGTGCTCCTGGTCGACGACATCTGCTCGAGCGGCGGGACGCTGAGACAGGCCGTGCGGGTGCTCCGGAACGCGGGCGCCTCGGACGTCGTGGCGTATGTCACGCACGCCCTCTTCGGCGCCGACGTCGCGACCGCCTTGAAGTTGGAGGGAGCGAGCGTCGTGATATCGTCCGACAGCATCCCGCACGCCTCGAACGCGGTTTCGCTGCGCGGCGTACTGGCCGCGGCGTTGCAGCGGGAACTCATCGGGCGATAGCGGGCATCCGGACCCGACCCCGAGTGCCGACCCGCGGCGGCGCACCGGCCTCCCGTCGCCGCGCCGCTACCCTGGTGGGGCCGGAGCGGGCGCCAGTCGCGCGGCGACCGCCGCCTCGAGCGCTTCCTGCGCCGCGATGAACTTCGCGATCCCCTCCGCCTCGAGCCGCCGGGCGACATCGGCGGTATCGATGTCGAGTTCGGCCAGCTTGCCCGACAGCGCCTCCAGCGTCGGGAACTCCTCGACGACCCTCGGGCCGCCGATGGCCAGCGCGGCCGCCAGAGTCTGCCGGCTCATGGTGTTGATCGTGTTGGGAAGCGCGAGCGGCTCGACGTACTTCGTCGGCGCATAGGCGGGGTTCTTGGTGCTGGTGCTGGCCCACAGAAGGCGCTGGACGGAGGCGCCATGCGCGGCAAGCACACGCCAGCGATCCGATGCAAGGAAGTCCGTCAGGGTCTCATAGGCCGCGCGGGCCGAGGCGATGGCCGCAAGCCCGCGGAGCGGGAGTGCCCACGGCCCGCCGCGCGCATCGAGCACCGGATCAATGGCGGCATCGATCCGCGAGAGGAAGAAGCTCGCCACGCTCGCCGGCAGGCTGGTCGCGCCGCCGGCGATCCGCTCGTCCAGCGCCGCGGCGTGGGCCTCGAGCACCGCAGCGTAGCGGCGCGGCGAGAACAGCAGCGTGACATTCACGTTGATGCCATCGCCGATGAGGCGGCGAAGCGCTTCGACGCCCGCCTCGGTTCCCGGGACCTTGATCATGACGTTGGGGCGGGCGAGCGCGTCCCACAGACGATGCGCCTCGGCGACGGTGCCATCGACATCGTGCGCCAGCGCGGGCGCCACCTCGATCGAGACGAAGCCGTCCGCGCCGGCCGTCTCGTCGTGCACCGCCCGAAGGAGATCGGCGGCACGGCCCACGTCCTCCAGCACCACGCGCTCGGCGATCGCCGCCGGCGGCAGCCCCTCGCCCGAGAGGCGCCGGATCGTTTCGTCGTAGGCCGACGAGCGGATCGCCTCCGCGAAGATCGCCGGATTGGACGTGACGCCGGTGACGCCCTTGCGAATGTGCCGAGCGAGCCCGCCGGTATCGAGAAGGTGCCTGCCGAGATCGTCCAGCCAGACCAATTGACCTGCTGCGCGGAGCTGGGTGATGCCGTCGGGGAGCCCATCGCCTTCCATCATTGCCATGTCCAGTTCCGGATTTCGGGCAGGTCCTCGCCCGCCTCGCGGATATAGGCGGCGTGCTGGTCCAGCTTCGCCCGGATCGAAGCTGCGAGGTCGCCCGCGCGCGCCGCAAGGCCGGGAACGCGTTCGATCACGTCGAGGACGAGATGGAAACGGTCAACGCCGTTCCGCGCCACCATGTCGAACGGCGTGGTCGTGCTCCCCTCCTCGCGATAGCCGCGAACATGGAGGTTGCCGTGATTGTGCCGCCGGTAGGCGAGGCGGTGAATGAGCCACGGATAGCCGTGGTAGGCAAAGATGATCGGGCGGTCGGTCGTGAAGAGCGCATCGAAGGATGCATCGTCGAGCCCGTGCGGGTGGAAATAGTCCGGCTGGAGCCGCATCAGGTCGAGCACGTTGACGAAGCGGACGGCAAGGTCCGGCAGTTCGGCGCGGAGAATGGTTACCGCGGCAAGCATCTCCATGGTCGGCACGTCGCCCGCGCAGGCGAGGACGACATCGGGTTCCCGGTCGACATGATTGCCGGCCCATTCCCACGTGCCGATCCCCGCCTCCACGTGACTGACGGCCTCGTCGAAGGAGAGCCACTGCGGCGCAGGGTGCTTCCCGGCCACCACGACGTTGATGAGGTTCTGCGTCCCGAGGCAGCGGTCGAGGGTGACGAGGAGGGTGTTGGCGTCCGGCGGCAGATACACGCGCACCACTTCCGGCTTCTTGTTGACGACGAGGTCGATGAATCCGGGATCCTGGTGACTGATGCCGTTGTGGTCCTGTCGCCAGACATGGGACGTGAGGAGGTAGTTGAGCGACGGGACCGGCCGCCGCCAGGGCACGTGCGAAGCCGACTGCAGCCATTTGGCGTGCTGGTTGAACATCGAGTCAACCACGTGGACGAAGGCCTCGTAGGTCGAGAACACGCCGTGGCGGCCGGTCAGGAGGTACCCTTCGAGCCAGCCCTGGCAGGTATGCTCGCTGAGGATCTCCATCACCCGTCCGTCCGGGCCGAGATGTTCGTCGGTCGGGAGGGTCGTCGCCATCCAGGTCCGGTCGGTCGCCGCGAACACGGCGGAGAGCCGGTTGGACGCCGTCTCGTCCGGACCGAACAGGCGGAAATTGGCGGCATCGCGGCTCAGCACCATCACCTCGCGGAGATAGTTGCCCGAGATGCTGGTGTTCTCGGCCGTCGCCGCTCCGGGCGCCGCCACCGCGATGGCGAAGTCCCGCGGATCGGGGCGGCGCAGCGGTTCGGGCGCCGCGCCGCCATTGGCGTGCGGATTGGCCCCCATGCGGCGGTCACCGCGCGGCACCGCTGCGCGCACCGCGGGGAGGATGCGGCCGTCGGCATCGAACAGCGTCTGGGGCCCGTAGCTCCGCAGCCACTGGTCGAGGAGCGCGAGGTGCTCCGGGTTGCCGCGGACATCGGCGAGCGGCACCTGGTGCGAGCGCCACGTCCCTTCGGTCTTGCGGCCGTCGACTTCTTTCGGGCCGGTCCAGCCCTTGGGCGTTTCCAGGATGATCATCGGCCACGCCGGACGATCGTTCGCGCCGCCATTGCGGGCCGCGCGCTGGATCGCGCTGATGTCGTCGTGCGCCCGGTCGACGGCCGCAAGCATCGCCGGATGCATGAGCACCGGGTCGTCCCCGCTCACGAAGCGCGGATCGTAGCCATAGCCGCGGAACAGGCTGTCGAGTTCGTCGCGCGGAATGCGCGCCAGGATCGTGGGGTTCGCGATCTTGTAGCCGTTGAGGTGGAGGATCGGCAGGACCGCGCCGTCGCGCCTCGGGTTGAGGAACTTGTTCGAGTGCCATGCGGCGGCGAGCGGGCCCGTCTCCGCCTCGCCGTCGCCCACCACGCAGGCAACGATAAGGTCGGGATTGTCGAACGCGGCGCCATAGGCGTGCGCGAGCGAATAGCCCAGTTCGCCGCCCTCGTTGATCGACCCCGGCGTCTCCGGCGCCGTGTGGCTCGGAATGCCGCCCGGGAAGGAGAATTGCTTGAAGAGCTTCCTGAGACCGTCCTCATCCTCGCCGATCGACGGGAAGAGTTCGGTGTAGGTCCCCTCGAGATAGGTGCAGGCCACCACGCCCGGCCCGCCATGCCCGGGCCCCGTGACGTAGATCATGTCGAGGTCGCGCTCGGCGATCAGGCGGTTGAGATGGGCGTAGATGAAGGTGAGCCCCGGCGTCGTCCCCCAGTGCCCGAGGAGCCGCGGCTTCACGTGTTCGGGAGCCAGCGGGACGCGAAGCAGGGGATTGTCCAGCAGATAGATCTGCCCCACCGCGAGGTAGTTCGCCGCCCGCCAGAATGCGTCGATCGCCGCGATGGCGTGGGTTCTGTTCATCGTGCCTGGCTTTCTGTCGCGTCGAAGGGCCGTTCACGCGCCCGACGTGGATACATTGGTGGACCGGACCACGGTTGAGCCAGGTCAAAGCCCGTTGCCGCGCGATCGTGATGATGGCGCGACAACGTCCGAACAACCTTCCACCATGAGACCGAGATGAACAACCTCGCCCTGCGCAGCCGTGTCACGGACGAACTGGAGTTCGAGCCGAGCATCGACGCCGCCCACATCGGCGTTGCGGTCGAAAGCGGTGTGGTGACTCTCACCGGCTACGTGGCGACCCTTGCCGCGAAGATGGCCGCTGAAGCGGCGGCCCGACGGGTCAAGGGCGTGCGGGCGGTGGCCGACGAGATCGTGGTCCGCCCGCCGGGCCACAAGGAGAACGCCGACGACGAGATCGCCCGGCGGGCGCTCGACATCCTTCGCTGGGACGCCGTCGTACCGGCAGGTGCGATCGAGGTGACCGTCGCGGATGGCTGGATCACGCTCGGCGGGCAGGTCGAATGGCAGTTCCAGCGCAGGGCCGCCGAGGAGGCTGTCCGGAAGCTGTCGGGCGTGATCGGCGTCGTAAACGGGCTGACGATCGCTCCCCTGCTCAAGCCCGCGGACGTCAAGGGAAAGATCGAGGCGGCGCTTCGGCGGCGTGCCGAGATCGAGGCGAGGAACATCACTGTGACCGTCAGGGACGGAGGGTTCGTCGTGCTCGACGGTACGGTCGACAACTGGGACGAACGGCAGGCCGTCGCCGCGGCGGCATGGTCGGCGCCGGGCGTCCGGTCGGTGGAGGACCATCTCAAGGTCGTGCCCTGACGCAGCGACCTGACCTGACGCGACACTCGCGTGGCCCATGCCGCGCGGCTGGTATTGCCGCGTCCGGGGGACGCATCGACGACGGATCCTGTCGCCGCCCTCTCCGCTAATCCCGGGACCTACAGGCCAGCCCGAAAGTCGATCGCGCCGGACAGCCGGACGGGGCCAGCCGCCGAACACCCTTGACCGTGCTCCCGGCACAGGCTTTCGATCGCGCGACGCAATCAGCCGGACACCCGTCGTTGCCCCCTGAACAGGCGACCGAGCCTTCCGGCCTGAGCGAGGCCGAGGCCACCTCCCGGCGTGCGCGCGGCGAAGGCAACGACGCCACGATCGGACCGAGCCGGACCTACCTTGCCATCGTCCGGTCGAACCTCTTCTCGTTCTTCAACAACATCCTGTTCGCCATCGGCATCGCCCTGATCGCCCTCGGCCGGCTGAACGACGCCATCACCAGCGTCGGGCTCGGCATGCTGATCGCGGTAATCGGGACGGTCCAGGAGTTCAGGGCCCGGCGGCAGCTCGACCGGATCGCCATTCTCAACCGCCCCGAGGTCCGCGTGATGCGCGACGGACGGGAACGGCCCGCGGCGCCCGCCGAGATCGTTCTCGGCGACATCATCCGCCTCAAGGCGGGCGACCAGGTCGTGGCAGACGGCGTGCTGGTGGGAACGGGGGCCGTCGAACTCGACGAATCGCTGCTGACCGGCGAAGCGACAGCGGTTGCGCGTAGCCCGGGCGACCAGATCCTGTCGGGGAGCGTCTGCGTTTCCGGTTCCGGCGCCTATCGGGCCGACAAGGTCGGCGTGGAGAGCTACGCCAATGGGCTGACGCTCAAGGCACGGGCGTTCCGGCTGGGCCGGACGCCGCTGCAGCAGCAGATCGACACGACCGTGCGCCTCGCGATGCTCGTGGTCGCGCTCCTCGCCGGGCCGATCCTTGCGGCGGCTTTCCTCGAGGGCCAGCCCACCGTGCGATTCGTGCAGGTGGCGGCGGTGCTGTCGGGCCTTGTGCCCTACGGGATGTTCTTCGTCGTGGTGCTTGCCTACGCCGTGAGCGCGGCCTCGCTCGCGCGGCGGGGCGCACTCGTCCAGCAGGTCGAGGCCGTCGAATCCCTGAGCGAGGCGGACGTCCTCTGCCTCGACAAGACCGGGACGCTGACCACCAACCGCCTCGTCTTCGACGCGGTCCACCCGATCGGTGGTCGCGAGGAAGCCGAAGTCCGCCGCCTGCTGGGCGTCGTTGCCGCGAGCGGCGGTTCGGTCAACGCCACCTCGGCGGCGATCGCGACGGCGCTGCCGCAGCCCCGCATCGAGCCCGCGGACGAGGTGCCGTTCTCGTCCGACCGGAAATGGAGCGCCGTCTCGTTCGAAGGCGCGTTCTCGGGCGTGTTCGCGCTCGGCGCCTACGACATGCTGAAGCGTCATCTCGCGGACCCGCCGGCCGACCTTGCCGAGACGGTCCGGAAGCTCGCGTCGAGCGGGCTCCGGGTGCTGCTGTTCGCCGGCGCGCCCGGCGGGCCGCTGCACGACGGGGACGGGCGGCCGACCCTGCCGCCGCTGGCGCCGCTCGGGCTCGTGGCCATCGGGGACGAGCTCCGCTCCGACGTCCGCGAGACGCTGGCCGGCTTCGCCGCGCTCGGCATCCGGGTGAAGGTCATCTCGGGCGACGACCCGAACACTGTCGCTGCCGTCGCCCGGCAGGCGGGGCTCGCGGGCGATCTCGTCCTCGCCTCGGGGCCGGACCTCGAAGTGCTCGGCGACGCCGCATTCGCGGCGGGGATCGACGAAGCCACCATTTTCGGCCGGATATCGCCGGCCCAGAAGGAACGGATCGTCCGTGTCCTGATGGCCAGGGGGCTGCACGTCGCCATGATCGGCGACGGGGTGAACGACGTCCTCGCGCTCCGCGAGGCGCAGCTCGGCATTGCGATGAAGAGCGGCAGCGCCGCGGCACGCAACGTCGCGGACATGGTCCTCATCAACGACGATTTCGCGCCGCTCAGATCGGCCTTCGAGGAAGGGCACAGGGTCCGCACCGGCATGGGCGGCGCGATGCTGCTCTTCGTGGCGCGGGTCGCGGCGTCCATCCTGCTTGTCATCGGCATGACGATGCTTGCTCTCCCTTTCCCGTTCGAGCCGTCGCATGTCGGCCTCACACTGTTCACCGTCGGGATCCCGACCTCGCTGCTGGTGCTCTGGGCGAAGCCCGAGCCCGCGATCGGCTCCCTGCCACGCCGGCTGGTGTCGTTCGTGGCGCCCGCCGCGATCGTCACGATGGCGGCGGGCATGGCGGTGTTCACGATCAGCTACAACGACATGGCGGCGCGGATCGCGGCAGGCACCTTCGGCGACGGCTACGCCGCGGCCGTCGAGCGGCTGACCGGGTTCGCCCTTGCAGCCTCCGATTCCTACACGCGCGCGGCGGCGGGGGCCTTCGCCCAGTCCGCGCTCTCGACTTTCCTCACGTTCACCGGGTTCCTGCTCGTCCTGTTCGTCGCCCCGCCCGCCCGAGTTTTCCTCGGCTGGACGGATCGCCTGGCCGCCGACCGGCGCATGGCGTTGCTGGTCGCGGGCCTGGCGGCGGTGTTCGCCGCGGTCATGTTCGTCCGGCCGCTCGCGGAGTATTTTGGACTGCTCCACGCACCCGGCTCGACCTACCTGGTTCTCCTGGTGGCGCTGTTTGCGTGGGCCGTTGTCCTTGGCGCCGCCTGGCGTGGCCGCTGGCTGGAGCGGTTCCTCCACATTGGACCACGCCCGCGCACCGCGCCCGATGCCGGACCGATGGCACTCGGCGACCCTCCCCGACCCTCTGGTCCGGCTGAGACCGACGAGAAGCGCCGCAGTCCAGCTGAGGGCGCGACTGAAGGTTGAGCCGGATCAAGGCGGCGCACCGGTGCGATGGCATCTTGCCAGCGCCTCCAACCGGATCGCCCATGTCACTGGACATCAACCCGACCGCGTGGGCCCTGCTTGCCGCAGGTCTCCTCGCCCCGCTGCTCTACCTCGGCACCGTTGTCGCCGGGGCGGCGATCCGCCCCGGCTACAGCCATGTCGCGAACGCGATCAGCGAGCTTGTCGAGGCACGCGCTCCCCATCGCATCCCGCTCAATGTCGCCTTCTTCGCCTACAACGCTCTCTCAATCGCCTTCGGCCTCGGGATCACGGTCATTGGCGCGAACTCTACCGTCGTTCTCGCCGGCTGGCTGCTGGCCGCAACCGGCGGGCTCGGCGTGCTGATGTCCTGGTTTCCGATGGATCCGGTCGGCACCCGTGCAACCGCCCCGGGCATCGGCCATCTCGTCATCGCCGGACTGATGTCCGTCGGCACGATTGCCGCCATCATTGCGTTCGCCATCGGATCCGCCTCCGTCGAGGGCTGGTCCGGCTTCTCGACCTATTCCTACGTGACGGCCGGTCTCGTCGCCGCGACCGGCGCTGTGGCAGCGACCACGGCCGCCCGCCGCGGCGCGACGATGGGTTTCTGGGAGCGCCTCACCATCGGCGCGTTCCTCCAGTGGCACCTCGTCCTCGCGATCCGCCTCATCACCGCCTGAAACCGGCGACCCGTCGGGCCCGCCCGCCAACCCGGAAAGACATCATGAGCATTGCCCAGCACGCCGCAGACGCCAGTCAGGCCCGTGCGGCCGGATCGTACGAAGCGCCGCTCGCAGGTCTCCTCCTGTTCATTGCCGCAGCTCAGTTCATGCTCGTCATGATGCTCGCGGGCTCGATCGCCCCCGGCTACAGCCAGAGCCAGGGGGCCATCAGCGATCTGGGCGCGATCGGCGAGACCTCGAGGCTGTTCAACACCTCGCTCCTTGCGGTCGGCCTGCTGACGGCGGCCGCCGGCGCGCTGCTCTACCGCCACCACCGGCGGGTGTGGCTCCTCGGCCTGTTCCTCCTGGCCGCGGCCGGCGCGTTCGGCGCGGGCCTGGTGCCTCTCGACCGGAACGCCGACATCCACGGCCTGTCGGCCCTGGTGGCGTTCGTCGCCTTCAGCCTCATTCCGGCGGCATGCGTCGTTCTCCTCAACGGCTGGGCACGGCCACTTTCCATCCTCGCGACCGCGGCGAGCGTCGCCTACGTCGTCATCATGATCATCGGAGACGGCGGCAATCCCGGTGTCTTCGGGGCCATCGGGCACGGCGGGGCCGAGCGGATGATCGTGTATCCGGTCATGCTCTGGCTGATGGCGTTCGGCGGCTACCTCATGGCCGGCGGCGGGCCCCGTCAAACGATCGCGGGTCGCTGACATGAACGCGATCCGGCTGGGCCTCGGTGCCTTCGTTGCACTGATCGGGATCGGACTTCTGGTGGCCGGAGTCGGCATCGCAACGGTGGCCTCCGGAGGCGACGAAGCCGGCTTTCACGTCAGCCCCGAATACACGATGCGCACGAGCGCGGTCGCCATCGCCTCAGGCCGGGTGGATCTCGCCCCCAGTCCCGCGGACTGGCTGCCCGCGGGCACAGCGGCGGTCCGGCTCTCGGTGCGGTCGCTGGACGGTCAGCCGGTGTTCGTCGGAATCGGTCCGGCCAACCTCGTGGAAGGCTACCTTCGTGACGTTGCCCACGACGAAGTGACCGGCCTGGGCGAGCGTGCCGCCGAGGTGACGCTGCGCTCCATACCCGGCGGGGCGGCTCGACCGCCCGCACTCGAAACCTTCTGGGACATCGGCGCCACCACCGGCGACTCTCAGACCCTCACCTGGGACGTGAAGCGGGGCGCGTGGAGTCTGGTGATCATGAATGCCCAGGGAAACCCTGGAGTGGCGGTGGCGGCAAGCTTCGGCGTCCGGGTCCCCGGGCTTCTGTGGATTGGCATCGGGATCGCCGTCGCCGGTCTGCTGCTTGGTCTCGGATCAGTCCTCCTGCTGCGGCGGGCGCCCTGAGCGCTGACGCAGACGTGGCTATCAGGGAAGTGCCGGCGGCCGCCGGCGCCGTGTCGTGCCTCGCCGAAGCCGCGTGATCTGCGGCGGCGGGCGCGGCATCCCAGCGGTGGAAACGGAGACCGGCGCTTCGAGGAGGTGATCACAGGATCTCGCCGCAGCGATGCTACGCTTCAGCTCGGCCCCGGTCGTCGCCTTCTTCCTCGCCGTCTCGATGCCTCCACACCGACCCGGATCACCGAGAGCAATGCTTCGCGAGATCGCCTGGCGATTGTCGCCGGGCGCGCGGCGGCGATCATTGTTTCGTGGCCCGATCGTCGAAGAGGCTCGGACCTCACCCTGCAGGATCGGGCGGCGAGAGGGGGCGATCCCCGTCGATCGGCGCGGGCGCCCGTTTGTGTCCGCGCTGCGCGAGCCGCCGGACGAACGCTTCGACGCGGCGGCGTTGCCAGAACAGGACGCCGCCGAGAACCACGCTCACCACGGCGATTGCGATCACGACGCTCATGTCGGCTGCAGCAGCATGGCTGCCGGCGATCGCCATGAGGGCGTAGCCCGGCAGCCGGCCAAAAGCCGCCACGAGGACGAGCCGGTGGATCGGAATGCGCGTCAGTCCCGCGATGTAGGAGATGATGTCGTCCGGAAAGATCGGCACGAGGAATATCAGGAGAAGGACGATCGCACCCCCGGAGTCGGCGAGATAGTCGAACCGCTGCAGCGCGGTGCGGCTGACGAACGCCTCGACGAACGGGCGGCCGAGCCGGCGTGACAGCAGGAACACCACCGCGCAGCCGATCGTCCCGCCAATGGCACAGTAGAGAATTCCCAGCGCCGGCCCGAACAGGAAGCCGGACGCAAGGCCCGTCACCTGACCCGGCACGGGCGCCGCGATGACCTGGAGCGCCTGGATCAGGATGAAAACGACCGGACCCCATCCGCCGGCACGCTCGACCATCGCGGCAATGCCTTCCGGATCGCCGAACAGTGGCACGAAGGCGAAGCCGGCCACGACCATCGCGGCGATGACGGCCAAGGCAAGCCCGCCGCGGATGATCGCGCCACGCCGGCGCATGGTCCTGCCGGCGGCTTCGGTCGGCCCGGCCGCCGAATGATCGTCAGGGGCGGCGCGCATGGGGTGCTCCACGAAGACTCTTCCGCGGAGACAACAAACCACAGGGGAAAGGTTCCCGTGATTGACGCTCGTCAACCACAGCGGGAAACGAACTCCGCCATGCCGGCCATACGCCGCCGAAGAATCGGCGAGGCCTCGGCCGGGCTCGCGCGGGCCCTGCCATTGCGTCATGGGGCGGCCCGCCCCATGTTGGGGGTTATCCCAACCAACTGGTCCTTCCTGCGCTCCGCCGAGCCCGGCGGCCGTGCTTTGCTTCCTCCCGGGACGAGGACACGCGCATGGACGAGGTTGCTGTCGGCCCTCCCGGGGCCATTTCAACGAGCGGCGATGTCGATGACCGGCGCTGGTCGCGCATCCTGGGAGCCTACCGGGAGGCGCGCCACACGCGGACGCTGTTCGAGATCGCCTCGACCGCCCTTCCCTTCCTGCTGTTCTGGGGCGGCGCGCTGGCGCTTGCGGCGTTCGGACACTGGTGGGGCGTAGTCCTGGCGCTGCCGGCGGCTGCCTTCCTCGTACGGCTCTTCATGATCCAGCACGATTGCGGCCACGGCGCCCTCTTTCGGCACCGGAGCGCCAATGACTGGATCGGCCGGGCCATCGGCGTCCTGACCCTTACCCCCTACGACTACTGGCGGCGTACCCACGCGGTCCACCACGCCTCGGCCGGCAACCTCGACCAGCGCGGCATGGGCGACGTGGTGACCCTGACGGTGGACGAGTATGCGGCGATGTCGAAGATGCAGCGGCTCGGCTACCGGACCTATCGCAACCCCGCCATCCTCCTCGTTGCGGGCTCCGTGATCACGTTCATCTTCAAGCACCGGCTCCCGATGGGGCTGATGCGGAAGGGTTTTCGGCCGTGGCTGAGCACGATGGGGACGAACCTTGCCATCGCGGTGCTGTTCGGGCTCCTGATCTGGGCGGTCGGCGTCGGGCCGTTCCTGCTCGTGCAGCTTCCCGTCACGATCGCGGCCGGCGCCATCGGCATCTGGCTGTTCTTCGTGCAGCACCAGTTCGAGGAAACCTACTGGGCCAACGAGGACGAGTGGACGTTCCAGGCCGGGGCACTCCACGGCAGTTCGCACTATGACCTGCCGGCAGTGCTGCGCTGGTTCACGGCGAACATCGGCATCCACCACGTCCACCATCTCGCAAGCCGTATCCCGTTCTACCGGCTCGGCCAGGTGCTGAAGGATTTTCCGGAACTGCGCGACCGCGGCCGCCTGACGCTGCGGATGAGCTTCCGCTCGGCGCGGCTTGCCTTGTGGGACGAGCGGAGCCGGCGGCTCATCTCCTTCCGCGATGCGGCAGCGCTCGGACGCGTCACACCGGCGGTGAGCGCGGCCTAAACGGGCGAGCCGGACGAACGACCGGCCGCTACGTGGCGGGCTCGGAGGCCCTTGCGTCGATGAACAGGGCGGCGTCGAGTTCCGTCGGATCGATCGAGTTCCATTGCGTTTCGCCGTTGCGCCGGACGGCGAGCAATGTCGCGATGCGCCGGAAGGCGAGGAACGACACGCTGTCGATCGATTCCTCGTCGGTGTTGATTTCATAGGTGCCCGCGGGGAGTTGCCCCTCGATTCCGGTCAGGGCGAAGGGGCGGTTGAAGACCACGGTCCTGCTGGTTGTTCGCGTCGTCATCGGCTTGCTTCCTTCATTGGCGGCCCTCACGGACGCACCGGCGTCCCGGCGCGCTGACCCGGGATCGCAGCGGGACCGCAGTTCGGCGTGGCCGGATGGGTCCCCGCCGATCTCTGCCGCTGCCGGTGCAAGTTCGTATCATGTCGCCTTCATGCCGCCTCAGTTCAAGAACCCGGCAAATAAAGGTTTGCATTGTGACCTGCGAGGGACCATCTTTGAAGGATGATCAACGAAATCGCGTCTTCGTGCACCGGATCGGCTCCAGATAATTCGAGCGCATCGCGTGCATGTCTACAGCCACGCTGTATTCCAATGTCTATGATCGCCGCCACCGGCGTACCCGTTCCATTTTGTGGGCGCGCCCCGGTTTTGACGTGATCGACGCCGCCGAATCCAGTGCGACTGCCGCCGAAGCAACGGCACCGGTCGCCACCGATGCCGCGAACCTGGCGCAGCAATTGTCCGAGAACGCGGATGTGTTCTGGCTTCCGAGACGAGCCGGGCGGGTCGGACGCGGAATTGCCTACCGCCGGTTCGAGACGCTGGCGGAGGCGGTGACGTTCGCCGTCGAGACGATCCCGAACGCCGCCGATATCCGCATCTATACCGGACGCGGCCCGATCGCCCAGCGCGACGTGCCGGGCCTCTACCGGGCTACCACCGTCCCGCTGCAGTGAATTCCAACGATGCCGGGGCTCGTCCGGACCCGCCGGAGAACCGGACCCGCAAGGCAGGGCACAGCAGATCAGGTCGCCGCCCGAGCCGCCACCGCCCTGCCCGAAGAAAGACTGCGTGATGACACTCGCCTTTCCCAACGCCAGTCGAAGCTACGACGAGGGCGCCCGTCGCGTGCGCTTCTGGGGTCATGACGGCATGACCGAAGTCCCGTTCGCCATCGAGTTCGCCGCGCTCGAGGGGCTGGAGCCGCTGCTGGTGCAGACCGAACCGAACGCCCTCAAGGCCTTCGACACCTGGCGGGAGCGGATCCAGCGGGTCGCCCATCAGGTCTATTCCCGGCAGCGCCGCGGCGTTCAGGTGCTTGCCGCAAGCGACTTCCAGGGCAGATCCGCCCGGTAGAACCGAGATAAACGAGGGAAGACCATGGGCAAGCAGCAGAGATCCAATCGCGAGCCGCGCAAGGAAAAGTCGGCCGTACCGAAACCCAAGAAGGATTCGAAGAGCTCGGTCGAGGGTGCGCTCGCCGCCGGCAAGCTGAACTGGGGCAAGGCGACCAAGAAGTAGCCGGCGCGGTCGGGCGTCCGACCGCCCCTACCGCCGCTGAGCAGGGGAGCAGCCCCGGTCCCACGATAGGGGGCTGTTGCGCGATCGCAGAGGAACCAACCACCCCCGCCAATTCGTGCCGGCAGTAACGCCCCCTTACCCTCCAGAGCAGTGTCTTGCGCAACGGTGCCGATGGCGGATGGCCGCCACCCGCTCCCCCCTTGCCGTCCAAAAACGATCGGGGCGGACCTCGTGGGTCCGATGTACGCTGGCGGACGCCGCTACACCGCTCGCGGGGGCTTCACCTGTCGCGAGGCGGTCGCCTATACCGGGTCGGGCGACCGATCCGGCGCGGAGCCTTCGGGAAGTGAATTCGTGGACGCAGCGATCGAGCAGCTGATCGAGAACGCCGGGCTGTTCGGCGTGTTTCTCCTGATGTTCGTCGAGAACATCTTCCCGCCGATACCCTCCGAGGTCGTCATGCCGCTGGCCGGCTATGCCGCGGCGCGCGGCGACCTTCCCATCATCCCTCTGGTCCTGGCCGGCACCATGGGCTCCCTCGCGGGCGCGACCCTATGGTTCGTCGTGGCGCGGCGGTTCGGCGAGGCCCGGCTGCGACGATGGGCGGACCGCTTCGGGCGCGTCCTTACCCTCACCCAGCGCGACATCGACCGCGCCAACGCGCTGTTCCTCCGGCGCGGGCACCTCATCGTTCTCGCCGGCCGGCTCGTCCCGGCGATCCGCACCGTCATCTCGGTGCCGGCGGGGCTTGCCGGCATGTCCTGGGGCACGTTCCTCCTGTACTCCTTCATCGGCTCGCTGGTCTGGACCGGGGCGCTCATGATGGCTGGCTATTGGCTGGGGAGCGGCTCGGAGGCGATCGACGCCGTCGTCGGCCCCGTCAGCATCGCCATCGTCGCCGTCTGCGTTGTGGTCTACGTCGTCCGCGTCATCTCCTATCCGCGTCGGCGGCGGCGCGAGGAAGCCTCCGCGAAGGCGTGAGCAAACCTACAGCGAGCCCCCGGCGCGGTTGGCGCGGACGATGAGGTAGATGAGGAACGGCGCGCCGAGCGCGCCGGTGACGACGCCGACCGGGTAGCGGGTGCCGAGGAGAAACTGGCCGGCGTAGTCGCACAGCAGCACGAGGAGGGCACCAACGAGCGCGCCGGGAACCAGGAGCGGCCCGTTCCGCCGGACGATCCGTGCGGCGATCGGGCCGGACAGGAAGGCGACGAAGGCGATCGGACCCGCCGCGGCAGTTGCGAACGAGATGAGCCCGACGGCCGCGACGAGGACGACGATCCGCGTGCGCGAGACGCGAACGCCGAGCGCTGCCGCGGTGTCATCGCCGAGGCGTAGCATTTCGAGGGCGCGCGAGCGGCCAAGGAGCATCCCGCCGAAGATGACGAGGGCGGCCAGCGCCGGCAGAACCTCCCCCCAGGTCGCGCCGTTGACGCTGCCGGTGAGCCAGCGAAGGGCGTCGTTGTAGTCCCACGCCGCGGCGCGCGACAGGACGTAGGCGATGAAGCTGTGCAGCATTGCCGCCAGGCCGATGCCGATCAGGATGATGCGCGCCCCGACGACCCCTTCGCGGAACGACAGGAGGTAGATGAGGATCGCGATGCCGAGGCCGCCGGCGATGGCGAAGGCCGAGACGGCCGGGCCGGTGAGCGACAGGATCACGATCGCGAACACGGCGGCCGCGCTTGCGCTGGCGCTGATGCCGATGATGTCGGGGCTGGCGAGCGGGTTCCGCAGCATGGTCTGGAACGCGACGCCGCCCAGACCGAAGCAAAGGCCCGTGACGATCGAAAGCGTCGCACGCGGCAGGCGAAGCGTACCCACGGTGAACGATGCGCCGGGCACGCGCTCGCCCATGATGACCCGGATGACGTCGCCGATCGGCGTGACCGACTGGCCGACCGTCAGGGTCAGGACGAAGACCGCCGCCAGAACGAGCAGCATGACGCCGATGACGATGCGACGGCGGCGGGAGCGGCCCGCCCGCTCGGCGGTCATGGCGTCGACCAGATCCGGTGCAGTGCCGAAGCGGGCGTTCACAGTTCACGCACGCGGAAATTCCGGACGATCCAGATGAACACCGGCGCACCGATGAAGGCGGTTACGATTCCGACATCGAGTTCCATCGGACGCGCGATGATCCGCCCGACGATGTCTGCGGCCATGAGGAGGCAGGCGCCGCCGAGCGCGGAGAACGGCAGGACCCAGCGATAGTCGATGCCGACGAGGAGGCGCACCACGTGCGGCACGAGGAGGCCGACAAAGGCGATCGGGCCGCAGACGGCGGTGGTGGCGCCGCACAGCAGCACCGCGCCGAGCGCGGCGACGGCGCGGGCGATCGCCACCCGCTCGCCAAGGCCCGCGGCGAGTTCGTCGCCGAGCGCCAGCGTGTTGAGCCTTCGCGCCGAGAGCATGGCGAGGAGGAAGCCGGCGGCGAGGAACGGCAATACCTGGACGACACTGTCGAAGGTCGCGCCGCCGACGCCGCCGATCTGCCACGACTGGACGCCCTCGGCGAGATCGCTCCGTCGCAGCACGATGGCGGTGACGAACGAGGTGAACGCCACCGTCGTGGCCGCGCCCGCCAGAGCGAGCTTCAGCGGCGTGACACCGCCACGGCCCAAGGAGGCGACCGCGTAGACGAAGACCGCTGCTACCGCGGCGCCGGCGATCGCCGTCCAGACATAGGCGGCCGCCGTGGCGAGCCCGAACCACACCATGCCGACGACCACGGCGAGGGCGGCGCCCATGTTGATGCCAAGAAGGCCGGGCTCGGCCAGCGGGTTGCGCGTCGCGCCCTGCATCGCGGCGCCACACAGGGCGAGCGACGCGCCGGCGAGCGCCGCCATCACGGTACGGGGAATGCGCTTGGTTACGGCCGCTTCACCGATCGTGTCGGTCGCGCCACCCAGCGCGGAGAATATCTCGGACCACGGAACGCACCGCGACCCCACCGCGATCGACAGCAGGCAGAGCGCGGCGAAGAGCGCCAGCGTCGCCAGCAGCCACAGGAGCCGAGCACGATTCGGGCGGCGCCATGCGGCGCCGCCCGAATCACCGTCGATCGACGCCGTTGCGGTCACCGGCCCTACGGTGCGGCCGGCGTCGCCGCGATCGCCTTGTCGGCGGCCTCGGCGATCATGCGGACATAGTCCTCGAGCACCCACGAGATCGCGAGCGGCGTCGGATTGGCGGCGGTGCCGAGCGGATCGTTGGCGAGCGTGACGATGGCGCCGGAGGCAACCGCCGGCATCCGCGAGGTCAGCGGATCGGCGTTCAGGGCGTTGACGAGGTCCTGCCCGCCATAGGTGACGAGGATCCGCACGTCGTTGAACACGTCGATCTGTTCGGCGCTCACCTGGCCGCGGAAGCCGCCTGTCTCCGACGCCGTGACGACGCTCTGCGGCATCACCAGGCCGAGGTCCTCGAAGAACTGAACCCGCGTGTCGAGCGTGGTGTAGAAGCTGACGGTAGATAGGTTCGCGCTGTCGAGATGGGTGATGAACATCACCGGCAGGCCCTGGAGCTGCGGGTAGGCTGAAGCAGCGTCGGCAATCTCCTGCTCGAGTTCGGCGATGAGGGCATCGCCCTCGGCCGCCATGCCCATGCCGGCGCTGTTGAGGCGGATCATGTCGCGCCAGTCGGTCGCCCAGGGTTCGTTCGGGAAGGCGATCACCGGGGCGATCTGGCTGAGCGTGTCGTAGTCCTGCCGGGTCAGGCCGGAATAGGCCGCAAGGATCACGTCGGGCTCGGTGGCCGCGACGGCCTCGAAGTCGATGCCGTCGCCTTCGTCGAACAGCACGGGCACCGCGGCGCCAAGCTCCTCGAGCCGCTCGGTAACCCAGGGCAGGAGGCCGTCGCCGTCATCGTCGCCGAAATTGGCGGCCGCGAAGCCGACCGGCACGACGCCGAGCGCGAGCGGCACTTCGTGGTTGGCCCAGTTCACCGTCGCGATGCGCTCGGGCTTGGCCGTGAGCACCGTCTCGCCGAAGGCGTGCTGGATGGTGATCGGATACTGGGTCGCGTCCTGCGCCCATACGTTTCCGGCTGCCGCGAGGCCGATGGCCCCGGCGATGCCGGCATGCGCCACGAGGCGCTGTAGATTCTGCAACATTGATCCCTCCTAACGAGAATACGTTGCCTGTTAGGTGCGATCGGTTGATCGTGCAAGTAACAATGTGCCGCAGCCACTGTATCTGTTCCAAGGACAACGATCGATCTCCAGTTTTGTTCTTTAACAGTTTTAGACTGGCACTTGTATCGTAGCCGACTATTGAATTGTTCCAGTTAAAATACACCGCGGTGGCTGCTGCCATTCTGCCTCGGTATGCGTCTGGCGCGCCGCCGCGGGATCCCCCTTGGCCGGCGCCATGCCGACTGCCGGCGATGCCGTGCCTTCGGCGCGAAAGGCGGCTTTGGGAAAGGGAAACCTCCTCCACCCGGTTTGCCGTTGAGCGTCAGGCAGGATTCTCCGAAATCCGGTACCGGCATTGCGTCGCTATGGCGCCGTGGTGCGCTGGGAGCTTGCCGGGGCCTGGCGCGAGCGCAGGCCGCGGCTCAACCTCCTCGATGGCGTCCGGACACTGCTCCAGGGCGGCGTCGTGGCGGTTCTGGCAAACGGCCTTGGGCAACTGCTCGGCAAGACCGAGCACGCGCTGACGCTGGTCGCCGGCAACGCGGCGGCGGCCGCCGCCATCCAGGAGGTCATCGACCTCGCGCCGCGCGGCCTCGCCTTCCGCCGGCGGGCAAGGACGACGACGCGGACGCCTGACGGTGCGCCGGCGCCCGGGCCGGAACCGCCTTCAGCCGGGACCTGACCATACCAAACCGCCATACCTGCGGGCGCACTTCGTGCCTATAACGGCGCGCCTCGGCGCCAGCGCCGGCCGGCACATCCCGACGAAGAAGCCCATGCCTTCCGGCGCAACCATCGAGCGGGCAGTCAGCCCGCGCCTCGTCCTGTTCGCGCTCGCCGTTGGCGGGTTTGCCATCGGGACGAACGAGTTTGCCGCGATGGGCCTCCTGCCCTATTTCGCCGAAACCCTCGGCATCGACGAGCCGACCGCGGGCCACGTCATCAGCGCCTATGCGCTCGGCGTCGTCCTCGGGGCGCCGTTGATCGCGGTGGTGGCGGCGCGCATGTCGCGGCGGACGGCGCTCATCTGGCTGATGGGCTTCTTCGGTATCGCCAACGTCCTCGTCGGGCTCGCACCGACATACGGCACGATGATCGCCTTCCGATTCCTCGCCGGCCTGCCGCACGGCGCGTATTTTGGCGTCGCCGTGCTTCTGGCGGCATCGCTCGTTCCGCGCGAGCGGCGCACCCGGGCGGGAGGGCGCGTCCTCCTCGGCCTCACGATCGCAACCATCGTCGGCGTGCCGGCGGCGCAGTTCATCGGCCAGACGATGGGGTGGCGCTGGGCGTTCGAGTTCGTGGCGGTTATTGCGCTCGCGTGCGGCACGCTGATCTACCTGTACGCGCCGCGCGACAGGGGCCAGCCGGAGGCCACGCCGCTTCGCGAACTCGACGCGCTGCGACGGCCGCAGGTGTGGCTCGCACTCGGCATGGGCGCGATCGGCTTCGGCGGCATGTTCGCCGTCTACACGTATCTTTCCTCGACGCTCCTCGAGGAGACGCTGGTCTCCGAGGCGGCGGTCCCGCTCTTCCTTGCCCTGTTCGGCGTCGGCATGACGATCGGCAATCTGTTCGGCTCGTGGGCGGCGGACCGGGCGCTCATCCCGACGATCGCCGGGATCCTGATCTGGTCCGCCGGATCGCTCTTCGCCTTCAGCCTCGTCACCGATTCGGTCGTCGGGATGGGGCTCGTCGCGATCGCGGTGGGCGGCTGTGGTGGCCTCGGCCCGCCGCTCCAGACGCGGCTGATGGACGTTGCCGGCCATGCCCAGACGCTTGCGGCGGCGCTGGTACACAGCGCGCTCAACGTGGCCAATGCCCTTGGCCCGTTCCTCGCCGGCCTCACGATCGCCGCCGGCCTCGGCTGGAGTTCGGCGGGCTGGGTCGGCGCGATGCTTCCGCTCGCCGGGCTCGTCTTCCTCGGCATTTCGATCGTACTCGACCGGCGACAGAAAATGGTACAGGTGGATGCCGGGTAGGACAGACTGTTGCGTTCCGGCGTTCTTCCTGCACGGCGCGTGCCTCATCGTTCATTCCCGGATTCGCACATCGGGACCCTGAAGCGGAGCCGACCGATGGACGATATCCCCTGGGGCCTCGTTGCCCCGATTGCCGTCATCCAGATCGTCCTCATCGTGATCGCGCTGCGCGATCTGATTCCGAGGCGTCGGACCAACGGCCCGAAATGGATGTGGGCGATTCTGATCGTCCTGTTCGGGATCATCGGTCCCGTCCTTTATCTCACCGTCGGACGGAAGGACGACTAGCGATGGCGCTGGTCGAGGTTCGAGGTCTCCGCAAGACGTTCGGGCCAGTGGTCGCCGTGGCCGATGTGTCCTTCGAGATCAAGGAGGGCCACTGCACCGCGCTGCTTGGTCCGAACGGCGCCGGCAAGAGCACGATCCTCAACATCCTCGCCGGTCTCCTGCCCGCGACCGCCGGGACCGTCCGGTTCGAGGGCCTGGCGGAGGGCGCCGACCACCGCAGCCTCATCGGCTACCTGCCGCAGCAGGTCGCGCTGTTCGGCTGGATGACGGGCCTCGAATATGTCCGGATGGCCGGAGAGCTCACGGGGCTCGACCGCCCCGCGGCGGACTTGCGGGCACGGGAGCTCATCGGCCTTCTCGGCCTGGAGGCCGCCCAGAACCGCCGGATCGGCGGTTATTCGGGCGGCATGAAGCAACGGATCGGGCTGTGCCAGGCGCTGGTGAACCGGCCCCGGCTGGTGATCCTGGACGAGCCGGTGTCGGGGCTCGACCCGGTGGGACGCCGCGAACTCCTCGACCTGCTGAAGCAGCTCAAGTCGGAGAGCACCATCCTGTTCTCAACCCATGTCCTCCCCGACGCGGAGGAGTTGAGCGACGACATCCTCATCGTCCGGGCCGGCGCCATCGTCATCGACAGCAGCCTCACGGCCCTGCGCGCACGTTACGAACGGCCAATCGTGGAGTTGGAGCTCGATGACGAGGCGACCGCCGGGTCGTGGCTGGAGACCCTCGCCTCGCGTGGCGTGAAGGGCGAGCACCGCGGAGCGGTGATCCGGTGGAAGTTCGAGACGTCCGCTGCCATGCGCGCCGGCGCCGCGGACGTCTACGCGAGCGCAGCCTCCCGACCCGAGGGCGTGCGCCGCATCGAACTGGGGCAAACGTCGCTCGAGGACATGTTCCTCGAGGCGGTGCGGCAGTGAAACGCTGGCTCGTCCTGTTCCGGAAGGAGCTGCTCGAATCGTGGCGCACGTCCCGATGGCTCTGGGTGCCATTGGTCTTCGCCGTGCTCGGCGCCCTCCAGCCGCTCACCTCGCACTTCATGCCGCAGATTCTCGAGGCCGCCGGCGGGCTGCCCGAGGGTGCGGTCATCGAGATCCCACCGCCGACCCCCGGCGCGGCGATCGCCGCTTCCCTCAATCAGATCGGGACGCTCGGGCTGCTCGTCCTCGCCCTGGTGGGGATGGGCGCCATCGCTGGCGAGCGAAACGCCGGTACCGCCGCCCTGATCCTGGTGAAGCCGGTCTCCCGGCCGGCGTACCTTCTGGCGAAATGGGCCGCGTACAACCTCCTGATGCTGGCCGCCCTCATCCTCGGACAGGCGGCGGCCTGGTACTACACCGATCTCCTGATCGGTCCGGTTCCCGCATCCGATCTGGTGGCGTCGACGTTGATCTTCGCCCTGTGGCTCAGCCTGGTCCTGACGATCCTGCTCGCGTTCGGGACCGTGATGCGATCCCCGATCGCGGTGGCCGCTGCCACGATCGGCGTGGTGATCGCCCTTGCGGCGCTGGCGGCACTGCCGGGTGAAGCGATGGCGTGGAACCCGGCCCGGCTCGCGGGGCTCGCCGCACTGCGCCTGACCACGGGCGCCAGCGACGGGGTCATCCTTCCGGTCATCACGGCGGTCGCCGCGATCGTCGCGCTTATCGGCGCGGCCTCCGTCGCCTTGCGACTGCGGCCGATGATTGCCTAGCTGGCGGTCCGCCCGCAGGCGGGCGGGCGCGGTGTCGCACCGCGGGCGCGACTACCCTCAGCGCCGCGTCTTCATCTCGTCGGGAAGGAAGCGGGTGAGTTCCCGCTCGCGGCGCTCGCGCTCCTTCATCTCGTCCTCGTAGGCCTTTCGCGCCTCGGGTGAGACAGTGATTCGCTTCACCGGCGCCCTCTTGCGGCGATCCTTGACCGGGCCGAAGGTGTTTGGCGGGGTGGGCATGTTTTCGGCTCCGGTTCGCGCGGCGTGGCCAGGGGAGCTGCGGCCCGGACGGATCATCGCAAAGATCGGCGGCGCTGGGTAGGCCGCCCCGAACACAATCGCCCGCGCGAGAGCACACCGGACGCTCGCTGTTTCCGCGTCGCCGCGCGCCCGAAGAGCGCGGGGCTCGAGAAAAAGTGGACGCTCTCAGACGAAAGTTGGTGGAGCCAGGCGGGATCGAACCGCCGACCTCTTGAATGCCATTCAAGCGCTCTCCCAGCTGAGCTATGGCCCCGAACCAGTCGGAATACTGGGTTCCGGTCCGCCTCTGGCGGGCCGGCCGGCCCTTATCCTTTCTCCGGCGGCGGAAAGCAACCGTAAAGGCGGGCCCGGAGCGAGCTAGCGCTCCTCCTCGTCGACGTCACCGATGATGGTGGAGACGTCGTCGCCCTCTTCCTCCTCCTCCTCGAGGAAGACGTCCTCCTCGACCTCGGCGGCCTCGGCGTCGTCGGCGTCGTCGACCTCCTCGGCGCCGCCGGCGACCTCCTCATCGGCCTCTTCGAGCGAGATGATCTCGGCTTCCGCCTCGACCTCGACCTCCTCTTCCTCGACGGGAGCGACGGCCGCTGCCGCGCGGCCGCGCGTCGCATGCACCTCGAACTGGGTGCCGCAGCGCGGGCAGATGATCGGGGACTTGTTGAGGTCGTAGTAGCGCGCCCCACAGCTGGGGCAGAGCCGCTTCGTGCCAAGGTCTGCTTTGGCCACTTGTGCCTGAGCCTCTTCGTTTGGGGCGGCTCCCCATATCGGCTGCTTGGGGGCATGTCAAAGCCCGAAATCACGCAGGGACGTGCGACGTGACGCCCGTGCGCCAGCGTGCTATCGCGACCCCCGCGGCGGCGCTTCCGTCGCGCACGGCAAACGGCGCGGAATCGCAAGGGCAGCTACACTTCATGGCCTTCACGCACACCTACGTTCCGCTCACGGCGGTGGCCGCCGGCGCGCTTTCGGGGCGGGTCCGGCTCCCCGGCGACAAGTCGATTTCGCATCGCGCGGTGATGCTCGGCGCGCTCGCGGTCGGCGAGACGGTGATCGAGGGGCTCCTCGAGGGCGACGACGTGCTGGCGACGATGGAGGCGATGCGGGCGATGGGCGCGCGCATCAGCCGGTCCGAGAATGGCGTCCGGAAAGTGAACGGCTTCGGCGTCGGCGGCGCCCTCGAGCCCGACCGCGTCATCGACTTCGGCAATTCCGGCACCGGCGTCCGCCTTGCGATGGCGATCGCCGGCAGCCACGCCTTCGCCACCATGTTCACCGGCGATGCGTCGCTGGTGAAGCGGCCGATGGGCCGGGTCACCGAGCCGCTGCGCCGCATGGGCGCCCAGGTCATCGCCCGCGCCGGCGACATGCTGCCGCTCGCCATCCTCGGGCCGGAACGGATGACGCCGATCGAGTACCGCCTGGCGGTGCCGTCGGCACAGGTGAAGTCCGCCGTCCTCTTTGCCGCGCTCAACGTGCCCGGCACGACCACCGTGATCGAACCCTGGCCGACGCGCGACCACACCGAGAGGATGTTTGCCGGCTTCGGCGCAGGCATCGAGGTGACGGTCAACGACAATGGCGAGCGCGTGATCCGCCTCGAGGGCCGCCCGAAGCTCAAGCCGCAGAACATCGTCGTGCCAGGCGATCCGAGTTCGGCAGCGTTCCCGATCGTCGCGGCCACAATCGTCCCGGGCTCGGTGGTGACGGTGGAGGGCGTCCTCCTCAATCCGACGCGCACCGGACTGATCGCGACGCTGCTCGAAATGGGCGCGAAGCTGACGATCGAGAACGAGCGGTCGGTCGGCGGCGAGACGGTGGGCGACATCCGCGTCGAGCATGCACAGCTCCGCGGCGTCACCGTCCCCGCGGCGCGCGCGCCGACGATGATCGACGAATACCCGGTGCTCGCGGTCGCCGCCGCCTTCGCCGAAGGCGAGACGATCATGGAAGGCATCGGCGAGCTGCGCCTGAAGGAGTCTGACCGGGCGGCGACCACGCTTGCCGGCCTCAGGGCCAACGGCGTCGACGCCTCGGAGGAGAAGGACCGGCTGATCGTCCGCGGCCGCGGTGCGGTGATGGGCGGCGGCACGGTGGTCACCGAATTCGACCATCGCATCGCGATGAGCTTCATCGTGATGGGGCTCGCTTCGGAGAAGCCGGTGACCGTCGACGACGCCACGGCGATCTCCACGAGCTTCCCGCAATTCCGCGACCTGATGTCCGGCCTCGGCGCGAGCATCCGGCCGGCGCAGGGAGAATCCGACGCGGCATGATCATCGCGATCGACGGTCCCGCCGCGTCCGGCAAGGGCACGCTCGGCAAGCGCCTGGCGGACCATTACGGGTACCACCATCTCGACACCGGCCTCCTCTACCGCGCGGTCGCCGCGCAGGTGCTGGACGAGGCCGGAATGGTGGACGATCCGGAATCCGCCATCGCCGCGGCGCAGAACCTTCGCATCGAGCGGCTCGATCCCGTTCAGCTCGGACGGCCCGAGATCGCCGAGGCCGCCTCGCGCGTCGCCGCAATGCCGGCGCTGCGCGCGGCGCTCGTCGCGGTCCAGCGCGCCTTTGCGGCGAAGAAACCGGGTGTCGTCCTCGACGGTCGCGACATCGGCACGGTCATCTGCCCGGACGCCGAGGTAAAGATATTCCTCGTCGCCGACCCGGAAGTCCGCGCGAGGCGGCGCGCCGCGCAGCTCGGCGCCCATGACGCCGAGGCGTTCGCCCGCATCCTCGACGACATTCGCCGGCGGGACGAGCGGGACATCCATCGCGCCGCGGCGCCGCTCAGGCAGGCGGACGACGCACGCTTGCTCGATACCACCGCCTTGGATATAGAGGCGGCGTTCCGTGCGGCCGTCGATATCGTCGACGAGCGCCGCTGACGAGCGAACGGGAGCGGCCCTCGCGCAAGCGTCAGGCAGCATCCCGTTTCTTTGCTTTCCGCCCCGACGACTGCGCCTTGCCGTCCGAAGGGCATCCGAACGCCGGAAAAGCGTTGGGCCTCGCGCCGTCCCGCCGGGTGCGGACGAGGCTTTTCTTCGCCTTCCGGTCAGACCAACCCTAACCGCCGGCCCAGGGCCGGACCCGGTACCCCAGGAGCTTCATGAGCGTAGCCACCCAGACCCCGTCCCGCGAGGATTTTGCAGCCCTCCTCAACGAGACCTTCAAGGCCGACGACCTCGTCGAAGGCAGCGTCATCAAGGGCACCGTCGTCGGCATCGAGAAGGACCTCGCCGTCATCGATGTGGGCCTCAAGACCGAAGGCCGCGTCGCGCTCAAGGAATTCGCGGCGCCGGGCGAAGAGCCGAAGATCAAGATCGGCGATGTCGTCGAAGTGTATCTGGAGCGCGTCGAGAACGCGCTCGGCGAGGCCATGCTGTCGCGCGAGAAGGCCAAGCGCGAGGAGTCCTGGACCCGCCTCGAAGAGAGCTTCACCAAGAACGAGAAGGTCATCGGCCAGATCTTCAACCAGGTGAAGGGCGGCTTCACCGTCGATCTCGACGGCGCCGTGGCCTTCCTGCCGCGCAGCCAGGTCGACATCCGCCCGGTGCGCGACGTGGGCCCGCTGATGCACACGCCGCAGCCCTTCCAGATCCTCAAGATGGACAAGCGCCGCGGCAACATCGTCGTGTCGCGCCGCACGGTCCTCGAAGAGACCCGCGCGGAGCAGCGTTCGGAACTCGTCCAGAGCCTGGAAGAGGGCCAGATCGTCGACGGCGTGGTCAAGAACATCACCGACTATGGTGCGTTCGTGGACCTCGGCGGCATCGACGGCCTCCTCCACGTCACGGACATCGCCTGGCGTCGCATCAACCACCCGACCGAGGTGCTCTCGATCGGCCAGACGGTCCGCGTCCAGGTCATCCGCGTCAACCAGGAAACCCACCGCATCAGCCTCGGCATGAAGCAGCTCGAGGCCGATCCGTGGGAGGGCATTGCCGCCAAATACCCGGTGCAGGCCCGCTTCAAGGGCCGCGTGACGAACATCACCGACTACGGCGCGTTCGTCGAACTGGAGCCGGGTATCGAAGGCCTGATCCACGTCTCGGAAATGTCGTGGACCAAGAAGAACGTCCATCCCGGCAAGATCGTCTCGACCAGCCAGGAGGTCGAGGTGATGGTGCTCGAGGTCGATCCGGTGAAGCGCCGCATCAGCCTCGGCCTCAAGCAGACGCTCGCCAATCCCTGGGAAGCCTTCGCCGAGACCCACCCGGTCGGCACCGTCGTCACCGGCGAGGTCAAGAACAAGACCGAGTTCGGCCTGTTCGTCGGCCTGGAGGGCGACATCGACGGCATGGTCCACCTGTCGGACCTCGACTGGAGCCGTCCGGGCGAAGTCGCAATCGAGGACTACAATCGCGGTGACGAAGTCCAGGCGCAGATCCTCGACGTCGACGTCGAGAAGGAGCGCATCTCGCTCGGCATCAAGCAGCTCGGCAACGACACCTTCGCCGAGCAGACCGGCGACATCCGCAAGGGCTCGGTCGTCACCTGCGAGGTCATCGAGGTCAAGGAAATGGGCCTCGAGGTGAAGATCGCCGACACCGACATGACGGCGTTCATCCGTCGTGCCGACCTTGCCCGCGATCGCTCCGACCAGCGGACCGAGCGGTTCGGGGTCGGCGAGAAGTTCGACGCCCGCGTCACCGCGTTCGACAAGAAGACCCGGAAGATCTCCGTCTCCATCAAGGCGCTCGAGATCGCCGAGGAGAAGGAAGCGGTTGCCCAGTACGGCTCGTCCGACTCGGGCGCCTCGCTCGGCGACATCCTCGGCGCTGCCCTCAAGGCCCGCGAGGACAAGCCGGCTCCGAAGGCGAAGGCCAAGAAGGCCGCCGAAGCGGACGCCGAGACCGACGCCGACGGGGAATAGCCTCGGCGCCAGCGCCGGCACGATTTGAACCCCGCCGTGGAAACGCGGCGGGGTTCTGCTTTTGTGGGGTAGATGATGACCCGGATTCGCGCGTCTCGCCGTCGCGGGCGGGTCCACCCAGGATCCCGACGCCGCGCTTGCGCTGCCGGTGCCGGCCTGCCCGTCCGGGACTGCGGCAGAATTTCCCCTTGGCCAAAGCATGCGGTCAACCGCCCATCCCGTTGGCAACCCGGTCAAAAGTGAAGCTTTCGATACCTTGACGCTGGCCGGCACGGTGGGGCACGGTGCCCCGCTCACGATCAAAGCCGAGGGGGCCGCGCGATGATCAAGTCCGAGCTGATTACGGCCATTTCGGCCGAGAATCCGCACCTGTACCAGCGCGATGTCGAGCACATCGTGAATGCGATCCTGGATGCCATCACCGACGCGCTGGCGCGCGGCGACCGGGTGGAGTTGCGCGGCTTCGGCGCGTTCTCGGTGAAGAACCGTCCCGCCCGTGTCGGGCGCAACCCGCGCACCGGCACCAAAGTCCAGGTGACCGAGAAATACGTCCCGTTCTTCAAGACCGGCAAGGAGATGCGCGAGCGTCTCAACGACGGCGACGGAAGCGACGGGGACGACGACGAATAGCGGATGAAGCGCGCGCTCAAATTCGCCCTTCTTCTCCCGATCGTCGTCCTCGCCGTCGCGCTGTCGATTGCCAACCGCCATGAGGTCGTCTTCTCGCTCGACCCCTTCGCCGAGACCGATCCGACGCTTTCGGTGACGGTTCCGCTCTACTGGCTCCTGTTTGGCGCGGTGGCGATCGGCGTTCTGTTCGGCGGCATCGCCGCCTGGCTCCGCCAGAGCCGCTGGCGCAGGGCCGCGCGCCGCGACCACGCCGAGATCGAACGCATGCGCCGGGCCGCCGACGAGCGCGCCGCGGCGGGTCCGGCGGCGGACAGGACCAGCTGAGGCCTGCTGGCAGCAACTTTGGGGGCGCCTACTTTGGACACGCTAAGGAGCCGGCGCGCCGGCGGTTTGCGGCTCCAATCGAAGTATGCTGGAGCCGGGTTCCTGACAGCATCGCTCTTGGCGACTGCGCCCGCGGCGATGGCGCAGGGTGTGGCCCCCCTCCGCAATGTCACGATAGAACTGGAAGCCGGAACGCGCGATCAGTTCCTAGTTGCGCTTGAAGTCTTCGCCGAGCGGAATGCTTTCGCAATTCGCGTGACTCGCCTTGCCGCAGACGTTCCTTGGTACACCATCCAGCTTTGGCGCATGGACATATTCGGCGTTGGAAGAAATCCATTTCTTGTCGATGTTTTCGAGATCGGGTTCTTCAGGAACCACGAGCCGGCGACCGTCCAGAACGCCGATGCGCTGATCGACGACCTGGAGGACGCGTTGGCCGAAGTTCCCGGAGCGGTGATCACTGAGATCCGGTAGCCCAGCGAGATCTCTCCTGCGTCGCCAAAGTCTCCATCCTTCCGCTACCGGAACGCCATCCCCCTACCGGAAGGTCATCGTCCCGACCATGTTCATGTCGGTGAACGTCGTGCCGAACAACGGCAGAAACTCGAAGGTCCCCACCCGGGTGCGGATCGGCGTGAACTCGATCTCGATCACGCTTTCGTCGAGGATGTCGACCTCCGCGAGCGGCGGGAATTCGAAGACCACGCCGTCGACGGTGACCGACGCAACATGCGCAAAGTCCGTGAACCGCGGCAGCAGGAGGCGCATCGCGTAGCTGTTGCCGGCGGTGATGCGCCAGAGATAGGTGGTGCCGGTGACGAGGTCGAAGGTCCGGTCCGACATCGTCAGGTTGGCGGCGTTGATGGCCGTCTCGATCAGCATCCGTCCGTCCGGCAGCGCGGTGCCCGCCGAGGCGCCCGAGGCGGTCGTCGTGGGAGCCGCCGCGAACGCGCCGGCCCGCACCGGTGCCGGAGAAGCCGCCCCGGTAGCCGGCGTGGCTGCGCCCGCTGCCTGACCTTGTCCGGTCGTTCCGCCCGGCGCCCCGGAGGTGGTGGCGGCGACGGCCGCCGGAACTTCGTCCATGGGGAAGCCGATCGCGGCGAGCTGGGCGTTGAGGGCCGCGAGCGACACGGCGATCGCCTGTTGCTGCTGCGGATTGAGCTGTCCGTTGCCCTGTGCCTGGTCGCGGTAGGCGACGAAGGCCGCCGTGAGGTCGGCGATCGCCGGTTCGCCTGCGGCCGCGGCGGCAAGGAGCGGGGCCTGTTGCGCCTGCATCGCCGCGACGGCGTCGATCCGCGGGACGAGCCCGTCGATATCGGCGGCAACGGCGTTGATCCCCGCAATGAGCGTTGCGACGTTGGTGCCGAGGCTGTTGAGATTGGTCGCGAGCGCCGACAGCGTGTTCGACGCAGGCAATGACCGGGACATGGCATCGACCGCCCCGCGGACGTCGCGAAGGCCGGCCGAGATATCGCTCAACGCGGTGCTGGTCCGGGTGGTGGTGGCGGCCGTGTCGGCGACGAACGCGTCGACTTCGCGCTGAAGCGTGTCGAGCCGCGTGTTGAGGTCGGCGATCGCCGTCAGCACCTGCGCGGAGGAATCGGTCCGCTGCTGGATGATGGTGACAAGGTCTGCCTGGGCCGCGGCAATCGTGGCGAGGCGCTGGTCGAGCGTCGCCGACGATGTTGCCGTCGGTTCGCTCGCAGCCTCCTGCGGTGTCCCGCCGCCGCACGCCGCAAGGCACAGGCTCGAGCCGACAACCAGTGCGACCGCCGTCAAACGACGCATGCTTCCATCCCCCCATCGCGGCGCCGCCTTGCGCGCGATTGTTATTTCCTGAGTGTTCAATACATATTATTGAGCCGCAAGCAATTTCGCGACGGTGGCGCCGCCCCGCGCACGGCCGTCGCATTGGACAGGCCGAGGGCATCTGTGCGAATGCATCGCGCGATGGCCATCGTCGTGAAAATCTGCGGACTCTCAGAGGAAAAGACGCTCCGCGCCGCGCTGGACGCGGGCGCCGACCTCGTGGGCTTCGTCTTTCACCTCGCGAGCCCGCGGAACGTCGGGACTGCGTGGGCATCGAAGCTCCGCGACATCGTCGGAAGCCGGGCCGGTGCAGTCGCCCTGGTCGTCGACGCCTCCGACACGGACCTTGCCGAGATCGCGGAGCGCGTGCGTCCGACGCAGTTCCAGCTGCACGGCCGCGAGACGCCCGAACGCGTGGCGGAGGTGAAGGCGCGCTTCGGCCTGCCGGTGATCAAGTCGATCGCGGTCCGGACGCATCACGACCTTGAAGACGTCGCCGCCTATCGCGACGCCGCCGACACGATCCTGTTCGACGCCAAGCCTCCCGTCGGCGCGCTCCGTCCCGGCGGGCATGGCGTGACCTTCGACTGGACGCTCCTTTCCGGCCTGGCGCCGGACCTTCGCTTCATGCTGTCCGGCGGCCTCCATCCCGGCAATGTCGCCGAGGCGATGGCCGTCGCCCGCCCGGCAGCGGTCGACGTCTCCTCCGGCGTCGAGACGGCGCCGGGGAAGAAGGACGAGAACCTGATCGCCGCCTTCATCACAGAGGCACGCCTCGCGGATTCGCGCCTCTCCGCCCCTCCCGCTTCCGTGAGTGCCGCCTGATGAACGTCCAGAACACCTACCGCTCGGGCCCGGACGAGCGCGGCTTCTTCGGCCTTTATGGCGGCCGGTTCGTCGCCGAGACGCTGATGCCGCTGATCCTCAGCCTCGAGGAGGCCTACGAGGCGGCGAAGAAGGACCCCGCCTTCGCGGCGGAGCTCGAAGACCTGTCGACACACTACGCCGGCCGGCCGAGCCCGCTCTATTTCGCCGAGCGCCTGACTGAGCACCTCGGCGGCGCAAAGATCTACTTCAAGCGCGACGAGCTCAACCACACTGGCTCGCACAAGATCAACAACACGCTCGGACAGATCCTCCTCGCGCGCCGCATGGGCAAGACGCGGATCATCGCCGAGACCGGCGCCGGCCAGCACGGCGTTGCCACCGCCACGGTCTGCGCCCGCTTCGGCCTGCCCTGCGTCATCTACATGGGCGCCACCGACATCGAGCGGCAGCAGCCGAACGTCTTCCGCATGAAGCTGCTGGGCGCTGAACTGATCCCGGTTACCGCCGGCAATGGCACGCTCAAGGACGCCATGAACGAGGCCCTCCGCGACTGGGTGACCAATGTCGAGGACACATACTATCTCATCGGCACCGCGGCCGGGCCGCACCCCTATCCCGCGATGGTTCGCGACTTCCAGTCGATCATCGGCCGCGAGGCACGCGAGCAGATCGTCGAACGCGAGGGGCGGCTGCCCGACGCGATCGTTGCCTGCATCGGCGGCGGCTCGAACGCCATCGGCCTGTTCCACCCGTTCCTCGACGACCCCACCGTCGCCATCTATGGCGTCGAAGCCGGCGGTCACGGCCTCGATGTCGAGAACGGCCACGCCGCGTCGATGACCGGCGGCCGCCCCGGCGTGCTGCACGGCAATCGCACCTATCTCCTCCAGGACGCCGAAGGGCAGATCCTCGAAGGCCATTCGATCTCGGCCGGCCTCGATTATCCCGGCGTCGGCCCGGAGCATTCCTGGCTGAAGGACAGCGGCCGCGTCACCTACGTCCCGGCGACCGACCGCGAGGCGCTCGACGCCTTCCAACTCCTGACGAAGATCGAAGGCATCATCCCCGCGCTCGAGCCGGCGCACGCCCTCGCCTACGTCACGAAACTCGCGCCGACGATGGCGAAAGACCAGATCATCGTCATGAATCTCTGCGGCCGCGGCGACAAGGACATCTTCAATGTCGCGAAGCATCTTGGCATGAACATCGGGTGATGTGGTCGTGCAGGTGCGGCTCGGCTGATCTCGGCTTACTTCTGATATCTTGAGCGCTGATGATCCTGCTCCAGGGCACTGCCATCGTTCCCCCTCCCCCTTGTGGGGAGGGTTGGGGTGGGGACTTTCGGCCCAGCAGGATATCGCGCTGCCGAGAGTCCCCCTCCCCAGCCCTCCCCCACAAGGGGGGAGGGGGCGATGGGCCGTGCCAGTGGAGCGTGATCCGACAGGCGCAGGCAATGCCGCATTCCAATATTCCGACGCGAACGCGAAGGCAGGCGACACGTCTTCGCCACGCGATGACGGAGCCCGAGCGGCGTCTCTGGCGGGCCCTCCGATACCGGGTTCCCGTCGCCGAAGGGCACTGGCGCAAGCAGGTGCCGATCGGCCGATACATCGCCGACTTCGCCCACCTGAAGGCAAAGCTGGTCATTGAGGTCGATGGCTCCGGCCACAGTGAGAGCAAGCGGGATCCCATCCGGGACGCGTGGCTCGAAAGCGAAGGCTTTCGCGTCATCCGCCTCTGGAACACCGAGATCTTCACTAATCTCGACGGCTGCCTCGAAACCATATACGCCGCTGTCGAAGCCCGGCTGGCCGCGAGCGACCGCCGGCCGCCGATCGCAGTGACAGGGAACGCCACGTGACCCGTATCGCAGCCCGTTTTGCCGCGTGTGCCGCCGAAGGGCGGCCAGCGCTCGTCACGTTCGTCACGGCGGGGGACCCGGACTACGACACGTCGCTGGCGATCCTGAAGGGCCTGCCGGCCGCGGGGGCGGACGTGATCGAGCTCGGCATGCCGTTCTCGGATCCGATGGCCGAGGGGCCGCCGATCCAGCGCGCGTCGGAGCGGGCGCTCCGCGGCGGGCAGACGATGGACCGGACGCTGGGCATGGTGCGCGCCTTCCGCGAGGGCGATGCGAACACCCCGATCGTGCTGATGGGCTACTACAACCCGATCTATTCCTACGGGAACGAGCGCTTCCTCGCGGCGGCGGCTGCGGCGGGCGTCGACGGACTGATCGTGGTCGACCTGCCGCCCGAGGCCGACGACGAGCTGTGCGTGCCGGCGATGAAGCACGGCATCAACTTCATCCGCCTCGCGACACCGACGACCGACGACAAGCGCCTGCCGGCGGTGCTGAACAACACGTCGGGCTTCGTCTACTACGTCTCGATCCTCGGGATCACCGGAACCGCGTCGCCCGACACGTCGAAAGTCGCGACCGCCGTTGCGCGGATCAAGGGGCACACCACATTACCGGTGGCGGTCGGCTTCGGCGTGAAGACGGCCGTCCAGGCGGCAGCCCTCGGGCGGACGGCGGACGGCGTGGTGGTGGGCTCAGCGCTCGTCAATGCCATCGCGGGAACACTCGATTCCGCCGGGAAGGCGCGGCCCGAGACGCCGGCGGCGGTTCTCGGCCTTGTTTCGGAGCTCGCGGGCGGGGCGCGTTTGGCGCGCATGGCCGCAGCGGAGTAGAATGGGGGTGGGGCGCTGAGTCCTCTCCTCGTGTCCACGGAAGAGTCATCGTGAACTGGATCAACAATCTCGTCCGGCCAAAAATCCGCGGCATCCTCGGGGCCAAGCGCGAAGTACCGGAAAACCTCTGGATCAAGTGTCCCGAGACCGGCGAGATGGTCTTTCACCGCGACCTCGAGAACAACCACTTCGTGGTGCCCGGCTCGGGCTTCCACATGCGGATGGGCGCGCGCCGCCGCCTCGACTACTTCTTCGACGAGGCGGCATGGCAGGAGATCCCGGTACCGGAAGTGCCGGTCGATCCGCTGAAGTTCCGCGACGAGCGCAAGTACACCGACCGCCTCCGTGACGCCCGGACCAAAACCGGCCTCCAGGACGCCGTGCTCCTCGGCTCGGGCACGGTCGAGGGCGTGCCGCTGACCGCCGCGGTGCAGGATTTCGACTTCATGGGCGGATCGCTCGGGATGGCGGCGGGCGAAGCCATCATCACCGGCCTCGACAATGCGCGCGACCGCAAGGAGCCCTTCGTGATCTTTGCCGCCTCGGGTGGGGCGCGCATGCAGGAAGGCATCATGTCGCTTATGCAGATGCCGCGCACCACGATCGCCGTGCAGCAGCTCCGCGAGGCGCGGCTGCCGTTCATCGTCGTCCTCACCAATCCGACGACCGGCGGCGTGACGGCGTCTTATGCGATGCTGGGCGACGTCCACATCGCCGAGCCGGGCGCCCTCATCGGCTTCGCCGGCCCGCGCGTCATCGAACAGACCATCCGCGAGAAGCTGCCCGAAGGGTTCCAGCGGGCGGAGTATCTCCGCGACCATGGCATGGTCGACATGGTCGTCCACCGCCACAATCTCCGCGAAGTCATCGCGCGGCTGTGCCGGCTCCTCACCTCGCCCGCCGACCTCGAGGCGAGCGCCGCCAACGACGAGAGCCGGGCGATCCCGGCGCCATCGGACGTGCCGATGGTCATCGAAGGCAACGCCGTCCGAACCGGCGCATAGCCGCCGCCAGCCCCACCAACAAGATGCCTGTCATGGATCGGTCCAGTCCCATCCTGGAGCGGTTGATGCATCTGCATCCAACCGAAATCGACCTGTCGCTCGAGCGGATCGAGCGCCTGCTCGAAACGCTGGGACGGCCGGACAGGCGGATTCCGCCGGTGATCCATGTCGCCGGCACCAACGGCAAGGGCTCCGTGACCGCCTTCCTCCGGGCGATGCTCGAAGGCGCCGGGAAGCGCGTCCACGTCTACACCTCGCCACACCTCGTCCGCTTCCATGAGCGCGTCCGGATCGGCGGCAGGGACCGGGCGAAGATCGTCGGCGACGATGCGCTGACGGACGCACTGCTGCGCGTCGAGGCGGCCAATGCCGGCGCGCCGATCACCCATTTCGAGATCACCACCGCGGCCGCCTTCCTCCTCTTCGCCGAGGCGCCGGCGGACTACACGCTGCTTGAAGTCGGCCTCGGCGGCCGGCTCGACGCCACGAACGTCGTGGAAGCGCCGGTCGCCACCGTCATCACCCCGCTGTCGATGGACCATGAACGCTTCCTCGGCACGACGCTCGAGGGAATCGCCGTCGAAAAGGCCGGCATCATCAAGCGCGGCGTTCCGGTGATCACCTCGCCGCAGCCGCCCGAGGCCCTCGACGTGCTCGAGCGCACGGCCGCGCGGCTCAACGCGCCGCTCCACGCCGCCAACCGCGACTGGATGGCGTTCGCCGAGCGCGGCCGGCTCGTCTTCCAGGACGAGGACGGGCTCCTCGACCTGCCGCCGCCGAAGCTCGTCGGCCGGCACCAATACACCAACGCGGGCGCGGCAATCGCGACGTTGCGGGCCGCCGGCATCCGCCTGCCCGCGAGGGCGATCGAGACCGGGTTACTGACGGCGGAATGGCCCGCCCGCATGCAGTGGCTGACGGCCGGCCGGCTGGTCGAGCGCGGTGGTTCCGCCATCGGCGAACTGTGGCTCGACGGCGGCCACAATCCTGGGGCCGGCGCCGTCGTCGCCGAGACGATGGCCGACCTCGAGGAGCGCGCGCCGCGGCCGCTCCACCTCATCATGGGCATGCTGACGACGAAGAACCCGGCGGGATTCCTCGCTCCTTTCGCCGGGCTCGCGCGCTCCGTGACCACCGTGCCGATCGGCGGCCATGAGAGTTTCTCGGCGGAAGAGCTTGCCTCGGTGGCGCGCTCGGTCGGCATCGATGCCAATCCGGCGGAGAGCGTCGAGGCCGCGATCGACGCCATCGCCGCCTTCAGCGAGAGCGCGCCACCGCGCGTGCTGATCTGCGGCTCTCTCTTCCTCGCGGGCATGGTCCTCGACCGCAACGGCACCCCGCCGCGCTGACGCCCGAACGCGACGAAGGCCGCGCTTTGCGGCGCGGCCTTCGGGAACGCGGGAGGATAGGCGAAGCTAGATCGCCTTCTTGATCCAGTCCGACAGGCGGCTCTTGGGGGCGGCGCCGACCTGCATGGCCATCGGCTCGCCGTTCTTGAACATGATCAGCGTCGGAATCGAGCGGACGCCATACTTGATGGCGGTCTTCGGATTCTCGTCGATGTTGAGTTTTGCGATGGTCACCTTGCCCGTGAGTTCGCCAGCGAGCTCTTCGAGCGCCGGGGCAATCGCATGGCACGGACCGCACCATTCGGCCCAGAAGTCGACGACGACCGGACCTTCGGACTTCAGCACGTCCGCATCGAAGGATGCGTCGGTCACGTGATTGGGCATGGGAACCTCATGGAAGGATGAGCCAGAAACGTAGGAACCCCAAGGCATCGGGTCAAGGCACGGGGCCATCACGGAAACGCGGCCCCGCGGCGCAGGCGTGGGCGGGTCGCGGCGCCATGCGGTAGCCCCCCTTGCATGCCGCCAATCCGTACGCCAATACTGAACCACATGGTTCAGTATCTAAAAGCCCACCTGGACGCCTCGTTCACTGCGCTCTCGGACCCGACCCGGCGCGGTGTTCTGGAGCAGCTCGGACGGGCGGACGCCTCGATCACGGACCTTGCCGTGAGGTTCCACATGACCCTCACCGGCATGAAGAAGCATGTCGGCGTCCTGGAGCAGGCGGGGCTCGTCACCACGGAGAAGATCGGGCGCGTGCGGACCTGCAGGCTCGGCCTGCGGAGGCTGGAGGAGGAGGCGGCATGGATCGAGAGATACCGCCAGCTCTGGGACGCCCGCTTCGACGAGCTGGACAAGGTTGTCGAGGAAATGAAACGGAAGGAGAAGATCGATGGACGAGAGAATGGAAAGTAAGCCTGCCCCCGCGAAGAACCGCACGACGGCAGAACGGATGTCCCCGCGCGAGCTGGTCGTTACGCGAACCGTAGACGGCCCGGCGCGCATCGTGTTCGAGGCGTGGACCAGGTCCGAGCTGTTCAAGCGGTGGTGGGTACCGAAGTCGGCAGGGATGTCCCTGCTTTCCTGCGAGATGGATGTTCGTGCCGGGGGCACGTACCGTCTCGTGTTCGCCGGCTACAATGGCTCAGAGCCCATGGCGTTCTTCGGCAGGTACCTCGAAGTGACGCCGCATTCGCGCCTCGTCTGGACCAATGAAGAAGGTGGTGACGATGGGCAGGTCACCACGGTGACCTTCGAGGAAAGAGGCGGCAAGACGCTTCTGGTCATGCACGAGCTCTATCCCTCGAAGGAAGCTCTCGACGGTGCCATCGCCTCCGGGAACGCCGGTGAGTACAGCGAGACATTCGAACAGCTGGACGACCTGCTCCTCGCCCTCCGCACAGGCGCCGGAACGTCATGAAGCTGTGAATCCCGCGGTGGCCGCGTGGCAGGCTCTAGATCGACTTCCTGATCCAGTCGGAGAGCTTGCTCTTCGGCGCGGCGCCGACCTGGAGGGCGGTGGGCTCGCCGCCCTTGAAGATGATCAGCGTCGGGATCGAGCGGACGCCGTACTTGATGGCGGTGCGCGGATTGTCGTCGATGTTCAGCTTCCTGATCGTCACCTGGCCCGCGAGTTCGGTCGAGAGTTCCTCGAGCGATGGCGCGATCGCGTGGCAGGGCGGGCACCACTCGGCCCAGAAGTCGATGAGAACCGGCCCCTCGGCCCTGAGGACATCAGCCTCGAACGAGGCGTCGGTGACGTGCTGCGACATGGAGATTCGCCTTTCGGGAGGATTGGCCGAGGAGCGTAGACCCGACCTCGGCTAGATGGGAAGGGCCGCCTGCGCGGGCGGCCCCCCTTCCGGAGAACCGCTTGCCTCGCCGCCCGTCACGCGGAGCATCGCCTTGTCGAGGAGTGCTGCAGGCACCTCGAACAGCGCGGGAATCTCGGTGAAGAGGAGCAGCGCCACGACGCGCCGGCCGGGGTAGAGCGTGGCGAGTGCGGCGCGATAGAGCGCCAGCTGCGCGACATAGACCTCCGGCACGTCCTCGACGCGGGCGGGCGGCGGACGGTTGGTCTTGTAGTCGACGATCAGCACGGCCTCGTCCGTGACGGCGAGGCGGTCGATGCGGCCCGCGAGCGAGGCGGGTCCGGTTGCGGTCGCGACCTCGGCGGCGATGTCGACCTCGGCGCGGCTGCCAGGCGCGAAGACGGCGCCGAAGCGTGGATCGTCGAGGATCGCAAGCACCTGCGCGGTGACCGCGTCCCGCTGCGCCGCGGTCCAGCGCGCGGCGACGGCGCCGAGATAGCGGTCGGCGACCGCCTGCCGGGCGTCGGGCGCGTGCTCGGGCAGCGCTTCGAGGAGGCGGTGGATGATGCGGCCGCGCTCCATCGCGGGGTCCGGCGGCTCCATCAGCGCGCCGAGCGTCCGCGGTACGAGCATGGCCGCCGGAAGCGCCGACGAGGCGCGCAGCGCGCGCGGGACGCGGACGCCGGATACGTTCCGCGACAGCCAGGCCGGCGGCGGTGGCTCGTCGGCTACGACGCGCGCTTCCTCCGCTGGCGGCGCGGCGACGAGCGTCGGATCGCGGTAGCGGTAGGCCGGCGAGCCGTCGATGGCGACGAATTCCTCCGTCAGCGGCATCAGCGCCGTGGAAACGAGCGCGTGCCAGCCGCCACTCCGGTCGGTGTTGCTCGCCAGCGTGCCGCAGACGATCAGCCGGTCGCGGGCGCGCGTGAGGCCGACATAAAGGAGACGGCGATACTCCTCCTTCGCGCGCTCGCGACCGCGATCGACGAGCGCCTTGATGCGTTTCGGCATGCCGCGCACGCCCTTGGTCCAGACGAGCGGCGCGGGTTCGGCCGAATCGGGGTCGTCGGCAATGGCGAGGAAGTTGTCGTCATGCCCTGGATGGACCGGCCCCGACCCGTCGTCCACGAGGAACACGATGTCGGCCTCCAGACCTTTTGCGCCGTGGACGGTCATCACCCGGACCTCGTCGCGCAGCGTCTCGGTCTCGCGGCGGATTTCCGTCGCCGACGAGCGGATCCACGCGAGGAATCCCTGCAGGGACGGCGTCTCCGTTCGCTCATAGGCGAGCGCCTGGGCGAGGAATTCGTCGAGCACGTCCTCCGCCTCCGCGCCGAGCCGCGCGGCGAAGCGCTTCCGCCCGCCGCGCGGGCCGAGCACATCGGCGTAGAAGGCGAACGGCGTCACGCCGTCGACCTTGCGGCGAAGCTGGGTCAGCGCCTCCCAGGCGGCCGTGAACGGCTCGGCATCGGCGGCATCCTTCAGCGCCTGCCACAGCGTATGCGGCCGCTCGTGCGCGAGCGCGAACAGGGCGTCCTCGTCGAGGCCGAACAGAGGGCTCTTCAGCAGCGCCGCCAGCGAGAGGTCATCGCGGTCCTGCAGCAGCACGTCGCCGAGCGCGACGAGGTCCTTGACCGCGATGTGGTCGGCCAGCGCGAGGCGGTCGGCGCCGGCGACGGGGATGCCGTTCGCCTTGAGGGCGCGGTTGATGCCCTCCGACAGCGGCCCGCGCTTCCGCGTCAGGATCAGCACCTCGCCGGGACGGATCGGCTTACCGGTGGCGGCGATGCGCTCGCCGGTGTCGAGCCACGACTTCACCGTGCGCGCAATACGGTTCGCCAGCACCATTTCGGGCGCAGCGTCGCCGAGATGATCGAGCGGATCGGCCCAGTCGCCGGGCTCTGCATCGGGCGGCGGCTCGATCGGCGGCCAGATCACGACCTCGCCCGGCTCGGAATGGCGGATCGCCTGGTGGACCGGCTCCTTCGCTTCGCTGGCAAGGCCGGCATGGGCCGACGGCGGGCGGAAGACGCGGTCGACCGCCTTCATGATGTCCGGCACCGAGCGGAACGAGAGGGTCAGTTCGAGGCCGCTGAACGCCTGGCCGGCAGCCACCGCCTTCTTCTCGATTTCGTGGCGAACGCGCGTGAACCACGCCGGGACCGCGCCCTGGAAGGAGTAGATCGACTGCTTCTCGTCGCCGACCGCGAATAGCGTCCGCGGGCGGTCGTGCGCTCCTTCGCCGGTGAAGAAGTCGTCGGCGAGCGCCCGGATCACCTGCCACTGGCCGGGGCTGGTGTCCTGCGCCTCGTCGACGAGGATGTGGTCGAGGCCCTGGTCGATCTTGTAGTGGACCCAGCGCGCGGCTTCGGAGCGCGACAGGAGCGCCAGCGTCTTCGCGATGAGGTCGTCGAAGTCGAGGAGACCGCGGAGTGTCTTCTGCCGCTCGTAGTCCCGGATCACCGCGTCCGCGAGGCGAAGCGCGGCGGCGCTGACCGTGTAGGTTTCCGCCGCGTTCGCGACGTCCATCAGCTGTTCGAGCCGGGCGCATTCGGCGGGGATGAGATCGTCCAGTTCCGGCCACCGGGCCTTGATGCCGCGCGTGACGAGCGTGTTTCCGCTGCGGAGCTGGCCATCGGCCCGGCAGAAGAAGCTGCGGTAAGCGGCGAACCGCGCGGCGTCGTCCTTCGCCGTGAGATATGGCGCGAGACGCTCGGCCGCCTTGACGTCGTTGGTCGTGCCGCCTTCGAGGAGGCGGACGAGGCGAGCGATGTCCTCGAACCGGAGGGGCGCCCGGGCGACGATCTCGGCCTCGACCGCGGCGCGCGACGGCGCGGAATCCACCCCGAGCGTCCGGCGGAGCTCGGCGAGCGCCGCGTCGAGCGAGCCGGTCGCCCGCACCCAGCGTTCGAGGAGCTGGCGGTTCTCGACGAGTTCGCCCACCGCGTCCTCCGCGCTCCGGTCGCTGGCGGACAGCACCACCGTGCGCAGCGCATCGCCGACAGGCGTGGTGAGGTCGGCGGCGGCCTGCGCCAGGACGCGGCGGCGTGCCTCGCGCACCATGATGGTCGCAGCGTTCTCCTCCAGCACCTCGAAATGGCCGGCAACGTCGGCCTCGAACGGGAACTGGTGGAGAAGGCTCTCGCAGAACGCATGCACGGTCTGGATCTTCAGCCCGCCCGGAGTTTCGAGGGCGCGCGCAAACAGCCGGCGCGCGATGGCGCGGTGCTCCGGCGTCGGATGCCGCCCCTCGAGTTCGAACAGCTCCCTGTCAAGCTCCGCATCCGTGAGGCGCACCCAGCGGCCAAGGCGGTCGAACACGCGCTTGGCCATCTCGGCCGCGGCGGCCTTGGTGAAGGTGAGGCAGAGAAGCCGACCGGGCGCGGCGCCAGCCAGGAGGAGCCGCACCACACGAAGGGCGAGGACGTAGGTCTTTCCGGAGCCGGCGTTGGCCGACACCCAGGCCGAACGGCGCGGGTCGGACGCCTCGGACTGGCGGCTCTTCGTCGTCGGATCGACCGCGCGCGCGGGGGCGTTCATGGCGTCCCTCCGGGTGCTGCCACGAGGCGCCATTCCGAGACGCGGGCGAGGTGATCGTAGTCGCCCGGGAAGCGCCGCTCGAACATCGGCCGCGCCTGGGACGCGTAGCCATGCGCAGGGTCGTCGTAGCGGGCGACGAGCCCGCGAAGCATCGTGACGGCCTGAGCGGCGATGGAGTCCGGCGGGACGCCGTCATCGACGGCGGAGCGGACGGGGTTCTCGCGGCCGGCCTTGCCGAGCGCGATCCACGCCACCTCGGACAGCGACCGACCGGCGAAGGCCGCCCCGAACGCGCCGGCCGAAACCATCGCCCCTTCGAGCGCCAGCTGCGGCGAGAAGAGAAGCACCTGCTTCGGGCTCGGCGGTGCGCCGGTCTTGTAGTCGTAGATACCGACGCTGCCGTCCTTGAAGGTGTCGATGCGGTCCGCGCGGCCGTTCAGCTTGAATTTCCCCGCCGGCGCTTCGAAGAAGAACTCGCCCTTGATCTCGGGATGGCGCGAGGCGACACGGGCGTCCCGCTCGGCCTCCCAGTCCGCCATCCATCCGGCGATCCGCTCCGCCAGCAGCGACCACACCGCGTGGACCTCCGGGAAATCCGCGATGATCGCGAACTTCTCGCGCCAGATCGCCAGGAGGCGATCGCGGGCGGAATCGTCGAACGGCCTGCCGGTCCACTCCCGGGTGAAGTCGGCGAACGCCTCGTGGATCAGCGTGCCGCGGATGCGGGCGTCGGCGCGCTGGCCGATCGGGTCGAGCGGCTCGAGCTGCAGGATGCGTTGCGCGTACACCGAATATGGGTCGCGGATGAGCTTCTCGACCGACGTGATCGACAGTTCGCGCGGCCGGACGGCGACGGGCGGGCGCGGATGCGGGCGGCGGATGGGCGCGACCTCCGCGGGCAGCACGCGGTCGAGGCCGCGGGCGAGGCGGACATGACGGTCACCGCGAGCGCGGAGCGCCTTCGTCTCGTCCGGGCCGATCAGCGCCGTCAGCCGTTGCAGCCAGCGCGACGGCACCGTCGGCGCGCCGCCGCGCTTCTCGGCGCGCGTGACGATGACCTCGGGAACGGCAAGCCCCTGCGAGAAATCGTGGGCCGAAAGGCCGACGCGCCGCTCAGGCGGCGGCAGGCCGATCGCGGCGCGCATCTGGCGCGACAGGAACGGATCGGTGCGGATGTCGCCGGGCCAGACGCTCTCGTCGAGCCCGCCCAGCACGAGCCGGTCGACCGATTGCAGGCGCGCTTCGAGCGTGCCCCAGATGTGGATGCGGGGGTCCGTGCCTGACCCGGGCGTGACGGTCGCGCCAGCCATCGCGGCTCTCAGGAAGGACGGGAATTCCGATGGCGAGAGTTCGAGCCGGCTCGCCTCGGCAAGCCCGCCGAGCAGCGTCGCAAGCCCTGCGCCTGCCGGCTCGTCCCACAGCGGCGTGGCGCTGCCGCTGCCGTCGTCGATCGCGCGGTCGAACGCCACCACGAGCGCCGCCGCGGCGTCGGCCACGGCGAGTTGCGGCGCCTTGCCGAGCTTCGCCAGCGGGCCGAGCACGGACGACACCGTGGCCGCCATGGCCTCGGCCGCGGTCCAGTCCGCCTTCGACAGGCGGCGGCGCGCGCGCGGGATGATGAGGTCCGACTTCATGTCCATGCCGAGGCGGACATTGGCGATGTCGGCCGCCAGGCTCGCGATGGTCGACATGCGGCCGGGGCCGCGGAAGAGGGCGATCTCCAGCGCCCGCGCGGCGATCCGGCAGAGCGACGGCTTCTGGCCGAACGCCGCCAGCGGATGCTTCAGCAGCGCGAGGATCGCGACGGGAGCTGCGGTGAGCGCGGCCTCGGCGAGGAGGCGGACGAAGACGCCGGGCGTCGTGCCATCCAGCGGCTGGCCGGCGGAATCGTCGACCGCGATGCCCCAGCGGCGAAGCTCGACCGCGACGCGGCGGGCGAGAGTCCGGTCCGGCGTCACGAGCGCGGCGGTCCGGCGGGGCGTCTCGAGAGACTCACGAAGGGCCACCGCGATGGCGAGCGCCTCCTCCTGCTCGTTGCGGGCGACGATGAGCGAAGCGCCGGCGAAGGCATCGCTCACGCCGGCAAGGGGGGCTTCGGCCCACGCCTCGGTGGTCTCGGCCGGACGCATCGCCTCGCCGACGATGCGGGCGCGCGCGGCAAGAGCGGCGGGGGAAGGAACGAGGTCGGGTACGTCGTCGCGGAGGATGCCGATGCTGCCCAGAAGCTGGCGAAGGCCGAACTGCGGATGGCTCGGCGCGCCGTTCGCAACGTCGCCGATGCCCTCCCAGCCGCGCGCGTCGAGCGTGCGGTCGAGGCCCGGCAAGACGACCGCCCCGTTCGGAAGACGCGCGATGGCGCGCAGCAGCGCCGCGGTCGCGGGAATCGAGCCGGTGGAGCCCGCGGCGATCATCGGTCCGGCGGGGGCGGCGGTTTCGAGGCGCGCCGCTTCGCTGCGGATGAGCATGTCGCGCCGCGCGGCCGGGTCGGCAAGTCCCGCCTCCGCGAGGATTTTCGGCCACTCCTCGCCGGCGATCTTGAGGAAGTCGAGCGTGAGCTGCCAGTAGCCGGGATAGTCGGCCGGCACGAGGCCGTTCAGCGCGTCCCACGGAATGCCCGCGGTCTCCATGTCGTCGATCAGCCGCGCGAGGTCGGCCGCGAGGCGGACGGCGTCGGCGGCGGAAGCCGGCACGAGCGGCGGGCCGCCCTCGGGCGCCGTCTGGGCGCGGACCGCGCGTCCCCAGGCAAGGACCATCCGGGTCAGCGCGAGGCTCCGTTCGAGCCGCGACACGCCTTCCGGAAGGAGAAGGGCGTCGCCGGGCGATTCCGCGGCGGGCTGGAGGAGGAAATCCTCCTCGTCGACGTCGCCGATCGTGCGGATGCGGGGCAGGATCGCCGCGTGGCGCGAGGCGCGGGCGAGGAATATCTCGCGCAGCGCGCGGACGGAGCGCCGCGTCGGCAGGAGGATGGTCGTGCCCGCGAGGTCCAGCGGCGTTCCGGGCGCGGCGCCGCCGAGACGGCCGGACAGCACCGCGTCGGCGAGGGCCGGCAGGAACGGGACGCCCGCCGGGATCGAGAAGACGCGGGGTATGGCCATCTCGGTCAGGCGGCCGAACTGCTGCGGAGGAGCTTTTCGGCCTCTTCGACCGCGGCCGTGGTGCCGACGTGGAAGAAGGTGCCCGACATGCGAAGCCCGAACAGGCGACCGGCGCGGCTGATCCGGTCGATCAGGAGATTGAGCGAGAACGGCCCTTTCGGCGCATCGGCGAACATCGCCGCGGGATCGACGATGGCAACCCCGGTGTAGACGAACGGCGCCGTCTCGCCCGACAGGCGCGGTGTCAGCCGGCTCTCGTGGTCCATCACGAAATCGCCCGGGCCGTCATACCCCACCGTATCCTCCACCGGCGCCAGCATAAGGAGGGCGTCCATCACCTCGCCGTCCCAGTTGGCGGCAAGGCGGGCAAGGTTGGAGGTCTTGCGCTCGGTCCAGAACGAATCCGAATTGAGGAGGAAGAACGGCTCGCGGCCAAGCATGGGCAGCGCCTTGACCACGCCGCCGCCGGTCTCCAGCAGCTTGTCGCGCTCGTCGGAGATACGAATCCGCGGCTTCCGGCGGCGGGACAGGTGCGAAACGATCTGCCCCGCGAGATGGTGGACGTTGACGACGGCGGTCCACACGCCGGCATCGGCGAGGCGGTCGAGGGCGTGATCAATCAGCGCCTTGCCGCCGACCTCGACCAGCGGCTTCGGCGTCTCGGCGGTGAGCGGCAGCATGCGGCGGCCGAGACCGGCCGCGAGCACCATTGCTGTCACTGGCGTTCCCGGCGCGTCCAACCTTCATCCTCTGTTCGCGTGACGTTCCCTCCCGGCTTCATAGCAAAGGAGGCGACGCGGTGGCCAGATTTGCCTCGCGGTGCGGACGCTCGCTCAATTGAGCGTCCTCCCTCACCCATCATAGTGCGGCCGCGCAGCGCCCAGCGCCCTTGCCCGCCGTGGCTCCGCACATCGCTGGCCGCCACAATGGGCCCCGGCCTTCGCCGGGGTGACGACCTTGGGTGGCTGGTGATCCGCCCTCGACATCGTCATCGAAGGACCGTCGTCGCGAGCCGTTCGTGCCAGGACGCGTCGCCGTCGAGCGTTGCGATCCGACCCGCCCCCGCCCCCGCCGGCACAAGCGACACCGCCAGCGCGCCACGAAACCGCCCCGGCGCCCGTTCCGGCCATTCCACCAGCGCAACGCCTTCCGCCACCGCGTCGTCGAAGCCGAGCTCGTCGAGTTCAACGCCGTCCGCGAGGCGATAGAGGTCGAAATGCGCGACGGGGATACTGGTCTCGCCGTAGGGCTGGACGAGGGTGAAGGTCGGACTGGGCACTTCCAGCGCCCGGTCGCCGGCGAGCGTGCGGATCAGGGCGCGGGCGAAGGTGGTCTTTCCCGCGCCGATGAGCCCCGAGAGGGTGACGATGTCGCCGGCGCGGAGGAGCGGAGCGAGCGCTTCGGCGAGGGCGATCGTTGCCGCCTCGTCCGGAAGGTCGATCGTGATGGGCGGCGCGGGCACGGCGCCCTACTCCGCCGCCATGCCCATCGGGTCGGGCGGCTCGGGGCGGACGGGGAGCGTGACGCGGACGAGGGTGCCCTTGCCGGGCTCCGAGCGGATGGCGACCGAACCGCCGTGGAGTTCGACGAAGCTCTTCACGATGGCAAGGCCGAGGCCGGCGCCGCCGCGGATCGCGCCGCCCGGACGCGATTCGAAGCGATCGAAGACGAGGCCGAGGAAATCGTCCGGAATGCCGACGCCCTCGTCCTCGACCTCGAGCACGACGGTCTTGCCGATGCGCCGCGCCGAGACGCCGATCCGTCCGCCCGCGGGCGAGAAGGTCACGGCGTTGGCGAGGAGGTTGTACAGAATCTGGCGGAGGCGCTTTTCGTCGGCGACGATGCCGCCGATGTCGGCCGGGATGTCGGTCTCGAGGCTGATGCGCGATTCGACCAGCCGGTCGCGGAGGCCCTCGATCGAGGCCTCCACGGCCTTCGTCACGTCGACCTCGGCGAGCGCGAGCGCCATGATGCCGGCGTCGATCGTCGCAAGGTCGAGGATGTCGTTGATGAGGGCGAGCAGCGCCGAGCTCGACGTCATGACGTAGCCGACATACTCGCGCTGCTTGGCGTTGAGGGGCCCGATCCCCTCGTCGGCGATGAGTTGCGTGAAGCCGATGATATTGGTGAGCGGCGAGCGGAGCTCGTACGAGACGTGCTGGATGAACTCGTTCTTGAGCCGGTCCGCCGCCTCGAGCGCGTCGTTCCGCTCCACGAGCGCGCGCTCGACCCGCACGGAATCGGTGATGTCGACGAAGGTGACCATGGTCTGCCCGTCCGGCAGCGGCACGGTGGCGTAGTCGATCGTCCGCCCGTCCTGGCGTTCGACGCGCCCGACGACCGGAGCCCGCGTTTCGTCGACGCCCGCAATGCAGGCGACGAGGCGTTCCCAGGCCTCGGACGGCCCGTGCAGCGCGGTGCAGCGGGAGGCGATGTCGCGCACATGCGCAAGGTGCGGCAGGCGCGCGAGATCGAGGCCCCAGATCTCGCCGAACGCGGGATTGTGCAGCCGCACCCTTCCGTCGGAGCCGAACACCGCTACGCCCTCGCGCAGATGGTCGAGTGTTTCGCCCTGGACGCGGATGAGGGAATTGTAGCGGCTCTCGAGGCCAAGCCGCTCGGTGACGTTCTCGTATATCCACGTCATGCCGCCCTGCGGGTGGGGGTTGGCAATGACGCGGAGGGTCTGCCCTTCCGGCAGGTGCCACAACTGCTCGGTGGATTCGAGCGAGCGGTAGGCGGCGAGGAGGTCGTTCTTCCAGCCGCGGAAATCCGCCTGCTCCGGCAGCTTCCGCGTCGCGCGGAGGCGATCGAGGATCGCGCCCTCGTCGGGCATGGATTCGAGGAAGGCGGAGTCGAGGCCGAAGAGCGCGCGGTAAGCGGCGTTGAACGAACGCAGCCGCCGGTCGGGGCCGAACACGGCGACGGCGGTGGCGAGCTGGTCGAGCGTGCGGGTGTGGAAGTCGACGAGGCGCTGCATCGTCGCCTGGACGGCCTCGATCTGCGTCGCGTCGACGGCAAGCCCCGCCGTGCCGCCTTCCGAGCGGACATCGGTCACGTCGTAGAGGAGGCGGTTGCCGGCCGATACGACCGAAAGCCGCCGCTGGAAGCGGGCGTCGCGAGTGTGGATCGACGCGATCGCCTCGCGGGAGGGCGTGTCGAGCAACTCCGCGCCGGAACTGATCGCGGCATCGCGGTCGGGCGCCTCGACGGCCGCCGAATAGGCGAGGTTGACCCAGGTGAGCCGCCCGTCGCGGGCGCGCACCCACACCGGGACCGGCACAGCATCGAGGGCCGCCTTGAGCGCGGTGCTTTCGGCAAACAGGTGCTGGTGGGCAGACTGCAGCGCGGCAAGGTCGAGCCGGTCGCCCGTCAGGTCGCGGAAGCGCACGACGGCCCGGCCGCCGACCGTCCGGCCGAGCGCCTCCACGAAAGTCCCGGCCTGGGTGGCGAGCGCCAGGAGGAACGGCTCCCCCTTCTCGCGGAGACGCCCGATGCCGGCGTCGAGGTCAGCCGCCGATGCGCCGACGAGCCATCGGCCGAAGGCAAGGAATCCGCCGCGGTCGGCAGGGGCCGCGGCCTCGCGCGGCAGGTCGCCCGCCACCACGGGCGCGACGCCGCGCGCCTCCCAGATGACGAGGCGCTGGTCGTCGGCGTTGACGAGGCTCTCGGCCCGGTCGGAGGCGGTGCGGAGGTTCGCCACTTCGAGCCGGAGCGCCACATTTTCGCTCTCGGCCTTGGCGCGGGCGCGGATGAGTGCGATCGCCGAGATCACCGCGAAGGAAACCGAGCCGATGAGCGCGGCGAGGATGATGATCCGGTCCGCCGTAAGGACGATCGGGGTGCTTTGGGCAAAAGCCGGCGCGGCCAGGGCGGGGACGAGAGCCGACGAGGCGAGGAGGCGCAGGGCCGCGCGGCGCGCTGCCTTCATCGGGAGTGCGTCTTTGCCTTCGCGCCGCAACGCAACCGGCCCCCGCCGTTGCCTGAGAAAAACCGAACCCGCGACCGGCCGACGGCCCCTCGGCCAGCCACGAATCAACCCACCATAGCGGTTACCGGAATCCGGGTGAATCCAGTTCTGGGACGATTTCCCGGTGTGAAGAGAACTCTGCCCGCCACCGCCGGGCGAGCGGCGAGGCGGTCCGTCCCGCTTCATCCTCCCCGCGGTCGAGGAAAGGTGACCGGCGCAACGCCAGGCGTGGCCTGCTATGCGGCCAGGTCCGCCACCACGGCATCGAGCACGAACGACCCGGCGCGGGTGACCCGCACACGCTGGTCCGCCAGCTTCTCGACCATGCCATGCGCGGCAAGATCGGCGAGGCGGGAGGGGTCGAGCGAGCGGCCGGCGAGGGCGACATAGCGCGACAGGTCGATGCCCTCCGCAAGCCGAAGGCCCATCAGCAGCATTTCGTCGGACTCCTGCTCGGGCGTCAGGACTTCATCCGCTTCCAGGCCGTCGCCCCACGATTCGACGCGCGAAAGCCACGTCTCGGGCTCGCGCGCGGTAGCCGTCGCGTGGCGGCCGTCCGAAAGGATCAGCCGGCCATGGGCCCCGGGACCGATGCCGGCATATTCGCCGTAGCGCCAGTAGAGGAGATTGTGGCGGCACTCTGCGCCCGGCGCCGCGTGGTTCGAGATCTCGTAGGCCGGCCTGCCGTGGCGGTCGCAGATCTCCTGCGTGACCTCGTAAAGCGTCGCGGCCGTGTCCTCGTCGGGGATGGCCAGCCTGCCGGCGCGGTAGAGCGCGTGGAACGCGGTCCCCTCCTCGATGGTGAGCTGGTAGAGCGAGATGTGGTCCGACGCGCGCGACAGCGCCTCGGAAAGCTCGGCCGCCCAGGCGTCGGGCGTCTGGCCGGGTCGCGCATAGATGAGGTCGTAGCTCGTGCGCTCGAACGTGTTGCGGGCGATGTCGATCGCCTTCCACGCCTCGGCGACATTGTGCAGCCGGCCCAGGAGGCGCAGATCGGTGTCGTTGAGCGCCTGGACGCCGAGCGACACCCGGGTGACGCCGGCGGCGCGATAGCCTCGGAACCGCCCGGCTTCCACGCTGGACGGATTGGCCTCCATCGTGATCTCGGCGCCCGGCGCGATCGTCCACGCCTTGCCGATGGCGTCGAGCACGCGGCCGACCGTCTCCGGCTTCATCAGCGACGGCGTCCCGCCGCCGAGGAAGATGCTGCCCACGGTGCGGCCGGGCGTCCTTGCGGCTGTGGATTCGATCTCGCGGACGAAGGCGGCGGCAAAGCGCTCCTGGTCGACCGCCTGGTGCCGGACATGGCTGTTGAAGTCGCAGTACGGGCATTTCGCGGCGCAGAACGGCCAGTGGACATAAACGCCGAACCCTGCGTCGGACGGGTTCATCAGCCGACCATCGCGTCGGCCGCGAAGGCCGCGAACGCGCGGGCGCGGTGGGACAGCGGCGTCAAGGGCGGGTTCCAGCCGTGCTTCTCCTCGGCGCTCATCTCGCCGAAGGTGCGGGCGTGGCCGTCTGGCAGGAACATGGGATCGTAGCCGAACCCCTGCGTGCCGCGCGGCGGCCAGACGATCGTGCCGCCGATCTCGCCGCGCCAGGTGTCGACGGCGCCGTCGGGCGCGGCAAGCGCCAGGACCGCGACGAATGTCCCGCGGCGCGTTGCAGGCGTCGTCGCCCCCGCCGCCTCGAGTCGCCGCTCGACCTCGCGCATCGCCGCGTCGAAATCCTTCGACGGCCCCGCCCAGCGTGCCGAGTGAATGCCCGGATCGCCGTTCAGTGCGTCGACCGTCATGCCGGAATCGTCGGCGAGCGCCGGCAGGCCGGACGCAAGCGCCGCGGCCATGGCCTTGATGATGGCGTTCTCCTCGAACGTGACCCCGGTCTCCTCGGGTTCGACGAGCCCCAGCGCGCCCGCGGCAACGACATCGACGCCGAACGGCCGAATCAGCTGCTGCAACTCGCGGACCTTCCCGGAATTGTGGCTCGCGACCACCAGCGTGTCACCCCGTCTGAGACGCCTGACCATTGCGGTGTCCTCAGGCGACGGCGAGCTTCTGGAGCTCGATCAGGCGGCCGATGCCGCCCTTGGCAAGCCCCAGCAGCGCAGTCAGCTCCGCCTCCGAGAACGGCTTCCGCTCGGCCGTGCCCTGAATCTCGACGAGGCCGCCGCCGCCGGTGATGACGAAGTTGGCGTCCGTCTCCGCCTCGACGTCCTCGAGGTAGTCGAGGTCGAGCACGGTCTCGCCCTTGACGATCCCGCACGAGACGGCCGCGACATGATCGACGAGCACCGGCTTTTGCAGCATGTCCCGTGCCTTCATCCACTTCACACAGTCGTGCAGGGCGACCCAGGCGCCGGTGATGGCCGCCGTCCTCGTGCCGCCGTCGGCCTGGATCACGTCGCAGTCGATCTGGATCTGGCGCTCGCCGAGGGCGACGAGATCGACCACGGCGCGCAGCGACCGGCCGATCAGCCGCTGGATCTCCTGCGTCCGTCCGGACTGCTTGCCCTGGCTCGCTTCGCGCTTCATGCGCTCGGACGTCGAGCGCGGCAGCATGCCGTACTCGGCCGTGATCCACCCCTTGCCGCCGCCACGCAGCCAGGGCGGAACGCGGTCCTCGAGGCTGGCCGTGCAGAAGACATGGGTGTCGCCGAAGCGGACGAGGCACGAGCCTTCGGCGTGCTTGGCCACCGCACGCTCGAGGCTCACCGCGCGCAGTTCGTCAGGGGCGCGTCGGGAATGGCGCATGATGGTCCTTTCGTTGGTCCGCGCTTCCGTGCCATCGATCACCATTGCGGTAAAGCCCGCTTGAAGGCCGGCATTCCATCCTTACAAGTGAAGGCATGATCGACACGCCCCGCGGCTCACCGCTGGCCGGCGACCGTCCGGCCCCTTCCGGCGGGCTTCCCGGCCTCGACCTTCGTTCCCGCGAGATCTTCCGCCGCATCGTCGAGAGCTATCTCGATACCGGCGAGCCGGTCGGCTCGCGGAACCTATCCCGCATGCTGCCGGTGTCGCTGTCGCCGGCCTCGGTGCGGAACGTCATGGCCGACCTCGAGGAAGCGGGGCTGATCTTCGCGCCGCATACCTCGGCCGGTCGCCTGCCGACCCAGACGGGCCTTCGCTTCTTCATCGACGCCCTGCTCGAGGTCGGCGACCTGTCGACCGACGAGCGGCGGCAGATGGAATCGCAGATCGCCGCCGCGCGCGGCGGCCGCAACCTCGACGACGTCCTGTCGGAGGCGAGCCGGATGATGTCCGGCCTGTCACGCGGCGCCGGCGTGGTGCTGGCGGGCAAGCTCGATCCGCGCATCCGCCAGATCGAGTTCGTCCGGCTCGAGCCCTCGCGCGCCCTCGTCGTGCTGGTCGGCGAGGACGGCTCGGTCGAAAACCGGCTCATCGACATCGACCCCGGCACGACGCCCTCGGCCCTCATCGAGGCAAGCAACTACCTCAACACATCCATCCGCGGCCATACGCTCGCCGGCGCCCGCGCCGAGATCGAGCGGAGGAGAGCCGCCGCGCAGGCCGAACTGGACGCGCTCACCGGCAAGCTCGTCGACGACGGTCTCGCCACCTGGGCCGGCGCGAACCCCGGCGGCCGGCCCGAGACGCTGATCGTGCGCGGCCGCTCGAACCTTCTCGACGACATCCGGGCGGCCGACGACCTCGAGCGCGTCCGCCTCCTGTTCGACGACCTCGAGACCCAGCGCGAACTGATCGAGCTCCTGTCGAGCACCGAATCCGGCGATGGCGTGCGCATCTTCGTCGGCTCCGAGACGAAGCTCTTCTCGCTGTCGGGCTCGTCGATCGTCGCCGCGCCGTTCCGGGACAAGGACCAGCGCGTCGTCGGCGCGCTGGGCGTCATCGGCCCCACGCGGCTCAACTACGCACGCGTGGTGCCCATGGTGGACTACACGGCCAAGCTGGTCGGGCGCCTGATGGGGTAGGCGTCGGAAAGGGCCGCTAAAGGGCGTAGCCGCCGCCGCGTGCGAGGTCCTGCAGCCGCTCGGCGGGACGCGCGCCCATGTGCGAGATGACCTCGGCGGCGGCGAAGGAGCCGAGGGCGGCTGCCCGTGCCAGCGGCCAGCCCCGGGCCACGCCGAGCAGGAAGCCGGCGGCATAGAGGTCGCCGGCGCCAGTGGCGTCCACCACGCGCTCGACCGGCGTCGCCGCCACCTGCTCGATGCCCGCGGCGGACACGACGAATGAGCCCTCGACGCTATTGGTGACGGCCGCAAGCGTTGCGTCCTGCCGGAGCGCCGCGAGTCCCGCCTCAAGGCTCGATGTCTCGTACAGCGAGCGAAGCTCGTGCGCGTTGGCGAGCACGATGTCGATTGCCTTGCTCCGGATCAGGTCGAGGAACTCGCCGCGGTAACGGTCGACGCAGAACGAATCGGAGAGGGTGAGGGCCACCTTGCGTCCGGCCCTGTGCGCCGCGGCCGCGGCCTTCCGGAAGGCCTCCTTGGCGAGCGGCGGATCCCACAGATAGCCCTCGAGAAATGTGATCGCGGCAGAACCGACGAGCGTCTCGTCGATGTCCGCGGGATGAAGGTCCTGCGCGGCGCCGAGATAGGTGTTCATCGTCCGCTCGCCGTCGGGCGTGACGAGGATGAGGCAGCGCGCGGTCGGCGCGCCGTCGGCAAGCGGCGGCGTTGTGAAGGAAACGCCGATCGCCGTCATGTCGTGGGCGAAAATGCGGCCGAGCTGGTCGTCGGCAACCTTGCCGATGAAGGCCGCGCGGCCGCCCATCGAGGCAATCCCTGCGATGGTGTTCGCGGCGGAGCCGCCACTGGATTCCGTCGCCGGACCGAGCCGGCCGTAGATCCGCTCGGCCTCGTCGGCGCCGATGAGGCGCATCGACCCCTTGGCGAGGCTCTCCTCGGCCAGGAAGCGCTCGTCCGTGCGCGCCAGCACGTCGACGATGGCGTTGCCGATCCCGAGGACTTCGTATGTCGCTTCCGCCACTGCACTCTCCTTCGCCCGCGGCGCTTATAGCCGGAGGGTTGCGCGCCGCAATCAATGTGCGATTCGTCACGGCCGATGCGGACGCCAAGCCGGGTTTCGGCCTGCCCCATCGGACAGGTCTTCCCGTCCTCTCCGGTGGCGCAGGGGTCGCTTCCGCCGAATTGCCTCGCGGGTGATGGCGAAATCGCTATAGTCCGCGGCGGACCGCTCGACCGGTCCTGGATCACAAAAGGCTCAGGAGAGGAATTGCACATGAAGGGACTTCACGCCCTCACGGCGACCGCCGCGCTTCTCGCGACGACCGCAACCGCATTCGCCCAGGCGGCCGCAACGCCCCCGCCGCCGCGGCCCTACTTCGTTGGCAACCCGATCGGCGTCCCGGCCGCTCCCCCGGCGCCGACCGTCGAGAACCCGCCGGCGTTCGTCCCGATGTCGGACAATGTCCGCGTCTATGGCGGCTTCCGCAGCGCCGAGGCCTGCCAGTACGACCCGGTCATGGACCTCGTGGTCGTGTCCAACATGGGCATCGCCCAGAACCTCACGCCGAACGACGGCTGGATCACGCTCCTCAACCATGACGGCTCTGTTCACACGCCGAAGTGGATCGGCGTCCAGGCCGCCAACCAGCGCGGCGAAGCCAACCTGATCACGCCGCTCGTGCTGAACCAGCCGTTCGGCATCGACATCCTCGGCCGCGTCCTCTACGTCGCCGACAGCGATGGCAACCTCGCGAACCCGGATCCCGCCGCGACGGGCAACACCCCGACGATCTTCAACGTCCGCACCTTCAACCTCGACACGGGCGAGCCGATCGCCACCTTCCCGGTTCCGGACGCCAACGGCCTCCTGAACGACCTCGCGGTTGCGGCGGACGGCACGATCTACGCGTCGCAGACCAGCGCGGGCGATGATTCCCGCATCTGGAAGATCACCGCTGACGGCACCGTTTCGGTCTTCGCACAGGGCATGCCGCTCAACCGGCCGAACGGCGTTGCCATCGACAACGACGGCAACGTCGTCGTCGTCAACATCGGCGATGCGGCCGTGCTGACCTTCTCGCCGGACGGCGCGCTCCTGATGACCGAGCAGGCCGCGCAGCCGGGCAACGACGGCCTCGTCATCCTGGAAGACGGCACGAAGTACATTTCGTCCGTGACCCAGGGCGGCGTGTCGATGATCCCGGCCGGCGGCGGCGAGGCGACCCTGATCGCCACCGGCATCCCGAGCGCGGCGTCGATGTGCTACAACCCGACCGCCAACGCCCTGTTCATTCCGATGAACCAGAACAACGCGGTTGCGATCGTTCCGCTCGACTAGGCCGGACGCATCCTGACGCAACGAAACGGGCCCGCGGCACTGCCGCGGGCCTTTTCGTTTCACCGCCGCCACACCTCGACGGTGAGCCCCACTTCCGGATCGAGCGTCTCCATCTCCGCCAGCGCGAGCCCGGCCTCTGCCAGGACTCCTTCGGCCGTGTCGCCCTGGTCGCAGGCCGAGAACACCGGCATCCCGCCGGGAAGGGTGACTCCCGGCAGCCGCGCGAGATGGAAAGCGTCGTAGCCGACCGACAGGAACGTATCGAACACACGCATCCCGCCCGGGATCGCGACGAGCCCGCCACCGGGCGCCGCCACGGCAAGCGCCTCCTCGAGCTCCGCCTCGGCCGGGTTCCACCACCACGCATCGCCGCGGCGTTCGATGCCGCGGACCGAGGACGACATCACGAGGCGGCGCCGTCCGGGCCGCCCGGGATCGGACTCATGCGACTTGCGGCCGAGAACGACCACGGCGGCCTGGTGCAGTTCGGCCTGGAAGCGTGCCCAGTCGAGCGGATGGTTGAGCTCGGGCGGCTTCCTGCCGGCGGCGTCCGCAATCCGGTCGTCGCCCGAGACGAGGGCATGTCCCTCGAGCCAATAGTTCCCGATCATCCGGTCCTCGCGATGGCGCTGCCCTGACAATGAGCCTTTCCGCGCCGCGGAGCGAGACGGCCGGCGCCGGGACAGCCGCGCGGGATGGCGGACGCAATCCGTTCACGTCCTGTTCTTGACGCGCCGCGCTGAGACTGCAATGGTGGGGCGGGTCGAGGGTCGCAGCCGATGGTCAGTCACGTCACGACGGTCGCGTTCCATGGCATCGAAGCGGTGCCGGTGGACGTGCAGGTGCAGATTGCGCCGGGCGGTCCGTATTTTGCGATCGTCGGGCTCCCCGACAAGGCGGTCGGCGAAAGCCGCGAGCGCGTCCGCGCCGCGCTCCTGGCGAGCGGACTGTCGCTGCCGCCGAAGCGGATCATCATCAATCTCGCGCCGGCGGACCTGCCCAAGGAGGGCAGCCATTACGACCTGCCGATCGCGCTCGGCCTGATGGCCGCCATCGGCGCGCTGCCGGCGGCGCGGCTCGAGGACTATGTCGTGCTGGGCGAACTGTCGCTCGACGGGACGATCGCGCCTGTGGCGGGCGTCCTGCCGGCGGCAATCGCCGCCAACGGCCTCGGCCGCGGCCTGATCTGCCCGGCGGCGTCGGGACCCGAGGCGGCGTGGGCGAGCCGGGAGATGGACATCGTCGCGCCGCGCTCGCTGATTGCAGTCGCAAACCACTTCAAGGGAACGCAGATCCTCGCCCGTCCGGAGCCGATGATCGCCGCGCCCGCCGGCACGCTGCCTGACCTGGCCGAGATCAAGGGGCAGGAGACGGCCAAGCGCGCGCTCGAGGTCGCCGCCGCCGGCGGCCACAATCTCCTGTTCGTGGGGCCGCCCGGCGCGGGGAAGTCGATGATGGCTGCGCGGCTGCCGTCGATCCTGCCGCCGCTGTCGCCGCGCGAACTCCTCGACGTGTCGATGATCGCCTCGATCGCCGGCGAACTCGCCGAAGGCCGGTTGTCGACGCGGCGACCGTTCCGCGCGCCGCATCACTCGGCGTCGATGGCGGCGCTTGTCGGCGGCGGCCTCCGGGTCCGGCCGGGCGAGGTGTCGCTCGCCCACAACGGCGTGCTCTTCCTCGACGAACTGCCCGAATTCGTGCCGCAGGTGATCGACGCGCTCCGCCAGCCGCTCGAGATCGGCGAGGTCGCGATCGCCCGCGCCAACACGCGCGTCACCTATCCGGCGCGCTTCCAGCTGATCGCCGCGATGAACCCCTGCCGCTGCGGCCTTGCCGGCGAACCCGGCATGAGTTGCGCCCGCGGTCTCCGCTGCGCGGCGGACTATCAGGCGCGCCTGTCCGGCCCGTTCCTCGACCGCATCGACCTTCGCATCGAAGTGCCGGCCGTCACCGCCGTCGACCTCATCGCACCCCGCGCCGCCGAGACGAGCGCGGTCGTCGCGGCCCGTGTCGCCGCCGCCCGCGAGCGCCAGTCCGCCCGTTTCCAGGCGCTCAACGTGCCGGAAATCGCTACCAATTCCGCCTGCCCGCCGTCACTGCTCGACGAGGTCGCGGCGGCCGACGCTGCCGCGCTGGCGCTGCTGCGCGACGCGGCGGAGAAGATGCGGCTGTCGGCCCGCGCCTATCATCGCGTGCTGAAGGTCGCGCGGACGATCGCCGATCTCGACGGCGCCGCCCGCGTCGGCCGTATCCACCTCGCCGAGGCGCTGAGCTTCCGGGTCTTCGGCCAGCAGGGCCGCTCGGCCCAGGCCGCCTGAGCGCGCTTGCCTGTGCCTGCGATCGCCGCGCCCCGGGGCCGGGTATCATGACCGATCCCGACTACTTCGATGGGAACGAAGCCGGTCGCCGGATTTTTCGCGCGGTCCAGCGCGCCATGACCGGCCTGGAAGGCGTCGAGACGCGCCTTTCGAAGAGCCAGACAGGCTTCTACCGCGCGCACCCCTTTGCCGCGGTCTGGCAGCCGGACCAGTATCTCAAGGGGCGTCGTCCTCCCCTCGTGCTCACGCTCTTCCTCCGCCGGCGGGTCGCGTCGGATCGCTGGAAGGAGGTCGTCGAGCCGAGTCCCGGCAGGTTCACGCATCATCTCGAACTTCGTGCGCCGTCCGATGTGGATGCCGAGGTCCGCGATTGGCTGGCCGAGGCCTGGCGCGAAGCCGGGTAGGGGCGCCAGCCGGTGACCCCCCTCGACGGGACCGGCAAGGCGACCCGATCAGGCGGCGTAGAGGATGGGACGCTTGCGGACGAAGGCGCGGCGGTCGATTTCGTCGAGCATGAACGTGGCGAGGTCGGCGCGTGAGATTGGCCTGAAGCCGCTCACCTTGCCATCGAGGGCGGTCCGGACCCGGCCGGTCGCAGGCTTGTTGCTGAGCGCCACGGCACGGACCGCCGTCCAGTCGAGGCCGCTGTCGGTCAGGGCCTGCTCGGCCGCCATCTTGTCAGCATTCAGCTTCCGGAGCGCGGTGCGAAACATGAAGCCCTGGAAGCCGTGGCCGCTGTCGCCCGCGCCATACGCGGAGAGGAGGATGACGCGGCGCATGTTCGCCGCCTTCATGCCTGCGATGACATTCCGGATGATCGGACCGGAGACCAGCGTGCGGCGGTCGCCGACGGCCACCACGACCGCGTCGTGTCCCGCGACCGCAATTGCCACCTGCGACGCCGAGAGCCCATCGCCCTGGACCACGAGAGCGCCCTTCGGCAGCTTCGAAGCGGCCTTCGACGGATCGCGGACGAAAGCGGTGACCTCGTGTCCGCGGGCGTGGCCCTGCGCCACCACTTGTGCCCCGGTCTGTCCTGATGCTCCTAGAACCACGATGCGCTGCACGAATCCCTCCCGGCGGGCGAAACACATGAAACGAAACCGTTTCGTTTCGTATTGGTCATATCGTGCCCTCGGGCGGCTCGGCAAGGGCTGACGATGCGCGAATGGACGGAAAATGACCCCAAGGCGGGATTGCTGGCCCGAAAGCAGGCGGCGATCCTTGCGGCAGCGCGCCGCGAATTCCTCGAGAAGGGATTCGGCGACGCGACGATGGCGGGCATCGCGGCATCGGCCGGCGTCTCCGTGGCGACGCTCTACCGGCACGCCCACAGCAAGGAGGAGCTGTTCGAGGCCGTGGTGGCGCTTCGCCGCGACCCGCAGGAGATCGCCGCCGGCCTCGCGCGCATCGCGGAACTGCCGCTCCCGGAAGCGCTCGTCTTCTTCGGCGAGGGCATCACCGGCATGATGGTATCGCCGGAGGTGCTGGCGATGCACCGCATGGTCATCGCCGAGGCGGAGCGGTTTCCGCATCTCGGCCGGGCCGTGTTCGATGCCGTGATCGGCCATGTCACCGGGACGCTGTCGGACTTTCTCGCCGGCCGGATCGGCGTCGAGCGTGCGAACGCCGTCGCCCCGGCGTTCATCGAGCGCGTCGTCGGCGACAGGATGGTCCGCGCCCTCCTTGGCCTCCCGGTGGATACCTCATCGGGCGCAAACGCCGCGCGGATCAGGTCGATCGTCGCCGGGCTCCTCCCCGAGGCCGCTATGGCGCCGGCATCAAGCAAATCGAAAGGCTGAGCGTGCATCCTCCCTCTCCCGCAACGCGGGACCAGGGGGTCCGCCGCCGTGGCGCTGACTGAGAGAGCGAGATCGGAACGGTCGGCGCGTTTCACGCGCGCGGCCTTCATTGCCCTCGCCCTCGTCGCGGCGGCCCTCCCCCCCGTTGCGCTCGTCTTCCTCCTGCCCGAATTCGCCGTGGCAGCCTGCCTGCTCGGCGTCCTCCTCGGCGCGGGCACGATGGCGCTGCTGTGGAAGCGGGCCGCAGCCCGCGACTTTGCGGAAGATCTCCTCCCCGAGAGCGAGCGCGAGGCGGACCGCCGCTGGGAGATGTCCGACATCGCCGAGCATTTCCGCAGGACGGCGGACGGTCGCCGGCGCGCCGAGGCAGCGAGCGAGGCGAAGTCGCGCGTCCTCGCCACGGTGAGCCACGAACTTCGGACGCCGCTGTCGGGCGTCCTCGGCCTGTCGACGGTGCTTCTCGATACGCCGCTTTCGCCCGAGCAGGAGACGTTCGCCCAGGCCGTGAAGACGTCCGGCGAACTGATGCTCGGCCTCGTCGACGACATGCTCGACTTTGCCAAGATCGAGGCCGGCCGCTTCAGCATCAATCCGCAGCCGACGCCGGTCACCCGTCTTGCCGAGGAGGTCGTGGAACTGTTCGCGACCCGCGCCGAGGCCAAGGACATCGACCTTTCGGCCGATGTCGAGGCCGACGTGCCGGCGACGGCCCTCCTCGACGGGCCGCGCCTTCGCCAGGTGCTCATCAACCTGGTGGCCAACGCGGTCAAGTTCACCGATCGCGGCGGAGTAGCGCTCAGGATCGGCCTAGCGCCTGGCGGGCTTCACTTCGCAGTCGAGGACACCGGACCCGGCATTCCGGCGGATGCGGCCGAGACGATCTTCGCCGAATTCTCGCCCGTCGCCACCGATCCGGTCCGCCGGGGGTCGGGGCTGGGCCTCTCGATCTCGCGCCGGATCGTCCGCGGCATGGGGGGCGATATCAGCGTCGCGGACCGGCCGGACGGTGGCGCCGCCTTCGCGTTCGCGATCCCGGCGGAGGCGGTCTCGACGCCCGCGGCACAGGAACCCGGCCTTGCCGGCCGGAAAGGGATCATCCTCGCCCCCCCGGGCCTTGCGCCCAAGGTAGCCGCCGGGCAGATCGCGGCGGCGGGCGGGACGCTGCGGGCGACTTCCGCCGTCGCCGACGTCGCCGCCCTTGCGGGCGCTGCCGCAGCAGCCGGCGAGCCCTACGACTTCATTCTCGTCGACCCGCGCATGGTGGGCGATGCGGCCGCCGCGCTCGCGACGATCAGGGAGGCGGCCGGACGCCGTCTTCCGGCGGCGATCCTCGTTCCGCCCGGCCGCCGCCAGGCCGAGGCGGAGCTTCGCTCCGCCGGCTTCGACGCGTATCTCGTACGTCCCGTCAGGCGGGAATCGCTGCTCCGTATCGCCGCCCGGCTCGCCGGGGACGACGGCGGCTTCGGCGCCGATCCGGGCGACCGGCGCAGCCCTTCGCCCGCGCCGCGCCGAATGACCGCCGGGCTGAAGGTGCTCCTCGCCGAGGATGACGAGATCAATGCGCTCCTTCTCCGATCGCTCCTCGTGCGGCTCGGCCATGAGGTGACCGAGGCGACGGACGGCGAGGCGGCGCTTGCCGCCGCGCGGGGGCAAAGGTTCGACGCCATCCTCCTCGACGTCCACCTCCCCGGCCTCAGCGGGCTCGAGATCGCGCGGGAGGTGCGGGCGACGGAGGCGGGCGGGCCCCGCCGCACGCGCCTCATCGCCGTCACCGCCGATGGCCGGCCGGAAAGCCGCGAACTGGCGACAGCAGCCGGGTTCGACGACTTCGCCCAGAAGCCGGTGACGTCGGAGCGCCTCCGGGAAGCGCTCGCCGCTGCGGCGCCGAAGCACGTGCCCGCCGTCGCCTGACGGGCTACGGTTAAGCGCCTTAAACCGCTGGGGCGGAGGCACCACATTCCTGCCGCGCTTCCGTCCTTAACGACACGTTAAACGGCCGCAATTAGCGTTCACCAACATCCAGGTGGGGCTGCTCAGGGCCGCGCGGGCGAAATCACACAGACGGACTTCATGGCCAGGAACCGGCGCCGCGTCGAACGGATCGAGCCGGCCCTCCGCGGAAAGACCAACCGCCGCGCGGGCGATCTCGACATCGGCCTCGACGAGGCGGACCGTCCCGGCGGCTCGCCGCGTCCGCGCCGTAGCGCCTCGACCCGCGCACGCGTCGTTGAGGTCATCGAGCCCGACGGCCGCACCCACCGCACCCGCGGCCCGAAGAAGCGGAAGCCCGGCGTCCTCCGCCGCGCGTTCCGCTGGTTCCTGCTGATCTCGGCGGTCCTCTTCCTCGCCGGCATGACGGTGCTGGGCTACTACGCCTCCAAGCTCCCCAACATCACGACCTGGGCGGTGCCGGAGCGGCCACCGAACTACCAGATCCTCGCGGCCGACGGGACGCTGATCGCCAACCGCGGCGATACCGGCGGCGAGAACGTCACGCTCGAGGAACTGCCGGACTATGTCGCGCAGGCGATCATCGCCGCGGAAGACCGCCGCTTCTACGGCCATCCCGGCGTTGATCCGATCGGACTTGTCCGCGTCGTCTACACTTCGGTCACCTCGGGCAACCAGCTCGCCGGCGCTTCGACGATCACGCAGCAGCTCGCGCGCACCCTGTTCCTGACGACCGAGCGGTCGACCGAGCGCAAGATCCAGGAGGCGATCCTCGCCGTCTGGCTCGAGGTGCAGTACTCGAAGGCAGACATCCTCGAGATGTACCTCAACCGCGTCTATTTCGGTGCCGGCGCCACCGGCATCGACGCCGCCGCGCGGCGCTATTTCGGCAAGCCGGCGACGCAGCTCACGCTCGCCGAGGCGTCGACGCTTGCCGGCATCCTGCCGGCGCCGGCCCGCTACGCTCCCGACACGAACCCCGATGCCGCACGCGAGCGGCAGCGCCTCGTCCTCCGTTCGATGGTCGAGGAAGGCTACATCACGCAGCGCGAGGCCGACCTTGCCCGTGAGGGCGAGGTTGTCGCCGTCTCCCGCGCCAGCAGCAGCGGCTCCTACATCGCCGACTGGGTGGCCGAGCTCGTGCCCGACTTCGTCGGCACCGTGCGCGGCGACATCATCATCGACACCACCATCGACCCGCGCCTCCAGGAGATGGCGGCGAACGCGGTCGAAGCCCGCCTCGCCGAACAGGGCGAGGCGATGAACGTCACCCAGGCGGCGCTCGTCTCGATGAGCCCCGACGGGGCGGTGCGCGCCCTGGTCGGCGGCCGCGACTATGCCGCAAGCCAGTTCAACCGCGCGGTCAATGCGCGGCGGCAGCCGGGTTCGTCGTTCAAGCCGTTCGTCTACCTCACCGCGCTCGAGCACGGCCTCGTGCCGGAGACCGTCCGTGTCGACCAGCCCGTGACCATCAATGGCTGGTCGCCACAGAACTATTCGGGCGAGTATCTCGGACCCGTTTCGCTACAGCGCGCGCTCGCGCTGTCGCTGAACACCGTCTCGGTGCAGCTGACGCAGGAAGTGGGCGCTGCCTCGGTCGTCGCCACCGCGCGGCGTCTTGGCATCACGACGCCGATGGCGCCGAACCCCTCGATCGCGCTCGGCACGTCCGAGGTTTCAGTGCTCGACATGACCGGCGCCTACGCTGCCTTCGCCAATGGCGGCAACGGCGTCCTGCCTTACGTCATCCGCCGCATCACCACGGAGGACGGCGACGTCCTCTACCAGCGCACCGGTGGCGGACCCGGTCCGGCGGTCGACATCCAGTATGTCGGGATGATGAACTCGATGATGCGCGAGACGCTTCAATCCGGCACCGGCCGCGGCGCGGTCATCAACGGCTGGGATGCCGCCGGCAAGACCGGCACGAGCCAGGAATTCCGCGACGCCTGGTTCATCGGATACACGTCGCATCTCGTCACCGGCGTCTGGGTGGGCAACGACGACAACGACCCGACCAACCGCGCGTCCGGTGGCAACCTGCCCTCGGCGATCTTCGGCGAGTACATGAACGAGGCGCATGAGGGCGTGACCGCGAACCCGCTTCCGGGCAACTACCTCTACCGCAACGCCAACGGCTACGACCCGAATGCGGCGCCGCCGCAGACCATCCTCGACGCCATCAATGCTGGCGGCGTGCCGGGCGGCGTCGCCGGCCAGCCCTACCAGGCGCTCGACGGCCGGTGGTACCAGCAGGGCCTCAACGGCCAGACCTACGAGGTGCCGGCGCCCGGCACGACGGCGGCGGGCGTCGCTCCCGCCGGCGCGGTCACCACCGGGCAGCAGGCCTACCCGGCAGCCGTCGACCGCTACAATCCGGCCTACGATCCGCGCTACGATCCGACCGCGGTCCCCGGCGCGGCGCCCGCGGGCACGCAGACCTATCCGCAGCAGACCTATCCGGCGCAAACGTACCCGCAGACCACGTACCCGCAATATGGGACGGGACAGGTCGTCGGCCCGAATGGAGTCGTCCAGCCGCCCGTGCCGCCCGGCCAGATCGGCAACGGCCAGGTGGTGCTGCCGCCGACCGGCGTGGTGCAGCCCCCGGTCCAGCAGCAGCAGCCCGGCTTCTTCCGCCGCCTGTTCGGCGGGTAGCGGAGCGCGGCGCGCCTTCGCGAGGATGCTCGCGGGGGGGCGAGTTCGGCGCGCCCCGACGACGGAACGACCGGCACTCCCGGCACCAGGAATTGTTCGAGCAGCGAAGGACGACGTTCGATCACCCCTCGTCGCCATCGAGAAGATCGTCGTTGAGTAGCTCCGCGAGCAGGCTACATGCCGAAGGCGAAAGGCAGCCGACGTGAGCAGACGTCTCGAACAGATGCGGCAGAATCCTCGCGCGGACTGGACGATCGAGGACGTGATCGCGGTTTGCCGGGAGTTCGACCTGCTCTGCCAACCACCCCTCGGCGGCGGCTCGCACTACTACGGCGTCGGCCACCCCCGCGTCGCCCGGAAAATCACGATCCCTTCGCGCCGGCCGATCAAGCCCGTATATATCAAGATGCGGGTGTCATTCATCGACGCGGCGAGGCACCCATGAAGCTGGCATTGCGATATCCGGTCATCATCGAGCCCTTGTCCCCGGAGGACGGCGGCGGCTTTGGTGCGCGGGCCCCCGACCTGGACGGATGCATGAGCGACGGCGAGACCCCGCAGGAGGCGGTTGAGAACGTTCTCGACGCGATCGAGGCGTGGATCGCGGCGGCGCGACGGCTCGGCCACGATGTCCCAGCCCCGTCAAAGCACGTCGCGACAGCCTAGTGCGCCACGGCGCCGGTGTTCTTGAAGATGAACGCGGCGCCGATGCCGATGAAGACGAAGCCGACGAGCTGGTTCCAGGTCGGCGGCTCCTTCAGGTACACGATCGAGAAGATGACGAAGACCGAGAGGGTGATGACCTCCTGGATCGTCTTCAGCTCCGCCGCGCTGTAGACCTGATAGCCGATGCGGTTCGCCGGCACGGCGAAGCAATACTCGATCAGCGCAAGACCCCAGCTGATCGCAATGACGCCGGCGATGGGGAAACCGGTGAACCGCAGGTGCCAGTACCACGCCGCCGTCATGAAGACGTTCGACACGGCGAGGAGCAGGATCGGCAGAACCTGCGGATTCGTCAGGAACTGCATGGAGGTCGGGCCTCAGGCGGTTCCCTGCGTCGGCCCCATGGTCGCGTCCTCGCTGAGCTGCGCCTCGATCTCGTCGAGCAGCGTGGTCAGCGCGTGCTCGAGTTCCTCCCGCTCGACCCCTGCCTGGAGAAGGCGGCCGAGGAGCTCGGCCGCGCCGTGCAGCGCCACCGAGTGACGCGGCAGCCCGTGTGACGATTCCCACGCTTCCGCGGCCGGCACGAGCACCTGCGCGGCGATGTCCTGCGCACGGCAGGCGACGCAGCTGTCGGTGGAATCGTGGGTGACGATCGACTTGAGATCGAAGGGCATGGCAGAAACTCCGCGTCCGCGGTGGCGGACCGAACCGCTCTTCTAGCGCAGCCCAGCGTTTCGCCAAAACCCCATGGCGCGGCCGTCCCGCCGCCGGCGGCTACAGCGCGCGCAGCCGGGCGAGGAATTCCGCCGTGGCAACGCCGTCGGCGGCGATGCCCATGCGCCGCTGCATCTCCATGATCGCGGCCCGCGTCCGCGCGCCGATGACGCCGTCAACCGCGCCGATGTCGAAGCCCTGGCGGAGGAGGAGCGTCTGCAGTTCGCGCGCCTCGTCCGCGGTCAGCGTCGTCGCCACGACGCCGCCGGTGAGCCTGGCGAGGAGGTCCGCGGTCGGGTAGCCGTCCGCCGGAAGGCCATACTGGACCTGGACCGACCGGACGGCGGCGCGGGTCTGGAGGCCGATGATGCCGTCGATCCGCCCGACGTCAAAACCCTGCCCGGCGAGGATCGTCTGGAGCTGGCGCGCCTGGTCGATCGACAGCGACGCGACCGGCCCGCGCGGATCGACGCGCGGCGCACCGGCAAGCCGGGTGGCGAGATAGGCTGCCGTCGTCGAGTAGACCAGGCTCCGGTTCCATTCGAGATAGACCTGAAAGTTCGCGTAGGCGAGGAAAGCGGGGCCGTTCCGGCCCATCGGCAGGACGAGCGACGCCGGCGCGCGGCTTTGCGGCAGGGCGGAGCCGTCGCGGCGGGTCACGCCCCAGCCGGCCCATTCCGCCACCGGATGCTGGATCGAGACGTCCGCCCGCTCCCACGGCATCGACGCCGGAACGCGCACCTCCTCAAGCCACGGCTCGCCGGCGCGCCAGCCGTGCTGGCGGAGGAGGTTCGCCGTCGAGGCCAGCACGTCCGGCACGGAGCGGATCAGGTTCACCTTGCCGTCGCCGTCATAGTCGACGCCGGCGGCGAGATAGTCGCTCGGCTGGAATTGGGTCTGGCCGAGTTCGCCCGCCCAGGCGCCGATCATCTCGGCCGGCGCAAGGTCGCCGCGCTCGATCAGGCGGAGCGCGTCGAGCAGGTGCGGGCGGAACTCGGCGGGCCGGCGGCAATCGAAGGCCAGGGTTGCGATCGAGGGGATCACCGCGAAATCGCCGGTGTTGGCGCCGAAATCGGTCTCGAGTGCCCAGAAGGCAACGATTACCGGCGCCGGGACGCCGAACTCCTGCTCGATGCGGGCAAACAGGGCCGCGTTGTCACGGATCAGCCGGGCCCCCTGCTCGAGCCGGTAGGAGTTGACCATCCTGTCGGAGAATTCGACGAAGGTCTGCGCGAAGACGCCCTGCGCCCGGTCGCGGTTGACGATGCCCTGGTCGAACCGGACGCCGTCGAGCGCGGCGATGGCTCCCGCCGAGATGCCGGCTGCCCGCGCTTCGGCCCGGAATGCATCGAGCCAGGCCGGAAACTGCGACGGGTCGTTCTGGCAGGTCTGTGCGAGGGCGGCCGGGGCCGTGATCAATGCCATGGCCGCGAGCGCGAAGGTCCTGATCTTCATTGCCGAATCGCTCCGTCGCGCCCCTGGTAGAAAAGTGGCGGCACGGATGATCGCGTCAAGGCGCGGCCGAATGACGGCCGTCAGGCCGCGCGGGCCCAGGCGCCGACCGTGAGCGGAAAGATGAAGCACAGGTCGCGGGCGAGCGACTCCGCCCGGAGCCGGTCGGCGAGCGTGTCGACATCCATCTCCAGGGCCGTGGCCAGACCGTGCTCCACCATGCTCGGCAGAAGGCTCCGGAGGGAATCCGCCAAATAGTCATAGGCGTGCGAGTTCGGCCCGGCTTCGACCCTGCAGTCACCGGTGATGGCCGGGTCGAGTCCGGCGGCGCGGAACTCGGCGAAGAGGCGCGAACCCATGTCCGGCTCCATGCCGCCCCTACGGTAGACGGTGGTGATGAGGTTGAGGCAGCGTGTGAAGAGGTCCGACTTGGGCGCGGAGTCCGCAACGCCGATATCCATCTCGACGAAGGCAAGGACCCCGCCGCGACGGACGCGCCGGGCGAGGCTCCGCAGCGAAGCCGCGGGATCAGGCAGGTGGATGAGGATGAACCGCCCGACGACGGCATCGAAACCTTCGTCCTCGAGTTCATGGAGGTTGGCCTGCTCGAAGCGGATCTGCGACAGCCCTTCGCGTTCGACCCGCGAGCGGGCGATTTCGAGCGCCGCGGGCGACCGGTCGATGCCCACGACGCTGCCGCCCGGACCGACGAGCCCGGCCGCGATCATCGAAACGTCGCCGACGCCGCAACCGACGTCGAGGACGCGCATGCCGGGCGCAATGCCGGCCTTGCGGAAGACACCCCGGGTGAAATCGGAGAAGAGCGCTGCTTGCCGGATCAGACGGGCCAGTTCGCGTTCCGTGTCGCCAAGAAGGTACGACGTGGCCTCGAAGACTTTATTCAAGATGCGCTTCCCACTTGTAATTCCACCGCATGCACGCGCCGTGCCGAGTGGCGGTGCATCCGGGTCTTCGCAATTGCAGTCATCCCCTCTGCCGTCACCTTAAAGGTTTGGAAGCAATAACGTGAGAGGGTCTTCACAGAACAGTGTGTCTGGACCGGGACCTTTCCCGGCCAGCATGGCCCCGCTTACCCGGCCCGAGGAGGACGGAAATGCTGAAGAAGCATACCATTCAGACGAGCCATGCCGAGATTGCAGTAGCCGAGACGTCCGGTGCGGGAATGCCGGTCGTTCTGATCCATGGCAACTCCTGTAGCAAGGACGTTTTTTCGGCACAGCTCGAAAGTGCGGCAGGCGATGCCTACCGGATGATTGCCTTTGACCTGCCCGGCCATGGCGAATCGAGCGATCCCACGGATCCGCAGCGCACGTACTCGATGAACGGCCTTGCCGACATGACGATGGAGGTCCTGCAGGCGCTCGGCGTCGACCGGGCGGTCGTTTACGGGTGGTCGCTGGGCGGACACATCGCGCTCGAACTCGTGCCGCGCTTCCCGGGCCTGATAGGCTTCATGCTGACGGCGACACCACCGGTTCACCCCACGCCGGAATCGCTGATGGGCGGCTATCGCCCGCACCCGATGGTGCCGCTGATCGGCCAGGAGAATCTCTCCGACGCCGAATTGGCGATGTTCGCCGAGACCGTGTTCGGCCCGGCGATCAACGACACGCTGCGAGCCGCCGTCCGGCGTGCCGACGGCCGCGCCCGCCGCATGGTGCTCGAGACCGCTTTCGACGGTCGCAGCTCCGATCAGCGTGCGATCGCAGAAAACGCCGGTGTTCCGATCGCGCTCGTCAACGGCGAGAACGACCCGATCATCAACGTCGACTACATCGGCAGCCTCAACTACGCGACGCTGTGGGAAAAGCACTGCTTCGTGCTGCGTGGCGAAGGTCATGCACCGTTCTTGACGAATCCTAAACTCTTCAACCCGATCTTTGAACGGTTCTTGAAGGATATGGCGGCGGTCGCGCAGCGGCCCGGCGCCAAGGTCGCCAAGACGGCTGCAGCCTAGTCAACCGCGGAATCCGTTGGATCTTCCCGGCCGGCAGGGCGACCCTGCCGGCCGTCGTTCATTCCGAAGCATCGCGCGCCGTCCGCCCGATGTTCAACCAGACGGTGCGACTGCCGTCGCCCCAGATGAGCCGGTCGAGGCCCGAAAGCCAAATGGCCACTGCAATGGTGAAGCCTGCACATCAGGGCGGCAGCGTCCGGCGCGACGCCAGCGCAGTGCCGCTGGAGGTCTATGGCTCCCTTTTCGACGCGCTGCATGAGATCGCGGCGTCGCTGTATATCGGCACCCTAGCCACCACGATCGCCGCCCTGATCACCGCTTGGTGGGCCGAAAGCTGGATCCTGCTCGGCTTCGCCGTCGCCATCGCCGTCGCGGCGAGCGTCCGCATCCGCGGCATGATCGCGTATGGGCGCGCGCGCCCGTCCCTCCGCTCGGCCGAAGGGCTGAAGGCCTGGGAGCGCCGCTACATCGTCGGCTCGACGGTCTATCTCGCGATCATGGGCGGCTGGTGCCTCGCCTGCTTCATGGTGTCGGACGATCCGTTCGTGCGGCTGTTCGGCTTTGCCGGCGTGGTTGCCTACATGGTCGGCGTCTCGGGCCGGAACTTTGCCAGCAATGCCCTCGTCACGGCCCAGATCCTCGGCGGCGGCATCCCGCTCACGCTTTCCCTGATCTACGCCGGTCCGCTCTACTACACGATCCTCGTCCTGGTCCTCGTTCCGTTCTTCGCCTCGGTCAAGCTCATCTCCGACCGGCTGCGGAAGCAGCTTCTGGACGCGGTCATTTCCGCCCGGGACATCACCGAGCTTGCGGCGCGCTTCACCACCGCGCTCAACAACATGCCGCACGGTCTTTTGATGTTCGACGCCGAGCGGAAGCTGGTGGTCGCCAATGAGCGCCTGATCGAGCTTCTCGGCATCTCCCGGGCGGTCGTCGTCGCCGGGATGTCTCCGGCCGAACTGCTCACGGCGAGCCATGCCTTCTCCGACACGCACGACCTCGGCAGGTTCGCGGCCGAATTCGAACGCCGCCTTTCGGGAGTTCCGGGCGAACTGATCGTGGAGGCGGGCCGGGACCGCTGGCTGTCGCTCACTGCCCGTCCGATGGAGAATGGCGGCTCCGTCGTCATTGCCGAGGACGTCACCGAGCGCCGGACCTCCGAGCAGCGCATCCACCGCCTGGCGCGGTTCGACAACCTCACGCGCCTGCCAAACCGGAACAGCTTCCACGAGCACCTCTCGGACGTGCTCGAGATGGCGCGGCCCGAGGAGCAGTTCGCGGTGCTGTTCGTCGATCTCGACGAGTTCAAGCAGGTCAACGACACGCTCGGCCATCCCGCCGGCGACGCGCTCCTGTGCGCGGTGGCAGACCGCATGCGGACGATCATCGCCGCCCCGGACGTGGTCGCCCGTTTCGGCGGCGACGAGTTCGTCGTGCTCCAGTATCTCGGCGAGCGTGACCTTGCGGCCCTCGACGACCTCGCGCGGCGGATCATCGAGACGGTGTCGAAGCCCTACCAGATTGAGGGCCAGCACGTGATCATCGGGGCCAGCATCGGCGCTGCGCTGGCGCCGCGCGACGGCAGCGACCCGGATCTTCTGCTCAAGAACGCCGACATGGCGCTGTACCACACCAAGTCCAACGGCCGTGGCACCTGGCGTGTCTTCGATCCCTCGATGGACGCTGAGGTCCAGGCCAAGCGCGCGCTCGAGATGGACCTCCGCCGGGCGCTCGCCGAAGGGCAATTCGAGCTCTACTACCAGCCGCTCATCAACCTCCGTACCAAGCGGGTCACGACCTGCGAGGCGCTCATCCGCTGGAACCACCCCGAGCGCGGCCTCATCCCACCCGGCAAGTTCATCCCGGCCGCCGAGGACATCGGCATCATCAACGAGATGGGCGACTGGGTGATCCGGACCGCGACCAAGGAATGCGCATCCTGGCCCGAGACGGTCCGCGTCGCCGTCAACCTCTCGTCGGTCCAGTTCCGGCACAGCCGGCTGACCGCGGTGGTCGCTGAAGCGCTCGCCGAGTCCGGCCTTTCGCCGAAGCGGCTCGAGGTCGAGATCACCGAATCGGTGCTGCTGCGCGACACGCCCGGGGTCCGCACCATCCTCGGCGAGTTGGTTGCCCAGGGCGTCCGGATCGCGCTCGACGATTTCGGCACGGGCTATTCCGGCCTCAGCTACCTGCACACCTTCCCGCTGAACAAGGTGAAGATCGACCGCTCCTTCGTTGCCCAACTCAATTCCGGGGACCGGTCGCTGACCCTCCTCAAGGGCGTGGCGCGCCTGAGTTCGTCACTCGGCCTCTCCGTTGCCGTCGAAGGGATCGAAACGCAGGAGCAGCTCGAGATCATCGCGGCCGAGGATACGGTCGACGAGGTCCAGGGCTACCTGTTCAGCATGCCGCTCCCGGTTGCACAGATCCGAAAATTCATCGCCGTGCATGCGGACGATTCGGACCTGTCCTTCACGGGGGGCAACCCTGGCGGCAAGATGCGCCAGACCGAGGCCGCCTAGTTTTCCCAGCGTTTGTGCGGAAACCGCGCTCGCGCGACCGCCTCCCGCAGTGCGCGAATGCGCGCATTCGCCGCTACCTTTCAGCCGCGCCGTTAACGTTAACGATTCGTATTCGCGCGGCATTTTAACAAATCGCTTACTTCTGCGTTAGTTCTTTGTTAACCTTCTCTTACCGGGCCACCCTTGGCGGAGGCGGCCCCGAGGAGGTAAGTTATGGGCGTTGTTGCGCTGGCGCGCGAGCCGCAGGGTACAAATGAGCGGCTGCTCGAACTATTGGACCGTATCGACTATCGCCTTGCAATAACCGACGAGGATCGCGAGGCGGTCTTCCGGTTGCGTTACGAGGCCTATACTCGCGAGGATGGCGTCGCGCCGCGCTTCGATCGCCGCCTCAGCGACCGATACGACGATCTCGACAATACAACCGTTTTCGGGATGTTCATCGACGGTGTCCTGGCCACGACGATTCGCGTGAGCGTTGTGACCGCGGAAACCCCAGATTGCCCCGCCTGGGAGGTTTTCTCCGATCTCCTCGAGCCCTTCCTGAAGGAGGGCAAGGTCCTCATCGACCCCACCCGTCACGCCAACAGCGAGGCCGCCTTCAAGGCGTATCCGGGGTTGCTGCCATATCTGACGATCCGCATTCCGTGGATGGTGGCCGAGTATTACAAGGCCGACGCCATCCTCGCCGGGGTCCGGGCCGAGCACCGCGCCTTCTACCGCCGCACCTTCGGGTCGCGGCAGCTCGGCGAGGCCCGCCAGTATCCGACCCTGCTCAAGCCGCACTACCTGACCTATGGCGAATTCCGCCAGGTGCGGGAGAGCGTGGAGAAGCGCTTCCCGAGCTTCCGCTCGACCGCATTCGAGCGCCGCATGCTGGTCGAGGGACAGACGCTGCCCGTCGCCTCGTCGCCGCGGATCGGCGCCACGATGCCGATGCCGGCCGCCAGCTCGGCGATGGCCTGAACCGGCCGCAACAACGGTCCGGCAACTAGGCCGGGCCCGTTTGTCGGCTCGCTGGAAAGCCGCTATAGAGGCCGCCCGTCCAGCTAGCCGAGATCCCTGGAATGACCGGGCCGACCCCTGAAGGCGACGCCGATTTCGTCGCGCGGGCGCGCGTCATCGCGACCGCCCTGCCATACATGCTGCGCTACGACACCAAGACCGTCGTGGTGAAGTATGGCGGATCGACCATGGGCGATCCGGACCTTGCCGTGGCATTCGCCAAGGATATCGCGCTCCTCGAGGTTTCCGGCGTGTACCCGGTGGTCGTCCATGGCGGCGGCCCGCAGATCGGAAAGCTCCTCGAGAAGCTCGACATCAAAAGCGAGTTCCGCGGCGGCCTGCGCGTTACCGACAAGCGGACCGTCGAAGTCGTGGAGATGGTGCTCGCCGGCACCATCAACAAAGGCATCGTGATGTCCATCAACGCCGCCGGCGGGAAGGCGGTGGGGCTTTCCGGCAAGGACGGCAACATGGTCATCGCCCGGAAGCTGACCCGCGGCGAGCGCGACCCCGATTCCAACATCGAGAAGGTCGTCGACCTCGGCTTTGTCGGCGAGCCGTGGAAGGTCAACCGCGAGGTCATCGACATGGTGTCGAAGGCCGGCCTCATTCCCGTGATCGCGCCGGTGGCGCCCGGTGAGGACGGCGAGACCTACAACATCAACGCGGACACGTTCGCGGGGGCGATCGCCGGCGCGCTCGGCGCGGCGCGGCTGCTCTTCCTCACCGACGTCCCCGGCGTCCTCGACGCCAACAAGAAGCTGATCAAGCAGCTCACCGTGGCCGAGGCGAAGGGTCTGATCGCGTCGGGCGTCATCTCCGGCGGCATGATCCCCAAGGTCGAGACCTGCATCGAGGCGATCGAGCGCGGCGTCGAGGGCGTCGTCATCCTCGACGGCAAGACGCCCCACGCCGTGATCCTGGAACTCTTCACCGAACTCGGCGCCGGCACGCTGATCACGCGCTAGCCCTTTCCCCGCGGGCGTTCGTCCGCGCCAACTGAACGAGAGAGCCATGTCCACCATTACCCGCCACGAGCCGTCGGCCATCTATTCCCTGGTCGTCGAGGCCAATGGCTTCGTCTTCACCGCCGGCATCGTTGCCTCCAGGCTCGACGCCGACGTGAAGGGCCAGACCGAGCAGATTCTCGCCGAGATCGACCGGCTGCTGGTATTGTGCGGCACCGACAGGAGCCGGATCGTGACGGCAAACCTCTACCTCGCCGACATCCGCACCCGCGAGGCCGTCAACGAGGCGTGGAAGCCCTGGACCGGCGGCAAGGATCTTCCGGCCCGCACCGCGATCGAGGCAAAGCTCGCTGACCCCCGGATGCTCGTCGAGATCGGCGTGGTCGCTGCCAAGTAGGGTATCGCATGGCACGGCGGGCGCTTCACCCCGGCGTCGACCCGGACGACGACCTGTCGCCGTTCAGGGACGTCAACGTCTGGGTCTTCGACCTCGACGACACGCTCTACGCGCCCACGCCAGAACTGGCGGCGATCTACGACGAGCGGATGCGGAGCTTCATCCGCCGCGAGCTGAACCTTTCGGCGACCGAAGCTGACCGCGTCCGGCAGGACCTGTACGGCCGCTACGGCGCGACCGTCCGCGGCCTGATGACCGAGCACGGCGTCTCGCCGGACGCCTATCTCGCCTATGTGCACGACATCGACCATTCGGCGATTGCGCCGAACCCGGAGCTGGCCGAGGCCATCGCCGCGCTGCCGGGGCCGCGCTACGTCCTTACCAATTCGCCGCTCCACCACGCCGGAAAGGTCCTGGCGCGCCTCGGAATGTCGGATCTGTTCGCGGGGATCTTCGATTTCGCCCGGAGCGGCCAGTACGCCAAGCCGCATCCGAACGTGTACGCCCGGCTCATCGCCGAGACCGGCGCCGACCCGCGGCGGACCGCGATCTTCGAGGACCTTGCCCGGAACCTGATCGAGCCGCGGCGGCTCGGCATGGCGACGATCCTGGTGCTGCCGCCGGGAACGCGCGACGTCTTCCGCGCCAGCTGGGACCTCGAGAAGGGCCCGGAGCCGGCGGCGCACTTCCTGACGGAGAACCTCGCCGCCTTCCTCCGCGCGGTCGCGGAGGAGACGTCGACGCACGATCGTCCGGCATAGCCCGGCCGGTTGCGGCGGGTTCGGGCACCAGATGCTCCCTCCCCCCAAAGAGGGGGAGGGACATTTCACCGGCCCGATGCGATCGTGTCGCCCTCGGCGCTCGGACGCCTACGGAATAGGCTGGTCCTCGACCATCTTCCGCAGGAGTTCGACCTCGTCGCCGAAGCCGCGGTCACCCGCCATCAACTCCTCGATCTTGCGGACCGCGTGGAGCACGGTTGTGTGATCCCTGCCCCCGAACCGCCTCCCGATCTCCGGCAACGACCGCGGCGTCATGGCCTTCGACAGATACATCGCGATCTGGCGCGGCCGGACGATGGTGCGGGTGCGCCGGCTCGACAGGAGGTCGGCCTTCGACACGTTGAAGTGCCGTGACACCACCTTCTGGATGTCCTCGATGCGGACCCGGCGCGGCTCCCGCGTTCCGATGAGATCGCGGAGCGTGACCTCGGCCGACGGGATGGTGATCGGCGCATTGGTGAACTGCCACTGCGCAACGAGGCGGTTGAGCGCCCCTTCGAGATCGCGGCCATTGGTGGCGACGGTCTGCGCCACGTAGTCGATCACCGTCTCCGGGATGTCGAGGTTGGGCGAGATCTCCTTCGCCGCTGCCAGGCGGGTGCGGAGGATTCTCCGCCGCAGGTCCAGGTCGGGCGAGCCGATCTCGAAGGCAACGCCGCCGCCGAGGCGCGAGCGGACGCGCTCGTCGAGCGATTCGAGTTCGGCCGGCGGCCGGTCGGCCGCGACCACCACCTGCCGCGCCCCGTCGATGAGAACGTTGAGGAGGTGGCAGAACTCCTGCTGCGCGGATTTCCCCTGCAGGAACTGGACATCGTCGATCAGCAGGACGTCGATCTCGCGAAGGCTCTCCTTGAAGGCGACGCCGGACTGGTTCCTGATGGCGGCGACGAAGCGGAACATGAAGTGCTCGGCCGTCAGGTAGACGACGTTGCGGCCGGAATGCCCGCCGCGCGACGCCTGCGCGATCGCATGGAGAAGGTGCGACTTGCCGCGGCCGACGCCGGCATGAAGGAAGAGGGGGTTGAACGACGCCGCGGCGGCGCCGTCGGCAACCGATCGGGCGGCGGCGAGCGCGACGCGGTTCGCCGTCCCCTCGCAGAACGTGTCGAAGCTGCAGCGCGGATCGACCGGCGAGCCCCCGAGCGGACCGCCATTGGGGGGGCGCTTTGGCGCCTCGGCGACCGCCTTGGCATGGGCAAGCATCGTCGGCGCCGGCCGTTCGCGCGGCTCGGGCTCCGACGCTGCGACGGTCGCCCCGGCCTCGGCGCGCGGCCGCACCGCCGTCCGCACCAGTATGTCGATGCGGCGGATCGTGTAGCCCTCGGCCAGCCACAGGTCGACGAGCTTGTCGCGGTAGTTGCCGTGAATCCACGACTTCAGGAACCGCGTCGGGACCGACAGCATGACCGAGGCCGCGTCGCCGGCCTCGAACTCCACCCGCGCGAACCACGACGAATAGACGTCCTCGCCAAGCTGCTTGCGGAGCCGTTCCAGCACCTTGGCCCACGCCGCCGCGGTGGGAACGACGACCGCGGAAGCGTCGTCCGCATCCCGGCGCTTGCGCGCACCCGGCTTCTCGACAATGGCAATTTCTTCGTCGTCGTCGGCAGGAACGTAGCCCGCCGGCCGGGATGACCCGTCGCTCTTGCTCAAATCCATGACTCCCTCAGCTTTGCGTCCAGGGAAGGCCGGACATCCGCCAGCCGGAGACGGCGTTGCGGTGTCCATCCTGATCGAGTGGCCCCTCGAAGCCGGGGGTCACGTTGAAGCATTTCGTAAATCCCGCGGCGGCCATTGCCGCCGCTGCGGAGCGGCTGCGGCTGCCGGAGCGGCAGATGAAGTAGAGCGGGGCGTCGTTCGAAAGCCCGAGCTCCTGCAGGTGATCCGCCAGCCGCTGGACGAACCCGGTATCGCGGGCGCCCGACGGGAAGGACTGCCACTCGATCAGCACCGGCTCCTTGCCGATCGCGTCGAGCGCCGGGACGCCGACATAGGTCCACTCGGCCTGTGTCCGCACGTCAATCAGCACAGCCTCGGGGGACGTCCGGAGCGCCTCCCAGGTCTCTTCGATGGAAACTTCACCGGCATAAGAGCCGCCCTGAACCATGAACGATCCCTCGGAACGCACGAGCCCAACCTCCCGAAGAACGGGTGGCGCGCCGGACGTTCATAAACTCGAATAGGTTTTAGGTCGGAACGGGCGTACAGCAGACTAAAGAAAAAGCGCCCGAGTGGAAATGTAACTCAGCCAGCTTTGGCTGGCGAACAACTATGACATTCCACTATGCATTACAGAACCAATTTGCCGCATCAGTCTTCTACGTGCCCGGGCCCAACTGAAAACTGCCCCGGCCGGGCCCGTTGAGGTGAACCTAGTACACGGCCAACGCGGGCTGCAATGCCCTTCGTGCCCCTTTTTTGGGTTCCGTGGGGCACCCCGGCAATCGTCCCTTCGGTAAGCCCTTGATCGCCGTTGGAATCAGTTGCCCGACCATGCCGCTTTCATTGGCGACGATCCCGCTTTGGGGAAAAGGCGTTGCGCTTTGGTCACATCGAATTTGCCATGTTCGGGAAGCGCCACGGCGTCACCCTGAGCCAATCCAATGAGCCGCCTACGGAAATTCTGTCATCGTGGGTTCACCGAACCGACAAATGAAAAAGGGCGGCCGAAGCCGCCCTTTTATGAAGCCTGGAAGGAAGGTGCGCTAGAGCGCGTTCACGCGAGCCGTCAGGCGCGACACTTTCCGCGACGCGGTGTTGGCGTGGACGACGCCCTTGCCGGCGGCGCGCATCAGCTCGGACTCGGCGGTCCGCAGCGACGTCGCCGCGGTCTCCTTGTTGCCCGAGGCGATCGCCTCTTCCACCTTGCGGAGGAACGTGGCGACGCGGCTGCGGCGCGTCCTGTTGATGACGGTGCGACGGGCAATCTTGCGCGTCGCCTTCTTGGCGGAAGACGTATTGGCCATTGGCCACCCTGGCGAAATGGATGAAGAGCGGCGGCAGAACGAACCGCCGCCGCGGTTGCCGGCCTTATAGTCGCAACGCGGTCCCTGCGTCAACGAAACAGTGCTGCGGCCTTAGCGCTGGCAGGTGCAACAGAAGAAGGTCGAACGGCCCGCCTGGACCACCCGCTCCACAACGCCGCCGCAGCCGCGCGTGCGGCAGACCTCGCCCTCGCGGTCATAGACGTCGAAGCGGTGCTGGAAGAGGCCCAGCGAGCCATCGGCCCGGACATAATTGCGCAGACTCGACCCGCCGGCTTCCACCGCCTCCGTCAGGACGTTCCGGATTGCTGCGGCAAGGCGCTTTACCGACGGGGACGGCGCCCGGCCCGCCTCGGCGACGGACCCCGCCAGCCGCAGCGGCGACAAGTGGCTCCGCCACAGCGCCTCGCAGACATAGATGTTGCCCAGCCCGGCAACGACCCGCTGGTCGAGCAGCGCCGCCTTGAGCGGCGTTCTTCTTCCGGCCAGGAGCCCCGACAGCGTCCGCGCCGTCATCCCGCCGCCGAGCGGCTCGAGGCCGAGGCCCGCAAGTGGCGGGCGGGCATCGAGCGCTTCGGTCGGCACGAGGTCCATCGAGCCGAAACGGCGCGGATCGTTGTAGGTGATGCGGGTACCGCCCTCCATGGTGAAGACGGCGTGGTCGTGCGCGGCGTCATTGCTCCTGGCGTAGCGGAAGACGCCGGGCGTGCCGGCGCCCGCGCCCTCGTCGATCCGGAACGAGCCGGACATGCCGAGATGCATCACCAGGCTGTTGCCGCCCGAGAGATCGGCGACGAGGTATTTTGCCCGGCGGCGCAGCGCGAGCACCGTCCGGCCGGTGATCGCCGCGGCAAGGCCCTTCGGGAAGGGGCGGCGGAGATCCTTGCGGCGGAGTTCGACCTTCGCGAAGGCCTTTCCTTCCATGGCGGGCGCGAGGCCACGGCGAACCGTCTCGACTTCGGGCAGTTCCGGCATGCGACCTTCTCGGCGTCCCCTCAGGTAGCGCCGCCATCGGGCGTTCGCTATGGTCCGCCGGCATCGCGGGCGCGGCGGTCCGGCAAGGCCGGCGCTGCCTTTGTAGCGGGTCAGCGGTCCCGGAGCACGAGGATGACCACAGAGTCGAGCGCCGATTCCGACGGCGCTGCCGCCAGCTTCGGCTTCCGGAAGATCGACCGGAGCGAGAAGCAGGGTCTCGTCAACGCGGTCTTCGACCGCGTCGCCGATCGCTACGACCTGATGAACGACCTCATGTCAGGCGGGCTTCACCGGCTATGGAAGCGGGCGCTGGTCGACTGGCTCGCCCCGCCGCGGACCGGCGCGAGGCCGTTCCGCGTCCTCGATATCGCCGGCGGCACGGGTGACGTAGCCTTCCGGATCGCCCGGCGCTCGCCGACAGCCATGGTGACCGTCTGCGACATCAATGCGGCCATGCTGGACGTCGGCCGCGAGCGCGCCGAGACGCGCGGCCTGTCCGCGAAGGTCTCCTTTGTCGAGGGCAACGCGGAAGCCCTGCCGCTGCCCGATGGCGGCTTTGATGCCGTGACGATCGCGTTCGGCATCCGCAACGTGCCCGATATCCCAAAGGCGCTGCGCGAGGCATACCGCGTGCTGCGGCCGGGCGGCCGGTTGCTCGTCCTCGAGTTCTCGACCGTCGATGTCGCTGGCCTCGACTGGGTCTATGACACCTTCTCCTTCAAGGTCATCCCGCGGCTCGGCGCGCTCATCGTCGGCGACGACGAGCCCTACCGGTATCTCGTTGAATCGATCCGCCGCTTCCCGCCGCCCGACCGTTTCGCCGAAATGATCCGCATCGCGGGGTTCGGCCGGGTGGAGCACCGCATGCTGTCGGGCGGGATCGCCGCCATCCATTCCGGCTGGAGGCTCTGACGCCTTGGGAGTGGGGTCGTTTCTCCGCCTGACGCGCGCCGGCTTCATTCTCGCGCGCGAGGGCGCCTTCAGCCTCGTCGAGCCGGATCACCTGCCGCCGCTGCCGCGGACGGCGATCCGCCTTGGCCGCCGCATCCAGCGACGGCGCGTCGCGCGCAGCGACCAGGCGGAGCGCCTGACGGCGGCGCTCAACAAGCTTGGCCCGTCCTGGGTCAAGCTCGGCCAGTTCCTGGCGACGCGGCCCGATCTCGTCGGCCCCGAAATCGCGGACGGGCTCGGCCGCCTCCGGGACGAGATACCGCCGTTCCCGCTGGAGGAAGCGAAGGAGGTCGTGCGGCGCTGCCTCGGCAAGCCGGTTGAGGCGCTCTACGCCAGCTTCTCCGCCCCCCTCGCCGCCGCGTCGATCGCGCAGGTGCACAGGGCCGAGGTCGTCGGTCCGGACGGCGTCACGAGGCGCATGGCCGTGAAGGTGATGCGGCCCGGGATCCGTCGCCGCCTCGACCGCGACCTGGCCACGTTCTTCTCCGGCGCACGCTTCATCGAGCGCGTCGATCGCAACGCCCGACGCTTGAAGCCGGTCGCGGTGGTCGACCGGCTCGCCCGTTCGGTGATGCTGGAGATGGACCTCCGGCTCGAGGCGGCCGCGCTCTCCGAGGTTGCCGAGAACGCGCGCAACGACGCCGGCTTTCGCGTGCCGAAGGTCGACTGGCAGCGCTCGGACCGGGACGTGCTGACGCTAGAATGGATCGACGGCATCAAGATGTCGGAGGTCGCGGCGCTCGAGGCCGCCGGGCACGACCTGAAGGCCCTGGCGCGGCGGCTGATGCAGATCTTCCTCCGCCACGCGCTGCGCGACGGCTTCTTCCACGCCGACCTCCACCAGGGAAACCTGTTCGTCGATCCCGCCGGCAACATCGTCGCGGTCGACTTCGGCATCATGGGCCGGCTCAGCCGCGCGGAGCGCCGGTTTCTGGCGGAAATCCTCTACGGCTTCGTCAAGCGCGACTACCGCCGCATCGCCGAGGTCCACCGCGAGGCCGGCTACGTCCCCGCGCGCCACAGCATCGACGACTTTGCCCAGGCGCTCCGGGCGATCGGCGAACCGATCCACGGCCAGTCGGCGCGCGACATCTCCATGGCGCGGGTCCTGACGCAGCTCCTCGAAGTCACCGAGATGTTCGACATGGAGACGCGGACGGAACTCCTCCTCCTCCAGAAGACGATGATGGTGGTGGAGGGCGTCGCGCGCTCGCTCGATCCCGACTTCGACATGTGGGCGACCTCGGAGCCGATCCTCACGGAATGGGTGGCCCGCCACATGGGTCCGCTGGGGCTCGTGGACGAGGCGCTGGCCGGAGCGCAATGGCTCCGCCGACTCGTCGCAGTGCTTCCGGAGCTGGGCGAGCGGGCCGGCGACATCACTCGCGGCATCGCGGAGACCAGCCGGCGGGGCTTCCGGCTCGACCCGGACACGGTGGCGCAGATCGCCGCGGCGACCGCGAGGCGGACCCGGTCGGAGCGCTTTGCGATACTGATCGGGGTCGCCGCGCTGGTGGGGATATTCGTCGCGCTGGTGACGTAATTGCACTGATTGCAGCGCAGTCAGTGCAGTCGTTGATTGCAGCGATGTCATTGCAGTCAACGCCCCATGTGACTTAGCTTCGTCCGGAAAGGAGCGCAGCATGGCAAGCCTGACCGTCCGCGGTCTCGACGACGACACCAAACAGCGGCTCCGCGTGCGGGCCGCAACGAAGGGCGTTTCGCTCGAGGAAGAAGTGCGACGCATCCTCAGGGAGGCCGTCAACGAGAACGCGGAGCCGAAGACCTGGGAGCAGTTCTTCGGCGAGATCGATGCGGTCTTCGAAGAGGTCGAAGGCGTCGACCTCGAGTTGCCACCCCGTGAGAGCGACTGGACACCGCCGGACTTCAGCACCTTTCCGATCGATCCCGACGACGGACCGGGGCCGGGTCGGTAGTGATCATCCTCGATACCAACGTTCTCTCTGAATTGATAAAGGGCGGCCCGACCCGATCGCCTGTGGTGGCGAGCTGGTTTCGTGCGCGCGCCCTCTCCACCCTCGTCACAACGACCCCGGCTATCGCGGAGCTCCGGGCCGGCGTGGAGGTCCTTCCGGACGGCGCACGCAAGCACGCGTTGGAGGCCGGGATCGGGATCCTCCTCACCCGGTTCGAAGGCCGAATCCTGCCGTTCGGCCCGGATGCTGCGAGGGCATTCGGCAAGATCGTCGCTCGACGGCGTCGCACCGGTATGCCGACCAGCGATCCCTTCGATCTCCAGATCGCCGCCATCGCCCGCGTCGCCGGCATGGCTGTCGCGACGCGGAACGTCATGGATTTTCAGGAATGTGGGGTAGAAATGGTCGACCCCTGGACCGCCCGAAGCCCATGATCGCACCTCGATGACCCTGTCCGGCCGGACCATCCTTCTCGTCATTTCAGGCGGCATCGCCGCCTATAAATCGCTGGAACTGATCCGGCGGCTGCGAGAGCACGGCGCGGTGGTGCGGCCGGTGATGACGAAGGCGGCGGAAGCGTTCGTGACGCCGCTCTCGGTCGGCACGATCGCCGGCGGGAAGGTGTTCTCGGACCTGTTCGACCGGAACGACGAGCACGATGTCGGCCACATCCGCCTCGCGCGCGAGGCCGACCTCGTGCTCGTTGCGCCGGCAAGTGCCGACATGATGGCGAAGGTCGCCGGCGGCTTTGCACCGGACCTTGCCACCGCGGTCCTGCTGGCGACCCGCGCCCCTGTCCTGTTCGCGCCCGCCATGAACCCGGCGATGTGGGCCAACCCCGCCACGCAACGGAACGTTGCGCGTCTCCGCGACGACGGCGCCCGCTTCGTCGGGCCTGCGCGCGGCGAGATGGCAGAAAGCGGCGAGGCTGGCCTTGGTCGGATGAGCGAGCCCGCGGACATCGTCGCCGCCGTCGAGGCGATCCTCGGCGGCGCGGCGCCGGGACAGGGGCCGCTGGCCGGGATACGCATGATCGTCACCGCGGGGCCGACGCACGAGCCGCTCGATCCGGTCCGCTACATCGCCAACCGCTCGTCCGGGAAGCAGGGCTTTGCCATCGCCGAGGCGGCGGCCGCTGCTGGCGCCATCGTGACGCTGGTCGCGGGCCCGGTCGCTCTCGCCGACCCCGCGGGCGTCACGGTCGTCCGCGTCGAGACGGCGGCGGAGATGCTTGCCGCAGCACTGGCGGTGCTGCCGGCCGACGTCGCCGTCATGGCAGCCGCCGTGGCGGACTGGCGCGCCGCCACCCCGAAAGGCCGCAAGATCAAGAAGGCCGCTGGCGAACCGCCGCGCCTGGACCTGGTGGCAAATCCGGACATCCTCGCCACGATCGCGCGGCACGGAACGCTCCGGCCGGCCCTTGTTATCGGCTTCGCCGCCGAGACGGACGACCTGATCGCCAACGCCCGCGCCAAACTCGCTGCCAAGGGTGCGGACTGGATCGTCGCCAACGACGTATCGTCCGGCACCGGCGTGATGGGCGGCGACGACAACACCGTGCACGTGGTTACGGCCGACGGCGTCGAGAGTTGGCCCAGGTCCGGCAAGGGTACGGTGGCGGCCCGTCTGGTGGGCCGCATCGCCGAGGCCCTCTCCCAGCGCCGGACTGCTGCAGAATGAATCTGTCGCTCCTCAGGATTCGCCGCCTCCCCGCGGCGGCCGACCTGCCATTGCCTGCCTACAGGACGCCGGGCTCGGCCGGCCTCGACCTCTGTGCGGCCGTGCCGGCGCGCGAGCCTGTGACGATCGCCGCGCGTGAGCGGCGCCTGATCGGCACGGGCCTCGTCATCGAACTGCCGGAGGGCACGGAGGCGCAGATCCGTCCCCGCTCGGGTCTTGCTCTCGAGCACGGGCTCACCGTCCTCAACACGCCCGGAACCATCGACGCCGACTATCGCGGCGAGGTGAAGGTTCTCCTCGTCAACCTCGGCGACCAGCCGGTGATCATCCGGCGGGGCATGCGGATCGCCCAACTCGTCGTGGCGCCCGTGCTGCACGTCGGCATCGTCGAGGTCGACACCGTTGCGGGTACCGAGCGCGGCGCGGGCGGCTTCGGGTCGACCGGGACGACCTGACGGCCGTTTCGCGCTAATCTCTTGGCCTCGCGAAGGAGACAGCCATGCTGCAGGGCGGACCAACAGGACGGAACGACCAGAAGAAGCCGGGCCGGGGTCGGATCTACGAGTCGATCACCGAGACCGTGGGCGACACGCCGCTCGTGCGCCTCGACCGGATCGCGAAGAAGCACGAGGTCGGCGCAAACCTTCTCGCCAAGCTCGAATTCTTCAACCCGATCGGCAGCGTCAAGGACCGCATCGGCGTGGCGATGATCGATGCGCTGGAGGCCGAGGGGCGCATCCGCCCGGGCTTCACAACGCTGATCGAGCCCACCTCGGGCAACACCGGGATCGCGCTGGCCTTCGTCGCCGCCGCACGAGGCTACCGCCTCATCCTCGTGATGCCCGAGACGATGTCGATCGAACGGCGCAAGATGCTGCTGATCCTCGGCGCCGAACTCGTGCTGACGGAAGGCCCGAAGGGAATGCGCGGTGCAATGGCGAAGGCCGAGGAACTGCGCGCCGAGATCGGCGACGCGGTGATCCCGCAGCAATTCGCGAACCCCGCCAACCCGGAAATCCACCGCCGCACGACGGCGGAGGAAATCTGGAACGACACGGGCGGCGCGGTCGATGCCCTTATTGCCGGTGTCGGCACGGGCGGGACGATCACCGGCGTCGGCCAGGTGCTCAAGGCGCGGCGGCCGGAAGTGCATGTGGTCGCCGTCGAGCCGGCCGGAAGCCCGGTGCTGTCGGGCGGCGAGCCCGGATCGCACAAGATCCAGGGCATCGGCGCCGGGTTCGTTCCGCCGATCCTCGACACGAAGGTCTATGACGAGGTGATCCAGGTCACCAACGAGGAGGCGGTGGGCATGGCGCGCCTTTGCGCGCGCCTGGAGGGCATCCCGGTCGGCATCTCCTCGGGCGCGGCCATTACCGCGGCCATCGAGGTCGGGCGGCGGCCGGGCATGGCGGGCAGGAACGTCGTCCTCATCATCCCCTCGTTCGCCGAGCGCTATCTGTCGACGATCCTGTTCGAGGGGCTCGAGTAGCCCTCAGGCCGTCATGTCGGAGAGGGCCGGAGCCGACTCCGCCGATCGTCCGGCCCGCTCACCGGACGCGGCCGCGACATGCTCTTCCGTCCAGCGGATGAGTTCCATCCGGCCGTCGAAATGCTCGACGACGGCCGTGCAGCTCTCCATCCAGTCGCCGGTATTGACGTAGGCGATGCCCAGCCGGTCGTCGATCGCGGCGTGATGGATGTGGCCGCAGACGATGCCGTCAGCGCCCGCCCTGGCCGCTTCCTCGACGAGGGACTTCTCGTAGTCGCCGATGAAATTGACCGCGCCCTTGATCGTCCGCTTCGCCCAGTCCGACAGCGACCAGCCGCTGCCGCCGAAAAGCCGGCGGACACGATTGACGATCCCGTTGGCCGCGAGGAGGGCATTGTAGAGCACCGAACCCAGCAGCGACGCCCAGCGCGCCCAGCGCAGCACGACGTCGAACTGGTCGCCATGGAGGACCAGAAGGCGCCGGCCGTCCGCCGTCTCGTGGATGATGCGATCGAGCACTTCGACGGAGCCGAACATATGGCCGACATAGGGCCGGACGAACTCGTCGTGGTTCCCGGGAACGTAAACGACGCGCGTTCCGTTCTTCGCCCGGGTGAGAAGCACCTGGATCACTTCCGAATGAGACGGCGGGAAGTACCAGCCGTGACGAAGCTTCCAGCCGTCGACAACATCCCCGACGAGGTAGATCGTGCTCGAATCGTGCCGCGCGAGGAAGTCGAGCAGACGCTCCGCCTTGCAACCGCGGGTACCCAGGTGGATGTCAGAGAGGAAGATCGTCCGGTACCGGACGGGGGATGGGCGGTGCGGCATGGCCTTTGACATCCGGAGCGGTATCTTGAGCCCGAATCATCGCACCGGCCGGTCACAGCCGAATGACGGTTGCGGTTAAGCGGCGGGGCGCATGGAGTTCCTGACCTTCTCCTGGTCGCTGCTGCTCGGCATCGTGGCGGTGATCGTCGCGGCGGCGACCGCCATCCATGCGGCGATGACGAAGGACGATGTCCGCTCGGCGATCGGCTGGGTCGGCATCGCGATCCTGTCGCCCTTCTTCGGCAGCTTCCTCTACCTCGTGGCGGGCGTGAACCGGATCAGGCGATCGGCGGTGCGGCGGCGTGGACGGCGTTCCGGCGGCCGCGCCCGGCCGGGCTGGGGTCCGGTTTCGGAACTCGATGTCGAGACGCTGGTGGGCGCCCAGTTCAAATCGCTGAAGATCCTCGGCGACAACGTCGCGCGCATGCCCTTCACCGCAGGCAATGCGGTGGCGCTGCTCGAAGGCGGCGACGCCACCTATGCGGCCATGCTGGAGGCGATCGGCCTGGCGGAACGGTCGATCGCCATGCAGACCTACATCTTCGACCTCGACCCGGTCGGACGCGAAATGGCGGAGGCGCTGGCGACGGCCGTCGCGCGCGGCGTGGAGGTGCGCGTCCTCATCGACGGTGTTGGCGCCCGCTATTCGCGACCGCCGATCCTCGGCACGCTGAAGCGCCTCGGGGTCACGTACGCGCTCTTCAACATCGGCGCCTTTCCGCTGCGGCTGCCCTACGCGAACCTCCGGACGCACCGAAAGATCCTCGTCGTCGACGCCGCCGTCGGCTTCACCGGCGGCATGAACATCAGGGCGGCCTTCACCACCGCGCATTCGGACGGCCCGCCCTCGCGCGACACGCATTTCCGCTTCGAGGGGCCGGTCGTCTCGCAGCTTCTCCGCGTCTTTGCCGGCGACTGGTATTTCTCGACGCGCGAGCGGCTGCGCGGGCCGAAATGGGATCGGCTGAAGTCCGAGCCCGGCAGCGACGTGTTCTGCCGCCCGGTCGATTCGGGACCCGACGAGGGGATCGAGCGGACGCTCAACCTCATCCTCGGCGCGCTCTCGGTCGCGCAGCGCCGCGTCCGCATCTGCACGCCCTATTTCCTGCCGGACCCGCGGCTCGTTGCGGCTCTTGCGGTGGCAGCGCGCCGCGGGATCGACGTCGACATCGTGGTGCCCGAGGACAACAATCTCCGCATCGTCGGCTGGGCGATCACCGCACAGCTCGACCAGGTTGTGACGCCGGGCTGCCGGGTGTGGCGGAACCCCAACCCGTTCGACCACTCCAAGCTCATGGCCATCGATGGCGCATGGTCGCTGGTGGGGTCGTCGAACCTCGATGTCCGCTCGCTCCGGCTCAACTTCGAGCTCGACGTCGAGATCATGGACCGGACGGTTGCGACGGCGATCGAAACGGCAATCGAGCAGCGCATCGCGCTCTCGCGCCCCGAGACGCACGAGAGCCTCGCTGCCCGCTCGCTGCCGGCGCGGCTCCGGAACCGGCTGTTCTGGCTCGCCTCGCCGTATCTCTAGGCGTTCAGGCGAAGCGCGCCATGTAGCGTTCCTTGGCCTTCGCCGCTTCGACGGCGCGGTCCTTCGGCGGCTGGTTCGTGACCATCGCGTCGAGGAGCCGCTGGATCGTCGCCGTGGTCTCCTCGATGGCCTGGTTGAACGCCGCCTCGTTCGCCTGCGATGGTTTTGCGAACCCGCTCACCTTCCGCACATACTGGATCGCGGACTTCCGGATCTCGTCCTCGGTCGTCGGTGGGTCGAAGTTGAAGAGGGGTCTGATGTTGCGGCACATCGCACGGGTTCCCTGACGCAGTCGCTTCCGCCCCGATTGATGGTGCTCCCGGCGCTCGATCGCAAGGGTGCGCTTGCCGAGCCGGCCGGCCCGGCCCGTGAAGCGGTGAGTAGTGAGTAGTGACGGGGCGCCAGCGGCGGGGCTGGCTGTTGTTGTCCTCACTCACCACTCACCCACAGTTGCCCCGTCGTCCAGCCGACCCTAACTAGGTCGGGAGGAGGACGCCGCGTGATCGAAGTGGTGCAGCGAGGCAGCGGCGACCCGGCCGTGTTCGATGTCGTCGTCAGCGACGGCACCGGCCGGTCCCGGCACGAGGTGACCGCCCGCGCGGCGGACCTTGCGCGGCTTGGGGCTGCGGCAAAGCCCGAGACGGTCATCGAGGCGGCCTTCCGCTTCCTTCTCGACCGCGAACCGAAGGAGGCGATCCTCCGAAGCTTCGAACTCACCGTGATCGGACGCTATTTCCCCGAGTTCGAGCAGCAGCTGCCGGACTATCTCAGGGCCGGGCCGCGATGAAGTTTCCCACCGGGTCCTCCCTCGGCTTCTTCGGCGTGTTCGGACGCTCGTCCGACCTTCGCCAGATCGACGAGGCTTTCCGGGCGCTCGACGTCCATCCGAAGACCGTGCCGGAGCCGGTGAAGCTGGCAATGTCGCGGTTCATCAAGGACGCGACCAGCGGCGAGCCGCCGCCGGAGGCCTACCGCCGGGCCGCCGAACTCGTCGGCTATTGCGTGATCGGGGCGAACCCCTTCGCGGGCGCCAATGGCGAGGCGCTCACCGACGATGTCGAGCGCCGGATGGAACAGGCACTCCTCGCCGGCACCAGCGTCGACGCCCAGCTGGTCCTGCTGGCGCTGCACGCGAAGATCATCCAGCCGAGCGTGGTTGACGCGTTCGATCTGGAGGCCGGGTGAGAAGTAGGTGAGTGGTGAGTAGTGGGGGGTGCGTGGTACCGCACTTCCAGCGCCCACTATTCACAAACGCACCATTCCCCACTCACGCTGCGGGCTCCAGCCCCGGCCGTGCTACAATCCCTGCCATGGCCGCAGCCGCACCATCCGCCGCCTTCTCCCAGTCGCCGATCAAGCTCGACACGCTGATCGGCCTGCGCTGGGTCGCGATTGGGGGCCAGACGGCGGCGATCCTCGTGGTGGGGGTGTTCCTCGGCTATCCGATGGCGGTCGGCGCGTGTTTCGCCCTGACGGCCGCGTCGGCATGGCTGAATCTCTTCCTCAAGCTGAAATATCCGTCGACGCACCGCGTCTCGGACAACCAGGCCGCCGCCCTCCTCGCCTACGATTCCCTGCAGCTGTCCGGCCTCCTCTACCTCACCGGCGGCCTCGAGAACCCGTTCGCCCTCCTCCTCCTGGTGCCCGTGCTTGTCTCGGCCTCGTCGCTGGCGATGCGCTACACGCTCGGCCTCGGCCTCCTCACCATCGCCTCGACCACGCTGCTGTGGCAGTACCACGAGCCGCTGCCCTGGCCGGACGAGGCGGCGCTCGATATCCGGATGCCGCTCCTTTATGTCGGCGGCATCTGGCTGGCGAACCTCTCGGCGCTGACCTTTGCGGCGATCTACACGTTCCGCGTCACCAGCGAATCCCGCAAACTCGCCAATGCGCTCGCGGCGACCGAACTGGTGCTCGAACGCGAACACCATCTCTCCCAGCTCGACGGCCTCGCGGCCGCTGCCGCGCATGAGCTCGGCACGCCGCTCGCCACCATCACGGTCGTTGCCAAGGAACTGCAGAAGGAGCTCGACCCCGGCTCGCCGCAGGCGGCCGACGTCCAGCTCCTCGTCAGCCAGGCCGAGCGCTGCCGCGAAATCCTCGGCCGGCTGAAATCGCTGTCCGGCGAGACCGACTGGACGCGGGACCACAAGCCGCTCACCCATTTCCTCACCGACGCCGCCGAGCCCTACAAGGACCTCGACGCGGACGTCAGGATCGGCGTTGCCACGCAGGTCGGGCCGGAGCCGGTCGGCCGGCACAATCCGGCGACGCTTTACGGCATCGGCAACCTCATCGAGAACGCGGTCGACTTCGCGCGGCACAAGGTGGAGGTGACGGCGTCCTGGACGCCGACGACGGTGACGGTCGAGATCGCCGACGACGGCCCGGGCTTCGCGCCGGAAGTGATCGACCGCATCGGCGAGCCCTATGTCACCACGCGGGCCGCGCCGAATGAGCCGGACAAGCCGGACCACGAAGCCGGCGGCCTCGGCCTCGGCTTCTTCATCGCGAAAACCTTTCTTGAACGCTCCGGTGCGAAGCTGAAGCTCGCCAACCGGCCGCTGCCGCGGACAGGGGCGATCGTGACGATCACCTGGCCGCGCGCCGCCTACGAGGCGTCGTCCGGCCGCAGCGAAACTCGCCCACAGGTTGGCTCTGGCAGAAACGGGGCCTATAACCCACCTAAAGGGCGTCCAGAACTGGCCGAGCCCGCCGAGTGATGCCCACAACCGACATGAACACGCCAACCCCGCCCCGCTCGCTCCTCCTCGTCGAAGACGACCGGCCGTTCCTGCAGCGGCTTGCGCGGGCCATGGAAACGCGCGGCTTCACGGTCCGGACGGCCGAAAGCGTCGCGGAGGGCATCAGGCTGGTCGAGGAGGATCCGCCCGCCTATGCGGTGGTCGATCTTCGCCTCGAGGATGGCCATGGGCTCGACGTGGTGGAAGTGCTGCGCCGCAAGCGCGAGGATTCCCGGGTCATCATCCTCACCGGCTACGGCAACATCGCCACGGCCGTGACGGCGGTGAAGCTCGGCGCGGTGGACTATCTCGCCAAACCCGCCGACGCCGACGAGATTTATGCCGCGCTCACCCGCGAGGCGGGCGAGAAGGCGGCGCCGCCGGAAAACCCGATGTCGGCCGACCGCGTCCGCTGGGAGCACATCCAGCGCGTCTACGAACTGTGCGAGCGCAACGTCTCCGAGACCGCCCGCCGCCTCGGCATGCACCGCAGAACGCTCCAGCGCATCCTGGCCAAGCGCGCACCGCGGTAGGCCTGCCGCACTGGCAATGCAGACCTTTCGCCTTGCCCTCGGTGGTCGGGCTTCCTACTGCGTTCCCGCCAACGAGTTCGGTTGCGCTTGATTGCCCTGCTCCCTTGATCGTCACGCTCGGCCTTGTGCCGGGCGGTCACGCCTTGGGACACAAATGGCGGCGGGGAGGTCGGGACGAGCCCGACCATGACACCACGAACTCAACGTCGGTCACCGGCGAGACCGGCGTCAACTACGGCTGAGTTTATGGATTTTCGCCAGGAGTCGGGTTACCGGCCGCCGCCCCGTTGCCATTGCCGGGACCTCTCCCCGAAGGAGGGCCATTGCCGCCTCCGGGCCCATTGCCGCCTGTGGCGCCTTGTCCCGGATTCCCCGTTTCCGTCGGTCCCTCATCGCCTTCGCCACCGTTCCCGATTCCATTGTTGTTGCGGGTGGGTTCCGTCAATGGCGGCGGAGGGGGCGGCGGGTCCGGCGGGGGAGGCGGTGGCGGGTCCGGCGGGGGAGGCAGCGGCTCCGGCGGTGGTCCAGGCGGCGGGGGCGGACCGGGCCTGACGGTCGGCGCTGGCGGCACCGTCCGATCGACGAGGCAAAAACCGGGGTCGTCGACACGGAAGGTCGGCTGCAGGCCTTCCTGATTGCTCGCATACGGGAACACGGACAAAGCGGCGTGGAGACGATCGGCTTCGGTGTTGGCCAGGCCCGCGCCCCCTCCCCGATCCGACGTACCAACCTCGCAGGCCTCGTCGAGGACCACGCAGGCAGTGTTCCGTGCGCACAGGGTAATGGCCCCGGAATAGAGCAGGGCGCTCATCCGGCCGTTGCGGGGATTGTACGAGAAGTCGAATTCAGTTCCCCTTATCCCGATCGTCCCGGCTGGCGTTGAGATCGAATAGGCGCTGCTCGGGCCATTGCCGGTGATGAAGCGAAAGCTGCCGCTGAGGGCGTTGACTGCGAAGGCTTCGACCGTTCCCGTGTTCTGGAGCAGGTAGCGCTCGATGACGAGGGTCGATTGCGGGCCGATCACCATTCGGGTGCCGTCGGTGAAGACGATCTGAATTTCGCCGCTCGCTCCGGTCTGCAGGCGCTGTCCCTCGAACAGCTGACTGCCCGAGACGACCGCAACTTCGGATTCACCGACGATCGCCACGGCGGCCGGTCGCACTTCGATCGCTGTGCCCAACGACTCCGCGGCCGCTACAGCGCCAACGACGAGGCAAGAACCTGCCGTCATCGCAGCGACCTTCAACGTCGCCCGAACGCGCCAGCGCACCGTCACCACGGCACCTCACTGCTGCATCGCCTCCGCTGTCCGGGGACGGCATGGCGAATTGCATGCAATCTAGCGCGAAATCGATGCGATGTTAAAGCGGCCCTTCACGCATAGGTGATCCGCCGGGGCGCCGCCACCCTGTGGCGGTCAGGCGAGAGAGCGAACTGGCTCTCCTGACGGCCGTTCGTTCAGGTCGCTCGAGCGCCCCGGACCGAGCCCCGGGAAACGTCGATCCCGTTGGTCGCCGGGCCGTCAACTCCCGGGCGGCGGGTCCGCGTCAGCCCCCGGAACCGCTTCCGTGGTTCCCTCGCCGTCAGCCCCCGCCCTATCCTCCGGGTTCCCCAGAAACTCCGCCGGATCGTAGTCGTACTTCGTGCCGCAGAACTCGCATTTCACGTGGATGCGGCCGTCCTCGATCGAGGCTTCGATCGCCTCCGCCGTGAACTGGCGAAGGATGCCGGCGATGCGTTCGCGGCTGCAATTGCACTTGTCGCGAACCGGCACGGGATCGAACACGCGGACGCCGCGCTCGTGGAAGAGGCGGAACAGGAGCCGGTCGACCGGCACGTCGGAATCGAGCAGCTCGATGTCGGCGATCGTGCCGACCGTCGCCTGCGCTTCCTGCCAGGCATCGTCCTCTCCGGCTTCCTCCTCGATCGAAGCGCCTTCCGGCAGGTCGCCGCCGGGGAGGTCGCGCGGCTTCATCCGCTCGGGCGCGGACGGCATGAACTGGGCAAGCAGCCCGCCGGCGCGCCAATGGCGGCGCGCCCTGCCGTCCTCGCGGACCATCAGTTCGGCCGCGGCGAGGCGGACGCGGGTCGGGATCTGCTCCGACTGGCGAAAATAGGTGTGCGCCACGTCCTCGAGGCTGCCGCCGTCCAGCGCCACGATGCCCTGGTAGCGCTGCATCTCCTCGCCCTGGTCGATCGTCAGGGCGAGAATCCCCTGGCCGAGGAGCTTTCCGGGCGTCGCTTCGCCGGCAGCCTCGGCCTCCGCCACGGCCTCGGCCTTGAAGCGGGCATAGGCGCGGAGATCGCCGGGCGTGCGGAACTCGACCACGAGAAGGTCGACGGGTCCCTCGGTCTTGGTCTGGAGGATGAACTTGCCCTGGAATTTCAGCGACGTGCCGAGAAGGGCCGCGAGCACAACCGCCTCGGCCACGAGCTTCGACACCGACGTCGGATAGTCGTGGCGGCCGAGGAGCGCGTCGAGCGCCGGGCCGAGCTGGAGGGCGCGACCGCGCACGTCGAGCGCTTCCACCTGGAACGGTCTGACCGCGTCGTCGCCGGCATTGCCCTCGATCTGGACGACCGGCTGGTCGGGCGTCACGCCCCCGCCTCGCCAAAACACCAGGCGAGGATGCCCTTCTGGACGTGCAGCCGGTTCTCGGCCTCGTCCCACACCACCGACTGCGGGCCATCCATCACGGCCCCCTCGACCTCGTCGCCGCGGTGAGCCGGCAGGCAGTGCATGAAGATCGCGTCGCGGTCGGCAAGCGCCATCAGCCGCGACGAGACCTGGTAGGGTTTCAGCACGTTGTGGCGCCGCTCGCCGTCGGTATCGCCCATCGACACCCAGGTGTCGGTGACGACGCAATTGGCGCCGCGCACCGCTTCCTCCGGGTCATCGCCGAGTTCGATCTCGCCGCCCTCGCTGCGTGCCCGGTCGATTATGTCCTGGTCGGGGGCATACTCGGCGGGCGCGGCGATCTTCAGCCGGAAGCCGAAGCGCGGCGCGGCGTGGATCCACGAGACGAGGACGTTCGACGAGGAACCCGTCCAGGCGACGGTCTTCCCGTCGGTGCTGCCCTGCCTTTCGATCATTGTCATGAGATCCGCCAGCACCTGGCAGGGGTGCGACCGGCGCGTCAGGCCGTTGATGACGGGGATGGTGGCGTTCGCCGCCAGTTCCTCGACCTTCGCCGCGTCGAGCGTGCGGATCATGATGGCGTCGACATAGCGCGACAGCACCCGCGCCGTGTCGGCGATCGTCTCGCCGCGGCCGAGCTGCATCTCGGCGCCCGTCAGCATGATCGTGTCGCCGCCGAGCGCGCGCATGGCGAGATCGAACGAGATGCGGGTCCGCGTCGAGGGGCTGTCGAAGATCATCGCCAGCGTCCGGCCGGCCAGCGGGCCTGGCGCAAGGCGCGCCTCGCGGGCGATCGCCTTGCGCTGGATGCTGTCGTCGATGATCCCCTGGAGGGTCGAGCGGCTGAAGTCCGAGATGTCGAGGAAGTGCCTGACCATGACGTTACGCCTGCACCGGCGCCATCGCGGCGAAGGCGCCTTCCATCCGCTGAAGCCCCTCGTCGATCTCCGCTTCCGTCACCGTAAGCGGCGGCAGGATGCGGATGACGTTGTCGCCGGCGGCGACCGCGAGGATGCCGTGTTCGCGCATCACCCCGAGGACCTCGCGGTTCGGAGGAAGGCAATGAAGGCCGGTGAGAAGGCCCTCGCCGCGTACTTCGTCAACGATCGCGCGATGCGCGTCGACGAGGCCGGCGAGCTTCTGCTTGAGGTAAAGGCCCACGGCCTGGACATGATCGAGGAAGCCGTCGGCCAGCACGACGTCGAGCACGGCATTGCCGACCGCCATTGCGAGCGGATTGCCGCCGAAGGTCGTGCCGTGGGTGAAGCTGGTCATGCCTTTGGCGGCTTCCGCCGTGGCAAGGCACGCGCCGAGCGGGAAGCCGCCGCCGAGACCCTTCGCGACCGCCAGGATGTCCGGCGTCACGCCCGACCATTCATAGGCGAAGAACTTCCCCGTCCGGCCGATGCCGGTCTGGACCTCGTCGAGGATGAACAGGAGGCCGCGTTCGTCGCAGATGCGCCGGAGCTCGCGCATCACGGAGCCCGGGACGCGGCGAACGCCGCCCTCGCCCTGGATCGGTTCGATGACGATGCCGGCCGTCTCCGGACCGATCGCCCGCATCAGCGCCTTGAGGTCGCCGAACTCGACCTGGTCGAAACCGTCCGGCAGCGGGTCGAAGCCCTCGGTATGCTTCGGGTTCTTCGCCGCGGCGAGCGTCGCCAGCGTCCGGCCGTGGAACGAGCCGGTGAAGGTGATGAGCCGGTTCTTCTCGGGGTGGCCGTTCACGAAGTGATAGCGCCGCGCGGTCTTGATCGCGGCTTCCATCGCCTCGGCGCCGGAATTGGCGAAGAACACCTTGTCGGCGAAGCTCACGGCGGCGAGACGCTGGGCGAGCCGCTCCTGCCCCGGGATCACGAAGGCGTTGGAGGCGTGCCAGATCTTCTGCGCCTGCTCGGTGAGGGCAGCCACGAGCTTCGGATGCGCGTGGCCGAGGGCGTTCACCGCGATGCCCGACGTGAAGTCGAGATAGCGCTTGCCGTCGGTAGCTATGAGCCAGGCGCCCTCTCCTCGCTCGACCGCAAGCGGAGCCCGGGCATAGGTGTCGAAAGTGGCTGATGCAGACATTTTTGGCGCCCCCGTTTCAGGCGCTGGAAAACTAAAAAAGTGCCGCCGGGGGGCGACACTTCGGCAACAGTTTATCACGGCCGCCGGAGCGGCTGTCAAATGCGCGGCCAGCCGCAGCAGCCGCCCGGTGGATGGACAGGATATGGGGGATAACCCCACCGACTCTTGTCACTGAGTCACCGGCTATTGTACCTTCCGGATCGTCAGATACGACATATCGCGCGGCGGCACTCTGCGGACACAAGGTGAGCCTTTGGCGCGTTCCAGTTCGGGAACGCGGTCGCGAGAGGATTCCGTGTCGGCAACATAGGGGAACTGGCCGATGTCATGGACCGACGAGAGGGTGGAGCTGCTCAAGAAGCTCTGGGCCGAGGGGCTGAGCGCCAGCCAGATCGCGGCCGAGCTTGGCGGCGTCACCCGGAACGCCGTCATCGGCAAGGTCCACCGCCTGTCGCTTTCCGGCCGGGCCAAGCCGAGTGGCGGCGCCGCCCGGACGAGCCGGCCGAAGGCCCCGCGACCGCCGCGGCCGTCGCGGCCCGTCTCGGTCGGCAACACCGCGCTCAAGGCCATCTCGCAGCCGCAGGTGCGGCGGGCCGTGGTCGTGCCGATCGAGGACGTCGTCGTCCCGATTCCGCTCCGCGCCACCATCCTCACGCTCACCGACCGGACCTGCAAATGGCCGATCGGTGACCCGACGGACGAGGCATTCTGCTTCTGCGGCCACCTCCCGCGCGCGTCGTCGCCCTATTGCGAATACCATTCGCGGGTCGCTTTCCAGCCGAATATCGAGCGTCGGCGCGACCGCCGCGAGGAGAGCCTGTAGGCCGTCGCACTCTCCTCCCGGGAAACCGGAGGAGGGCGGTTTCCGCATGGCTGCGGTCTGGAACAATCTCTCCCTCCCGCTGTTGTCGTGGCCAGAGGGGAAGCCATGAGGGTCATCGACGCGGCGCTGGGGCTGCTGATCCTGTCGACGGGATCGGCCTTCGCCGATTGCCTGCAGCGGACCAACATCACGCTCATCGGCAGGGATCTGCCGCTTGCGTCCGACGCGTCGGACGTCGCGAAGGCGACGCTCGCTTTGCCATATGCGGCGATGTTCCCCTTCGTGAAGACCGACGCAGCCCCGCCGGGTTTTGAGCGCGGCCCCGGTCCGCGGGATATCCTCACGGGCCGTGCGCCCTTCCTTGCGGCGATATCCGGTTTCGATCCGGCGGCATTCGTGAGCTGCCACGGCCGGGCGGTGGTGATCGTCATCGACGGCCTGATCGACTTCGACCTGCGCGACTACATCACGGCCGCGCTGCGGCGGGCGGCCGGCGGGGCGTCACCCCAGGGACTGCGCTACACGGCGGCGATCATGGCTGCCTATCCGGACCACGACATCACAATCATCGGCCATTCCGCCGGCGGCGATGTCGCGAGCTATGTCGCCGGCGCATTCGGCCTGCCGTCGATCACCTTCAATGCGGCGCCCAGCGAGGCGAGCCGCACGGGAAATGACGGCGCGCGCCAGCTCAACGTGATCGTCGTCGGCGATCCGATCGCCGACCGCACGCCGCTGCCCGGGATGACGCTCTATCTCGACGTCGAGAGCGAACGTCCCCATCAGGTCGTCACGCTGCTGGACGGGCTCGCCGAACTGGTCGGCCGGAGCTGGCCCGGCGCGTGACGCGCGATCGAGCCAAGGACGAGGCGCCGCCGCCGGCGACGCCTGGCATCAGAGCCGCTCAGCGCTGGGCGATGGTCCCGACGCCGTCATAGGCGTAGATGTCGTCGCGGAAGTGAACGACGCCGTCTTCCATCGACCACGCGGTGATGTAGGCAAAGAAGATCTGCACCGGCTGCGCCAGACGGACATCGGTCCGCTCGCCCGAGGCGAAGGCGCCCTCGATGCGGGCGCGATCCCAGCCGGCCGTGTCGCGCAGCAGGAAGTTGATCAGTTCGCGCACGTTCTGCACGCGCACGCAGCCCGAGGAGTCGAACCGGTAGTCGTTGCCGAACAGGGTCTTGTTCGGCGTGTCGTGGAGGTACACCGAGTACTGGTTGTGGAAGTTGATGCGGACCGAGCCGAGCGAGTTGAAATCGCCCGGATCCTGCCGGAACGTGTAGCGCGTCGCCTCGTTCGAGTACCAGTTCACATTCTGCGGCAGGACTTCCTGGCCCTGCGCGTTGTACATGCGGATGTGCTGGTCGGTCAGGTAGGTGGGGTTGGTCTGCATCAGCGGAATGAGGTCGCGCTGGATGATCGATGCCGGCACGGTCCAGAACGGGTTGAAGTTCACCTCGTAGATTTCCGACGAGAGGATCGGCGACGCCCGGTCGACGCGACCGACCACGGCGGTATGGCGCGAGACGACCTGACCGTTCTCCACCACCTCGATCTCGGCCGCGGGGAGGTTCACCATCACGTAGCGCGCGCGGGTCGTTACCGCGAGTTCCTGGAGCCGCTGGCGGTTGGTGACGAGCTGCGTCAGCCGGACATCCGCCGGCACGTTCAGCGCGGCGAAGCTCGTCGGCCCGACGATGCCGTCGGCCGGGATGCCATGGCGAGCCTGGAAGCGCCGCACCGCGGCGTCGACGTAGGAATCGAACACCTGCGATCCGCCCAGCGACGCGTCGAGGTCGTGCGAGGCAATGAGGCGCTGGCGGAGGATCATGACCGAGGGCGAGGTGACGCCAAGGCGGAGGATGGCGTCGGCGGGAACAACCGGCCAGCCACCCATGGCGACGATGTTCTGGTAGTCGATGATCGCAAGTCCCATGGCGGCCGCGATCTCGGGCGACAGCACGGGCCGATCGGTCGCGATGTTGGTTTCGTCGAGGCCGCCATTGTCGAAGCGCTGCGTCCACTCCTGGGCGGCAGCCTGGCTCGCACCGATCACGGCGAGCGCCAGGGCCATGGAGGCCAGAAGGGAGAGACGGCGCCGCGGTTCGCGAAGCGCCCGGTCGATCATTGGATGCACTGTCGAAATCCCATCAGCCGCATGGAAGCCGGCGCACCGCCCGGCGAGGCCGCTGCCCGTCAAGGCACGCCAAAATGCAGGCGCGAGGCCGGCCAGAAGCCAGCCTCCCGCTCGCAATCCAATATGGCGCTTTAATGGTTTCCGCCTAGTCAATCAGCCGTGACGCGCACCGCAGCGCTGGTGCGTGTCCGCGGTGCAACTACAGGCGATAGAGGATCTGGTCGGTCCAGAAGCGCTCGAGACGCTGCAGCGAACGGTTCAGGATCTGGAAATCCTCGGCGCCGATGCCGCCGATCTGGTCGATCGACCGGATGTGCCGCTCGTAGAGCTTGTTGACGATCGTTGCGACGTCCTGGCCCTTTTCGGTCAGGCTCACCCGCACCGAGCGGCGGTCCATCCGCGAGCGCTGGTGATGGATGTAGCCCATCTCGACGAGCTTCTTGAGATTGTAGGAGACGTTCGACCCGAGATAGTAGCCGCGCGTCCGAAGCTCGCCGGCCGTCAGCTCGCTGTCGCCGATGTTGAACAGAAGGAGCGCCTGGACCGCGTTGACGTCGGAACGCCCCGCACGGTCGAACTCGTCCTTGATCACGTCGAGGAGGCGGCGATGCAGCCGCTCCACCAGAGTCAGAGCCTCCATATAGAGAGGCTTCAGTTCAGTTGCGGCCGGCGTTGCAGGAACTACCTGCGCCGGCTCCGCGGTACGCCGGGGGTTAATCATGGCTCGCCTCTCCGTATTGCTCAGGGTTAACTGTCCCTGTTCGTTGAAACGGACCGTATCGAATGCAATTGAAGATGACCTTAAGCGGCACGCTTAATTGCACGTTACTCGCTTCCGTAGGATTCTAGGTTGATAGACTGCAAACATGGCCGGTCCTGCCGATCCACGGCCGCAGCGCCACTCCGACGACCACGCGAGCGCGAAGGACCCGCAACCGGCGGGCGCGGACGGTTTGGCGCCTGCCCCGTGTCGTGAGTGGAGGGGCCGGCCTCGGGGTGTTAGGATTCCCCTTCGCGAGGAGCGCAGAAGCCATGAACGACGAGCCTGCAGGCTTCACCGGAGCGACCGCGGGCGGGTTCGACGTGTCGGACATCGTCGGCGGCCGCCGCATGCGACGGAACCGGCGCGCCGACTGGTCGCGGCGCCTGGTGCGGGAATCGCGCCTTTCGGTCGACGACCTGATCTGGCCGGTCTTCGTCATCGAGGGCAAGAAGAGCCGCGTGGACGTGCCGTCGATGCCAGGCGTCCAGCGCCTGACCGTCGACGAGGCGGTGCGCGACGCGGAACGCGCGGCAAGACTCGGCATCCCGGCGCTCGCGCTGTTTCCCTATACGCCGGCCGGCCGGCGGAACGAGGCCGCCACCGAGGCACTGAACCCGGACAATCTCGTCTGCCAGGCGACCCGCGCCATCAAGGCGGCGGTGCCGGAGATCGGCATCATCACCGATGTCGCGCTCGACCCCTATACGAGCCACGGGCATGACGGGCTCCTCGACGGCGAGACCATCGTCAACGATGCGACCGTCAACGTGCTGCGGCTCCAGGCCGTGCTCCAGGCCGAGGCGGGGGCGGACGTCATCGCACCGTCCGACATGATGGACGGCCGCGTCGGGGCGATCCGGCAGGCGCTCGACGGGGCCGGCTTCACCGACACGCAGATCCTCGCCTACTCGGCGAAGTACGCCTCGGCTTTCTACGGCCCGTTCCGCGACGCGATCGGCACGGCGAAGACGCTGGTCGGCGACAAGCGCACCTACCAGATGGACCCGGGGAACAGCGACGAGGCACTGCGCGAGACCGAGCTCGACATCGCCGAGGGCGCGGACATGGTGATGGTCAAGCCGGGCATGCCCTATCTCGACATCGTCCGCCGGGTGAAGGAGACCTTTGGCGTGCCGACCTTCGCCTACCAGGTGTCGGGTGAGTACGCGATGATCATGGCCGCCGCGCAGAATGGCTGGCTCGACGGCGACCGGGCGATGATGGAGAGCCTCCTTGCCTTCAAGCGCGCCGGCGCCGATGGCGTCCTGACGTATTTTGCGCCGGCCGTCGCCGAGCGGCTCAGGGCTTAGGATGCGCGGGACGCCGACCAGAGGGCGGTTCCCAACGGGCGCGATGCGGGTCTATCGTGCGCGAAACTCTCGTCGGCAATCCGCCGCCCGATGACCAAGCACCAGACCGACACACCGCAGTTCTACCTCACCGCGCCGTCGCCCTGCCCGTATCTCCCGGGCCAGGAGGAACGGAAGGTTTTTACCCATCTCGTCGGCGACCGTGCGGCGGCGCTGAACGACATTCTCACCCAGGGGGGCTTCCGCCGCAGCCAGAACATCGCGTACCGGCCGGCATGCGAGACCTGCCGGTCGTGCGTCTCGGTACGGGTGGTGGCGGCCGCGTTCCGGCCGCGGCGGTCGCTGACGCGCGTCCTGAACGCCAATGCCGACCTCGTTGGGACGGAGGCGGCCGCGAACCCGTCGTCCGAGCAGTACGCCCTGTTCCGGCGCTATCTCGACGCCCGCCACGCCCGTGGCGGCATGGCAGACATGTCGGTGCTCGACTACGCGATGATGGTCGAGGACACCCACGTCAACACGATGCTGGTCGAGTACCGCTTCCGCGGGCCGGGAAGCGGTATCACCGGCCGCGGCGAGGGCCGCCCGGTCGCCTGCGCGCTGACCGACGTGATGAGCGACGGCCTGTCGATGGTCTACTCGTTCTTCGACCCCGGCTACGACCAGCGCAGCCTCGGCACCTTCATGATCCTCGACCACATCAGGCGGGCGCGGAAGCGCGGGCTGCCCTATGTCTACCTCGGCTACTGGGTCGAGGGCTCGCCCAAGATGGACTACAAGACCCGCTTCCGCCCGCAGGAACGGCTCGGGCCGCGGGGCTGGGAGCGGGTGGAGTAGCACTGCCGTCGCTCCGGCCGGAGCGCAGCGGCGAGCCGGACCCTTTGTTCCAGAGGCACGGCTCCTGCGAACCCGCAAGGGATGGACCGTACCAGGGGAACAAGGGGTTCCTGGTTCCCCGGTACGACGGGTCGTCTATCTAGACGTCGAGATTCGCCACGTTGAGCGCGTTGGCCTGGATGAAGTCGCGGCGCGGCTCGACGTCCTCGCCCATCAGCTGGGCGAACAGGGAATCCGCGTCGTCGCCGTCGCGCAGCCGCACCTGGAGGAGCGACCGCTCATTGGGATCGAGCGTCGTCTGCCACAGCTGCTCGGCGTTCATCTCGCCAAGGCCCTTGTAGCGCTGCATCGAGACGCCCTTCCGGCCCGCGGCGAACACGGCTTCCATCAGCGTGCGCGGGCCGAAGACGATGGTCGTTGCGTCCTTGCGGGTGAAGGCGGCTGCCCCCGAGAACACCTCGCGGAGGCGGCCCGAACGCGCGTTGAGGCGGCGGGCATCGGCGGAATCGATCAGGGCGGAGTCAAGCACCGCGCGCTCGGTCACGCCGCGGACGGTGCGCTCGAAGGCCAGCCCGCCATTGGCCGGGCTGCCCGTCCAGCCGCGCTCGGTTTCCTCCGCCACGGCGTCGAGGCGTGCGGCGAGCCGGTTTGCGATGTCGGCCTCCAGCACGAGGTCGCCGTAGATGGCGGGGTCGAGCGCGCCGGTGAGGGCCGCCTGTTCGACGAGGTCGCGGCTGTAGCGCTGCGGCAGGCCCTCGAGGATGCCGGCGAAGGCGCGGGCGTCCTCGACCACCGACAGAAGGTCGCCGCCGCCGATCGTCTCGTCCGAGGCGAGCCGGAGCGTGCTGCCCTCGACGCCCGAACCGACCAGGAATTCCTGCAGCGCCGCATCGTTCTTGAGATACTGCTCGGACGAGCCGCGCTTGACCTTGTAGAGCGGCGGCTGCGCGATGAAGACGTGCCCGGCCTCGAGGAGCTGCGGCATCTGGCGGAAGAAGAACGTCAGCAGCAGCGTCCGGATATGGGCACCGTCGACGTCGGCGTCCGTCATGATGATGATCTTGTGGTAGCGGAGTTTTGCGAGGTCGAACTTCTCCTCGCCGACGGTGATGCCGGTGCCGAGCGCGGTGATGAGCGTTCCGATCTCGGCGCTCGACAGCATCCGGTCGAGTCGCGCCCGCTCGACGTTGAGGATCTTTCCGCGCAGCGGGAGGACGGCCTGGTTCTCGCGGTGCCGGCCCTGCTTGGCCGAACCGCCTGCGGAATCGCCCTCGACGATGAAGATCTCCGCCTTCGAGGCGTCGCGCTCCTGGCAGTCGGCGAGCTTGCCCGGCAGCGAGGCCATGTCGAGCGCGCCCTTGCGGCGGGTCAGGTCGCGCGCCTTCCGCGCCGCTTCGCGCGCCGCGGCAGCTTCCGCGACCTTGCCGACGACCACCTTCGCCACGGCCGGGTTCTCCTCGAACCACTGGCCGAGCGCCTCGTTGAGCGCGCCCTCGACGACGGGACGAACCTCCGACGAGACGAGCTTGTCCTTGGTCTGCGACGAGAATTTCGGGTCCGGCACCTTCACCGACAGGACCGCGGTGAGGCCCTCGCGGCAGTCGTCGCCGGTGAGCGAGACCTTGTCGCGCTTCGCCGAAGGCTGCTTCTCGGCATAGGACGTCACCTGGCGCGTGAGCGCGCCGCGGAAGCCGGCAAGGTGCGTGCCGCCGTCGCGCTGCGGGATGTTGTTGGTGAAGGCGAGCACGTTCTCGTGGTAGGACTCGTTCCACCACATCGCGACCTCGACGGTGATCCCGGCGCGCTCGGCCTTCACGTAGATCGGCGCCGGCATCAGCGGTTTCTTGGCGCGGTCGAGCCAGCGGACGAACTCCTGCAGGCCGCCGTCATAGTGCAGCGTCTCGATCTTCGGCTCGACGCCGCGCTTGTCCGCCAGCACGATGCGAACGCCGGAGTTGAGGAAGGCGAGTTCGCGGAGCCGATGCTCCAGCGTCGCGTAGTCGAACTCGACCATCGTGAACGTCTTCGGCGACGGGAAGAACGTCACCTCCGTGCCGGAACGGCCGGTCCACGGGCCGACGACCTTGAGCGGGCCGTCCGGCACACCGTCGGTGAAGCGCATGTTGTGGACGTGGCCGCGCTGCCAGATCGTGAGATCCAGCCACGACGAGAGCGCGTTGACGACCGACACGCCGACGCCGTGGAGGCCGCCGGAAACCTTGTAGGAATTCTGGTCGAATTTTCCGCCGGCGTGGAGCTGGGTCATGATGACCTCGGCCGCCGAGACGCCTTCGCCCTTGTGCATGCCGACCGGAATGCCGCGGCCATTGTCACGCACCGTCACCGAGCCATCGGCATTGAGCGCGACGTAGACCTCGTCGGCGTGACCGGCCAGCGACTCGTCGATGGCGTTGTCCACGACCTCGTAGATCATGTGGTGGAGACCGGACCCGTCATCGGTGTCGCCGATATACATGCCCGGCCGCTTCCGTACCGCCTCCAGGCCCTTGAGAACCTTGATGGAATCGGCGTCGTAACCGTTTGCGTCGGGAGTGGCCGGCTGAAGGTCGGTCATGCGGGCTCGGAAAGGCTGTTGCGGACGGGTCGGAAGCGACCATTTCGGGGCCGGGAATGGCAGAATCCCGCGGCCCCGCGGCCCTTCCGGAATCACTCATTCTATATAGGACATCGCAGCGGAAATTGCGCCCCCCGAAACCCACGGATAGCCCACTCGCGGCATCGTTTTCCGGGAACGAAGCCCAGACGCGGGAATGTGTACTATAGTGGCGAAAATTGACTGGCGCTTCGGCACCGAATAGCTATATACATACACACTCGTCGAGGCGGCGGTCGATGCAGTTCGAAACGAACACCAAGAAGATCAAGGCGCGCCTCGAACGGGACGGCTGGGTTCTCGCCGGCGGCACCAGGCACGACAAATATCGGCGGGGCGAGGAGTTGCCGATCATCGTGCCACGGCACCGCGAAGTCACTCCCGGCGTCGCCAGGATGATCGCAAAGGCAGCGGGGTGGGCGAAGGGGTAGGCCACGGGCTGCCGGCCCAACCGCCCATCGTGACCACAAAAAGAAGGATCTGCACCATGCGTCTTACAGCTGTCGTCGATCGCGCCGCGGATGGCGCGTTTGGCGTTGTGTTCCCGGATGCTCCGGGATGCACTGCGATGGGCGATACTCTTGATGAGGCGCTCACGACCGCCGCCGACGCGCTCGCCGATTGGGCGGCCGATGTCTTCGAAGCCGGCAGGGATATTCCGGTTCGCACGATCGAGGCCCTCCTTGCGGATGACGACGTGAAGGAAGCTCTCGGCACTGGCGCCATCCTGGCGTCCGTTCCTCTCCTTGGCGCAAGGGGAAAGCTCGCTCGCGTGAATATCTCGTTGGACGACGGGTTGCTGGCGGACATCGACGACGCCGCCAAATCGCTGGGCGTCACGCGCTCGGCATTCCTGGCCTCGGCGGCCCGGGACAAGATCAGAACGGTGGCCGGTCTGGATGCGGGGTAGCGGCGCCGCTGTCCCCGAACGGGCGCGGGATTGAGCCAGACCGGCCCCGTTACGCTGATAGCAGCGAGTCAAGCATCCGCCGGCGTCACCATCGCATCCTCGACGCGGAAAAATTGCGCCTGACCGCCCAGCGCTGAAAAGGGGGCCGGCTCCGTGCCGGTCATCCAGACCTGCGCGCCGAGGTCGAGGAGAATGCCGAACAGGGCTGCCCGGCGAGCGGCGTCGAGATGGGCGGCGACTTCGTCAAGGAGGATGATCGGCGTGTCGCCGGTAAGCTGCGCCGTCAGCCGGGCGTGGGCGAGCACGATGCCGATGAGAAGCGCCTTCTGCTCCCCCGTGGAACACTCCGCCGCGGGCGCTGCCTTGGGACCGTGGACCACGACGAGGTCCGAGAGATGCGGCCCGCTGCGCGCGCGCCCCGCTGCGCGGTCGGCGTGGCGGCCGGCGGCGAGATCCGCCTGCACGCGGTCCTCGACTTCGGTCGCCGTGGCGCCGGCCAGCATCGTCTCCACCGTGCCATCGACGGAGATCACCGCGGCGGGAAACGGTCCGTCGACCGGCTGCGCGGCGATCGCGCCCTCGAGAAGGCTGATGCATTCGCGCCGCGCGGCCGCGACCGCCACGGCAAGCTCGGCCATCTGCGCCTCGATGGCGGAGAACCACCGCGCGTCGGTGCGGCCTTCCTCGAACAGGCGGTTCCGGCTGCGCATGGCGCGCTCATAGGCGTTGACGCGCTCGCCATGGGTCGGATCGAGAGCGAGGACGAGGCGGTCGAGGAAGCGGCGGCGGTCGGAGGCAGCGCCGGTGAACAGGCCATCCATCGCCGGCGTGAGCCACACCACGCGACAAAGGTCGAGAAGCGCCTGGCTGCTCGGCGCCGGCGCCCGGTTCACCCGCACCGAACGCTGCCGCTCCGGCCCTTCGGGCGAAAGCGCGATGCCAGTTCCCAGCTCGGTCTCGCCGTCCGGGTCGCAAAGAGTCGCCGCAACCGCCCAGGTGCCGTCGCCGGGATGTCGCGCAATTTCGGTGAGCCTTGCGCGCCGCAGACCCCGGCCGGGCGACAGGAACGACACCGCCTCGAGGAGGTTCGTCTTGCCGGCGCCGTTCGGCCCGGTGAGCACGACCGGCTCCGGTCCGAGCCGCAGCGACAGGGCGGCGTAGTTCCGGAACTGCGCGAGTTTCAGGCCCGACAGGCCGACCCGGCGAAGGCCGCCGGCCGATTCGGCTTTCTGGGCGGCGGCTTCGGACATGCCGCCTTATAGGACCGCCGTCCCAGCGTGGGAATGGCGGAGGTGGAGCCGGAAGGCGCCGCGGGGCGCCTCCCGCAGGCCGGGGCGCTACGGCGCCACGGCGAAGCAGTAGAAGAGGCCGGCGCCGCCGAAGCGCTCGACGCCCGCCTGGCTGCAGCTTTGCGATTCGTGCGAGCTGTTCCAGAAATTGGTCGTCGGATGGCCCTGGAGGTCGTGATGGCCGACCATGGCGGCCGCGTCGTCCGTGGCCAGGGTCCAGTTCCCGCAGGTGGCGCCCGCGGCAACGGTGCCGTCCGGCAGCGTCCCGGTGAGGATGTCGTGGACGTTGGGACTGTCGCCACGGCCGTTCACGATCATGCCGAGTTCGGTCAGGGCGGTCGCCTTGTCGATGGCATTCTCGCCGTGCAGTTCCGCAAGGTCGGTGGCGATCGTCACGCCCGTGGCGTTGACCCACGGACCCGCGCCGACCCGCTCGCCGGCATTCACGCCGCCCTCGCCCTCGGTGGACAGGTAGGCGACCCACGTCCGGTCGCCCGCGCCGGCCGCGGCGGCGAGCGCCTGGCAGTGGGCGTCCGCCCCTTCGAGGCCGCCGAGATTGCCGCCGTCGCCCATCCCGGTGCTCGTGACGAAGAACGTCATCGTCGCCGGATTGTACCCGTCCTGCTGGGCCGTGGCCGGGGCAAGGGCAAGCGCGACCGCTGCGGTGGCGCTCCCAAGCATCAGCATGCGCATCCGCATCTGTGATCCTCCGATGTTAGAGGCCTCCCCAGATGGGGGATGATGCAACCGTCGCAGCCAGGGTTCACGCGGAAAGTGCAACGAGGTTGCGGAAGGGACGGCACCGTACGGAGAGCGCCACCGCGAACGCCCCGGAGGCAAGCTGGTCATACGGCCCGTGGAACGCGACCGTGTTACCAGCAATTCTCCAAGGACGCGGTTGGCGTGGGATTGAGGCGTGATCCAGGGACCGAGCGACAAAGAAACCGCGGTCGTCTTCGAGGATGACGACATCCAGGTGGTCCATCGCGATGCCGGAGGTGGCGACCTCCTCGTCGTGACGTTCTCTTCACTGGGAATGTTCGGTCCCGGTTTCGCCTCACAGGCGGACGGAAGCACGTACTGGGGGCGAGGCTTTCTCGAGAAGGCGGGCCTCAGCGCCGTCGGATTCGTGGCGAAGGCGCCGCACTGGTTCATGACGCCCGGCATGGCCGACGCGACAAGGGCCGTCTGCGACACCACCAAGCGGTACCGGAAGGCGGTCGCCTACGGCAGCTCGATGGGCGCTTTCGCGGCGCTCAAATTCGGTCGGTCCTCCGGGTGCGCGGTGGCGGTCGCCTGCGGACCGCAGGCGACGCTGGACAATAAGCGGCTGCCCGTGCCCGACCTGCGCTACCAGCAGCACTACCGGGCCGGTCTTCACCGCGGCATGCGCATCGAGGCCCGCGATGTTTGCCAGACCGCCTATGTGATCTTCGATCCCCACTGCGCCGAGGATCGGGTGCACGCAGCCGAAATCGCCCGCGCAGCACCGGAGGTCCGGTGCATCGAGGCGTACTTCGCCGGCCATGAATGTGTCCGCATATTCGGCGGAACGAGGCCGGCCACCGAATTGATCACGGCAGCGGCCGACGAGGACATGGCCCATCTCCGGGCGCTGACCGATGCCCTTCGGCGCAGTTCGCCGGCGCGCGCGCTGGAACTCGCACTCGCCGCGCTGCAGCGCCGCCCCGTGCTGGCTGATTCGATCTTCACTGCGTTCGAAGGGCGCCTCGATACGGGGCAGCGTCTCCGATTTGAGAGGATTCGCACGGCGGCGGGCCGAGGGCGCGCTCCAGCCGCCCAGCCCCCGGGCTAGTCAAACTCGCTCGAACACGAGGTAGGCCGGCACGCGGCCGGCCCTGAGCGCCTTGCCTTCGTATCGCGTGCCCGGCCAGCCGGCCCATGGCTTCCGCCAGTCGTCGGCGCGCTCCGCCGTCCAGCGGAAGTCGGCGCGGGGCGTCGTGCGGAGGAGCGCCCAGTCGACGTAGGCAGGGATGTCCGAGGCGCAGCGGAACGTGCCGCCGGGGCGAAGCGCCCGCGCCATGCGGGCGAGGTTCTCGTCGGACACGAAGCGGCGCTTCCAGTGCCGCCGCTTCGGCCACGGGTCCGGGTAGAGAACATCCACGCGACCGAGCGAGCCGGCCGGCAGCCAGTCAAGGACGAGAGCCGCGTCGTCGGCGAACAGCCGGACGTTCCGGAGCCCCGCCGCCTCGACTCCGGCGACGATCTTGCCGAACGCCTCCTCGAACGGCTCGATGCCGATGAAGCCGACATCGGGCGCGGCAAGGGCCTCATGAATGAGATGCTCGCCGCCGCCGCAGCCGACCTCGAGCCGGACGTCGCGAAGGGGAAGCGGGAAAAGGGTCCGCGGGTCGTCCGGGGCGGGCCGGGCGAGATCGAGCAGCAGCGACGCCCCGAGATCGGCGACGAGCGCGGTGCGCGTCGGGCTCAACGGGCGACCCTTGCGCCGTCCGTGCAGGCGCCGGTGGGGGTGCTCCACGCTGTCCACCGACGCGTTGCGTTCCAGACTAGCGCAGGGCGGTCCGCAGGTCCGCCACGAGGTCCGTGCGCTCCCATGAGAAGCCGCCATCCGCGTCCGGGGCGCGGCCGAAATGGCCGTAGGACGAGGTGCGGGCATAGATCGGCCGGTTGAGCTGGAGCTTCTCGCGGATGCCGCGCGGCGTGAGGCGCATCACGTCGCGGATCGCCTTCTCGACCCTGTCCTCATCCGCGGTGCCGGTGCCATGGAGGTCGACATAGACCGATACCGGATCCGACACGCCGATGGCGTAGGCGAGCTGGATGGTGCAGCGGTCGGCGAAGCCGGCCGCGACGACGTTCTTGGCGAGGTACCGCGCCGCATAGGCGGCCGAACGGTCGACCTTGGTCGGGTCCTTGCCGGAGAACGCACCGCCGCCGTGCGGGGCCGCGCCGCCATAGGTGTCGACGATGATCTTCCGCCCGGTGACGCCGGCGTCGCCATCGGGGCCGCCGATGAGGAACTTGCCGGTCGGATTGACGTGCCAGACCGTGTCCTTCGAAATCCAGCCTTCCGGCAGCGCCGCCGTCACATACGGCTCGATCACGGTCTTCACGTCCTCGGAGGACATGTCGTGGGTGTGCTGGTGGGAGACCACGATCGCCGTCACGCCGACCGGATGGCCGTCGCGGTACTGGATCGTGACCTGGCTCTTGGCGTCCGGCTGGAGCTCCGGCGCCGCGCCCGAATGGCGGGCCTTGGCGAGGTCGTGCAGGATGCGGTGGGCGTAGTAGATCGGCGCCGGCATGAATTCCGGCGTCTCGCGGCAGGCGTAGCCGAACATGATGCCCTGGTCGCCGGCGCCCTCATCCTTGTTGCCGGCGGCATCCACGCCGCGGGCGATGTCGGCAGACTGGCCGTGGAGCAGCACCTCGATGTCGGCCGTCTTCCAGTGGAAGCCGTCCTGCTCGTAGCCGATGTCGCGGATCGCACCGCGCGCCAGCTCGACGATGAATTCGGGGTTCTCGGCGATCTCCCCCGGGCCGCGGACTTCGCCCGCGATCACCACCCGGTTGGTGGTCGCCAACGTCTCGCAGGCGACGCGCGCTTCGGGCATGGCGCCGAGGAAGGCGTCGACGATGGTATCCGAGATGCGATCGCAGACCTTGTCCGGATGGCCCTCGGAGACGGATTCGCTCGTGAAGATGTAGGACGATCGCAAGATTGGCACTCGCTTGGGTTGAGGGATCGACGAAGCGCAGGGAGGGAAGCGGGTGCCCCGAGGCCATGGGCGCCAGCAGCGTCAATCGGTCGCCGTCTGCTGTCAGGCGTCCGTCATGTCGCCGGCGAGGGCGCGCACGAGGTCGACCACCCGGCGGCGTACGCGGGCGTCGGCAATCCGGACGAAGGCACGATTCAGCTGGAGCCCTTCCGAGCTCGAAAGGAAGTCGACCACGTAGCTGCCGCTCTTGGAATCGGGAGCGGCAATATCACCCGGGCCAGGGGCACCGTCGAAGAAGAAGCCGACCGGGACCGACAGGACGCCTGCGATGTTCTGCAGGCGGCTGGCGCCAATCCGGTTGGTGCCCTTCTCGTATTTCTGGATCTGCTGGAACGTGATGCCGAGCTGCTCGCCGAGCTTCTCCTGGCTCATCCCCAGCATCATCCGCCGAAGTCGAACTCGCCCTCCGACATGAATGTCGATCGGATTCGGCTTCTTGGTGGCTGCCATAGCTTGACTCATCTGGAATTGCTCCGACGCCGCCATTCTCCCCGAGCCTCCGGGGGGACTGCGCGGCTTTACGAGCAGCGGATACAGGGTGTCAATCCGGCCGTCTTGTCTGCGTCATTCTACCCAACCCTGCGAGGATCGCGAGCACAATGGCGATTGCGGCCGTAAGTGTATCACCAAAGCGTGCATAGGTTGTACGAGGTAATGCCGCGGGCAGATCACCGTCGATCACGCCCGTCTCATTGAGCTCGAGGCTGGCGACGATCCGCCCATAGGGATCGACGATCGCCGAGATGCCGGTATTGGCGGCGCGCACGAGCGGCAGGCCCTCCTCCACCGCCCGGACGATCGCCTGGCGCAGATGCTGCCGCGGTCCCGGCGTATCGCCGTACCACGCGTCATTGGTCACGTTGAGGAGCCAGCCCGGACGGTCGCCGTCGGGCACGACCTCGTGCGGGAAGATCGCCTCGTAGCAGATCAGCGGCGCGAAAGCCGGTGCCGTGCCGGCCACGATGCTCCGCTGCTGGACGCCGGGCTCGAACCCGCCCGGCAGGGAGATCAGCTGACGAAGGCCGATGCCTTCGAGAAGGCCCTGCAGGGGCAGGTATTCGCCGAACGGGACGAGGTGGACCTTGTCGTAGGAATCGATGATCACGCCGCCGTCCTCGATGACAAGGATCGAGTTCATCACCGCCCGGTCGCCGTTCTCGTCCGGCTGGTCGGCGCGCGGCGCGCCCGCCAGGAGCACCATCCCCGGGTCGAGCATTGCGGCGATCGCCGCGAGCTGCTGGGGCGATTCGGTGAGGATGTAGGGGATGGCCGTCTCGGGCCAGATGACGTGGGTGACCGCCTGGGCAGCCGGCGCGGCACTGAGGTTGATCGTCTGGCGGAAGCTCTCGGCCCAGAAGGCCGGGTCCTCCTTGGTGCGCTGGTCGATGTTCGGCTGGACGATGCGGAGGCGGACGCCCGCGACGGTCTCGTCGGAGGCGTTGCGGAGCCGGAGGACGCCATAGGCAGCGTCGGCAGCGAGGAGCAGGAGGATGCACAGGAGCGCCGCCACCCGGAAGCGCTCGCCGGTCCGCACCAGGAGCACGGGAGCGGCGAACACGAGGAAGGCCAGGAGCGTGATGCCCCACACGCCGACGACCGCGGCGGACTGCATCAGCACCGGCTCCGGCATCAGCGCGTAGCCGAAGGCGTTCCACGGGAAGCCGGTGAGGATGTGCCCGCGCAGCCACTCGACCCCCGTCATGGCGATGGCGAAGACGACAATGCGCGGCCACCCGTCGCTCCAGAACAGGCGCGCCAGGGCCGTGCCGACGCCCCAGATGATGCCCAGGAGCGCAGGGAACACGACCACCGCCACCGGCATCAGCCACGCGAAGGTGTCACCGTCCACCAGGAAGGAGACACCGATCCACCACAGGCCGGCGAGGAAATAGCCGAAGCCGAAGGCCCAGCCGACGCCAAAGGCAGGCAGCAGCCGGCGCAGGAAGCCGGTGCCGACGGGCGGCGTCGATCCGTCGATCAGCCAGACGAGGATCGGGATGGTTACGAGCGGGACCGGGACGAGGTCGAACGGGGCGAGCGCGAACGCGGTGACCGCGCCCGCAAGCATCGCGAGGAACAGCCTGCGCCAGCCCCAGAGCAGGATGATCGAATCGGCCAGTCGGCCCATCGGCGCCCGGCCCCGCGAATCGGAAGCGACCAAGGAGCCCGGAGTGCGGGACTATCGCGTCCGCGTCAAGCGCGCGAGGCGGTGCGGGGCTCGGTCCCCTCGGCTCCCGGTGCGGTCGCGGGGGTGCCCGGCAACGCCGCCAGCCGCTTGATGCGGAGACGGCGGATGCGGCGCTGGTCGGCGTCGAGGATGCGGACCTCGTAGCCGCCGGGGACGATGATGGTCTCGCCCGTCGCGGGAATGCGGCCCAGCAGGCTGAAGACCAGCCCGCCGATCGTCTCGACCTCGTCCTCGTCGCGATCCTTGCCGAGATCGCCGCCGACCGCCGCCGCGACCTCCTCGACACCCGCGCCGCCGTCGGCGACGAAGGCGCCGTCGCCATCGGGCGCGATCTCGGGCTCGTCCTCGTCGTGCTCGTCCTCGATCTCGCCGACGATGGCCTCCACCGCGTCCTCGATCGAGACGACGCCGTCGGTTCCGCCAAACTCGTCGATCACGAGCGCCATCTGCATGCGCGAGGTCTGCATCGTCGTCAGCAGCTTCGCCACGGGCATGGACGCCGGGACGAACAGCACGTTCCGCACCAGCCCCGCCTCGCCGACCGTCCGGCTGAGGTCGACGCGACTGAGGTCGACCGCGGGGCGTGCGTCGTTCCGCGACGGCACGGCCGCGGTCTTGGCGAGGTAGAGCATGAGGTCCTTGATGTGGACCATGCCCACGGGCTCGTCGAGCGAGTCGCGGTAGACCGGCATGCGCGAATGGCCGTTCTCGCGGAACTCGGCCATCAGTTCGCCCAGCGTTGCATCTATATCCACGGCCTCGACGTCGGCCCGCGGCACCATGATGTCCTCGACGCGGACTTCCCTGAGCCCCAGCACGTTCGACAGCATCGCCCGCTCCTCGGGCGTGAACGCATCGTCGGTGCTTGCTTCCTCGAGCGCTTCCTCGAGCTCCTCGCGCGCGGTCGCGCTGCGAAGGCCGACCGCGCCGCGCAGGCGGTCGAGCCAGGTGTCGCCCTCGCCCGGCCTGGCGCCGGGCGGCGGACTACTAGGGAGAGGTTCCGGAGCCGGCTCGACGCCGGCCAAGGGCGTATCTTTGCGATCGTTCATGTCAGTTCGCGCCGCCTGTTCAGTGGGGCTCCGGCTCGCTGCCCGCATAGGGATCGGCGATGCCCAGCCGAGCGAGGACGGCGATCTCGAGCCGCTCCATCGCTTCCGCCTCCGTGATCACCTCATGGTCGTACCCGAGGAGGTGGAGGAGGCCGTGGACGAAAAGATGGGTGATATGGTCGGCCAGCGTCAAGTCCGCTTCCTCGGCCTCGCGCCGGACGGTCTCGTAGCCGAACGCGATATCGCCGAGCGGCGGGTCGTCCATACCGGGCATGGCGGCGGCCGGAAAGGACAGTACGTTCGTGGGCTTGGGCTTGCCGCGCCAGTCGGCGTTGAGGCTGCCGATCTCGGCGTCGTCGGTGAACAGGAGCGACAATTCACGGCCCGAGAAATCCTCGCCGAGGTGCTCCTCCACCGCCCGCGCGGCCGCCTTGACCAGCGCGTCCAGCGTCGGTTCGTCAGGCCAGTCGCCGCCTTCGATGGCGATCGCGATGTCAGCGCCGGTGCCGGCGATGCTACCCATCGCCGCCGCGCAGCTTCCGGTCGCGCGCGTCGTAGGCCCGGACGATCCGCGCGACGAGGGGGTGCCGGACCACATCGGCGTCGGTGAAACGCACCTGCCGGATCTCCGGCACGTCGCGCAGCAGGTCGAGCGCCTCGGCGAGGCCGGAACTCTGCTTCTCGGGGAGGTCGACCTGCGTCGGGTCCCCGGTGACGAACATCTTCGACCCCTCGCCGAGACGGGTCAGGAACATCTTCATCTGCATCGGCGTGGTGTTCTGCGCCTCGTCGAGGATGACGGCGGCGTTGGCGAGCGTGCGGCCGCGCATGAAGGCGAGCGGCGCGACCTCGATCGCACCCGACGCCAGGCCGCGCTCCACCTTCTCGGCCGGGATCATGTCGTAGAGTGCATCGTAGAGCGGGCGGAGATAGGGATCGACCTTCTCCTTCATGTCGCCCGGCAGGAAGCCGAGCCGTTCGCCCGCCTCGACCGCCGGCCGCGACAGGACGAGCCGCGCGACCTGACCGTTCTCGAGCATTGCGGCGGCATAGGCGACGGCAAGATAGGTCTTGCCCGTGCCGGCCGGCCCGATGCCGAAGACGAGCTCCGCCGCGTCCATGGCGCGGATATAGGCATCCTGCGCCATCGATCGCGCCATGACGACCTTCCGCCGCGTTGCGATCTGCGCCATCGAGAGCCGGCTCTTCGGCTCGAGCGTCGGCAGGTTCAGCTGCGCGTCCGCCGCCTCCGCCATCCGGATCGCGCCGTCGACGTCGCCGGGCTCGATGTCGTGGCCCTGCTCGAGGCGGGTGTAGAGCATGTCGAGCGCGAGGCGCGCCTTCGCGCAGTCATGCGCGAGGCCGCGGATCTGGACCTGGTTGCCGCGCGCGACCGCCTCCACGCCGAAGCGCTGCTCGATCATGGCAAGGTTCTGGTCGAACTCGCCGAACAGGGCCACCGCGAGGCGGTTGCTGTCGAAGGCGACGTTGATCTGGGTCGCGTCGGGCCGGAGCTCGATCGCGGCGGGGGCAGCGGTACGGGAGCGCGTCGGGGTCAAACAGCCTCCTCGAAGGTCCGGGCATCCGAAAGGACGCCGGACATTGTGTTGGTGCCGAGTGCATCGATGGTGACGCTGCGGACTTCGCCGATCAGATCGGGCGACGCCATGACATGGACGGTCTGGAGCCAGGGCGAGCGCCCGGCAATCTGGCCCGGCCGCTTGCCGGGCCGGTCGAACAGGACGTCCATCTCCATTCCGAGCCTCGACCGGTTGAACGCCGCCTGCTGATCGGCGATCAGCGCCTGGAGGCGATAGAGCCGCTCGTTCTTCGCCGCTGCCGGCACCTGCTGCCTTGACGATGCAGCCGGCGTGCCGGGACGGGGACTGTATTTGAACGTGAACGCCGACGCGTATGTGACAGTTTCCACCAGCCGGAGCGTTTCGGCGAAGTCGGCATCGGTCTCGCCGGGGAAGCCGACGATGAAATCGCCCGACAGCGCCATGTCCGGCCGCGCCGCGCGAATGCGGTCGACGAGGCGGAGATAGTCGCCGGCGGTGTGACGCCGGTTCATGGCCTGCAGGATGCGGTCCGATCCCGCCTGCACCGGCAGGTGAAGGTACGGCATCAGCGCCGGCAGGTCGCGATGGGCGGCGATCAGGGCGTCGTCCATGTCGCGGGCGTGGCTTGTGGTGTAGCGCAGCCGGGCGATGCCGGGCACTTCCGCCAGCCGGAACAGGAGCTTGCCAAGGCCCCATTGCGCGCCGTCTTGACCGTCGCCGTGCCAGGCATTGACGTTCTGGCCAAGGAGCGTGAGTTCGCGCACGCCCATGTCGGCGAGCCGCGTCGCCTCGGCGATGAGGTCGGCGGCGGGCCGAGAGAACTCCGCGCCGCGCGTGTAGGGGACGACACAGAACGTGCAGAACTTGTCGCAGCCCTCCTGCACCGCGAGGAAGGCGGAAACCTCGCCGCGATTCCGCGGCGGCGTGTCCCGCAGCGCCGCGAATTTCTCGCCGGGGGCAAAGTCGGCCGTCACCGGCGGCCGGCGGGTGCTCCGCGCCTCCCGCACGATCTCCGGCAGCCTCTGGTAGGATTGCGGGCCGACCACGAGATCGACGGCCTTTGCCCGGCGCGCGATCTCCTCGCCCTCCGCCTGCGCCACGCACCCCGTGACGCCGATGGTGACGGTGCGGCCCTCGGTGGCGGCCTTCTCCTTGATTCGCCGCAGCAGGCCGAGCTCGGTGTAGACCTTCTCCGACGCCTTCTCGCGGATGTGGCACGTGTTGAGGAGGATGAGGTCCGCCTCTTCCGGAGCGCCGGTCGTGGCGTACTCGCCCGCCAGCACGTCCGCCATCCGCCCGGAATCGTAGACGTTCATCTGGCACCCGTGGGTGCGGATGAAGACCTTCTTCTGCGGGGTCTCGGGCGTCATCAGGTTCCGCGGCGGCTCGGCCGCATGTCGGGAAGGGGTCAGTTTGGCCAACCCTCCGACGCGGCGCAAGGAGCAGCTGTTGCTCTGGGGCAACAGTCACCGCAGCGCCACGTGGCCGGGCACCGAACCGCCGTTGCTTCGGCTCGGCTAGTCTGAATCTCAGGCCCATCGCTCCCTCCCCCCTTGTGGGGTGGGTTGGGAGGGGGACTTGCTGCCGTACGAATTGGTGAAGCCGAGAGTCCCCACCCCGGCCCTCCCCACAAGGGGGAGGGTGAAGAAAGTGAGTGGCCAGAATGGGTTGGTTAGGGTCAGGGCGCGCTCGTGGGTCATCGGCGGAATGCGCGAGCCGGCCGGCCCAGCCGGCTCTACGTCCCGTCCTTCTTGCCGATCGGCACGCCGTAGAGCTCCAGCCGGTGGTCCACCAGCTTGAACCCGAGTTCGGCGGCGACGCGCTCCTGGAGCGCCTCGATCTCCTCGCTGCGGAACTCGACGACCTTGCCGGTGCGCAGGTCGATCAGATGGTCGTGATGCTCGTCGGGGATCGGCTCGTAGCGGGCTCTTCCGTCGCGGAACTCGTGCCGCGTGATGATCCCGGCGTCCTCGAACAGCTTTACCGTGCGGTACACCGTCGAGATGGAAATCCGCGGGTCGACGGCGGAGGCGCGCCGGTAGAGCTCCTCGACGTCGGGGTGGTCGGAGGCGGCGTCGAGGATGCGCGCGATCACCCGGCGCTGCTCGGTCATCCGCATGCCCTTGGCGGCGCAGGCGTCGATGAGGGAGAGGGGTGTCTCGGTCGCCGCCACTTTACCTGTCCGGTTGGAACGGCCGCTTAGCCGAGGCGCAGCCGCATGACAAGCGCGCTGCCCGCCGGCCCGTCCTGCCGCTCATAATAGCGCGCCCGGCGGCCCACCGTCTCGAAGCCGAGGGCGGAATAGAGCGGCACCGCCGCCCTGTTGGTTTCGTCGACCTCGAGGAACACCGCCCCGGCGCGGTCGCGATAGGCGTGGCGGAGCGCCTCTTCCATGAGGAGCTTTCCGTAGCCGCAGCGGCGGTATTGCGGATCGACCGCGAGCGTCAGGATCTCAGCCTCGCCGCCGGCGATCCGCAACACCACGAAGCCCGCGGTCGTGGCCTTGCCGGAATCGCTCCGCCGGAGAGCCAGAACCTCCACCACGGGATGCGCGGAAATCATCGCCCGCATCTCCTCCGCGCTCCAGCCGCGGTCGAAGCTGCGGCCGTGGATGTCGGCGAGGACGCGGGAATCCTCGGTCATCGCATTGTCGATATGGGTGCGGACCTCCCGCCGGAACCAGCTCATGGTCGCATCGCCGGCCCCGGCGCCGCCGGGGCGGCGTCGGGCGCGCGGAGGTACAGCGGCCGTGGCGGCTCGCCGGTCGGCTCCGTGGCCAGCGCAAGGCGGACGAAGACGGCAAGGTCGGGCGCGGACGCGCGATGGATGACGGGTGCTCCGGCCGCGCCGGCGGCAGCCACGAGGTCCGATCCCGCGCCGGCCAGGACAGCATGCGCCGCGATCGCCGCGGCCGCGAATGGCGCGGCGGGGCCGTTCCCCGCGGGCGCTGCGGGTGACCCGTCGCCGGCGAAGAGCTGGGCGAACACGTCTCCGCCCTTGCCCGGAAGCGCGGCGAGGACCGGGACCGCCCCGGCCGTCTCCCGCGCCGCCGCGGCGTGGACGGCGAGTGTCGAGAGGCCAATTGCGGGCTTGCCGGTGGCAAGGGCAAAGCCGCGCACGGCGGCGATACCGACGCGGATGCCGGTGAACGAGCCCGGTCCCACGGTCACGGCGAAGCGGTCGATGTCGCCGATCGTCATGCCCGCCGCGTCGAGCGCTTCGGCGATCATCGAGAACAGCCGTTCCGCGTGGCCGCGCCCGATCGTCTCCGATCGGAGAATGCGCGCCGCGTCACCGGCCGCGATGCCGACCGCGCAGGCCTCGAGCGAGGTGTCGATGGCAAGGAGGCGCATGAAGTCGCGGTGCGAATCCGGGGAACAACGCGGAATTTAATGTAGCCGTCTCACCCGGTCGGTACCACAGCTGCCGGGACCCTGTGCGGTTCAGGAATCCCGACACGCTGTAGATAGAAGGCCATACGGCTCTGCAAATGTTCCCGGTAGGGGGCAACCATACGGCAGCGTCGCTGCGCGCCGTCCTTTCCCAATCCAAACTGCCGGCCAATCTCAATTGCAGAAAGAGCGAATAGTTTTCGGAAGTCGATTACCAATGCCGGCAGTCCTTCGCCTGCGCAGTCACACGCGGCTGGCACTTCTTCTAACAAGTGGTAGCGTTCATTCTTGTTTTGCCCCAACGGCTTCCAAATATCTCGGCCAGATACCAATGTTTTTACTTTGGACCATGGCTCTGCCTCAAAGACCAATACGCTATTCAGATCGGATTGTTCCCCTTTCTGCCGAGTATTGTAGTCCTGAAGAAGGTCGCAATCTTGGCTAAGTATTACAGCGTAGTTGTGACGCAGGACATCGACACGCCCAGATACAGGGTCAAAAATGTGCTGAGCAATCCCCGTTACTATTTCTGACTGTCTCGGCTCGGCGTCTAGTTCACTTGTAGTATAGATGCAATTGCGAACGATTACCGCGACATTCGCCTCTGTCGGCGCTATGTTCTTGCCGTCAACCACCAAGCATATCCAAAATTCTAGTCGCTGATATAGAATGGCTGCCGTTCGATTGTTCGCAGTGCAGGCTTCGCAGCCAAGCGATGGAAATCGCGCGGCGCATCGATATCGGCCTTCAGGCGCTCTTCCTGATGACTATAGAGCTCACGCAACGTGACGCAGGCTTCATCTAAGGCGCTCTCGTCCATTCGTCCCAGGAAATAGAGACAGACAAGGCGTTGCATCGCTGAGAATGGCATGTACGCGATCGTGTCGCCGGTCACCTCGACCGTCGTGCGGAAGTGAGCGGAACCGTGTGGCCCGTGGTCGATCGTAAGCATCTCGATCGTCCCCGGAAAGCTAGTCCAATTGCTGTGGCCCAAGTCTTTCGTGAAGCGTCGGAGTGATGCACCACCGAAATGCTCTTCCGGCTCTGGTATGGAAGTCGTCAAGAACTGAGACGGCATGTTGGACCTCGGTTTTGTCGGCATAGAAGTCAAAGTCAAGGAGGTACGTGTCTTTATCACGTCCGCCATCACCACCGAAGCCGTGCTGAATAAACACGGATCCACTACCATCGGGCAGACGGCATCTAATTCGCTTCCTGATCTCCATGATATTGGATTCGAACTGGGGCAAAACAAGCGCCCCAAGCACCTCGGGGATTAACAATTCGGCCCAGCGATGGGTATCCAGTTCCATCGAAGGTTTGTGTATAGAGTTCTGATATCGTAATCCAATTCGACTGAAGAAACTTGGCTTGTATATTTCGATAAGAGCTTGCAAAGGCGGGATAAGGAGGCTTCTAAAGCCTTCCCAGCGCTGATATTCTGTTGTTGTTAGCGCTAGCCACTCTGGCGCCAATGTAATAGTATGCTTCTGATCTTCAGTCTTGAAGACATAGCTGGAGCCGGCCCCTGGAACGTTCAGCAGTCGTGCGAGGTCTGCCGGCAGGCCGTCGACGAGGTTGGTTTGTTGGGTGGCGCGTTCCAAAAGAGGGAAGGTCGCTCGGATGCGATCCTGGAAATCCGCTGGCGGGCCGGCCTCGATCCGTAGGATCGGAGGAAACCGCAACTGGCAGACCACTTCGGTCAGCGGCGCGCGTGCGTATATGACCCGTGGCGAAGCGGGAAACAGATCGTCAGCCACTGACATTCGACCCCCGACGCCATTTCCCTCGCGGAGCCGTCCGGTCGTCGCGACAGAGAGCCGCCGCGAGGCCGCGAGCTTCGCACCGACGCCTATGTATCATCGAGATGGATCGTTCGTGCACCAATCGCTTCCAAACATTGCACCAAGAAGGCGGCAGAGAAGGTACCACGTGATATCTTGTTGGAGATATTGCGTTCGTTGTCCTTAACGCCAAGGGCGCCCAGCCGCTCGGCCAGGTCGGCATAGCTAAGATTCCGTCGCTTGAGTTCCGCCTTGAGGATGCCTTTAACCTGCGATTGCCAATCCCGGGTTATGCTCGCCATACGGAGTCATCCGATTCGGTGTCGGAATCATCGTATCCAGTGCATTTCAGCTTGACAAGGCGCGCAAGGCCCACGCTGCAGCCGCCTCCGCGTCACCGCGCTTGGCACGCGTCCGGTCTGGAAATGCGGCGCGTGCAGAAACCATTGCAGCGTCACGTCCGGCACGATCCTCGAGAACCGCAAGGGCCCCATTCGCGACTACTCTTTGGCAGTCGTGACCTTCTCCGACAGCGCCAAGGGCTCGTAGTGCTCCAACTGAGCCGCGACCTCGAACGCCAGCACAAGACGGCCTTCGTTCTGGCACACACACCCCGTGAAGCCGTCGCCTCAGAGAAAGGTCGGCCTTCAGCTTTCGGGCTATCGAGGTCGACGGCGCGTACCTCGCCGGTCACCGGAGGCCCGCCAACAGCGTCGCCGACCGCATAAAAAAAATCGCGGGTGAGACAGCGACAGAATTCGAGAACGATAGCCTCCAGTGCGGTCGCGCGCCGCGGCTTGGGATGCAACCGTCCGGCAAGCGACCTGTCCCCCCGGGGTTGCGGAGAAGCTACTCCTCCTCGCCGAACCTGTCGGCGACGAGGGCTTCGAGCGCGTCGAGCGCCGGGCGGGCCTCGCGGCCGCTGGCGACGAGGCGGATCACCGTGCCGGGGGCGGCGGCGAGCATCATGAGGCCCATGATCGAGCCGGCGCCGATCGAGTGCCCGTCCTTGAGGACGGTGACATAGGCGTCGAACTTTTCCGCCGTCTGCACGAACTTGGCCGAGGCGCGGGCGTGCAGGCCGCGCTTATTGACGATCGTGAGGTCGCGAATGAGCGGCCGCCCGTCGTCACCCGTCATTGCCCGGCGAGGACCTGGCTGGCGACGTTGATGTATTTCCGGCCCGCCTCGTAGGCGAGGTTGATCGCCTCCGACAGCGGCGTCTCCTCGCGAATGCGGGCGAGCTTGATCAGCATCGGCAGGTTCATGCCGGCGATCACCTCCACGCGGCTCGACTGCATGACGGAGATGGCAAGGTTGCACGGCGTGCCGCCGAACATATCGGTCAGCACGATCGCGCCGCTGCCTGTATCGACGCGCTCGATGGCCGCGACAATATCCGACCGGCGCGTCTCCATGTTGTCCTCGGGCCCGATCGAGATGGTCTCGATCTGGCTCTGCGGGCCGACAACGTGTTCGAGGGCGGAGCGGAACTCATCGGCCAGATGGCCGTGAGTGACGAGTACGAGTCCGATCATGTCTCTTGGAGATGACCTCGGCGGCGACCACGCCGCGGGCGGGAGCCCACCCTGCTGCGATGGGGCCGTAATGTCGGCTCATCGGCCCGCCAACGCAAGGGCTGGCGGAGTCGCGGGTTCACGCAGGGGCCGCAGCTGACGGCAGCCACTCGCCAAGGGCGACCCGGACCCGGAGCGACGCATCGTGGCATCCGGACGGCAGGATGAGGCGCGGCAGCGTGACCCCGGCCAGCACCACTTCGAGATCGGCCGCCGCCGGAAGGCGCGGGCAATCGCCGATCGGACGCAGTTCGACGGCAAGGTCGATCCGCGCTTCCGCCAGATAGGGGCGGCGGACGACCCCGACGCCACGCACTTCGATGAGGCCGGCGATCGTCTCGGGCGCTCGGGCGAGGAGGCCGGTGCCGGCGGCGAGGACCACGCGGTCGTCCGCCACCAGGACAGCGTCCTGGCGGGGGTCCTCGATCAGGGCGAGGATGAGGCTCGACTTGCCGCTGCCGGGCGCGCCGAGGACGAGCACGCCATGCCGTCCGACCCGGACCGCGCCGGCGTGGACGGTCCCGGCGGAGCCGGTCACGCCGCGCCGGGAAGGCGGACGACGAACCGCGCGCCGGCGATCCCTGCCGGATGGCCGGCCACGCCGTGCCTCAGGATGTTCTCCGCCCAGATGCGGCCCTTGTGGGCCTCGACGATCTGCTTCGAGATCGAAAGGCCGAGCCCGGAATTCTGGCCGAAGGATTCGCCGTCGGGACGGTCGGTGTAGAAGCGCTCGAAGATGCGGTCGACATTGTCCGCATTGATCCCCGGCCCCTCGTCCTCGACCACCACCTCGACGGTATCGCCGTCCCGCCGCGCCATGACGGTCACGACCGTGCCCGAGGGCGAGAAGGAGCGGGCGTTGTCGAGAAGGTTCGTGAACACCTGGCCGAGCCTTGTGTCGTGGCCCATCACCGTGAAGGCCCCGGCGTCGTCGCTGTCCTCGACCACGAGGACGAAGGTCGGCTGGCCGGGCTTCGACGTGTCGTTGGCGATCGCGACGATCGTGTCGAGGAGGCGGGTTATGCTGACCGCCTCCGAATCCCGCCGCGCCAGCTCGGCGTCGAGCCGCGAGGCGTCGGCGATGTCGGAGATGAGGCGGTCGAGGCGCCGCACGTCATGCTGGATGATCCCGGAGAGACGTTTTTGGGATTCCGCGGTCTTGGCCAGTGGCATCGTCTCGACCGCGCTGCGGAGCGAGGTGAGCGGGTTCTTGAGCTCGTGCGCGACGTCCGCGGCAAAACTCTCGATCGCGTCGATGCGGTTGTAGAGCGCCGTCGTCATGTCGCGGAGCGCCTGGCTGAGATGGCCTACCTCGTCGCCGCGGCGGCTGAAATCGGGGATCTCCGGCCGCGACTTCACGCCGGCCCGCACGCTGTCGGCGGCGGCGGCGAGGCGGCGGAGGGGCGCTGCGATCGTGCCGGCGAGCAGGAAGGAAAGGATGACGGACACGAGTGCGGCGACCGCGAACACGCGCAGGATCGCGTTCCGCTCCCCGCGCATGACCGCATCGATGTCGCCCGGCTGGGTGGTGAGGAGAAGCGCACCCTGGACGGACGCGTAGCCGCTGATCGGCACCGCGACCGAGACGATCAGCTGGCCGTCCGAGGTGACGCGGGTCACCGTATCGGACTGGCCCGTGATCGCGGTCGCGACTTCCGGATAGGCGGAGGCGTTGCCGGCGGCCTCGACGTAGAGCGGCAGGTCGCTTCGGCGGAACCAGGCGGTGATGCCGTTCCAGATCTGCTCGAAGAAGCCTGGCTCGCCCGCGCCGATCGGCGGCAGGTCGTAGCGGGCGATGCGGAGGTTGTCCGAATCGAGGAGGAGCGAGCCGTCCGTCTGGTAGATGCGGAGCCGCGGCCCGTTCTCGACCGCAAGATAGTTGAAGATGATCTGCGCCTGCTCGGGGTCGATCGGGAAGTCGAGCCCGACGATCGGCCGCTGGAACACGTCCATCGCCGCCCCGCCCGCCTCGAGGTCGAGCATGAGGTTCGGGTCGAGGCGCGGCACGGTGGGCGCCAGGTCGATCGTGGCGGACGCCGAGATCGCCTGCGCAATCAGATAGCCCTGCGTCGTCAGGCTCTGGATCTTGGCGCCGATGAGGCTGTCGCGGGACTGGTTGAGGACGAGGATGCCCGTGACCAGGGCGCCGAGGGCGACGAGGTTGAGAAGGACGATGCGGCGGGTGAGGCTCGAGAAGCCGCCGAACGTGACGATGCGCCAGACGAACCGGATCGGGACGAGCACCGCGGCCCAGCGGCTGCGCGTTCCCGCGCCGCCGTCCGTCAGCTGCCCGCTGTCAAATCCGACCGCCATTTCTCGATCATACCCCCGCGCCCCGTCGCGCGCGATCAGGCTTCCTTGAAGCGATAGCCGACCCCGTAGAGCGTCTCGATCATGTCGAAGTCGTCGTCGACGGCCTTGAACTTCTTGCGCAGGCGCTTGATGTGGCTGTCGATCGTCCGGTCGTCGACATAGACCTGATCGTCATAGGCCGCGTCCATCAGCGCGTTGCGGCTCTTCACCACGCCGGGACGCTGCGCGAGGGCGTAGAGGATGAGGAACTCGGTGACCGTCAGGGTCACCGGCAGGCCGTTCCAGGTGCAGGTGTGGCGCTCCGGGTCCATCGACAGCGCGCCCCGGTCGAGGAGCCGCGACGCTTCGGTCGCCTTGGCCGGCGTACCGGCCTGGTCGCGGTGGGCGGCGCGGCGGAGCACGGCCTTCACCCGCTCGACGAGGAGGCGCTGCGAGAACGGCTTCTTGATGAAGTCGTCCGCGCCCATCTTGAGGCCGAACAGTTCGTCGATCTCGTCGTCCTTGGAGGTCAGGAAGATGACCGGGATGTCCGATTTCTGCCGGAGCCGGCGCAGCAGCTCCATTCCGTCCATGCGGGGCATCTTGATGTCGAGGATCGCAAGGTCGGGGCTGGTGCCGCCGAAACCGTCGATCGCCGACATGCCGTCCGTGTAGGTGACGACGCGGTATCCTTCCGATTCCAGTGCGATCGAAACCGACGCAAGGATGTTCCTGTCGTCATCGACCAGGGCGATTGTCGGCATGGTGGGCGATTCTCCTCCGCGCGCGGCCCATGCCGCAGCCATATGGCTTTGCCGTGAGAAACGGCGCGAAATTGTGTCATTGCAGCAAGACCGCAGCAGCGCAAGTGCGGCCCGGGCCCGCCATGTCACGCGCCGCGATGCCGCGAGACTTCGGCGATACTTTGGCAATAGCCTCGGCACCGGCCCCGATGAGAGCGTGGCGTCAGCCTGTCTTCCGGCGCAGGTTGCCCGTCCGCCGGGGCATCGCTATGTTCCGCGCCAATCTGACCCCTTGCGAGCGCCGTTGATCCGCCGTCCGGCGGCTCCCGCTCATTGGAGAGCCTCCCCCATGACATCGGTCGCAACCGTCAAGACCCAGCACGAAGGCCCTGACTACATCGTCAAGGACATCGGCCTCGCCCCCTGGGGCCGCAAGGAGATCGACATCGCCGAGACCGAGATGCCCGGCCTCATGGCGGTGCGCGAGGAGTACGGCCCGTCGCAGCCGCTGAAGGGCGCCCGCATCGCCGGCTCGCTCCACATGACGATCCAGACGGCGGTGCTGATCGAGACGCTGAAGGCGCTCGGCGCCGATGTCCGCTGGGTGTCGTGCAACATCTACTCGACCCAGGATCACGCCGCCGCCGCGATCGCGGCCGCCGGCACACCGGTGTTCGCCATCAAGGGCGAGACGCTGAAGGAATACTGGGACTACACCCGCCGCCTGTTCGACTGGGCCGATGGCGGCCTCCCGAACATGATCCTCGACGACGGCGGCGACGCCACGCTGTTCGTCCATTACGGCCTTCGCGCCGAACAGGGCGACACCGCCTTCCTCGACAAGCACGAGAACGAGGAGGAGGAGGTCTTCTTCGCCCTCATCCGCCGCACGCTCGCCGAGCGTCCCGGCTGGTTCGCGCGCGTGGCCGCCTCGATCAAGGGCGTGACCGAGGAGACCACGACCGGCGTCAAGCGGCTCTACGAAATGCAGAAGAAGGGAACGCTCCTCTTCCCGGCGATCAACGTCAACGATTCGGTCACCAAGTCGAAATTCGACAACCTCTATGGCTGCCGCGAGAGCCTGGTCGACGGCATCCGCCGCGGCACCGACGTCATGATGGCCGGCAAGGTCGCCATGGTCGCCGGCTATGGCGATGTCGGCAAGGGCTCGGCCGCTTCGCTGCGTCAGGCCGGCTGCCGGGTGATGGTGTCGGAGATCGATCCGATCTGCGCCCTCCAGGCGGCGATGGAAGGCTACGAGGTCGTCACGATGGAGGACGCCGCCCCGCGCGCCGACATCTTCGTGACGGCGACGGGCAATGTCGACGTCATCACCATCGAGCACATGCGGGCGATGAAGGACCGGGCGATCGTGTGCAACATCGGCCACTTCGACAGCGAGATCCAGGTCGCGGCGCTCAAGAACTACAAGTGGTCGAACGTGAAGCCGCAGGTGGACGAGATCGAGTTCCCCGACGGCAAGCGCATCATCCTGCTGTCCGAAGGGCGCCTCGTGAATCTCGGCAACGCCATGGGCCATCCGAGCTTCGTGATGTCGAACTCATTCACCAACCAGACGCTGGCGCAGATCGAGCTCTGGGCGCACGGCGACCGCTACGAGAAGAAGGTCTACGTGCTGCCGAAGCATCTCGACGAGCGCGTCGCCTTCCTCCACCTCGCCAAGATCGGCGTGAAGCTGACAAAGCTCAGCAACAAGCAGTCGTCCTATCTCGGCATCCCCGAGCAGGGCCCGTTCAAGCCGGACCACTACCGGTACTAGTCGGGTTCGCCCAGGTCGCGCGATGCCGGGCGGCCTGGACGAACTGAGACTGTAGGCGACATCGGCGGCCATTTCCGTCGACGTGACCGAACGGCCGCCGCCCGCCGCCGCGCAGGTCAGCCGCCCGCGCAGGAGATTCTACTGGAACAGCCCCGCGAGCGGACCTGCCGCCGGCGTGGTGGTCGCCGGCGATGCGGCGGCTACCCCGGCGAAGCCGGCCGGCGCAGGGTCCACAACCCGTTCCGTGCCGCTCCGGTCGATCTCGTAGATCGCCAGCGCCCGCTGGTTCAGGCCGCTGGACAGGAACCGGAAGGCGCCGTCGATGCCACGGAACCCGTTGGGATTGGTGATCGTCGCGGGGGCGAAGCGGGCGGGGCCGAAGTTCGCTGCAAGGCCGGCGGCGAGGATCGTGGCGTCGTAGCCGAGCGTCGCGGTGGCAAACGGCGTCGTGCCGAAGGCGGCCGAGTAGCGCGACGAGAAGGTACGGAACCCGCCAAGGTCCGGGCCGGGGTACCATCCCCCGGCAAGCGCCGTCTCGGTGCGGATCCGGTCGTCGTTCCACTGGCCGCTGCCGAGGAACTGGATCTGGCCCGGGCGGATGCCCTTGGCCGCCATGATCTGGGCGAGGAACGGCACGGCGTCGCCACCATCGGGCATGAAGACAGCGTCCGCCTGGCCGGCAATGACGAGGTCGGCGATCGCCTCCGCGGCAGGTTGCATGGCCGAGCGGTCGAGCGCGTAGCGCTGGACGGCGACGATGCGGATGCCGGACGCTGTCGCGATCTCGCGAAGGGCCGCCTCGGCGAGCGTACCGTAGGCGTTGTCGGGCAGGAGCGCGGCGATGTTGGTGTAGCCGTTCCGGGCCGCGTACGGGATGATCCGCTGCACGTCGTTCCGCGGCAGGAACGACAAAAGGTACACACCGGCGGTCGCGACCGAGACGTCGGTCGAGAAAGCGATCATCGGGATGCCTTGCGGCCGCGCCACTTCGGCGGCGGCCGACACGGACGCGGCGAACAACGGACCGAGAATCAGCTCCGCGCCCTGGCTGATGGCTTCGGTGGCGGCGGCACGCGCGCCCTCGGGGGTGCCGAGGTCGTCCTTCACGAGGATCTGGATGTTGGCGTTCGAGAATTCCCGCAGCGCCAGCTGGGCGGCGTTGCGGATGTTCTGCGCGGCCTCGGCAGCGTTACCGTTGGCCGACAGCGGCACGAGCAGCGCGACGCGGATCGTGCCGGTGCCAAGCACTTCGCCGGTGACGGGAGCGCCGGTCGGGATCGCCGGCGGCGGGCCCGTGAAGGTGAACTCGCGCGCGTTGCAGGCGGCAAGGAGGAGCAGACCCGCGATGAGCGTGCCGAACGTTGCGAGCCCCCGCGCCGACCAAGATGCATTCTGGCGCAAAGCCACACTCCTCTTCCGTGCAGGCCGCCGCGACCTGCTAAAGTCCGCGGACCCTAAGGAGGCACCGTTGTCCTGTCAAAGTGACGGCATTGTGTCGCCGGTGGTGCCGAAAAGCCACGGATTCCTTTGAAAAGCGACGACGCTCCGGCCCCTCCGCGGACCTTCCTGATCGACGGCACGCCGCACCCGGCGCCGCCGCTCGAAACGGGGCTCTACGTAACGGCAACACCCATCGGCAACCTCGGCGACGTGACGCTCCGCGCGCTCCGGACGCTGGCGGCCGCCGACCTCATCGCGTGCGAGGACACGCGGATCACGTCGCGCCTGACGCGCCATTTCGGCATCGAGGCGCCGCTGTTCCCGTACCACGAGCACAATGCCGAGCGGCAGCGGCCGCGCATCCTCGCCGCGCTCGCGGACGGCAAGGCGGTGGCGCTCGTCAGCGACGCGGGCACGCCCCTGATCTCCGATCCGGGCTACCGGCTCGTCGGCGACGTGGTCGCGGCCGGGCACCGCGTGTTCCCGATCCCCGGCCCGTCGGCGGTGATCGCCGGCCTGTCCGCGGCCGGGCTTCCGACCGACACGTTCCTGTTCGCCGGCTTCCTGCCGCCAAAAATGGTGGCGCGGCGGAAACGGCTGGCGGAACTCGCCGCCGTTCCCGCCACGCTCGTCTTCTACGAGGCGCCGCAGCGGACGGCCGACACGCTCGCCGACATGGCCGAAACGCTCGGCGGCGCGCGGGCGGCCGTGGTCGCGCGCGAGGTGACGAAGGCGTTCGAGACGTTCCGGCGCGACACGCTGGCGGGACTCGCCGCCGCGTTCGCCGCCGAGCCCGACCCGCGCGGCGAGATCACCATTCTCGTCGCCCCGCCCGAGGAGGTGGTTGCGGACGACGACGCGCTCGACACCGCGCTCCTCGCCGCGCTCGGGACGGAGAGCGTCAGCGCGGCCTCGGCTGCCATCGCGGCGGCCCTCGGCCTGCCGCGCAGGAAGGTCTACGCAAGGGCGCTGGAGCTGCGCGAGGACCGGGAATGAGCGTGGACGCCACCGAGGCGCGGAAGCGCTCCGAGCGGCACGGGCACCGCGCCGAGCGGCTGGCCGCGTGGTTCCTGCGCCTGAAAGGCTACCGCGTCATCGCGCGACGCTGGCGCACGGGCGCGGGCGAGATCGACCTGGTGGTCAAGCGCGGGCAAGTGCTCGCATTCGTCGAGGTGAAGGCACGGGCGGACCTCGTCGCCGGCCTCGAAGCCGTGACGCCGGCGGCGCGGACGCGCATCGCCCGGGCGGGCGCCGCATGGGTGTCGCGCTACCCGGCGGCAGCGCTGCTGACCCTTCGCTACGACATCGTCGTGATCCGGCGGCGAAAGTGGCCGGTGCACGTTCCGAATGCGTTCGACGCAATGGGGCGGCTGTAGCGCTTGCGCGCTCGTCGTTCCGGCGCAAACCGCTAGAAACCGCCCCCAATCTCGTCATTGCCGGGCTTGACCACGCAACCCATGATGGCGGAACACACACGCTCCCGTAGCGGTTCGAGGTCACCGATCCCTCCGTCGTAGTGAGAGTCATCATGGGTCACCGGGTCGAGCCCGGTGATGGCGAGAGTGGGGTTCGCAGGGGAGTAAACCTAGGGGTGCCAGAGCTTGGCAAACCAATGGCTGGTCGCGACCGTGGCATTCCGGCGGCGCCCTCCCGCTTGCCACGCGGCGTCCGCGCGCGTACCGCGACGGAGGAACCGGAGCACACATGAGCCTTACCGTCGCGGTCCAAATGGACCACATCGCCCGCGTCAACATCGCGGGCGACACCACGTTCGCGCTGATGCTGGAGGCCCAGAAGCGCGGCCATCGCCTCCTCCACTACACGCCCGACCGGCTTTCGATGCGCGACGGGCGGGTTGCGGCGCGGGTCGAGCAGGTTGCCGTGCGGGACGTGCCGGGCGACCATTTCACCCTCGGCGAACCGGAGACGATCGACCTCTCGACGGCCGACGTGGTGCTGCTTCGCCAGGACCCGCCGTTCAACATGGCGTACATCTCGACGACGTTCCTGCTCGAGCGCATCCATCCCAGCACGCTCGTCGTCAACGATCCGCGCTCCGTGCGCGACGCGCCCGAAAAACTGTTCGTCACGGAATTCCCGGGGCTGACGCCGCCGACGCTGATCGCGCGCGACCCGGCCGAAATCCGGCAATTCCGGGCGGAGCAGGGCGACATCATCATCAAGCCACTCTACGGCAATGGCGGCGCGGGCGTGTTCCGGCTCGCCGAGGGCGACCAGAATCTCGGCGCGCTCCTCGAAATGTTCGCCGCCGCCTTCCCCGAGCCGTTCGTGGTGCAGCGCTACCTCCCGGACGTGCGGAAGGGCGACAAACGCATCATGCTGGTCGAGGGCGAGCCGGTCGGCGCGATCAACCGCGTGCCCGCGGCCGACGAGACGCGCTCCAACATGCATGTCGGCGGCAGGCCCGAGCCGGCGGACCTGACGCCGCGCGAGCGGGAGATCTGCGCGGCGATCGGGCCGGAGCTTCGCCGCCGCGGGCTGATCCTCGTCGGGATCGACGTGATCGGCGACTACCTCACGGAGATCAACGTCACCTCGCCGACCGGCGTCCGCGAAATCGCCCGCTTCGGCGGCGCCGACATTCCGGCGCTGACCTGGGACGCCATCGAGGCGCGGCGGAAGGGCTGAGGGCCACGATGGCGGGAGCGGACGACAGGGCCGTCCTCGTCACAGGCGTTTCGTCGGGGATCGGGCGGGCCGTCGCGGGCGCACTCGTGGCGCGCGGCGTCCGGGTGATCGGCAGCGTGCGCACGGCGGCGGATGCCGAAGCATTTGCGGCGTTGCTCGGACCCTCTGCCCGCGCCGTCGTCTTCGACCTCCGCGATGCCGCGGCGGTCGCTGCGGCGGCGGCCGAGGCCCGCGCGTTCGCCCCGGCCGGCCTCCGCGGCATCGTCAACAATGCCGGCATTGCCGTTCCAGGGCCGCTCGAACATCTGCCGCTGGCCGACTTCCGCGACCAGATAGAAGTGAACCTGACGGGCATGCTCGCCGTGACACAGGCCTTCCTGCCGCACCTTTCGCGCGGCGGCAGGATCGTCAACGTCTCTTCGGTCGCGGCGGCGACGGCGATGCCGTTCCTCGGCGCCTATTCAGCCTCGAAGGCGGCGCTCGAGGCTCTGTCCGGCAGCCTTCGCCGCGAGCTTCGGACCCGCGGCGTCGATGTCGTCATCGTCCAGCCCGGCGGGATCAGGACGCCGATCTGGCGGAAGGCCGGCGCCGCGGACGCCTCGGCGCTGGTGGGGACGCCTTACGAAGCGCCGGGCGCGGAGTTCCGGCAAGTCGCGCTGGCTGCGGGGGAGAGCGGGCTGGCTGCGGAGCGCGTGGGGGCGCTGATCGCCCGCATCGTCCTCGACGCGAGGCGGCCGCGGACACGGTATCTCATCACGCCGCACCCGGTGACCGAGCGGCTCATGCGGATACTACCGACACGGCTGTTGGACCGGCTGATCGCAACGAGACTTGGAATTCGGAAGGGCTAGCTGAACGCCCGCCGGCCGGACGCATCCCTTCCCCCTCCTCGTCGTCCCCGGGCTTGACCCGGGGACCCATGATGAATGGCCATTTTCTCCGAGCGATGAGGTATTTAGGTCTTCATCGGCCGGATCGAGGCGCACGTCATCATGGGTTGCCGGGTCAAGCCCGGCAATGACGAAAACAGGACGGTTGCAGCGGTTGGAGGGGAAGCGCGAGCAGCGCTATTCGAGGACTGCGAGGCGCGGACCGCGCTGAAGCACGCCGGCCCGGACACCCTCTTCCGCCAGCGCGTCGGCGATCTCGATGTCGGAGAAGCCGCTCCCCGCATGACGGCGGGAGATGTCCCTGGCGACCAGCGCCACGTCGAGCGGCTTGGCCGCGCCGCGCGAGCGCATCAGTTCACCTGCGATCTCGACCGCAATATCGAGAGGCGTGGACATCGCCTTCATTCCCCTTTCGGCCGCCCTCGCTCCGGGCGGATCGACGGCTTGTTTGTTTGAACCTTACCGGGATTTAGGGCTGAAATATGAACGGAGACTAAGCATATCGAAGAAATTGAGCCCGCTCGCGAGTAGAGACCTACCTCGCCTCGTGACAACCGATCCGCGGTGGCCGGCAGCAGGCCGGGCGATCGGAGTTGCCGTCAGCGTTTCGCGCGCCACCGCTGCCACCACCGGACCGGGGCCGGCGCTGCCGCGGGTTCCGATGGGCTCCGCGTCGACGGTCGTGGTTGCATCGCCTCATCGAGCGACGTTTCGAAGTCCGGCTCGACCGGCACGCCGTTGATTGTCACGGGACATCCGGAATCGTGGCCAGGGTAGATCTGGAGGCTGCCATCCCGCCCGTCCCCGCAAAGGGAGACGGTGAAGGGGGCGCCCGCGAGCTCGGCATGGATGAACATCCTGTCGCCCGGCCGGAGGATGTAGCGGTCCGGGTTGACCTCGACCCAGACCTCGATGGGCTTCCCGGTTTCGTTGGTCACTTCGAGAATGCTTCCGGGCTTCCGGTCGGTCATCTCACGCCATCCCTCGCCGGCTTCGGCGCACCCCTTGCGTCAGCGAAACACATCCTGCCTGGCGACATTGCAAGCGCCGCGGAAAGCGACTATATCCCCGCCATCACCCTCAACGATGATCTTCGTTGGAGTGGACCCCCGGGGCCCGCTCTTTTCGCACTTGGTCATCGCGGGTCTTCAGCAATCACAGTCCAGGTTCGGGCAGTCTACTTGGCGGAAAGCGACATCAACGAAGAGCGCATCGTGGTCGAGACGGGCATCGAAGCCCGCGTCGCGCAGATCGCCACGCCCGTCATCGAGGAGCTCGGCTATCGCCTGGTGCGGGTGAAGATCTCGGCGCGTGACGGCGGGACGCTGCAGGTCATGGCCGAACGTCCGGACGGGACGATGGCGATCGACGACTGCGAGCAGATCTCGAAGAATCTCTCGCCCGTGCTCGACGTCGCCGACCCGATCTCGAACGCCTACCGGCTCGAAGTGTCGTCGCCCGGCATGGACCGGCCGCTGGTTCGCCGCTCGGACTTCGAGCGCGCCATCGGCTACACTGCGAAGATCGAGATGGCGATTGCGGTCGGCGGGCGGAAACGCTTCGCCGGCGAGATCGTCGGGCTCGAGGGAGACCGCCTCCGTCTCAAATACGACGAGGCGGATGCCGCGGTCGAGGCGCTGCTGCGCCTGGAAGATATCGGCGAGGCGCGGCTCGTCCTCACGGACGACCTGATCCGGGATTCGCTCCGGGCCGAGAAGCAGGCCAAGAAGGCGCTGAAAGAGGCCAAGAAGGCCGACCGCGCCGGAGCCAAGCGCAAGAAGAAGGGTGCCGACGCCGGCACCACCACCGAGACCGGGATTTCGGAGAGCTAAGCCATGGCCGTCAGCGCCAACCGTCTTGAACTGCTGCAGATCGCCGACGCCGTCGCCCGCGAGAAGTCGATCGACCGCATGATCGTCATCGAGGCGATGGAGGACGCGATCCAGAAGGCCGCGCGCTCGCGCTACGGCTCGGAGACGGACGTCCGCGCCGAGATCAACCCGAAGACCGGCGAGATGCGCCTTCAGCGCCTCCTCAAGGTCGTGGACGTGGTCGAGGATCCGGCCAAGGACATCGAGCTCGTCGAAGCGCGCACGCGGAACCCGGCCGCCCAGGTCGGCGACTTCATCGCCGAGCCGCTGCCGCCGATGGATTTCGGCCGCATCGCCGCCCAGTCGGCCAAGCAGGTCATCGTCCAGAAGGTCCGCGAAGCGGAGCGCGACCGCCAGTACGACGAATACAAGGACCGCATCACCGAGATCGTGAACGGCCAGGTGAAGCGCGTCGAATACGGCAACGTGGTCGTCGACCTTGGCCGCGGCGAAGGCATCATCCGGCGCGACGAGCTGATCCCGCGCGAGACCTTCCGCTACGGCGATCGCGTGCGCGCTTATGTCTACGACGTCCGGAGAGAGCAGCGCGGACCGCAGATCTTTCTGTCGCGCACCCATCCGCAGTTCATGGCGAAGCTCTTCGCCCAGGAAGTGCCGGAGATCTATGACGGCATCATCGAGGTGAAGTCGGTCGCCCGCGACCCGGGCAGCCGCGCCAAGATCGCCGTCATCTCGCGCGATTCCTCGATCGATCCGGTCGGCGCCTGCGTCGGCATGCGCGGCAGCCGCGTCCAGGCGGTCGTGAACGAGCTCCAGGGCGAGAAGATCGACATCATTCCGTGGAACCCGGACGCGGCGACGTTCATCGTCAACGCGCTCCAGCCGGCGGAAGTCTCCAAGGTCGTTCTCGACGAGGACGCCGAGCGGATCGAGGTCGTCGTTCCCGACGACCAGCTGTCGCTCGCCATCGGCCGCAGAGGCCAGAACGTCCGCCTCGCCTCCCAGCTCACCGGCTGGGACATCGACATCCTGACCGAGCAGGAGGAGTCCGAGCGGCGCCAGAAGGAATTCCAGGAGCGCTCCAACCTGTTCATCGAGGCGCTGGACGTCGACGAGCTGGTCGGCCAGCTCCTTGCGTCGGAAGGCTTCGCCTCGGTCGAGGAGATCGCCTTCGTCGACCTTGGCGAGCTCGGCTCGATCGAAGGGTTCGACGAGGAGACCGCCACCGAACTCCAGAACCGCGCCCGGGAGTATCTCGAGCGGCGCGATGCGGAGCTCGACGCGGAGCGGAAGGCACTCGGCGTGTCGGACGACCTCAAGGAGATCGATGGCGTCACGCCGGGCATGCTCGTCGCCCTTGGCAAGGCCGACATCAAGACCCTCGAGGACTTCGCAGGCTCGATCCCGGACGAGCTCACCGGCTACACCGAGCGGAAGGACGGCGAATCGACGTTCATTCCCGGCGCCCTCGACGGCTTCGGCGTTACCCGCGCGGATGCCGAGGCGATGATCATGTCGGCCCGCATCAAGGCCGGCTGGGTCACCGAGGCCGACCTTGCGGCCAAGGCCGAGGCTGAAGCCGCCGCGGCGGCTGCGGAGGCCGAAGAACCGGCCCCGGCAGCCTGAGCCATGGGCGCCGCCACATGCCACGCAAGAACGAGCCAACGAGCCGCACCTGCATTGTAACCCGGTCCGAAAGACCGGTGAGCGAACTGCTGCGCTTCGTCCTCGATCCCGATGGCAAGGTGACGCCGGACCTTCGCAACAGGCTGCCCGGCCGCGGTGTCTGGGTCACCGCCAACGCCGCCATGGTGGCCGAGGCGGAGAAGCGGAAGCTGTTCTCGCGGGCCTTCAAGGAGACCGCGACGGTGGAGCCCGGCCTCGCCGGCCTTATCGGGCAGCTGATGCGGGAAGGCGCCCTGAGCGGCCTGTCGCTGGCCCGGAAGGCGGGCGAACTCGTCCTCGGCTTTGCCAAGGTCGAGGCGGCGCTCGCAACGGGCAAAGTGGCGGCGCTGGTGGAGGCGACCGACGCGGGCGCCGACGGCACCGAGAAGCTCGAGCGCGCCGCGCGACGGGCGGCGGGGAATGGGCGGGCGATCCCCGTGATCCGCGCATTCACCGCGCTGGAAATGAGTTTGGCATTGGGCAGGCCACATGTGATACATGCTGCCCTGCTCGCAGGCCGGGCGAGCCAGAACGCCCTCGACCTCTTCGACGCCCTTGCCCGGTTCCTTTCTCCGGAACCGCAGGCTGGCGGGGCATTGCTTTTGACCGATAGCGCGGAACCGTCCGCAGAGCAGCAGAGCGTATGACCGAGACCAAGAATTCCGGCGACAAGACCATCAGCGTTGGACAGAAAAAGCCGACGCTGGGGTTGAAGCCCCGTACCGAACACGGGACCGTTCGCCAGAGCTTCTCCCACGGCCGCACCAATACGGTGCAGGTCGAGATCAAGAAGCGCCGCATTCCGACCCCGGGCGAGAAGCCCGAAGCCCCTCCGGCCCCGGTGGCGGCAACGCCCCAGCCCGTGCGCCAGGCACCGCCCGCGCCCGTCGAGGTGGTCGCCCCGCCGGTTGCAGCGCCCGTCGCGGCAGTGACCCGGCCGGCGCCCGCCCCCGTCGCAGCGGCACCCGTGGCAAGCCGGCCCGCTCCGGCCGCGCCGCAGGGCCGATCCGCACCGGCGCCGCAGGGCCGATCCGGACCGACGCCCGCGCGGGCAACCCCGGCGCCCGCGCCGCAGCAGCAGCGCCCGTCGGGTTCGACCTCCTCACGCGCTCCGCGGTCGGGCGTGGTGCTTCGCACCCTCTCCGAGCAGGAGATGGATGCCCGGCGCCGCGCGCTTGGCGATGCCCGCATCCGCGAGGCGGAAGAGCGGGTTCTCGCCGAGGAGAACGCCAAGCGCCGCGTGCTCGACGAGGAGCGTCAGGCGCGCGAGCGCGCCGAGGCCGAGCGCCGCCAGGCCGAAGAGGACGAGCGGCGCAAGCATGAGGACGAGCAGCGCCAGCGCGCGGAGGAAACCGCGCGCCGCAAGCTCGGCGCCGAGGCGCCCGCCGCGGCCGAGATCGCCGGCGCCAAGCGCGTCGTGGAGGCCGAGGACGATGACCGTCCGGGCGCCCTCAAGGGACGCATCAAGACGGCCGCCGTCCGGGCGCCCGATCCGAAGCCCGTCAAGAAGACTGTCGGCGACGACCGTCGCCGCGGCAAGCTCACCCTCACCAACGCCCTCGACGACGCCGAGCGCGAGCGTTCGCTCGCGTCGATGCGCCGCCGCCGCGAGCGCGAGGCCCGTCGCGGCTCGCAGGCCGGCCCGCGCGAGAAGGTCATGCGCGAAGTCACCATTCCCGAGACGATCACGCTCCAGGAACTCGCCAACCGCATGTCGGAGCGGGCCGCCGACGTCATCATGCTCCTGATGAAGCAGGGCCAGATCGTGAAGTCCGGCGACGTCATCGACGCCGACCTCGCCCAGCTCATCGTCGAGGAAATGGGCCACACCGCCCGGCGCGTTGCCGAGGCCGACGTCGAGACGGGCCTGTTCGACGACGCCGACGAAGCAGCGCATCTCGTGCCGCGGCCGCCGATCGTCACGGTCATGGGCCATGTCGACCACGGCAAGACCTCGCTCCTGGACGCGATCCGCAAGACGAGCGTCGTCTCCGGCGAGGCCGGCGGCATCACGCAGCACATCGGCGCCTACCAGGTCGAGCGCGGCGACCAGAAGATCACCTTCATCGACACGCCCGGCCACGCTGCCTTCACGGCGATGCGGGCGCGCGGCGCCAAGGTGACGGACATCGTCATCCTCGTGGTGGCGGCCGACGATTCGGTGATGCCGCAGACGATCGAAGCGATCCAGCACGCCAAGGCGGCGGGCGTCCCGATCATCGTGGCGATCAACAAGATCGACAAGCCGTCGGCCGATCCGTCGAAGGTCCGCACCGGGCTGCTCCAGCACGAGGTGTTCGTGGAATCGATGGGCGGCGACGTGCTCGAGGTCGAGGTGTCGGCCACGAAGGGCACCAATCTCGACAAGCTCCTCGACGCCGTCATCCTCCAGTCGGAGGTTCTCGACCTCAAGGCGAACCCGGACCGGCCGGCCGAAGGCACCGTGATCGAGGCCAAGCTCGACCGCGGCCGCGGCCCGGTCGCGACCGTGCTCGTCCAGCGCGGCACGCTCCATGTCGGCGACATCGTGGTGGCCGGCGCCGAGTGGGGCCGCGTCCGCGCGCTCGTCTCGGAACACGGCCAGCCGATGCCCAGCGCCCCGCCGGCGACGCCCGTCGAGGTTCTCGGCTTCCAGGGCGCACCGGACGCCGGCGACCGCATCGCGGTCGTCGACAGCGAGGCGCGCGCCCGCGAGATCACCGATTACCGCCAGCGCCTGAAGCGGAACAAGGCGCAGGCACGCCTGACCGGCGCGCGCGGCTCGCTCGAGCAGATGATGAACCAGCTGCAGACGTCGGGCAGGAAGGAGTTCCCGCTCCTCATCAAGGCCGACGTGCAGGGCTCGGTCGAAGCGATCGCCGGTGCTCTGGAGGCGCTCGGCACCGACGAGGTCGGCGCCCGGATCATCTTCTCCGGCGCCGGCGGCATCACCGAGTCGGACGTCAACCTTGCGACGGCGTCGAACGCGGCGGTGATCGGCTTCAACGTCCGCGCCAACAAGCAGGCGCGCGACATTGCCGAGGCCACAGGCATCGAGATCCGCTACTACAACATCATCTACAACCTCGTGGACGACGTTAAGGCGGCGATGTCCGGCCTCCTCACGCCGGAGCGGCGCGAGACGATGCTCGGCAACGCCGAGATTCTCGAGGTCTTCAACATCACCAAGGTCGGCAAGGTGGCGGGCTGCCGCGTTACCGACGGCACCGTCGAGCGCGGCGCCAATGTCCGCCTCATCCGCGACAACGTCGTCGTCCACGAAGGCAAGCTCTCCACGCTCAAGCGCTTCAAGGACGAGGTCAAGGAAGTTCCGGCGGGCCAGGAATGCGGTATGGCCTTCGAGAAGTGGGAAGACATGCGCGTGGGTGACGTCATCGAGTGCTACCGCGTCGAGCAGGTGAAGCGGTCGCTCTAGGGAGACAGGGCATGGGACGCGAAACGAGCGCTGCGCTGAAGGAGCTGTTCGAGCGCGCCCAGACCTGGCCGGAGGAGACGCAGGCGGAAGCCGTGCGCATCCTTCGCGCCCTTGATGAGGACCACGAAGGCGAGGCCGAGGCGCCCCTGAGCGCCGAGGACATCGCCGCGCTGGAGCGCAGCGCGGAGGACGTCCGGCTCGGACGCTTCGCCAAGGACGAGGACATTCGGGCACTGCTCGATCGCTATCGCCAGCCGTGAGGCCACGGCTTACTTCGCAGGCGGAAGCTGATCTTGCCGACATCCTTCGCACGATCGCCGAGGAGAATCCCTCGGCAGCGTCAGGCTTTGCTTCCGCCTTCGATGCGACCCTGGAGAGACTTGGCATCTTTCCGAAGCTGGGCCGCATCGTTCATGCGGGAGAGGTCAGAGCTATCCTCGTTGGCCGCTATCGCTATCGCCTCCTGTATGTCGATCAGGGCAGCGAGGGCGTGGTTGTTCGCAATATCCGAAGCACGTGGCGGCTGAATCCCTGGGAGCACGGCGCCCCGTCGGTAGAAGTAGAATGAAGCGAACCACTCCACGAATTGCCAAGGGCCCCTCCCAGCGCCAGCTTCGCGTCGGCGAGCTGGTGCGACACGCGCTTGCGGAGATCCTTCTGCGTGGCGAGGTGAGGGATCCGGAGATCGAAGCCGTTACAATCACGATCCCCGAGGTCAAGATGACGCCCGACCTTCGGCTCGCGACCGCCTATGTCATGCCGCTCGGCAACTCCGACGCCACGAAGACGGTGGCGGCGCTAGACCGCAACCGGAAATTCATCCGCGGCGCGGTGTCGAAGCGGGTGAACCTCCAGTTCGCGCCCGATCTCCGCTTCCGCGTCGACGAGACGTTCGAGAAGGGCGCGAGGATCGACGCGCTCCTGCGCTCGCCCGCCGTCCGCCGCGACATCGCGCCGGACACGGCCGACGACGCCGACAGCGACTAACCGAAGGACATCATGGGTCGCCGCAGGAACAAGGGCCGCGAGGTCTCGGGCTGGGTCGTGCTCGACAAGCCGGTCGGCTTCACCTCGACGCAGGCGGTGTCGATCGTCCGCCGGCTGTTCGATGCGCAGAAGGCCGGCCACGCCGGCACCCTCGACCCGCTCGCCTCCGGGTGCCTGCCGATCGCGCTCGGCGAGGCGACCAAGGCGGTGCCGCAGGTGTTCGACAGCACGAAGGTCTATCGCTTCGCCGTGTCGTGGGGCGTCGAGACCGACACCGACGACACCGAGGGGCGCCCGGTCGCGACGTCCGAGAACCGGCCGGACCGCGAGGCGATCCTTGCCGCGCTGCCGCGCTATGTCGGCGAGATCCAGCAGGTGCCGCCCGCCTATTCCGCGATCAAGATCGACGGCGAACGCGCCTACGACATCGCCCGCGACGGCGAGACGCCGGAACTGGTGGCGCGCACGGTGATGGTCTACCGCCTCGACCTCGTGGACATGCCGGACCGTGACACGGCCGTGTTCGAGACCGAATGCGGCAAGGGCACCTACGTCCGGGCGATCGCGCGCGATCTCGGCCGCGACCTTGGCGTCCGCGGCCATGTGAAGGAACTGCGCCGGCTGGTCGTCGGCCCGTTCGACGAGACCCGACTGGTGCCGCTCGACACCATCCGCGCCGCGGCGGAGGCCGGCGGCGCCGCGGCGTGCGATCCGTTCCTCACGCCGATCGAGGCGGCGCTCGGTGCGCTGATCGAGATCGCCCTTACCCCGAACGACGCCGGGCGCGTGAAGCAGGGCCAGGCAGTGCTTCTTCGCGGCGCGCGGGCGCCGGTCTCGGGCGCTGCCTACGCCACGGGCGGCGGGCAATTGCTCGCGGTCGGCGAAGTCGAGGCGGGAAGCTTCCACCCGAAGCGCGTCTTCCACCTCTGATTCAGCATCGCCGAGGGCTACGCGGTCCGACGATTGCGCGAGACCGCGGAAACGGCAACCCTCCCGCCACGAAACCGGGGAGATTCGCCATGCCGAGCCGCTCGACCGTCGCCGCCATCCTGCTGCCCGCCGCAGCCGGGCTCATGCTGATCGCCACGGCGATGCCCCTGGCAGCGCAGCCCCTGGAGACACCGGCCGAGGCCTGCGACCGGATTGCCGGCCACCCGGACGACGCCGACACGATCGGCGCCGGCGTCCTCATCGAGGACGTCGACCTCGCGGCGGCCGAGGAAGCCTGCGGGGCGGCGGTCGAGGCCGACCCCAACAATCGCCACGCCACGTTCACCCTCGGACGGATCCTGCAGTACCAGGGCAATTTCGAGGGCGCCCTGCCGCTGTTCGAACGGGCGGCCACAGCCGGTTCCACGATCGCCACGACGTGGCTCGGGCATGCCTACTGGGATGGCAATGGCGTCGCGCAGGATTATGCGCGGGCGGTGGAGTACTACCGCGCCGCTGCCGATCTCGGCTCGAGCGACGCCCTCGTCTTCATCGCCTTCGCCTATCAGCTCGGCCTCGGCGTGGAGGAGAATGCCGCGACTGCCGCCGAGACCTACCGGCTCGCGATCGAGGCGGGCAACGAGAGCGCGCGCCTCTACCTTGCCGACCTGCTCGGCGGCCTCGACGCGACGGATGACGAGTTCGCCGAGGCGGTCGCGATCTACGAGGCGCTCATCGACGAGGACGGCGACCGTGCGCCCTCGGCACGCAACAACCTTGCCTATGCCTGGTCGCAGCGCGGCGAGAACCTCGAGGAGGCCGAGGCGCTGGCGGTTGCCGCGATGGACACCATGGCCGAGGACGACCTCTCCCTTCGCGCGGCGACGCTCGATACACTCGCGGCGATCCGGATGCAGCTCGGCCGGCTCAACGAGGCCTTCGGCGACATCAAGGCGGCCCTGGCGATCGACCCGATGCGGGTCGAGCACTGGGACCGGCTGGGCGACATCTCCCTGATGCTCGAGCGCGAGACCGACGCGGTCCGAGCCTGGCAGCGGGCGCTCGAACTCTACCTCGCCGATCCGACCGGGGTGGGTGCCGACTGGGACGTCGAGGCGCTTCGCCACAAGATCGACGAACACCTCGTTCGAGGCTGACGGCGTCGGGGTAGGGTTTCGTTAACGGTCTTCCCTGCCGATGCGGCCGGCGTCCCTCGGGCTCCGGTCGCGCGATGCAACGGCCCACGATCATTGTCGGAACGGCGGCTGCGGTGTTGGCGCTCGGCCTGGGGCTGTTCGGCACCGGGTTCGGCGCCGCGATGGCGTCACCCGGCTTCCAGGCGGCGGTGATCCTGACGCCGATCCTGCTGGCGGCCGGCACCGGCCTCGTGCTCGTCGTGCCGGGCTTCGCCGCATTCGTCCTCCTGTTCGGGACGTTCGGGCTCCTCTATTCCTTCGGCTTCAACTTCGTCACGGCGCTGCCGGTGCTGCTTTCGTCCGGCGCCGGCGTGATGGCCGCCGGTATTGCGCTCCGGCCCGCCGAGCTTCCCGTCGAGGCGGAGGAGGCACCGCCGCGGCGGGTGCAACTTTCCGGTGGCAATCGGGACGATTATCCGCCATAAGGGCCGCGCCGTCGCCGGTACCCGGCGCGGACAGGCGTGTCATGCCTCCAGCTGGACGACATCCCGGCCAGGCCTGCCGCCTTTCATCGATGAACCATACGGCCTTTCCAGCCGGCGCCCGCTCGGGACGCCCGGCCGGGCATTCGGCCGCAACGCCAGAGGACAGACGATGTCGATTACACCGGAGGCCAAGCAGGGCCTCATCGCCGACTATGGCACCACGAAGAACGACACCGGTTCGCCGGAAGTTCAGGTGGCCATCCTGTCGTCGCGCATCTCCACCCTGACGGAGCACTTCAAGACTCACGTCAAGGACACGCATTCCCGCCGCGGCCTGCTTCGTCTCGTGAGCCAGCGCCGCAGCCTCCTGGACTACCTCAAGCGGACCGATGAAGCGCGCTACCGCAAGCTCATCGAACGCCTCGGCCTTCGCCGCTAGAGCATGATCCGAAGAAGTGGATGCCGGTTCTTCGAAGAAGATCATGCTCCACCGAGTAACTAGCTCGAGAGACCATCACGCGGCGGCAATGGGGCCGTCGCGGCCACAAAGCGCCCGGATGACCCCCAGAGCCATGGCAGGATCGCCAGCCGCTTCCCCCTTCAATGCCGGGGAAGCGGCTCGTCGTCTTGTCCATGGCTCCGCAGGCGCGCCCGGGCGGATCAAGGATAGACAATGTTCGACATTCAACGCATTTCCATCGAATGGGGTGGGCGCACCCTGACACTCGAGACCGGCCGCTTCGCCCGCCAGGCGGACGGCGCCGTTCTCGCCACCTACGGCGAAACCTCCGTGCTCGCGACCGTGGTCGCCATGAAGGAGCCGAAGCCGGGCGTGGATTTCTTCCCGCTCACGGTCAACTACCAGGAAAAGGCCTTCGCGGCCGGCAAGATTCCCGGCGGCTATTTCAAGCGCGAGGGCCGTCCCTCCGAGGCCGAGACGCTGATCTCCCGCCTCATCGACCGCCCGATCCGTCCGCTCTTCGTCGAGGGTTTCCGCAACGACACGCAGGTCATCGCGACCGTCCTGTCGCATGACCTCGAGAACGAGCCGGACGTCATCGCGATGGTCGCCGCTTCGGCCGCCCTGACGATCTCCGGCATCCCGTTCATGGGCCCGGTGGGCGCTGCCCGCGTCGGCTTCATCGACGGCAAGTACGTCCTCAACCCGGTGATCGACGAGGAGTCGACCTCGAAACTCGATCTCGTCGTCGCCGGCACGCAGGACGCGGTGCTGATGGTGGAGTCGGAAGCGAGCGAGCTCGACGAGGCGACCATGCTGGGCGCCGTGATGTTCGGGCACCAGCAGTTCCAGCCGGTGATCGACGCGATCATCCGGCTCGCCGAGCGGGCCGCCAAGGATCCGCGCGATATCAAGATCGCCAGCCATGACGACCTCTACGCCAAGGTGAAGGCCTCGGGCGAAGCGGGTCTCCGCGACGCCTATGCCATCGTCGGCAAGACCGAACGCCGGGCGGCGATCGACGCCGTCAAGACGCGTCTCCTCAAGGAGTTCGCCACTGGCGAGGAGGGCGCCCCGACGCCGCAGCTGGTCGGCGACCAGTTCAAGCACCTCGAGAAGGACATCGTCCGCTGGAACATCCTCGACAAGGGGACCCGCATCGACGGCCGTGACCTCGAGACCGTGCGCCGGATCCAGTCCGAAGTCGGCATCCTGCCGCGTACCCACGGCTCGGCGCTGTTCACGCGCGGCGAGACGCAGGCGCTCGCGGTTGCCACCCTCGGCACCGGTGACGACGAGCAGTATGTCGACGCGCTGAGCGGCACCTACAAGCAGACCTTCATGCTGCACTACAATTTCCCGCCCTACTCGGTCGGCGAGACCGGCCGCATGGGGTCGCCCGGCCGCCGCGAGATCGGCCACGGCAAGCTCGCCTGGCGCGCGGTGCATCCGGTCCTGCCGGCGCACCACGACTTCCCCTACACGCTGCGCGTCGTCTCCGAGATCACCGAGTCCAACGGCTCGTCCTCGATGGCGACCGTCTGCGGCACGTCGCTGGCGCTGATGGACGCGGGCGTTCCGCTCAAGCGCCCGGTGGCGGGCATCGCCATGGGCCTCATCAAGGAGGGCGAGAAGTTCGCCGTCCTGTCCGACATTCTCGGTGACGAGGACCATCTCGGCGACATGGACTTCAAGGTGGCCGGTACCGATCAGGGCGTCACGGCGCTCCAGATGGACATCAAGATCACCGGCATCACCGAGGAGATCATGCGCGTCGCCCTCGACCAGGCGAAGCGCGGCCGGATGCACATCCTCGGCGAGATGTCGAAGGCCCTCACCTCGGCCCGTGCGGAGCTCGGCGAGTTCGCCCCGCGCATCGAGCAGATCAAGATCCCGACCGACAAGATCCGCGAAGTGATCGGCTCGGGCGGCAAGGTGATCCGCGAGATCGTCGAGAAGACCGGCGCCAAGATCGACATTCAGGACGACGGCACCGTCAAGGTCGCCTCGTCCGACCACAAGGCGATCACCGCCGCGCTCAACTGGATCAAGTCGATCGCGGCCGAGCCCGAGCTCAACGCGATCTACCAGGGCACGGTGGTGAAGGCCGTCGACTTCGGCGCCTTCGTCAACTTCTTCGGCGCCCGCGACGGTCTCGTCCACATCTCGCAGCTTGCCTCGCACCGCGTCGCCAAGACGACCGACGTCGTCAAGGAAGGCGACAAGGTCTGGGTGAAACTCCTCGGCTTCGACGACCGCGGCAAGGTCCGCCTGTCGATGCGCGTGGTGAACCAGGAGACCGGCGAGGAAATCGCCGAGACCGCCGAAGGCCAGCAGGCCGCGGGCTAACCGGCACGCCCTGGCGTGCAATTTTCGAAGGGGGCCTGCGGCGACGCCGGCCCCTTCGGCATTTGGGCTCGCGGGGCCAGTCCCGCCCTCTCGCCGCCTATTGCCGGGCTGACGGACCGGGAGGTTGGGCATCACGCCGGCTGGCGCAGGTGGCTGACCGCCCGGCGGAGCCGGCGCTCAAGCACCAGCACGGCCTTCCCGTCCACGATGGCGTCACGCACCCGGCGGAACGTCCGCATCTCCCAGTCGGCGGTGATACGCCCCAGCACCGGCAGCGGATCGACGCCAGTGATGCGGTAGCGCTCCGGATCGGCCAGCGACGCCCGAAAATCGAAGCCCTGCGCCATCAGCGCCCGGAGAAACACCTGCTGGCGGTCGCAGCGCATCAGGTCGGACCCCGGCCGGCCGATCATCGTGCGGGCGCCGAGCCACTGGTGGATGCGCTCGTCGCGCAGGGTCTCCTGCGGCGGATCGAAGGCGATGGCCTTGCGGCCTTCCTCGATCGGGCGCGTCGGATGCTCCGGGTACCAGAAGTCGAGGCGTTCGCTCACGGGCACGACGACCGTGACGCCGTCGAGCGCCGCCTCGGTTGCGCTGCGGCGGAGGACGAGCGCGCCGCTGCAGGGGAAGCGGAGGCCGGCGAGGGCACGCAGCAGGAGATCGCCCCCGCCGAGGGCGAAGGCCTTGTTCACCCGGTTCGCGATCAGCGGGGACCACAGGTCGCGCGGCACCCAGGTGAGGCGACGGCGGCGGTCGTCGGCCACGACGATGACGTCGGTGTTGGCGGAGAAATCGTCACGGTCGAGGATCGCGATGGCGACGGCGGTCATTCCGGCGCCTGCGCCCGCTGCGGATCCGGCATCCAGAGGCCGCCATCGTCATGGTGCTGCGGAAGGTATTCGTGGCGGCGGCTCACGCGCTTGAGCCGCAGCGAACGCTCGTCGGCGAGATAGTCGTAGCCCATCGCCTGGTAGCGGCCGTCGGGATCGAGCGCCTTGTAAAGGTCGCGGCGGCCGGTCCGCCGCGCCGGGGCGATCATCTTGAGGTGGTAGATGCTGCATCGTGTCCGGCGGAGGCGATAGGCCGGATGGATCGCCTGCCACGGCGCGTGCAGCGCGGGCAGGTCGAAGTTCATGCCTTCGTGCAGCGAAAGAAGCCGCGCCTGCTCCTTCTTTCGCCAAAGGCCGTCGACGCGAAAACGGTCGGGCGCGTACATCTCGCGCAGCCAGAACAGCCAGGCGGTCGGCTCCGCGGCCCGGGTGAGCCGCGCCATGCGGTCCGCGACGCGGCGCTCGACCCGCTCGTCGGGATCGAGCGCGAGGATCCAGCGCGCGCCGAGGCCTAGCGCGGTCTCGATCAGCGCGCGTCGGCGATCCCACTCGTTGCTGAAGAACGCGGTGCTGGCGGTGTCATCCCAGGCGATCCAGCCGTCCACGATCGGCGCGATGTTTGCGATCAGGTCCGGCACGAGGTGGGCGTCGTGGCGGAAGGAGAAGATCGCCACGACGTTCGGCCGAACGCCCGGGCGACGGAGTTCGGTCGTGATCATTGGCGGCGCCGCTCGGGGCGATCGAGGAAGACCTGCGTCCGCGGCACCGTGAGCCATGACCGGAACAGGAGCCAAAGCGCCGACGCCCGCCGGCGACCATGCCAGCGCCGGCTGCTGCGGATGAGGAGAGAGTAGGCGCGGATGCGGCGCTGCACCGCCGCCGAATGAGGGCTGCCTGGGCCGAGGTGGCGGTCCGCCAGGCGCGCGCAGGCCCGGTCGATCTCCGGCCACTCGTCGTGCGGCCGCCAGGCGATCGTCGCGAGCGCCTGCGGCACGATCGTCAGGCGGCCGCCGGCCGCCGCGAAGCGGAGATACCAGTCGTAGTCCTCGAGCCGCAGCATGTCCTCGTCCTGCGGCCCGATGTGGTCGAGGGCGGCCTGCGGCAGGAGCATCGTGGTTCCGGCGCCGTGCCAGGCGCCGCTCGCGAACGCCTCGGCATCGGCCGCATCGGGCGGAATGACGACGTCCCAGACGCCGCCGCGGGAGATGCGCCAGCCGCAACCGACCGCCGTGAGTTCGCCCGCCTCGCGAGCGACCGCGAGCTGAAGCGCCAGTTTTCGAGGGTGCCAGGAGTCGTCGGAATCGAGAAAGGCGAGGTAGCGGCCACGCGCGGCGGCAACGCCCGAATTCCGCGCCGCGGCCGGCCCGCGATTGCGCTCGTGGCGGATGAGGCGAAGCCTTGTATCGACGATGGCGCGGAGGTCGACCGGCGGTTCGGACCCATCGTCGACGACGATGACCTCGTGGTTCACCTCTTCCTGGCCCAGCGCCGTTTCGATCGCGCCGAAGAGGGCTTCACGCCGGTCCCAGACGGGAATGACGACGCTGACTTCGGGCCTGTTGTCGGACGCCATTGCCACCTTGCCGACGGCCCCCAATGATCGACTATGGCCGCGTTCCGCGGCCGCTTCAATCGGCCGGTCGGTCAGGTGTCAGCGCGCCGAAAATGTATGCCAGCGCGCCGATGGTCATGAACGGAAATGACAGGAGCACGGTCACGCGTTCGCCCGGCCCGGACCAGCGGAGGCCCTTCATCATCCGTGGCGCGAGCCCCTTGAGAGTGCCGAGCGCGATGCGCGCGGGAGTCGAACCGCCGAGGGCGCGCCGGGCGCGGACCATGCGCCGGCCGCGGTCGCGATGGTCGCGGACGAGGTCGCCCACCCGGCCCGGCGTCCGGTGGACGGTGCGGACGGCGGGCGCCCAGGCCGGCCGATCGGCCGCGGGGAGGCGGGCGTGGAACTCGGTGTCCTCGCCGGTGCGGAGATCCTCGCGGAAAAGGCCGTGCCGCTCGAACAGCGTGCGGTCGTAGGAGGCGCCGTAGGGCAGCGCCTCGCTTCCCGGCGTTCCGGGGAGACGACGGAAGTAGAGGAACAGATGGGCCGCGGTTGCGACGGGGTTGCCGGGCCGATCGTGGAGGAGCGCGCTGCCGACCGCGGTCCGGCCCGCGCGATGGGCCGCGAGCCGTGCTTCCGTCCAGCCCGGCGCGGCGAGGCAATCCTGCGCCAGGAAGGCGACTACCGGCGCCGTGGTCGCCGCAATGCCGCGGTTGCGCGCCGCGCCGGGGTTCAGCAGCGGAATGCTTTCGATCACCGGCACGTCGAGTCCCTCGCGCGTGAGGACCGCCGCCGCATCGCCGCCGCCGGAATTGGCCACGACGATCTCGGGCACTTCGGATTGCTCCAGCAACGAGCGGACGGCGCCCACGAACTCCGGGGCCGCGCGGACGGACAGGACGATGGCGGCGATGGGTGCTCCGGACGAAGTCACGCGCCCTGTTTCCCGCGACGGGCGGCAGCGATCAAGCCGGCTCGATAGCCCGGGGCGACCTCCCTCTTCGCTTCTATTCCTGAACTGCGAACCGCGTGGAGAATTGGCCTTCGATCGTCGTGCAGTCGTTGAGGTCGACCTCATCGAAGCCGGCCCGGGCACACAACAGCGCCGCGAAGGTGCCCTCCGCTGTCCCACCGTCAATGGTGTAGTCCAGGGTGGAGAAACTGATCTCTGGCTGCCGAAGTTCAACGTCTTCGCTGGTCCAATGCCTCTCCATGAAGCCGCCGGGGAACACGGAGATCAGGACTTCGGTCGGCGCGTTCGCAATTGAGGCCGTGCCGAAATACAGGACTTCGATAACAATCGTGGGTGCGTTCTCCGCAACGCCCTGGAGGGACAGGGTCTCGAAGCCTGGACCAAGGTAGAGTGTGGCGGTGCTGTCTCGCTCGGCCTCATCGTCGATTGCGATCGTGCGCCATTCCATCGGTGTCTCGTAGAACACCGCTGATATCACTCCCATCGTCTCATCAGCGAAAGCTGACGTCGGGGCAAGAAGGGCAATTGCTGCCACTGTATATTTGAACCTGTTCACTGCCGTCTCCATTCCGCATGCACGTCGATGACGACGTCTTAGTCGTCGCCCCGTTGTTGTGTTTTACGACCATTTGCCAAGTGAGGTTTTATTATATCACGATTGCATATGCCCTCGTTCACATGACATGTTGTTTGCACGATTCTATTCCTTGGAGACCGCCGGATGAGGACTGATGCAATTCTCTTGTCGTCGTTCACCCGAAATTGGCTGATGAGCGAGCGATGCACGATCCGACATCTTTCGGACCACGCATCCGACATAGGTTATGCTGGCGCGTCGGTAAAGGCCGGATCGGGTGCACTGCCGGATGGCGCGGTCATCGTGGCCGGGCGATGGTCGCGGTCAGCGAGGCGATGTCGCCTCAACCCCAGCGGCGCTTGCCAACGCTCGAGCACGGCCGTGTCTGTCGAAGGATCGCGAGGAATGACCCCGATGAACCCCGGCATCGAGAGCCTGCATCATGTCAGCCTGCCGGTCATCGACATCGAGCGGTCGCGCCGGTTCTACCGCGATGTGCTGGGCCTCTCCGAGATCGCGCGCCCGCCGTTCGACTTCCCGGGCGCCTGGTTCGCGCTCGGCACCGCGGGGCAGCAGTTGCATCTCATCGCTGGCGGCACGACGACGCCGACCTTCCGCGGCAGCAAGCCGGTCGATTCCCGGGACATCCACTTCGCGGTGCGGGTGGGCAGCTTCGCAGCGGCCAGGAAGGCGCTTGAAGCCCTCGGCTACGCGGTGGATGCGGCGGACGACCTGATGCGAATGAAGCTGAACCCACGGGCAACCGCCGGCTTCCCGCAGATCTACATCCTCGACCCGGACCACAACGTCATCGAGATCAACGCGGAGCGGCTGGACGAATAGGCCAGCACGCCGCGGCGCCGACTAGTGCGCCGCTTCCCAGTTGTCCCCTGCCCGTGCGTCGACCTGCAACGGCACCCGAAGCTTTGCCGCCGGCTCGGGCGCGCGCTCCATCACGGAGCGGATGAGCGGGAGCGCCCGGGAAACCTCCTCCTCGTCGGCCTCGAAGACGAGTTCGTCGTGGACCTGGAGGAGCATCCGCAGCGAAAGGCCGGCCTCGCGGAGCGCGCCGGGCATGCGGATCATGGCGCGCCGGATGATGTCGGCGGCGGAGCCCTGGATGGTGGCGTTGACGGCGGCGCGCTCGTTGAAGGCGCGTTCGGCGGGGTTGCGCGACAGGATCAGCGGATAGTGGCACTTCCGGCCGAAGATGGTCTCGACGAAGCCGTTCGCGCGGCAGAACGCTTTCGTCGATTCCATGTAGTCGCGGATGCCCGGGAAACGCTGGAAGTAGCGGTCGATATAGTCCTTCGCCTCGCCGCGCGGGATCGACAGCTGGTTGGCGAGGCCGAAGGCGGAAATGCCGTAGACGATGCCGAAATTGATCGCCTTGGCGCGGCGCCGGACATCGGGCGGCATGCCCTCGACCGCCACGCCGAACATCTCCGACGCGGTCATGGCGTGAATGTCGATGCCGTCGGCGAAGGCCTGGCGGAGCTGCGGGATCTCCGCCATGTGCGCCAGCACCCGGAGCTCGATCTGGCTGTAGTCGGCCGAGATCAGCCGGTTGCCCTCGGCGGCGACGAAGGCCGTCCTGATCTTCCGCCCCATCTCGGTGCGGACCGGGATGTTCTGGAGGTTCGGATCGGACGACGACAGGCGCGCGGTGGGCGTCGCGGCGAGCGCGTAGGAGGTGTGGACGCGGCCGGTTTCGGGGTTGATGAAATCCGGCAGGGCGTCGGTGTAGGTCGATTTCAGCTTCGACACCTGGCGCCAGTCGAGGATGCGCGCCGGCAGCGCATGGCCGTCCGCCGCGAGTTCCTCGAGGATGTCGGCGTCGGTCGACCACGCGCCGGTCTTGGTCTTCCGGCCGCCGGGAATGCCCTTCTTCTCGAACAGGATCTCGCCGAGCTGCTTTGGCGAGCCGATGTTGAACGGCTCGCCCGCGAGCGTTGAGATCTCGTCCTCAAGTCGCGCCATGGTCTGGCTGAAATCGCCGGAGAGGCGCGACAGGATCTGGCGGTCGACCATGATCCCCTCCTTCTCCATCGCGGCAAGGACGGCGACCATCGGGCGTTCGAGAAGTTCGTAGACGGTCGTCACGCGGACATCGGCAAGGCGCGGCTTCAGCACCAGCGCGAGGCGGAAGGAGATGTCGGCGGCATCGGCGGCGTAGCCACCGGCCGCCTCGATCGAGACGCGGTCGAAGGTGATGGCGTTCCGGCCGGTGCCGAGCAGCGACTTCACGTCGCCGGGGTGATGGTCGAGCCAGCGGTCGCCGAGGCCGGTGAGCGAGACGTCGCGGCGGCCGGCTTCGAGCGCGTAGGCGAGCAGCATGACGTCCTCGACCGGATCGAGCGCGATTCCGTGGCGCGACAGGAGCAGCGCGGCCGCCTTGAGGTCGTGGCCGATCTTCCGGACGGTGCGGTCCTCCAGGATCGGCTTCAGCCGCGCCAGCGTTTCCGCGGTCGCCATCTGTCCGGTGACGGCGCCCCCGCCGAGGAGGTCGGTCTCGCCGCTGCGGTGGCCGAGCGGAAGGTACGCCGTGTGGCCGGGACCGATGGCCATGCCGAGGCCGACGAGGTCGGCCCGCATCACGTCCGTGCCGGAGAGGATGGGGACGATCGCGAGGGACCCGCTCCGCCGCGCCTCGGCGAGAAAGGCGTCGAGGCCGGCGGGAGTCGAGATGATCTCGCGCGCCGAGGTCCCGAACGGCACTGCGGCGAGAGCGGCCGCGGCGGCCTCGGCTCCTGCCGCCGGGGTGAGGAGAGCAAGGGCTTCAGCTGCAGGCGGTGGTGCGCCCGGTCGGCCAAAGAGGTCGCCGCCGGTCCACGGGCGCGCCACGTCCGCCAGCGGCCGGTCGGATGGCGTCGCGTCCGCGACGGACGCCTCACCGTCGCCCGCCGCCACGGCGGCCACGGGTCGGGCGCTCCTTGTGTAGCCGCTGACGATCGTGCCGACCTGGCCGGGATTGGCCGCCGTGCCGCGCCCCTTGGAGCGCAGCTCCGCGTCGGGCTCCACGGTGTCGGGATCGATGCCCGTGTTGTCGGCGATGCGGCGGACGAGGGTGTTGAACTCCATCGCCTTGGCGAAGGCCATCAGGCGGCGGCTGTCGAAGGCGGTCAGCGCGGAGGCGGACAGCGGCAGGTCGACGGCAACGTTGCGGTCGAGCGTGACCAGCTTCTTGGAGATGCGCGCCTGCTCCGCGTAGGTGACGAGGCTCTCGCGCCGCTTGGGCTGCTTGATCTCCCCCACGCGAAAGAGGAGGCTTTCGAGATCGCCGTACTCCGAGATGAGCGCTGCGGCCGTCTTGAGGCCGATGCCTGGCACGCCCGGCACATTGTCGGATGGGTCGCCGACGAGCGCCTGAACGTCGGTCACCTTCTCCGGCGGCAGGCCGAAATATTCGATCACTTCGGGAATGCCGATGCGCCGCTCGGGCCGGTAGCCCGGCTTGCCGCGGGACCCGCTTTCGAAGTCGTAGAAATTGATCGTCGGCGTGACGAGCTGCATCAGATCCTTGTCGGCGGAGATGATGAGCGTGTCGGCGCCGGCAGCGCCCGCCTCGGTGGCATAGGTGGCGATGATGTCGTCCGCCTCGTAGCCGGACTGCTCGACCGGCCTCAGCCCGAAGGCTTCGACCGCCGACCGCATCAGCGGGAACTGCGGGATGAGATCGTCCGGCGCCTCGCGCCGCGTCGCCTTGTAGTCGGCGTAGATCTCCTTGCGGAACGTCTGCTCGGCCTTGTCGAACACGATGGCAAGGTGCGTCGGCCTGATGTCGACCGCGCCTTCGAGGATGAACTGGTACAGCTTCGTCGTGAACAGTCGCAGCGCACCCGTCGGCAGCCCGTCGGAGCGGTAATTGTACTTCGCGTCCTGGTTCATGGACTGGAAGTAGGCGCGGAAGACGAAGGACGAGCCGTCGACGAGGAAGACGTGGTCGCCCGGTCCCGGCGCGCGGCCGGAAGGCGCTTCGGGCGGGGCGGCTGCGGTGGCTTCGGACATGGGGGATATATGCCCGCGCGGCGGGGCGATTGCTACCTTGCGCGATGCCTGGGCGGGGCGGGGACGGAGCGCATCACCCCCGATTTACCGGATGCGGCGATGTCCGGAAAAGACAACGGCGGCCGCAAATGTCTGCGACCGCCGGGCCTGAAGCGTGCCTTGGAGAAGCGCTGGGTGCGCTTCTAGCTGCCGTCGTCGAGGAAGCGGATGTTGTCCCGATCGCCGAAATTGTAGCGGATGCCAATCTCCGCATAGAAGTTGGGCGTGCCCCCAAGGTACATCCCGACGCCGGCGTCGCCGATGAGGGTGAGCGGGCCCGTGCCGATCGGGCGTTCGAGTTCGACGCCCGCCCAGAAATCAAGATGGAGTCCCATGCCGTAGGACACCTGTCCGCCGACATAGGGCGAGAGCGCTCCGAGGTTCAGCGTCGCCTGGCCACCGGCGCCCGCACTAGGACTGCCAATGAGGTCGGCCCATGCCCACCCTTCGATCTTGAGACGGTCGTTGGGCTCGAAGTCAGCGTAGATGCCCACGTCCAGGTCCGGCCCATAGAAGCCGAAGTCAAACTCGGAATAGGCCTCGATCTTGAGGCGTTCGTTGACTTGCACTTCGAGCAGATTTTCGAGTTCGAAGTCCCAGGCTCCGCCGCCGAGGTAGCTGATGTAGGTCTGATGGGCGAACTCGAAACGGTCGGTCTCATAGCGGAACGTCGGACCGAAGTTGATGCCGCCGGTCCCCACGGCGAAACCGACCTCGGCGTTGCCGATGATCCGGTACAGTTCGGCCATCCCGCCGTATCCGAAGCCGAAGCCGGGGAAGTATGCCCCAGCGCCGCCGTAGAGGTGGAAGCCCCATCCCGAAGCGCTCTTCACGTCGACCTCACCGTCGAAACCCGTGCCCAAATACCAGTACGACGGAGGGTCGAAGTAGAGGTACGTGCCGGCCTCGATCTGCACCGTGACGGTCGGCCCGACGACGACGGGCGCAACGGTCGGCGTGACCGCGACGACGATCGGCATGACGTCCGCCGCGCGCGCTGCGCCGGCCGTAGCGAAGAGCGCAACTGCCGCTGCGCCGAGCAGATATTTCCTGGTCACGTGATCAGCCCCCGAGGAGCCGGCCGAGTCGGCCGACGTTGGCAGGTACGGTACCGTTACATGCATCGGTTGCGCGAGTGCCATTTCGGGCACGATGCTGCTTTTTGGCCAAACTGTGGCGGGCGGGCAACGCAGCCAACAACTCCGCCGATAAAGGAACCGGCGGCCGCAGGGCTGTGCGACCGCCGGTTCAGTGAAAGCCTGCCAGTCGGGCGGCGTCGAGCCTTAGCTGTCGTCGCTGAACAGCAGGTTGTTCTTGTCGCCGCGATTGAAGCGAATGCCGATCGACGCGTAGAAGCCCGGCGGGCCGCCGGGGTTCCAGTTGACGCCGGCGTCGCCGATGAGTGTGAACGGCCCCGTTCCGATCTGGTGCTCGAGTTCGACTCCGGCGAACACTCCCACGCCGCCCATCGAGTACCAGTTCGCGCCGACAAAGGGCGAGAGCGGGCCGAAGTCGAGTTGAGCTCGACCGCCGACGCCTGCACCGAAACCACCGGAAACGTAGGCATCCGCCCATCCTTCGAGCGTGAGCCGATCGTTCACTTCCAGCTCCGCGTAGATGCCGAAATAGAGGTAGGCCCCTGAGAAGCTGAAATCGAAGTAGCCTTCGATGTCGAGCCGGTCGTTGACATGAACCGTGATGTCGTTGTCGAACTCGATCTGCCAAGCGCCGTTGTAGTTGATCTCGGTTTCATGGGCGTACTCGAATCGGTCGGTCTCGTAACGGAATGTCGGACCGAATTCGATGTCGAGTGGAACGAAATTGTAGGGCGAAACGAAGAAGCCGACCTGGGCGTTGCCAATGATGCGGTAGAGCTCGGCGCGGAGGCCATAGTAATATGGCCCGATGGGCGGGGGCAGGATGTCCAGCCCGCCGTAGCCGATGAGATTGAAACCCCATCCCGCGGCCGTCTTCACATCGATCTCGCCGCTGACGTAGACACCCGTGTAAAGAACCCCGGGGTCCAGTAGCCATACGTCCGTCCCTGTGTCGAGCTGTACGGTCACGGTCGGCCCCACCGTGACGGGCGGCAAGGTCGGCGTAACCGAGACCACGATCGGCATGACGTCCGCTGCGCGCGCCGCGCCAGTTGCCGCGAAGAGCGCAACTGCCGCTGCGCCGAGCAGATACTTTCTGGTCACGTGATCAGCCCCCGAACTGCCAGCCGAGTCGGCCAGCGTCGGGCTGTACGGTACTGCTACTTGCGTTGATCACGCGAGTACTGTTCCACGCGCCATGCTGTTTATGACGGAGCTGTGTCGTACGAGCCACGTATAGGAGCAGCCCACAACTATTGCGAGTGAGGTCTTGCTTCGGTTCAGGCTTCGCTGTGATCGGCTGCCGTGAGTCAGGAGATGCACGTGACCTCTTGCGCCGAGTGCGGCGCCCGGCTCGGCCCGGGCGAAACCTGCACGGACCTCTTCAACCGGATGCTGGCGGTCGAGTGGGCTATGATCGGCCGGCTCGGCGGCGGGATCGCGCCGGAGGCGTTTCTTGCCACCGCGGCCGGCTCCATCGGGACGCGAGCGCATTTCTTCGCCGTCGGGTCGTACCAGCTCCAGCATCCGGAAGGGCTGACCGCCGCCGCGCTGACCGGACTCCTTCTGGGGATCGGCGATGTGCTCGCCGGGCGGCGCGGCGTGACCGACATCCGGCTCGACGCGCGCCGGGCATTCAACGGTCCGCAGCGCGTCCGGCGCGGCCGCGGCGAAGGCCGCGATCCGGCGCTGGGGAAGTGGCCTTCCGCCTGGCCGCTGACCGTGGCGGATTGCTGCGACGTTGACCCCGACGACTATGCCGACGCCGTGCGCCGCCTCGCCGAGGCGACGGTGGCGGCGATCGATGCCGTCAGGCCCGGCGCTCCATCCCCGCCGCAATCTCCTCGGCGAGGGACTCCGCAGCCCGGCGCGGATCGGAAGCGGCGGTGATCGGGCGGCCCACGACGAGGTAATCGGCGCCGGCGGCAATCGCATCTTCGGCGGTTGCGACGCGCTTCTGGTCGCCGATATCGCCGCCCTTCGCGCGGATGCCGGGCGTGACGATGGCGAGCCCGCGGCCCACGGCCTGCCGGATCGCGCCGATCTCGGACGGCGAGGCGACGACTCCGTCCATCCCCATCTCCAGCGCCGAGATGGCCCGGGCAACCACGCGGTCGGTGATCGGGCCGGAATAGCCGGCGGCGGCGAAATCGTCCTGGTCCATCGAGGTCAGGACCGTGACCCCGAGGAGCCCCAGCGGCTTGTGGGCGCGCGCCACCACGGCGGCGCGCATCGCCTGGGGATAGGCGTGGACGGTCGCGAGGCGGACGCCGAGCGCTGCGATGCTCTCGACGGCCTTGCCGACCGTGTTGCCGATGTCGAGGAGCTTTACGTCGAGGAAGACGTTGCGACCCTCCTTCGCGAGCTTCTCGGCGAAGGGCAGGCCGCCGGCGAACACCAGCTGAAGGCCGATCTTGAAGAAGCCCACGGAGTCCCCGAGCTTCCGCACCAGCGCCTCCGCATCGGCGACATCCGGCACGTCGAGCGCGACCATCAGCCGGTCGCGCGGCTGGAGCGGCTTGCCGACGGTCATGGGGCGAGTCTCCCCGCCACCTCGATCAGCCGCCGCGCAATCGTCGCCATGAGCTTCTGGGGCGCCTCGGCGACGAAATTGCCGTGCTCGTCATAGGCCTCGCCCGACTTCGACATCGAAATCTGCTCGGGGATGGTGATAGCGCTATAGGCCGTGTTCAGCACCTTCCGGAGGTCGAGGAGGGCGCGGGCGCCGCCGATCAGGCCGTCCGAGGAACTGCCGATCGCAAACACCTTGCCGCGCACCTTGATCTCGGCGGCAAGCTTCGGCCGGCTCGTCCAGTCGATCGTGTTCTTGAGGAGCGGCGGCAGCGAGTGATTGTATTCGGGCGTTGCGATGAAGATGCCCTGATGCGCTTCGATCAGGCGGGCGAATTTCCGGGCGTTCTCCGGGAAGCCGTCATGCTTCTCCATGTCGGCGTTGTAGATCGGCAGCGGATAGTCGCCGAGCGAGACGAAGGTCACGTCGGCGCCGGCGACCGCGAGTTCCTTCGCGGCGGCGGCGGCGAGCTTGCCGCTGTAGGCGCCGGTGCGGATCGATCCGGCGAAGACGAGGATTCTGCTCTCGGGCACGCTGCTGCCTTCCGAAGGAGTACCGGCCTTTGTGCCGTCAAACCGGCCGGTAGGTCCAGACCCGCGCCGGCGGCATGTTCATGAGGATCCAGCCGCTACCCTCCAGTCGCCAATCGAGCGGCGAAGCCGGCACCGGCGGCTTCGGCGAGTAGGAGAACTGGGCGAGGGCGCTCGTGCGCGGCAGGCGGGCAAGGACCGACTTCACGAGATTGATGCGGTCAGCCGGCTCGCGAAGAAGGAGCGGCAGCGACGACACCGCCGCGGCGAAGCCGCCGTCGTGGATGCCGTGCAGTGTCTGGTCGAGGCTGTACGCATCGCCCTGGACCACCCGGACACCCGGGTAGCGCTCGCCGACGATGCGGCAGAAATCGGGGTTGAACTCGACCGCGATGATCCGTGCGGGGGCAACGCCCTTCTCGAGCAGCGCCCGCGTGACGACGCCCGTTCCCGGACCGAGTTCGAGGATCATGCCGCTGCCGGCCGGATCGACATGGCGCACCATCCGCCGCGCCAGCGCCTTGCCGGACGGCGCGATCGCCCCGGTGGTGCCCCAGGTGCGGATGTATTTCGCGATGTCGGAGAGGCTCATCCGCGCAACCCTGCATCGTCACCCCGGCGAAGGAGCGTGTGGAAAAACCGAGCAGGCTCTCTCGTGAACGTCGCGTCTCTCCCCGTTTCTTCACCTCCCCCCTTGTGGGGGAGGCTGGGAGGGGGACTTGCGGCTCTGGTACCCGGCACGGCCGCATCGGCTGTCCGGCCGAGAGTCCCCACCCCGGCCCTCCCCACAAGGGGGAGGGTGAAGACAGAGACCGCTTCCCCATGCTTTCCCGGTGCAGAAATCACAGGTGAGGCCACGATGTTCTGCCCGGCTGAGTGGGATGCCATGCTCTCCACCCGGACGAGCCGACCTACGTCCCGGTCTTGCTGCCGCCGCCGAGACCCTCGAAGAGGTCGCGGACGCGGGAGAAGAAGCCGGTGGATTCGGGGTGGTTCTCCTCGGAGGACGCCGCCTCGAACTCCTGCATCAGCTCGCGCTGGCGGCGGGTCAGCTTGCGGGGCGTCTCCACCGTCACCTGGATGTACATGTCGCCGACCTTCGAGGAGCGAAGGACCGGCATGCCCTTCCCCTTGAGGCGGAACTGCTCGCCGGTCTGCGTGCCTTCGGCGATCTTCACCTTCGTCCGTCCGCCGTCGATCGTCGGCACCTCGAACTGGCCGCCGAGCGCTGCCGTCGTCATCGAGACCGGGACGCGGCAGAAGAGGTCCGCCCCATCGCGCTGCATGAAGGCGTGCGGCTTGAGCGACAGGAAGATGTAAAGATCGCCCGCCGGGCCGCCGCGGAGGCCGGCCTCGCCCTCGCCGGCGAGGCGGATGCGGGTGCCGTCCTCGATGCCGGCCGGGATGTTGACCGAGAGCGCGCGCTCCTGCGTCTGCCGGCCGGCGCCGCCGCAGGCGTCGCAGGGGTCGGAGATCACCTCGCCGCGGCCCTGGCAGGTCGGGCAGGTGCGCTCGATGGAAAAGAAGCCGCCGGTCGACGCGCGAACCCGGCCGTGGCCGTCGCAGGTCGGGCAGGCCTTGGGGCTCGAGCCCGGCTTGGCGCCCGTGCCGTGGCACTTCTCGCAGGCGATCTTGGTGGGGACGCTGATCTGCGCGGTCTTGCCGGAATAGGCTTCCTCGAGCGTCAGCTCCATGTTGTAGCGGAGGTCGGCGCCACGCTCGCGGCCGGCGCCGCCGCCGCGGGAATTGCCGCCGCCACGCCGCCCCATGAAGTCGCCGAAAATGTCGTCGAAGATCTCCGACATTGAGGAGGCAAAGTCGTGCGTGAAGCCGGGGCCGCCATGGCCGTTCTCGAAAGCGGCATGGCCGAAGCGGTCATAGGCCGCCCGCCGCTGCGGGTCCTTCAGGCACTCGTAGGCTTCGTTGACTTCCTTGAACCTGATCTCGGCCGTGGCGTCGCCCGGATTCTTGTCCGGGTGGAACTGCATTGCGAGCTTGCGGAACGTGGTCTTCAGGACGACCGCGTCGCAGCTGCGGGGTACGCCGAGGACCTCGTAGTAGTCTCGCTTTGCCATATTCTCTATTTCGTGCCGGAGAGTTTCAGCCGGTCGATCATCCCGGCAATGCGGCGGGTCCGGGTCTCGGTCCGCCGGGCCTCGCCGATCCAGTTCAGATACTCGCGCCGGTGGCTGGGCGGAAGAGCCAGAAATGCGGCATAGGCGGCGCTATCCGCCGCCATCGCTGCATTCACGTCGGCCGGGATGTCGTCCGCCAAGACACGCGATCCCCGAAGCAAGGCGTCCCGGGACGCGAAGGGGCCGACAGCGGCCGGCCCCCTCGACATCCTGCCTTATGCCGACCGCTTGCGGTCGTCGTCGTCAACTTCCTCGAAGTCGGCGTCCACAACATCGTCGTCCTGGGCGGTGGTGCCCGAGGCCGGACCGGTGTCGCCACCTGCCGACTGCTGGTACATCGCCTCGCCGAGCTTCATGGCCGCCTGCGCGAGCACGGCGGACTTGGCCGTGATGTTCTCGGCGTCCTCGGTCTCGATGGCGGCCCGGACCTCGGCGATGGCTGTCTCGATCGCCGAACGGTCAGCGTCCGAGACCTTGCTGCCATAGTCGGCGAGCGCCTTCTCGGCCGAATGAATCTGCCGCTCGGCCTCGACGCGGGCGTCGACCACCGCGCGCCGCTTCTTGTCTTCCTCGGCGTGGGTCTCGGCATCGCGGACCATCGCGTCGATCTCGGCCTCGGTAAGGCCGCCCGAAGCCTTGATGGAGACCTTCTGCTCCTTGCCGGTGCCCTTGTCCTTCGCCGACACGTTGACGATGCCGTTGGCGTCGATATCGAAGGTGACCTCGATTTGCGGCACGCCGCGCGGCGAGGGCGGAATGCCGACGAGATCGAACTGGCCGAGGAGCTTGTTGTCGGCCGCCATCTCGCGCTCGCCCTGGAAGACGCGGATGGTCACCGCGCCCTGGTTGTCCTCGGCGGTCGAGAAGGTCTGGCTCTTCTTGGTCGGGATGGTCGTGTTGCGGTCGATGAGGCGCGTGAACACACCGCCGAGCGTCTCGATGCCGAGCGACAGCGGGGTCACGTCGAGGAGCAGCACGTCCTTGACGTCGCCCTGGAGGACGCCGGCCTGGATGGCGGCGCCGATGGCGACGACCTCGTCGGGGTTGACGCCCTTGTGGGGGTCACGCCCGAAGAACTGCTTCACGATCTCCTGGTCCTTCGGCATGCGGGTCTGGCCGCCGACGAGGACGACTTCCTCGATCTGCGCCGGAGTGAGGCCCGCATCCTTGAGCGCGGCGCGCGTCGGCGCGACCGTCCGCTGCAGAAGGTCGTCGACCAGCGCCTCGAACTTGGCGCGGGTGATCTTCATCGCCAAGTGCTTCGGCCCGGTGGCGTCGGCCGTGATGAAGGGGAGGTTCACCTCGGTCTGCTGCGCCGAGGAGAGCTCGATCTTCGCCTTCTCGGCGGCTTCCTTCAGACGCTGCAAGGCGAGCTTGTCGCCCCGCAGGTCGATGCCCTGCTCCTTCTTGAACTCGTCGGCGAGGTAGTTGACGAGCCGCATGTCGAAGTCTTCGCCGCCGAGGAAGGTGTCGCCATTGGTCGACTTCACCTCGAACACACCGTCGCCGATCTCCAGCACCGACACGTCGAACGTGCCGCCGCCGAGGTCGTAGACCGCAATGGTCTTGCCGTCCTTCTTGTCGAGGCCGTAGGCAAGCGCGCCTGCGGTCGGCTCGTTGATGATGCGGAGGACTTCAAGGCCCGCGATGCGGCCGGCGTCCTTGGTCGCCTGGCGCTGCGCGTCGTTGAAATAGGCGGGGACGGTGATGACCGCCTGCTCGACGGTCTGGCCGAGATAGGCCTCGGCGGTCTCCTTCATCTTGTGCAGGATGAAGGCGGAAATCTGCGAGGGGGAGTACTTCTTGTCCTGGACCTCGACCCAGGCGTCGCCATTGTCGGCGCGGACGATCTTGTAGGGGACGAGCTTCTTGCTCTTCTCGACCATCGGGTCGTCGAACCGGCGGCCGATCAGCCGCTTGACCGCGAAGATGGTGCCTTCCGGGTTGGTGACCGCCTGGCGCTTGGCCGACTGGCCGACCAGGACTTCGCCGCTCTGGGTGAACGCGACGACGGACGGCGTCGTGCGCGCGCCCTCGGCGTTCTCGATCACCTTGGCGTTCTTGCCCTCCATGACGGCCACACAGGAATTGGTCGTCCCGAGGTCAATGCCGATTACTTTCGCCATCGTTCGTCTCTCCTAAAGGCGGATCGCCAGGGCCCTCGAAGGCACCCCCGGCACAGCAGCCCAGCTCGTTGGTACAGCTGGACTGCGATGCACGAGCTTTCGTGCGGGCGGTCCCCTACGCTGCGTTTCTGTTCCATACAAGGCTCGCGCGCTTAGCCGCAGCCTTGCTTCGCGGCGTATATAAGAACCGCGTTTTGGGGCCGCAACGGCCTTGCCGACAGGATTCTGGCGACTGCGGCGCCCACACACCGGAAATTCCGTGCCATCAGGTCACGGAGCGACCGCCCGCGCGCGAGGGTCGCGGCGGACCGCGCGTGACGGCTATCGCCCCGGCGGCGTTGCGACCACGCCGTGCTTGAGGATGAGCATCGTCGATGCGGCCGCCGGCGATCATCGCGGCCGGCCCCCCACAGCGGCGCGGCGAGCGTTCCGCGGACGCTCCTGAAGTTCCCCAATGGGAACAGAGGCGCGTCCCGATCCGCGCCCCGCCCCGGAAGAGAGGAGCGGCGGTTGCCGGTCTCAGGAAGCGCGCGCGCCGCCGAGGGCGAGGCGTGGGCCATCGTTGGCCGCGAATGCGCGCGCGACCGGCTGTTGCGATGCGAGGCCGAAGAGCGTGGTCACATCGGCCGCGGTCATCGGGCGGCCGAACAGGTAGCCCTGGCCTTCGATGCACCCTTCCTCGCGCAGGAGATCGAGTTGCTCCTCGGTCTCGACCCCCTCGGCGGTCGTTCGTATGCCGAGGTCGCGGGCGAGCGCGATCACTGCCCGGACGATCGCGGCGCAATCCGGTCGGAAGACGAGATCGGCGATGAAGGAACGGTCGATCTTGATCTTCGAGAACGGGAAAGTCCTGAGGTAGGAAAGCGACGAGTAGCCGGTGCCAAAATCGTCCAGAACGATGCCGACGCCCATCCGGCGGAGATCGCGCAGCGTCTCCCCGACGGCGGCGCTGTTCGACAGGAAGACCGATTCGGTGATCTCCAGTTCGAGCCGTTCCGGCGGCAGCCCGGTCCGTTCCAGGGCGCCCATGATGTCGGCCATAAGGCCGCCGCGCCGGAACTGACGCCAGGACAGGTTCACCGACACCTTGACCTCGGGCCGCCACGCAATCGCCGCACGGCACGCCTCGTGGAGCACCCATTCGCCGATCTCCTCGATGAGGCCGGTGTCCTCGGCGACGGCGATGAATTCGGCCGGGCTGACGCTGCCGCGAACCGGGTGCTGCCAGCGGAGCAGCGCCTCGACGGCGACCGTGTTGCCACGGCCGAGGTCGACGATGGGCTGGAAGCGGAGCTCGAAGGCCCGCGCTTCGGTGGCGGTGCGGAGGTCGTGCTCCAGCACGCGGCGCCGCTGGAGCGCCGCATCGATCTCGGGCGTGAAGAAGCGGGCGCAGCCGCGACCCTGACCCTTCGCCTCGTACAGCGCGAGGTCGGCCTTCCGGAGGATCGCCACGAGGTCACAGCCGTCGTCCGGGGCCATCGCGATGCCGATGCTCGCCCCGACGCGGACGCGGTTCTCCTCGATGTCGAAGGGCGCCCCGAACGCCGCGACGATACGCGCGGCGAGCGCTTCGACGTCCTTCCGTCCGGCCACGGCGGACTGGATGATGGCGAACTCGTCGCCTCCGAGCCGCGCCACGGTCTCGCCACTGCCGACGCAGGCGAGCAGGCGCCGCGCCGCCTCCCCCAGAAGCTGATCGCCGACCCGGTGGCCCAGCGTGTCGTTGACGATCTTGAAGTCGTCGAGGTCGATATAGTGGATCGCCACGCCGCCATGGCCGTCCGCAACGATGCGCAAGGCCTGCTCGGCCTCGGCCTGAAAGCAGGTCCGGTTGCTGAGCCCGGTCAGCGCGTCGCGGAAGGCGAGTTCGGAGATCCGGCGCCGGGCTTCCTCGTGCTCGATCGCGATCGCGCAGTGATGAAGGCACGAAGCGACGATCTCGCGGTCGATCGGTTCGGGGCCGCCGGGCGTGCGCCGGTACAGCGCGAAGGTACCGATGACCCGGCCGGTGCTCGACTTGATCGGGCTCGACCAGCACGCGCGAAGTCCCACGGGCAGAGCGAGGTCGCGGTAATCGGCCCAAAGGGGATCGACGGCGATGTCGCTGACGACAACCGGCTGGCCGAGGAACGCGGACGTGCCGCAGGAACCCGCGGACGGGCCCGTCGCGAGGCCGTCGATTGCCGCGCGGTAGTGCTCCGGCAGGCTTGGACCGGCCAGGTGGCGCAGCCGCCCAAGGCGGTCGACCGCAAGGACGGAGCAGATCACCCCGGGATCGATCGCCTCGACCCGCCGGCACAGCAGTTCCATCACCTCTGCCAGCGGCCGCCCGGTGGCGACGCGTTCGAGAATCTCGTGCTCGAGCGCGCGCAGCGCCCCGGACGTCTCACGGTCAGACGCCGGCAGCGGTTGCCTTGCCCCCGCCAGGGACCAGGGCGATGTCATGCTGCGTTCCCCCATTCGGCCGGGTCCATGCCATCCGGCCTTGCCACAATCTTGGCGTGCGAGACTTGAGCAAATGCTAACGCGGTCGTTCCGGTTTTAGGCTTATCGGCAAATTCGCGGCCTGCTCCGCACCCGCAGGGCGGCACGCGCTGTCTTCGCGCGGCGCTTGACATGACGTCATTGTGGTGTCACGTATGACGTCATGAACCTCACCAACTACGTATCCGACCTTCGCCAGCAACTCGCTACCGCCGCTGAGGCGGGTGGCGAGGAAGCGGCCGCCATCGCCGAGCGCCTCGCCATGGCGCTCGAACCTGCCACCCGCCTCGTTCTCCTTGATGCACTCTCAGCTGCCGCGAGCGAGATTACGCGGGAACTTGCGCCCGGATCGGTCGATGTCCGCCTCCGCGGCCGCGAGGTCGAGTTCGTCGTCAGTGTCCCACCAGCTCCGCCGGCCTCCGCACCGACGCCGGCCGAGCCTCCGCACGCAGCGGAATCCGCTTCGGGCGAACGGGCCCTTGAGCGTCAGATTGAGAGTCAGATCCGCCGAGAGCTTGCCGGTGCTGGAGAAACCGATGAGGGCGGGACCAGCCGGACGACGCTGCGCCTGCCGGAACACATCAAGGTCCGCATGGAGGAGGCCGCCGCGCGCGAAGGCCTGTCCGTCAACTCCTGGCTCGTCCGCGTCGTCACCACGGCACTCGAGCCAAAGGTCCGGACCGAGACCAGCCGGACGCCGGGCGGCGGCGAGAGCTTCTCCGGCTGGGTCCGGTAGACGTCAAAGTGACACCATAGGACCAACACATGGCCAGTTTTCCGACGACGGGGCCGATCCGGCTCATCGTGGATCTAAGTGTCGGCGACGTCACAATCGCCGCAAGCGAGCGGCGCGACGCGACCGTGGACGTGCGGCCGCGATCGACCGCCCGCGCCGGCGACGCACGCGCCGCGGAAGGCACCACGATCGACTTCCGCGCCGACATGCTGGTGGTCCGCGCCCCGAAGGCGCGGCTGTCCTCGCTCCTCGGTTTCGGGCGGGGCGATGCGGTCGACGTGACGGTCGCCCTGCCCGTCGGGTCGCACGTCGAAGTCGAGACGATGATGGGCACGGTCCGCATCAACGGGAGGATCGGGGACGGCCGGGTCCGCACGGGCGATGGTCCCGTCCGCCTCGACGAGGCGGCCAGTCTCATCGTCGATACCGGCCGCGGCGACGTGACCGCGCGCGACATCGCGGGCAGGGCGGAGGTCTCGACGGGCATGGGGTCCATCCGCATCGGCGGCATCGCCGGTTCCGCCACCATCAAGAATTCACACGGCGGCATCGAGGTCGGCAGCGTGGGTGCCGATCTCCGGTTGAGCGCGTCCCACGGCGAGATCGTCCTGGGCCGATCCGAAGGCGAGGTCGTCGCAAAGACCGCCTATGGCAGCATCCGCGCCGACGAAGTGGCGCTCGGATCCGTCCAACTCGAGACCGCCTACGGCCAGATCGAAGTCGGCATCCGCGCCGGCACCTCGGCCTTCGTGGACGCGCACACGGCGTATGGCCGCGTCCGCAACATGCTGTCCGCTGACGACGCAGCGCCGCCGACCGGGGCCACGGCCGAGGTTCGCGCCCGCACCGCCTATGGCGACATCACCATCCGCCGCATTGCCGGCCGAGCACCGAAAGGACAATCCCGATGAACACGACGCGGCGATCCGCGATCCGGGCGACCGGACTTACCAAGGCATTCGGCGACAAGGTCGTCCTCAACGGCATCGACCTCGACATCCCCGAAGGGAGCATCTTCGCGCTCCTCGGCCCGAACGGCGCCGGGAAGACGACGATGGTTCGCATTCTCTCGACGCTGATCCGCGCGGATGCGGGCGAAGCCATCGTTGCCGGCCACGACGTTGTCGGGGATGCCGACCGCGTTCGAGCGGCGATCGGTGTGACGGGGCAATTCTCTGCCGTGGAGCGGCTGCTCACCGGTCGGGAAAACCTTCTGCTGATGGCCGACCTCTTCCACATCGAGCGCGCCAAAGGGCGAAAGCGTGCCGACGAGCTTCTGGAGCGGTTTGATCTTGTGAGTGCCGCGGAGAAGACTCCGGACACCTATTCCGGCGGCATGCGCCGGCGGCTCGACCTTGCCATGACGCTGATGGGCGACCCGCGCATCGTCTTTCTCGACGAGCCAACGGCAGGCCTCGACCCGCGCAGCCGCTTTACGGTGTGGCAGATCGTTCGTGACCTCGTCGCCAGCGGCGTGACCATCTTCCTGACGACCCAGTATCTGGAGGAAGCGGACCATCTGGCGGACCGGATTGCCGTTCTCGACAATGGCCGGATCGTCGCCGAGGGGACGTCGGCCGAGCTGAAGCGCCTCGTTCCCGGTGGCCATATCCGCCTGCAATTTGCGGACGCCGCTGATCTGGAGGCGGCAGCCGGGAGCCTCGCGGGCGTCACCAAGGACAGCCAGACGCTCGCCCTGCAGGTCCCGAGCGACGGCAGCACAAGATCGATCAGAGGCATGCTCGACGAGCTCGACCGAGCCGGCGTCGAGGTCAATTCGCTCTCGATCCATACCCCCGATCTCGACGACGTCTTCCTTGCCCTGACGGGCCGTCCCACTTCATCGACCGCAATCAAGGACCCGGCATCATGACCGTCACTTCCTATGCCCTGCGCGACTCGAGGACCATGCTGCGACGCAACATCCGGCGTATGCAGCGCTATCCCGCACTGACGGTGCAGGTGGTCATCATGCCCGTCGTCTTCCTGCTGCTGTTCGTCTTCGTCTTTGGCGGCACGATGGGTGCCGGCATCGGCGGAACGACGGGAGGGCGCACCGAATACCTGCAATACGTTGTCCCCGGCATTCTGTTGATGACGCTGGTCGGGACGGCCACCGGCACGGCGATATCCGTCTCCATGGACATGAACGAAGGCATCGTCGCCCGGTTCCGGACCATGGCGATCTCCCGCGCGGCGGTGCTGAACGGTCATGTCGTCGCCAGCGTCATTCAGGCGGTCTTCTGCACGGCGATCGTGACCGGCGCCGCGGTGCTCATCGGCTTCCGCCCGAGTGCGAGCCCGTTTGAGTGGCTGGCCGCGATCAGCCTCATCGGGTTGATCTCGTTCGCGATCTCCTGGCTTGCGGTCGCGCTCGGCATTGTCGCCAAGAGCGTCGAGAGCGCGAGCAACTCGCCGCTGCTCCTGATGCTCCTCCCGTTCCTCGGCAGCGGTTTTGTCCCCACCGAGACGCTGCCGGCCGGGGTGCGCTGGTTCGCCGAGTACCAGCCGTTCACCCCGTTCATCGAGGCGGTGCGCGGCCTTCTCGCCGGAACGCCGGACGGGTCCAGCATCGTGGTTGCGGTCGCCTGGTGCATTGCGATCGCGCTCGCCGGCTATTTCTGGGCCCGCTCGGCCTATGACCGGAAGTCCGTGCCTGCTTAGGTCATCGGCCGCGGCTTCACGCCGGGCGAGGCGACGAGCCGCCACGACGGTGCCGATCCCGGTCCGGCACCTTCACCGCGAATCGCCTTCGTCGATACCAATGCCAAGCCATCGGCGGAGGCATTGGCTCGCCGAGAACCAGCCGCTGACGCCGATAATCGCGACGATCCGCGGCCTTCTCATTCGGCTCGCCCATCGGCAGCGACTGAATCATCGGACCCGCCTGGTGCGCGGGCACACCGCCTACGGCTTCGACCGGTCCACTTGCGCCGGGGAAACCGTGGGCGACACGCGCGCTTGTCGCCCGGCGGGGTGACAGCGCGCCGATCGGCCGTGCCTCCGCTCTCCGAAGGTAAGGTCGTTCTCCTTCAACGCACCGTCAGTCCGAGTGCTTCGACCCTCTCGGGAGAGTGGGTCAGCACGTCGATCAGGCGGGCCGTGTAGGTGTTGCGCAACGCTTCGGCGGCCTGCTCGGCGGCGTCGCGGGCGTAGAACGTGGTCGTCGGCCGAACCTCCCAGGCAGGGGCGGCAGCCGGGATGTCCTGCCACAACCGGGCCAGCAGAGGCTCGCTTATCTCCGGAAACGGGACAGTCGGCCGCATCGTTGTCGGCAGGGACTCCATGGCGAGCAGCACGCCGAGATAGTCGAGGCTGAAGGAGCGCAGGATACTGCAGTAGACAGCGGCGACCCCGTCAGGTGGGGGCAAGCCCGGCTGGCCCGCGTCGCAGAGGATGTTCCAAAGGACCCAGGCGGCTGCATTCTGCTCGGCATAGGCAGTCGGAACCGGCAGCCCTTCCTGGGCCGACGCGCTGCCGGCCGACATCGAAACGGCGATCCCAGCCAAGGCAAGCCAGTGCCGGCGGTGACAACGTCGGTCGCCCACTCTGCTCATCCGGCCCCCCTGCCCGCCTGCTCGAGCTGACGAAGCGTCCACCGCAGGCAGGTGAATGGTGTCCTGCGGTTGCCTCACTGTCGCAGCATCTTCGAGTTGTGCGCAAGCGCCGACATCGGTTTAGAGTATTGGCCGGGTTCGGCCAGCCTGCCTGGTGACAAGATCGGAGTATGTTCCCGCGGCGTGGCGCGCATGCCGACAAGTGCTTGCTGGACAATTGCAGGGGCACCTCACAGGAGATCCACGATGATGCGTTCCATGCTGATTGCGGTGCTAGCGATGCTTGTTGCCGGTTCCGCGGCAGCGCAGGAGGACTGCGACTTCAACACGACGGTCGATCTGGCCACTCTTGTCGGCAACGCGATTTCGGAGCGACTTGCCGACGGACGCCTCACGGGCGAAGACCTCAATGGTCCGCTCGGCGACCGCGTCAATCTCGCCAACGGCGCGTTCGCCGAGAACCGCCTTGCGGAGGCGTGCGCCCGCTACCGGGAGATCGCCGCCGACTATCGCTTCATCGCCGACCTCGAGCTTCCGGCCTGGCTGGTCAGTCCGGCGGCGCAACTGGCCGTGCAGGCGGGGCTGGCGGCCCTCGACTGTCCCGATCCTGCGTGGATCACGGATCGGAGCGCCGAGGCGTCGGACGTCACCGTGCAGCTTGGCGCGCCCGGAACGCCACCGCTTCATGTCGAGCAGCCGACGAGGATGCTGACACTCGGCTGTGAGAGGGACAGCTTTGAGGTCTTCGTGACGATAGGATTCGGCGGTGGAGAGGTGCCTTATCTCATGCCGTTGTTCTTCTGGTATGGGCCCTAGGTGTCGACGCAACAGCTATCCGCGGCCTCGTCCTCGGCACGCCCATCCGCAGCGACCGGATTGTTGCGCTGCCTGATGCGGCAGTCACGACCGCGGCTATCTCCGCGCCCGTCATCAACCGAGCCGGGGCGCATCTGAAGCCCCAGTCATCGGCCCGGCCGCCGTGAGACGGCCGGGCCCCGTTGCCTACCTCGGGAACCCGGAGCGGCCGCGCGCGCTTGTTGCCCGGCGGGGCTAAACGGCGTGAGGCTTGCGATGGCGGGCATTGGCGCGTTGGTTGCGATGACGGCGGAAGCATCGGTCGCCTATGTCTCGCCGGAAGAGCCGGGCATACGGCGCCGCCGCCGGGGCAAGGGATTCTCCTATCTCGACCCCGCCGGCGCGACGATCGCCGACCGCGACATCCTCGCCCGCATCCGTGCCCTGGTGATACCGCCCGCGTGGAGCGCTGTGTGGATCTGCCCCGATCCGTGCGGCCATATCCAGGCGACCGGGCGCGATGCGAAGGGGCGGAAGCAATACGTCTATCACCCGTCGTTCCGCGCCATCCGCGAGACCAACAAGTTCGGCCACCTCGTGGCCTTCGCGACCGGCCTTCCCCTCCTGCGTCGCCAGATCGCCGCCGACATGGCGCTACGCGGCCTGCCGCGGGAAAAGGTGCTGGCGACGGTCGTCCACCTCCTCGAGCTGACCCTGATCCGCGTCGGCAACGAAAGCTACGCGAAGGAGAATGGCAGCTACGGCATGACGACGATGCGCGACGGACACGTCGACATCGCCGGCGAGCGGCTGAGATTCGTGTTCCGCGGCAAGAGCGGGCGCGAGTGGAACGTGGAAGTCCACGATCGCCGCCTCGCCCGCATCGTTCGCTCGTGCCAGGAAATCCCCGGCGAGCGGTTGTTCCAGTATTATGACGCGACAGGCGCGCGACAGACGTTGTCATCGTCCGACGTCAACGCCTACCTCCGCAACGCAACCGGGCGCGACGTCACGGCCAAGGATTTCCGGACCTGGGCCGCCACGGTGCTGATGGCGCAGACCCTCCGCGAGCGGGCGGGGGAGGGACCACCGTCGAAGAGGGAGGTGAAGGCGATGATCGCACGCGTGGCGTCCCGGCTCGGCAATACGCTGGCGGTGTGCCGGGCGTCATACATCCATCCGGACGTCCTCTCGGCCTGCGAGGAAGGGCGGTCCATCCTGAAGGGCGCGGCCCGGATGCGTGACCGGACGACGGACCTCGACGCCGACGAAGCGGCCGTGCTCGCCTTCCTCCGCCGCGGCATGCCTGAGGTCCGACGCAAGGCGGCCTGAACCTGACGGCCTGCCGAACCGTCAGTCGCGACCCGTCACCGCGCCCGTGGGGACAGGGCTCAGCCACCGATAGAGAAGGCCCCCGATCGCGCCGCCGACGAGCGGCGCGAGCCAGAACAGCCAGAGCTGCTGGATGGCCCAGCCGCCGACGAAGAGCGCAGGCCCGGTCGAGCGGGCGGGGTTTACCGACGTGTTGGTCACGGGAATGCTGACCAGATGGATCAGCGTCAGCGCAAGGCCGATGGCAAGCGGCGCAAACCCTGCCGGCGCCTTGCCATGCGTTGCACCCATGATGACGAACAGGAACACGAGCGTCAGCACGAGTTCGGCGACCAGCGCCGCCCCGAGGCCGTAGCCGCCCGGCGAGTGCTCGCCATAGCCATTGGCCGCAAATCCGCTCGCGACGGCGTCGAAGCCCGGCGCTCCCGAAGCGATCACGAAAAGCACGGCCGCGCCAACGATCGCGCCGACGATTTGGGCGCCGATATAGGGCAACACCTGGTTTGCGGGGAACCGTCCCCCGACGGCGAGGCCGACGGTCACTGCCGGGTTGAGGTGGCAGCCGGAGATGTGCCCGATGGCGTAGGCCATGGTGACGACCGAGAGGCCAAAGGCCAGCGAGACGCCCAGCAACCCGATACCGACCGCAGGAAAGCCCGCCGCCAGCACCGCGCTGCCGCATCCGGCGAAGGTGAGCCAGAAGGTGCCGATGGCTTCGGCGACGAGCTTCTTCGGTTCCAAGGCGAATCCCCTTCCCGCGCAACGATGTATCGATCGAAGCGTCCGGAACCGGACCGGGTCAATGGCATGGCCGGGGTTGTTCGCATCATTTTGTTGCCGGCGGGTGCTCGACGCCGACGATCGCCTTCCTCCGCCGCGGCATGCGCGAGGTTCGCCGTCGCGCGGCGTGACTGCAGCCGGCCAGCGCGCCCGAGCCGGTCGGCGGGGATCTGCTGGAACGCCGGATACCCGGCGCTACGGCTCGACATAGCGGTACACGCTCTGAATCTCGAACTGTCCGCCCTGCATGAACAGGAGCACCATCGCCTTCTCGATGCGCTCGAGGACAATGACGTCGCCATCGGCTGCGGGCCATGGCGGTTCGCCGACGAAGCCGAACCCGGTGGTGCCGGGGGGCGCAACGCTCCACGCCTCGAGCGCGGGGAGGAAGCCGGGCTCGAACGGAAGATCCGGTCCCTCGCCCGGGAAGCCGAGGAGCGTGAGGTAGGTCCCGGCGCGGCAGACCGCGACGCCGCGCGGCTCGCCCTGGACCACCGCGGCGATCATGTCGTGCGCACCATCGCCGTCGATGTCGGCGCCGAGGACGCGCGGCGCAAAGAAGGCCGAGAGCTCGTAGCGGGAAAGGTCCAGCCCGCAGCCGCCGAAATACTCGATCTCCTCCGGGAGGAAATCGAGGCCGGGTCCGACGCCGGCGTCCGTCTGTGCCACGCTCCAGCCGACGCAGCCGGTGAACGAGACATAGACCATCCGCGCCCGTTCCCCAGGTGCGAGGTCGGCAAGCCCGTAGTCGAGGAGGCGCAGCGAGACGGTCCCGAACGAGTCGGCACCCGCTGCCGCCGGCGTGCCCGGCGCGATGTTGAGTTCGGGATGCTGGAGCGGATCACGCGCCGAGAGCCCGAAGTGGAACGTGATGGTGACCGGATCGGCCAGCGCCGCCGGGCTCGGTCCGGTGTTGCCGGCGTTGCGGAAGGAGAATCCATGCAGGTCGGCGATCGCAGCGCCCGGCGGCCGGCTCGGCGCCACGACGATCGGGAGTTGCCGCCCCTCGGTGTCCTGAACCTCGAAGCGCCAGCCAAAATCGTCCGGCACGAGGACGAGGGACTGCGGCCCCGCCGCAACGACCAGTCGCGTGCCGGCGACGACCCGCCCGTCGACCGCCACCGTCTCCATTCCCGCCTGGGTGCGGCACTCGTCGGCCAGCGCGGGCGCCGCCAGCAGAACCGCTGCCGCGCAGACTGCAACCCGGAAGCGGTGGATGATCATCTTCTCTCCCCGGGGCAATGGAGCTGCCGGCATTCGGCAGGAACACGAACATGTGCCAAAGTACCCGCCATGTGAAGGACGGCGGTTCCCGGCGACATGGATGATACGACGCTCCACGCCTCGCAGGTTGATCTCCGGACAACGACGGGGTGGACATGAAGATCGCGTGGAGCTTGAGGCGGACAGGCGTGGTTGTCGCCGCTTGCGTGTTGTCGATCTCCCCGCTCAACGCGCAGCCTTTCCTCGACGAGGGGCAGTCCATCGCGCTTCTGACGGCCTTCACCGATCGCGGCAGCGAATGCGGCCTCCTCCTGCCGTGGGAAGCGGAAACGCTCCGCGCCATCACCGCGGACGCGCGCCGCAACTGGGACGGGGAGGAAGCGCGCGTCCTTGCTGATACCGCCGCGCTCGCTGCCGCGACCTCCTGCGAGGACACCCTGCTCGTCGACTACCTCGATGCCTCGCGAGGCAACCTCGAGGCGGAGTACCTGTCGCTGTTCCTCGTCGCCTACCGGACGCTCGTCGAGTTCGACCCGCCGCCGGAGCCGGTCGCAGGCCTCCTCCACCGGACCGATGCGCCCGCGGACGTCCGGACCATTGGCGCCAAGATCGCCGCGCTCGAGGCCTCGGGGGCACGGCCCGAAGGCGGCGGACCGTGGCCGGCCTTCGTCGCCCGGACGGCGGCTGGCGTTCACGAGCTCGTGGCACTCCTCGACGGGGCTGGACCGGAGCGCGAGGAGGCGTGGTTCTGGATCGGCGCCTCGGTGAGGGTGGCGGAGCTGTGGCTGGCGAACGAGGATGCCGCGGCCCTGTGTGGCCCCGGGACAGGCCCAAGCGTCCATCTCGCCGGCACGCTGGTTGCCGGCGACCGCCTCGCCTACCGGTTCGGGCCTGGCCTGAGTTTCGAGCTTCGCCCGACGCCGGCGGGGTGGGAGATCGCGGTGACCGACACGGCGGGCATCGACCGTTCGGCGATCACGCCGCCGGTGCATCCGGCGGAGACCAATCCCCGGCAGATCGCCGGCTGGCATTTCCGCAATGCCGACAACACCGGCCCGAACCAGGGTGACGTCAACGCGCCCCAGACGGTGCGGAGCTTCACCTTCGCCCTCGACCGGGAGACGGCGCTCGCCGGACCGGTCGACCCCGGCGCGGCGGGCATCGGCCACGGCGTTCTCGCGATCCAGGACTACGGCCTGGCGGATCTTGCGGCCGGAGAGCGCGCCCGGATGGTGCATCTCCAGTTCGGCGCGTGCCTCGACTGGCCGGCGACCGCCGGGGAGGTCTATTCCGGCATCTACCGGCGGGGTTTTGAGCAGAGCGCGTTCTACACCGACGACGGGCACGGGCCGTTCTGGCTCGAAGCCGACGAGGCCGTCACGGCGCAATTCCTGGCATTTGAGACGGAAGGGGAAAGCCGCGGCGCGTCCGTGACGCTGCGAATGCGCGTCGTCGCGACCCTCCAGCCGTTCGACCCCACCCTCACGCCGATCGTCGGCCCGCACGAAGCGCGCCTCGTCGTTTCCGAGCTGCTCGCGGTGGAGCCGATCAGCGACGATGCGTTCCAGGCCGAGGTCCGGGCGATCGGTGGAATGACCCCGCCACAGCCGGTGCGCCCCTGACGGCCGGGGCACCGGGGAGACAAACCGGGGACGTGTTGTGCCGGGGAGTGGTGCCGGGGCGGAATGGCATTTCCGAATTTGTGGCAGCGCCTTGAGCGCAAGTGGGCCACTCCGACTTCCCGGAACCGCCTGTCCCTGGTTCACGTGAAAGCCCTGGTTCGATTCACGCGCCAGGCGTCGAATCGGGGCAACGCCGTCGGTGTCCTTTGCGTCGCCCCTGCCCCAGGTGTTCAATTGCCGTAGTAAGCGGCGAGCGCCGTGACCTCCGCAGGCGTCAGCATGGCCGCGACGACGCGCATCAGGCCGTAGATGTCGTTGGTGCGGGTGCCCGCGGCAAAGGCGATGAGCTGCTGTTCGAGATAGGCGGCGGGTTGCCCGGCGATCGGCGGGGTACCCACGGGACCGCCCCGGGCGGAATGGCAGGAACTGCACGGTGGCAGGCCTCGCGCTGTATCGCCGTTGAGGGCGAGTTCGACGATCGCCGCAGGCGCATCGGCGGCGCCCACGGTCGTTGCGGGCGTCTCGGCGGCGAAGTGGCCGGCGAGGTCGGCCATGTCCACCTCGCTCAGGCCCTGCGCCACCGCCACCATGATCGGCGAGGCGCGGTGCCCGGAGGCATAGTCGCGGAGCTGTTTGAAGATGGCAGTCCGCGGCTGACCGGCGAGGTTCGGGAATGCGGCGGCGACTGCAATTCCGGTCTCGCCGTGGCAACCGGCGCAGGACTGGAGAGCCAGGGTGCGCCCCGCTGCGCCATCGCCGTCCGCAATGAGCTTGAGCGTCGCCGCGGTCCACGCCACCTGGGTGGGCAGCGAACCGGGAACGGCGGCGGTCGGCGCGCCCTGGACATCATGAACGTGATCGAGCCCGAGCGCGCCGGTGACGCCACCTTCCCCACGCGAGGAGATGACGAAGAACCCGATCACGACGGCGACGAGGGTGAAGCCGGCGACCGCGGCGCTTGCCCAGAGCCGCCAGCGCCGGTTCGCCGATTGGGACGGCAATGGAGCCGGAGGGGCATCATCTGCCATGTCAGACCCCACCGCCCACGCGCTGAACCTCCACGGGGTAGGTGTCCAGGAAGAAGAACTGCGCGATTGGCCAGGCGTAGGCCACGATCATCAGAAACAGCACCAGCGCGTTCCAAAGACCGAAGCCGTTCAGCACCCGCGGTACATGTCGCGGCTGGTGGACCGCTACCGCATAAGTCATGCGCGGGCTGGCCTCGCGCCCGCGGAAGAGGGTTGCGAGGTTCCAGATGAAGAGGGCCGCGCCGGCAAGCATGATGAAGCCGCCGACGGCGGACACCGTCGTCCATGGACCCCAATAGGCGATGTCGGGATTGGAAAAGTCGAACGACGAGACCCGCCGGGGCTGCCCGAAGAGGCCGAGAATGTGCCACGGGAAGCTGGTGACGATGACGCCGATGAACCACAGCCAGAGCTGGACCCGGATAGGCGTTTGCGAGCGTGCCTCGCGTCCCGTCAGCTTTGGCCAGATGTGATACGCGATTGCGAAGTACATGATCACGACCGAGCCGCCGAAGATCAGGTGAAAGTGGGCGGTGACCCACGAAGTGTTGTGGATCATGGAGTTCATGGCGTAGCTCATGTTGATGAGCCCACCGAAGCCGCCGAAGCCCAGCATGATGAAGGAGAAGCCGGCCGCCAGTACCATCGGTCGCCGCCAGGGAAGCGCTCGCACCCAACCGAACAGACCCCTGCCGCCGCGAAGCCGCGCCGCGATCTCCAGAGAGGCGCCGATCGTGAAGATCGTGAGGAGGGTCGGTACCGTTACAAGCGCCGTCAGCATCATCTGCACGAACTTGAACCCGCTGCCATGCTCAGGGTCCATGAACAGGTGATGCATCCCGACGGGGAGGCTATAGAGAAGGAACAGGATGAAGCTCACCCGGCCCATCGTGTCCGAGTAGAGCCGCCCGCCTGCCACTTTGGGCAGGATCGTATAGAAGGCGATGTAGGCCGGGATCAGCCAGAAGTAGACGATTGCGTGGAGCGTCCACGAGAACAGCGTCCGCGCCAGGCCCGGATCGATGGTGTTGGTCCATCCAAGCGCCGCCGGGATTACCTGGAAGAGGAGTTCGGCGCCGACCCCGACGGTCGTCCACAACCACATGATCGCGTTGGCGACGGTCGCAAACATGGCGAGAGGGACTGCCTCGCCGGGATTGGCCCGCTTCCACTGGACCATCGCTATAATCATCACGGCGACCCAGATCCACGAGCCGACCACGACGAGGAGGAGGCCGAGGTAGAAGAACACGCTGCCGGTCAGGGGCGGATAGAAGGTGTAGAGGACCGTGGCCTCGCCCAGGAGGATCGTGACGGACGCCATGACGACCCCGGCAACGGCGAGCCAGAAGCCTGCCCAGGCCCAGCGCAATCCCGGCAGCGGACGATTGAGGGCAGTCATGGCCACGAAGTAGCCGAACCCCATGATGAACAGGGTCGGCAGGACGTAGGCCATCAGCGTGCCGTGCGCGGTGACGGCCACGAAGTAGGTCTCGGTGTCCTCGAGCGGCGCCTCGACCGGGCTGCGGACCAGCATTTGCCACGCGCCCATGACCGCCGCGACCGCGAACGCGGCGAATGCGACCCAGACGTGCGCGATTACCAGACGGTTAGGGGATGAGGTCACAGGTCATCCTCCCGTTCTCGTCGGGGTTCCACTCCTCCTCCGGCAATACCCGGAGGACCGCCCACATGTTGCTGTGACCGAGCCCGCAGTACTCATGGCACGGCATGAGGTGATCGCCGGTCTTGTCGAATTCCGTGGTGATTTCCGCAACGTAGCCAGGGACGACCATCGTATTGACGTTCGTTCCGGCGACTATGAATCCATGAAGGACGTCCGGGCTCGTTACGCGAAGTGTGACCTGGCGTCCCGCCGGCACAGGCAGGCATCTCGGGACGAAGGCGAACTGGGTGGCGACAAGACGGACCGTGACGGTGCCGTCGTCGTTCTCCTGGGCGCCGAGGTTTGCCTCGACGAACTCCCCGGCCAGATGGAGCGTGGCGGGATCGATGGTCTCGACGTTGCTGGGAGGGTGAAGGGCGTTCGTCAGCGTCGTGGTTATGATGACTATGACCATCAGGCCGACGGCGATCGCAACGACGATCACCCACCGAAGCTCCGCCTTGAGGATGCGGCGTTCGTCCATCGCGCCCTCAGTTGACCGGGCCACGAGGCAGGAACACCAGGAAGTAGATCAGTAGCCAGGCCAGCAGGATGAGAACAACGGCTGCCCCGGCGAGGGCTGCGGCTCCCCGCGGGACGACCGTCATCACCCTTTCGAGGTCTGCATCGCGCACATCGTCGGCTTCGTCATCGGACGCCGCGCTGCGATTCCCGCTTCCAGTCATTTCAGCTCCTCGGTTGAGAGGACTTGGGCACTGGTATGCAGCAATCCGAAATCGAGCATCGCGCGTTGAGGGCGACGGTGCAAGCATTTCCTGGCGTTTATGCACGACTTAAGCGGTGTTGATACTATGACCATTGAAACACGCCTGCTCTTCTCCAGTAACCCAAGACAGCGGTCGTGAATCCCAGGAGCAGTATGAGCTTGAGCATTTCACAGGCGACATAGGCGAGGTGAAGCGAACTTGCCGGTACGGCCTCTCCCGCGATGATGGCGGCGACGCGCGCATCGAGCGACGGCAGCAGGGCGAGGGTCTGAACCAGGAGACAGGCCGCGACCAGGGCGATCACCGCGAAGTGCCAGAGCGGCAAGCGGGCGGAGACGGCGGTGATCACCAGCAGAGCCAGTGCGACCCACTCGATCTTTGCCAGGAGGTGGAATGTGGCCTGCCCGACATCGAGGGCCACGGGGAGGGTCAGCGATTGGGCCGTGAACTTGACCGGTGTCGCCAGGAAGGACACGCCAAGCAGGAGCCCCGCCCACAAGAGGGCGACGGCCGGAGCGGCAAGGAGCGCCCAGCGCGAACCGGCGGCGACGGCTTCAACTGGCATCGGGGCCATCTCCCACGCGCGAAGGTCTGCCTGGGATCGGCATTGGGGAGATCCCGTAGTGGATGCTGGTCGCGATCCTCTCCGCCCGCTCGACGAACAGCTGCGCCGTTTCCGGTGACGGGCACTCGGTCTCGGCAGTCTCGCGCCACAGCGCCAGCCAATGCTCGAAATGGGAGAGGTCGATATCGAGCCGCTTGTGAGCCTGGAGGGGTGTTCCCTTGTACCGGCCGGTCATGAGCATGATCGAGGACCAAAAGTCCTTCATCCGGTCCAGGTGCCGAGGCCAATCCTCAATCTCGCGAAGGAAGATCGGCCCGAGAACAGAGTGAGTCCTCACCATGGCGTAGAAACGGTCCACCATCCGATCGACGAGTGCCTGATCGATGTCCGGGTGGATCGAGCCGCGCAGTGGGGGCGAAGGAAAGGACACGAGCAGTCTCCCCGGGGACCGGCTGGCGCCGGCCCCACCTCCGATTTCGGCTAGGCCGCCAACTTCATGATGACGCCCATCGCGATGAGCCCGACGGTCAGCGACACCGGGATCACGAGAACCTGGCTGAGCGCGCTCCAGCCGCTGAGATTGCCGGTGATGGTCTCGAAATCACCCCTCAGGAACCGGCCAAGGGAGCCGGCCGACGCCTCCCGCAGGCCCGACTTGCGAGCGAGCCGGTACATCGCCAGCGGGACTCCGAAGTACATGCCGAAATAGGCCGTGCAGACCAGAAGGCTGAGGACGGTCTGGGTATCGGTCCCGAACAGAAGCCAGAGCGAGAGCATCATGGCGCCATAGCTGCCGATCGCCAGACCGAAGACTCCGGGGTGCATGCGGTCCGTGGCATAGGCGGCCACGCGATGTGCGGTGCTCCCGGCCTTCGCCGTTCCGGTCCAGTGAGCGACATCCGCGCTCGCGAGGCTGAAGGCTGGGATTGTTGTAGCAGGTGTCATTTTGCTTCCTCCAAAGATGCATCATCACTGCATGTTTGGACGCTATTGCTGCTCCGTGGCCAAAGCAATATATAAAATGCCTCTTTAGGATGCGACAATGCGGCTCACCCTCTACACCGACCTTTCCCTGCGGCTTCTGATGTTCCTGGCCCTCAAGCCCGATGGGCTGGCCACCATCCAGGACGCCGCAGAGCGCTATCGCGTTTCGCGAAATCACCTCATGAAGGTCGCCCGGCAACTCGGGCAGACCGGTTTCATTGAAACGGTGCGCGGTCGCGGCGGCGGGCTCCGGCTCAGTCGGCCTGCGACGGAAATCCGGATCGGAGACGTCGTTCGGACCACGGAGGAGGACTTCCGCATGGTCGAGTGTTTCGACCCGGGCCGGAACACCTGCGGACTTGCCCCGGCGTGTCGCCTGAAGGGAGTCCTGGGCGAGGCGCTCGGCGCTTACCTGGCGGCGCTCGACAAGTACACGCTCGCAGATCTGACTGAGCAGGGACCGGCGATGAGGCAGCTTCTCGGACTGCCCGAGACCATCGCCGCCTAAGCTCCGCCAGACCCTCGCGACCGCAGGCCGCTCCGGCAGATGGGCGGCGATCTACTGGTCAGTGGTGCATCAGCAGGGGGACCGTCGTTTCCTTCAACATCTCGCGGGTCGGGCTGCCGAAGAGGAGCTCGTTGAGGCGGCTCCGCCCGAAGGCGCCCATCGTGATCCAGTCGATCCGCTCGGAGCGGACGAAGCCGAGCAATGCGTCCGCAACTGAGCCACCGCCCGCAACGGTGCGGTGGCCGGCGAGGATTCCGTGGTGCGCGAGGTAGGAGGTGAGTTCTTCCGTATCGGGCTCGGGCTCGCCGCCTCGCGGCACCACGGACACGATGGTGACCATTGTTGCGAGCTTGAGAAAAGGAACGGCGGAGTGAATTGCCTGAGCCGCCACCGAGCGGCCGTCCCAAGCGATCGCAGCCCTCTCGAACCGGCTATCCCCGGTCGGCACCACGAGGACAGGCGCTGCCGAATCCAGAAGAAGGCGTCGGATCAGCTCCGAGTGGAACTCGTCGCCCGCTGCGGCTCGACCGACCACCACAAGGTCCGACAGGCGACCCCGCTGCAGAATCTCGTTGAGGTTGCCGTCCACGGGCACGGCGAGATCAGCCACCGAGAAGCCGACGCCACCCGCCTCTGCGAGGGCGACGAAGCGTGCGCGATCACCAGCCACGCGCCTCCGGACGACCGCCCGGGCCTCGTCCATGTAGTGAGTGAGTTCCGGCTGCTCCTCTATCGACAGGGCCGTCAGGTGCGCGCCGAAACGCGCGGCAAGATAAACTGCCGCTCGAGCCGGTTGATCCTCCTCACCGACAATGACGTGGACGTTCCTGACCGGCATGTCCGCTTCAAATACCGTATCCCAGGCGGAGTGTGGCGCGTTCTCCGGAGGGTCACAACTGGCTGCGCGTCACGGCACCCGGGGGCCTGCGGCCTTCACGATCGCCTGTCTTCCCGATGCCCTTGGAGGAGGCACGGCCCGCCGCCATCCGTAAGCCTTCGCGGGCCCTGGCATGGACGATCGCGGGGTCGTGAGCGGTGCGCGAGTACCCCAGTCTGTTCGCGTCCGATGCGTAGCAAATGAGAAGGTGAAATGGTGCCCAGGGGCGGAACGACATTTCCCAGTACGGTCAATCACATAGCGAAAGGTGGGACACCGTTTTGTCCCAGGGCTTCTTGGGGTTTTCCGCCGAAGTGTCCCACCAAGCGCAGTGGACTTGGTTCGATTCCCTTCTCGGGAATCCAACTGCCGCAGGCGATCTTCCGCAAGTTGCTCCGGCCTGCTGCGCGCGCCTAGCGTGTTCCCCTGGAAAGCCCAGGTCACGCATATCCGACCGAATCGTCGGCATCGAATTTCGGTGCCGGGTAGCCATCTCGCGTGAACATGGCGGCAACCGCGGAGCGCACAGGGTTGGCGCCAGCGGGGGTCTTGTCCTGCCCGAACCCCTTGGCCAGTTCGTCGGCATCGTTGAGGGTATCCCCCATCGGCCATAGCGCGGCCTTCGCCAGCTTCCGCTTGCGCTCCATTAGGCTATGGAGAAGGCAGTCGAACGAATGCTCGCGGTAGCCGCCATGGATCGCCAGGGGAACGTGGATTGTGACGGGCCGCGTCTGGCCGATGCGGTGGACGCGATCGTTGCACTGTTCCTCGACGGCGGGGTTCCACCATCGCGAGAGGTGGATCACGTGCGTGGCTGCGGTGAGCGTCAGGCCGACGCCGGCGGCCTTTGGGCCGAGGACCAGAAGATCGAAGCCGCGGCCGTCTGCGCCGTCCTTCTGGAAGCGGTTCACGATCGCCTGACGCTGCTGTATAGGCGTCTCGCCATTGATGAGGTCGATGCGCCCGAGGCCGAAGCGCGCCTTGGCTAACTCGATGAAGCGGTATTGCATCTTCAGGTGCTCGATGAACACGAGCGCCCGCTCACCCCGCGCCTTGATCCCGTCCAGGATAGAGAGCGTTGCGGAGAGCCTCGCCGAAGCATCAACGAAGGCATCGTCCGCACCGCCAGTGCCAAGTGCGGGATGTACTGAGACGCTCCGGATATGGTGCAGCATCTTCAGAGCGGCCCCGGCCCCACCCCCAGCGAGCTTGGCCCGTGCCTCCTCATACACGGCAGCCTGAACACCGGGCATGAGGCGCGGATAGAGGCGGCGTTGCTTGGCCGGGAGGTCGGCAGCGACATCCTCCTTCAGCCGGCGCAACGCGAGCGGCGGCCGACCGGCGACACCCTCGAAGACCCGGCCATAGAGTTCGGCCATGTTCTCGGCCGTCGGTGTCCCATACTGCGCCCGGAACTCGCGGAGGCTCCCGAGCTTGCCGGGAGCGAGCTGGTCCATGATCGCCCAGAGGTCGATCGAGCTGTTCTCAATCGGCGTTCCGGTGAGCCCGATACGGAAATCGGCGTTCATGGCCCGAGCCGCGTTGGCCCTGAGACTGTCCGGGTTCTTCAGGTTCTGGATCTCGTCGAACACCACCGCTGAGAAGCGGATGCGTCCGAGCGAGTGCTGGTAGTTCGTCAGCGTCGTATACGTGGTGAGTATCCAGAAGCGGTGGGCGCGGCCCTCCCTGACGGCAGTCTCGAGGCGGTCGAAATCGAGCTTGGCCTCTCCGCTTTCCGTATCCCGGCCGCGAGTGCCGTCGCGTCGTCGGCGAGCGACTTCACCGCCGTACAGTCGGATCAGATGGCCGAGATACGGCTCGTCGAGGTGGCGCTCGACCTCCATCTCCCAATTCTGGAGGAGCGAGGTCGGGGCGACGACCAGGATGGGACCCCGTTCTGCAGCGGTCGCGGCCGTCATGTGGCGTTGCAGCCAGGCAAGGAAGGCAATCGTCTGCAGAGTCTTCCCAAGCCCCTGCTCGTCAGCGTTGAGGATACCAGGAAGCCCCGCCCGCCAGGCCTCGATCTGCCAGGTGAGGCTTTCGACCTGATGCGCCTTCAACGATGTCCGGACGTGAGACGGAACGGCGTTGTCGATCAGGCTGGACCGGCCCTGTTCCTTCCGCTCGAAAGCGACTTCGCTGTAGTTGTCCTTCGTATCAAGGATCAGGCTCTCCGAGCCGCGCGGGTCGCCCCCGGGCCCACGATCCGCGCCGCTCGCTGCAGCAAGCCTTATGTCGAGTGCCTTCAGGATCTCGGCGTTCGCCGGCAGGGTCGCGCCGTCGACGAGCACCTCTGCCGCCCCCTGGTTGATCGCCTCCGCTACCCTCGACCGCAGTTCGGTCAGTGCCGCGTGGTCGAGTGACTCGATCGCCTTGCGGACCGCCTCGGCGAACTGCTCGGGAAGCCAGGTCGTGCCGCTACCGGAAATGAGATCGAGCGCGGCCTTCGCGTAGGCCCGCACACCCTGAACGCGCTCCGAGTACTCAACGGTCTCCACCAAGCCCTTGCGGACAAGCGACTCGATAGCCTCCTCTTCGCCCTGAGCGTCGAGCCCATCGAGCCGGCCCTGTTTTCGAAGGGACCCTTCGACCGCCTCCGCTATGGCCTGGGTCGGGTTACGGATGAACTCGGCCCTCTCTTCGCGCGGGGCCCCTTGCTTGCGGACCATGACCTCGAGAACCGTAAGCGCGCCACGATCGACGACGAGGAAGGCGCTGTCCCCCACGCGGTAGGCAGGGAGAGCGCCCTTGGTTCTCGTCCGTTGCTGAAAGGCACGGAGGGTCGATCCCGACAACTCGCCCTCCGCCTCGGAGGAGTTGCCTGTTCCACTCGCGTCGAGACTCTGTCCGGAGAAGGGAATGATCTCGAAGTCCGTTCCGTCTGCGTTCGGAGAGATCGAAAGCCCGTCGGCCAGACGGACCTCAAGGCCCTTCAGGAAGTCGGTCATAGACAGCCGCGGACCCAGTGTGTCTGCGGGCGGGTCAATTGCGCGTCGGAAGCGAGCCAGCGTCTCCCAATGGGACCCGTCGTCGTCGCCGGCTCGGAAGGCATCTACCACCTCCACAGCCTCCATCAGCCAGAGCGGCAGACGTCGCGGGCCTGAAGATGTCTTCAGGATGGAGCCGGTACGCTGGAGAACCTGCTTCTGGCCGTTTTTCACCCATTCGTAGCGCGGCCGAAATGACATGCTCCCTGGCGTGCCCTCGACATCGGTGCGGAAGGTGAGGTCGACATCGGCGGGCAATCCGAGCGCATCAGCGGTTGACCGCGAGATGGCGCTGGCGACCCTGTGTGTCATCCGGATCGTGTCGCTATCGATCGCAAGTTCACCGGGATATGGACTTGCCTCCGCTTGGAGATCACCCAGCGCAAGGGCGATGCCCTGGTCCGCCTTGGTCAGTTCGGCGATCTCGCGCCGCGAACGCCGGCCCGACAGCGACCCGAGCCAACCCGGCTGTGGCGCCCGGACCTTGAGGACCACGCCGCTGGCATCGAACGAGAAGTCGAAGGCGGACATTGGTCAGATGTTCTCCAGAACCCACCGTTCCCAGTGGCCCAGGTGTGCGTGTGACTGGGCGCCTCGGATCAGGCGGATGCTCTCGCAATCATAGTCAGGTTGATAGAGCTTCGGAGTGCCGCGAGCGTCCTCGTTGAAGATGTGTATTTTGTAGCTGTGCGACCCCTCGACGATGATCTTCGATCCGCTCTTGAGGATGAGCAGCGAGGTAGTCGAGCGAGACCCGCCCGCCGTCTGGCGACCATAGCGGAGAGTGGCACCCCCCGAGCGACCGGTGCCGCGCTTGTGCGCGAGCCTCGCCCCTGCGGGGTCAAAGGCCACCCATGCAGCATCAACGCGCCCTCTCTCGTGGAGGCCAAGCCAGAACTTGCGGCGCGGCTCCCACATGTGGCTGTCCTCGACCTCCGACACCACGTCTAGGAAGAAGCGGATGTTCTCGCCGGTAAGCCAGCGTAGGAACGTGTCCATCGTCGGCCGGTCGACACCCGCCCAAGCGCCCCCGCGATCCACCCGTGGGTCGCGATAGAGGCCGACGAGGCGATCGGTCAGGTAGCGGAGGTGCTCCACCGGCGGCTGTCGTCTGAGCCACGGTCGGATCAATGCTGACAATGCCTCCGCGGCTCCGCCCTGCCGCGCCTCGCGGCCTTCAGGCTTCAGCCAGCCAATCAGCATTTCTGCATCACGTTTGGAGGTGATCCCGCTCGCGTCAAGGATCCGCACATAGGCGAGATGAGCATGATCCATGAGACCAGGTGCATGCGGCGCGTCCATTCCGACCGCCTTGAGGCCGGTCCAGGGGTCAGGCATCTCGGCCATCCGCTTGCCGACAAGAAGGGCAGCGTTCTCGCCGTCCAATACTTCGGGGATACCCGCGATCAGCTTAAGTGCGCGCCCGCCCAAGCGATCCGCACGTGCGGCAAGGCCGTAGGAAAGAGCCAGTGTATGCCCCGCTCCGGGCTCATAGGTGCCAAGGTAGATCTTGAACAATCCTGCTAGAAAGGAGCCCTTTGTAGTAGCCTTTATCTCGTCGTAGTAGAATTGCCGAACGTGCTTCAGGTCGCTGCGAATGCGCCGCTCCGTGTCGAAGAGGGCCCATGCTGCCTTGATCATGAACGACATGGGGGTGTCGGACCAGTCGCCGGCTTTGAGCTTCTGCGCGAGGGTTTGAACAAGCCGCTCGCGGTCACCCACAGGTGGCTGTGTGGTCACGTCCGGCCACCGGTTGAGGATCTGTGCGGACTTCCGCTCCAAAGTATCCAGCGATTGTAGGCTGGGGAGAGTGTCGTGTCGGCGAACCCTCAATGCCTTGGCCAGTCGCATGACCTTTACATCGACAGGCTGTCCGCCTTTCTCATCCGCCGGCATTGCGAAGCTGCTCCCCGACACGCTCGACGTCCTCGATGCCATTCGGCGTGTACATGATGATGCGAAGGTCGATGCGGCGGTTTCGTGCCTTGCCCTCCAGGGTCTCGTTCGTCGCTATGGGACGCCATTCGCCGTAGCCGGCGACCGACAGGACGGGTCTGTTGTTGAGGTTCAGATGTCCCAGAAGGCCGGGCACCTGGCCGATCATCCTCTTGAAGGTCTCGTTGGCTCGGTCTGTGGACAGGTCCAAGTTGTAGACAGCATCGGCATCGGCATCGGTGTGTCCCTCGATCTGGACAGCGTCGACGACTGCGGCGCTTGGGTTGCACTGCTGGTTCCAGGCTGCGACTTCTCCGATCGAGAAGCAGGGCAGCAGCTCGTCCAGCGCCCGCGCGATTGTATCGACGATCGCTTGCCCGTCGGGTCGTATGCTCCAGACCCCGCTATCGAAAAGGCCGCGCTCTCCGGAGATGCTCAAGGCGTCCGACGAGACCGTTATCTGAATGCCCAGTATCTGAAGGTCGATCAGCCGCGCGCCCACCTCTCTCAATATGAGTTCACGGCGTTGAGCCGCTTGCTGCAGATACCGTTCGAGAGGATCCACGACCGCTGCCGCCAGTGCCGCCTCGAGTTCGGCCACTCGCGCGGAGAGGGTCACGATCTCTTCTCGTAGCGTGCCCACTTCGCCCTGAAGCGTCTGGACCAGGGTCTCCAACTCAGCGATCAGCGCCTGCAGCCGGACGATCTCCGCGTCCCGCTCCGAAAGCTGGTTCCTCAGAGTCGCGATCTCGACAACTCGCGCCGAGAGCTGGAGCCGAAGGGCAGCGACCACCGCTTCGAGTTCTGCAAGACGTAGCCGCAGTTCGTTCAGCTCGATGGTGCGTGCGGAGAGGTCAGCCTCGGTTGCCTCCAACCGTGTGCGGACCGTCGCAAGCTCCGCGGTCGTCTCCGTTAGTTCTGCAACGAGTATGCTGCGCTCTGCCTGCAGGTCGTCCCGCTGCTGCACAACTTCGTCGTAGGTGGTCTTTAGGACCGTCTCGTCATCCTGCTCCTCCCGATACTGACTGGCGAAGAAGGCAAGCAGGAGGATGACGATGAAGAGGAAGCTTACGGTCACGTCGGTCATCGAGACGAAGACTGACTCTTCCTCCTCCTCGTGCGACCGCCGTCGGGCGACGTTCCGCATCAGCGGCGACCCTGTTCAGGGATGAACTGCTCTGCCTGCTCCACGACCTCGCGAAGCGTGTCGAGCGCGGGCGTTAGTTTCGCCTGGAGGTCACGGACGTGGGTGAACATGACCTCCACGGCCTTCGTGACCTCGTCGGCATAGAGCTTGAATGCTCGACCCAGCTTCTCATCGATGTCGTCGAAGCGGTCGCCCTGCTTGCCGAGCCGATCGAGCATCGCGGTGACCCCCCCCAACGCGGCGTCAATGGACCTAGCTTCATGGCCAAGGATTTCGCGAGCGGAGGCGATCGCATCGGCTGCGGAGCGGGCCGTCGCCTCGGCCGAGCTCGTAACCGTGCCGGCAAGGTTTGCCGTAACGTCCGCTGTGCGGCGAAGCGCGTCCTCGATCCGCTCCACCGTTGCCCTGATGGGCAGCGTAGCGTTGACCAGTTCGAGCGAGGCGCCGCGGAAAGTGCCCGCTGCCTCAAGTGAGGCATCGGAACCAGCTCGGACGCCTTCGGCGAGCCGTCGCATCGAAGTGCTGCCATCGTCGATGCTCGCCGCAAGGGCGCCGAGCCGGTCGGCCATCGCCGCCATCGGCTCCAGGATTTCCTTCCCGGCCTTCGCCGAAACGTCCCGCGCTGTCTGCGACAGCGCCTCGCCTGTGCGCTCGATCTCTGCCCGCGCCTTGTCGGCGCCGATCTTCGACGCCCCCTCGACCTCTGTTCGGAACATGGTCGCGGCGGCAGTCATCTCCTTCGCGGCGGCACTGATTGCTCTCGCGCCTTCGCCGGTGTTGTCGCGGATGCCGGTGAGCGTCTCGTTCATCACCGCCAGGAGCCTCTCCGCCCCCTGATTGAATACGCCGCCCGCCTGCTCGGTCGTCGAGGCCATCGCCGCACGTAGATCGTCGACGGCTTTGGCGACACGGCCCACGACCGTCTCCATCTCGGTGCCGATGCGGCCGGAGCTTTGGTCCATGCGGTCGGAGAGCTGGCCGATCCGCTCACCCGCCTCCGCGATCCGCCGGCTGGCTTCGGCGAGGGCGCGGCCGACATCCTCGCTGAACCGCGCGGAGAGATCCTGGACCATGGTGCCGACGCCTTCCGTCCCCTGGCGTCGAACCTGGTCGAACAGCGGGGACATCGCGGCGTTGATCGAAGCGGAGATCGCAGCCGGAAGTTCTTCTCGCAGCGGTCGCCCGAGTTCGGCCACCAGCTCCATGCCGATCTTTCGGAAGTGTTCCCGCTGCTCCCGGGTACTCGCGAGCTGTTCCGTTGCGAGCGCCTCGAGGCTGATGAAGGTCAGCCGCTTCTCGATGTCGGCGCTGAGTTCGTGAACGGCCTCGTCGAGACGCCGCTGGCCGATGCGATAGACGAGAGTGAAGATGATCGAGCACACCAGCCCGGTCAGCGACATGATGAACTTCGCCGACGCTACGTTGAGAAGCGTTTGCATGCTGGCCGCCACACCGCCGTTCTCATCGGGCTGTTGCAGCGCGTTGCCTGTCTGATGCAAAGCGGCAATCAGACCGAGGAAGGTCAAAGCAAGCCCGACGGTGACGAACAGGCCGGAGGCGATGCGCCAGCCGCCGCGGCCGAAGCCGAGGTCTTCTAGATTGAAGAAGACACCCGGTCGGGCCGAGTTGCGGTAGACGGTCTGGCCGTCCTCCTCGTGCGGCACAAGAGTTTCGCGATACTCGGTCCAGGCCGCGTTGAGCCGCTTCCGCAGCTTGCCCTTAGCCTTCCCTATCGTCTCATCGAGAGTGGCTACGTTGCGGCTGAAATCGGCTCCCTCCCCCGCCTTCAGCACAGCGCGCTGAAGCCAGCGGATCGCTGAACTGCGCTGGCGAACGCCTCGGAGGTAGACGCCGGCGACCACGACGAGTGCCAGCACGATCAGGAGACTGACGAGGCCCGGCGTGTATTCCGCTCGGAGCCAATCCGCGAGCCAGAGGACGAAAGCTCCGACCGACTGACCGACAGACTCGATCACGTTCACTGATGCTGCTCCGACGGACTTCTTGTCTGACGTCCACGCGCAATGGTGGCGCTTCGGAGTCTTGGCCTCGATGTCCCCGTCATGCCCGCACCAACACGCGGCTGGAGTTTCCGGTGCGCTCCACGGCCAACCCATCCGGAATGCGTTCTGCAAGGGCAGCAACGTGGGTGATGATGCCGACCAAGCGGTCAGTATCTCGCAGCCGTTCGAGCGCCTCGACGACCATGTCCAGAGCCTCGGGGTCGAGCGTGCCGAACCCCTCGTCGATGAACATGGCCTCGAGCCTGCCCCCCATCGCCGCCCCGGCGATGTCCGTCACGCTCTGGGCGAGCGCAGTGGCGAGGGCGAGCGAAGCGAGGAAGGTCTCGCCGCCGGAAAGTGTCGAGACGCTCCGCTCCTCGTCGGCGTTAGCGTGATCGACCACCAGGAAGCCGATGTCGCGCGCCTTGAGACTGTAGCGCCCGCCAGAGATGCTCTTCAGCTCGGTGGACGCCACCGCGGCAAGCCGTTGGACACTTTCGGCCAAAATGAAGTCGATGAAGTTGTTCGCCTGGAGTGCGTTTGCGAGGGTTTGGTGGAGCGTGGCCGCGCGCCGCTTTTCCGACGCCTCGGTTTCGAGACGGATCTTGATTGCTAGGTCGGAGGAAAGACGGCTTGCCGTGGCCTCTGCCGCCTGCAGGCGAAGGGCGGCATCCGTCACGAAGTGGGCTGCTGCGGCCTGGACGTCAGCTGCGACCAGCGTCCGGGGTTGGATCCCGAACTTGGCGAGCGCATCCCGAAGCCGGGCTTCAGCCGCGTCTCTCCTTGCCTTCAGCCCCTCGGCGGCGTCCGTGAGTCTGATGCGCGCGTCGGAGACCACACCGCGAAGCTGGTGAAGGACACTCCCGACGCCGCTGCTGGCGTCGGGCATGGGTGGCAGAGCAGCAAATTCGCCGCCGCGGACGAGCAACGGATCGACGCTCCCCCGCTCATGCATTACTCGATCGCCAACCGAACTGGCTCGGCGCGCAACGGCCGCAACGGCGGCCGCGGACCGATTGACAACGTCCTGAGCACCCTCACACGCGGTACGCGCTTTTGCTGCAGCCGATCGGGCTTCGCCCAGCTGCTGCCGCCACGCTCGAACCTGTGCGGCAACCTTCTCCAAAGCGGTCTCGGGAAAGCTAGCCGCAATCCTGGCTGAGGCCGCCGCCCGCCGCCCCTCTGCGGCTGCCACTTCGGCCGCCAGAGCGCCACGTGCGGCTGCTGCCTTGGCGTGGGCGACGTGGGCTGCGAGCTGGGCTTGGCCAGCCTCACGGCGGGCGTCAGCCGCCTGACTGCGCCTCAGCGAAGTTGCTGTCGCAGCCTCTTCGGCAGCCCGCCACGCCCTCTCAGCCTCGGCCAGCGGTGACGCCGAAGGCAGCGAAGACAGGCCGGCGTGAGAGGCCGCGAGTCGTGCGACCGCGGCATCCTGTGCCGCGATGGCAGCGGTAGCCTCCGCGACGGCCTTCTGGTGCCGGGCGGCTGCCGACCGGGACGCCCGCTGCGCCGCGGCTACCCCATAGTCCAAGGCGGTTGCAGTCGGAATGGTCGCCACTACGTGGTGACAGACCGGACACGGCTCACCGAGGGCCAGACGGGTGCGGAACGAAGCTGCCTCGTCCTCACCTTTGAGGTGATCGAGGTGCGCCTGTGCCGCCGCTGCCTCTTCCGCGGCGACGGAAAGCTCCCGTTCTGCCGCTGCCCGTGTCGCCGCCTTCGCCGCCAGATCAGCGTCTGCGGCGGCCACCTCCCGCTCGGCGGCATCCCGATCCCGGGCCACCGCGCGCTCTGATCGAGCCGCCTCGCGTCGCTCCTGTGCAGCAGAGTCGGCGTCCGCAGCCTCCGCCTCCACCCGCTCTGCCTCCCTGGCGGCGGCGCTCGCCTGGTCAAGTGCACCCGCCACGTGGGCAAGTTCGGCTTCCCCGCTGCGGCGCCTATCCTCTATCGCCCGGAGGCGGGCGTCCTCCTGGGTGCACGTCTGAAGGGCCAAGTCGAGATCGGCTAGCGCGGCGTCATCACCGGTGCTCTGAAGCGTTTCCGCAAGGGCCGACAAGGCCTCTTCGCGGTGACGCAACGCCTCTGACAGGGCAAGTGCCGCGCGCTCAGCCTCCGCGGAAGCGGCCGTCTCCTCGGGCTCGATGGCAGCGAACTCATCCGCCAGTCCCGCTATCCGTCGTTCCGCGGCGGCGAGTTCCCGGTCGACGGCTACCACGCCCGTGGCACGTCCCGCCGCCTCGGCCAGTTCACCAGCGAGCCCGCTCAGGCTCTGCTGCGCTTCAACTGCCTCAGCGTGAACCAGCACCGCTTCGTCACGCGCCGCGTGGGCTCCATCGAGCGCAGCCTGGTCAACGCCATCGTACTGGGCCGCTATCTGCCGCTCGGCGGCCTGAGCTTCGGCGAGAAGCTGGGTCGCTTCTGCTCCGGCGATCTGGGCCGCGACTTGGAAGCGACCGAGATCGAGGAGGCGTGTCAGGATCCGGCGACGCTCTGGAGGATCGCCCGACAGGAAAGCTGCGAAGTCACCTTGGGGAAGCAGCACGGTCCGCTTGAATGCCTCGAAGTCGAGCCCCAGCACCTGGACCAAGCGTTCGTTCACCGCAATCACGCCGCCAGCCACGACGTCTGGCACCCAATCGCCTTTGTCATCCAGCCGCTCCAATGCGGCGGACTGCGCTCCAATGCGCGGAAGCGTGCGGGCAACCTGGTAAGTGACCCCCTGGGCGCTGAAGCCGAAGAGCACTTGGGCCTGAGCAAGCCCATGCGATACCAGTTCGCGGTTCCCTTGGCCCCCCATGCGAGGCACACGCCCGTAGAGCGCCAGCGAGATGGCATCGAGGAGGCTGCTCTTACCGGACCCGGTCGGCCCTGTGATGACGAATAGATCGAGATCGGTGAAGTCGATAACCTGCCTCTCGCGAAGGGAGGTCAGTCCAACAACCTCGAGATGGAGCGGGCGCATTAGGGTGAGGCCTGCGCCAGGATGGTGTCGAACAGGTCGAGCAGTTCGGGTGCCGGGGGGGTGCCCTCGCGGTAGGTGAAGTAGCGGGCGAATTGATCCCGCGGCGCCATCCCCCTCAGCGTCGCGACGGGCGAGGCCTCCCCCTGCTTTGGATATGCCAGATAGATGTCCACGGCGTTCGGCAAACGCCGGCGCACGTCGTCCGACAATCCGGGGACATGCTGATCGGTGTGGGCGGTAACCTTCAGGAACGCATCACCCCATCGGTCGGCATTCTCTTCCAGCTCGGCGAGCGTGCCGCCAACCTCCATCAGCAGGCGTCCGGCCCGCACGGGGACCTCCCGCACCTCCGCTGGGCGGCCGGGCGCCAGGTCGACGATAGCGACGCTCTTACTCTGGCCTGCCTCACCAAAATCGAGCTGGACGAGTGAGCCCGAATAGCGGGCCGGCACTGCAGCGCCGGGAACTCGCTGCGGCCGGTGGACGTGCCCGAGCGCAACGTACTGGACGTTCGGCAACGCCTGGGGCGTGACGGCGAAGGTCTGGCCGACCGTCAGCGACCGCTCTCCTCCGTTCTCGCTGACCACCGATCCCCCCACAAAGAGATGCCCTGCGAAGACAGTGCACTTCTTCGGATCGAGATGCTTGCACATGGCTCCTATGAGCCGCCCCATCTCGTCGGCGTATTTCTGGTTAGGCACCTCGGCGAGATCCATCAGGTGCCGCGCCTCGACGATGCGCCGTTCTGTCACCCAGGGTAGTGCGGCGATCTGCACGAACTCCTGTCCGTCTCGAGACGACAGTTCGACAACGCCGCCTTCCTTCGGGCGTCGTACTTCCGGCACCACCGTCACGGCGCAGCGTGCGAGCAAAGGCATGAGCGCCTTCCAGCGCCGCGGCGCATCGTGGTTGCCGGGGATCACAAGCACCTTCGCGCCGATCTCCTCGAAGCGGAGCAGCGCCTCGTAGACCACCTCCTCGGCCTCGGGCGATGGCGCGAGATGCTCGAAGACGTCACCGCAGACGAGGACCACGTCGACCTTCTCGTCCTTCGCGATGGCCACGACTTCGGCAAGCGCCTTGCGGCTCTCGTCGATCCTGGATTGGCGCGCGATGGTCTTGCCGACGTGCCAGTCGGCGGTGTGGAGGATCCTCATCGGTCGAACCTGTCGAACGGGTCCTTTGCCTCGACAGGCTCGAGCGCCTCGCTATGGCGCGTTGCCCAGGACGGGAACGGGAAGGAGACCTCGAGCGCCACCGGCAAATGCGGCTGCTGCAGGATCATCGATCCCGGCCTTAGGATCGACGCGCGCTGGCGAGCCGTGGCCGTGAGGAAGCCGTACTCGGGCCTGAGGGCCTCGGCGGGGTCGAGGCGGCCGACGATGCGGATGGCCGAGTTGGCCACCACGCGCCGCTCGACCTCGCTCGCCGTCTGCTCGGCGCCGATGAGGATGACGCCCAGGCTTCGTCCGCGCTCTGCGATGTCGAGGAGCACTTCCTTGATGGGCGAAGCCCCCTCTCGAGGTGCGTACTTGTTGAGTTCGTCCAGAACCAGGAAGACCAGCGGCCGTGCCGAGCCGGTCTGCTCCTTCTGCTCGAAGAGCCGCTTCACGACCACCCCGACCACGAACCGTTTCGCCCGGTCGTTCAGGTTGTGGATGTCGACAACGGAGACCTGCTTGGACTCCCAGTCGATGCGGTGTGCCGGCGCGTCGGCGGCGTCCGAGCCACGGATGAGGTGACCGCAGTGGAAGCGGGCAGAGTCGAGACGGCGCAAGAAGGCGGCGATCGTCCCGGCGGCGGCGTAGCGCGCCCAGTCGGAACCCTCCTCGGAGAGCTTCTCACCAATGTAGTCGCAGAGCGCCTCGAAGCTCCTGATGTGCCGGCCCGGTCCGCCACCGTCCCGGAACACTACGGTCGCAGGCTGGTCGTCGTCGTAGATCGCCTCGCGGGCCACTATAGCCTCCACGCGGGCGACGAGGTCGGCGACCTGGCTTCTCTCGTCACCGGACTCGGCGAAGAGGAAGCGGAGGAGGCCGTCCTTCACGACGTCGCGGACCGTCCAGAAGTACGAGCGGACGCCCTCCTGGCGGCTGCCAGTGTCGGGTACGGGCACGCCGCCGCCACGCTTCACCGGCGCCCAGATGCCGACCGACTGGAATGCGCCTGGGGCCACCCCGAGCCGGCGGTAGCGTTCGCGGTCCTCTTCCGTGAGGCGGTTGTTGGCTCGGTCGAGGAAGAGGAGATCCTCGCCTTTCACATTGAAGATGATCGCCTTGGTGTTCGCCGCTTCGTGGCCGAGGATCCCCGAGCCGAACAGGCTGAAGAGGAGGAACGAGGCGTAGCTCGTCTTGGTGGCCACGCCCGACACGCCGGAGATGTTGACGTGTGCGCCGCGGCGCCCGTCGAGGAAGGAAAGGTCGAGGAACACCGGCAGACCGTCACGCGAGAAGCCGGCCGCGAGCTTCTCCTCCATGCGGTCGAAGTGGAGGGCGAGCTCCCGGTCGTGGCCTTCGGCGCGATAGACGAGGTCACCGGGACGCGGTGGCACCCAGACTTCGGGCTCCACCCGCGTGGTCAGCACCCGCGCGCTCCGGGCCAGCTTGAGCGGCAGCACGCCCCGGTCGGCGAGAAAGACATCGCTCTCGAACCTGCTGCCCTCGTGGCTGGCACGAACGGTGTCGACGAGGCCCGAGATCTGAACCGTCTCCTCGCCGGATACCCGGCTGCGGACACAGACCACGTCGTCGAGCTGGAGGAAGGCGTCCTCCTCGATCGCGACCCACCACTCGAGCGGCGTCGAGGCCTCCGTGCCGAGAACCATGCCGACGGGCCGGCGGTTGCTGTCGGTCATAGGTCACTCCAAAGGGCGGACTCGAGCGCACGCCGGATAAGCGCGGGGTCGCCGAGACGATGGCGCAAAGTCGCTTCGAGCTGAGCGACGGGATAGAGGTTTTGGGGTGCCCGAGCGTCCCGGCCGATCTCCGTTGCGAACAGCGGCAGGATGGCGGTGGCCTGGTTGGCGATCCGGGCGGCTTCCGTCACGCCCACTTCGGCCGACACTTCAAGGCGCACTATCCCGGTCATCGTGCCATCGATCGAGCGGCGTCGGCCGATGCGGGCGTACCAGGAGAAACGCTCGAGTTGCTGATTGACGATCGCGAAGAGGGGCGTCCGCTGCCCGACCTCCAGAGTGGCGAGTAGCGATGCCCGCTCCGGCGGGAGGTAAGGCCGCGACTGGCGCTTGATCACACCGACGACCGGCCCGTTCGCGGCAAAGTAGGTGAGCGGGCCGTCGAGCATCATCAATGCCGCCCTACCCGAGGCAAATGTCTCGGCGGCCAACTGTCCTTCGGCGGCCCGCATGGCGTTCTGGAGACCCTGAACCGGATCGGCCGGGGTCACTCCTGTTACCCCCGCGAAGGAATAGGTGAGCGCGTGGTCGCCGACGGCTCCGACGAGATCCTGATGGGCCAACCCGCCGCCGACCACCAGCGTGCGGCCGATGCGAACCGCGTCGATGAGCGGCGGCCGCGCCGACCAGGCGACCCCCACAGCCCAGGAGCCCGCCACCGCCGGTGCGAACTCGGCATCGACTTCAGCGAACAGCCTGATGTCGATACGGCGGACACCGTCGATGAACGCAACCGAGGGCAGGATTTCCGGGAGCGCCGGCGTCAGAGGCGACCAAGGGCCCTCGAGATCAAGGCGAACATTTGCCGGCCCAAGATCGTCCGCGTCGGACAGCTCTACGGACGTCCCGTACTCGGGATCCCAGGTGTCGACACGGAGCCTGCAGCGCCTGCGCTGCAGCCTCTCGGTCAGGCCTGCGGCTGATGCCGCGATCGCCGCATCGAGGTCGGCGGCATCGTTCCCCGCCAGCCCATTTCCATCCGGGCCCACGCGGCCCGATTCACTCGACATCATTCCATGCCCCCAACGCACGATTGCCGAGATCGGGCAGCTTCGTCCAACAGTTTCGCGGGACCCGGCCTTTTCCTCCCGCGGCCTTCGAGGCGCTCGGACCGATCCCCGGCACAACTGAACCCGATGGGCTGCGTCTCAGCGCGCCGCGCATCACCGGAGGTCGATCAGGAACTCCGAGGGCGGATCGACGGCGGTGATCAGGAGCCTATCGCGGGCGCGGGTCGCGGCGACGTAGAGAAGATGCCGTTCGGTAGCGTAGACCTCGTCGAGCTCCATCTCGTCCGAGACTTCGGCCATGCGTACGGCGGACGGAATGACCGCCTCGTCGCATGCCATAACGACCACCGCCCGGAACTCCAGGCCCTTTGCGGCGTGCATGGTCCCGATCGCGATCCGTCCCGGCTCGGCCTCGTTCCGGCCGGTGAGTTCGATGCACGACAGTCCGGCGCGCTCGGCGGCGGCGCGTGCGCGCGGCAGTTCGTTGCGGGACCGAACGAAGAGGCCGATTTCGGCTGCCTCGAACCCATCCGTGCGGCAGCGGGCGATGAAGCCGGCGACGGCTTCCGTCTCGGCCTCCTCCGAAGCCGCCACCACCACTTCAGGGGCTGGCCCGTTGAACACCGAAACCGTCCCGGCGCGATCGTCCTGGTTGCCGTCTGCATCCTGGACGCGGTCGGGGAGAAGCCGGTCGGCGGCGATCCGGATCTGGTGGGACGTTCGGTAGTTGACGCGCAGCGTCACCGAGCGCCCGCGGACATCCACTCCGAGCCCCTTCCAAGAGAAGGGCTGCTGGAAGATGCGCTGGCCGAGGTCGCCGGCGAAGAAGAGTGCGTCTGACTGGTTTGGGGCGATCGCCACGAGGAAGCGGAGTTCGGGAACGCCGAGGTCCTGCGCTTCGTCGATGACGATGTGGTCGAACGGCTTCTCCCGGTCGCCGAAGTGCCGCGACAGCTTCGCGAAGAGCCCGGCCGGCGTCATCAGGTGACGCTCGGCGAGAGCCGAGCGAATGCGCTCGAACACCGGCCAGATCGCGGCGCGCTGCCGCGTGCCGAGGCGAACCCGGCGCCCCATCCGCGGGACGATCGCGTAGGCCTCGCCGTCCTCGACCTGCCAAGCGTCGACCACGTTGATCCACTCCGACAGCGCGAACTGCTCGTTGAGACCGGCCGGCTTCTCCGCTTCAAACGCCTTCGCCACGATGCTCCGCACCGTGTCGCGCGAGGCGAGCGCGGGCTTCCGCCCGAAAGCGAGCTGGTGCAATTCCTCCGCCACGCCCGCCCACGAGCCGACGGCAATACGGTCGACGAGATGCCTTTCCGGACCGGCGAGCAGAGCGAGCTTCCGCGCCAGCGCAGCGGCGAGCGGCTCCGAGAACGTCGCGAGGAGCACCCGGGCCTCCGGATTCGCCCGCGCGAGCCGCACGGCGCGGTGGAGCGCGACGACGGTCTTGCCCGTCCCCGCCGAACCCGCGACGCGGGCGGGGCCGGCGAAGGTCCGCGCCACCAGGCTGCGCTGGGCCGGGTGGAGGAAGACCGACCATGCGTCCCAGGGCGCGTCGAGCGCGGCTTCGAGTTCCTCGCGATCGTCGAGAATGCGGAAGCGGCGCATCGTGTCGGGGTGGGCGAACGGATCGGCCCCCGGCGCGACGGGCTCGGGCTTCCGCAGCGTGCCGGAGGAAACGTAGTCGAGGAGCGCCTCGGACGCCTCGGCCGGGAGGTGGGCGGCGAGCGCAAGGAACGCATCCTCGTCCGCTCCAACGACGTCATCGATCCAGTCCTCGGGCACGCCAGCGCCGAGGAGATCATCGCGGCCGAGGCGCGCGAATAGCCTTGCGGCGGTCACACCCTTCGGCCGCGGGAGGTGAACCTGGATGCGGGTCGTTGTGCTGCCTTCGGCGGGCACAAGCGCCGCGACCGGCACCGCCGCGGGGATCTCCTCCACCCGCTCGCGCACTTCGACGAGTTGCACGACGCCCGTCCGCGGATGCACGTCGATGCGCCGCCGCTCCGCCCAGCGATAGGCGTCGTCGTGGTGGCCGACATACGCGAGAAGGAGGCTTTCGCCGGTCTTGTGGACGATGATCCTGACGTCGCGGCTCACGCGGACGGACCAGAAATTCCGGTCCTTCGACGCATCGATCCGGTGGAACTGGAGGCCGGGCCGGTCGGGCTCGGTCTGGAGGTCGAAGACGGTGAGCTTCGCCTGCTTCTGCTCGTCGGCTGCGAGCTTTCCGAGGGCCGCCGTGAATGAAGCGGCGAGGATGGTGGTCATGCCGCTCGCTCTCCGAGTTGACCGCGCCCGCGCGCGGTCGAGCGCCGAGGGCCGTCGCCTGACGGAATCCAGATCGCCGCGCTTTCAGCCCCGTAGGGCGAGGCCCTGCCTGCCAATGCCCGAAGCCCCACCCAGGCGCAAACAACAGCGTCCAGGGTGTCCTCGAAGGCCTTGAGCCGCCGGAGCGGCACTTCCGCGTCGGGGAGAGGGAAGGAGGCCGCCACTCCGTCGATCTCGCGATCGAGCGCCTCGACGATCGTCGCCCATGTTCGGCCCAGCATTCGCCGGCGCTCCGCCCGATCACCGGACGGCCAATAAGCCCTCGTCTTCGCGGCCTTGTACGGGAGACGCCTCGCGGCCCCGGTCAGTGCAAGCAGTGCAGGATGCGGATAGACCTCGATGGTCGCCGGGGTCGTGATCGAGCTCGTCGCGAGCGGCCAACCTTGGCGGACAAGGGACGACATCAGATTGGCCGCTACTGCGCCGGGCCTGGTTGGACTGGGAGAGTGCGTGCCGCATCCGGCGGCTCCGAATGCCGCGGACACGGCATTGTCTGCAGCCCGTCGGGATGTGATGGGCACACTCGCGAGCGGCATGTCGATCGCGATGATGTCCGGACCGCCACCTGCCAGTTCCTGCGTGCGGCGAACCAGGGACGGGACGTCGGCAGGGCCGCCGAGTGACCTCGTGTCGGACGGGTCGATACCAAGGTAGCTGGAATAGCTCGATGCCGCCGCCAGAAGGCGCCAGTTCCCATCGCGGGCTGCGACGAGTGCGACCCCGCTCGGATTGTGCTCCGTCCACGCAGCGTCGATGCCGACGACGACGGACGATCCCGGCTCTCTCGGTGGGACGGATGCCGGCCCAGAGATCACGGCGCCGGTTCCTCCATCGCCGCCACCAGCCGCGCCAGCTCATTCGCCGCGGGTCCGGGCAGCGCCGCGAGGAAGGCGTCGCTCAGGGCGCGATAGTACCAGAGCACCTCGCCGCGGTTCTCCGAGAAGCGATCCCAGATGGCCTCGCCGACGACCGCCCGGTCTGCCAGGATAGCTCGGGCGTTGTGGATCTTGTCCGACAGGCTGACGAGAAGCGACGCTGCGGGTTTGTGGGCAAGCGAGGCGACATAGGCCTCCTTGCGTGGCCTCCAAGCCGGCTTCGGCTCCGTCCAGGAATCGGTGCAGTCAGCGACAATGGCGGCGACCGCCTTGCCGAAGCGGTGCTCGATATCGCCAAGGATCGTCGCGCCGCCCTGGTCCTCTGCGGCATCATGCAAGAGTCCGGCGATCGCCTGATCCTCGCTCCCGCCGTACTCGATCACGAGCGCGGCAACACTCAGGAGGTGGGAGACGTATGGGATTCCGGAGCCCTTCCGCACCTGCTTGCGGTGGAGACTGGCCGCATAGACGAGAGCGACGTCGAACTGGGCGGAGAGCATCAGTGGCACCCTAGTTGAAACCAGCTTCACTGAGGTACGGCGACGGCAGAAGCGTCTTGCCGTCGAGACGGCCACTTACCGTTAGGAGTAGCCGGCTCTTCGCGCGGGTCATGGCAACATAGAACAGACGCCGTTCCTGCTCCTTCTGCTGCGCCGTTTCAGCATGAACGGACGGCCAGATGCCGTCGTTCGCATCGAGGATGACCGCGGTGTCGAACTCCTTTCCCTTCGCTCGAAGGGCGGTGAGGAGGTGGACAGGACGGCTCCAGATGCTTTCCGCCTCACCCTGCTCGGCGTCATCGTCGTCGGGCGGCACGACGGCCAACTGACGCTTGGCTTCGTCGAGATCGTCGAGGAACCTCCTGAAGTCCGTCCCGTAACGGGTGGCGAAGCGGCTGAGATAGAAGAATGGCGGGTCGGCGAAGAAAATGTCCTCCGTGCTTTTACCGTAGTCCTTCTCCATGCCGGTCAACCCGCTGAGCGCGTCGAGGGCCGCGGCTACGGTTTCCATCATGATCAGCGGCTCGATGCTTGATGCGAACGCATCCGACATCGTTCCGCCGTCGTTGGCGCCTTTGAGCGCGCCCTTGTAGGCGCGAAGCAGCGCGACTGCCTCGACATAGCTTCTCGGATTGCCGTCGCCCAGGTACCGCTGGAGGGCTGCCTTGTCCTTCTTGCTGAGGGGGTACCGCTTCACGCTATCGGCCAGCATGACGATGTCGTCCACGATCTGGCGCGATCGCGGCCGTCCGCTGCGCGCATCGTCACATATTCTCAGCACCTCGCTCAGGCTGTCGAAAGCCTTGCTCATGAAGACCTGAAGATCCTCAGCCGCACAGAACCGAACCTGCTCGGCTGCAAGGAGGATCTGGTATGGAATCAATTGCGCCCGTTTCCGGGAGATGAGCGCCAGACGGCTTCCCGGCGGGCGCCTCCCCGCGGCAACATCGGCGCCGAACTCACGGACGATGTTCATGACCTCGTCTATGGAGGCCATGAAGTCGGGCCGGGCGCGAACTTCAATCTTTGCGAGGTCGGTCCTTACCGGCCTTACAGTCTTGGGAACCCTGAGCTGGTTGATACGGATGAGCTGTTGGGAGGCCGTTACGATGTTCGGTGCGGAACGATAGTTCCGTTCCAGAATGAAGGTGGTGAAAGCTACGTTGAAGTACGCTTTGGGCTCGACGATGTAACGGTAGCTAGCGCCGCGCCACTCGAAGATCGCCTGGTCGTCGTCGCCGACGATCGTGATGTCGCTGTCGTGGAACGTACGGAGCGACTGGATGATCGCGAGATCGAGCGGGTTGATGTCCTGGAACTCGTCAACGAAGATGTGTGTGTATCGCGCCGCCCCGACGGGCCGTCGCCCTTCAGCGAGCTGACCACGAAGGTCGAGCCACGCCACGTACTTCTGGTCCTCGAGGGTGAAGAGCGCCTGCTTGATCAGGTGATCGACGGCCGGGGCCCAGAACACGAGGAACTCCGTGAGCCGCGTCTCGACATCCTTGGACTGGCTGTCGACGCCTGCCTCCTTGAGGTCGCCGAAGGCGCTCTTCAGGATCGCATCCAGACCGAGGGCCTGTAGGGCCCGAAACTGGCGAAGGTTATCCTCGACCTTTGCCCGATGGTCGAAACCCAGGGCCTTCAGCAGGTCCATCAGGTTCATGATGGTCTTGCCGGCGGAGAACTGGCTCTGAGAGATGGCTCCCTCTATCCGCGGGTGCTCTCGCCAGATGGGCTGCAAGGAGTTCTGGACGCAGAAGGATCGCTCGGCCTCTGTCGTCTGCAGCTTCGGGCTGTGGTGGTTCTGGCGGACCCGCCGGAACCCCCAACTGTTCAGCGTCGTGATTTCGACCGAGGTCCGCACCTCCCGGAAGGCAGGATCCGAAAGGCGCTGCCTGAGCTCGTCGCGGGCGGCCCTGGTGAAGGTGAAGATGATGAACTTGCTGGCGCCGCCGCGCTTCTCGAACAGGGTTTTGCACCGCCATAGTAGCGAATGCGTCTTCCCGCTCCCGGCCGGCGCGAGGAGTCTGATGAACCGGTCGTCGGCCTCGCAGAATTGCCTCTGGTAGATGTCCAGTGCAGTCGCCATGCGTTCCCCCTAAACCCCACAACACCGTCAACACATCGCGCCCGAGGTTCCACGACCATCGTCAGGGCCCCGCCTTGGCCCTTTGCCGCGTCGAGGTGTCGACTCGAGGTCGGCGTGAACGAAGTCCGCGTGATCGACTTCGAGCGGCTGGATCGATGCATTGATCGCCTGCCTGAACCGCGTGAAGTGTCGTCGAACGTCGCCCTGCGCCAGCGACGTCCACGATCCCCAAGGTGGCTGTGTCGATGCGTCAGCCCATGCAAGAAGCCGGCGCCGCTTCGGTCCCGTGAGTGCCAGAGGGCGGGTGATCTCCCCAAGACCCGGTCCGACGATCGCCACCCAATCTGATCGGAGCCGGTCGATCGCGTGAGTTGCCATCTCGTCGCTCACCGGAGGCCTCGGATTACTGTTCCAGCCAAGGTGCATCGGCCCGTCCATCGGGCCAACCGCGCCGTCGAAGAGGACGCCGACTGCATACCAGCTGCCTTCCGATGGCCGGGGGATGAGATGTTCGAGGCCGGACCGGCGAGCCCATTCCATGGTATCCGCCCAGCGATCGCGCTTCTCGATGTCGTTGCTGTACGCCCAGCCTGAAAGAATCAGCGGCCTTGGCGGCGGCGAGGCGCCGGGAATCTGCGCCGCAGCCGCGACCAGCCGCTTGTGTACTTCGTGCCAGAGGTTCGGCTTCGGGCAGATCAGCACGTCGGGGCCCCTACAACGGCGCCATCTTCGCGGGCTCCGTCACACCTCCGCCTCCTGGTCGTATGTCACCCCCGCCAGCTTGTTCGGGCCGTGCGCGTCGAGGTGTTTCTTGCAGGCGGCGAGGATGGCGGCGTCGGTCAGGTACGGGCGGAGCGCCTCGAGGTCGATCGCGTCGCGGTCGAAGGCTTCGACGATCCAGACCAGCGGGATGTTCGCCGACGGCTCGACTTTCGTGATGACCGATGCGCCGCTCTGGCCGCGGACGAGGGCGACGGGTTCGGGCGCTGCTGGCGGGCGGAGCGGCAGCACGTCCGCGCCGCGGCGCGCGGCGGCTTCGGCGGCAGCCGCTCGCCGGGCCTCCTCGGCGGCCATTCGTTGTTGCCGGAGGGCGGCCTGCGTCACACGGTGCAGGATTTCGTCCATCGTGGCCTTCAGGGGGCCTTCGATGCGGGCGAAGAAGTCCTTCACGGTCTTCCCGGCCTCGGTGAACGGCTTTCCGTCAGACAGCCGCGCCTTCTTCGCCTCGCTCAGAAGATCGTCGAGGTCTTTCGTGAAGGCCTTCGCCTTGTCGATGTCCTCGATCGTGTCGAGGCTCTCGGGGATGGTCCGGAAGGCGCGGAGAAGCTTGTCACGGCCTGATATGAGCGCGCCGTTGGCCTCGGCGAGGGTGGATTCGATCGACGCCTGGTCGATGGCGAAGAGGTTTCGGCCGCGTGGTGTCTTTGCCATCGGATGCTCCCAACCAAAAAAGGCCCGCAAGGATGTTTGCACGGCCGGGATGCACGCTCCAGTGGTTTGGACGGCCGCGACTCGGGCTATGCAGGGATCCAGTACTGCCCGGACGAGTACACCGGACCTGTCAGCTCGGCGGGTCGGGAGAAAGGAATTCTAGGTGGCGTCAGAAATTCTGCGAGGCTGGGGTCGTCGGCGAACCTCCTGAAGCCATTGCGCCGTAGTCCTTCTTCGGCGCCCTCTCGGTTAGCGATGTGAAGCTCGTCAAACACTTTCCCAAGGTCGTCTACAAACAAGATCAGTGCCCGACCGCTCACGTCCGAGTGGATGAATGCCCAATTCTGCTGAAGCATGCCGAGTATCTTTACCCAGAAGTCCAAGAGGAGGCGTTCGGCGACCGGTTTCTCGGTTTTGGCACTTCGCGCGTCGAGATACTTACGGAAGGCCATCTCCACGGCGACCTCGCTTAGAAACGGTCGCAACGCCTGGAGATCGATAGTCTCCCGATCAAAGCTCTCGACCATCCAGACAAGTGGGATATTCGATCCGCGCTCTGGCTTCGCGACGGTAGATACGCCCGTCTGCCTTGGCTCGAGCGGCCCTGACCCCGTCGCTGGCTGCTCTCGCGCTCCAGCCTCGGCGGCTAGCTTGCGCTGCCGGAGGGCGGCCTGCGTCACGCGCTGGTGGAGTTCGTCCATCGTGGCCTTCAGCGGGCCTTCGATGCGGGCGAAGAAGTCCTTCACGGTCTTCCCGGCCTCGGTGAACGGCTTTCCGTCCGACAGCCGCGCCTTCCTAGCCTCGCTCAGGAGCTCTTCGAGGTCTTTCCCAAAAGCCTGCGCCTTGTCGATGTCCTCGACTGTGTCGAGGCTCTCGGGGATCGACCGGAACGCGCGGAGGAGCTTGTTACGGCCTGATATGAGCGCGCCGTTGGCCTCGGCGAGGGTGGCCTCGATCGACGCCTGGTCGATGGCGAAGAGGTTACGGCCGCGCGGTGTCTTTGCCATGCTTCTTTAGAGCCTCATAAGTCAAACTCGCGCGGCGAGCGACGTCGGCGCTTTGGTCCTATCCCGAAGACCTCGGGCCGCAGTGGGACTGGAAGCCCGGCAAGCTGCTGCTCGGTCATGACGGTGAGGGCCGTCTCATCGGTGATCCGGATCGCGAAGGCATGCCGGGCCGCGGCGATGACCGCCACATCGTCACGACCGCCGGCAGCCGTACCGGCAAGTCGTCTACGGTGCTGATCCCGAACCTCCGGCGCTATCCGGGTTCGGTCCTCGTCCTCGATCCAAAGGGCGAGATGGCCCGCGCGACCGCGGCAGCGCGGCGCGCGATGGGCCAGGAGGTGTTCATCGTCGATCCGTTCGGCGTGACGAGCCTCCCGTCCGCCTCGCACAATCCGTTCGACGAGCTGGGACAGGACGAGGTCGATCCCGTTGCAGCGAACGCAGCGCAGCTCGCGGACGCGATGCTGATCCCCCACGAGCGCGATCCGCACTGGACGGATGCCGGACGGAATCTGCTGCGGGGTTTGACGCTGCACCTTCGTTCCACGTCCTCACGATCGCCGACTCTGCGGGACATCCGCGCGATCATCAACGGCACGCCCGCGGAACTGGATGCGGTGTTCACCGCGATGACGGACTCGGATGCTTACGACAGCGTGGTGCGGAACACGGGCCGGGCGTTCCTTGGCAAGGCAGAGAACAGCAGCCGCGAACTTCAGGGCATTCTATCGACCGTCCAGGAGCAGACGGCACCCTTCGACGATCTGTTCAGCGTCTCCGACCGCTCGGATTTCCGGCTGGCCGACCTGAAGGCCAGGCCGATGACGGTCTATCTGGTGCTGCCGGGGCTGCGCATGGGGACGCATTTCCGGTGGCTGCGCCTCTTCGTGCAGCAGGCCCTTGTCGCGATGGAGAACACGCCAGGGGCGCGTGACGACCTGCCGGTGTGGTTCATCCTCGAGGAGTTCGCGGCGCTCGGCTACATGCGCTCGATCGAGACGGCCGCCGGCTTCATGGCGGGGTTCGGCGTGCGCCTGTGGTGCGTGCTTCAGGACCTGACGCAGCTCAAGACCCACTACGCGAAGTCCTGGGAGACGTTCCTCGGCAATGCCGGGATCATTCAGTCGTTCGGCAATGTCGACCTGACCACGACGCGGCACCTCTCGGAGATGCTGGGCCAGACCATCGTCAAGGAGAGCAAGTCCTCATTCGTAAGCTCCTCGGCGCGCCTTCACGGCGACGACGGCAAGCGTACCGATTTTCGCAGTGCGCCGCTGCTCGCGCCCGACGAGATCGCCATGCACTTCGCGCGGCAGACGGGACGTCAGCTGGTCGTCGCGCCGGGTGAACTGCCCGTCTTCCTCCACCGGCTCGGGAGGGACGCATGATCGACGTGGCCTCACATCGCATCCGCGAGTACGACGCCAGTGGTGCGCTCGTCGCTGCCGGCTTCACGTTCTTCAGGCCGCGCTACGGCATCATCAAGCTGCGCACGGTCATCTTCGCGGCCGTCATCAACGTCGGCTGGATCGCGGTGGCACTCTTCATGCTCAACGCAACCTGGCCAGACGGACCGTTCGGCGGTGCCGTATTCCGTCAGCTGCCCTTGCTGCCGCTGGCTGGAATTGTGTTCCTGCTGCTTACGCGGAAGCGCGTGTCATTCCTCAATCAGAAGAAGGCGCTCGTGTTTCGTACCGACGGCACGACGCTCTTTACGGAGCCGACGCCGCCACTGGACACCAGGATGGTGTTTCGCGTCGCTGGCAACATCGACCACGCCCGCATCACGTCGATCGAGGGCAGGCCGACGCCCTCGCTCGGCGGTGGGCAGGCCAAGGAGGTGTGGGGGCATGTTCCGCTCCATCAGGTCGATCTGCATTTCGACGACGGCATCTCCATCTGCGCTGCGCCGGGCGTGCCCGACGAAGAGTCGATGCGCGTGATCCAGGTGCAGCTGCATCGCGCGCTGCTCGAAGTTCGGGAAGCACAGGCGGAGAGGCCGGAGGCGGCCCAGGCGACGCGTCGTCGCCGCCGGTCGTAGCCGGCCCAGCAACAGCCGGACGCCGCGACGGCGTCCGGCGACTGCCTATGCGGCCTGGGCCAGTTCCTCGCCCAGAATGAACCGCAAGACCCGGCGTGTCTTCGCCGGATCGGCGGGGTCCGACGACGGGGCCGCGAGATCGGGGGCCACATAGTCGATCCGCCAGTGAACGTCCTGGCCGGCCACCTCCAGGGCACCGCATTCATGCTCGGCGTAGGGATCGCCGGGCGTGAAGTCGGCATAGGCGCGGACCTTCTCCAGGAAGAAGGGGATCGACATCTGTCCGAACAGAGGCAGGAACCCTTCCGTTGCGGCGACGGTTTCCGGGTCGGCCCGGAAGCTGTCGTTTAGCAGGCGGATGCGCGTGGCGCGATGGAGGCGGGAGAGGGAGGTCATGGCTGACCTCCTTCCGCGCCGATCTCGCGGACAACGGTGCGGCCGGTGAGGGCGACCGCGTCCATGCGCAGGCTGATGCCCTTGCCGTCGCGGTTGAGCCAGCCGGCTCCGAGCCGGACCCAGTGAGCCTTCTCGCCTTCGCCGATCACCTGCCAGACGATGTGGGTGGGGCGGCGCGTTCCTTCGTTTTCCTTGGTCATTGGTATTCTCCTTCGTTTCGGTTTCGGCCGGGCACCACGCCTGGCCTGATGGGGGCCGAAGGGACCGGGACCAAGGGACGGGGGATCAAACGCCCCGCGAAGCGGGCCGGAGGGGCGGAGCTGCACAAGGGCAAAGCCCGCGGAAGCGAGCCGCGTTGATGCCGCGGCCGGGCTCGGTCAGGACCCCATCCATCAAGGCTAGGCCGGCTTGCCCGGCCCTTTCGATGACGATGAGATCCCCGATGACCGACGAAGAATGCTGGCCAAGCCAGGCGGCAGAACTCGGGGTTTAGGGCTTCACTGGACGGCTCGAAAGGCGCGGAACGAGCTATGCGCATCCGGCCTGAGGGCAAGCTCGCTTGGTGGTGGCGGCGCGAAACTCGAAGTCTCCGCAGCAGTCACGGCCAGCAAGTACACAAGACTGCAAATCTACACTTGCACCGCGCCGAACAATTTGGACTTCACAGAGATGATGGGGATGCTATACCGGAATAGTACAATTGATACTTCGACCAGAGAGGCATTTTGACAGGGAATGACAACGTAGGAACAAGGAAACCAAGCCACATAGCGTATTTCGTGAAGGACGGGGCGGAACGCAGCTTCTGGACCGAATGCGGCGTCGCATGGCCTCACAAGGATGGGCTCGGTCTGAGATTGAAGCTTGATGCCGTGCCGGTTGGCGGTGTCATCGAGCTGCGTGTGAACACTCCCGCGACCGGCAAGGAGTCCGACCCTGGCGCGGCGGAGACGATATGAGAAGCCGGCGCACGCTCCTGAGCGCAATGCTAGCCGCAACTGCGATGGCGCTTCTCCTGTTTCCACTTCCGGCGCGCGCTGCCTGCACGGGCTCCCCGCACGCCTGGCAGGTATTTGCACTGACCGGCGGCAGCGCCGTCTACTGCGCGGACGGCGACAACTGGACCACGCTACCGATGGGAAGTGCTGCGGCTGCGGGATCGACCGGCGAGGTTCAGTTCAATGGCGGATCAAACGCCTTTGCGGCCGATGCCGGTCTGTTCTGGGACAACACGAACAAGCGGCTCGGCATTGGAACTTCAACGCCGGGATGGCCACTGGACATCGAAGCTACTGGAACAACTTTTCTGCGCATTTCTTCTGGCGGAACTAACCTTATGACCGTTACGGCGAGCGGAGGTGGCAACGGCATTGTGAACATCATGAATAGCGCAGGAACTTCCACTATAAGACTTTCTGCATCCAGCGGCCAGACGAACTATATCAACGCAGGAAGCTTGGGGGTTGGCACAAGTAGTCCCAACGCAAATGCTGTTCTTGATGTGGCGTCTACAACTCAAGGATTTCTACTTCCCCGGATGACCACCGTACAGGCCAACACTCTAGACGGCCTGACCAGCACCAACGGCATGCTCGTCTTCGACACCGACACCGGCACGGTGAAGGTCCAGAGCGGCGGTGCCTTCACTTCGCTGCTCACTGGCTCGGGCACCGCCAACTCGACGACGTTCCTGCGCGGCGATGGCACATGGTCGAACACCCTTACCGGCGCGTTCACAGCCAGCACGTCGATCACGACCGCCACGTACTACCATTCTTCGGACAGCCGACTGAAAGCCAACGTCCGCACTTTTGCCGGTGGGCTCGACATGGTCGCTCGCCTGCGCGGCGTGTCTTTCGACTGGAAAGCGACGGGCGCGCCTTCGTCCGGGGTGATTGCTCAGGAAGTGGAATCCGTTCTGCCCTCGGCCGTGGCCACCGGCCCGGACGGCATGAAGAGCGTTGCCTATGACGAGTTGCTGGCACCGCTGATCGAGGCCGTGAAGGAACTGAAGGCGGACAACGACAATCTGAGAGCATCGCTCGACGAACTGCGCCGCATGGTGGAGGCGCGATGACGCGCTCGGGTGTGTTGCTGGGGCTGACGACCCTTCTGTGCGTGGGACTCTCATCACCGGCGGCGCGCGCGGCCGATGGCTACCCCATCGCGACTGGTGCCACGGTAACGATCGACGAGCACGGCACCTGCAAGGAGGTGACCAACAATCATTCCCCGGCTGCGACCATCTACGTCCATGCGAACCAGTCGGTCGAATGGTCTTCGTTCCGGAGCAACCTGCCCTCGGGCGTGTCGCTCGCTGACTGCGTGGTGCCTGAGCCAGTCACCATCTTCCTGACGGCGGGAACGTCCTGGACTGTTCCGGCCAACTGGAATTCGTCGAACAACACGGTCCATGCCATCGGTGCTGGCGGTGGGGGCCGGTCTGCCGCAGGAGATGAAGCACGTGGCGGCGGTGGTGGTGGCGCTTACTCCAGTTCCAGCAATATATCCCTCACTCCCGGTGGCAGCGTCACCTACGCGGTCGGGACGGGCGGAGCTGCAAACTCTGCCGGCGGCGACACATGGTTCAACGGTGCCAACCTCGCGGCATCCACTGTGGCTGCGAAAGGAGGTGCTGCCGGGGGGGCTGGCAGTGTCGCCGGTGGAGCCGCGGCGTCCGGCAAAGGGACCGTCAAGTATTCCGGCGGCGGCGGTGGCGGTACCGGTGGCGACAACAACGGCGGTGGTGGTGGCGGTGGCGGTGCGGCTGGTCCGCATGGGAACGGTAAGAATGGCGGGACGGGGGTGGAGGGTGGTCCTTCAACCGCGGGCGGGGGCGGCGGCGGCGGGTCCAACAACGGTACGGTGGGCGCGAACGGCAGCGGCGGAAGCAGCGGCGGAGGAGCGGGAGGCAACAACCGCAACGGAACCGGGGGCGGAACAGGCGCAGGGACAGTAGGCGGCGGAGGACAGGGCGGAAGCGGCGGCACCGGATCTGCCGGCGGAGCCGGTGAAGTGCTTTGGACCGCAACAACCGGCGGAGCGACGGCCGGGCCCGGCGGCGGCGGCGGTGGCGGGGGCGGCAGAAGTATGGGCGGAGGCGGCGCGGGTGGGCTGGGTGGATTGTACGGCGCAGGCGGGGGCGGTGGCGGTGGCGGCCCTTCTGGAAACGCAGCGGGGGCCGCCGGCCGCAACGGCATTATCGTCAT
>JAHCJY010000002.1 GCA_026126065.1 Bauldia sp. | reverse complement strand
CGCCGGGCTTCGCCGGGTGACCGTGCCGACGGGCGTCGAACCGGTCATGCCCGGTCGGCGACAATGAAGCAGCGCTGGCGGCAGTCATGTCCCCACAGTTCGGCTTCCTCGTCGGCGAACGGCAGGAGCGCCACTTCCCGCGGCCGCAATTGTGCCGCGCGCACGACGTCCGTGACGTCGGAGGCCGTGAAGCGGCGCGTCCTGCGGGGGCCACGCTGCTCCATACGGCCAATGAAGGTATCGATGTCCTCGGGCAGGTCGAGCCGCCCGGCCTCGATCTCGGCCCGGATGACTGCTTCACGCCACGAGGTCACCCGTGCATTGTTGCCGTGCGGCGGATCGGCCGACGGGCGGTCGTGCAGGAAGCCCGCGACGAGGACGCCGCCGGGCGCCAGCCACGAGCCGGTATGGCGGAGGAAATCCACCAGTTCGTCGTCCGCGAAGAAGATGGTGGTGAAGTGCATCAGGACGGCGTCGAACGCGCCGTCGCTGCGAAAGTCGCGGAGATCGCCAAGGACCGTCTCGATTGCCGCGCCTTCGGCCGCGGCGTGCGCGCGGCAGAGGATCAGCGGCGTCTGGCAGCGGTCGACGACCGTGATCGTGTGCTCCGTTCCTGGCCGGGCGGCCGCCAGTCCGCCGAGAAGGCCGGGAAGGCCGGCATCGGCGGAGCCCGCCAGGAGCCAGCGAACGGTCTCCCGGCCGGCGGTGGCGCGCAGCAACGTGTCGAGCTGACTTTCCCACGCGAACTCCGGCCCGATGCCGCCGATCCCGATCGCGCGAAAATACGGCGTGGTGAGGTGATAGTTGCGGCACGCTCCGCAATGCACCATCGCGGCGTCGTAGCCGAGCCGGGCGAGGCGCGGCAGGTCCTCCGTCGTCGGCTTCGCGAAACGGAAGGGCGATGGCGGAACGGTGTCCATCAGTCCGCGAAGAGGAGCGCGCCGACCTGCGCGATCACGTCGTCCGGAGTCGCGTAGAGTTCCGCGATGGCCGCCTCGAGGGTTGCCGCATCGCGATAGCGGACGTCGATGCCGAGGCGTGCCGCATCGGCCAGGAAGGCCGGATCGGCAGCCATCTGATCGAACGCGGTGCGCATCAGGGCGACGAATGCGGGGTCCGAGCCCGGCGGCACCAGGAACGGGCGGCCGAACGACGTCCCCGCGACACCCGTCCGCAGGATCAGCGCCTCCTCCGGAGCCATGGGGATGTCGAGGATGTTCGGCACGCCGAACTCGGGATGGCCCTCCAGGCTGACATAGAACAGGAAGGTCGCCTGGCCCGCGTCGACCAGCGGCTGCACAAACTGACCGTAGGACGAGTAGGGCGTCATGAATGCGTCGACCTCGTTGCGTCCGAGCGCCAGCGTCATCGTCCCGATCCCGTCGTATCCGACGATTGGCCGGATATCGAAGCCGAGGGTGCGGTTGAGCAGGAGATAATAAAGGTACGACGTTCCGCCGGCGGAGATCGCGGCCGCCGTCACCGGGCGGCCGACAAGGTCTTCGGGGCGCGCGATTCCGGTCGCCGTCGACACCATGAAGGCGTTGATGCTCGCCGGGATGCTGCCGATCCAGTTGACCCGGAGCGGATCGAAGCTGACGGGCATGTCGCCGGCGCGCGCCCGGAAGATGATCGCGCTGTTGATCATCGCGATCATGAGGTTGTCCTGCGGATCCGTCTGGTTGAGGAACTCGAGCATGCGCTCGCCGGCCGCTCCCGGCAGGTTCTGGACGATGACCGACGGGCTTCCGGGCAGGAAGCGGCCGATGTGGCTCTGGACGAGCCGTCCCTCGGTGTCGTTGACCCCGCCGGCCGTGTTGGGGATCAGAATCCGGATCGTCTTGCCGTCGAGGGTGAACGGCGCCTGCGCGTGCGCCGTGGCGACGGCAAGGAGCAGCGCGCCTGTTAAGGCCAGAGTGGCGTGAAGCACGCGGTTCATGGGCTCCCTCCTTGGGCGTCAATCAGGGCTGCATGCAGTTCGGTTCGGGTCACTACAGATTGCGCCAATGGCCGTGTCCTGGCGCGGCGGCGACCATGATGCAGCGCTCGCGCGGATGGCCGCCGTGGAGCGCCCGCTCGTCGTCGTCGAAGGGCAAGCTCACGATGTCGACGATCTCGAGCCCGGCTTCGCTGGCCAGCGTCTCGTAGTAGCCGCGATCATGACCGCCCTGCTGCGCGCTTTTCCGGCTGTCGCGCATGCCGTCGAGGCGGCGGACGAACGTTTCGAGGTCTTCCGGCAGGTCCAGGCGTCCCGTGGCAGCGGCTTCGCGGATGCCGGCTTCCCGCCACGTCCTGAGCGCCTCGCTGAGCTTCACGGTGGCGCCGGGCGCGACGTGATTCACGGCGATGAGGATGCGACCGTCAGGCGCCAGCCAGGTGGCGGCATGGCGGAGGAACGGAAGGCGGAGTTCTTCGGGGAAGAAGTTCACGACGTGGTGCATCGACACCACGTCGAACGCCCCGGGCGCGTCGAAGGCCATGAGGTCGCCGAGGACCGTTTCGAGGCCGAGGCCCGCGGCCTCGGCGTGGCTGCGGGCGACCCCGAGCGGCGTCGCGCAGCGATCGACGATCGTGACGCGGTGCAGGACCGCCCGATCCAGCGCCGCGACGGATCCGACGAGTGCCAGCTGGCCGGCGTCGGCCGAGCCGGCGAGCAGCCAGCGAACCGCCTTGCGGCCCCTGGCGGCCGCGGCGAAGGCGGCGTGCTGTTCAGCGAAGCGGTGCTCGGGACCACCGCCATGAAGGCCGAGCGAGCGGAGATAGGGCCACATCACATGGTAGTCGCGGCACGCCGTGCAGTGGCGCCCGGCAAGGCCGTAGGCCGTCCGGGCGAGGCGGGGCAGATCCTCCGCCGTCGGGTGCGGGTAACGGCGAAGAGGCTGGGCCGACGGCACGCCTACTCCGGGAAGACCAGCCGGAAGACTTCGGCGATGAGCGCGTCGGGCGTGGCGTAGAGCCTTTCGACGGCGGCCGTGATCTCTTCGGGCGGCGTGTACAATACCTCGACGTCGAGGGCGGCCGTTGCAGCGGTGAAGACCGGATCGGCGACGATCTCGGCGAATGCTGCTCGCATGGCGGCGACGAACCCGGGATCGGCGCCGGGCGCCGCGAGCCACGGCCGGGCGAACGACGTTACCTCGACGGCCGTCGCAACGAGCGTCCGGATGTCGGCCGGCATGTCGAGATCGAGCATCCACGGGATGCCGAGATCCGGCAGCGGATAGGGGCCCGTACTTACGACAGGTATGAACGCACCGGACTCGACGTCGGGCCGGAGCAGCGTCACGTAGCTCGCATACGACGTGCACAGGCCGTCGATTTCGTTGCGAAGGACAGCGAGCGCGATGGTCGCGTAGGAATCGTAACCGACCACCGGGCGGATCATCAGGCCGGCCTGCTGGAGCATCATGTAGGACGCGTAGGTGTTGGAGGAGACCTCGGTCACGCCCATCGTCACCTCGCGGGTGCGGAAATCCTCGACGGAGGTGATCCCGGTCGCGGCCGAGACGATACAGACGCCCGCGCTCCCGGCGTATGAACCGATCCACTGCGCGGTCCGCGGATCGAACGCGCGCGCTGCCGGGCCGCCGGCGCGTGCCTCGAAAGGAAGGTTGCTGGAGACGATGTAGACGAAGTGCTCGGTCGCCGGGTCGAACTGGGCGACGAATTCGAGATGGCGCATGCCGCCGCCGCCGGGAACGTTCTGGACGATGATGGCCGGATTGCCCGGAAGGCTCGCTGCCAGCCGGTCGGCGACGAGCCGAGCCTGGAGATCGCCGGCGCCGCCGACGGAACTCGCCAGGATGATGCGGACGGTCTCCCCCGCCAGTGTGAAAGGCGCCTGCGCGATCGCGCCTGAGCCCGTGCCCAGGGCGGCAAGCAAAGCCGCCGTCCGCCAGCGCATTCGTCCGGTCATTTGCCCCTCATTGCCTTGCGGCAGCGTAGCCACTCCACCGGGCTTCGCGTCAAGGTCGCCGGCGCAAGGGGGTGTGAACAGCGGCGCCCGGGGGCTCCGGGTCGGTCAGGCGCTTTCGGCCGCTTCAGGCGCCCCGGCGCTCCGCCACGATCAGATGGCGGTTCCTCCCGTTGCGGGCCATTTCCGTGGTCTGATCGGCGTCGGGCATCGGCGTTGCCTCGATGACCGCAAGGCCCGCCTCTTCAAGCTGGCGCACATAGTGGGCGATGCCGAATCTGGCGTCCTTGTTGAGCCTCTCCAGCCGGCGGTCCATCCGCGCCACGAAGATCTCAACATCCTCCGGAAGGTCGATGGTGCCGGCCGCCGCTTCGGCGCGGATCCGGCCGACGCGCCAGCGGTTGAAATCCGCGTGGAAGTCGGCGGTGCCGCTCGAGGTCGGCGTCTGGTTGGCGACGGTGAGGCACAGGCGGCCGGATGGGTCGAGCCAGGACGCGAGCCGGCGGTAGAGTGCGGGCCGGTCCTCGTCGCGGAAGAACAGCACCACCTGATGGCCGAGGATGACGTCGAACGGCTTCGGCGGATCGAAGGACATGAGGTCGGCGGCGACCGTCGTGATCGCAAGGTCGGTCGATTCGGCATGGTCCCGGCACAGCGCGAGCGGCGTCGGGCAGCGGTCGAGGACGGTGATGTCGTGCCCCGCCGGCGGCAGGGCGGTGATGGCTTCCTGGACCGCGGCGAGCACTCCGGCGTCGGCGGATCCGGCAAGGAGCCAGCGGGTGTCTCGCCTGCCGGCAGCGACGCGGCCAAGCATCTCGACATGGAGCGGGAGATTGAACTCCGGCCCCGCGCCGTTGAGCCCCATTGCCCGGAGATATGGCCAGGTCAGGTGATAGTCGCGGCAGCCCCGGCAGTGGACTGCGCCGGTGTCGAAGGCAATACGCGCGAGCCGCGGCAGGTTCTCCCGCGTCGGCGTGGGGAAGCGAAAGTCGTCGGGAAGCATTTTGGCCTACTCGAACAGGAAGACCCTGATCTCGTCGACCAGCGGCTGGGGCGTCGCATAGAGGGCCGCCGTCATCGCCTCCAGTTCCGCGAAGTTTCGGTAGCGGAGATCGACGTTCAGCGTCGCGGCTTCGGCGATGAAGGCGGGGTCCGCCACCATCTGGTCGAAGGCCGAACGCATGGCGGCGACATAGGCGGGGTCGGCGCCGGCGGGGATGGCAAGCGGGCGCGCAAAACCGACCGCAGCCTGGATCGCCGCGAAGAACTCCGCCTGACCTGCGGCCAGGGGCAGATCGTAGGCGTAGGGCACGGGGATGTCGTCGCGTGGTTCGGCGCCAAGGTAGAGCAGGAGCTTCATTTCACCCGCCTCGACGAGCGGCGCGAGCGTCACCGGGTATGAGGAGTAGGGGCCGCATGTGCCGTCGATCTCGCCCCGGGCGACTGCAAGCGCGATGGTTGCGATCGAATCGTAGCCGTAGACCGCCTGGATGCGCAGCCCGAGCCCTTGCCGGAGGATCGCCAGGCTGGCTGCCGTTACCCCGGTCGCCGACAGGGCCCCGAAGGTCACCTGGCGGGTGTAGAGGTCCTCGTAGGTCTGGATGCCCGACCGCGTGCTCACCACGCAGATCGACGTGCTGCGAAGGAAGCCGCCGACCCAGTTGACCGTCCGTGGATCGAAGACCCCGTCGAGAGCGCCAGCGCGCGCCTGGAAGGGGATGGCGCTCGAGACTTGCGCGATGACCGGTTCCGCGACGGGGTCGAGCTGCGACATGAATTCCAGCATCCGGAGGCCCCCGGCGCCGGGAAGGTTCTGGACCACGATGTTCGGACGGCCTGGCAGGTACTTCACGATATGGCGCCCGATGAGCCTCATCTCGGTATCGTTGACACCGCCGGCAGCATTCCCCACGAGGAAACGGATCGTCCTGCCGTTGAAGTCGTAGGGCGCGCCGGGCGCCTGGGCGGGCGCCGCCGAAGCGAGGCCCAGCAGAACGGCCGCCGCCGCTGCAACGGTGCTGAACTTGCGCATGAGCCCCCCTGATCTGCATGCAAGATCGCGACTCCCGCGGCCAGGTCAAGCCGGTGAGCGTTTCGCTCACCGCCAGTCGAGGCTCAGGCCCGCCGCGCCGATCTGCGGCGCAGCAGCAGGATCGCCGCGAGCGCCCCGCCGATGACGAGCAGCGAGAACACGGTCGTGACGGTCCCGAGGGCGTAGAGGACCGGCGTCGTGACGTTCGTGGTCATGCCGGTGATCTCGAGCGGGAGCGTGTTGAACGAGCCCATCGTCATGCGCGAGCGGGCGAACTCGTCATAGGACAGCGTGAAGCCGAACAGGCCGACGCCGATGAGGCTCGGCAGGATCAGCGGCAGGACGACGTTGCGGAAGGTCTGCCATGGCGACGCGCCAAGGTCCCGCGCCGCCTCCTCGTAGGAGCGGTTGAAGCGGTTGAACACGGCGAACATGATCAGGAGCCCGAACGGCAGCGTCCAGGTGAGGTGGGCGCCGAACCCCGAGGTGAACCAGTTCGGCCGGATGCCGAGCACCTGGAAGGTGATGCCGACGCCAAGGCCGACCAGGATCGACGGCACGATCAGGCTCGCAATGGCGAGGTAGAACAGGAGCGCCGAGCCCTTGAACCGGCGACGGAAGGCAAGGCCGGCCAGCAGCGACACGACCACCGTCGTGATCATCACCATCAGGCCGAGAAACAGCGAGCGCGAGAACGAGCCGCCGAAATCGCCCACCGCCTGCTGCTGGAACAGCCGCGTGAACCAGTGGAACGAGAAGCCGCGCATCGGGAAGGTGAGGCCGCCTTCCGGTCCCTGGAACGACAGGATCAGGATGGTCGAGATCGGGCCGTAGAGGAAGATGACGAAGAGCGTGAAGAAGACGGCAAGGACATAGAAGCCCGCGCTCCGGCGTTCTCGCGACATCTCAGAGTTCCTTCCGGATGTTCACGAAGCGGAGGATCGCCCCGACCATCACGAGCACGATGATGAGCAGGATGACGGCGTTCGCGGCGGCGCTCGGATACTGGAGAAGGCCCATCTGGTTCGAGATGATGCTTCCGACCGATGCGCTCTGGCCGCCCGACATGAAGCGCGTGGTGACGAAGTCGCCCATCACGAGCGTCACGATGAAGATCGAGCCGATGGCGATGCCCGGCTTGGTCAGCGGGATGATGACGTTCCACAGGATCTGGAGGCCGTTCGCGCCGCCATCGCGCGCGGCCTCGATGAGCGAGCGGTCGATCCGCATCATGGTGTTGAAGATCGGCACCACCATGAAGAGCGTGAAAAGGTGGACCATCGCGAGGATCACGGCGAAGTCCGAGAACAGGAGGAACTCGAGCGGCTCGTCGATGAGGCCCATGTTCTGAAGGGTCTGGTTCAGCAGCCCGTTCCGGCCGAGAAGCGGTACCCACGAGATCATGCGGATGACGTTGGAGGTGAGGAAGGGCACGGTGCAGATGAGGAACAGCGCCATCTGCATCGTCAGCGTCCGGACGTGGAAGGCGAGGAAGTAGGCGACCCAGAAGCCGATGAAGAGGCAGAGCGCCCAGACGATCAGGCAGTATTTCAGGGTGTTCCCGTAGACCCGCCACGTGACGGCCGAGTTCACGACCTCGTCGTAGTTGAGCCAGATGAAGTCCGGATACATCCGGATGAAGTCGTAGTCCCAGAAGCTGACGACCAGCAGCATTCCGATCGGCAGGACCAGGAAGAAGAGCAGGATGACGGTCAGCGGCAGCGCCTGCAGGTAAGCCGAGGCGCGGGAGAGGATTCTCGTCATCGCGGCGCGCCCTTCCGCCCCGGACTGCCCGCTCCTCCGGATGAGCCATCGACCTCCGTTCTCTCAAACGAACCCCGTCGTTCCGGCCGGAGCGAAGCGGAGAGCCGGAACCTTTTGTTCATCGGGTGATGACTCGCGGTTTGGGCGGTGCCACGGGAACAAAGGGTTCCGGGTTCCGCCTGCGGCGGCCCCGGAACGACGGGCTTTTTGCGAGAGAGGCCGGGCCGCGAAGCCCGGCCTCGCAACAGCGGCGGGCTAGGCTGCGATGAATTCGTTCCAGCGGCGGACCATGTAGCGGTCCTCGTCCATGACCGAGTTCCAGCACGCGACGGCGCCCATGCGGTCCTCGAACGAGCCGCCGTCGCGGACGGCGCCGGCGCGCTCCATCACGGTGCCGTCGGGGGCCAGGATGTCCCCCTGCGCCGGCTGGCCCTCCATCCAGAAGCCCCACTCGTCCTCGGACATGTATTCGCGCGCCGTCGCAAGGCACGCCGAGTAGTAGCCTTGGCGGTTGAGGTAAGCGCCGACCCAGCCCGACATGTACCAGTTGATGTACTCGTAGGCCGCGTCGAGCTCGAGGCCGCTGAGGTGCTTCGCGAGGCCAAGGCCGCCGCCCCAGGCTCTGTAGCCTTCCTGCAGCGGCTGGTAGGTGCACGGAATGCCGCGCGAGCGGACCGCGGCGACCGCGGGCGACCACATCGACTGGATGACGACCTCGCCCGAGGCCATGAGGTTCACCGACTCGTCGAAGCTCGTCCAGAAGGCGCGGAACTGGCCGGCGCGCTTGGCTTCGAGCAGAACCTCGACCGTCGCGTCGATCTCCGCCTGGGTCATGTTGCCCTTGTCGACATAGGTCACGCGGCCCATCGCCTCGGCGATCATGGCGGCATCCATGATGCCGATCGACGGGACGTTGATGATGGAGGTCTTGCCGCGGAAGGCGGGGTCCATGATGTCGGCCCACGACGTGATCGGCCGGCCGACGAGGTCGGGACGGATGCCGAGCGTGTCGGCGTTGTAGATCGTCGGGATCATCGTCATCCAGTTGGTCGGCGTCGACGCGAAGGTCACCGAATCCGGTCCCTCGACGAAGCCGACCGTGTGCGGGGCGGTGCCCTGCGCGATCGTCGATTCAGGCGTCAGCTTGCCGTCGATGAAGAGGGGGACGAGCTGGTCGTAGTAGGTGAGGCGGGAGACATCCATCGGCTGCATGACGCCGGCCGGGAAGACCTTCTTGCAGATCCAGTATTCGATGTCGGCGATGTCGTAGCTGTCGGGCTGCGTGACGGCGCGCTGCGAGACGGCGTCAGAATCGAGCGCGGTCATCTGGAGGCTGAAACCGAGGTCCTCCCGAACCTTGTCGGCCACGGCGTTCTGGTTCGACACGCCGGTGCCGAACTGGCGAAGCGTGATGTTGCGGATGTTCTGCGCCCAGATGGTGGGGAAGCCCGTGATGGCGCCCGAGCCGAGGGCCGCGCCGCCCACCGCCGCCGCGCCCTTGAGCAGACTGCGACGCGACAGGCCCTTCTCCTTCGTCTTCCCCAGCTTCACCGTCGTCCTGATCTCATCAGTCATGCCCGTTCTCTCCTGTGTGAGGGCTTCATGCGGGGGTGGCGCCGAGGACGTGGACGTCCGAAGGCTGCCAGTGGACAGGCACGGCGTCGCCGCGCTTGAGGGGGGCGCCGAAGAAGCTCGCCTCCGGGAGGAGGATCGAGAAATCGTCGATGCCAGGCGCCGTCACACCCACCTGCACGCGCTGGCCGCGGTACTCGACGATCCCGACAAGGCCGGTGAAGCCGAAGCCCGGCTCGCCGCCGTCGCCAATGCGGATGCGGTCGGCCCTTACCGCGATCGCCGCAGGCGCCCCGGGTGCCGGCGCGGCGTCCGCCGCCGGCATCGCGAAGGATGCGCCGTCGGGGATCTCGACCGATCGGCCGTCGGGGCCGAGCCTGCCGGCGATGACGTTGTGGTCGCCCATGAACTTCGCCACGAACGGCGTCGCCGGGCGGTCGAAGATCTCGCGCGGGGGCGCTGCCTGCTCGATCCGGCCCTCGTTCATCACGACCACGAGGTCGGCGAGCGCCATCGCCTCCTCCTGGCTGTGCGTGACGTGGATGAAGGAGATGCCGAGGTCGAGCTGGAGACGCTTCAGTTCCTGCCGCATCTTGATCTTGAGGAACGGATCGAGCGCGGAGAGGGGCTCGTCGAGGAGCAGCGCCTGCGGGCCGGTGATGAGAGCGCGGGCGAGCGCCACCCGCTGCTGCTGGCCGCCGGACAGCTGCGCCGGCCGCCGGTCGGCGTACGCCGACATCTGCATGAGCTCGAGCATTTCGAGCGCCTTGCGGCGGCGCTCGGCCTTGGGCTCGCCGCGCATCTTGAGGCTGAAGGCGACGTTGTCGACCAGCGTGAGATGCGGGAACAGCGCATAGTTCTGGAACATCATCGAGGTGCCGCGCCTGGCGGGCGGCAGGTCCGTGACCACCGCGCCGCCGAGGCGGATGTCGCCCTCGGTCGCGGTCTCGTGGCCGGCGATCATCCTGAGCGTCGAGGTCTTGCCGCAGCCGGACGGGCCGAGCAGGCAGCAATATGTGCCTGCCTTGATCCTGAGGGTGATCCTGTCCACCGCGGTCGTGCCGCCATAGCGCTTGGTCACCGAGATCAGCTCAACGTCGGCTGGCTTCGACACGCGGCCTCCCATCGTCCGTGGATACCGGAGCAACGAGCGTGCCAATGCCCTGCGATGAGCGAAGGCGATGGCCGGAAGGCATTGTTGCCGGCGGAAATGCGCTGTCCGGCCCGCCGGCGGGAACGGGCCATCGGACGGACTGGCAACGGCCTGTCCGCGCCCGATTCACGGGCAGTCGATGCAGACGTGCATTCAATATAGGCATGGATTGTATACGATCAGCCGCATCGATCGTATCCCGCGGCGGTCTGGCACGATCCACGCACCGTCGCTACATTCCCGTGGCCCGCGATCCTTCCTCCAGCCCTGGCGAAAGATGCTGAACGACGCCCTCGGAACCGGCGACGGCACCCGCTCCGCGGCGGACCAGACGCACCGGATCCAGGAGGCTATTTACGATGCCATCGTGGAACAGCGCCTTCCGCCGGGGACGAAGCTCTCCGAGGCCGAGGTCGGCGCCGCCTTCGCGGTCAGCCGCACGATCACGCGCCGGGCGCTGCATGCGCTGGCGCATGCCGGCATCGTCACCATCGAACGGAACCGCGGCGCTTTCGTTGCCCGGCCCGATCCCGAGGAGGCGCGGCAGGTCTTTGCAGCCCGGCGCCTCGTCGAGCCCGACCTGACGCGCTCGGCCGCGCGGGCGTGCACCAGGGCCGATCTCGCGCGGCTCAGGAAGCATCTCGACGCGGAAGCTGCGGCGCTGAAACGCGACGACCGGCGAACGGCGATCCGCCTGTCGGGCGATTTCCACCTGCGCATCGCGGACATCTCCGGCAACGCGGTGCTAGCACGCTTCTTGCGTGACCTGACGGCGCGGACATCGCTGATCGTGGCCATCTATGGCCGGTCGCGCGCGTCGGCCTGCGGCGTGGACGAACACAGGGAGCTCTACGAGATGCTGGCACGTCACGACGAGAAGGGGGCGCCGCTGGCGATGCTCCACCACCTCGACCATATCGAGGCGGATCTCGACCTCGGCGATGCGCCGGACGGGGCCGTCGATCTCGCGGCGATCCTCCGCGGCGCCGCCGCGCCGCGGGACTGACCGGGCATGGCGGCGGTCACGGTCGTCCAGCATTCGCTGGTCCAGCACAAGCTCACGCTCCTTCGCGACCGGACCTGTCCGACGGGGAACTTTCGCCAGCTGGTGAAGGAACTGGCGCTCCTGCTCGGCTACGAGGTGACGCGCGACCTGCCGCTCACCACCGTGACGATCGAGACGCCACTGCGGCCGATGGAATCGCCGAAGCTCGACGGCAAGAAGCTGGTGTTCGCCTCGATCCTCCGGGCCGGCGAAGGCCTCCTCGCCGGACTCCTGGAGCTCGTGCCGGCGGCGCGGGTCTGCCACATCGGCCTTTACCGCGACCATGACACGCTCCGGGCGGTGCAATACTTCTTCAAGGCGCCCGAGGACATGACGAGCCGCCAGGTGATCGTCGTCGATCCGATGCTGGCGACCGGCAATTCGGTGATCCACGCCATCGATCTCCTCAAGCGGGCCGGCGCGAAAGACATTCGGTTCCTGTGCATCCTCGCGGCGCCCGAAGGCATCGCGCGTCTCCAGGAAGCGCACCCCGACGTGCCGATCGTGACGGCCGCCATCGACGAGAAGCTCAACGAGCAGGGCTACATAACGCCGGGCCTCGGCGACGCCGGCGGGCGGATGTTCGGGACCACCTGACCCCGGACCCCATCGATCTGCGCTGCGGACGTCTGGACGCCACGGAGCGCCCGCGTGTAGGAGGAGACACGGCGCGGGGGCAGGGGAGCCGATGGACGGTCAGGAGCTTGGCGGCGTCGGTCGCGTCATCGCGCGCCGCCCGGAGCCGGTGTTCCTCCTCAACGCGCCGTTCTCGCTCGACACGTCGATTGCCAACAATGCGACGATGGAGAAGCTCGGTCCGGCCGGTCGCTCCGTGGATCGGGGCCGGGCGATGGCGCAGTGGCTGCGGCTTTATCAACACCTCGCCGCTCAAGGCCTCGTCTACCTCCTTCCCAGCGTCATGGGACTGCAGGACCAGCCGTTCGTCGCCAATGTCGGCGCCATGCTCGTCCATCTCGACGACCCGGTCTTCCTCGTCTCGCGCTTCCGCGCGCCGGGACGGGAAGGGGAAGCGCCCGTGGGCGCGGCCTTCTTCGAGACGATGGGAATCCCGGCGATCGGCCTGCCCTTCGAGTTCGAGGGCGAGGCGGACCTCAAATACCTGCGCGACAACATCTATTTCGGCGGCCACGGTCTCCGTTCGAACGCCGCCGCGCACCGGTCCATGGCCGAGCGCTTCGGGATGAAGGTTGTTCCGCTGCCGCTCCACGATCCGCACCTCTATCACCTCGACTGCATCCTCCATGTGCTCGACCGGACGACGGTCCTTCTCGCGACGGCGGCGGTCGACCGCGAGCATTTGCGGGCCGTCGAGGAAGTCGCCGCCGTGATCGACGTGCCGCTGGAACTCGCCTATCGCGGCGCAACCAATGTCGCGCGGGCGGGCAATGCGTTGTTTGGCGACGTCAGGGAGGGCGTGGGACCCTGGACTGCGCTCGAGAGCGCTAAGGTCTCGTTCTGGGAGTGTGTCTGTGCGGCGTCGGGGCTCGAGGCCATGACGTTCGACCTGTCGGAGTTTCACAAGTCGGGCGCGATGCTGTCGTGCCTTGTGCTGCCGCTCAACGCTCCGCACCTGACGGCGCATTCCCGTTGACCGCGCCCGCCGATGCCAGGTGACCGCCTGAGGATCGTGGTCGTCCACCATGAGCGGGAGATGCCCGCGAACATGAAACGCTATCTCATCGCCGACTTCATCGAGGCGTGGCGGGCCGAGGGGCATTCCGTCGTCCATGTCGCGGGAACCGCCGATCTGCCGGACGCCGACATAGCGATCCTGCATGTCGACCTGTCGGTCGTGCCGCGCCGTTATGCGGACGCGGTCGCGCGCTATCCGCTCGTGCTCAATGGCAGGATCGCCGACATCCGCAAGCGCCGGGTGAGCCAGGCTCTGGCGCCGCGCGGCTATGGCGGCCCCGTGATGGTCAAGACCGACCGCAACTATGGTGGCCGTCCCGAGATCGCCCGGCTATCGCCCTGGCGCGCCAAGGTGGCCAGGGCCGCCATGCGCGTTGCCGGACGCAGACTCGTCGAAGGCGAGTATCCGGTGTTCCCGACGCGCGCCGCGGTCCCGTTTCGGCTCCGCTGGCATCCGGGACTCGTCATCGAGTGCTTTCTTCCGGAACGCGAGGGCGAAGCCGTCTTTGTGCGTCAGGCGATGTTTCTGGGCGATCGGGACGTGTCGTGGCGGCTCCGGGGCGACGGTCCGGTCGTCAGGTCGGACGGTTCGAGGGGAAACGAGGAAGTCCCGACCCCGGCGGCGGTCCGGGACTTCCGGCGCTCGGTCGGACTCGATTACGGCAAGATCGACTACCTCGAAGTGCAGGGCGAGGCGGTCGTGATCGATGTCGCCAAGACGGTCGGCGGCAGCGGTTCGGCGCCGGAGACGGTCAAGAGGCTCGCCGGTGGTCTCTCCGATCTCTGGTTGAAGCGCGCCGCACGCTCCAGGTCATGAGTGGCGCCATCTGGTCCGGACGACGCCCGCCGGCGTATAGGCAGGGCGTGCCGTCGCCGGCCTGCGTTTGACTTGCGGTCGCCAAAGGCGTCACGATTTAAGGTCACCTCGGGGGAGGGACAGCGAGGGCAGATATGCGATCCACGGTGCTGGTGGTCGACGATGACGCGTCGGCCGCCGAAGAACTCGGCGACATGGTCTCGTTGGCCGGCTGGAACGCCGAATCCGCAACGGGAGCGGACGAGGCGCTCGAGCGCCTTGCGGCGCGCCATGATGTCGGTGTCGTCATCACCGACTTGTTCATGACGGGCGCGTCCGGCTTCGACCTGATCCAGCGCTCGCGGCGCACGCTGGCCGAACCGCCGGCGTTCGTCATCGTAACGGCGCATCCCGCCTACGACCTCGCGGTGCGGGCGATCCAAAACGAGGTGGTCGACTTCGTCGAGAAGCCGGTGTCGGGACCGGCGCTCCGCGCCGCACTAGGCCGGGCGGCGGCGTCCGGGCACCTGCAGTCTCCCGCAAACGGTGGCATGGGCGCGCTGCGCGACGTCGCCGGTCGCACGGTGGCGGATTTCATCCGGCTGCGCGAGCACGTGCGGAGGACGCTCACCGAAGAATTGTCGGTCGATCCCTGCCTCGACATCCTGCTTCACGCCGCCGATGCCGAGTACAAGGGCAAGGTCCTGTCGGTGTCCTCGGCGTGCAGCGCCTCTGGCGTTCCGACCACGACCGCCCTTCGCCGCATCGCGGACCTGGAGGAAGCGGGCCTGATTCAGCGTGAGGCCTCGTCGACCGACCGGCGGCTCTCGCTGCTCAGCCTCACCGAGACGGGTCGGAGCCGGATCGCCGATATCGCGCGCCGGTATGGCAGCCGGAGCACGATCGCCGGTTCGTTCCACCCCGGCGTGACGTTCCGCGCGCCCCAGGGTCTGGCGTGAGCACCGCCGTCGCTTCGGCCGGGGTGGAGGGTGCACCGCAGCGCCTCCGTGTCCTGATCGTCGACGACGAGCCGGAAATCTCCGAGGAAATCGCCGAGTTCCTCCTCCGCTTCGATGTCGAGGCGATTTGCGTCGACCGTTGCAGTGCCGCGCTTCGCGCGCTCGAGGCGGGCCGCGCTTTCGGCGTGATGGTGACGGATCTCCGGATGCCCGACATGAACGGCATCGACCTTCTTCGCCGCGTCTATGCGCCCGGCGGCATCGGCTCGGAAACGAAGCTCAAGAGCATCGTCCTCACCGGTCACGGTACGGCGACCGATATCTCCGCCGCCCGCGACGCCGGCGCGTTCGCCACGCTGCGCAAGCCGTGCAGCCTCCGCGACCTGCTGCGCACCATAGAGGCGGCGGCTGAAATGCCGCTCGGGGCGCGGCCGGGATGAGGCCGGACCGACCGGGCCTGTCGATCCTCCTCGGCATCCTGGTCGGGGCGATCGGCTTTGCCGTCAACCTCAGTCCGGTCCGCTCGGGCTTCGGGCTGGAACTCCTGTTCGGCGGAATCGGCACATTTTTCCTCATGCGGGTGGGAGACCGCGTGTCGGCGTTGCTCGCGGCGATCCTGTCGAGCGCCGCAACGCTCGTGGTCTGGGGGGAGCCGGCGGCATTCGCCCTCATCCTCGGCGAGGCATGCTTCTGCCTCTACTTCCTGCAGCGCCGGCGCCTCGATCCGCTGGTCGCCTCACCGATCTACTGGCTGGTGATCGGCGTCCCGGTGATCGCGGTCTACTACGGCCTGGTTCTGGGCGACCCCTCGGCGGCGGTCGTCGCCCGCGGCGCGAGCCGCGTCGTCAACGCGCTGGCCAATGTCGCTCTCGGCTCGCTCCTCGCCTCGCTCGCGATGGCTGCGGTTCCGCTGCTTCGCTCGCGCCGTTCGCGGTCGATGCGGATCGCGATCGTCGAGGTCCTCGTTGCGTTCACGATCATGCCGGTGGTGCTCTACTCGGCCTTTGCCGCCCCGGGGTACCAGTACGAACTCGAGGCATCGGCCGAGGAAACGGTGACCCGTGCCGCCAAAGACGCGGCGCAGCGGGCGGAGACGCTCATCGCCGAGATCCGGCGCGAGACCAGCGCCATCGGCCATCGCGCCTTCGCCCCCGGCGTGATCGACACGGAGGCGGCGATCGCTGGACGGCCGGTCCCCTACGCGGTCGAGCGGATCTTCATCGCCAACCACCGCCGCGAACTGATCGCGTCGCTGTCATCGACAGGCGTGGTCGTCTACGCCGACGGAGCCGTCCGGCTGCCCGACCTGGGCACAACCCGCCTCCGCGACCAGGTCGACGAGTACGGGAGAGCCGTGCCCGTCATCTCCGTCGAACTGATCCAGAACGAGGTCATGACGATCGGCTGGGCGGTGGCGGTAGTGGAGGCCGATCGCTTCCGGAACTACGTCCTGCCGGCCGAGGCGCCGCCCCATGTTGCGATCGGCGTCGTCTCGGGGCGCGGCGGCGTCGTGGTATCGACGGGTCCCGCCGTCTCGGGCACCGAGGATGACGGACATCTTCTTGCCGTCGAGCCGCTGACGATGGGCGGATGGCAGATCGAGGCGCGCTACGACGCGGACGCCTTCGCGACCGAGTACCGCGAGCGCTCCGCCCAGTTTCTCGGACTGATGGTGCTCATCGTCGGCCTCGGCGTCCTTGCCTCGACCATCGCGGCCAGCCTCATCACGCGGCCGCTGGAGAACCTGGCGCGGGCGATCGCGCGACAGGGCCAGCCCGGGGCCGCGGCGCCCGTGATGGCTGGCGTCACCGAGGCCGACGCGCTGGCGCGTGCCGTCGAAGTGTCGCGCGCGGAGGCGGACCGCTACACGCAGGAGAACAAGGTCCTCGCCCTCCGCCTCGCCTCGCTTGTCGCCCACGCGCCGGTCAAGATCTACGCCGCTGAGCTTCGCGACGGCGATTTCACAGTTGCCTATGCGAGCCCCGGACTCTCCGCCTCGCTCGGCCTCGACCTCGAGCCGGGCGGACCGTTCGCCGCCATCGACCAGCGGCTCCATCCGGCGGACAGGCGCCGTGTCCTCGAGGAGCGCGGCCGGCTCACGGAGACGGACCGGTTCGAGTCCGAGTACCGGGTGGTCCGCCCGTCGGGCGAGACGATCTGGATCGCGGAGGTGGCGGTGCTGGTGCGCGACGCCGACGGACAGCCGCGCGAGATCGTCGGCGTGGTGATGGACGTAACCAACCGCAAGCTCGCCGACCTCCGCATGCAGCAGAGCGCGAAACTCATCAATCTCGGCCAGATGGCGACGGGCCTTGCGCACGAGCTCAACCAGCCGCTCAACGTCATCGGGATGGCCGCCGAGAATGCGATGTTCGCGCTCGATGGCGGCGCCGAAGGGCGCGAGGTCGTGTGGAAGAAGTTGTCGCGGATCGAGGCGCAGGTCCAGCGGGCGAGCCGGCTCGTCGACCATCTCCGCATCTTCGGCCGCATGCCCGACGACAACGCGGCGCCGTTCGCGGTCGAGGGCGCGGTGAAGGCGGCGCTGTCGATGGTCGAGTCGCAGATCCGCCTCCAGGGCGTGCAGCTCGTGGCAAGCCTCAGCGATCCGGACGCCGTCGTGACGGGCGCGGCACAGCGCCTCGAGCAGGTCGTCATCAACATTGCGCTGAACGCTCTCGATGCCGTGGTCGCGCGGGCGCGCGCGGCGGAGCCGTCGATCGAGACGCCCACGCCCTACGGCCGGATCGCCGTGGACGTCCGCCGCGATCCGGTGCGCGACGTGGTCAGGATCGAGATCGCCGACAATGGCGGCGGCATTGCGCCGGATGTGTTCGAACGGGTCTTCGAACCGTTCGTGACGACAAAGCCCCCCGGGGCGGGCACGGGCCTTGGCCTGTCGCTCTCGTTCGGGATCGTGACGGAGATGGGCGGGACGCTGACGGCGGAGAACCGCGGAGCCGGCGCTGTCTTCACGATCGAACTGCCGCTGGCGGATATGTCGATCGATGGCGCCGACCGCGCCCGCAATGCGAGCCCGGTCGGCGCCGATGCCGGGGCAGGCTGACCCGTCCGGTCTACTGCGGGGGGAAGCGCTACGGCGTCGCGACCGGCGGGGCGAGCGCCGCCATCAGCGATGCCTCGAGATCGGCAGCGTCCGTCTGGATTGCGAAGCCGGCTTCGGTCATGACGACCGCGTCCAGGCGAACGGCGATGCGGTCAGCGCCACCAATGGCCGGATCGAGGTCGACCACGAGCACCGTGATGCCGTCGGTGGTCGTCTCGACCGAAGCCACAGTCCCGACCGGCGTGCCGTCATTGGTGACCACCGCCATGCCGACCGCGTCGGCCGCCTCGATGACGGCGAACGGGGGCGTGCCGGTATCGGCAGCGACCATCATGGCGCCGACGTCGGGCGCCATCGGGTTGATGACGGCGGGTGGCGTGGTGACGCCGCGGTTCTGGTTCATCGTGTCGTCGATGTTGCGATTGACGTTCATCGGCTTGCCGACGATCGCGTCGACGTCCTCGCCGCCGCCGACCGTGACGTCGATGGCGAAAGCCGGGCCCGCTGCAAGGGTGGCCGCGAACGCAGCCATCGCAACCGTAATGCGATTCATTTCCACTGCTCCTGCTATGAGTGCGGCGACGATTGCGCCGCTATGGCAAGGCGTAGGGTGACCAAGATGATAAGTCGACTCACAAAGTCATGTTTGATGCCCCGTCGCCTGCGTGATCGTCCATTCTGGCCGTTGGTCGTCGCGCGGGGATGAAACGCCTTCCTGCGTCGCGGGTCGCAGCCCCTGCCGGCCGATCGCCGTCGGTCCGGGGAAACGGGACGACCCTCGCGCCGGCGCTTCGCTCAGAGGCTGCGCTCCGCGAGCTCGCGGAAGGCATCGGGGACGGAGCGCGGCGCCTCGAGCGCCGCAGCGCCATAGCCCACCGCGTCGCGGCCGAAGCGCTCCCGGATGGCATCGACCGCCCGGTCGGCGACCCACCGCGCCGCTCCGGTCGGCGATCCGGGGCTGCGGCGCTCGTCGTTCCGGCTCCGCAATGGCAGTTCCAGTTGCAGTTCGGCCTGGTCCTCCAGGTGCGAAACGCCGATCGCCAGGAGCGTGATCCAGCGCTCGCCGGGATGATCGGCGAGGGCTATCCGCACCAGATCCTGCGCGACCTCGCTGATCATCCCGGTCGCAGCGATCGAGACCGGCAGCGTGATCGATCGCGTGATCGCCCGGAAGTCCGCGAAGCGCACGCGCACGGTGATGGTGCGTCCGCCACGGCCACCCGCTCGGAGCCGGCTCGCCACGCGGTCGGCGAGGTGGAGCAGGGCGGGCACGATCACGTGGCGCGTCGGCGGCTTGCGGCCGAGAGCCGACTGGGCGCCGATGGAGCGTGCCCGCCGGTCCGTCACGATCCGCCGTGGGTCGCGGTTCCAGGCGAGGTCGCCGAGCTTGCTGCCGATCGCCTGGCCAAGGATACGCTCGAGCGAGTAGCCGGGGGTGCGGGCGAGTTCGCCGATCCGTGTCACGCCGATCGTGGCGAGTCGCGCTTTGGTGGCGGGGCCGACGCCCCACAGCAGCTCCACGGGCAACTCGTGCAGGAAATCGAGTTCCCGCGCCGGGTCGACAACGAGGAGCCCGTCGGGTTTGGCGACCTGCGAGGCGACCTTCGCCAGATGCTTCGTGCGCGCGATGCCGATCGAGATCGGCAGGCCGAGTTCCACCCGGACCCGCCGGCGGACCTCCCGCGCCATCGCCTCGGGCGAACCGAAGAGGTGCTCCGACCCGGCCACGTCGGCAAAGGCCTCGTCGATCGAGATGCGCTCCACCGCGGGAGTGAAGTCGTTGAGGACCGCGATGGCCGCGTCGCCGAGGCGCTGGTATTCCGTGAAATGGCCGCCGACGAAGATCAGTTGCGGGCAGAGCTGCTTCGCCTCGCGGCCCGGCATGCCGCCCCTGACGCCGAACGCCTTCGCCTCGTAGGACGCGGCGAGCACGACGCCGCCGCCCACCGCGATCGGCTTTCCGCGGAGCGACGGATCGAGGAGCTGCTCCACCGAGGCATAGAAGGCGTCGAGATCGGCATGGAGCACGGTTGCCGCACGGCGTTCCACGCCGATAAGGGCCACCGCAGACGGCGCGCGTTCCGTCGCGTCCCGTCCTCCCGCAAGGTCGAGGGTTCCCGTTTCCATCATCGCCACCTGCCGCCGATGTTCACGATATGTTCGAAGCGAGGCGGCGTCAATCGGGGGACGGGCGGGGGGTGAGTGGTGAGTGACGGGGCTGGCGGGGATCTCCCAACCACGCACCACTGACTACTCACGCGACAGCGTCACACCCGCTCGATCGGGACAGCGCGGATGACGAGTTCCTCCTCGCCCAGGCGGCGTTCGAGGCGGGCGCGGTAGCTGCGCCACCATACGGGGTCCCAGATCGCCGCCATGACCTCGACGATGACGATGTCGTCGCGGACGGTGCGGCTTGCGTCGTCACGCCAGAAGCCCTCGGCCGGCGCGCGCGAGTAGACGGTCAGCCCGCCGAACCGCTCGGACAGCTCCGCGCGGATCTGGGAGATTTCGTTCTGGTCGGCGCCGAGCGGCAGCAGCAGCTGGACGAGGTGCACTTTCGTCTCCCGGGAACTCGCTCCCAGCATAGCGCCCCGCGGCGCGGACGCGGAAGCAACTTCGCTAGAGCGTGATCCGATCAAGCCGGACCGCGCTCCAGCGCCGATTCGCTGGTGGAGCATGATCCTTGCGAAAGACCGGCACCACTTCTTCGGATCATGCTTCAGAGGCGCCCCGACGCGATGATGCGTTCGAGGAATTTCTGCGTGCGGGGGTGCTGCGGGCGCGTGAACACCTCCGCCGGCGCGCCGTCCTCGATGATGCGGCCGCCCTCGAGGTAGCAGACGCGATCGGACACATCGCGGGCGAACCCCATTTCGTGCGTGACGATCACCATCGTCATGCCCTTGTCCTTGAGGTCGCGGACGATCTTCAGGACCTCGCCGATCAGTTCCGGGTCGAGCGCGCCGGTCACCTCGTCAAGGAGCAGGACATCCGGGTTGTTCGCAAGCGACCGGATGATGGCCACACGCTGCTGCTGCCCGCCGGAGAGCTGTTCGGGATACTGCGCCACGCATTCCGACATCCCGAACACCGCAAGCAGGGCGCGTGCGGCGTCCTCGGCCTCGCGGCGCGGCACGCCGTGAACCTTCCGTGGCGCGAGGGTGATGTTCTGCAGCACGCTCAGATGCGGGAAGAGGTTGAACGACTGGAAGACGATGCCGACCCGCCGGTAGAGGCCGTTTGCGCCGAAGCTTTCGTGATCGATGGGCACTCCGTCCAGGAGGATGCGGCCGGCATCGAAGTCGACGAGGCGATTGATGCAGCGGAGGAGCGTCGACTTGCCGGAGCCGGAGGCCCCGATCAGCGCCACGACCTCGTGCGCCGCGACCGACAGGTCGATGCCGTCGAGGACGAGCTTCTCGCCGTAGAACTTGGTCAGCCGTTCGACCTGGAGACGGGTCACTTCAGATCATCCCGCCCTGGAGCCGGCGCTCCCGGTCGCGGCGCGTCAGGTAGTCGACGAACCGGGCGAGAGGGATGGTCGTCACGAGGAACAGTGCGGCGGCAACGAGATAGGAAGAGTAATTGAAGAACTGATTCATGTAGATCTGGGCCTCACGGACCGCGTCGCGAATGCCGATGACCGACAGGAGCGCCACGTCCTTCTGGAGGGCCACGGCAAGGTTCAGGAGGGCCGGCACGACGTTCCGGATCGCCTGCGGCAGGATGGCGTAGCGCATCGCCTGGAGCTGAGTCAGGCCGAGCGCCTTCGCGGCGGCGCGCTGCCCGTCATGCACCGCGTCGATGCCGGAGCGATAGACCTCCGTGGCGTAAGCCGCGTAGCTGAGCGTCATCGCCACCACGCCCCAGAACAGGGCGCTCGACGGCAGGTTGGGGATGCGGAGCGCCGGGATGCCGAAGCCGAAGAGCACCACCAGGAGCAGCGCCGGGATGCCGCGGAAGAGATCGACATAAACGATCGCGAACACCCGCAGCGGCGTGAACCACGGGCCGCGCAGCACGCGGAACAGGGTCAGCACCAGGGCCCAGGTGCCGATCGAAACGATGCAGATGACCCAGATCTCGAGGTTCAGCCAGAAACCCCGAAGGACGTCGGGGAAGGAGTCCACCATGGCGTCCCAGTTGAAGAACTGGCGCCTGATGCGGGGCCACTGCTCGCTGCGGCCGACGAAATAGGCAACGGTGCCGAATACGACGACGACACTGGCGATGCTGATGAGGATAGGCGTCCAGCGGAATTCCCGCCGGCGCCGAAGCGGCCGGGCGGGCGCCGCAGCGCCCGTCCGGTCCGCCTCGTTCCGAGAGTCCGGCGACGAGTCGCCTGAACTCATTCGGTGATCACGCGGGCGTTGAGATCGCCCGTGAGGTACTGGGCGGCAATCTCATCGACCACGCCGGCGTCGATCAGCGCGCCGAGCGCCGCGTCCACCCAGTCGACCAGGGGGTTCTCGTACTCGAACAGGAGACCAAAACCTTCGTCGCGCTCGTCGATCGGGAGGAGAGCGGCAATGCGCGCGTCCGGGACCTGCACTGCCGTCACATAGAGGGCGGTCGGCAGGGCGGTCACGGTGGCGTCGATCTGGCCGGCCTGCATCGCCAGGAACACGCCCGCCTGGTCGTTGTAGACGGCGGCATTGGTGATCCCGAGCACGTTCTCGACATAGTCGAGGTCCGTCGTCCCGATGGCGACGCCCCAGCGCGCGGCGCGGAGGTCGGCGAAGGTCGCGGCATCCTCGAGCGGGCTGCCCGCGAGGACGATGAGCGCTTTCTCCGGCTGGTAGTAGACGCGCGAGAAGGTCGCGACCGCCGCGCGCTCGGCCGTGACCGAGATCTGCTGGATGGAGAAGTCGTAGCGCTTGTCGCCCGGCGCGATGGCCGCCTCGAAGGTCTCGTCGACCCAGACCACGTCTTCGCGGGCAAAGCCCATCTCGGCGGCGAGCGCATAGACGAGCGCGGCCTCGAATCCCTCGCCGGCGGCGGGATCGTTGTTCAGCACCCACGGCGGATAGGACGGGTCGCTGGTCGAAACGGTGAGTTTGCCGGGAGTGAACAGGCGCGGATCCTGCGTCGTTCCCTCCTGGGCGATGGCGGTTCCGGCTGCGATCGCCACTACAACGGCGGCGGCGGCAAGGCGGTTGCGGGTCAGAAATGCAAGCGACATCCCATTTCTCCGTCGGTGATCGTGTCGGGCAAGGTGCAAGCATCGGGCCGCAACGCCGCTTCGTGCGCCGCAACTGAGCGGTGCGCCAGCAGCGTTCGGCCTGAAGATCGAAACCGCGAGGCCCCCTTTACTTGTGGCGATCCTGTAACATTCGGCGCCGGATCGCAAACCGAAGCAAAGTGCGCCACGGCCAGGATGCCGGGACTCTCATGTCGCGAGATTGCGTGCGGCCGGCGCGGACAGGGTTGATCCGCGGGCGACGTCCTTCTTCTCCCGGGCCGCACTCAGGGGTGCGTCGGGCTTCCGATGAGCCGCTCGTAAGCCGCCTCGGCCGTTCCGTAGTAGCCCGAAGCGACTTCAAGGAGAGCGGCGCGGTTGCGCACGAGAAGGCGGCCGCGCAGCGAGCGCACGATGCCGTCGCCCTCGAACAGGTGCAGAGCCTCGGTGACGCTCGCCCGGCGTACGCCGAGCATCGTGGCGAGCTGCTGGTGCGTCAGCGGCAGGACGTCGGAAGCGGCGCGGTCATGCGTCATCAGCACGCGGCGGGCGAGGCGCTGGCTCAGCACCCCGCGCGCGTTGGCCAGCGCGGTGTCGCCCGTCTGGACGAGGAAGGCCTGCACGTAGCGCAGCAGGAAGTCGCGGAGATCGCGTCGGTCCGTAAGGAGGGTGCGGAATCGCCCTGCGTCCATCGCCAGCGTCTCGCCACCGACCTGGACGATCGTCGCAAACGGCCAGGCCTCGCCGTCGAGGACTTCGGGAATGCCGGTCATGCCCTCGAAGCCGATGAGAGCGATCTCGGCGCCCGGCCGGCGCGTGGAGGCAGGACCGACCACGGAAAGGATCGCGGTCGAGGGAAAATGCACCTGCTCCGCCGGCTTGTCCGGCTCCTGCAGCACCGAGGCCGGTCCGAGATCGGTGGCGACGAGGTGGGGAGCCAGGGCGGCGGCGACGCCCGGCGGCATCCGCGCGAGGAGCGTGTTGCCCGCGACGGAAGCGGGCCGCCGGAACAGCATGTCGACGATCCGGGTCGGGTCGGGCGATACGTTCGGGGACGGGCCGCCGGTCGTGTCTGCTCCCACAACGGTGAAGACGAACGGTACCCCGCGCCGGCGCAGGGCCTCGGCGATCGGACTGCTCCAGCCGGTGTCGAGCGGGAGATCGAACACCGCACCGTCAGGCGGCGAAGTGCCGTCAAGGACCGCGAGCGCATCCTCGACCGTTTCCACCGGCCCGAGGACCTGGTGACCGTGACGCCGCAGCCCATTGGCGAGCGTGCGGGCGTCCTCCCGGCCGTCGCCCACGATGAGCAGGGAATGTGTGTCTGCGGTCGCGCCACCCCTCACGTCACACCCCTCCCTCCGGCATCGGAGCGAGCCGCGCGCGAACTCCCGCGCCGGTGCGGGGACGCGGGCGCGGCAGTTCACGTCGCTGCGTGGCTACGATCGTCTTCTTCACACCGGAAGAACGCCCTTGACCCTCAAGGGTTGCAGCGCTTCGCACCGGGGGCATTGATCTGCCGCAACGCCAGCGGCCGCCCGCGTTGTCGATCCCGGCAGCGCTCGCCGTCGAGTGCATTTCGGGCGCTCGAGAAGCCGCCACCTGCCCGACGCTTCGATCTCAACCGAGCGGCAAGGAAGCGATTTCGCCATGACGGTACGAAATCGTACGGGAAACGACACCTACGTGGGCGCGTTCGCTTCCTCGACCTCGATCCTGATCCGGGAGCAAATATGATGCCTCAACGCGGGCGAACGACCTCGAACTCCGCAACGCTCGGCGACCAGGCCGTTCAACGCGGCGTCGGAGGCGAAACGCACCAGGTCGCGGGGGGCGACGTAGCGTCCCTCACCACCGCGCAGGGAACGCCGGTCGCCGACGATCAGAACTCGCTTCGCGCCGGCGGGCGCGGGCCGACGCTGCTCGAGGATCAGCACTTCCGCGAGAAGATATTCCACTTCGACCACGAGCGGATTCCCGAACGTGTCGTGCACGCGCGGGGTTTCGGGGCGCATGGCTTCTTCGAGACATACGAGTCGCTCGCCGACATCACGCGGGCGGACATCTTCCAGCGCGCAGGCGAGCGCACCGATGCCTTCGTGAGGTTCTCGACCGTCGCCGGCAGCAAGGGCTCGGCCGACGTCGCCCGCGATGTCCGCGGCTTTGCAGTGAAGCTCTACACGCGGGAGGGCAACTGGGACCTCGTCGGCAACAACATCCCGGTCTTCTTCATCCAGGACGCCATCAAGTTCCCGGACCTCATCCATGCCGCGAAACCCGAGCCGGACCGGGGCTTCCCACAGGCGCAGACGGCCCATGACAATTTCTGGGACTTCATCTCGCTGACGCCCGAGTCGATGAACATGGTCATGTGGATCATGTCCGACCGCACGATCCCGCGATCGTTCCGCACGATGGAAGGGTTCGGCGTCCATACCTTCCGGCTGCTCGATGCCGACGGGAAGGCGACCTTCGTCAAGTTCCACTGGAAGCCGAAGCAGGGCCTCCAGTCCGTCGTGTGGAACGAGGCCGTCAAGTTGAACGGCGCCGACCCCGACTTCCACCGCCGCGATCTCTGGGACGCGATCCAGGGCGGCGACTATCCGGAATGGGAACTGGGCCTGCAGCTCTTCGACGACGGCTTCGCCGAGCGTTTCGAGTTCGACGTTCTCGATGCAACCAAGATCATTCCGGAGGAGGAGGTGCCGGTCCGGATCGTCGGCCGCCTGGTGCTCGACCGCTGCGTCGACAATTTCTTCGCCGAGACCGAGCAGGTCGCCTTCCACACCGGCAGCATTCCGCCGGGGATCGATTTCACCAACGATCCCCTGCTGCAGGGCCGCAATTTCTCCTACCTCGACACCCAACTGAAGCGCCTTGGCAGCGTGAACTTCACCCACCTTCCGATCAACGCGCCGCGCTGCCCCGTCCATCATTTCCAGCAGGACGGGCACATGGCCTTCCGGAATCCCACCGGTCGCGCCAACTACGAGCCCAATTCGTGGGGACCAGCGATGGGCGGTCCGCGCGAGGACCCAAGGCGGGGCTTTACCTCGTTCGCGGAGCCGGTCGACGGCACGAAATCACGGGTCCGGTCCGAGACGTTCGCCGATCACTATAGCCAGGCAAGGCAGTTCTACCTCTCCCAGACGCCGGTCGAGCAGGTGCACATCGGCAAGGCGCTGGTCTTCGAACTGTCGAAGGTCGAGACGCCGGCAATCCGTCAGAGGATGGTCGCCCATCTCCGCAACATCGACGAGAGCCTGGCGCAGACCGTCTGCGATGGCCTCCGCCTGGGTGAACTCCCGGAGCCGGCAGAGGCGGCTCGGGAGCCGATCGATCTTGCAGCCTCGCCGAAGCTGTCGATCATACTCAATGGTCCCGACAGCTTCCGGGGCAGGAAGCTCGGCATTCTCGTCACGGACGGCGTCGATGCGCAGCTTCTGGCGGCGCTCCAGGGCGCGGCAAAGGCGGAGGGAGCCAAGGTCGAGATCGTGGCGCCCGCCGTGGGCGGCGTTGCGGCGGATGATGGAAGCTGGATCGAGGCCAGGCAGAAGGTCGATGGCGGCCCGTCGGTCCTTTACGACGCGGTCGCCGTCCTGGCGTCCGCGGACGGGGGAACACAGCTGGCTGCCGACCCGGCAGCCCGGGACTTCGTCAGCGACGCCTACGCTCACTGCAAGTTCATCGCCTACACCACCGGCGCATCGCCACTCCTCGAGAAGGCGGGAATCTCGGCCGACCTCGACGAGGGATGTATCGCCTACTCCGATCCATCGGGTGCCGCGGCCTTCATCGCCCGGTGCCGACAACTCCGTTTCTGGAGCAGGGAAGCGCCTCCCTGAGGCGTCGGGTCACCTGCCGGACTGGACTGCGTAAGTTCGCACACGCCCCGGACGAGCGAACCGATCGCGAGTCTCCGCCGGAACAGTAGGTGTCCGGGCCATGACCTTGTCAGCCTGTTGTTGGCCACGAGGCTCTCGGACGCGGCGAAGAAGCCGAGGATCATCAGCCGCTCGTCGTCCGCGAGGCCATCGCGTTAAGTTGGAAGCCTCCGACGCCGAACCGAGAACGAAGATTCCCCACCCAATCCCGCCGCTAAGGAACGCGGCTAAAAGGGCAACGAAATCAATACGGCTGAAATCGATGGCGCTCCCTAGGGGATTCGAACCCCTGTTTTCGCCGTGAGAGGGCGACGTCCTGGGCCTCTAGACGAAGGGAGCTGCGCGGGGCCAGTCGAGAGGCCGCGATATAGACTGCGACGCGGGCTTTGACAACGGCGGCAGCACGCCGCGCCGCGCGGGGCGTTGCGAGGGGGAACAGCAGTTGGCGCGGGTCATCGGGACCGAGTAGGGCCGCGGAACCGCTCGGGCACGAGCTACTTCCCCATGGCGCCCAAGAGCGGCCCAATCCGCGGCCCAGGCCGAACCCCGACCCAGGATAGGATGCGGCCCCCGGGGCCGTCGCCCGGCGGCAAGTCTCAGGCGGCGTCGGGGCGGGCGGCGGCGGTTCGGCCCGGCGGTTGATCCCGCCCTCGGCAAGGTCGGTGAGGACTTCGTCGGCGGCCCCCTCCTCTTCCGCGAGGGTGCCGGAAAGCACTTCGGCGCAATCGGCGCGGCCGAGTTCGCGCGCCCAGTTGCCGCGATCTCGGGCCGGTCCGGGCCGTCCGCGTGCCGGGGACGCGGACGCCCGTTCCTCGCCCGGGAAACGCGTGGCGGAGCGCCAGGCATCGTCCGCTACCGTCTCGGGCGTTGCCGTCCCGCGAGGGCCAAGCCCCGCTTCTGCCGCAGGCGGACTACGGCGGTGATATCGTCCGGCCATGACGACGCTCTACATCGATGCCGATGCCTGCCCGGTGAAGGAGGAAGCCTACCGGGTAGCGGATCGCTATGGCGTTCCGGTCTTCGTGGTGTCGAACAGCTGGATCCGCGTGCCGAAGCATCCGCGGATCACGCTGCATGTCGTGGCCGCTGGTCCTGACGTCGCCGACGACTGGATCGCGGAGCGGGCAGGGAAGGGCGATGTCGTGATCACCGCCGACACGCCGCTGGCCGATCGCGCGCTCAAGGCCGGCGCCCAGGCGATCCATCCCACTGGCCGCGCCTATACGCCTGACAGCATCGGCGGGGCGCTGGCCTCGCGTGCGGTAGGCGAGCACCTGCGTTCCTTCGGCGAGGTGACCGCCGGTCCAAGGCCCTTCACGCCGGCCGACCGGTCGCGCTTCCTGCAGGCCCTGGACGCGGCAATCGTCCGTTCCCGCCGAAGCTGACACCGGTCCGGACGCCTGGCATCCCGCGCGCGGGGCGCCTTCAGTGCGCGGGCTGTTTCCCTGCGAAGAGTCCCTTCGCGCCCCGCCAGGAAGGCGCGATCACATACTGGACGATGGGGATCAGGAGAAAGCCAAGGACGAGGCCGACCAGAAGATTGAAGAAGGCGGAGACGAGCCACTCGGCCAGGCCGGAGATGCCGGAAACCGCGTCGCCGACGGACGCCGCCGCGTCGTGGATCAGGTCGGCCGGGAGATGCCAGCCGAACTCCTCGACGCCGTGGACGACGATGCCGCCGCCGACCCAGATCATCGCGGCGGTCCCCACGATGCTGAGCCCCCGGAGGAACGCCGGCATGCCCTTGACGATGGCGCGGCCGAGCGAGCGGACGCCGGAGCTGCGGTCGTCGCGCGACAGCGATACGCCGATGTCGTCGGCCTTCACGATGAATGCCACCGCGCCATAGACGAGAACGGTGATGGCGATGCCCACGATGGCAAGGACCACAGCTTCGAGGAGGAGGCTCTGGCCTTCGACGGACGAAAGCGTAAGCGCCATGATCTCGGCCGACAGGATGAAGTCGGTCTTGATCGCGCTCGAGACCTTCCGGGCCTCGAGTTCCCTTGCGTCCGCGGCGGGGCGTACGACTTCCTCGTGACGGTGGGCCGCGTGCGGCCAGAACGCCTCGTACACCTTCTCGGCGCCCTCGTAGCAGAGGAAGAGGCCGCCCAGCATCAGGAGGGGCGTGATGGTCCACGGCGCCGCGGCGCTGAGGAGGAGCGCGAGCGGAAGAAGGAAGACGAGCTTGTTGCGCAGCGAACCGAGCGCGATTTTCCAGACGATCGGGAGTTCGCGGTCGGCGGCGAAGCCAACGACGTAGGTGGGCGTCACCGCGGCGTCGTCGATGACGACGCCGGCCGCCTTCATGCCGGCCTTGGTCGCCTGTCCGAGCGCGTCGTCGATCGTCGCGGCCGCGACCTTCGCGATACCCGCGACATCGTCCAGAAGCGCGAGAAGTCCCGTCGCCATCGTTCCTGCGTGGGCGAAACTGCGTGATGGCGCACGATGGCATGCGCGCACTGCGTGCGACAGGGGTGGCCGCGTGGCTGAAAGCCGCGCCGGCCCCTCAGGTGTCAGCGACGCAGGCCGCCGTGGTTCCGCCAGACGTCCATTCGAGGAACGTCCGGTTGGGCGCGAAGAGCGCCACGGTTCCGCCACCCTCGTAGCGGAGCGGGTTCTGCCGCGACTGGCGGAGGGTCCTGCGATCGCCGGCGGTCTCGACGGAAATGGCACCATCGGTCCGTGTGATGCGGAGTTCGAAGCCGTCGCAATCGAAGACCGTCGCAATCGGCGCGGTGGCGGGCTGCGCCGCTGGCTCGGGCGTGCATCCGGCGGCAAGCGCCGCGGCACCCAGTACGGCGATCACAACGCGGCGCATGAAGCCCTCCCGGAGCGACCGGCCGCGGAAGTCGGGACCGATTCGCACAACACGAACGTCGCACGAAAAAGAGCGATGGTCATCGGAACCGGGTGGCCGGCTGCGGGTTCTCAGGCTGAAGCAGCGTCCGGTCGCGATCCCCCATCCGTCAGCCTTCGGCCGCGCTTCCCCCGAACCCCGCGGCCCCCCTCCCGCGGGGTTCGCCCTTTCTTGCATGTTGCGAGCGGAAGGCGGAGGCTGTGCGCACCGACGAGGGAGGACTTGCGATGACGCAGCTCAAATACGAGATCGTCGAGCACGATGGCGGCTTTGCCTACAAGCTCGGGGACGTGTTCTCCGAGCCGTTCCCCACGCATGACGAGGCGGTCGCCGCCGCACGGCGTGCCGCACGCGAGCAGCGTGTTGCGGGGGAAACCGCGGCGATCCAGTACCAGGACGCCTCGGGTCGCTGGCATGAGGAACTCGCCCGCGGCGACGACCGGCCGGAGACCGTGGTCGAGGACGATCGCGCCGGACCGAAGGGCAGCTAGACCGGTTGGCGGCCCGGCTGAGCCGGGCCGCCATGTCATGGGTCCTGTCTAGGGCGAGACGTTGACCGTCTGCGCGTCGCAGGTCGGATAGCCGCCGCATACCGAGAAGCCCGCGAAGCGATGCGGTACGAAAACCCCGTCGAGACCTTTCAGGTACTCGTTCAGCTCGATGAGCTGGCCCACCGTCATCTCGAGCGGGGCCTCGTCGGGCTGATAGGTCGTGCCCACCGGGTAGTCCACGAACGGGGTCCGGGTCTGCTCGATATGGGTGCCGAGGATCCAGGCGACGTAGTTCTCGGCGGCGAAGTCGACGAGGCGCTGGGTGCTGGCGGCGAAGACGGCCGGGTCCCCGTTGACGTAGACGCGGCCGGGGTAGAGCGAGTCACCCGTGAGGAGGACGCCCGTCTGGGTGTCGTAGTAGGCGAACGCGTTGACGTCGTGGCCCGGGATCGGGATCACGTTGATGATCCGGTCGCCGAGGTCGAACTCAGCCATCTCCTCCGGCCAGTTGGTGATGCCGAAGAATTCCGACATCGTCGCGTAGTCCTTGGCGACGAACGTCGTGTTCGGCCGGGCTGCGAAGGCTTCGTCGCCCGCGGTGTGGTCGCCGTGGGAATGGAGATGGGCGACGACAAGCGGGATATCCTCCCGGCCGTTGGCCATCAGCCAGTCCTCGATGACGTGGTCGACGACGCCCACCACGTCAACTTCAATCGCCGTCAGGTCTTCCTCGATCCCGGCGCCGGTATCGAGGAGGAGGGCCGTCTCTGAGCCGAACAGGAGGTAGATGAACGGCTTCTCGTGGTGCGTGCAGCCCGACTGCCGGATGATGTAGAAGTCCGGATTGTACTCGTGAACCTGGAAGTCGGGCATCTCGGCGCAGATCGGCCCCGAGACATCCCACTGCCGCGGCAGCGTGCCGGAGCGGAGGTTGACGTCGCCCGTCTGGGCGAGGGCAACGCCGGTGGTTGCGACAGCGGCTGCTGCGGCTAGGACGAGGAAGCCGGCGCGACGCCGGCTCCGTGCCTCCCGTGCGGAGGACACGTTCAGTTCAGCCATGGTCTTACTCCAGGGATCCATCGGAGATGGAGCCGACCGAAGACCGCCGATCCCGTGAAGTACGGTCTCCGGTCGAAGGTCTCCCGGGCTTTTGTCCCGCCGTGGACCGGAGCCGACAGGGCGGCTCTGGCGGCGGCTCTCGGACCAGCCATCCGTCACCGGATGCGGAACCCTAGCTGTGGAGCCTCAACAGGTTGTCCGGGTCGAGCCGGAGTCGGCTGATGGGCGGTAGAGACCCAATGCTGCCGTGCGGGCGGTGCCAATTGTATCTGTGGAGCCAGTACGGCAGCTCGTCGGCCCGGTGCCGGGAGGTCGGGTAGGCTTGGGCGTAGGCCCATTCGCGGAGTGCGGTCTGGATGAAGCGCTCGGCCTTGCCGTTGGTTCTGGGCGTGTAGGGTCGGATGCGGATGTGGCGGAGGCCGAGCGCCCGGCAGGTGTCGCGGAAGGCATGGCTTTTGTAGCCGGGGCCGTTGTCCGTCATCACGCGGGCGACGATGACGCCCAGGCTGCGATAGTAGGCAATGGCGGCCTCGAGGAAGGCGATGACGCTCTCCTTCCTCTCGTCGGGCAGGATCTGCGAGAAGGCGACGCGTGAAGCGTCGTCGATGGCGATGTGGACGAACTCCCAGCCGGCGCCGGGCGACTCTCCCTTCCGTCGATCGCCGGTGATGCGGTGGCCGGTGCGGTCGAAGCGGCCGAGCTTCTTGATGTCGAGATGGATCAACTCGCCCGGATGCTGCCGCTCGTAGCGGCGGACCGGCTCGGCCGGCTCGAGGTCGCGCATCCGGTTCAGTCCCAGGCGTCGAAGAATGCGGCTGACCGTGGCGGGCGAGACACCGACCTCGGCAGCGATCTGCCTGCCGGTCCAGCGCTGCCGCCGCAGGGCTTCCACCCGGGCTACCGTCGCTGCCGGCGTCGCCCGGTAGAGCCGATGCGGCCGCGAGGAGCGGTCCCGCAGCCCGGCCGATCCCTCGGCCGAGAAACGCGCAACCCATTTGTGTGCCGTCCGCGGGCAAACCCCTGCGGATCGTGCGGCGGCCTCCGGGCTCTGCCCGCTCCGCACCGCCTCAACCAGACGCTCTCGACCAATCGGCGTCAGACGGGCATTCTTGTGGATGTTCATCCGGTCCTCCGAGGTTCTGAAGCTTCGCAACTCCAGCTTCCTCGCTCAGGACCGGATGGACAACCTATCGAAAGCTCACACCTAGCCGCCAACTCGCGCTGTCCATCGCAAGGGTCGTGCCGGAATTCAGTAAACGGTTACTTGGCGCGCGAATGGGCAGAAGCGGAGCATTCTGCCGCTTTGGCGAACGGCCAGCGGGTGCCAAGGAAAGCGCCGTCCGGCGCCCGATCCGGTGGCGAATGGAAAGCAGGCACGCGTCGCCTGCGCCGGTGGCATCGGTTCACGGGCGACGGCGTTCATGCGATTGCGATCCGGCGAACGCCTGCCGGGAGCTTCGGCCGGGCCCGCCATGGTTCCCAGATCGGAGAAAGTACGCGCGTCCGCCCGGGGTCGTGCTAGGACATCCGCCGGTTGGACCCTGACGACCCGCGATGCGCGTTCTCATCCCCGTTCACGACGAGCGTACCTTTCCGGCGCTGTTCAAGACCTATGCGGACATGGGCCACGAGGTCGTTCTGGGGGTCCCCAACCTGACCCTGCGCGCGGCGCGGTTCGACCTCATCCACATTCACTGGCCCGAGGCGCTCGCCGGATGGCAGACGCCGACGACGGAAACCCTCGACCGGATCGTCGCCGATCTCGACTGGTGGCGCGGGCGCTGCCCGGTCGTTGCAACCGTGCACAATCTCGCCCCGCACGGGCGCTTCGAGAGTGCAGTGGACCGGGCGCTCTTCGCCCGCGTTTACGAGGCGTGCCACCTGATCACCCACTTCTCGGCCTACTCCCGCGACGAGCTCGTGCGCCTTCATCCGGGGCTGGCCAACGCCCGGCACCTCGTCCACCGGCCGTTCCTGTACACGAACATCACCCCCTTCGCGGTCGGCCGGACGGCGGCGCGCGAGCGCCTCGGATTGCGCGACGGGGATTTCCTCATTGCCGCAATGGGCATCATCCGCGAGCGGCACGAACTCGACCTCCTCGAAGAGGGCATCCGGCAGGCTCGCGTCCCGGGTAAGCGAGTGATGCTCACGACGCGATTCACAGGGGGGCGGCGGAGGGATCGCCTGCGCCGTCGCGTCTGGCGTTTCCTGTCCGGCCGCGCCGGTCTCGCCTCAGGCGGACCGTTGCCGGAGCCGGCGCTGGCCACGCTCTGCGAGGCGGCGGACGTCGTCGTCATCCAGCGCTACCCGCCGCATCTCAACTCCGGCGTCATGCAACTGGCGATGACGTTCGGCACGCCGATGGCGGCGCCCGCCTACGGCGTCTACCTCGAATATCTCGGTGACTCGGGCTGCGTCCTGTACCCTCCGAAGGATGCCGCGGGACTGGCCCGGGCGATCGAACGGATCGCGTCCGAAGACCGCCATGCCCTGATCCGCCGGAACCTCGAGGTTGTCCGGGACTGGGGCTGGGACCGGAACGTGTCGGCAATCCTTGCGGAACTCGGGGTGATCCAGGGCCGCGGCGAGGATGCGATAGCCTAGGCGCCGCTGCCCCCTTCGAAACCGCAGCGTCCTTGCGGCACGCATGGCGCGGGGCGTAACGGCGTGCAGGTCGCTCTCAGCGGGCGGACTTGCCCGGCGGCTGCGACGGCGGCTCCTTCGGGCCCGGGGCAGGTTCCTTCACGTCCGCGGTCGGCTTGCCCGGCGCCTTCTTCTCGACCGGATCGCCCTCGCCGGGCGACTTGCCGGTGCCGTCACCCCGGCCCGCGGCGATTGCGTTCTCCTTGCCGCGGCGCGCCTCGTCGGCGAGCCGCGCCTGCCGCAGCTTTTCGGCTGCCGCCGCGACGTCGTCCTCGTTCGGGATGGACTGGTTCCTGGAGCCGGTCATGCTGTTGCCTTCGCCTTGTGGACGAAGGAACAACGCACGGCCGCCCGGGCCGTTCCGACCGGACGAGCCGGTCGGTGACGCCTAGCCGGCGGGAGCGGCGGCCAACTGCTTCTGGCCGGCGCCGGCGAATTCGAGCGCCTTGGCGCCCTTCTTCACGGCCTCCTGCACCTTCTCGAAGGCGCGGACCTCGATCTGGCGGACACGCTCGCGCGAGACGCCGAACTCGGTCGAGAGTTCCTCGAGCGTGATCGGATCCTCGGCGAGGCGGCGTGCCTCGAAGATGCGGCGCTCGCGCTCGTTGAGGACGCCCATCGCGTCGCGAAGCAGCTCATGCCGCTGATCGGACTCCTCGCGCTCCGCCAGCCGTGTTTCCTGCGTGTCGGAATCGTCGACGAGCCAGTCCTGCCACTCGCCGCCGCCTTCGCTGTCGGCACGGAGCGGGGCGTTCAGCGACGAGTCGCCGCCGAGGCGGCGGTTCATCATCTGGACTTCCTCCTCGGTCACGCCGAGGCGGGTCGCGATCTCCTTCACCTGGTCGGGCTTGAGGTCGCCCTCGTCGAGCGCCTGGATCTGGCCCTTGACCCGGCGGAGGTTGAAGAACAGCCGCTTCTGGTTCGCGGTGGTGCCCATCTTCACCAGGCTCCACGAGCGCAGGATGTATTCCTGGATCGCCGCCTTGATCCACCACATCGCATAGGTCGCGAGGCGGAAGCCGCGCTCCGGCTCGAAACGCTTCACGGCCTGCATGAGGCCGACATTGCCTTCCGAGATGACCTCGCCGATCGGCAGGCCATAGCCGCGATAGCCCATCGCGATCTTCGCCACGAGGCGAAGGTGGCTCGTCACGAGTTGGTGAGCGGCCTTCCGGTCGTCATGCTCCCGGTACCGCTTGGCGAGCATGTACTCCTCCTGCGGCTGGAGCATCGGGAAGCGCCGGATCTCTTCGAGATAGCGCGTAAGTCCCGATTCCCCGGCGGCGATGGCCGGAAGAGACGATGAATAAGCCATGATGGCACCTGCGAAGCTCACCGTAACAACTCCGGGACTCATCCCGAAGTTTCACGGCACCAAAGGCTCAATGTCGCACAAATCTGGCGGGAACGCGGCCCGAAGTCGGCACCGCGCTTTCCAAAAGCTTCACGGGAGTGGAAAAACCACGCCGCTCCGCCCCCGCCAAACCGGCAAACAATGCCCGATGCGCCATGTAGGAATGCGGGCGGCGGACTTCAAGATTCATAGCGGAGCGGCAGATTTCCGCGCGACGACGCGCCCGCCGGCGCAAGGAAGGACGTCAAGAACGCAAGGCCGGCGTCGGCCTCCAAGGCGTCACCCCCGGCAGAATCGCCTGCCTGCCACGCTCGTCCAGACCAGCTCGTTGTAGCTCTCCTCGAACTCCACGGTCACGCCCGGCGCCGTGTAGCGGTAGGGACCGCCGTCGAGGGTCGTCGCGACTGTTCCTTCGATCAGGACGATCGACGTCTCATTGCCGATGATGGTGATCGATGGCGCCTGGCGGCAGCGGAAATCCACCGTCCCGCGAAAGCCCGAGGCCATTGTGAGGTTGAGCGTCACGCCAGGCGCGATGGGCACGCTCGTGGTGAACTCGACGGTCGGCGTGCACGCGGCCAGCGTTGCGGCGATGCCGGCGATCGTCGCCAGCTTCACCAGTCCCGAGAGCCTCGAGTTCCGCGATCCAGTCATGGACGGTTCCCCGCGGTTGACGTCAGCCTGTTCCGGTCAGCGTGCAGGTCTGCTGTTCACCGGCCGCGGCCAGGACCAACGTACTGTATCCGCGATCGAAGGAGATCGATGCCTCGTGGCCGAAATAGGTCGGATGCGCCCCTGTGTAGACTTTGCTCCCGCTCGATGTCGACAGTTCGATCCTCGTTCCGGTGATCCTGGCCGACACCGCGCCGCCCCCGGTGCAGTCGAAGTCGAGCACCATGACGATGTGGTCGAGTTGCGCGGCCATGGGTGGAGCCGGGACCGGCGTGCAGCCGGCCGCCGCGATGCAGCCGGCCACGACCGCAGGAACGAATGCGCGATGCTTCATGCCGGTCCGGTGAGGCCGGACGGTGAGAGTGCCGGCCGCCCTACCCGATGCGGGGGCTAGGCGCGGGGGCAGGTCTGCTGCGCTCCGAGGCCAGCCCAGACGACGCCGGAGCCGGTGAATGTGAGGGAGGTCTCCGCGCCGTAATAGGCCGGCATCGCGCCGGTATAGGTCTCGGAGATACCATTCGCTGTCGTCAGGACCACGTAGGATCCAAACGTGGCGATACGGATCGCGCCGTCGATCGGGCACAGAAAGGTCTGCGAACCTCCTGCCGTGAGGGACGTCGGCGTGGCGGCGGGGCCTGGTGTGCAGGCTGCGGCGGCCAGGCATGCCGCAAGGACTGCCGAAGTCAGCGCGATACGGTTCATGGCGTGCCTCCACAGACCCGCCGCCGGGCGTCACCCGATGCGGCCTCGGTACAAGGGTCGACAGGCTAGCAGCGCATTTTCAGGATCGATAGACCGATTCCGACGAAGTCTCGAATGGAGCCATTCGAGATATCAGATTCCCGGGCCATTATTGATGAGCATCAATATCATGTTTTTGGAGAGTGATACGACACAGCTGTCAGCAATCAATCCTTGAAGGAGATACACATGACACGCATAGCCGCAGCCATTGCTGCGATTGCACTCGTTGCCACTCCGGTCTTCGCGCAGCACGTCGCCGAGATCGAAGCGACTGACGAACAGAGGACGCTGATCGACGCGGCGATCGGTGTCTTCGGATGCGAACTCCGCGAGGATACGATCGTGGAATGGGAAGAGGACGCCGGCATCTTCGAGGTCGACGACACCATCTGCGCGTTCGGCCAGTACGACATCAAGCTCGACGCGGACTACAACATCCGGTCGTTGACCTTTGACGGCCCCATCGACGCAATGGGCGCGCCGGCAATCATGGCAACTCCGGCGGAGATCGAAGCGATCGCGGCGGTGCTCTCACACCTCGGCTGCGAGATCAATCCAGAAGCTGGTGTCGAGAAGGAAACGGCCGATATGTACGAACTCGACGATGTCGCGTGCTCGAATGGCCAGTTCGACATCAAGATGGATGGCTTCTTCACCATCATGACGATGACCCGCGACTAGCCACCGGCTCGCATCGTGGCGCGGGACGGTTGCCCCGCGCCATTCCGGGCCCGCCGAGGCCGTTCCCGCGGACCGGTTCCGGTTCAGCCGCGTCGCGGCGCCGGACCATTCATCTGGCGCAGCGCCGCGATGATCGCCGCCATGTCCGCTGGCGGCTCTGCCTCGAACTGCATCTCCTCGCCGGTGAGCGGATGCTCGAAGCCGAGGAGGAAGGCGTGCAGCGCCTGGCGATGGAAGGCGCGGACGAGAGACTGAGCGGGCTCGGGCAGCTTCGCCGCCTTGGTCGCCATCCCGGCCCCGTATTCCGGATCGCCCATCACGGGGTGGCCGATCGCGGCGAGGTGGACGCGGATCTGGTGCGTTCGGCCGGTCTCGAGTTCGAGCGACAGGAGCGAGGCGATCGGTGCGCCTCTGGGCCCGAACGTCTCCTCGACGAGGTAGTGGGTCACAGCCTCGCGGGCGTGCGGGTTGTCATCCTTGGCGACGGCCATCTTCTTGCGGTTCTTCGTCGATCGCGCGATGGCGCCCTCGACGGTGCCCTTCAGCGGCGTGGGCACGCCCCAGACGAGCGCCTTGTAGCCGCGCACCAGTGGACCGCCGTCGCGGCCGTGCTCGGCGAACTGGGCGGCAAGCCCGCGATGGGCGGCGTCGTTCTTGGCGGCGACGAGGAGGCCGGTCGTCTCCTTGTCGAGGCGGTGGACGATACCCGGCCGGCGGACGCCGCCGATCCCCGAAAGGGTATCGCCGCAGTGCGCGATGAGGGCGTTGACGAGCGTGCCGCCATGGTGACCGGGCGCCGGATGGACGACGAGCCCGGCGGGTTTGTCGATGACGATGAGGTCGTCGTCCTCGTGGACGATATCGAGCGGGATCGCCTCGCCCTCGGGCTCGGCCGGCTCGGGCGGCGGGACGGTGACCGTGACGGTCTCCCCTGTCCGCACCGCGTGCTTGGCTTCGCTCACCGTGCGCCCGCCGATTGTGACCTGTCCGTCGAGAATGAGCGCCTTGGCGCGGACGCGGCTGAGACCCTCGACGGCGGCCGGCAGGAACGCGTCGAGCCGCATGCCTGCCTGCGCTTCGGCAACGGTCACGGTGCGGGCCGTGCCGCCCTCGTCCTCGCTCGCCATGGCTATGCTCTGCCTCTTCAGCGCCCGAGGGCGGCGTCGTCGGCCACGACGATGGCCCGATCGCGCCGGACGCGATTGCCGGGTATGTCTGCCTCGCCGGACAGGAGGGCCGCAAGGGCATCGCGCTTGGAAGCGCCGGTGACCATCCAGAGGATCATCCCGGCGCGGTTGATGGCGGGATAGGTCAGCGTCATCCGCTGGCGGGCGTCGGGGCCGGGCGGGTAGGGCGCCGAGACGGCGACATCGGCGACCGCGTTGAGAACCGGATCGCCGGGAACCAGGGACGCGGTGTGGCCGTCGGCGCCAAGCCCGAGCTGGATGAGGTCGAAGGCGGCCGGCAACGTGTCGGCGTAGTCGCCGGCGGCCCTGGGGAGATGGGTGGCGAGGACCGGCATCGGGTGGGAGACCACCGGAAGACGCGACAGGAACACCTCGGAGAGGCGCGTCAGGTTGCGCGCCGGGTGTCCGGCCGGAGCCACGCGCTCGTCGACCTGGAAGACATCCACCAGGCTCCAGTCGAGGTCCGCGGTCCGGAGCCGTGCGAAAGCGTGCCCGGGCGTGTCGCCGCCGCTGACGGCGAACGACGCGCGCCTGCCGTCGGCCGTGGCGCCTCGGAGCGTGTCCACGATGATGCGGGCCGCCGCGCCGGCGGTATCCGCAGACGCCACGAGTTCGAGCGGCTGCGCGGTCACTCTGCGGCGAGGTCCCGTTCCTGGATCCTGTCCGCCTCGTCGATCATGGCGCGGTCGAGATAGGGTTCCGCCGCAGGCGGGCCCCAGCTGCCCTTGAAGTAGGGCTGGACCTTGCCGCCATGGGTGAGGACCGGATCCACGATGCGCCACGCCGCCTCGACGCTGTCCTGGCGGGCGAACCGCCGCGGGTCGCCGTGGAGCGCATCGTCGAGGAGCCGTTCATAGGCTTCGCGCGAGCCGCGGCGCTTGGCATCCTCGATGACTTCGAGGGCCACCGACTGGCTCACCATCGCGTTGCCGGGCCGCTTGGCCTGGAGGCTGAGCGTGATCTGGTCGCGCGGCTTCATCTCGAAGCGGAGGTAGTTCGGCATCGGCGCGTCGGACGGGTCGGTGAAGAGCGGCCGCGGCGGCTTCCTGAAGCGCACCACCGCCTCCGTCCGTGTCTGCGGCAAGTACTTTCCGGCGACGATGTACCAGGGCACGCCGGCCCAGCGCCAGGAATCGATCTCGGCCCGCAGTGCGACGAAGGTCTCGGTGTCGGACTTCGCGGCGACGCCATCCTCCTTGCGGTAGCCGTCATACTGGCCGCGCACGGCTTTCGCAGGGTCGAAGGGCTGCATGGCGGCGAGCACCTTGGCGCGCTCGTCGCGGAGGGCGTCCGGCTGGTCCGACACGGGCGGCTCCATCGCCAGCAGCGACACGATCTGGAGGAGGTGGTTCTGCACCACGTCGCGGAGTGCGCCGACGCTGTCATAGAAGGCGCCTCTTCCCTCGACGCCGAAATCCTCGGCCATCGTGATGTGGACGCTGTCGACATAGTGCCGGTTCCACAGCGGCTCGAGGATCGAGTTCGCGAAGCGGAAGACGAGGAGGTTCTGGACCGGCTCCTTGCCGAGGAAGTGGTCGATGCGGAAGATCGAGTCCTCGCGGAAGACCTGATGCAGCATCTGGTTCAGCTCGATCGCCGAGCGCAGATCGCGGCCGAACGGCTTCTCCAGCACCAGGCGGCCCTGGCGGGTGGCCTCGATCGAGGCAAGGCCCTTCGTGACCACCGGAAACATCGACGGCGGGATCGCGAGATAGCAGACCGGCGTCGTGATGCCATCGAGTTCGAGGGACAGGCGGCGGTAGGTGTCCTCGTCGCGATAGTCGCCCGGTACGTAGTGGAGGACCGCGGCGAGCTCCGAAAAGACCTTCTCGTCGATCTCGACGGCGGCCTTCACCAGCGCCTCATGCGCGTGCTCGCGCAACTGCTCCACGGTCCACTCCGTCGAGGCGACGCCCACCACGCGGCCGGGCAGGTGGCCACGGCGCGTGAGCCGATAGAGCGCCGGGATGAGTTTCTTGGCGGCGAGGTCGCCGGTGATGCCGAAGAGGACAAGGGCGTCGGCGCGTTCCTGGATCATGGCTTCACTTCCACATGGCCGCCGAACTGCTTTCGCATGGCCGACAGGAGTTTGTTGGCAACGCTGCCATTGCCGCGCGAGGAGAAGCGGTCGAACAGCGAAGCAGAGAGGACGTGCGCGGGGACGCCGAGATCGATGGCGGCGCGTGCGGTCCACCGGCCTTCGCCGGAATCGCCGACGCTGCCGGCATAGCTGTCGAGCGAGGGATCCTCGCGGAGCGCATTCGCGGTCAGGTCGAGGAGCCAGGACGAGATCACGCTGCCGCGCCGCCACAATTCCGCGAGCTCCGGCAGGTCGAAGTTGAAGCGGTAATAGGGGAGGCCGGAGCCGGCCGAAATATCGGCGGGATCGGCGCCCTCCTGGTTGGCGTGGGCGAGAAGGTTCATCCCTTCCGCCATGGCGGCCATCATCCCGTATTCGATGCCGTTGTGGATCATCTTCGCGAAATGACCGGCGCCGACCTGGCCGCAATGGAGCCAGCCGTTCTCCGCCGAGGTCGGGTCGCCCGTCCGGCCGCGCGAGCGTGGCGCGGAGGCGTAGCCGGCAACGAGGGTGTCGAACAGCGGGGCGAGGCCGGCCACCACCTCCGGCTGGCCGCCGACCATGAGGCAGAAGCCGCGCTCGAGGCCGAAGACGCCCCCGGACGTGCCGACGTCGACGAAGTGGATCTGCTCGGCATCGAGCGCCTCGCCACGGTCGACCGAATGGCGGAAATTGCTGTTGCCGCCATCGATGATGACGTCGCCTGGCGAAAGGAGCAGGCGGAGGTCGTCGATCACCCGGCCGGTCACCTTGTCCGGCACCATCACCCACACCACGCGCGGGGTTTCGAGCGCCGCGACCAGTTCCGCGAGCGACGCCGCTCCTTTGCCGCCGGCGTCAGCGAGGTCGGAGACCATTCTCGGATCGGGATCGAATCCCACGCATTCATGCCCGCCGCGGATCGCTCGTCGCGCGAGGCCGCCACCCATGCGGCCAAGGCCGATCATTCCGAAGCGCATCGTTGGTATCCTCTCTGGCGGCAATACTCTGCGGCAACACGCCTCACACTGTAACTATCCCCATCCCGAGTCCCTACCCCTGCGGGCGCGAAAGCCGCGGGCGGCAGCGTTGACCGCTCGGCATACCTCCACTAGGGGAAGCGCTCGGCCCAGCCCGGTCGCGTTGCGATCCCGCGGAAAACCATGAGTTCAAGCCAGTTCGACGACGACGAGAAGCCGCTCGATCCGGCGATGCTTCGCGTCCAGAAGCGGCTCCGGCGCCTTATGGTGATCGGCGGCTCGACGCTGGCGCTCGGCATTGCCGCGGTGATGTTTGCGATCGTCTACCGGTTCTTCATCCAGCAGCCGTCGAACGAAGGGGCCGAAGCCACCCTTGGCGCCACAGTGCCGATGGGCGAGGTGAGCGCGGAGAGCGTGGGCCTGCCGGCGGGGGCCGAACTCCTGTCGACCAATGTCACCGGAACCGTGATGACACTGGCCTTCCGTGACGGCAACGACCTCGTGACGGTGCTTGTCGACACCACGACGATGCGGGTCTCCGGACAGTTCCGGATCGCCGGCGGGGCTGCGGCGCCGGCGCCTCCCTAGCCCCACCGAGCCGCATTCTCCAACGTGCGTCGGGTTCCCTCTCCCCGAACGGGGCGAGGGGCAACGGCGCGTGAAGCCTCAGGCTCCGGCCCGCAAACGCACCTTGGGAAGTCACCGCGGGCGGCTTTCGACCGCTGCAAGCGCGCCGGCCGCGGCGGCAAGGCCCGTCTCGTACGCGCCATGGGCGGTCGAGTAGCTGCGCACCGAGCAGGCTTCGCCGGCGAAGAACAGGCGCTCGTCCACCGGCGTCGCGAGGATCGCGCGGTCGTCAGCGTGTCCCGGGAGAGCGCAGGAGTAGGAGCCGCCGGCCCATTCGTCGGTGGCCCAGCGATGCAGCGCGACGGGATGGAGGCGGCGGGCAAAGTCCGCCCCGAAGCGGGCCGCGAGTTCAGTCCGGGCCAAATCGACGAAGGCTTCCTCGCCTGCGCTTTCCAGCTGGTGTGCGAATGCGCCGCCAAAATACGCCTCGACCAGCGGGCGGCCGAAAGGGCGGAAATGGTACGCGGCGGTCTCCGCGCGCTCGACGCTGCCGAACAGGCGCGTTTCCGCGGTGAATGACTCCGCATCGGGAAGCGCCAGGTACAGCTTGTCGGCAAGGCCGAGGGGCAGGCCGGCGGCCGCCGATGCCTTGTCCGGCAGGGCGGGCGAGAACGCGATCCGTTCCGCCGCGAGGAGGGCGGTCGCGACCGTGACGATCACCGCGCGGGCAGAGATCGTGCCGGAGTCCGTTTCGACGCGGATCCCGGGGCCGGAGTGGTCGATGCGGCGGACCGGCGTCGCGAGGCGGACGGGCAAGTCCGCGCCGTGGCCGGCGATCAGCGCGCCATAGCCGGTCGCGACACGCCAGTTGACGCCGGTATCCTCGAAGCGGGCGAGGTCGCGGACCGAGACGTTCCGTAGCTCCGTGCCGGAATAGAACGTACTGACCGCATCGAGGAGTCCCGCGTACGGTTCGCCGGGCGGGATGAAGTGCGAGGCGGGCGGGTCCTCGATGCCGTGCTTCGCCGCGCCGTCGAGGTGCTGGCGGAAGGCGCGGAGCGCGGCGGTGGCGGCGATCTCCTTCGGCGTCGGCGCCCCCTTCGGGACGGCCATCCGCATCCACGGCGGTGGCGTCCGGTCGATCGCCACCCCGGCGTCCATCGCGATGTTCGACCACGGGTTTTCCTCGGCGGAATGGAGCCACCCGCATCCAAGGTCTATGGCAGCCCCGTCGGGGCCGGGCACGGTGTACGCACGGCCGCCGATGCGATCACGGGCCTCGACGATCAGGAAGGAGGCGCCGGCCTCCTTGAGCGCGCGGCCCGCGGCGATGCCCGCCGCACCCGCGCCAACCACCACCACGCCATAGTCGGCCATCGTTCGCTCCCGCACGCGCCCGGAGCGGCAACGATCCCGGGCCCCTGACGGTTTCCCGTCCGGGCTCCCGTCGCGCCTTTGTCAGGCGAGGAGGGTGTAGAGCCGCGTCTCCTGGCGCGAAAGGTCGGCGTTCGGCGCGTAGACCTCCCAGTTGACGCCCGCGAGCCCCAGCTTCTCCGACGCCGCCCATTCCATCAGCGCCGGCCACGCTTCGGCGAGGCCCGAGAAGTCGCCCTTCAGCGTCAGGTGGGCGGCTCTGCCGGCGGGCAGCGCATCCGCCTTCACGTCGCCGTCGGACTTGAACGGACCCGAGACGAACGAGCCAGGCTCGTACCGCATCCCGCCGCCGGGCAGCATGGCGAAGCGCGTGAACGGTGCGCCCCCGCCGACGTCCTGGGCCTTGGTTGCGGCGTTGACCAGGGCGCTCGCGGACTGCTGGGTCGCGGGGATTTCGGCAAAGCCGATATCCCGGGAGACGAGCGCCACGGGCTGGGCGGCTACGGTGACGACGCTGGCGGGGCCGATGGTGAAGCTCGGCTTCGCGGCGCTTGCGGTCATGGGTCAGTCTCCGGCGTTCGATGGATTGAGAAAGGAGGGGGCGGTCAGGCGCCGAGGGTTCCGGCCTCGCGGGCGATGGCCTCGGCGAGGATTCCGTCGAGGCGGCGGTAGCTCTCGCGCATGCCGTCATCCATGTGGGACGACAGGGCCATGTCGCGGGCCGCCTTCGACTCATACCGGAAGTGCTGGTGCAGGATGGTGCCTGCGCCGCGCGCCTCGAGATCGTATGAGTTGATGGCCTCGCCCGGATACCAGGGGTCGTCGAACCGTTCGGAGCACGAAAGCCGCTCGGGCTTCCGCACCTCGAGATAGACCCCGCCCGCTCCCATGGTCGCGCCGTCGCTCGCGCGGTGCCATTCGAGCCGGTAGGACGCGCCGACGCGGACGTCGCCGCCGATCACCTTCAGCACCCAGCCGGACGGGCCGGTCATCCATTGCTGCATCAGGTCCGGCTCGGTGAACGCCGCCCAGACGAGCCGCGGCGGCGCGGCGAAGGAGCGGGTCATCCGGATTTCGGTGTCGGAGGGGAGGGTGACGTCGAGGTCGCTGGTGGCGGTAGCGGGCATCAGGTCTGCTCCTTGGGCTTGCGGCCCCGACCGGGCTTCGGTGGAAGGGGTGCGCCTTCATCGGCCTGGAGTTTCTGCAGGAGGGCATCGAGGCGATCGAACCGCGCCTCCCATAGCGCGCGATAGCTCTCGAGCCATTGGTTTGCCTCGGCGAGGGGCTTTGCCTCGAGCCGCACGGGGCGGCGCTGGGCATCCCGTCCGCGCGAGACGAGCCCGGCACGCTCCAGCACCTTGAGGTGCTTGGAGATCGCCGGCTGGCTCATGTCGAACGGTCTGGCGAGGTCCATCACCGTCGTCTCGCCCAGGGCAAGCCGGGCCAGGATCGCCCGGCGCGTGGGGTCGGCGAGGGCGGCGAACGTGGTGTCGAGGGCTGGTGCCATTGTGAGACCGATTGGTTATATAACAGTATGGTTATGTCGATGGCGAGGATGGCTGTCAACCTGGCAGTCCCGGCCATTGCGGATCAAGCGGGAAGGACGACGAGGATCCGGGCGACGACCGGGTCGAGCCAGAGCTGGATGGCGCCGGCTGCGAGGAACAGCACGATCACGAGCGCCGGCAGCAGCGCGCGCTCGGCGAACCAGCGGTAGAGACGCGGCGCGACCACGCCGAGGAGAAGGCCGCCGGTCAGCGGCGGCAGCGGCACGAGATTGAACAGGGCGAAGGCAACGCCGGTCGAAGCGATCACCTGGAGCATATCCGCGACCGTCCCCCAGCCCGCGGAACCGGCGATCGGGAGGCGCAGCAGGAGCGCGAGAAGCGCGACGGCGAGTGCAGCCGCGGCGCCTGCGACGACGACCAGCACCAGCGATAGACGCCCGAAGCGCAGTCGGGTGGAGTCGGCCACGATCTGCCTGATCCAGCCGTATCCGCCGCTGAAGACGAAGGCGGGAAGCCCGACCGGGTCGAGATGGCGAAGCGCATTCAGGGTCAGTCGCCGTTCCGCGCGGGGACTCTCGTCGCCGAGGAGGTGAAGCGACGCTGCGACGGCGTAGCCGTGGGCCGCGACGACGACGAGGAGCGCCGTCGCGCGCATCAGCAGAAGGTCGATCGGAAGGCCGAAGATCATGCGGCCTTTCGATATCGGGAGCGTCCGGATGTGAAAAGGCGCCGGCCCTTTCGGACCGGCGCCCTTCGTATTGGGTATGCGGCGGCAGCTAGAACCGCAGGCCGATGCCGAGCTTGAAGACGTGGGCGTTCTGGGTGAGGTCGAAGTCCTCGGTCAGCATGCCGTTTGTCACTTCGACTTCGTCGGTGCCGAAGTTGATGTAGTTGTACTCGCCCTTGATGTAGAGGCCGTTGCCGAGCTGTGCGACGGCGCCGCCGCCGAGGACCCAGCCACGGTTGATCTGGCCGCCCGTCATCGGGTCGAGGGCCGGGCCGGTCACCATGAAGTTCTGGTCGGCGAAGGCAATACCAGCCTCGGCGTAGACGAGCAGGCTCGGGCCGATCGCGAAGCCGGCGGTGCCGGTGATCGTTGCCAGCCAGTCGAAATCGGTGGCGCAGGTGTAGGCACCCACCGGGCCGCAATCGACTTCGCCAGCAGCGTTGGTCCAGGCCCAGTCGCCCTCAATGCCGAAGACGAGGTTGCCGGTCTGGAAGCGGTAGCCGGCTTCGACGCCCGCAAGGATGCCGGACAGCGTCTGCGGCGCATCGCCGAACGTATCGTCCTCCCAGAGCGTCGGGCTGCGGAGATAGCCGAGGATGCCGCCAACATAGGGACCGGTCCAGTTCGCGACCGGGGCCGGCGGCGGGCTGATCATGGGCGGCGGCGCGGGCGGAACGATCGGCGCGACATCGGCGGCGAAGGCGCTCCCGGTCAGACCGGCGAGAAGGGCGGAACCGGCGAGGCCGGCGAAAAGCTTGCTTGTGTTCATCGGAAACTCCTGACTGAACGACGCGGAAAGTTGCCTGCGGACATAGCGACAAGCCATTGGTCCGACGATGGTTCCGGGAACCCGCCATTGGCGTGCCGAATGCCCGGCGATGTGTCGGGGATGTCACAGAACGCGAAGGGGAGCGTACGAAGCCGTGCGGTTAGATGGCCGCTCCGATAAGCGCGCCGATGCCGGCGGTGACGGACATCGCAAGCGCGCCCCAGAAGGTGACGCGTATCGTTGGGCGAAGCGTTCCCGCCCCGCCGGTACGCGCGCCGAGATAGCCAAGGAGGGCAAGAAAGGCGAGCGATCCCGCGGCGACGGCGGGGATCAAAGCGGAAGAAGGCGCAAACACGACCAGGAGAAGGGGAGCCGCCGCGCCCACGGAGAAGGTCGCCGCTGACGCCATCGCGGCCTGGACCGGGCGTGCGGTGGATATCTCGGAAATGCCCAGTTCGTCGCGGGCGTGGGCGCCGAGGGCGTCCCTTGCCATGAGCTGCGTCGCCACCTCGCGCGCGAGAGACGGGTCGAGCCCGCGCGCCTGGTAGATGCCGGCGAGTTCGTCGAGTTCCGCGGCCGGCTCCTCGGCCAGTTCGCGCCGCTCGCGGGCAAGGTCGGCGTTCTCGGTGTCGGACTGGGAGGAGACCGAGACATACTCGCCCGCCGCCATGGACATCGCGCCGGCAACGAGGCCGGCGACGCCGGTCAGGATCACGTCGCCGCGCGCGGCCGAGGCCGACGCCACGCCGAGGATGAGGCTCGCGGTGGAGATGATCCCGTCATTGGCGCCGAGCACGGCGGCCCTGAGCCAGCCGATGCGGCCGATAAGGTGGGATTCCCTGTGCAGTCTGGGCATGGATGGAATAGTACGCTTGGAAAGTAGCCTCTGCACGTCGGCAAGCGCCTGTGAAGATCGCCACCTTCAACGTCAACGACGTCAACAAGCGGCTTGGCAACCTGCTCGAATGGCTGGCCGAGGCGGCGCCCGACATCGTCTGCCTCCAGGAGATCAAGTGCGTCGACGATCACTTCCCGATCGAGGCGATCCGGAAGGCGGGCTATGGCGCGGTGTGGCACGGCATGCCGACATGGCACGGCGTTGCGATCCTGGCCCGCGGCGGTGACCCGGTGCTGGTGCGGAAAGGGCTCCCCGGCGATGTCCTCGACCGGCAGGCGCGCTACATCGAGGCCGCGGTCGGCGGCGTCCTCGTCGCCTCGATCTACCTGCCCAACGGCAATCCGCATCCTGGGCCGAAATTCGACTACAAGATGGCCTGGTTCGAGCGGCTCATCGCCCATGCCGTCGGGCTTCGCGCAGCGGGCATCCCGGTGGCGCTGGTCGGGGACTACAACGTCGTGCCGACCGAGTTCGACATCTACAAGAAGCATTCCTACCGGAAGAACGCGCTGCTCCAGCCCGAGCCGCGCGACGCCTACCAGCGTCTCCTGGCGCAGGGCTGGACGGATGCACTCCGCTCGCTCCGCCCTGACGATCCGTGCTTCACCTTCTGGAGCTACGAATTCGACCGTTTCCGCATCGACCACGGCATGCGGCTCGACCACTTCCTGCTGAGCCCGGATCTTGCCGAGCAACTCACGGGCGGCGGCGTAGATCGCGAGACGCGCGGAAAGCCGCTGGCGAGCGACCACGCGCCGGTTTGGGTGGAGATCGGCTAGCCGTACGGTTCGAGCCCACTGGAACGAGTCGAGCTACCGTCCGGGCCGCCGTGCAAGTGCAAGCTCTGACGAACTCTCGCGAGCGGGTTCCCGCCGCGATTGCATGGAAATCGCGCGGAAGTCGTATGCGATGCTTCGCACTGAAGTATGCGTATCAAGACGCGTTGCAGAAGTGTCGCAGGCGACTCCCAAACCTCTCGTTCTTCTGGAGCGTGCATTCGCGAACACGAATCCGGTGGTATGTCTTTGCTCTGGTTTGGTCCTCGACTGGAGGGAAGCATGCGCAAGTCACTTGTGTTTGCGTTGGGCATGGCCGGACTCGCCGCGGTCGCGACGGCGACCAGGGCTGCTGACGTAGTGCCGGTCACCATCATTGCTCCGGTTGTCGCGACGCCGCCGGCCAATACTGCGGCTTTCGTTGAGATGTTCGGAGGGTTCGATCTCTTCAACCGAAACTTCGAGGAGCAGGGCGACTGTGCCGGCTGTCACGGACTCGGAGCTGGCTTCGGCGGAAACGGCCAGGCGACATGGATGATGAGCCCTTCGCTTTCGATGCAGATCGGGGTCTGGGCAGAACACTGGTCTGGCCGGTCCACGAACGAGGCGATCGATGTCGACTGGGACGCCAATCGCTTCGGCGTAGGCACGCATCTCTCCTATTGGATCAACGACCTTCTCGTGGGCGGATTCGCATCGATCGGCCATCGTGACGAGTTCGGCTTCGGCACCTTCGCCACCACGGGCCTTGAGGCGGCACTGAACGCGAGCCGCTTCCGGGTCTATGCGCAGACCGGCATCACCTTCGGCGTCGCACCGGACTTCATCCGGGATGCACAGATCCGCAATTTCTACGGACGCGTCGTCGGCACCTTCTACGCCACGCCCAACCTTGCTCTTTCGGCCAACGCCGGCGCGGCGCTGTCGAGGATCGGTGGCGATGCCGCCGGAACGCTGTTCACATGGGGCGGCCGGGCTGAATTCCAGCTTGCCCGGGCGCCGCTCTACTTCCTCGCCTCGTACCAGGGCGGGCTCGGTCGGTTCCCGCCGGATCCGAGCATCGTGAACGTCATGGAGCACACGTTCCGCATCGGCTTCGGCCTCAACATCGGCTCGCCAGACATCCAGACGCGTGACCGGAACGTCGGACTCGCGGACTTCAACTGCCTGTACGGCGTTGCCGGGACCCCGACGATCGAATGCGGGTTCATCGAAGGGGGCGGAAGCATCTAGGTCGATCGCACCTGAAACGGGGCCCGCGGCGACGCGGGCCCCGAGGGATTCGCGATATGCCGCTAGCGGGGCAAGGGGCCGGCCCTGCGGGGGCGCGGCCAGATCCTCCAGGGGACACACGTCGCGGGGTTCCCCGGCCAGATCCTCCAGAACCATCCTCCTGAACCCCGACCTTGCGGAGCGGCTCACGGCCGGCGGCGTCGATCGCGACACCCGCGGAAAGCGAGCTTGCGCCGGCGTGGGTGGAAGTCCACGCGGCGCCTACCTGAAGTTTAGAACAACGGAGACACTACCGGGCGTTGACTTCGGATGCGGTCGCACTATGGATGGAGCGGGCTTGGCTGGGGGGAACCATGTGGTCTCGTGCACTGCTTGGACTGGGACTGACACTGTCGCTCGGCGCGTGCGCCACGCTGCCGGAATCCATCGTGAACGCCGAGTTGGCCAATGTGGGGGCGATCGACGGGGATCGCGGCGTTCGTCTGAGCGACATTACGCGCGCTGCAACATGCGAACTCTACGCGGCTCTGAATGACCCGTTGCAGACCTTCGAGGCGCGGATTCTCAACGATCAGGTAACGTTGAAGTTCACGTTCGCCGAGAAGGATACGCGCACGTTTGGGCTCCCGACCCAGGATTGGCTCATCCCGTTCTCGAGCACCACGGCCACGCTCGGATTGCCCGTGACGCGGGCAGCAGCGACCGCGCGCACGCGGGAGGTGACTGTCGGTCCGTTCACGCTGTCGGACATTCGGACCTGGTCAGTACCCTGCAGCAACCACAGCAACCGTGATCTGCAATTGAGCCAGTCACTGCGCGACTTCAGCGACGCCACCCGTGAATTCAACGGCGTCGTGGGCAGTTCCGTCCATACGATAGCGTTCACGCTCGACAATACCGCAACCGTCAGCCTCGGCTTCAAGCTCACGCGAGTGAGCTTTACGCCTCGCTTGGCTCTGACCCGGCAGAACGTCTACACGCTTCAGCTCACCTACGCGCCCAAATAGCCGGAGTCAGATGATCCTACGGCCGCGCCAGCAGCGGCGAACTCCGCCTCGAGATCCTCCAGCAGCCACCGCCCCGCCCTACCGGGCGGATGGCTCCTTTCGAACACCGCGAACACGGGGAGGGCGGGCACCGGCGGCTCGTCGAGGACGAACGGCACAAGCGCCCCCGACGCGATGTGCGGCGCGACGAGGTGGCTTGGCATGGTGCACCACCCGAAGCCGGCGAGGAGGAAATCGAGGCGGCGGCCGAGGTCGACGAAGCGCCAGATGGTCGGGCTGATGACGCTGTAGGACGGCCCGCTCGCGTCGACGGGATCGGAGAGGACGAGTTGGACGTGCTCCCGCAGTCTCCGGCGGGAGACCGGCGACGGCTCGGCGGCCAGTCTGTGCGAGGCGGCGACGACCGGGATGAGCGTCACCTCCGTCAGCTTCACGGCCTGCAGGTCCGGCGGCGTCTGGCCGATGACGAGGGTGATGGCGATCCGCGCCGCGCCGCTGCGGAGGCGCCGTTCCGCCGCGCCGAGCCCTTCGGTGAACAGCGAAACGGCGAGCGTCGGGTACCGCGCGCGAAGGCGCTGCAGCGAGGCCATCACCGGCGGCGTCGGGCACATGCCGTCGAGTGCGATCCCCAGCTCCGGCTCGAGGCCCGAGGCGATTCCTTCGGCCACCGCCTCGAACTGGCTCGTCTGCTCCAGGACGAGCCGTGCCTCGCGGACCAGCGTTCGCCCGGCGTCAGTGAGGCGCGGCGTTCGGCCCGACCGGTCGAACAGGATAACCCCCTGGGTTTCCTCCAGCGCCTTCACGGTCTGGCTGATGGCCGACTGCACACGCCGCAATTTCCTTCCGGCGGCGGAGAAGCTCCCCGTCTCTGTCACCGTGACGAGGACGCGAAGCTGGTCGAGGGTGAGGGCGCCGATCATCGATCCATCTCTCGTTATGATGGATCATATCATGATTTGGCCGCTTCCGAAGATGGGTGCGCGGCGCGATATCAGCGGCATCGGACCGCCGGCAGGCGATCCCACCCTCTCCAAGGAGATTGCCATGACCACGATGAAGGCCGTCCGCCTCGCCACCTATGGCGGCGCCGAAGTTCTCCACTACGAGGATGCGCCGCGTCCCGTCGCCGGCCAAGGCGAGGTGCTGGTCCGCGTCCACGCAGCCGGCGTCAACGCGCTCGACTGGAAGATCCGCCAGGGCTACCTCGCCCAGTTCGCCCCGTTCCCGCTGCCGCTCACGATCGGCTCGGAGTTTTCCGGCACGGTCGCTGAACTCGGTCCGGGCATCGACGTCGTGTCGGTCGGTGACGAAGTGTTCGGCCGCCTGCCATTCCCGCGCCAGGGCGCCTACGCCGAGTATGTCGCCGTTCCCGTCGACCATGTCGCCCTCAAGCCGGCCGGGCTCGATCATGTGACCGCCGCCGCCGTGCCGTTTGCCGGCCTCACGGCCTGGCAGGGGATCGTCGCCGCCGCCGACGGCACGCCGGCGCTCGCCGTGACGAAGGGCCAGACCGTCCTCATCCATGGCGCGGCCGGCGGCGTCGGCAGCTTTGCGGTGCAGTTCGCCAAGGCGCGCGGCGCCCGGGTCATTGCCACCGGCGTGCGCGGCCAGGAGATGTTCCTTCGTGGCCTCGGCGCCGACGAGGTGATCGTCACCGGCCCCGGCGCCATCGCGGCAGCCGGGCCATTCGATGCGGTTCTTGACCTTGTCGGGGATGATGCGCCCGCCCTGCTCGCCACGGTCGCGACCAACGGGTCATACGCAACGACGCAGCAGGCACCGGACGCCACGGCCGTCGGCCGGTCCGATGTACGGGTGATCGCGGTGATGGGCGGGTTCGAGGCCACGCAACTCGCGGATATCGCCGCGCTCGTTGCCGCCGGCACAGTCCATGTCGCGGTGAAGGACGTGCTCCCGCTCGCCCGCGCAGCCGAAGGGCAGGACCGGCTCCAGTCGGGTCGAGCCGAGGGCAAGGTCGTCCTCAGCGTCGCCGCGTAGGCCGCGATCCACAAGAGGTTCCTCTCCGCCCCGGCGGCGGGGAGGGTGCTTCAGAATGGCTTGAACATCATCAGCCAGGTGAGCACGGCCGCCCCGCCGAGACCTGCCGCCGCCAGGTTTGCCGGGCGCGTTGCATCGATCGCACGGAGCATTGCCGGGAGATCGGGCGGGATTGCAGGCTGCGGCCGGCGTCCTTCGCCGAAATGGGGCAGGCCGGCCGCGCGGCGGATCGTGTTGAAGGCGACGGCGCCGTAGATCGACATGATGCCGACCATCATGGCCAGCAGCACCACCGAAACCCAGAACCAGCCGTTCCGCCACCACTGTCCGACAATACCGGCGGCAATCCCCGACACGGCCACGAGCGCGAACGCGCCGTACATGACGCCCAGCATGGAGGCGGAGAGGTCGAGAATGGGGCGTGCGTCCTCGAGGGTTCTGGCGCGCCTGATGCGGAAGGTGAGCGCGATGCTGACGCCGTGGGTCGCCATGAAGGCCAGTGCCGAAAGGACGTGGACGAAGACGATCCAGCGGTACACGGCGCAGTGCCGAACCTACGGGCGCGGAGGCCCGCCGGGCCCGGAGCCGTGTCCCGGTCCTCCGCCGTCCATGCCGGGCGGAGGCGGCGGTCCACCGGCGACCCCGATCCAGTGGAGGAACAAGGCGATCACGGCGCCATAGGCGATGATGAGGAAGATGATGCTGCCGATCGCCATGGCGACGCCGGCGATGGCGGCAAGGCCATCGCGGGTGAGTATGGCGAGCGCGATGATGGCGATTGAAAAGCCTGGCGCAAGGTTCCCGAGCGGGATCGGCAGGACGATGATTGCCGAAAGGACGAAGCAGACCAGGCCGAGTACCCGGATTGACATGGGCGCGAACAGAATCGGCAGGCGCGGCTGCAGCAGGCGTTCCATCCGCCGGAGGAATTTCAGGAAGCGCGCGTTTAGGCGGCTGATGTCCGATGGCGCCACCGTTCGGTTGCCGAGCTTTTCGGGTAGCCACAGCGTCTTGCGGCCGGCGACCATCTGGGCGGCAACGAGGAACAGCGGTGCACCGGTGATGATCGAACTGCCGGGCACGATGGCGGCCATCGTCAGGAGGCCGAACACGAGCATGATCGCCGAGAAGGCGCGGTCGCCGAATGCGGCCGCGATGTCATAGATCGAGATCCGCTCCTCCGGCCGGCTCTCAAGCTCGCGGAGAATCGCTGAGAGCCGTCGCTCCTTCTTGCGATGGCGGCCGGCCCTCGGCTTCCGCGCGTCTGAGGCAGTCGTCTCGGTCAATGCATCTCTCCGGTCGCGACCCGGACGACCGGAACGCGGCTGCCCCATCCTGCATGGAAACCACTGGCAAAACGATATCGCAGAATGCGGGCGAAGGTGCGACAGCCGGCGCCTTCGCCTGCGATGATTTGATGTCTCCTACGGGCAGCCGGTGTTGTTGACCGCACCGTCCGGCATCACCGTCCGGCAGAACCGCGCGGTCGCCGTACTGGTCGTGGCAGTGATCGTCGCGCCGAGCAGGTTTGCATCGGTGAAGTCCGTGCCGTTGAGGCCGGTCCGGTCCAGCGTTGCACCCGACAGGTTGGCGCCGGTCAGGTCCGCCCCGCTCAGCACCGCGCCGGTCAGGATCGCGCCGGACAGGTCGGAGCCGACGAACCTCGCGTTGCGGAAGTTGGAGTTCGTATCGCGGGCGCCGCTCATCGCCGCGCCCGAGAAGTCGGAGTCGCGCAACGTCGAGTTCTCGAAGCCGACCAGCGGCATCTCCGCGTCCACGAAGACTGCGCCGACGACTGTCGGAGCCGGTCTAAACTGGGATGCCCGTTGCGGCCCGTCCCCTGCGGCCTGCGAAGACCCGGAGAGCAATGCGTGACGGGAGCGGGGTGGAGCGACGCTGCGCCGCTCCACCTCCCGATCCGATTGCGCGCGGCCCGACGCGCTATCGTCCGCAGGTGCTTTGCGCGGCCGTCGTTCCGAGCTGGTCGAGGCGTTCGACGGGGTCGGTGCCGGCCATGTAGATCGCCGGCAACTCGCCGACGAGGATCGCCATGTTGAAGGTATCCGGCACCGGCTCGTCGCTGATCTTGTCGAGGAACAGCGTCTGGCGGAGCTGCCGGTCCCACGGCCGGAACGAGGTGCCGATGCCCTTGTAGACGTCGAAGACGCTGGTCGGCGCGGCCATGAAGGCGACGACGGCGGCCGGATCGAGCGACCCACCGAAGAACGCCGCCTCGTAGAGAATCTTGACCGCCTGGTAGGTCGCCCAGGCGGAAGCGTCCATTGGCTCGCGGAATTGCTGGCGGTAGCGGGCGTTCATCTCGCGTGCGCCATAGGCGTCCAGCGTCGCTTCCCAGGTCGTGACGCGGTTGTTGGTCCCGATCGTCGGGGCGGCGGCCTGCATGGCGACGAAGTATGCCCGGGTCTGCGTCTCGGGATAGGGGAACCCGGTGACCTGCATGTCGACGCCGGCTTGGTCGAGTGCGGTCATGACGGCGAGCTGGTCGGCCGCGCCCATCAGGATGAGGACGAAGTCGGCGTTGTTGCGGGCGATCTCGGACACAAGGTTGTCCGGCACGGGGCCGCCCGGCGCCATCGTCTGCTGGGCGACCTGGCGGATGCCGAAATGGCGCTCCTGGAGCGTCTGGGTCAGGTGCGCCTGCTGGGCAAGGCTCTCCTCCGATCCGTCGGTCACGACGTACCAGCGGCGGAAGCCCGCGCGGACATACCAGCCCGCGATCGCGTCGATGTACATCGCCGCGCTCGGCTCGAGATGGAAGGTCGTCGCATGGCAGGCGTCGTTGCGGAGGGAATCCGAGGCTCCGCCGACATTGACGAACGGGATGTTCGCTTCCTCGGCCCATGCGCCGATGGCGGCTGCCTGGGTATTGTCGTAACCGCCGATGATGGCATAGACGCCGTCCTGCTCGACGAGCTGGGTCGCCGCGGCCACGGCCTCCTCGGCCGTCGTTGCGGTCGCGCGCACCAGCGACATCTGCATGCCGAGCATCTCGGCATTGAAGACGAACTCGTCCTCCGCGATGAGGGCTCCCTGTGCGGCGCCGCGCGCCACCGACTGCTCCCAGGCGGGAGCGGCCGGATCGACCGGCGGCATGATGACCCCGATCCGCATTGGCTCGGCGATGATCATCTGGGCTGCTGCCGGGAGCGCGATTGCCATCGACAGAACGACGCCGGCCACGAGACCCGCGGCGCGGAATGCCTTGTTGCTTGAGTGGTCCATCCCCGACCTTCTTGTTCTGGATCTTTGCAGGTGAGCTTTATGGAGCGGCTGTCCGGCGGTGTCCATATAAACTGACCGACAAATTCATGTTATCGCCCTGTGCTTTCGGGTTTTTCCGCGCTCCGCGGAAGAATGGCCGGACCGGATGGCGTCGGCTTGGGCCGTCAATTGCTGCCCGGCAGGCCGCACTCCGCAATGAGATACTCCATCAGGAGGATCGGGATCGGGCCGGCCTGAAGGTCCGGCCGGCCCACGGCGAAGGCAATCACGCCGGCCTGCATCGCAACGGCGTCGAGGCCGCGACCGGCGACGCAGGCGCCGAGATGGAGCACGAAGTCCTGGTAGGCGCTGCCTTCCGGCGCTGGCGGCGCGTAGATGGTCACGAACTGGTCGAACGCGCCAGCGATGTAGAGCGCCCGTTCATGGGCCGGGAGCGCCACCCAGCCGGCATAGGCCAGCGCCTGCGCCGCAGCCGTCCCGGCTCCGGCGATGACGGCAAGGGCGGCGAAAGTCAGTGTCGGAAGCTTCATTCCGGTCGTCCGTGGCGTCTCGTCGTAGCCTGCGCGCCGGCGTTCGCCAACCGCATTTGCGCTCGCGGCCCATTCCGGCCCATGATGCTCTTCTGGCGTGGAGGCGCGTCATGGTGTGGCGGATCGCTGGTCTCGTCATCCTGGGAATGCTCGGCGCGGGCGCTGCCCTCGCCCAGCCCGCCGACGACGCTGCCACGTGCCTCGACTTCCGAGGCCCGATCGAGCCGCAGATCGCCGCCTGTACGAGGTTGATCGACGCCGGCAACGGCACGCCCGCAGAACTTGCGCGGTACCACGTCGAACGCGGCTGGGCCGTCGACGACGACGCGGCCGCAATCGCCGACTTCACCGCGGCCATCGCCCTCGACCCGCAGAATGCCGAGGCGTTCGCGGCGCGTGCCTACTTCGCCGAGGAGGAGGAGCGCTGGGACGATGCGGTGGCCGACTATGCGGCCGCGGCCGCGATCGAGCCGGACTACGCCTTCCGCCACTACGACCTCGCGACCGCGTACTACTACCAGGCGCGCGCCGCCGAGGCCGTGGCCGTGCTCGACACGGCGCTCACGGTGAACCCGGACTACCAGCCCGCGCTCTACCTGCGCGGCTGGATCCATGCGATCGAGCGACGGAACGAGCTCGCGCTGCCGGATTTCGCCCACCTTGTCGAGCTCGCCCCGCTTCGCGCCACGGCCCAGGAGAGCCTCGGCACGGTGCACTACCGCATGGGCAATACCGAGGAGGCGATCCGGGCCCTTGCGGCAGCGATCCTCCTTGATCCGAATCTCGGCGATGCCCGCTTCGCGCTGGAGGAACTGACCCCGCCGCGCATGGCGGAAGCCGCCGGACCGCTCGTCTACCGGGAACCGCCCGAGGGAATGCGGATCACTTTCATCGAGGTCATCGGCGAGACGCCGCCCGTGATCGATCCGATGGAGGAGGCGATCCGCGGGCTGATCGGCTTCTTCACGGCCGAGACCAACTACCCGACGCCTGACATCCGGCGCTCGGCAGCCCGCGATTTCGGCGCCACCACCGAGCGCAGCACGGAGGTCACCGCGACGCTCCTCGCTGGCGGAGAGGATGCGCCCGTCACGCTGCCGCACCTCTACGGGCTGTGGCCGACGGCGTTCCCGCCGGGCGGTCCGCCCGTCACCATAGCGTATGATGAGGGGCTCGCGGCCTTCTGGAAAATGGCGCCGGGCGACAGCGTGGACGTCGCGGGAGACGCCCTGTTCGCGTGTCCGGCGCAGACCAATCCGATCGGCATCATGCTTGGCTGTACGGCTGGCGTGACCGCTGCGGTCGTAGGCGGCACCCGCTTCACTGCGACGTTCGACGGCTGGGAATATGTTGTCGTCCCGGCCGGGCAGCGCCTTGCGGCAAAGGTGCGCTTTGCTGAAACGCGCTCGCTCACCCTTGCCGGCCAGTCGATCGAGAACGCGGTCGTGGGCGTGTGGTGGCTCGACCCCGAACTTGGCTTCTGGATCCGACGGGAGCAAAGCCAGGACGGCCTGACGCAGACCATCGCGGCGTTCACGATCGAACTGCCCTAGTCCCTTCGGTTTCCCCACGTGGAGAAGCCGCGCTTCCTGCCGCCGGCGCGTTCCGGACGGGCGATCAGGCGATCCGGCTTCGCGGTCATGCCGTCCGGGGCATCAAGCGACTAACAGAAATGCGACCTCGCCAGACGAGACAATCCGACGACAACCGAAGTGAAAGAGGTGCTCACATGACCACTACAGCAACGCGCAACACGAGCCTTTGGCTGACGTTCCGCTCCGCGCTCGTCGTTCTCATCGCCGGCGCCATGGCAATGCTTTCCGGTCCGGCCGTGAACGCGCAGATCCTCGGCAACGAGCCATCGCGGCTCGTCACCATCCAGGGCAACGGCCTCTGGTTCCTCGATGCCACGGCGCCAGACAAGTACAATCTCGGCCTGACCGTCGTGACAGCGCCCTTCAGTGGCGCGTTCTCGCAGCAATGGCTGATCGCCAGCGGCGGCAACGGCACCTACACGATCCAGCAGCGGAGCTCCGGCCTCTTCCTCGACGCGCACGAAGTGTCCGCCGAGGCGTTCTTCGTCGTCCTGCGTCCGCGCCAGACCTTCGACAGCACGCAGCTGTGGCGCATCGTCGACTATGGCGGTGGATTCGTCACCATCCAGCAGGTGTCGAGCGGCCGCTTCCTCGACGCCACGATCAACGCCGCGGTGAACTACCAGGTCGTCACCGGCCTCCCCGCGACCCAGTCGCAGGAGTGGCGGCTCGGAAACCCATAGGCGACCGAAACGCCGGCGGCCAGGAGCCCCGCACCAGCCCCGGCAATCCGGGCGCAGCGGGTTTCTCCGCCCTCCCCACTCGTCATCCCCGGGCTTGACCGGGGACCCATGATGACGTTCATTTACGCTGAGCGATGAGGTACTTAAGGAATTGTCGATCGCCCGCGGTGGGAGTCATCATGGGTTGCCGGGTCAAGCCCGGCAAAGACGAGTGTTGGGGGAGGACGGGAAACGGAGCGCCCACCCTCAGAGACAGGCGCGATCCGCTAGCGCCACATCCCGCGCATCCGCGCGGCGACGTCGACGCGGACGTCCGGCCGGCGCGGCGCGGCGGTGGTTGCGCCCATGCGCGGCCAGAAGAAGACCTCGAACAGCGGCAGGAGGTCGGCCGGGATGAACCGGGTGCGCGTCGCGTAGACGTGGCGGTCACCCATTTTCGCCTGCTGGTGGACGTAGAACCGCTGCGGCAGGACGATGGACAGCCGGTCTTTCGCGCGCGTCATCGCGACATAAAGGAGGCGGCGCTCCTCCTCGATGTCCTCGCTCGTGCCGGTGCCGAGGTCGGACGGGATGCAGCCGTCGACGCCGTTGAGGAGGAAGACGGCCTTCCATTCCTGGCCCTTGGCCGAGTGGATGGTCGACAGGATCAGATAATCCTCGTCCTTGCTTGGCGGGCCGGATTCGTCGCTGGTCGAATCCGGCGGGTCGAGCGTGAGGTCGGTGAGGAAGCGCTCGCGCGACGGGAAGCCGGAAGCGATCTGCTCGAGCTGGACGAGGTCCGAGGCGCGAACCTCGGCATCCTCGTAGAGGCGCTCGAGGTGCGGCTGGTACCAGCGACGGACCATGTCGATCTCGGCCGGCCAGCCCGCCCCGCCGCCGCGCAAGCCGCAGAACAGCGCGACGAATGGCGCCCAGTCGGCGGCGCCGCGCGGGGCCGGCAGGCTCGCCGCTGCCGCCGTCGGATCCGGCGCGCCGGCGATCGCGTCGAGCACCCCTTCGGCAGTCTTCGGGCCGAAGCCGGGGAGGAGCTGGAGGAGGCGGAAGCCGGCGGTGCGGTCGCGCGGGTTCTCGGCGAATCGGAGCACCGAGAGCATGTCCTTCACGTGCGCGGCCTCGAGGAATTTCAGGCCGCCGAATTTCACGAACGGGATGTTGCGCCGGGTCAGCTCCAGTTCGAGCGGCGCGGCGTGTGACGACGTGCGGAAGAGGACCGCCTGCGCCTTGAGCGCGGTGCCGACCTCGCGGTTGTCGAGGATGCGCTCGACGATGAAGCGCGCCTGGTCCGCCTCGTCACGGACCGTGACGAGTTCCGGCCGCTCGTCCGACAGCCGGTCGGAGCGCAGGTTCTTCGTGAAGCGCTCGGCGGCAAGGCCGATGACGGCGTTGGCGGCAGCAAGGATCGGCTGCGTCGAACGGTAGTTGCGGTCGAGCGTGACGACCGACGCGGGCGGTGAGAACGCTTTCGGGAAATCGAGGATGTTCCGCACGGTCGCCGCGCGAAACGAGTAGATCGACTGGGCGTCGTCGCCGACGACCGTGAGGCCGCTTCCGTCAGGCTTGAGGCGCAGGAGGATCGTCGCCTGGAGGCGGTTGGTGTCCTGGTACTCGTCGACCAGCACGTGGTCGAAGCGGCTGGCGAGGTCGGCCGCCAGCAGCGGCTCCTCCATCAGGTTCGCCCAGTAGAGGAGGAGGTCGTCGTAATCGAGGACGGCCTGCGCCTGTTTCCGCTCGACATACGCCACGAACAGGTCGCGGAGCGCGGTCTCGACGCGGGCGCACCACGGGAAGGCGTCGAGCAGCACCTCGCCGAGCGGCGTCTCGGCGTTGACCACGCGCGAATAGATCGCAAGGCAGGTGCCTTTCGTCGGGAAGCGCTCCTCCGTCTTCGACAACCCGAGCTCGTGGCGGCAGAGGTTCATCAGGTCGGCCGAATCCTCGCGGTCGAGGATGGTGAAGGCCGGTGGCAGGCCGATCTGCTCGGCGTAGTCGCGCAGGAGCTTTGCGCCGACGGCGTGGAACGTGCCGGCCCAGGGAAGGTTCGCGGCGGCCGCCGCGCCCGTGCCGGCGCCGAACGCCTTCGCCGCGATGCGCTCGACGCGGCGCGTCATCTCGGCGGCGGCACGTCGCGAGAAAGTGAGGAGGAGGATGCGCTGCGGGTCGGCGCCGCGGACGATGTGGTGCGCGACCCGGTGCGCGAGCGTGTTCGTCTTGCCCGACCCGGCCCCGGCGACGACGAGGAGCGGACCCGTTTCGCCCCCAGCACCGAACGTCGCCGCGCGCCGCTGTTCGGCGTTGAGGCCGTCGAGCCATGAGCCGTCGAAAATCGCCGCCACGAATCATCCCCTGCCGAACTCCGGAGGGGACCATGTTTCCTGTTTTGTTCGCAAGAGGCCGGGTCGATGTGGATGCCGCGCGCCCGGCGCTACCCCGGGCGGTCCCATAGCGGATCATCCTCATCCGGCCGGCCGGAACCTGCCACATTGCGAGGGCGTTGAGACGTGGAAGACAGCATCGGCTGCAGCCCGGCTTGCCTGGCGGCAGCCAACCGTGTCCATGAGCCAGGAAGATCAAGGAGTCGCGTGACTATCCAAGAGCAAACCCTGCCGATCGTGCTTCTCGTCGAGGACGAGATCCTGATCCGCCTCGTGGCCTCCGAGGGCCTGGGCCTCCTCGGCTATCACGTCGTCGAGGCCGGAACGGCGCGCGACGGCCTCGCGACGCTCCGCGAGGCAGATGGCTCGATCGCGGCGGCCGTGGTCGATGTCGGGCTTCCCGACGGCAAGGGAGACGATCTGGCCCTGACGATCCGGCGGGAGATGCCGGAGGTCGCCGTGATCCTCGCCAGCGGCTACGGCGACAATGGCTTCAAGGCCCGTTTCGGCAACGATCCGATGATCCGCGTCCTGTCGAAGCCATACCAGCCCGAGGACATCGACGTGCTCCTGCGCGAACTCAAGGATGTCCGTCCCGTCCCGCAATCCTAGCCAGCCCGGGCGCCGAGGCGCTCCGCAAGCTGGTTGAGGCCCCACTCACGCGCCAGCGCCGCCCCGCCTCGCCAGTCGGGCTCGCGGTCCGGCATGTCGGGGAGGGCAATCGTCCGGTCCATGGTCGCGATGCGGCGATAGAGGCGCAGTTCATCCGCCTGCGCGGCGAACCGTCCGGCGAGGAGAGCGGCCTCGAGCGTCCCGAAGCGGCCGAGGAGGCTCGCCGCCGAGATCGCGCCGACGCCCTTCGCGCCCGGAATGCGGTCTGACGGATCGCCGCGAAGCGCGATGAAGTCGGGGACCTGGTGCGGCTCGACGCCGTAGCGCTCGCGAACGCCGGCCACGTCGATCCGCGCGACCTCGCCGCCCTTCACCGGGAAGACGACGACGGTGCGGTCCGAAACCAGCTGGAACATGTCACGGTCGCCGCTCGCGAGAATGACCGTGCCACCGCGCGCTTCCTCGGCCGTCACGGCCGAAGCAACGAAATCATCCGCCTCGTAGCCGGCGCCCTTGCCGAAGCCGAAGCCGAGCGCCGCCACGAGTTCCGGCATCATGTCGAGCTGCTCGAGAAGCTCCGCGTCGAACTCGCGGCCGCCCTGATAGCCGGCCAGTTCCTCGTGGCGATAGGTCGGCTTGTCGAGCGTGTCCCAGCCGACGAATACCGTCCGCGGCTGCTCCGCGTCGTAGAAGCGCGTGATGTAGTTGGCGAAGCCGACGATGGCATTGCCGGGCCGGCCGCCCTCCCGACGCACCGTCTTCGGGACGCCGTGATAGGCGCGGTGGGTGAAGGAATCGCCGTCGATGACGAGGAGGGGTTTCATGCCCCGCAGATGACCGGAACGTCGCGTCCGGCGCAACGGCGAAGGGCCGCGCTCACCAGGCGTCGCGGCGGAAGCACTCCTCCGCGGCCTCCTCTTCGATGTGCCAGAGAGCGGCCTCCTGCCGGCTGGTGAGGAGAGGTGGCGCCGGATCGGCGCGATCGCGCTCCGGATGGCGCCGGAGGAAGCGGCGGGCGAGGGTTATCGCATCCGAGGCGGCCCCGGACCCGTCGATCGACCACGGCTCCGCGAGGAGCATCTCGGCCGCCCTTCGCCGACGGGCGCGATGCCGGCGCCGCCGCAGGGCCGCGAGGCGATCCAAGGTCGCCGCGTCGGCCGCATGGCCGAAGAGGTCGGGCTGCGCGATTGCGAGGAGCGCCAGTCCGATCGCACTGAGCGCTTCGGCGCCTCCTGGCGCTGTGCGGGGCGTCGCTGTGCCCCACAGGTCTTCCGCATCGTCCACCCTGGCCATCGCATACGTCTCCGAGAACCCTTCGTCCCGGGAGTAGTGGAGGATATCCACTCATGCGGTCAGGCGGTCAGTGGAGGTGCTCCACAGGTTTCGTCTAGGTGCCTGTTTTCAGGAGGGTCTCGATGACCGCGCGGATCTGCTGCTGCTGCGATTCCGGCGCCTTGCGGAGCGCCTCGTAGATCGACCAGGGCGCATCCGGGATCGTGGGGTTGCGAATGATGAGGTCGGCCGGGCTACAGCCATAGGCTTCGGCCGCCGCCTCGAGAAGCCCTTGGGAATACGGGCTTCTCATGTTCTCGATCTTCGAGAGCTGAGTCCGCGAGATCGAGAGGCGGAGCGCCGCCGCCTCCTGCGACAGGCCGCGATGTTCCCGCCATTGCTGCAGGAAATGACGGCTGAGCTGGCGCTTGGGGTGGGCAACCGATGGCATGCATCGCTTGTAGCCCCATCCCGAGCGCCGTCCATATCATCTCATCCACATTGTGGTTGACATCCACCGTGGAGGAGATGCACTGTCGCGCCATGGACGACAAGATGGACGGAGCGAGGATGACGATGACGCCGATGACCTGGCCGATGCCGGCGGATGCTGCCGACGACCTGCCATGGGCGAACGACAATTTCGTCGCCTCCCGCTCCCCAACCCGATCCGGAGGACCGCGTGGCCGCGCCAGTGCGCCGGCCCGGCCCTTCGGTGCAACGCCGGCGTCCCCTCCTGCCGGCGGGCGGCGACCGGGGGATCCCCCACCCCTGGTCGCCGCCACCCTTCGCCGATGCCTGGTCGAACACGAGAGACGCTTCATGACCGCCTTTGGGATCCGCCCCACGTTCCGCAGCGATGCCGCCCGCCGGATCGAGGCGGCCGGCCGTGCCTTCGCCGAGAAGGAGGCGCACGCCAATGGCGGCGTCACGCCGGCCGGGCCGGCGGCAGGCAGCTGCGGCACGGCGCCGATCGCGGCACCGCCGAAGCGGAGTCCCGGAGCGTGCCACCGCATCATCGCGGAGGTCGCGGCCCGGCACGACATCCCGGTCCACGACATCCTGTCGGACCGGAGGGCGCGCGTGCTCATCCCGGCGCGCCACGAGGCGATCTGGCGCTGCGTGATGGAGACGCCGCTGTCGCTGCCGGCGATCGGGCGCGTCTTCCATCGTGACCACACCTCGATCGGCCACGCGGTGATGCGGCACCACCTCACCACCGGTGATCCGCTCCCGCGCGGCATGGACTGGAAGGCAGGGCGCCGGAAGCGCCGCCCCGGCCCGGATGCGTCGCGATCCGAGGATGGCGATGCGCCCGGTCCCTCGACAGTCACGACATGAGATGGCGATGATCACGAGAAAGGTTCGCCGGCTCACGATCCGGGTCAAGAATCGCGGCCATCGATCGGGACGGGACCGGGAAATCGGCGTCACGACGGTCGTCGCCGCGCGCTCGTCCCCAGCCGCGAAGAACGCGACGAGACCCGCGCGTCCGCAGCGAAGGCGGGAGACGATCCTTGTCGAGGCCGACGGTGGGGAGGGTGTGGCGAAGGCGGATGCCGGCCGGACCGCGCCGATCGAGCGGCTCGTTGCCGAAGCGCGCGAGCGCGTGCTGCTCCTGTCGCGGAAGTCGGGCGGCGGCGTTGCCCAGGCCTCGGTGCTTGGCCGTCTTGCGGCGACCGGCGAAATCTCCCGCAGGCAGCACCAGGCAGGGGCGCGCTATGCAGGGATCGTCCGCGAGCACGACGCTCTCCTCAGCAGGAACGCCCCGCAGGGTGCGGGCGGTCCGGTTCCTGGCACCGGCATCGCAGAGGGCGACGAGGCAGAAGCGCGGACGCGCTACCGCACGGCTATGGCGCGCTACGACCGCTGCCGGGCAGCGCTCCGTGACGCCGGGCGCGAGGACCGGATGGCCGCGGCCGTCGTGGATGCGGTGACGGTCAACAACTGGGAACTGCCGGAACTCACGCCGGCGCTGCGGATCGGCCTGAACCATATCGCCCGGACGCTCGATGCGATGGACGGGACGACGGACGCCGCCGGCGCAAGACCCGAGGCGCCGCGCTAGCGCGGCGTCCGGTCAGCCGCAGTGCGGTGCGGCGCGCGGGCGACCCGACAGCGATGGATGCGCCGCGTGATCCGGACCATCACGTCCGCAAGCGGAAAGCCGGCGAACATTTCCAGGACAAGCAGGCCGAACAGGATTTCGGGGAGGCTCATGGCCGGGTCCTACGAAACAGTCCGTCGCCCTTTGGCGAAGGCGATGACGACGTCCATGAGGAACCAGGCGGCGCCGGTGACGTAGACCGGAAGGGCCGCGTCGACGTTGGTGCCGAACTTGTGCGTGATCACCCAGCTGAAGATGAAGGCCGAGATCGCGAGCGCGAGGACGTGCATCGATATCAGGAAGTAGGCGTAGCTCTGCCCAAGGCCGGGCCGGCCGATCCGGGTGTAGAACTCGACCCAGCCGGAGTCGGACAGAAGAAGGACGCGGCTCGCCGTCAAGGTCAGCGCGGCTGCGCCGATCCAGACCCAAACACTGAATTCCATCGGAAGTCTCCGTTGCTCAGAGGTTGCCGTCAGGCAGGCCGTCGGAACTGGAGCTAAACGGGGCGGCTTGCCCGCATTCCAAAGGCTGCGGGCCGGGGAAGGACTCTTCCGCCGGCCCGCAGGGGATGAACTAGTAGGGCAGCGCGTAGCCCTGCATGCAGGCGGAGAAGGCGGCGTTGTAGGCCGCGTTCCACTGCGGATTGCCGACCGCAGCACCGCCAAGGGCGCCGACACCGGCACCGACCGCAGCACCCACGCCCGGGGCGCCGAAGCCAAACCCGCCGACGAGGAAGCCCGCGCCAGCGCCAAGCAGCGTGCCGACGATCACCTGGCGGTTCTTCGGGCCGGCATGGCCGGTGGCGTAGTTCTGGGCGTAGAGGTCACAGGCCTGCGGGTTGATGACCACCGGCATGACGACATAGGGCTGGGCCGAAGCGGCCGTGGCGACGCCGACGGTGCCGAGGGCGATCGAGGCGGCGAGGAGGGTCTTGAGGGAGCGGGTCATGGTCGTTGTCCTTCGGGTTTCTGGCGCCGTTCACGGCGGCGCCGGTGAATTCGATGGACACGGGTTTATGGGGCGCCCGCTGAACCCGATCTGAGGCAGCTGTTGGCTGGCGTTCAGGTGGAAGTTCACCCTGTCGTTCCGGCCGGAGCGAAGCGGAGAGCCGGAACCCTTTGTTCTTCCGGCAGGGCGGTCCGGTGTTCAGCGGATCGAAGGCCCGTCGAAAGAACAAAGGGTTCCGGGTTCCGCTTCGCGGCCCCGGAACGACGGGCGTGGGGGATTCGGGTGACGGCTCGGCGTTCGCCAGGCCTCAATGCTCATCCCCTTCTTCGTCTTTGCCGGGCTTGACCCGGCAACCCATGATGACCCTCCCCACGGGCGGAGTACCCGACAGCCATTCGCCGAGAGCGCCGTGCTGGCGGGCATCATCATAGGGTCCCCGGATCAAGCCCGGGGAAGACGAGGATGGGATGGGTCCGTGGCGCGCGGGCCGACCGCGCACGCCTCAGTGCGCGGCGAGCCATGCCTCGAACTGGGCGATCTCCGCCTCCTGGGCGGCGATGATCGCCTCGGCAATCGCGCGGATCTCGGGGTCGGTGCCGTATTGGAGGACGATCAGGGCCATGTCGATCGCGCCCTGGTGGTGCGGGATCATCATCAGGACGAAGTCGCGGTCGGGGTCGCCGGTCAGTTCGACGTTCATCGCCGCCATCATCGCGTCGTTGGCGGCGACGTAGGCGCCGGTGGCGGGGCCTTCGGCGGCGGGCGTCATGGCGGGCATGTCCATGCCTGGCATGCCCTGGGCAAACGCGATGACGGGGACGGCGACAAGGGCGCCGAGGGCGAGGAGGGTACGGGCTTTCATGGGGGGCTCCCTGGGGTGTTGCGCGACAGGCGCGCGGGTGGAGGCCGAAGGCTCCTTCGGCCGGTTGGGTTAGCGCGAGCCGATGCGGACGCGGCGGAGGCGCAGTGCGTTGGCGATCACGCTGACCGAGGAGAGGGCCATCGCGGCGGCGGCGATGACCGGCGACAGGAGGATGCCGAAGAACGGGTAGAGGAGGCCGGCGGCGACCGGCACGCCCGCGGCGTTGTAGATGAAGGCGAAGAAGAGGTTCTGCCGGATGTTCCGCATCGTTGCGGAGCCGAGGAGGCGGGCGTCGGCGACCGCGTTCAGGTCGCTGCGCAGAAGCGTGACACCGGCGCTTTCGATGGCGACGTCCGTGCCGCTTCCCATCGCGATGCCGACATCGGCGGTGGCCAGCGCGGGCGCGTCGTTGACGCCGTCGCCGGCCATGGCGACGACGCGACCCTCGCGGCGGAGGCGGGTCACGATCTCGGCCTTGCGGTCGGGCAGCACCTCGGCCTCCACCTCAGTGATGCCGAGCGAGCGCGCGACCGCCTCCGCGGTGGCGCGGCTGTCGCCGGTCAGCATGACGATGCGGATGCCGTCGGCGCGAAGCCGGGCGAGTGCCGCGGGCGTGGTCTTCCGCACCGGATCGGCGATGGCCATGACGCCGGCCGGACGACCGTCGATGCCGGCAAGCACGGCCGTCGCGCCGTCGGCGCGCAGCGGCATGGCCGTCGCCTCCAGCCCAGCGGTGTCGATACCGCGCGAGGCAAGGAAGTCCGCGTTGCCGAGGACGATCTCACGGCCATCCACCGTGCCGACTGCGCCGCGCCCAGTCGGACTGTCGAAGCCCGCGGGATCGGCGAGCAGGAGGCCGCGCTCCGTCGCGGCCCGCACGATCGCCGCCGCAAGGGGGTGCTCGCTCACGCGCTCGACGCTCGCGGCAAGGCGGAGGAGGTCGTCTTCGGTGAAGCCCGCGGCCGCGTGGATGGCGATGACGGCGGGCCGACCCTCCGTCAGCGTACCGGTCTTGTCGACGACGAGCGTATCGACGCGCTCGAGCCGCTCGAGCGCCTCGGCGTTGCGGATGAGGATGCCGGCCTCAGCGCCGCGGCCGATGCCGACCATGATCGACATGGGCGTGGCAAGGCCGAGCGCGCACGGGCAGGCGATGATGAGCACGGTCACTGCGGCAACGAGGCCGAAGGTGAAGCGCGGCTCCGGCCCGAACACGAACCAGGCGAAGAACGCCGCCACGGCAATGGCGATGACGAGCGGCACGAACCAGCCGGCAACCCGATCGGCGAGGCGCTGGATCGGCGCGCGGCTCCGCTGCGCGTCGGAGACCATCTGGACGATGCGGGCCAGCATCGTCTCGCGTCCGACGCGTTCCGCCTTCATCACGAGCGCCCCGGTCAGGCTGAGCGTTCCGCCGATGAGCCTTGCGCCTGGACCCTTGCTGACGGGCATCGATTCGCCCGTGACCATCGATTCGTCGACCGGCGATCCGCCTTCGATGACGACGCCGTCGACCGGTACCTTCTCGCCCGGGCGGATGCGGAGGCGGTCGCCGGGGGCGACGAGGTCGAGCGCGATCTCCTCGTCGCTGCCGTCGGACCGAAGACGGCGTGCCGTTCGCGGGGCGAGCCTGAGGAGGGCACGGATAGCCCCTGACGTCCGGTCGCGGGCGCGGAGTTCCAGAACCTGGCCGAGGAGGACAAGGACCGTGATGACCGCCGCCGGCTCGAAATAGACTGCGGCCGCCTCGCCCATGCCGCGGAACTCCATCGGGAAGAGGTCCGGGAACAGCGTTGCGACGATGCTGAAGAGGTAGGCCGCTCCGGTGCCGAGCGCGATCAGCGTGAACATGTTGAGGTTCCGCGTGCGCACCGACTGCCAGCCGCGAACGAAGAACGGCCTCCCGGCCCAAAGGACGACGGGCGTCGCGAAGGCGAACTGCAGCCAGTTCGAGGCCTGGCCGCTGATGAGCCGGTCGAGACCCAGCAGCTCGCCGCCCATGCCGAGGACAATCACCGGCACTGTCAGCACCGTGCCGATGACGAAGCGGCGGCGCATGTCGACCAGCTCCGGGTTCGGACCGTCGTCGGCAGTCGCGACCAGCGGCTCGAGCGCCATGCCGCAGATCGGGCAGGAGCCTGGGCCGACCTGCCGGACCTCCGGGTGCATCGGGCAGGTGTAGATCGTGCCCTCGGGGACAGGCGCCGTCGCCGCAGGCGGCGCATCGGCGAGGTAGCGCGCCGGATCGGCATCGAACGATGCCTTGCAGCCGCCACAGCAGAAGTACGAGGTCCGTCCGGCGTGCTCGCTGCGGTGTTCGGCCGTGTGCGGGTCGACATACATGCCGCAGACGGGATCACGGACAAAGCCGGGCGGCGGCTCGAAGGCGGGGAGGGGGAGGCGCGGCTTCGCTTTCGCACCTGCGGGTGCCGCAGCGTCGGTGGCAGTGGCGTGACGGGCGTGGTCGTGGGCATGATGCCCGTGCCCGTGATGGCCGTGCCCTGCCGCTCCGTGGTCGTGCTCTTCGGCCATGCCGTCCCTTAGTAACCCCCGGGGGGTATCGAGCGTTGCTTGACGAGATATACCCACGGGGGGTATTGGTCAAGCATGAACAGCACGACGAAGGCGGCCGTCCGGAAACGGCTCGGGCGAATCGAGGGGCAGGTGCGGGGCGTCGCGGCGATGGTGGACGACAACCGCTACTGCATCGACATCATCACACAGCTCTCTGCGGTCCGTGCGGCGCTCCGTAAGGTTGAGGAGGAGGTCCTCCGCGATCACGTCGCGCACTGCGTCGAGCACGCCATCGCGCATGGCGATGCGGACGAGCAGCGGCAGAAGATTGCGGAGATCGTCGACGTGATGGGGCGGGCCGGCCGGTAAAAACGTACGACATCGTACGCACGACGCTGCCGGCGCGGGAATGACCCCGAAGATTACTCAGAGTTGTCGCGAGCCCTTCCGGTCCCAGGTGGGGCCGTTTCAAGGTGTTGTACGATGGCAACGGCCAGCTGAAAACGGCCGCCTGATGCCAATCCGTCGGGGACATGCTGTGGCGACCGGGGCATACTTACACAGGATTTCGATTCACTTCCAAAAAGATGGGGCTCAGAAATGCGGAAGACAACTGTACTTGGACTGACTCTTCTCTCCACCGTCGCCTTCGCTCCGACGGCGTTCGCCGCGGACCCCGTTCCGCCGCCCATCGTCGTCGCCCCGCAGCCGCCGCCGCCGCCCGCGCCGCCGACCCTGGCCGGCTACGTCGATGCGCATTTCGGGATGCGTTGGGCCTATGAGGAAATCTTCTTCGACGGAACATTCGAGTTCGACGAAGAATTCCGCGAGAACGTGCTCGGCGGCGCCGGTCGCGCCGCATGGAACATCAACCCGTCTCTGGCGCTGCAAATGGACGCCTGGTTCAACATGTGGCAACTCCTCGATGAGGAGGAGTTGGATGATCCGGAAGGCGCGGGGGGCGTCGGTATGCACGTCGTGTTCGGGAGCCCGACCGGCATCCGCTTCGGTGCCCTGGCGTCCGTCGGGCGGATCGGCAGTGGCACCTGGAGTGCCGATGACGGCACGTGGGTCAACCTCGCAGGTGAACTGGCGGCCACGTTCGGTGCGTTCCGCGTCTCGACGCAGGGTGGCTTCTCCCTTGGCATCGCCGGCGACGCCGCCGACGATGGCGAGCGCGCCTACTACGCCGTTGCCAACGCGACCTTCTATCCCACGGACAACCTCGCCATCACCGGCCATGCCGGCTGGGACCGCTGGTACGAGACCGACGACGGCGGCGACAACGATGTCGAGACCACGCTGACCGTCGGGGCTCGGGCGGAACTGAAGATCGGCGCCACGCCGATGTCGATCTACGGCGGATACGCGTTCGATCGCGCCGTGTTCCTGAACGGCGATGATCCGGAGACCATCGTTACCCGCAGCCACATGGTCTATGTCGGCGTGCGCATGCTGCTCGGCCGCGACACACTCAGGGCGCTCGACAACGCAGTGCCGTTCGCCGACTGGAACCCGATCTACGGCGATCCCTTCGCCCACCGGTAGTTTCCACCGAACAAGACGTGTGAAAGCCGGGCCATTGGCCCGGCTTTCTTTTTCTCTGGCGGCGCCACAGGGGGCGATCCCGGGCGACTTGCCTCGAGCGCCCCCCGCGCGCGTGCCTAGCGGAACGGGCGGATGATGATCATCCGGTCCGGGCCCTGACCGCCGCCGGGGCCGGCGCGTTCGGCCTGCGGATGGCGTTCGCCGGCCATTGCGCGCTGCGGGACGTCGGTCGGGCCGAGGGCGGCGTCGCCGTCCTGGTCGAGGCGGGCGACGATGTTGCCGATGCCGGCGCTCCACTCTTCCGTGGTGACGTTGCCGTCGCCATTGGCGTCGAGGTCCTGGAAGGCGTCGACGATCCGCTCGAACATCTGCGCGGTCCAGTAGGCGGTGTATTCCTCGAGGTTCAGCTGGCCGTCGCCATTGGCGTCATACTCGGCGAGTTCGCCGGCACGGACCGCATCGATCTCGGCCTGCGTGACGACGCCATCGCCGTCGGTGTCGAAGGTCGCCATCAGATTGTCGATGCGACCGAGCGGCATCGCGCTCATTGGACCTTCGCCGCGGTGGAAGGCGACGACCGCCGGACGGACCCGGGTCGCTCCCGTGGCCGGGTCGGGTGAGGTTGCAGTCGTGGCGGGAGCCGTCGTGACGGCGTCCTGGGCGTAGCTCGGGATGACCGCAACGGCGGTGCCGAGTGCGGTGGTCACGAGGGCGGCCACGGCGAGTCTGGTGCGGGTAATAGGCATGTCTTGTCCTCCAAGAGGGGGGTGGGGGTTGCTCACGCCCAAGCACTTAGGGACGCTGGATCGCCTAATTCAGGCAGGAAACGGCCGACTTTGCACCGTTCGGTCACGGCCCCGCCGAGTGATACGCGCTGATACAATTTCGTCCGTCCAGGGGCGCAACGGCGGCGACCGAAGGTTCAGCGCGCGCGACCGAGCGGGTCGGCGGGCCTCCGTTCCATGGCGCTGAGCCACTGAGAGGAGACCTGAGGCCGACGAATTGCCGGAAGCCGTCGCATGCAAGCGTTGATGGTAGCAGCGCCGCCGAGAATGTATTGTTTAGAGCGAGTTGAAAGAACGCCGCCGAAAGTTCAATACAGGCGCGGCAATCGTAGAACCCGGTTGACCGTGACTGCCTCGATTAATAGTCATCCGGAATATCGTTCGGGCGAGGGTAGGCGATGTGCGTTCCCGGTGGACGGAATTGTGGCGGGGCGCTGGCGCGCCCGGTCTCTACCGCTTGAAGGCAGGGAGTTCCTCGGATGTTCGTGGCTATGAACAGATTCAAGGTCGTCAGGGGAGCGGAGGAGGCGTTCGAGGCGGCGTGGCGGAGCCGCGACCGGCGGCTCGCCGAGATGGCCGGCTTCAAGGACTTCCACCTCCTTCGCGGGCCTTCGACTGATGAGTACACCCTGTACGCCTCACATACCGTGTGGGCCACCGAGGACGACTTCCTTGCGTGGACGCGGTCGGAGCAGTTCCGTGCCGTGCATCGCGGGGCGGGCGGCAGCAAGCCGCTGTATATCGGCCATCCGCACTTCGAGGGCTTCAGCTCGGTCGAGGGCGTCTGATGCGGCCGACACTTGCAGAACGCCTTGCAGCCGATCCCGGCGCGGTGATCGAGACGGTCGCCGCCGAAGAGGGCGTCACAGCCCGCGCCGTGCTGGAGGCGCTGCCGGCGGGCATGCGCTATTTCGGCGAGGGCGGCTTCTTCGCCGATGCGATGGCGGCGATCGCCCGGTGGGGCGACGTGACCCTCATCATTCACACGCCGGACGGGATCTTCGAGATCACCGGCTGCGTGCCCGAGGGCAAGATCACGCGCGGCTACTTCAACCTCGATGCCCGCAAGGGCCTGCACGGCCATCTGCGCAACGAGCGCTGCGGTGGCATCGCCTTCGTCGAGCGGCCGTTCATGGGCAAGCCCTCCGCCTTCGTGGCGTTCCTGAACGTCGACGGCGGTATCATGTTCAAGGTGTTCGTCAGCCGCGATGCCACCGGTGCGCTCCAGAAGGAGCAACTCGCCGCGTTCAAGGCGCTGCGCGAGGCGGTCGTCGCCGAGCACATCGACGACTGACGGGGGCGCGGCGGCGCCTAGCGACTCAGGGTCCGCTGCACCGCGTCGCGCCATCCGGCGCGAAGGTGTGCGCGGGTGTCGACGTCCATGACCGGATCGAACCGGCGGTCGAGCGACCAGGACGCGGCGAAGCCTTCCATGCCGGGCCAGACCCCGGCGGCGGACCCGGCGAGCCAGGCTGCGCCGAGCACCGTCGTCTCCAGCATTCTCGGCCGGTCCACGGGCGCGCCGAGGATGTCGGCGAGGCGCTGCATGGTCCAATCCGAGGCGACCATCCCGCCGTCGACGCGAAGGACGGTCTCGCCCCGGCCGTGCCAGTCGGCGCGCATCGCGTCGAGGAGGTCGGCCGTCTGGAATGCCACTGCCTCGAGGGCCGCTTTCGCCATCTCGGCCGGTCCGGTGTTGCGCGTCAGGCCGAACAGTGCGCCGCGAGCGTCGGCGTCCCACCACGGTGCCCCGAGGCCGACGAAGGCCGGCACGAGGTAGATCTGCTGGGTTGGATCGGCCGAGGCGGCGAGCTTGCCCGAATCAGCGGCCTTGCGGATGAATTTCAGCCCGTCGCGGAGCCACTGGACGGCGGCGCCGGCAACGAAGATCGATCCCTCGAGCGCGTAGGTCGTCCGCCCGTCGAGGCGGTAGGCGATCGTCGTCAGGAGCCGATTGGTCGAGCGGACGCGGTCCGCTCCGGTGTTGAGGACCGCGAAGCAGCCCGTGCCGTAGGTCGATTTCATCATGCCGGGCGCGAAGCAGGCCTGGCCGAGCGTCGCCGCGTGCTGGTCGCCCGCGACGCCCCTGATGGCAATGGCGGCGCCGAAATGAGCGCGATCGGTCACGCCGAAATTGTCGGCGCAGTCCTTCACCTCCGGCAGCATGCGCATCGGGATATCGAGGATGCGGCAGAGTTCCTCGTCCCAACAGTTCCTCGCAATGTCGAAGAGGAGCGTCCGCGAGGCGTTGGTTGCATCGGTCGCATGGACGCGGCCGGCGGTCAGCCGGAAGACCAGCCACGAATCGATCGTGCCGAACAGAAGCTTTCCGCTCCGGGCGCCTTCGCAGGCGCCCGGCACATTGTCCAGAATCCACGAAAGCTTCGTGCCGGAGAAATACGGGTCGAGCCGGAGTCCGGTCCGTTCCTCGAACAACTGGGCGAAGCCGCGTTCGGCGAGGCGCTCGCAATGCGGCGCGGTGCGGCGGTCCTGCCAGACGATGGCCGGCCCCACGGGCTTGCCGGTCTCGCGGTCCCAGACCACGGTCGTCTCGCGCTGGTTGGTGATGCCGATCGCCGCGACGTCCGCTGCCGCGACGCCGGCCTTCCGGAGCGCCGCCCGTGCCGTGGCGAGGGCGGCGCGCCAGATTTCCTCCGCGTCGTGCTCCACCCAACCCGACCGAGGAAAGTGCTGGCGCAGTTCGCGCCGGCCTTCGCCGATGACACGCTGCTGCTGGTCGAAGACGAGCGCGCGGGTCGACGTCGTGCCCTGGTCGATCGCAAGAACGGTGCCGGCCAATGTCAGTCCTCCCGGGCTCGTTGAAGCCGGAGACGTCATGGCGCGCAAGGGCGGCCGCGCCGGTCCGGCGGCGGACGCGCGCCCGGAAGGAGGCTACTTCGCGAGGTTCTTCAGGGCGGGGATCGAGCCTATCACCTTGTCCACGAGCGCCGGGTCGACCTTCGACTTGGCCCAGGTGACGAACATCGTCACCATCGTGCCGATCTGTCCGGCACCCAGCCCGGACGACGCGAGGCCCGCCAGGCCACCCGCGTCGCCGCCGAGGCCGACCTTGCCGGCGAGGCCGCCCAGCATGCCGCCGATGCCTCCCGCCGCCGGTGCTTCGCCGGCTTCGTGCTCGGAATCGTCGGCCATCGTCCTTGCGCCGGGCAGCTTGGCGAACAGGTCCGACACGGCGCCCTTGTCGCCGCTCCTCTGGATGAGGTTCATGAGTGCGCCGACCGCGTCAGACGCCGTGGATGCCGGTACTCCGAGGCGGCTCGCGACCTGATTGACGAATTCCTGCATGTGTTCCTCCCGGGTGCGCCCCCACCGGTGGGCCACCCTAGCAGGAATGACCCGACGGGAGCAGTCGCGCTGCTTTCCGCTTGACCTGACACGGGTCAGCCGTTGATCTCCGCCGACGAACGGGGAGCGACTGCGATGACGAGCGACAGGATGGCCCAGGCGCCCGATGCGCCGCTTTCTGACGAGGAACGTGCCCGCCTCATTGCCATCGTCCGCGACCGCTCGTTCCGCACCGGCAAATTCACGCTCGCCTCGGGGCGCGAGAGCACGCTCTACTTCAACCTCAAGCCGACGCTGATGCAGCCGGAGGGCTCGTACCTTGCGGCGCGTGGCCTCCTTGCGCTTGCGGCAGACGCCCGGCCCGACTTTGCCGGCGGCCTCGAAATGGGCGCGGTGCCGATCCTCGGGGCGATTGCCGCGCTCAGCCATCTCGCCGGAAAGCCCGTCGCGACGTTCTTCGTCCGCAAGAAGCCCAAGGACCACGGGACACGGCTGGCCATCGAGGGCCTCAGGGACGGCGAGACCCTGTCCGGAAAGCGGGTTCTGATGGTGGACGACGTTACAACGACCGGCGGCTCGACCATGAAGGCCATCGAGGCGGCGCGGTCCGAGGGGGCCATCGTGGAGGACGCCGTGAGCGTGCTCGATCGCGAGGAGGGCGCGGTGGAGAACTTCGCCGCCGCCGGCGTTCGGCTCCGCTCCGTCCTGCGTGCTCGGGATTTCGTGTGACGTCTGGCGCAAGCGCGCGCCGCCGCTTCTTAAGCAGATGTGAATGTTTGCCGGATACTCCTAGCTATACGGGGCTCATTGTGCGGCGGCACGACGGTTCCCGGGCGGCACTGGCGCCGCCATCTGGGGGAACGTCCGGCGATGCGGTTCGATCCGCCGACCCTTTTCGTCGTGCTGGTGGTCTCTATGCTCACCTGCACGGGCCTGCTCCTGTGGAGCTGGCTGCAGAACAGGCACGAGAAGAGCCTCCTATGGCTTTCCGCCGCCTACGCGGTGGCCGGCGCGGGAAACATCCTTCTCGCCCTCCGCGACACGATCCCGGACTTCTTCACCATCCAGATCGCCAACGCGATCGTCCTTTACGGCATCGGCCTCGGCTGGAACGCGGCGCGTGCCTTCGCGCGACGCCCGACGACCCAAATCGTGCCCGCGGGCGCCGCGCTGATCTGGCTGCTCCTCGCCTTGATTCCGGCGGTCAGCCAGACGTTCGAATGGCGGGTCACAATCGCTTCGCTCGGCATGGCGACCATGTGCCTTATGGCGGCGCGCGAGGTCTGGCGCAGCGACCCGTCGCGGGCGCGGGTGGCGGTCGTCGTCGTCTTCACGGTCCACGCCGCGGCGGTTCTCTGCCGAATTCCGATCGCGGTCATCGGCTACGTCAATGGCGGCATCGCGGTGCCGTTCGAGGATCCTTCGTTCTCCTGGTTCGCGATCGAGTCCTCGATCTTCGTCTACGCCCTGGCCGTGCTCATGGTGACGCTCGTCAAGGAGCGCATCGAGACCCGGCTTCGCGCGGCGGCGCTCACCGATCCGCTTACGGGCCTGCCCAACCGGCGCGCGCTCTTTGACCGCGCCAACTCGATGATCGCGCATGGCGCACGCTACCGGCGTCCGACGACGGTCATCGTGTTCGACCTCGACCGCTTCAAGCAGATCAACGATACCTACGGCCACCCGGTCGGCGATGCGGTCATCCGGGCATTCGCCTCGGCGGCGAGTGCGACGCTTCGGGCAGGCGACTGTATCGGTCGCATTGGCGGCGAGGAGTTTGCGGCCATCCTGCCGGACACCGACGAGGCGTGTGGCCGGATCGCCGCGGAACGCATCATGCGCGCATTCGCCGGCGGGGTCGCGGATCTCCGCTTCGGTCGCGGCAACTGCACGGCTTCGGCGGGGCTGAGCAGCGCGCCCCGCTCCACGATGAGCATCGAGATGATGCTGCACGCGGCGGACAGGGCGCTGTACGAAGCCAAGCGGCTCGGCGGCAATCAGCTCCGCACCGCCGCGGCGCTCGCCGCCTGACGGCGGCCTTTCCCGCTTCACGAAGCCTGGTTCGCCAGCACGCAACAGGTACTCGCGCACGGCAGTGGCCCAGCGAGCCGCGGTTCCGACGCCGCGTGGCGAGCGTGACGATCGACGTCCGCCATCGCTGGCCTTGGCCTCCGGCCACCGCTATCTTTTGCGCCGAAGCGACCTGGGGAGGGACCAAACGGTGCTGGTGAGGGATTATCTGCCGACGGCGAGCAAGCGGCTGATCGTGCTGTCAATGGACGCGACGATCCAGGATGCCGCCCGGGAGCTGGCGCAGCCCGGGATCGATCTCATCACGGTCGCGGATGCCAGCGGAATACTCGCAGGCGTGGTGACGGACAGCGACGTGGTGGGCTGGGTCGCGAAACACCCGAACGTCGTCACCAATTCGTCGGTTCAGACGCTGATGTCGACGAAGACCACCACCTGCAAGGCCGCGCAGACGCTTACCGAAGTCGCCGAGATGGCCCAGAAGAAGGGCCTCAAGCACCTGCCGATCGTCGACGATTCCGGCCGGGCGATCGGGGTGATCTACGTCCGCGAGGCGTTGATGGCGCTGCTCCACGAGGCCGAGGTCAACGAGCAGTGGCTGAAGCTCTACCTCTCCGGCGGCGGCGACGGGCGGGGCTGATCGGGACTTAGGGCCGGACGGCTTCGGCGAAGGCCGGCAGGGCACGCTCGACCATCGCATCGGACGCCGTCAGGCAAATGCGGAACCAGCCGGGTGCGCCGAGGATCTCGCCCGGCATCACGAACACGTCGCGGTCGGTGAGGGCGTTCCACGTGCGCTCCGGGTCGGCGCCCGCGGGCCAGCGGCCCCAGAGATAGAACGTCCCCTCCGGCAGAAGCACTTCGTAGCCCGCAGCGCCCAGCGTTCCGACCAGCACGTCGCGCCGCCGGGTGAGGGCGGCGATGTCGATCGACAGGTCCTCGAGGTCGGGCAGGGCGTACTGCATCACAGCATTCGGGAACGTCCAGCCGAGCGCCATCTGCGCGGGGAACAACGCGTCCTGGAGTGCCTTCCGGTCGGGCATCGGCATCAGCGGCGAGAGCGCGAGGTAGCCGAGACGCTGGCCGGGGGCGAGCAGCACCTTGCCGTAGGAATACGAGATCAGCGTGTGCGGGTAGAGCGTCGCGGGGCTGGTGAAGCCGCGGCCGTCGAACCGCAGCCGCCGGTAGGGCTCGTCCGAGAGGAGGAAGATCGGCCGGCTGATGCGGCGCGAGGCGCGGGTCAGCAGGTCCGCAAGGTCGGCGAGCACGTCGGGCTGGACGATGCGGCCGGTGGGGTTGTGCGGCGTGTTGACGATCACGAGCCGCGTCCGCGGCGTGATTGCGGCGTCGATCGCCGCAAGGTCGAGATCGAACGCCGGCGCCCTCAGCGCGACCTTCCTCGGCACGGCGTCCGCGGCGAACGCGATGGGCTCGTAGCAGAACCAGCCCGGCTCAGAGAACACGATCTCGTCCCCGGCATCGACCACCAGCCGGAAGGCGAGGGCGATCGCCGCGAAGGCGCCGGCCGTCAGCGCGATGTCCTCCGGTGCGAACCGAAGGCCGAGCTCGGCCGAGAGCCGGCCGGCAACGAATGTCTGCGGCCCGGTTTCGCTGGTCTTATAGGCGAACCAGTTCTTGTTCTGCGGCAACGCGTGGCGACGGATTGCCTCGCCAATGCCGGGAAGTGGCATTTCCTGCGGGTTGCCGAAGGTGAAGTCCGAGATGGTCTCGGCGAAACGCCGCTCGGAATAGCGCGAGGCGAAGTAGAATCGCCCCACGGCATCGAAGGCTGCCGCGGCCGCCCCGGCACGACGCGATACGACGGACATGGGCGGAATTCGCGCAGGCAGAGGGGGCGGAGTCAACCGGCGTGCTCTTGTCGGATGGTCCGGCCGGCGAGCCGGCAGCGCCTTCTGCTAGCCGAGCGGGATGGCGCGGATCCGCGTTGAGATGCGGGCGCGGCCGCCCGGTGGGACGGTCGGGGCGTCCTTCGCATTCGCGGGCTCGACGCAGAGCATGTTGCGGAACGAGCCTGCCGGCATGTCGGGCTTGTCGGAGCCCGGGTTCCAGATCACCGCCTCGGTGCAGCCGGCGTTCTCGACGACGATCGTGCGCCGCAGGACAGGGTCCTTGACGCGGAGCGGGCCGGTGACCGGGGAGTAGATGCGGTCCACCTCGCCCTTGATGGTCAGCGGGCCGTCGGTGTGGTCGCCCTTGTTGCTGGTGGCCTTTTCGAGCCCGAGGACTTCGACCTTCTCGACATCGCCGACGCGGAGATAGGTGTGAAGGCCCTGCGTCAGCACGAAGGGACGGTCGCTCCGGTTGATGGTCGTCAGCGTCACCTCCAGGACGTCCGAGACCGCCACGTAGAGCCATGCATCCGCGGCGTAGGGGAAGAGCGGGTTCGACCCGTCGGTCGAGAATTTCAGTTCGCCATGGTCGCCGTGGATGTGATCGGACGTCCAGGTCCCGATGCGGGCGAGGCCGTGGCCCGGCCCGGCGGTATCGGTCGGATGCGGGCCGAACCACGGCCAGCACACCGGAATACCCCCGCGCGGAGCCTTGCCGGCGGCCTTGGCGGCGGCGAGGTGTTCTTCGCTCGTCCGCCACAGGAGGTCGGTGCCGCCCGCCGGTACGTAGGACAGGATCTGCCCGCCAAAGAAGTCGATCGTCGCGGTTCCGCCGCGGCTCGAAAGCGTGATCATCGTTCTCCCCCGTCGTTGGTTCTGGGTTGGCGGTCAGGCGCCGTCGGCTGTGCCGTCCGCCGCGCCGCCGAGCCGTTCCTCGCCTGCCTCCAGCGCCGCGCGTATCTTCTCCGCCCGGCTCTTCGACAGGCGGAAGGTCAGCGGGACGGTGCTGGTCGACAGCGTCAGCACGAGCATGTCGCCGGACATGCTGATGTCGACGTTCTGGTCGGTGACGACGGGAGCAGCGGTATCGGTGGCCTGCTCGCCGTTGACGCGCTGATGTTCCGCCATTTCCATCGCTGCAACGATGCGGCTGGCGATCGCTGCGGCGCCCGTCGGCGGGAAAGCGATCGAAAGCGTGGCGCGATCGGCGCCAACGAGTTCCACGAAGGCGAACTTCCCGCCGTCGAGCGTGCCGGTCCGGCCGAGGCCCCGCGTGGAGAAAACCTGGCCAAGGGTCTCGTGCTTGAACATGGCCATCCCGTTCGTCCTTCTCCGATCGCTGCCGAAGCGGCCGAGCCGCGGGCGGCGCGACACTGATCGTTCGCCGTCGCCGCGTCCAGCGGTCCCGGTGTCCGGACACAAAAATTCCCGCGCTCGCGCCTCCGGCTAAGGCGCCGGCGCGAGGTACGCGAACGGGTTCCAGCTTTGCGGGAGCGCGGCGAAGACCGGTGGCGCGGCTCCGTCGGCGTCGGCGAAGAGGAGAGTCAGCGCCGTGCCGGGACCACGAAGGATTTCCAGGGCCGCCGCAGTCGCGTCCGCACCGAAGGCGAGCGTCGATGATCCATTCCCGGCTGCAGCTGGCGGAGAACCCGCCGGCAGCGCAATCTCGCCATCCGGTGTCAGAACCGACAGGGCGACGATGGCGCCAGGCGATCGCGTGTTGCCCTCGACCGTCATGACGAGGCCGTCCGGCGTCATGGCGATGACGAGGTTGAACCGGATGCCGCGGTCGTCGAGGTAGAAGCGGCCGCGCACCATCACGCCGCCCCCCTCGGCGGTCGGCGTGTCCCACAGCACGCCCCCGGTGCCGTCCGGAGCGCCGACGGAGAGGATCCTCGGCTCGGCGGGGCCGGCGAGCGGGAAGGCCGGCCCGTCGGCCGGGATGAGCTCGGCGAGAAGGCTCCGCTGTTCCGCCCCGAGGCGGAGGGCGACGAATGCCTTTCCGTCCGGGAGGCCCAGCTCGACGATGAGGATGCCGGCCGCCCGCAGGCGCTCGTGGTTGCGGGCAGCGCCCGCCGCCATCAGCCCCGTAGTCCAGTCGCCTCGCGCGGTGGCGATCAGGCCGGCCTGCGCATCGCCGTCCATCTCGACGCCGACGAGGTAGGCCCACATGGCCGCCGGACCCTCGGCCGTGGCGGGCCATTGCGGCCAGGCGTGGACAAGCATGTCGTCCGGCAGGTCGCGGTAGGGGTTCTCCTCGATCAGGACGATCATGTCCCCGTCGGCGCCGGGGAAGGACAGCACCGCCTCGAGCGCGCGTACCGGCCCGAGATTGGCCATCCGCCACGTCGCGGTGCCATCGAGGCCGCGCTCCTCCGTCCGGACGAGCGTACGCGGGTAGAACAGGGTGACGGCGGAGCGCGCGGGGTCAGGCGCCGCCGGCTCCTGAGCAGATGCGGCAACGGCGACCAGCGCCGCGGCGAGGGCAGGGAGCAGGCGTGCGAGGCGCATCGGTGCACTCCCCCGCGCTTGATCGCGGCGCCGGAGACTTACGGAGGAAGCCTTCCAGCGCAAGCGGCGGTCCGTCAGGCCGGGAATACCGAGGCGACGGCGGCGCGGCCGGTCTCGCCCATCCTGATCCGCATCAGGAAGGTCCGACCGTCGGCAAGGGTCGCCGTCCACACGACGGCTTCGGCGCGCCGGATGTCGTCAAGGAGGCCGGGCGGCTCGCCGAGCCGCGTTTCGCCGATCCAGGGCTGGCCGGGCCTGGCGCCGGTCGCTTCGCCCCGGTCGAGAATCAGGATGCCGTCGTCGAGCGGGACCGGCTCGCCCAGCGCGACCATGGATTCGGTTAGCGCGGCGCTGAAGGTCGCCAGCGCTTCGACAATTGCGCCGGGGCTGGCCGGCGCGAGGCGGAGCGTACCGGTGTGCCCTTCGCCGGGCACGGCGAAGGCAAGGGTGACGGCGGCATTGCCGGGTTCGACCGACCATGTTGCCTCGCCGGGTGCGAGCTGCCAGGCGAGGAGGGCGCCACTGGGAGCGGTCTCGATCCAGACCAGATGCACCCATTCGCGTCCGGTCGCCGGCGTCGCCCCGCCCGACTGAAGGGCGTAGTTGAGCGTTCCGCTGGCGTAGGCATTGAGGAACAGTTCGGCGAACGGGCTCGTCTGCGTCAGCCTGCTGATCCTCGCCAGGGACGCGGCGATGGCGGGATCGTTCCGCATTGCGTGGGCGGCCGCGAGTTCGGCAACCTCCGGCGCGAGTGCGGTATCGCGGGCGTTTCCGACAGCCGTCGCCACGGCCTCGAACCCGGCTTCCGCCGGCTGCCCGGTCGCCAGCGCGGTGAAGAGGTCCACCAGCCCATCCTGGAAAGCGGAGATGTTCTCGTTCGAGAGGGCAAGCCCGCCGCCTCCCGCCGTCGTCGCGCCGCGCTGGTTCGAGATCGCGAGCGCGCCTACCACGACGAGGGCGACGATCAGCGCGAAGTCGACCAGCGACAGCCGGCGAAGGAACTGCATGTCCGGGCCTTTGACGATCATGCGGCGCCCCCCGGGCGCGCGGCGTCACGCTAGCCGAGCTTGCGCCCAAGAGCACGGCCCTTTGCCGTCAAGCGGCGACTTTCCAACCCCCGGTCCTCACCTTGCCGCGAGTTTCCTCTCGCCGTAGTGGAGCAACGCGTGAATTCCCGCTAGGTTCTGCCGATGATCGTTCGCCGCCTCGCCACCCTTGCCGCCGCCCTCGCCCTTTCCATCGCCATCGCGGCCAGTCCCGCCGCCGGCCAGCAGGGGGTGGGGCCCCAGACCAACCTCGCGACCGTCCAGTCGATGGCCGCCGCGGGCGACGCGGATGCCGCCTTCGAGCTCGCCGAGCGCTACTATTTTGGCGAAGGGCTGCCGGTCGATCCGGCACAGGCGGTGCGCTGGTACAGGGTCGCGGCCGAGGCCGGCCACATCGGTGCGCAGTTCAATCTCGGCTTTGCCTACTCGCAGGGCGAGGGCATCAAGCAGAGCTATGCCGACGCGATGACCTGGTACAGGCGGGCCGCCGATAGCGGGCACACCGGGGCCCAGACCGGGGTCGGCCTCCTCTATGCGGGCGGCAGGGGGGTCCCCGAGGACGCGGTCGAGGCGGCGCGCTGGTTCCGGATGGCTGCCGACGCGGGTTTCCCGGCGGCGCAGTTCGAACTGGGCCTCCTCTATTTCGGCACCGGCGGCGTGCCGCGGGATCTCGCCGAGTCCCTCCACTGGTTCCTTCTTGCGGCCGAACAGAACCACGTGGAGGCACAGGAGGCGGCCGCTGACCTCTACGTCGATCCGGATGGTCCGGTCGGCCTCAATTACCCGGAGGCGATGCGTCTCTACTCGCTGGCCGCGGCGGCGGGGAATGCGGCCGCGCAGTACGACCTCGGCATCATGTACGCGCTCGGCGAGGGCGTGCCGGTCGACAACGCCGAGGCGTACTACTGGATATACCTCGCCGCGCAGGCCGGCACGGTGCGGAGCGCGCCCGGTGCGCTGGAGATTCTCGCCGAGGGAATGACCGAGAAGCAGATGAACGCGATCGAAGCGCGGGCGGCTCGGTTCGTGCCGGTCGAACGCTGAGAGCGCTCCGCGTCGGTCAGGTGTTGACCAGCAACAGGGCCGCGCCGCGCATGTCGATGGCAAAGCCGCGCGGCGTGCGGACCATGCGGATGACCGCCGTGTCACAGGTGAAACAGCGGAAGATCGACCCCATCGCGCCGCCATAGACCCGCACGGCGCCGATCTCGGCCGAGGATCCGCAACTGCCGCAGCGGATCGTGGCTGTGGTGACGTCGCGGGCAAAAAGCTCGCTCAAGTCTCCGGCAACCGCGTTGCCGTCGAGAGGGATGAAGTCCGCTCCAGCCTCCGCGCTCATGTCGTCCTCCCGTTCGGCCGCCGTGGCGGCAAGTGTCGTCAGCCGCCCGTCGGGCCGAAGCGTTCCGTCTTCACCAGGGCCGCGGCGTGACCGATCTCGACCAGCGTGCGCGCGGCTGACTCGACCAGGCCGGTCGGGCCGCAGATGAAGCAGCGCGGCTTCGCGTCCGGTGGGAAACCGACTGTCTCGATCATCGCGCGGTCGATCCGGCGGCGAAAGCCGGTCCAGTCCGCAGGCGGCGAATCGGTCAACGTGTGGACGACGGCAAGCCCCGAGCCGGGCGTTGCGAGCCGCTCCAGTTCGGCGCGGAAGATGATGTCGGCGAAGGTCCGCGACGAGTAGAGCAGCACCGCCGGCGCCGTGGAGCCGGCCGCGGCGCGGTGGCGGAGCATCGCCATCAGCGGCACGACCCCGGAGCCGCCGGCGATGAGCAGAAGCGGTCCGCCCTGTGTCGCGGCCCAGACGAAATGGCCGCCGATCGGCCCGCGCACCTCAAAGCGGTCGCCGGGGCGGACGTCATGCGCGAGATAGGGCGACACCTCGCCCTCTTCGAGGCGCTGGACGGTCAGTTCGATGTGCGGCGTCTCGGGAGGCGAGCCGATCGAGTAGGAGCGCTGCGCGGAGTATCCGTCTGGCGCCGTCAGGCGCACGTCGAGATGCTGGCCGGCAAGGTGGCCGGGCCAGCCGGGGACGCCGAGCGCGAGCGTCCGGACGCGCGGGGTCTCCTCGGTGATCGCGATGACTTCGGCGGTACGCCAGATCAGGCGTGGAGGCGTGCCGGTTCCGGCCTCCTCAATCGCCCGCATAGCGCTGCTCCCGCCAGGGATCGCCGTACATGTTGTAGCCGAGCTGTTCCCAGAAGCCGGGCTGGTCGCGATCGATGAACTCGATCGACCGCACCCATTTGGCGCTCTTCCAGAAATAGAGGTGCGGCACGAGGAGACGCGCTGGGCCGCCATGGGCCGGCTCCAGCGGCCTGCCGTCATAGGTGTGGGCGACCATCGCCTTGCCGCCGGTCATGTCGGCGAGCGGGACATTGGTGGTGTAGCCGCCGTCGCAATGCGCCATGGCGTAAGCCGAGGGCGGCGCGTCAACGCCGGCGGCGGACAGGATGGTGTCGATCGACACGCCGCGCCACCTCGTGTCGAGCTTCGACCACGTCGTCACGCAGTGGATATCGACGGTGACGTCGGTTTGCGGCAGGGCGTTGAACTCTTCCCAGGTCCAGCGGACGATGTCCTGCCCATCGCGGCGCAGGGCGAAGGCCCAGCGCGCGAGATCGACGCGCGGCGTGGGGCCGGCCGAGAGGACGGGGAAGTCGTTCACAAGATGCTGGCCGGGCGGGATGCGGTCGCTTCTGGCGTCGGGGCGACGGCGGCCGAAGAATCCGCGGGAGATCGGTGCATCTGACATTGTGGCCGCCTCGGGAGCAGCGGGGCGCGCCCCCGCTCAGCCGTGACATCCTAGCTCAAATCGCATGGCGGTTCGACGCCTTCGGCGGCCGGGGAGCATCGCTTCGGGACGATGGCTCAAAGCGGCGTTCACGCGGCGCGAGCGCGGGTCGCGGCGGCATCGAGCTTCTCGAGGAGGGACCGCCAGTTCGTCTCGAACGCGCCCCGGTTCCGGACGTCGGAAGGCTTCACGCCGCCGAGGAGATTGGCTTGCGTGAGCGTCACTTCGGTCGCGTCACCGGCGGGCATCAGGTCGAACGTCACGGTGTGGTAGTTCGCAGGCTCGTCGGCTGCACCCGCCAGCGGACTGAAGTGCGAGAAGGCGAGCCGCCGCGGCGGATCATTGATGAGGATCTCGCCCTTGTCTTCGTATGGCTTGCCCTCGAAGACCCCGCTGAAGGTGATCGAATCTCCCACCTTGAACGTGCTCTCGACCTGGCGCCGAGGAAGAAGTCCTTCATCCGCCCGGGCGAAGTCAGCTCCCGGAAGATCGTCTCCGGCGTTGCCTCGATGATGCGCGAGACCTTTGCGGTCGGTTCGGTCATCGACCCGTCTCCTGTCGTCGGCCCCGATGGGAAAACGAAGGACCGTCGACCGGGGTTCCGGGAGGCAGCTAACCCTTCGCGCTGCGCTGGAGCGCGCGGATGCGATCGGCCAGCGAGCCTTCGCCAGCCGCTCGCCCCGGCGTCCTGTCGGGGTCGGGATCGGCACCGCCCGAAAGCACGGTCAGTTCCGCGAGCCCGAGGTCGCCGCGGTAGGATCGGGTGAGCCGCACGACCTCGCCGGCGATGTCGTTCAGCCGTTCGCGGAGGAGGGCGTTCTGCATCCGCTCCGCCTCCCAGGCGTCGCCCGCGACGCGCCGCAACTCGGCGTTCTCGGCCGTGCTGCGATCGAAGGCGTCCTGAAGGGCGGCGATCTGGGCGAGCAGCGCCTCGCGTTCGTGCTCGAGGCTCGCGAGCGCTTCATTGGTTTCGGCATGGTGGTCGCGGTGGCCGGCCTCTTCGAGGTCGAGCGTCAGCCGGGCGGCTTCCGCGGATGCCTCGGCGAATGCCGCCTCGGCCTCGATGAGCCGGTGCTCGAGCGCCTCGACCGTGCCCGCCCGCGCCTCCAGTTCCGCGGTGAGGCGCTCGATCTCGCGGTCGCGCTCTTCCACCTCGGCGGCTGCTTCGCTCCGCTCGGCCTCCATCCGCACGATGCGGCGTTCCAGGCTCTCGATCTTCCTCGTGTCCACGGTCTGGCCGGCGTGGGCTTCGGCGACCGCCGTTTCGAGGCGCGTCCGCTCGATGTGGAGCGCGGTCTGGCGCGCCTTCGCGGAGGTCAACTGGTCCTTGAGGTTGTCGATTTCGGTGCCGCGCGCGACTAGTTCGATCGTCTTCTGTTCGGCCGTCTCGCTGGCGCGCTTCATGGCTTGCTCGAGCTGTTCGAGGGCGCGGCTGCGCTCGGCAAGGCTTGTGCGGACCGATTCGAGTTCCGCCGAACTGTCCCTGAGCCGCTCCTCGCGGCGATCGAGGAGCTTGCTCAGTTCGGCCTCGCGCTGTTCGAGTTGCTCGACGGCAGCGACGCGGCGTGCCTGCTCCTCGGCAAGCCGCTTCACCAAAGCCCGCTTGTCGTTGATCTCCGCGAGGTGTTCGCCGGCCTTGTCCCGCAGCCGCTCGACACTCAACTCAAGCCGGCGGGTCGACATCGCGAACTCGGCCCGGAGCTGGTCCTTCTCGGCCTGGATTTCGCCAAGGCTGCGCGGGACGGCGTGTTCGATCTCGGCGCGCGTCCGCCGCACGGCCCGGCGCCAGAACAAGGGGGCGATCATCAGCGCAAGGAGTCCCGCCGTTGCGAGCCCCAGGGCAAAGTACATGCCCGCTTCGATCACGCCTCCCGCCCTCCGTTCCGCGGCGCTCCTAGGAGCGACCGCGGGATACCCGGCCGGCGGCCCGGTCTAGAAGGGATTGACCGTCCGCGTCGGGGTGAATTTCAGGTAGCCGATGTTGAACCCGAGACGGGCTCCGAGGCCAGACACGATCGGGACAACTGTGATGCCGCTGTTGGTCAGCACCGTCATGCCGACGCCGCCGACGACGAAGGCGGAGCCGCTGACCCCGAAGAAGCGCTGGTAGACCGCCTCGACACTGGGAAGGTTGTAGACAAGCATCATCGTCTGCGAGGCGTCGGCGCCTACATCGAAGCCGATCGACGGGCCGATCCAGTACACCGGCCGCGTGCCGGCGTTCTGTGTGTAGAGCGTACCCTCGCCGATGCGGACGCCGCCGATGATCGCGCCGCCGGCGGTCTGGCCGAGGATGTAGCCGTTGGGCAGGCCGAAGCGGCTGATCGCCTCTTCGATGACGGAAGCGAGGTTCCCCGACAGCTGGGTGAAGAAGCTGTTGCCCGCCGCCACGAGCTGGTCGCCGGTATACTGGGCGTTGGCCTGGGCCGATGCCTGTTGCGCTGTGCCTGCGACTGCGAAGGCAACCACGGCAGCGGCAAGGAAGCGCTTTACGAGAGAGCGAATCATCCCACACGATCCCTGTTGAGAACGGGCTCCAAGACCGCAGCGTCGAGCCAAACACCGGGCCGGCACGTCGCGCGGTGCGAATCCCGCCACGCGCGATTGGTGAATCTTAGGCCAAAGCGGCCGCCGATGTCGATTGGCGGGGCAGAAAATGCCGCGATCGACAAACGCGCCGCCGGTCACCGGTCGATCGTGCCGTGAGCTTCAGAGATCATTCCCGACGGTCGGCGGGTCCGCAGCCGGGATGTCCACACCCGGGATCGCGCGCCGGGCTTGGATGGCCGGCCGGGAGGGGCAATGGTTCGGCTCACGGGAGCCGGTCCTCCCGCGATTCGATTGCCGGCGGAGGCATTGACGATGTCCAAAGTACTCGAACTCGAGGCGCATGACCTCGCGGCCCTCCTGTGCAGCCGCGTCTGCCACGACATCATCTCGCCGGTGGGCGCGATCATCAACGGCCTCGAGGTCCTGGATGAGAACGACGACGAGGAAACGCGGGGCTTTGCGTTCGAGCTCATCCGGAAGAGCGCAGCCCAGGCGTCGGCCAAGCTGCAGTTCGCCCGCCTGGCGTTCGGCGCCGCCGGCAGCGTCGGCGCCGAGATCGACCTCGGCGACGCCGAGAAGGTCGCACGCGGACTGATGGCGAGCGAGAAGCCGGAGCTGTCCTGGGAGGCGCCGCGCGCCCTGATGGGCAAGAACCGGGTAAAACTCCTCCTCAACCTCGTCCTGCTCGCCGGCAATGCGATCCCGCGCGGTGGCGCCATCAAGGTCGAGGTGATCGCTCCGGTCGAGGCGCCGACCTTCCGCCTCGCCTGTACCGGCCCGTCGGCGCGGGTGCCGGCGGCATTCGAGAAGCTGGTGCCGGGCGACCTTGCCGACGTCAACGTCGATGCCCACGCCGTGCAGCCTTACTACACGGGGCTCCTCGCCCGCCTGTCGGGCATGCGCATCTCGGCAACGCTCGAGGGCGAAATGGTGGTCATCCTCGCCCGCGTGGTGACATGACGTCCGCCCGGGCGGGCCGTTTCAGGATCCGTTAACCATTCTCGGTCGATGGTGAACAGCTGGGTCTGCTCGCTTTGCGCGAGCGTCGGGTCGGTCTCTAGGCAAAGCAGTTCCGTCATGTCGTCAACTTCCGCGGGCGAGGCTGGTACGCCGCGCAATCGAAGATCCCTCCCGCGCGCGGCGGCATCACGTGATGTCCGCCGCTGGTCGGTCGCGGACGCCCTCGATCATCTGCGCGGATTCGTCGCCGAGCTGGCCGGCTTCAACGGCAAGAGCGCGTCCCTCGCGATCGATGCGACACCGGTCCTGGTGACGCCCGACCTCATTTCCGCCGCCGTGCCGGCGCTGGTGCAGCTCTTGCGCAACGCGATCACCCACGGCATCGAGCCTCCGATGGAGCGACTGATGGCGGGCAAGCCTCTCGGCGGCGCCCTGACGCTGACCGCCGAGCTCACCGCCGGCGCCCTCCGCTTCGTCGTCCGCGACGACGGCCGCGGGGTTGATCCCACGGTGGCCGCCTCCGGACCCGAAGCGCTCGGTCGCGGCATCGCCGGAGCAATCGGTCGCGTGTCGCCACTTGGCGGACGCATCACGATGCTTTCCGGAAGGCCCGGCGCGGTCTCGTTTGCCCTCACGCTGCCGCTCCCGGCGGTCGTCCGCCTCGCCAGCGCCCAGGGAGCCGCCGGCCAGGAATGATGACGATGCCCCATTTCCTGGTCGTGGACGATTCGAGCGTCATCCGGAAAGTGGTCCGCCGCATCTGCGAGGGCCTCGACTTCAGCGTCAGCGAGGCCGAGGACGGCGAGGCCGCCCTTGCGCTCTGCCGCGGGGGGATGCCCGACGCAATCATGGTCGACGCGACGATGCCCGTCATGGACGGCATCGACTTCGTCAAGGCGCTCCGCCGCCTGGAAGGGGGCGACCGGCCGAAGATCCTCTTCTGCATGACCGAGTACAATCCGGCGATCGTCGGTCGGGCCGTCCGCGCCGGCGTGGACGACCATGTCCTGAAGCCGTTCGACAAGAGCGTGATCGAAGCCAAGCTCCAGGAAGTGGGCCTCCTGTGAGGCGCTGGCTCGAGGCCGTCGCGCTTCGGCGCGCCCTTCGTACGCCCGCCGGTCCGGTCACCGACCCGCTCCGCGTCATGATCGTGGACCCCGAGGTGCACAGTTCCCTCGCGCTGGGACGGGCGGTCGATCTTGACCGCGACATGGCGGTCGTCGGCAATTGCCGCGACCTCCGCAGGGCCGCGGCGGACGCCGCACGCTGCGCGCCGGACCTCGTCGCAGTCCGGCTCTCTGTCGAGGATTCCCGCTGCCGCGACCTCCTGACGGCGCTCGCTGCGGCGCCCGGGAAGCCCTGTGTCGTCGTCCTCGGACCCGCCGGGGAGCCGGCGAGCGCCACCGCCGATGCGGCGCGTATGCTGATCCGCATCCAGGCCGTCGCCAGCGCGGCGGTCGACCGTGGCGGGGTCGCATCGCCGGTCGTTGTCACGGGGGATCGCGCGCTGCCGGTGCCGGTGAGCCGGCTGCATTAGCGGGCAGGGGCAGCTAAACGGTTTATGGCCTGACGTGGAGCGGCGACGTTGGGAAGACCAACCAACCGACCCCCAAAAAGCAAAAGCCCCGCCGGAGCGGGGCTTGTCGTGGTGCGGCGAGGCCGAAGGCTCAGGCGCTTGCGCGGAGGGGCTCGACGTCGTCGGGTTCACGCAGGACGTAGCCGCGGCCCCAGACGGTTTCGATGTAGTTCTGGCCGCCGGTGGCCGCCGCGAGCTTCTTGCGCAGCTTGCAGATGAAGACGTCGATGATCTTGAGTTCGGGCTCGTCCATGCCGCCGTAGAGATGGTTGAGGAACATCTCCTTGGTCAGCGTCGTACCCTTGCGGAGGCTGAGGAGCTCCAGCATCTGGTACTCCTTGCCGGTCAGATGGACGCGCTGCGCATTCACCTCGACCGTCTTGGTGTCGAGGTTGACCGTCAGCTCACCGGTCGAGATCACCGACTGGGCGTGGCCCTTCGAGCGGCGGACGATGGCGTGGATGCGGGCGACCAGCTCGTCCTTGTGGAAGGGCTTGGTCATGTAGTCGTCGGCGCCGAAGCCGAGGCCGCGGACCTTGTCCTCGATGCCGGCAAGGCCCGAGAGGATGAGGATCGGCGTCTTCACCTTGGAGACGCGAAGCGTCCGCAGCACTTCGTAACCCGACATGTCGGGAAGGTTGAGGTCCAGAAGGATGATGTCGTAGTCGTACAGCTTGCCGAGATCGACCCCCTCTTCGCCAAGGTCGGTCGTGTAGACGTTGAAATCCTCGGACTTCAACATCAGCTCGATGCTCTGCGCGGTAGCGCTGTCATCCTCGATCAGCAGAACTCGCATACCCATCCCCTGGCTGCCGGCCTCGGGCCGCACCGCACTTCTGGTGCCCCCGAGGGGAACGGTTAACCCCGATTCGATACGCTACCGAAGCTTGGTTAACACTTCCTGATTCACTGGCCAAACCGGGCGCCGAGATCTCGTGAGAGACTCAGCCCACGCATTTGAAAAGGCCAGCAGAATCCTCGTCCGGTTGGCTTCACAATCTTGATCAGGGTCTCGGCCTAACCGATTCACTCGACTCGCCGTTTCGGCCTCAGTCGAGTCATCCGGTTTACCCGGCCTTAAGCCCTTAACCGGCATGATTAACGCGAGACGTAAACGAAGGGTTACCGGACCGTCCGTTCGCGGCGATCCCGGTAAGGATAGGCAGAAAGTTAGAGTTGGCCCAAGGCCTTCGCGGGAGGTCGTGGCCCCCCGCCGGAGGGCAGGGGCTTCGATGCTGCCGATGGGCAGGGGAGCAGGTCCGATGAAGTCGCGTGATAGCGTGGTCAGGCTGAAGCGTTTCCAGGTCGAGGAGAAGCGCAGGCAGGTGGCGCAGATCGACGGCATGGTCGCCGAGTTCGTCCGCATGTCGACGGAACTGGACAACCAGATCCGCGCCGAGGAGGAGCGGACCGGGATCCACGACATTGGCCATTTCGCCTATTCCACCTTCGCCAAGGCGGCCATGCAGCGCCGCGACAATCTCCGCGCCTCGGCCGACGAACTCCGGGCCCAGCGCGATGTGGCCCACGACGGGCTCGCGCTTGCCGAAGAGGAACTGGAGAAGCTCGAGGCGATCGCGGAGCGCGACCACGAGCGCGACCGCATCGATGAGGACCCTGCCATGCCAGGCGCGACCGGCGGTCGCAGGGCGGCAGGCTGAAGCCGGCGCCACCGGCGCTTTTTTTCACGCGCATGTCCGGCCGTGTTGCGGTCCCGTATCGGCGGGACGGCTGGGTTCTCCGCGCCCGCGACGGGGAAGCACACCTGTCGCGAGCGGTGGGCGGTTCCTCGCGAAATGGTTTCGAGCCTGTGGATTTCGTCGTGGCAATCCTAAGATAGGGCCGTGATTCTGCGATCGGGTTAGCACTCCCGAAAGAGTTGGCGCATATCCCGGACCCATCGCATGGAGGGGCCGCGAAAAGGCGGTTTCCTGCCGCGGCGAGGAAGAATTCAGATGGCGAAGACCGTCCTGGTCGTGGAGGACAACGAGCTCAACATGAAGCTCTTCCACGATCTCCTCGAAGCGTCCGGCTACGACACGATCCAGACCCGATCCGGCCTCGAAGCGATCGACCTTGCCCGCGAGCACCGCCCCGATCTGATCCTGATGGACATCCAGCTGCCCGAGGTTTCGGGCCTGGAAGTGACCAAGTGGATCAAGGAGGACGACGACCTCCGCGCGATCCCGATCATCGCCGTGACGGCGTTTGCAATGAAGGGCGACGAGGACCGCATCCGCCAGGGCGGCTGCGAGGCCTACCTGTCCAAGCCGATCTCGGTGGGAAAATTCATCGAGACGGTGAAAGCCTATCTCGGCGACGCCTGAGGGGAAGATGAGCGCGCGCATCCTGGTGGTCGACGACATACCGGCGAACGTGAAGCTGCTCGAAGCCAAGCTCACGGCCGAGTATTTCGATGTCGTGACGGCGACCAACGGTCCTCAGGCACTCGAGATCTGCAGCCGCGGCCTATGCGACATCGTCCTTCTCGACGTGATGATGCCGGGGATGGACGGGTTCGAGGTGTGCCGCCGGCTGAAGGCCGATCCGAAGACGACGCACCTGCCCGTCATCATCGTGACCGCGCTCGATTCCGTGCAGGATCGCGTGGCCGGCCTCGAGGCCGGAGCGGACGACTTCCTCACCAAGCCGGCGAACGATCTCGCTCTGGTTACGCGGGTGCGGAGCCTGGTGCGGCTCAAAATGCTCACGGACGAACTTGGCGCCCGCGCGGCGACGACGAGCCAGATTGCACTCGAGCCGAGCACCGCGGCATCGCTGTCCGGCCGCATCCTCCTGGTCGACGACCGCGCCTCGTCGCGCGACCGCATCGTGTCCGGCCTGTCGCGGGACCACAGCGTCACGGTGGAGACAGATCCGCAGGAGGCGTTGTTCAAGGCTGCGGAGGGCGGCTTCGACCTTGCCATTGTGAGCCTTGAACTCGCTGCCCATGACGGGCTTCGCCTCTGCTCGCAGCTGCGCTCGCTCGAGCGGACGCGGATGCTGCCGATCCTGGTCGTGGATTCGCCCGACAGCAGGAGCCGCCTGAACCGCGCGCTCGACCTCGGTGTCAACGACTACATCTCGCGACCGATCGACCGGGACGAGATGCTGGCCCGCGTCCGCACCCAGATCCGCCGCAAGCGCTACTCCGACCAGCTCCGTGACAACGTCCAGCTCACCATCGAGATGGCGATCACCGACGGGCTGACCGGGCTCCACAACCGGCGCTATTTCGAGCGCCACCTCGCCACGCTGATCGGCCAGGCCGCGGGACGGGGCCGGCCGCTCTCGCTCCTGCTCATCGACATCGATCACTTCAAGGCGATCAACGATACCCACGGCCACCTCGCGGGCGACGCCGTGCTGCGCGAATTCGCCGAGCGCCTTCGCCGCGCGGTGCGCGGGATCGACCTTGCCTGCAGGTTCGGCGGCGAGGAATTCGTCGTGGCCATGCCGGAGACGGACGTCTCCCTGGCGGTGCTTGTCGGCGAGCGCATCCGCGAGCGCATCTCAGGCGAACCCTTCGCCGTTGGCGCCGGCCAGCCACCGATCGATGTGACGGTGAGCATCGGGATATCGACGCTCCTGACGCCCGAGGATACGGTCAACTCGCTCCTCCAGCGCGGAGACGAGGCGCTGTACCGGGCGAAGCACACCGGGCGCAACCGTGTGGTGTCCGCGGCGGCGTGAGCGTCTGCGGGCCAAGCGCCTGCAACTACTGAGTTCGCCAGATCGCTATCTGCACGCGTAAGGTTAACTGTTTAGGTAACCTGGGCATGGCGGGTCGCCGTCTGGGCAATTTGTTGATTTTCCGACAGGATTGGGTAAGGTCCTCTTGACGCCTGAGGCGGCGCCGCGCGGGCTTCTTCGAGCCGCGAAGCTTAGCCGCCGTCACAACCCAATGCCCTACGGAGTGCTCAGGTCCGCCGCATCTCCTGGGTCCGTGGGGTTGGTCCGGCCCAGAACGGATTGAGTGGCCTCCTCGTATAAACCCGTTCTGGGCCGGCCACTTCTTGGCCGCCCGAGGCCTTCTTCCACCAAGCGATCGGAAGCCGCTCCTCCGCCCCCGGGCCGAGGGGTGGCTTTCGGCCGTGGCCATCCCGCCATGAATGATGAGGCGCGGCCGGAAAACGCAAAAGGCACCGCGGAGCGGTGCCTTTCAAACGCGCGACCAGTGGCCGGGAAGGCTACTTGATCTTGGCTTCCTTGAAGTCGACGTGCTTCCGCACGACAGGGTCGTACTTCTTCAGCGACATCTTGTCGGTCTTGGTGCGCGAGTTCTTTTTGGTGACATAAAAGAAGCCCGTGTCAGCCGTGCTAACGAGCTTGATCTTGACGGTGTTGCTCTTGGCCATGGGCCCCTCGAATGACGAAGGGCGGCGCCGGGGGCCGCCCTTGAAACGTGGACGCGATCACTAGCGGACCGCGCCAGGAAGTCAAGAAAAGTCCGGTGCTACGACACCCAGCTCGGGCGGGTGTCGCCTTCGCCCGGCTCCGTGTCCGGATCGTCGAACGCGTCGCCCTGTCCTGACGTCCGGGCAAAGCCGTGCATGCGGAGCGCCCACTGGAGGCCGACGACGGCTCCCTTGGTCGGCTGCAGCAGGGCAAGGCACAGTGCGAAGGTGAGCGGCAGCCACACGAGGAGATGCACCGTCGTCGGCCATTCCCAGCGCCCGAAGACGAACAGGATCGCGGTCACCACGATGTGGCCGACGATCACGATCGTGAGGTAGGGCGGAAGGTCGTCAGCCCGGTGGTGCGAGAGATCCTCGCCGCAGGCGGGGCAGGTCGGCGCCACCTTCAGGAAGCGGTTGAACATGCGGCCTTCGCCGCAGTTCGGGCAGCGGCAGCGCACGCCGCGCCGGATCGATTGCCAGACGTGGCGCTTCTCACCCTCGCCTTCGCCCTCGTTGAGGTCCGAAGTGGCGCCGGCGCCGATCTCGTATGTAACGGTCATACTATACCCGGGCTGTCCGACCGCACCAGCTGTCGCGTGCGGGGAGGGGTTGCACCGGCTCGCAATCCGGAAAGGACAACGAGTCAGCGAGAGAATGGGGGCGGCACGCGTGGAAAGCGATGCGGCAAAGGGTCAGGACATGAGGCCTTCTTGTCGCAGCGCTGATTCCTCGTCGGGGGTGACGGCGGCGAAGATCCGGAGCGGCCCGTCCGACCTGTTCAGGAAGCAGACGTTCGTGAACTGCATCACGCCGCGCCTCCCGTCCTTCGGCCGATCATGAGAGAAACGCCAGCCGACCTTCGCCATCACGTGGAATTCATCGATCCGCAAGACCTCGACCCCGGTGACTTCCATCGACGTACCCCCGATTACCCGATAGCGCTCGAAGCCCTTTGCCAGTAGGTCGCGAAACGCGCCGTCCGTGGCGGCGCCCATGATACCGCGCGGACTGGCCCCGACGAAGAACGGGCCGAACGACTCCATCATGCCATCGATGTCCTCGACCGGAGGCCGGCGCAAGGCGTCGTTGCTCCGCCGCCCGTAGGCGGCGAAGAATTCGTCGACTTCGTTCGTGGTGATTGTCACGGCGCCCTCCGCAATCCCGCGCAAACGCGTTTGGCGGATCGGCAGTTCCGCGACCTGGGCTCCGGCTAACGCTTGCCGATGCGCGCCTTGCGGGCGGCGTAGCGGGCGTCGCGCTCGGCCTTGCGGGCGGCCTCGTCGGCGATGACGCGGGCGGCGGCGGCTAGCTTGGCCTCCTTCTTGGCGGCCTCCTCGGCAATCTTCCGCTCTTCCTCGGCGATCCGCGCGGCCTCGAGAGCCGCGAGGCGCGCTTCCTCGGCGGCGCGAGCCTCGGCCTCCCGGCGCTCGCGCTCCTCGCGCTTCAGGCGCTCCTTTTCGGCAAGGCGCGCTTCGCGTGCCTCGGCCAGCGCCTTGCGCTCGGCGGCGCGGCGCAAAGCCTCGGGGTCGTCCTTCGGCTTGGCGAGCACGGCGGCCAACTGGGCCTTCTTTGCCTCCTGCGCGGCGCGCTGGCGTTCGGCGAAGGTCTGTTCCTTGTAGGCTGCCAAGTCGTGGTCCTTTCTGGTGTGTCTTGGTTGGCGGGCAGCTATTTGCCGCGCGAGCGCTTCACGGTGCGAATCTCGATCGGAGGTTTACCCGACTTTTCGGCGATTTCGCGATCCTGCCGCTCGATGTCGGCCTTGGCGGCCTTGAGAATGTCGTTGTGATATTCGAGCGCCGAGTTGGGAACCTTGCGGTTCGAGCGCTGCGAGCCGTCCTCGTACATGGCATCGAACAGGACGTATTCCGCGACGGCTTCGCGTTTCTTGGCCATGGTTGCTAATCCGAATTTTCGGGGACTGCCCTGCGGCAACGCTGCAGATAGTCCTTCGTTGCCGCAATTGCCAGAGGGGCATGTGTCGCGGCGTGGTTTCTCGTGAGGCGCCGCAAGGTCAGCGCCGGCGGCCGCCCTTGCTTCCGCGCGGACCTGGGCGATTGCCCTTGAAGCCGCGGAAACCCTTGTCGGGCCGCCCTCCGGGGCGCGGGCGTGACTTGCCCACGCTGCCTTCGCTGAGGAGCTGGAAACGCAGCGCGCCAGCAACCGGAGCGACCTCGACCAGCTTCACCTCCACCTGATCGCCCAGCCGGTGCGTCTCGCCGCTGTTCCGCCCCACAAGGGCGTGCCGCCCTTCATCGTGGACATAGTAGTCCGCGCCGATCGTGCCGATCGGGATGAAGCCGTCGGCGCCGGTCTCGTCGAGCTTCACGAACAGGCCCGACCGGGTGACGCCGGCGATCCGGCCGGTGAAGGTCGCGCCAATGCGGTCCGCCAGCCAGTAGGCGACGAGGCGGTCGATCGTCTCGCGCTCGGCCGCCATTGCGCGCCGCTCCGTCGCCGAAATCTCGGCCGAAATCTCGGGGAGCTCGGCTTCGATGCCGTCGGGCAGGGCGCCGTCGCCAAGGCCGAGCGCGCGGATCAGACCACGATGGACGATCAGGTCGGCGTAGCGCCGGATCGGCGATGTGAAATGCGCGTAGCGGCGGAGGTTCAGGCCGAAATGGCCGATATTGGCCGGGCTGTACTCCGCCTGGCTCTGCGACCGCAGGACCACCTCGTGGATGATCCGGCCGTGCTCGGTTTCCTTGAGGCGGGTGAGGATCTGGTTGAAGTGGCTGGGGCGGAGATTGCCCTGCTTCGGCAGCGAGACCTCGATCGAGCCGAGGAACTCGCGCAGCGATTCGAGTTTCGCGAGCGAGGGCGCGTCGTGGATGCGGTAGACGAGCGGGGACTTCTGCTTCTCCAGCGTTTCCGCCGCGGCGACGTTCGCCTGGATCATGAACTCCTCAATCAGGCGGTTTGCCTCGAGGGTCACTGCCGTCATGATCCGCTCGATCTGTCCGTCCGGACCGACCAGAACCTTTCGCTCCGGCAGTTCGAGCGCCAGGGGCTCGCGCGCGGCCCGGCCCCGCGCCAGCACCTGGTACGCGTCCCACAGCGGCCGGAGCACCGGCGCGCCGAGGTCGTCCCCGACGGGGTCGGCGCCGGCATCGAAGGCAGCCTGGGCAGCCGCATAGGAGAGCTTGGCCGCGGAGCGCATCAGGATGCGGTGGAAGCTGTGCGTGCGCTTCCGCCCTTCGGAGTCGAACACCATGCGGACGGCGAGGGCAGGGCGGTCGAGGCCCTCGCGCAGCGAGCAGAGGTCGTTCGAGATCCGCTCCGGCAGCATCGGCACGACGCGGTCGGGGAAGTACACGGAGTTGCCGCGGAGCCGCGCCTCGTGGTCGAGCGCCGTCCCGGGCCTGACATAAAGGCCGACATCGGCGATCGCGACGGTGCACACGAAGCCGCCCGGGTTCGACGCGTCGTCGTCGGGCGCTGCGTGAACGGCGTCGTCGTGATCCTTGGCGTCCGGCGGATCGATGGTGACGAGCGGCAGGTCGCGCCAGTCCTCGCGGTCCTCGCGCGAGATTCGCACCGGGGCCTCCTCGGCCTCCGCCAGGACCGCGGCCGGGAAGACGTGCGGTATGGCGTGGGCGTGGATGGCGAGCATCGACACCGCCTTCTCGCCCGTCATCGAGCCGACGATCTCGACGACTTCGACACGCGGATGGAGCCGCGGTCCCGTCCGCGTCAGCGCGGCGCGGACGAGGTCGCCGTCCTTCGCGCCGGCGAGCGTCTGCGGATCGAGGACCGCCTCGCGCTCCTTCTTCGAGATCGGCTCGAGCCGCCATTCCGCGCCGGTGTGCCGGACGATGCCGAGCATCGACTCCGGTCGGCGCTCCAGCACCTTCAGGACGCGGGCGGTGTAGGACCCCGGCGAGCCGGAGATGCGGGCGAGGACGCGGTCGCCGACGGCAGGCGCGGGGACACGAATACGCGCGTTCCGCGGCTGCTTCTGGGCGGCCACGAAGATGCGCGGGGCGTCGCCGGTGGTTTCGTCCCACTCCGCGGGCTGCGCCACGAGATCGCCGTCGCGATCGCGCTCGACGACCGAGAGGACGAGGACGGGGGGCAGGTCGCCCGAACGGACGAGCTTCCGGTGCTTCTTCTCGACCTCGCCCTCCTCGGCGAGCTCCTTGAGGAGGCGCTTCAGCGCGACCTTGGCCCCGCCGCCGATGCCGAAATGGCGCGCGACCTCGCGCTTCCCCGAGCCGGGATGGCTCGCGATGAAGGCGAGGATCTCGGCCTTCGACGGCAACAGGTCCGGCCGGAGCGCCTTGACGCTGGTGTCCTTCGGCGTCTTGTCCTTCGGCGGTCGTGGGCGCCGGTCCTTCGCGGACGGAGCGGCCTCCACTGCCGGCCGTTCGCGAGCCGGCTTCGGCTCGGGCGCCGGCGCCGGGTTTGCATCGACGAGTTCGCCTGAGGCACGCGCCGCCGCACGGCGGGCGGCCCGGTTCGGCGGCGCAGGTTCGTCGGCGGTGGTGACAGGCTTCAGGGCGGCCCGGCGACCGGCGCGGTTGGGCGGCGCCGGTGCAGACGCGGCCGCCTTGTTGGCCACCGTAGCCGGCTTGAGGGCGGCGCGGCGCGTTGCACGGTTGGGCCGCGGGCCGTCGGTCGCCGGAGCGTCCGGCGCAGGCGTTGCCTCGGCCGCCACAACGGCCTTCGTGTCGGCGACCACCTTCTTCGGCCGCGGCTTCCTTGCGGTGGCTGGCCTCGCCTCTCGGGCAGACGTGCCGTCGGCTTCAGCCGCGTGGGGCGCGCGGGCGGACTCGGTCGCAGGCGTGTCGCTGGCAGCCTTGCGTGGCCGACGCGGGGGGCGGGGCGCTGCGGTCTCCGGAGGAGCGTCTTCCGAGGCTGCGGCTCTCGGCTTACGGGCCATCGTGAGCCCCCGCCACGAGATGCACCACAATACCCGTCATTGCCGGGCTTGACCCGGCAACCCATGATGCCCGGCCATTCGAACGTCGTACCGTAGCTGTCGGGCCGGCGGCTCTCGCGCACGGCGGGAGGGCGCCCTGGGTCATCATGGGTCCCCGGGTCAAGCCCGGGGATGACGAAGCGGAGAGGCCGGGCGCGGTCATCTAGACTTCCGCCGCCGAGGTCTTCCGCCGCGCCGGAGCCTTCTTCGCGGCCGTGGCATCCTTCCGGGGCGCCATCGCCGGCTTTGCGCCCGCCTTCCGCGCGCCCGCCTTCGCCTTGACCGGCGGCTTGGTCTTGGCCGCTGCAGCCTTCCGCGGTGCGGCGCGGGCGGGTTTCTTGCCCGGGCCGAACTCGGCCTTCTTGGCGATCAGGTCGACGGCCTCGGCCATCGTGACCTTCTCGGGGTCGGCCCCGCGCGGCAGGGTCGCGTTGATCTTGCCGTGGTTCACGTACGGGCCGAACTTGCCGGCGCGGATGGTGATCGGCCCACCCTCGGCCGGATGGTCGCCGAGCGCCTTCATCAGGAGCGGCTGGTTGCGGCGGCCGCCGCCTTCCTTCTTCTCGGCGATCAGCGTCACGGCGCGGTTGAGGCCGACGGTGAAGACGTCCTCGACGCTCTCGAGGTTGGCGAACGTGCCGTCATGGAGCACGAACGGCCCGTAGCGGCCGAGGCCGGCGGTGATTGGTTTGCCGGATTCGGGATGGAGGCCGACCTCGCGGGGAAGGCTCAGCAGCCGGAGGGCATCCTCGAGCCCGATCGTCGCCGCGTCGAAGCCGCGCGGGATATTGGACCGCTTCGGCTTCTCGTCGCCGACGGCCTCGCCCAGCTGGAGGTACGGCCCGAAACGGCCGACGCGGACGGAAATCTCGAGTCCGGTCTCCGGGTCGGCGCCGAGGACGCGGTTGCCGTCGAGCGCTTCCTTACCCGGTTCATCACCCTCTCCGGCCACCGCGAGCTGCCGGGTGTAGCGGCACTCCGGGTAGTTCGAACAGCCGACGAAGGCGCCGAACTTGCCGAGCTTCAGCGATAGCTTGCCGTTGCCGCAAAGCGGGCACACGCGCGGATCGGAGCCGTCGCCCCGGTCGGGGAAGATGTGCGGGCCGAGGAGATCGTTGAGCTTGTCGAGCACCTCGGAGACGCGGAGCTCGCGCGTGCCTTCGACCTGCGCCGAGAAGTCCCGCCAGAACTCGCGCAGCACGTCCTGCCAGGAGAGTTCGCCGGCCGAGATGCGGTCGAGCTTCTCCTCGAGGTCCGCGGTGAAATCGTACTCGACATAGCGCTCGAAGAAGCTCTGCAGGAACGCGGTGACGAGGCGGCCCTTGTCCTCCGGGATGAGGCGCTTCTTGTCGAGGCGGACATAGCCGCGGTCGCGCAGCACCGAGAGCGTTGCGGTGTAGGTCGACGGCCGGCCGATGCCGAGCTCCTCCATCTTCTTGATGAGGGTCGCCTCGGTGTAGCGGGGCGGCGGCTCGGTGAAGTGCTGCTCGGTGGCGATCTCGTGGCCCTTGAGCGGATCGTCCGCGGCGAGCGGCGGCAGGCGGCCGCCGTCCTCGTCCTCCTCGTCGTCGCGTCCCTCGCTGTAGAGCGTGAGGAAGCCATCGAACTTGACCACCTGGCCGGTGGCGCGGAGCTGCACCTCGGCCGAACCCCTGGTGGCCAGAATCTCGGCGGTGGTGCGCTCGATGTCGGCCGAGGCCATCTGGCTGGCGATCGTTCGCTTCCAGATCAGCTCGTAGAGCTTTGCCTGGTCGCCATCGAGGTAGCGCGCGACCTCATCGGGCGCCCGGTTCGGATCGGTCGGACGGATTGCCTCGTGCGCTTCCTGGGCGTTCTTCGCCTTGGTCTGGTAGAGCCGCGGCGCCTGGTGAAGGTAGCGGTCACCGAACGAGCGGGCGATCGTCGCGCGCACGGCCGAGATTGCCTCCGGCGCCATCTGCACGCCGTCGGTCCGCATGTAGGTAATGAGGCCGACGGTCTCGCCGCCGATCTCGACTCCCTCATAGAGCCGCTGGGCGATCTGCATCGTCCGCGCCGCCGCGAAGCCGAGCTTGCGCGAGGCCTCCTGCTGCAGCGTCGAGGTCGTGAAGGGCGCCCACGGATTGCGCTTGGTGGGCTTCGCCTCGACCGACGCCACGCGGTAGGTGGCGCCCTCGAGGTTGGCGTGGATGGCACGGGCCGACACCTCGTCGGGAATGTCGAGGCGGCCGAGCTTCTTTCCGTCAGCGCCGACGACGCGCGCGACGAAACGGTCATGCCGCGGCGTCTCGAGGTTCACCGCGATCGACCAGTATTCGCGCTTCCGGAATGCCTCGATCTCGCTCTCGCGGTCGCAGACGAGGCGGAGCGCGACCGACTGGACGCGGCCGGCCGAGCGTGCGCCGGGCAGCTTGCGCCACAGCACGGGTGAGAGTGTGAAGCCGACGAGATAGTCGAGGGCGCGGCGGGCGAGATAGGCGTCCACGAGCGGCGCATCGATCTGGCGCGGGTTCGCCATCGCCGCCGTCACGGACTGCTTCGTGATCGCGTTGAACACCACGCGCTCGACCGGGATGTCCTTCATCACCCGCTTCTGGCGCAGCACCTCCAGCACATGCCACGAGATCGCCTCGCCCTCGCGGTCGGGGTCGGTGGCAAGGATCAGCCGGTCGGCGCCCTTCATGGCGGCGGCGATGTCCGAGAGGCGCTTCGCAGCCTTGGAGTCGACCTCCCAGGACATCGCGAAGTTGTCGTCCGGCCGCACGGAGCCGTCCTTCGCGGGCAGGTCGCGGACATGGCCATAGGAGGCCAGCACCTCGTAATTGCCGCCGAGGTACTTGTTGATGGTCTTCGCCTTGGCGGGCGATTCCACGATGACGACGTGCTTCAAGGCTTCGCTCGGTTGCGCGACGGGGTGGCCCTACGCGGCGCGGAATTCAGTGATGGGGTCGCGAAAGCGCGAGACAATCCGCATCCGCCGGGGGGCTGTCAAATCGGGGTGCTTGGCGCGGGGCGCAAGTGGGGGCTGATCCCCCACCCGGCGCCGGGGTGTCCGCCGGAGAGCCGCTACCGGCTCCCGCCCGCAATGCTGTCCACGAACAGGGCCATCTCGGCTCGCGACCTGAGCACCAGCTTTTCTCCGACGAAGTTCCGGAAGATGCGCTGGTGCCCTTCAAACGAGTTGGCGTTCTGCCGGAGCCGGTACTCGCCGGCCCAGGCGAGAAGGGCGCCGAAGGACGCTGCAGTGGCCCCGTGGCGTGGACCCCGCTGTTTGATATTTGCGACGCACTCCGCCTCGCCGAGGTCGAGCCATATGAGCGCCGTTGCGTTCGGCAGCGCCTCCGAGGCGAGCCACCCGAATACGCCTTCGATGATCCACCTCTCCCCCGCTGCAGCGTCGCGCACCATGGCCGCGGAGACCGCCTTCTCCCGCGCCCGATCGTAGCCGCCCGGCTCCCAATGAATGCCGTCGAGATCGATGGCTGGAGCGGAAAGCCGTCGCGCCAGTCGTTCCGCCAGCCAGCTCTTGCCTGATCCGCTGTTGCCCAGGACCAGCGTTCGGCAAAGGTCCTGCTCGTGGACAGGAGGCGTTGCACCCAATACCTGGTTCGTTTCGTCAGCCATTTGGGCGAGATTCTCAGGTTGCAGCCGCTGCGTCGGCAGACGCCCGGCCGGAGTCTGCGGCCTTGGCATATGCTCTCGTGGTTCCCGGGCCGCGACGCAAGCCTGGGGTCGCCGGTACGGGAACCCACTGCTGGTTCCGGAGGTTGATCGGGAGACCCCATCAGCGTGTGCGATGCACCGCACAACACCAAGGCCACCTCATGAAAACCCTCCAGGATCTCTTCGTCCATTTCCTCCGTGACATCTACTTCGCCGAGAAGCAGGTGATGAAGACGCTGCCGAAGATGGCCCGCAAGGCCGATTCCGACCAGCTGCGTGCCGCCTTCGAGGAGCACCTCGTCGAGACCGAGCAGCAGATCGCCAACCTCGAAGAAGTCTTCGGCCAGCTCGGTCTCAAGGCTCGCGGCGTGACGTGCGAGGCCATCCTCGGCATCATTGAGGAAGGCAAGGCCATCATGGACGAGGCCGAGGATCCCGATGCGCTTGACGCGGGGATGATCGCTTCGGCCCAGGCGGTGGAGCACTACGAGATCACCCGCTACGGCACGCTCGCTTCGTGGGCGGAGACGCTCGGGCACACCGCTGCGATCCCGCTGCTTCGCGCCAATCTCGATCAGGAATACGCCGCCGACCGCAAGCTCACGGACCTCGCCGAAGGGACGCTCAACCGCGAAGCTGCGTAGGAACCGGTCGCGGCCGCGGTGCGTTTACTCGCCAGGGCGGCGGATCGACCGCGCCGCGCGTTCTTTCTCAGACCGAAGGAGTCAGACATGGCTACATCGAATGGAGCGGCCGCCCGCGGTCGCGAAGCGCTCGACCGGGCCGAGGGCGCCGTCGTGCGCGGTGCACGCCGCGCCAAGGTCGCCGGTCGCGAGGCGATCGACACGATCGAGGACACCGTCGAGGATACCACCGCGATGGTCCGCCACCGCGGCGAGGCGCTCGTCCACGATATCGAGGCCCTGGTCGCCCGCCGGCCGATCGCCTCGGTGCTCGTCGCCGCGGGCGCCGGCTACCTCCTCGCCAAGATCTGGCGGTAGGTCGCATCGGGTCTGCGTCGCTGACGCGATCGCCCGTTTCTGCCCTCGCCCCCGTTCGGGCGAGGGATTGCCTCTGCTGACTTTGATGCTGTCGTCCGCTTCGAAAGCCCGACGTTTGCTACTCCGCCTGCAGCAGCAGCCGGATCGCCAGCCCGACGCAGACAATGACGAGGAGCGGGCGGATCAGCCACGCGCCGTGCCGCATGGCCAGCGCGGCGCCGATCCGCGCGCCGGCGAGCTGCATCACGCCCATCGCCAGACCGAGCAGCCAGACCACCGCCCCGAGCGCCGCGAACACGGCGAACGCGCCGACATTGGATGCGAAGTTGACGAGCTTGGTGTGCGCGGTCGCCTTGAGGATGCCAAAGCCGGCCAGCCCGACATAGGCCAGCATCAGGAACGACCCCGTGCCGGGGCCGAACAGGCCATCGTAGAATCCGATCAGCGGCGGGACCGTCGCCTGGAACAGGCCCGGCCGCATCCGCTGTGCGCGGTCGGTATCGTGCAGCGTCCGCTTGAAGGCGAAGTAGAGCGCGATGGCGATGAGGAGCACCGGCAGCAGCCGCTCGAGGATTTCGACCGGCGCCACGCTCGCGACCAGCGCTCCCGCGCCGGACCCGACCAGCGCCAGCACGAACGGCACGATCTGCCGCCGCGGATCGACGTGCCCGCGCCGCGCAAACGCGAACGTCGCCGTGCCGCTGCCGAACAGCGCCTGGAGCTTGTTGGTGCCGAGCGCCTCGACCGGCGGCAGCCCGGCAAGGAGGAGCGCCGGCACCGTGATCAGCCCGCCGCCGCCCGCGATGGCGTCGATCAGCCCGGCCGCGAACGCGGCCAGAAGGAGGAACAGGATCGTCGCCGTGGGAAGATCGAACATCGCGCGCATCCGCGCCGTCCGGGCGCGCAGCAGCCCTATCCGCTCCGCCGCCCCCGCGCGAGCCGCATTTCCGCGCCGCCTCCCGGCGGGGCCGGGGACGGCTTGTCGCTGCCCGCCCAAAGCGCAGGCGCTTGCTTGACACCCCTTCGGGCCGCTTCTTATATCCGCGCGCCGAATGGGGCGGAGTAGCTCAGCGGTAGAGCAGAGGAATCATAATCCTTTGGTCGGGGGTTCAAATCCCTCCTCCGCTACCAACAATCTCCACAGTCGAGCGCCGGACCCCCTCAGGGAACGCGTCTAGGCCCGGCACGAGACGGCGATGCCTGCCTTCGGTGATATCCTTGCCGACGAGGAGATCACTGCGATCCTCGGGTTTGGCCGGCCAGCGAACGCGAGTACCAGGCTGCCCCGCTCGGCCAGGCCACGGACCGGCGATCCTGCCGAAGACAGCAAGAAACCGGGGCTGCGATCCCGCCGTTTGTCCCGAGCGTGGTTCCCACGAGGTTCGTCGCAGCCCTTCCATGTGACGAGCAGCACGCCGACCCGGCTACCGCCGGCGCAAGCGCGCAGAGCTACCGCGCTCGTGCTACCTGGAACCTCTGGTCGAGCTGCTGCAGGTCCGTTCCGAGGGGATCGACCGGACGTCCGTCCACCAGAATCTCGAAATGGAGATGCGGTCCGGTGGACCGACCGGTTGAGCCGACGGCGCCGATCATCTCTCCCTGCTCCACGAAATCACCGGCATCGAGCCCGCTGACGATGCTGCTCTGGTGGGCGTACACGGTCTCGACATTGCCGGCGTGCATGATTCGGGTGGTGTAGCCGTAGCCACTCTCCCAGCCGGCTGACACCACCACCCCCTGGGCGACGGCTACGATCGGCGTGCCGCTTGGTGCGGCCCAGTCGATTCCCTCGTGCATCCGCGGGCCGCCGAGGATGGGGTGCTCTCGCTCGCCGAAGCCCGACGACAGGCGGGCGCCTGAGACCGGCATGATGAAGAGCGCGTTGGCGGCGATCAGCGTCCCGCCGCTCGCCACGGCCGGTGTTTCCTGGGCGCCGACGGGGTTGGCATGAGCGAAAAGGATCGCGCAGGCAATCACGCCCGCACGGCTTCTGACACTTTGCGACAAGGAGCACCCCTCCGAACCCCCATCGCAGCGAACTGCGTTCCCGGGTCGCTGGTTAAGGGAGAAGTGCGGGCCTGCACAGAGGCCAAGTCATTGAGTACGCAGCCGGACTTGCACCTTGTTCTCGCCACAGATGTGGCCGGCGGCCTCTGCGGACCTTCACTGCGCGTAGTAGAATGCCGGTCCAATCAGTCGAACGCCGTTTGCAGCCAAGAGCGGCCCTTCGCCGGGCGGAGGCGGACTGATGACAATCCCGCCCGCGCGGTTGGCAAGCGTCTCCGGGTCCTCGCTGGGGACCGGCCGCGAACGCGGGACTGGCACGGTCGGAGCCGCTTCCGCAACCGGCTCCGGCATCGCGTTGGCAGCGACCACCGTGCGGGACAGTTCACAGCGGATCGCGGGGTCGTACGAGCTGCGGTAGAGGTAGGCGAAGGGCATGTCGACGTAACGTCGGTCCTCGAGATCGACCGCGTCGTCCATGGTGCCGCCTGGGTTGCGATAGACAAACAGCGAAGCGCCGACGCACTGGGCCTCGCACGAGGCCGCGTCCGTGGTGAATTGAGCGGTGGTTGTCGCGAAGGACACGGGGAAAAAGAACCCATCCTGCGGTCTGACACACACGGTCCTGTAGGTATCGGAGCGGGGTCGCTGAGGGCTGCCGCTGCAGCCGTTCTGCTGGAGTGCGGCAATGATCGCCGCGCGAGCCCCCGGGGGTGGCCCGGGCGTTGTACCCGCGCGAGCGAGCGCGTCAGCATTGGCTCCGAGGACGTTGAGGTTCTGCAGCACCGGCCCGCACTGCGGCGGTGCGAAGATCCGGAAGACAGTGATGCAGCCCATCTGCTGCGCGCTGCGGTACGCGGCGTCGTAGGCGGCGCGCGCCTGTTGGTAGCGTGCAGCATCGCCTCCGCCGGCCTGGTTGATAGCCGCGAGCTGGCTATGAAGCTGCGCGCAGACCTGCTGGGCGAGCGCCGGGCCACAGAATACAAAGAATATTGCCGCAAGGAGCGGTCTTAAAAGACGCATCTCGGGCCCCGTGTTGCGGAAACAACGCGGAACACCGGGAGTCCGATCCGGTACGATTCCGGGCAAGGCGGCAGGGGTACAGCTCCCCGCCCGAGGAGGAGATGGCCGCGCCCACTGACTGGGGCGCGGCCACGGTGTCGAGGACGCGGCCCGACCGCAATCAGGTGAGCGTAACCTTGCACACGCCCGTCGCCCAAAGGACGATGGCGATGATCAGGACAGCCGCAGATCCAGATCAATCAGGCTGGGCAGGGCCAGGTCGGGTTGCAGGCATCGAGAATGCCGCCGGCCGCATGTCCGGCCGAGCTTCCCTATTCATGGTAGACTGAACATCAATGTCGGCGAGGTCGCCGAAGCCCTTGGTCGCAAGGGCGGCAGTCACGACTGCGATCGTCTGGCTGGAGGGAGTGCTTTGGTAGCTCATCTGGCCTTCATCGCGGTCCGGCGACGCCGCGCTGCTCGGCCGGACGGGTATCGGCGTACTGCAATCCCATGGCCACCAATGCCGCGGATGGTCTGCGGGTTTGACAAGGCCGCATGCCCAAAAGGCGTCGAATGAGCAGGTTGGCACTGGCTGGAGTTCTACTGCTGGCGTGTCTGTCGGCGGCAGATGCGCAGCACGCTGGCGGGCGCCTCGTCTACGAGATTGTCGTGACGAATCCTGGAACAAGAAGCCAAGGCTGGCACGGGACTCTCTACGGTCAGGACGGAGGCGCAATGGACGTCCCCGCCGGGAAGACAGTGACGACGAATGTCGGGGACTTCGTCAGCGTTCCCTGCGCGGAACTGTGGGTTCCCTGTGGCATGATCCATGTTGATACCGTCACTTGGATGACCGCCGCGGGAGGCAACTTCGTCATGGATCCCAGCCGTTGGGAGTATCGCCTCTATGTGACGTCGGAAGGTACCAGGAGCGAAGGATGGCATGGTGAGTTGTTCCACGACGCCGATGTGGTCGGGCCGTCTCCCGAGCTGGCGACGCCAATGGGAACGTTTGCGTGGGTCGACTACCCGTTTGCCTGGGGTTGGCACGGCTGGTTTCACCGTGCGTGGGTGCCCGCCGAGTGAGGGCGGTGGCCAGCAGGCAATCCATCGCGGTAGATCCCCTCGCAACTGCGGCTTGCTTCGGCTCTGGCGCAGCCCTTACGGGCCGTGGAGAACAACTTTGAACACTCGAAGGCCCCGCAGTTGGAGGACCAGCGGGGCCTTCTCGGAGCCCCCGCTGGCGGGCGGTTGCCGAGGGTCAGAACGTTCTCAACGCTCGGCGGGGCTCATTGCGCGAGTTGCTCCGAACAACATCGGCAAAAGGCAGGGCGAGCGACGCTACTTTCCCGGCTTGATGCCGAAGCAACCCAGGGGGTTGCCCTGCTCATCGGTCAGTCCGCCATCCTGGTTCGTGAAGAGGGCGTTGATGTCGGCACGAGCGTTGGGCCTGACCTCCGGGAGGAGATCGCCGAGAGCCGGGCCGACATCCTCCGGCGCCATCTGCGCGAATACCGCGGCGTAGGCACCGTCGAGCCAGTCCTGGTACGTGCTGAGGATGTGGCGGTTCTGGCCTTGGCACTGCCCGTAGTTCTCCGCAGGACTCGGCTGCTCGGCACCGGCCGAGAACGCAGCTGCGACTACCATCGTTGCCGCAAGGAAGACCTTCGAATTCATGACGTTCCCTCATTCTGTGACCGCCGCTCCGGGCGCAGCACCTGGCATAGCGCGAGGCCGGCCCGGACAACTGTGACCGCCGTCACAACCGAGTGCAGGTGCAGGGTCTCAAACGTCCGATAAGTGGAAGGCGGGTTCCTTCGGAGCGGTCGCTACACTCCTTGCGGTGCAGAGGCCCCGCGGCGGCCTTGCTTGGAAAGGTCTTGCCCTGTCCCCACTCTGATACTGCCGGCGATGGCTTTCGTCGGTATCAGACTGTGGCGGGCAAGGATGCCCTTCCCGAGGTTCACGCTTCGCTGAACCGTCCTCTGCCGTGTGGCCGCCGCGCATCGCAGCCGCGATTTTCACCGTCGACCGGAACCGCGCCCGACACACCTCTGTTCTCTTCCCGGGAGGGCGAGAAGACGGAGCTGCAAGAGATGACGCTGCGAGTGAGCGTGACGCTTGTATTCGTGTCGGCACTGTTCGCCATCGGCATGCTGCCAGCGAGCTTGTTGTCCTGAGCCCATTTGACTCCTGCCCCGTGCGAGAGCCGGAGGGCCTATTCGCCTCCGCCGCCCGGTCCAGGCGGTCGACGGCCGCTTCTTGCTGATGTGAGACCGAACTTGACACTCGAGGCCATCAAGTTCCGTGTTGTCGTCGAGGCACTGCTCAGCATGGAGAGCGAGGCCTTCACCGGCCGCGTGTTCCGGGCAACAGCGCTCGGAACGGACCCGTTCGAAGGGTCAGCGGAGGGAAGGTGGAGTGCAGGCGCTGACGTTGCGCTTCTCTACACCAGTCTCTCCGCCAAGAGCGCTGTTGCGGAACTGGTTGATCGCCTGCGCCAGAAGGATGCGCTTGCAGCGTCTCGCAAGCAGGTATTGCACGAGTGGGATGTTTCAGAGGCCCGTGTAGTTCGCCTGACAGCCGTCGCAAGGCTCAAGCGCCTGGGGCTTCCGGATAACTTCCTGGACGGCGAAGACTACGAACCGACCCAAAGGATAGCTCGGGCAGCATTTCAGATCGGGACGCTGCAGGGGATGGTCGTCCACAGTTCGATCGAGGATGACGCCAACCTCGTTCTCTTTCGTGACCGGCTGAATTCCGGACAACTGTCGGAGATAGGCACGAATCGGGTTCGCCCGGTCGACCTGCGGCTGCAGCGCGGAGCTTCCGCGTGAACGGGCCTGTTGACCGCCCGGTGGCCGAGGCATTTCACTCGACCGTTGTCCAGGTCGGATGTATTTCTGCCTAGGCACATGGACGTCGAAGAGATTTCTCTCCAAGGAGGCAATCACTATGAACGTTCGTATGAGCAAGATGGCAGGTGTAGTTGTGGGCTCGGTTGCTGCGCTCGCGGTTCTCGGCGCGGCGTTCGCGCAGCAGGAACCAGGCCGGGTCGGCTCGGGTCCGCCCGAGGACTTCACCATCGAGGTGTCATTTGCGGAAGACGGCACGATGATGGTGTCGCAAACCGAGATCCGTCTGGCTTGGGGAGGGTACTACCGCCTCAACCTTGTCTGCCCCGAGGGCGTGGAGAACGAAGCCGGGGTCACCTTCCAGGCGCCGGAATTCCTGCAGAACATGCATGTCCGCATCGTGAGCGTAAGCGACCTCAATCCCGCCGGCGGCTTCCAGGATGTCGCCGAGATCAACTTCCATATGCAGGGACTGAACCTGCGGCAGATCGACTGCGAGGGCTTGGGGATGGCCGCGCGCATCAGTTTCCACCCGATGCGCAGAGGCGAATACCCGTTCACGATCATCGATGACACGGTGGAGCCGAACCGCGAGGTGCCGGGCGTGTTCATCGTCGAGTGAAGGCACGGGACTCTGAGCCGGCGCGGAGTCGCGACCGAGTACGTGAGCCCCGGATCGCAGCGGTCCGGGGCTTCGTTCGCTTGGCCCCCGCATGCGTCGCGGCGTCAGAAACCGCTAGGCAGAACTGCGCCTATGCAGCACAAGAAGGCGCCTGCCGGTATGTCCCGGCAGCGCTGGGGAGTGATTGATGCGATGGCGACCGGGATCGTGAAGTTCTTCAACACCGAAAAAGGCTACGGGTTCATTTCGCCGGACGGCGGCGGCCCCGACATCTTCGTCCATGTCTCCGAGCTGGAGCGGTCGGGAATGCGCTCCTTGAACGAGGGGCAGAAGGTACGCTTCGAAACGAAGATGGATCCGAAGAAGGGGAAGCCAAACGCGGTCGACATCTCAGCTGGGTAGGATGCCAGAGCGAAGCGACAATCTCGCGGGAACTCGCGGGAAGATTTGCGCGCCCGTATATGAGCACCCGGCGACGCCGCCTCTATGCCAGCAGTTCCAGCGCTGTCTCGGCGCTGGTCGAAAGTGCGGAAGCGACTCCCCACCAAGCGCGGGTCGTCAGCCAGAAGATCGCGGCGACAACGGACTAGGTCGAGCGTCGAGGTGCAGACGAGCGTGTGCAGTTCGCCCGCCGCCATCGCGATCTGAAGGCCGAACGCGTCGCGCTTCTCCAGCAGCATTTCGCCGACCGTCGCCAGTCGCCTTCCGGAACGTACTTCGCGACTTTCGCGTTCGTCTTCATGGTGGCTGCATCCGAAGCGCAAATATCCCGCAGGCGGGGACTGGCGGTATCGCTCCTCCGCTGCCAATTCGCTCTCGTTGCCTTGTCGCGCTGGGCCATCCCGGCCATGGCGCCCACTGATCCACCCCTTACCCCCACCCGTATCTCCCACCACAAACATCATGGAGGCGTCGATGGCGGTCGCGGGACGGGTGTTGCGGATCGGGGCGGTGGCGGGGATGGCGCTGGGGCTGGGCGGGTGCCTTGCCGTGCCGGACGGAATAACGCCCGTGACCGGCTTCGAGGCCGAGCGCTACACTGGCACATGGTATGAGATCGCCCGGTTCGACTACGTGTTCGAGCGCGGGCTCCGGAACGTGCGGGCCACCTATTCGCTCAACGAGGACGGCACGGTGCGGGTGTTCAACCAGGGCGTCGACGAGAACACCTGCATGCCACGCGAGCGCGATGGCAGCGCGCGGTTCATCGGCTCGCCCGATGTCGCGAGCCTTGCGGTGTCCTTCTTCGGCAATTTCGGGGCCGGCTACCACGTGTTCTATCTCGACAGCCGCTACCAGACGGCGCTCGTGTCGGGCTCGAGCCGCGACTATCTCTGGATCCTGTCGCGGACGCCGACCATCGACGACGGCACGCTGTCGCGGCTCCTGTCGACGGCCGAGGACGCCGGCTTCGATCTCGATGCGCTCATCATGGTCGACCAGAGCGCGACCTGCACGCCGCGCGCGTAGTTCCCTTGAACATAGCCCGGTGTCGGAGATACTCCGCAGCCCAGGGGGGGGACTTGTCCCTGTCATATCGCTGGCGACGGTGAAGCTATGAAGCTCCCTGCAACGGCGACCGCCAAAGTTGCTCCCAACCCATGTCCGCGAAACAAGGCCCAGTGGTTGCTTCCGAGAACTTGATGTCGTTGTAGTAAGTGTTCCATTCGAGGATGCGGGCGACACCTTCCACGTCGATGCAGATATCCCATCCGATGCACGACAGATGGGGGAACGATCTGTGTAGATCCGCGACGAGCGCGGTTGCGCCGCGAAAGTCGGGGATGGTGCGCCCGGCGAAGACGAACCCGCTATCCGGATGCCGATCGACTTTGGCCCAGTTCGGCATGTAGCCCGTATCGACCAAAGTGCCCGCAGCGAGATCCACCGGGACCTTGATGGCGGAATCTGATCGGACATGTCCGTCCGATTGTCGTGCGATGCGAAGGTAGGCGGCGCGAACTGTCACTTCACCGGCTTGATCGAGAGCTGTCGTCAGACGGAGCGTTGTCGCAGACCCCGTGGTCATCTCATCAAAGAAGGGGTGTTGCGCGACATAACTCTGGAACACCCCGTCCTTTGCCTGCCTGCACTTATCCACGTCGAGTGTAGCGCGGGTAACAATCTCGACTTGCGCTCCTCGCTCCGAATTGTCCGGCTTGAAGACCAGCGTATCCGCCTCGTCGAAAAGAACGTCCGCCAGATCACCCTCATCGATCCGTTGAAAGTTGCGGTCGTAGAACAACCTGCGGAGTAGATAGGCGCAGTCGGGAATGTTGGGGCTCCGCAGCACACGTCTGATGAACGTTTTTCGCGACGAGCCGAGGCGGTATTTGTAATCAATCTGGGGTATTACTACCTTCGTGTAATAGTTATCCGGTATCCATCCCACGCGAAATTCACCAGCGAGAACCGTGTAGACCCTGAGCCAGGCGGCGTAAACAAGCGAGCCGAGGACGTCCCTCGCATACTCGTCAGCTTTCGAAAGCGCGCCCTGGGGCAGCGGCCGGCGACCGTCTGACTGCAACTGCCTAATGATCGGCTCGGTCACGGCCCTGATGTGCTCGACCTCGCCACGAGCAGCGCGGCGGGCGTCGTAGGCATTCAAAGTTCGCCTGGCCAGTTTCAGAACGCGCCGCATCTTCCCGCCGCTTCCGGAGCCTTCATGATCGGCTTCGCTACCACCTCGACGAGCAATGATCCATTCCGCCGCCCCCTAGCGCGGCGGGATCCGCGGCAGCGGCGGATCCACCACGGGCGCGCCGCCGGCGGCAAGCACGGTGGCGCAGGCGGGCGGCAGGTCAGCCAGCGTGAGGGGGGCTGCCGGTGGGGTCGGCGGGTCGGCCGGTTGCCACGGCTCGGGGCCGAGCCACCAGGCGAGTTCGGCGCCGCAGCCGTCCCCTTCGGGGATCGCGTCCTGCGGAATGCAGGTCGCCTCGCCTTCGGGGCAGGCGAGGCGCACGTGGAAGTGGTACTCGTGGCCATACCAGGGGCGGATCGTGCGCAGCCAGGCGCTGTCCGCGCCGGCTACCTCGCACAGCCGCGCCTTGATGCCGGGATGGACGAAGATGCGCGCCACGGCCGGATCGGTCGCGGCGATGCGAAGGAGGCCGGGCAGGCGGTCGTCCCAGCGCGCGGGATCGACCTCGAGTGTGCCGGGACGGAGCAGCGAGATGGCGCTGAGATTGGTGCGCTCCGCCGCGCTCAGGCGATAGTCCGGCATCGGCATGAACCAGATGTCGACGTCGAGCCCGGTCTGGTGGCTGACATGGCCGCCCGCCGCCGGGCCACCGCGCGGCTGGCTGATGTCACCCACGAGGAGGCCGGGCCAGCCGGCGATGCGCGCAGCGTCCGCGGAGAGGCGCTCGATGAAGGCGATCGTGTCGGTGTGGCCGAAGGCGCGGTTCCGCGCCGGTCGCATCGCCTGCCAGTTCGGCCCGTCGGCCGCGAGCTGCGCCCCGCCGGCAAGGCAGCCGGCCGAGTAGCCGCCGATCGCCATCGTGTTCATGGGCGCCGGCGTCGCCGCAGCGCCAAAGAGGTCGCGCGCGGGCGTGGCGTTCTGCGCCGCGGCGGCGGTCGCGGCGAGGACGAAGGCGGTGGCGGGAAGCGTTGGGAGCCGGCGCATCCCGCGTCCATCGCAGGCAAGTTCGTCACAAATGGGACCGGCGCGGTCGACCGCCAGCCGCGCGTCACGACGCCGTTGGTGCCATGCGCCGGGCCTTGGCGCCCTTGATCTTCGGCGGGCGGTAGCCGGGATGATCCGGCGGCAGGATCATCCGCATCGGCTTGCCGGCGTAGTGCGTGACGTAGTCCGCAGGGCTCGGCGGCGGCCGCGTGTTGTTCCAGGTCAGCGGCAGGAGGCCGAGCCGGCTCGCGAACGGCTCCCTCTTGAGGAAGTGGATGAAATGACCGTTCTCGCCTTCCGCCGTGACGAAATCCTCCGGCGGGACCGCCGTGTCGCGGGCGTCGATGCAGGCTGCAAGGAACTTTGCCGCGACCGAGCCCGCGCCGCCGCGGAACATGATCATGCCGCTGTTGGGGCGCCCCGACCGGCCCAGCACGCACAGGATGTCCGCTTCCGGCGTGGCATCGACCACAGCGTGGAAGGGCGGAGCGGGCGGGTTGATCCTGGCATCGGCATCAATCAGAAGGATGTGGCCACTGCCGGCTTCGAGTGCGTCGCGGCAGTGCGCCAATTTCTGCCACTTGGCGTGCAGCGGACCGGTCTCGCGGTCGATCAGGTCGTAGCGGTAGAGGTGGCGGTCGCAGTAGGGGCGATGTGTGGCAATGCAGTCGGCCCAGGTCGTGAGGTAGGGCCCGGTCGCCAAGCAAACCACGCGATGCTGCATCGCCGCGCCTTCCACTGTTTGGTGTTCGCAGCGTAGCAATCCCGGCGTTGCCGCAGCAAGGCAAGGTGCCATCGCCCCGATCGAAGGGCACCGGCAACGCTGTTCACCTCCCGGGATATCGGGCATCCTCCAGCGCGTTCCGGCTCCGCTCTTCCGGCGTCCAGCGAATGATCAGCGTCATCATCCCTACCGCCGATCGGCCGATGGAATATCTCGGTGCCGCACTCGATTCAGTGCTGGCGCAGACGCTTCAGCCCTCGGAGATTCTGGTGATGGACAATGGCCGCACGCCAGTCGATCCGGCCCGATTGCCGCAGGGTGTGACCCTGGTCCGGCTTCCGCCGCGTGTCGGGCCGTCACGGGCGCGGAACGCGGGCGCGGCGGTCGCGCGCGGCACGCATCTCGCCTTCCTCGACGACGACGACTGGTGGGAGCCCGGCTTCCTTCGTGAGGCGGCACGCGTGGCGGAAGAGGGCGGTTTCCGTATCGTCTATGGCCGCAAGGACCAGTCGGACGACGGCGTGGTGACGCCGCACAAGACACCGCGACCGGACCGGATGACCGTTGCCGTGCTGCTGCGCCGCAACCCCTGCACCGGCGGCCAGAACCTTTATATCGAGGCCGCGCTGTTCGCCCGGATCGGCGGGTTCGACGAGCGCCTGCGCTATGCCGAGGACCGTGCGCTGGCGCTCGAGGCGCTGCTGGCCGGCGAGCGCATCGGGTGCGCGCCGGACGCGGTCGCGATCCTGCGCAACCACCGCGGTTCCCGCCTCCGGCAGCACCGCGCCCGGCGTGCCCGCTTCGTCTGGAAGTACCGCCGGCTCCGCCCCGCACGCGAGGTTGCGTCGGACCTGTGGGGGATCGGCGTAAGCGCCCTCAGGCAGATGCTCCCGACCTTGCGGCCGGCGCGCCGATGACCGGTCCGCTGGCTTGCCATCGCGGCGGAGCGCGCCTGCAGCAGGGACGCCCGCGCGCTTGAGGATCAGGACCTATTACTGGCACGACCGGATCATCTCGCGACCCCGGCTGGCGTGGCGCCGGCTGGTCGGGCAGGACACGGGCAGGAATTTCGTCACCGGCAATGCCGGCGACCTGTTCGGCCCCGACATCATCCGGCGTCGTTATGGCTTGCCGGCGGTGAACGATGAAACGGCGGGAAAGCGCCTCCTGGTCGTAGGCTCGATCGCGCACCGGGCGCGAGAAGGCGACGTCCTCGCCGGACCCGGGCTCCAGAGTGTGGAGGGTCAGGTGCCACCGTCGTCGGTTCCGCTTCGGATCTGGGGCCTTCGCGGGCCGAAGACCTACGACGCCTTCAAGGCCGCGGGGCATGATCTCGGCGAGGTCCGGTTCCTGCTCGACCCAGGCCTCATGATCCGCTTCACGATGTCCGGCAGGGCACACGCCGCACCAAGGGGGGTCATCTTCATCCCGCATCATCGCGAGCGCCTGGCGCACGCGAAGAACATGCCGCCCTCGATCAGGCTGGTCGACGTGGACACCACGGCCACGCGCCTGGGCGAAGCCATCCTTGGCGCGGAGCTCGTGTACGCTTCGTCCCTGCACGGGATCATCTTCGCGCACGCCCTGAACCGGCCCTGCGTGATGGTGCGGCCGGCCAAGCAGGCGATGTTCAAGTACGAAGACTACTTCGCGTCCCTCGGCCTGCCGTTCCCAGCGCCACTTCCTACCATCCACGAAGCCGATTTTCGTGCCGCGCCGGTGTCGCCGGCTGACATCGCGCTCCGCGAAGAGGATTTCGTGTTCCCGGACATTGCGACGCTTCGCGAGGCGGGTATCGCGCGATGAGCGACCGCAACGCCGCCCCCTACACCCGCTCGAACTCGAGCAGCGTGAACAGCCATAGCGGGCCGAGCTTGCGGCTGCTCTTCAGACGCAGGTCGGTCCGGTTGGTCAGCCGCGAGACCGGGAAGTCCGGGTTCCAGCCGATGCGGGCGGCGTATTTCGCAAGGCGCCGTTCGAACCAGGCGTAAAGGCCCCCGGTCGAAGCGAAGTGACCGATGACGATCAGGCTGGCGCCGGGGCGGGAGACGCGGACGAACTCCGCCATCACCTTCTCGGGATCCGGCACGACGGTCATCACATACATCGCGATCACGGCATCGAAATGCCGGGCCGGGAAGTCGAGTTCGCCGGCGTCCATCTCCTGGATCGAGGCGACGTTGTCGAGCCGCTTCCGGGCGACGCGGGTGCGGGCCTTCGCCAGCATCTCGGGCGACAGGTCGATGCCGTGGATCTCGTGCCGGCGGTCGTAGAGCGGCAGCGCCATGCCGGTGCCGACGCCGGCCTCGAGCACGCGCCCCGGCGGCATCCGGTTGATGAGCCGCGCCACGGCGCGCCGGCCGGTGAAGAATGGGAGGGCAAAGACGGCGTCGTAGATCGGCGCCCAGCGTGAATAGGCCCGTCGGACGGACGCCTCGTCGAGGGGGCTCGGGGCGTGGGCGGACGTGGACGGGTCGGTCATCGGGCAGCTTTCCCATAGCTTGCCAACGGCAGCGCCGGACCGAGGTAGGGACAAACCGCCCGCCGGACAAGCCGTGGAATCGCCCCGTCCTCCTAGTCGTGCTCGCGCGCATAGGTCATGACGACCTTGCCGTTGCGAAACGTGCGCGTCTCGGCGAGGCGGAGACGCAGCGGCCCGTTGACGCCCTCGAACATGCTGCGCCCGGCGCCGAGCACCACCGGGTTGACCACGAGCTGGTAAGTGTCGATGAGGTCGGCGTCGGCAAGTTGCGCGACGATCGTGCCGCTGCCGAGGATGACCATGTCGCCGCCGGCCGCGTTCTTCAGGCCGCGCATGGCCGAGGCCGGGTCGTCGGCGACGAAGCGGGTGTTGCTCCAGGTCGTCCGCCGCAGCGTCCGGGAGAAGACGATCTTCTCCGAGCCGTTCATGCCCTCGGCAACCGCCGGGTCGGCGGCCTTGGCCGCCGCGGTCGGCCACCACGCCACCATCATCTCATAGGTGATGCGGCCCAGCACGATGGATCCGCTCGCCTTCGCGTTGTCGCGGATGAAGGCGTTCCATTCGAGGTCGTCGGCTTGGTATGCCCAGTCGACGCTACTGGTCGCGCTGGTGAAATAGCCGTCGAGCGAGACGTTGTTGAAGACGCTGAGCCGCCGCATCGCCTGCTCCGTCAAGCGATGGGTCAGGCCGCCACCGGCGAAACGGGGAGTCCGGCAAGGCGCCCGAGCGCGGCTTCCGCCTCACGATTGTGTTCGGCGCGCGCGATGAAACCGCCGCCGAGAAGACGCGCGCCGGGGCCCGCGCCATCGTAGAAGACGCAGGCCTGGCCGGGCGCCACGCCGTTCTCGCCTTCGGCGAGTTCGACCCGCACGACGCCGTCGCGGACGAAGACGCGGGCCGGGCGGGGCGGGCGGCTCGACCGGATGCGCGCCACGACCTCCACACCTTGCGGCGCGCGGTCGAGCGGCACATCGCCGAGCCAGTTGACGCCGGACAGGACGAGTTCCTGCGTGAGGAGCGCCGAGCGAGGGCCGACCACGACCCGTCGCGCGGCAGGATCGAGGTGGACGACATAGAGCGGCTCGGCGGCAGCGACGCCAAGGCCGCGGCGCTGGCCGACGGTGAAGTGAATCACGCCGTCATGGCGACCAAGGACGCGGCCGTCGAGGTGAACGATGTCGCCCGCGGGAGATGCGCCGGGCCGGAGCTTTTCGATGACGTCGGAATAGCGCCCGTCCGGGACGAAGCAGATGTCCTGGCTGTCATCCTTCTCCGCGACGATGAGGCCAAAATCGCGCGCCGCCTGCCGTACCTCGGGCTTGGTCATGCCGCCGAGCGGAAAGCGCAGCATCGCGAGCTGCTCGTCGGTGGTGCCGAAAAGGAAGTAGCTCTGGTCGCGCGACAGGTCGACCGGGCGGAACATGCCGCGCCGGCCGTCGGGGAGCGGACGGGAACAGATGTAGTGTCCGGTGGCCAGCACGTCCGCGCCAAGCTCGCGGGCGGTGCCGAGAAGGTCGGCGAACTTGACCGTCTGGTTGCAGGCGACGCAGGGCACGGGCGTCTTGCCGGCGACGTAGCTGTCGGCGAAGCGCTCGATCACCGCGGAGCGGAAGCGCTCTTCGTAATCGAGGACGTAGTGCGGGATGGCCAGCATTTCCGCCACGCGGCGGGCATCGTGGATGTCCTGCCCGGCGCAGCACGCGCCCTTGCGGTGCGTCGCCGCGCCATGGTCGTAGAGCTGGAGGGTAACGCCGACGACGTCATACCCCTCGCGCTTCAGGAGCCCGGCGACGACCGAGGAGTCGACGCCGCCGGACATGGCCACGACGACGCGCGTCTCGTGCGGGGGCTTTGGGATGTCGAGTGAATTGAGCATGGGCGACCGATCCTCACCGATATGGGCCTGAAATCGCCTTTGGTCAAAGGGCCTAGTTGCCACGCAGCGCTCCGTTGAATCGACGCCCGACCCGGACGTGGGGCGGCCGCGTGCGATGCAAGTCATCGTGCCGCGTATTGCAAGAACAGTTGCAGGATGCCGGGCACGAAGCAGCCACATCCTTGAAGGCTTCGCTAACAGGTCTTACCGATTTGTTTCCATGCGTTTAGCGGAGTTTTAAGGCGGCTCGCCTAGGGTCTTGGCGTTGTAACTGGTCTGCCTGTGTGTTTGCGAGTGTAGCATGACCGAACAGATCCGCCCGCGGGTCAAATATGTGATCGGACCGGACGGCAGTCCGCTGACGATCGCCGATCTGCCACCGCGCAATACCAAGCGCTGGGTGATCAGGCGGAAGGCCGAGGTCGTGGCCGCGGTACGCGGCGGGCTGCTCAGCCTCGAAGAGGCGTGCACCCGCTATACGCTGACCGTTGAGGAGTTCCTCTCCTGGCAGCAGTCGATCGACCAGCACGGCCTTGCCGGTCTTCGCACGACCCGTATCCAGCAGTATCGCGCATAATGCTGCTTGACGATCGCGGCCGCAGTCAGGCCGCGACCGACGTCTTCCCTGCGGCGAGATTTCCCCGGCGCCGGCCGCGTTGTCGCGGCTCCTGATCCGGCTTTGAACCGCCGCCGCCGGCCGCTATGCTGCGCGCCATGGCTCCAGGACCCTACATTGCGATCGGCATCGGCATCGGCGTCGCCATCGGCTACTCCCTCGGCAACGGCCTGATCGGTATTGCCCTCGGCGCGGTGCTCGGTGGTGCGCTTTACCTCGCGCAGCAGGCGGTGCGGGCGCGCAAGGGCCGATAGCGCCAATGTCGCCGGCCGCCGGGCGCCCGGCATTCGAGCCGGCCGCGATCGACGCCTTTGTCGAAAGCCTTCCGGCCATTGGCTGTCTCCTCGCTCTCGACCTCGGCACCAAGACGATCGGCGTTGCCATCTCCGACATCAGCCGTCGCATCGGCTCGCCGCTCGTGCTGGTCCGGCGGACGAAGTTCGGCGCGGACGCCGATGCGCTTGTCCGCCTTGCGGCGACGCACGAGGCCGTCGGCTTCATCCTCGGCCTGCCGCTGAACATGGACGGCAGCGAGGGGCCGCGCGCCCAGGCGACGCGCGCCTTCGCCCGCAATTTTGCCGGCCGGACGGCATTGCCGATCGCCTACTGGGACGAACGTCTGTCAACCGCCGCGGCGGAACGCATGCTGATCGACGCCGACCGGAGCCGCGCGCGCCGCGCCGAACTCATCGACAAGACCGCCGCGGCGTGGGTGCTGCAGGGGGCGCTCGACCGGATGGGGATGCGCCCGTTCGGGGCTGCCGAGCCCGAGAGCGGCTGACGGCCAACGCCAGGTGGCGACGGGACGGCGCTCGTATCCTGTTCCGATACAGGCCGCGCCGGACGACGGGGCGTCGGCTCTCTCAGGCTGGCGCCCAATTCATGCCACGGACGGAGCCACCGCGGCGGGGCTCGTGTATGCTCGCCGTGCTGGACAAAGGGGTGCGGGCGATGAGCGACGACGGGCAGGGACTGGTGCTGCGGAGCCGGCGGGCGGCGCGGCGGTTCGATGCGCTGGCCGACGGGATCGGCGGATGGCTGGTGAAGATGTTCCAGCTGCTGGCGCTGTTCGTGATCGGCGGAACTATCGTGTGGGCCGCGGTCACGGCCTACCTTGAGATGATCGAGCAGGGCCACGCGGGCCTTCACGATATCCTCCTCCTCTTCATCTATCTCGAACTCGGCGCGATGGTGGGCATCTACTTCCACACCAACCGCCTGCCGGTGGAGTTTCTCCTCTTCGTGGCGATCACCGTCATCACCCGGACGCTGGTCCAGGTGGAGGAACTGAGCGACCTCCGCATCGTGGTGCTGACCGGTGCGGTTCTGATCCTGGCGGTTGCTATCGCACTCCTCCACTACGGCACGCGTCTGTCCGGCAGCACCAACCGGACGCGCATCACCGACATCGACTGACCGCGACCCGAACCACCGGCCGAACCGCCGCCTAGCCTTCCGGGCAGACGAAATCGAGCAGGCCGCGGGCGTCGAAGCGGGAGTCGAGCATTCCGTAGGTCGTGCGCCAGCCCTTGCCGAGCCGTGTCTCGAGGAAGGCATCGCCGATTTCGGCCGGGAAGCTGTGATGCAGCGTGGCCGCGGCAACGGTCAGCGCGAGCTGCTCGGTGAGGACGCGCGCGGAACCCTCGTCGGCGAGCGCCACGGCGGTCGCGGCCCGGAGGATGTTCAGCGTCGCCTTGGCGGTGCCGCCGAGGGCGTTCTCGGAGATCACCAGTACCGCCTCGAGTGCCTCGGACGACTTCGAGAGGGCCTTCACGACATCGAGGCACAGGACATTGCCGGGCCCGTCGCCGACCATCATCGACGTCACGTCGCGATAGAATCGGGGCAGGCGGCTCTCCTCGACGGTGGCGTTGCCGCCGATGCATTCGAGCGCCTCGGCGATCACCGCCGGCGCCGCCTTGGCGATCCAGTATTTTGCGACCGGCGTCATCAGCCGCGCGAACGCCGCCTCGACGGGATCGTCGGCGGCGCGGTCGGCGGCGAGGGCCACACGGAAGGCGAGGGCGGTGGCCGCCGTCACGTCGAGCGCGAGGTCGGCGAGGACGCGGCCCATCAGCGGCTGATCGATCAGCTTCCGGCCGCCGGCGGTGCGATGCCGCGCGTGGTGGACGGCTTCGGTGAGGGCGGCCCGCATCAGTGAGGCGGCAATGATCGCGTCATCGAGGCGCGTGTGGCTCAGCACCTCCGAGATCGCCGCAGCGCCCTGGCCGGCATTGCCGAGGAGGAAGCCGCTGGCGGATTCGAACTCGATCTCGCCTGCCGCCGACGAGCGGCTGCCGAGGCGATCCTTCAACCGAAGGAGGCGAATGCCGTTCCGGCTGCCGTCGGCGAGGAAGCGCGGGACGAGGAAGCAGGAGAGGCCTTCGCGGGTCTGCGCGAGCGCGACGAGGGCGTCGCTCATGGGCGCTGTGACGTACCATTTGTGGCCGATCAGCCGATAGTTGGCGTCGTTGCCGTCACGGTCGGCGCGGGTTGCGAGCAGCGTGAAGTCGCTTCCCGCCTGCTTCTCGGTCGTGGCGATCGACAGGAGCACCCCGCTTTTCTGCGGCGCGGGCTTGGCCGTCTGGTCGTACTTCCGCGACCGGACCATCGGGAGCCAGCCTTCGGCCAGGCGCGGCGAATGGGCGAGCGCGGACACGGCAGCGTTCGTCGAGCGGATCGCGTCGAGATGGCCGACATCAACCTGGGCGGCGAGGAAGAGGCGGGCGGCACGCGCGAGCGAGCGGAACCGGCTCTCCGCGCCTGCGGCATCCCAGACCGAGCAGTGGAGGCCCACCGCAACGCTGCGGCGCATCAGGGCATGATAGGCGGGGTGATACTCCACCGCGTCGAGCCTTGCGCCGCGCGGGTCATGGGTGCGGAGGACCGGAGGCGACTGGTTGGCGAGCCGGCCCAGTTCGAGCGCCTCGGCCGAGCCGTAGAAGGTGCCGAGTTGCGCGAGCCCGTCGGCGACCTGTGCCGGGATCGCTTCCACCACCGCTGCCAGCACCGGATCGGAGGCGAACAGGTTCGTCCCCGCAAGCAGCGGAGGCTGGTTCGTGACATCGTGGGTCCGGAACGCCTGACTCATTCCCCCGCCCCGGCAGTGTGCCGTGGCAAACACTTAGGCGCTTATAGTTAACGTATCGTGGGCCGCGACCACAATTCCGCGCCTCGCGTATTCCTGCCTGTGCAGGCGCGCCAGGCGCGACATCGTGACTTCCCGCGCTCCCGCGCCCCGATTGCGGGTGTTGCTGCCCCGGCGGGCAGCCAGTACGGTCGCCGCGCGGGGCCCGGACGGCCTTGCGGAATCCGTCATCACCGCTGCGCCGGACGCCGGCGCGCCACTGGTCGTCCATGCCTCTTCCCGTCATCGTTCCGGAATCGGCGACAGCAGTGCTTCTCGCCGCGCTCTTCGGCTATCTCCTCGGGTCGATCCCGTTCGGCGTCCTGCTGACCAGGGTCGCGGGCCTCGGCGACGTCCGCAAGATCGGCTCGGGCAATATCGGCGCCACCAACGTGTTGCGGACCGGCCGGAAGGACCTCGCCCTCCTCACCTTCCTCTTCGACATGCTGAAGGGCACGGCGGCCGTCCTCCTTGCCAATGCGGCGTGGAACGGGACCCTCGCCGGCGCTGCCGGGGCCGGCGCTTTCCTGGGCCATATCTTTCCGATCTGGCTCGGCTTCCGCGGCGGCAAGGGCGTGGCGACCTTCCTGGGCGTCACGCTCGGGCTCTACTGGCCGGCGGGTCTTGCGTTCATGCTCGTCTGGCTCGGCATGGCGTTCGCCTTCCGCTTCTCGTCGCTCGCCGCGCTCACCGCGAGCGTCGTCGCGCCGATCGTGGTGGCCGTGTTCAGCGAGCCGCTCTGGGGCCTCATCCTGGCGGCGCTGGCCGTGATGCTCTGGTTTCGCCATGCCGCGAACATCAGGCGTCTCCTCGCCGGCGAGGAAAGCCGGATCGGCAGCCGCGCGTGACGGTTCCGCCGCCGGATGAAGCGGAGCGGCTCGCCTGGCTCAGGCTGATCCGCACCGATGGCGTCGGTCCTGTCACATTCCACGCCCTGCTGGGGCGCTACGGCTCGGCATCGGCGGCGCTCGACGCATTGCCCGGGATCGGCCGGCGAACAGGACGGACACTTCGCCCGTCCGCCGTCGCCGCAGCAAATGCTGAACTCGAGGCGCTGGATCGACTCGGAGGGCGGTTCGTCGCGCTCCCCGATCCCGGCTATCCCGCGTGGCTCCGCCAGATCGATGGCGCTCCCCCGCTGCTCGCGGTCCGCGGGTCCCCGGAGGTGTTCGCGCGTCCGGCCATCGCGATTATCGGGTCCCGGAATGCCTCCGTGGCCGGCCGGAAGATGGCGGCGATCCTCGCCCGCGGCATCGGCGAAGAGGGTCTGGTCGTGGCGTCGGGCCTGGCGCGCGGCATCGACGCGGCCGCGCACGAGGCGGCCCTCCCGACCGGCACGATCGCCGTTTTCGCCGGTGGCATCGATCGCGTCTATCCGCCGGAGAACGCCATGCTGGCAGAGGCGATTGCTTCCGGTGGCGGCGCGATTGTGACTGAGGCGCCGCTGGGGCTGGAGCCCCGGGCGCGCGATTTCCCGCGCCGGAACCGGATCGTCTCCGGCCTGTCGCTCGGGGTGGTCGTGGTCGAGGCGGCCGAGCGTTCCGGCACGCTCATTACCGCGCGCTTCGCCGGGGAGCAGGGTCGCATCGTGTTTGCCGTGCCCGGCTCGCCGCTCGATCCGCGCGCCGCCGGAACCAATCGGCTCCTCAAGGACGGCGCCATTCTCACAACCGAGGCGGCCGACGTCCTGGGCGTGGTGGCTCCGATGATCGGCGCACCGGCCCCGGCGCCGACGGCGCCCGCTTTGCCGCTGTTCGAAGCCGAGGCCGAGCCGACCGATCGCATTCTCGGGCTCGTCCTCGAGGCGCTCGGACCGTCGCCGATGGCGATCGACGAGATCGTCCGTTTCACCGGCCTTGCCGTGGGTGAGGTGCAGATGGCGCTCCTCGAACTCGACCTCGCGCGCCGGATCGAGCGGCATGCCGGCCAGCGCGTCTCGCTGGCCTGAGCGGCGCTCAGCCGAAGCCCGGCAGGCTTCCGCCCTGGTCGAGGATGACAGGGATGACGAGACCCTCCTCGTCGTGAAGGTGGCGCATCAGGAAATCGAGGCGGCGGGTCGGCATCGGACGCGTCGGCATCGCGGCGCCGCGCGGCGTCGCGGCCCGACGCAGGGCCTCGACGGGCGCAGCTTCACCTGCCGAGGACGCGGGGACGCAGCGGAAGCTGAACCGGACATGAAGCGCGAGGTCACGCGGGGTTCAGCGTGGGGCCGCTAGACAGGCATCCAACGCGGGGTTCGCGTGTCCCTTGCTCCGGTGCCTTCGGGCTCTCGGGGCGCTTGTCGTCCCCGGCCTCAGGCCGGCAGTGGCGGCGGGCATCCGGCCCCCTCCTCGAAAAAACGGAAAACCGTCATGACCATCAAGCGCACGATTCTTGCGGCCGTTTGTGCCGCCCCTGCCTTCCTGCCGCTCGCGGCCGCCGCCAACTCGCCCACGCCGTTCGACGGCGGCTGGTCCGTCGCCGTCACCAGCCCCACGGCCTCCTGCGACCTGCCCGATGCCGTGCCGATCCGGGTTTCCGGCGGGGCCGTCCGCTATGACGGCTGGTTCGGACCGCGGACCACCGGCGAAGTCCATCCGAACGGCTCGCTGGCCGTCAGCATCTCGTACCGGAGCGACATCGTGAACGTCTCGGGCGTCCTTTCGGGAACGAGCGGGTCGGGCCGATGGGTGTCGCCCACGCTCGACTGCGGCGGCACCTGGGTGGCGACGCGCGGCTGACTTCCGGGGGAGGAGCCCGTGCGGCTCGTCCCGCAACCCGAGACTGCAATGACCAAAGCCTGGAACGCGCTCCTTCTCCTCGCCGTCGCGGTGGCTACCTCCGCGGCGACCAGCCGGCCCGCGGCGGCCGATCCGGTCGTTGTCGGCGAGGAGCACTGCGTTGTCGGGGTGGCGCCCAATGACACGCTCAACCTCCGCACCGGGCCAGGCACCGGCTTCGCCATCCGCGGCACGCTGCGGCCCGACGCTTGCGGGATCATCGTCATGGAGCCGTGCGACGACGGCTGGTGCAAGGTCGAGGACGGCCACCATGAGGGCTTCGTCCGCAGCACCTTCATCGCGCCCGTATCGCCGGCCCTCTATTGCGTGACCGGCGTGGCGGCGGATGACCGGCTCAATGTTCGCACCGGACCGTCACCGCGCGCCCAGGTGGCGACGACCCTCGCCCCGAACCAGTGCGACATCGCTTTCCTGCCCCACGCCGAGCGGGGCTGGCAGCGCATCAGGGTCGATGGCTGGCAAGGCTGGGTCGCGCGGCGCTACCTCTCCGGCGAATAGCGCGGCCGGCAAACCCCGGCGCGTCTTTCGACCCTCCTTGCTGTCACCAGCCGGTCGCGCGAGGATATCCGCGGGGGGACGAGGGGATGACACGTCAGACTGCAGCGGGAGCGGAAAACCCAGATCGGCGACGCGTTCTTGCAGGTCTCGCGGCCGGCGCTGTCGCTGCGGCACTGCCCGGACGAAGGGCCCATTCCCAGCGCCCGAAGCTCGTCTGCGCGATGATCGGCGCGGCGGGGCCCAATGATGTGAATGGTGCGGCCTGGTTCTCCGAGATAGGGCGGGGCCTGGCCGAACAGGGATGGATCGACGGCGGCAACGCTCACGTCGAGGCCCGGTTCACAGCCGGGCTGGTGGACCTTTCGGAGCGCTTCTCCACGGAACTCGCCGCGCTTGGCCCCGACGTGTGGGTGTGCGGGACTCCAACGAACGCGAAGAATGCGCACGAGCTCACGCCCGAAGTGCCGCTCGTCTTCGTTGCCGTGCCCGATCCGGTCGGCGAGGGACTGATCCGCTCGTTCAACGAGCCGGGTGGCAACATCACCGGCGTGGCGCATTTCGAGCCGTCGGTGGGTGGAAGGCAGATGAGCCTCCTCCTCGAGATCGCGCCTGACGTCAGGACAGTCGGCTACATCTACAACCCCGAGAGCAGCGATTCCTGGTTTCAGCTCTTGCCGTTCGTCAACGAGGTGGCGCTGGCGGCGGGTGTGGATGTGATCCATCTTCCCGTCCGCACGCTCGGTGAGGTCGAACCTGCGATCGCCTCGGTGGCGGCGCTTCCCGGCCCAGGCCTCTTCGTCCCCACCAACAACTGGACCAACTCGAACCGGCAGGTCTTCATCGATGCGGTCAACAGACATCGCATCCCGGCCATGTGGGGCCACACCGGCCTCGAACAGGGTCTGATCTCCTACAGGGCCGATACGACCGAGGCATTCCATCTCGCAGGAGGGCTCGCGGGGCGGATCCTCAATGGCGCGGACCCGCGCGATCTGCCCGTGCTCGGCGCTCCGCGCTATGTGCTGACCGTCAACCTTTCGGTCGCGGCGTCGCTTGGCCTGACCGTTCCGCTGTCGATTCTCGTCGCGGCCGACCTGGTGATCGAGTGAGACGGCGGGACCTCCTCGCAACAGGTGCAAGCGCACTTGCACTCGTCGCGATGCCCGGCTTCGTCCGGGCACAGGGCGTCGGACAGAAGCTCGTCTGCGCGATGATCGGCGCGGCGGGTCCCGAAGACCCGAACGGGGCGGCGTGGCTCGCCGAGATCACGCGCGGCCTCGCCGAAGAGGGCTGGACCGAAGGCGGCAACGTCCATGTCGAGGCGCGCTTCACAGCGGGACTGTTGAACCTCTCGGAGCGCTTTTCCGCGGAGCTTGCGGGCCTCGGGCCGGACGTGTGGGTGTGCGGTACCCCGGCGAACGCGAAGAATGCGCACACACTCACACCCGACGTACCGCTCGTGTTCGTGGCGGTCCCCGATCCCGTCGGCGAGGGCCTCATCCGCTCGTTCAACGAGCCGGGCGGCAACATCACCGGTGTCGCGCATTACGAGGCATCGGTGGGTGGCCGGCAGATGGGCCTCCTCCTCGAAATCGCGCCGGACGTCAGGAACGTCGGCTACATCTACCATCCGGATGGCGGCACCGGCTTTTCCTATCTTCGGCCCTTCGTGAACGAGGTAGCCGTGGCGGCCGGCGTGACGCTGATCGATCTTCCCGTCCGCACGCTCGGTGAGGTCGAGCCTGCGATCGCCTCGGTGGCGGCGCTTCCCGGCCCCGGGCTCTTCGTCCCCACCAACAACTGGACCAACTCGAACCGGCAGGCCTTCATCGATGCGGTCAACAGACATCGCATCCCGGCCATGTGGGGCCACACCGGCCTCGAGCAGGGGCTGATCTCCTACAGGGCCGATACGACCGAGGCATTCCATCTCGCCGGCGGGCTTGCCGGACGGATTCTCAATGGCGCCGATCCGAGGAATCTCCCGGTGCTCGGCGCGCCACGCTACGTGCTCACGGTCAACCTTTCAGTCGCGGCGTCGCTCGGCCTGACCGTGCCGCTGTCGATCCTCGTCGCCGCGGACAGGGTGATCGAATAGGCGGTGGCTCCTGCCCCCCGCGACGTCCGAAAGCTGTCGCCTGTCCGTGTGACGGCCGTCACAGCGCATCGCACCCCGGCCGGCCGATGATCCCCGACGCCACCGCAGAGCGCGGTGGCCTCTCACAGGGGACGATCATGGGCATCCATTCACGAACTGCACTGGCCCTGCTTGCGGCGGGCCTCACCCTCGGTGCGGCGACTTCCTCCGCCCAGGAGGCGCTCGACATCGGCATCTGGAACCAGGGACCCTTCGGCGGCGATCCGCCCGGTGGCCTCTGCTTCGATCTCATGGAGACGATCGCCGAACGGACGGGTCTCGTCTTCAACTACAATCCGATGCCGGCAAACCAGCTGATCCCGGCGGTGGTTTCCGGCGCGCTCGACCTCGAGTGCTCGGCGCTAGCAGCACCGGGACGGCGGGATCCGGGGATCGTCTTTGTCGGACCGATCCTAACCAACAACGAGACGATGCTCGTGCGGACCGACGACGGTACCGCCTATGTCAGTCTCGCCGACTTCGCCGGCAAGCGCATCGGCACGACGGTCAACCCGGGTCGCCAGGCGGCCATCACGGCCGCCGGCTACGAGCCGGTCCTGTTCGATGCTCCCGCCCTCGCCGCCGAGGCGCTGGCTGCCGGCAACATCGACGCCTGGATGGTGAATGCCGCCGAAGCCCCGCGTCTTTCGACCGAGACGCCGGGCCTGCGCATCGTCGACACCTATGTCGGCGTGATCGTCAACTACGGCATGATCGGCGTCGCCCATGGTGAGGTCGAACTGATGGGAACGATCCTGCAGGCGCTCGAAGGCCTCAAGATCGACGGAACCCTCGACGCCATCGCGGACCGCTGGTCCGTCCCGCGCGCGCCGTTCTGATCCCGCCCCGGATATGACCTGGAGCTCCGCCGCCCGGCGGAGCTCCGATTTCTCGCTAACGTTATCCTGCTCGGCCAGGTCTAGAACGCTCGCGAGGCCATCAAGGGCGACGGCCGGGATATTCTCCCGCGCCGCACTGACGACCACCGCAGCTGCGGGGTCGCGCGCTCGCGCAACTCCGCAGCCACACCCAGCTTGCCACTGCCGGTGGCGCGGCATTAACTGCCCCTCGTCCGGCCATCCGGATGGAGGGGGGAAATGTCCGTCGACCGACGGCAGATGCTGGGGCTCGCAGCGGCAGCAGCGCTCATGCCGCGCTCCGCCGCCGCGCAGCGGTCCGTGCCGCTCGTTGCGGCGATGATTGGTGCGCGGCCCCCGCCGGATGCGAGCGGCGTCGACTGGTCCGAGGCGGTTCGCGTGGGGCTTGCAGGCCAGGGCTTCGTCGACGGCAGCAATGTCCGCTGCGAGTTCCGGTTCACCGCCGGCGAGCCCAGCCTGACTGCGTTGTATGCTGAGGAGGTCGTCGCCCTCCGTCCCGACGTCATTCTCACCGGGACGACGGAGAACGCGGTCGCCGTCCATCGGCTCACCCGGACGATCCCGCTCGTCTTCGTCGCGGTGGCGCTGCCGATCGAAGCGGGGCTCGTGGCGGGCTATGCACGGCCCGGCGGCAACGCGACCGGGGTGAGTCACCTCGAGCCCTCCGTGGGCGGCAAGCTCGTCGAACTCCTGATGGAGGTGGCCCCACGCACCCGGAACATCGTCTACCTGACCAATCCCGACACGGCGCCGGCGGAGATGCTCGCTCCCGCCACCGCTGCAGCGCAGTCCTACTCGGTCACGATCACCGCGATCGACGTGCGATCGATAGAGGCCGTCGCCCCTGCGATCGCCGAGATCGCTTCCTGGGAGGGGCCCGGGATAGTGCTCCCGGGCAACAACTGGGTCCACAACAACGCGGCGCTGTTCGTCGCGGCAATCAACGCGCACAGGATCCCGGCGGTCTATCCGTCTCACCGGATGGTCGAGGCCGGCGGCCTTCTCGGCATCGGCGTCGAGATCGAGGAGATGTTCCGGATCGGTGGAGACTATGTCGGACGCATCCTCGAGGGGGCCGATCCAGCGATCATCCCGGTAAGGGCGGCGCCGTTCTCGACGATGGTCAACCTGCGCACGGCGGAACAACTCGGCATCAACGTGCCACTAACCGTCATCGTCTCCGCCTCCCGTTTCGTGGAGTAGGCGCGGGCTGGCGGGGCGGACGAGCGGAAGGGCGAGCGGCTCTTGCCACCTCGAGATGACGGGCATTCCGACACGATCGTCGAGGTAAGGCCGTGGCGGAATCGCGGACGGAATCCGGAGATCCGATCCCATTTCCCTGCCGGCTCCGTCGCGATCGGGAGCCGGGCGGCACGGGTACAGGTGCAGGCTTCGGGACAGAACTCGTGGCGGGGAGGATCGACGCGGAGAGCGCGACCGATGCCACGAAATCGCGAGGGCAACGCCATCCGCATTGGTCTGGCCGAGGGGAATGCCGCAGCCGCCGTTCTAGATCGGCGCGAGCGATGCGCCCGGCCGAGTGTGTCCGACGCTGACTACAGCGATTGGTAGACTCGGCGATCGGCCATGATACCCTCCGCTCGCGGTGTAACGGGCGGAGGGGGAGATGCCCGTCGACAGGCGGCGGTTCATGTTTGGCGCCGCGGGAAGTCTGCTCGGTGCGCCGTTCGTGCGCGCGCAGAGCAGTGTTCCGCTCGTCGCGGCGATGATCGGTGCGTTCCCGCCGCCGGATGCCACCGGTATCGAATGGGCGGACGCCGTTCTGGCCGGCCTACGGGACCAAGGGTGGCACACCGTCCGGTCAGAGTTTCGGTTCACCGCCGGACAATCCGAAGCGACGGCGCAGTTCGCGGCCGAACTTGTGGCAATGGCGCCGGACGTCATCGTGACAGGCACCCCTACGAACAGCATCATGGTCCACTCGCTCACGCGGACCATCCCGCTGGTCTTCGTCGCCGTTCCCGATCCGATCGGCGACGGGCTGGTCGAAAGCTACGCCCGGCCGGGCGGCAACGCCACGGGAGTGACGCACGTCGAACCACCGATAGGCGGGAAGATGGTTGAACTCCTGATGGAGTTGGCTCCCACAACGCGCAGGATCGCCTACCTCACCAATCCCGACGCTTACTCGTTGCCGATGCTCTCCTACGCGACGGAGGCCGCCCTCCGTTACGGAGTCGAGGTGAGCACCGTCGATGTCCATACGCTCGATCAGATCGCACCGGCAATCGCGGCCATCGCAGCGTGGGGAGGAGCCGGCATCGTCATGCCGGGCAACAACTGGGTGCACAACAATGCCCCCTTCTTCATCGCTCCCATCAACGAGCACCGGATTCCAGCGATCTATCCGGCACACAGGATGGTGGAAGCCGGCGGTCTCATCGCCATCGGCACCTACACCACACTGATGTTCCGGATGGGCGGGGACTACGCCGGACGCATCCTGAATGGCGCTGCCCCGAGCACCCTGCCGGTGCAGGCTGCGCCGTTCGGCACTGTTCTCAACATCCGGACTGCGAATCTCCTCGGAATAACGCTTCCGGTGTCTGTCCTGGTCGCCGTGGACCGGGTCATCGAATGAACTCCGCCTACGCGGGCGGGATGTTCTGGTTGAGGCGGAAGAGGTTGTCGGGATCGTACTGCCGCTTGGCCGCGCGGAGGCGATCCCAGGTCCGGCCGGGGTAGGCGGCCCGGACGCGCTCCTCCGGCTCCGCGCCGAGGAAGTTCACATAGGCGCCGAGGTCTGACTGCCTGAGCGAACGGGCAAGGTCCGCCACTTCGCGCTCACGGACGGCGCGGTCGGCGTCGCCCTGGAAGAAGGCGGCGACGTTGGCCATGATCCGGCTCTTCCGGTGCGCGTAGGCCGTGGCGTCGGCGGGGATGCGGGCCGCGGCGCCACCGAGGACGCGGAGCTGGACGACGCGCATCGGTGCGGTCGACGCCTTCAGCGCGTCGATGATGTGCTGTGCCAGCGCCTCGTCGACCGTGTCCATGAACATCGTCTGCGCGACGGCGGTCGGGTGATAGTCCGGGTCGTCCGGCGGGTAGATGTCCGGAAGCGCCATCGGGCGCAGCATGTCGGCGTGAGGCTTTGCCAACGCGCGGAACGGGGCGAGCGCCGCATCAGCGTCGGCGGGGACGCCCGAATGGACCAGCATGGCGAAGATGACCAGCGAGCCGTGCAGTTCCGCCGGCAGGAAGGGCATCGGCGGCGCCGGCATGACGTTGGCGATGGTCGAGACCTCGTCGGGCGCCGCCTCGGCGGCGGCGATGAAGCCGGAGATCGTTGCGGCGGTCGCCGGCAGGATCAGGAGGCCGCCGGTGATCCCCGACAGGGGATGCAGGCGGAACTTCACCTTCGTGACGACGCCGAAATTGCCCCCGCCGCCCCGGATCGCCCAGAACAGCTCCGGCTCGTTCCCGGCGTCTGCGACGACGATCCGCCCGTCGGCGGTCACGACCTCGGCGGCGAGGAGCGAATCGATGGTGAGGCCGTGCTTTCGCGTCAGATAGCCGACGCCGCCGCCGAGCGTGATACCGCCAAGGCCGACCGAGCCGGCGTCGCCGAAGCCGACCGCGAGGCCATGCGCTGCGGCAGCGACCGAGAACGCCTTCGCGGTGGCACCTGTCCCGGCCCACGCCGTGCGCGCCTCGGCGTCGATCTCGACGGCGTTGAGACCGCGGACGTCGATGACGATGCCGCCCTCCGAAGCGCTGTGGCCAGCGCTGCTGTGGCCGCCGCTGCGGACCGCGAGTTCGGCGCCGGTTTCCTTCGCGAGCCTCACGAGCCGCGCGACATCCGCCGCGTTGGCAACCTTCGCGACGAAGGCCGGCCGGCGGTCGATGCCGCCGAACAGCACGGTGCGCGCGGCGTCGTAGTCCGCGTCGGTCGGGCCGATGATGCGCCCTTCGAAGCCGGCGCCATCGATACGGGCGCGGAGGGTCTGAGGGTCAGGACGGTTGGTCGAAGGCATGGCGGGTCTCCGTTCTTTCGCGAAGGGTTTGTACCCTCACGACGAACGGGAGGCAGCCGGATCGACACGCCGGGAGCCAAAAAATGTGTCGACGCGCGGAAGCGGAGGGCCGCGCCGACGGACCGCCGGCGCGACCAAAGCCGCCGCCCCGTCTAGCGCAGATATGCGTCGTTGGCGTAGCGGCGCATCATGCGGTGGCTGTTGAAGTAGGGAGCGATCTTGGAGATCGACTGCTTCATCATCCACGTCCAGCGCGCGCGGTCGTTGAGGTAGGTCGGCAGGACCTTCTCCTCGAGCTTCGCATAGAGGCTGTTGGCATGGTCGATGTCCGATTCGTCCGACGTGTCCGTCCCGACCGCCCAGCCGGTGACGTCTTCGATCCAGGCCTCGACCCACCAGCCGTCGATGGTCGACAGGTTCAGCGTCCCGTTGAGCGCCGCCTTCATGCCGCTGGTGCCGGACGCTTCGAGCGGCGGGCGCGGCGTGTTGAGCCACACATCGGCGCCGGCGACGAGAAGCTGCGCCGACTGCGTGTTGTAGTTCGGCAGGAACGCCATGCGGATCTCCGGCGCCAGCGTGTTGCTGCGCGACTGGATCAGCTTGATCACCTCGCCGCCCTCGGTGTCGGCCGGGTGCGCCTTGCCGGCGAACACGAACTGCATCGGGAGCTTTGTGGCGATTGAGCGCAGCCGGTCGAGGTCGTGGAGGAGGAGGCTCGGGCGCTTGTAGGCGGTCATACGGCGGGCGTAGCCGATGATCGGCACGTCCGGATCGAGTTCGACCCCGGTCGCCTCGGTGACGAGGTCGATGAGGTCCGATTTCGCCGTCTGCTTGGCGCGCCAGACCTCCTCGTCCGGCAGGTGGTCGGCGTGGAACAGGAGTTCGGGCTCCACCTGCCAGTTCGGAATGCGGGCGTTGAACAGTTTCGAGAACACCGGATGCGCCCAGCGCGCGGCATGGATGCCGTTGGTGATCGCGCTGACCTTGTAGCCGGGGAACATCTGCTGCGTCGTCTCGGCGTGGCGGGCGGCAACGCCGTTGACGAAGCCTGACAGGTTCAGCGCCAGCTTGGTCATGTTGCACATGTCGTCGCCGGCATAGATGCGCAACTCGTTGAGGTCGACAAGGTTCGGCAGGATGCGGCCCACCAGGTCGTAGTTGAACCGGTCGTGGCCGGCCTCGACCGGGGTATGCGTCGTGAAGAGGCAGCGCGTGAGCACGGGGCTCGCGTCGTATTTTCGCCCGGTGGCGTGCAGGAGGTTGGTCTTCCGGGGATACTGGCGCAGGAGCTCCATGGTCAGGAAGGCCGCGTGGCCTTCGTTGAGGTGGTAGGTGTTGATCGAGAAGCCGAGCGCCTGGAGGATGCGGAAGCCGCCGATGCCGAGCACCGCCTCCTGCTTCAGCCGGTACGCAGCGTCGCCGCCATAGAGGTGATCGGTGATGCCGCGGTCCTGCGCCGAGTTCTCGTCGAGATCGGTGTCGAGAAGGATGACCGGGACGGGCTTCCGGAGCGCGCCCTTGCACTCGTACAGCCACGGGCGAATCCAGACGCGCCGGCCCTCGAGCTCGATGGCGACCTTCGCCGGCAGCGAAACGCACCAGTCGAAGGGGTTCCAGGGGTCGGGGCGATGGACCTGCTGGCCGGCGGAATCGATCTCCTGGTGGATATATCCCTGACGCGAGATGATCGAGACGAACACCACCGGCAGGCCGAGATCGGCTGCCGATCGCGCGGTGTCGCCGGCCAGAACGCCGAGGCCGCCCGAATAGGTGTGGACCTCGGGCCGGAGAGCGATCTCCATCGTGAAGTACGCGATGCTGCTCTTCCGCTGGTACGGCTCGAGTTCGTTGTTGATCATGAGGACTCCGGTGAGGACGCGTCCAGCGCACGGGGCTGGACGGACATTCGCTTCATTGCCGTTGCTTACTTTCGGCGCGTTGCTTCGGCGTAGTATCGAAAGCAGGAATTGGGCCACGCCTTAGCCGCCAGACGGCGGCCCGGCAAGCCGCTGACGAGCAACCAGCCATGCGGCGGAGCACGCCTCTACGGCGGCGTCTCCGGTGCGCGCGCAACTGCAGTCGTCATGGCGCCTTCGGCGGGCGGGGGCGCGGCGTGCGGGTCCGCTTCTTGGCGGCCGCGGCGATCTGTTCCGAGCCTTCGTCGACGGGGAACGGGGCGGTCGGGACCGGCACCGACGGGTCGGGCGGCAGTTCGTCCGCGGGAAAAGGCTCCGACGCGAGTTCGGGCGCCGGCGGCCGCGGAGGCGCGGGTTCGGTCGGCGCCTCGGTCGGCGAGGGCATCGGCGGCGGCGGTGCAACGGGTTCCCGGGGCGGTGCCGTCGCGTCCGGAGGCGCAGGCGCCGGGGGCGGCGTCACGATGACGCTCGGTCCCGCCTCGTTCTCCCACGGGCGCGTGCGACTGGGCGCCGGCGGGGCGGGGGGTACCGGTGCGGCTGGCGGTGGCGTCGGCGGCGGCGTCGCGCCGGGCCCCATCCCGAACGGACCGGACGCCTCACGATCGACGTTGCGCTGCATCTGTTGCCAGACGATGTAGCCGCCGATGGCGATGAGGACGATCGGCAGCAGAACGCCCAGAAGGCCCCTGAAGATCAAAAGCTCGAAGAAGACGAGGAGGACGAGGAAGGTGATGCCGGCCCAGCGCGCGGTATCGGTTCCCGAGCGCGCCATCGCCTCGTCGCCGTTGCGGTTGCCGGCCGCGATGAGCGCAACGCCGGCCGCAAACGGGAACAGCGCCCAGATATAGGTCCACGATTCCCAGTTGTTGGTGGCGGTCTGGAACAGGAAGATGCCGCCGAGGGTCGAAACGATCGCGCCTGCCACCGCAAGGCCGGGATTGGCGCGCGGACCGGAGAAGGCGAGCCCAAGGAAGGCAAGTCCGGGAACGAGGAAGATGAGCGGCCACCAGTCGGGCCCGAGGCGCCAGCCGAAAAACCGCGCGATCAGCATCCATGCGCCGACCGCGAGGATGACGATGCCGAACACCAGCGGTGTGTTCATTCGGCCCGGGCGATTGCTGGAGGGTTCCATCTGAGCCTTTCCTTGCGCCGCTGTTGTCTCGGCGGCGCGTGCCGACGTCCAACGTTACAGCGAATGATCTAGGTGCGCGTCAAGGCAGGCAACAGGGCCTGCCAGGCCGTCACTCCGCAGAAGGTGATTCCGGTCGCACCGCGTAGAGGAACCGAGCATAGCCGATTTCGGCCGCGTTCTTGGTCAGTTCGATGTTCGCCCACGCGACGATCTCAGCGAAGGGGCGACCCGCGAACGGCCAGCGCGTCCGCTCGTCCGTGCCGAGGTCCGCGTCCGTCAGGGCGTCAATCGCTGCACGCCAGCGCCCCTGGAGGACTCCTATGGCGTCTCGCGCGGCTTCCGCGGAGCCGGGCCACGCGACGGCCTCGCGCTGAAGCCGCCCGTCGCCAAAGCTGTGATCCAGCACCATCGACCACCAGAAGACCATGTGCCAGGTCAGCCAACCGATGCTCGGCGGACCGAGGTCGTAGCCCTCATGGTCCGGCCAGTCGGCAACCCAGGTTCCGTCGTCGTGCTGCGCGACCTGGAGCCCGCGTGCAGCCGGCCGCCACAGGCATTCGGCGGTCGTGAGTCCGTCCAGGTGATAGCTCGCGAGCGCCCACGCAATGTCGAACTGGCCGACAAGGGCGCGGCGCATCGGGTTGCCGTCGGCGGTCATTGCCATCCTCTGTCTGCGGGGGCCACGGCTTCGCCGCCCTCGGTAGGGAGCCGATTCAGCCGGCCTCAGTCCATCCGGTCGGCGCGGTGGAGGAAGGGCGGGGTATCGAGGATGCCCTTCAGGTCGATTGCCTTGCCCGCCTCTTCCAGCGCCTTGAGGAAGCTCCGGTACGGCTCGGCGCGGATGTACTGGCCGGGAAGGAGCGCGACGAGCGAGCGATCGGGTTCGGCGGAGCGATAGAGCCGGACGCCGCCGACGAGTTTGTGACCGTCGAAAGCGGTCAGCGCCGGAACGAGGCAGACACCGAGACCCGCCTGGACCATGCCGAGGGCAACCTCGTAGCTGCGACACTGCGCGATCAGCCGGTGCCGCGGCAGAACCTGCTGGTACCATTGCTCGACCCGCCGTGTGTGCTGCGTGCCGAAAGTGAACTGGATGCAGCTGTTGAGGACGCGCGCGACCGCGGGATCGAGCTCGCCGTCCGGATCGGTTACGCCGTCGAGGTCGATGCTTTCAGGGACGGCAAAGACATAGGGATCCGACGCAACCGGCACCGCCTTGAAGCCGACGCTCGACGAGGCGATCGAGTTCTCGGCCACGAGGCCGACATTGACGCGCCGGCCGTACAGCAGTTCCAGCGCATCGGCGGGCGCGGTCTCGTGGATATCGAATTCGATCCCGGGAAACGTATCGGCAAGTCGCGCCATCGCGGGGGGGAGCAGGACACGCAGCACCGAGTTGAGGCCGGCGACGCGGATCGTCGCGCGCATGCCGTCGGAGAACTGGCGGAGCCCGTCGGTCGCCTCGGAGACGTTGGACAGGATGTACTCGGCCTTCCGCAGCAGGAAGCTGCCGGCGTCGGTGAGCGCCATCGCCCCCGGTGTCCGGTCGAAGAGGCGCGCGCCGACGGTCGTTTCGAGCTTGGACAGCTGCTGCGACAACGACGGCTGCGTCAGGCCGAGCTGCTTGGCGGCCTTGGTCAGCGTCTCGGCATGGGCGACGGCCCAGAAGATGCGCAGCTGGTGCAGCGTCATCTCGGCGCGCGAGCCTATCCCCGCAGCGGCGTGGCCGTTGCCGTTGGTCTCGTCGTGACTGCCATTGCCTCCCGCAGCAGCGGAGCCCTTGGCGTGGAGGTCCGCCATGCGGGGCCCCCCTTCTGTTCGTTGTTGCCCGGGCCCCCTCGGCCGCCCGCCGAAGCTTATAGCCCTGCGGCGCGCGCGGTGTCACGGGCGGCGGGCTGGCCGAGATCGGCGCCCGGTCGGAACGTCACGGGGATCGTGAGGTAGTGAACGCCGTTTGCCTCGGCCTCCGGAAAGCGGCCGCCGCGTATGTTGACCTGGATCGAAGGCAGGAGGAGCCGCGGCGCCGACAACGTGGCGTCGCGCGCCTCGCGCATGGCGACGAAAGCATCCTCGCCGACGCCGTCGTGGACGTGGACGTTGCGCTCCCGCTGTGCGCCTACCGTCGTCTCCCAAGCGAACTGGGTCCGCCCCGGCGCCTTGTAGTCGTGGCAGAGGAAGAGGCGCGTTTCAGGGGGCAGCGTGAGGAGCTTCCGGATCGACCGGTAGAGCGTGCGGGCATCGCCGCCGGGGAAGTCGGCGCGCGCGGTGCCGTAGTCGGGCATGAAGAGCGTGTCGCCCACGAAGGCGGCATCGCCGACCAGGTAGGTCACATCGGCCGGGGTGTGCCCCGGCGTGTGCATGACGCGGACGTCGAGCGACCCGATCCGGAAGTGCTCGCCGTCCCTGAAGAGATGGTCGAAGTCCGATCCGTCGGTCCGAAGGTCGGTCGCATTGAAGACGGGCCGGAAGATCCGCTGCACATCCCTGATGTGCTCGCCGATGCCGATCCGGGCGCCGGTGTGCGCCTTGATGAAGGGCGAGCCGGACAGATGATCGGCGTGGGCGTGGGTCTCGAGGCTCCAGGCGATCGTCAGACCATCGTCCCTGGCGGCGGCGAGGATCGCCTGAACGGAACGGACATCCACGGAACCGGCGTCCGGATCGTAGTCGAGCACCGGATCGATCACGGCGGCCACCTTCGTCTCGGGGTCGCTGACGAGGTAGCTCACCGTGTTCGTGGGCTCGTCGAAGAACGCCCGGATCGTTGGAACTGCGGTCATTTCACCCTCCTGTCGTGAAGCGGCATTGACATATATATTAGCAATCGCTAATTTAGCAACTGCTAAAACATATAACCGGTTCTGCGGTACTCCGGCAGCCCCGTAACCAAAGGTTTGAACATGTCGCTCCGTTCCATCGTCCCATTCGAAGCCAGAAAGCTGATCGACGAAGGCGCCATCCTGGTCGACGTCCGTGAAGCGAAGGAACATGCGCGGGAGAACATCCCCGGCGCGCGGCTTCAGCCGCTATCAGCGCCGGATTCGCCGCCGCCCGGTCTCACGGCCGGGAAGCCAGTCATATTCCACTGCCAGAGTGGCGCCAGGACCAGTATGAATGCCCGTCGCCTCGCGGCTCGCCTTCCGGCCGGCGCGGACGGGTACGTGCTTGCCGGCGGCATCGAGGCATGGCGCCGGGCGGGCCTGCCGACGGGGCGCTGAGACGCCGTAACCCCCGCCCGGGGCGGGACCAGACGTGGACCTCACCCTCGCACAGGACGCCGCCGGTCTCCTCGCCGGCGGCCTCGTGGGCTTCTCCCTCGCACTCACCGGGGGAGGGGGATCGATCCTCGCCGTCCCTCTCCTCGTCTATCTGGTGGGCGTCGCAGACCCGCACACCGCCATCGGCACCAGCGCCGTGGCGGTGGCGGGAAACGCCGCGGTGAACCTCGTCACCCACGCCCGCGCCGGCAATGTCAAATGGCGCTGCGCCTCGGTGTTCACGGCGGCGGGCGTCGCGGGCGCGCTCCTTGGCTCCACGATCGGCAAGGCAATCGATGGCGAGCGCCTGCTCGCGCTGTTTGCAATCCTCATGGTCGTCGTGGCCGGCCTCATGCTCTGGCGCAAGGAAGGCGTGCCGCGCCTCAATGTCCGGCTCGACCGGGACAATTTCCCCTGGCTGGTGACGCTGGGCATCGCGGCCGGGACGTTGTCGGGCTTCTTCGGGATCGGCGGCGGCTTCCTCGTGGTCCCCGCGCTGATGCTGGCAACCGGCATGCCGGTCCTCAACGCGATCGGCTCGTCGCTTGTCGCTGTCACCGCGTTCGGCCTTACGACCGCCGCGAACTATGCCACGAGCGGTCTCGTCGACTGGGTACTCGCCGCCGTGTTCGTCGCGGGCGGCATCGTTGGAGGCATCGGCGGCGCGCTGCTGGCCCGGCGCCTCGCCGCGCGGCGCGGCCTCCTCAGGCGGCTGTTCGCCGTCCTGATCCTGGCAGTCGCGGTCTACATGTTCGTCGCCAGCCTCGGCTGACCGTCCGGTCCCGCAGCGATCTACTCACGCCGCGAGGTCGTCGCCGCGGACGATCCGGTCGAGGACGTGCGGGTAGAAAGCCACGCTGTCGGCGATTGCCTCCACGCCGGCGACCGGGTGCGGATAGCGCCAGACCCCGTTTTGCGCGATCCGGCCGTCGGGCAGGCGCACGGAGTAGTAGCTGGCCTCGCCCTTCAGCGGGCAATGGGAGCTGTGCCCGGTCGGCACCAAGACGCCGTCGACGACGTCCTTCAGCGGGAAGTAGTAGACGGGAACGCGGCTGCCTTCGTGAAGGAGGACGGCATTCCTCGTGTCGACGAGGACAGTCGCGCCGGCAAGGCCGCGAACGCGCTCTGTGACGGGCTCGATGACGATGGCGCCCGAACGGCTACCGGACATGATGTGTCTCCAGGAGAGGTTGGCAGGACAGCGCTACCAGCGCAGGAAGCGTTGCCCGAGAAGCGCACCCGCCGCGGCGACCGTTGCGATTGCAAGCAAGTACCATGTCGCAACGAAGAGAGGGCTGTCGTCGATACACGTGGTTCCGTACAGCACCGCGGCGAGGCTGCCCGCGAGGATGCCAGCCAGCGCCCCGACGGACGCCGGACGGGTCGGCGCCCGGGAGCGAAGCCAGACGATGGCGCCCGCGAGCGGGGCTGCCGCGAGGGCGGGGATCACGGTGAGGCAGGCGAGGGCGTTCGTGCCCACGAGACGTGCCCCCCAGTCCGATGCCGGCGTGCCCGCGATCGTTGCGACGACGCCGCCGCCGAGCAGGAGGATGGGCAAGAGCAACGCATAGGGCCAGGGACCGATCGACCGGCCCGGACGGGCCAGCCGGACGAGCGTGCCGGCCGCGGCGACGGCCAGCAGCGCCGCGGCTGCGAGCTTGAGGATGAACGCCGCGCTCCGCGCCGCCTCGGCGATGTCGGGTCGGGCATCGAGGAGGATCCCGTAGCCGAGGATCATGATCGCGATGCCGGCGGCGAGGGGCAGCAGCGCTCCCGGCCCCGGACGGACGGCGGGAGGGTCGGCGGCGAGCGCGTTGATGAGGTCTTCCGTTCTCATGAGCCTGCCTTCCTGGCCTGATCCGCCAGCGCCTTGAGGCCGCGATGGAGCCCGACCCGCACCGCGCCCTCGCTGATGCCGAGGGCGCTTGCGGTGGATGCGATGGTCCCGCCGTCAAGCGAGATGGAGCGAATGACCTGCTGCTGCCGGTCGGGAAGCCGCGACAGCAGCGTCTGGAGTTCGCTTCGCGTGATCTGCGGTGCGTTCTCCTCGGCAACTTCCCAGTCGCCGACGAGGTCGTCGATGGCAACCTCGAGCCGCCGGTGGCGCCTGCGGAGCATGTCGACCGCCTTGTGCCGGGCGATCGCCGCGATCCACGGGACGATGGGGCCGGACCGGTCCCACGTCGCCGCCTTGAGGTGGATCGCCAGGAGCGTCTCCTGCACCACATCCTCGACATCGCCCGGCGACAGCCGCGCACGGGCAAGACCGCGGCCGACCAGGATGCGCAGCGGATGCGCCAGCGAGCGGAGAAAGCGGGCATAGGCCTCGCCGTCCCCGTCGAGGGCCGCGCGCATCAGCAGCGACCATTCGGTCTCCCGGTCTAACAGCAGCACCGCGCACCCGGGCTCGAGTCAGTTCGGGTGGCGGGCAACCTGTCGGCCGTTGCCTGCCACCATCGGATGGCTACCGGGCGGGCAGCCCGTCATGCAGGAAGATGTAGTCGCCGCCCGGAGCTGCCGCGTGGCAGCCGCTGCACATGCCGACGCGGCCAGCCATCGTCATGCCGTCCATGGCGCCGACCATTCCGTCCGGCGCGTACATCGCCCAGAACCAGTCGCCGTTGGCAGGATCGTAGCCCGCTTCGCGCTGGAACATCACGGTGACGTTTTCGAGGTTGTCGTTCGGGTGGGCGATGATCCCGTCGCGCGTGGCACCCTCACCGTAGCTCCGCTTCACCAGAACCGCGCCGGTAACGCCGTTGATCGTGACTGTCGACTGGAGCGTGACCAGCGTTTCGCCATGGGCCTGCCCCTCGCGGGCATAAGGCACCGCCCCGAGCGCGTCGTCCCCGACGAGGCGCAGGCCCGCGATCTCCTCCCACAGCGCGCCGGCGAACGTGCCGTCGTCGTCGGCCTGTGCCCAGACGATGGTTCCGCCCGCCGCGAGGCTGATCGCCGCCGCCAACCCGAGAATTCTGCCGCGTTTCATGTCCGCCACCTCCAACACGAATGTTCGATGGTGGTAGGTCGCTGTCGGGAGGTGGTTTGTTACTTCCGAGGCAGATCACGAGGTCGTGATGACCGCGCGCGTCGCACACCGGCGACGCGCGCTATGGGCACACTCTCCATCCGCGGGAGAGTCCGGAAGAAGCCCGGCACAGGGCCGGACTTCGGAATGCTGGCCGCAGTGACGCCGGGGCTCAGCTGCGTGCGGTCTGGCCCGCAACCTCGCCGCCGCTGTGGAAGACGCGGCTGCCGAGGATGTCGTCGGCCTCGAGGGTCGACAGGTCCTCCGGCATGATCGGCTTGTTGCTCTCGAACAGGCGGTTCGCCTGGCGGAGGCGGGCGCGGTCGAGGGCGTTGCGCACCGAGCGGGCGTTCGCGAAATGCGGCTGCTGGCGGCGCAGCGCGACGTACTCGGCCATCGCCGTCTTGGCTTCGGGCGACAGGTGGTAGTTCTGCTCCTTCAGCATCAGTTCGGAAATCTGGAGCAGCTCCGTGTCGCTGTAGTCCGGGAAGTCGATGTGGCTGCCGATACGCGACCGGAAGCCCGGGTTGGAATCGAAGAACCGCGCCATGCGGTCGGCGTAGCCGGCCACGATCACCACGAGGTCGTCGCGCTGGTTCTCCATCACCTGGAGGAGGATCTCGATCGCCTCCTGGCCGTAGTCGCGCTCGTTCTCCGGCCGGTAGAGGTAGTACGCCTCGTCGATGAACAGGACCCCGCCCATCGCCTTCTTCAGCGCTTCCTTCGTCTTTGGCGCGGTGTGACCGATGTACTGGCCGACGAGGTCATCGCGCGTGACCGTGACGAGGTGGTTCTGGCGGATGTAGCCGAGGCGGTGGAGGAGGTCCGCCATCCGGAGCGCAACGGTCGTCTTGCCGGTGCCGGGGTTGCCGGTGAAGCTCATGTGCAGCGTCGGGGGCGAGTTGTCGAGGCCAAGGTCCCGCCGGGCCTTGTCGACCATCAGGAGCGCGGCGGTCTCGCGGATACGCTTCTTGACCGGGGCGAGCCCGATCAATTCGCGGTCGAGTTCCGCCAGGACCTCGGCAACGCCCGAGTCCTTCAGCATCTGGTTGAGGTCGATCGCGCCCTTCGGACGGACGGGAGCGGGAGTCTCGGTGGTGGCTTCGGCCATTGTCTTGCTCGCTTCTCAGAAGAGGGGGGCGCGCTCGGAGGGCTGCGCAATCTGGCCGCTCGGCCCCTCGAACGAGGGTCCCGGATCCGGCTGGCGTCGCGTGGGCCCCAGGAGGGCGAGCGGAAGGCGACGGGCCGGCAGCAAGAAGAGGGGAGGCGGGCCGAAGCCCGCCTCCGGGGTCGTCCTAGTAGCGCTCGCCTTCCGGCTTGAGCGTGGCGTAGGGGCGGATCGTGTAGCCGACGGCGCGGCCGTTGCGTTCCTGGCGCTCCAGGAGGAAGCCCGGCTCGTTCGCCGGTCGGTTCACGAGGTAGGACATGCGCGGCGACTCCCAGCCCTTCGTCGAATCGAAGGCGGTGACGCGGATGTAGTGGCGCGGGAAGGTCTTACGGCACTCGTTGATCTCCTGCATGATCCCGGCGGGATCCTTGAGGTCGAACATGGGGTTGCCGTACATCTCCCAGTAGGTGTTACGCGGATGGATGTCATCCGTGTACTCGACCGAGACCGCCCAGTTGTGCTTGAGGGCGTAAAGGATCTGGGCCTTGATCTGGTCGTCGGTGAGGTCAGGCAGGAACGAGAACTGGCCCTGCGTAACCCGGTTGCCCGTATTGCTCATCATTTGCGGGATATCTCCGGTTTCTGTTGCTTGTGGCAGGGCTTAGCGGCTGCCGGTGGCGGTCGGAACGAAGTCCGCCGTGTCGGTCGAGTCGTAGTTGAAGGTGATGTCCTTCCACACTTCGAGCGCCTTGCGGAGCGGAGCGCACCACTTGGCGGCGTCCATGAGGATCTGCGGACCTTCCTTCACGTAGTCGCGGCCTTCGTTGCGCGCCATGACCATGGCTTCGAGAGCCACGCGGTTGGCGGTCGCGCCAGCCTGGATGCCATCCGGGTGGCCGATCGTGCCGCCGCCGAACTGCAGGACGACGTCCTCACCGAGGTAGTCGAGCAGCTGGTGCATCTGGCCGGCGTGAATGCCGCCCGAAGCCACCGGCATGACCTTGTTGAGCGACGCCCAGTCCTGGTCGAAGAACAGGCCGGTCTCGAGGTTCTGCGGCGTGCGCTCCTCGCGAAGCGTGTCGTAGAAGCCCTTGATCATGAGGGGGTCGCCCTCGAGCTTGCCGACGACGGTGCCGGCGTGGATGTGGTCGACGCCGGCCATGCGCATCCACTTGCAGATGACACGGAAGTTCATGCCGTGGTTCTTCTGCCGCGAATAGGTCGAGTTGCCCGCGCGGTGGAGGTGCAGGATCATGTCGTTCTTGCGGGCCCACTTCGCCATCGACTGGATGGCGGTGTAGCCGATCACGAGATCGATCATGATGATGACCGACCCGAGTTCCTTGGCGAACTCGGCGCGCTCGTACATGTCCTCCATCGTGCCGGCGGTCACGTTGAGGTAGTGACCCTTGACTTCGCCGGTCGCGGCCGACGCGCGGTTGACGGCTTCCATGCAGTACAGGAAGCGGTCACGCCAATGCATGAAGGGCTGCGAGTTGATGTTCTCGTCGTCCTTCACGAAGTCGAGGCCGCCCTTGAGCGCCTCGTAGACCACGCGGCCGTAGTTGCGGCCCGAGAGGCCCAGCTTCGGCTTGGTCGTGGCGCCCAGAACCGGACGGCCGAACTTGTCGAGGCGCTCGCGCTCCACGACGATGCCCGTGGCCGGACCCTGGAAGGTCTTGAGGTAGGCGACCGGGATGCGCATGTCCTCGAGGCGGAGTGCCTTGACGGCCTTGAAGCCGAAGACGTTGCCGATGATCGAGGCGGTCAGGTTCGCGATCGAACCCGGCTCGAAGAGGTCGAGCTCGTAGGCGATGTAGGCGAAGTACTGCTGCTCGGTCTTCGTGCCGGCACCGGTGTTCGGAACCGGATCGACGCGGTAGGCCTTGGCGCGGTAGATCGGCGCGGCGGTGAGGCGGTCCGTCCACACGACGGTCCAGGTGGCGGTCGAGGACTCGCCGGCGACGGCTGCTGCTGCTTCGACCGGATCGACGCCCGGCTGCGGGGTGATGCGGAACAGCGCGAGGATGTCGGTGTCCTTCACCGGGTATTCCGGCTCCCAGTAGCCCATCTTGGCATAGGGAATAACGCCAGACTTGTAGCGATCCTTCGTCTCGCCCATCGTCTTCTGATCGCCGGGCTTTGTTTCTGCTGCCATTTGCTTCTCTCCTGATTGGGTTTTCTTAGGCTGTGCTTAGGCTGCGCGAGCCGGGGCGATCTTCGGATCGAGCGCACCCTTCGCATACTGCTTGGCCATCTCGCTCATCGGGATGACCTTGATCCTGGAGCCGTGGCCGGCGGCCCCGAACTGCTCGAGACGTTCCTTGCAGAGCTTCTGCATCGCATCGAGGGCGGGCTTGAGGAACTTGCGCGGGTCGAACTCCGACTTGTTCTTCATCGCGATCTGGCGCATGGCGCCGGTCATCGCGAGGCGGCAGTCGGTATCGATGTTGACCTTGCGGACACCATGCTTGATGCCGCGGACGATCTCGTCGACCGGAACGCCCCACGTCTGGGGCATCTCGCCGCCCGCGGCGTTGAAGATGTCCTGAAGCTCCTGCGGAACCGAGGACGAGCCGTGCATGACGAGGTGGGTGTTCGGGAGCTTGCGGTGGATCTCCTCGATCACGTTCATCGCGAGGACGGCGCCGTCCGGCTTGCGGGAGAACTTGTAGGCACCGTGCGAGGTGCCCATGGCGATCGCGAGTGCATCGACCTTGGTCTTCGACACGAAGTCGACGGCCTGGTCCGGATCGGTCAGGAGTTGCTCCATCGACAGCTTGCCCTCGGCGCCGTGGCCGTCCTCGGCCTCGCCATGGCCTGACTCGAGCGAGCCGAGCACACCGAGTTCGCCCTCGACCGAGGCGCCCACCATGTGGGCCATCTCGGTCACGTGCCTGGTGATGTTGAGGTTGTAGTCGTAGGACGCCGGGGTCTTGGCATCGCGCTCGAGCGAGCCGTCCATCATGACGGAGGTGAAGCCGTACTTGATGGCGGTGAGGCAGGTCGATTCCTCGTTGCCGTGGTCCTGATGCATGACGATCGGCACGTCCGGGTAGATCTCGACCAGGGCGTCGATCATCTTCGCCAGCATGATGTCGTTGGCGTAGGAGCGTGCGCCGCGCGACGCCTGGATGATGACCGGAGCGTCGACCGACGCCGCGGCGCCGACCATCGCGAGGCCCTGTTCCATGTTGTTGATGTTGAAGGCCGGTACGCCGTAGCCATGCTCGGCGGCGTGATCCAGCAGCTGCCTCAGTGTGATACGGGCCATTCCTGCTCTCCTCTCTACCTCGTCACGCCTTGCGGCGATCGTCCAATCGGTCAGTGGGGTGGGGAGGCGATCGCTCGCCCGCCCCGGATGCGCCGTCCGGCGGAGGCCGGGAAGGGCGGGGCGAACCCCGGCCTTCGACGCGGTAAGACGGCCTAGCCGGCCAGCTTCCTGGCGGCATCGACGATCGCTTCCGCCGTGATGCCGAAGTGCCTGTAGAGGTCCGGCGCCGGCGCGGAGGCGCCGAACCCGGTCATGCCGATGAACACGTCGTCGTCGCGGAGGAAGCGGTCCCAGCTCTGCTGGAGCGCGGCCTCGACGGCGATACGCGGCGCGGTGCCGAGAACCGACTTCCGGTACTCCGGCGACTGCTTCATGAAGAGCTCCATCGACGGCACCGACACCACGTTGGCGGCGATGCCCTCGGCGGCGAGGCTCTCGGCCGCGGCGACGGCCAGCGACACTTCCGAGCCCGAGCCCATCAGCGTCACCTTTGCGGCGCCGTCCGCCTTGCGGAGGATGTAGGCGCCCTTGAGGACCATGTTTTCCGCCGTGTGCTCGAGGCGAAGCGCCGGGAGGGCCTGGCGCGTGAGGGACAGGCCGGTCGGGCCCTTCTCGTTCGCGATGGCGGCCTCCCAGGCCTCGGCGGTCTCGATCGCGTCGGCCGGGCGGATGACGGTCATGTTCGGGATGACGCGGAGCGACGACAGCGTCTCGACCGGCTGGTGCGTCGGGCCGTCCTCGCCGAGACCGATCGAATCGTGGGTCAGGACGTGGATGACGCGGACGCCCATGAGGGCGGCAAGGCGGATCGCCGGGCGGGCATAGTCGGCGAACACGAGGAACGTGCCGCCGTACGGAATGAAGCCCCGATGCAGCGCAATGCCGTTCATGGCGGCGGCCATGCCGAATTCGCGGATGCCGTAGTGCAGGTAGTCGCCGCTGAAGTCGTCAGGGCTGACCGACTTGTGCGACCCGACGCGGGTGAGCACCGAGCCGGTGAGGTCGGCCGAGCCGCCGAGGAGCTCCGGCACGGCCGGGATCAGCGCCTCGAGTGACTTCTGCGATGCCTGGCGGGTGGCGAGCTTCGGCTTCTCCGACGCCCACTTCTCCTTCAGCGCGAGCACGGCCTTCGAGGCCGCTTCGGTGACGTGGCTATCCTGGCCCGACTGGAACTTGGTGCGGGTCTCGGCCGGGGCGGCCGCGAGGCGCTGCTCCCAGGCCTTGCGGCGGACCGTGCCCTTCGAGCCGGCGGCGCGCCAGGCGGAAAGGACCGGCTCCGGAACGACGAAGGGCTCATGCGGCCATTCGAGGAACACGCGCGCGGCGGCGACTTCCTCGTGGCCGAGCGCTTCGCCGTGAACCTTGTGGGTGCCCGCCTTGTTGGGAGCGCCCCACCCGATCTTCGTCTTGCACGCGATGAAGGTCGGCCGGTCGGACTTGCGCGCGGCCTCGATCGCCTTGGCAACCGCCTCGGCGTCGTGGCCGTCGACGGCCGCAGTGGCCCAGCCGGACGCTGCGAAGCGGGCGATCTGGTCCGTTGAAGTCGACAGGCTCGTCGCGCCGTCGATCGAGATGGCGTTGTCGTCCCACAGGACGATCAGCTTGCTCAGCTTGAGGTGACCGGCCATGTCGATCGCCTCGTGCGACACGCCTTCCTGGAGGCAGCCATCGCCGGCGATGACGTAGGTGTAGTGGTCGACGAGGTCGGCGCCGAAGCGATTGGCGAGGAGCTTCTCGGCGATCGCCATGCCGACGGACGTGGCCAGACCCTGGCCGAGCGGGCCGGTGGTGGTCTCGATGCCCTCGGCATGGCCGTATTCCGGGTGGCCGGCGGTGATCGAGCCGAGCTGACGGAACCGGCGCAGCTGGTCCATTGTCATCTCCTCGTATCCGGTCAGATGGAGGAGCGAGTAGAGCAGCATCGAGCCGTGGCCGGCCGACAGGACGAAGCGATCGCGATCGGGCCAGTGCGGCGCCTTGGGATCGAACTTCATGAAGCGGGTGAAGAGGACGGTGGCGACGTCGGCCATGCCCATCGGCATGCCCGGGTGGCCGGAGTTTGCCTGCTGGACGGCATCCATCGACAGGGCGCGAATGGCGGCGGCCATCACGCGGTCGGAGACGGCGTTCGGCGCGTTCTGGGTGTTGGTCTGTGTCATGGCGGCGGTCTTTCTCTAGGCCGACTTACGGTTCTCGACGAGCCGCAGGATCATGGGGGTAAGGATCAACTGCATGGCGAGTTCCATGCTGCCGCCGGGTATCACGATCGAGTTGGCGCGCGACATGAACGAATGCGGGATCATCGACAGAAGGTAGGGGAAGTCGACGCCGCGCGGATTGGCGTAGCGGATGACGACCATCGATTCGTTGGGCGTCGGAATCCAGCGCGAGATGAAGGGGTTGGACGTGTCGACCGTCGGCACCCGCTGGAAGTTGATGTTGGTCTGCGAGAACTGCGGGACGATGTACTCGACATAGTCAGGCATGCGCCGGAGGATCGTGTCGGTCACGGCCTGCGTGGTGTAGCCACGCTGCTCGCGATCGCGATGGATCTTCTGCGTCCATTCGAGGTTGATGACCGGCACGACGCCGATCTTGACATCCGCATGTTGCGCAACGTTGACCTTGTCGGTCACGACGGCGCCGTGGAGGCCCTCGTAGAAGAGAAGGTCGGTGTCCTTCGGGAACTCCTCCCAGGCGGTGAAGGTGCCGGGGGGCGACTTGTATTCCTCGGCTTCCTTGTCGTCGTGAACGTAGTGCCGGGTCAGGCCGCCGCCGGTTTCGGAGTAGGTCCTGAACGTCTCCTCGAGCTTGTCGAGGACGTTGGCGTCGGGCCCGAAATGCGAGAAGCGCATGTTGCCCTTCTTCGCCTCGGCCGCCATCACCTCGCGCATGTCCTTGCGGTCATAGCGATGGAACGCGTCGCCCTCGATATAGGCGGCCCTGATGCCTTCCCGATGGAAAATGTTGACGAACGTCTTCCGGACGGACGTGGTGCCCGCGCCCGAAGAGCCCGTAATCGAAATGATCGGATGACGACGCGACATCGAACCCTTTACTCCCCCAAAGCCGAATGGATGCGCCGCGACCGTGCCGCGGCGATGCGCGCATCCGCCACGCGACGCGCGAGAATGCAAGAGTGGCGTTCGGTCGTCCGGCCGGTAGCCCGGCAGTGCCGCGCGCCTGAGTCAACGACGTCGCCGTTGTCCTGCTGCATCACCCATCCTCCCTCGGGGCGTGGTCTTCGCCATGTCCCCTGTCGCCGGTTGTCCGGCCCTCGCGTGAGGCGGTCCTGCGCGATGCCTCCTGCAGGCACCGCATACCGCCCATGCGACGGACACGTGCATAGAGGTTTCCCCCGCGAGGGAAAATGAAATTATCTTGGCGTTCCGATAAATTTCCTTTACTGACGTCCCATGAAGAACGCCACACTTAAGCAGCTTCGTTCGGTTGCCGCGATCCTCAGGAGCGGCCGGATTGTCAGCGCAGCGAAGGAACTGAACCTCACCACGCCGGCCATCACGAGCCAGTTGAAGCTCCTCGAAACGAGCCTCGGGGTGAGCCTTTTCGACCGCACGCAAAGTGGCATGCGTCCCACCGCCGCAGGATGGGAAGTCTTTCGCACCGCGTCAAGGATCGCGGATCTGCTGCGCGAGTGCCAGGAGCGGATCGACGACCTCAAGGGCCTTCGCTCCGGCGCGATGACGGTCGGCGTCGTGTCGACCGGCAAGTACTTTGCGCCGCGGCTGATCTCGTCCTTCATGAAGACCCATCCGCACGTCGAGATCAGGATGAATGTCGGCAATCGCGACTGGATCGTGGAGGCGCTCGCGGAGTACTCGGTCGACCTTGCGATCATGGGCCGGCCACCGCGCGACTTCGAGGTGGAAGCCGTGCCATTCGGGCCGCACCCGCTCGTGGTGATCGCGCCGCCGGACCATCAGTTGGCGGGCCGGCCGCGCGTGCCGAAGCGGGCGCTGGTCGGCGAGCGTTTCCTCATCCGCGAGGAGGGGTCCGGCACGCGCTCGGCATTCGAGACCTTCTTTGCCGGCGTCCAGGTTACGGGACTTCGTCCCGGCATGGAGATCGGCAGCAACGAGACCATCAAGCAGGCCGTCATGGCCGGCCTCGGCATTGCTCTCATCTCCGGTGACGCGATTGCGGCCGAGATCGCAGACAAGCGCCTCGTCACGCTCGACGTGGTGGGCCTGCCGATCATGCGGCAGTGGTTCGCCGTGCGCCGCCTCGACCGCACGCTCTCGACTGCCGCGACAGCGTTCTTCTCCTATCTCCGCGACGGCGGGGCGTCGTTCCTGCCGTCGGCGGGGCTGTTCACGGGCGGGGCGCCGGTCGGGCACGAGGAAAGCGCGGCGTAGCCCTTGGGCGGAGCGCAACGAGGCAAGCGCCGAAGCGAGCGCCGCCGGGGACGTTCCGGCGGCGCTGCTGTCGCGGTCAGGGCGCGATCGCCGCGGCCGCCTGCATGATCGTATCGGCGGTCACCTGCGCGTGCACCACGAAGCCGATATGGCCGGCGCCGGTGTCCTCGACGATCGTGGCGCCGGCGCGGGTCGCCATCTGGCGCTGCGCGTCGGGCGGGATGATGTGGTCGTCGGTCGCCATCACGTACCATGACGGCTTGTCGTGCCAGGCCGCGACCGAGAGTGGGGCGGCACCCGCCGCCTCGACCGAGATCGGGATCTGGACGTCGGCGAGGAAGGCGGCGAACGCCGGATCGAGGCCGCTGGCAAAGGCGACGATGAACGCATCGCGCTGGAAGAAGGCGAAGCCGTCGGCGCTGACCTCGATGGGCGGCTGCGGACCGCCGGCGAGGAGGCCGAAGGTGGATTCGCCGACATCGGGGGCAAACGCCGCGACATAGACAAGGCCGGCGACCGTCGGATTGTCGCCCGCTTCGGTGATCACCGTGCCGCCATAGGAATGGCCGACGAGGATCGTCGGGCCACTCATCCGCGCGAGGACGCGGTCGACCGCCGCCACGTCGTCGGCCAGCGAGGTGAGGGGATTCTGCACAATCGCCACGGTGTAGCCGGCGGCGACGAGAAGGTCGTAGACGGCCTGCCAGCCGGAGCCATCGGCCCAGGCTCCGTGGACGAGCACGACGTTGTGGGCGCCCGTGGGCTGGGCGACGGCAGGCATTGCCATGGCGGCTACTCCGATGAGGGCTGCTGTTGCGCGTTTGTTGCCGAGAATGGACAAGTTGAGACTCCTCCGTTGGCCTCGGGACGGTTGTCCCGCGGGGAGAAGACCACTGGCCGTCCGGAGGCCCAATCAGCGGGAGCGACAAAATGCCTGCCGAAACCGACATTCCACGACAGGCGCCGTCGGTCACCGAAGTCGCGATCGTCGTCTATCCGTCGGCGCAGCTGTCGGCGATCCATGGGTGGACCGACCTGTTCGTCCTGGCGACGGCGGTGGCGCGCGTCCACGGGAGCGTCCGCCCCGGCTCCATCCGCGTCACGCACTGGCAGGCCAATGCGGCATCGGGCGCGGTGCAGCGGGTCTTCGACACCGGTCCGGAGGCCAACTCAGAACCGGCCTACGTGCTTGTCCCGTCGAGCCTCATCGAGCCACCGGGTCCCGACGTCGCCACGCTTCTGGGGGCATGGCTGCGCAGCCGGCACGACGTCGGAGCTGTCGTCGCCTCGGTTTGTCTCGGCGCCTTCATCCTCGGCGAGGTCGGCCTCCTCGCCGGTCGGCGCGCGACCACCCACTGGGCGCTGAGGCAGACTTTCGCCGACCGCTTCCCGACGGTCATGATCGACACCGACCGGCTGATCGTGGAGGACGGCGGGGTCATCACCGCCGGCGGCCTCCTTGCCTGGGTGGACCTCGGCCTCAACATCGTCACTCGGGTCCTCGGGCCAAGCGTGGCCGTGCTGACCGCCCGGTATCTCCTGTTCGACGCGGCCGGCCGGGAGCAGCGCAACTACAGCAATTTCCGCCCGCGCCTGCAGCACGGCGACGCCGCTGTCTTTGCCGTGCAGGAACACCTCGACGGGGCGGGATCGGAGGCGATCTCGGTGGAGGAAATGGCGGCGCTGGCCCGGCTCGAGCCGCGGACGTTCTTCCGCCGCTTCCGGCGGGCGACCGGCCTCACCCCGATTGCCTACTATCAGCTGGTCCGCATCAATCGCGCGCGCGAGATTCTTTCCTCGACGCGGAAGACGATAAAGAACGTGGCGTGGGACGTTGGCTATGCCGACGTGGCGGCGTTCGCGCGTGTCTTCAGGCGCGTCACGGGGCTCTCGCCTTCCGACTACCGCCGCCGCTTTGGTGTGGACGGCGCGCCGGCTGAAGGCGAGCCACCGCGAACGTTGCTCGGCTCCGGCGTGGGGGCGGGGTAGTCCGCCCGGGAGAGCGCCGCCGGGTGCCGGTTCCCGGCTATGTCACCAGCTCCATCCGCGGCGGGGCGTGGCCGGGCCGTGCCGGGAGCAGGAGTGTCACGCCCACGCCCAGCGGTCCGGTGCGGAACAGGATCTGGCCGCCGAGCTGCGAGGCGAGGCCGCGGATCGTGCGCAACCCCAATCCGCCATCCGCCTTCGGGTCGAAGCCGTCCGGCAGGCCGATCCCGTCGTCGCTGATATCGATCATCAGCGAACCGTCGCCCCGGCGCGAGCAGCCGAGCCAGACCTTCGACACGCCGCCCGTCGGATGCGCGTACTTGACGGTGTTGGTCAGCACCTCGGCGACGACCAGTGCGATTGGCAGTGCCTGGCCCGACGGAACGGCGCAGGCGCCGGGGGTCGTCCAGGTAAGGTCGACGCGATCCTCGGCGGCAAGCGCCGCCAGCGTCGCGGCTCCGACCTCGTCGAGATAGCCGGCGAGGTCGACACTGCCCGTTTCGCCAACCCGGGAGAGGAGGCGGTGAAGCGCACCGACGGTCGCAATGCGGCCGGAAATCTCGTCAAGGATCGCAGCGACCTCGGCTGGCCGGACCAGCCGGTCATGCGCAAGGATCTCCGATGCGCGCGCCTTCACCGAACTCACGATCAGGGCAAGGTTGTTGGCAATCCTGTGGTTCGCTTCGGTGACGAGGGTTATCTCGACGGGCGAATCCAGCGACTGTTCAGGGGCAGCGGCCTCGATAGCCTGCATAGGAACCTCCTTGCCCCCCGAACGTAAGATTGTCCTCCGGCGAAGCAAATGCAAGCTGAAATATTCAACGTCGGTCCCAATGACCAACAAGAACTACTCTGTGACGGACTAGGTGTGTCTTGTTACACTTGTGGATACGACGCAATCGCCGCCATTGTTGATATTGTAGTTGCCCAATCCCTGTTGTCATTCGGCGCCGAGTGAGTAACTGGTGCACTTGACGCTCTCGACCGCGGTTCCTATTTTTTCGCGCGTCGAGCATGCAGGCAGGCCCATGAGCGAGCTGACGCGCGGCGAGCGCCTCCAGATCATGTTGACGGCGGAAGAGCTACAGGCGGTCGATGACTGGCGCTTCACGCGCCGCATGCCGAGCCGCGCTGCGGCGGTGCGCGAACTTCTGCGCCGCGGTCTCGAGGCCGAGGGGTTCTCGACCGCAAGTTCAGGCCAGAAGTCGGAATCGTTCGGCGTCCTCGATGGAGCCGGAAACGCCGCCCCGGACGGCGCCGCGAAGAAGGACGCCGGAGCGACCCGGTAGGCTCCGGTTCGTGCTGGCCTGATGGCCGGCTTCAGCCCGCCTTCCGCGCTTCAACCCAGGTTCAGTGAGTCGATCGGAAAAGGCGCCGCACATGGCGTGCGGACGGTGGCCTGCCGGCTTCCCCAACGTTGCCGGATGGTTGCGTGCGGCGCGGCAGCGGCGCGCCCGCTACATCGGCGGCGCGGCGAAGTCGATCGGGGGCGCGACGTAGAGTGCGGCCGGGCTCCTCAGGAGCGACGACAGCGCGATGACGGGGATGCGGAAGGCCCAATTTGCTGTCCGGGCCTGGATGCCGTCGACCAGGGCCTGGGCCGTGGCGGGCGCGCCCTCGATGAGCGACGCGTCGAACAACACCCAGGTGGTCTCGCCGTCGTGAGCCAACGTCACGTCGACCGCATAACCGGCGGTCGTCTCGTAGCGGACCATCCGCGCGCCCTCGGGGACGTCGATTTCCTCGCGCGGCACGGTCGATTCAAAGACGACGCCTACGACGGACTGGGCGAGGGAGCGCAGGGCATTGTCGTCGGCGGGAATCCCTTCGCCGGGCGTACCGGGCGGCAGGAGAACGGGATCGATGTAGGCGATCGCGTACGCGCCGGTGGTGAAGTCCTGCTTCACCGCATCGACGAGCACGACGCCTCCCTCGGATACGACGATGCGCGAGAGATCGCGGCCGGGCAGCTGGAGCACGGGGTCGAACCACGCCGAGAGCTGCTGCGGCATGGTGATGAAGCCGGTCGTGAACCACACGTCAGCCTCGTCCACGTTGCGCACGGCGGTCGCGCTCCGGTTCGCTTCCGGGATGACGGTAGCGGCCCCGACAATGGCATCGGCCAGAACGTCGCCATTGCGGGCGATCACCCGGACGTAGAGATCCTCCTCGTTGGGACTTGGTCCCTCCACATCGTAGAAGCCGTAGCGGAGCGGTTCGTCGGTGGCGATCGAGATGCGCTCGAACGCTGCGAGGTTCTCGACCAGGCGATCGGCGAGGTCCGCCCGGGTCGGGTAATTGCCCCGGCTGGCGTCGACCACCGTGCCGTCCTCGCCGATGCGGAGGTCGAGCGTGTAGCGCCGCCCCTGGATCCATACCTCGGCGACCTCGTCCACGCGCTGAGTGAGGAGCGGGAACATCGGCGTTGTCGCGTCTTGCGCGGGCGCAGGGGAGGCGACGAGCACGCCGAGCGCCAGAGCGGCGCCGAAGGCAGCCCCGGCACGACGGGTCGCGACACTTGCCATGGTTCGCATCATCCTCAGTTCCTCCCGTGGCGCCGGGTTTCCCGAGGCGGCGCCTGGCGCGAGCCGGTGGCCGGCGCCTTTTTCGACACTTTCGGCCAAACCGGATGGTCCGTAAAGCACGCGCGATCCGCGGGTCGCTCGTTCGCGTTCACGTTTCAGCGGGCGATCCGGAGGTCCCGCAGAAACGATGTGGCCCGTCTTCCGGTCGGAAGACGGGCCAGCCAAGGCTCCCGGGTCCGGCGCCCGCCGCTAGGGCAGGCCGGGGATGAAGACCGGCGGCGGCGCGGTGAAGACGCCGGGATCGCGGGTCTGCACCGGCACGGTGATGAGCTGCTCGACGGGGCGGCTCAGCGTGATGATGCGGCTCGGCGGCAGAAGGAAGGCCCAGTCTGCCGTGTTCTGCCGGATGGTTGCGGCCTGCGACTCACCGGCAGGCGTGGCGCCCTCGACGGTCGAAGCGTCATAGAGAACCCAGGTCGCGTCATCGACCGGAACCAGCGTGACGCGGAGCAGGAGGCCGTCGCGCGTCGTGAACTCGACGCTTCTCGCGTCGGCCGGCACGGCAACCGAATCTCGCGCCCTGGCGTCCTCGAAGCTCGTCGAGACGACCGCCTGCGCGAAGCCACGGATCTGGTTGTCCTCGGCGACGAGGCCTTCCCGCTCGTACACAGGGTCGACGTAACGGAGTTCATAGTCGCCGGTAGCGAAGTCGATCTTCTCGGCGTCGAACAGCATCGTGTCGCCGGAGTAGATCACGACGCGAGCGATGCTCGTGCCGGGCACCGACAGGAGCGGATCGAACCACTCGGTGAGGTAGGTTGGCAGGTAGACCGTGCCCTCGGCGAGCCAGGACTGCGCTTCGTCCGTACGACGGACGAACAGGCCGCCGCGCGGCGTGACGCCGATCGACCGGCTCACGGCGCCAAGGATGCCGTCGGCGAGAACCGTGCCGTCGGCAGCCGCGATGCGGACATGGACGGAATCGGTGTTGGGGCCGGGGCCGCCGACGCCGATGTCGTCGTAAAGGTCAGGGTTGTCGGTCTTCGCCTGGAGCGTGGTGAGGCCGCTGATGGCGTCAAGCGCCTCGATCAGCGGCTGCTCGCGGATCGGATAGTCGCCGCGGTCGATCGAGAACCATTCGTCGCCGCGCTTCTCGAGCACGACGCGCCACCGGCGGGATTCGAGCGTGACCTGGGCGATGTCGGCCTTGCGCTCGACGAGGAGCGGGAACACGAACTCGCCGCCGGCCGGATCGGGCCGGCTCTGGGCCTGCTGGACCCATACGGCCGCGACGGCCGCCACGAACGCGACCACCGTCAGGAGGAGGAGAACGAAGAACGAGCGCTGCGTCATCGTCCGGTTCCCTAAGCTGCCGCTGCGCGGCGGCGCAGATAGTTCGCGAGGCGCACGCGCCGCCAGATGGCGACGATGAGGCCGAGGAGGACGACGGCAACCGGGACCAGAACGATGTTCTTGATCCGGAGGTCGCTCTCGACCGCGTTGATTTCCGCGCGCTGGGCCGCCTCGATGTCGCGGATCTCCCGGTTCAGCTCGAATCGGCGCTCCTGGAGCTGAGCGGCCTGTTCGCGCTGGTCGGCCGGAAGCGTCGCGATCTGGCCGATCGGCGAACGCGCCGCGAGTTCCTGCAACTGCCGGGTGGCATCCGCGAACTCGGCGATCTTGGCCTGGCGGTCGTCCTCGAAGGCGAGCATCGCGGCCTGCTCGATCGCGTCGAGCCGGTCGAAGGTGCGGATCGTCGGGCTGCGAACGCGGAGTGCGGTCAGCGTGGTGCCACCGGTGACGCTCTCGATGGCGTTGGTGACGAAGTCGGCGTTGTTCGGGCCGTAGCGGACGTTACCCTCGATCACGCTGTCGTGGAGAAGATCGGTGTCGGCGATGACGATGATGTTCACGTCCTCAACCGATTCCCGGATGAGCTCGGGTGGCGGCAGGAAGGTGACCTCGGCGCCGGCGGGGACCTCCGGCAGCGGGGGTGGTCCGCCGGGGAACGCGGTCCGGATGGGACCGGTGATCCGGGCCGCCACGACCTGGGCTCCCGAGGGGACGAAGTTCTGGAGCACCTGCTGCGGGTTGCGGGCCATCGCCATCGCCTGCGAGATCACGCCGCCGGTGTTGGTGGTCGTCAGAAGCGGCGTGAAGGTCGTCGTCGCACCGGGAATCGGACGCAGCGAACCGGGGCTCTCCAACATGACGGCGGTCAGCGGTGCCGTGACCGGGTCCTCGGGGTTGAACAGGCCGGGAATCTCGCGGTTCAGGCTTATCCAGGGCAGGTAGTCGACGGAGCGCTGCTGCGCCCCCTGTTGTCCGCCGACGATGATCGGCACCGCTAACGACGGATCGGCAACGACGAGGTCGTTCTGCATCTCGATGCCCCACGCGGTCGTCAGCGGCAGGAGATACGAGTCCGGATTGGCGAGGGCGTTCGGATTGGTCGGCGAGACGAGCGATTTCTCGGCCTGCGGGTCGAGGAAGACCACGAGATTGCCGCCACGCATGACGTACTGCTCGAGGGCATAGAGGCCGCTCGGGGCGAGGGCGAAGGGGTGCACCACGACAATCGCATCGTATCCCTGCGGGATCACGGTGAAGTCGAGCGGAACGTTGATGACGTTGAAGTCCTCGGCAAGCGAATCCACGATCTGCCAGCGCCGGGTCTGGGTGGCGTTCACCGTCATGATGCCGAGGCCGTCGACGATGCCGATATTGCGCAGCTCCCGCTTCGACAGGCGCGAGACCATGCGGGTGAGCTGGTATTCGAGCGCCGACTCCTGGGCGACGTTGAGGAACGGGATCACCTCGATGCCGTCGGTGGTGTTGGTGCCGACAAGCCCGAAATAGCCGGGATCAAGGCCCGTGGTCTCCGCGTAGAGGTTGAAACTCGCCGCGTCTTCCTCGTCGCGCGACAGCGGGGCGGGGTTGATCAGCTCGAAATCGACCTGGCCGCCCGACAGGGTCTGGTAGGTCCGCAGAAGCTCGATGACACGCCCCGAATAGGCGCGGATGGAGGCGTTCTGGTCACGCAGCGATGTCGACAGATAGAGCCGCAGCTTGATCGGGTCGGTCAGGTCCTCGAGCACCTGGCGGGTGTCGTCGCTCACCGAATAGAGCTTGCCTTCCGTGGCATCGATACGCACTGCCCCGAGCGTCAGCGTCGCGACGAGGTTGATGCACAGGAACAGGACGATCGCGAGGATGATCGAAAGAACCGCGATCGTGGTCCGGCTGGCGTTCTGGAGGCCGCTGAACATGTTAGCCCGCCTTCTTGAGTTCGATGATCTGCCGGTTGATCAGCAGAAGGAGGCCGATCAGCGACACGAAGAAGACGATAGAACTGCCGGCGATGATGCCGCTCGTGAGCTCGTTGAAGTGGGTATAGAACGAGAACGAAGCGACGAGATCGACGAGATACTCGGGCGCCCAGCCGGTGAAGAGGTCGAGGACCAGAGCAAGGCCCGAGACCATCAGGATGAAGCCGGCGACGACGCTGATTACGAACGCGATGACCTGGCTCTTGGTCAGGGCGGAGATGCATGAGGTCAGCGCGATGAGGGCGCCGGCCATCAGGAAACTCCCGACATAACCGGCCGCGATCACGCCGTTGTCCGGCGAGCCGAGCCAGTTCACCGTCCACACGATGGGGAAGGTGAGGATGAGGCAGATCCCGGCGAACGCCCACGCCGCCAGGAACTTGCCGAGCACCGCCTGCCATGTCGTAACCGGCAGCGTCATGAGGAGTTCGATCGAGCCGGAACGCCGCTCCTCCGTCCACAGTCGCATGCCGACGGCCGGCATCAGCACCAGCAGCAGGAACGGGTGGAACTGGAAGAACGGGATGAGGTCGGCCTGCCGATCCTCAAGGAACCGGCCGAAGTAGAACGTGGCTACGGCGGCAGCGACGAGGAAGACGACGAGGAACACGTAGGCCAGCGGCGTAATGAAGTAGCCGACGAACTCGCGCCGCGCGATGGTGAGCATGACACGCATGCGATGCCGGACTCCTTACGTCGCGCTTGAATGAATCGTGACGGCCCGGAACACGTCGTCGAGCTTGCCGGTCTCGGCATGCATGTCCGTCACGAAGATGTTGTTCTGGCGAACGGTCGTGCCGACCATGTCCGCGATGAACTGGCCGTTCCGCGGCAGCACGAGGAGCGATACGAGGCCGTTCGAAGCGTTGCGGCGCTCGACCTTGGCAACCTCGGGCAGGGCGCCGAGCACTTCGACCAGACGCGTCGCGTCCTGCTCGGTGACCCGGAGGGCGACCGAGTTGAACTCCGGCGAGCGCGCGTGAAGCTGCAGCGGCGTGCCGTCGGAGACGACGCGGCCGTGGTCGATGATCACGGCGCGGTCGCAGACGGCGTCCACTTCCTCGAGGATGTGGGTGGAGATGATGATGGCCTTGCTGTCGCCCATCGAACGGATCAGCTCGCGGACGTCATGCTTCTGGTTCGGGTCGAGGCCGTCGGTCGGCTCGTCGAGGATCAGGACGTCCGGGTCGTGCAGGATCGCCTGGGCAAGGCCGACGCGCCGGCGGAAGCCCTTGGACAGCGTCTCGATGCGGCGGTGGAGGACCTCGCCGAGGCCCATGCGCTCGACGACGTTCCTGATCGCGGCCCGGCGGGCCGGGCGCGTCATTTTGCGGGTGCGGCCGATGAAGTCGAGGAAGCCCTCGGGGGTCATGTCGCCATAGAGCGGCGCACCCTCGGGCAGGTAGCCGAAGCGCCGCTTGGCGGCGATCGGGTCGATGCGGATGTCGTGGCCGCAGACGAATGCAGTCCCCATGGTCGGCGGCAGGAAGCCGGTAATGACCTTCATGGTCGTCGACTTCCCGGCGCCATTCGGGCCGAGGAAACCCAGCACTTCTCCCTTGTCGACGGAGAAGTTGACGTCGTTGACCGCTTTCACCGAGCCGAAATGTTTGTGAAGCGAACGGACTTCGATGAATGGAGAGGACATTCTGTCGACTTTTTACGCAGACTGGCCGTGCCCGAAAGCACCGGACGCCCTATTTTCGGGCGTCATCCCTATCGGGCTTTGCGGTTCTCTGACAAGAGGCAAACACCGCTCGTTACGAACCTGTAATTGTTGAGATTAGAACTCAGCTTATAATGCCGGTTCGACCGTCGTCTCGATGACCGGCGTTTCAGGCTCATGCGACACTGCCTCGTGGACGCCCTCGTAGATCATCTTGCCGGCAACGAAGACGATGACGAGAAGGCCGAGGACCGACAGCCACGGGAAACGCTTGAGGAGTCCGACGATGAAGGTCGCGGCGATGCCCATCAGGGCGACCGACAGCGTCAGGCCGACCACGAGAACCCAGGTATGGTCGCGGGCGAGGCCCGCCACGGCCAGCACGTTGTCGAGCGACATCGACACGTCGGCAAGCGTGATCTGGATGATCGCCTGACGCAGGGTCTTGGGCTGAGGCGTGGTCGGCGCGACGGGGATGCCGTGCTGCTCGGCATGTTCCCGCGCCTCCCGGGCATGTCGGCGCTCCGACTGGATCTCGCGGAAGAGCTTCCACGCCACCCACACGAGGAGGAGGCCGCCGGCAACGAGGAGGCCCCAGCCGAGGTCGAGGAGCTGCGTCGCAATGAGCGCGAAGACGATGCGCAGACCGGCCGCGGCGCCGATGCCGATGAGGATGGCGTTGCGCCGCTGATGAGCCGGCAGTCCCGCCGCGGCAAGGCCCACGACGACGGCGTTGTCGGCGGCGAGCGCGACGTCGATCAGGATCACGCCGCCAAGCGCGGCGAGCTCGGTCCAGATGGTTTCCATGACGCGGGGTGGTCTCCGGGGGCAGCCGTGGGCGGCCGGCGTATCTAGGAGACGTCCGGGTCAAGTTCCAAGTGGCTTGGCTGCTGAATTCGGCGGCGAAACAGCCCGCCCTGCGGCGGGCGTATCGTCATTCGCCGCCCCCCGGGGGCGCCCAGCATTCCGGTCGCGGGCGGTCTGTGCATGCCGCCCGCGACCGCGAAAATCCGCGCTGCGCTCAGTGGGCCCCGGCGGTAGCCGAATGCCCGTGGGTGGGGCGCGCCGGCTCCCGTTGCACCGGCGAAGCCTCGGGGAAAGTGGCCGGCGCGTTGCGGCTGGCCCAACCCAGGACCGCCGAGAAGAAGACGAACATCCCCATGATGGCAACGAGCGCGACGATCGATTCGGCAGGCATGGAACTCTCCCTTGTTGGTGGGAGAAAAACTGCGCCCGTCCGTCCGGCCTGAACTTGATCCAAATCAAATCGTGCCGACGATCAGGCGACGCGCGGCAGCGCCCCGATCTCGGCGAGGTGGTACTTCAGCGTCATGTGGTCGAGCGTCGCGAAGGGCAGGTTGATGAACAGGCCGATCCGCCGGTTCAGCATCCGATACGCATCGGCGTAGGCGAGGCGGCGGAGCGCCTCGGTGCCCTCGGCATTGGCCGGGTTGGGGATGCCCCAGTGCGCCGTCTTCGGCTGGCCGGGCCAGTCGGGGCAGGACTCGCCGGCGACATCGTCGCAGACGGTGAACACGAAGTCCATCTGCGGCGCGCCCGGGACGGCGAAGTCGTCCCATGGCTTGGTGCGGAGGTGTTCCGTCGGGTGGCCGAGCGTGCGGAGCAGGTCCAGCGTGTAGGGATCGACCTCGGCGGACGGATGCGAACCGGCCGAATGCGCCCGGAAGCGGCCGCCGCCGACCTTGTCGAGGATCGCCTCGCCCATGATCGAGCGGGCTGAGTTCGAGTAGCAAAGGAAGAGGACGTCGTAGATCGGCTCGGTCGTCATCGAAGGGTCCGGATTCGCTGGAGCGGGTCGTGCCTACGACACCGATGACGACAGTTGGATGACGATTGCATGTCAGGGCAGCCCTGTTGGCTGAGGCTTAGTAAGTGACCGTCACTACGACGGTGTCGTGGTAGGTGCCGGCGGCCGGCGTGTTCTGTGCCGGGGCGACGCGTCCATAGACGTCGATGGTCTGTTCGGCGCCGGTCGCCACGAGGTGAAGCCGGTAGGGGTCGGCATTGCCGAACTCGTTCGCGAACGCGGCGTCCTTGTAGAGCTGGTAGGCGATCAACGGACCGCCCGGCGGGTTGCCGGTGAGCCGCATCTCCCGATACGCCGGAGCGGCGGCGCCGGCGATGCCGCCGTCGAGCCCGACTTCATAGGGGGTCCCGTTGGTGCAGGTGACGCCGACGGCGCCGGCGCCTGTGACGTTGGCGCCGAGCACGCCATGCTGGCCGAAGTCGATTCCGGTGGGCTCGGTGGAGATCATGCACAGCGACGCCACGCTGGCCGACACGTTGAAGACAGGGGTGGCCGTCTGCGTGCCGGAAAGATCGCAGCCGGCGATCTCAAGCGTCGAGCGGATGCGGTACTGGACCGTCGCCTGGCCTCCCGAGAAGAGGGAAGCGTAGGCGCCGATCGGTGCGGTCTGCTGGTTGCCGCCGACCTCGCCGTAGATCGTCATCGTCTCCTGCAGGTCGCCGATCCCGAGGATGTTCACGAGGATGGTGTAGGTCTGGTCGACCTGCGTCCCGAACGTCGGAGTACTGAGCCCGGTGCCCCACGGGACGAGCCGCGCGCTGTCCTTGAAGAACGCGAAATCGAGCTGGCCGCCGGTGGTCGTCATGTGCCGGACCCCGGCGGTCTGGCCACCGCCGCCCGTGCCAAGATGCACGCAGACGTCGAGGTTCGAGAGGAGTCCTGTGCCGCCGCACGAGATCGTCAGCGTTGCTGTCGCGGTATCCGGGTCGCCCGTCAGGACGGGAACGTCGCCGAAGGGCATGTCAGCGATGGCGAACGAGCACGAGAGCTGCGCCCTGGCCTCGCCGGAGGTCAGGAGAAGCACCGCGAGTGCGAAGAACAGTGCCTGCAGTTTCATGCCGCCTCCGGAAGGCAGGTGGCCTCGATGGTTACCTGGGCGCCCGCCGCATGGGCGAAAGCGAACTCCGCCGCGCAGAACGACCCGTCCGCCTGCTGGACGAGCAGGCGGTTGGAGGCACCGAGGCCGGTGACGTAGGCAATGCCGTCGTAGCCGACGAGAAAGAGTTCGGACGCGCCTTCGAGCTGCGCCGAAGCGCCGGGCCGGACGAGGTCTCCGCGAGCATCGCGGAGAATGACGATGGCCGCCGCATCGCCCTCGTCCACTTCGAAACGGGCCATGACGCCGCCACCCTGGCCGGGAACGAGCGTCGCTGTCGTCCACGCCATCGTGGCGGTGGGCGGAAGGTTGATCGGATCGATCGTGACGGTGTTGGCCTCGTAGGACCGCAGCCCGGTGAGCAGGACGATGCCGCGATCGTTTGTCGTGCCGGCCGGACGGTTCTCGAGGAAGACGTCGACGCCGGGCATGCCCGCGTCGATGATCGCGAAGCCGTCCTCGATCCGCGGAACGAAGAAGAGGCCGCCGCCCGCCGCGACCATGGCGCCGGACATCGCGACGGTCCCAAAGGCGCCGGAGCCGTCGAAGCCGGCGGTCAGGCCGAAGCGCGCGAACGGCGCGGCATAGGTGAGCGCGGCAGTGCGGTCGGGCGACGCCCCTTCGCTGTTGCGGATGGTCCAGGACAGGGGACTGTCCTGCCGCCCGCCGGTGACCGCGGTGGTGACGCCCAAGCCGTGGTCGGTCTGGCGGGCAGCGACGGACGACCTCGCGTTCTCGCCCAGCGGCATCGAGAACCCGGCGAACGCACCGAAGGAAGGCTCCCCGCCGAACTCCGCAAATGCCGTTGCGTAGATCGACGAGCGTCTTGCGATGCCGGTCGAGAACGTGCCCGCGAGAAGCCGCGACTCCCCGGTGGTGGTGACAAGCCGCGTATAGGCGAGACTGACGCTGGCGGGGCCAACCGGCAGCGCGAGCGAAGCATGGTTTCGCGCGATCTGCGTCCCGCCGCCGCAACCCGAAGCGCAACTCGATGTCACCGTCCCGATGTCGTTGAAGCTTCCGAAGGTCCGCCACGTCCCGAGCTGGAGCGCGACCGGGCCGAGCGAGACATCGGCCGTCGCTGACAGGCGGAAGCCCGTGGCCCCGCCCGCCCGCGATGTCGCGACGGAGCCGGACACGAGGCCGAGATGGCCCAGTTGCGCGACCGCGCCGACGCCGGCCAGCGCGAGTCCGGCGGTCGTCTCGGCATGACCCTCGAAGGTGAGCCGGTCGGTGAGGCCCCAGCGGATGGTGGCCGAAGCCGCGGGCATCAGGCGGTAGTTGCTGCCGGTGGCGCCGAAGCCGAGCCGCGGAAAGCCGGCCTCGATGGAGAAGTCCACGAGCCCTGGCGCAAGGAGCGCCTTTGACGCGAAGAAGGGCGACCCGGTAATCGTTTCGGCGCCGGTGCCGTCGCGGAGGATGAGGTGGGCCTCGCCCGCGCCGGTCGGGAGGGGCACGCGATCAATCGAGAACGGTCCGGCCGGGATCTCCTCGGCAAAGCGGCGAATGCCGTTGATGTAGACCTCGACGGTCGAGGGCACCGCGGCCGTGCCGGCGAACTCTGGAACCGGGAACGTGACGAGGTCGGACCGGAGTCCAAAATTCCGCTGGACCTGGATGCCGGCGAGCCGCACGGGCCGCGTCCAGTCCAGCCCGCCAGTAATGAAATCGCCGGCGCGCAGCGTCATCATCCGCTCCGGATCCGAGCGGGTGAAGGTGGTGTCGAGCCGTGCGAAGGGGCGGCCCGAGCCGGGGGCGATCTCGAAGCCGGCCGTGAGGGTGCCGAACCCGCCGGAAAGCCGTGGCTCGAGGACGGCGCTGAGCGCGACGCCATGGCTGGCAAGGGTTGCGGACAGGGCATAGTTGAGGATGAACGCCCTGGCCGGCTCACCCTCCGGCGCTGGCGTGGCGTGGCCGCGCATCCCGTCAAGGACGGTCGCGACGCGTGCCTCGGGAACAACGCTGAAATTCATTGTCTGCGCCGCAGCGTCATAGCGGTAGGTGACGCCGGGAAGGCGGGCGATGTCGATCATTCCGTCGGCGCGGATGGCGGCCGGATCGGGTACCAGGCCTACGCTGCGCAGATCGTCCGGATCGACCATGAAGGCACCACCCGGCTCCTGCTGGAAGGCCGCGATCAAGGCACTCGACGTACCGTCCACGAAGACCTCGAGATATAGGTCCAGTGCCGCCGCGCTGCGCGTGACGAGCCAGGCACCACCGGCGGCCAGCAGGCCGCAGAGGAGTGCGGCCGTTCTAGCCGCCCGAGAGCTGGACCGGCGCAATGAACAGGCCTGCCTCGCTGCGGGCGGCTATCGACGCGTTGCTGCCGGGCGCAAGGCCCGATCCCGTCAGAACCCAGGTGACGGACGATCCGCCGAGGACGTAGCCGGCAAGACCACCACGCCCCGCCACCACCCGGCCACCGGCATCCTGGAGCTCGAGGTCGGCGATGCGGATCCGGCGCTGGCCGGCGTTGGACGCGGTGACGGCATAACCGCCCCCCGTGGGCACCACGCTCCAGCGCAGATCGGGGAGGGTCGGCGCTGCCGAGAAGAACACCGGGATGGAGTGGCGGATGAGGAGGTTCACACCGCCCTCGCGCGCCGTCGCCGGCTCCGGCAGCTCGTCCACGAGCAGGCGGTAGGCTTCCTCGCCAACGACCGGCGTCGTTGCCGTGCGGATGACGCGGACGGTGTTCTCGAGGCCGGGCTGGAGAGTCGCGATCGGCGGGCTCACCACGACTGCCGTGGTCGGCTCGAGCACGTCCTCGCCGTTGACCTGCGTCCAGCGGAAGACGCGAACCTGAACGGTGATCGGCGCGGTGCCGGCATTGGTGACCCTGATGGAGGTCGCAACGGTCGGACTTGCGACGTCGAGGAGAACCGGCACGACCTGAAGGGCGGCTGCCTGGGCGGCGGAAGCCGCAAGGGACAGCAGCAGTCCCGTCAGGAGGGCGATTGGCCGGATCATGGGCTACAAGGGCCTAGTAGAGCGCCGTGACGGTGATCGTGTCGGTGTAGGTGTCGGCCATGGGCGTCGCCTGCGCCGGAACCCGTCCGTAGACGATGTAGCCGACCGCCGCCCCGGTGCCCTGCTCGACCAGAGCTTCGCCGTCGAGGTCGACGCCCCAATTGTCGGTGAGCGTTGGCTCCTGGAACAGCTCGTAGTCGATCGTGGCCGTGTTCAGCCCGGTGCCGGTCATCTTTCGCAGCGTCGTGGTTGCGCCGACGCCGGTACCTTCATTGAGTTCGAGCTTGAAGTCGGTGCCGTCGGTGCACTGAACGGTGATCGTCGTCTGGCCGAGGATGGGCGTCGTGAGGACGCCCGCGTCGGTATCGAAGACCAGGGTCGCGATCGGCGTCGTCAGGATGCACTCGTCCACGATGGTGATCGTGACGTTGAAATTGGCGGTCGTCGGGAAGACCTGCGCCTGGACCGGAATCGTCAGTACGGCGGCAGGCACGACGAACAGAATTGCGCGACCAAGACCAGCTTTCAGCAATGCCGCTCTCCCCAGCGATCGCGCGCGAAGCGCGAAACGAATCAGTACACAACTATTGGGCTCGGCCTCGGCAAACGCAATGATCGATAGTCGCGTCTTGTACTACCATTGCGAGCATCGGTCGCTGCCCTCATGACAGGGCCGACCGTGCCGCGATGACCTCGCACAGCGTTTGGTGGTGCGTCTTGGCAGGCAAAATGTGGGGAACCTCACCCGCGTCCGGACGTTTGTTCACCAAGGGCAGGGAAGAGGAGATTCACTATGGAAAACATTCGTACCGGCGTGCAGGACACAGGTCAGCGCGAGACGTTCTCGCTGATCGGATCCGACAAGGTCGAGGGCACGCGCGTCTACGCCGTCAACGGCGACCACATCGGTCACATCGAGCGTGTCATGATCGGCAAGCTCGACGGCAAGGTCGCCTATGCCGTGCTCGGCTTCGGCGGTTTCCTCGGCATCGGCAAGGACTACTATCCGCTGCCGTGGTCGGCGCTGACCTACAATCCCACGCTCGGCGGCTACGAGGTCGCGGTGACCGAGGACCAGCTCCGCGGCGCGCCGCGCTACTCGGACAATGACGAGTGGAACTGGGAGGACCGTGCGGTCGCCTCCCGCGTCGACGACTACTGGCGCACCTACAACTAAACGCCTTCGAACGGATAGCGTTTCGGACGGCCCGTCGCGGAAGCGGCGGGCCGTTTGCCGTTCAGGCCCAGCCGCGGATGCGGTAGACGAGCCGGCCGACGAACTCCTTCACCGCATCGGTGGTGAGCGCCAGCGCGCCGGCGTCGGGCAGGAAATCGAGCGCGCCGTGGACGACATTGGTACGCGTGCGGAAGTCGGTCGGGAAGGGGACGAGGTCGAGGTCGGCCGCCGCGAAGGTTTCCATCGACCGCGGCATGTGCAGCGCCGAGGTGACGAGGAGGCCGGTGGTCCAGCCCCGCTCTGCCATCACGGCGGCGCTGTTGACCGCGTTCTCATAGGTGTTCCGGCTCGCGGTCTCGACGACGATCGCCGCGCGCGGCACGCCGAGTTCCACCAGGAGATCCGCGATCAGCTCCGCCTCCGGCGCCACCGCCTGAAGCCACGGAATGTTGCCCGCCGTAACGAGGATCGCTGCGACCTTCCCCGCCCGGTAGAGCCGCGCCGCCGTGACGACGCGATCCACCGCGCCGCTGAGATCCGGCTCCGTCCGCGGCGGCAGCGGCTGGCCGAGGACGCCGCCGAGGAGCACCGCCACCTCCGCCTCCGGCGCCGCCTCGATCGCCACCGGCGCGACGCGGTATTCGAGCCGCGCTCCAAACCAGTTGGCGAAGGCGGGGGTCGAGGCGACGTAGAGGCCGAGGAGCGCGAGCAGCGCCAGCGTCCGCGCCGTGCGACGAAGGCGCGTGAAGCCGAGCAGCCAGGCAAGGAGGCCCGCGAGCAGCGCAAGGCCGAGCGGGTAGACCGCGATCGGCAGCAGCTTCGAGAGGAAGAGATCCACGGGGCGGGACTGTCGGCGGCGGCCGCCCGCCCGTCAACGGGGGAAAGGCACTCGGAACGCCGGGCTTCCGATCAACCTGAGGATACTGACCCAGCGCCTGCTACCAAATGGTGCTATCGATCGTGGCAGAAGCGGCAGTATCGGCGGCGACGGGTTCCTGTGGATGACGGAATTTCGAAGGCGGGGGTGGCGATGCGGTTTCGGGCAGGGTGGCTGGCGGGAGCCGTGGGCCTCGCGATAGGTTCGGCGAGCGCCCAGACGGCATCGCAGTCGGCGGAGATCGTCATCGGCATGACGGTGCCCTATACGGGAGCCAATGCCGCCTACGGGACGATCGGCCGAACAGTCGATGCGTTCTTCCGGATGATCAACGAGCAGGGCGGCATCAATGGCCGCATGGTTCGGTTCATCTCCTATGACGACGAATACAGCGCTGCGCGGGCGTTCGAGCAGACGCGGCGTCTTGTCGAGCAGGATGAGGTCCACCTCATCTTTCGCACCGTCGGAACGCCCGCCAACCTGGCAATTCGCGACTATCTCAACGAGAAGGGCGTGCCCCAGCTGTTCGTGGCAACGGGGGCGGAGCTCTTTGACGACCCTGTCAACTACCCCTGGACGATGCGGTGGAACGGCAGCTTCCGGGCCGAAGGCGCCGTCTACGGCCGTTACATCGCGGCGACGTATCCGGGGGCGCGGGTCGGGGTCGTGTACCAGAACGACGATTTCGGGCGGGACTATCTTGGCGGCCTGCGCGGCGCACTGGGGCCAGCCTTCGAGATCGTCGAGGCGCCCTACGACGTCACCGAAGCTACGATGGACGGCCAGATCGCGCTGCTGCAGGGCGCGGACATCGACGTCCTCGCCAATTTCGGCTCGCCGCGCTTCGCCGGCCAGGTGCTCCGCCGGCTCGGCGAACTCGACTGGCACCCGCCGCAGATCCAGGCGAACATATCGGCCAGCGTCGGCGGCGTGATCGAACCCGCGGGCATCGAGAATGCGCTCGGGAACGTCACGGCGCTGTTCGCGAAGGATCCCGGCTGGCCCGGCTGGGCCGACTATCCCGACATCGTCGAGTTCCACCGCTTCATGGCGGCCTACTACCCGGCGGGCGATCCTCGCGGCGTGTTCGAGTCGTCCGCATACGCGACATCCAATGCGCTGGCGGAGGTGCTGCGCATGGCCGGAGAAGATCTCAGCCGCGACAACATAATGCGGGTGGCGTCCAACATCGTCGACATGGAGGTTCCGAACCTCATTCCGGGAATCCTCATCAACACGAGCCCGACCGACTTTGCCCCGATAGAGCAGTTCATCCTCGCCCGGTTCGACGGGACCGCGTTCGTGCCGTTCGGCGAGGTGATCGACGTTGGGGACTGACCGGCGATGAACCGCGCCGTCGGCGACATGGTGCTGGTGACGCCGGGCATTCACCACGGCTACGCGCCGTTGCCTCATCTCATCCAGCGCGGTTCGCTGCTCGGCGTAGGGCTGTCGTTCGACCGCGACGCGATCGCGCCGTTGCTGCCGAAGGGTGTCGAGCCGACCGACGAGGGGACCGGCGGGGCGCTCTTCTTCGACGCTCCCGACGGCTGGGGCCTGACCCCGTACCGGCTCGGCGCCTTCTACCTCGACGTGAAGGGCTACGATTCCGACGCCGGGCTCGTCTGCCGCCACTATGTCCACGGCTTCGTCGAGGGCGAGGATGCGTCCCGCTACCATCGCAAGCCGATCGGCCACATCACCTTCGACTTCGACGGCGACCGCGCGTCGGTTCGGGCGGGCCCGCCGGGGGAGGATCACTTCCGCCTCTCGATGCGGCTGGCCGGCGAGGCGGTGTCCGCCGCCGAGGCCCGCAACTTCCTCGTGACCGACGACCAGGGCGCATCGCATCTGAGCGCAGTGTCGTCGCTGGCCGACCGCATGGCCGGAGAGGAGGTCTCCTTCGAGGTCCTCGCTGACAACGACATGCTGCGCCGGCTCCGGCCGCGCGAGGTGCGCTGGGGGCGCTCCGCGCGGAACCTGTCGGTGACGTGCGGCGCGTGGCTGCCGCTCGGCGAGATGCAGCGCCGCAAGCCGCCGCCCGACCGCGCGACCTTCCTCAGTTTCCTCAGCCGGTTCGACCGCGCCGCGGCGCTCGTCGAGCGCAACGGCACGGTCGTGCTCATCAACGGGCGGGCGGAGCGGCTGATCGGCAACGGCATCGGCGTTGCAAACGGGCATCTCCGATGCGCGCGAGCGGCGAACCAGGCGGCGCTCGACGGGCTCATTGCCTCGGCGCTCGACAATTCCGTCCCGCTCACCGGCCGGCTCGACCGCAGCGGTGACGGCGCGCCGATCATCGTGAAGGCGATGCCGTTCGAGATGGACCTGCCGGGCCGTCCGCTGCCGCGGGCGGCGACCGTGGCGCTCCTTGTCTTCGCCGATCCGAGCGAGCCGGGAACGACCGACCCGGCACCGGCGCTGCAACTCCTCGGCCTTACGCCCTCCGAGGCGCGGGCGGCGGCGCTGGTGGGACAGGGCCTCGGACCGCGCGAGGCGGCGGAGGAGCTCGGCCTGACGGAAAACTCGGTGCGGACGACCATCAAGCGCGTGTTCTCGAAGCTGGCGCTGTCGCGGCAGAGCGAACTCGCCGTGCTCGTCGCGCGGATCACCAGCGTCGGCAGTTGACCGCAAGAGGTGGCCGGGAGGGGTGGGTCTCCCGGCCAGTCGCCGCAGGGGAGGAGGCCGGCCGCCTACTGCGCCGGGACGACCAGCGGCGACGAGTGGTGGCCCACGATCAGCCATTCGCCATCGACCAGGGCGACGGCGAACAGGTGCCGGTAGCGGGCGATGCGGCCGTCGCCGAAGTCGAGGGGGATCTCGACGCCGATGATGACGGTGTCGTCGCCGACGGCATAGACCATCGGGTTGACGAGCGTCGTCGACCAGTTGGCGCGGCCATTGGCGTTGGTGAAGGCGTCGAAATAGGCGAACGCGCCCGCGCCGTTGGTGAGCTCCGTGGCGGTGGTCCGCCAGAACGGCGCATCCGGCGCGTACAGCGCGGCAAGGCCCGCCGCATCGTTGGCGGTGAACCCGGCGGCCCACTGCTCGACGACGGCGAGGCCTTCTTCGGCCGGGGTCTGAGCCGCGGCAGGTGTTGCGATCGCCATGGCGAGCGCCAGTGCTGGCAAATACTTCTTCATGTCCATCCTCCGGTTGTTGCTCGAAACTGGAGTTGTCGACAGGCAAGGCGGGTACGTTCTCTGAACAGGAGTGTTCCGAGGCAGCATTGCCGGCGGCAACCGGAGATGAATGAAGCAGGGCGACCAGCCGATGGCTGCTACCATCTGGTGGCAAGCCGCGATAATCCTTCTCGGTTGCTCGTACAAGACCCAGCCCGTCGTTCCGGGGCCGCGCAGCGGAACCCGGAACCCTTTGTTCGTTCGACGGGATTCGGGCCGGCGACGGCGCGGATGTGAGGCCGTGCCACGGGAACAAAGGGTTCCGGATCAGCCTTCGGCTGTCCGGAACGACGGAGGTTGTCTTCGAGGCAGTTGGAAACGCCTCCGCCCGGTCCCGCGCCTACCCCGCCGCGGCGCCGCGGTCGAGGCCGGGGCGGCCGATGGAGCGGTAGATGAAGCCGGCGGCGCGGACTTCGTCGGGGCGGTAGATGTTGCGGAGGTCGACGATCATCGGCTGGCGCATTCCCTCGCGGAGGCGGCCGAGGTCAAGGGCGCGGAAGGCTTCCCACTCCGTCACGAACACGAGCGCGTCGGCGCCGGCGGCGCAGGCATAGGGGTCGTCGGCCATCTCGAGGCCGGGGAGGAGGGCTGCGGCCGCCGCCATGCCCTCGGGGTCGAAGGCGCGGACCCTTGCGCCGGCGGCCTGAAGGCGGGGGACGAGGTCGAGCGAGGGGGCGTCGCGCATGTCGTCGGTGTTCGGCTTGAAGGTGAGCCCGAGGACGGCGACCGTCATCCCCGCGGCGGAGCCGCCGAGCACTTCGACCACACGGCCCGCCATGCTCTCCTTGCGGCGCCGGTTGGCGTCGACCACGGCGGCGACGATCGACAGCGTCACGCCGTGCTCCTCGGCGGTCTTCACCAGCGCGATGGTGTCCTTTGGGAAGCACGAGCCGCCATAGCCGGGGCCGGCGTGGAGGAATTTTGCGCCGATGCGGTTGTCGAGACCCATGCCGCGGGCGACCTCCTGCACGTCGGCGCCGACGGCCTCGCACAAATCCGCCATCTCGTTGATGAAGGTGATCTTGGTCGCCAGATAGGCGTTCGAGGCGTACTTGATGAGCTCGGACGTGCGGCGGTCGGTGTAGAGGATCGGCGCCTCGTTGATGAAGAGCGGGCGGTAGATTTCCGCGAGCACCGCCCGCGCGCGCTCGTCATTGGTGCCGACGACGATGCGGTTGGGGTGCTTGAAGTCGGTGATCGCCGCGCCCTCGCGGAGGAACTCCGGGTTGGACGCCACCGAGACGTCCGCGTCCGGCCGCTCGGCCCGGATGATCGCCTCGATCTCGTCGCCAAGGCCCACCGGCACGGTCGATTTCGTGACGATGACGGTGTAGCCGCGCAGCGCCGGCGCGAGCCCGCGGATCGCCGCGCGGACATAGGAGAGATCGGCCCCGCCCGCGCCGCCATCCTTCGTCGGCGTGCCGACGGCGATGAAGACGGCGTCGGCATCGGGCACGGAGGCTGAAGCGTCGGTGTCGAAGCGGAGCCGCCCCTGGCTGAGGTTCCGCTTCACCATCGTGTCGAGGCCGGGCTCGAAGATCGGGATCTGCCCCTGCCGCAGCCGGGCAACTTTTGCCGAATCGGTATCGATGCAGGTGACGGTGTGGCCGAAATCGGCAAGGCAGGCGCCGGTGACGAGGCCGACATAGCCGGCGCCGATGATCGTGAGATGCATTCCAAAAGTCCCCTCGCGCGCCGGCCCGCGCGGACGCACCGCGACGAACGCATGTCGCACGCCACACGCACGGGTTCAATTCACGCCACCGCACGCGAGGCTCGCAGCGGTGAAAGTGGGGCTCGGCCGGCGGGACGGGACACGCCGCGCGGCCGGATCGGGGCGGACGCCCGTCGGACGCGACTCCGGCACCGCGCCATTCCCCTCTACCCGCCGGGCGGGGAGAGGGCTCCGGCCCTTGGCGAGCGCTTGCGAGCGTAGGGCTGGAGGGTGAGGGGGCCTCTCGCCACGGCACACCGGCGAGACCCCCTCACCATTCTCGCTAGGTTCGCCTCCGGCTCACCAAGCTGCGAAGTCCTCTCCCCGCCCGGCGGGTAGAGGGAAGCATGCCTGCGCGGGGACAACGACCGCCCCGCACGGGACGATGGCGCCTCAGCCAGCGAGCTGCCGCACGTCGATGGACACGTGGCGGATGAAGGACGAGAGCCGGTGGGCTTCCTTTGTGGTCCAGGTCGGAAACATCCGACCTGGACTGCGGCAGGCCGAGGGCGGTCTCCGCGGTGTGGTACGCGCCCTCCCAAGCCGCGGCGTCCGCGGGGCCGCGCATGTCGGTGTCGCCGAGGAAGTTCATGAACACGAGCGTCGCCGGCACCCCCTCGTGGTGGAGGAAGTGGAGATGCGCGAGGCGGTTGGTGAACTGGTAGTACCGCGCCATCCAGTCCGCCCCGTCCTCGACGCCCAGCGCCGCCCGCGTCTCCCGGAGCGCCGCCGCGATCATCTCCCGCGCTGCGCCCTTGGCCGCGGTCGGCGGCGAGATGAACTCCCGCAGATGCGCCTTCGCCTCGACGAGCAGCGGCGCCGTGCCGACGAGCCCGAGCGCATCCCATTGCGGGCCGCGGGTCGGCCAGAATGCCTTCAGGTCAGGGGTGAGCGCGTCGAGACCGAGGAGGCGGAGGAAGGACCCGTCGCGGTACTCGGCGTAGTCATCGGCGGCGAGGGGGGGAGAGCCAGTGGACGCCCGGCAGGGCCGCGGCGAGGAGGTCCGGGTGGCGGTTCACGGCGAGCTGGACCCAGCGCAGGCTGCCGCGGGTGCCGGGTGGTTGGGATACGCATTACAAGAATTCGTGCCGATGGGGATCTATCCGGCTCGCCCAATATTGAAGAAGCCCTCCAAGTCCGAGAAGCGGACAGAAATAGTTCGATTGCCGCTCCTTACATATAGATACTCGACGCCAGCCGTGCAGACAATGCAGAGGCGACGTCGAGCTCCAACAGTAACCCGAGCAATTTCCACCCCCTCGCGCACCGTAACCCGATCTACCTTGACCAAGTTACTCACCGATCGACCGTCAAGGAGAAGCTGCTCGATCTTTCCTCTCAGATACAACTCCCAATGATCAAAATTCTTGAGCACACCTGGCAACAAAGCATAGTCATCTGATAGACCCGGTGTCTCGCCATCATCCGAAACACCAACATAAAGAGTTCCGCCGCCAGAATTTGCGAACCCGGCTATCGACTTTACTGTCGAAAGAGTTACTTCCGGTGAAGCACACTCCAAAATTGGGCGACCGCCAAGACGATGCTTTTTCGTATCAAGTATCAAAGTTTCTTTGAATTCGATTTCAGCTGATTCGCCTTGTCTGATCTGCGCTAAAGACATCTCCAACGAGTCATCCGCGTGCCGGCGGCGGAGGACGCGCATGTCACCAAGGCCCATCTGACCAAGAGGGGGAAGCGCCTCCAGACCCCAGTCCGCGAGAATCCTCTCAAGCCTCGCGACTCCGCCGAGTGGGTCCCCGCCATCCAGACCGTAGTCTCGCATCAGGAGCTCGGCGGTTGTTTCAACAGGTCGACGGAGAGCTTCGACTACAGTTGGAGACGCGAGCGCCATATCGTCACTCAGACTTTCATCCGATGAACCATTTCGTCGACAAGAGCTTCTGCTCTCAACTGCCAAAACTCAGGCAGGTGATCAGGGCCATCCCTCAAAGCCTCGAACGCTGGTTTGGACACAAAGTACAAAGTCCACAGATCTGGCCGAGCGTCGTAAGATAAGCCGGCTTCATCAATAAACTGAGCAGGTGATTTCTTACGCCACTGAAGGTTTGAGGTGCGCGCCATCGGCATAAGATTTGACGCCGAATTCACCCAATCCCGACCTGCTCGATCAGGGCTCAAGTAGTTGGCTAATTCTCCAGAAACGTTGTTCGCGCACCAGTCCTTGGGATAGATATGATGCAGATTGAGGTTGCCCGACGCATATGAGATAGGAATAGTAGTATCGATCACGTCGAAGCCCGCCCGGGCGTACAGCAGGAGTTGAGCTGCCTTCCTAAGGGCGCCGGCCTCACTCCCATCCGTCACCACCGAGCGGATTTGGTCACGTGAGACGGGTGTTCCGACAAGGCCATCAAGCCAACCGTTCGCTGCGGCCGCCCAGGAAGACAGCGGCTCGGCAGACTTCGTGCTGTTCAGATATGCCTTGAGCTTAAGTAGGTCCGTGCCGAGTTGTGTCAAAAAGCCCTGGTCGTAGCGGCGGGACAACGCATTCCGCCAGAAGAACGCCCGAAATAGTGCGTCTAGATGGCTCTGATTCCAGTTGAGCTTCGGCGTATGAGCAAGATACCATCGCAGAGATACATAGATCGCCGCCGAGATCGGATATGGGCAGTGGTCGAGTGAGAATTGTCCGCCAGCTACTGCTTGTTGGAAGGCGCCAATATACGCGGCGAAGGATGGCTTGTCGGCCAAGACGGCTCGCCAATGCTCAGCTGGGAGGGCCAGAAGGTCGCGCGACTTTACGCTGGTGATGCGGCCTTCACGTCGACCGCCGATGGGGCGCGGTGCGGGCTTGTTCTCGGCAGCAACATACATTGCCGCTACAAACTGGGCGATCAATTCCGGCCGTTCAACGGAAGAAGCCCATCCGACTGCCCCTTCCAACTCCCCCAGTTCATCTATTTCATCCCGAAGGAGTATTGGATCGGCGGTAGTTGCGGTATCACTGTACAAATTAGAATGTATCAAATCCACTGTAGATACTTTTGTTCCAGTGAGATTAAGTGTAGCGAATATGTCACAGATGTCAGCAAGATCATATGTGCGTGGAACTGTGTATGTAGCAATCTTCGTTTGAATAATCCCAGAGAACGCTCGCCGCAAAATTCCATCGCGACGGTCTAACTCCGTTGCGGTAGGTAACTTCTTATCAGGGTAGAAACTGCTGTCACGGATGTACTGTAGGTACGACATCCATTGATCAAATATGCGGTCTGGGTCTTCTACCTCTAGCGGAAATAGGCCTTGCGAGATTGCGATCTGTGTAGTTGAGAGGCGTCTCTTTATAACGTCTTTCTCTGGAACGAATTTGACTCTTTCCGCATCGTCGGCCGCGGCGACGTCGAGAAAGTAGCGACCAGAGTTTCTATATAGCCCGTTTGCCGCACGTAGTCCGCCAAAAGCGAGGGCGAGCGCGGTGGAGCGTTGGCGCCCGTCAAGCAGCGCATAGTATCTTCCGGGCCGCCGGGTCGGGTCTCCAAAGAACTTCGGCCCAGTACGATTGGCGATTGGATCCCAGTCGGGAATAGAAATGGGCTCAAGTGGCAAGGCGCCATCTGTTTCCTGTTCCCAAAGTGTGATCATCCCAATTGGGCGAGCGTCGATGATGGAGTTAACTAAAGCCACGACGTCTGCGGTTGACCATACAAATTCGCGCTGGAACTCGGGTGATAGCCACTCCGATTGTTTCAGCTTCTTGATCACGCCCGGAACATTAGTCTCCGAGACTTCCAATGTAGCCAAGGGAACACCCATTCTTGATAATCGTCGGGACGCTCGGTCGCCGTGTGATGGGCACGGCGGGTTGGGGCGGGTGGTGGGCCGGTCCGTCGGACGACACTCGCCGGATAGCCACCACACTCAGGATGTCGGGAGAAGGGCGGTCCGCCAACGCCCCAGCGCGATCATCCAAAGAGAGTTGGCCGTTGAAGGTCAATCCCCGTCGGGATACCCACCCTCGATGAATCGCTGAGGTGGCTGTCCTCTCGGTCGTTGGCCCGTGGCGGCTATTGCGCCGCGTCGCGATGTATTTCGCCCGCGGCGATCATCTCGCGGCGGAGCCATTCGGGCGCCACGTCGAAACCGTTCGGCCAGGTGGGGGCGCCCATTTCGAGGAAGACGCGGGCGAAGTAGGCTTTGTCGCGAAGGGGAGCGAGCATCGGGCCAGTAGCGCCGACGACCCCGGCGAAGTCGTGCGTGCCGTGGCTGCCGTCGCTGAATTCGACGGCGAGACGGTAGCCGCCGATCGGCTGGAGATGGCGCACCTTAGTCAGCATCGAGGCCAGGGATCCGTTCCATCGGCTCGCTCGCGCGGGCCGCGACGCAATCTGCATATAGTGCCACGGAGTGGCGGCTCATACCTCTAATTGTTGACAACGCGGGCAGCGCACAGGTATGTTCTCGATGTGTACCACAGGAGGTGGCCATGGCGAAGAACACTGGTGATGGCTTTCGGCGAGGTGCTGTGACCGGCCGTACGCAGTTCCAGCATGAGAACGGCGACTGGCAGAAGCGTAACGAGCGCACCGGGGAATTCATGGAGCGCAAGTCAACGGACGGTCCGTTCAAGGGCGTTGCCAAGGAGCCGGACGGTCGGGATACAGAAAACAGCTAGCCTCTCACGGGACGCCCGCACTTGGTGCGGGCGTTCAACGCCTGGTGCCGACTCCCATCAAGGCGTGGATGGTCGGGACGAGCCCGACCATGACGACAACGGGCGCTAGTTGTCCAAGAAGCTCCGCAGCTTCCGCGACCTTGACGGGTGCTTCAGCTTGCGCAGCGCCTTCGCCTCGATCTGGCGGATGCGTTCGCGGGTCACGGAGAACTGCTGGCCGACCTCTTCCAGCGTGTGGTCGGTGTTCATGCCGATGCCGAAGCGCATGCGCAGCACGCGTTCCTCGCGCGGGGTGAGGGAGGCGAGGACGCGGGTGGTGGTCTCGCGGAGGTTCGACTGGATCGCGGCGTCGATGGGCAGGATCGCGTTCTTGTCCTCGATGAAATCGCCGAGGTGGCTGTCCTCCTCGTCGCCGATCGGCGTCTCGAGGCTGATCGGCTCCTTCGCGATCTTGAGGACCTTCCGCACCTTCTCGAGCGGCATGGCCAGCTTCTCGGCCAGCTCCTCCGGGGTCGGCTCGCGGCCGATCTCGTGCAGCATCTGGCGCGAGGTGCGGACGATCTTGTTGATCGTCTCGATCATGTGGACAGGGATGCGGATGGTGCGCGCCTGGTCGGCGATCGAGCGGGTGATCGCCTGGCGGATCCACCAGGTCGCGTAGGTCGAGAACTTGTAGCCGCGGCGGTACTCGAACTTGTCGACGGCCTTCATCAGGCCGATGTTGCCTTCCTGGATGAGGTCGAGGAACTGCAGGCCGCGGTTCGTGTACTTCTTGGCGATCGAGATCACGAGGCGAAGGTTCGCCTCGACCATCTCCTTCTTGGCCTGCCGGGCCTCGCGCTCGCCCTTCTGCACCATGTGGACGATGCGGCGGAACTCGATGATCTCGAGGCCCGTCTCGGTCGCGAGCGACTGGATCTCGCCTCGCAGCTCCTTGATCCGCTCGCCTTCGTTCTTGATGAAGTCGCGCCAGCCGCGCGTGGTGAGGTTCACGACACGGCGGAGCCAGTGCGGATCGAGCTCGGCGCCCTGGTAGTGCGCGAGAAAGTCCTCGCGCTTGATGCGGTAGGATTCGGCAAGGCGAAGGAGGCGCCCTTCGAGGGCCACGAGGCGCTTGTTGATGTCGTAGAGCTGCTCGACCAGCGCATCGATGCGGTTCTGGTTGAGCGAGAGGCTCTTCACCTCGGTGACGACGTCTTCCTTGAGCTTCTTGAGGCGGCGCTCCTGCGCCGGCGACAGCCGCTCGTTCTTCAGCCGGTTCTCGACCAGCTGGTCCTGCAGGCGGCGCAGCTTCTTGTAGTTGCCGGCAATGTTGTCGAAGATCTCGACGACCTGCGGCTTGAGCTCGGCCTCCATCGCGGCGAGCGACACGGAATTCTCCATGTCGTCCTCGTCGTCGTCGAGCTCCGGCGGCCGCGGCGGCGGCTCCATGGATTCGACCACGTCCTCGTCATCGCCCGTGGCGCGGCGCGGCGCCTGCTTCTCGGCCACGGGCGCTGGGGCCGCAACGGCCTCCGGCGGCGGGGGCGGCGGCGCGTTCTTGGCGTCCGGCCCGGCGTAGGTCGCCTCGAGGTCGATGATGTCGCGCAGCAGGATCTTCGCCTGGGCGAGCTCCTCGCCCCAGATGATGATGGCCTGGAAGGTGAGGGGGCTTTCGCAGAGGCCCGCGATCATCGTCTCGCGGCCGGCCTCGATGCGCTTGGCGATCGCAATCTCGCCCTCGCGCGACAGGAGCTCGACCGAGCCCATTTCGCGCAGATACATGCGCACCGGGTCGTCGGTGCGGTCGGTCGGCTCCTTGGCCGTGGTGGTCTTGGCGACGGCCGTGCCGGTCGCCTCGACCATGTCGGTCGAATCCGGCTCGTCGTCGTCCTTCTCGCCCTCGGCGGCCTCCTCGGCCTCCTCGGCGTCCACCACGTTGATGCCCATGTCGGACAGCATCGCGAGGATGTCCTCGATCTGCTCGGAGGTGACTTCCTCCGACGGCAGGACCGAGTTCAGTTCCTCATTGGTGACGTAGCCGCGCTTCTTGGCGGCCTTGATCATCCGCTTTACCGCGGCATCCGAGAGGTCGAGCAGCGGGCCGTCGGCCGCTTCGGCCGGAGCCTCCTGAACCTCGTCGGTCTCTTCCTTGGTCGCCATGGTTTGCTCGTTCCACTGCACCAGCGGCCCGGGCTCAACACACCCGCCGCCTGCACCAACATCAAAACGCGAGAAGTGACGCCCCGCGCTTAACCCCTGTTTAACTGCCTTCAGCCGCTGCGCCGTCGCCCGGCAAGCGGCCTACAATTCCCGTGCCTGCCGGCCGGAGCTCCTGCCGAAGCCGTCGATCTGGGCCTCGATGTTCTCCGCCGCGCTCAGCTGGTTCTGGATCTCGATCAGCCGGGTCAGGCTTTCGGCGGTTCCGTCCCGCGCCAACTCCGCCTCGGCGTCCTTGAGCTCCTTATGTAACGCCCGCGCCCGCCGGTGCAAGGTTACGGCCTGCAGCCAAGCCTGCTCCGCGTCCTCGTCCGGCGCCTCGGGGGCCACCTGCCAGGCGCCGCTGCCGGCGACGCTGCGCTCGATCCGCATCAGGAGCGGGCCGAAGCCGCGGGCGTTCAAAGCGGGGGCAAGGCCTTCTGCATGCACGGGCGAATCCGCGGCAAGCTCTAGGATCACGCGGCGAAGCGAGTCAAGCTCGCGGCTGTGGAACTCGAGGTGCGCGAAGTCGTCGAAATGGCGCGTCAGGAGCGCCGGGTGGTGGATCACCGACAGCACCAGCGTCGCCTCGCTGAGCCCCGTTCCAGCGGAAGCGCCGGTGCGCATGGTGCGGCGGAGGTTTCCGGAGGTCGCAAGCGTCTCGGCCGGGCGGTAGCGCGGCGCGGTCGGGCCGCGGTTGATCGCGCCGCGCCATGTGTCGTTCTGTCCACGGCGCGGGAAGGGGCGGCGCTCGGCCGGCGCGGATGACGGGGCGCCGGACGACGGGGCCGCGGGCGGCGTGAAGAGGCCCGCAAGGCGGCCTCTGAGGTCCTGTTCGTAGTGCTTCCGGATCGACGGGTCCGATATCGTGGCGGTGATGGCGCCGATGCGCTGCTCAAGCCCCGCCCGGCGCTCCGGCGTGTCATGCGGCGCGGCGTCGATCTCGCGGTCCCACAGCATCTGGACGAGCGGCAGCGCAGCCTCCAGCACCTCGCGCATGGCGTCCGCCCCGGCGGTATTGATGAGGTCGTCGGGGTCGCGGCCCTCCGGCAGCATGGCGAAGCGGAGCGACAGGCCCGGCTTGAGGTGCGGCAGGGCAAGGTCGATGGCGCGGAGCGCGGCGCGGTAACCCGCGGGATCGCCGTCGAAACAGAGGATCGGCTCGGGCGCCATCCGCCACATCAGGTGCAGCTGGCGCTCCGTCAGCGCCGTGCCGAGCGGCGCCACGGTGTGCACGAAGCCCGCCTGCGCCATCGCGATGACGTCGACATAGCCCTCGACGGCGATCACCGTGCCCGCGCCGCGCGCCGCCTCGCGCGCCTCGCGCCCGTGGTAGACGAGCGAGCCTTTCGTGAAGAGCGGCGTCTCGGGCGAGTTGAGGTATTTTGCCTGCGCGTCCGGCGACAGCGCCCGGCCGCCAAAGGCAACGACCCGGCCCCTGAGGTCGGTGATGGGGAACATCACGCGATCGCGGAACCGGTCGAACGGCACGGGGATGTCGTCGCCGGTGATCAGCAGCCCGGCCTCGACCATCAGGTCGTTCGACACGCCCTTGCCGCCGAGATGCTGCTTCAGCGCCGAGCGCGACGATCCGGCATAGCCGAGCCGGAAGGCGCGCTGCGTTGAGGCGGTGATCTTCCGCTTCTCGAGATAGGCGCGGCCGATCGCCCCGCCCTTGCCGGCCAGCTCCGCCTCGAAGAACGCCGCCGCCATCTCCATCACCTCGACAAGCCCCGCCTGGCGCTTGTCGCGCGCGTCGGCCTCGCGATCGGGCGCGGGGAGGGGCACGCCCGCTTCCGCAGCCAGCCGCTCGACGGCCTCGGGGAAGGTAATGCCCTCGATGTCGGTGAGGAAGGTGAAGGCGTCGCCGTCCTTGCCGCAGCCGAAGCAGTGGTAGCGGCCGCGCCGGTCGTCGGCGTGGAAGGAGGGCGATTTCTCGTTGTGGAACGGGCAGCACGCCCAGAAATCGCCCTTCGCCGCCTGCGTCTTCCGCCGGTCCCACTGCACGCGCCGCCCCACCACCGTCGAGAGCGGCAGGCGGGCGCGGATGTCGTCCAGGAGGGAGGCGGGGTAACGCATCAACCGATTCGTATGCGACGGAGCGAATCAGTATCGCATCAATGCGGCGGGGTGTGATCCGCGGCTGGCTTGTGCCGGGTATTCACAGGGCAGGACAGGGCGACATGACGGAACTGCCAAAGACATCACGGCCCGCGGCCGGCGCGCTCGCCGAAGCCGGCATCGCGTCGCTGGAGGACCTCGCCCGACGGACCGAGCAGGAGGTGTTGGAGCTGCACGGCATGGGGCCGAAGGCGTTTGGCCTGCTCAAGGCCGCGATGGCGGAGAAGGGGCTCTCCTTCGCGAAGGGCTGACGCCGCCCGTCAGTCCGTCGTCAGCGTTGGAGCATGGTCGCGGTGGCTCTACTGCAGCCGCGACTTCACGATCTGGATTGCCTTGCCGAAGTCGAGCTTGCCGGCGTAGCGCGCTTTGATCTCCGCCATGCACTTGCCCATGTCGCGCAGGCTCTGGGCTCCGGTGGTCTCGATTGCCGCGGCGCAGACCTTCGCCATCTCGGCCTCGTCGAGCTCCGGCGGCAGGAGCTCCTTGATGACGCCGATTTCCTCAATCTCCTCGGCCGCAAGCTCCGGGCGACCGTCCTGTTCGTAGAGTTTCGCCGATTCCTGACGCTGCCGGATCATCTTCAGGAGAAGACCGGCCATTTCGCCGTCGGATACGCAGTCCCCGCCGGCGTCGCGGGACGCCACGTCGCGGTCCCGGATGGTCGCCTTGATGAGGCGGAGCGTATTGATCCGCCGGCGATCCTGGGATTCGGTTGCCCGTTTGAGGGCAACCTCGAGTTCATCACGCATTCCATTCTCCGAGGGAGCGAAACAGGCCGATGCGCCAGCCTCGGCGCGTGCCATCATCCGTCCCGCTAAATATCTGATCCGTCTGCGCTTTGGTCCGCCAGGGGCGGTTGACGTTGCGATTGTCGCAACATACCTCTACCAGCGTCATTTCCCACTCATCGGGCAGTCTGGCGGGCCGGGCCGAATCCTGGCTTCCGTGTGGCCGGACTGCGATCAGGTCGAGCGATATGGTCCAGGACGCCCCAGGAATCAAGACCGCCGGAAGCGCGTGGCCGGAGCCGAAGCCCACGGCTTTGCTCGTGCTGGCTGATGGTACCGTCATCGAAGGCCATGGCATCGGAGCGACCGGATCGGCCGTTGGCGAGGTTTGTTTCAACACCGCCATGACCGGTTACCAGGAAATCCTGACCGATCCTTCCTACGCTGGCCAGATCATAACCTTCACATTTCCGCATATCGGGAATGTCGGAACGAACGGCGAGGACATCGAGACGGTGAACATGGCCGGCGCCTCGGGGGTCCGCGGCTGCGTGCTGAAGGCCGACATCACCGATCCATCGAACTACCGGGCCGCCCGCCACCTCGACGCCTGGCTCAAGGCGCGGGGCATCGTCGGCATCGCGGGCGTCGATACGCGGGCGCTCACGGCGCGCATCCGCGACCTCGGCATGCCGAACGCGGTCCTCGCCAATGCGCCCGATGGCGCCTTCGACGTTGCGGCGCTGAAGCGCGAGGCCGCGGCCTGGCCGGGGCTGGTGGGAATGGACCTCGCGAAGGAGGTCACGCAGTCGCAGACCTATGGCTGGGACGAGACGACCTGGCAGTGGAACGTCGGCTTCGGCCGGCAGGAGAACCCCGAGTTCCATGTCGTGGCGATCGACTACGGCACCAAGCGTAACATCCTCCGGCTTCTCGCCGAGGCCGGCTGCCGGCTGACGATCCTGCCGGCAACGGCCACCGCCGAGGACGTGCTGGAGCGCAAGCCCGACGGGGTGTTCCTCACCAATGGTCCCGGCGATCCGGCGGCCACGGGCGAGTACGCCGTGCCGATGATTCGCGAGGTGCTCAACCGCAAGGTGCCGCTGTTCGGCATCTGCCTCGGGCACCAGATGCTCGGCATCGCGCTCGGCGGGCGCACGATCAAGATGAAGCAGGGCCACCACGGCGCGAACCATCCGGTGAAGGACCTCGCCACGGGCAAGGTCGAGATCACGTCGATGAACCATGGCTTCGCGGTCGACCAGGAAAGCCTGCCTGACCATGTCGAGACGACGCATGTGTCGCTGTTCGACGGCTCGAACTGCGGGCTCCGGGTCAAGGACGGCGCCGCGTTCTCGGTTCAATATCACCCCGAGGCATCGCCGGGTCCGCGCGACAGCCACTATCTCTTCGGCCGCTTCGTAGACATGATGCGGTCGAACAGGGAGCGGACGACCGCCTGACGGGGGGACGGGGCGGCTCCGCCGGCGCGTGCTGTGAGGGAGTCGCCAATGCTGTCGCTTTTCACCCGGACCGTCGCCAGCGGTGCCGGGGCAAGGCCCCATCGGTTCCGCCGCTTCGTGGCGGCGGCCTGCGCGGCACTGCTCATCGGTTTCGCCCAGCCGGCAGCGGCCCAGCCGATCACGACCAATGACGCGGTGGGCCGTCTCTTCTCCGGGACGGTCGATCCGGCCTGGTTCGGCGAGGTATTCCTGGCCCAGGTTCCGGCGCAGCAGATCGCCCTGGTGCTCGCCTCGTTCACCACCCAGTACGGGGCGCTGGTGTCGGTGACGGGAAGTGGCGGCACGCTGACGACCCGACTCGAGCGGGCGGAACTGCCGACGCAGGTGACGCTCGACGCCGACGGGCGGATCATCGGTCTGTTCTTCGGCAATGCGGTTCCGATCGGCGGCGGCGTGGCGGGGTTTGTCGCGCGCATTGCCGCGCTCCCCGGCGACACCTCCGTGGCCGTCATCACCAATGGCGAACTCGCCGCCGGCCATCAGCCTGAACTGCCGCTCGCGGTCGGCTCGGCCTTCAAGCTCGCGGTGCTTGCCGCGCTCGGCGAGGCGACCGCCTCCGGGACGCTCCTCAATCTCGACGACACCGTCCAGGTGGATGCCGCGTGGCGGTCGCTGCCGACCGGCATCCTCCAGGACTGGCGGCCCGGCACCGCGGTCACCGTGGCAACGCTCGCAAACCTCATGGTCTCCATGAGCGACAACACGGCCACGGACGGGCTGATCGCCCTCGTCGGCCGCGAGGCCGTGGAAGCGTTCTCCGAGCGCAACCGTCCGTTCCCGACAACCGGCGAACTGTTCCGCCTCAAGGCGACGGGGAACGAGGGGATGCTCGAGCGGTGGCGTGCCGGGGATGAGACCGCGCGGCGCGAAATCCTCGCCGAGCTGGCTGCACAGCCGCTTCCCGCCGTCGGCGCGCTCTCGCCGGTCCTGACGCCTGACGTCGAGTGGATCTTCGACAGCTTCGAACTCTGCGCGCTTCTGGAACAGACCGCGGACATGTGGGCGTTCGACATCAATCCGGGGCTCGCGCGGCGTGAGGACTGGGCGGACATCGCGTTCAAGGGAGGATCGGAGCCCGGCGTGCTCAACCTCTCCACGCGCGTGGTGGACGCTGCGGGCAACACGCACTGCGTGGTGGCCACCTGGAACAACACCGCCGCGCTCGACGAGCAGGCGCTGTTCTCCGCCTATTCCGGCCTTCTCCGCACGCTCGCGGCGGGGGAGGAGGCGGAGGCGCTGCCCGTTCCTGCCGCAGCCCCGCCGGATGCGGCAGCAGCGGAAGCTGCGCCCGCGCCCGTGACGCCACCGGCCGCGGCGCCAGGGCTGATGTTGGCCGCAGGGTACACCGATGGCGACATCACCGTGACCCCGGCCCCTGAATTCACGCTCGCCACGAGCGCCGCGGAAGTGGCCGAGCAGGGCGTCATCCCGCCGTGCAATGCCGGCTTCGACGGGTGCTTCTACTATTCGGGGCCCGCCTATGACGGCACCACGCTCGAATCCGCCGGGCTCCGTATCGCGCGCCGCGCCGACCTTGCGACGGCCGACGCGTGTCTCTCCGCACAGCCTGACGGGTACACGGGCCTTGCCGTGACGACCCATGACGGCGGGTCCTACGCGACCGCGGTGTTCGGCGGGGTCGGCGATGCCGGGGCCGGGCACTTCGCGGAAGGTGCGGTGTATCGCCTCGCCTACGAAGGGATCTGCTGGGAGTTCGAGACGCGGATCGGACAGACCCAGGCCGCCAATTTCGATCCCGGCACTATCCGGCAGCTCAGCGCCGACGACGAGACCGCCCTCGAGTCGGCGCTCCGCGCCATGATCGACAGCGTCACGCTTCCGGGCGGCGCGGCGGTGGTGTTCCCGCCGGCGGAATAGCGACCGGCTGTCGCGCGTTCCATCCGTCCGCCCGATCATGGCGTATACGCGGCTAGGACAGAGGCGGGGAGTGCGGGGAATGGCGAAGCTGTTGCGGTGGCTCGTGCCGGCCCTGCTGGTGCTCGTTTGGCTCGTCGTCGGCGGGATGGGCGGGCCGTATTTCGGCAAGCTCGAAGAGGTTCAGTCGCGGGCCGCGACCGATTTCCTGCCGCGGACCGCCGAATCGACCCGCGTCTCGGCAATCCAGACGGCCCTCGCCGACGCCGACGGCTTTCCCGCGATCGTCGTCTACGAGTCGGCCGGTGCGGTCGGCCCGGAAGCCATCGCAGCGCTCGTGGCGCAGACCGCCGCGATCCGAGCGGTGCCGGGCGTTGCCGAGGTGTCGCCGCCGATCCCCTCCGCCCAGCGCGACGCGGCGGGCAACATCCGGGCGGCGGAAGTCTTTGTTCTCGTCGACGTGGTGGACTTCGCCGGGACGGTGATGGCCATCCGCGAGATCGTGGCGGAAACCCCGGAGGGCATTGTCGCGTATGTCACCGGCCCGGCCGGCTTCGCCGCCGACCTCACCGAAGCGTTCGCCGGCATCGACGGCGTCCTCCTCCTCGTCGCCGTGGCGGCGGTGCTGTTGATCCTGCTTGTCGTCTACCGCAGTCCGATCCTGCCGATCGTCGTGCTGCTCAGCTCCATCAGCGCGCTCGCGGCATCCGTCGTCGGCGTCTATCTGATGGCGGAGGCCGAGTGGATTGTCCTCAATGCGCAGGCGCAGGGAATCCTCTTCATCCTCGTGGTGGGCGCGGCGACCGACTACGGGCTTCTCCTCGTCTCGCGCTATCGCGATACGCTCCGCGAGGAGCCGAACGCGATCCGCGCACTCCTCCGCGCGCTGCGGGGCGTCATCGCCCCGGTCGTGGCATCGGCCAGCACCGTCGTGGCCGGCCTCCTCTGCCTCCTCATCTCCGACCTTGCCTCCAACAAGGCGCTCGGCCCGGTTGCGGCGGTCGGCATCGTGTTTGCGGTGCTCGCCTCGCTTACCTTCCTGCCGGCGATGCTGGCGCTGATCGGCCGGCCGGCGTTCTGGCCGGCGATCCCAAGGCCGGAAGCGCGCGTGGAGGGGACAGCGCTCAGCCACGGCATCTGGACACGCATTGCGGGCCTCGTCAGCCGACGGGCGCGGGTGCTGTGGATCGCCAGCGTCGTCGTGCTGGCGGTGGCCGCTGCCTTCGCCCCCCGGCTCAACGCCACCGGCATCCCACAGGACCAACTCCTCCTCGGCGAGGCCGAGTCGGTGACCGGACAGGCCGTGCTGGAGCGCTACTTCCCCGCGGGCTCGGGGGCGCCGACGGTCGTCATCGCGCCCGCGGCCGATGCAGAAGCCGTGCTGGCCGCCCTCCGCGCCGACGAGGCGGTGGCGGAGGCGCAGATCAACGGCACGCCCACGATGGTCAATGGCGAGGAGATCATCGAACTCACAGCGACGCTCCGCTATGGGCCGGACAGCGACGAGGCGCTGGCTGCGGTCGAGCGCCTCCGCCCGGCGCTCCGCGCCGTGTCGCCAGGCGTGCTCGTCGGGGGCTCGAGCGCGATCTCGCTCGACACGCTCGACAATGCCGAGCGCGATCTGCGGACGATCGTGCCGCTGATCCTTGCGGTCATCACGCTCATCCTGATCGTGCTCCTCCGCTCGGTGCTGGCGCCGATCCTCCTCCTGGCGACGACGGTGCTGTCCTATTTCGCCGCGCTCGGCGTCTCGGGCCTCGTGTTCCAGTACGCCTTCGGCTTCCCCGGCGCCGATCCGGCCGTGCCGCTGTTCGCCTTCGTGTTCCTCGTAGCGCTCGGGATCGACTACAACATCTTCCTCACGACGCGGATCCGCGAGGAGGCGATCCTCCACGGCACGCGGCCGGGCATTCTTCGCGGGCTCGAAGCAACAGGCGGCGTCATCACGTCGGCGGGCATCGTGCTCGCGGCGACGTTCGCGGCGCTGGCGGTGATACCGGTGATCTTCCTCGTCCAGATCGCCTTCATCGTCTCGGTCGGCGTGCTGATCGACGCGATCCTGGTGCGGTCGATCTTGGTGCCGGGCCTGCTCTACGACATCGGCCGGCCGATCTGGTGGCCGGGGAGGCGGATCAGGTAGCGGCGAGGGAGGCGCGGAGCGCGGCGGCGATGTCCGTGCCGCGGGACCTCCGCCGCGCAGGGTAGCGATCGCGGATCGTCGCGGTGAACACGCGGCCGGGCGCCTCGGCGGCGATCAGCGCCTCGTAGACGGCGCGCGGGACGGCGTAGTGGTCCCACACCTCGCCGGACCCGGCGAACCATACCGTGAGCACGGCGGTGGCCGCGTCGTATTCGACGCGGGCGAGGGCGGTGGATTTCAGTTCTGGCATGGCGCGCGAATCACGGTGGCGGACGGACGAAGGATGCCACATCTCCAGCTAGGCGTGAACGAAGTGAGATTCGCCTTGTGGGCAGGTCACTTGTGCCCCCCAAACTCGTCACCACCGGGCTTGACCCGGTGGCCCATGATGCGGTGCCGCTGGGCGCCGAGCGATGAGGGAAGCTCTGCCGAGAGATCGCCTTTGGCCGCACGTCATCATGGGTTGCCGGGTCAAGCCCGGCAAAGACGAGAAAGGCGGTGAATGCAGGAGGCGGCAGGAGCAGCGCCGCGATGCCAGACGCTCGTCTCCCCCATGACGCGTTGCCACGGGCGCGGCGCATCGACTAGAACACCGGCCACGTTCATCCCATCTCTGCGACAAGCAAGACAGCGGCCCGTTTCCGGGCGCGGAGCATTTCATGGCGCGGCAGTTCATCTACCACATGCAGGGCCTCTCGAAGGCCTATTCGGGCGGCAAGAAGGTCCTCGACGGCATCAACCTGCAGTTCTATCCCGACGCCAAGATCGGCGTGCTCGGCCCCAATGGCTCGGGCAAGTCGACGCTGCTGCGGATCATGGCGGGGACGGACAAGGAGTACACCGGCGAGGCGTGGCTCGCGCAGGGCGCCACCGTCGGCTACCTGCCGCAGGAGCCGCAGCTCGACCCGACCAAGGACGCGATGGGCAACGTCATGGCGGGCGTCGCCAAGAAGCGCGCCATCCTCGACCGCTACAACGAGCTGATGATGAACTACTCCGACGAGACGGCGGAGGAGGGCGCAAAGCTCCAGGACCTCATCGACAGCCAGAATTTGTGGGACCTCGACGCGCAGGTCGAGCAGGCGATGGATTCGCTCGGCTGCCCGCCGGGTGACGCCGACGTCACGCGCCTGTCGGGCGGCGAGAAGCGCCGCATCGCGCTGTGCACGCTCCTCCTGTCGCAGCCGGACCTTCTTCTCCTCGACGAGCCGACGAACCACCTCGACGCCGAGACGGTGCACTGGCTCGAAAATCATCTCCGCGAGTATCCGGGCGCGATCCTGATCGTGACCCACGACCGCTATTTCCTCGACAACGTCACCGGCTGGATCCTCGAGCTCGATCGCGGCCGCGGCCTGCCGTACGAGGGCAATTACTCCGCCTACCTCGACAAGAAGGCCAAACGCCTCGCGCAGGAGGGCCGCGAGGAGCAGACGCGGCAGCGGGCGATCAACGCCGAGCGCGAGTGGATCCAGGCGTCGCCGAAGGCCCGGCAGGCGAAATCGAAGGCCCGCATCAAGGCGTATGACGAGCTCGTCAAGCGCGCCGAGGACCGCCGTCCGGGCGACGTGCAGATCGTCATCCCGGCCGGCGAGCGCCTCGGCCAGAACGTCATCGACTTCGACCACCTCTCGAAGGGATTCGGCGATCGCCTGCTGATCGAGGACCTCTCCTTCAAGCTGCCGCCCGGCGGCATCGTCGGCGTCATCGGCCCGAACGGCGCCGGCAAGACGACGCTGTTCAGGATGATCATGGGCGAGGAGAAGCCGGATTCAGGCACCATCAAGCTCGGCGACAGCGTCCACCTCGGCTACGTCGACCAGAACCGCACGCTCAACCCGAACAAGACCGTGTGGGAGGAAATCTCGGACGGGCAGGAGATCATCAAGCTCGGCAAGCGCGAGGTGAACTCGCGCGCCTATGTCGGCGCCTTCAACTTCAAGGGCGGCGACCAGCAGGCCAAGGTCGGCAATCTCTCGGGCGGCCAGCGCAACCGCGTCCACCTCGCCAAGCTCCTGAAGACGGGCTCGAACGTCCTCCTCCTCGACGAGCCGACCAACGACCTCGACACCGAGACGCTCTCGGCGCTCGAAGAGGCGCTTGAGGACTACGCCGGCTGCGCGGTCATCATCAGCCACGACCGCATGTTCCTCGACCGCATGGCCACGCACATCCTCTCCTTCGAGGGCGACAGCCACGTCGAGTGGTTTGAAGGCAATTTCGCCGACTACGAGGAAGACAAGAAGCGGCGGCTCGGCGAGGATTCGGTGCTGCCGCGGCGGCTGAAGTACAAGCGGCTCACGCGGAGTTAGCGTAGGGCCCCGAGAAGCAGGGGAGGCGAGGCAGGTAGACGCTTGGCGTATTACGCTTCGCGTAGTACGCTATTGGTGTGATCAAGGGCTTCGGTGATCGGGATACCGAGCGGCTTTGGCTGGGAGCGACGGTGCGCCGGTTGGCGGCCATTGCGCCGCAGGCGCTGCGGAAGCTCGATATGCTGGATGCCGCCTCAGTGTTGTCGGACCTTCGCGCGCCGCCCGGAAACCGGCTCGAAGCGTTAAAGGGCGATCGTGCGGGGCAGCACTCGATCCGCATCAATGACCAGTGGCGCATCTGTTTCGTCTGGTCGCCGGAAGGAGCCGAGAATGTCGAGATCGTCGACTACCACTGACGTCATGCATCGCGTCCGCACGCATCCCGGCGAGATTCTCGCCGAGGAGTTCCTGTCGCCGCTCGGCATGTCAGCCAATGCGCTCGCCTTGTCCCTGCGGGTGCCGGCCACGCGCATCGGCGCCATCCTCAAAGGTCGGCGTGGTGTGACGGCGGATACGGCGCTCCGGCTCGGTCGCTTCTTCGGTACGACGCCGGAGTTCTGGATGAACCTGCAGGCGGCATACGACCTCAGTCGGGCGCGCATGGATGTAGGGCCGGTGATAGAGAAGGACGTCAGCCCGCGCGCCGCGTAGTTTCAGGACCAGACGCCATGCCCACCTGGTCCGCCGGCCAGTACCTCAAATTCGCGTCCGAACGGACCCGCGCCGCCGAGGAACTTCTCGCGCGCGTGCCGTTGGCTGAGCCGCGGGCCGTGGTCGATGCGGGCTGCGGGCCGGGGAACTCGACGGAGCTCCTCGTCCAGCGCTTCCCGTCGGCAGCCGTGAGCGGCTTCGACACGTCGGCCGAGATGCTCGACGCCGCGCGCCAGCGGCTGCCGGGCCTCCGTTTCGTCGAGGCCGATGTAGCCGGGTGGCGGCCGCCGGCGGGGACGGACCTCGTGTTCTCCAATGCGGTGATGCAGTGGGTGAGCGGACACCTTGCGATCCTTGCCCGCATCCTCGGCGGGCTGGAGGCGGGCGGCGTCCTCGCGGTGCAGATTCCCGACAACAAGTCCGAACTCAACCACGTGCTGATGCGGGAAACCGCGATGGATGTCGGCCGGCCGGACCTTGTCGATGCCGCCGAAGCGCAGCGCGACCGGGTCCATCCGGCTGAGGCGTATTACGGCCGCCTCGCGCCGCTGGCGCGCTCGGTCGACATCTGGCGCACGACATACCTCCACGTCCTCGACGGGCATGAGGCGGTGGTCGAGTGGCTGAAGGGGAGTGGGCTCCGGCCGTATCTCGAGCCGCTCGACGCGGCCGAACAGGAGGGTTTCCTCGCCGCCTATCGCGCGCGGATCGCGACGGCCTATCCGCTGCAGGCCGACGGCAAGGTGCTGCTGCGTTTCCCGCGGCTGTTCATGGTTGCGGTGCGGCGCTGAGGTCAGGCCGCCCGGCGGGTCCGGTCACGGCGCGGACTTGGAACAGGTTACCCACAGGGGTCCGGTCCGGCGATCCGTTTTGCTTCGCAAGGCCGGATTCCTGTCGTAGCCTGCAATCCGGCTGTCACGAGGAGGGCGGTTCCCATGACCATGAGCGTCTCGCTTCGGCTCGCCGCATTCGGCGCCGCGTTCGCCTTCATTGCCGCCATCGTCATCGGCGCATTCTGATCGTCAGCGGTAGAACCGCGACGAGAACAGCACCAGCACCGAGAGAATCTCGAGCCGCCCGAGGACCATCAGGGCGCACAGGACGAGCTTCTGGATGTCGCTGAGACTGGCGTAGCTTCCCGCCGGACCGATGATGCTGCCGAGCCCGGGGCCGACATTGGCAACGGCCTGGGCGGCGCCTGACGCTGCCGAGAGGAAGTCGAGTCCCGTAAGGCTGAGGAGCAGGGCTCCGATCGCCACCAGGCCGAGGAAGGCCACCACGAACACCGCCACCGACAGGACCTGATCGTCGCCCACCGTGCGGCCGCCGAAGCGGATGGGCGTCACCGCGTGCGGGTGCACCAGCCGGTGGATCTGCTGGACGATCGTCGCCCAGACGATCTGGAACCGCATGATCTTGATGCCGCCACTCGTCGATCCGCTGCTGCCGCCGACGAAGGTGATCAGGAAGAAGACGAGGATCGCGAACTCGCCCCACGCCATGTAGTCGGCCGACGAGTACCCGGTCGTGGTGACGATCGAAGCGACGTTGAACGTTGCCCGCGTCACCGCTTCCCCGACATTGGTGAACTCGCCCGACGCCAGGAGGTAGATGGCCATCAGGGCGGCCACGCCCCCCAGTATGCCGATCAGAACCGGAATCTGCGGTTCGATCCGTTCGCGGAAGGTGCCGCGGCCGACGAAGCGAAGATACGCCATGAACGGGATCGCGCCCGCGATCATGAAGACCACCGCCGCCCAGTGGAGCGCCTCGTTCTCGAAGTAGCCGAACGACAGGTCGTGGGTGGACATGCCGCCGGTGCAGACCGTCGTCATCGCATGGTTCAACGCATCGAACGGCGTCATCCCGAGGAGGAGGTAGACGACGAAGCACGCGGCCGTGAGGCCGAGATAGATCTGTCCCAGGGCCCGGGCGATCTGGCGGACGCGCGGCAGCGCCTTGTCGCCGCGGTCCGTGAATTCCATCCGGAACAGCTGCATGCCGCCGATCTTGAGGAACGGCAGGATGATGAGGGCAAGGCCAATGATGCCGAAACCGCCGAGCCATTGCACGGTGGAGCGCCACAGCAGGAGCGACGGCGGTCGGTCGTCCAGGCCGGTCATCACGGTTGCCCCCGTCGTGGTCACCGCGGAGACCATCTCGAAGAAGGCGTCGACCAGCGAAAGGTCGTCCGGCTTGAGCAGGAAGGGGACAGAGGCGAACACGGGGACGACCACCCAGGCCGCGACCGTCAGGATCACCGCATCGCGAAAACTCAGCTCGAAGGCGCGTCCCTTGGTAGTCATCACCGCCGCGCCGCCCGCGAGAAGCGAGATCGCCGCGCCGATTGCGAAGGACGACCCTTCGCCGTCGTCGCCGCCATAGGCGACGCCGGCCATAATGGCTTCGGCGGCCGCGAGCGTGAGCACGATCCAGCCGAGGCTGTGAACGGCAGGCCAGAGCCTCGGGAGCACGAAACGGCGCCTCGTCATGCGGAGCGGCCAGGCGAACGACCTGGGCGACTCGATATCCGCGTGTACCGCGATCAGGCGCGCTGATCCAGCGCATGGGATGCGCCAGCCTACCGCGCCGGTCTTCCGTGCGGTATACAAGAACCGAGGCGTTTAACCTCCGGTTGTGCTGGTGGGGGCCAGGTCATGACGGCGACGCTGGGCCTCCTCTTCTGCACCTGCAGCCCGAAGCATGCCGCCGTCTGGCAGCACGCTTCCCGGAACCTGCTGCGCCACGTCCATGCGGTCGACTATGTAGTCGCCGTTCCGGACGCGGCGATCCCGCTGTTCCGGTCGATCACGCCCCTCGAGTTCGAGGTGGCGCCGGACTCGCGCTACCTCGGGATTTCGTCACTGCCGCTCCTGGCGGCGCTTTCCGCGCACGATCCCATGCGCGTCCCGTTCTACCTGCAGCAGTTCGTGAAGCTCGAGGCCATGGCGAAGGCGAACGTCGACGCCGCGCTGCTGTGGGACGGCGATACCGTGCCGCTCCGCCCGTTCGCCTTCGTCGACGAGCGCAGCCGTCTGGTCTTCCACCTTTCGGACGACCGCAATCCGACCCATGTGGAAGCCGTGCGTCGCATCCTCGGGCTCGATCCGCTGGTCGGCCGGTCGTTCTCGGCGCAATGCCTCCCGGTGCGGCCGGAATGGGTCCGGGAGTGCCTTGCGGCGATCGAGGAGAGGCATGGGAAGCCCTGGCCGGAGGCGATCGCGGCCGGGATCGATCCCGGCGTCGCGGCCGGGTTCAGCGAGTATGAGCTCCTCGGGACATTCTTTTCCCATCGCCACCTCGAGGGGATGGCGTTCAGCGCCAGCCCATGGCTACTGACGGGTACGTCAACGATCGGCGGCATCGAGCGTCTCGACGATCCTGCCGAGGCGCACCTCGCCGAGCAATACGACTATGTGGCCTTCGAGCTGTGGGACGTCCCGCCGGGCGCCTTCCGGCGGATGCTGCGCGGCGCGAAACGTCTGGCGAGAGTAACTGGTCGGACAATCCGGCGAGGGGATAACCGGGCCGGGTGATGGGTGACGCAATCGACCTCGTAATCAGCGTCTGCGCCACGACGCACGCCGCAGTGTGGGCGCGCGGTGCGCCGAACATCCTTCGCCATATCGAGGCCGGGGCCTACACGGTGGTCGTCCCGGACGACGACCTGCCGCTGTTCCGCTCCCTGACGCCGCCCGGCATCGAGGTGGTCCCGGAGTCGCGTCATGTCGGCGCGATAGCGCCGTTGCTGCGCGCCGCCATTCCGGCCGGATCCGGCGGCCGGTTCGGATGGTACCTGCAACAGTTCATCAAGCTGGGCGCGGTCATCCAGGCACCGTGCGAGACGGTGCTGATCTGGGATGCCGACGCGATCCCGCTGCGGCCGCTCCGCTTCCTGGACGCTGCGGGGCGGCTCCTCTACTACACCTCGCATGAGCGGCACGACCCGTATTTCGACGCCATCGAGCGCCTCCTCGGCCTGGCGCCGAGCCACTCGGCATCCTTCGTGGCGCAGTGCTTTCCCGTACGGACACGCCTGGCGCGCTCCTTCGCGGCCGAGGTGGAACGGCGGAGCGGGCGCCCCTGGTTCGAGGCAATCATCGGGGCGATCGACTTCTCGCTGAAGTCGGGGTTCAGCGAGTACGAGACGCTCGGGACGTATCTTGCGCACGCCCATCCCGGCGGGATGGCGTTTCACACCGGTGAATGGCTCAGGCACGGGTCTGCCGCCGCGGGCGGTATTGCCCGCTTCGATGCCGCAACCGAGGCCTGGCTCGCCCGGCGTTTCGACCATGCCAGCTTCGAGATCTGGGATCGCCCGTATGCGACGGCCGGTCACTGGCGCCGGCTCGGTGCACGGCTCCGTCCGAGCCGCTGGATGCGGTGAGGGTCCCTGGCGGAGCGGAGCGGCAGCCGGCACAACTCCGAGAGGGGACTCGGGTCAGCGGCCGTGGCCTCATCTGCCGATTCCGCTCCGCCAGGTCTCAGGCGCGGAAGGGTTGGGGGGGACCCCTTCCGCAGTCCTGTTCGTCAGGCCACCTTCAGCTGGGGCATGACCTCCATGTCGGTTTCGAGCACCGGCCCGTAGATCCCGCTCGCAGCCCTCGTGGCGCGCTCGGTTTCGGCGCTGACTTCGTAGAACACGGCGTAGGCGAGCGTGCCGCCCACCCGCTTCGCCGGCCCGATCGGTTCGCCGGCGCAACGCGCCTTGCGGAGCGTGCGATGGACGATCGCGTCGTAGACCGTGACGATGTGGCTCAGGCCCAGCTGCATCCCGATCTGGTTCATCGCCAGCCCCAGCTCCGCCGTCGCCCGGCTGATGCCGTTCGGGCCGATCGGAACGTCGGCCTCATGGTCGACGGAGAACCGGCTCGACTCCCAGATCAGCGGGCTGTGGATCGGATTGCCGTCGGGCAGGAGGTCGGCGAACACGTCGTTGATCATCGTGAATCCGGTCGTCGGCAGAAGCCGGAGCGATCCGACGACACGGTCGTTGTGATCGATCGAAAGAAGGTAGAGCGGATCAAAGACATCGAAGCCATCTATCTCCCACTGGCGGATGACGGCGACGTCCCATCCCATGCGCTCGTGAAATACCTTGCGACGCAACCGGTGCATCGCGTCGATTTCGCGGGGGTACATGCCCCGCTGATTTCCTTGAACTACTCGGATCATGGTGGCCTCTTCCTTATCGCATCCGAGCGCATGGGAGAAAGTCTAGGACGAACATAGTTGAAGGCTACCTGTCCGATTGGTCAGGTCACCCCCATGCGGGTGCGGCTGACGCGATCAAACCGAGCGCGTCGTAACAAAGGATTAGGGAAGTCAATCCAATCCGATCTATGGCGCGGTCAGTATAGCGCGATCAGGTTGAGACTAATTGCCTTGGATACTGCATGAGTTGTATTCATGGCGTGGAGCTTCGAGCGCGCGTTCTCAAGGTGGAACTTCACCGTGCGCTCGGAGACGCCCATGATCTGGCCGGTGTCCCAGGCCGACTTGCCCATCGCGGTCCAGCGAAGGCATTCGCTCTCGCGGAAGGACAGCTTTTCGCGATAGTCGTCGCCGTCCTCGATCTGCTCCGCCTTCAGGGCGAAGGAGTGGAAGTTGTAGGCGAGCAGCATCAGGTCGCGCATCAGCATCTGCTTGAGCCGCGACCATTCGGCCGCGGGGACGTGGCTCGTCACCGAGAACAGGGCGAACTCGCCATGGCGACCGCGGACGGGCACCGAAATGCCCTGGGGGCCGACATCGAACTCCTGTGCCTCGCCGAAGAACTTCTTGACCGTGGGGTGCTTGCGGTCGAGCGACTCCCAGTCGACGGGGAGGATGCCGCCGATGCCGGCCTTCACCACCGGATCGATATCGACATAGTCCCGCTGGGCGTAGTGCTTCTGCCACTCGGCAGAATAGGTCATCGCCACGAGCGGCCGGTCGCGCTTCTCGCTCGGCAGGTTCACGGCAATATAGACGACGTGATCGAAACCGTAGGTTCCGAGCGCATTCCGTAGAAGCTCGTGGCCTTCATCGAGCTTGTCAGCCTTCGCGATCTGGTCGATCAACTCGAACAGATCGTCGCCGGCATACTTGTCCAGCAACGCCATACACACGATCGGCGCGACCCGCCCGCCAGCGACCCGCATCCGTCCCTAAAAGCCCTTGGCCCCAGGGCAGTGTGCACGAATCCGTGAGCGGTGCCTACGTCCGTGCGCGCTTCTCCCCTGCGCGTATCACATGGCCCGAACGAGGCCGCCGGCGAGGACAACCGGGCCGGTCGGATCTCCGGTCGGGGAGCCGCCGCGCGGCTCGTCGGTCACCGCGAAGATTGCGCCGGAAGGGCTGAAATTCGGGATATTTGCGGTGGCGATCTCGATGCGGGCGCCAACCGCGTCGAGCAGGCCGAGCGCCAGTGGCGCCTGACCATCGCCGATGTACCAAAGCTCAAGGCTCCGGTCCGGCGGCGCGATGGCTGCGACGGAATAGGCCGTCACGACCCCGGTCGCCGCGTTCACCTCGACCACGATGGAGGTGGGGCCTTCGGGCGAATCAAGGACGGCGACGTACTGCTCCGGGGTAGTCCCGCGGAGCTGCGGACCGAGGAAGAGGGTAAAGGCCAACGCCGCCGCAAGAGCGGTGACGGCGATCGTGGCCGTCCGCCAGATGCCGACCTTCCGGCGCAGCTCGACCACGTTGCCGGAGGGTGCTGCGGCCGATGCGGACGCGGTCCCCCCCATCCTGGCCTCTATGCGCGCCCAGAGTTCCGGCGGGGGCGTCACGGGCGCCACTCCCGCGTTGAGCGGATCGAGGCGGCGACGCCACATCCGCACCTCGGCGGCAAAATCGGGATTGGAGCGGAACAGGCGCTCGGCCTCCTCCCGCTCGGCGCTGCCGAGCGTTCCGAGAACGAACTCACCGGCGAGGGCGCGCTGCTCGTCGGTCATGCCGCCGCTCCCAGGCAGGCCTTCAGGCTCGCAAGGCCGCGGTGGAGCCACGTCTTGATCGTGCCCACGGGCCTGTCGAACCGTTCGGCGAGTTCCTCCCGCGAGGACCCCCAGCAATAGGCGAGGACCACGCAGTCGCGCTGGCGCTCGTCGAGGCCGGACAGGCAATGACGGAGCGCATGGACATCGGCGATGTCCGCTCCTTCCGTTGCCATGGCCATTCCCTCGATCACGCTTCTCCCCTCTTCATCCATGCCCAGGGCGACATCCGTCCGCCGGCGCACGGCGTCGATCGCCGTGTTGCGCGCGATCGCCGCCAGCCAGCTGTTGGGGTTGCCTTCCTCGGCGCGGAACCGCTCCGCACGGGTCCAGACCTTTAGATAGGTCTCCTGCAATGCGTCCTGGGCGAGCCCAGGTTCCCGACAGATACGAAGGACGATTGCATATAGTTTCGCGGAGGTCGCGCCGTAGAGCGACCTGAAAGCGGCGCGGTCTCCCGCGGCCGTGGCGGCGAGGAGCGTTTCGAGCTCGGCAGTGGTCGAGGTCATTTTCAGCGGAGAGGCGCTTTCTCGGAGGCGGTGCCGGCCGCAGGTGAGGGTTCGCTGGCTGTGAACACGTCGCCGTCCGGTGGAGGCTGGGGCTCCCCCGAGCACGTCGACGCAATCGACCTTTGGCATGTACGAAGCGAACCGACCTACGGATCACCGCAGCGGTTGAACGCGCGAGGAGGGAGCCGGTTGCCGACGCTGGCAATCACTTCCCACGCGGCATAGGACACGGCGATGAAGCCCGTCATCTCCGGTCCCACCGAGACGCCCCGGCCGCTGCAGCGGTCGATGCTGCTCGCGATGGCGACCTTCGTCGTCGGTCTTGCCGTGCTCGGCCTGAAGCTGCTCGCGTGGTGGCTCACCGGAAGCGTCGGTCTCTACTCCGATGCCCTGGAGAGCCTCGTCAACGTCGGCGCGGCGCTGGCCGTTATCGTGACGATCTGGGTGGCATCCAAGCCGGCGGACACCAACCATCCCTACGGCCATACCAAGGCCGAGTATTTTTCGGCCGTGGCGGAAGGCGTCCTCATTATCGTCGCCGCAGCGTCGATCCTGTGGGAGGCCTGGCAGGCGTTCTCGGATCCGCCGGCGATCGACGACGTCTCGCTCGGCCTTCTCATCAGCCTGGGTGCCACCGCGATCAATGCCGCCTGGGGCTATGTGCTGGTGGTGCAGGGACGGCAGCTCCGCTCGCCGGCCCTGGTTGCCGATGGCCGCCACCTCTTCACCGACGTCGTGACGTCCGTCGGTGTCATCGTCGGAGTCCTCCTTGCCGCCGTGACCGGCGTGCCCGTCATCGATCCGATCGTTGCGGCGCTGGTCGCGCTCAACATCCTGTGGACCGGCTGGCGGCTCGTCCGCGAGTCGGTTGGCGGCCTCATGGACGAGGCCCTCGCGCCGGACCGCGTCGATCGCATCCGCAGCATCATTTCGCGCGAGGCCGAGGGCGCGATCGAGGCACACGACCTCCGGACCCGCCACGCCGGCCGGCTGACCTTCGTCGAATTCCACCTCGTCGTCGCCGGCACCATGCCGGTCACGCAAGCGCACGACATCTGCGACCGCATCGAACGGGCCATCCGCGACGAATTCGAGGACGTCCGTATCTCGATCCATGTCGAGCCGGAGGACAAGGCGAAGCACGCGGGGATCGTGGTGGTGTGAGGGGGTGAGAAGAGGCGAATAGGGAGTAGCGAGGAGTAGCGAATAGCGAATAGCGAATAGCGAGTAGCGAATAGCGAATAGCGAATAGGGAATAGGGAAGGGGCGGCGCCGCGTCCGTCGTAGGCGCCTGCTACTCGCTACTCGCTATTCGCTACTCGCTATTCGCTATTCGCTCTCGCCCGCCTTGGGGGGCGGTCGTGGTTGACGCTCCCTTAACCCCCGTGCGGCAATTCTACGGGCATGTCCCGTCGTGTTGTGTATCTGGCGGTGTCGGCCCTGGTGCTTCTGAGCCTCGGTGGCTGTGCCCTGAACATCTTCAATTTCCAGCGTCGCGAGCCCTGGCGCGCGGTCGCGGAGAACGCGTGCATGGCGCAGCGGCCGTTCCGCGGCGACGATAACATCGTCCGCGCCCGCAGCATCACCGAGCAGCGGGTGTGTGGCCTCGAGCAACCGCTGATCGTCGCGGCCCTGATCAACGGGCAGGTGCAGCTCCAGCCGCGGGCGACGATCGACTGCCCGATGGCCGTCACGGTCGAGGCGTGGCTGACGCATGCGGTGCTGCCCTCATCGATGGCGCGGCTCGGATCGCCCGTCGTCGGCATAAGGCAGATGGGCGGCTACAACTGCCGCACGATCATGAACCGGCCTGGCGCGGAACTCTCCGAGCACGCGTTCGGCAACGCGCTCGACATCGGCGCCTTCGTCCTCGCCGACGGGCGGACAGTGAGCATCCTCGAGGACTGGCATCGCGGCACGCCCGCGGAGCAGGACTTCCTCCGGGACGTTCACTACAGCGCCTGCCAGTACTTCACGACCGTCCTCGGGCCCGGCTACGAGGGTCACGACGACCATCTTCATCTCGATCTCGCGCGCCACAACGAGGCGGGGACGACGCGCTACTGCCGGCCGACGCCGGTGATGCCGCCGCCTGCCATGCCCACCTTCCTGCCGCTCATGGTCGACGCCGGCGGCAATGCGACCCCGCTGGCCTATGCGCCAGGCGATCCGGCCGCTTTCAGCCCGGCGAACGCCGCGATCCTCCCCACCGATATCGGCACGCTGATCGAGCGGCTGGCGCAGTAGCGCGACCGCGCCGGCGGGCCGAGGGATTCGCCGATCGCCGCGTCGGTGAGGGCCACGACCGATTCGCACCCGGACGAGGTCGGAGGCATGCCGTCAAACGGCACTAGGACGGCGTTCTAGTCCACATTCGCCGCACGATATGGCCTGATCGGCCCAAAAAACCAATAAAAAACGGCCTCCGCACTTGCGCGACTGTGGAGTGGTCAAGGAAATCGGTGTATTTAGACTTGCCTCTCTTCCCGAGAGGTCGGGCGTACGGACCGTGTCACCGAACGTTGGAGAGAGAATTGGCTGACAAGGGAAAAGGGGCCAAGGCCCCTGCTAAAGCACCGGCGAAGGCTGCTGCCAAGCCTGCTGCGAAGCCGGCGGCAAAGGCCGCTCCGGCGAAGAAGAAGTAGTCTCGATATATAGGGGCGGCGCGCGGGCCGTCCCGCGGCCGCCCTCTCTTGTGGCGCCGCCCTATGCCGATGGCGTGCCGAAACCGCCGCCGGTGGGCGTGACGATCATCACCGCATCCCCCGCTTTCACCACCGTCTGATCCGAGCTGCCGAGGTCTTCGATCGTGCCGTCGGCGCGCAGGATTCGTGTCGTACCGCGCTCGCCCAGCTCGCCGCCGTCGAGCCCGTGCGGCGGGACGCGACGGTGCGAGGCGAGGATGGCGAGATCCATCTCCTCGAGGAAGCGGATCGTCCGCACGGTGCCGTCACCGGCCGACCAGCGCCCGCGTCCGCCCGAACTCTCGCGGATGCGGAACTCATCGAGCACGACCGGGAAGCGCAGCTCGAGGACCTCGGGATCGGTGAGGCGGGAATTGGTCATGTGGGCCTGCACCGCCGCGGTGCCGTCGAAGCCGGGCCCGGCGGGCGAACCGGAAGCGATCGTCTCATAGTACTGGTGCCGCGCGTTGCCGAAGGTGAGGTTGTTCATCGTGCCCTGGCTCGACGCCATTGCACGGAGCGCGCCGAAAACGCAGTCGGTCACCTGCATGGACGTCTCGACATTTCCTGCGGCCACCGCCGCCGGGTAGCGCGGGCGTAGCATCGAGCCGTCGGGAATGATGACGTCGAGCGGACGTAGGCAGCCGGCGTTGATGGGCATCGATCCGCCGGCGAGGACGCGGAAGCAGTAGAGGATGGCCGCCCGCGTCACCGGCTCGGGCGCGTTGAAATTGTCGGCCTGCTGGGGCGACGTGCCAGCGAAGTCGAGCGTCGCCCGACGGTTCGCGCGGTCGATCGTGACGGCGACGCTTATGATCGAGCCCTGGTCGTTCTCGACCGCGAAGGCGCCGTCGCCGAGGCCATCGATGACACGGCGGATCGCTTCCTCCGCGTTGTCCATGACGTGCGCCATGTAGGCGGCGACCATGTCCGGACCGAACTCGGCGACCAGCGCCGCAAGGCCCGCCGCGCCGCGCTGGTTGGCCGCGACCTGGGCGCGAAGGTCGGCGAGGTTCTGCGCGACGTTGCGGACGGGCCATTTCGCGCCGGTGAGGAGATCGGCCGCCTCCGCCTCGCGGAACCGCCCGTCCTCGACGAGACGGAAATTGTCGATGAGGACGCCCTCCTCGTCGACGGTGACGGCACGCGGCGTCATCGAGCCCGGGGCAAGCCCGCCGATGTCGGCATGGTGGCCGCGCGAAGCGACCCAAAATCGGATTGCCACGCCGTCGAAGACGGGCGTGACGACGGTGATATCTGGGAGGTGGGTGCCGCCGTCATAGGGAGCGTTGAGCGCGAAGACATCGCCGGGCCGGATCGCGCCGGCGTTCCGGCGGATCACGGTGGTCACCGAACGGTCCATCGAGCCGAGATGGACGGGGACGTGCGGGGCGTTGGCGACGAGCTCGCCCGCCGCGTTGAAGATCGCGCAGGAGAAGTCGAGCCGCTCCTTGATGTTCACCGAATGCGCCGTGTTGCGGAGGACGACGCCCATTTCCTCGGCGATCGCCATGAAGCGGTTGGCGAAGAGCTCGAGGAGGACGGGATCGGGACCGGCTGTGGCTGCCCATGGGTCCCGGCCTTCGCCGAGATGACGATGCGAGTGCCGGAGGAGGATGTGGTCGAGGGCCGTGACCTCGGCGGACCAGCCCGGCTCGATCACGATGGTCTGGTGCGGCTCGATGATGAGGGCAGGGCCGGCGAGGGTGTGGCCGGGAGCGAGATCGCTGCGGAGGAACACCGGCGCGTCGTGCCACGCGCCGGTGGAGAAGAATCGGGTCGCCTCGCGGGCTTCCGGCGCGGTCGCGAGGAGAGGGCGGGGCGTCTCCTGCGGCTCGTCGTCAACGACGGCTACCTCGACCTCCATTGTGTCGAGGACGACGGCGCGGCCCTCCATCAGGAAGCCGAACTGGCGGCGGTGCTCCGCGATGAAGGCTGCGACCGCTTCGTCCGGCGCCCGCAGATCGGCTCGCGTCTGCGGTGTTGCATGGCGGCCGCGGTGCTCTTCGCCGTCGGTGCGGGTGAGGAGTACCGGAAGCGTCGCGTCGGAGCCGTCGTAGCGGAGGTGGCCGCGGACGATCGTCTCGATGCGAGAGTCGCTTCCCGGCGGCTGCTCCAGCGATTCACGAGCCGCCGAAGCGAGATCGGCGGCCGCCGCGGCGATGGTTGCGGCGGCCTCTGATCCTGATTCCGCATCGAGCCGCAACAGCATGGCGCGACTGCGGTTTGCACCGATCCGGGCAAGGCCCATCCCGTAGGCGGAGAGAATCCCCGACAGCGGGTGCAGGAGGACCGTCGTCATGCCGAGCCGTTCGGCGACGAGGCAGGCGTGCTGGCCGCCGGCGCCGCCGAAGCAGTTGAGGACGTGGCTTCGCACGTCGTGGCCGCGTTCGACCGAGATCCGGCGGATGGCGGCAGCCATGTTCTCGACGGCGATGCGGATGAAGCCGTCGGCGACGGCCTCCGGCGGGCGTCCGTCGGCAACGCGCAGGGCAAGCTCGGCGAAGTGGGTGCGGACGCCGTCGAAGTCGAGCGGCTCGTTCCGGTCCGGACCGAAGAGCGCGGGGAAGTGCCGGGGCGCGAGCTTGCCCACCATCACATTGGCGTCGGTCACGGTGAGCGGGCCGCCGGCCCGGTATGCCGCCGGCCCGGGCCGCGCGCCGGCGGATTCCGGCCCGACGCGGAAACGGCCATTGTCGAAGGCGAGGATCGAGCCGCCGCCGGCGGCGACCGTGTGGATGCGGAGGATCGGCGCCCGGATGCGGACGCCGGCGATCTCGGTCTCGAAGTCGCGCTCGAACGCACCGTCATAGTGGGAGACGTCGGTGGACGTGCCGCCCATGTCGAAGCCGACGACGCGTGGGAACCCGGCGCGTCGGGCGGTCTCGACGGAGGCCACCACGCCGCCGGCGGGACCGGACAGGACGGCATCCTTGCCGCGAAAACGCTCCGCCGCGACGAGGCCGCCATGCGACTGCATGAAGAGGAGCGGCGGCGCGGTGGCGGTGCTCCCGGCGCGGGGCGCCAGCTGGCGCTCGACCCGGTCGACATAGCGGCGCAGCACCGGCGACAGGTAGGCGTCGGCCACGGTGGTGTCGGCGCGGCCAACGAACTTGACGAGCGGCGAGACGTCATGACTGGCCGAGACCTGTGCGAAGCCCAGGGCACGGGCGAGGGCGGCGACCCGCGCCTCATGCGCCGGGAAGGCCCAGGCGTGCATGAAAGCGATCGCCAGCGACGCAAAGCCCTCGGCGCGGGCGTCTTCCAGCGCGATGGCGATCTCCGCCTCGTCCAGCGACTGCTCGACCGTGCCGTCCGCGCGCACCCGCTCGTCGACCTCGACGACGCGCTCGTACAGCATCGCGGGCTTCACGATGCGCCTGGCGAAGATGTCAGGCCGCGCCTGGTTGCCGATGCGGAGCGCGTCGCGGAAGCCGCGCGTGACGAGGAGGAGGACGCGGTCGCCCTTCCGTTCGAGAAGGGCGTTCGTGGCGACGGTCGTGCCCATGCGGACGCCGCCGATGCGGTCGGCGGGGAAGGGCGCGCCGGGCGACAGTCCGAGAACGCGGCGGATGCCCTCGGCCGCCGCGTCCGCATAGGCGGGACTCTCGGAAAGCACTTTCTCGGTGTGAAGGACGCCCGATGGATCGCGCGCGACGATGTCGGTGAACGTGCCGCCGCGGTCGATCCAGAAGTGCCAGGGGAGAGGCGCGGACGGGTGGGGCAAGGGCCGGCAAGAGAGCGAATAGGGAGTAGCGAGTAGCGAATAGGGTTGGCGCAGGTGCGCGTCTACTCGCTATTCGCTACTCGCTATTCGCCTTTAGAGTCGCGCGATGAGCATCTGGCAGAGATTCCGGCAGGTCGTGGGCGATGGCGTCGTCGCCGTCGGCGCGGTCTTCGACCGGATCGGCACCCTGTTCGCCGGCGATCCCGAGGAGCGCCGGCACATCGCCTTTTCCGTTGCGATGGTGGCGCTCTCGGCGAAGATGGCGAAGGCTGACGGCGTCGTGACGCTCGACGAGGTGCGGGCCTTTCGCCGCCTGGTCGACGTGCCTCCGGGCCAGGCAGCGCACGTCGAGCGGCTGTTCGCCATGGCTCGCCGTGACGTTGCCGGGTTCGAATCGTACGCGAAGAAGATCGCCGGGCTCTACGAGCCGCACGATCCGATCCTCGCCGACCTGATGGATGGCCTCTTCGACATCGCCGGGGCCGACACCATCATTCACGACGCGGAGATCGACTTCCTCGCCGAGGTCGCGCGCCATCTCGGCTTCTCGGAAGGCGCGTTCGAGCGGATCAAGCTCCGGCATGTCGTGCCCGAGGACGGCGACCCGTATCTCATCCTCGGCGTCGCGCGGACGCTCTCCTATGCCGAGCTGCGTGTGCACTACCGGCGGCTCGTGGCGGAACACCATCCCGACCGGCTGATCGCGCATGGCGTGCCGGCGGAGTTCATCGCGATCGCCAACCACAAGCTCGCGGCGATCAACGTGGCGTGGGACCGGATCGAACGGGAGCGGAAGCCGACCGAACCGAGCGCCTAGGCAAGGTCGTCGCCGTCGCGAAGGAACCGGTCTTTGCTGATGAGCCGCAGCAGACCGCGGCGATGGCGTGAAAACACCAACCAGGCGGCATCGGCGTCATCGCCGACGGCCGCCCACTGCGAACGCCGGCGGCGCTCGAGCCAGCGTGCAACCGGACCGCGCCGGACTGCTTCGGTCTTGCGGATGACGCCACAGCCATAGTCGGTGTCGACGGTGACGTAGCGAAGGTCGGTTCGGTCGGACACGAAGTCGAGGAAGGCCTTGTAGGTCAGGCCGCACCAGGCGCCCGCGCGAGGGGTCGGGGACGCTGTCGCCTTATCCGGCGGCAGGCAGTCGTGGACGACCATGGCGCCGCCCGGCTGCAGGAGCCCGAATGCCGCCTCGAGATCGCGCAGCGACGCTTCGTAGGTGTGGTGCGGATCGACAAGCATGACGTCGAACCGGCGGTCTTCCCCGGCGATGGTCGCCAGGAGGCCGGCAATGTCGAGTCCGGTGGCCCTGTAATCGATCGGCATACCGTCGTCGAAATCGGCGGGGCAGTTGTAGAGAAGCCGGCGGCAGTCGTCGAACCGGGCGCGATCGAGCGCATGGTAGCGGCCGCCGGTCGTGCTCGTCGCGATCTCGAGGTAGCGGCGGTAGCCGTAGCGGTCGGCGAGCGCCTCGACGATGTCCACCTTGCCGAGTTTTCGCGACATCGTCGTCGGTCCTTCATTCCCGAAGGGGTTGTCGCCTCCGAGGGAGGTCGAACACGCGCTGTCGGCGCTACACCATACTCCGACGCCTTCTTACCGCGCCTTGCGTCCGTACGCAGTTCGCCGGAGCAGGCTGCGGGTTCGTACAGATGCCGCGTCGGACAGATCAGAACTGGGCCAGCGTCGTCAGGCCGTATTCCGAAAGCGCGGTTGCGTAGCGGGCATTGTCCGCGCGGTCGGCCGTGGAGACGAAGATTCCGCCGGGCTGCGTGTCCGGCCATTGCTGCCCGGCGGTGAGCCGCTCGATCCGTCGCGCGATCCCGGCGGCACCATCCACGAAGGCGACGCCCGGTGCCACCGCGCCGAGTTCGGCCTGGACGATGGGAAAGTGGGTGCAGCCCAGCACGACGACATCCATCCGGTCGCCGCCCGCCTGGTCGAGGAGGCCATGCATGGCATGGCGCCAGATCGCGGGATCGACCGTCTCGCCCCGCAGCTTCGCCTCCACCGCCGGCGCGAGCGCCGGATCGCCGTGGCGCAGCAGGAGCATGCCCGCGGCGTGGTCGGCGGCGAGCTTGTCGACATAGTGCTGGCGGACTGTTGCCTGCGTGCCGAGGAGGCCGATGACGCCAGTCTTCGTTGCCTCCGCGGCGGGCTTGATCGCAGGGACGGTGCCGACGATGGGCAGCTGCAGCGCGGCGCGCACGACACTCAGCGCGATTGTCGACGCCGTGTTGCAGGCGATCACGACCAGCCGTGGCCGGAACCGCTCGACGGCGCGGCCGAGAAGGGCCGGCACGCGCGCGGCGATCTCGAGCTCGGTGCGGTCGCCGTAGGGGAAGAACGCGCGGTCGCAGAGGTAGACGATCGGCGCCGTCGGCAACCGACGCTGCACCTCCGTGAGTACAGAAAGCCCTCCGATGCCGGAATCGAAGAAGAGAAGGGGGGCGTCGGCGGCGACATCGTCGGGCTGCATCGGGCAGTGAGTACGGGCATCGCCGCAGGTTGTTCAAGGCCCGGTGAGCACGTGCCGGTGCAGCCGCTCGTCGGCAGATTTTGCGAAGGTTGTTGTGCCTGTCCCGGCGGTGCGCCGGAGGCGGGGGTTGACCCCGCGGTCCCTGCGTCCCTATCTCCGCCGGCCAGCTGGCCGGACGGCCGCTGCGGCAATGGTCGAAAGGCCGCCGTGGAGGAAAGTCCGGGCTCCATGGAAACACGGTGCCGGGTAACGCCCGGCGGGGGCGACCCCAGGGAAAGTGCCACAGAAAGCAAACCGCCGGAGCCTTCGGGCAAAGGTAAGGGTGAAAGGGTGGGGTAAGAGCCCACCGCAGGACCGGCAACGGGACTGGCATGGTAAACCCCACCGGGAGCAAAACCGAATAGGGACGGCGCGGGCTTCGGCCCAGGTGCGTTTCCGCGCCAGCCGTCCGGGTGGGTTGCATGAGGCGTCCGGCAACGGCCGCCCCAGAGGAATGGTCGTCACGCGGCGCAAGCCGCCATACAGAACCCGGCTTACAGGCCAACTGGCATTTTTCATCCTGCGGTGGAGACCGACATGACCGGGACCGATCCCCACGCCAACGCGCCGGTGCTTACCGCCGGCGCCGAACCGAAGGCCGCGAAGGCGGCGATGATCCTCCTCCACGGCCGCGGCGCCACGGCGCGGGACATCCTCGGCCTTGCCGGTGCCATCGGCCAGCCGGACATCGCCTATGTGGCGCCGCAGGCGACCGGCAACACCTGGTACCCGCACCGCTTCCTTGTGCCGCGCGCGGAGAACCAGCCGCATCTCGACAGCGCCCACGCCGTCGTCGCGCGGCTTCTCGCGATGCTGGAAGGGCAGGGGGTTCCGGCGGAGAAAGTGATCCTCGCCGGATTCTCCCAGGGCGCCTGCCTTGCTTCCGACCACGCCGCCCGCAATCCGCGCCGCTATGGCGGGGTGATCGCCTTCAGCGGCGGGCTCATCGGCGACCGTATCGACGCCGCGGACTTCGCGGGGAGCCTCGACGGGACGCCGGCCTTCGTCGGCTGCAGCGATGTCGACGGACACATCCCGGCGGAGCGGGTACGGAAGACGGCCGAAGTGCTCGGCGCCCTTGGCGCTGAGGTGACGCTGCGGCTCTATCCGGGCATGGGGCACACCATCAACCAGGACGAGATCGCGGCGGCCCAGGCGATGGTGGATGCAGTGGTGGCCGGTTAGCGATCGCGACCGGGAGATACCGGGTTTGGGTTCCGCGAACTCCCCACCCGTTCATCCCCGCGAAGGCGGGGAGGTGGATTCTCGTTTGAAGTGCAACAGGAGTTCGGAGAAGGCCTGGGCTGGGGTTTTCCAGTCAAGGCACTTTCTGGGGGTGTTGTTGTAGGCGGCGAGGAAGAGCTGGAGACGATGCTCGTCGAGAGTTGCGAGGTCGGTCTTCCGGGGCAGGAGACGTCGCATCCGACCGATGGCGTTCTCGATGCCGCCCTTCTGCCATGGCGCGTGCGGATCGCAGAAGTAGGTGGCGATGCCGTCGGCATTGAGCTCGTAGTGCTTTGCGAACTCGGTGCCGTTGTCGAAGGTCAGTGACCGTCGCAGGGGCTCCGGCAGCGGGATGAGCGCGTCGCGGATCGAGCGTGCGATGGGTTCGGCGTGCTTGCTGGCGATCCTCGTGCCGACCAGGGCACGACTGGTTCGCTCGTGCAGCATGAGGATGTTCTGGCCGTAGCGGGCGAAGGCCATGAGGTCCGCCTCCCAATGGCCGGGAGTGAGCCGATCGGCGACCTCGTGCGGCCGTTCTGCGATCGGCCGTCGCTGGCTCATGTGCAGGGCCGGACTGCCGCCCTTCGACGGACGGATGCCGCGCTTCGCCTTGGCTCGCGGCAGGTATTTGCGCCAGCTGTAATCCTTGTGACGGGCGATCTGGGCATGGATGAAGCGGTAGATCGTCTCGACGCCGATCCGCGCCACTCCCTCATCACGCGACTGGACGCTGACCTGCTCCGGCGACCAGCCGAGCTCGAGGCGATCGAGGACGAACCGTCGAAGCTTCGGGTCACGGTCGAGCTTGCTGCCACTCCATCGCCGCGCCTGAGCCTGCTCGCCGGCATAGGTCGGCCGATAGCCCTCCGAGCTCCCGTTCCGCTTCAGCTCTCGAGCAATCGACGATGGCGAGCGATCCAGATCTGCAGCGATCTGCCGGATCGTGCGCCCTTCGGCCGATAAGCGGGCAATCGCGCACCGTTCCTCAATACCAAGCTGTCGATACCGCTGTCCCATGCCAACACCCTAAGAGGGTGTTGCACTTCGTTTGAGAACTCAGGGGACCCATCCTAACAAGAGACAGCAGCCGAACAATCAATGTAGACGGCAGTAGTTGGCATCCGAGCGGGCGCATGAAGCCGTTCTACGTTTACATCATCTGCAACAGGCCGTTCGGCACGCTCTACATCGGCAGCACCGATGACGTCGGTCGTCGCATCTACGAACACCGGGAAGGGGTGTTTCCGGGCTTTTCCAGGACCTACGGCCTCAAGATACTGGTCTGGTACGAGGCCGTCGAAACGCGCGAGGCTGCCTTCACTCGCGAGCGGCAACTCAAGAAGTGGAATCGCGATTGGAAGCTTCGACTGATCGGGGAGATGAACCCGGAATGGCGGGATCTCTACGAGGAAATCCTTCACTAGTTTGTGGGCCTTCGGCCCCGGTCTTCTGCCTTGATGGGTCCCCGCCTTCGCGGGGATGAGCGGTTGTAGGGTAGACGGCCGGAATCAGGCGCGCCGCTACAGCGGCTTCAGCTTGGCCTCGATCTCCGCTCGCTTCGGCTCGAGGAACGGTGGCAGCGCCAGGCGTTCGCCGAGGTGCTCCATCGGCTCGTCGGCGTGGAAGCCGGGGCCATCGGTCGCGATTTCGAACAGGATCCCGTTCGGCTCACGGAAATAGAGGCTCTGGAAGTAGAAGCGGTCGACCTTGCCGCTGTTGCGAAGGCCCATCCTGTTGAGGCGCTCGGCCCAGGCGCTGTACTCGGTCTCGTTGGGGGTACGGAACGCAACGTGGTGGACGCCGCCCGCACCCTGCCGCGCCGGCTGAAGGTTCGACTGCACGGCGACGTGGAGCTCCGTCTCGGGACCGCCCTCGGCCATTTTGAAGACATGGACTTTCTCGGCCGAGCCGCCGCCCTTGAGGCCGTAGCTCCGGACCTCCTCCATCTCCATCACCCCCTTCAGGACGTGCTCCGTCGGGCGGATGTCGGGGACCGAGAGCGTTATCGGGCCGAGGCCGCGGAGCTGGTGCTCCGCGGGGACGGTGCTCTTCTCCCACGGGTGCGCGTCGCCGGCGCCGCCGTCATCGATCAGGGCAAGGCGCTGGCCTTCCGGGTCCTCGAACTCGAAGCCTAGCCGGCCGTCGGTCTCATGCACCGGGCCAACGCTTCGGCCCGCTGCCTTGAGGCGATCCTGCCAGTAGTCGAGCGTGGCGCGCCCGGCCACGCGGAAGCCGGTGCGGCTGATCGAATGCGTGCCCCGCCGTTCCGGGCCGGTCGGCCAGTCGAAGAAGGTGATGTCGGTACCGGGGGTCGCGACGCCGTCGGCGTAGAACAGGTGATAGGCTGAGGTGTCGTCCTGGTTGACGCTCTTCTTCACCAGGCGAAGCCCCAGGGTCTCGACATAGAAGCGGCGGTTGCCGGGCGCGTCCGCCGTGATGGCGGTCAGGTGATGGATGCCGAGGAGCTTCATCGCAGGTCTCCGTAGGGTTCCGGCAGCCGCCGGGGCAGGGTGCTCCCGCCTATGTAGGACAGCTCGGGTCCCAAGGCACCCGGTTGCGCGCGCCACAACCGGTGCACCGGCCGCGGCTGGCTCATCTCAGAGGCAGGCCGTTCAGCCGGTCGCCGGGAGATGTCATCCCGCCACCGGCGGAACGGCTCAAAATCCACCGAAAATTAAGCCTAACGGGATGACAATCAGGAGTCGGCCTGCCTGATCGTCCCATGAGATTCCATTGACGCCCATGAATTCCCCATGGTATCCCAAACCATCCCGGTCGTGAGGGCCAGCAGGTCCGCACCGCGCCCATGCGCGGCGGCGACGGGAGAGGTGTGCGTGCCTCAGGGCGGCAATGGCGGGGCGAATGGACGAGTTCGTATCCACCTTCACGAACCGGATCGACGGGAAGGGGCGCGTCTCCATTCCGGCGCCGTTCCGCGAGGTGCTGATGCGGGACGGTTTTCCCGGCCTCTATTGCTCGCCGACGCTCGACCAGAAGGCCGTGGACGCGGGCGGCAACCGCTTTCGCGATGCCATCAGGCAGAGCCTGTCGCAGTTCGACCCGTTCTCCGAGGACTACGAGCTCCTGTCGACCGCGCTGATGGGCGAAAGCGAGATCCTGTCGATCGACAAGGACGGACGGACGGTCTTCTCCGACACGATCCGGGCCAGGGCCGGGCTGACGGATCTCGTCACCTTCGTGGGCCAGGGTTTCAAGTTCCAGATCTGGGAGCCGTCGCGCTTCGCAGCCTACCGCGAGGAAGCGACCTCCCGTGTGCGCGAGCTGCGGAAGCGGCTCGGCGCAAGAGGCTCGGCGGGCGTGCCGTCGCAGGGAGGGGGCACGTGACCGGTCGCGATTCCAGTGGGATCGCCGGCGGGCCGGCCGGTCACGTACCCGTTCTCATCGACGAGGTTCTCGACGCGCTGCGGCCGGAAGCCGGGCAGGTCATCATCGACGGCACGTTCGGCGCCGGCGGTTACACCAGGGCGATCCTCGCCCGCGGCGCCCGCGTCATCGCCATCGACCGCGATCCGACCGCCATCGCGGGCGGTCAGGCGTTGGCCGCGGAGGCCTCGGGACGGCTGATGCTGGCCGAAGGCCGGTTCTCCGAAATGGATTCCATCGCGCGCGACGCCGGCTACGAGGCCGTCGACGGCGTGGTCCTCGACATTGGCGTCTCTTCGATGCAGCTCGACACCGCCGAACGCGGCTTCTCGTTCATGCGCGACGGCCCGCTCGACATGCGGATGGGCCGCGACGGCGCGACGGCCGCGGACGTCGTCAACACCACCGAGCCGAAGGAGCTGACGCGGATCATCGGCATCCTCGGCGAGGAAAGGAAGGCGGGTCTCGTCTCCCGCGCCATCGTTCGCGCCCGGGAGGAGAAGCCGCTGTCCCGCACAGCCGAACTGGCGTCGCTCGTCGAGCGCGCGATCGGCCGGCGGCCGACCGACCCGATCCATCCGGCGACGCGGACGTTCCAGGCGCTTCGCATCTACGTCAACGCCGAACTCGACGAGCTGGCGCACGCGCTGGCGGCGGCCGAGCGCATCCTGAAAGTCGGCGGCCGGCTTGCCGTCGTCACGTTCCACTCGCTCGAGGACCGGATCGCAAAACTGTTCCTCGCGGACCGGAGCCGGGAGCGCGCGGGGGGCTCGCGCCATGCGCCCGAGGCGGTGGTTCCACCCGCGACCTTCACCCTCGTCGCCAAGGGCGTCCGGGCGCCTGGCGCGGCCGAAGTCGCCGCAAATCCCCGCGCCCGATCGGCCAAGCTCCGCGCGGCGATCCGGACCGCCGCGCCGGCGCGACCGCTCGATCCCGCGACCCTCGGCGTGCCAACCCTTGCCATGAACGGAGCCCGCGCATGAGCGCGATCCTCGAACTTCGCCGGTTGCTGACGCCGGTCCTCCTCATCGTGATGTTCGCCGGTGCGCTCTGGACCTACCAGACCAAGCACTACGCGGTGGAGGAGGCGCGATACGTCAACCAGCTGCGCGATCAGATCGAGGACGAGCGCGTGCGGCTCTCGCTCCTGAAGGCGGAGTGGAGCGAACTGACCCAGCCAGGCCGGCTCCAGCAGATCGTCGAGGCCTACCCGGACCGGCTCGGCCTCCAGCCGTTCGGCATCAGCCGCATGGTCCGGATCACCGACATCCCGTTCGCGCCCGACCACGACTTCATCGCGGACATGGTGGCGGCCAACAACACCAACCCTGGCCAGCAGGTGCGCTGATGCGGATCGCGGCGGAAGAATTCGGCGGCGGCGCGGTCCTCGAACCGAGTTGGGTCTCACCGCGGCCGAAGGCGGCGGCCGGGGCGACCGAACGTGTCGGCTCGAGAAGCCGCATCGCCTTCATGATCGGCCTGTTCATCCTCCTCTACGGCACGATCTGCGTGCGCCTGATCATGCTGGGCTTTGTCGAGGGGACGCCGACGACCTACCGGTCGGGCGCAGCCGCCGCGATCTCGGCGGCGCGGCCGGATCTCGTCGACCGCAACGGCGAGATTCTCGGTACCGACATCCGGTCGGCCTCCCTGTATGGCGAGCCGCGCCGCATCCTCGACGTCGACGAGGCGGCCGAGGGCATCCACTCGGTGCTGCCCCACCTCTCGGTGGACTGGCTGCGACAGCGCCTCACCGGCACCAGCGGCTTCGTCTGGATCCAGCGCGAACTTACTCCAACCCAGCGCGACGCGATCCACAATCTCGGTATCCCGGGCCTCGGTTTCCTGCCGGAGAACCAGCGCTTCTATCCCGGCGGGCCCGTTGCTGCGCACATCGTCGGCGCCGTCAACGTCGACAACCAGGGCATCGCCGGCATCGAGAAGTACATCGACGACCAGGGGCTTGCCGAACTCCAGCAGTTCGGCTTCGCCAACGGCAACGGGCTCAACCTCGAGCCGGTGCGGCTGTCGATCGACCTACGCGTCCAGCATATCCTTCGCGATGAACTGGCCGGCATGATGGAGCGCCATACCGCGGAGGCCGCGGCCGGCATCGTCTTCGACATCCACACCGGCGAGATCATCGCGATGTCGTCGCTGCCGGACTTCGACCCGAACCAGCCGGTGCAGGCGCTCCAACCGGATCGCCTCAACCGCGTTACCGCCGGCGTCTTCGAACTCGGCTCGGTGTTCAAGACCTTCACGGTGGCGATGGCGCTCGACGAGAACGTCGCCACTCTCGACACGATCTTCGACGCCTCGCATCCGCTGCGGTCCGGCGGCTTCACGATCAACGACTTCCACGGCAAGAACCGGCCGCTCACCACCACGGAGGTGTTCATCTACTCGTCGAACATCGGCGCCGCGCGCATGGCAATGGCTGCCGGCACGTCGGCGCAGCAAGAGTTCCTGCGCCGGATCGGCATCACGTCGCGTGTCGGGACCGAACTGCCGGAGCGGGCCTCGCCGCTGGTGCCCAGCGCCAGCAACTGGCGTGACCTCACGACCATGACGATCGCCTTCGGCCATGGTGTTTCGACGACGCCGATGAACCTCGTGGTCGCCACGGCCGCGCTCCTCAACGGCGGCATTCTCTACCCGCCGACGCTCCTGCCCAGGACCGAGGCGGAGGCCGCGGCCCTCGGCACACGCGTCGTCAGCGAGGATACGAGCCGCGAGATGCGCTACCTCTTCCGGCTCAACGCCACGCCGGGCTCCGGAGGCTCGGGCAGCCGGGCGGACGTCCCAGGCTATCTCGTCGGCGGCAAGACCGGCACGGCCGAGAAGGTCGTCAACGGCGTGTACTCGTCGACCCAGGTGCTGAACTCGTTCCTCGCCGCGTTCCCGATGGACAACCCGCAATACGTGGTCCTCGTGCTCGTCGACGACCCGCACCCGGCGGTGCCGGGCGGCGGCAACACGGCCGGCTACAACGCGGCGCCGACCGTCGCCAATGTCATCCGCCGCTCGGCGTCGATCCTCGGGGTCGCCCCGCGGTTCACGCCCTTCGACGGTGCCACACTTGCGGCCTACTGAGCGGCCACAACGCGGCCATGGATCGAATCGGGACGGAGGGACGGGGCGGGAGCCCGGTCCGGCTGGGGGAACTGGTGGAGGGGGCGGGCGGCGACGCAGGCATCCCCATCACTGGCGTGACAGCCGATTCACGACTGGTCGAACCCGGCTTTCTCTTCGTCGCGCTGCGCGGCACCCGCGATGACGGTTCCCGTTTCGTGACCGATGCGATCGCCGCGGGCGCCGCGGCCGTGGTGGTCGGAAGCGATGTGCTGCCGCCCGTCGCGGCCATTCCCGTGCTGGCGTCGCCCGAGCCCCGTCATTCGCTCGCGCTGGCCGCGGCGCGCTTCTACCCGCGCCAGCCCGACCGTCTCGTCGCCGTTACCGGAACGAGCGGCAAGACCTCGGTTGCGGTGTTCACGCGCCAGATCTTCGAGGCCGCGGGCCATCCGGCGGCGAGCCTGGGCACGATCGGCCTCGTCGATCGCGGCCGGGCCTATCCGGGCGGCCTCACGACGCCGGACCCGGTGAAGCTCCACCAGACGCTCGACCGGCTCAGCCGGGAAGGCGTGGAGCATGTGGCCATCGAGGCATCCAGCCATGGGCTCGATCAGCATCGGCTCGACGGGCTCCGGCTCGCCGCCGCCGGGTTCACCAATCTCGGGCGGGACCATCTCGACTACCATCCGTCGCTTGCCGACTACCTGGCTGCAAAGCTCCGGCTGTTCCGCGACCTTCTCCCCGAGGGCGCCACCGCCGTCATCAACGCCGACAGCGCCGTCGCCACGGACGTCGTGGCGGCGGTGCCGGATGGGTGCCGCCTCATCACGGTCGGCAGGAGGGGCGGGGACATCCGCCTCGAAAGCCTTGCGACGGACGGGCTGGCGCAGGTGCTTACCCTCGACGCGTTCGGGCGGCCAATGCGGGTGCGGCTGCCGCTCGCCGGCGCGTTCCAGGCGGAGAACGCGCTCGTCGCGGCGGCTCTCGCCATCGGCGCGGGCATCGCGGCCGAGACCGCGATTGGCGCCCTCGACGGCCTGCAGGGAGCTCCAGGACGCCTCGACAAGGTCGGCGAGGTCAATGGCGCTGCGATCTTCATCGACTATGCCCACAAGCCCGAAGCGGTCCGGGCCGCGCTCGGCGCGCTGCGGCCGATGACGCGCGGCCGGCTGATCGTCGTCCTCGGCGCGGGCGGCGACCGCGACCCGGGCAAGCGCCCGCTCATGGGGGCCGCGGCGGCGGAGGCGGCGGACATGGTGATCGTAACGGACGACAATCCGCGCAGCGAGGATCCCGCGGCGATCCGCCGGGCGGTGCTCGGCGGGGCACAGGGAGCGATCGAGATCGGCGGACGCGGCATCGCCATCGCGCAGGCGATCGCCATGCTCGAGCCGGGCGACGTCCTGTGCATTGCCGGCAAGGGACACGAGACGGGACAGATCGTCGGGAGCACAGTGCTCCCGTTTTCGGATCACGACGCGGTCCGCGACGCGCTCCGCAAGGTGGCCTCATGACGGATGCGCTCTGGACCTTCGGCGAGATCGTCGCGGCGACGCGGGGGCGGCCGGTCGGCGCCGAGCCGAGGTCTGTCGACGGGATCGCCATCGACAGCCGCACGCTGCTGCCGGGCGATGCATTCTTCGCCATCCGAGGCGACCGCTTCGACGGCCACGCCTTCGTCAGCTCCGCGCTCGCGCATGGCGCGGCGACGGCAGTCGTCTCCAACGCCCGGCTGCCGGCGCTCGGTCGCGTCACGGGCTCGATGATCGTCGTCGACGACGTGATGGAGGCGCTTCGCGGCCTGGCTCAGGCAGCGCGGGTGCGGAGCCGCGCGAAGATCGTGGCGGTCACGGGAAGCGTCGGCAAGACGAGCACCAAGGACATGCTGCTGCGGGCGCTCGGCGGCATCTTGCCGACCCACGGCGCGCCCGCGTCGTTCAACAATCACTGGGGCGTGCCGCTCACGCTTGCGCGCATGCCGGCCGACGCGGCCTTCGGCGTGTTCGAGATCGGGATGAACCATGCCGGCGAGATCGCGCCGCTGGTCGGCCTCGTCCGTCCCCACGCCGCGATCGTGACGACCGTCGAGCCGGTCCACCTCGAGGCGTTTGCGAGCGTTGAGGACATCGCCTTCGCGAAGGCCGAGATCCTCACCGGGCTCGATCCCGGCGGAACCGCCGTCCTCAACCGCGACAACGGCTATTTCGATCTCCTGCGTCGCGTCGCCATCGAACTCGGCATCAAGCATATCGTCGGCTTCGGGGCGCATCCGGAGGCGGAGGCCCGGCTCGACGATTTCGTTCTCGATGCCGATGGATCAACGGTTTCGGCGACGATCCTCGGACGCGAGATTACCTACAGTCTCGGAGCTCCCGGGCGGCACCTGATCCAGAACAGCCTCGCGGTGCTCGCCGCCGCCGCCGCGATCGGCGCCGACCCGGAAAACGTGGCGGCGGGCCTCGCCGGCTTCCACGCCGGCAAGGGCAGGGGCGAACGCTCGACGATCCAGGTCGGCGAAGGCAGCGCCACGGTCATCGACGAGAGCTACAACGCCAATCCCGCATCGATGCGCGCGGCTCTCGAAGTCCTTGCCCAGGCGCAACCCGGGCCGGGCGGCCGCCGCATAGCAGTGCTCGGCGACATGCTTGAGCTCGGCGCCGAGGAACTCGCGCTCCATGCCGGCCTCGCGGAGCCCGTCGTCGACGCCGGTACGGATGCGGTCTTTCTGGCGGGTCCGCGCATGAAGGCGCTGTGGGAGGCCTTGCCGCCCGACCGCCGGGCCGTCTATGCCGGATCGGCCACCGAACTCGAATCGGCCCTCGCGGAGGCGATCGCTCCGGAGGACGTCATCATGGTCAAGGGTTCCAACGGCAGCCGGATGGGGCCGCTGGTCGAATCGTTGAAGCGGCGCTTTGCACCCCGCCCGCTCGGGGTGGCCGAAGGGGCGAACTGATGCTGGTCTTCCTGGCGGAGCTGCTCGCGGACTTCCCCGGGCGGAACGTCGTCAGCTACATCACCTTCCGTACCGGCGCTGCCGCGCTTACGGCGCTTCTCTTCGTCTTCCTTTTCGGGCCTGCCATCATCGCAGCGCTCCGTGTGCGCCAGGGCAAGGGCCAGCCGATCCGCGAGGACGGGCCGGCGGGGCACCTTCTGACGAAGAAGGGTACGCCCACGATGGGCGGCCTGATGATCCTGTCGGGCCTGCTCGTGTCGACGCTGCTCTGGGCGGACCTCCGGAACGTCTACCTCTGGACCGTGCTCGGCGTGACGGTCGCCTTCGGGCTCATCGGCTTCTACGACGATCTCCTGAAGGTCAGGCGGGCCAAGGCGAACACCGGCTTTTCCGGCAGGCTCCGTCTCCTGCTCGAGTTCGCCGTCGGCGGCATCGCCGCGTGGGTGCTGATGAGCGTGGGCGAGGATCCGTTGCTCGCCGACGGCCTCGCGCTTCCGTTCGTCAACGAATGGGTCGTCAATCTCGGCTGGTTCTTCGTGCCGTTCGGCGCGTTCATCATCACCGGCTTCGGCAACGCGGTGAACCTCACCGACGGTCTCGACGGCCTTGCGATCGTGCCGGCGATGATCGCCCTCGCCACGTTCGGCGTCCTGGCCTATCTCGTCGGCAACGCGATCTATTCCGACTACCTGCAGCTCCATTTTGTCGTCGGCACGGGCGAACTGGCCGTGCTGTGCGGCGCGGTGCTCGGCGCAGGCCTCGGCTTCCTGTGGTTCAACGCCCCGCCGGCGGCCATCTTCATGGGCGACACCGGCTCGCTGGCGCTCGGCGGCATGCTGGGCGCCATCGCGGTCGCGACCAAGCACGAACTCGTGGCGCTCGTCGTCGGCGGCCTGTTCGTGCTCGAGACCGCGTCCGTCATGATCCAGGTGGCGTCGTTCAAGATGTTCGGGAGGCGCGTCTTCAGGATGGCGCCGATCCACCATCACTTCGAACAGATGGGCTGGACCGAACCACAGATCGTGATCCGGTTCTGGATCATCGCGGTCGTGCTTGCGCTCATCGGCCTGTCGAGCCTGAAGCTCCGATGATCCCCGCGACCTCCTTCCGCGGCCGCAGGGTCGCCGTCTTCGGTCTCGGCAGGAGCGGGATTGCGAGCGCGAAGTCGCTTGCCGCGGGAGGCGCCGCACCGGTCTGCTGGGACGATGCCGAGGCGTCGCGCGCGGCGGCCGCGGCCGAAGGGCTCACCGTCCTCGACCTCAACGAGATCGAATGGGGCGGCATGGCGGCGCTGGTGCTCGCGCCCGGCGTGCCGCTGACCCATCCCGCTCCGCACTGGACGGTGCGCAAGGCGGAGGAGGCTGGCGTCCCGATCATCGGCGACCTCGAGATCTTCTCGATCGAGCGGGCGCGTCATGCGCCGGACGCTCCGTTCGTTGCGATCACCGGCACCAACGGTAAGTCGACGACGACCGCCTTGATCGCCCATCTCCTCTCGGCGGCGGGGCGGGACGTGCAACTCGGAGGCAATATCGGCACCGCGACACTGTCACTGGAGCCGCCGGCGACCGGGCGGTTCCATGTGCTCGAATGCTCGTCCTACCAGATCGAGACGGCGCCCAGCCTCCGGCCGACGATCGGCATCCTCCTCAACCTCAGCCCCGACCATCTCGACCGCCACGGCACGTTCAAGCGCTACGCCGAGGTGAAGGCGCGGCTGCCGGAGGCATCCGAGCTTGCCATCGTCGGAGTCGACGACGTCGACTGCGCGCTGATCGCCGACCACATCGACCAGGCCGACGGCAATGTCGTGCGCATCTCGCAGAAGCAGACGCTGGCCCATGGCGTGACGGTACGCGACGGAACGATCATCGCGATCACCAACGGGGCCGCCGAGCCGATCGCCGCGCTCGGCGGTATCCCGTCGCTGCGAGGAGCTCACAACGCCCAGAACGCGGCGGCGGCTGTGGCGGTCATGCTGGCGCTCGGCATACCAAGGGAGATAATTGCCACCGGTCTTCGCAGCTTCCCCGGCCTGCCGCACCGGATGGAGGAGGTCGGCCGGCGCGGGCACGTCGTATACGTCAATGATTCCAAGGCGACAAATGCCGACGCGGCAGCGAAAGCGTTAGCTTCCTTTAACCATATCTATTGGATTGTGGGCGGCCGGCAGAAGACGGACGGGCTCACCGGGCTCGAACCGTACTTTCCCAAGATCGCCAGGGCCTTCCTCATCGGGGAGGCGGCGGGGGCGTTCGCCGGCGTGTTGGAGGGGCAAGTGCCTTTCGAGATCGTCGGAACCCTCGAGGCGGCGACCGCCGCGGCGTCGGCCGTGGCGCAGGCCGATGCCTCGCCCGAGGCCGTCGTGCTGCTGTCGCCGGCATGCGCCTCGTTCGACCAGTTCAGCAACTTCGAACACCGCGGCGACGTGTTCCGGACGCTCGTTGCGGCGCTGCCGGGCATGACCCGGCGGGGAGTGGCCGCCTGATGGTCTCCAGAGCCGAACGCAGCGCCTTCTCGGAGTGGTGGTGGACAGTCGACAAGGTCCTCCTCGTCGCGCTCGTCGTCCTCCTCGTCGGCGGCGTGCTCCTGTCGCTTGCCGGCAGTCCGCCCGTCGCCGAGCGCCTCGGCTACGACACGTTCCACTTCGTGAAGCGGCACCTCTTCTTCTTCCTGCCGACGATCGCGCTGATGATTGCGACGTCGTTCCTGACGCCGCGCCTCGCGCGGCGGCTGGCGCTGATCATGTTCGTCGGCATGGTCGGCATGATGATGCTGACCCTCGTCATCGGCGTTGAGGTCAATGGCTCGCGGCGCTGGATCGACGTGGCCGGCTTCTCGCTGCAGCCATCCGAATACATGAAGCCGGCGTTCGTGGTCCTGTGTGCCTGGCTCTTCACCGAGACGAGCCGGAACAGGGAGATCAACGGCAACCTCTTCGCGCTCCTCCTCCTTGCGATGGTCTGCGCGCTCCTCATCGCCCAGCCCGATTTCGGGCAGACGATCCTGATCGTCATAGCCTGGGGGTCGGTGTTCTTCCTGGCGGGGATGCCGTGGTTCTGGATCGCCCTCATCGGGGGCGCGGGCGCCGGCGGCGTGCTCCTCGCCTACACCACGATCCCGCACGTCGCGAGCCGCATCGACCGCTTCCTCGATCCGTCGACGGGCGATACCTATCAGGTCGACCGCGCCATCGAGGCGTTCGTCAATGGCGGCTGGCTCGGGGTCGGCCCCGGCGAGGGCACGGTGAAGCGCGTCCTGCCGGATTCGCACACCGACTACATCTTCGCCGTGGCAGCGGAGGAATTCGGCCTGATCCTGGCCATCCTCCTGGTGTCGGTCTTCGCCTTCGTGGTGATCCGCGGCCTTCTACGCACGATGAGAACCGAGGATGCCTTTGCGCGCATCGCCTCGGCCGGCCTCCTGATCCTGTTCGGCATCCAGTCGATCATCAACATGGCGGTGAACATCAACCTGATGCCGTCCAAGGGCATGACGCTGCCGTTCATCTCCTATGGCGGCTCCTCGATGTTCGCGATCGCCATTTCGATGGGCCTCGTCCTCGCGCTGACGCGCCGGCGGCCGCAGGGCAGCCGCGCACGTCGCGAGGCTGGCGTCCCCGGCGGCGTCCCGAACTCGGCATGACGCTTTTCGCGGTGCCGCTTCGGCGGCTCAATCCCGGAATACACGGCTCCCTCCCCCTTGTGGGGAGGGCTTTTCTTCTTGGCGACCCGCGAGGGAGCCTAGAAGAAGAGGGTGGGGTTTTCCGGCAGCGCGAGCGCCCGGGGCGGGGCCGACAGACCCCGCCCTTCCGGTCTAGGGGCCTCGGTCGCTACGCTCCCTGCGGCCCCAAGACCGAAAGCCCTCCCCGCAGGTGGGAGGGAGTTTCTTCGGAAACGGAATCGGCGGCTCAATGACGCGAACAGTGCTTCTTTGCGCCGGCGGAACCGGCGGGCATCTCTTTCCGGCCGAGGCCGCCGCGAAGGCGCTCATTGCGCGTGGCTGGCGCGTCGAACTCGCCACGGATCACCGCGCCAGGGGCTATGGCGCGGAGTTTCCCGCAGAGGCGATCCATATTGTGCCGTCCGCGACGCCGTCGGGCCGCGGCATCGCGGGCAAGGCCCGCGCGGCACTGAAGCTCGGCGGCGGGCTCGTTCGCGCGCTCCGCCTCATCGGCCGCGTGAAACCGGCGGTCGCCGTCGGCTTCGGCGGATATCCGACGGTGCCGCCGATCCTCGCGGCACGAATGCGCGGCGTTCCCACGATCGTCCACGACCAGAACGCCGTGCTCGGCCGCGCCAACCGCTTCCTCGCCTCGCGCGTCACCAGGATCGCCACGGCGACCACGGCGCTAAAACTGTCGCCCAATCTCGCCGCCAAGGCCGTGCTCACCGGGAACCCGGTGCGGCCGGCCGTGCGCGACGCGGCACGGGTGCCGTATCCGGCGCTCGACGATGGCGGCGCGCTGAGGCTTCTTGTGTTCGGTGGCAGCCAAGGCGCACGCTTCCTGTCCGATGTCGTGCCCGAGGCGGTCAGCCGGCTTCGGCCGGAGCTGCGCGGCCGGCTCATGCTCGTCCAGCAGTGCCGGCCCGAGGACATGGACCGGGTCGATGCCATCTATCGCGGTCTCAACCTCGAGGTCCGTCTCGCGCCGTTCTTCAACAACCTTCCGGCGCTGATCGCCGAAAGTCATCTGGTCCTGTCGCGCGCCGGTGCCTCGACAGTGTCGGAGCTCGCAGTCATCGGCCGGCCGGCGATCATGATCCCGCTCCCGGGCGCGATCGACCAGGACCAGCGCGCCAACGCTCAGACATTGGTCACAGCAGGCGGCGGCTGGATGCTGGACGAACGAACGCTCGACGGCCGGTCGCTTGCAGCCGAACTCGGGGCGCTCCTCGAAGATCCGAGCCGGCTTCGCCGCGCGGCGGCAGCCTCGAAGGCCGCAGGTGTCGACGACGGCGCGGAACGGCTTGCCGATCTCGTCGAGGAGGTCGCCCGACAGGCCGCACGTGGAAAAGTCGGCGGCGCGGCCGCCAGCAATGGAGCCGGCGCATGAAGATGTCCCTCGACATCGGGCCGATCCACTTCGTCGGCATCGGCGGCATTGGCATGAGCGGCATCGCCGAGGCGATGGTGACGCTCGGCTACCGCGTGCAAGGCTCGGACGTGGCGGAGAGCGCCAATGTCGCCCGCCTCCGTGGCAAGGGCATTCCGGTCGCGGTCGGCCACGCAGCGGCGAACCTCGGCGAGGCGCAGGTCGTCGTCGTGTCCTCGGCCATCAAGCGCGACAATCCGGAGCTTCAGGCAGCGCGCGAGCGGCTGCTGCCGGTCGTCCGCCGCGCGGAGATGCTGGCGGAACTGATGCGCCTGAAATCGGCCATCGCCGTTGCCGGCACGCACGGCAAGACGACGACCACCTCCATCATCGCCGCCGTCCTGGATGCTGGCGGATTCGATCCCACCGTCATCAATGGCGGCATCATCAACGCCTATGGCTCGAACGCGCGCATGGGCGACGGGGAGTGGATGATCGTCGAAGCCGACGAGTCGGACGGGACGTTCGTGAAGCTGCCGGCCGACATCGCCCTCGTCACCAACATCGACCCGGAACACCTCGACCACTACGGCACGTTCGACCGGGTTCGCGACGCGTTCCGCCAGTTCGTCGAGAACGTGCCGTTCTACGGCTTCGCCGTGATGTGCGCCGATCATCCCGAGGTGCAGGCGCTGGTCGGCCGGATCGAGGATCGCCGCATCATCACGTACGGCGCCAACCCGCAGGCTGATGTCCGCTACAGCGGCCTCGTGACAAAGGGGCTCGACCAGCACTTCGAGGCCGTGATCCGGGACCGGACGACGGGTCGCGTGGAGACGATCGAAAACCTCGTCCTGCCGATGCCCGGCGAGCACAACGTCCAGAACGCCACGGGCGCAATTGCCATCGCGCGGCAGCTCGGCATGACGGGCGATGCGATCCGGAAGGGGCTGGCGGCATTCTCCGGCGTCAAGCGCCGCTTCACCCACACCGGAAGCTGGAATGGCGTCGAGATCTTCGACGACTACGGCCACCACCCGGTTGAGATCGCCGCGGTGTTGCGGGCGGCGCGGGCATCGACGGGGGGGCGGGTCATCGCAGTGGTCCAGCCGCACCGCTACTCGCGGCTCCGCGACCTGTTCGACGGATTCTGCACCGCGTTCAACACGGCTGATACCGTCTTCGTCGCGCCGGTCTATGCCGCCGGGGAGGCGCCCATCGAAGGCATCGACCGGGACCGCCTTGTCGAGGGACTTCGCCTGCACGGTCACCGCGATGCGCGGCCGCTTGGCGGGCCCGAGATCCTCGCGCAGGAGATTGCCGCGACGGCACGGCCGGGCGACTACGTCGTCCTCCTCGGCGCCGGCAACATCACGCAGTGGGCAAACAGCCTGCCGAAGGATCTCGCGGCGCTACCGCGCTAGGTCCTGCACCGGTCTTGCCGACTCCGGCGGCGACTCGACGACGGACAGGCAGGTGACGCGGCGGGCCGCTTACGATTTGTCAGCCTCTTCCCGGTAGAACGACCAATCGGTGTTGCCCGGAGGAATTGCAGCATGAGACCGTTCAAGCACGCCATTGCCCGCTCTCTGCTGCTGTCCGTCGCGATCGCGACGATGGCCGCCAGTTCGGTTCTCGCGGGTCCGATGGCGGGCACCAAGCAGGGCGCGGCGGTCCCGGGGTCCTACGGGGCCGCGGTCACGGCGTGGGAAGCCTTCAAGGCTGCGCAGCCGGCCGCATGTTCGGCGGCCGTTGATTCGACCCAGCATCTGACCGGGCGCCGGACGGGTACTGTCGTCCTGGTCCTTCACGGCTACGCCGGCAACCCGGCCCAGATGCAGCCGCTGATGGACATGTTCGGCACCGACGTGAACATCATCGCGCCCCGGCTCGCCGGGCATTTCGACCAGAACATGGACGCGCTCGACGACGCCACGTTCGACCAGTGGATCGCGCAGGCGCAGCAGTCGCTGGCCATCGCGCAGGCACTCGGCGACCGGGTCATCGTGGCCGGCTATTCGCTCGGCGGCCTGCTCGCGTCGCGCCTTGCGCTCGAGAGCCCGGATGCGATCGACCGGCTCGTGCTTCTCGCGCCGGCCTGGAAGCTCCAGCCGAGGGCCGTCGTCGAGTCCGACCTCGGCGCTCTCCTCGGCATCCGCAGGAGTTCGCTCGGCGACACCCAGATCTGTGAGGTCGACCATTTCGACCTTTCCGCCCGTGGCGCAGTGGAGGTGCACCGGCTGGCGCAGGAGGTGGAGCGAACCTACCGCCAGGGCGGAACTTCGGCGTTCGCGCTCATCTCCCATCCCATCCTGATCTCGGTGGGTGGGACCGACCAGATCGTCGACACGCCCTATGTGCTGGCGCAGCTGCCCGACGAGCACCCCGTGGTCCATCTGGTGGAAGACCCGACCGAGGGTCACCTCTGGTACATGCAGTCCCAGGACCTCTACCGGACAGGGAACGCCATCGGCGATGCGTTCGTCGGCCAGTTCAGGACATTCGTCGCTCAGTAGCGGCGGACCCGCCGCTAACCCGGCTCGGTCTCCTCGACGGCGGAGGGCTTCTCGTCGCGCCGCGTAAGCTCCCGCACGATGTCGGAGAGGCGCGGTGGTCTTGCCTGGACGAAGGGCAGGGGGCGGCAGACGTCGATGGCAGCGATGCCGACGCGGGCCGTCAGGATGCCGTTGATGACACCCTCGCCGAGCCGCGCCGAGATCCGGGCGGCGATACCGTGGCCGAGGATCTGCTGGATCATCGATTCACCGGCCGCCATGCCGCCGGTGATGGCGAGATGGCCGACGGCGCGCCGGGTGAGGCTGATGAAGCCGAAGACGCCGGGCCTGCCGCCATAGAGCGTCGACAGCCGCCGGATCAGACGGAGGATCTCGGTCAGGACGAAAAGGACATCGACAAGGGCGCGCGGCGAAATCGCCGTCACCACCGAGACGCGCTTGGCGGAGGACATTACGAGCCGCCGCGCTGCCTCGTCCATGCCCGCCAGAAGCTCTCGCTCGGCGAGGCCGACAAGGTCGCGGCCGTCAATGATCTCGCGGAGATGGCCCGACAGCGCGCGCCGGCCGCGGGCGAGTTCGGGCCGGGCGCCATAGAGGTCGATGAGTTCGCGGCAGGCAGCCTGCGCGATCGTCCTGTCGTCGGTCTCGACCGCTTCGGACGCCTTCGTCTGGATGTCGGCGATGCGGCGGAGGCGGAAGAGGCCGATGACCTCGCGGGCGGCGAGCACGAGGAGCGCCAGGACCGCGATTGCGGTAAGCGCGACGCCGAGCCAGCCAAGCCAGTCGGTCCGCTCGAAGAGCTGGCGCACGAGGTTATCGACGGCAAGGCCGAGCGCGAGCGCGACCAGGCCGCCCAGTCCGGCCAGCAACAGCCGCGACCAGCGATGGCGCCGGTGCCGCGGCGGCGTCAGCGCGGGCAGGGCGGCGGTATCGGCGAACGGGTCCGGCTCCTCGACGATCATCGGCTCCGCATCCGGGAGCCTCTCGTCCGCTTCGTCCGCCAGCCGGATGCGGGTCAGGTCGAAGGCGGCCGGGCGGCGGCGCTCGTCGTCCTTCATGCGAGGCGGTCCCCGATGAGGTAGTCGAGTGCGCGGTCGAGCCGGATGTGCGGCAGTGAAAGCGTGACGCCTTCCGCCGTCTTCTCGAGCGGGGGCGGGCGGAAGCGGATGAACCGCACCGGCGGTGCGTCGCCGCCTTCCCCGTCCCGGAACGGCTCGTCGGGATCATCGGGCAGGTCGCCGGGAAAGAGCGCGACCTCGTTCTTGCCGTTGAAGGTCTCGTCGTTCAGGACCTCGCCCTTCATCGGCGTGCCGATGATGCTCGGGAGCCGCTCGCCCCCCGAGACGACCGTGCCCTCGCGCGTCGCCCTGACCGAGGCGAGCGCCAGCGCCTCGAAGCCGGCGCCGCTGATCCTGGCGCGCTCGATGACGCGGCCGAGGAGGCGGTGGAGGATTGCTTCGAGCCGGTCATGGTCGCGGTGATGAAGGTGGTCGGCCTTGGTCGCGGCAAGGAGGATGCGGTCGATCTGCCGCGACACGAGGCGCGACAGGATGTTGCCCCGGCCGGGCCGGAAGCAGGCAAGAATCTCGCCGAGCGCGGTTTCAAGGTCGAGAAGCGCGGCCGGGCCGGCGTTGAGCGCCTGCAGCGCGTCGACGAGTACGATCTGCCGGTCGAGCCGGGTGAAATGGTCGCGAAAGAACGGGCGGACGACGACCGACCGGTAAGCCTCGTAGCGGCGCTGCATCATCGCGGCGAGCGATCCGCGCGGTGGCGCGCCCGTCGCCGCACGGATGAGCGGCGAAAAGGTGAGTGCTGGCGAGCCTTCGAGGTCGCCGGGCATCAGGAAGCGACCGGGCGGCAGCGTCGAAAGCGATCGGCGGTCGTCCCGGCAGGCCTTCAGGTATGCGGTGAACAGCACCGCAAGCTCGCGCGCGAGCGCCTCGTCCTCCGGGGCGTCGGGGTCGATTGACCGGAGGCGGGCAAGCCATTTGTCACCGGTGCCGTGACGCGAGACCTCGGCGGCGCGGGTGGTCGTCTCGGTGGACCAGGTCGCGAAATCCTTGGCGAGCAGCGGCAGGTCGAGCAGCCACTCGCCCGGATAATCGACGATGTCGACGTTGAGCTTGCCCCGCCCGAAGCGCCGGCCGAGAAAGGTCGCCGACTCGTAGGCGATGGTGAGGCGGAGTTCGCTGATCCGGTAGGTCGATTCGGGCCAGATGCGCTTCTCGACCATGTCGGCGACATGCTTCTCGTAGTCGAAGCGCGGCACCGCATCGTCCGGCTGCGGTTCGAGCGCCGCCCCCGAGACGCGGCCCGACGCGTAGGCCCGGAACAGCGGCAGCCGGCCGCCATGGACGAGATTGTGGACGAGCGCGGTGATGAACACGGTCTTCCCGGCGCGTGAGAGCCCGGTGACGCCGAGCCGGACGGTCGGCGAGGTGATCCCGGTCGCGCGCTCGGCGAGATTGGCAAGGGCGATGCGGGCCTCGTCGGCCAGGCTCGTCAGGGGCAAATTGCGTCTCGCGGGCGGCGTCGCGCCGGATGTAGGCACAAGCCGGCTCAGCGGTAAGGGTCAGGTGTCATCGCCACCTCCCTCGCCGCCGACCAGTTCAAGGTCGCGCGGACGGAAGAACGCGACGATGCGGCCCGAATTCCGGACCACCTCGTCCCAGCGCGTCTCCTCGAAGTCGATCACCGCGAGCGCTGCGGTCGAGAAGCGGGTCACGGCAGCCTCGCGGAGTTCGCCGCTGCCGGAGCCGATCAGCATCTCCGCCGTTTCCTGCATGCCGGGATTGTGGCCGATGACGAGCAGCGTGTTCGCCGTCAGCCCGTACCGGCCGACGATGTCGCAGTAGTGGCCGGCGGCCGGCTCGTAGAGAATCCGCGCCATGCGCATGTCCGCGTCGCCGGCCAGATGCGGCAGCAGGGCTGCCAGCGTCTCGCGCGTCCGGCGCGAGGTCGAGCAAAGGATGCGGTCAGGCTCCAGCCGATGCCTGGCAATGTGCTCGCCGACCAGCGTCGCCGAGCGACGGCCCTGGGCGGTCAGCGGACGGTCGAAGTCCGGCGCGCCGAGCGAACCGGCGGCAGCCTTGGCATGACGAAGGAGAAGAAGACGGGGCATCAGATACCGACGCGACGTTGCGGCGGCACTTTAGTGCCGTTGGCGGCAGACTGCGAGGGGAGGCGATTCCTCAGGCGCTCTGATAGCCGAAGCTGCGCCCGTCGGTGATGGCGCGCAGCATGCCGTCGGAAACCTCGCGCGCGGTGGCGAGCGCCGCGAGGTTGAGCTGCAGCATCGAGCGGAACTCGCTGTGACGGCGGCGGAGGCGGAGGATTGCGTCGGGAGCGTGCTGCTCGAGTGCGGGACGAATCTTCTTGACCGCCTCGAGGCCGGTGATGAACTCGCGCGCCGCCTGCTTCTTCTTCGGCTCGAGCTCGCGCAGCGCGAACATCTTGCCCTCACGGACGAGGTGGGTTTCCTCCTCCACGAGGCGAATCAGCTCGTCCATCCGCCGCTCGACGGCGGTGCAGAGCGTCTCGGCGGCCAGGCGAATCCGCCGCTCGCCGCTTGTCTCGACAGGGGCCTGATGACGCGCCCGCGATCTGAACATGGTTGTTTGTCGACCCGTGCCGGAACCGTCGGTGACTATGCCGGGACCAGCTTAAAGAGGGCTTAACCATGGCATTTCGGCCCTCGCGGACCATCCAATCCAACATGCTCGGATTGCACATGGAATCGTGACGCAAACGTCACGGACCTGCCATTGTGGGGCGGGAGGCGCATAGCTATATTCCGGCCGCTTTTCGGAACGAAACAGGAAGGCTCGATGTCGACGGACGCCCTCGATCTCTACCGGCCCAGCGAATCCGAGCCGTTCATGAACGACCGGCAGAAGGAGTACTTCCGGCAGAAGCTCCTGCGCTGGAAGGAAGACATCCTCCGCGAATCGCGCGAGACGATGCAGCACCTTCAGGACGAGAACCAGAACCACCCGGACCTCGCCGACCGCGCGTCGTCGGAGACGGACCGCGCGATCGAACTTCGGGCGCGCGACCGGCAGCGGAAGCTCATCTCGAAGATCGACGCTGCGCTCCTGCGGATCGACAGCGGCACCTACGGATACTGCGAGGAGACAGGCGAGCCGATCAGCCTCAAGCGCCTCGATGCCCGCCCGATCGCCACGCTGTCGATCGAGGCGCAGGAGCGCCACGAGCGGCGCGAGCGCGTCTATCGCGACGAGTAGCCGTCCCGGTCACCGCGCCGTGGGGCGCGGGGCGGTGGCATCGCCCGGGCGGTTCCCGCCCGGAACCGCTACACTTCCGGGATGATCGATTCCCTGTCCGCTGACGGCATCGCCGCGCTTGCCGAGGGCACGCGCGGCCGGCTGACGCCAAACGCGCCGATCGCCGCCGGTACCTGGTTCCGGGTCGGCGGGCCCGCTGAACTCCTGTTTCAGCCGGCGGACGAGGCGGATCTCGCCCAGTTCCTCGCCCGCCTCGATCAGTCCGTGGCGGTCACCGTGATCGGCGTCGGGTCGAACCTCCTCGTCCGGGACGGCGGCGTAGGCGGCGTCGTTATCCGCCTTTCCGTCAAGGGCTTCGGCCACGTCGCTCAGGAAGAGAATCATCGCCTGAGAGCCGGCGCCGCTGTGCTCGACAAGCGTCTCGCTGCGTTCGCCGCCGAGCAGTCGCTCGGCGGCTTCGCGTTTCTGCACGGCATCCCGGGCGCTGTCGGCGGCGCGATTCGGATGAATGCCGGCGCCAACAATGCCGAGGTGCGGGACGTCCTCGTCGAGGCGGTGGCAATCGACCGGGCAGGGCGGCGGCACGTCCTTTCCCACGCCGATCTCGGCTTCACCTACCGGCATTCGGCAGCGCCCGACGACCTCGTCTTCACGGAGGCCGTATTCCAGGGCCGTCCGGATTCGGCCGAAGCCATCGCGGCGGCGATGGCCGGCGTTCAGGAGCATCGTGAGACAGCGCAGCCGATTCGCGAGAAGACCGGCGGATCGACCTTCACCAACCCCGACCCGCCCGGCACGCCGAACCAGCGGCGGGCGTGGCAGCTCATCGACGCCGCGGGATGCCGCGGGCTGGTGGTCGGCGACGCGCAAGTCTCGGAGATGCACTGCAACTTCCTGATCAACCGCGGCAACGCCACCGCGGACGATATCGAGCGGCTTGGCGAGACGGTGCGGGCGCGCGTCCTCGAGGCCAGCGGGGTCCGGCTCGAATGGGAAATCAGGCGGATCGGAGCGTTCCCGCACGGCCGCGCCGTGGAGCCGTTCCTCGGCCGCGGGTAGCGGGCTCAGCGGGCGGCGGTGGCGTCCGGCAGCGTGCCCTCGATCGGGGCGATGTCGTATTTCTCGTCGAGCGCCAGCAGGAAGCCCTCGGCCCTGAGGTCCTCGACGACCGCGGCAATGGCGCGCTTGAGGGTGAGGTCGCCTTTCCAGAGGCCGATGGCGATGTCGTAGCGGCCGAGCCGTTCCGGCATCCAGGCGACGGTCCATTCCTCGACGTCACCGGCGATGGTGCGGGCGGTGAGCGCCTCGGTGACGCCGGCGGCAAATCGTCCGGAGGCGATCCCGTCGATCAGCGCCTCGCGCGAAGAAACCACCGCGATATCGGCGCCGGCGTCGCGGAGGTAGCGGCTGAGGCCGAGCCGGTCGAGGCCGGAGAGGCCGGCGAAGAAGCCGACCGATACGCCTTCGAGCGACTCGATCGGGCCGGGCGAGACGATCGCCCAGCCGGACTGGAGGTAGGCGGGCGACGTATCGAGGAATGAGCGCGTGGTCGGCGAGGCGACCACGCCGCCCGCGATGAGCTGGCACTGGGCCCGGGTGATCCCCCAGCTGCGCGGGTTGAAGTCGCGGGTGATGGCCGCGTTCGTGGCGAAGCTGACGCGGAGTTCTAGCCGGCGCCCCACCTCGGTAAGGAGGTCGATATCGTAACCGGCGCCGCGCGGATCGCCGCTGAGAACGAGCGGCGGGTAGGACGGCGGTACGCAAACCCGGAGCGCCCCGGTCTGGCGGATGAGGGCGAGCGACGTGTCCGGCGGCAGGAAGGAGACGCCGACGACGAGGCCGAGCACCGCAAGGGCGCTGATGATGTCGCCGCGGATCGAGCGGCGGCCGGTGCCCTTGCCTTCCCTAGCCACGGCGGAACCCCCGCAGCGCGAAGTAGAAGAACACCACCGACAGGATCGCGAGGATCGTCGGCCCGGCGGAAGGATCGAACTGGTTGAATCCGATCAGTTTTCCGCGCAGCGCATCGACGGCGTAGGTGAGCGGGTTGGCGTAGATCACCGTCACCAGCCACTCGGGGTAAAGGACCAGGAGCTGAGTCCGCGACAGCGACGGATCGAGCGGGAACACCGAGCTCGAGGTGAAGAACAGCGGCAGGATGACCGCGTTCGAGAACACGCCGAATCCTTCGAAGGACCGCACCTGATGGGCGATCGCGATGCCGAGCGAGGTGAGGCAGAAGGCGAGGAGGAAGATGAGGCCGATCGCGGCGACGATGTCGCCCAGCATGAGCTCGACATCGGCGAAATAGGCGAAGAGGAGGACGATGCAGCCGTGCAGCGTCGCAACCGTGGCGCCACCCAGCACCTTGCCGAGGACGACGACGAAACGCGGTACTGGGGCGACGAGGACCTCGCGCAGGAAGCCGAATTCGCGGTCCCAGATCACCGAAACGGCGGACTGGACCGAGGTATACATGACGTTGAGGACGACGACGCCGGCAAAGATGAACTGGAGATAGGAGTAGGGGACGACGAACCTCACCTCGCCGTAGACCTCGGCGCGGAAGTAGGGGTTGAGGCCGATCCCCATGATGAGGATGTACAGCAGCGGCCGGCTGACGCCGCCGACGAGCTGGCCGCGATCGCGCAGCGCCCGCTTCACCTCGCGCAGCCAGATGCCGCCCAGCGCCCCCAGCGCACCGAAGCTGCGGCCGTCGCCTTCGGCCGCGGCCGTCCTTGCGGCGGGATCGGTGGCGGTCCGGTCGGTCATCAGAAGAACCACCTCGCGATGCTTCGATAGAGCGGCGCAACGAGGCCGGCACGATCGGCGAAGTAGAGCACGGCCGCAAAGGCCGCCGCCGGCAGGATGATGCGGCGGACGAGAAGTGCATGCAGACGCGGGGCATAGCCGGAGAGGATCAGCCCGGCCGCGAAAGGCGGGATCGGGATGAGGTTGAAGACCACGAAGGCGGCCGACATCATCGCCACGTTCTCGAACCACAGCACCGTCGACTGAATGGCGCTCGTGCCGACGAAGGTGGTGAGGAGCCAGGGGCGCAGGAGCCAGAGGCCCCAGGCGACCAGGAGGGTTGCGGCAAGCGACCCAAGCACGACGACGAACAGTCCGGCCCTGCCGCCGCGCAGCAGTCCGGCGTCCACGGCCATCGGCTTGATCCAGCCGATGCGAAACAGGACCATCGACAGCAAACCGAGGAATTGCCCGTGCTGCAGCGGGTTGATCGTCCGCCGTCCGTCATAGCCGGGACCGGGATCACCCATCAGGCGCGCGACGATCGCCATGGCATAGCCGTGGACGCCGGTGATGAACAGCGCCGAGCCGATGCGGAACAGGACCTGCTGGCCGCTCAGGTCGAACATGGCGACCCCCGGCGCGTCATGACTGCCTCGAGAAGTCGAACAGGGCGACCGCGAAGCCGACGATCGCGATGGCGGCGATCACGACAGGCCCGATGCCGGGATCGAACTGGTTGAAGCCGATGAAGACACCGCGCAGGGCATCGACGGCATAGGTGACGGGGTTCGCCTTGATGACGGCGACCAGCCACTCGGGGTAGACCACGCGGGTCTGCGAACCGGAGAGGGCCGGATTGAGCGGGAAGATCGAGCTCGACGTGAAGTAGAGCGGCAGGATCACCACGTTCGAGAAGACGCCGAAGCCCTCGAAGCTCCTGATGCGGTTGGCGATCACCGCACCGACGCAGGTCAGTCCGAAGCCAAGCCCGAACATCAGGAGGAGGCCGAGGTAGAGATCGGTCATGCGCAGCGACACGTCGGTGAACTGCGCGATCAGAAGCACCAGGCAGCCATGGGCGAAGGCCACCGTGGCGCCGCCGAGGATCTTGCCGAAAAGGATGTGGCTGCGCGGCATCGGGGAGGTGAGCACCTCCTTGAGGAAGCCGAACTCGCGGTCCCAGATCATCGACACGGCGGACTGGACCCCCGTGTACATCACGTTGAGGACGATGACGGCCGGGAAGAGGAACTGGAGGTAGGTGTAAGGAACGACGAAGCGCACGTCGCCGTAGATCTCGGCACGGAAATAAGGGTTCAGCCCGATGCCGAGGATGAGCACCCAGACGAGAGGCCGGCTGAGGCCGCCGATGAACTGGCCGCGGTCGCGGATCGCCCGCTTCACCTCGCGCAGCCAGATCGCGTAGATGCCTCCCAGTGCCCCCAGCATTGGCGGTCAGTTCACCGGCTCGCCCGTGCGGGCGTTGGGCCGGGCCAAGGTCGGTCGTTCCGCCGCCTGGTCGCGAATCTCGCGGCCGGTGAGCGTGAGGAACACGCTCTCCAGGCTCGGCCGTTCGATGCTGATATTGCTGATGCCGGTACCGAAGCCGCCGAGGAGCCGGTCGACCACCCCGTGCGTGGCGCCCGGAAGGACGATGTCGCCACTGGCCTCGGCAATGGCGTTGGGGTTCTGCTCCATGATCCCGGTTCGCGTCGCAAGGTCCCGCGGCGTGATGCGGACCTGCTCGACGCCATAGCGCGCCCTCAGCGCCTCGGGCGTGTCGAGCGCCAGAATCTTGCCGTGGTCCACGATGCAGACCCGGTCGCAGCTGTCCACCTCGTCGATGTAGTGGGTCGTGACGATGAGGGTCAGTTCGCGCTCGCGCCGGAGCTTGCCGAGATAGGCCCAGATGCGCTCGCGCGACTGGGCGTCGAGGCCGACGGTCGGCTCGTCGAGGATCACGACCGCCGCGTCGTGGATGAGCGCGCGGGCGATCTCGACCCGCCGCTTCATGCCGGCCGACAGGGTCCGGACCAATGCGTGACGCCACTCCGTCAGCTCGACCAGTTCCAGCATCTCCGTGATCCGCCGCCGCCGGAGGCGAAACGGCACGCGGTGCACCAGGCCGTGGAAGTTGAGGTTCTCCTGGACGGTGAGGCGGCTGTCGAGGCTGGGCTCCTGGAACACGACGCCGAGCTGCCGCCGCGCCTTGAGCGGCTGGCGCGAGACGTCGAACCCTGCGATCCGCGCCGTGCCGGTGTCGGGCTTCAGAAGCGTGCACAGGATGTGGATGAGCGTCGTTTTGCCTGCCCCGTTCGGGCCGAGAAGCGCGAAAACCTCGTTCCTGCCAATGGACAGATCAATTCCGTCAAGGGCGAGCGTCCGGCCATAGCGCTTGCCCAGGCCGGCGATCTCGACGACCGGTGCGGTCCCTTCGCTCACATCACCCCCGACCATGCCCGTCCGACCTGCTCCGTGCGGGCTTTCCAGGATGTCCGACGCTAGCGGCCGCCCGCGCAGACACCCACAACCCAATTGGGTTGCCCATCGGATATGTCCCTCCCGTTGCGAGCGCCATTGGCGCTCCAACCCAATTGGGTTGTTGTGCCACACCTGCGACCAAATGACTCTCTCTTTTCGGGGCCGCGTGCGTGCGCGCACACCCTGAACCTACTCGAAGGAATCCAGCAATGCCGCGGCTTTCTACCCGCATTCTTTCAATCTCGATCGGCGCAGCCCTCCTCACCTGCAGTGGCGCCGGGCTGTCCATCGCCCAGGGAACGCCGCCCACGCCTGACGCGGCGGCTCCCGCCGACGAGACCGCCGGCACAGCGCTGACCGGCGTCTACACGGAAGCACAGGCCGAGGAGATTCGGGCCCTCTACACGCGGAGCTGCGTCACCTGCCATGGCGCCACGCTGAACGGCACGGCGCTCGCGCCGCCGCTCGCGGGCTTTGCATTCACGCAATACTGGGAGAGCCGGACACTGCTGGAGCTCTTCCAGTTCACGCAGGAAAACATGCCCGCCGACCGGCCGGGCACGATGACCCCCGCGCAGACCGCCGGGATCATCGCGCTGATCCTGAAGAGCAACAACTATCCCGCGGGCGAGACCGAACTGCCGACAGACGAGGCAGCGCTCGGGGCAATCATTTTCGGTCCGCCGCCTCCCGCCGCGCCATAGCGGCGCGGCACGAGGGGGGATGGCCGTCGCCAATTCACCGGCCCCGACTGGGCCGGTGGCAGCTGCCAACAAGGAACAAGGGAGGGAGTTGGAATGAGATACAGGGGATTACTCAAACTGGCGGTGTTCGGCGCGATTGCCGGAACACCCATTGCCGCGACGGCGCAGACCACAGCGTTCGACAACTGGACGCCGGTCACTGACGAGATGCTGGCCAATCCGGCCGACGGCGACTGGCTGATGTGGCGTCGCAACTACGGCAACTGGGGCTACAGCCCGCTCGACCAGGTCAACGCCGACAACGTCGACGACCTGAACCTTGCCTGGGCGGTGACGCTCGACCCGGCGAGCAACGAGATGACGCCGCTCGTGCATGACGGCGTCATGTTCATGGTCCAGGGCTGCGACTTCACGCAGGCCGTGGATGCGACCAACGGCGCCCTGCTGTGGGAGTATCGCCGCGACGTCGTCGATCATGCGGCGGGCCTCGCCTGCGGCAACCGCAACCCGGTGCTGTACGGGGACAAGCTGTACATCGCCACCCACGACGCGTTCCTGATCGCGCTCGATGTCCGCACCGGCGAAGTGGTGTGGGAACAGCAGGTCGGCGACTGGACCATCGGCCACCACTACTCCGGCGGGCCGCAGATCTTCGGCGGCAAGCTGATCGCCGGCATGTCCGGCTGCTACTACATCAACAGCCGCTGCTGGATCTCGGCGCACGACACCGAGACCGGCGAGGAGCTGTGGCGGACCTACACGATCCCGGGGCCGGGCGAGTTCGGCGACGAGACGTGGAACGGCGTTCCGCTCGAGGCCCGCTACGGCGGTTCGGCCTGGAACGCGGGCGCCTACGCCCCCGAGCTCGGCCTCATCTACTACGGCGTCGCGGTGCCGATTCCGTGGGGCTCGCCGCAGCGCGGCACCGGTGACGGCGATGTGCTGTACACCAACTCGACCATCGCCATCGACGAGGATACCGGCGAGATCGTCTGGTACTTCCAGCATATGGCGAACGAGTACTGGGACCTCGACCATCCCTTCGCCCGCATGGTCGTCGACACGGCCGTCGCGCCGACCGCCGGCGAGGTGCAGTGGATCGCCGACGACCTGACCCCGGGCGAGACCCGGACGGTCGTGACCGGCATCCCAGGCAAGACCGGCATCGTCTGGACGCTCGACGCCGCCACGGGGGACTTCCTGTGGGCGACGCCGACCAACTACCAGAACGCGATGGTCGATGTTGAGCCCGAAAACCGTCGTGGTATCTCGAACCCCGAACTGATGGTGCCGATCGGCGTCGAGACCTTCGTCTGCCCGAGCGCAGGCGGTGGCATCAACTGGCAGTCGCCGGCCTACAGCCCGCAGACGAACGCGATCTACGCGCCCGTCAACAATGTGTGCAACTTCTACACGCTGAACGAAGTGACGCCGACCATCGGCGCCCACCACGGCTCGGCGCGCACGCGTGCGGTGATCTGGGAAGGCGCCAACGGCAATGTCGGCGCGTTCACGGCGGTCAGCGTCGAGACCGGCGAGTTCCTGTGGCAGCACATCCAGCGGGCGGGCTTCGGCTCGTCGGTGCTCACCACGGGTGGCGGCCTCGTCGTCACCGGTGACGACGCCAACCTCCTTCGCGTCTACCGCGCGACGGACGGCGAGATCCTGTGGGAGCAGCGCGTCAGCGCCTCGCTCCGTGGCTACCCGATGACCTACGAAGTCGATGGCACGCAGTACATCGCCTTCCCGGTCGGCGGCAACGGCCGCTACAGGGCCCGGACGCCGGAGATCCGGTTCCCGTCGGGCGGGAACATGCTCTACGTCTTCGCCCTGCCGGAAGGCTAGGCGACGGACCGACAATCGGCGTGCGGGGGAAACCCCGCACGCCTTTCCTTTGCAGGGCGACACCAGGCTCGCCGGCATTCCGAAGGGCGCATCGATGAACCGAACAACGATGGCCCTCGGCGCGGTACTCGCCCTCGTCATGATTGCGCGGGGCGCCGCTCCGGCGGTCGCACAGCCGGAGATCGGTCCGGAATTCCTCGATCGCACCAACCGCCTCGACGGTGAGGCGATCACGTTCTGCATTTACCCGCAGGCGCCCTCAGCGCCGCTCGACCGCGCGGCGGCCGAGCTCATCGCGGAGGCGCTCTTCCTCGACGCTGCCTTCTTCGACATCCAGCCGACCATACGGGTCACCGGTCTTGACGGTATCCCGATCAGCGAGGACGAGGTCTTCATCTTCCTCACCAACAATTGCGACGCGCTGCTCGGAATGGAGCTGCTCACCGGTGGCGTCTACCCGGAATGGCTCACCTTCACCGCCGCCTATGCCAGCATCCCGTATGTTGCGATCGCGCGGGCCGGCACCTACGCCGATCTCTTCGAGGTGCCGCGCGACCGGCCGATCGCCACGCAGTCCATGACTTCCGTCGACGGCACCGTCACGGCCTTCTTCCGAACGCTTCCCGCCGATCAGGCGTGGCGCCGCTTTCCGCTGCCGACCAGCAATTCCGTGCTCACCCGCGTCCTCGACGGCACGGTCGACGCCGGCTTCATCTGGGAGCCCTGGCTGCAGCAGCCTTATGTCGATCCTGCGCAGATCACGCTCATCTCGACCGGATCTCTCACGCTGCCGACGCGAAACCTCGGCATGGCGCTCCAGTCGGTCGACAATTTCCTCAGGACGCTGATCGACGAGGCGATCGCCGATCTCACCGCCGGCGGCGAACTGGCGCAGCTCTACCTCGACGTGATGCCGGACGTCCTCCGGCGCAATCCGTAGCACGGTGGCCGGGACCACCTAGGCGGCGCTCGATCCCAGCCATGGTGCCGGGTCCGGTGCGCGCTCGGTCACTGGCGCAGCACTCCGTCTGCCCAGGCTGCGGATAGCTCCATAGCGAACCCACAGATCGGCGAGGAAGAACGCCAGCGCGATGGCGATCCATGGGCGCCAGATCGGCGCCAACGTCCATTCCAGCGCCGGTGCTGCGGGAAGGGCGGTCACCCGCTGGCCACCGGTCGCGGCTGCGATCCGCGCGAGGTCGTCCGGCCGCGCGGACGTGAAATCGAGTGCCGCCGGATAGCCGAACCAGGTGGGCGTGGCCACGCTGAAGTCCTCCAGCCGAACCGTCGCGTCGAGGCGTCCGGCAGCGGGTCGCATCACCGTCGTTTCGTAGCGGCCCGGTTCCAACTCGCGGAACGGCGTGGCCGTGACGCCGGCGGGAAGCTCGATGACGGGAGCGGCGTCGGCCAGCGGCAGGCCGGCGACATCGAGGGCGGCCAGTTCGATCGTCACGGCGTCGCCGTGGCGGGCGGCATCGGCCCACAACCCGACGCCCGGTCGCACCTGCACGAGGTGGCGCGCGATCTGGCCCCAGAACAGGGGATACTCCGCCATGCCGAGCCAGCGCTGCGAGCCGATGCCGGCGCCGTGCGAGGCGAAGGCCGCCACCTCGCCGTTGCCGTAGCGCCACGAAGCGAGGATCGGCACCAGTTCGCCTTCCTCGTCCTGGGCACCGAGATGGAGCGTCGCGCCGGCGCGGGCCGTGGTGACGACATAGGCGTCCAGCGGCGGCAGCGCGGCGGGCAGCCCGGCGAGGAAAGGAGCCGAGCGGTCGAGCCAGAAGACCGGCGTCTCGCGCACTTCGAGGGGCGAGCGCGACAGCATCATCGCCTCCTGCGACAGGATGCTGGGCAGCGCGCGGAAATCCTGCGTCGCATGGAACGCACCGCCGCCGAGGCGGGCGATCAGCGAGGCGCGCTGGAAGTCGGCGGCGCTGCCGATGGCGACCGCCGATATCGTGATGCCGCCGGCCGTCGCCTCCGCGATGATCGGCGCGAAGTCGCGCGGCCCGAGGAGGCCATCGGTCATGACGACGATGTGCTTTGCCTGCGCGTCGGTGGTCAGGAGCTGCTCCACCGCGTCGGCGATGCCCGGGTACAGCTCGGTGCCGCCGCCCGGCTGGAGAGGCGCCAGCGCTGCTTCGAGCGCGGCTTCGTTCTTCCGCTGGAGCGGCAGGATCCGATGCGCCTCGGAATCGAAGACGACGACGCCGACCTGCGTTTCGGGATGGAGGAGCTCCATCGCCGCGATCGTCGCTTCCTTGGCGATGGCGAGGCGGTTCGTGTCGCCGACCGGCGCAATCATGCTGCCGGAACGGTCGAGTACGAACACGATCGCCGCGCCCGGAGCGTCCTGCGGGACGCGCGACGAAAGGGGCGAGATGCGCTCGAGGTCCGTCTGGAAGTATCCGCCCGGGCCAAAGGCGCTTTCGCCGCCGAGGATGAGAAGGCCGCGGCCGTGAACCTCGACGAGGTCGGCGAGAAGCGCCTGCTGCGCCGTGGTGAGGTCGATCGCCGGCAGGTTCATGAGCACGACGAGGTCGTAGTCGAGCCACAGACCCATCCGGTGCGGCGTCCGGTTCGGCGCGACGACGCTGGCGTCGAAGCCCTGGATGCGCAGCGCCCCGGCAAAGACCTCGCCCCACTCGGCGTCGGGCGCGACCACCATGACCGTGGGGGCAGCGCGGACCGTGACGAGGGCGCCGTCGCGGTTGTTCGCCTCCGTGACGTCGCCCGGTTTCGTCACGGCGACCTCGAAGAGGTGCTCGCCCGCGCTGACGGGTTCGAAGGCCACCTCGATGCGATTGCTGCCGGGGATGAGATCGACGGTGAGCGCGGAAACCGCCTCGCCGTCGCGAAGGATGGTCACGGTCGCGGGACCGGCGGCAGCGCTGGCAATGAACGCGTTGAGCGTGAAGCGGTCGCCCGCGAACAACGCCTGCGGTGGTTCGACCGCGGTGACGAGAACCTCGCCGGGCGCCATCGCGGGAACGGTCAGGATATCCACCGGGATGCCACGCTCGCCGAGTTCCGGGATTGCGGCCATCGCATCGCCCGTGGTCGCCACGCCGTTTCCGGTCACGACGATCCGTCCCGCGATGTCCGCGGGAAGCTGCGCTGCGGCGAGACGGAGCGCGCCTTCAAGGTCGATGCCCGCCGGGGACCGGAGGCCGGCCGAAGTCTCGTCGACACCGTCGATGTCCCGTTGCAGGAATGCCGGATTGTCGGCCACCACGCGGCCAGGCCCTTCGGGGATGCCGCCGGCGGTTGGCGCCGTCGCATCGACGACGACGATCGCCTCCGTGGGAGCGCGCGCCGGGAAGGGGGCCGGCACGAGGGCGGCCACGAGCGCGGCGAGGGCGAGGCCGCGGAGGACGAGCTGGAAGCGGCGCCGCCGGGCGCTGCCGTCGCGTCCCCGGAGCGCGCCGCGGCGGAAGAAGCGCTCGGCGCCACGTCCGGCGACCAACGCCTCGATCGCCAGCACCGCCAGCGCCAGACCGAGGAGGACACGCCACCAGAAGGCGGTGGGCGGAGCGTAGGCGACGCCCGCGGGCGTTTCCGGCGGGATGCTCTCCGTCACTCCGTCGCGGTTTACCGCGACCTCGATCGTCCGGCCGTGCCCGGTGAAGAGATGGAATCCCGCGGTCTCCGGCAGGAAGGTCCCGGCGGCAGGCCCTGCGGCGGGCGTGAAATCCGGCGCTGCGATCCCGGCAAGGGTGAAGCCCGCGGGGAAGCGGCACGGCGCGTCGACCAGGCAGCCGGCGCCGCCTCCGGCCGGAACGGCGAGCCAGTCGATGAGGTTGGCGATGAACAGCGGCAGGCTCGCCGCCTCGCCCCACCGCGATGCATCGATGCCGAGCGCGACCCGGACATCGCGGCCGGCGGCCGTCGTGCGGGCATCGATGATCGGCCCGTCCTCGGCGGCAACGATCACCGTGGCGTCGTCCCGGGCGGGCAGGGCAAAGGCCCGCGGTACCGCAACGTCGGACCAGTCGATTTCCGCCGACAGCGGATGCGCCCGATCCCAGGCGATGAAATAGGCGTCGGCGAGTGGAACCGGCTCGGGTTCCGATGCGAGGCGGCCGCGTTCCAGCCACAGGACGCTGGTGGCCGGCTGCCGGTCGACGGCAACATCGCTGACGATGACGAGGTCGAAGGCCGCGCCGCGGTCGGCCGGCAGGGTGTCGGCCTGCGACAGCGCGACCCCCGCGGCGCCGAGGGCCCGGACGAGGTCGGGCCGGGCGTTGCCGATCAGGAGGACGCGTGCCGGCGTGGCTGGCTGGAGGACGAAGTAGGTGGCGTCGTCCTGCGGCGCGATGTCGGGCGGGAGGCGGAGAATCAGCGAGCCCGGCCCGGGGAACCGGAGCTCGGCGGCGAAGTCCGTCCGCGTGGGCGGCATCGCATCATCGGTCGCGGCGACCGGCGCCTCCGACGGCGTGACGGCGATCGTGCCGAAATCGAGATAGGCGTCGTCGCCGGCGCGGCGAAACAGGACCGCGATGTCCACGGGCACGGCCTCGGCCTCGCCGAATTGATGCACGGTGCCCGCGACGCTCCACACGCCGGCGATCGCGTCGATGGGCGTCACGATCGCGGTAAGTGCGCGGTTCGGGACCGGGGTTCCGAACGGCACGGCTTCGACGGCCATGCCGGGCAGCGCCGCCGCGATGGCGGCGGTGGCGGCGTCATCATCGGTGAGCGCCACGACCCGGATCGTCTCGCCGTCGCGCGCGACGGCCGGGATGAGCCTTGCGGCGGCCGCCCAGTCCGCCGCCCCATCCCGCGGCGCGAGCCCGGAGAGGAGAGGGAGGATTCCACCGGCCTCGATCTGCCTGGCCACCGCAAACGCCGGCTCGGCTGAAGCTACGATCACCGAGATGCGGGTCGTTCCGGCCTCGCCGAGGGTCTCGACCATCCCGGCGAGGCGGGTCCGGGCCGCGTCGAACCGCGTCGGGGCCAGGTCGGTCGTCCGCATGCTGCCGGAGGCATCGAGGAGGAAGACGACGTGATCGTCGGGCGCGGCTCCGAAGCGCGGCTGGGCGAGGGCGAGCGCGGCGATGAGGAGGGCGAGCAACTGGAGCAGGAGCGGAAGACTCGGCGGCGGCCGGCGGATGTTCGGCCGCCGGCTCCCGGCGCTCTCGATCAGACGCCAGATCTGGACGCTTGGGACGGTGACGCTGCGTCGCCGGCGGGCGTGCAGCAGCAGCACGAGCGCGGCGGCGCCGAAGACGAGAAGCCAGGCCGGCGCGATGAATGTCATTCGGCCTCGGCCGCCGCCCTGAAATACCGGGCAAGAAGGTCCCGGGCACCGAGCGGCACGCCCGTACGGAGAGCCTCCACCTCGCGGAGCGCGGTCCACTCCGTCGCGGCCGCTTCGCCCGGGAGGATCGCAATCGCCTGGATTTCCGGCGGCACCTCGATGCGGATGCGCCGGCCGGTTTCGTCGATCTGGCCGGTGAGGAACATGTCGGCGCCCAGCGCGAACGGGTCTTCCTCCGCCACCGGTCCGTTCAGCATCTGCTGGCCCGCGCCGGCGAAGCGGCTCTGGCCGGTGTTGGCCGCGTCGGCCGGGCCGATCAGCTGGGCGTTTTCGGGGCGCTCGCCGACCGTGCGTTCGGCGCGATAGTTGGTCGGGTCGGTGTAGGTCTCCATCTCCGCCGCCTCGATATAGCCCTCGTCGTCGGCGGCTCCGGGCGCTCCACCGGTTGGCGGCTGGCCTTCGGCGCCCGCAGGCGCTTGCGGATTGGGGACATCGGCGGTCGGCGGCGGCAGGCCCATCATCGGCGGGATGTCGGCCGCGGCGTCGCCGGGCTCGACAAGTGGCTGGTCCTGCGTTCGTGCGGCCGTCTCGGTCGCCGAGGGCGGCGTCATGCGGTCGCGTGCGAGGTCGCGCAGAATCTGCGTCGCTTCCGCGGGACGCTCAGTGATGCCGCCGCTCTCCTCGTAGTCGGGCGCCGGCACGGCGACCGGCGGGTACGCCTCGGCGGTGAAGCCTGCAAGGCGATCGAGCGCCGCAACGACCGCGTCGCGGTCGGTGAGCCGGCCCGCCTCGATTTCTTCGCCGATCCGGAGTGCCTCCCGGGCGAGCGCCTCGAGGAAGGGATCGTCCCGCCGGGCTGCGTCGTTCTGCATGATGGTGGCGACGCGTCGGAGTTCGGCAAACGTGTCGGCGACCTCGGTGGCGGTCAGCGTCGTCGACGGCTGCGGCCGCGCCAATTCGGCCCGAGGGGGGACGTAGTCCGGCGGCGCGAGGCTGATTGCGGCAAAGACGGCCGCCGCCGCGACGGCAAGCGCGTAGCGTCCATAGGGCACCTTGACCAGCGCCCGAAGATCGAGCGACCCCGCGCGCCGCTCGGCATCGGCGAGGAGGGCCCGCGCCACCACGGGCGCGTCCGCGTCACTGCCGCGGCTGGCGATTTCGATCGCCGTGCTCAGCCTTTCGTCGAGCCCGAACCGGACGTCGGCCCGGCGGGCGATGCCGAGGCGCCCCGGCCACGCGAAGACATCGGCCGCCGTTCCCACCGCTGCCAGCGCAAGGCCGAGGATCAAAGCCACGGCGATGCGTCCGCCGAGGTCGATCGGAAGGCCGAAGGAGACGCTAGCGAATTCGAGGAAGCCGAAGGCGACGAGGGCCAATGCAGTGGCGACCGTCAGCGTCGCCAGGAGCCGGTCGGCGCGCACCCGGCGCAACGCCGCGTCGAGGCGGCGCGGCAAGGCTTCGAGGCCGCCGCCGGCGTGCAGCCCGGCCTGGCCTTCCAGGACCGTCATCTGCCGCGGCGGGTCACACCGGGCGGCGCAGCCCGGCCGGCGATCCAAAGGGCAGCCCGCGGCCCGGCAACGAACTGCAATTCCACCACTATCGCCCTCCTCAGGGATGTGAACGTCGCCCGCTGCCGGGTGTCACCAACCCAATTGGGTTGTCGTGCAGGGGCCGGCTCGCGGGCGCGCTTCGTGGCACAGCACCTAGCTCGGCAGCGCCAGGGCGGGCTCGCCACTCCGGCGCGGCCGTTCGTCGGTTCGCCTCGGCCCGAGCCACTCCGACGAACAGTAGTAGTCGGTGATGAAGAGGCGCGTGAGCGCGGCCTGATTGTTCACGCCGACCTTGCGGTAGATGTTCTTCAGGTGGAAGCGGGACGTCTCGTAGGCGATCCCGATCGCCGCGGCGGCGGCGCCCAGGCTGCTGCCCTCGACGAGCCTGACCACGATCTCGACCTCCTTCGGCGTCAGACGCCATCGCCCGGCAAGGGTCGAGATGTCCTCCGAGGTGGCTGCCGGCTCGCGATAGCCGCCCAGGATGATCACCGGCACCTCGCGGTCGGAGCCGGTTGCGACCGGCATCCGGGCAACGAGGATCCGGAGCTGCGGACCGTCCCCTGCGCATACGTCCATCTCGCCGACGATGCCGGCCGGGCGTTGCAGCAGGGCGTCGTCGATGAGCCGGGACAACCCGGCGTCAGAGGCCCCGAGGCAGTGCAGCCGGCCATCGATGATGGCAAGGCTTCGGACCCTCGAGAGCGCAAGGCGTGCCGCCAGATTGACCGCGAAAGCCTTGCCGGTCTCGTCAAGCATGACGACACCCTCCGGGAGGAGGTCGAAGCCGATCCCGTCGCTCAATCCGAAATCGCCGCCGGTGTTGAGGTAGCGGATGCGGATCGCGCCCTGCAGACGTTGCGCCACGCGCCGCAGGCGCTCCTCGTCCCGCTTGGAGAAAGGGGGCTGGGCCTTGGTCCTGCCGGTGCCGAAGCGGATCAGCGGACCGCTCGGAACGACCGCGAGGCATTCGATGACATGATCGATGTCCCGCGGCTGGATGTAGTCGCGGTAGTATTCGCCCTCGGCGATGTCGGGGCGCGCATGGAGGCTCGACCACCGCATGGGCTCGCCCGGGGGTGCGGTCAGCAGGGCCGCAAGCAGAAAGTCGGCCGACCAGTGGCCGTGCCGGTAGCGCTGCGCGCGGCCCTCGTCCTGCCAGTCGCCCGCCGCATGGATCTGCTGGCTCGGCGTTCCGTCGCCATTGTGAACCCGCGCCCAGGCATAACGTCCGCCAAAGGCATTTCGCAGCGCCAGCGCCAGGTCCGTCCAGCCCGCACGTCCAACAGCGAGCGCGTCGATGACGCCAAATAATGTTTGATCCCGCAGTGCCACACCAACCTCCCTCAAAGGCGCACGGACTTCGGAAGTGTTCTTCTTGTTCTTTCCGAATTTCCTCCGGTCTGCTCGAGGACGGCCTTGTTCTACGTCGAACCGCTTGAACACGGATTTGTTATTACCCGTCCGGTCTCCCCACCGGGCGGACCGCATTGGTTACATTGTGACGCGCTTCAATCAAGACCATTCGCGCAGTCACGGCGTCTTCAATCTTGAGTGGCGGGTGATCGCATACGATGCGCCCGGAGATTGAGTTCGCTGCGTCGATCGGCGGAGCGAACCGTCGCAGACGCCGCAGCCGACGCTTGGGGTGTCGGTCGCCCTATCCCGGCCTGTCGGGGATGGTTAACCATTCGTTACCAAATCGGCTGCTAACACTTGTGAATGCAGCCCGTTCGCCCTTGTTTTCAGCCATTTGCGACCGAATCACCAACCGTTAATGGAATGCTCCGTTGACGAAGCGCGTGGCCGTTCTGATGGGCGGCTGGTCGAGCGAGCGCTCCATCTCGCTCGTGTCGGGAAACGCATGCGCCGGCGCGCTCGCCGAAGCGGGCTATGACGTCACGCCCGTCGATGTCGGCCGTGACATCGCAGCGGTCCTGTCTGAACTGCGGCCCGACGTCGCCTTCAATGCGCTGCACGGGCCGTTCGGCGAGGACGGCACGATCCAGGGCCTCCTCGAGATTCTCGGCATTCCCTATACGCATTCGGGCGTGCTCGCGTCGGCGCTCGCCATGCACAAGATCCGCGCCAAGCCCGTTCTCGCGGCGGCCGGCGTGCCGGTGGCCGAATCGGTTGCGCTGACGCGACAGGAAGCGGCTCGCGAGCATCCGATGCAGCCGCCCTACGTCGTCAAGCCGATCCAGGAGGGATCGAGCTACGGCGTGGTGATCGTGCGGGAAGGGGCGAACTCGCCCGCCCGGGAACTGCTCTCGGAGGAGTGGCGCTACAGCGACGAGGTGATGGCCGAGCGGTATGTCCCCGGCCGCGAACTGACCTGCGCCGTGGTGGCCGACCAGGCAACGGAGGTCATTGAGATCACCACGGCCGGACGATTCTACGACTTCGAGGCAAAGTACGCGCCGGGCGGATCAATTCACACCCTGCCGGCACGACTTTTACCAGTTGTTTACCAAAAGGTCCGGATGCTGACCCTCAGAGCGCATCAGGCACTCGGGTGCCGCGGGGTCAGCCGCTCCGACTTCCGGTTTGATGAACGCGAGGATGGATCAGGGGACCTGATCTGCCTCGAGGTCAACACGCAGCCGGGGATGACCCCCACATCGCTCGTTCCGGAAATGGCGGCTTATGCCGGCATGTCGTTCCGGGATCTCGTGTCGTGGATGGTGGAGGACGCGTCTTGCGGGCGATGAGCTGGATGGGGGCGATGCAGTTCGGCGACGTCGCGCCGCTTCGCTTCCGCGTTGCGGTTCCGGCAACCGTGCTGCCGCAGGTGCTGCGTCGGCCGGCGCGGCTCATCTCGCGTATCGATGTGACCCTGCCAAAGCGGGCGGGCCTCAAGGCAAGCCTGGCATTCCTTGCCGCGGTCGGCCTCTACGGCGTGATCGCGGGCAACCATGTCAACGGAATCATCGGCGGGTTGTCGTCGGTGGCGGGACTCGCTGTCGATGCGGTCCGCATCACCGGCCAGAGCGAGACGGCCGAACTCGACATCCTCCGCGCGCTCGAACTCCCGAATCACGGCTCGATCGTCTTCTTCGACGCAGAGGCCGCCCGCGGCCGGCTCGAGGCGCTCGCCTGGGTCGAGAGCGCCACCATCCGCAAGGTCTATCCGTCGACGCTCGACATCCAGGTGACCGAGCGCGAACCCTATGCGCTGTGGCAGCGGGACGGCCAGGTCGTCCTGATCGACGCGGACGGGCACGTCATCAGCGACTACGTCGCCGGCCGCTTCCAGCGCCTGCCGCTCGTGGTCGGCGAGGGTGCACCGGAGGCGGCTCCCGAGCTTCTCGCCCTCCTCGCCGAGTTCCCATCGCTGCAGGAAGAGGTCCGCGCCGCGACGCTCGTGTCGGGCCGCCGCTGGGACCTGACGCTGCGCAACGGCATGACGGTGCACCTGCCGGAGGACGACCTCCTGCCGGCGATCATCCAACTCGTCAGCCTCGACCAGGGCAACCAGCTGTTTGCCCGCGACATCGAAGTCATCGACCTCCGCATGGCCGACCGAATGACCGTCCAGCTCGCACCGGACGTCCTTGAAGACGTGGAAGACGCCGTCACGCGGGCGCGGCGGACCGGAGGCACGCCGTGAAAATCCTCGGCCAGCAGAGCAGACGCGGCCGCGTCCTCCCGGGCAAGAGCACGATCATTGCCGTGCTCGACATCGGGTCGAGCAAGTTCACCTGCATGATCGCCAAGCTTTCCCCGGCCGACCAGGGCGAGGGGATGCCGGGCCGGACGCACAAGGTCCAGATCATCGGCGTCGGCCACCAGCGGGCGCGCGGCGTCAGGGCCGGCGTCGTCGTCGACCTCGAGGCGGCCGAGCGGGCAATCCGCCTTGCGGTCGACGCCGCCGAAAAGATGGCGCGGCTCACGATCGACACGCTGATCGTGTCGGTGTCGTGCGGCCGCATGTCGAGCGAGACCTTCTCCGCCAAGGTCGCAGTCGCCGGTTCCGAGGTGAATGAGACCGACATCGGCCGCGTGCTCGCCGCCGGCCGCCAGTTCTCCGTTTCCGATGGCCGCACGCCGATCCATTCGCTGCCGATCGGCTACGCCCTCGACGGCCATCGCGGGATCAAGGATCCGCGCGGCATGATGGGCCAGCAGCTCGGTGTCGACATGCATGTCGTCACGGCCGACGTGGCACCCATCGACAACCTCGAACTGTGCATCAACCGCTGCCACCTCTCGATCGGCGCGACGGTGGTTGCGCCCTATGCGAGCGGCCTTGCGACCCTCGTCGACGACGAGGCCGAACTCGGCGTGGTGGCGATCGACCTCGGCGCGGCCATGACCACGATGGCGGTCTTCGTCGACGGGCAGTTCATCCATGCCGACGCAGTGATGGTCGGCGGCCACCATGTCACGACCGACATTGCCCGCGGGCTGTCCACGAGCGTCGAATCGGCCGAACGGCTGAAGGTGCTGTCGGGCAGCGCCATCGCGACCGCCTCGGACGATGCCGATCTCGTCCTCGTCCCGCCGCTCGGCGACGAGGATCGCGACGCCCCGAACCGGGTGCCGAAGGCGGCGCTCAACCGAATCATTCGCGCCCGCGTCGAGGAAATCCTCGAAATGGTGCGCGACCGGCTCAACGATTCCGGCTTTGCCGCGCTCGTCGGGCGCCGGATCGTCCTCACGGGCGGCGCGAGCCAGCTCAACGGCCTTGCCGAGATGGCACGGCGCATTCTTGCGCGGAACGTCCGTCTCGGACGCCCGCTCGGCATTTCGGGCCTCCCCGAAATCTTCCGCGGTCCGGCGCATGCCTCGACCGCGGGCATGCTGATCTACCCCCAGTATGGCGGCATCGAACGGGTGGCCCGCACGGCTCCGGCGCAGCGCGCGACCGGGACGACGGGCTCGACCTATTTCGGCCGCGTCGGACGGTGGATCAGGGAAAGCTTCTGACGGCTGCCGCGCGTGCGGCAGGGACGGCGCGGCGGCGTCCACAACAACGCAACACAAACCGGGTGCTGTCGCGGGCAGCCGGCGGGGTCGAAAAGGACGAGACATGTCCATCAATCTGAAGCTGCCTGACATCAAGGAACTGAAGCCGAAGATCACCGTGTTCGGTGTCGGCGGGGCCGGCGGCAACGCCGTCAACAACATGATCCGCTCGGGTCTGGAAGGCGTCGAGTTCGTCGTCGCCAACACCGATTCGCAGGCGCTCATGTCCTCGCAGGCAACGCGCCGCATCCAGATGGGCGTCGCCGTCACCGAGGGTCTCGGCGCCGGCTCCATGCCCGAGATCGGACGCGCCGCGGCCGAGGAGGTGATCGACGAGATCACCGACCACCTGTCGGGCGCGCACATGATCTTCGTGACCGCCGGAATGGGCGGCGGCACGGGCACGGGCGCTGCGCCCGTCATCGCCCGCGCCGCGCGCGAGCACGGCATCCTGACGGTCGGCGTGGTCACCAAGCCGTTCCAGTTCGAGGGCGCCCGCCGCATGCGGGTTGCCGAGGCCGGCATTGCCGACCTCCAGGAGAACGTCGACACGCTCATCGTGATCCCGAACCAGAACCTGTTCCGGATCGCCAACGACAAGACCACCTTCGCCGACGCCTTTGCGATGGCCGACCAGGTGCTGTTCTCGGGCGTTGCCTGCATCACCGACCTGATGGTCAAGGAAGGCCTCATCAACCTCGACTTCGCCGACGTCCGTTCGGTGATGCGCGAGATGGGCAAGGCGATGATGGGCACCGGCGAAGCCTCGGGCGAGCGCCGCGCCCAGCAGGCCGCGGAAGCGGCGATCGCCAACCCGCTCCTCGACGAGACGTCGATGGCGGGCGCGAAGGGCCTCCTGATCTCGATCACCGGCGGCCGCGACCTCACTCTGTTCGAGGTCGACGAAGCGGCGACCCGCATCCGCGAGGAGGTCGATCCGGACGCCAACATCATCCTTGGCGCGACCTTCGACGAGAATCTCGAGGGCGTCATCCGCGTGTCGGTCGTTGCGACCGGCATCGAGGACGAGGAACAGATGGTCCGGCCGAAGCCCGAGGCCCCCGTGGTCCGCCAGGTGGAGCCGCGCCAGCGTCCCGCCGCCGCGCCGCCGGTCTCCAACCGCGCCGCCGAGGCCTCGCGCCGGCCCGTCGCCCGCGCCAATCCCGAGGCGTCCGCCGCGGCGGCCGTCGCCGCCGTGGCTGCAGCAACCTCCGCGCCGCACGATCACGTGATGCACCAGCCGATGGCCCGGGCTCCGATCTCGCGGCCGTCCGCGAGCGATCCGGACGTCCACATCGCCCCGCTCACCATCCAGAGCGCCGAGTTCGCGGCAGCCCACGAACTCGATCCGGAGCCGCAGGCGCCGCTCGACCACGCCGACATCGACGACGAGCCGTTCATCCCGCCGGCCGCCGATTCGCCGTCGGCCCGCATGCCGCGCGTTGAGGACTTTCCGGCCATCGTCCAGCGTCAGCTCGCCCCGAAGGGCGAGGAAGGCGCCGGCCCGATGAGCCTCCTCAAGCGCCTCGCCCATGCCAGCCTCGGCAGCAGGCGCGAGGAGGGCGCCGCCCCGGCCGCGCCGCAGAACCCCGCGCCGCCGCGCCAGGCCGCGCCCGTCCAGCGTCCGACCCAGGCCGCGCGCCCGCAGGGCGGTCCCGCCCCGGCACGCCCGCCGCAGGTCCGTCCGCAGGCTCCGGCCCCCGCCGGACACCGCCCCGCGGCCGCGCAACCGACGGCGCGTCCGCAGCCCGGCATGTACCGGCCGGTCGAGGGGAACCTCGATCCGCACGGTCGCACGGCCCCGCCGCGCGACACGCGACTGGACGATGGCGAACTCGAGATCCCGGCGTTCCTGCGCCGCCAGGCAAACTAGCGCCGCTCGCGGGCCGCTGGTACGGGAGCCCGTCCGGAGCGCGACCTCCGGGCGGGCTCTTCCCTGTGCATGGCCGCCCAGCGTTGTTCGCTGGAGGTATTAAGTCATTGATTCGGCTTGGTCGCGTAATACGCCGTCATCAACCGTGATTTGGCCCACCGCGGGGCACTGCATATCTTTTCGGCATGGCTAGACGAGAATCGCCGATCCTTGCCGGCTCGAATGGAGCCGACGGCATCGGCGCTGCGGGCGGATTTTCCTCAATGCGCGGCACGTGGGATCGCCAGACGACGCTGGCCGGCGCGGTACGGGTGACCGGCACCGGCGTCCACTCGGGCGATGCCGTGTCGATTACGATCGGTCCGGCCGAGGCAGGCACCGGCTACACCTTCGTCCGTGGCGGAATTGCCGAGCACGAGGAGATCCGGGCCGACTATCGCAGCGTCGGGCGGACGGACCTGTGCACGACGCTCACCAATGGCGACTGGTCGGTCGCCACCGTCGAACACATCCTTGCGGCCCTCACCGGCCTTGGCGTCGACAACGCGATCATCGTCGTGGACGGAGCGGAGATTCCGGCCGTCGACGGCAGCGCCGCGCCCTTCGTGGCCGCGATCGACGAAGCCGGCATCGTCGCGCTCGATGCGCCGCGCGCCTATATCCGCGTCCTTCGCCCGTTCCGGGTCGAACAGGGCATGTCCTTCGCCGAGCTGCGGCCCCACGACGGCCGCCGGTTCGAGATCGAACTCGATTTTGCGAGCCCCGTGATCGGCCGGCAGCGCTTTGCCGCAGACGTCACGCCGGGCGTCTTCCGGCGCGACATGGCCGCTGCCCGCACATTCGGCTTCCTTGGCGAGGTGGAGCAGTTGTGGAGCAGGGGGCTCGCCCGCGGCGCCTCGCTCGAGAATGCGCTCGTGATTGGCGACGCCGGCGTCATCAATCCCGGCGGTCTCCGTTTCCCGGACGAGTTCGTCCGCCACAAGGCGGTCGACGCGGTCGGCGATCTCGCCCTCGCCGGTGCCCCGATCCTCGGCGCCTATCGCTCGTATCGCGGCGGCCATCGCCTCAATGCGCGCATGGTGGAAGCCTTCCTCGCGACCGATGCGTGGGAGTGGGTTTCTGCGCCCTCGTCGCGTCCCGGCCGGCATGCCGAGGTCGTCGCGGCGGTGCTCGAGCCCGAACTCACCTGATCGCGGCCGCATCGCTCCTGCCGCCATAAATAGGTCGGATTGACGCCGCTGTTTCCGCCTGCCGTCGAAGCTTTGCCCGTACGGCACCCGGCGTAGCCCGAAAGCCGTCTTTGGGTTACAAGCCGGTGAATCGCGGCCCTCGAATCTGACCGGTGGAAAGCCCGACATGACGTCTTCTGCAGCGTTCGCCAGGCACAGGTCCCGGCCGTTCTCCGTCCTGTTCCGTGTTGCGGCGATCGCGGGTGCGCTGGTCCTTGCAGGGTGCGTCGGCCGCGACGACCTCGTCGTCGAGCCGGCCGTTCCCGCAGCCGACCTGTATGCCGAGGGCATCGCCGCCTATGAGGCTCGGCGCTTTGGCGACGCGATCGACGCGTTTGCCGATCTCGACCGGCGCTATCCCTACTCCGAACAGGGCCGCCGCGGCCTCGTCCTGATGGCGGACGCCCAGTACAATCTGAGCCGCTGGGGAGAATCGATCGCCTCGGCCGAGCGCTACCTCCTCCTGTATCCGAACGGCGCCGATGCCGACATGGCGCTGTTCCTCATCGGCGAGGCCTATCTGCGCCAGGTGCCGGACGTGACCCGCGACCAGGGCGCGGCGGCGCGCGGCCGCGCCGCGAACATCGAACTGGTGGAGCGCTTCCCCAACTCCCCCTATGCCGAGCAGGCGCGCCTCAACATCGTCGCGGTGAACGACCAGCTCGCCGGGCAGGAGATGCTCGTCGGTCGCTACTACCAGGAGCGCCGCGACTATGTCGCCGCGGTCAACCGCTTCCGGGTCGTGGTCGTGGACTATGGCGACACGAGGCACGTCGAGGAGGCCCTGTTCCGGCTGACCGAGACGTATCTCGCGATGGGCCTGGTCAGCGAGGCGCAGACCGCGGCGGCCGTGCTCGGGCACAACTTCCCGAACAGTTCCTGGTACCAGCAGGCCTACAACCTCCTCGGCGCCGGCGGCCTTGAGCCGCGCCGTGGTGGGGGCTGGCTGGGCGGACTGTTCCGGAACTAGCCCCGCGGCGCGGGACGATGCTCGCCGCGCTGGCAATCCGCGACATCGTCCTCATCGATGCGCTGGAGATCACCTTCCGGTCCGGGCTGACGGTCCTGACCGGAGAGACCGGCGCGGGGAAGTCGATCCTCCTGGATGCCCTGTCGCTCGCCCTCGGCGGGCGCGGCGATGGCGCCCTGGTTCGCCACGGCGCCGACCAGGGCCAGGTTACTGCCGTATTCGACCTTCCGGGCGACCACCCCGCGTTCGCCCTGGTGCGCGGGAATGGCCTGCGCGCAGACGGCGAGATGATCCTCCGCCGCACGCAGGGGAAGGACGGACGCAGCCGGGCATTCATCAACGACCAGCCGGTCGGGGTGGGGCTCCTCCATGAGGTCGGCTCGACCCTCATCGAGGTTCATGGCCAGCACGACGATCGCGCCCTCGTTGATCCGGCCGCGCACCGCCGGCTCGTCGACGCGTTCGGTGGGCTGGGCGACATGGTCTCCGATCTCGGCGGTCTCTTCCGCGGCTGGCGCGCGGCGGAGAACGAGTTGGACGAGCAGCGCCGGCGGGTGACCACCGCGCGCCGGGAGGCGGACTATCTCAGGGCGTCGCTCGACGAACTGACCGCGCTGAACGTCGAACCCGGCGAAGAGGACGAGCTTTCGGAGCTTCGCCACCGCCTCATGCGCAGCGAGAAGATCGTGGAGGACGTCGCAGACGCCCTCGAGACCGTCACCGGCGCTGCCTCGCCGATCCCGACGCTGGCCAGCCTTGCCCGGCGGCTCGAACGCCGGCGGGACGTCGCCTCCAATATCCTCGATCCGACGATCGAGGCGATCGATCGCGCCATTATTGCGCTCGAGGATGCCGGGCGATCGCTCGAGGAGGCACAGCGGGCGGCATCCTACGAGCCGCAGAAGCTGGAGCGGGCGGAGCAGCGGCTGTTCGCCATCCGCGCCGCGTCACGGAAGTTCGACACGCCGGCCGACCTCCTGCCGGCGCTGACTGCCCGCCTGGCCGGCGATCTCGAAGCGCTGGAAACGGGTGAGGCCAGGGTGGGGGCGCTCGACACCCTCGCTCGCGAAGCGCGCCAGCGTTACGAGTCCGCCGCCAGCGAGCTCTCGGTGGCGCGGCTCGAGGCAGCGCGGCATCTCGAAGCCGCCGTCGCAGACGAGCTGCCGTCACTGAAACTCGAACGCGCGCGCTTCATGGTCGAGATCGAGACCGACCCCGAGGTGCCCGGCGAGACCGGCATCGACCGCATCGGCTTCGTCGTCCAGACCAATCCGGGCTCGCGGCCGGGACCGATGGGCAAGGTGGCGTCAGGGGGCGAACTCTCCCGCTTCCTCCTTGCCCTCAAGGTAGCGCTGGCTGATCGCGGCTCCGCGCCGACGCTGGTCTTCGACGAAGTCGATACCGCGGTGGGCGGGGCGGTGTCCGATGCCATCGGCCTCCGGTTGACGCGGCTCGCCGAGCATGTGCAGGTGCTGGCCGTGACGCACGCGCCGCAGGTGGCGGCACGGGCCGAGAATCACTGGTCCATCACGAAGGAAGACCATGGCAAGGAAGACCGCGTGGTCACGCGCGTGAGGCCGCTCGACGCAGACAGGCGCCGCGAGGAGATCGCGCGCATGCTCGCCGGCAGCGTCGTCACCGACGAAGCGCGCGCCGCCGCCGACAGCCTCCTTGCCGAAACCTTCGCCAGGGCCGCGCCGAGAGCGGCATGACGACCTCCCCAAAGGGGAGCGTGCTCGTCCTCCTCATCACGCTGACGGTCAACATGATCGGCATCGGCCTCCTGATGCCGGTGCTGCCGAAGCTCGTCAGCGAACTCTCCGGCGGCGTCAGTCCGGGCGCCATCAGCTACGGCCTCATCATCGCGCTCTATTCGCTGATGCAGTTCTTCTTCGGCCCGCTCCTCGGCGCGCTGTCGGACCGGTTCGGCCGCCGGCCGATCATCCTCTATTCGCTTGCGGGCCTTACGGTTCACTATCTGCTGATGGCGGTCGCGCCGTCGCTCGCCTGGATCGCGATCGTCCGCATCCTCGGCGGGATGTTCGGCGCCTCGATCAGCGCGGCATCGGCCTACATCGCCGACATCACGCCGCCCGAGAAGCGTGCGGCGAGCTTTGGCCTTATCGGGATCGCCTTCGGTCTTGGCTTCATCATCGGGCCCGGCGCCGGCGGTCTTCTCGGCGAGATCGACATCCGGCTGCCCTTCTATGCCGCGGCGGCCCTGTGCGCGGGCAATCTCGTCCTTGCCTGGTTCAGGCTGCCGGAATCGCTGAAGCCGGAGGACCGGCGGCCATTCCGGCTCCGCCAGGCCAATCCGGTCGGCGCGTTCATGCTCATTAGCCGCCATGCCGCCGTGCTGGCGCTGGTGGCGATCTTCGCTTTCACGCAACTGGCCGAGCGGGCGCTCGAATCGACCTGGGTGCTGTTCACCGATTTCCGGTTCGACTGGGGTCCGGCCGAGGTGGGCTGGTCGCTCCTCCTCGTCGGCGTCCTGATCGCCTTCTCGGAGGGCTATCTCGTCCGCGTCCTCGTCCCGCGCATCGGCGAGCGGCGAATGCTGTTCGGCGGCCTCATCGTTGGCGGTTGCTGCATGCTGTTGCTTGCCTTCGCCACCGAGCCCTGGATGGCCTACGTCGCCATCTCGCTCTACGTCGTTGGCTGGGGTGTCGTGGGTCCGGCCGCGCGCGCCATGGCCAGCCGGTCGGTGGCGCGCGATCAGCAGGGGATTCTGCAAGGCGCCATCACCAGCCTGACGACAGCGACGGGCATCGTGGGACCGCCGGTCGCGGCGGGCCTTTTCGGGTTCTTCATCGGACCATCGGCGCCATTTCTCTTCCCTGGCATTCCGTTCCTTCTCGGGGCGATCTGCTTTGCCGTCGCGTTTGCGATTGCCCGCCATCGGCGCATCCGCGGCGCCATCGAGTCTGCGGCGGTGTAGATCAGCAGAAATGCATCGCCGGCCGAACGACCGGCGATGCGTGCGGAAGCCTCCTATCCGGCGATACCCGCCAGCGCCTGCGAGCGCGCCTCGTGCAGCCTTGCCTCGGCCTCGTCGAGAGAGATGAAGGCAGCATCGCGCTGCGCAGTCAGGGCGGCCAGCTCATTGACGAGGTTGCGGCCGTTGACGTTGGCCGGATCTCCCCCATTGTCGACAAGCGTGCGGATCGTGGTCTCAAGCGCGGCAACGCCCGCTTCCATCTGAGGCACGGCAAGCGCCCGATTCAACGCCAATTGTTCTTCCTGGCAGTCGAAACTCGTGCCGATTGCGCTGGTGAACTCGGCCTTCATCGCGTCGCTCAGCTGATTGCCGCGGGTCTGAAGCGCCTCGCCCTGGGCCTGAATGGCCCGCACTTCCGCGTTCACCTCGGTTGCACGGAACTCCGGGATTCGCACGACCCATTCCTGCCGGGCCATCTCGAATTCTGGAACGTGGAGGATGATCTGTTGCTCGCGCATCGCGAACTGCGGCAGTCCGAGCACGATCCGCTGCTCCTCCATGAAGACCTGCGGAAGGTCGCAGTAGATCGGAGACCAGCGCATGTCGAACGGTCCGTGCCACTCAGGATAGTATCCGCAAACAGTTCGCTCCATTCGTACAGAAGGCGTGTGGAAAATGATATCAGTATTGTCCCAGGTGATCTCCGGTAGATCGAACTTCCATGTTTGCTCGCGCATATTGACTGTCGGCAGATCGAATATCCACCGATGATCCACCCACTCAACGGTGAAGTTGATCCCAACCAATCCTTCGACCTGGTTGGGACGGTCATAGTTCTCGCCCAGGGCCGTTCCGTCGTTCTGGATCTGCCGGAAGTCGCCCTCATAGCGCTGTGCAATTCCGTCTAGCTGTGCCTGCAACGGGGGGCAGGCGTTCTGAGCGAACGCGCTGCCGGTCAGTGCAGTCGACAGCATGAGAGCGGTGACGATTCGCGATCTGATACGAAGCATTATGGCCTCCTTCGTTGCGCGCCGGACATGGCACGTGGCCTTGGGTAGAAGCTCGGTGTTGTCCGGGGTGTGCTGCTCGGCACAGGACCAACTGTGGTTAGAGCGTGGGCGGGGGCATTGACGCGCCGACCGCCAGCCACGAGAACGACCCCATGTTCCAGATCTTCGACGTTCGCGGTGATCGTGCGGCCTCAGCCGGGCGCATCGCAGCCCTTCGCGACCGCCTGAAAGAAGAGAATCTGGACGGCTTCGTCGTCCCGCACGCGGACGAGCATCAGAGCGAGTATCTGCCGCCGTCGGCGGAGCGGCTCGCCTGGCTGACGGGCTTCACCGGTTCGGCGGGCAGCGCGATCGTCCTGCACGACGAGGCGGCCGTGTTCGTCGACGGGCGCTACACGCTCCAGGCGACGGCCGAGGTCGATCCGGCCGCGGCGTCGGTCGTGGCTGTTGCCGAGACGCCGCCCGGAAAATGGCTTTCGGCCCGCCTCCGGCCGGGGGATCGCGTCGGCTACGATCCGTGGCTCTTCACGCTGGCCGAAGCCCGCAAGCTCGGCAAGCGCTGCGCCGACGTTGGTGCGAGCCTGGTCCCGGTGACGGCCAACCCGATCGATGCGATCTGGACGCGGCGGCCGGCGGCGCCGCTCGGCCCGGTCGAGCTCCATCCACAGGGGCTTGCCGGGGAGGGGATTCCCGACAAGCTCCGCCGGATTGCCACGCGCCTTGGCGAGAAGAAGGCCGATGCCCTCCTGCTGGCTCACGCCGACGCAATCGCATGGACGTTCAACATCCGTGGTTCGGATGTCGCGCACAACGCCGCGCCGCTCGCCTTTGCCATCATAAGGCGCGAGGGCCGGCCGCAGCTCTTCATTGACGCCAGGAAGCTGAGCAATGCGGTGCGCTCCGCCCTGGCGGATGTCGCCGACATCGCCGAACCCTCGGCGCTGCTGGCCGCGATCGAGGCCGAGGCGGGGAGCAAGCGCCGGGTGCTCGCCGATCCGGAGGGAATTCCGGCCGCGCTAGGCGATCGGGTCACGACGGCTGGCGGGGTTCTCGTCGAAGGCGAGGATCCGACCGCGCTCCTCAAGGCCCGGAAGAACACCGCCGAGATCGACGGCGCGCGGAGGGCGCATCTGCGCGACGGCCTTGCGCTTGTGCGCTTCCTCGCATGGCTGGACCGAGAATCGCCAAGGGGCGAAGTCGACGAGATCGGTGCCATCGAGGCGCTCGAGCGGTTCAGGATCGCGGCGGCCCATGACGACGGCAGCGCGCTGGTCGACATATCCTTCGACACCATGGCCGGGTCGGGGCCGAACGGCGCCATCATCCACTACCGGGTCAACCGGGCGACGAACCGGAAACTCGACCAGGACTCGCTCTTCCTGATCGACAGCGGCGGCCAGTACCGCGACGGGACGACCGACGTGACGCGTACGGTCGCGATCGGCACGCCCACCGCCGAGATGCGGGATCGCTTCACGCGGGTTCTTCGCGGCCATATCGGAGTTGCCAGGGCCCGCTTTCCGGCGGGGACATCCGGGGTGCAGATCGACGTGCTGGCCCGCATCCCGCAATGGGAGGCCGGCCTCGACTACGACCACGGGACCGGCCATGGCGTCGGGTCCTTCCTGTCGGTGCACGAAGGGCCGCAGCGGCTGTCCAAGACGGGGCATGTGGCCCTCGAGCCGGGGATGATCCTGTCAAACGAGCCGGGCAGCTACCGGACCGGCGCATACGGCATCCGCATCGAGAACCTCATGGTCGTCACCCCGGCGGCGGCAATTCCTGGCGGTGAGCGGCCCATGCTCGGCTTCGAGACGCTGACATTGGCGCCCATCGACCTCCGTCTCGTCGACGCGGCGCAGATGACAAGGCCGGAGCGAGACTGGCTCAATGCGTATCACGCGCGGGTGCGGGCGGCGCATGCCAAGCGCCTGTCGCCCGAGGACCGGGCGTGGCTCGAGGACGCCACGCGGGCGATCTGACTTCTGGAACTGTGGCGGACTCGCAGCGTTGTCGCTGCACAGTCCCTGCTTCCAGAGGAGCACGAATACCATGCGTAAGATCGCACTTGCGGTCGCGGCGACCCTTGTCGGCGCCACGGCAGCCTATGCCCAGGTGACGCCCCCTGCCGTCACCGATCCTGCGGCGGTGACGCGCGCCACGGCGACCGGTTTCATCGAGTTCCAGGCGGCCGACGAACTGCTCGCGACCGATCTCCTGGGCCGGCCGGTGCTCAATCGCGCCGACGAGACGCTCGGGACGGTCAACAACATCCTCTTCTCCTATGACGGCCAAGCCGTCGCTCTCGTCGTCGGCGTCGGCGGCTTCCTCGGCATCGGCGTCAAGGACGTCGCGATCGCCTATGACGCAGTCGCCGTGACGGTTGAGGAAAACCGGACCATCCGGCTCGTCGTCGACGCCTCGCGCGACGCCCTCGATACCGCGACCGCCTTCCAGACCCTCGACCAACTCGGCATCGCACCAATGGTGCCCGCCGTGCCTGCGCCGCCCGCGCCGGCCGCGATCACGCCGGAACCCGCCCCGGCCGTGGCGCCCGAACCGGCTCCGGCCGTGGCGCCCGAACCGGCGCCGGCCGTTGCGCCCGAACCTGCCCCGGCCGTTGCGCCCGAGCCTGCCCCGGCCGTTGCGCCCGAGCCTGCCCCGGCGGTCGAGACCCCGGCCCCGGCCCCGGCCCCGGCGGTGGAGCCTGCGCCTGTCGAACCGCTGGCCATAACCCCGTTGCCGGCCCCCGCGCCGGTGGCTGCCGTTCCGCCTGCACCGGTGAATGAAGGTCCGATGGTCATCACCGCGCCGCCGATGGTGATCGCTGCACCGACGGCGACCGCCGCGGCCGCCTATGTCGCGACCCAGGGTGCCGGTGAGGTCCTCGCGACCGAGATGATAGGTCGTCCGGTGCAGAACCTTGCCGGCGAGACGCTCGGCAACATCACCGACCTCCTCCAGACCCGCGATGGCACGATCAGCGCAGTGATCGTGGGCGTGGGCGGCTTCCTCGGTATCGGCGTCAAGAACGTCGCGATCTCGCTGGATGCGCTCAGCATCGGTGTCATCGACGGCGAATGGGTCTTCGTATTCGGGGCGGACCGCGCGGCGCTCGACGCGGCGCCGGCTTTCCAGCGGTTGCCGTAGCCTTCACGGTCCGTCCCGCAAGGGGCGACCTGACGGTGCCGGAGGCGGGCCCGCACCCGTCTCCGGCATTCGTCATTCCGATGCCGGGGCCTTCCCGATCAGCTCGAACCAGCCGGCTTCGTCCGTTGTCTGGACGCCGAGTTCGGCCGCGGCCTTGAGCTTGGAACCGGCTCCGGGACCAGCGACGAGTAGATCGGTCTTCCTCGACACGGAGCCGGCGACCTTGGCGCCGAGCCGCTCGGCCATCGCCTTCGCTTCGTCGCGGGTCATCCGCTCCAGCGTTCCGGTGAAGACGACCGTCTTGCCGGCGACCGGCGAGCCGGCGGTCTGGACGCCCGGATCGGGCGTTGCGGTGATCTCCCGCATCAGCGCGTCGAGCGCGTCGCGGTTGTGTCGCTCGGCGAAGAAGTCGACGACGGCGCTCGCGAGCGTGCCGCCGATGCCCTCAATCGCGTCGAACTCCTTCCACGCGTCACCCTCGCGATCCGCCGCGGCCATCATCACCGCTTCGAAGGCGTCCCATGTGACGTAGCTGCGGGCCAGCAGCTTGGCAGTGGTTTCGCCGACATGGCGGATGCCCAGGGCATAGATGAGCCGGTGCAGCGGGATCTGCCGCCGCGCATCGATCGCCGCGAGGAGGTTCTCGACATTGGTGAACTGCCGGTCCTCGGCGGCGAGCGACTTCTGGCGCTTCTTCCCCGACTTCTCCTCCCGCTCGCGCGCCGCTGCCTCGCGCTGCTCGAATACCGCCTGCTTGAGCGCGTCCTTGCGGTCCCGCAGCGTGAAGATGTCCGCCGGGGTCCGGACGAGGCCGGCGGCGTGGAAGGCGTCGATCTGCTTGTCGCCGAACCCTTCGATGTCGAAGGCGAGGCGCGAGACGAAGTGGCGGAGCTTTTCCACCACCTGCGCATCGCAGATGAGGCCGCCGGTACAGCGGCGGACGCTGTCGCGCGCGCCGGTGTCGGCGTTCTCCTCGCGCACGGCGTGGCTGCCGCAGACAGGGCAGCGGTCGGGGAAGCGATAGGGCTCCGCACCGGGCGGGCGGCGCCCGAGGTCGACGTCGACGATCTGCGGGATCACGTCGCCGGCGCGCTGGACGGTGACGGTGTCGCCGATGCGGATGTCCTTGCCGCCGCGGATCGGCGCGCCGTCGCCGCCGATGCCGGCGATGTAGTCCTCGTTGTGAAGGCTTGCGTTCTGGACCACGACGCCGCCGACCGTGACTGGCTCGAGCCGCGCCACGGGCGTGAGCGCACCGGTACGGCCGACCTGGATGTCGATGCCGCGCAGCACGGTCTCGACCTGCTCGGCGGGGAATTTGTGCGCGATCGCCCAGCGCGGGCTGCGCGAAACGAAGCCGAGCCGCTCCTGGAGGTCGAGCCGGTCGACCTTGTAGACGACGCCGTCGATGTCATACGGCAGCCCGGCGCGCTCGCGGCCGACACGCCGGTAGAAGGCGAGGGCGTCGTCGATCGTTGGGCAATGGGTGGAGAGCGGGTTGGTCGGCAGGCCCCATTCCGCGAACAGCGCAAGCATGCCGCTCTGTGTCGGGGTCGGTGCGCCGCCCGCGATCTCGCCCCAGGCATAGGCGAAGAATTTCAGCGGCCGCGAGGCGGTCACGCCTGGATCGATCTGGCGGAGCGAGCCGGCGGCGAAATTGCGTGGGTTGGCGTAGGTGCGCCCGCCGGCCGCAGCGAAACCGCGGTTGAGTTCGGCAAAGTCCGCCTTGTCGAGATAGACCTCGCCGCGGACCTCCACCACGTCGGGGGCGGAAGCGGGCAGGGTGCGGGGGACCTGCCGGATGGTACGGACATTCTCCGTCACGTTCTCGCCCTCGAAGCCGTCGCCGCGCGTGGCCGCTACGGCCAGCCGCCGGTCCTCGTAGCGGATCGACAGCGACAGGCCGTCGATCTTGGGCTCCGCCATCACATCGAGGACAGAGTCCTCGCCAAGGCGCAGGAATCGCCGGGCGCGGCCGAGGAAATCGACCACCTCCTCATCGGCGAAGGCGTTGTCGAGCGACAGCATCGGCACGCGATGGGCGACCTTCGAGAAGGCCGTGGCGACCGAAGTCCCGACACGCCGGCTGGGCGAATCGGGCCGGACCAGTTTGGGGAAGCGGGCCTCGATGGCGCTGTTGCGGCGCCGGAGCTCGTCGTACTCGGCGTCCGACACGGTGGGCGCATCGTCGGCGTAGTAGCGCCGGTCGTGACCGGCGATTTCCTCCGTGAGACGCGCCAGTTCGCGCTCGGCCTCGAACGGGTCGAGGTCCTTGACGGGCTTCTGGCGTTCGGCCGGCGGATGACTCACGTGCGCTCCCCGATTGCGGACGCAATTCTAGTCAGAGGAGAGGGCGGCGGCGAGGAGGTGAGGGGCCGAAAAAACTCCGGCGGGATGTCGATCCGCCGTCCGGCCGTTCGTCGTGGTCCACGAGCGATGGTGCGGGACCCTCGCGTGAAGAGGAGTGACTGATGCGTTTCACAGATGCCACTGCGTTTCCCGGGCCGGCCGATCGGCCAGTGTTGCAGGAAAGCCGCGCCTTTCCGGATCGTTCACGTTTAACGGGAACGACGTGAACAAAACGTGCTCAAGGCTCTTCACATGCGCGCCACCGATACGATATAGCCGCGGGGCCACCATCAATCAGTCGGACGAACGACGCTCCCGCCCCGGGGCGTTGTAGCCGTTTCCGTTGTTTCAGCGGGGTATGGAGCAAGTCATGCTCGAAATGTCCGGCCGGACGCATCGCGATGGGGATCTCGCGATCGAGGCCGTTGATCTCCGCCGGAGGTTTGGCGAGACGCTCGCCGCCGATGGCATCAGCCTGAAGGTTCCCCGCGGCTCCGTTTTCGGCCTGCTTGGTCCGAACGGGGCCGGCAAGACGACGACCGTCCGGATGCTGACGACGCTGCTCCGGCCCGATTCCGGAACGGCGCGCGTCGCCGGATACGACATCGTCCGCGATGCGGTCGAGGTGCGCCGCCGCATCGGCCTCGTCGGACAGTACGCGGCGGTCGACGAGATCCTGTCCGGCTACCAGAACCTGTTCCTGATCGGCCGGCTCTACGGCATGAACGGCTCGCAGGCCAAGAAGCGGGCGAACGAACTCCTCGAACGGTTCGACCTCCTCGAGCCGGGCAAGAAGGCCGTGAAGACCTACTCCGGCGGCATGCGCCGCCGGCTCGACCTTGCGGCGAGCCTTGTCGTCTCTCCGCCGATCCTTTTCCTCGACGAGCCGACGACGGGCCTCGACCCGAACGGCCGGGCCGCCACGTGGGACATCATCTCGACGATGACTAAGGGCGGCACGACGGTGATGCTCACCACGCAGTACCTTGAGGAAGCCGATCAGTTCGCCGAGCAGATCGCCGTCATCGACCACGGCAAGGTGGTCGCGGAGGGAACGCCCGCGCAGCTGAAGGCCCGCCTAGGCAAGTCGACGCTCGTCGTCCATCTCGACGACAACATGACCGAGGCGAAAGCCAGGTCGGCGGTCGACCGCTACGCGGCGGCGCCGCCGGCGCTCCGTCAGAACGAGCTGGTCGTCCAGCTCAACGATCTCGGCCAGACGGCCGAGATCATCACCGCGCTCGCCCAGGCGGGCGCGAATCTCGACCAGATCCACATCGCCAAGGCGAGCATGGACGACGTGTTCTTCGAGCTGACCGGCAAGAACCGCGCCCAGGAAGGGTTGGCAGCATGAGCAGCGTGACCGCAACCAGCGGCGAAAGCACCTTCATCCCGAGCCGGGCCAGCGGCCTCGGCAAGACCCTCGACGAGATACGCGTCTTCGTGTGGCGCAATCTCTCCCACATCCCGCGCATGCCGGAGCGTCTCGCAGACGTCACCGTCATGCCGATCATGTTCGTGCTTCTGTTCGGCTACGTCTTCGGCAGCGCTATCGCGATGCCGGGGCAGGTGGTGACGGCGGATTCCGCCGCGTTCTACCGCTCGTACCTGATCGGCGGCATCTTCGTGCAATCGGTGGTGTTCATGTCGATCACCACCGCGGTCGGCGTCGTTTCCGACATGAAGGAAGGGGTCATCGACCGCTTCCGCTCACTGCCGATCAGCCGTGTGTCCGTCCTCGGGGGCCGCGCGATCGCGTCCCTGTTCGAGGGTGGGCTCGGCATCACGGTGATGGCGCTGTGCGGCCTCCTCGTCGGCTGGGGCGCGCGCGCCGGCTTCGGCAACGCCGTCGCCGGCTTCGCGCTCCTTGCCGGCATCGCGCTTGCGATGATCTGCCTCGGCATCTATGTCGGCCAGCTCGTCAAGAACCCGATGACCGCGCAGGCGATCGGCTTCACGGCGATCTTCCCGCTGACCTTCGCGTCGAACGCTTTCGTCCCGACCGACAACATGCCGGTCTGGCTCCGCACTTTCGCGGAGTGGAACCCGGTGTCGGCGATGGTGCAGGCCGTGCGCGAACTGTTCGGCAACGTGCCGGCCGTCGACCCGATGGCCGCGGGCCTCATCCCGGCCCGCGACCTGCCCTGGCCGCTCGAGAACCCGGTGCTCGCCACCCTGATCTGGATCGTCGTCCTCGGCACGATCGGCATGACGCTCGCCGTGCGGAAGTACTCGCAGGGCAAGGACCGGTAGAGTCCCGAGAAGGACCCGGCCGCGACGGAAGATCGTCGCGGCCGTCCCCGTCTGTCACGGCGCAGCGGGCGGCGTTGCCGCGGCGAGTGCCGCTGCTGCCAGCGCACGTTCGAACACCTGCCCGTCCGTCAGGAGTTCACCGAGAAGACGCGTCGGACGATCCCGATCGGCGATGCGTCCGTCGCCGTTGAAATCGAGCGGCGATGACGCGGTGGCCGGTACGTTTCGGCGCGGATCCGGACCGGCAAGATCCGCGTCGGTCAGGACACCGTCACCGTTCACATCGCACAGCAGCACGAGAGCACCGGGCGCGATCCTCAGGAAAGCGTCGAGCGGGTCGATGAGCGGCGGCCCGCGATCGGTGGAAGCCGCCGCGGTCTCGACGATCGCGCGCCAGAGTTGGCCGGGCGTGAGGTCCGGTCGGACGGTCAGCAGCGCGCCCGCGACGCCGGTCACGAAGGGGGCCGCGACCGATGTGCCGGAGGTGACGAGATACCCGTTGCCGGTGCCGGTGCTCATGACGTCCTGGCCCGGGGCTGCGATCGTGCCGCCAAAGTTCGAGAACATCACGTCGCCGGCGGGCGTCGTGGCGCGCAGCCCGGCGCGGTTGTGCGCTTCGACAACAAGCACGCTGTGCTGCCATCGGGGGTCGTGGATGGCGAGCCAGTTGAAGGGGCTGGAGACGGAGGCGGGAACCAGAGGCCCGAGGGCGCGCTGTTCGGCGGCAGTCTGGCAGCCATTGTCATTGCCGGCAGCCGATACGAACAGCACGCTGTCGCGGAAATCCTCAAACAGATTGCCGGCGAGCTGTCCGTTTTCGGCGACGGCCTCCTCGATCAACCGCGCGTCTGATCCGCCGTACAGCCGGCACCAGCTGTACTGCAGGCTCAGATTGACGACGCGGATGTCGGGATAGGCCTTGAGCATCCGGTAGGTCGCGTTGAGGATGGCGCTCATCCACGTCATGCTGACGCCCACCTCCTGGGCCGTATCGCGGCCGGGCTGGAAGACCTTGGTCTGCACGCCGACGATGACGGGACGGATGAGAATGCCCTCGATACCCTGGTCGTCGCCCGCCCGCGCGCCAATGATTCCGAGGGTTGCATTGCCGTGGCCGGCGTTGCCGGGCTCGCCGGCGATGGTCTGGATTTCCAGGTCGGCGGCGGTCAGGTCCGCATGCGGCTCGAAGCCGATGTCGACGACCGCGAGCCGGGGGGAGGGCGTCGCCACCATGCTCGGATGTGCGAGAACGCGCCAGATCGCGGGAATGCGGTGCATCTTGAAGCCCCAGTTCCCGTCGTCCTGGTCCTGATCCCAGGCCCACACCGATATGCTGCCGTTTCGGGTGACGGCCGTCGCGCGCTGCGACGACGGAGTGACGAGGTCGGGCACCGCATTGCGGACGATAGGCTCCTCCCTGAGAGCACGAACGGTGTCGGAAAGAAGCACCGACGTCAGGCTCGCAGTCGACGTCGGGCCGGACGACAGGTCCAGAACGAAGAAGCGCTCCTCGGGGATTGATTCATCGGGGACGATCGCCAGTCCATAGCGCCTCAGAAGCTCCCGGACGTCGTCCTCCGTGGCGTCATCCTCGAAGAGGACGATGAAACGTCCCTCGACGGCGACGGGCGAGGGCTGTTCCGTCGCCGGGAGTGGGTCGCTGAGACGCGCTGGGAAGGAGTCTGGTCCCCCGAAGGACGGAACGCCAGGGAATGGAAACCCGAAGGACGGAAACCCGAAGGGCAGGAAGGCGCCGGGACCGGACCAGACGTCGGGGACGGCGTTGAAAAGGACATCCGGTGCAGGGAGATCTCGAGGACCCGCGCAGTAGGGGTCGCAGTGCCGCCCGGACGGCTCCGGAGCGACGTAGACCAGATCGTCGGCGGTCAGGACCCTTGCAGGTGAAAGGAGACTCAGGTCGGTCAGGAGGCCACCGAGCTCCGTGAGCTCCCAGGGCAGACTCCCAGGCAGCGTCTGAGCGGATATTTGCCATCCGAACAGGACGGCAGTGGTCGTTGATAGAGCAACAACCGAGAGGGCCCGTATTCCTGCGTTGATACGCATCGATCTTCTCGGGGCGGGCACCACGCCATCTTCCGATAGGCTTGTTGCCGCCACCGGCCTCCTTGCCGCCTGTTGCGCCCATACAAGCGGGCGATCGTTGGCAAGGCTACTTCGGTCGCAATGCTTGTGCTGTGACGTACGGCACAGGCGTTACGTGTGGTGCGACCTAACCTTCCGTCATCAAACAATGGAGGGTTGCGATGAGCGTCGGTCGTTTCGTTCGTGTTTCGAGTGTTCTCGGTCTGGCGCTTTTGGCCGGCTGTGCCGGCCGGCCGGCCATCGTTTCCGAGTTCGCGGCCGGGCCTGCCGTCGACCAGAGCGGCCTGATCTACTACCTGCCGCGAGGCGTTCTCCACTTCACGGTGAAGACCGACGCGCAGAGGGTTCCTTCGCTTACCTATACGGTCGAAACGGTGGCTGACACGCCTTACCGCTACTCCGTCAGCCTGTCGCGCGGTGCGTTTTCGCGGAACGACTACGACATCGAGGTCGATAACCGCGGCCTCCTGCGTTCGGTGAACGCGACGATCACGGATGAAACCCCGGACATCATCGGTGACGTCGTCGATATCGTCATAGGGGTCGTCACCGGCGTTCCTCCCGTCGTCGGCCCCGGTGCGGCGCTCGATGTTGCCCCGGGCGGGCAGTTGCCCGCGAACGCTACGCTGGTCGACGTGATCATCGATCCCTTCAGCGACTACGGCCTTCGCCAGCTCAACGACGCGATCCGTCTCTACGTGCCTGGCCTCACGGTCGTCGTTGCAGTCGATCCGTCCAGTCTCGCCCTGGCGGGTGTGCCTGCCACCGCCCCGACAGACGCCGACGCAGGAACGCCCGCCGACTGCAGTTCCAGCTTCTGCTTCCGGCTCCTGACGACGCTCTCCGTCGAGATCAGGCGCGATTCGACCACCATTCACCGCTCGCTCGAGGTGATCCCGGATCCTGCCTCGGTGGCGGGATACGACGTGGTTCGAGGGGCGTGCGTCCGCAACACATCGGTCCTGACTTTTTCCGCGGGCATCCTCACGGAGGTCGATGAGGATCGCCCGAGCCCCGTCGCCGGCTGCCTGACCATCCCGCTACGGGTGACGCGAGCCATCCTGTCTGCTCCGCTGGCCGCCCTCCGGAGCGATGTGGCCCTCGTCGGGCAGCGCAAGGCGCTTCTGGATGCGCAGCTTCAGCTGATCAACTCGCAGCAGGCCCTGGTCGATCGCCAGAATCAGCTTCTCCGGCAACAGCAGCAGGCCGCCAACCCCGCCGGTGGATAGAAAACAGAAAGCCTCTTGCCGGCGGGAGACACGACCATGCTCGCCCCCGCCGGCAGGAGACCTGTTTTCCGCGAGTAGGTCCTGCGGGCCGGCCCCGGAGTGCCGCGCAATGAGAGTTCCGGGTCCGGCGATGTACGGTCCAGGACGCGGGTAGGAGTCTGGCCCGAGTTTATGCTTCGACGATGAAATCGATCGGCACGCTCGGGGCGATGGAGTTGCTGACCATCGAGATCGAGCGGGCGTGGCGGAGGAGGTCCGCGACATCGGTGGCGGGGTCGGCGGCGGTCGCCGAGACGCGGATCGTCACGCGGCGTGCGATGAGCGGCGTCCCGTCCATGTCGACCGTGACGGACATCCGGATCTCCGTGAGGTCGACGCCACGATCATGCGCGACGTAGCGGATGTCGTTGCAGAGGCAACCGCCGACGGCCGCGCCGAGAAGTTGCCCGCCATTGAAGCCGAGACCGAGGCCGCCCGCTCTGCCCTCCGGCCGGTCGACGATGAGCGTGTGGTTGCCGCCTTTCATCACGGCGGCTTCGGTACCGCCGATGGTGATGAAGTCCACGGCTATGGAGATCCCTGCATTCATCACTGAAGTCTTGGCCGAGCTGATCAATCTCAATCTCTTTGACTTGTCAGTTCTTCTTGCGGTCACGGGCGGCAATCTGCGCACGAGACGAGTCCGGCAGTGCGTCAAACATACTCTCGATATTTCTTGGCTGCGTTATCAAAGCGTCCGCGATAAGGTTGACTATCCCAAATAATCTATATGCAGTTTCCGGGTGATCGCGTAAATCGAGTTGTCCTGGATGTACGGCATTATTCCCAACAACCCTCACAACATCTAATGCTTGTTGTATCCGGACGTCGAGGCCGGCGGAGACCAGATCGGCAATGTCTTTGTTAAGGTTGTCGCCTGCTTTGCCTAGGTGTCGAAGAAGTTTCTGCAATGCCAGTCGTAGGAGCGCCGCGGCCCCTCGCGGAGACTGCTCGACAATTGCGGCGGCTTCTTTGTAGTCCGATATGACTTCTTCAGGTAGATCTGGATTTGGTATGAAGTTTGCCTTCGGAGTCGGCCAAAGCAAGCGCTTGTGGAGCCAAATAGAGAATCGCTTGCAGCTAAAGCACCTGCTCAAATTTACATTGCCAAGCCGCTGGCGCGTCCATTCGTCTTCCTTCGTACCATCATCGAACACTGTTTTGCTTTCTTGTCTTTGATATTCGGCCCGCCATGCGGCTATAACATCGGGAGAAAGCTTTCCGTCTTGCTGAGCTAGAGTAATATTAGATTCACCTATGAAATACGGCGTTCGATTGTCGTTCAATTGACGAAAATATACGCTAAACCAATCTTGATGGGCTATCGCGTTGCAGTGGGGGCAAACGAACGAGTTCGCATCAATTCGCGGAAGAACGCTGTCAGTCATCTTACCCGTTCCGCTCGACGAAGCTGTCGATCACCCGCTTCCGCCCGGCCTTGTCGAAGTCGATCGTGAGCTTGTTGCCCTCGATGTCGGCGATCTCGCCGTAGCCGAACTTCTGGTGGAAGACGCGCTGGCCGACGGCGTATTCGGAGCTCGACGTGACGCTCTTCGCTACCAGTTCGCCGTCGATCTCGATCGGGCCGCCGGGGCGGTTGTAGCTGCGGGGGGAGGCGCTGTTGCTGCGGGCGTAGGTGGGGCGGTCGCCGCGGCCGGGGCCGCCATTGGCGCCGAAGAGGTCCGCCTGGGGTGACGCCGCGCGGTTGCGCTGGGCGCGCTGCCAGCCAGGGGTCTCGTAAGTGTTGGTGAAGGGCTCGGCCTTGTCGAAGCGCGAGGCGCCGTAGCCGCCATTGCCCATGCCGCGGACGCCGTAGCCGCCATAGGCCGGGCCGGCCTCGACTACTTCGATCTCGTCGGCGGGCAGTTCCTCGATGAAGCGCGAGGGAACCGCGGACTGCCACAGGCCGTGGGTCCGGCGGTTCGAGGCGAACCAGATCATCGCCCGGCGTTTTGCCCGCGTGATGCCGACATAGGCGAGGCGGCGTTCTTCCTCCAGCGAGGCTCGCCCGCCTTCGTCGAGGGAACGCTGGCTCGGGAAGAGGCCTTCCTCCCAGCCGGGCAGGAAGACGGTCTCGAATTCGAGGCCCTTCGCGGCGTGGAGCGTCATGATCGAGACGCGGTCCTCGGCCCCCTCGCGCTCGGTATCCATCACCAGCGAGATGTGTTCGAGGAAGCCCGCCATGGTCTCGAAATCCTCCATCGAGCGGACGAGTTCCTTGAGGTTCTCGAGCCGGCCGGTGGCGTCGGCCGAGCGGTCCGCCTGCCACATCTCGGTGTAGCCGGACTCCTCCAGGATCAGCTCGGTGAGCTCGGTGTGCGGCAGGTGGTCGAGCTGGCCGCGCCACCGCGCGAACATCGCCAGCAGCTCGCGGAGCGCGGTGCGGGTGCGGCCGTTGATCTCCTCGGTCTCGACGAGTTCGGCGGCTGCCTGCATCAGCGGCACGCCGCGCTTCCGGCCATAGTCGTAGAGGAGGCGCACGGTGGTATCGCCGATGCCGCGTCGCGGGACGTTGACGATGCGCTCGAAGGCGAGGTCGTCCGCGGGTTGCGAGACCGCGCGGAGATAGGCGATCGCGTCGCGGATCTCCTGCCGCTCGTAGAAGCGCGGGCCGCCGATGATGCGGTAGTCGAGGCCGAGCGTGTTGAAGCGCTCCTCGAACGACCGCATCTGGAACGAGGCGCGCACGAGGATCGCCACGTCGTTGAGCTTGTGGCCCTTCCGCTGCAGCTGCTCGATCTCCTCGCCGATCGCGCGGGCTTCCTCCTCGGAATCCCACGCCGAAGCGAGTTTTACGCGCGGGGCATCGGGGTCGCGGGCGTCGGTGAAGAGCGTCTTGCCGAGGCGGCTTTCGTTGTGGGCGATGAGGTGCGCGGCCGCCGACAGGATCGGGCTCGTCGAGCGGTAGTTGCGCTCCAGCCGGATGACGACGGCGCCCGGGAAATCCTTCTCGAAGCGGAGGATGTTGTCGACCTCGGCGCCGCGCCAGCCGTAGATCGACTGGTCGTCGTCGCCGACGCAGCAGATGTTGGCGACGGGTCGTTCGGCGTCCGCGGGGCCTCGCGAGGCCGGGGTCTCATCCTCGTCGCCGTCGCGGGACGGGTGGGAGGGCAGTGCCTTTTCGGTCGGCCGCTGCGCCAGAAGCCTCAGCCAGAGATACTGGCAGACATTGGTGTCCTGGTACTCGTCGACCAGCATGTAGCGGAAGCGGCGCTGATAATCGCGGAGGATATCCGGCTGCTCGCGGAACAGTCTGATGCATTCGAGGAGAAGGTCGCCGAAATCGACGGCGTTGAGGGTCTTCAGCCGTGCCTGGTAGGCGGCGTAAAGCTCCGCGCCGCGGCCATTGGCGTAGCCAGCGCCTTCGCCCGGCGGCAGGTCCTTCGGCGTCCAGCCGCGGTTCTTCCAGTTGTCGATCATCGTGGCGAGCGCGCGGGCCGGCCAGCGCTTCTCGTCGATGTTCGCGGCCTGGATGAGCTGCTTCATCAGGCGGATCTGGTCGTCGGTGTCGAGGATGGTGAAGCTCGGCTTCAGCCCGACGAGCTCCGCATGGCGGCGGATGATCTTGACGCCGATCGAATGGAACGTGCCGAGCCACTGCATGCCCTCGACCGCGCCGCCGATGAGCTTGCCGATGCGCTCCTTCATCTCGCGCGCGGCCTTGTTGGTGAAGGTGACCGCGAGGATCTCCCACGGGCGGGCGCGCTGCGTGGCGAGGAGGTGGGCGATGCGCGTGGTCAGCACCCGCGTCTTGCCGGTGCCGGCGCCGGCGAGGACCAGGACCGGCCCTTCGGTCGTCTCGACCGCGAGGCGCTGCTCGGGGTTCAGGCCGGCGAGATAGTCACCGTCCTTCCGGCCGAGCGCGCGCATCGCGAGGCTGCCGGTGCGCGGCGGCTCGCGGGCGTCGCCATGGTCGGGTTTCGGGACGGCCGGGCCGTCATTGCGTCCGGTCAACTCACACGTCCGGCTGTCGATTCAAGGATGGTGAACACTATAGCAACAGATGGGGTCGCGCGAGCACCGCAAGGAGGAGACGGCGCACGAACTTGCGGCGTTGTCCGACCGGCGCCTTTTGCTACGGTGGCGCTTGACGCCTGCCCGGGCCACGGGCGCGATTCGGCAAGGGGCGCGCCTGCGTCCTACGGGATGAAGGCCAAGGGAGGCCGGCGCTGGGAAGGCTCTATCTCGTCCTCGGAAGCGCCGTCATCCTCGTCCTTTTCGCGGCGCTGGTGGGGCCGTATCTCATCGACTGGAACGGGTTTCGCACGACGTTCGAGCGCCGCGCATCGGAGATTCTCGGCCAGCCGGTGCGGATCGTCGGCGATGCCGACCTGACCCTGCTGCCGGTGCCCTCGCTCACCTTCGAGCATGTCGAGATCGGCGAGGCGGAGGGGCGGCCGATGATGACGGTCGACCGCGTGGCGATGAAGCTCGAATTCATCGCCTTCTTCTCGGGCCGCATCGCCGTCACGGAAATGACGATCGAGCGGCCGGTCGCGGAGATCACCGTCGACGACGCCGGCACGGTCGACTGGGTGATCCGGCCGGGGGCGGGCGTCACGCTCGATCCGGGACGGGTGTCGCTCGCGGGCGTCACCATCACCGACGGGGCGATCAGCTATTTCGACGCGCGGACGAATGCTGCGGTCCGTCTCACCGACATCAACACGAGCCTTGTCGAGGCGCCGTCGCTTGCCGGGCCGTGGCGCCTCGCCGGCAATCTCGTGTGTCGCGACGCGCCGCTCTGCGGCGACGGGCTGCCCGTCGATTTCAGCGTGACGACGGGCCGCGCCGCCGCGGACGGGTCGCTCGGCATCGGGATCTCGCTCATACCGGCGGACGCCGCCCTTGCCGGCACGCTCCGCACCGACGGCACGGTCAGCGGCACGGGAGAGTTCCGCTACGCCGGCACGTTCCGCTTCGACAAGTTCGCGGTGCCGTCGGCCGCTACGCCGGCTTCGGGGCCCGCCGGCACGCTCCGTCCGGCATGGCGGATCGGCGGTAGGTTCGACCTCGGGGCGGACGGCCTGGCGCTGTCGGACTTCCTGTTCGATCCCGGCCAGGGCACCGTTACGCTCGCGGGCAACGCGTCGCTCGTCTTCGGTCGGGACGCGCGGTTCGACGCGGACATCGCCACGCGGCAGATCGATCTCGACACGATGATCGGCGAAGGCCCCGCCAACCCCATTGCGGTCGCCGATGCCGGAACCGATCTCCTCGACCGGCTGGCGGCCCTCGCGCTGCCGGACATCCCGGGCCGGATCAGCATCTCGGTGCCGGTCATCATCGTCTCCGGCGCCGCGCTCCAGGACCTTGCGGTCGACCTCGCGGCAGTCCCGGCGGACCCGGCGGCCGGAACGCCCGGCCGCTGGGAAATCGCGGAACTCAGCGTCGTCCTCCCGGGCGCCAGTGCGCTGTCTGTCACGGGGATTGTGACGGCCGGCGAGACGCTCGCGTTCGATGGCGCCATTCGCCTCGCGTCGGAATCGCCGGCGGCGCTGACGGCGTGGTGGCGCGGGGCGAATGCCGCAACGACGCGTCTGGCGCCGTTCGTGCTCGCCTTCGAAGGGACGATTGGCGCGGACACGGTCGCCGCCGCAGAAATCGCGGTCGACATCGGGCCGTCCTCGGCCCGCGGCGCGTTCGAATGGATGCGCGATCCGGACTCGGGGACGCGCCGGCTCGAGGCGACGTTCGCGGCCGGGACGTTCGATCTCGACCAGTTGGCGGCGCTCGGGGAGCTTCTCGCCGGGCCGGGCTTCGCAGCGACGGATCTGATCGCCGACGACGCAACGATCGCCTTCACGGCCGACGAACTCCGCCGCGGCGATGTGCGGATGAACGACGTTGCGATCGACGTGGCGATCGGTCCGGACCTCGTGGTGGTGAACCGCTTCGTCGTCGGCGACCTTGCGGGCGCGCGGTTCGAGCTGGCGAGCGGTCGGTTCGATCGTTCCGGGGAGACGCCGCGCGGCGCGCTGGAGGCGACGCTCGACGCCGCGACGCTGGACGGCATCGTCGCGCTCGCACGCCAGGTCGCGCCCGAGTCCGAGTTCACGGCCTGGCTTGCGCGGTCGGCGCGGTATCTCACGCCGGCGCGGCTCGGCTTCCGGCTCGAGGCACAGGCGGCGGGCGGGCCGTCCTACCAGGCGACCATCGAAGGAACCGCCGCCGACGCCGTCGTTCGGGTGGCCGCGACGCTGTCCGGGACGCTGGATGACTGGGACCGCGCGACGGCCACGCTCGCGATCGATCTCGCGTCACCCGATACGGTCCGTCTGGCGCGCCAGCTCGGCATCGCGGTCGAGACCGTGGCGAATGCCGGTCCCGCCCAAATCCTGATCGAGGCCACAGGTGTTCCCGCGACCGGCATGACCGCGCGGATCGACCCGTCGCAACTGGCCGGGCTGCGCGTTTCCGGCAGCGGCCAATTGCGCTTCGACCGGACCGGCACATTCGCCTTCCAGGGCCCGATCAGGGCACAGGGCGATCTTGGCCCCCTCGCGCGCATGGCGGGCGTGGTCCTGCCCGGGATGGAGGCGGGCGTGTCCGCCGTCATCGAGGGTGTGCTGCGCGCTGGCGACGAGCGCGTCTCGCTGGCCTTCGGGCAGAGCCAGAGTTCGATCGGCACCAGGAGCCTCGATGGCGAACTCGCCCTCACGCGGGCGGACGAGAACCTAGCGCTGACCGGCGGGCTTGCGCTGGAGGAGGTCGATCTCGGCTGGCTCCTTGCGCTGCCGGTAGGGACCGATCCGAGCGCCACGGGGATCGCTGACGGGCCCTGGCCACGGACACCGTTTCCGGGGCCGATCCTGGACGGCATCACGGTGGACATCGAGGTTGAGACGGCACGGCTTGCACTCGGGACGGCGCTGACGCTCGACAATGCGGTGCTCCAGGTCACCGCCCGGCAGGACGGCGGATCGATCGAGCTCAAGTCCGCGTCGCTTGCCGGCGGTGCGGTGGCGGGCTTCCTTGCGGCAACCATCGTCGATGGACAGGCCTCGGTCGACGGACAGCTCCGCCTCGACCGGGTGCCGATCGAGGCGATCATCTGGCGCCGCGAAGGGCAGCCGGTGGCGGACGGGAATCTCACTCTCGACGCGACATTCACCGGGCTCGGACGGTCGCCCGCCGGGGTCATTGCGACACTGGCGGGAAGCGGCAACTTCACGCTTGACGAGGGTGTGTTCCACTTCTTCAACCCCAACGCGTTCAATCTCATCCTCGAACGCGCCGAGGCGGGTCCGCCGCTGGGCGACATCGCGCTCCGGGATGCCTTCACCGACTTCCTGGATGCCGGTGATCTCCCGGTCGGCGCGCTCACCACGCCGTTCGAAATCGCCGCCGGCGTGCTCAGCCTCGACAACGCCTTCGTCTCGGTCGACGGGACGAACCTGTCGGCGCGGGTTGACATCGACCTCAACCGGCTGGTGCTCGACAGCCGGTGGGCATTCGACCTCGCGGGCGACGCGACGGAGCGCCTTCGGCGCGGGGTGGATATCCTCTTCGCCGGCCCGATGGCTGACCCGTCGCGCACCGTCAACGTGACCGCGCTGACGAGCTATCTTCGCGTGGAGAGCATCCGGCGCGCCGACGAGACGACCGCCAATGCGCTCGAGATCGAGCGCTTCCTCCGGATGATCGAGCGGACCAATGCCGACCGCGAGGCGGCGGAGGCGGCCGTCCCGGCGCCTGCCGAGGAGGCGCCCGCTGCAATCCCGGCCGAACTGTTCGAGTTGCCGCCAGCCGCGCCGGCTATTGGTGGTCCGGTGCCGCCGGCGCCGGTTCCCTGAACCAGGCGAGGACGAACATCCGCACGGCTGACGAAAGATTGGTGCGGGGAGGGCGGTCGCGATCGATCTCGGCGACCAGGCCCGAGAGGCTCAGCGAGCGTGCCGCGGCGATCTCGGCGAGCGCGGACCAGAACGGCTCCTCGAGCGAGATGCTGGTGCGGTGGCCGGCAATTGCGATCGACCGCTTGGCCATGCTCAGTCCTCGCGCCGGTGGCCGTCGAGCTTACGGTCGGCGGCATCCTTCGCCGCCTTCGTCACCGACTTCTCCGCCTTGGTCCGGCCGAACGCGGCGCGGTTCGCCTCCGCGGCGCGTTTGTCATCGGCGCGGGCCTTCTCCTTGCGGATGCGGCGGAGGTTGACGATCTCGGCTGTCATGGCGGCCTCAGATGCCAAAGAACACGGTGTCGATGGCGGATTTCAGCTCCCAGTCGCGATCGGCGAGTGACGCTACCGGAGCGCCGAGGAGGCGGCGGTGGATGGTCATCACGAGATGGACCGCGACGAGATACCGAGCACCGTCGATTTCGACCATGGGCGTCGCGCGGCTGAGTTCGGGCACGGCCCCCGCGGGAATCAGCGGAGCGACGACGACGGTGGTCGCCTGCCCGAGCGCGTTTGCCTGAAGGATGACCACGAGATCGACGTTTCTCCCGTCCCGGATCGAGCGGACGTCGAACTGGCGGTGATCACCACGCGCGGAGGTCATCGAGCGGAATGCCGTTCTCGTCGATCCACCGGTTCCAGGCGTCGATCGCCCCCTTGTTCTCGCGCTGCCAGCGCGCAGTCTCCTCCTCGCGAACGATATCGCGGAGCTTGGCTTCGAGCGCCTGTGAAAGGTTGATGTCGAGCGCCTTGGCGCGATCGATCAGTTCGGCGTCGATCGAGAGATTCAGTGGCTTGCGCGCGCCCATCGGGGCCTTGTCCAGCGGATGATGCGTAGACGTTATACGCATGCAACCTGCGCCGCAATCCTAGCCCGGCCCCACCATCCTCTCGGGCCGCACGAGTTCGGCAAACTCCGCCTCCGTCACCAGCCCGCTCGCCAGCGCCTCCTCGCGGAGCGTGGTCCCGTTGGCATGCGCCGCCTTCGCGATCCTTGCCGCTGCGTCGTAGCCGATGCGGGGGGCGAGCGCGGTGACCAGCATCAGCGAGCGGTCGACATGCTGGCGGATGACGTCGCGGCGCGGCTCGATGCCGACGACGCAATTGTCGGCGAAGGACATCGCGGCATCCGCCAGCAGCCGCGCCGACTGGAGAAGGTTGTAGGCCATCAAGGGGTTGTAGACGTTGAGCTCGAAATGACCCTGGCTGCCGGCGAAGGTCATGGCGGCGTTGTTGCCGAAGACCTGGATGCAGACCTGGGTCATCGCCTCGCACTGCGTCGGGTTCACCTTGCCCGGCATGATCGACGACCCGGGCTCGTTCTCGGGCAGGGCGAGTTCGCCGAGGCCGGCGCGCGGGCCTGAGCCGAGAAGCCGGATGTCGTTGGCGATCTTGAACAGGGATCCGGCGACGGTGGCCAGCGCGCCGTGGGTGAAGACCATCGCATCGTGCGCGGCGAGCGCCTCGAACTTGTTGGGCGCGCTGGTGAACGGAAGGCCGGTGATGGCGGCGATCCGCTTTGCCACGAGTTCGGCGAAGCCCGTCGGTGCATTCAGGCCGGTGCCCACCGCGGTGCCGCCCTGCGCGAGCTCCATCAGGCGCGGCAGCGTCTGCTCGATCCGCTCGACGCCGTTCCGGACCTGCATGGCGTAGCCGGAGAACTCCTGGCCGAGCGTCAGCGGCGTCGCATCCTGGGTGTGCGTTCGCCCGATCTTGACGATGTCGCGCCACCCCTCGGCCTTGTCGGCAAGCGCGGTGGCGAGGTGACGGAGCGCGGGGATCGTGCGGCGCACGAGCTTCTCCGCCGTCGCCACATGCATCGCCGTCGGGAACGTGTCGTTCGACGACTGGCTCATATTGACGTGGTCGTTCGGATGAACCGGCGTCTTCGCGCCGAGCGTGCCGCCCAGGATCTCGATCCCGCGGTTTGCGATGACCTCGTTGGCGTTCATGTTCGACTGGGTGCCGGAGCCGGTCTGCCAGACGACGAGCGGGAAATGGTCGTCGAGCTGTCCGCCCGCGACCTCGTCGGCCGCCTTCACGATGACGTCGCCGATGCGCCGGTCGAGGACGCCGAGGTCGATGTTTGCCTCGGCCGCGGCACGCTTGACGACACCCAGGGCATGCACGATCGGCAGCGGCTGCTTCTCCCAACCAATACGGAAGTTCTGCAGCGAGCGTTGGGTCTGGGCCCCCCAGTAGCGGTCGGCCGGGACCTCGATGGCGCCAAAGGTATCGGTTTCAGTGCGCGTTGCCATGCGCGCGATCAGGCTGATTCACGAGCCGCCGGTCAAGCGGGTGGATTGATGGCTCAGCTCTTCTTGCGGAAGGCGTCGAGGCTCACGACCTGGGCGTCGCCCTGCGGCTTGTCGGCCGGCGCGGCCTCGTCGTCCGGCTCCTCTTTCGCCGGCTTCGCCTTGGCGGCGACCGGGGCGGCCAGGATCTCGGCCTTCTTGCCGGCGATCGGCACCGGTGCGGATGAGTCCGCCTCCGCTTCCACCTCGACCGGAGCCATCGCGGGCTCGAACTGGAGCGCGAACTGCACGGACGGGTCGACGAAGGCCTTCACCGCGCTGAACGGGATCAGCAGCCGCTCCGGAACGCCGTTGAACGACAGGCCGACCTCCATCGCGTGCTCGGTGACCGCAAGGTCCCAGAACTGGTGCTGCAGCACGATGGTCATGTCGGTGGGATATTGGCTCAGGAGCCGGGTCGAAATCCGCACGCCCGCCGCCTTGGTGGCGAACGTGATGTAGAAGTGGTGCTCGCCGGGAAGGCCCGCCTTGGCAACTTCCGTGAGGACTTTGCGCAGCACGCCACGCAGCGCGTCTTGGGCGAGGATGTCGTAACGGATCTGGTCTTCGGCCATGGGTCCGTCCTAGCCCCAAGCGATCGTGGCGGCTAGCGGGAAAATGAAGTGGGAGCTTCTGTTGCCAGGTGCTCCCGAACCCCGCCTTACCGATGCGAACCGATAAGGGCTTTAGAGGTGGAGTTCACCTCGCTGCATTACGCGGCGAGACGAGCCCCGGCATAGTTGTTGTCATTGGCAACTATGAGTTCGGCCCGATAACGGCGGAACCATGCCGGGCAAAAGCCCACCCTTTACACCCTCGTCGATCCTAGTTCGCCCCCGCCGAAACCCGCCATCATTGCGGGTGGGCTTGGGTGGAGGCGCCGGGTACTGCCCCCGGGTCCGAAGAGCTTATTACGATGGCCGTTTATCACCATAGCCGGCCGAAGCCGGCAGTTCGGAATATAGGGAGTTCGGCCGCCGCTGCAAAGGCGCGGCGGGCAGTTTCCGTGAGGCGTGAGCCAGTTGCCGCGACGCGCCCGCTTGAGGCTGGCAAGCTGCGCCGGGAACCCTAGAATGTGCCCGCGAACGGGCGGGCGACTCGGGAGAAGGAAGCCATGGTGGAACTGATTCTTGCGATCACGTTGCTCGTCGGTGATTCGCCGGTCACGCTTGTCAAAGAGCTGATGCGGCAGGAGATCGAGTATCTGGGGCAGACCGGGCGCGGGGATCCCCTCGCCGGCGAGGCACTGAATCGCCTGTTCACCGACGACCTCCGCGAAGCTTTCCAGGACGTCATCGACCTGCAGGTCGCGCTCGGTGAACCGCTGATCGACGGCGATCCGATCACCGGCCGGCAGGAATACTGCCCGACGCTGCAGGGCGTGACGGTCGACGGGGACTTCGAGACCCAGACGACGGCCGGCGTCACCGCCACCTTCCAGAGCCAGTGGTGTTTCCCGGAAGCCGGCCCCGAGATTGCCGGTGAGGTGACCGAGATCGTCTTCCACCTCGTGAAGCGCAACGGCGAGTGGCGTGTCGCGGACTTCGATCACAGCCTCTACGGCTCGTTCCGCGAACACCTCCAGTACCTCATGGCAACGGTACAGACGCCCGCGCCAGCCGGGCCGTAGGTCAGCGCGGCCGGTAGGCGCGGAGGAACGTCCTCACGCCGGCCGAGGCGGCGGCCTCGACCTCGGCGGGGCTGGGATCCTCGCCGAGATGGTTCGTCGATTCGAGATCCATCGTCACCAGCGCCACGAACTGGCGCGAGGCAAGGTCCGGGTCGTCGACGTCGAGAAGGCCCGCCTGGGCGAGGCGCGAGAGCCGGGCCGAGATGGCAGCGTCCAGCCGGCCGGGGCCGCGCTCCTTCCACGCCTTGAAAAGCTCCGGGTAGCGTGTGCCCTCGTTCTCGACGAGGCGCTGCAGTTCGGCCGAGCGGCAACTGCAGAGGCAATCGCCGGCAAGGCGCTGCGCGAAGGCGATCAGCTCGGCCTCGAGGTCGTGCGGGCGGTCGGGGAAGGTCGCAAGCGTGGCAAACAGACCGGCATTCTGGCGCACGGTCGCGTCCTCGACGACAAGCGCGAAGAGGTTCTCCTTGTCGCGGACGTGGTTGTAGACGGTCTGCCGCGATACACCGGCCTCGGCGGCGATCGCGTCGATACTCGCGCCGGCGAAGCCGTCGCGGGCGAACACGCGCATGGCGGCGTCGAGGATCGCTGCCCGCTTTGCGGCATGGCCGCGGGGGGAGGGCGCCTCCGCCAGCGGGGCATCCATCACATCCGTCAGGGTCTGCTCTGCCATGAATGCATGATACCGGCGATTGACGATTTGGACAATGCTGTCCAAAATAGTGGACGTTGAAAGCGCGGAACGGCGGCCATCCCTCTGCCGTCAGATAGCGCTCGCAAGACCGGCCCGAAAGGCCCCCGCGACCGCGCGGCTTCCGCGGCCGAACCATCTTACCCCACCGAGCGGACCGTGCCCTTACCGGCAACGGGACGGCTCGCCATTCGGCCGGCGCACCGGCACTGAAAGACTCCCATGGCAGAACAGAAAACCGGCTTTCTCAAGAACGCGATCATCCTCGGCCTCCTGGTCGCGGTCGGGCCGTTCGCGATCGACATGTATCTCCCGGCGATGCCGGCCATCGCCGCCGACCTCGACACCACCACGGCCCTGACGCAGCTGACCCTCATGGTCTTCTTCGTGTCGTTCGGCCTCTTCCAGCTCGTCTACGGCCCGGTCTCCGACCAGGTCGGCCGCAAGAAGCCGCTCTATGTCGGCCTTGCCCTCTTCACGATCGGCTCAATCGGCTCCGCGCTCGCGCCGTCGATCGAACTCCTCATCGCTGCGCGCTTCGTGCAGGGCGTCGGCGCGGCGGCGGGCATGGTCATCGCCCGTTCGATCGTCCGCGACCTTCACACCGGCGTCGCGGCGACGCGGCTGATGTCGCTCGTGATGCTCGTCTTCAGCGTCTCGCCGATCCTCGCCCCGCTCTCCGGCAGCGCCCTCATCGAGGCGTTCGACTGGCGCGCGGTCTTCTGGGCGGTGACGATCGCCGGCCTCCTCGGCATCGGCCTTGTGGCGTTCTTCCTCCCCGAGACGCGGCCGGTCGAGGCGCGGGTCGGCGGCGGTCTGCGGAAGGCGTTGTCGAGCGCGGGGCAGCTCTTCCGCGATGGCCGGTTCATGGGCATCACGCTCATCGGCGGGCTCGGGATGGCGGCGTTCTTCGCGTTCCTCGGCGCGTCGTCCTTCGTCTACATCGACCATTTCGGCCTCACGCCGACGCAGTACTCGATTGCCTTCTCGGTCAACGCGATTGCCTTCATCGGCGCCTCGCAGTTCTCGGCCCGGCTCGCAGCCCGCTTTGGCGTTGGCCCGGTGATCGCGGCGGCGGTGACGTTCTTCATGGTGGTGACGGTGGCGCTCCTCGCCCTGACGCTTGCCGGCGTCGACAGCCTCGTGGTCCTGATGGCGATGTTCTTCCTCGCCTTCGGTGCGCTCGGCCTCGTCATTCCCGCGACGATGGTGCTCGCGCTCGAGGAAAACGGCCCGATCGCCGGCATGGCGGCGGCGCTCGGCGGCACGATCCAGTTCGCCCTCGGCGCGATCGCGATCGCGGTCGTCTCCGCGGTCTCGGACGGGACGCCGCTGGCAATGGTCGCGGTGATCGCCGCCGGCGCGGTCGGCGCATTCGCGATATCGCGGGTGACGCTCGGCCGCCGGAGCCGCCAGCCGGTGCATGTGCCGGCGGAGTAGGGGCTCCGGCAGGGAGTATTGACGAGCGGCCGCGGCGGACATGCCGCGGCCGCTCGTGCAAGACCAGGCTGGTGGGATCGCGTTGGCGCCGCATGCCGGAACAAACGCGGCGCGGGCCCGGCTATCAACAGCATCGAGGCCGGGAACGCGCTCCGCGGTTTGTGGCGCGGCATGAAGGCGCTTACATCTGATTCATGCGGCAATATCTCGACCTGATGCGGCTCGTGCTCGACACCGGCGTCGTCAAGACGGACCGGACCGGCACCGGCACGAAGTCGGTGTTTGGCCACCAGATGCGCTTCGACCTGTCGGACGGTCTTCCGCTCGTCACCACCAAGAAGCTGCACCTCCGTTCGATCATCCACGAGCTGATCTGGTTCCTCCGCGGTGACACCAACATTGGCTATCTCAATGCCAACGGCGTCCGGATCTGGGACGAGTGGGCCGACGAGAACGGCGATCTCGGGCCGGTCTATGGCGCGCAATGGCGGTCATGGCCGACGCCCGATGGCGGCGTGATCGACCAAATCGCGCAAGTGGTTGCGGCGATCCGTTCCAATCCTGATTCAAGGCGCCTGATGGTCACGGCGTGGAACCCGGCCGATGTCGACCGGCAGGCGCTGCCGCCCTGCCACGTGCTGTTCCAGTTCTACGTCGAGCCGGGACGAGATGGACTGGCGGGAACGCTGTCCTGCCAGCTCTACCAGCGTTCCGCCGACATCTTCCTGGGCGTGCCTTTCAACATCGCGTCGTATGCGCTGCTGACGATGATGGTGGCGCAGGTGACCGGGCTCCGGCCGGGGACGTTCGTCCACACGCTCGGGGACGCGCACCTTTACCTCAACCACCTCGACCGGGCGCGCGAACAGCTTTCGCGGGAGCCGCGAGCCCTGCCGACGATGCGGATCAACCCTGAGGTCAGGTCCATCGACAGCTTCCGCTACGAGGACTTCGAGCTCGTGGGGTACGACCCGCACCCGCACATCGCCGCGAAGGTGGCGGTATAGGCAGACACCCGCCCGCGCGCAGGGCGCTGGGCGGGTTATCCCCCTCGCGTCAGTGGCTGCGTGCTACCCGCCGAAGTGGAAAAGAACGCCGCCGGTGAACTGCAGGTCCGTGCAAGGGAAGAAGCAGCTCGGATAGTGGTAGGTGCTGGTCTCGGCGCGCAGGCTGACGCGGCTACCGAGCGCGTACTCGGTGCCGATGGCAAAGTGGGCGAAGAGCCCCTGGTCGGGTAAGCCTACCAGAGAGCGGTAGAGGCCAGCCCCCGCCGCGCCGTAGACCAGCAACCGGTTCTCCGCACCGAGCGCCGTGCCGATCCGGCCGCGTCCGATGACCTCCAGGTTGGTGTGGCCGCCGCCGATTCCGTTGAAGAACAGGGCATAGACGTCCAGTTCGGCGCCGGCGACAAGGTTGCCGCGCGCGACATTGAAACCGGCGACACCGCCGAGGCCGAGCGACCGGGAGTCGAATGGCTCGAAGATCGCGACGATCGGGCCGGCATAGAAACCAGCCCAGTCGAACACGGGAACGGGCACCGACACGACTACTGGCGGTGCGGCTGGAACGACGATTGGCTGCACGTCGGCCGCCTTCACGGTGGTCGTTACGAGCGCGGCCATCGCCGCCACAGCTACACCTGTCAAGAGTCTGATCATAGCCACCCCCAGAATGCGTTTGCGAACGCATAGCACGATCCGGTTCCGCAGTCGACGGAGGCACGAGATATCCAGATGTCGGGCTGCGCGGGGTAGTTCCGGCGCTTGGCCGTTCGCGGACTGGAAGCGGCGATCGGATCAGATCCGTTCGCGGCCATGCTTTCGCCGCTGCGCCGGGCTGCACTCCCGTTCCAACGACACGGAGTGCGCGCCATGCTCGCCTGCGCCGCCATGCTCATCAGCTGGCTGACCGTCTACGTTCCAGTTGGCACCTTCCCGGAGCCCATGACGGTGGAGGAGGTGGTGCCCGTGGCGGGGCCGCCAGGCACGCCGCCGGTCCGGGTCTCGCATGTCCGGTTCGTCAGCGATTCCGGGGCGATGACGATCGACGTCACGGTGTTCGATGGCGAGCCGCCCTATCCGGGCGGTCCGATGGCGATCGCCGACACCGAGCAGGTGGCCGTCGCCGGCGAGGCGCTCGCGGTGAACTGGACGAGCATGTTCATGGGCCGTGCGGAAGAAGTCGCGGTCGCCTATCCGGCCGACCCCGCCGGGGTCGGCTCCGCGATGGTGGTTGTGCGCGGGACGGACTTCGCCGGGGCGCTCGAACTCATTCCGCGGCTGCTCGGTGGCTGCTGAACCGCTCCGGCTACTCCAGGTCGATCTTGTCGCCCGGGTCGATGCTGAGGCGCGCGGCGGTTCCGCCGATGACTTCAAGGACGTAGCGCACGGCGCCATTGCTCGGCACCGCGGCGTCGCTCAGCGGTGTGGTGTTCTGGGCGATCGACAGCACCGTGCCGTCGCTGCGGATGAAGATCATGTCGAGGGAGATGAGCGTGTTGCGCATCCAGAACGACACCGGCCCCTCGCGGAAGAAGTCGAAGACCATGCCGTGATCGGGCGCCATCTCGGTGCGGAACATGAGGCCGCGCGCCCGCTCGGCGTCGGTCACCGCCCACTCCACGGTGAAGACGTGATCGCCCGTATCGGTGTGGATGACGATGGTTTCGGGCCGCTCGACCAGTGGCACCATGGGGGCGGTGAGCTGCGCCAGGGCCTGCGTGGTCGCGAGACCGGCCAGGGCGACCAGGGCGAGGGCGAGCGAGCGGACGCGGTAAAGCCCGGGCAAGCGACCCGGGCGGAACGGAACGGACATGCGCAACCTCAATGCGAGGCGGGAGGTCCGCCGCCCCCGTCGGGGCGAATCTCCGCAGCCATCAACCCCTTCGGCCCGTTGCCGAAGCGGACGAGGACCGTCTGCCCGGGCCGGAGCTCTGTCAAGCCGAAGCGCCGCAGCGTCTCCATGTGGATGAAGATGTCCGGCGTGCCTTCGCCGCGGCTGACGAAGCCGTAGCCCTTCACCCGGTTGAACCACTTCACCATCACGCGCTCGAGGCCGCTCGACGGCGTCACATTCGCGTGTGTGCGGGGCGGAGCGGTCTGCGCCGGCGGCGGAACGCCGGATTCGTCCATCGACAGAACACGGAAAGCCTGGAGCCCCTTCGGGCGGTCGATGGCTTCGACGACGACGCGGGCTCCCTCATAAGCGGTCAGGAAGCCGTCCCGCCTGAGGCACGAAACGTGGATAAGGACGTCGGGCTTTCCGTTGTCGGGAACGATGAAGCCATAGCCCTTGGCGACATCGAACCACTTGATGATGCCCGTGACTTCGACGAGACCAACGGGCGCCTCGTCGGTGAACTCCTCGAGTCGAGGCCCCTCTTGCGAGAGCTTGGCCCCCATAGCGTCGCGCCCCCTGATCGAACCGCGATTGCCAACCACTGCAATCGAATCGTAGTTCAGAATAGCACCCGTCAACGGCCGCACTAGTGCCAAACAGAGACACTCAGAGAAAGACATGATTGCTGCTGTCTATTCAGGCAGATGCCCTGTGTGCGCATCGTCCGCGCGCCCCCGTCGACATCAACCGGCCGGCGGCGCGCTGCGCGAGGAGACATGACATGAAATACCTGCACACGATGGTGAGGGTCAGCGACATCGCAGCATCGCTGCGCTTCTATTGCGATCTCCTCGGCCTGCGCGAGGTTCGCCGGACCAACAACGAGGCCGGCCGGTACACGCTGGTCTTCCTCGCCGCCCCCGGCGACGAGGCGGCCCAGGTCGAGCTGACCGACAACTGGGATCCCGAGGAGTACCGGGGCGGCCGCAATTTCGGCCACCTCGCCTACGAGGTCGATGACATCTATGCCGCGTGCGAGACACTCATGGCCGGCGGCGTGACAATTGCCCGGCCGCCGCGCGACGGTCGCATGGCGTTCGTCCGGTCCCCCGATGGCATCTCGATCGAACTCCTGCAGGCCGGGGGAGCGCTTCCGACCCGGGAGCCATGGTTGTCGATGCCGAACAGCGGAACATGGTGAGAAAGGCGATTTCGCCGCCTTGGCACTCGACGGACCCGCCTCTATAACCGCGCTCGCCGCGCCCTTCGTCCACAGCCGAGGATACGGACCTTCGCGGGTTCGGCCGTTCTCGGACGGAAGCGGCAGGTGTATGCACCGAAGGAAGGATTGAGTGTAGAGAAGCCCCCGCGACAGGCTCGACTGGTTCGGCTTGTTGACAGGGCTGCCAGGATGGCGCGTTCGTCTATCGGTTAGGACACCGGCCTTTCACGTCGGTAAGAGGGGTTCGATTCCCCTACGCGCTACCACTCCCTACGCGCTACCACCCCTTCCTCGCCGCGTGCGGCGCGGTCCTGAGACGACATCGCCGGCTATTCGTCGGCAACCGTCCCCGGCAGGTTGTGATTGGCCCACTCGCTTTCCGGCACGTCGTCCCCGATCTCGAACCGAAAGTCCGTCACGCTGTCGAAGGTCGCGTCGACCGAGCAGGTGAACCTGACGCGGTGCCATTCCTGTCCTTCGTGATAGGCGGCGCCGGGGGCGTCGAGCGTGTATCCGTCGACCGTGACATCGGCGAAGGCGTAGCCGACGAGAAAGTCCGGTGTCGTTCCCGGTCGCGCCGCGCGGAGCTGTTCAAGGCCCTCGACGTTGCACAATTGGATGATGCGCTCGCTGCGCTCCAGGGTCGGCAGGGCCTCGCGGATCGCCCGGTTTGCCGGATCGTCGAGGATGGCGCCCGCGTAGAGCGTGGTGGCAACGGTCAATTCGTCTCCGGCCGGCAGCGGAGCCGCTGGAGGCGCCGGCGGCGCTTCGGCGACCGGTTGCGGGACCGGCGGGAGAGGAAGCGACCGTGCGGTCGCGGTGCGAAGTCCCTCCGGGCTGACCAGTTCGACCGGCAGGCTCGGCGGCGCCGGTCGGGCTCCCGGAGTCGCCATCGCAACGGCAATCCCCGCGAGGAGGAGGCCGTGCGTTGCGACCGAGAGCGCGAGCGGCCAGGGTCGGAAATCCAGGTCGCGGCCGGACGAACGGGGCGGGAACCAGGGATCGGATGCGTTGGCTGGGAGGCGCACCGGGCAGACCTGCGGCGTCGTACTTCGTCCTACCCCTCCACCATGCGACCGGTCGCATTCCCGAAGATGCGGCGCAAGACGTTCGGCGTGCAGGTTTGCACTTCGCCCGCGGCGAGAACCTTGCCGATCCCCTTGGCCGTTCGGGCGACGGCGCGGTCGCGTCGGGCGGCGGGCGCGCCTTCGAGGCGTTGCACGGAATGCGCCGGGGCTCGACACTGCGCGCCAGGCGACGATGGCGAACGGGGCCGCGGACCAGCACAATGAGCAAGACCGACGGACAGGCGAAGCCACGCAAGCGCAAGGAATCGTCGGTGGCGCGGACCTTGCGCCGGGCATGGACGCGGGCGAGGCTGGCGCTTCCCGGGCGGACCATCGCCATGCGCGGCGGCTATCCGCGGCTTCTGCGGCGTCCGGGGGACTACAATTTCGACAGCTCCCTCGGCCTTCGCCTCGAGAAGCGGTTCGTTTCGACGACGCTTCGGCACATCGAAGAGCCGTTCGTCTTCCTCGATATCGGCGCGAACATCGGCATCTATTCGCTGTACGCCGACCGCCTGCCGCGCTGCATCGCGGTCCTCGCTTTCGAGCCGGTGTGGGACAATTTCCACTTCCTCACCGGCAATCTGCGGGCGAACCGCACCACGAAGGTCCGGCCGTTCTGTGTGGCGATCGGCCCCTCCGGTGTCGTCGGCCTCAGGTTCATTCCGCACCATAGCGGCATGAGCCACGTCACCGACCCGGCGTCGGCCAACGTGGTCGCCCCAAGCGGCGGGGCGGATTTCATCGATGCGGCGCTGCAGCCATTCGCAGGGCAGCGGCTGGTGGCCAAGATCGACGTCGAGGGCGCCGAAATCGCAGTGCTGGACGAGCTTGCACGCACGAGCGCCTTCTCACAGGTGTCCGACCTCATCGTGGAGTTCAAGGCGCACGAACAGAACCCCGGCGGGTTCCTCGACGACCTTGCGGCACGCATCGCGTCGCTTGGCTTCGAAGCGGTCACGCGCCGGAGCAAGGACACGCATTTCCGGCGCGCGAGGCTCCTTGCCCCGGCCGTCGGTGCTTCCGGCGGTGCGGCCCCGTAGCTCCCCAGGATTCGGCCCAAACGCGCCATTTGGTCTTGGTAACGAGACGTCTGCCCGCTAGCGTTACGCCATGACAGAACAGCATCCCGCCCGCCTCGGCGTCTTCCGACGCTTCCTCTCAAACGAATCGTCGGCGGGGATCATCCTCATCGCCGTTGCGGCGCTTGCGCTCATCGTGGCGAACTCCGGCGCGTCCGAGGTCTACTTCGACACGCTGCACCGGAAGGTCGGCGGACTCAGCGTCGAGCACTGGGTCAACGACGCGCTGATGGCGCTGTTCTTCCTGCTGGTCGGCCTGGAGATCAAGCGCGAGTTCCTCATCGGCCAGCTTTCCACGTGGGGCGCGCGCATCCTGCCGGGCGCCGCCGCTGTTGGCGGCATGGCGGTGCCGGCGGTGATCTTCGTGGTCATCAACAGCGGCGATCCCGTGGCGCTCCGCGGCTGGGCAGTTCCGACCGCGACCGACATCGCGTTCGCGCTCGGCGTCCTTTCCCTCCTCGGCTCGCGGGTGCCAACCTCGCTCAAGGTGTTCCTGACAGCGCTCGCGATCCTCGACGATCTCGGCGCGGTGGTGATCATCGCGGTCTTCTACACCGAGGACCTCGACCTCCTGATGCTCGGCGCCGCCGCGGCGCTCCTCGTCGTTCTCATCGTCCTCAACCGGCTCGGGGTGACGTCGATTCCGGTCTACCTCGCGATCGGCGCGGTGCTCTGGTACGTCGTGTTCCTGTCCGGCATCCATGCGACGCTTGCGGGCGTGGCCCTCGCGCTGACCATCCCGATCCGGTCGCGCCGCACGGAGCACAGCCCACTCGAACGCCTCGAGCACGGCCTGAGCCCGTGGGTCGCCTTCCTCATCGTGCCGATATTCGGCTTTGCCAACGCTGGCGTGGCGCTCGGCGGATCGGGGATCAACGTCACCGACAGCGTGCCGCTTGGCGTCGCGCTCGGGCTCTTCGTGGGCAAGCAGGTCGGGGTATTCGGGGCGGCGTTCCTCTTCATCCGGCTCAAGCTGGCACCCATGCCGACGGGGGCGAACATGATGCAGGTCTACGGCGTTGCGGTACTGTGCGGGATCGGCTTCACGATGAGCCTCTTCATCGGCCTTCTCGCCTACTCGACCTCGCCGCTCCTGATCGACGAGACCAAGATCGGGGTGCTCCTCGGCTCGGGCTTCTCGGCGGTGGTCGGGGCGGCGATCATCATCCTGGCCGGAAGGCGGGCCGGCACAGGCACGATGATTCCGGCTCGCTGAGAGGCGCCCCTGACCGACCGGCCGATAGGCCGGTCGGCCCGGCGCGTGCTAGGGTCGGCTCACGGGCTCGGCGGAAGGTCCGGCTGGGGTCGGTCCTGCGTTGCCAACGCCCGAGGAGGCATTCCTCACATGAGACGATTACGCGTGGTGCTTGCGGCCGGTCTCGTTGCCGGCCTTTCGGTGCTGGGTTTGGTCGGACCGGTGACGACCGCGACGGCGCAGATGACACCGACCTGGACCGCCAACATCGGTCCGTTGTTCGCGGCCAACTGCACGAATTGCCATTCCGGCGCAGGCCGCGCCGGGCTCAGGCTGAACACCTATGCCAATGCCATCGCGGGCGGCAACAGCGGGCCGGCGCTGATCGCCGGCAATCCCGCCGGCAGCCTGCTGATGCAGCGCATCACCGGGCAGGTACCGCCCCAGATGCCGCGTGGCGGCACGCCGCTGTCAGCGGCGGACATCGCCATGGTCGCTGCGTGGATCCAGGCCGGGATGCCGGAGTAGGAACGCACTGAAACGAAGAAGGCCGCCCGTTGGGGCGGCCTTCGGTCTCGAGAGAGGCTGGCGGTCGGCGTTATGCCATCGCCATCTTCGGCATCGCCCCGGGCTTTGCCCGCACGATTGACCCCATGATGATACCGGCAAGATAGATCAGCACCGCGCCTACGGTGAGGGCAGCACCCCAGCCATCGACGATGGCGGGGAAGGCGGCCTGCTGCATTGCCAACGCGGTCGCCGCCGCCGGATCGGGCGCCGCGGCTGCCGCGGCCATCATCTCCGGCGTCGGCACCGGAGGGTTGGCCGTCAGGAGCGAGTTCGTGCGCCCGATCGAGATCGCCGTCAGGAGCGCGACGCCAACGGCGCCACCCACCTGCTGGGCTGCGTTGAGGAGGGCGGACGCGATGCCCGCGTTCTCCTGCGGCACGCCCGACACGGCGCCCGAGACGAGGGCCGGGAACGTCACACCCATGCCGATCGAGATCACGAGCTGCGCGGGGAGGACAAGGCCGAGATAGCTCGAATCGGGCTCGAGGAAGAGGCCCAGCATCAACATGCCGGTGCCGGCGATGAACGGGCCGATCGTGACCAGCGGGCGCGGGCCAAGGCGGCCGATCATCACCGACGAGAAGGCCGCCCCGATGATGATGCCAACGGTGAACGGCAGGAACGCGAAGCCGCTCTTGAGCGGCTCCCAGCCGTTGATCTGCTGCATCCAGAACACGAGGTAGAGGAACGACGAGAAGAGGCCCGCACCGACGAAGAGTCCGCCGATGTTCGAGCCGGTGAGGTTCCGGAACTTGAACAGGCGGAGCGGCAGCAGCGGTTGCTTGATCACCCCTTCCCAGACGAAGAAGGCTGCGATCAGCACCGCGGCGCCGCCGATGAAGGCGATCTTGGTGCCGGTTGCGACCAGCGGGTCGTTGGCGTTGGCGAGGCCATAGACGAGGGCGGCAAGGCCGGCAGTGATCAGGACGGCGCCGATGACGTCGAAGCCCTTGGCGTTCTCGTCCTTGCTCTCCGGGACAAAGCGGAGCGTGCCCCAGAGCGCGAAGAGCGCGATCGGGACGTTCACGAAGAACACCCAGCGCCACCCCTCGACAGGGTTGCCGCCGAGCACGAGGACGTCGTCGAGCTTTTCCGTAAGGAGGCCGCCGAGAATCAGGCCGATGGCAGCGCCACCGGCGGAAATGCCGGCCCACACGCCGAACGCCCGGTCACGCTCCTTGCCCTCCTCGAACACGACCGTGAGGAGGGACAGTGCGGCCGGGGCGAGCATCGCGCCGCCGATGCCCTGGAGGGCGCGGGCGGCGATCAGCACGCCGAGGCTGTTGGCAAAGCCGCCAAGAAGCGAGGCGAAGCCGAACAGCACGAGGCCGGCCATGAAGATGCGTCTCCGGCCCAAGCGGTCGGCCAGCTTGCCGCCGAGAAGCAGCACGCCGCCGAAGGTGAGCGCATAGCCGGTGACGATCCACTGGATCTGGGCGAAGTCGACCGCGCCAGTCTCGTCGAAGACGCCGAAATCGATGGCGATGTGGTTCAGCGCGACGTTCACGATCGTCGCGTCGAGGATGATCATCAGCTGCGAAATGCCGAGGACCAGGAGGGCGAGACCTTTATGGGTCTCCGTCCCCCGCGAGGTGTAGGTTTGAGACATGGAGGAGATCCGCTCGGGTGGGGTCGGATGGCCTTGAAAACGGCCCAGAATCACTTAGCGGCCACTCACTTGGATAGGCCGGGCCGTCCCCATTACGCCTGTCGTCGGTCACAGGCGAGTGAGAATCGGCAGCGCAGCCATGCCTTGGTGGCGTGGCTGCCATTGATTCGGCTCCCACTTGAACGGGCGCGGAGCGTCCCTATGGGCGCATCCGGCGAAGGCCTTCGTCGAGGTCCGCCATCAGGTCCTCGGGGTCTTCGAGCCCGACATGGAGACGGATCAGAGTGCCTTCGGGGCGATAGGGCCGGGCGGTGCGCCTGATCCCGTGGCTGCCGATCGTCGCCAGGCTCTCGAACCCGCCCCAGGAGTAGCCGATGCCGAAGAGCGACAGCCCGTCGATCAGTTGCGCCGCCTCGTCTTCCGACCAGCCGCGCAGGACGAACGAGAGGAGCCCTGAGGCGCCGGTCATGTCGCGCCGCCACAGGGCGTGCCCGGGATCGGACGGAAGCGCCGGGTACAGGACCCTGGCCACCTCGTGGTGCCCTTCGAGCCAGGTCGCCACCGCAAGGGCCGATTCGTGGTGCCGGCGGAGCCGGACGTCCAGGGTGCGAAGGCCCCGGAGGGCGAGATAGGCGTCGTCCGGGCCGACGCAGAGGCCGAGCGCGCCGTGGACCTCCTTGAGGCGCGGCCAGCAGCGCTCGCCTGCGGTGACCGTGCCCATCATGATGTCGGCGTGGCCGCCGATGTATTTGGTTGCTGCAAGGAGCGCGACATCGGCGCCGAGGTCGAGCGGTCGGCAGAACAGCGGCGTTGCCCAGGTATTGTCGGCGACCACGACCGCCTGCGCGGCGTGCGCAATTTCGACGATCGCCGGGATATCCTGCATTTCCATGGTGTTGGAGCCGGGGCTCTCGACGTAGACGACCTTGGTCGCCGGATCGAGGCGCGCGGCGACATCGCCGGCGTCGGTGGGATCGTAGTAGTCGGCGGTGACGCCAAGGCGGGCAAGGACGGCATCCGCGAAGGTCCGCGCAGGACCATAGACGCTGTCCGGAAACAGCACGCGGTCGCCCGCCCCCACGAAGGGCAGAATAGCGGCCGTGATCGCGTTCAGGCCGGACGGGCAGAGAACGGCGCCCGCTGCCCCCTCGAATTCGGCCAGCGCGGTCTCGAGGCTGGCCAGAGTGGGTGTGCCGCGGCGTCCGTAGACATAAGGCGCGCCGGGCGAGACCATGTCCTCGATGCTGTCGAACAGCACCGTGGAGGCATGCACGACCGGCGGGTTTACGAACGAGCCCGCGAAGCGGCCGTCGCGGCCGGCGTTGGCGAGAAAGGTCGCCGTGGCCGGCTTCCGTCCGTGCGGATTCTTCACCTGATCGTCTCCCCTCGGCAGCGGGCGTGTTGCCGCGCCGGCATCGTAGCCGCCAGCGGCCTCGCGCCGGAATGGCAAACGGCGCGGGGTGGACCCGCGCCGTTCGATAGGTCCGCAGCGATTCCGACCCGGAACCGGCGCGGGCTCTTGCGTGCTAGCTGTCGTTTCCAAGAAGGTTGTTCAGCCTGAGCCATGGGGTCTGGTTGGCGATGGCAGAGTGAGGTCGCCTGGTGTTGTAGGCGTCGATCCATGGGGCGAGGGCGAGACCGCGCTCGGCGGATGAGGGGAAGGGTCTTGCGTAGGCCCATTCCCTCAGGCTGGTCTGGATGAAGCGCTCGGCCTTGCCGTTGGTCCTCGGGGTGTAGGGTCTTGTCCGGATGTGGCGGAGGCCGGCGTCGGTGAGCCGCTTGCGGAAGGCATGGCTGCGATAGGCCGAGCCGTTGTCCGTCATCACCCGCTGGACGGCGGCGCCATGGGCAAGGAAGAAGCCGATGGCGCGGTCGAGGAAGGCGCAGGCGCTCTCCTTCTTCTCGTCGGGCAGGAGCTCGGTGTAGGCGAGGCGGGAAGCGTCGTCGATGGCGACGTGGAGAACCTCCCAGCCGCTGCCCCGGCTGCGGTTCATGCCGGTGTGGTGGCCGGTGACGCGATGGCCGACGCCGTCGAACCGCCCGAGCTTCTTGGTGTTGATGTGGATGAGCTCGCCCGGCAGGTCACGCTGGTAGCGGACGATGGGAGCCTTCGGTTCGAGGGCAGCCAGACGGCCCAGGCCGAGCCGGCGCAGCACCGCACCCACGGTCGAGCGCGGCAAGCCAAGGGCGTGGGCGATGGCCGGACCGGTCAGGCGAAGCCGGCGCTGCCGCTCGATCTCCGCCAAAAGGCTCGGAGCCAGTCGCCGCGCCGAAGGGCCGGGAGCAGAGCTGCGATCCTGCAATGCCGCCGTGCCACCCAAACGCTGGCGAGCCAGCCACTTGTAAGCGGTCCGCTCCGACACGCCTGCGGCGGTGGCTGCCGCTGCCACGAGCCAACCCTGCCGCACACAATCGACCAGAAGGACTCGACCAAGAAGGGTCATGCGAGCATTCTTGTGACTGTTCATCCGGGGCTCCGGCTCTGGTTGTTGGTCTCGCAACCCCAACCTCGCAGCCATGCTCCGGATGAACAACCTTCATAGCTTCGACAGCTAGCCGGCCGCGCCGCCGTTGAGCAGCGGGGTGATGTTCCGGATGACGCCGCGCCGGTTCTGGCGCTCGGCCGCCAGCGTCGGGATTTTGAGGAACTGCTCGCCATAGCCCTGCGTCACGAGGTTCTCGGGCGGGATGTTGAAGTTCTGCGACAGCGCGATGGCGATCGTGTCGGCGCGGCGATCCGACAGGATGAGGTTCGAGAAGTCCGAGCCGACCGCATCCGCGTGGCCCTCGACGAGGAACACCGTGTTCGGATTGGCGGCGAGGATCGTCTCGAGCGCCCGGCCGATCTGGATGAGTTCGTCGAACTGGCTGGGCGCGATCGCGGCACTGCCCGTGTCGAAGGTGATCGTCGTGAGGTCGACGCGGCGCACCTTGTTGCGGAGACGCGAGCTGTGGAGGATCTCCTCCAGCGTGTAGGCGCGCTCGACGGCCTCGACCGGCGGCGCCGAAAGGGCGGCGACGATCTGCGCCTCGTTCACCAGCGCCGCATCCACGATGTACTGGTTGATCGGGATGTTCAGCTGGAGCGGCGGCAGGATCTCGGTGAACCGGGGTGGCGGTACCGGCGGCGCCCCGAGGAGGGTCTCGGTGTTGTCGATGAGGATGACCTCGAAGCCGTTCACATCGATGCGGCGGCGCTGGATGATCTGGCCGTACTGGTCAGTCACGGTGACGATCAGCGATCCGTCGTTGCGGTAGATCGTCGTTTCCGTGAGCCCGTTGCCGAGATCCCGGACGGTGACGTTGTTGGCATCGACGAGAAGGCGGTCGAGTTCCTCCGTGCCGGTGCCGCGGACGACGTATTGGTCGCCCTGGAGGAAGACGATGCGGTCGCCCTGCTGGCCCACGACGATGCCGAAGCCCTCCGGCGGGACGTAGACGGGGGCAGCCGGCTCACCGGGAACCGGCGGCTTTGTCGTGTCAACGCCGGGCTGCTGGCCAAGGATGGCACCGACGCCGGCAGTGATGAAGGCCTGGAGCAGTTGCTCGCGGAGCGTCTGCACCTGCTGGGCCTCCGCAACGTTTCCGCCGGCGGTAAGTTGCTCGATGATCGCGGGAGGTGTCGGCGCGGCCGGAGTTGGCGTTGCGCCTCCGGCTGTGGCGGCACGTTCCTCGAGCGTGGTGATCAGGATCTGTATCCCGGCGATCTTCTGGGCGAGCGGGGTCACATCGCGACCGGCGACGCGGCCCTCGGCCAGAAGCGCCTCACCCTGAGTGCGGAGATCGCGAAGCGAGGCGATCTGCGCGTTGATGGCGCCGACGTCATTTCCCTCGACCGGCTCGGGCAGGACAATTGCCACAAAGTCGGCGATCTCGGCGTCGAGTTCGGCCGCCGCCGCATCGTTCTGCGGCTGCTGCATGAGCTCGCCCGGAGCGGGCGCGGGTTCCGGCGCTGGCACAGGCTCTGGTGCGGGTGCGGGCTCCGGCGCAGGTGCGGGCTCCGGCGCAGGTTCCGGCGCCGGGACCGGACCGCCCGGGACGGGCTCGGGAGTCTGCTGCGCCGGGGCGAGCGCGGTGATGGCGGTGTTCAGCTGGTCGATCCGGGCGGTGATCTCGCCAACACGCGTCTGGAGCGCGCCGAGCACGGCCGTTCGACCCGCGGCCTCCGCCTCGGACAGCGCATCCTGCGTGTCGGCAAGGCGGATGTTCTCGTCCTCGAGCTGGATCTGGAGGCCGGCCAGCGGTGCGGTCAGGTCGATCGCCGGGAGCGGGTCGACGAACAGTTCGAGGATAGTGATCCGGGCCTGGAGTTCGGCAATGAGGAGGTCGAGCGCGGGATCGGCGCCAGGGGTCGTCCGGGCTGCCAGGGCCGTCGCGAGCCGCGCATCATCGGCCACAATCTGAGCTTCGATTTCCGCGGGGCCGACGGCGAGGTTGAGATCCGGAAGCGCGTTCAGCTCGGCTGTGGCATCCATCGTCGGCGCCACGGGTTCGGGAGCCGGCGTCGGCTCCGGAGCCGGAGCAGGCTGAGGAGCCGGCTCAGGGGTCGGTTCCGGGGTCGGGGCGGGCGCAGGCTCTGGGGCTGGCGCCGGAACAGGTTCGGGCACCGGAGCAGGAGCCGGTTCGGGCGCCGGCACGGGGATCGGTTCGGGCGCGGGGGCGGGAACTGGCTCGGGGGCAGGCGCTGGCTCCGGTGCCGGAGCCGGGGCAGCAGCGGCGGTGATGGCGCCTTCGAGCTGGGCGATGCGGTTGGTCACCTCGCCGATACGTGCGTCGATCGCGGCGAGCGTCGTGCCCGCCTGGTTGCCGGCACGGGCGGTCGTCATGGCGTCCTGGTAGGCGGAGAGGAGCGCCTGGTGCGCGCGCAGCTGCTCCTCAAGGCCGGCAAGTGGCGCCGCCAGATCGAGCGCCGGCAGCGGTCGGACGAATGCCTGCAGCAACTGGATGCGAATCTGGATTTCGACGATGGCGGGCTGGAGCGCCGCCGCGTTGGCGGGATTGGCGGTGATGGCCGCCTCGATCTCGGCCTGTCGGGCCTGGTGCGCGGCCAGCTGCGCCTCGATGTCGGGCGCCGAAAGATCGAAGGGCGGCAGCTGCAGGAGCGCGTCGACCGGCGCCTCGACCGGTGCGGGGGCCTGTGCGAAGGCGGGCGGCAGGATCGTCAGCCCGATCGCCATCGGGGCAACGCCCGCGAGCAGGAGGCCGGCGAGGGTCTTGCGGGAAACGGTCTTCATGGGCGGGTTCCGGCTGGGGCCCGCCTTGGCATGCGACCGGCGGGCTGCGTTCAAGAAGCTCTTGCGAGCTGGTCCACGCGCCCAACGTTTCGGTACGGAACCGGTTCCCTTCGAGCTGTCCGTTCGGCTCGCCGCTAGGTCTCCACGAACGGCGGCGCGATGCGGCGCGGATGGTCGAGCCATTGCGGCACGGGAAGCCCCTTGCCGCGGAGGAAGACCGGATTGAACAGCTTCGACTGGTAGCGTGTGCCGTAGTCGCACAGCACCGTCACAATGGTATGGCCCGGCCCCAGATGCTTCGCGAGGCGGATGGCGCCCGCGATGTTCACGCCGGTCGAGGCGCCGACGCATAGACCTTCCTCGATGAGGAGGTCGAAGACGATCGGGAGCGACTCGGTGTCCGGAATCTGGAACGCGACGTCGACGGGGGCGCCTTCCAGGTTGGCCGTGATGCGACCCTGGCCGATGCCCTCGGTGATGGAGGAGCCGGCCGATTTCAGTGCGCCGGTGGTGTAGTAGCTGTAAAGCGCGGCTCCCGGCGGATCGGCGAGCCCGATCACGATGTCCCGATTGCGCTCCTTGAGTGCCATTCCGGTGCCGGCGAGCGTGCCGCCGGTGCCGACGGCGCAGATGAAGCCGTCGATCCGGCCTTCGGTCTGCCGCCAGATCTCGGGACCGGTGTGTTCCAGATGGGCGCGGCGGTTCGCGACGTTGTCAAACTGGTTGGCCCAGATCGCGCCGCCCGGCTCGGTCCTGGCCAGCTGCTCGGCAAGGCGGCCCGACACCTTCACGTAGTTGTTCGGGTCGGCATAGGGGACAGCCGGCACCTCGATCAGGGTCGCCCCGATGATGCGCAGCGTGTCCTTCTTCTCCTGGCTCTGCGTCTCGGGGATGACGATGACGGAGCTGAGCCCCAGCGCGTTGCCGACAAGGGCAAGGCCGATGCCCGTGTTGCCTGCCGTCCCCTCGACAATCACGCCACCCGGGCCGATGGCGCCGGTGTCGAGGGCGTCGCGGACGATCGACAGCGCCGCGCGGTCCTTCACCGACTGGCCCGGATTCATGAATTCGGCCTTGCCGAGAATCTCGCAGCCGGTCTCTTCGGATGCCTTGCGCAGGCGTATCAGCGGCGTGTTGCCGATCGCGTCAATGACCGAGGAGTGCGAATCCATGCCGAGCCGGCTGTCCGTGCAGAGCCGGACGGTCCGGCCAATTCGGCGGCAAGCTACAGACTGCCTCCGCGGCCAGCAAGGCGAAGTGCCACCTGTGCACAGCGCCTGAGGAGAACGTCATTCCGCCGGAGCGAGCTGCTTTGGTTGCCGCCGGAACGTCACCCAGGCCGGGCGCCGGAACAGGAAGCGAAGGGGCGTGTTGCGGACGGCCCAGTACATCAGGACCGGTCCGATGACCCCCGCCGCAGTCACGATCAGCGAGATCACGCCGACATCGGTGATGATGCCGGTCGACACCAGCACGGTCCGAGCCCCGGCCATGAAGATGAAGAAGGCAAGGTAGAGCACGATCGAGTTCTCGCCGAGATAGCGCAGCGGCGCCCCGATCCGGGTGAGGGACATCAGCGCGCCGAAGGCCACGACCGCCATGCAGCCGACGAGGCCCCAGGCAAGCGAGACGACGGGGAGCGGGGCGATGCCGGTATCCACCAGCACCCAGTTGGCGACGGCCCAGGCAAGGAGGACGACGATGGTCGGCCCGACATGCCGGATGGCCGTCTCGGCGAGGCGGAACACGAACGGGGCGAACAGGTAGCCGATGTAGAAGAACACGAAGCGGGTGGCGAACTCGTCGATGACCATCCAGCCCGTGTGGATCGGCAGGATCTCGAGCGCGGCTCCCACGACGAGTACGAGTTGCCACGGGATGCGGAACTGCTTCGTGAGCTTCACCACCACGAACAGGACCGGCAGCAAGTAGATGAACCACAGCGTGCCGAACGGGTCGATGAAGGACAGCAGGAACAGCTCGCCGACGCCTGACCAGCCGAGTTCGCCGGCCAGCGACGGCGCCTTGAAGGCGAACGATATGAGGAGCCAGAGGACGTAGAAATAGAGGTAGTGGACGACCTTCTTGTCGGCGTAGTGGCCCCAGTCGCGATCGATCGCCCGCGACAGGAAGAGGCCGGCGATCAGGAAGAAGTCCGGCATCCGGAACGGCTTGGCGAAGTCCACGACAGGGTGAAGGAAGCCGACCGCACCGTTCATCGCCTCCTCGACGCCCAGCGTCGAGTGCATCATCACGATAAGGACAATGCAAAGGCCCTTGGAATAGTCGACCCAGTCGACCCGGGGCTTGAGACTCGCCATGGCAATGCTCGCTGCTGAGACCGACGCAACGATACCCCTGCTGGAAGCGATTTAAGTCGCTTTGTCCGAAGTAACGTTAAGGGCGGGGGGCGCTGGTCAAGCAGCGATCCGGCAGCACGTTTGGCTTCAACAGGTTAAGCGCAGACGCCCTGGCTCTGAAGCCGTTTGCGCGGCGCGCGATTGCGACCCTTCGCCCGATCCCTTGCCGTTGCGACGCGAGTCACCCCATTTGGGTGGCCGACACGGGATCGGGCGGGAGAAGCGATGCGCGCGCTGGAACATGGGCTGGAACGGACGATCTTCGCGAGCAGGTGGCTCCTTGCACCGTTCTTCGTCGGCCTGATCGCCGCGATCGTCGTCCTCCTGATCAAATTCGCGAAGGAGTTGATCCACCTCATCGAGGGGGTGTGGGAGTCGGGCGAGTATGAATCGGTCATCTCGATCCTGACCCTCGTCGATACTGCGCTGATCGCGAGCCTTCTCCTCATCATGATCTTCTCCGGCTACGAGAACTTCGTATCGAAGATCGGCGCCGGCACTCACGAGGACCGTCCGGCGTGGATGGGCAAAGTCGGATTCTCAGACCTCAAGCTGAAGCTGATCGGCGCCATCGTGGCGATCTCGGCGGTCGAACTCCTCAAGGCGTTCCTGACGAGCACGGCATATACGACCGAGCAGCTCGCCTGGAAGGTCGCCATCCACCTCACCTTCGTGGTCTCCGGCGTGCTCTTCGCGTTCACCGACCGGCTCACCGAGGGTAAGAAGGACAACAAGGCCAAGCCGCTCGCCGAAGGCGAATAGGCTCCGGCAGAACAGGGAGGGCTGCCCGTTGTTCAAGCGCATCCTGGCGGCGGTGGACGTCGCCGACCCCGACAAGGGCCGGGCCGTTGCGACGGTGGCAGCGGACATCGCCCGCGCGTCGGGGGCCGAGCTCCGCCTCATGACGGTGCCGCTGATGCTCGAGGCGATCCGCGACTATGTGCCGGCGAGCGTGACGGCCAGCGACGAGGCTGCTGCGGTCAAGCAACTCGAAGCGATCGCCGCCACCATCGATTTTCCGGCGGAGAAGCTGTCCGTCGCGGCTCCCCCCGGCAACATCGCCGAGCGGACGCTCGCCGAGGCCGGCGCCTTCGGGGCGGATCTCATCGTGATCGGGCCGCACAAGCCGTCGCTGGCGAAGATGATCCTCGGTTCGAACGCCACGGCGATCCTGAAGAACGCGAAGGTCTCGGTCCTCGTCGCACGCTGACCCGGGCGCTCCCCGTCAGGTCTCCGGGTGGTCGAGCAGGTTGACCGCGTCGCGGAGCGCCGCGATGTGGCGCGGCGCCGGCGCGTCCGCCTTCCCGTCGTCCCAGCGCCAGTACCAGGTGTGCCATGACAGGCCCCAGCGGCGTGGCCGCGGCACCTCGATGTCCCGTATGGCCGAGCCCAGCACGCCGGCCAGGGTGCCGCCGATCAGGTCGCCGTTGAAGGCGCCGGCGGGAAAGTGAAGGTTCGTCCAGCGCGTCAGGCCGAACAGCGCGGCATGGTGGAGATATTGCGTCCGTGCCGGATCGTCGCCGTCGGGCGTGAAGGTGAGCCGGCCATCCTCCTCGTCGTATCGCGGCGGGCAGGTCGGCGCTTCGCGGTCCGCGAGCCGGGCGGCAAAGTCGTCCGCCAGTTCGCGCTCGTTCGCCCCGGATGCGTTGAGGTAGCGCGCATGGGCAAGTGGCGAGCCCAGCGTGACGAAATCGGTGACGAGCCAGAGCGGTTTCTTCGGCGTGGCCCGATCCGTCAGGAGCTGTGGCAGGAGGGCGCGGCCGCGGTTGCGCCAGGTGGCTCGCTCCGCGTCAGTGAACGGGACATCGTTGCCGACCGGATTCCCGTCGCGGACCGGAAACCGGTCCTGGGCCGCAAGGCCGGGCGTTCCGGCGACGTTGCCGAAGGCACTGCACACGTCGGACCAATGGGCGCGGAGGACGTCGTACGCGATGACGCTGCCGAGGCTGTGCGCGACGACGATGACCCGGTCGAAGTCCTCGTCGTGCAGCGCCGCCAGCGAGCGCGCGCCAAGCGCGCGCACGGCGCGGCGCACCCTGATGTTGGCGGGACTGTTCCGGTAGTAGCGCGCCGCATCGCCGATCACCGAAGTCAGGAACAGCGCGGCCATCCCTGCGAAGAGGAGAAGAACGCCCGCGGCGGCAAACACGCTGGCGCGATCGTCGATGCGGCCGAGGATCGCCTCGTGCATGCTGCCGCCGCCCCTGAACGCCCATGCCGCGAGGAGAAGCACCGCGGCCATCGCGACCAGCACGGCAAGGCCACGCCATCGCATCGTTGCGATGACGATCACGGTCGTCAGCGTCCATGGAACGGCGAGGTCCCAGGGCGGTGCAAGAGCACCCGTTTCGCCGAGAAGCACCAGTGCCGCGTCGAGGACCAGCAGGACGGCCGCTGCGATGACGGCGACGAGGAACGGCACGGCGACGTACCAGAGCCGCACGAGATCGCGCCGGAGCGGACGCGACCCCTTGCGCACGAATTCGAACAGCCACAGCAGGACCGCAACGAGCCGCGTCCCGGCCATCGTGTGCGCCCAGTATAGCTCGTGGAATTCAATCTGGTGGTCGTGGCCTGCAACGGTGCTTGTGGTCACCACCGGCAGGTCGACATCGCCGCTGCGATCAAAATGGAGCCAGTGATTGGCGTTTGGACCCGAGACGGCGGGGTCGGTCGTCCAGACGGCGCGCACCATGCCGCGCAGCGTGTCGAGCGGCCGCTGGTTACCGATGCCGTGGACGATGAGAACCGCGGTCCGCGCCGGCCGCTTGCGCTTCTCCGCGACCGCAGCACCGCCCGCCGGGCTAGCGTCGTCCTTGCCTGGCTCGTCCGCCATTGCCACGCCTCCGCCGCCCGACAATGGGTACGACCGACGGCGCCGGCGTGCAATCTCTAGCTGTCGCGACCGCCGTTGCGCGCGGGAATCGCCGAAGCCACGCCAAGGCCCGCAAGCAACGTCCTCAGCCTGTGCAACGGTCCGCGCGAGGGGATGAACTGCGGGATGATCGGGGCAGGGCGCTGCTCGATGTCACGCCGCTCCCTGGCGGCAGAGGTCATTTGATCGACCTGCCGGGCGAGCGAGAACCTTGCCAGGTCGCTGGAGTGGATCTGGTAGACCCAGCCGTCGATGCGCCGGGCCGGCAGCAGCCCACTCTGAACGGCTTTCCTGAGCGTTCGGGCGCCAATGCCGGTCTGGCGCGCCGCCGCCCCAAGGGTGTGCAGTGTCATCGGGACCTCCACGATCGTCCCCCCAGCATCTGGAAAGGTGGACCCGGTATGGTTAACGCGAGGTAACCAATTCACCGGTCGGCGCCGTGAAGACTGGCGGGGCTAAGCCAGTGCGCCGATGCGGGCCTTGACGCCCGCGCGTGCGACGGCGGCCGGAACCGGGCCGCCCATCGCCCAGTCGAGGAGTTCCGCCGTGTGAACGATCGGCACCGCGTTGCCGCGATCGGTCAGGCCTTTGCCGATCTGCGCGATGCAGCCGATGTTGCCGGTGGCGATGATGTCCGGCTTCGTCTTCTCGATGTTGTCGACCTTCCGCTCGCGCAGCTTTCCGGCGATCTCGGGCTGGAGGATGTTGTACACGCCCGCCGAGCCGCAGCAGATGTGGCCCTCCGGCACGTCCTTCACCGTGAAGCCGGCGGCGGCAAGGAGCCGCTTCGGGCCGTCCTTGAGCTGCTGGCCGTGCTGCATCGAGCAGGCCGAGTGGTAGGCGACCGTGAGGCCAATCCGCGCCACGCTTCCGACATCGAGCGTCGGCAGGAACTCGGAGATGTCCTTCGCCAGCGCCGACACGCGCGCCGCCTTCTCGGCGTAGGCCGGGTCGGTGCGGAACATGAATCCGTAGTCCTTGATCGTCGTGCCGCAGCCCGAGGCGGTGATGACGATCGCGTCGATTCCATCGCCTTCGATTTCCCGCGTCCACGCATCGATGTTGCGCTTCGCCTGGTCGAGGCTCGCGTGCTCATGGCCCATGTGGTGGACGAGGGCGCCGCAGCACCCTTCGCCTTCGGCGTAAACGACCTCGACGCCGAGGCGGTTGAGGAGGCGGACGGTCGCCTCGTTGATTTCGGGAGCCAGCACCGGCTGCGTGCAGTTCATCAGCAGCGCGACCCGCTTCACCCGCGGCCTCGACGGACGGAACACGTCGCCGCCCTTCTCCTTCGGCTTCGTCGGCAGGATCCGCGGCGCGAGGTCGAGCATCGCCTTGAGGCGGGGACCGACGGCAGGGAGGACGCCGAGGATCGGCTTGAAGGGCCGGCCGAGCTTCGCTGCCGTCAGCGCGAGGCGGAAGCGACTGGGGTAGGGGAGGATCGCCGCAAGCACTTTCCGCATCAGGCGGTCGTGCCAGGAGCGCGTGTAGGTCTCCTCGATGTAGGCCCGGGCGTGGTCGACAAGGTGCATGTAGTGGACGCCCGACGGGCAAGTTGACATGCAGGAGAGGCAAGACAGGCAGCGGTCGACATGCGTCACGACCTCCTTCGAGGCCGGCTTCGCATTCTCCAGCATGTCCTTCATCAGGTAGATGCGGCCGCGCGGGCCGTCGAGCTCGTCGCCGAGGAGGAGATAGGTCGGGCAGGTCGCGTTGCAGAAGCCGCAATGGACGCAGGTGTGGAGGATCTTCTCCGACGCCGCGATCCGCGGGTCTTCCAGCCGTTCGGGAGCGAATTCGGTCCGCATCAGCGCCTGTCGTGTTCGATGGCCTGCGCGATGTAGTAGCGCAGTGCGGGCTCGTTGAAATCTGCGACGCTTTTGAGCCGCAAATTCTTCGACACCTTGCCTACGCCTTCGAGCAGCCCGAAGCGGTCCTCGAACGAGGCGCCTCGCGAGAAGGCGAAGGTGAGGCCGCCCTTGCTGGCGTTGAGCACGGCGATGCCCCGGTTGAGCTTCCACATCGGGATGCCGTAGCTGATGCCCTCCCACGCGTCCGGCACTGCGTCGCGCATGAGGGCGACGATTTTTCGCGCGGCGTCGCGGTACGCCGGGAGGATGTTCTCCGCGACGAAGGCGTCGACTTCGACGGTCATAGGGTGGGCTGCCCGCGGAACTCCCATGGATTCACCAGCCGTGCACCCGTTCCCGCGAAATCGGCAGTGTTTCGAGTGACGATCGTGAAGTTGTGGGTCAGCGCCGTCGCCGCGATGAACGCGTCGCGCTCCGATCGCGGATCTGGAACATGCAAAGAGGCGCACCGAACCGCAACGGAGGTGTCTATCGGGAGGATTCGGTCGCCGAAGCGCGGCAGCACGTTGGTGTCCATCCACTCCCGAAACATTCCTGCGGTAGTGGCGTCGCGGCGCCCGATCCTCAGGATTCCGATCTCGATCTCGAGGATCGTGATGGCCGAAAGGAAGAAGCTCGCAGACAATTCCGACCGCGCCCAGGCGGCCACCGCGGGATGCGCTCGAGCCGGCCGTCGCAGTTCCGAAAGGACGTTCGTATCGAGGACGTACATCAGTCTTCGAAATCGATGTCGAATTCCGCCGGCTTGAACAGGGGGCCTTCGAGCTTCGGGATATCGAAGTCGAAGTCGTACTCGTCGCCCCCCGGCTGCGCGAGGGCCTCAAGCAGGCTCATCGGGCGAGAACTGATCCGCTGGTATTCTTCGTGCGTCATCAGAACATGCGTGGGTCGGCCGCGATCGGTGATGATGACGGGGCCCTGCTCAGCGAGCTTCTTCGCAGCGCTGCGGTTCTGATTGAACCTCCGACTGGAGATCGTTGTCGCGGGTGGCCGGGTGCTGATGTTCATTGAAGTCCGCCTTTGGGCCGTGGGTCCTTTTGCCTCAATGTAGCAACGTGGCTACATTGGTTCAAGCAACTACTCCGCCGGTCGGCCGTCGCGGCCAGTGAGGTCGCCTTCGAGAAAGCTCTCATTCAGGGAGCCGACGACCCTGCGGTCATCCTTCCCGGAAGGATTGACTTCCATGAGCGCCCACCTTGGCGCGTCGTTCCAGCAAACTACACTGCCGGATACATCCGCCCCGGCTCAAACACGCCCTCCGGATCGAAGCTCGCCTTGATACCCTCCGTCAGCCGCATCGACACCGAGTCGAGCGGCTGGAACACCGGCACCGCCGCCCGCACCGCATCCGGCGCGCGCACCAGCGTGGCGTGGCCGCCGGTGGTCGCCATCGCCGCGCGGATGACTCCCGCGCCGGCGTCGCCGGCCGCGAGGGTGGAAAGCCAGACTAGCCCGCCGCCCCAGTCGTAGAACCAGCGCGCGCCCGGAAGCTGGCGCGAGATCGCGGCGGTCACTTCCGGGCCGCGCGTGGGGGCCGTCGAGAGGCGCCAGACGGCGTCGCTGTGCGGGTCGGCGAGGTAGGCGGCGTCGCGGACGTTGCGCCACAGCGCCTCGGAGTCCGTGCCGTCGATGCGCTCGGTGCGGTGGCCGGTGGCGACGAGCTTGCCGATTGCGTCGAGGCGGTATGTCACCGAGTCGGAAAAACCCTCGACGCGGATGAGCGTGCGGGCGCCGCTCCAGTCCATGCCGGCGGGGAGATGGGCGGCACCCGTCGGCTCGAACGGCGAACCGAGGGCGGCCGACAGAGCGGCGATCGCGGTGACGTCATCCAGGCCGTGGATGACGAGCGTTGCGGCCTGTTCGGCCTTCGGCAGGACCTTGAAGGTGACCTCGGTGAGGAAGCCCAGCGTGCCGTAAGCGCCCGAGACGAGCTTCACGAGATCGAGGCCCGTGACGTTCTTCATCACCCTGCCGCCCGACTTCACGATCTCGCCCCGTCCGTTGACGAGGCGGATGCCGATGAGGCTGTCGCGCGCCGCGCCACCGTTGATGCGCCGCGGCCCGGAGACGTTCGCCGAAGCCACCGCGCCGATGGTTGGGGCGCCGGTCGAGGCGAGCAGCACGCGGTGGTCCATCGGCTCGAAGGCGAGTTGCTGGCCGTGCGTGGCAAGCGCTGCCTCGATGTCGGCGAGCGGTGTTCCCGCGCCGGCGCAGATCACCATCTCCGATGGCGCGTGGAAGACGATGCCCGATAGCGTTGCGGCCGAGAGGATCGCATCGGCGGTGGCGGGGCGGCCAAGGCCGGTGCGGGTCCCGCCGCCGCGGATCGCCAAGCGCCGGCCCGCGCCCGCGCACGTCGCGACGACCGCCGCGGCTTCCTCCTCGGACGACGGGGCCAGGACCTCGCGCTCGGCTGCGCTCACGCGGCGACCGGAAGGATCGGCGTGCGGCCCTCGAGCGGGAACACCTTCGCGGGGTTCATGAGCCATTCCGGATCGAACACGGCCCGGACGCGCATCTGCTGGTCGAGGTCGACCGCACTGAATTGCACGCCCATCAGGTCGCGCTTCTCGATGCCGACGCCGTGCTCACCCGTGAGGCAACCGCCGACCTCGACGCAGAGGCGGAGGATGTCGCTCCCGGCCTCCTCGGCGTCGCGCGACTGTTTCAGGTCGTTGGCGTCGTAGAGGACTAGCGGATGGAGGTTGCCGTCGCCGGCGTGGAAGACGTTGGCGACGCGGAGGCCGTAGGAGGCGACGATCTCGCCGATGCGCCGGAGCACCAGCGGCAACTGGCCGGTCGGGATCGTGCCGTCCATGCAGATGTAGTCGGCGATGCGACCGGTAGCGCCGAAGGCGGACTTCCGGCCCTTCCAGATCAGCGCCGTCTCGAGCGCGGACTTGCTCTCGCGGACGGTCTCGACGCCGTGCTCGCCGGCGATGGCGACGATGCGCGCAAGCTGGCCCTCCATCTCGCTCTCCGAGCCTTCGACCTCGACGATCAGCATCGCTCCGGCGCCCAGCGGATAGCCGGCGTGCGAGAACGCCTCGCAGATGGCGACGGCTTCCTGATCCATGAATTCGAGGGCCACCGGGACCATGCCCGCCGCGATGATGCCGGCCACCGCGGCGCCGGCCTTCGCGCTGTCGGGGAAGGCGAGCAGAACCGGCCGCGCACCTTCGGCGGATCTCAGGATGCGAACCGTCGCCTCGGTGACGATGCCGAGCTGTCCTTCCGAGCCGCACACGAGGCCGAGGAGGTCGTAGCCGGGCGAGTCAAGATGCGCCCCGCCGATGTCGACGATCGAGCCATCGATCAGCACCATCCGGACGCCGAGGAGATTGTTGGTCGTCACGCCATGCTTGAGGCAGTGCGCGCCGCCCGAGTTCATCGCGACATTGCCGCCGATGGTGCAGGCGAGCTGCGAGGACGGGTCCGGGGCGTAGAAGAAGCTCTCGTGCCGCACGGCATCGGTGATGGCGAGGTTCGTTACGCCCGCCTGCACCCGCGCGAACCGGTTAGCGAAGTCGACCTCGAGAATCCTGGTCATCTTGCCGATGCCGACGACGACCGCGTCCTCCTGCGGGATCGCGCCACCACACAGCGACGTCCCGGAGCCGCGGGCGACCACGGGCACGCCTTGCTCGTGGCAGAAGCGGAGGACTGCCGAGACCTCCTCGGTCGTTCGCGGCAGCACAACGGCGAGCGGCATCTGGCGGTAGGCGGTGAGCGCGTCCGTCTCGTAGGCGCGGCGCTCGTTCTCGGCGGTGATGAGCGCCGCCGGCGGCACCAGCCGGGAGAGGCCCGCCACGATCTCTGCGCGGCGGGCGAGGATGCTTTGATCAGGGGCGGGGAAGGGGATCATCGCCGCTCCGTGCTGGTCCCTAGACCGGCTCGACCGTCCGCGCCTTCTTGCCGGCGGCCGGGGTCCAGGCGTTGTCGACGGTGAGTTCGGGGTCGAGGCAAAGGATGTCCTCGAACTCGTTCACCTTGTCGATGTCGGTGCCCATCGAGATGTTGGTCACGCGTTCGAGAATGAACTCGATGACGACCGGAACCTGGTGTTCCTTCATCATCGCCTCGGCCTTGGCGAAGGCCTCCTTGAACTCGTTGGGGCTCTTGACGCGGATGCCCTTGCAGCCGAGCCCCTCCGCCACAGCGACGTGGTCGACGCCATAGCCGGGCACCGAGTCACCCTCGTCGTCGGCGTTGATGTTCTCGAAGGCAAGGCTCACCTCGAAGTCCATCTGGAAGCCGCGCTGCGACTGGCGGATGAGGCCGAGATAGGAGTTGTTCACGACGACGTGGAGGTAGGGCAGCTTGTGCTGCGCGCCCACGGCGAGCTCCTCGATGAGGAACTGGAAGTCATAGTCGCCCGAAAGCGCCACAATCTTGCGGTCGGGGTCCGCGGCGCGCACGCCGAGGGCGGCGGGCAACGTCCAGCCGAGCGGGCCGGCCTGGCCGCAATTGATCCAGTTGCGCGGCTTGTAGACGCGAAGGAACTGCGCGCCGGCGATCTGCGACAGGCCGATCGCGGTGACGTAGGTGACGTCGCGGCCGAACTGCTGGTTCATCTCCTCGTAGACGCGCTGCGGCTTGAGCGGCACCTCGTCGAAGTGCGACTTCCGCAGCATGTTCTCCTTGCGGTAGAGGCACTCCTCCGCCCAGGCCGAGCGGTCGCGAAGCTTGCCGGCCGCCTTCATGTCCCTGGCAACCTCGATGAAGAGACGAAGCGCGGCGGCCGCATCGGAGACGATGCCGTAGTCGGGCGCGAAAACACGGCCGATCTGCGTCGGCTCGATGTCGACGTGGATGAACTTCCGGCCCTTCTGGTACGTCTCGAGGCCGCCGGTGTGACGGTTGGCCCAGCGGTTGCCGATGCCGAGCACGAAGTCGGAGCGGAGGAACGTTGCGTTGCCGTAGCGGTGGCTCGTTTGAAGGCCGACCATGCCGGCCATGAGCCTGTGGTCGTCCGGGATCGTACCCCAGCCCATCAGCGTCGGGATGACCGGGATGCCGGTGATCTCGGCGAAGGCGACCAGGAGATCGGACGCGTCGGCGTTGATGATGCCGCCGCCGGCAACGATCAGCGGCCGCTCGGCCGCGTTCAGCATCTCGATCGCCTTCTCGGCCTGCTTCCGCGTCGCGGTCGGCTTGTAGACCGCCATCGGCTCGTAGGTGTCCGGATCGAAGTCGATCTCGCCCATCTGGACGTCGACCGGCATGTCGATAAGCACCGGACCGGGGCGGCCCGAGCGCATCAGGTGGAACGCCTTCTGGAACACCATCGGCACGAGAGCCGGCTCCATCACGGTGACGGCCCACTTCGTCACGGGCTTGGCGATCGAGGCGATGTCGACGGCCTGGAAGTCTTCCTTGTCGAGTTTGGCGCGCGGCGCCTGGCCGGTGATGCACAGGATCGGCGTCGAATCGGCGCCGGCCGAATAAAGGCCCGTGATCATGTCCGTGCCGGCCGGGCCGGAGGTGCCGATGCAGATGCCGATATTGCCGGCCCTGGCGCGGGTGTAGCCCTCGGCCATGTGCGAGGCGGCCTCGACGTGGCGCGCCAGGATGTGGCGCACCGTGCCGGCCTTCTTCAGCGCCGCGTAGAACGGGTTGATGGCAGCGCCGGGTACCCCGAAGGCGACGGTGACGCCTTCCTTCATCATGACGTGAACGGCGGCTTCAACTGCTCTCATGCGAGGCATTGCGGACAGGCTCCGGGGCGGATGGTCGAGACGGGCGCAATGATCAGCCAATCGGCGGACAGGCGCAACGTCATGGCCGTCAGCGGCCATTCGGGTGTGCTCGTAGCAGGCATGCCGGACGATATCAAACCTCCGCCGGACAGGCGACCGGTGCGCCATTTCGGCGCCACCATGCGCGCTGCCGTCACCAGTCCTCGGCGCCGGGCCTTCAGCCCGGCGGGACGCAGACGGGTCCGCCTCGTCGCCGATCTCCGCCACATCGCCATGCTCGCCGAAGTCGCGTGAGGCAGGTCAGACCCCGATTCATGCAACCGTCGCAAACATCTGCGATCATGCAACAAAATCGGGTTCCTGCTATCGCGCCCCGGACAGGGACGATGAGGGGCAAATGAGCGCGGCGCATATCCCTCTTCGCCTGCACGGCGAATTCCTGGGCGACCTCATCACGGTCGGCCAGCAGGTGATGCTGTTCACGGTGCGGCCTGACCTCGCCGCGCTCGATGGCTGCACGTTCGACGATGCGGAGGCCGCGCGCGAAGCGGTCCTGGCGCGGCTCGCGCCGACATCCCTCCTCCGCAGTATCGCGGCCTAGACGGGTCTACTTCCGGCCGCGCGAGACCCGCTGGATCTCTTCGCGGACGAGGCGCTCGACCAGGGGCGGGAGGTTGTCGTCGAGCCATTCGCGCAGCATCGGGCGCATCATGTCCTTCACGACATCCTCGAGCGAGCGCGCCTCGCGCGAGAACATCGTATCGGCGAGCTGGTCGAAGGCAGTGCGGACCGCGGCATCGGAATTCGGCGACAACAACCCGTGACCGGGCTTGGCGAGCGGCGCTGCGGCAGGGTGCGGGGCACTGGCCGTCGCGGGCGCCGGCGGGGGGACAGGAGCCGGCGCCGGCGCATGATGCGACACGGCAGGGGGCTCGACAGGCGCCGGCTGCGGCGCGACAGGGGCTGAAGCAGGCGGTGGGAGGGTCGACGCTTGCGGCGCGGCGGGCGTCGGAGCGGGCGCAGTTGGCGCGGCGGACGCCGCCGCGACGGGCTGCGGCGACGGAGCCGCACGCAGCGGCTTCTCGGGCGGCCGTGGCGAGGCGAGAAGGCGGGCGACCTCCAGCTCGATCGCCGCGGGGGAAGGGGCGGCGCTGCGCTGCGGGAACGCCGGGGCCGGTTCCTGCCTGAAGGGGGCGACGGGACGTGCGGGCACAACCGTCTCGGCGTGCGGGGCAGTCGTCGGCTCGATGCGGCCGGCGACCGGCGGCGCGATGGGGGCTGGCGCATGTCCTGCCGGTAGGGGCGCCGAAGCCGGCGGCGAGACAGGGGCGCTTGTGGCGGGAGCTATGATCGCTGCCGCGGGCTTTTCTGACTGTGCCGCGGGCGCCGCCGCCATCGGGGTGACGGCGTCCACGAACGGGCGCGAAGCAGCCTGAGCCACGCCTGCGGCCTGCATCGGCCGCGCTTCAGCGGGCGAGGGGGCTTCAACCTGGACCGGCGGTACCGTGAGAGGGGCAGCGGGCTCGCGAATGATCGGGCCTGCCGGCGCCGGGCGCTCGACCACCGAGAGGTGCGGCGCGGCCGCCGGCGGCTTCCGCGGGCCGTCATCGTCCGCGATGATGCGCCGGATCGAGGCGAGTATGTCCTCCATCGACGGATCGGAGGCGGGTTCGAGCTTGCCCATGGCGCGTGCGGCTCCTCGCTTCAGCCAAGCGAATCAATGCGATGGCGATACTGCACGTTGGGGCGCACGGGGCGTCCAAGTCAAAGGCCTGGACGCGCAAAACCTAGGGAAGGCTTCGATTTCCGGCCTTAGAAGGCGAAGGTCGCGGCGCGGACGAAGCCGGGCAGGGGCGCGGCCGGCGCATTGAAGGCCGCCCAGTGCGCCACGTCGTCGCCGGAGCGCCGGAAGATCGTCGCCTTCGCCGACTGGCCGCGGCCGACGATGGCAACGAGGCGGCCGCCGTCGCGGAGCTGGCCGGTGAGGGCGGCGGGAACGAAATCGACCGAGCCGCCAAGGACGATCACGTCGTAAGGGGCCTCGGCGGGATAGCCCGCTTCGAGGTCGCTCTCGACCACCGCGACATTGCCGATACCGAGATCGATCAGCGTCTCGGTCGCCTGCGCGGCGAGTTCGGCATCCGACTCGATCGCCACCACGGAATTGCCGAGCCGGGCAAGGATCGCCGAGGAGTAGCCGGTGGCGCAGCCGACATCGAGGATGATGTCGGTATCCTTGATCTCGGCCAGTTGCAGCAGCCGGGCGAGCACGGCCGGTTCGAGGAGGTGGCGCTGGCGCTCGCCCCAGGATTCGACGCGAAGGGGCAGGGCGCCGTCGCTATAGGCGAGGCTGCGAAGCCCGACCGGCACGAAGTTCTCGCGCGGAACGTCTCCGAACGCCGTGAGAATGCGGCGCTCCGTGACGTCAGCCGTCCTGATCTGGCGGTCGACCATCGTCTCACGCGCCGTGGCGAAATCCACCATCCGGGCTCCCTCCCCCTCGATGCCATGCAAGGCTTAGCCGTCGCCGCGCGGTCCAACAAGCGGACGGGTCGCCGCGCCGGTCATGGTAGGCGAAGCGAGGGGCTGTTCATGCCGCCTCGTCCGCGAGGACGAACCGCCGGCCGAGTGCCACCATCGCGTCGCCGAGACGATCGATCTTCGTGCCGTGCCCGGGATCGAGCATTCGCCGTATCTCGTTCTCGGCGAGCCCTAGCTTTTCCCCGAGCGCAACGCGCGTCATGCCGGAGTCATCGAAAGCCCGGATGAACGCGGCCTTTGCGGCAACCGCCGGCGAGGCAGGGACCAGCACAAGACCGCGCCCGCCGCGCGAGGGTTCAGGCAGGAGTACGCGTTCCTTGAGCCGGAACAGGATCGCGGCGTCGAGGCAATCAACAGCCTCGAGAAGCGCCGCAGCGCGATCGGCCCCCTCCGTGACGGCCTCGGGGAAGTCCGGGAAGTAGACGAGGACAGTACCAGGGTGCTGCTCGATCCGGGCCGGATAGGCGTAGCGCATGAGGTGACCCTCCTTGGTCAGATCGAATCCTTCGGTACGCCCAGCTGCTTGAGGATGACCTCGACATAGACCGGGAGAGTTCACCGGCCTTGACGATGGTCGCCCGGCCGCCGACGTGGATCTTCACGTGGGAACCCTTTCCGCCAAGAGTATCGACCTCGAGGGCCATGCCGTTCTTGCGGCACCAGCGACGCAGGGCGGAGAACAATTGCTCTCGCTTCATTTCGCGTATCCTCGCACATTCTTGTACGAAGCGTCAAGGCTACATTCGTACAGAAACGTGCGAAGTCGTCGTCACGACGCGGCGGTCAAACTGGGAGAAACCGACGATCGACGAACAGAGGGACAGTCATAGACTCAAGGGTCCGGAACGAGACGAGGAGCAAGCGGGCTTCAGAATGCCGGCCCGAGCGCCGCATCATCTCTTCAGAATGCCGACGCGTCGGCCTTGCGCGGGTTAATCGCGCTCTGTACATCCCGCGCCACGGCCTCGTGGCGGAGTGGTGACGCAGCGGACTGCAAATCCGCGTACCCCGGTTCAATTCCGGGCGAGGCCTCCAACAAGTCCTGTTTCTCGTCAGGCCTTCTTCCGCGGCCCGCCGCGCACCAGCGACCACGGCACCACCACGCGCTCCCCGTCGCGCTCCAGTACCGCGCCTTCCACGCCGAAGGTGCGGTTGAGGAGCCCTTCCTCGAACACCGAGGCAGGCGGGCCGTCCGCGACGCATTTGCCGTCGTCGAGGACGAGGATGCGGTGGGCGAAGCGGGCGGCCATGGCAAGGTCCTGGAGGACGGCGATCACGGCAACGCCGCTCTCGGCCTCCTCGCGGAGGATTTCGAGCATTTTCAGCTGGTAGCGCGCGTCGAGCGCCGCCGTCGGCTCGTCGGCCAGCAGCACTGGCGCGCCGACCGCCAGGACGCGGGCGAGGGCGACGCGGGCTTTCTCGCCGCCTGAAAGCGTCGTGACGGAGCGATCGGCGAAGTCGACGATGTCGGCCACTTCCATCGCGCGCAGGATCACGTCGCGGTCGTCGCGCGGCAGGTGCCGCGCGCCGGCGCCGTGGGGGATGCGGCCGAGGGCGACGATATCGGCCACCGACATCGGCCAGTGGAATTCGTGGCCCTGCGGCAGGTAGGCGATGGCGCGGGCGCGCGTGCGGCTGTCGAGATCGGTGATCGCCACGCCGCCGACATTGATCTCGCCCCACGATTCACCGAGGCCGGCGAGGGCGCGGACGAGCGATGTCTTGCCGGCGCCGTTCGGTCCGACGATGATCGTGAGGTCGCCGCGGTGGAAGCTCTTGTCGAGGTTCTGCACGATCCAGCGGCCGTCGAAGCTCACGGCGAGCCCACGCGTCTGCAAGGCCGGTCCCTGATGCTTCATGCGGTTGCTCCGCCGGGCGCGCGCTGGCGCCGGAGGATCATAGCAACAAAGAACGGCGCGCCAATCAGCGTCGTGAGGATGCCGACCTTGATTTCGTCCTGCGACGGGATCAGCCGGACGGCGATGTCGCAGGCAAGGAGAAGCGCCGCCCCGGCGAGCGCCGCCGGAAAGAGGAGGCGGGCCGGATCGAACTTCGTCAGCGGCCGGACGAGGTTGGGCGCGACGAGGCCGACAAAACCGATGGCGCCCGAGACGGCCACCGCGGCGCCCACGCCCATCGCCACGCCGAGGACGACGCGGATGCGCACCCAGCGCATGTCGACGCCGAGGCTCATCGCGGCATCCTCGCCGAGCGTCAGGGCGCGGAAGGCGGGCCGGTCCCAGTAAAGCAGCACCCAGCTCGCCAGCACGAAGGGGAGCACGATCGCGACGTGCCGCATGCTTCGGTCCTCGAGCGAGCCGAGGAGCCAGAAGGCGATCTCGAGCGCCGCGAACGGATTGGGCGCCAGATTGAGGGCGAGCGCGGTTCCGGCGGACGCGATCGAGCCGATGGCAAGCCCCGTCAGCATCAGAGCGGAGAGGTTGGCGCGCGGGCCGGCGACGAGGACGAGGAGGCCGACCGAGAGGAGGGCGCCGGCCATCGCCGCGACCGGCAGGATCGAGGAGAGCGCGCCCGTGAGGCCGAGGGCGATCACGGCCACCGCCGCGAACGCCGCGGCGGACGGGGCGCCGAAGAGGTAGGGCGAGGCGAGCGGGTTGCGGAGGAGGCCCTGCAGCGCCGCGCCCGCAAGGCCCAGCGTCGCGCCGATGAGGAGGGCAAGGATCGTGCGCGGGAGGCGGACATCCTGGACGATCACGGACGCGGTCGGATCACCGCCGCCAAACAGACCGCCGAACACCTCGCCGATCGAAAGCCCGTAGTCACCGACGGCGAGCGAGATCAGGACGAGGATCACGATGATGACGATGAGCGGCAGCGGCAGGGCGATGAAGCCGGCAAGCCAGGGAGGCAGGCCCGCCGGAGCCGGGGACCGGTTCACCATGCCGATGACATCCTGCACGCAACCGTGCGCTCTGCCGCGCGCCGCGTCGTGCTAGACTGCTCCGACATGATGTCGGCTCCTTCCCCCGGAGCCAGGCGCCGGAATGCCAGCGTGCCCAACCCATTGCGGCGCATGATACGCCCGGATCGGTCCCGAAAGAACAGCCCATCTGGGTCCATGGCAAAGGGTTCTGCAAGCCGTATCGCCGGCGTATTCGGGGCGGCGCTGCTGGTGCTTGCGCCGGCGGCCCCCGTCTCGGCACAGGCGCCGCCCGCGCGGGTGGTGTCCATTGCGCTCTGTGCCGACCAGATGCTGATCGCACTTGCCGACCCGGGCCAGATTGCCTCGCTGTCCTATCGGGCGACTGACCCGACGATGTCCTTCTACGCTGCGGAGGCGGAGGCATATCCGCATGCCGCACGCAGCGCGGAATCGGTGATCCGGCTCCGGCCTGACCTGGTGCTGGTCGATTCGGCGACGCCGGCGGCAACGCGCGACCTCCTCCTCCGGCTCGGCTTTCGCCTCGCCGACGTCGATCCGGTGGCCACGATCGACGAAGCGATCACCCAGATCGAGGCGCTGTCGGATCTCCTCGGGCGGCAGGAGCGCGGCGCGGCGCTCGCGCAACTGGTCGCGTCGGCCCGGTTTCAGGCCTATGACGCCAACTGGGGCCTCACGGCCGCCTATGTCCGCCGCCGCGGTTTCGTCGCCGGCGAGGCGGAGCTCGTCTCGGACATTCTCAGGGTCATCGGCCTCAACAACGCCGGCGATGCGCTCGTCGGGCGGGAGGGCGGCTACCTCACGCTCGAACAGCTGGTGGCGATGCCGCCGGATTTCCTCATCGTGCCGGATACGAATCCGACGATCGTCGACCAGGGGGTGGCCTTCCTCGAACACCCGGCGCTGCTCGAGCTCTTCCCGCCGGAGCGGCGCATCGAGCTGCCGGAGCGGCTCACCTCGTGCGGCGGTCCGTCGCTGCCGGAGGCGATCCGCCTCCTCGGCTCGGAGTTCAGGCGCGTGCGGCCGTAGGACGCCTGCGAAGCCGAACAGAAGGCGGGCCGATCCGCAACTGCTCTACGAACTCTATTGGTCAGTCTCGGCAGCGGACTGGCCGCGCCCGCGCCACCAGCGCACGACCCGGACGGTGGCACGCCGGTTGAAGCGCCGGATTACCGCGCTGTCGGTCGAAAGGACCATCAAGCCAACGGGAACCATCCAGAAGCCGACGACCGGAAGAAATCCGACGGTCCCGCCAGCGACGAGGCCAGCGCCCATCGCGGTGCGCGCCACGCGGTTCGCCGGCAGTGGAATCGACTTTGTGCCGATACGGATCCTGGCCATCGAGCCTCCTCGCGGCCATCTGCCGCTGCCCTCGATGTGGGGACGCCGCGGCCCGGGACAAGCGCCCTCCGGCGACCGCCTCACGGTCCGCCCGTCGGCGCGGCAATACCGCCCCGGCATTCCCGCTTGGCAATTGAAGCGGGCCTTTGCTATAGGCACGCCCGCGGCGTTGCCGTTCCTCGGTAGCTCAGCTGGTAGAGCATTCGACTGTTAATCGAATGGTCGTTGGTTCGAGTCCAACCCGGGGAGCCAATTTCGAAGGGGTCGGTCGCAAGGCCGGCCCCTTCGTCGTTTCCGGGGCGGGGCCCAGCGGCCATCCGGCTCAGGACACGAGAGCGATCGGGTCGGGCTTGGCGACCGCGTTGTTCCGGCCATTCCGCTTGGCGGCGTAGAGCGCCTGGTCGGTGGCCTCGAGGAGGCCGCGCACCGCCGCGCCCGACAGCATCCGCTGCCCGGCAACGCCGACGCTGACGGTGACGATCCCTTCTTCGCTACCCGCATGGGCAATCCCAAGCGCCGCCACGTCGGCCACGAGGCGTCGGGCGATTGCCAGCGCTTCCCCCTGCGGACAGTCCGGCAGGATCAGCGCAAATTCCTCCCCGCCGATCCGGGCGGCGAAGTCGCTGGCGCGACGCCCAGCCGCCGCAACGAGGGAGGCGACGCTCCGAAGCGCCTCGTCGCCCGCGAAGTGCCCGTAATGGTCGTTGAACTGCTTGAAGCGGTCGATGTCGACCAGCAGGAGCGAAAGCACCTTGCGGTCGCGGACGCAGCGTTCGCCCTCCTGCTCGATACGCTCCTCGAAGGCGCGGCGGTTGCCAAGGTCCGTGAGGCCGTCGCGAAGGGCGAGTTCGGCGAGACGCTGGTTGGCGGCGTTGAGCTCGGCGCTCCGCTTGGCGAGTTCCTCGCTCATCGAGTTGAAACGCTCCGCCAGTTGCCGGAATTCCGGCACGAAACCTTTTGTCTCGATGCGCGCGAAGTCCCCGGATTCAACCCGGCCCGCGGCGGATCGCATCGCCGCCAGGGGGCGGAGGATGAACCGTTCGCCGCCCAGCCAGACAAGGAGGCAGATGATCAGCGCCGCGAGCACAAGCGCGCTGATCGAACGGACGGCGCGGACATTTGCCTCCGCAAGGACGTTCGAACGGTCCCGCAGGACGATCAGGCGCCCGTTGATCGCCGGCAGGTCCGAGAAGCCAACCATCAGGTGCCGGCCGGCGTAGGTCGTCTCGCGGAGGATTCCCGAACTGCCGCCCGTCGTCGCCCAGAGCGCGGAGGAGGCCAAGTTCTCGCCGAGCGCGAACGGGCCGCCTTCCGGGGAGGCTCCTACGACGATGGCGTTGCGGTCGAGCAGCACCACCATCGTAGCGTTGGCTTCGTCCTCCGGGGCGGCGGCGATGAGCCCGAGCTCGTCAAGATCGATGCCGGCGAGCACCACGCTCTCCACGACGCCCTCGACGACGCGGGGCAGCGCGGCGACCACGATCGGCAGCCCGCTGCTTCGGCTGATGAGGAAATCACTGACGACGAATCCCCCGGTTCGGAGGGCGTTCTGGAAGTAGTCCCGGTCGGCCACGGTTAGCACTGTCGCCGAGGGATCGAGGGACGAGCAGACGATGTTGCCCTCGATGGAGACCTGCGAGACGCTCGTCAGCCAGGGAAGATCGCCGACCAGCGCGGCGAGGCCGGCCTCGCATCCGCTTCCCGGCGCGAAGTCACTCGCCGGTCGCACCGCCACCCGCTGCAGGACGAATTGCACGTCGTCGAACAGATGCTCCTCGCGCTCGGCCGACCGGATCGCGCGCTCCAGCAGTTGCGCCTGTGCTGCCTCGGCCGTCCGCGCCTGATCGCCCAGGGTCGTGACGAGCTGCTTGGTCGCGGCGAGGATCGCCACCAGGACCAGAAGCAGGAGCAGCGAAGTCCTCAGGCTGAACCGGGCTGCGAGGGGCATGAGCGCGATTGCTCCGACGATCAGACGCGGCACCCTAGCGGAAGGACCGCTAACGAACCGGGTTGGGTTTCCGTAAATGCCGCGCCATCCCGGTCACTCGCCATAGAGATGGGCGTGCCATCTTGCCGGGAAATCCCGCAGTGTTCTACCGGCGGATCGCGCAGGGCGCCACTCGCGACCGCGGTTGACTTGGACAAGGGCGCGCCATTACCACCACAGCCGTTTCCACCGATCGCGGTTCTCGCCTCCGATGCTAGACAAGACCTTCGACGCGGCTGCCGTTGAGCCGCGGATCGCTACGCTTTGGGAGACGGCGGGCGCATTCCGCGCCGGCGCCGGCCGAAAGCCCGGCGCGCCGCACTTCTCGGTCGCCATCCCGCCGCCGAACGTTACGGGCTCGCTCCACATGGGGCACGCCCTCAACAATACGCTGCAGGACATCCTCGCCCGGTGGCACCGCATGCGCGGCTTCGACGTGCTGTGGCAGCCGGGCACGGACCATGCCGGCATCGCCACGCAGATGGTGGTCGAGCGGCAGATGATGGAGCGGCAGGAGCCGAACCGCCGCCAGATCGGCCGCGAGGCGTTCATCGAGAAGGTGTGGAACTGGAAGGCGGAGTCGGGCGGGCAGATCGTCAACCAGCTCAAGCGCCTCGGCGCATCGTGCGACTGGTCGCGCGAGCGCTTCACCATGGACGAGGGGCTGTCGAAGGCGGTCCTGAAGGTGTTCGTCCAGCTCCACCGCGAGGGGCTGATCTATCGCGACAAGCGGCTGGTGAACTGGGACCCGCGTTTCCAGACCGCGATTTCGGACCTCGAGGTGCAGCAGGTCGAGGTGAAGGGCCATCTGTGGCACTTCCGCTATCCGATCGAGGGCACCGACCGCTTCATCGTCGTCGCCACGACGCGGCCCGAGACGATGCTCGGCGACACCGCCGTCGCGGTGAACCCGAACGACGATCGTTACCGCGACCTCATCGGGAAGAATGTCGTCCTGCCGCTGGTCGGCCGGCGCATCCCGATCATCGGTGACGACTATGCCGACCCCGAGGCGGGTTCCGGCGCCGTGAAGATCACGCCGGCGCACGACTTCAACGATTTTCAGGTCGGCAAGCGGCACAACCTGCCGCAGATCAACATCTTCGATGTCGAGGCGAACGTCGTGCTCGCGGGCAACGAGGCGTTCCTGGCGGGCGTTCCGGCGTCGGCCGAACTCGACGCGACGATCGCGGCCATCAACGGCTTCGAGCGCTTCACCGCGCGCAAGAAGATCGTCGCGCTGATGGAGGAGCGCGGGCTCGTCGAGAAGATCGAGGATCACACCCACGCCGTGCCGCATGGCGACCGCTCGGCCGTGCCGATCGAGCCGTACCTGACCGACCAGTGGTACGTCGACGCGGCGACGCTGGCGAAGCCGGCGATGGAGGCGGTGCAGGACGGCCGCACCGTGTTCGTGCCGAAGCAGTGGGAGACGACCTACTTCAACTGGATGCAGAACATCCAGCCGTGGTGCATCTCGCGCCAGCTGTGGTGGGGGCACCAGATCCCGGCGTGGTACGGCCCGGACGGGAAAGTGTTCGTCGCCGAGACGGAAGGCGCGGCCGTCGCCGAGGCGGTGAGGCACTACGGCAGCCCGACCGCGCTCACCCGCGACCCCGACGTTCTCGATACCTGGTTCTCCTCGGGCCTGTGGCCGTTCTCGACGCTCGGCTGGCCGGACCAGACCGAGGCGTTCGCCCGCTACTATCCCACGAGCGTCCTCGTCACCGGCTTCGACATCATCTTCTTCTGGGTTGCCCGGATGATGATGCTCGGCATCCATTTCACGGGCACCGAGCCGTTCCCGACGATCTATATCCACGGCATCGTTCGCGACGAGAAGGGCGCGAAGATGTCGAAGTCGAAGGGCAACGTCGTCGATCCGCTCGACCTCATCGACGACTTCGGCGCCGACGCCGTCCGCTTCACAATGGCGGCCCTCGCGACCCCCGGCCGCGACGTGAAGCCGGCCCGCGCCCGCATCGAGGGCTACCGCAACTTCGCGACAAAACTCTGGAATGCGAGCCGCTTCGCCGAGATGAATGGCTGCGTCTCGGCGGACGGCTTCGATCCGTCCTGGGCGACCGAGACGGTCAACCGCTGGATCCTGACCGAAGCCGCGCGGGCGCTCGCCGAGACGGATGCCGCGCTCGCCGGCTACCGCTTCTCGGATGCTGCGGCGGCGGTCTACCGCTTCGTCTGGAACACCTATTGCGACTGGTATCTCGAACTGGTGAAGCCGGCGCTCACCGGCGAGGACGGCGGCGCCAAGGACGAGACGCGCGCCACGGTGGCGTTCGTCCGCGACTTCATCCTGAAGCTTCTCCACCCGTTCATGCCGTTCGTGACCGAGGAGTTATGGGACCGCACGGCGGCCGAAGGCGCGTCGCCGCGCCAGCACATCCTCGCGCTGTCGGAGTGGCCGACGGCGTTCGCCGGCGATGCGGATGCGGCGGCCGAGATGAACTGGGTCGTGGCGCTGGTGTCGGAAGTCCGCTCGGTGCGCACCGAGATGGGCGTCGGCGCCGGCCTGCAGGTTCCGCTCGTCCTCGTGTCCACGTCGCCGGAGATCGAGGACCGGCTCGCGCGGCACCAGGCGTCGATCATGCGCCTCGCCCGCCTGTCCGATCTCACGCTCGCCGCCACAGCGCCGTCCGGTTCGGTGCAGATGGTGGTGGGCGAGGCGACGGCCTGCCTGCCGCTCGCCGGCATCATCGACATCGCGGCGGAGCGCCAGCGCCTCGCCCGCGAGATCGACAAGGCCGCCAAGGAGATCGCCCGCTTCGAGGGCAAGCTCGGCAACGAGCAGTTCGTCGCCAAGGCGCCGCCGGAGGTCATCGACGAGCAGCGCGAGAAGCTCGACGAAGCGCGCGGGCTGCAGGCGAAGCTCAGGGGGGCGCTGGAGAGGCTGGCGGGGTAGGCACCGTTCAGCTTGCGGGCCGGACGCCGCCGAAGCTTCAGGGCTTCGGCACCGCTTGGCCATCCGGTCCGACGATGACGTTGCCGGCCGGCGGGTTCTTGAGCGGATAGGCGAGCGGGTCGCCGTCCTTGACCTCCTTGAGAGGCGGGATGGGGATTCCTCCCGGCCCAATGCCGGGCCGCGGCCGTGCGTCGAGCTTCAGTTCGAGTGCGTCGACACCACAAGACGTCACCGTTACCTTGAAGGTGATTTCATAGGACGGCGGAATGCCGAGGCCATTGTTGACCTGGACTGTGCCCTGGAGGATTCCGCCGGCGCAGGGCGTCGTGCCGAGGCTGAGGCTCTGGGTGACTCGCCAGTGCTCGCTGCCAGGCGCGTTGGGCCCGCCATTGAACCGCGCGAAGGCACCGTTGTAAGTCAGTCCGAAACGCGCGGCGATAGGTCCGGCTTGCGCTTCGCCGTTTCCTATACCCGCGGGGGAACTGATGTCGACGTCGAGCTTGACGCCTACGTCACCTACGCATCTCAGCAGATTCTTGGCCAGGAAGACGCCCTCCCAAGTGATGGGCGCTCGCAGCTCCACGTCGTTGCCCGCAAATTCGGCTCCGGACTTGCTCTTCGAGCGATCCTTGACCGGTGCGGGACGCCTAATCACCTCGCGAGAGAGCGGCGAGTAGGCTGCGAGGTCGCCCACCAAAGGCGGCGTCTTGCGGCTGATGTAGTCGGTACCGCCGCCGATGAAGTCGTAGAGAAACTCTTCGCCCTCCATACCGGCCTGCTCGGCGCACGCAGAAATGTCGGCGGTTAATGTGAGCTTGAAGATCGCTGTAAGCCGAACGTTCTCGGCCTTGTCGTCATTACCGCGATGGTAGAGCTTGACGAGGCTTCCCATGACAGTCACCCCTCCCAACTAGCTTCTTTTATTGACTATGCATGAGGCGGAGGAAAGTCAATCGACTGTTCTAAGTTTCGCTGTTTGCTTTATTTCTTAAGTGCTTGTCTTGAGCGCCGCTTCAGGAGGACGGCCTTCATCGCGGGGTGCGATGACAGCGTTGGCGGTCACCTGCGTTGTTTGTTTGAGCTCCGTGGTTCGAGGACCCTAACCTTTACCTGAAGTTGCGGTTGCCGCCCCGGGGAATGCCACCTAAGCTCGCGCATTGGGTGTTGAAAGGGGACTGAATGCGAAGAATTGCAGCTGTCGCGGCATGCGCGGCACTGGCGGGGTGCGTGAGCGCCACACCGCAGACGGGTGGTGCCGGCAACTACGGAACAACCTCGCTCAACGCCGGCTCCTCGCTCTCGGTTGAGGTCGTCGCCGGCGGGTCGATCCCGGCAGCCTCGCTCGCATCGGGCTGTGTCGGCTTCATCTACGACACGCCCGACTACGTGATGATCTACCAGACCTCCGGAACGGTGACGCTCAATGTGCGCGTCCGCTCCGACACGAACACCACGCTCGTGATCCGCGACCCGCGCGGACGCTGGCTGTGTGCCGATGACGTAGAGGGCTACGACCCGGCCCTCGCGATGCCGAACGCGCCGGCGGGCGAGTACTCGATCTGGATCGGCACGGCCACCTCGGGACCGTCGCAGTACCAGTACGCCACGCTGCTGATCTACTGACGGCCGCACGCGCGGCAATCGCCGCAAACAAAGAGGGCGCCCCGCGGGGCGCCCTTTTCGCATCGATCGAAACCGGTCCGGTCAGACCGAGTAGTACATGTCGAACTCCACCGGGTGCGGCGTGTGCTCGAAGCGAATGACCTCTTCCATCTTCAACTCGATGTAGGCCTCGATCATGTCGGCCGAGAAGACGCCGCCGGCCTTGAGGAAGGCGTTGTCCTTCTCGAGGCTGGTGAGCGCCTCGCGGAGCGAGCCGCAGACGGTCGGGATCTTCTTCAGTTCCTTCGGCGGCAGGTCATAGAGGTTCTTGTCCATCGCCTGGCCGGGATGGAGCTTGTTGGCGATACCGTCGAGGCCGGCCATCAGCATGGCCGCGAAGGCAAGGTAGGGGTTGGCGCCCGGATCGGGGAAGCGGACCTCGACGCGCTTGGCCTTGGGGTTGTTGGTGTAGGGGATGCGGCATGAGGCCGAGCGGTTGCGGGCCGAATAGGCCAGCAGCACCGGGGCCTCGAAGCCCGGGACCAGGCGCTTGTAGGAGTTCGTCAGCGGGTTGGTGAAGGCGTTGAGCGCCTTGGCGTGCTTGATGATGCCGCCAATGTAATAAAGGCACGTCTCGGACAGGTCGGCATACTGGTTGCCGGCGAACACCGGCTTGCCGCCCTTCCAGATCGACTGGTGGACATGCATGCCCGAGCCGTTGTCGCCGTAGACCGGCTTCGGCATGAACGTCGCCGTCTTGCCGTACATGTTGGCGACGTTGTGGATGCAGTATTTGTAGATCTGCATGTGGTCGGCCATCGTCACGAGCGGGCCGAACTTGAGGCCGAGTTCGTGCTGGGCCGAGGCGACTTCGTGGTGGTGCTTCTCGACCACGCAGCCCATGCCCTGCATGGCGCCGAGCATTTCCGAGCGCATGTCCTGCAGCGAGTCGAGCGGCGGGACCGGGAAGTAGCCGCCCTTGTTGCGGATGCGGTGGCCGAGGTTGCCGCCCTCGTAGTCGGTGTCGGAATTGCTTGGCAGTTCGACGTCGTCGAGCTTGAAGCCGGTGTTGTACGGGCTGACCTTGAACTTCACGTCGTCGAATACGAAGAACTCGGCCTCGGGGCCGAAGTAGACCGCGTCGCCGACCTTGGTCGACTTCATGTAGGCCTCGGCCTTCTTCGCGATGCCGCGAGGGTCGCGCGAATAGGGCTCCATCGTCGACGGCTCCATGACGTCGCAGACGATCGACAGCGTCGGGTCGGCAAAGAACGGATCCATCGTCGCGGTGTTCGGATCCGGCATGAGGTTCATGTCGGACTCGTTGATGACCTTCCAGCCGGCGATCGAGGAGCCGTCGAACATCGTGCCTTCGGCGAACATCTCCTCGTCGACCAGCGACTGGTCGAACGTGACATGCTGCCACTTGCCGCGCGGATCGGTGAACCTGAGGTCCACATACTTGATGTTCTCGTCCTTGATGCGCTTCAGAACATCATTGCCAGTAGCCATTGGAAATCATCCCCTTCCTTGAGTGCACCCGTGCCGGGACGGTGTGTTCGATGTAAGTCTTTTGTGGTCTGTCTCGCGTCAGATCGCTTCGTTGCCGGTCTCGCCGGTACGGATGCGGACGACTTCGTCGATGTGGGAGACGAAGATCTTGCCGTCGCCGATGCGCCCGGTCTGGGCGGCCTTGCGAATGGCTTCGACGGCCCTGTCGACCATGTCGTCGGCCATCACGACTTCGATCTTCACCTTCGGCAGGAAATCCACGACATACTCGGCCCCGCGGTACAGTTCCGTGTGGCCCTTCTGGCGACCAAAGCCCTTGGCTTCCGTGACGGTGATACCCTGGAGGCCGACTTCCTGGAGCGCTTCCTTCACTTCATCCAGCTTGAACGGCTTGATGATCGCCTCGATCTTCTTCATGTCCTCCGCTTTCCCGAAACGCGTGCCTCGACGCAGCCGCGAGGCCCGTCCGATCTCGATTGCCTTCACGATTAGCAGAACTCATGCCAGCGCCTATCGCGGCACGGCCCGCCCTTGGGTGACTGGTTCTTAGGCAGATTCGGCGGGGATTGTGTACGGATCGCTCCCGCAGGTCTGCCTATCTAGTCAGCAAATGCTTACAGATGGTGCAAAGTTGATGGACGAGACTGTCGCAGAGGCGATCCTCACGCCGCAGGAGATGTCCGCGGCGGACGCGGCGACCATCGCCGCCGGCACACCGGGACTCGTGCTGATGGAGCGCGCCGGCGCCGCCGTGGCCGAGGCGGCGCGGCGGCTGTGGCGTGGCGGGAGCGTCGTGGTCCTCGCGGGCCCGGGCAACAATGGCGGCGACGGCTGGGTGGCGGCGCGGCTCCTCCGCCGCGACGGATATCGGGTCACCGTCGCCGCCTTCACGGAGCGCGAGGCGCTGCGCGGTGACGCGGCGGCGATGGCCGCCCGGTTCGGTGGGGAAATCGTCGCCGCCGAACCCGATGCGCTCCGCGACAGTGGTCTCGTGATCGACGCCCTGTTCGGCGCCGGCTTCCGCCTCCCGATGCCGGAGCGGGCAGCGCAGGTCGTCGCGGCCGTCAATGACGGGGGTGCGCCGGTAGTGGCGGTCGACCTCCCGAGCGGCGTCGAAGGGGCCACCGGCTCGATCGGGGAAACGGCCATTCGCGCGCAGGCGACCGTCACCTTCTTCCGGAGGAAGCCGGGCCACCTCCTGCTGCCGGGACGGCGTCTGTGCGGCGCGGTCACGGTAGCCGACATAGGTATCGCCGCCGGTGTTCTCGGAGGAATCGGACCGGCGGCGTTCCACAATGCCCCCGCCATGTGGCTCCCCGCGTGGCCCCGGCTCGATGCGGGGACGCATAAATACCAGCGCGGCCATGCCGTCGTGGTGGGTGGGCCGGCCAGTGCAACGGGGGCCGCGAGGCTCGCTGCGACAGCGGCGCTGCGCATCGGCGCGGGGGCGGTCAGCATGGCCTCGCCGCCGGATGCGCTTGCCGCCTATGCCGCTCACCTCACCGCGGTGATGCTCCGACCCTTCGACGGCGCGAGCGGTCTCGCCGAACTTCTGTCCGATGCGCGGATCCGGTCCGTCGTCATCGGTCCGGCGGCCGGGCCCGGGCCGGCGACGGCGGATCTCGTCGAGGTGGTGCTTGCGCGCGAGGTTGCCGCCGTCCTCGATGCCGATGCCCTGACGAGCTTCGCCGACGCGCCGGAGCGGCTGTTCGCCGCGATCGCACGGGCGGGTCGTCCGGTGGCGCTGACACCGCATGACGGCGAATTCGCGCGCCTGTTTCCCGACATCGCCGGGGGCAGCCGGCTCGACCGGGCCCGCGCCGCCGCCGTTCGCTCCGGCGCCATCATCGTCTCCAAAGGCGCCGACACGGTCGTCGCCGCGCCCGATGGCCGGGCGACCATCGCCGACAACGCGCCGCCGACGCTCGCCACCGCCGGCTCCGGTGACGTCCTCGCCGGCATGATCGGCGGACTGCTCGCCCAGGGCATGCCGGCGTTCGAGGCGGCCTCGGCGGCGGTCTGGCTGCACGGGGAGGCGGCGCGAGCGTTCGGCGCCGGGCTGACGGCCGACGATCTGCCGCGGGCGCTGCCGGCCGTGCTGCGCGCCCTGGACCTTGGACAGTCCCGCTAGAGCGGAATGTTGTCGATCAGCCGGGTGCGCCCCAGCCGCGCGGCCGCGAGGAGGCGCAACGGCCCGTGCGGCGGCGTTTCGGCCGGCGAAAGGTCCTCGGCGTTGCGGAGCTCGACGTAGTCAACGACGAAGCCCGAAGCCGCGAGGCGCCCGCGCGCAGCGCTCAGGGCCGCTTGCGCATCCGTCCCCGAGCGAATGGCGAGGGCCGCTTCGGTGAGCGCGGCGTAAATCTCCGGCGCCGTCGCCCGCTCCTCGGGCGACAGATACGCGTTGCGCGAGGAGAGGGCGAGGCCGTCGGCCTCGCGCTCGATGGGGTGGCCGACGACCTCGACCGGCAGGCGGAGGTCGGCGACGAGCCGGCGGACGACGAGGAACTGCTGGAAGTCCTTCTCGCCGAAGACGGCGACATCCGGTCCGACCGCGATGAGGAGTTTTGCGACGACGGTGGCGACCCCCGCGAAGAAATGCGGCCGGAAGTCGGTTTCGAGCCCGATCGCGGGGCCGCCGACGCTCACCTGCGTGGCGAACCCCTGCGGGTACATTTCGGTCGTCGTCGGCGCGAACACGGCGTCCGCTTCGACGCTCGCGAGTTTCGAAAGGTCGCCGGCAAGGTCGCGCGGATAGGCGCTGAAATCCTCGGTCGGGGCGAACTGGGTCGGGTTGACGAAGACCGAGACGACGACGCGCTCCGCAGATCGCCGCGCCGTGCGCACGAGCGCGAGATGGCCCGCGTGAAGCGCACCCATCGTCGGCACGAAGCCGACCCGCTCGCCCGCGGCGCGCCATGCGGCGACCCGCGCGCGGATGCCGGCGACGGTGTCATCGGTGGGCGGAGGAGTCGACATGGACGGACCTTGCGAAGCGAAGACCATTGCGCGGGGGCGTGAAGGAGCCATGTTAAGGGGCAGGCATCCACATCGCACCCCTTGAAATGGCGAGCCCAACCAGACCCCGCGACACCACGCCCACGGCCCGCAGCGAAGCGGGTACGCCCGCAACCGCGCCCCGGAACGAAGTCGCGGAGTTCCTTGCCGAGATCAGACGCATGGCGCCGACCGCCGGCGCGCGGGGACGCCTCATCTTTTCCCTCGACGCCACGATGAGCCGCCAGCCGACGTGGGATACCGCGATGGCGCTCCAGTCGGAGATGTTCGACGAGGCGGCGAAGGTCGGCTCCCTCGACGTGCAACTCGTCTACTATCGCGGCTTCGGCGAGTGTCGCGCCAGCAAGTGGGTAGGCAATGCAGCAGCGCTCAGGGACCTCATGACGGGCATCGATGTCCGTGCCGGGAAGACGCAGATCGGTAAACTCCTCGCCCATGCCCGCAGCGAGACGCAGAAGCAGCGGGTGCAGGCGATGGTGTTCATCGGCGACGCTTTCGAGGAAGCGGTGGACAGCGTGGCGGACCGCGCCGGGAAACTGGGGCTGCTCGGAGTGCCGGTGTTCGTGTTCCAGGAGGGCAGGGATCCCTCCGTCGAACGCGCCTTTCGCGAGATCGCCCGGCTGACGAAGGGGGCCTACGCGCGGTTCGACCGCAGTTCGGCACGAGAGCTCGCGGCGCTCCTGCGGGCGGTTGCGACCTTCGCCGCCGGCGGCCGGAAGGCGCTCGCCGCAGGAGGAGACAAGGCACAGCTTCTCCTCGAGCAACTCCGCTAGCAGATGCAGTACGTCATCGGCGCGGCGCTCGTCCTGGGCATACTCTACGGTGTGGTCCGGCTCATCGCCACGGCCGACCCGAAAACGCTGACGCGGATCGGCCGCTATGTCATCGCCTTCGGGCTCATCGGCATTGGCGGGCTGCTGATCTTTGGCCGGCAGTTCTTCCTCGGCGTTCCGGCCGTGGCGCTCGGCATCGGTGCGCTGTTCCGAGGGCGCATAGGCGCGTTCGACCTCGGTGGCGGCAAGAAGAGCGAAGGGAAGGCGTCTCGGGTCGCTTCGCGGTTTGTGGAAGCATCGCTCGACCATGACAGCGGCCGGCTGACCGGTCGTGTGACCGAAGGGACGTTCGCCGGGCGCAGCCTCGACGATCTCGACGAGACCGATCTCCGGGTGTTGCTGGGCGAGGCCGCCGTCGATCCCGACAGCGCCGCGCTAGTCGAAGCTTATCTCGACCGCCGATTCCCCCTCTGGCGTGAAGACGGTGAGGCGGATCCGGGTGCGGGGGCGGGCGGCGCGCCGGATCCGGGCGCCATGACTGATGAGCAGGCTTATGAGGTCCTTGGCCTTGCGCCCGGCGCCGGCCAGGCCGAAATCCGGGCGGCCCACCGCCGGCTGCTCAAAGGGGTACACCCTGATCGCGGGGGATCTACGTTCCTCGCCAGCCGCATCAACCTGGCCAAGGATCGACTTCTCAGCCGACATCGTTCCAACTCCTGACGACGCAGTACACCATCAGTTCGTTATCGACCTGCTACTGCGTGGGGTAGCAGGCGAAGTCCTGTGTCATGAGGCGGGCACAGGCAGCCTGAGCCGCGTCGCTGCTGGCGAATCCGCCGAAACGCGCGCGGTAGTGTGTGGCTCCATTCACGACGACCGTCTCGGTGTAGGGCACCTTGTCGGCCAGCATGCTTTCCACCTGCATCGCGCGGGCAAGCACCGCCTGCGCCGAGTTCTCGAGCGGGAACGCGCCGATCTGGATCCGCCAGCCCGTCGCCGGGGGCGGACCGAACTCGAAGTCGCCCTGAGCGAGGACCGCGATCGCGTCGGGTCCGCCGGCGGGAGCCGCCGGGGCGGGGATGGGAGCGGGCACAGCCACGGGACCCGCTGCCGCCACCATCACGGGGGCGGCAGCGTTCGGGACGGGAATCGCGGCGGTCATGATCGGGTCGGTGCGGATGGGATTCACGCGCGGGAGCGGCGGCGGAACGGTGGCTGCCGCGGCGATCACGAGCGGCGCGGTCCGCGCCCCGGTCGACGCGCGCGGGAGATAGGTGTTGAGGAGGTCCCGCATGTGCTGGTCGCGCCATGCGGCGGTGTCCCCGCCCATCACGACGGCAACAACGTAGCGGTTGTCGCGGTGGATGGAGGTCACGAGATTGTAGCCGGACGCGTTGGTGTAGCCCGTCTTGATGCCGTCAACGCCCTCCAGGCCGAGGAGGTTGTTGTGGTTGTTGATCCGGACCCCGTTCCAGGTGAAGGACTGGGTCGAAAAATACCCGTAGTACTGCGGGAAACGGTCCTGCAGGGCGCGGCCGAGGGTGGCCATGTCGCGCGCCGTCGTGACCTGGTTCGAATTCGGCAGGCCGTGCGGGTTCTGGAAGGTGGTGCGCGTCATGCCGAGCGCGCGCGCGGTCGTCGTCATGCGCGTGGCGAAGGCCGACACGCTGCCGGCGAGGTTCTCGGCGATGACCACGGCGACATCGTTGGCGGATTTCGTGACGAGGGCGAGGATCGCGTCCTCGACGCGGATCGTCGATCCGGCCGGGACACCGAGCTTGGTAGGCGCCTGGGCGGCGGCGTTCGCCGAAACGTCGAGGCGGGTGCGGAGGGTGACGCGGCCGCGCTCGAGGTCTTCGAACAGCAGGTAGAGCGTCATCATCTTGGTGAGCGAGGCGGGGTAGCGCGGCGCGTCGGCGTTCCGCGAATAGAGGACCTCGCCGGTCTTGGCGTCGATCACGATCGAGGCGTAGTTGGCGTCGGCGGCCCGTGCGGGCTGGACCGTCAGGGCGGCGGAGAAGGCGATCGCCAGGGCGGCGATGGAACGGGAGAGCCGCTTGAGAAGACCACGCCTGCCGAGCATTCCCGCCGTACTCTCCACACACACTGCGCGCGGCCGCGGCCAACGGCCGGCGCCCTACACCGGACAGGGGTGCTCCGGGGCGTCCATGAGGACGCAAATCGGAGAGGCCACGGCCAGGCGGCCGCAGCACGACACCCGCAGACGAAGTTCCAGAAGGCAGGTCGACCGGCCGCTCCCGGTACGTCCGGAAAACGGCCCATCGGACCCACACGAAGCTTGGTCGATTGCCGTTACGAAAGCGTAAACCGTAAGGCACGTCGATCCGGAACGTTGAGACCGGACAAGCGGTTTGGACTTGCGTGTGGCCTTCCGGCCAGGGACCGCCTTGCATTTCGCGGCATCGGTCCGGGGCCGGACCGATGCTCATGGTCGCACCCCCGATCACAGCGCACACGCGTCGCCGTGGGGTCGTCCGGCCGCCCTAACAATCGCCGCAGGTGCGCCCCATATTGCCTCCCGTGTCCTTCCGCGCCTTGCCCTCACGACCAGCCCCCGGTGTAATTCGAACGTGGCCGATTGCGGGCGCGGGGGATTCTCGGCAGGATTCCATTCCGGGCACGAGCGTAAGGGACATTTGACACAGCATGCGGCGAGCCGATGACGATGACGTCCGCGTCGGCATATCGACGAAGACGAAACCAAAGACGAAGCGGCCGAGCCTATACCGGGTGCTGCTGCTGAACGACGACTACACCCCTATGGAGTTCGTCGTGCATGTGCTGGAGCAGTTTTTCCAGAAGGATCGCGAGGATGCGACCCGCATCATGCTCCACGTGCACCAGCACGGCGTGGGCGAGTGCGGGGTCTATACATTCGAAGTAGCCGAGACGAAGGTCACGCAGGTGATGGATTTTGCGCGGAAGCACCAGCATCCGCTGCAATGCGTGATGGAGAAGAAGTGAGGAACCTAAGTGCCGTCATTCTCTCGTAGCCTTGAAAAGGCGCTGCACCAGGCTCTCGCCCACGCGAACGAGCGGCATCAGGAATATGCCACGCTCGAACACCTCCTGCTTGCCCTTACCGACGACCAGGACGCGGCGGCCGTGATGCGCGCCTGCAACGTCGACCTCGACACGCTGCGCCGCAGCCTGACCGAATACATCGACACCGAACTTGCGAACCTCGCCACGGAGGGCGAGGAGGATTCAAAGCCCACGGCCGGTTTCCAGCGCGTCATCCAGCGCGCGGTGATCCATGTCCAGTCGTCCGGCCGCGAGGAAGTCACCGGCGCCAACGTGCTGGTTGCGATCTTCGCCGAGCGCGAGAGCCATGCGGCGTACTTCCTGCAGGAGCAGGACATGACCCGCTACGACGCGGTCAACTACATCAGCCACGGCATCGCCAAGCGGGCCGGGCAATCGGAGTCGCGCCCGGTGCGCGGCGTTGATGACGACGCTGCAACCGTGGAGGGTCGGACGGACTCCAAGAAGAAGGCCGATGCGCTCGAGGCGTATTGCGTCAATCTGAACGAGAAGGCCAAGGCCGGGAAGATCGACCCGCTCATCGGCCGCGATTCCGAACTCCAGCGCACGATCCAGGTCCTGTGCCGCCGCCAGAAGAACAACCCGCTCTTCGTGGGTGATCCGGGCGTCGGCAAGACCGCCATCGCAGAGGGGCTCGCCAAGCGGATCGTCGAGAAGGACGTCCCCGAAGTCCTCCAGGATTCGACCATCTTCTCGCTCGACATGGGCACGCTGCTCGCCGGCACGCGCTACCGCGGCGACTTCGAGGAGCGGCTCAAGCAGGTCGTCAAGGAGATCGAGGAGTTTCCGGGCGCGATCATGTTCATTGACGAGATCCACACGGTCATCGGGGCCGGTGCGACCTCGGGCGGTGCCATGGATGCATCGAACCTCCTCAAGCCGGCCCTCGCCGGCGGGGCGATCCGCTGCATCGGCTCGACGACGTACAAGGAGTACCGCCAGTTCTTCGAGAAGGACCGCGCGCTCGTGCGGCGCTTCCAGAAGATCGATGTCAACGAGCCGTCGGTGCCGGATACGATCGAGATCCTGAAGGGCCTCAAGCCGTACTTCGAGGAGTTCCACAAGGTCCGCTACACCAACGATGCCATCGTTTCGGCGGTCGAACTCGCGGCCCGCTACATCAACGACCGCAAGCTGCCGGACAAGGCGATCGATGTGATCGACGAAACCGGCGCTTCGCAGATGCTGCTGCCCGAGTCCAAGCGGCGGAAGACGATCGGCGTCAAGGAGATCGAGATCACGATCGCCACGATGGCGCGCATCCCGCCCAAGACGGTCTCGAAGGATGACGCCGAGGTTCTCCGCAACCTCGAGGCAACGCTGAAGCGTACCGTCTACGGCCAGGAACTCGCGATCGAGAAGCTGTCGTCGGCGATCAAGCTGGCGCGCGCGGGCCTTCGGGAGCCGGAGAAGCCGATCGGCTCATACCTGTTCTCGGGTCCGACCGGCGTCGGCAAGACGGAAGTCGCCAAGCAGCTTGCCGCCTCGCTCGGCGTCGAGCTGATCCGCTTCGACATGTCGGAGTACATGGAGCGGCACACGGTCTCGCGTCTCATCGGCGCGCCGCCCGGCTATGTCGGCTTTGACCAGGGCGGCCTCCTCACCGACGGCGTCGACCAGCATCCGCACTGCGTCCTCCTCCTGGACGAGATCGAGAAGGCGCATCCGGACCTGTTCAACATCCTCCTGCAGGTCATGGATCACGGCAAGCTGACCGACCACAACGGCAAGCAGGTCGACTTCCGCAACGTGATCCTGATCATGACGACCAACGCGGGCGCGTCCGACATGGCCAAGGCTGCCATCGGCTTCGGCAGCGCGACCCGTACCGGCGAGGACATGGAGGCCATCGAGCGGCTGTTCGCGCCCGAGTTCCGTAACCGGCTCGATGCCATCGTGCCGTTCGGCAATTTGCCGGCCGAGGTCGTCCATCAGGTCGTGCGGAAGTTCGTCCTTCAGCTCGAGGCGCAGCTCGCCGACCGTGGCGTCATCTTCGACCTCACCGACGAGGCGGTCGAGTGGCTTGCGGTCAAGGGCTACGACCAGAAGATGGGCGCGCGGCCGCTCGCCCGCGTCATCCAGGAACACATCAAGCAGCCGCTTGCCGACGAGGTTCTGTTCGGCCGGCTGAAGTCGGGCGGGATGGTCCGCGTCTCGGTTGAGGGCACCGGCAAGGAGCGCACGCTAAAGCTGGAGCCGATGGCCGAGGGGCCGGTCAGGCCGAAGCCGGAGCCGATCCCGCAGCCGAAGAAGCGCGCCAAGCCGCGGCGGAAGCTCGTGAAGAAGACGCCGCCGCCGAAGTCCGGTCCGCCGGACAATGGTGGCGGCAGCGGGCGACGCACGGGGCTCGTCCCCAAGGTGCCGCTGAAGACCTCGTAGTTTCGGTTGAGTTGTGGCATCGTCTCCCTTAAGTAGTGATACACGCCATTCCTACTTTTGAGAGCGCAAGGTCGAAACATGAGTGTGACAGCTGAGGACATTGAGAAACTGAAGCAGAAACTGCGATTTGATGAGCGAGCCGCTGATTACGTGCGTCGCCGTTTGGCGAACGAGAAGAAGAACCTCGCCGCGTCCGACCTTGAGGCGCTGGTTCGGCAAGAAATCAATCGACAGGTGATCGGCGTCCTTGCGACACGGTCGGCGTGAGGAGTGAGAGATGAAGAAGACGTACCGAGTACTGTCACAGCGCGCGGCCAAGAAGAAACCCGTGGCCGCTGGCGTAAAGATACCCGTCCAGCCTGATTCCGGCACGTCTCGCGGCTCGCTAAGTGGCATGAAGTTTGCGAGAGTCATGCGATCCCTCACCGACGAACTCGTGACGGCGATCGAGAAGGAGCACTCAGTCCGCTATTCGGCGAAGGTCAAGGACGCCGCACGTAAGGCGACGGTGGTGACCGCCAAGAATAATGTCATCAAGGAGGTCAAACGGCAACAGTCTATCAGGTAGCATTGTTGATCGCCGCGCTTCGAAAAGCTTCGCTGTGGTCAAGCCTAGCTAAGGCCTTGGGCCCTTGGTCGGAACGCATCGGCTATTTTAGCGTTTTTGCTATTCCACTACTTGAGCTGAGCGCGCCACTGGTTGCCCAGTTTCTGGGTGTCGAGTTCGTAATTCCGGGCTCCCTTATACTGATTTTCTTCGCTGGCTATTGTATTTTTCTCGGTCGCATACTTCATTCCCTGACCTGTCCGGAGGAGATTGCGAGGTTCAAGGACTTCGATCTATTCTTAGAGAACAGGATATTCTTTGTTACAAATCTGGCGACATACGATCAGCGAGACAAGGATCAGTTCAAGGCGGCAGTAATTGCCGCGGCTGATGTGTCCTTGTCTCAAGACGAAAAGGACAAACTTGCGGATCTGTGCCTAAGTGCCGTAGTTGGCATGACAAAGGATCCAAATAGTGCCGATCAGATGATTGCTCAGGTCCAGAAAGAGTCAAAGCATACTTGGGATCAGAAGAATCGATCTATTACTTTGGCGCGCTGGCTGATACTTTGTCTTCTAGTATTTGCTGCGGGCGTGTTTCTATGGAACACTTTTGTACGAACCTTGATAGCTATCATGAATTAGAAGCATTGGTGTCTGGTCGTCAATGCCAATCGCCTGGCGCAATACTTCATCAATGTATTCGGCCTCCTTGAGTTGAATGTGGTTCAATCCAAGAGCTCGTGCGGTGGCAAGTATTTGGTAAATATCTGCTTCTCGCGTCCTCATCGGATGGCTCCTTCGCTGGCCGTGCATTCATAGAATCATACTTGAACGATACCGAGTGAACCCCCTGGGTCGGATCACGGGAAGAAGGCTTTGCAATCCGCGGTGGAAAACTCGCGAACAGGCCTCTTAGAACTAGCTCCCAAGCTCACGATGCCCCGCGGAAAAGGGCGGTGGCTCACTGTTAGTAGTGGCCTGCTCGACTGGGAGAGTGGCTTGAACGATTGTCACGACGCCTGACTATCGGCCAATGGCACCATCCGCTGCCGCTGGCGGCGAGTCGTCGGAGTTCCGTCCACCACCCGTCCTAGAAGCGAAGGATGAGCTGTTCGAGGCTGGCGCGGTCGACGCGGAAGGGCATGGGACCAGCCTCGTAGCCATTCTCCTGCAGGATGTAGGCGAGGATGCGGGCGATCCGCTCGTCCTCGAGGCCGCCGGGCGCGTCCGCCGGCATGTTCCGCCGCGTGTAGTTGAACAGCTCCCACACCGTGCGGCCGTTCCAGTTGGCCTGGAACACCGGCCCCTTGAGCGGCGGCGCGGTATCGCCGCCGGCAGTCGGGCCGTGGCAGAGGCCGCAGCTGTCGCCGTAGTAGTTGCGGCCGCGATCCGCCTGGTAGGCCTCGTACACCGGAGTGGTCGGGTCGACGGCCGCCAGGCCGGGCATCTCCGCCGGGGCGACGGATTGCGTGCGCAGCCAGCCGATCAGGTTCGCGCGATCCGTCTCGCTGGCAAGACCTCCGAAGCCCATCCGGGTGCCGACCACGGTCGTCGCGGGGCTCGCAAGGAAGGCGTCGAGCAACTCCACCGTCCAGGTACCGCCCGCAGCGCCGAGGGACGCCATCGGCGGCGAGTAGGCGTAGCCCGCCGTGCGGGCGATGGGAGCGCCGACGATGTCGTAGAGGTTCGGCCCGATCAGGGTCGGGCCGCCAGCGGTGAGCGTGTGGCAGATCGTGCATTGCGAGGCGAGTACCTCGCCGGCGGCAAGATCGGCCGCCGCGATGCGGGCTGCCAGCGCGGGATCGGGAGGCGCGGGCTGACCCGAGGTCGAGCGCGCGGCGAGTATCGCCGCCAGCGCGATGATGCCGATCGCAATACGGGTCCGAGCGGCGGCCATGCTACTCCCCTGATCTGCCTTAGTGGCGTAAGCCTGACTCACAGTGTCAGGATTTGATCCGGCTGTCAGCGGGCGTCTTCTCCGACGCTCGGCCCCGGAGGGGCGGGCGAGGCTTGACACATTTAGATGATTAGCTAACAGTCGCACAATGAGCCGCGTATTCAGAGCGCTGTCCGACCCGACGCGACGACGGGTGCTGCAACTCCTCCGCAAGGGTCCCCTGAGCGCGGGCGAACTCAGCGACCAGTTCGGCGTCTCCAAGCCGACGATGTCGGCGCACTTCGCCGTGCTGAGGGAGGCCGACCTCGTACATACGGAAAAGGTCGGCAAGTCCGTCATCTACCACCTGAAGCTTTCGGTGCTCGAGGAGGCGCTGCTGGGCTTCATCCATTCGTTCGGATTGGGCGCGGAAGCGCCGGAGCCCGAGAAGGAGCCTGCACGATGAACAAGGACCTGGCAGGAAGCCTCGCCTGGGGTGGCGGGATCGTCGCGCTGGCACTCGCTGCGACCTTCTTGCGCCGGCAGGGCTATATGGACAGCGACACGGTCACCCGCGTCGTGCTGGGCGCCACGGGGCTCATAATCGCCTGGTTCGGCAACCGGATGCCGAAGGTCGTGGTCCCCGTCGCCTGGTACGGCAGGGCCGCGCGGGTCGGCGGCTGGGCGATGGCGCTGAGCGGCCTCGTCTATGCCGGCCTGTGGGCGTTCGCGCCGTTCCCGCTCGCGGTGGCGGGAGGTTGCGGCGCGGTCGTGGTGGGAATAGCTGTGACCGTCGGGTATTGCCTGTCGCTGCGGGCCAAGGCAAAGACCACCGCCTGATTGTAGAAGCCACCGCAAACGGTCGCAATTTCAAACCGAGACACCACCTGTAGGGGCGACGGCACGGACGCCTCGATCATGGCCATGGCACCGGGGTTCCCGGGACGGCGGCTCCAGGAGACCTACCATGGATGCAATGACCAACGATCCGGCGGTGCGCGGCGCCGCTCCGCTGGTGCTGGAGCGTCTTACCAAAGTCTTCAACCGACCGGCCGTGGACGGGCTCGACCTCACAATCAGGCCCGGCGAGCTCTACGCGCTCCTTGGCCCCAACGGCGCCGGCAAGACCACCACGCTCCGCATGGTCGCCGGCCTCCTCAAGCCGACGAGCGGCAGCATCAGCGTCTTCGGCGTCGATGCGGTCGCCAACCCCCGCGCGGCAAAGCAGATGATCGCGTGGCTGCCGGACGAGCCGCTCCTCTACGACAAGCTGACGCCGCTCGAGTATCTCGAATTCGTCTCCGCGCTGTGGGGCGTGCCGGGCGACGTGGCCGCGAAGCGCGCCGAGGATCTTCTCAAATGGCTCGACCTCTGGAACCATCGCGGCGATCGCTGCGAGACCTTCTCGCGAGGCATGAAGCAGAAGGCCGTGCTCGCGGGCGCCCTCATCCATGACCCGAAGCTGATGATCCTCGACGAGCCGCTGACGGGCCTCGATGCTTCGGTCGCGCGGCAGGTGAAGGATCTCCTGCAGGAGCGGACGCGGTCCGGTTATTCGGTCATCCTGACCACGCACATCCTCGATGTCGCGGAGCGGATGGCCGACCGGATCGGCATCATCCAGCACGGCAAGCTCCTTGCCGAAGGCACGCTCGGCGAGCTCAGGTCGCGGGCCGGCTCGGGCGGCGCCGGCAGCCTGGAGGACGTGTTCCTCCAGCTCGTCGCCGAGCCGGAACACGTCTGATGTTCCGGAGGGCATCGATTCCCTGGTTGCTCGCGCACGAGCTCAAGCTCGTGTGGCGGTCGCTCGGCAGCAAGAAGACGGGGTCGCAGAAGAAGCGACGGCTGCGGATCCCGCCCTGGCTGGTCGCGGTCATCGTCATCGCGCTGATCTCGGCCGCATTCATTCCCGCCGCGATCTCGCTGCGCGACGTCGAGATCGTGGCCTCGCCGTTGCTCGTGGTCATCATTGACCTCGCCCTTGCCCTCATCCTGTCGCTGATGCTGTCGCAGACAGTCGTCTCGGCGGTCGATGCCTTCTACCAGCGCGGCGACCTTGATCTCCTGCTGTCCTCGCCCCTGTCGCCGACGCGGATCCTCGTCGTCCGCGCGCTGGCCATCGCGGTCAATCCGGCGATGGTGTTCGCGGCACTGGTAACGCCCTTCCTTCTGCCCGCCGCCTTCCTGGGGCATCCGGAACTGCTCGCCGCCTACGGCGTGGTCGTCGCGATCTCGCTGACGGCGACGGCCGGAGGCCTCGCCTTGGCGATCGTGCTTTTCCGCCTCATCGGACCGCGCCGGACGCGCACGGTGGCGCAGATCCTAGCCGCGTTCGTCGGTGCGATCTTCGTCATCGCCGCACAGGTGCCGAACATCATGGCGGGCGACGACCGCGAGGCGTTCTGGACCGAGCGGATCTACGAGATCCTCGATGTCGAGACGCTTCCAACCGTCGTGCAATGGCCGGCGGAGGCGGTACTCGGGGAGCCGCTGCCGCTGCTGGTGATCCTCGGCCTTTCGATTGCGCTCTTCGTGATCGTCGCGTTGTGGGTGGGGCGGCACTTCGCCACCGATGCCGCCGCCGCCAACAGCGCTGCGCCCGCCGCGCGGAAGCGGCCTGCAAAGACCACGGCCCGCTTCGGCGCGGGCGTGGTTTCGGCGACGGTTGCCAAGGAGGCGCGGCTTCTCATTCGCGATCCGGGCCTGATCTCGCAGGTCCTGCTTCGCGTCATCTATCTCTTCCCGCTGGCGGTGTTCATCTTCACCAGCGGCGATACCCTGTCGGGTTTCGCCGGGGCGATGGCGGCCGGGTCGATCGCGCTCCTCGCGGGCCAACTGGCTGGCAGCATCGCGTGGATCACCCTGTCGGCCGAGGATTCGCCTGAGCTGCTCGCCTCCGCGCCCGTGCCGATCAGGCGGTTCTGGAACGCCAAGCTTGCGGTGACGCTGGTCCCCTCGGCGCTGCTGGTGGTGCCGGCGTCCGTCGCGCTTGCGATCTTCGCACCCGTCGCGGGCATCCTTGGGCTGGTCGGCGGCGCGGCGGCGGCGATCTCGGCCGCGCTTATCAACCTTTGGCTCCAGAAGCAGACGAAGCGCGCCGAGTTCCGGAAGTCGTGGAGTTCGTCCTTCGCCGCGTCCGTCCTGGAACTTGCGACGAGCGCCGGCTGGGCTGCTGCCGTCGGGCTCGCTGTCGCCGGGTCGATCTACGCGCTTGCGCCCTTCGCCATCGCGCTTGGCGTGCTTGCGTTCTCCTACAGGTCGGAGGCCTCCATCCAGGCGCGCCTCACGGGGCAGGAAGGCTGACACCCCACCGAAAATCCGACCGCGGCGGCTGGACAAGCCGCCGCTCCGACAGCATGTCTCTGACATCGCCGCAGCGAGGGGACCGGACTGCCCATGGCCAGCAACTACGTTCTCGAGGCCACGGGTCTTCGCAAGCAGTTCGGGCAGCTCCAGGCGGTCAAGGACATCTCGATCCAGATAGCACCGGGCGAGACCTACGGCCTCCTTGGCCCCAACGGCTCGGGCAAGACGACGACGATCTCGATGATCTGCGGCCTCCTGCCTGCCGATGGCGGCGAGGTCCTGGTCGCCGGCATGCCGATGACGACGACGACGCTCGAACCGAAGAAGATCGTGGGCCTCGTCCCGCAGGACCTTGCGATCTACCCCGACCTTACCGCCCGCGAGAACCTCACTTTTTTTGGCCGACTCTACGGCATCCCGTCGGCCACGCTGAAGGCGCGTGTGGAGGAGGTGCTCCGCGTCATCGGGCTCCTTGACCGCGCAGGCGACCGGAGCGGCACCTTCTCGGGCGGCATGAAGCGGCGACTCAACATCGGCATCGGCCTCATCCATGGGCCGAGCCTTCTCGTCCTTGACGAGCCGACCGTCGGCGTCGATCCGCAGTCGCGCAACTCGATCCTCGAGAGCATCGAGAAGCTCGCCGGCGCCGGCATCGCCGTCCTCTACACGACCCACTACATGGAGGAGGCGGAACGGCTGTGCGACCGTGTCGCGATCATCGACGGCGGCGAAATCCGGGCGCAGGGAACCCAGGATGAGCTCGTCCGGCTCGTCGGTGAGAACGAGCGGATCAAGATCACCGGCAGCGGCCCGATCGCCGCCGCAGCGGAGCGGATGCGGCAGATTCCGGGCGTTGCCGGCGCCTCGGCCGCCGACGGCGAGCTTTCGGTGCTGGCCGCCGATGCCGGCGCCACCCTGACGACAGTCCTCCAGGAACTCGCCGCGCAGGGCGTTGCGATCGCCTCGGTCGCGGTCGAGAAGCCGGACCTCGAGACAGTGTTCCTGCACGTCACCGGCAAGGCGCTCAGGGACTAGCAATGCTGACGGCCCTCACAATCGCCCGGAAGGAGGTCGCGCAGCGGATTCGCGACAAGTCCTTCTTCATCGTCGGGATCCTGTCGCCGCTCGTCCTCGCCTTCATCTTCAACCTCGTCCTCGGGGATGTCGTGCGGCCGAGCGCCAGCCCGACCTTCGCCCTCGGTCTGGTCGACGAGGACGATGCGGAACTCGGCGAGGCGTTCCGCGAGATGCTCGCGGCGGCCGAAGCGAGCGGCTTTGCGACCGTGACGCACTTCGACACGGAGGCGGCCGCCACGGACGCGGTGAACGACGGCGACGTGGCCGCGGCCTTCATCCTGCCGGAGGGCATGTCGGCGGCGGTCCTGGTCCTCAACCAGGAGGCCACGATCCGCATCATCGGCAATGTCGACAGGGGCATCGGGCGCGCCGTGGCCGAGGCCATGGCCGGACGCTTTGCCGAGATCGTGCGCACCGCGAGCCTTTCGGTGCAGGCAGCGCTTGCCGCCGGTGCGATCACGCCGGACCAGATCGGCAGGGCGATCGCGGACGCCGCGGCGCAGGCGCCCGTGATAACGGCGGAGATCGTCGAGGTCCGGTCGCGCCAGCTTGCGTCGGCGACGTTCTTCGTTGCCGGCCTCAGCATGTTCTTCATCTTCTTCATCGTCGGCCTCTCGGTGACCAGCCTCCTCGAGGAGCGGACCCACGGCACGCTGGCGCGCCTCCTGGCAGCGCCGATCCGGCCGGCGTCGATCGTGGTCGGCAAGACCATCGCCTCTATCGGCCTCGGCATTCTCGGCATGGCGGTGCTCGCCATCGCCTCGACGATCCTGATGGGCGCCGAGTGGGGCAACCCGCTGATTGCGGCGCTGGTGATCGTTGCGGCGGTGATTGCGGCGGCCGGGATCATGACCTTCGTCGGCGGGCTCGCACGCACGGGCGAGCAGGCGCAGAACCTCCAGACGGTCGTCGGCCTGACGCTCGCGATGCTGGGCGGCACGTTCGTTCCGATCACGACCAATGAGGGCTTCCTCGCCAGCGTGCGCTACATCACGCCCAACGCCTGGTTCATGCGCGGCCTCGGCGAGGTGTCCGGCGGTGCGTATGGCGAGGCCTTCCAGGCAATCGGCGTCCTCCTCCTGTTCGGCGTGGTGTTCGGCGGGGCAGGGCTTTTCCTCGTTCGACGGCTGGTGAAGCCATGAAGCCGCTTGCGATTGCCACCGTCGCGCTCAAGCGGTTCGTGCGCGACCGGTCGAACCTCTTCTTCGTCTTCATCATGCCGCTGGGGATCATCATCCTCATCGGGGCACAGTTCGGCGGCGGCCAGACGCCCCGGATGGGCATCCACCTGCCGGCCGATGCCGGTGCGATCGGCGAGGCGATCGTCGCCGAACTCGAGACGATCGAGGCAATCGAGGTCGTCCGGCGCGACAGCGCGGAGACGCTTCGGGCGGATGTCGCTCTCGGCACGGTGGCGCTCGGGCTCGACATTCCTGCAGGCCTGTCGGATCGCCTGGCCGCCGGGGAGACGGCGCAGATCGCCATCGTCGGTCCGGCCGGCGTCGCGATCGCCCCCTATGTCGCGATGATCAACCAGGCGATCGCGGGGGCAAGCGAAACGACCGCCGCCATCCGCTTCGCCACCGCACGCGGCGCCACGCCGGCGGCAGCGACCGCGGCGGTCGCGGCTGTTGCTCCCACCATCCCGACGATCGCCATCGAGACGACGACGGAGGGGGAGTCGCTGTTCGAGGGCCTCGAGAGCGGATTCCAGCTCGGCGCGACGAGCCAGCTGATCCTCTTCATGTTTGTCACCGGCCTCACCGGTGCGGCGGCCCTCATCCAGGCGCGCCGCTATGGCGTCACCCTCCGCATGATGGGGACGCCCACGCCGGCATCGCAGATCATCCTGGGCGAGGGGCTCGGCCGGCTCGGCGTCGTGCTGGTGCAGGGCCTCTACATCATCGTGGTCACGGCGATCGTGTTCCAGGTCGAGTGGGGGAGTCTCCTTGCGGCAGCGCTCATCCTCCTGACCTTCGGCGCGGTCGCGACGGGCGCGGCGATGCTGTTCGGTTCGCTGTTCTCGAACGACCAGCAGGCCGCCGGAATCGGCGTGATGGCGGGGCTGGGGCTGTCGGCGCTCGGCGGCGCCATGGTGCCGTACGAGATATTTCCCGCGACCATGCAGACGATCGCGCATTTCACACCGCAATATTGGGCGCTCGATGCCTTCGCCGAGGTTCAGCGGCGCGGCGGCGGCGTCCTCGACATCCTGCCGCAACTGGGCGTTCTGGCCGCCTTCGCGGCGGTGCTCCTCGGCCTTGCGACCCTCCGGATGCGGAGCACGCTCGGCCGTTCGGTCGCATAGGAGGCACGATGGCCTACGACGATACCAACATCTTCGCCCGGATCCTGCGCGGCGAGATTCCCTGCCACCGGGTCTTCGAGGACGATCAGACACTGGCCTTCATGGATGTGAGCCCGATCTCGAAGGGTCATGCGCTCGTCATCCCGAAGGCCAGGGCGCGGAACATCATCGACGCGCCGCCGGAGGCGATCGCCGCGGCGGCCGTGACGGTCGGGCGGGTCGCGCGCGCCGCCAAGGCAGCTTTCGAGGCGGAGGGCGTGACGATCATGCAGTTCAACGAGGCGCCGGCGGGCCAGTCGGTGTTCCACCTGCACTTCCACGTCGTGCCGCGCTGGGTCGGCGTTGCGTTGAAGCCGCATGGCGGGCCGATGGAAAAGCCCGAGGTTCTCAAGGAGCACGCGGAACGAATCCGCGCGGCCCTCGTTTAGTGTTGGCGCCGTCCTGCTGACCAGGACCATTCCGGCAGGTTTCGGGACGGGCGCTAGAACATTAGAGGGCGCTCGCTATGTCCACCCTTGGCATCATTCTTATCGTGATACTGGTTCTGCTTCTGCTCGGCGCTTTTCCCAGCTGGGGCTATTCGCGCGGTTGGGGTTACGGGCCGTCCGGCCTGATCGGCATTCTCCTCATCATCGTCATCATTCTGGCTTTGACCGGCACGTTCTCGCGAGTTGTCTGACCCTCGCGACCTGTGAAGGTCGAAGCAGATGGGAGCCCCGGCATCGGCCGGGGCTTCTGTCGTATGGCCGCACGCAGGTGTTGCCCGAAAACCGCTGTCCGCCGATCTGTCGCGCGGCCCGCATTGTGCTATGGAGCGGCCACAATTGGCCTCTAACGGCGACGGCATGACATTCAGACGCGGCCCGCTCGGGCGGTATTTTGCGCTTGGGCTTTCGGCGGTGATGGCCGTGTGGGCGGGACCGGCGCTCGCCGACCGCATTTCGACGCCGATCGCGCAGTTCACCGGCCTCGACAAGATCACCGGCCGCATCATCACGTTCGACGTCTACATCAACGAGACGGTGCAGTTCGGCGTGCTGCAGATCACGCCCCGCGTCTGCTACATGCGGACGCCCGACGAGGCGCCGCGGACCAGTGCATTCGTCGAGGTCGACGAGCTGACCCTCGACAGGCGCATCCAGCGCATCTTCACGGGCTGGATGTTCGCCGAGAGCCCCGGCCTCCATGCCGTCGATCACGCCGTCTACGATGTCTGGCTGACGAGCTGCAAGATGACGTCGGACGTCGCGCCGCCCGCCAACCGCTGAAAGTCGGCTTCGCCGGACACCGCCCGCTCCAGGAGCTTCTGGTAGTCCGCGCGGGCGATCTCGACCGCGCCGAAGCGCCTGAGGTGCTCGGTGATGAACTGCGTGTCGAGGAGGGTGAAACCTCCGGCCCTCAGCCGGGCGACGAGATGGACGAGCGCCACCTTGGACGCGTCGGTTTCGGTCGTGAACATGCTCTCGCCGAAGAACGCGGCGCCGAGGGCAAGGCCGTAGAGTCCACCCACAAGCTTCCCGTCCTTCCACGCCTCGACCGTGTGACAATGGCCGAGTTCGAAGAGCCGCGCATAAAGCCGCCGGATGCGGCCGTTGATCCAGGTCTTCGGCCTCGTATCGACCGAGCGGGCGCAGCCGTCGATGACCCCGTCGAAGTCGGTGTCGATGCGGATCTCGAACGGCGCGCGGCGGACGGTGCGCGCGAGGCGGCGGGGAAGGTGGAACGCCTCGAGGGGAAGGATGCCGCGCTGCTCCGGCTCCACCCAGAACAGCCCCGGATCCTCGGCCGACTCCGCCATCGGGAAGACACCGATCGCGTAGGCCTTGAGGAGAACCTCCGGCGTGATCTCGAAACGGCTGCCGGCGCCGGCGCGCATTACCAGTTCGCGAGCCGGTGCTCGAGCCAGTGGATGTTGTAGTCGCCCGCGATGATGTCGGGGTCGTCCACCAGCTTCTGGAACAGGGGGATCGTGGTCGAGATGCCGTCCACGACGAACTCGCCCAGCGCCCGCTTGAGGCGCATCAGGCATTCCTGGCGCGTTCGGCCGTGCACGATGAGCTTGCCGATCAGCGAATCGTAATAGGGCGGGATGCGGTAGCCCTGGTATGCGCTGGAATCGATGCGGACGCCCAGACCGCCGGGCGGATGATAGTAGGTGATCCGCCCCGGCGACGGGGTGAAGGTCGCCGGGTCCTCGGCGTTGATGCGGCACTCGATGGCGTGGCCGCTGAAGGTGACATCCGACTGCTTGACCGACAGGCCTTCGCCGGCGGCGACGCGGATCTGCTCGACGACGAGGTCGAGCCCGGTCAGCGCCTCGGTCACCGGATGCTCCACCTGCAGCCTCGTGTTCATCTCGATGAAGTAGAAATTGCCGTCCTCAAACAGGAACTCGATCGTGCCGGCGCCGGAATAGCCGAGGTCGGCAATCGCCCGGGCGACGAGCTCGCCCATCTCGTCGCGCTGGCCGGGAGCGAGGGCCGGGGAGGGCGATTCCTCCCAGATCTTCTGGTGCCGGCGCTGCAGCGAGCAGTCGCGTTCGCCGAGATGGATCGCGGCGCCCTTGCCGTCGCCGAACACCTGGAACTCGATGTGGCGGGGACGGGCGAGGTACTTCTCAAGATAGACCGTGCCGTCGCCGAACGCGGCCTTGGCCTCGGCCCGGGCGGTATTGAACGCCTCGACGAGCTTGTCGGAACTCTCCGCGACCTTCATGCCGCGCCCGCCGCCGCCCGCGGCGGCCTTGATCAGGACCGGATAGCCGATCTCGTCGGCCTTGCGCTTGGCGGACGCGATGTCGTCGACACCGCCATCGGTGCCCGGGACGATCGGCAGGCCGAGCCGGACGGCGGTCCGCTTGGCCTCGATCTTGTCGCCCATCGTGCGGATGTGATCCGCCTTGGGGCCGATGAAGGTGAGCTTGTGCGCGGCGAGGATGTCGGCGAAACGCGCGTTCTCCGACAGGAATCCGTAGCCGGGATGGACCGCGTCGGCGCCGGTGATCTCGCAGGCCGCAAGGATCTGCGGGATGTTGAGATAGCTCTCGCGGGCCGGAGGCGGGCCGATGCAGACGCTCTCATCGGCAAGGCGCACATGCATGGCATCGGCGTCGGCCGTGGAGTGCACGGCAACGGTCTGGATGCCGAGCTCCTTGCAGGCGCGGAGCACCCGCACGGCAATCTCGCCGCGGTTCGCGATCAGGACCTTGTTGAACATGGTCCGCCGACTACTCGATGATCATGAGTGGTTCGCCATACTCCACCGGCTGACCGTCCGTCACGAGGATCTGCTTCACCGTCCCGGCCTTCGGCGCCGGAATCTGGTTCATCGTCTTCATCGCCTCGACGATGAGGAGCGTCTGTCCGACACGCACCTTGTCGCCGATTTCCACGAACGGCTTCGCGTCGGGATCGGGCGCCCGGTATGCCGTGCCGACCATCGGGGACGGGACGGCGCCGGGGTGGCTGGCCGGGCTCTCGGCAGCCGGCACCGCTCCCGCGGCGCCGCGGACGTCCGCAGCGCCGATCGACGCCGGCGCGGTCGCCTGGACCTGCATGACGTTGCGCGCAACCCGGACCCGGAGATCTTCCCGCTCGATCTCGATCTCGGTGAGATTGGTCTCGGTGAGGAGCCGCGCCAGCTCGCGGATCAACTCCTCTTCCACCCCAGGTTTCTTCGACGGCATCGACACGCCCTAACGAGGTTTACGAAACGATCAGCCTGGCCAGCGCTTCGAGCGCCAGCACATAGCCGGTCGGACCAAGCCCGCAGATTACCCCGGAGGCAACCGGCGAGACGTAGGAATGATGGCGAAACGCCTCCCGCGCGAATATGTTCGAGAGATGCACTTCGACCGTGGGAAGGCGCGCGCCCTTGATCGCATCATGTAGTGCGACCGACGTGTGCGTGTAGGCGCCGGGATTGATGACGAGCCCCTTCGCGGTGCGCCCAGCCTCCTGGATCCAGTCGACAAGCGCGCCCTCGTGATTGCTCTGGCGGAACTCCAGTTCAAGGCCCAGACGCGTTGCCGCGGCCCGGCAGTCCGCCTCGATGTCCTTCAGGGTGCGTGCGCCATACACGTCCGGCTCGCGCGCGCCGAGCAGGTTGAGGTTGGGACCGTTGAGAATGAAAACGGTGTCGGGCATCCGTCCGCTTCGGCCAAGGACCGGGTGAGGCGGCTCTTCCGGCAAAAAGGTAGCCGCTTATAAGGGATTCGGATTCGAATTGCGAACTGGGCGTTGGATAACCGTCAGCAGGTGGTCTGTCCGCATCGCCGCATCGAATCGATCCGGGCCCGAAGCGCATCGTAGCCCACCGCTCCTACCACGACCTCGTCCCCGATGACGTAGGACGGCGTGCCGGTAAGGCCGAGCGCGCCGGCCATGACGTACGCTTCCTCGATGGTGGCCACGACCTCGTTGCTCTGCAGGGCGTTGGTGATCGCCGCGATGTCGATGCCGACCTGTGCGGCCGCCTCCATCGCCAGCTGGCCGGTCGCCGCCGCCGCGCTGCCGAGCAGGAGCTGATGGAAGGCGTCGTACCGCTCGGGCGCGACCATGATGACGGCCGCCGCGACCTGTGCCGCCTCGGTCGACCCGGTGCCGAGGACCGGGAATTCCTTGAGGACGATGCGCAGGTTCGGGTCGCCGGCGACGAGTCGGTTCATGTCGTCGAGCGCGCGCTTGCAGTAGGTGCAGTTGTAATCGAAAAACTCGACCAGCGTGACGTCGCCGTTCGGGTTGCCGAGAACGGCCTGCCGCGGCGAGAAGAGAAGCTGATCGCGGTACTGTGCGATCGCCTGGGCCTGCTGCGCCGCAGCAGCGTTCACGCGCCGGCGCTCGAGCTCGGTGACGGCGTCCTGGATCACCTCGGGGTTGTTGACGAGGTAGTCGCGGATGAAGCCCGGATTGGCCGCAAGGTAGTTGGCGATGATGGCGTTGATCGCCGCCTGTTCCTCCGCCGTGAAGGCGTCGCCGACGGGGGCGGGCTCGGGGGTGACGGGAGCGGCCGGTGCCGCGGCCTCCGGGAGCAGGTTCGCGGGGATCGGATCGGCGGCGGGAGCCGCCTGCGCCACGACCATGGGCGTCGTGCCGGCTGCCTCGGCGACCGGCGCCAGGGATGAGCCGTCGGTCGCAAAGGCGAAGACGACGGCGCCGATCGCAACGGCGACGGTTGCGGCGATTGTGGCAGTGAAACGCGACGAGAGGGACATCTTCGACGATCCGTGGATTGCGCCTCTTTAGGCGGAGATGACGAACGAACCGTTCGCGGCGGCGCGCGATCAGCACAAATTTCGTTGATGTCGAGGCGGGCCGGGAAGGATGTGGCAACGCCCGCGCGACAAGGCAACCCTTTCAAACCGCCGGTTCCGCTGGTACCGACGACCTTCGGGGATTGCCGGGGCAATCGGCTGTTTTGCCGCCAATCGCGGCCGGGGCAAGGCGGATCCGACCGGCAGGTGCGGGTGCGTCCAGAGGCGAGTGGTGATGAAGCGACTGCAAACGGCCGTTGGCGGGCCTGCCGCTTCGCGGCGGAGCGCGATCAGGCCGTTCGTGGCCATGGACGTCCTTGCTGCCGCGAACCGCCGCGAGGCCACCGGCGCGCGGGTAGTCCACATGGAAGTCGGCCAGCCGAGCGCGCCGACCCCGCGCGCAGTGATTGAAGCCGCTCGAGACGCGCTCGCCGCCGGCCGTTTCGGCTATACCGAGGCGCTGGGCATCCCCGCGCTGCGGGAGCGGGTCGCCAGACACTATCACGAGGCGTATGGCGTCCGTGTAGATCCCCGCCGCGTCGCGATCACGACGGGATCGTCGGCCGCATTCAACCTGGCCCTCCTTGCCGCGTTCGATGCCGGCGACCGCGTCCTCGTGACGGCGCCGGGATACCCGGCCTACCGCAATATCCTCGGCGCCCTGGACCTCGCTCCGGTCGAGGTGGAACTGTCAGCCTCTGCGCCGGTCCTGACGCCGGAGCGGCTTCGCGAAATCCATGCCGCGCACGACCTTTCGGGCGTCCTCATCGCGAGCCCGGCCAATCCCACCGGGACGATGCTGACGCCGACCGGGCTTGCCGCGCTCGTCGCCGCCGCCGAAGAACTCGGCATCCGCTACATCTCGGACGAGATCTACCACCGGCTCGTCTATGACGGCGTGGCCGCGACGGCGGCGGGCATGTCGCCGCACGCGATCGTCGTGAACTCGTTCTCGAAATACTACTGCATGACGGGCTGGCGGATCGGCTGGATGGTGCTGCCCGAGGATCTCGTGCGGCCGGTCGAGCGCATCGCGCAGAACCTCTACATCTGTCCGCCGGACATCTCGCAGCAGGCCGCGATCGCCGCGTTCGACGCGACAGAAGAACTCGACGCCGTCCGCGACGGCTACGCCGCGAGCCGGGCGCTTCTCCTCCGGCGCCTGCCGGAACTCGGCTTCACGGATCTCTACCCCGTCGACGGGGCGTTCTATGTCTACGCGTCGCTTGGCGGGCTCGGCGATGACGCAGAGGTCTTCGCCGCGCGTATGCTGGCGGAGGCCGGCGTCGCGGCTACGCCGGGCATCGATTTCGATCCGGTCGCGGGCAGTGGATCGATCCGGTTTTCCTTTGCGGGGTCGCCGGCCGACATGGCCGAGGCCGTGCAGCGCATGGAGGCATGGCTGAAATGACGGTTCGGGGCGTGGCTTCGAGGCTATTGCGGGGCAGGGCATGACGGCGCTCGAGGACGCGCTTCCGGAGCTGCAGCAGCATCGCGAAAGGATCGCACCCGTCTCGATGCGGGAGATGTTCCGTGGCGACGCCGGTCGGTTCGAACGCTTCTCGGCGCGCTCAGGCGACCTTCTCCTCGACTTGTCCAAGAACCGGCTCGACGCGGAAGCGCTCGCAGCGCTGGTTCGTCTTTCGGACGCGGCGGGCGTGCCGGAGCGCCGGGCGGCGATGTTCGCCGGCGAGGCCATCAACACCACCGAGAACCGCGCGGTGCTGCACACCGCTCTCCGCGCCGGACCGGACGCTGTGGTGCGCGTCGGCGGTGGCGACGTCATGCCCGGCATCCGCGCCGAACTCGAGCGGATGCTTGCCTACGCGGAGGCCGTGCGCACCGGGGCGATCGGCGGCGTCTCCGGCCGGTTCACCGATGTGGTCAACATCGGCATCGGCGGCTCCGACCTCGGGCCGGCGATGGCGACAAGGGCGCTCCGCCCGTACCACGCCGGGCCGCGGGTCCACTTCGTCTCCAACGTCGACGGCGCCCATATCGCCGATACGCTTCGCGGCCTCGAGCCCGGGACGACGCTCTTCCTCGTGGCGTCCAAGACGTTCACGACGACCGAGACCATGACGAATGCCGGCACCGCGCGCCGCTGGGTCGCCGATGCGCTCGGCGAGGCCGCCGTGGGCCGTCATTTCGCTGCGATGTCGACGGCGCAGAGGCGGATGAGCGATTTCGGCATCCATTCCGATCGCGCCTTCGGTTTCGGCGACTTCGTCGGCGGCCGCTATTCGCTCTGGTCGACGATCGGCCTGCCGCTCGCGATCGCAATCGGCGCCGAAGGGTTCCGGGCGCTGCTGCGCGGCGCGAACGAGATGGACAGGCATTTCGCGGACACGCCGGTCGATCGGAACCTGCCGGTGCTGATGGGCCTGCTGGGCGTGTGGCACCGCAACGTCTGGGGCTACGCCGCCCATGCGGTTCTCCCCTACGACCAGCGCCTCGACCGCTTTGCCGCCTACCTCCAGCAGCTCGACATGGAGAGCAACGGCAAGCGGGTGACCCTCGACGGATCGGTCGTCCGCTGGGCCACCGGCCCGGTGGTGTTCGGCGAGCCGGGAACCAACGGGCAGCATGCCTTCTACCAGCTCATCCACCAGGGCACCGACGTCATCCCGGCCGACTTCCTCGTGGCGGCAGAGGGCCAGGACGACCTTCCGGAACACCACGCCCAGCTCCTTGCGAGCTGCCTTGCCCAGTCCGAGGCGCTGATGTGGGGGAAGACGCTCGCGGAGGCCGAGGCAGAACTCAGCGCCGCCGGCATGTCGCCCGAGGCGATCGCCAAGCTCGCCCCGCACAAGGTGTTTCCGGGCAACCGGCCGTCTAACACGCTCCTTTATCCGCGGCTCGATCCGCCGATGCTCGGCCAGCTCATCGCTCTCTATGAGCACAAGGTCTTCGTCGAGGGCGTGATCTGGAACGTGAATTCGTTCGACCAGTGGGGCGTGGAACTCGGCAAGCAGCTGGCGGCCGGCCTCGTGGGCGCGGTCCGGACAGGAGAGCCGCCGGAGGAGCGGGACGGCTCGACGAAGGCGCTGATCCGCGCCGCTGCCGCGATGCGGGCACGTTAGGAGGTGCGCGCGCGGTGGCTCCTTCTCGCCGGCGCCGCCGCTCCGATCCTTTATACGCTGGTCGTCATCGCCGGCGGGCTGGCCTGGCCCGGCTACAGCCATGTCGGCAATACGATCAGCGACCTGATGGCGCTCAATGCGCCGAACCAGGCCATCATCGCGGTCGGCCTTGCCGTGGCGTGCCTGCTCGGCGCGGCCCTCGGCCTTGCCATCATCGGGCGGCTCGGGCGGCATGACGGCCGCTTCGTGACTGCGGGCGCGGCCGTCACGCTGATCGGCGTGCTGGGCGCCGCGATCTCCTTCTTCCCGGTTGATGGCTTGCCCGGACCGCGCTCGACCGGCGAGACGATCCACCTCGCGCTCACCGGCATCGTCTTCATCGCGATCGCCGTTGCGGTGGGAATGTTCGCCTTTGCGGCGCGGCGCGAGGCCGGGTTCGGCCGCGCTCGCCGGACGCCGCATCGCCTCGGCGCCCGCCGCCGCGCGGCATTCGAGGCACTGGCATCGTTCTCGTTCACGATGTTCGGCGTCGTCGTCGCGTCGGGCATCGCCACCGTCTGTGCCGAGGCCTACCGCTTCGAGGCCGTGGGGCTGGTCGAGCGGCTGATCGTCGGGGCCTATCTGATTTGGCTCCTCGTCGTCACGACGGCGCTGCTGCGCCGCACTGACGGACGATAGCCGCTACCGCTTCGGGCCGAGGGGCTGCACCAGCAGGAGCGTCCGCCGCGGCGGCTCCTTGCCGGTGGCCGGTGAGACAGACGATGCCTCGGGCTGGATTGGCGGCGCGGTGATGCTCAACGACGCCTGTTCGACGGCGGTGGACTGGCCCGCCGCCGGCTGACGTGCACCGAGGGCCGCCAAGAGGGTAGCCAGCCTTTCCTCGATGGCATCGACCACGCTGGCCAGTTCCGACAGCTGGAGGATAGCCTTCTCCTGCAGGACCGACGCGGTTTCGAGGTCGCGGCAATAGACGTCGAGCGCCTCGGCATGACCCGCCGCGGGCTCGGTCTCGCGAAGCTTCAGAGCGACCTCCTGGATCTTCTCCGACACCCGACGCACTGCGGTGATTGCGCCGTCGGCAACCTGCATCGGCCGAAGGTGCGGCGGGTGGGAGTCCGGGCCGCTGCCGCGCGCTCCCGCGCGGGCCATCGCGAGGATCACGCCGATGTCCTTGAGGCTTCCCTCGACATGGGACGGAAGCGAGGGCGTGGCGGCCTCCATCCGGCCAATGGCCGCCAGCACCGCCTCGGTATCGGCGACGCGGTGTCGCGCGGCATGCTCGGCGAGGAACCAGCGCCCGCGCTCGGTCTCCATCACGGCGGCCTCGATCGCCGCGTAGTCGTGTTCGGAGGGCGGGTGGGTACGCGACATGGAGGCGTTCCAGCAACGGGGGAGCGGTCCTCCGGGGAGCGCAATCCGACCCGAATTTGCGTTACTTTGTCCCAAATAGGTTGCAGGTCCGTTTAGCGCGGTCGCCGAATCGATGGAGTTGGCCGCCGGAAGGAATCGCGAGCGCGTGTCGATCGACCTCGACCAGCCAGGGACTGTGGCCGATCTCGTCCGGAGCGACGAGCCGGGCGTGGTCCGGTACGCCGCCGTCGGCGATTGGCGGATCGAGGGCGCGGCGCTCCTGGCGCGGTCGGTCGACCGGGCCGACGGCAGCGGCGCCCGGCGGGCGATCATCGACCTGGCGCGGATCGGCCAGATCGACACCGCCGGCGCCTGGCTCCTGCATCGGCTCGGCGAACGCCTGGCGGAGGCCGGCGCCACCATCGAATGGACGGGCGTGTCGGCACCGGCGCGGCGGCTCCTCGACGCCGTCGCCATCGAAGCCGCCCCGGCGCTGGCAAGGGCAGACCGGCCGCCCCTGCTGTCCCGGTTGCTGGCCTCGATCGGCCGGCCGGTCGCCGGGGCAGGGGCCGACATCGTCTCGTGGACGTCGATCCTGGGCGGGGTGGTGGCGGCGTTTGCGCGCGGCGTGATCCGTCCGCGCCGGCTTCGCGTCACGTCGATCGTCCACCACCTCGAGCGCATGGCGCTGACCGCCGCGCCGATCAACATCCTGATCGGCTTCGTCATCGGCATCATCATCGCGCAGCAGGGCGCGTTCCAGTTCCAGGAACTCATCGGCCCCGACATCATCGTGGTCGATCTCACGGCCTATCTCGCTCTCCGCGAGATCGGCGTTCTCCTCGCCGCCATCATGCTCGCGGGCCGGTCGGGCAGCGCGATCACCGCCGAGATCGGCTCGATGAAGATGCGCGAGGAGATCGACGCGCTGAAGGTGATCGGGCTCGACCCGAACGAAATCCTGGTGATGCCACGGATCGTGGCGCTCCTGATCGCGCTGCCGCTCCTCACGGTCCTGGTCGACATCGCGGCGCTCGGCGGGGGGGCGCTGCTGCTGAAGCTCTATATCGGCATGCCGTTCGAGGTGTTCTTCGACCGGGCGCAGCTGGCCTACATGAGCACGTTGCTCGCCGGGCTCATCAAGGCGCCGTTCATGGCGGTCGCGATCGGCGTCGTGGCGGTGTCGGAGGGCTTCAAGGTCAAGGGCAGCGCCGAGTCGCTCGGCCGCCACACCACGACGGCCGTCGTGAAGGCCATCTTCCTGGTGCTCGCGGTCGACTGCTTCTTCGCCCTCTTCTTCGCGGCGATCCAGTTTTGAGCGCCGCGGACGCCGCCACCCGAGAACCAGTCCTCGCCGTGCGCGGTCTCACCGTCGCGCTCGGCGGCGCGGTGGTGCTGCGCGACCTCGATCTCGATGTCTTTCGCGGCGAGATTCTCGGCGTGGTGGGCGCGTCGGGCGCCGGGAAGTCGGTGCTGCTGCGCGCGATCCTCGGCCTCCTGCCGATCCAGAGCGGGACGGTATCGCTGGCAGGCGGACGGGGCAGGGGTGGCGGGCCCGACCGGCGCATTGGGGTCCTGTTCCAGCACGGCGCGCTGTTCTCCTCGCTCACCGTCCGCGAGAACATCGAGGTGCCGATGCGGGAGCATCTCCGCCTGTCGCAGCCGCTGATGGACGAACTGGCCCTGCTCAAGCTCGATCTCGTGGGCCTGCCGCGCTCGGCGGCAGAAAAGATGCCGGCGGAGCTCTCAGGCGGTATGATCAAACGAGCGAGTCTGGCGCGTGCGCTGGCGCTCGATCCGCAGATCGTCTTCCTCGACGAGCCCACGTCGGGCCTCGATCCGATCGGCGCTTCGGAATTCGACCGGCTGATAGGAACGCTACGCGATGCGCTCGGATTGACCGTCTTCATGGTGACCCACGACCTCGACAGCCTCCGGGCCGTCTGCGACCGGATCGCGGTGCTCGGCGACGGCCGCATCCTCGTCGAGGGCTCGCTGGCAGCGGTGACGGCGTTCGACCATCCCTGGGTGCGCAGCTACTTCAGCGGCGAGCGGGCGCGTCTGGCGCTCCGGGCGGGCTGATGGAGACGAAGGCCAACCATGTCCTCGTCGGCGCGTTCACCCTTGTCGCGATCCTTCTCGGCGTGGGCCTTATCTACTGGATCAGCATCGCCGGCGGCGGCGGGGGAGGGCGCGAGATCCGGGTGATCATCACCGGCTCCGCGGTCGGGCTCGAGAGCGGCAGCCGCGTCCTCTTCAACGGCCTGCCGGTCGGCAATGTCTCGCGCGTCGGCGTCTATCCGGACGATCCGACCAAGGTCGAGGCGATGATCCGCGTCGCGCCGGACACGCCCATCCGCACCGACACCAACGCTGCGCTCGTCGCCGACATCATCGGAGGCACGGCCTATATCGAACTTGGCGGGGGCACGGCGGGCGCGCCGCTCCTCCTCGCCGGGGAGGGCGTGCCCACGATCGAGGCGGGCACCGCGGGCCTCGGGAACATCATAGCCGGCGCCGACACGATCGTGACCGGCGTCGACGAGGCCGTGGCTCGCGTCAACACGCTACTCGACCGGACGGGTCCCGACCTCGAACGCGCGGTGACGAACGTCACGGTGTTCACCGATGCGCTCGCCGAGAATGCCGAAGGGGTCGAGGCCTTCCTCGCCGCGGTGGCGGACATGGCGGACACGCTGACCGGCCTTGGCGCGCGGCTCGAGACGACGGTGGCCGGGTTCGAGACCGTGCTCGGCGCCGTCCAGGCCGAGCAGGTCCAGGCGATCATGGCCGATGCAGGGACCGCGGTCGCCAACATCGCCAATGCCACAGCCGGCATCCAGACCGTCGTGGACAATGTCGAGCAGGCGGCGGTCGGGCTCAACACGCTGACCGAGGGGCTCGATACCGCGCTTGCGACGGTCAACGACGTGGTGGTGCAGGCGGGCGCGATCGTGGCCGCTGTCGATCCGGTTGCCGTCGCGGGCGTCGTCGCCGACATCCAGACCATCACCGGACGCGCGAACACGGCGACGGCCAACCTCGACGCGATCCTGGCGGGCGCCGAGACGGCGATCGGGCAGGTGGCCGACCTCACCACGGGACTCAACGAGACGCGCGACCGGTTCGACACGGTGCTGGCGGCAATCGACCCGGCTCGCATCGAGACGATCGTGGCCAATGTCGATGCGTTCGGCGCACAGCTCGCCGGCGCCGGCGATGCGGTCACCGGCCTGCTGGCCCGCGCCGATGGCGTCATCGGCACTGCGGAGACACTGTTCGCGGCGGTCGACCCGGCTCAGATCACCGCCGCGGTCGATGGCGTTACGGGCTTTGTGACGCGCCTCGACGGCGCGACGGTGAACCTTGACGTGATGATGGCGGAAGCGCAGGCGGCGATCGGCGAGATCGGGACGTTCGCCGAAGGGCTCAACGCGACGCGCGAGAATGTCGACACGCTCATCGCTGCGGTCGACCCGGCGCGGATCGAGGCGGTGCTCGCCAATGTCGATGCGTTCGGGGCCAACCTTGCCGGGGCGGGCGACCGGATCGACGGGGTGGTCGATCGCGTCGACACGGTGATCGGCCAGGCGGAGACGCTGATCGCCGCCATCGATCCGGCGGTGGTTGCCGCGGCGCTGGACGGCATCACCGGCACGGTCAACCAGGCCCGCGCGCTCGTGGCCGCAGTCGATCCCGAACTCGTCCGGGCCGCCGTGGACAATGTCACGACGGTCGTCCGGCGCATCGACGAAGCGACGACGGGCATCGGGACGATGGTGGGCGACGCCCAGGTGGCCATCGCGAACATCACCCGACTGTCGGACAACCTCAACACAACGCTCGCCAATGTCGACGCGCTCATCGCCGGCGTCGATCCGGCCCAGATCGCGATCATCGTGGAGAATGTGACGACCCTGACGGCGGGCCTCCAGGACACCGGTGCGCAGATCGATGCGGTGCTGGCCGATGCCGGCGAGGCGGTCGCTGCTGTCAACGATTTCATCGCCACGTTCACAGCGCGCGGCGGCGACATCGACGCGATCATCACCAACGCCCGCACCGCCACCGACGATGCCACCGCGTTCATCGCAAACCTCAACGGGCAGGCCGACGGCATAGCCGCATTCGTCGCGCAGGCGCAGGAGATCGGAGCGCGGCTCAATGCCTCGACGGTCCGGCTCGACGAGATCCTCGCCGATGTCGGCATGCTGTTCGACGCCGAGAACACCGAGGGCTTCATCCAGGAAGCCACCGCCGCCGTCCAGTCGATCCGTATCGTGGCCGACACGTTCCAGACACAGGCGGGCGGCATCCTCGGAGGCATCGAGGCGTTCTCGACGCGCGGTCTTGCCAACCTATCGGCACTGATCGCCAATGCCGGGACCACGATGGACCGGATCGACAATTTCGCGCGGCAGCTCGAGACGGCGCCCGCGCAGCTCCTGTTCGGGGGCGGCGGGGCAAATATCCCGGACTACAATCGGCGGTGACATGATTCGGATGCCGATCAAGGCCTTGTCCCGACCAGCGCACGCAGTGACTCTCGCCGCGGCGCTGGCCCTATCGGGCTGTTCGATCATCTCCGGCCCGGCACCGCAGACTTTCACGCTCACAGCTCCGGCGACGATCCCGAACCTCCGCGGCTCGACCAGCGCGCAGATCCTGATCACCGAACCGAGTGCGCTCGACGCGCTCAACACCGAGCGCATCGTCGTCACCGAAGGCACGCAGGTTTCGTACTACCCGGGCACGCAGTGGGTGGACCGGCTGCCGGTGCTGATCCAGACCAAGATCGTCGAGACCTTCGTGAATTCGGGCCGTGCCCCGGCCGTCGGCGTTCCAGGCGAGGGGCTGAGCATCGACTATGCGATCCTGACGGAGGTCCGCGCGTTCGAATACGACGCCATCACGGGCGTTGCCCGCGTCGACATCTTCGCCCGGATCATGAACGACCGGAACGGCCGGGTCGTCACCACGCGGCTCTTCTCGTCGGCAGCGACAGTGCCCAGCGACAACGCCGGCACGGTCTCGGCCGCCCTCAACCTCGCGCTTCAGGACGTGCTGGGGCAGCTGGTGAACTGGACGCTCGCGGCGATCTGAGCCGCTACCACGGCCGCCGCGAGGTATGGCGGATATGCTGGACGACAATCCGGTCGGGCAGGATGAGGTAGTACAAGCGGAACGGGTATCGTCCGATCGGAGCCACACGAACTCCGGGTCGACCCTTCGCCGCCGGCGCGCTCGATGGGCTGCGCTCCGCGCGGGCGATGACGTCCGCTATCCGGTCGCGCAACCGAGCGGCAACCACCTGGCCGAACTTCAGACGACTGTCGTTGCCGATTCTTTCAAGGTCGGCGACGGCTTGCCTCGTGAATTCGACCGTCATTCACGCGTGAAACGCGCGAAAGCCGCTTCAACCTCGGCGGGTGATGCAATCCCGCTCCGCTCGGCTGCGTCCAGAGCTGCAATCTCCTCCGGCGACAGAACGTACTCGCCGGACAGATTGCGCTCGAGCTCGGTAGCGAATTCCACCAACTCGTCCTGCACGGAAGCAGGCCAAGTTTCGGCCCGCTTCAAGAGGTCGATCAGAACCTTGTTCATCTGGTCATCCTACCACGCCGGGGCAGTGGAGACGACCACGCGGTGCCCGCTAAAGGACGCCGAGCTTCTTCTGCAGCGACGACGACGAGGTCGTGTACTGGAAGACCTGCTTCTTGTCCGGGAACACGATCCGCTCGATCGCGCGGGCGGCGAGGGCGACCTCGTGGAAGCCGCACAGGATCAGCTTGATCTTGCCCGGATAGGTGTTGATGTCGCCGACGGCGAAGATGCCGGGCGCCGAGGTCTGGAACTTCTCGGTGTCGACCGGGACGAGGTTCTCGTTGAGGTTGAGGCCCCAGTTGGCGACCGGGCCGAGCTTCATCGTGAGGCCGAAGAACGGAAGCATCCGGGTCGCCTCGACCTCGATGTTCTGGTTCGCGCTGTCCTTCACCAGCGCATGGGTGATCTGGCCGTTGTCGCCCTTGAGGCCGGTCACCTGGCCGATGACGAGGCGCACTTTCCCTTCGGCCACCATTTCGCGCATCTGGTCGACGCTGTGCGGGGCAGCTCTGAAATCGTCGCGGCGGTGGAGGAGGGTGAGGCTCTTCGCCAGCGGCGCGAGGTTCAGCGTCCAGTCGAGGGCGGAATCGCCGCCGCCGACGATGAGGACGTCCTGGCCGCGATAGCTGTCCATGTGCCGGACGGAGTAGAACACCGAGGTGCCCTCATACGCCTCGATCCCCGGCACGGGCGGGCGCTTGGGCTGGAAGGAGCCGCCGCCGGCAGCGATGAGCACGGCCTTGCAGCGGAACGTCGTGCCATGGTCGGTGGTCAGGCCGAAGCGGCCGTCCTCGAGGCGCTCCAGCGATTCCACCATCTGGCCGAAGTGATAGGTGGGCCCGAAAGGAGCCGCCTGTTCCTTGAGCTTGTCGACGAGCCCCTGGGCGCTGATCGAGGGGTAGCCGGGAATGTCGTAGATCGGCTTCTCGGGATAGAGTTCCGAGCACTGGCCGCCGGGGCGGTCGAGGATGTCGACGAGGTGGGCCTTGATGTCGAGCAGGCCGAGCTCGAACACTGCAAACAGGCCCACGGGCCCGGCACCGACGATGACGACATCGGTCTCGATTGGCGCACTCATCTCAGCGTTTCCCTGCCCTTATTATTTGGTTGTGGTGCTGTAAGGCCATGAACGCCATACGGAAAGCAACGCGATTCCGCGCGAGGCCGCAGGGTGGGGCAAATCATGCCCACCGCCGGCGAGCGATCCGGCGGCCTAGCCCTGCCGTTCCGGCACCTTCACGACCATGCCGTCGAGTTCGTCCGAAACCCTGATCTGGCAGGAGAGCCGCGAGTTCGGCCGCACGTCGTAGCCGAAGTCGAGCATGTCCTCCTCCATCGGCGACGGGTCGCCGACGATGTCCTTGAACGGATCCTCGACATAGACGTGACAGGTGGCGCAGGCGCACGCCCCGCCGCATTCCGCCTCGATCCCCGGAACCTGGTTGTGGATCGCCGCTTCCATCACGGTCATGCCGTTCTCGGCCTCGACCGCGTAATTCGTGCCGTCGGCGGCGATGTAGGTAATCTTGGCCATTCGATCAGTCGTTCCGGGCCTGGTCGCGGGCGGCAGAGATTGCCGCGCCTGGCGGGCGGAAGGCCCGCGTGACAGTTCGGTTGCGCCATATAGGGGATTTGAATGAACGTCGCCAGCGCGGAGAAGGACTAGCTCGCCAGCCTTAGCGTCACATAGTCGACGACCTCGCCCATCGAGCGCGAAAGCGCCTCGGCAGTCGCCGAACTGAGCTGCTCCTGCAATTCGATCTCGCCGGCGATCGCGGCAAGCTCCCAGGCACCGATGGCCTTTGCCGCGCCGGCAAGGCGATGGGCAGCCTCGCGCCTGCGTCCGGGGGCGTCGGCCTTGAGGATCGCCCGCAAGGCGGCGGCGGCTCTATCGCCGAACAGGGCAAGGACCTCCCGCTCGATCACCGGGTCGCTCATTGTGAGCGCCCGAAGGTGGGGGATATCAACCGGGGCTGTTGCCGCCATCGTGTCCGTCATCGGACGCTCCGTGCCTTTGGGCCGTCTGACGTTAAGATAGTGGCTTGGAACGAAGCGCCGGTTAATGGTGAACCGAGCCATTTCCGGCTTTCTTAAGTTATCGTTAACGAGGCCGTTAAACGTGTTACAGCCCCACTTTGGCCCGGTTTACCATGCGTCCTGATCGCGGTCAGAATCTGAGCGCTGGCAACAGTTTCTTGTTCCGGCGGCCCCATTGTGGCATCCATCGTGACGTGGCGGCGGCGTGTGCAGGCCACCACGGTCCGACAACGGTCGGCCCGGCGCGAGGGGGCAGGGTAGAGGCGAATCGGGGGGTGGAAGGCCGCCCCGCCAATTCACCTATCCTTCGCTTCGCGACTCCATCGGGGAGCCATCCCCGACCGGCGACCGAAACAGTATTGCGTACGGGCGCGAGGCGGTAATCATGGCAACGAATCCGAGACCCAGGTCAGGCGAGACGTCGCTCTCGGCAGTCGAGGAGGCGCTCCGCGGCGATTTCGGAGCCGACGAGGTCCGCAGCGAGGCCCCGGCCGCTGCCCCGGCGTCCCGGACCGAGGTCCGCGTCCGCCCGGCCGACCCGGCGCCGCGTCCGATGCCCGAGCCGCGCCGGCCGATGAGTCCGAGCCGCCCCGAACGAAGCGAGGCCCGTCCCGCCGAGCCCCGCCGCCCGGCGCCCGTCCGTCCGTCGGAATCACGCGATTTCGCGCGGCGCGGCGCCCGCGCCGAAGCCGCCGTAGCCAGTGCCGCGGCCGCCGTGGTGGAGGAGGCAGCGCAGGCTCCCGTCGCCGCCCTGCCGGCCCCCGAAACGGCTCCCGCGCCAGCCCCGGCCCGCACCGGCCGACCGCGTAGCCAGGGGCGTTTCGCGGCCAATGACGACCGCCGCGGCAGCATCGCGTTCCGGCGTCCGTCGCGCCTCATCTATCCGGTCGCGTTCGTCCTCTCCCTCGTCTGGGTTCTCGGGGTCCTCGTCATCGGATCGTCGAGCTACGGCTTCTCGGTCTTCACGCCGGGCGGCTCGGCGGTCGAAGGCGCGCCCAGCTTTGGCACGATGGCGCTGCTCCTCGTCCTGCCGGTCTTCCTCATCTGGGGCGCGGCCTCGATCCTGTGGCGGTCGCAGGAGCTTCGCATCCTTTCCCGGTCGCTCGACAGCGTCGTGGCCCACCTCACCGAGCCGGAGTCCGTCGCAGTCGATTCGGTCGTGTCGGTCAGCCAGGCAATCCGCCGCGAGATCGCGGCCGTCGGAGACGGTATCGAACGGGCGATCGCCCGTGCCAGCGAACTCGAACTCCTCGTCCAGAGCGAGGTGTCGTCGCTCGAGCGCTCCTACAGCGACAACGAACTCCGCATGCGGAGCCTGATCGAGGATCTCGCCGGTCAGCGCGAAGCGATCCTGGTCAACTCCGAGCGCGTCCGCACTTCGATCGTGCGCGCCCAGGAATCGCTGTCGGACGATCTGCGCCGCGCATCGGACGAGATTGCCGCCAATGTCGGCGGCTCCGGCGGCCGCATCACCGAGGCCCTGGCCGAGCGCGGCGAGCAGATCACGCTCGCCCTCGGGACGGCCGGCGATGCCATGCTGAACAAGCTCGCGATCCGCGGCGACGATCTCGTCGCCCGTCTGAGCTCGACCGTGTCCGAGGTTGCCGAGTCGCTCGCCGACACGAGCTCCGAGGTGACCGAGGTGCTGCTCCAGCGCAGCGCGGAGATCACCGAGACGCTCGAGACGACCGGCCGCTCGATGGCCGATACCGTGGCCGACCGCGGCCGCGAGGTGTCCGAGACGCTGACCAGGATCGGCAACGAACTCACCGACAATCTCGACCAGCGCACGCTCGACATCACGCGCTCGATCTCGGACACCGGCAACCAGGTGGCCGAGACCATCTACGTCCACGCCAAGGACGTGAACTCGGCGCTCAAGAACAACGCTGAGACGCTGCTGGTGGAACTCGCCCTTCGCGGCCAGGAGATCACCGAGAAGCTCGACGAGACCGGCACGCGCATCGCCGACACGATCACCTCCGGCGGCGGCGAGCTCGCCGAGCGCCTGTCGCGCACCGGCGACCGCATCTTCGAGGCGATCTCGGTCCACGGCTCGCAGCTCACGGACCGCCTCTCGAGCACCGGCGAGACGATCGCCGACCTCATCGAGAGCCGCACGACGAACCTCCGGCAGACGATCGACAACGCCGCCGTCGCGGTCAACGAGACCTTCGACTCCCGCAGCGCCGAACTCACCTCGCGGCTTGCGACGGTCGGCGGCGAGGTCGCGAAGGCGATCGCCACCCGTGGCCTCAAGATCAACGAGGCGATCATCGCCTCGGGCAACGAGATCTCCGAGACGATCGCGGCCAAGACCAACGCGATCAACGAGATGATCCTCGATTCGGGTAACTCGATCGCCGACCGCATCGAGACGACCGGGCGCGACGTCCACACCCGCATCGTGGAATCGAGCCGCTCGGTCGCCGATACGCTCGAATCGCGCGGGACCGCGCTCTACGACCTCGTCGTCGAATCGACCAGCCAGCTTGCCGAAAGCATCGAGACCCGCGGCAACGCCATCCACGACAAGATCGTGGCGTCGGGCAAGCAGGTGGTGTCGTCGATCGACGGGCGGAGCATGGAGGTCTACCAGAAGATCGTCGATTCAGGCATGGACATCGCCACCGCGATCGAGCGCCAGGGCCTCACCGCCTATGACCGCCTTGTCGAATCCGGCACCCGCTTCCGCGACGAGTTCGACGAGCGCCTTACCGCCATCACCGACGTCGTCGCGGTCAAGGGCCCCGGCGTCATCGAGAACCTCGGCCAGAAGACCGCCGAGCTCGAAGTCGCGTTCGCCAGCCGCCTCGACAGTTTCGGCACCGGCATCCAGGCCCGCATCGACAGCGTCGGCGAGACGCTGGAGCTCAACGCGGCGCGCATCGACGAGGCCCTCGACAGCCGGTCGCGCCAGATCAACAAGACGCTGATCGACCGCACGCGCCAGCTTGCCGATGCGTTCACCGCCGGCCAGGAGCAGATCTCGACGATCGTTGACGGCCAGCTCACCGAGGTCACGGGTCGCCTTGCGGAACGGACGCAGGAACTGTCGTCCGTCCTCGAGCAGCGCTTCAACACCATCAACTACAGCCTCGACGAACAGGCCGCCCAGCTCGCCGAGACCTTCAATCGCGGCCGCGAGGCGTTCTCCGGCCTCGTCGACGTGCAGATGCGCGACGTCACGACGAACCTTGCCGAGCGGACGCTCGAACTCGCCAACATGCTGGAGAGCCGCCTGTCCGCCCTCGACGACGGCCTGTCGCGCCGCGCGGACCAGCTCGTCGAGCGGACCCAGGACATCTCCAGCGTTCTCAACGAGAAGGTCTCGGTCCTCAACGCCAGCCTCGGCGCCCGCGCGACCGAGATCACCGACACGCTCGACGCCCGCACCGCGCAGTTCGAACAGATGCTCGACGGCCGCCTCGTCCAGATCGTCGAGACGGTGGGGGTCCGCACCGAGGGCGTCGCCGACACGATCCGCAACGCGATCGACCAGGCGACCAAGCGCATGGTCGACGATTCCTCGGCCGTGAACGAACTCCTCCGCGGCGCCGCCTCGGAAATCGCCGGGACGCTCTCGGGCGCGACGACGGACATCGAGGAGACCCTCGGCCGGAAGGCGATCAGCGTCACCGACGCGATCGAGCAGCGGACGCGCGAGTTCAACGACGTGCTGCGCTCGCGCAACATCGAGCTCGCCAACCTCCTCGACAACCAGGGCAACACGCTGCTCCGGTCACTCGAAGGCCGCGGCTCGGAGATCACCGCCCGCGTCGTCGATGTCGGCGACACGATCCTCGATCTCCTGTCGACCAAGTCGGCCAAGATCGTCGACATGGTGCTCGCCCGCAGCAGCGAGGCCGCCCAGGCGCTCACCGCAAGCGGCGAAGCGGTGTCCGCCTCCTTCACGATGACCAACGAGAAGCTGCGCTCGGACGTGACGGACATCGTGGGCCAGCTCGGCCGCTCGAACGAGACCCTGCAGAAGCTCCTGGGCGCGACGTCGAACAACCTGACGCTCATCCAGAACAACCTCACGCTCCGCTCGGAGGAATTCAGGCAGACGATCGACGGTGCGGTCGAGACGACCGACCGGTCCTCCAACGCGCTGGCCTACCAGGTGTCGCTGCTGCGCGGCGTCGCCGACGACGTCATGGAGCGCGTCGGCTCGATCGCCGACCGGTTCGACACCCACAGCCGGTCGCTCTCCGAGGCCGCGCGGCACGTTTCCGAGGCGAACCGGCAGATCGAGAGCACGGTGGGCGAGCGCCGCCAGGCGCTGGAGCAACTGGCCAACAGCCTCAACCAGCGCTCCGACGCGATCGAGATCATGATGAAGACGTTCGCGGAGACGATCGAGAAGTCGCTCCGCACCGCCGAGGAGCGCGCCGCGCGCGCCAGCTCCTCGTTCAGCGATACCGCGACCGCGGCTGCCGGCCTCGTGGTCGAGCAGCTCGAGAAGGTCAACGCCAACACCTCGCAGGAAGGCTCGCGCGCCGCGGACGCCGTCCGCAACGCCAGCCAGACGCTGATGGACGACCTCGGCGGCACGATCCGCATGGCGACGGAGCGGTTCGCCGAGACGTCGCAGGAAATGCGGAGTCTTGCCCGGCAGATGGAGCAGGAACTTCAGGCAACGCGCGAGGAGCTGAAGCGCGGTGTCTTCCAGCTTCCGGACGAGGTTCGCGTCAACGCCGATGCCATGCGCCGCGTCGTTGCGGAGCAGATCGAGGCCCTCGCCGAACTGTCCCAGATCGTCACGCGGAACGGCGGCACGCTCGAGGGCAGTCGCGGCCCGCGCGAGGAGCGCATCCCCTATCGCCAGATCGAATCGGTGGCGGCCGCCGGCGGCCAGCGCCAGGCGCCCCGGGGGGCCGCGCAGATAACGTCGGCCCCGGCCGACGCGCCGCAGCCGGTCCAGGAAGCGCCCGCACCAATTCCAGCCGCTCCCGCTCCGGCGGCGGAAAGTCCTGCCGTGGCGGTCGTCGAGGCCACCGAGGCGGTCGCCGTGGTCGAGCCGGCGCCGGCCGCGCCGCAGCAGCGGCGCCCGGCGCAGCAGCCGCCGAAGGCCGCGCAGCAGAAGGCCGCCGTCCAGCCGCCGCGCGCCGCCGCGCCGGTCCAGCCGCTGCTGAACCCCGCCCGGCCGCGCGACGGCGGCGAGCAGGGCTGGGTGTCCAACCTCCTTCGCCGGGCTTCTGAGGATGGCCCGGCCGCTCCGGCTCCGGCCGCGACCGCTCCCGCTGCGCCGACCCAGACGCCGCCGCGCTCCGTGCCGAACGGCAACGGCAATGGCGGCGATGCCGGGATGTCGAACGCGCTCAAGACGCTGTCGGCCGACATCGCCAAGGCGATCGACCACAAGGCGTCGATCGAGGTGTGGGAGCGCTACCGCCGCGGCGAAAAGGGCGCCTTCACCCGCCGGCTCTACACGCTGCAGGGCCAGCAGACGTTCGACGAGATCCGCAAGAAGTACCAGAAGAACCGGGACTTCAAGGACGCGGTCGACCGCTACGTGACCGACTTCGAGAAGCTTCTGTCGGAAGTCACTAAGAATGGCGCCGACAACCCGGCGGGCACCGCCTATCTCGCGTCCGATACCGGCAAGGTCTACACGATGCTGGCACACGCGAGCGGCCGCTTCGACGCGTAGCGTCGGTGGTCAGAGCAGGATGAAAGAAGGGCCGGAGCGATCCGGCCCTTCTTCCTTTCACTGGCGCCGTGCCACCGTCGTTCCAGCGAGAGCGCTTTCTGGCCCGGAGCGTCGCTGCGATCGCCGTGATGTGAGGCGGTGCTCCTGGCACAATGGGTTCCGGGTTCCGCTTCGCGGCCCCGGAACGACGGGGTTTGTTTTGGGTTTCGAATCAAATCGTGACCGTCGTTCCGGACAGCCGAAGGCTGATCCGGAACCCTTTGTCCCCCGCCGCAGCCGTGCACCATCCACCGCGACAGGCCGCGCGGAGACATCCCGATGGAACGCGTTTTCTGGGTCTACATCCTCGCCAGCCGGAAGGGCGGAGCGCTCTACATCGGCATAACGAACGATCTCGCCCGCCGGGTGCTCGAGCATCGGTCGGGCCACGGAGGCGAACACGCCCGGCGATACCTCGCCTGGCGCCTTGTCCATGCCGAGAGCTATCCGACGGCGATGGACGCGATCGCGCGCGAGAAGCACCTCAAGAAGTGGTGGCGCGACTGGAAGATCGCGTTGTTCGAGAAGGTCAACCCGGACTGGGAGGACATTCCGCTGACCTCGTGAGTTGCAGGCCGTGCTCTCCGTATAAAGGGTTCCGGGTTCCGCTGCGAGGCCGCGGAACGACGGCTGGTTTCCACAACGAACCCAATAGCATACCCCGGACGTCGTGCGGACCGGTCAGATCCCCGCGTACCACTCGTAGCCGTCGCCGTCCTCATAGTATCCGCCGTGGCCGCGGCCGATATTGGCGAAGCTGTCGACGACGCGGATCTCCCTCAGGAACTTTGCGTGCTTGTAGCCAAGCTGCCGCTCCACGCGCAGCCGGAGCGGGGCGCCGTGCGGGATCGGCAGCGTCGCGTCGTTCATGTCGTAGGCCAGGATCGTCTGCGCGTGATAGCAGTCCCGCAGGCCCAGGCTCTCATAGTAGCGGATGGGCCCCGACAGCGTGTTGCCGAAGTCGTCGTAGCAGAAGAACATCACGAAGCGGGCGGCAGGCTGGACGCCGGCCATGTCGAGGATCGGCCCGAGCTGCGGCCCGGTCCACTTGCCGATGCAGCTCCAGCCCTCGACACAGTCATGCCTTGTGATCTGAGTCCGCGCCGGCATGGCGCGAAGGTCGTCGAGCGAAAGGCTGAGGGGGCGATCGACGAGGCCGGTGACGGGCAGGCGATAGTCCGCGAAGCTGCCCTCGGCGAGCCGGTTGTAGTCGCGGTCGTTGACGCGGACATTCCCGTTGGCCCGGAAATAGGGCGAGATGTCCGCCTCGCTGTATTCGCGGGCTAGCGCCCCGTCCCCCATCACGAGGCGCTGCGCGCCCTCGGTCAGCTCGTCGACCCGGTCGAGCACGTCGCGGAAGCCGGATGTGCTGGACGACCAGCGATCGCAACCCGCGAGGAGAAGCGACCCCGCCCCGGCGGCGCCGAGTCCGAGGAGGCGACGGCGGCTAAGGAGAAGGCGGGAGGATGTCATGCTTCTCCTCCTTGATGACGTAGCGGCCGGTGATCATCGAGCGGAAATTGTTCCACACGCCCGAGACGAGGACCATGACGATGTGGATGATGGCGAAGAGGACGAGCAGCGAGGCCGAGATGAAGTGGAACGTCCGCGCCGACTGGCGGCCGCCGAACAGCTCCGGCAGCCAGGGGAACGCGGCGTTGAGGCCCGGCGACATCGACAGGCCCGTGAGGACCATCACGATCAGTGCGATGACCGCGACAAGGTAGGCGAGCTTCTGGAGGATGTTGTACCGGGTCGCCTCCTCGCCCCTGGGGAAGCGGAATCGGACATGATCCCAGACGGTGCGCCCGATGGTGCGCCACTGGTCGCGTGTCGGGATGAGATCGCGCCAGAAATGCCGGCCGGCGAGGCCGTAGGCGACGTAGACGATGCCGTTAATGACGAAGATCCAGGCGAAGAAGAAATGCCACAACCGCCCGGCGGCGAGGTCCTGCCGGCTCGGCAGGGTCAGCCAGGTCGGGAAGGCGCGCTGGACGGTCTCGCCACGGTAGTTGGACGCCGCGAGGAAACCGGTGGTGTCGAACAGCTTGCCGCCCATGATCTGGACGTAGCCGCGCCGCTCGCCGGTTTCAGTGCTGGTCCAGAATGAAAGGAAGGTATCCGTAGGCTGATTGTTCTGGTCGAAGGTCGAGGCGTCACCCCAATAGAGGTGGGGGTGGGCGTTTAAAATCTGGAGGCCGGAGAGGAGGAGGAAGACGAAGCAGGCCGCGTTGATCCAGTGCGTGATCCGCACGATCACGGCGTGCCTGTAGACCCTTCGCCGCGCCGGCCTTTCCGGTGTCACGATCGTCTCGGCCATCCCTGGACTCGCCCCCGCTTCGACCGAACCGCCTCTGCAGCACTATACGCTGCGACATCGGTCGAGGTTTCAGGGGCGCGGCCACTATTTCGCGAGCGGCCGCGGGCGCTATTTCTTGCCGAAGATCTCCCCCAGGAGCTGCGCCATCTCGTTCTCGCGGCTGGTCAGCCGCTCGGCGGACTCTGCTTCGTTCTCGCCCTCGGGAGGTGTCGTCCCTTCGCCGGCGGACACCGGGGCGGGGGCGACATCCGTCTCGGCCGCGGCAGGCACCATCGATTCGAAGTCGCGCTCGATCGCGTCGGCGAGAGCGGCACGGGAGCTTTCGAGCGTCGCCTCGTTCTCGGGCGATTCATCGGCGTCATCGGCGACCGGCGCCCGCTGGTCCGGCACGGGAGGAGCCGGAGGCGGAGCCGGGGGCGGGGGCGGGGCGGCAATGGCGGGTGCGGCCATCGCCGCGGCTCCGGCGGCGCCGGAAGAGGGCGGCGTGGTCGGGAATGCCGCCCGGCCGGCAGGCGTCGGAAGGCGCGTGGAGCCGCCCTGAAGCGGCGCGGGACGCTGTGGCAGCGGCACGACGCCGGAAGGCGTGGCGCTCGTCGCCGACGGAGTGGCGGGGGCGACCTGCGCTGACGCTGCCGGCTGCGGCCGTGACGGAGCGGGACCCGTCCCAGGGCCGGGGCGCGGTGCGGGGGGGCGCTGGACGCCTGCCGGCGGGCCGGCGGGTCGGCTGGCCGCGGGCCTTGTCGCCGGGGCAGGGGGCGCTCCGCCAGCGGTCGTCTGGCCGGCGTTGGCGCCGCTCGCGGGCGGCGCGGTAACGGGCCGGCCGCGATTGGCGGGCTGGACCGCTCTCTGTATCGCGGTCTCGATGACAACGTCCGTCGCCCCGCCGACGAGCAGCAGATGCTCCACCGTGTCGCGGCGGACGAGGACCAGCTTGCGCCGCGAATCCACCGGCATGACGTCCGGCACGGAAAGGCGCGGCGCCCGGGTGCGGCTGCCCCGGAAGCCGAACGATCGCCCGCGGAAGATCCTGAAGGCCAGGCCGACGACCACAAGGGCAAGGGCGGCGATCAGGAGAAGGATCGCCGCGAGAATGACGATGCGGGCGGCCTGTTCGCCGATGATGGGGCTAAGGACGTCGATCATGCGCCAACTCACTCCGCCGGACCGACTCCGGCACGGCCATTCTACTCCACGCCGAGGGGCCCGATTTCGTGGCCGTTGGCAAGACCTGTGGATGAAACGGACGCGGAAAGGGCGCGTTTACGCCTTGCCGCGGCAGGAGTCGCCACCGGCCATGCGCCGTGACGCACCACGCGCGGGAATTTGCTAGATTGCGAAGAAGCACGGGACGGCGCGCGGCGTTGATCGGCAGGGGTTTCGCAGCCATCCTGCCATGCCTGAGCCGTGCAGCCGATTCGACCGGCGCCCAGCAGGCGCCCCAAAGGAACTGCGGCCGCCGATGAGCGAGCAGGTCAGCACGACGCCTCGTCCCTCGATCGACAGGCCGGACAGGATCAGCGGCGCGGGCCGCCTGATCGTGCTTGCGTGCGTGATCCTGGGCGCTGCGATCGCGCTGGCGGTCCGCCCCAATGATGCGTCGGACCCCGTGGTCCTCGGACTTCTCGGCATCCTTGCCGTCATCGGCGTCTTCTCGCTGTTTGCCTGGGCGATCGGCCTTGTCCATTTCGGCAGCCGAAGCGCCGGCAGCCCGCTCGCGAAAGCCTTCATCGAGACGCTCGGTGACGGCGTGGTGATGACCGACCGCGAGGGCAGGATCATCTACGCCAACCCCGCCTATTCGACGCTGCTGGGCGCGGTGGACGACCATGACGTGAAGGCGATCGAGCGCGTCTTCGCCGGCGAGCCGGGCGCGGCCGAGGCGATCTACCGGATCTCACAGGCGGTGCAGGGCGGCATTGCAGCCGCGGAGGAGGTGCGGATGCCCGCGCCGCTCGACGGCACGCAGGGCGCGGGGCGCTGGTACCGGCTCGACGTGCGGCCGATGGAATCGGGGCCGGGCGGGACGAGCCTCACCGTCTGGCGCGTCTCGGACGTGACGGAGGAACGGCGGAAGCAGGAGAACGTCTTCCTCGAGCTCCAGCACGCGATCGACTATCTCGACCATGCGCCGGTCGGGTTCTTCTCGGCCGAGCCGGGCGGCCGTATCGTCTACCTCAACGCCACGCTCGCCGAATGGCTCGGGATCGACCTCGCCCGTTTTGCACCGGGGGCGCTGTCGCTCGACGACCTCGTCCGCGGCGCCGGCGCGGCGCTCCTTCGCGCGACGCCCGCTGCTGCCGATGACGGACGGACGGAGATCATCGACCTCGACTTCGTGAAGACCGGCGGCCAGAGCCTGCCGGTGCGTCTCCTTCACCGCGTTGCGCGCGCCCACGATGGCGCCCCAGGCGCGACGCGCACCATCGTCCTCAACCGCAGCCCGGGCGCGGACGCCTCCGAGGCGGTTCGCGCCGCGGAAGTGCGCTTCACGCGCTTCTTCAACAACACGCCCATCGCGATCGCGGGCATCGACGCCAAGGGCCGGATCGGCCGCACCAATGCACCGTTCGCAAAACTGTTCGGTCCGCCGAAATCGGGGCCGTCGGGCTCGAAGCGCTTCCTCCGCGAGGTCGTGCGCGAAGCCGACCGCACGGCGATGGACAACGCGATGGCCATGGCCCTTGACGGTCGCGGCGATCTGCCGGCGCTCGACCTCAACGTGGCGGGTCCGGGCGAGCGCGGCGCGCGGTTCTACATCACGCCCGTTTCCGATGGCGACGCCGAAGAGCGCGCCATCGTCTATGCGCTCGACACGACCGACCAGCGAGCGCTCGAGCTCCAGTTCGCCCAGAGCCAGAAGATGCAGGCCGTCGGCCAACTCGCCGGCGGCGTCGCGCACGATTTCAACAATGTGCTGACGGCGATCATCGGCTTTTCGGACCTTCTCCTCGCCAACCACCGGCCGAGCGATCCGTCCTTCCAGGACATCATGAACATCAAGCAGAACGCCAACCGGGCGGCGGGCCTCGTCCGCCAGTTGCTGGCGTTCTCACGGCGGCAGACGCTCCGGCCGCAGGTGCTGGCGCTCACCGATGTGCTGTCGGATCTCTCGATCCTCCTCCAGCGCCTCCTCGGCGAGAACGTGAAGCTGCAACTCGTCCACGGTCGCGATCTGTGGGCGGTGAAGGCGGACGTGAACCAGTTCGAGCAGGTCGGCATCAACCTTGCCGTCAATGCGCGTGACGCCATGCCGAAGGGCGGCACGCTGACGATCCGGACGGTCAATGTCCCCGCCGCCAACGTGAAGGCCTTCGGCCATTCCGGCCTGCCGGACGCCGACTACGTGATGGTGGAATTCCAGGACAGCGGCACGGGGATCGCGCCGGAGAACCGCAGCAAGATCTTCGAGCCGTTCTTCTCCACGAAGGACGTGGGGAAGGGGACCGGCCTCGGCCTCTCCACCGTCTACGGCATCGTGCAGCAGACGGGCGGCTTCATCTTCTTCGATACCGAGATGGGCCGCGGCACGACCTTCCGCATCTTCCTGCCGCGGCACGCCGCGGTCGCGAAGGCGGAGGAGATCACGATCTCCGACAGGCAGCCCGAGCCGGCCGATCTCACGGGATCCGCCCGCATCCTCCTTGTCGAGGACGAAGAGGCGGTGCGGGCGTTTGCGGCGCGGGCGCTCAGGAGCCGCGGCTACGAGGTCGAGGTCGCCTCGACGGGCGTCGAGGCCCTCGAGGTAATGAGCCAGCTCGGCGGCGAGGTCGACCTCGTGGTCTCCGACGTCGTGATGCCCGAGATGGACGGGCCGACGCTGCTGCGCGAACTGCGCAAGACGCGGCCCGACCTCAAGATCATCTTCGTGTCCGGGTACGCGGAGGACGCCTTCAAGAAGAACCTCCCGGAAGGCGAGATATTCTCGTTCCTGCCGAAGCCGTTCTCGCTCAAGCAGCTTGCGACGGCGGTGAAGGAGACGCTCGGGAAGTAGGCATGATCGCCCGATGCGCGCTCATGCAAGGGTGCGATCTCGAACCCTGTCGGCAGGTATTTCGGAGTCGGCCGCCGAGGAGCGGCGTCCTGGCCAGACTAGGCTACCTTTAACGCGCGCTCGACGGCGTCGTATTCCTGCGCGATCACCATGAGGAACGCCCTGGATGCGCTGTCGGGCGAGGACCGTCCCTGCTCCCAATCTCTGAGCCGAGACAAGGTAAAGCCGAAGCGAACGGCGAAGTCCTTCTGCGTCAATCCGTGGGCCTTGCGAATGGCTCGAACATCAACGGACGAGGGGATATAGGAGATCGCGCCGCGGCTGTCGTCACCGGCAGCGTAGGCGATGGCATCCTCGAGCCCTGCCTTGATCTTGTCGAATGCGCGCTTGGTCATCGCGTTGCTTCCTTCCGTAGCGTCGTCACTTTCTTCGAGTAGGTATCGAAGAGAATCCTCGTCAGCCTGGCGAGAGCGTTTCGCTCCGCCTTTGTAAGGTTGGAGGCGTCATTCTTGCCGAACGCCGCCAGCAGAAAGACGGGCAAGTCGGTGCCGCCAAAGACCGTTATGATTCGATAGCCGCCGCTTTTCCCCTTGCCGCGACCGGCAACACGAACCTTGCGGCAACCGCCGGTCCCCTGCATGACATCGCCGCCGAGCGGATCGGCCGCTACCGTGTCGACCGCGTGCCGACGCTCTTCATCGGTCATGCCGGCGGCCTTGGCAGCGCTCAGATAGGCGTTGGTTTCAACGACCGTCTGCATGCCATCAAAGTACGGGCAGACCGTACCTGGGTCAAGCGGAAGGTGCAGCCGTCCCGTATCGTCCAGCTGGCGCGCTGGGCCAATGAACCTACGCCGAGCCCTGCGGCGGCTTGTCGAGTTCCGGGCGATGTGCCGGGGCGGAGGGCTTGGCGGGCTGCTTGGCGGCAAAGCCGCGGAGCACTTCCATGATGACCGCAGCGTTAGGCATGGTCTTGGCAATGTAGCTGTCGCGCTGCTGGGCGAAAATCTGCTCGAACACACCGGCCCGCACGGTGCCGGTCGCGACCATGACCTCCATGATGAGCTTCAGCGCATCGACGAGCGCGATCTCGCTGTCACGGAGCTTGTCGTCGTCCCTGCGCTCGTCACTCATTGGTATTCCCTGTCGTCGGCACACGGAAAGCGGCTTCCCGGGTCGGCACGCGCCATCGGCGCCGATCGGGGACGCCCGCATGCCGGGCTCCCGCCGCAATGGCATCGCTCGCACCCGGCCCGTTCGCCGAGGCCGAACCACGAAGGGACACCATAAGCGATCCCCATCCCGCACGGCTAGGGTTCCGCCGGCTTCGGAACCCGACGGGGCGGCCCCGGCGGGGTTTTCGGGAGGCTTCGGGGCGGTTTGTACGCTCTCGTAGGGAACACTCCGATGTCGTGAGGCTTTGCCAGCGGGGGGTACAAGGAAGAGGGCTCCCCGATGCGCTCGCACACGATCAACATGCGTATGACGATGAAGTCCGCGTCCCCTACATCGCCGTCGTTCCTGCCGGCACCGCGCGGTCGACACAGGACGAGGACCATCCGAGAATCGATCTTGCCCAGCACAAGGCGACCTGGGCCGGAATGGTCCACTTCGCCAAGTGGTTCTCGCTCCACCTCATGTTCGACATCTTCGGACTGGTGATGCTGATGCTCGGGCACCGCGCAATCGGCTTCCCGTTCATCGCCATCGGGACGGCCATGTTCGCCTACGGCATCTTCTCCACTCCGGCCGCCGCCCGCCGCGCCCGGGAAGAGGCCCGCGCCCTCGCCGACATCCCCTTGCCGGTCGATGCCGAGGCCCGGGTGATATAGCCGGCCAGTCGCAGCGGCGCTGGGGCGCGGCTTTCAGTCTCGCGGGCGACCGACCGGCGGCAAGGTCGCCTACGACGGCCTTGCGGAATGAGAACAAAAAGAGTACATGAAGATCAGGGCGCCGTGCTGGCGCGATGACGAGCCACTGTGGAATAAGGAGCGGGCCGATGGCAACACAGAACACACTTCGCGTTATCGAGGGCAGCATGGACAAGTCGAAGGCGCTGGACGCAGCGCTGAGCCAGATCGAGCGCGCCTTCGGCAAGGGCTCGATCATGCGACTTGGCCAGAACGAGCCATTGGTCGATATCGCGACGGTCTCGACGGGCTCGCTCGGCCTCGACATCGCCCTGGGCATCGGCGGTCTGCCCCGAGGCCGGATCGTCGAGATCTATGGTCCCGAATCATCGGGCAAGACGACGCTCGCACTCCACACCGTCGCCGAGGCCCAGAAGACGGGCGGCATCTGCGCCTTCGTCGATGCGGAGCATGCGCTCGACCCGATCTATGCCCGGAAGCTCGGCGTGAACCTCGAGGACCTTCTCATCTCGCAGCCGGACACCGGCGAGCAGGCGCTCGAGATCTGCGACACGCTCGTCCGCTCCGGCGCGGTCGACGTGCTGGTGATCGATTCGGTCGCCGCGCTCACGCCGCGCGCCGAGATCGAAGGCGAAATGGGCGACCAGCTTCCCGGCCTCCAGGCGCGCCTGATGAGCCAGGCGCTGCGGAAGCTTACCGCGTCGATCTCGAAGTCGAAGACGATGGTGATCTTCATCAACCAGATCCGCATGAAGATCGGCGTGATGTTCGGCAGCCCCGAGACGACCACCGGCGGCAATGCGCTGAAGTTCTATGCCTCCGTCCGCCTCGACATCCGCCGCATCGGCGCGATCAAGGACCGCGACGAAGTGGTGGGCAACCAGACGCGCGTGAAAGTGGTCAAGAACAAGCTCGCCCCGCCGTTCAAGCAGATCGAGTTCGACATCATGTACGGGGAGGGCGTCTCCAAGGTCGGCGAACTCGTCGACCTCGGCGTCCGCGCCGGCATCATCGAGAAGTCGGGCGCGTGGTTCTCCTATGACAGCCAGCGCCTCGGCCAGGGTCGCGAGAACGCCAAGGCGTTCCTGCGCGACAATCCCCAGATGGCCAACGCAGTCGAGAAGGCCATCCGCCAGAACGCGGGCCTCCTCGCCAATGCGATCCTCACGACCGGCCCCGCCGAGGGTGAGGACGACGGCTCGCCCGAATAAGTGCAAAGGAGCCGAAGGTGGACCAGCGCGTCAGTCTGGTGACGCTCGGCGTCGCCGACCTCGAACGAGCGGCCGCGTTCTATGAGCGCGGCCTCGGCTGGAAGCGGGGGACCAACAACGATGCGGTCGTCTTCTTCCAGACTCCCGGCATGATCGTGGCGCTGTGGTCGAGGGAGAGCCTCGCCGCCGACGCAGGCCTTCCGGCCGAGGGAAGCGGCTTTGCCGGCATTGCGCTCGCGTTCAATGCCCGCAGCCGCGAGGACGTGGATGCCGTATTGGCGGAAGCCGCCGCCGCGGGCGCGACGATCCTCAAGCCGGCGAAAGACACGTCCTGGGGCGGCTATTCCGGCTATTTCGCCGATCCCGACGGGCATGTCTGGGAGGTGGCTCATAACCCGTTCTGGCGGATCGATGCCGATGGCCGAGTGTGGCTGAATGGTTAGCTCTCCCGGCGTCCGGCCGTTGCGCGCGGGCAGGGTGACAGTCTAAATACCGCGGCTTCAACGGCTTTCCGGGGACAGGCCTGCCCGATCGGGCGAGCAGGGCCGTGTCCCCTTCGGCGCGTCGATCCGGGTGCACATGAGTAGCGTCAGCGATATCCGCTCCCAGTTCCTGTCCTACTTCGAGCGCAACGGCCACGAAGCCGTGGCGTCGGGGCCGCTTGTGCCGCGCAACGATCCGACGCTGATGTTCACGAACGCCGGGATGGTCCAGTTCAAGGACTATTTCACGGGTCGAACAACGGCACCCTATCCGCGCGCAGCGACCGCGCAGAAGTGCGTCCGGGCCGGTGGCAAGCACAACGACCTCGACAATGTCGGGTATACGGCCCGGCATCACACGTTCTTCGAAATGCTGGGGAACTTCTCCTTCGGCGACTACTTCAAGGATCAGGCGATCGAGCTCGCCTGGAACCTGATGACGAAGGAATTCGGCCTCAGCAGGGACCGCCTTGTCGTCACCGTCTATGCGGACGACGACGAGGCATTCCGGCTATGGGGCAAGATCGCCGGGATTCCGGACCACAAGATCATCAGGATCGCGACGAGCGACAACTTCTGGGCGATGGGTGACACGGGCCCCTGCGGACCGTGCTCGGAGATCTTCTACGACCATGGCGACCACATCGCCGGCGGGCCGCCCGGGTCGCCGGACGCCGATGGCGACCGGTTCATCGAAATCTGGAACCTCGTCTTCATGCAGTACGAGCAGCTCGCGCCGGGCCGGCGCGAACTGCTGCCGCGTCCGTCGATCGATACCGGCATGGGCCTCGAGCGGATCGCGGCGGTGCTGCAGGGGGTTCACGACAACTACGACATCGATCTGTTCCGCGCGCTGATCGGCGCGTCAGTCGAGGTGAGCGGCGTGCCGGCCGAGGGTGCGGCGCGGGCGAGCCACCGCGTCATTGCGGACCACCTCCGCGCCTCATCGTTCCTGATTGCCGATGGCGTCCTGCCGGCAAACGAGGGTCGCGGCTACGTCCTGCGGCGCATCATGCGGCGGGCCATGCGGCACGCGCAGCTCCTGGGCGTTCGCGACCCGCTGATGTGGCGTCTGGTGCCGACGCTGGTCCACGAGATGGGCCAGGCCTATCCGGAACTCGTCCGCGCCTCGGCGCTGATCGGCGAGACCCTGCGGCTCGAGGAGACGAAGTTCCGGCGCACGCTGGAGCGTGGGCTCGGCCTTCTGGAGGAGGCGACCACGGGGCTGTCGCGCGGCGGCGTGCTCGCCGGTGAGACGGCGTTCAAGCTCTACGACACCTACGGTTTTCCGCTCGACCTCACCGAGGATGCGCTTCGCGCCAAAGGCATCGCCGTGGACCGGACGGGTTTCGATGCCGCCATGGAGCGGCAGAAGGCCGAGGCGCGGGCGAGCTGGTCCGGTTCGGGCGAAGCCCAGACCGACGCGGTGTGGTTCTCGCTCAGGGACGGGCTCGGCCCGACCGAATTCCTCGGCTACTCGGCGGACCGCGCGGAAGCAGTGCTCCAGGCAATCGTACGGGACGGCGCGTCAGTCGACAGCGCGCCGGAGGGCGCGGCGATCGCGCTCGTGGTGAACCAGACGCCATTCTACGCCGAATCGGGCGGACAGGTCGGCGATACCGGGACCATCCGGACCGATACGGCGACAGTGGCGGTCGAAGACGTGCAGAAGCGCGCGGACGGGCTCTTCGCCCATTTCGGGAAGGTCACGTCGGGCACGATTCGCGTCGGCGATGCGGTCGCGCTCGAGATCGACGCCGGGCGCCGGCAGCAGATCCGCTCGAACCATTCCGCGACGCATCTCCTCCACGCGGCGCTCCGCGGTGTGCTGGGCACCCATGTCGCGCAGAAGGGCTCCCTCGTCGCGCCCGAGCGCCTGCGGTTCGACTTCTCGCATCCGAAGCGGGTCGAGCCGGCCGAACTGGAGGAGATCGAGACGCTGGCGAACCGCGCCGTCCTCCAGGATACGTCGGTCGAAACCAAGCTCATGGACCGCGATTCAGCGGTGACGTCGGGCGCCATGGCGCTGTTCGGCGAGAAATACGGCGATGAGGTCCGCGTCGTCTCGATGGGGGAGAGCAACGGGGCGAAGCGCTGGTCGGTCGAACTGTGCGGTGGCACCCATGTCGGGCGGACGGGCGAGATCGGTCTGGTCACGGTCGTGGCCGAAGGGGCGGTCGGATCGGGTGTGCGCCGGCTCGAAGCGCTGACGGGCGACACCGCGCGCCGCCATCTCGAGGAGCAGGATCGCCGCCTTCGCGCGATTGCCGGCACGCTCCGGGTTTCCGCCGATGAGGCCGAGGCGCGCGTGGCCGCGCTCGTGGAGGAGCGGAAGCGCCTCGAGCGCGAGCTCGGCGAGGCGCGGCGGGCGCTGGCGATGGGGGGCGGCGGGCAGAACGAGCCGGTCCAGTCCGCCTCCGCAAACGGCGTGCCGGTGCTGCTCAAGGTGCTGCGCGACGTTTCGCCGAAGGACCTCAAGCCGTTGGTCGACGAGGGCAAGAAGAAGATCGGCTCGGGCGTGGTCGCCTTCATCGCGCTCGGCGAGGGCAACCGGGCGAGCCTTGTTGTCGGCGTGACGCCCGACCTTACCGCCGCCAACAACGCGGTCGACCTCGTCCGGATCGGCGCCGCCACGCTCGGCGGCTCGGGCGGTGGCGGCCGACCCGACATGGCGCAGGCCGGCGGCCCTGAGGGCGAGAAGGCGGAGGCCGCGCTCGAAGCGATCGCCGCCGCCGTCCGCGTCGCATAGCCGGGGCCGCGCCGTCGCATGGACCTCGACGGCTGGACCGGAGACCTGCTGATCTTCCTGGTGACGGCCGGCATCATCGTCCCGGTGTTCTACCGGGCGCGCGTGGGGACGGTGCTGGCCTTCCTCATCGCCGGCGTCGCGCTCGGCCCGCACGGGCTGGCAACCTTTGCCGACGACGCGCCCTGGCTCCGGCACGTCACCTTCGTCGAAGAGGAGCGTGTAGCGTCCTTCGCCGAGCTCGGCGTGATGTTCCTCCTCTTCACGATCGGCCTTGAACTGTCGCTGACGCGGCTGTGGGCGATGCGAAAGCTCGTCTTCGGCGCCGGCTCGATCCAGACCCTGGTGACGGCTGTGGCGGTCGGGGGTCTCTCCCTCCTCTTCGACGTCCCGCCCGAGGCGGCGATCGTGTTCGGGCTCGGGCTCGCCTTCTCCTCGACGGCGATCGTCCTGCAGCTTCTCATCCAGCAGCGGCGTCTTTCCGGCGATCTCGGCGCGGTCACGCTCGGCATCCTCCTGATGCAGGATCTCCTCGTGGTCCCCGGCGTCATCCTCGTCACCGTCCTTGGTGACGATACGTCATCGGTGGGGCTGTCGCTCCTTCGCGGCATCGGCCTTGCGGTCGCCGTCGTCACGGTGATCCTCGCCGTCGGCCAGTACGTCCTCCGCCCGCTCGTGCGCCTTGCGGCCTCGACGGGCAGCCGGGAGATCGTGCTGGCGATCGCGATCCTGGTTGCGATCGGCGGTGCGGCGCTCACGGCGGCTGCCGGTCTGTCGCCGGCGCTGGGGGCCTTCCTCGGCGGCCTTCTGTTCGGATCGAGCGAGTACCGGCACCAGGTCGAGGTCGATATCGAGCCGTTCAAGGGCCTCCTCCTCGGCCTCTTCTTCATGTCGGTCGGGATGACGATTGACCTCGCTCTCCTCGGGTCGGAATTCATCGCGGTGGTGGCGGCGGTCGCCGCGCTGTTCCTGCTGAAGAGCGTGATCGCGGCGGGCGCGGCTCGCCTCTTCGGCGTGCCTGTGCCGGCGGCGGTCGAGGCGGGCATCCTGATGGCGGGAGCGGGCGAGTTTGCGTTCGTCCTGTTCACGCTGGCGCGCCGCGAGGGACTGATGACGAGCAGCGATCTCGGATTCGTCGCCACCGTCGCCGCCGTATCCATGATGCTGACGCCGGCGGTGGGCGTGCTGGCGCGCCGGGTCGGGAAGCGCCTGGCGCGCAACGCGGCGCCGGCGGGCCAGGCGGCGGCGCGGACGGAGACCGACGAGTTCTCCGAGCACGTCATCATCGGCGGCTATGGGCGGGTCGGCGAAGTGGTGGCGGCCGTCCTCGACGCCACGGCAACGCCTTATGTCGCGCTCGACCTCAACGCCACGCGGGTGAGTGAGGCGCGGGCGGCCGGCCGGCCGGTGATCTTCGGGGATGCGAGCCGGCAGGAGATCCTCGAGCGCGTCGGAGCGGGCAGAGCGCGCGCGTTCGTCCTGACCGCAGATCTTCCGGCAGAGACGGACCGGACGGTTGCGATGATCCGGAGCCACTGGCCCGATGCGCGCATCTTTGCCCGCGCCCGCGACGTCAACCACGCCCGCGGCCTGTCCGCGCAAGGAGTGGCGGCTGCGGTGCCGGAGGCATTCGAGGGCAGCCTGGCCCTGGCGGATCGCGTCCTGGCCGGCATCGGCGTGAGTGCAGCACTCGCCGGGGAGACGATCGGAGCCGCGCGGGCGGGCGCGCTATCGGCCGGAGCAGGGAACGCGGAGCGGCATTCGCCGCCCGCGCCGGTCCAGACACCGCCTCCGGGCTAGCGGTCGTCGAGCCTGGTGTAGTCGCGCTGCGGCGCGCCGGTGTAGAGCTGGCGCGGCCGGCCGATCTTCTGTGACGGGTCCTCGATCATTTCCTTCCACTGGGCGATCCAGCCGACGGTGCGGGCCACGGCGAAGAGGACCGTGAACATCGACGTCGGGAAGCCGAGCGCCTTGAGGATGATGCCCGAGTAGAAGTCGATGTTCGGGTAGAGCTTCCGCTCGATGAAGTACTCGTCGGTGAGGGCGATCCGCTCCAGTTCCATGGCGACTTCGAGCAGCGGATCGTCGCCGATGCCAAGTTCGTTCAGGACCTCGTGCGTCGTCTCCGCCATGATCTTGGCGCGCGGGTCGTAGCTCTTGTAGACCCGGTGGCCGAAGCCCATCAGGCGGAACGGATTGTCCTTCGACTTGGCCCGGGCGATGTACTCCGGGATGCGGTCGACCGTGCCGATCTCGGCCAGCATGTTGAGTGCCGCCTCGTTGGCGCCGCCATGCGCCGGTCCCCACAGGCAGGCGATGCCGGCAGCGATGCAGGCGAAGGGATTGGCGCCCGAGGAGCCCGCGAGACGGACCGTTGAGGTGGAGGCGTTCTGCTCGTGATCGGCGTGGAGGATGAAGATCCGGTCGATTGCGCGCGACAGGATCGGGTTGACGACGTAATCCTCGGCGGGCACGGCAAAGCACATGCGGAGGAAGTTCGACGAGTAATCGAGAGAATTGAGCGGATAGATAAACGGTTGACCGATCGAATACTTGTAGGCCATCGCGGCGATCGTCGGCATCTTCGCTATCATTCGGAGCGAGGCGACCATGCGCTGCTTCGGATCGAACAGGTCGAGCGAGTCGTGATAGAAGGCCGACATCGCGCCAACAGTGCCGACCATCACCGCCATCGGATGCGCGTCACGGCGGAAGCCGGAGAAGAACCGGCTCATCTGCTCGTGGATCATCGTGTGGCGGGTGATCTGGTGATCGAACTCCGTCTTCTCGGCCGCGGTCGGAAGCTCGCCGTACAGGAGGAGATAGCAGGTCTCGATGAAGTCGCCGTTGAAGGCGAGTTGCTCGATCGGATAGCCGCGATAAAGGAGAACGCCCTCGTCGCCGTCGACGTAGGTGATCTTGGATTCGCACGAAGCAGTGGAGACGAAGCCGGGATCGTAGGTGAACATCCCCGTGTCGCGGAACAGCGGCCCGATGTCGACCACGGCCGGCCCGATCGAACCTTCCCGGACGGCGAGTTCGAGCGTCTTGTCGCCGTAGGTGAGGGTCGCCTTGTTGTGGGTCATGGTTCCCCCTGTCTGAACCTTCGTGCGCTCGCCCGGCGCAGAAAGTTCATTCCGACTGCCAGCCATGTCGGGAAGGCCGATTGGATCGTATTGCGGCCGGCGGGCGCTTGCGGCGCAACACCAGTCGAAGTGTAGCTTATCGTCCTCTCGCGGTGGTGAGAAGCGATTGCCGCGGCATGGCTGCTAGGGAGCCCCTGCCTGATCGCGAATGCGGCCAAGGGCTTCCTCGCGGCCGAGGATGGCGAGGACGTCGAAGATGGGAGGCGATGTGGTCCTGCCCGTCACCGCAGCGCGGATCGGCTGGGCCACCTTGCCGAGCTTCAGCCCGCTCGCCTCGGCATAGGCGCGGACGACGGCCTCGGTGGAGGCCTCGTTCCAGGTGTCCGCAGCGGAGAGCGGCGCGATGACCCCGGCAAGCGTCGCCCGCCCGGCGTCATCGAGGAGGGCGGCGGCGGCCGGCTCGATTGCGAGCGGGCGGGTGACCGTGAGGAAGGCGCCGCCATCCATCAGCTCGATGAGCGTCTTCGCGCGCTCCTTGATGGCGGGAAGGGCGCGGCGGAACTGGGCCTCGCGCTCCGGCGTCAGCGCGGCGCGGAACTCGGGCCCGCCGGGCAGGTGGGGCAGCGTGTCGAGGAAGGTCGCAAACAACTCGTCGTCGGGCGTGTTGCGGATGTAGTGGCCATTGAGGTTCTCGAGCTTGGCGAAGTCGAACCGCGCTGCCGAACGGCCAATGCCGTCGAGGTCGAACCAGGCGACCATCTCCGCCTCGGTCATGATCTCCGCGTCGCCATGCGCCCAGCCGAGACGGACGATGTAGTTCCGCATCGCCTTGGCGAGGTATCCCTTCGCGCGATAGGCGTCGACGCCGACCGCCCCGTGCCGCTTCGAGAGCTTTGCGCCGTCGGGTCCGTGGATCAGCGGGATGTGGGCGTAGCCCGGCGCGGTCCAGCCCATGGCGTCGATGATGACGCGCTGGCGGAAGGCGTTGTTCAGGTGATCGTCGCCGCGGATGATCTGGGTCACGCCCATGTCCTGGTCGTCAACGACCACCGAAAGCATGTAGGTCGGCGTCCCGTCCGAGCGGAGGATGACGAAGTCGTCGAGTTCCTTGTTCTGGACCACGACGCGACCCTGGACGGCGTCGTCGATGACCGTCTCGCCATCCTGCGGCGCCTTGACCCTGATGACCGGGTTCACGCCCGCCGGCGCCTCGGACGGGTCGCGGTCGCGCCAGCGGCCGTCATAGCGCTCCGGCCGCTTCTCGGCCCTGGCGCGCTCCTTCATCTCCTGGAGCTCGGCGGGCGTGGCGTAGCAGCGATAGGCCTGTCCGCGGGCGACGAGCTCCTCCGCGACCTCGCGATGGCGGTCGGCGCGGGCGAACTGGAATACCGGCTCGCCATCCCAGTCGATACCGAGCCAGCGGAGCCCGTCGAGGATCGCCGCCACCGCCGCGTCCGTCGAGCGCTCGCGGTCGGTGTCCTCGATGCGGAGCAGCATCCTGCCGCCGACATGCCTGGTGTAGAGCCAGTTGAACAGCGCGGTGCGCGCCCCGCCGATGTGGAGGAAGCCGGTGGGCGAGGGGGCGAAGCGGGTGACGACATCAGGCATGGCGGATCGGCTCGGTAGGCAGGTTCGCGGCGGGCGTGGTCTATCACGGTTCGGCGGCTCGGCCGCAAGCGCCGCCCGAACCTGCGTTCCGCAGCCGCGACAGATGGCGAGGCGCCAGCTAGGATTGCCGGCGGGGAACGGCAATGGCGCAGCGGGACATTGCTGTCGCGGGTGACGCGGCGGAACGGGCAGGGGCGCCCTGGCGTGGGCGCCGCCTGTTTGCCGCGGCCGTTGCGGCCGCCGGGCGCAGCTTCGAGCGGGAGATGGAGCAGCGCCGCGGCGCGCTGTGGATACCCGTTCTCCTCGGCGGCGGCATCCTGCTCTATTTCGGCCTGCCGGCCGAACCGCCGCTGGCGCTCGTCGCGGCTCTCACAATCCTCGCCGGCGCCGCGGTGCGTATCGCGCTTCGCCGGTCGCGGCTCGTCTGGCTCGCCGTTGTGGTCCTGTGCGTGGCGGGTGGGCTCGCGCTCGGCAAGGTCCGGACCGAGATCGTCGCCACGCCCTTCATCACCACCCAGTACACGGGCGTCCTGACGGGGTGGATCGAGCGGGTGGAGCGCATGGGGCCGCGCGAGGTGCGGATCGTCGTCCGCGTTGCGTCGCTCGAGGACTTCTCGGTTTCGGAGCAACCGGAGAAGGTGCGCATCACCGTTCGCGGCGATGTGACCGGCCTCGTCGTCGGCGCTGGCATTTCCGGGCTTGTCGGCCTTCAGCCACCTGCGGCGCCCGTCATTCCGGGCGGCTACGATTTCGGGCGGGAGCTCTTCTATCGCGGCATTGGCGGATCGGGCTTCTCCTACGGCCCGCCGGACCTTGCCGACATCGGGCCGCTACCGTTCGGGATCGCGTGGCGGGTTCCGGTCGAGCGACTGCGCGATGCCATCGGTGCCAAGATCGAGGCCACCCTGCCGGGCGACGTCGGCCAGATCGCGAACGCGCTCGTGACGGGCGACCGCGGCGGGCCGTCGGACCAGATCACCGAGGCCTACCGGGTTTCCGGGCTTACTCACATCCTGTCGATATCGGGCCTCCACATGGCGCTGGTGGCGGCGATCTCGTTCTCCGGCCTCCGCGCGATCCTGGCGCTGTTCCCGCCGCTCGCCTTGCGGCGGCCGATCAAGAAATGGGCGGCCGGCGGGGCGCTGGGCCTCTCGGGATTCTACCTCCTTATCTCGGGGGGAGATATCGCGGCGCAGCGGTCCTTCATCATGCTGGCGGTGATGCTCGTCGCCGTCATGCTGGACCGGCGTGCGTTCAGCGTTCGCAACATCGCGATTGCGGCGCTCATCGTGCTCGTCCTGACACCGGAAGCGATCCTGACGGCCGGCTTCCAGATGTCGTTCGCCGCGACGCTGGCGCTCGTCGCCGGCTTCGAGGCGCTGGCGGCCCGGCGTCGCGAGCGTCTCGCCATCGGACCCGCGCCGGGCTGGTCACCATTGCGCTATGCCGGCGCCTGGATTGCCGGAACGCTCCTGACATCGCTCCTCGCCGGCCTGGCTACGGCGCCGTTCGGTGCTTTCCATTTCAATCGCACGCAGCCGCTGTCGCTCGTTGCGAATCTTCTCGCGATCCCGTTCGTCTCGTTCGTCGTCATGGGGATGCTGCTGGTCGCGGTGCTGCTGATGGCATTCGGCTGGGCCGATCCGTTCCTCGCCGTTGCCGGCTGGGGCATCGAGCAGGTCAATGCGATCGCGACGCTCGTCGCCGGCTGGACCGGGACCTCGGGCATGGTCGCCGCGTCCCCGCCGATCGCGCTGGTCCTGGCGGTCGCGGGGCTGTTCTGGCTGTGCCTGTGGCGCGAGCGGTGGCGGCTCCTCGGCCTTGCGCCGATCGCGATCGCGGTCCTGCTGGCCGGCTCGGCCGCGCGACCCGACATCCTTATCGACGAGACGGGTACGGCGATGATGGTACGCGGCCCCGACGGGCTCTTCCGCTTCGTTGGGAGCGGCGCGTCGTTCGAGCAGGAGGTGTGGCTGCGCGCGGATGCGGACGCCCGGCTGCCCGGCGATCCAACCCTCCGCGACGGGGTCTTCTGCGACCCGGTCGGCTGCACCGCGCCGCTCGGCAGCACGGGTGGGCGGGTCGCCCTGGCAACTGGGCCGTCGGCGCTCATGGAGGACTGCGGCGTGGCGATCGTGGTGGTGACGGGGCTCGACGCGCCGCCGGACTGCGCTGCCATGGTCGTGGGGCGGGGCGACCTCGTTCGCCTCGGCGTCCATGCCGTCTTCATCGATCAGACGGAAGGCGGAGGACGCGCGTTCAGGCTCACGACGGCGCGGCCCGAAGTGCGCCGCCCGTGGATGCCGCCGCTGCCGCCGGAGTTCGTCGACGTGGATGGTGCCGCCGCCTAGCCGATGCTGGGGCCCGGCAGGCTGGCGCAGAGTTCCGCCGGGAACGTCCGAGGGTGGCTCAGTACCTGCGGATCAGGCCAACGAGGCGGCCCTGGATCTGGACGCGGTCGGGGCCAAAAATGCGGGTTTCGTACGCCGGGTTCGCCGCCTCGAGCGCGATCGAGGCGCCCTTGCGGCGGAGGCGCTTCAGCGTTGCCTCCTCGCGGTCGACCAGGGCAACAACGATGTCGCCGGTGTCCGCGGTATCCGATTTCCGGATGACGACGGTGTCGCCGTCGAAGATGCCGGCCTCGATCATCGAATCGCCGCGGATCTCGAGGGCGAAGTGCTCGCCCGAGCCGATCATCTCCGGCGGGACGGCAATGGTGTGGCTGTGCGTCTGGATCGCTTCGATCGGCGTGCCGGCGGCGATGCGGCCCATCACAGGGACCGCGATGGCATCGTTCGCCGCCGCAGGAGCCGCCGTGGACCGCTGACGGCCGAGATTGCCTTCGATGACGGCGGGCGAGAAACCGCGGCCGCGGGGCGCGCCGCCGACCACAGTGGACTCCGGCATGCGGATCACTTCGAGCGCCCGGGCCCGGTTCGGCAAGCGGCGGATGAAGCCGCGTTCCTCGAGCGCCTTGATGAGCCGGTGGATGCCCGACTTCGACTTGAGGTCGAGCGCGTCCTTCATCTCGTCGAAGGAGGGCGGGATGCCCGATTCCTTCAGGCGCTCATGGATGAACATGAGAAGTTCATGCTGCTTGCGCGTCAACATGGGCGGCTGCTCCGGGGGACTCGTGTCACGACTCAGTACAAAACACGAACAGGCTATCGGTTCTCATTGTGTTCCGCAAGCCCTGAACATTGCGTAAACCCTCGCTGACGGTTTGCAGTCCGAGCTTGACGACGTCCATCGGGCCGACATATGTAAGTGTGAAATGACAGGTGTCAGCGGCAGCGAACTCGATGGCGACGCGCTGGTCGCTCTCCTCGCTGCGATCTCGCATCCCCAGCGGGTCCGGATCCTGGGGGCGCTCGGGCAGGGGAGGACGCATGTGAGCGAACTGGCCCGGCAGCTCGGAATGAGCCGGCCACTGCTCTACCTGCACCTCCGCAAGCTCGAACTGGTGGGTTTGATCGTCGGCCGGCTCGAACTCTCTCCGGATGGCCGGGCGATGAAGTTCTACGACGTGGTTCCGTTCGATGTGCGACTGGCGCCCGCCGTCTTCGTGAAGGCTGCCAACACACTGACCGCCGGCATCGAAGCTGAGCCGGACGGCGCAAACGAGGGGAAGTGATGGACCTTATCGATCCTGGCTTCTGGAACGACTGGGGCGAGGGAATCACGGTGCTGCTCCTCGCCGCCCTGATCGTCTTCGCCATCTTCATTGCGTACCGCGGTTACCGCATTTCGGTCAGCGCGCGGACGGCCCTCGCCTCGCAGGAGAGCTACCGGGCGCTTGCCGAGCAGGTCTCCGCCGCCTTGAAAGCGACTGCCGACCAGCGGCAGGCTGAAGGCGCGGCGCTGTCCGAGATCGAAAAGCGGCTGGGGGCGATCGAGCGACTTCTGCGACAGGTCGGCTGACCGCGATGTGGAAGCGGGCGGCCATCCTCGTCGGTGTCCTCCTCGTGATGGCGGCGGCATCGCTCTACGTTCAGGCAGCTCTTCCGGGGCCTACCGGTCCCTATTCGGTAGGACGGACGGAGTTTCGATTCGTCGACCAGGCACGCCTCGAGATCGCGACGGGGGACCCCCTGGACGTCAGGGAGGTGCCCGTCGAGGTCTGGTATCCCGCCGTAGCCGGGACCGGCAGGGTTGCCCCATACTTCCCTGGTCTCGATGCCGTGCGGGATGGGCTGCGCCGGAGCGGAGAAGTCGCATCGCTCGAACTGCTCGGCCTCCCGCTCATCCGCTCCGGCGAGTGGCTCGATGCCGAACTCGCCGGCAACCCCGACCGCTTCCCATTGGTTCTCTTCTCCCCTGGCAACGGCACCAACGCCGAGTTCTACGCCACCATCGCGGGGGACCTCGCGAGCCACGGTTTCGTCGTGGTCGCGATCAACCACCCCTACGATATCGCAGCCGTTGCGCTTGCTGGCGGCGAGGTTGCCGTCTTCCCTCAGCGATCGGGACCGACGCGGCCGGAAGAACTCGAGGAACGCGTCGACGTGAGGGCCGCAGACATCCTGTTCGTGCTTGACCGCCTCGCGTCGCTCTCGGCGGCGGGAGATGCACTGGCGTCCCGCCTCGACTTCGGTCGCGTCGCCGCACTCGGCCATTCCATCGGGGGGATCGCCGCGGCGCAGGCCTGCATCCGCGACGTCCGGTTTCGCGCGTGCGGCAATCTCGATGGCATCCAGGCCGGCGGCCCCTTCGCGGTGATCGATCTCCTGACGGGGCCCGACGTGCCTTTCCTCTTCATGACCAAGGAATCGGATCTTGCGCCGGGTCTCGTGCGCCTTCTGGAGGAGCGCTACTCCGCGACCTATGCGGTCCTGATCGACGGTGCCCGGCATGACTCGTTCAGCGATGCGGCCGTGCTGCTGCCGTCGCTGCTGCCCTTCCGCAACGCGGCCGACCGACATCTCGAACTCATCCGCCAGACAACGCTCGCGTTCCTCACCGCCGCCTTCGGTGGCTGGCGGCCGGCACTGGTCGACGAGGACGGCCTTCGGGTCGTGGTCTTCGCGGAGCGCTCGCCGCCGTAGGCTTATGCCGCCTCCGCCATCGCCGTCTCGAGGCGTTCCGCGAGCTTGTCGAGGAAGCCGCTGGTGGTGAGCCAGCGCTGGTCGGGGCCGACAAGAAGGGCGAGGTCCTTGGTCATGTAACCGGCCTCGACCGTGTCGACGGAGACGCGCTCAAGAAGCACCGCGAAACTCGCCAGTTCATGATTGTGGTCGAGCTTGGCGCGGTGGGCGAGGCCGCGCGTCCAGGCGAAGATCGACGCGAGCGAGTTGGTCGACGTCTCGCGTCCCTTCTGGTGTTCGCGGTAATGGCGCGTGACCGTGCCGTGCGCCGCCTCGGCCTCCACGGTCTGGCCGTCGGGCGTCATGAGCACGGAGGTCATCAGGCCGAGCGAGCCGAAACCCTGCGCCACGGTGTCGGACTGGACATCGCCGTCGTAGTTCTTGCAGGCCCAGACGAAGCCGCCCGACCACTTCAGCGAGTTGGCCACGAGATCGTCGATCAGGCGATGCTCGTAGGTGATGCCGAGCGCGCGGAAGCGGTCCTCGAATTCCGATGCATAGATCGCGGCGAAGATATCCTTGAAGCGCCCGTCATAGGCTTTCAGGATCGTGTTCTTGGTCGACAGGTACACCGGGTAGCGGCGGAGGAGGCCGTAATTGAAGCTCGCCCGGGCGAAGTCGCGGATCGAATCGTCGAGATTGTGCATCGCAAGCGCCACGCCCGGGCCGGGCATGTCCATGACCTCGTGCTCGATGACCGTGCCATCCTCACCAACGAACTTGATGGTGAGCTTGCCCTTGCCGGGAACGGTGAAGTCGACCGCGCGGTACTGGTCGCCATAGGCGTGGCGGCCGATGACGATCGGCTGCGTCCAGCCGGGCACGAGGCGCGGCACGTTCCTGCAGATGATCGGCTCACGGAAGATGACGCCGCCGAGGATGTTGCGGATCGTGCCGTTCGGCGACTTCCACATCTTCTTGAGGTTGAACTCATCGACCCGCGCCTCGTCGGGGGTGATCGTGGCGCACTTGACGCCGACGCCGACGTCCCTGATCGCCTGCGCCGCCTCGACGGTGACCTTGTCGTCGGTCCTGTCGCGGTTCTCGATGCCGAGATCGAAATAGAGGAGCGGAAGGTCGAGATAGGGATGGATCAGACGCTCCTTGATCATCCGCCACATGATCCGGGTCATCTCGTCGCCGTCCATGTCGACGACCGGATTGGCGACCTTGATTCTGTGCATGTCCGGAACCGCTTCTCTCTGGGGGCAAAGGCTGGCGCTCAGCGCGGCGCGAGCCATAGCACCTGAGCCGCCGCGCGCGGAAGGCATGCTGAGGAAGCAGATTGATGACCGATTGGGCGACCTTCGCGCCTACGGGGCGGAGATGCCTGGGAGGGCCGCGCGTTCCGCTTCGGGCGACAGCGGCGGCCCGGCGTTGATGGCGGAGAGGTAAGCGCCGGCGGCGTCGAGCCCGCCGGCCGGCAGGTAGAAGCCATCGGCGGACGGAATCGCGACCGCCAGACGCACGCCCCAGCCGTCGCCGTCACGGCACGCGACGACCACCGAGGCGGCGGCGGGGCCGAGCAACTCCACCTCGCGGCAGAGGATGCCGGCCCCGTCGGCGAAGGTCGCGATGGCGACCATCGTCGTATCGCCGGTGAGGGCCGCCTCGCCGCCCGAAGGCACGGATTCGAGGGCGGCGACGAGTGCAGCGGGGGCCGCCATTCCCGCCACCGCGATCGAGCCGGGCGCGCTGGAGCTGCCAAGGAGATAGCCGGCGGGGGCAGCGACGACGACAGCGATTGCCGCCGCGGCGGCAAGCTGGAACGAGCGCGGCGACCACACGCGGCGCGCCGGCCGTTCGTTCGCGCGGATAGCGGCCTCCACGCTCCGGCGAAGGCGCGCCGGGACGGGCTGCGCCAGGAGCGGGCCGTACGCGGCCTTCGCAGCGTCCTTTCCCAGCACCAGCGCGTGCAGCCGGGCCGCCAGCGCCTCGTCGGTCTCCACCGCGGCCGCGACCTCGGAGAAGCGCGGCTCGGGAAGCTCGCCGTCGGCGAAGGCCATCAGGGTCTCGTCGTCGATGGTCATGGGGAAATCCTCACAGCAGGCGCCCGCTTTCGACGCCGAGTTCATCCGCGATGCGTTTTCGCGCCCGGGCGAGCCGGCTCATGACCGTGCCGATCGGCAGGCCGAGGGTCGTGGCAGCATCGCGGTAGCTCACGTCCTCCACGCATACGAGGAGCATCAGTTCACGCTGTTCCTCCGGAAGCCCGTCGATGGCCAGGAGGACGCGGCGAAGAAGGAGCCGCCGCTCGGGATGGCGCTCGCCGTCGACCGACACGAGGTCGTCGCGCGCGGTGATGTCGAGTTCCTTGCCCCGTGTCCTGAGGCGGCGGAGGCGGTCGTACCAGAGGTTCCGGACGATCCGGAACATCCAGGCCTCGAACGGCAGCTCGGCCCTCAGGCCGGCGACGCCGGCAAGCGCCCGCTCGCACGCCGTCTGGACGAGTTCGTCCGCGACGTCCGCGGTACGGCACAGCGCAACCGCGTAGCGCCGCAGTCGTGGCAGGAGTGCGATGAGGTCCGGTCCGATGCTCGTCATGCTCACCGGGAAGACGTTCGCACGGCCGGTCTATTCCGGCGCTGCGATCTTTTTTCTGCCCGGTCCGGAATGGACGGCCGTGACATCCGTAGTCTTGATGACAGGAAGAAGGACCGCGGAATGATCGATCGTATCCGGAAAGGGCTGCTGCCGTATCTCTGCGCCGCCGTGATGGGCCTTGCCGGCTCCGTGGCGATCACGATCGCCGTGCCCGCGTGGAACATGGCGGAAGCCGGCGGCGGCAGTTCGGACAGCTCCAGCGACAGTTCCTCCAGCGACAGCAGTTCGTCCGACAGCAGCGACGACTCCGGAAGCAGCGACGACAGCGTGGACCTCTCTTCGTCCGACGCTCCGATCCCGGCCGGGCCGCGCGCTGCGCCGCCTCCGCCAGCGCAGGCGCCCGACGAGATCGTGATCGGCGGCCTCGACCGAACGGCGCTGCGGATCCTCGAAGACCGGGGCTTCGTGCTGATCGCGGGCGGGCCGCTGCCGGCGCCGCGGGCGCTTCTCAAAATACCGGCCGGGCTGACGGTGCCGGAGGCGCTGGCCATTGCGGCCGGCCTGTCGAAAGGCAGCGTGGTCCCCAACACCTACTACCGGACGCAGGCGGTGCCCGTGGACTGCGTGGGTGCGATCTGCCTGGACTGGGCGGAGGTCGGCTGGCCGCCGTCGCCGCCGGCAGCATGCCTGTTCAGCCCGCACATCGGCATCGATACCGGCGTCAACCGCGACCATGACATGCTCGCTTCGGCCGACATCACCGTCGAGACAATCGGCGCCACGGGCGCCGCGCCGTCGGAGGCGCGCCACGGCACGGCGATCGTCGCGATGTTCGCCGGGGACCCCGCCGGGCGCGTTCCCGGCCTCGCGCCAGCAGCGCGGATCCTCGTGGTGGACCCATTTGGGACGGCGGACGGGGAGGAGCGGGCGGACGTGTTCGGCCTCGTACAGGCCCTCGAACGGCTCATCGAAGCGGGCGTCGATGTCATCAGCATGAGCCTTGCCGGGAACGGCAATGCGCTCCTCGAGGAAGCGGTCGTCGCGGCCCAGGCTGCGGGCATTCCGGTCGTTGCGGCGGTCGGCAATGCCGGGCCAGCGGCCGCCCCGCTGTATCCCGCCGGCTATCCCGGCGTTGTCGCCGTCACGGCCGTCGACCGGAACGGCGTGGTCTACCGCCGAGCCGTCCAGGGGTCGCATGTCACGTTGTCCGCGCCCGGCGTCGAGGTCGTGACCGCGGCATCGATCAGCGGAGTCCGGCCGCAGACGGGAACGTCGTTTGCCGTCCCGTTCGTCACCACCGCGGTCGCTGCGGCGCTGGCAATTGGGCATTCGGCCGACCTCCTCGCGTATCTCGGTGCTGGCGCAACGGACCTCGGCGAGCCGGGCCGCGACCCGGTCTTCGGCTGGGGCCTCGTCCAGATTCCAAGCCCCTGCCTCGCGCCCTAGCGCTCCGCGCGAGCGAAGCGGCGGTACCAGCCCTGTGAGGCGATCGTGTTGCGGAACACCTTCGTCCGAGCCTCGGCCTCGGCGGGCCGCTCGGCGCGGATCTCGAAGGGGAGGGCGGTGGTGTCGCGCCGGAAGGGGATGACCTGGACGAGCGGCGTTCCCTTCTCGATCTCGTAGAGCCCGTCGGCCGCCCGCGCGAAGAACGGGAAGTGGATCGGCGCAACGTACGTGTCGGTATCGACGATCCCCGCGACCGGCTCGAGTACCGGGTCGGCTCGGTTGAGCGGCGGCAGGAACAGGCAGCTCCACCCCCTCGGCGTCCTGATGGACCAGTAATTGTGGAACTTGCAGGGCGGCGACGGCGCGGCCGGGTGGCCGGCGACCTGGTGCGCCCCGTGATTGCTCACCATCGGGCGGTCGAACTCCCAGCCTGCCGTCACGGTAGCTCCGCCGTCCTTGATCTCGAGGCGCACGGTTGCGGCGACCGGCAGGATGAACCCGGTCAGCATCGCGTCGAGGAACGGCATGCAGCGCTTCACGGTCAGGCCGGAATCGGTGGCCGAGCGCAGCGCCGGATCGACTGCCGGAATCCGCCGGAACCACTCGGGGATATGGGCCTTGGCGGCAACCGGCGGGGCGATGACACCCTCGTCCTCGGGGGCGCAGAGAAAGCTGATCCGCGGTGCGGTGCGAGCGAACATGGCGTGTCTCCTTGCCGATAGAGACGCGCGACGCGGCGATCTATTCCCACGGACAACGATTTCTCTTGCGGCGGAATAGACCCGCCGCCCGCCCGTATGCCTTCCCGCGGCAACCCCCTGGCCGCGATGCCTGGAAGGAGAACATCATGGCAAAATCGATCAGCGTGCCCGCCCTCGCGATCGCGTCGCTGCTGGCGACGACATCGCTGGCGGCAGCCGAGGCCGAGAAGCCGGCGTCGCCGACCGCAACGGAGACCAAGGAAGACGGCAAGTCGCTCTCGAAGGGCAACAGCTCGTCCAATTCGAGCTCCAACAGTTCGTCGAACTCCAACTCCAACAGCAATTCGAATTCGAACTCGAACAGCTCGTCGAATTCCAACTCGAACAGCAGCTCCAATTCGAACTCGAACAGCTCCTCCAACTCGAACTCGAACAGTTCGTCGAACTCGAACTCGAACAGCAGCTCGAACTCCAACTCGAACAGCTCATCCAACTCCAACAGCAACTCGAACTCGAGATTCGATCTCAGCTCAAGCTCCGACAGCTCGGACGACCGCCCCCGAGCCAACAACAACACGAACGTCGGCGCCGCCGTGTGGTGGATCGGCGGCGATGTCGCCCTCGACCGCTCCGGCGTGCGGGCGGTGCAGGCGGCGCTCAACCGGCTCGGCTTCGGCGCCGGGGCGGCCGACGGCGTGCTGGGACCCGCCACACGGGCGGCGATCCAGCGTTTCCAGGCCAGCATCGGGACGCGCCAGACCGGCCAGCTGACCGCTCGCGAACTCCGCATGCTGTTCTAGGGCCGGCCGTGCCTCCGCGGCGTCCCGGACGCACGCGGGGGCTGGCCCTCCGGGCGGGCTTGGCATAGGCGAATGCGCCATGACCGAAGCCGAGCCCGCCATCATCCTCGTCGAGCCGCAACTGCCGGAGAACATCGGCACTGCGGCTCGCGCCATGGCCAATTTCGGCCTCCGCCGCCTTCGCCTCGTCAAGCCGCGTCAGCCCCTGCCGCACGGGAAGGCGACGGCCGCCGCCAGCGGCGCCGACCACGTTCTCGCCGCCGCCGAGACCTTCGAGACCCTCGGCGAGGCGATCGCCGATCTTCGCTTCGTGTTCGCGACCACCGCCCGTGGCCGCGAGATGGCGAAAGCGGTGCGCGGTCCAGATGAGGCGGTCGCAACGCTCCGGTCGTTCGCCGCCGCGGGGCAGTCGACGGGCGTTCTGTTCGGCCGCGAGCGGATCGGCCTCACCAACGAGGAAGTCTCGCTCGCCAACGAGATCATCACGCTGCCGATCGATCCGGCGCACGCCTCGCTCAACATCGCGCAGGCGGTGCTGATCGTCGCCTATGAGTGGCGTCGATCGGGGTTGGCCGGCGCGCCGGGGCTACCATTCACCGAGGAGGCACGCGAACCGGCGAGCCGGGTCGAGATCGTGCGGCTCTTCGAGCACCTCGAAAGCGCGCTGGACAATGCCGGCTTCTTCCGTCCCGTCGAGCGCCGGAGCCACATGGTTTCCTCGATCCGCGCCCTCCTCCAGCGCGCCAACCTGTCGGAGCAGGAGGTGCGGACGCTCCGCGGCGCGGTGGCGGCCCTCGAAGGCCGCCCGACGCGGCCGCACAGGAGCAAAGACGGCGGGATGTCGACGGAGCGCGAGCGGGAAGATTAGCCCGACCAATACGAACTTGGGATTTTGAGCAACTCCGATCCGATTCTACAATAACACGTTCAATAGTCTTTTGTAACAATTGTTATCGGGTAGGTCTGACCTAATTGTAACCCTATACTCCGTAGAAGATGGTAAGATTTAATGAATCGGCACAGGGAGATCCAGGAGAGGACGCTTGCGCTCGTCGCACGTGTGCTCAACGGTGACATGAGAACGCTGACGCCGGCAACATTGATCAATCATGATCTCGGTGTCACCGGCGACGAAGCTATGGATCTCATCTTTGCCGTGCGACGTGAGTTCGACATCGATATCAGTGATTTTCCGTGGTCCAACTACTTTAGTGGCGAGAGAGATCTTCCGAACCTCGTGGCCATCTTTGCGTACTGGTTACGCGGTGGTCCAAGCCCCCGAAAGAAGGGACTGAGCGTACAGGCTTTGGCGGACTACGTGGCGTCGAAGTCTTGAAGCAGATTCGCCACCACACGATTAGGGGCAACTCCCAAGGTCCGACCTACGGGAACATTGCGACCTGCATCAGGCCTTCCGTCTCCGGCAGGCCGAACATCAGGTTGAAGTTCTGGATCGCCTGGCCGGCCGAGCCCTTCACCAGGTTGTCGATCGTCGAGATGATGATGACGCGGCCGGGGATGCGGTCGGCGAAGACGCCGATCTCGACGTGGTTCGAACCGCGGACGTCCTGCGTCTTCGGCAGCCCGCCCTTGCCCATGACATGGACGAAGGGCTCGCCCTCGTACCGCCTGGCGAGCGCCGCCCGGACGTCGTCGGCCGAAGCGCCGCCAACGAGCTTTGCGTAGCTCGTGCAAAGCTCGCCGCGGCTCATCGGGATGAGATGCGGGGTGAAGTTCACCATCAGCGCCTTGCCCGCCGCCTTGCCGAGCTCCTGCTCGATCTCGGGCGCATGCCGGTGCGAGGCGATGGAGTAGGGCGACAGCCCTTCGCCCGCCTCTGAGAAGAGGAGGTTCTGCTTGAGGCCGCGGCCTGCGCCGGTGATGCCGCTCTTGGCGTCGATGATGATGTCGTCGGCGTCGATGAGGCCAGCGGCGACCGGCGGGATCAGGGCGAGGAGCGCTGCGGTCGGGTAGCAGCCGGGGCAGGCGACAAGGCGAGCGGCTGCAATCTTCTCGCGGTAGTGCTCGGTGAGGCCGTAGACCGCCTCGGGCTGGAGGTGCAGCGCCTGGTGCGGATGGCCGTACCACTTCGCATAGGTCTCGGCGTCGTCGAGCCGGAAGTCCGCCGACATGTCGATGAATTTCAGCGCCGGGTGCTCGCCGAGCACCTTGGCTGCGATCTCCTGCGTGGTGCCGTGCGGCAGGCCGCAGAATACCGCATCGACCTCGCCCCATTCCGCCGCCTCGACCGTGATGAGGTCCGGCAGTCTCGCGAAGCCGAGATGCGGAAACACCTCGGCCATCGGCTTGCCGGCATAGGTGTTGGCGGTGAGGAGGACGATCTCCATCGCCGGATGGCGGAGCGCCAGGCGGATGAGGTCGGCCCCGGTGTAGCCCGAGGCGCCGAGGATGCCGATCCTGATCTTGTTGGCCATGACGAAACCATCCCGTGCAAGGCGTGACACGCCCATGAAAACGAAAAAAGGGCGGACCCTGCGGCCCGCCCCTGAAACTCTGCAGCGCGTTGGAAACTAGCGCTTGGAGAACTGGAAGCTGCGACGGGCCTTCGCCTTGCCGTACTTCTTTCGCTCGACCACGCGCGAGTCGCGGGTGAGGAAGCCGGCCTTCTTGAGGATGGTGCGAAGCTCCGGCTCGAAGCGGAACAGCGCCTGGGCAAGGCCGTGGCGCAGCGCGCCGGCCTGGCCGGAGAGGCCGCCGCCCGCGACGGTGGCGCGGATGTCGTACTGGCCGGTCCGGTTGGACGTGATGATCGGCTGGCGCACGATCATCTGCAGGACGGGCCGCGCAAAATACTCCGCGAAGTCCTTGTCGTTGACGACGATGCGGCCGGTGCCGCGGCTCAGCCAGACGCGCGCGACCGCGTTCTTGCGCTTGCCGGTCGCGTACGAGCGGCCCTGTGCGTCGAGTTCCTGAACGTAGGTCGGGCCGGTGGGCTCGGCTACAGCCGGAGCGAGATCCTGGAGGGAGGAAAGGTCGGCCATTGCTAGTCGATCCGCTTGTTCTTGGTGTTGAGGGCGGCGATGTCCAGGGCAACGGGCTGCTGGGCCTGCTGCTTATGCTCCGGGCCGCCATAGACGTAGAGGTTGCCGAGCTGCCGGCGACCGAGCGGGCCGTCCGGAATCATGCGCTCGACGGCCTTCTCGAGGACCCGCTCGGGGTGCTTGCCTTCGAGGATCTGGCGCGGCGACCGCTCCTTGATCCCGCCGATATAGCCGGTGTGCCAGTAGTAGCGCTTGTCCTGGCGCTTGTTGCCGGTCAGCGCCACCTTGTCGGCATTGATGACGACGACGTTGTCGCCATCATCGACGTGGGGCGTGAAGCCGGGCTTGTGCTTGCCACGCAGGCGCATGGCGATGATCGAGGCAAGGCGGCCGACGACGAGGTTTTCGGCGTCGATGAGAACCCAGGCCTTCTCGATTTCGGCCGGCTTGGCGGAGAATGTCTTTGCCGAGGTCAAGGGAAACTCGTGTGGAACGAAGGGATCGCGACCGGTCGGCCGCAAGGTCGGATGCATATACGGACGCGCGGCTGCGCGGTCAAGCGACGTGCGGCGGAGAAATGCGTTACAAATCAACGGCTTGTCAGAATGGTATTCTGATACCGCGTTTGTGGTAACATTTTACCATGCATTGACCGTCGTTTCCGGACAGCCGGAAGGCCTGATCCGGAATCTTCTGTTCCCGATGCACCGCATCGCGCGTATCGGGCTCGATTCCTTCGGAAGAACAAAGGGTTCCGGGTTCCGCTTCGCGGCCCCGGAACGACGGGGCCGATTGGGAATCAGGAGTGCCTAACCCAGCGGCTCGATGCGGATCAGTTGCGGCTCGGAGGCGATGTGGCCGTCGCGGAAGATCTGCGCAATGGCGGCGCGGATCGCTTCCTCGGTCGTCTCGTAGGTGATGAGGAAGACCGGCTGCGGCGCGTTGGGGCGGAGCTGTTCCGGCGCGTCGGCGTGTGGCACGCGGCGGCGCTGGACGATGGATTCGAGCGAAATGCCGTGCTCGGCCATGCGGGTCGCGATCGATGCGAAGGCGCCAGGTCGGTCGTAGACCGACAGGCGAAGATAGTAGCCGCCCGCATGCGCCTGGATCGCGGCGCGCTGGTGTGGCGAGAGCGACGTCGCGGGCCGGCCGAAGGTCGGCACCTTCGTGCCGCGGGCAATGTCGGCAATGTCGCCCGCAACCGACGAGGCCGTGGCGTCGCCGCCCGCGCCGGGCCCCGAGAGGACGAACTGTCCGGCATAGTCGGACTCGACAGCGACCGCGTTCGTCACGCCGTCGATCGAGGCGATGAGCGAGGATTTGGGCACCATCGCCGGATGGACGCGCTGCTCGATGCCGGTCGCGGTCCGTGAGGCGATGCCGAGCAGCTTCAGCCGGTAGCCGAGTTCGTCCGCGGCCTCGAGGTCGGCCGGGGTGATCGACTTGATGCCCTCGACGTAGACCGCCTCGGCGTCGATCTGCGTGCCGAAGGCGATCGAGGTGAGGATGGCAAGCTTGTGCGCCGCGTCGTAGCCCTCGATGTCGAAGGCAGGGTCGGCCTCGGCATAGCCAAGCTGCTGCGCTTCGCGAAGGCAGGAGGCGAAGTCGAGGCCCTCCGCTTCCATCCGGGTCAGGATGTAGTTGCAGGTCCCGTTGAGGATTCCGTAGAGGCGCGTGACGCTGTTGCCCGCGAGCGTCTCGCGCAGCGCCTTCACGATCGGGATGGCGCCGGCGACCGCCGCCTCGTAGGCGAGGGTGAGGCCGCGGTTCTCGGCAATCTCGGCAAGGTCCTGGCCGCTCGCCGCCAGCATCGCCTTGTTGGCCGTGACGACGTGCTTTCCGGCGTGCAAGGCCGCACGGACCGCACGCTCGGCAATGCCGCCGGCGCCGCCGATCAGTTCGACGAAGACGTCGATCTCCGGGTCGCGGGCGAGGGTTTCCGGATCGGCGACCCAGCGGGCGCCGGACAGGTCGATGCCGCGGGGCTTGGCCTTGTCCCGGGCGGTGACGGCGACGATCCGCACCGGCCTGCCGCAACGGGCCGCCAAGTCATCGCCGTGCTGGTCGAGGAGGCGGACAAGCGCCGCGCCGACCGTGCCGAGGCCGGCAAGGCCCAGACGCAACGCTTCCATGGGTAGGATCCGACCGAAACTCCGGCCTAGCGGCGGGCGCCGCCAGCCAACGGGACGACGTTGTGCAACGTTTTATCCGCGCTTTCAAGGAAGCGGCGGATGTTGCGGCCGGCCTGCCGGATACGCTGCTCGTTCTCGACCAGGGCAATGCGGACGAAGTCGTCGCCGAACTCGCCGAAGCCGATGCCGGGCGCCACGGCCACGTCCGCCTTCTCAATCAGCAGTTTTGCGAACTCGACCGAGCCGAGGCGCCGGAACGGCTCGGGGATCGGTGCCCAGGCGAACATCGAGGCCTTCGGCGGCGGGATGTCCCAGCCGGCACGGCCGAAACTGTCCACGAGCGCGTCGCGCCGCTTCCTGTAGACCTCGCGCATCTCGACGATGCAGTCCTGCGGGCCGTTGAGCGCGGCGGTGGCAGCCACCTGGACCGGCGTGAAGGCGCCGTAGTCGAGGTATGATTTCACGCGGGCGAGGGCCGCGATCAGCTTCTCGTTGCCGACGGCAAAGCCGATGCGCCAGCCGGCCATCGAGAAGGTCTTCGACATCGAGGTGAACTCGACCGCGACTTCCATCGCGCCCGGCACCTGGAGAACGGAGGGCGGTGGATTGCCGTCGAAGTAGATCTCCGAATACGCGATGTCGGAGAGGACGATGAGGTCGTTCTTTCGCGCGAAGGAAACGAGCTCGCGGTAGAAGTCGAGTTCGGCGACCTCGGCGGTCGGGTTCGACGGGAAGCACGTCACGACCGCGATGGGCTTCGGGATCGAGTGCGCCACCGAGCGCTCGAGGGCGCGGAAATAGTCCTCGTTCGGCGTCGAGGGGAGCGAGCGCACCGCGCCGCCCGCCATCAGGAAGCCGAAGGCGTGGATCGGGTAGGAGGGATTAGGGCAGAGGACGACGTCGCCCGGCGCCGTGATCGCCTGGGCAAGGTTCGCGAAGCCCTCCTTCGAGCCGAGGGTCGCCACGATCTGCGTGTCGGGGTTGAGCGTCACGCCGAAGCGGCGCTCGTAGTAGGCCGCCTGGGCGCGGCGCAGGCCCTTGATGCCGCGCGAGGCGGAATAGCCGTGCGTATCGGGCCGCTGCGCCGTTTCCACCAGCTTGTCGACGATATGCTGCGGCGTCGGCTGGTCGGGATTGCCCATGCCGAGATCGACGATGTCCGCGCCTGCGGCTCGCGCGCTCGCCTTCAAGCGGTTGACCTGCTCGAAAACGTACGGCGGAAGGCGCCGGATGCGGTGGAATTCGCTCATCGAACTCGTTCCTGGGGTGGGGGGAGGCGATGCATCGCCTCCGGATGTCTGGCAGCCAACGCTGCCGATTTATGGTCACCGAAGCATTAACGCCCCGACCATCAAAGGTTTCACGACCAATGTGGCGCTTTGGCGGATGGGGCGCGGCAGAGATAGGCCGTTGTGACGGCCGATGGAAGAGTTCCGGGATGCATTACGTGCCGCGATCGGCGGCCCGCGTGGCAGGGCGCGCCGCCTCTCTGCATCACCCCGGGGGAGCCGCGCGACCGGTAGGACAGCCCACCCGTCCCGCCAGCGCGCCTCGCGAACGGAGTAGGGGGCACATGCGCAGCGTACGGGCGTGTCAACAGCGCAGGTTGCACAACCACCGCGGCACGGCGACATTGGCGTAGAGCAACGATTTCGAGCGCTCCCGCAATCTGGCTGTAGGTACCGCCCCGCAGATGAACCACGACATCCCGCTGATCCTCACCGTCGTGGTGGGCCTCGGACTCGCCTTCGTTCTCGGAACGATCGCGCACCGCTTCAAGGCTCCCCCGCTGGTGGGTTACCTGATCGCGGGTGTCCTGATAGGGCCCTACACGCCTGGGTTCGTCGCGGACCAGGACCTGGCGAACCAGCTCGCCGAACTCGGCGTGATCCTGCTGATGTTCGGCGTCGGCCTTCATTTCTCGCTGAAGGACCTCCTGTCGGTCAAAGGCATCGCCGTCCCCGGCGCCATCGTGCAGATGGCGATCGCGACGGGCCTTGGTCTTGGCCTCGCGCTATGGCTCGGCTGGAGTTTGGAGGCCGGCCTCGTCTTCGGTCTCGCTCTTTCGGTCGCCTCGACGGTCGTGCTTCTCAAGGCGCTGCAGGAACGCCGCCTCATCGATACCGAGCGCGGCCGCATCGCGGTCGGCTGGCTGATCGTAGAGGACCTCGCGATGGTCCTTGCCCTCGTCATCATCCCGGCGATCGGCGGCGTAATCGCTACCCACGGCGGTGAAGAGGTGATCGGCGACGCGCTGGTTGCCGAGCCGGGCCAGAGCGTCTGGGTGGCGCTCGGGCTTACCGGTCTCAAGGTCGTGGGCTTCGTCGCCTTCATGCTGATCGTCGGACGGCGGGTAATCCCGTGGATCCTCCACTACATCGCGCATACCGGCTCGCGCGAACTGTTCCGCCTCGCGGTCCTTGCCATCGCGCTGGGCGTCGCGCTCGGCGCGGCGCAACTGTTCGACGTGTCGCTGGCCCTCGGCGCATTCTTCGCCGGCATGATCCTCGCCGAGTCCGCGCTCGCGCATCGCGCGGCGGAGGAATCGCTGCCGCTGCGGGACGCCTTCGCGGTGCTCTTCTTTGTGTCGGTCGGCATGCTGTTCGACCCGGCGACGCTGATCGAGAATCCGCTGCCGGTGCTCGGCGTCCTCCTGATCATTGTGTTCGGGAAGTCGCTCGCGGCCTTCGCGATCGTCATCCTGTTCGGCTATCCGGTCGGCACGGCGCTGGTGATCTCGGCGAGCCTTGCCCAGATCGGCGAGTTCTCGTTCATCCTTGCGGAACTCGGCGTCGGGCTCGGAATGTTGCCGCAGGAGGGGCGCGACCTCATCCTGGCGGGCGCGATCCTGTCGATCCTCCTCAACCCGGTCTTCTTCTACGGCGTCGACCGGCTGAAGCTGCGGCTCGAACGGCGCGCAGCGGCGGCGGCTGCCGCAGCGGCAGGTCCGCTCCCCGCGCCGCAGACAGCGGCCGAGCGGGAGAGGGCGGACGACGAGGCGATGCTTCGCGCCTCGAGGATGACCGACCATACCGTCCTCGTAGGCTACGGCCGCGTCGGCAGCATCGTTGGCGAGGCGCTTCGCAAGGCACAGGTGCCGTTTCTGGTCATCGAGGACGTCGACCGGATTGCGACGGAACTGCACCAGAACGGCATCGAGGTCATCCACGGCAACGCCGCGGCACCGGCGATCATCAGCGCGGCCAATCTCGGCGCGGCGCACCGGCTGATCGTCGCGATCCCGAACGCGTTCGAGGCGGCCAACATCGTGCAGGCGGGGAGGGCGGCCAATACCGGGATGTCGATCGTCGCCCGCGCCCATTCCGATGCGGAGGTTGCCCACCTCCGCTCTCACGGCGCGGACATCGTGATCATGGCGGAGCGGGAGGTCGCCAAGAGCATCCTTGCGGAAGTCCTGCCGGCGCCTGCCGCACGCGAGATCTAGGCCGGCGCCGGCGGCGCCCGGCGGGCGACCCGGTGGAAGAGGCGGGGGTATTCGATCGCCGGGCAGCGGTCGGTCACCACCTGCATTCCGGCCGCCGCGGCCCTGTCGGTCGCGGGTCCGTTGACGACGCCGAGCTGCGTCCACAGCGCCTTCGGGCGCGGTTCGAGGGCGAGGACCTCGTCGACGAGGGCCGGCAGCGCCTCGCTCCTGCGGAAGACGTCGACCATGTCGATCGGCTCCGGAATGTCGGCGAGGCGCTCATAGACGAGCCGCCCCGCGATCTCCTCGCCGCCATGGCCGGGATTGACCGGGAACACCGTGTAGCCGGCCGCGACGAGAAACTCGGTGACGTTGTTGGAGGGACGCATCGGGTTGGGGCTCGCGCCGACAACGGCGATGGTCTTCACGCCGCCCAGGACGGAGCGGATGAGGTCGTCGTCGAAATAGCCGTCCATGGTGCATGCCCGGTTGCGCCCGCTCTCCCAACCGGCTCAGCGTCGCGTCGTTCCTATGTCGGGGGAGAGTGCGCTTCTGTCGAGGCCCGTGCGCGGATGGCGCGGCGAACCGGCGGGGCCGAATCACCTACGATGAGCCGCATGTTCGCCACCGCGCTCGAAGAAGCCCTTTCGCGCCACGCCGCCGCTCCCTCGCCGGCGTTTCTCGGCGTCGAGCGCTCCGTCACGGGCCGGCGCTGGGTCGAGCGCCTCGACGCAAGGACAGCCGACGCCGCCATCGCCATCGCGCAGCGGAACGACCTGCCGGAGCTCCTTGCCCGCATCCTCGCCGGCCGCGGCGTGACGGCGGAAAGCGCGGCCGACTTCCTCGACCCGACGGTCCGCCGCCTGATGCCGGATCCCAGCGCGCTGACCGACATGGATGCCGCCGCCGCCCGCATCGCCGACGCCGTCCGGGCAAAGGAGACCGTCGCCATCTTCGGCGATTACGATGTCGATGGAGCGACTTCCGCCGCTCTCCTCACGCGATTCCTGCGCGCGTCCGGACTCGCGCCGACAATCTACATTCCCGACCGGCTGTTCGAGGGCTATGGCCCGAACCGCGAGGCGGTCGAGCGCCTCGTGGAAGGCGGCGCGACGCTGATCGTGACCGTCGACTGCGGCACGACCAGCATCGACGCGCTGGCCCGGGCTCACGAACTCGGCGCCGACGTGGTGGTCCTCGACCACCATCTCGCCGGCGCCGAGCTGCCGCCGGCGGTGGCGATCGTGAATCCCAACCGCGAGGACGACATCTCCGGGCTCGGCCACCTGGCGGCGGTCGGCATCGTGTTCATGACGCTCGTGGCAGTGAACCGCGAACTGCGCCGTCGCGGGCACTACCAGGGCCTGGTGCGCGAGCCGGATCTCCTGCAATGGCTCGACCTGGTGGCGCTCGGGACGGTGTGCGACGTCGTCGGCCTCACGGGGCTCAACCGCGCCTTCGTGGTGAAGGGCCTCATCGCAATTGCCCGCGGCGGCAATCCGGGCCTTGCCGCGCTCGGCCGGGCGTCGCGGCTCGACGGGCCGATTGCGGCGCACCACCTCGGCTTCATGCTGGGACCGCGCATCAATGCCGGCGGACGCATCGGCAACGCCGCGCTCGGCTCGCGCCTCCTGTCGCTCGACGATCCTGTCGAGGCGGAAGCCATCGCGGCCGAACTCGACCGGCTCAACGGCGAGCGCCAGGCGATCGAGGCGGGCATGCTCGCGGAGGCCCTTGCCGCCGCCGAGCCCGTATTTGCCACCGAGCCGCATCCGTCGGTGCTGATCACCCACAGTGCGGGATGGCACCAGGGCGTCGTCGGCCTGATTGCCGCCCGCCTCCGTGAACGCTTCGGCCGCCCGGCGTTCGCGGTCGCGGTGACGGCCGGCGGATACGGGGTGGGCTCCGGTCGGTCGATCCACGGCGTCGACCTCGGGCGCGCAGTGCGCGCGGCGGCGGAGTCGGGGCTGCTCGTGAAGGGCGGTGGGCACGCGATGGCGGCCGGCATCACGATCGCAATGGACCGCCTGCCGGAGTTCGAGGCTTTCCTGACCGAGGCGCTGCAGCGTCAGGTCGTGGACGCCGCCGAAACGGAACGCGCGCTCGTGGTGGACGCGGCCCTGTCGGCCGACGGCGCAACGCTCGAGACGATCGCGGAGCTCGAGCGGGCCGGGCCTTTCGGTGCGGGGCATCCGGAACCGGTCCTCGCCTTCCCGGCGCACCGGATCGCCTATGCCGAGATCGTCTCCGGCAACCACGTCCGCGCCTCCATCGCCACGGCCGGCGGCACGATGCTCAAGGCGATGGCGTTCCGCGCGGCCGAGACGCCCCTCGGCCGCCGCCTCCTCGCCCGCGACGGCGGACCGCTCCATGTCGCGGGCACCGTGTCGGCGGACCACTGGCAGGGCCGCAGCCGGCCGTCGCTGCGCATCCTCGACGTCGCCGACGCAGGCTGATTCAGTTGAGCGGCTCGCGCGGGCCGGCGAGCGCGCGAAGCGGCGCGATGAGGAGCGCGGGCCAGCCAGGGTTGCGCACTGCGCCGCGGATTGCGGGGGCGATCGGGGCAAGGGTGCCATCGCCCCGACGGTGGAACGCAAGGCCACGCCAGGCGAACAGGCCCGCCAGCACGAGCGCCCACGCCGTCCCGAGGGCTAGCCCCGCGAGGACGTCGCTCGGGTAGTGGGCGCCGACCACGATGCGGCTGAGGGCCACCGTCACGCCAACGACGATGAAGGGCAGCCGGAGCCGCGGGAAGATGAGGCACCCGGCCACGATGAAGGCGCCCGCCGTGGTGGCATGCCCGGAGGGAAAGCTCGCATTGCCATAGTCGAAGTTGAACGGGTCGAACGAGAAGGCGCCGTCTTCCGCGTATCCGCCGGGCCGCCCGCGCCCGATGAGCTGCTTGATCCCGTTGACCAGCAGCGCGCCACCGCCGACGGCGAGGAAGACGTAGGCGGCGAGGAAGCCGATCTCGGCCCACGCGGCCTGGAGGCGCAGCCCGATGCCGGGCCATCGGCCCATCGCGAGCACGATCACCAGCACCCCGGTCGGGACGAGCAGCCACTGCGACCGCCCCAGGTCGCTCACGACCTCGAACGCCGACCGGACACCCGGGGGCAGGGTTGCCGCCCATTCGACCGCCGGCCCGTCGACCAGCACGGCCAGGCCCGCCACGCCGACGAGCAGAACCGCGAGCGCAACGAGCCAGCGGGCGTCCAAGCCGAGGACGAGTGGCCGCCGCTTCCGCGTCAGGCGTCCGGCGACGAAGGCAAGATTGACGAGGGCGCGGCCGGGAGTGCGATCGAGCCGGGCGCTGCGGCGCGGTTCAGCCATTGGCCGCGCGGGCGATGGCGACCCCGGCAGGAATCGAACCTGCGACCAACAGCCTGGCAAGCCGGCAACGGGCTTTCTCACAACTCACTGCGTCGTCACGCGGCGTCGTTCTGCCGCCGCTGCCATTACTGCATCTCACAAAAGACCTCGAGCGTTGCCCTGAGGGTACAGATAGGCGCAACGGCGCAAGGGTGAAACTGGCTCCGACGTCCGATAACGAACTTCGGATCGTTCTCGGCGCGCGCAAGGCGCCGTGGCCGTTGGGGTTGACCCGACCCGCTCGCCTGCTAGTGTTATGTTATAACATACGCATGGAGCAGAGCATGGACCTGCGGGTCGAAACGCGGCGCTTGCCCGTCACCGTCCTTTCCGGATTCCTCGGCGCGGGAAAGACGACCCTTCTCAATCACGTCCTCAACAACCGGGAAGGCCGTCGGGTCGCGGTCATCGTCAACGACATGAGCGAGGTCAACATCGACGCCGACCTCGTGCGCGAGGGCGGGGCCAACCTGTCGCGGACGGACGAGAAGCTGGTCGAGATGACCAATGGCTGCATTTGCTGCACGCTGCGCGACGATCTCCTCGACGAGGTCGAGCGCCTGGCCCGGGACGGCCGGTTCGACTACCTGCTGATCGAGGGCACCGGCATCGCGGAGCCTCTGCCGATCGCCAGCACATTCTCCTTCCGCGACGAGGCGGGCCAAAGCCTGTCGGATGTCGCGCGGCTCGACACAATGATCACCGTCGTCGATGCGGCGAATCTCCTCCGCGATTTCGGTTCGAACGATCTTCTCCGCGATCGGGGCGAGATCGCCGGGGCGGGCGACGAACGGACGATCGTCGACCTCCTCGTCGAGCAGATCGAGTTCGCCGACGTGGTGGTCGTGAACAAGGTCTCGGACGTCTCAGCCGAGCAGCTTTCGCTCGTGCGAAAGATCGTCGCCTCGCTCAATGGCGATGCGCGCATCGTCGAGGCGGACTTCGCGCGCGTACCCCTGGATGCCGTCCTCGACACCGGCCTCTTCAGCGAGGAGAAGGCCGAGCAGCATCCGCTGTGGTTCAAGGAACTCTACGGCTTCAAGGACCACGTTCCGGAGACCGAGGAGTACGGCATCCAGAGCTTCGTCTATCGGGCGAGGCGGCCCTTCGCGCCGGAGAAGCTCAACGCCTTCATCAAGCGGACCTGGCCGGGCCTGATCCGGGCCAAAGGCCATTTCTGGCTCGCCACCCGCCCCAACTGGGTCGGCGAATTCTCTCTCGCCGGTGCGATCGCGCGCGTGGAGCCGATGGGATCCTGGTGGGTGGCCGTGCCGCGCGATAGATGGCCAGATCACCCCGAATGGCGGCAGGCGCTCAATCGCAACTGGCACCGCATCTGGGGCGATCGACGGCAGGAACTGGTGTTCATCGGCGCCGGCATGGAGGAGGCGGCCATCCGCGCGGCTCTGGATGAGTGTCTCGTTGGACCCGAGAAGCCGATCCGCTTCAACCCGGTCCCGTTCAGGGACCTGCCAGATCCGTTCCCGGCATGGACCGGGCGGTAGGCCGGATCTGGATCAGGTGAGCGCCGCGGCAGGGCGACGGCGGTTCGTTCTAGGCGCAGAGTGAGAAGAGCCACGCCTTCCGGGCGCTGCGGGCTCTTGTCCGGTGGCGCGTCCGGTCCGCCCGTCGATGGCGTGGAGGCCGGCGTGAGGAACGCCGATCGATACTGACAGGTCACCGACCCAGCGGGAGTCCGCCCTCGCTATAGCCAGCGGCTGTTCAGCCAGCGGCTGTTCGATCTCCGACACGGCCGCGCAGATCGGCATGGCATACGAAACTGCGCGGTTTCAGATGAAGAACATCCACCGGAAGACCGGCGTCAACAGTCAGTCGTCGCTGGTCAAGCGGTTCGTGACGGAGCACTAGCTTCGTCCGGCTGGGCAATCGGCGGGATCGACCGGCCGATTCGGCCCGCCTGCTCCACGCAATGCTCACGCAACCTCCACCTGAGACGAGGAAACGGGACACCGCCTTTCCGGCTCACTCCCGCTGCGCGAACCCTGTCGACGTGAAGAGGCTCACATGAAATCCCCCACCATCGCCGGTCGGGCCCTGCGGTTCGGGCCGTGGCTCGGCATCGTCGGCGCTGTCGCAGTTGCCGCCATTGGGATCGGGGGCTCCGTTTCCGGCCAGACGCCTGAGCCGGTCGCGGATCGGAGCGCGCTTACGGGGGCGGAGCTGTTCAACCTGCCCTTTCCGGGGGCGGGGAACCAACGCTCCTGTGCATCCTGCCACGTCGCGGCAGACAGTTTTGCGCTCACCGCGGACCATGCGGAACGGCTCTGGCAGGAGAACCCGCTCGATCCGCTTTTCAGCGCGATCGATGCCGACGATCCCGCTGCGGCGACACTGACCTTCGACCATCTCCGGAAAGGGCTGGTGCGGGTCTGGCTGACCCTGCCGGAGAACATGGACCAGATCGACGCGGCCGGGAACGTGATCACCCCGGACGACCGCCGGATCTTCGTCTGGCGCAGCGTTCCATCGATCGCCGATGCCGCGCTGACCGCTCCCTATCAGCTCGACGGCCGCGTCGCGACGCTCGCCGAACAGGCACAGGCCGCGATCCTTTCACACAGCGAAGGCCTCGCCGTTCCCGCCGACGAACTGGCGCGGATCGCCGGCTTTGTCGCCCAGGTGTTCACCTCCGAGCGCTCGCGCGCCGTGGCGGCCCTCCTCACCGGCGGAACGCCGATGACCGACATCCCCGAGCCCGAGGCCGGGCTCGTGCTGACGGTCGAGGAACAGCGCGGCCGCGAGGTCTACGAGGCGGTCTGTGCGGCCTGCCATGGCGGCGCGAACCTCGCGACGATCATCGACCGCGAGATCCACGACATGGCCTTCCCCGCTCTGGGCGTGGACGGCAACGTGATCTACCAGGTCCCCGCGACCGACCCGCCGACGCCGGTCCGCGCCTCCCAGCCTAACAACGAGTTCATCAATATCGGGACCGCCATCGAGAACTTCCTGGTCCAGATCGACGCGACGGAGCACGAAAGCTTCACGGGTGATCTCAGCTTCCCGCAATACCGCTTCCGGTTCTACCAGGACGCGACGAGAACGGTGGCCATTGCCGATCTGCCGCCTGCCCCGGCGTTTCCGATTGATCTCCTCTTCGGCGGCGACGAGGGCGGTCCGAGCGGACCCGGGGGTGGCGAAAGCGGCTTCGGTGGCGACGGGCTGCCGGCGTTCAACGACGAGAACGGCAATCCCATCAACGGGCCGAATTTCTTCGCGCTGCAGCTGTTCACGACTGATCCGGGACGCGCCGCGATCACAGGCAATCCCTATGATTTCGAGGCCTTCGACATCCCCACGCTTCGCGGTATCGCCAACACCGCTCCCTATTGGCACAACAACATCTCCGCGACGCTCGAGGCGGTGATCGACCTCTACAGCGATCACCTCCTCGTCAAGTTCCCGCCGCTCGTCCTCGAAGGGGTGAAACAGGTGGACCGCGATGGCGATATCGGTCCGGTCGGCGAGGCGCTGACGGAGCAGCAGAAGACCGACCTGTTGGCTTATCTCAGACGGCTCTGAACCGGCGCGGACAGCGGTTCGCGCGGGTCCATCAAAGGGGCGCCGCGGGCGGGAAGCGGACGATGAACTCCGCCCCGCCGCCGGGCGCCTCGCCCGCCTCGATCGAGCCGCCGTGGCGGGTGACGATCTCTCGGACCAGATGAAGGCCGAGGCCCGAGCCGGCCACGCCGGAGCGGCGGACGAAGGGCTCGAAGATCTGCTCGCGGTCGGACGCGGCGATGCCGGGGCCGTCGTCGCGCACGCGGAGTTCGGCCGGCAGGGCTATCTCCACCGCGATGGCAACGCCCTCACCGCCATGGGCGAGTGCGTTCTGGACGAGGTTGGTCGCGACGCGCCGGATCGACGGGCCGTCACCCATGATCTCGACCGGACCCTCCGGCGCCTCGAAGGAGAGCCCGGCGCCCGCCGCGACGGCGAGCGGCGCGATGTCTGCCACCGCCGCGCCAACCGTGGTGCTCAAATTCAACCGCGCGAAGGGGAGGGTCTCGCCGTCCAGCCGCTCCAGGTCGAGGAGCTGATCGGCCAGCGAGCCCAGCCGCGCCACGTCGAGGAGGAGCCGACTGCGCTCCGGCCCGGGCGGCAGGCTTTCGATCCGGAGCGAAAGGATCGAGACCGGGGTGCGGAGTTCGTGCGCGGCTGTGGCGAGGAACCGCTTGCGCCGCGTCTGGCCCTCCTCCAGCCGCGCAAGGGCGGCGTTCATCGCGTGCGCCATCACGTGGAGTTCCCGCGGGATGTCGGCTTCGGTCAGCCGGGCGCTCGGCCGGTCGACATCGATCAGGGCGGCCTCCTTCGCCATGCGGGAGATGCCGCTGAGATCGCGGCGGAGGAGCCACGCGATCGCCAGTGCCAGAAGCGTGGTCAGCGCCGCAAGGCCCAGCAGCGACAGCGGCTCGATCCGCCGGAGCTGTCCAGCGACGGGCTCCAGCGTCGGTCCGCCGCCGGTCGCAAGTGCCACCGGGCCGGCCGCACTCTCCATCTGCCGGGCGATGAGGGAACCCCCGTCCGCCCCGTAGACCTCGGCCTGGAGAGGGTCCCCGGCAAGGACCAGCCGCACCAGTTCCGGTATCGGGCCGAACTCCGCCATACGGCCCTCGCCGTCCCGTGCCAGCACCCAGAAACCCGGGTGGCCGACGGCGATGGCGTCGAGTTCGGCCGCGCCGCGGAAGACGAGCCGGTCGCCGTCGCGCGCGAGGACCGTGGCGATCCGGTCCAGAACCTCGTCGTCCAGTTGCGCGACGTCGGACCGCCCGCGCTCCGGAATGGAGGCGACGATCACCACCAGAACCAGCGCCACAACCTGCAGCAGGATCAGCCGCCGCAGGAGGCGAGCGACCAGCGAGCCCGACCAGAACCTCACGATGACGGCCTCAGCAGATATCCGATACCGCGCAGCGAATGGATTTCGAGGCCCGCCGGCTCCAGTTTGCGGCGGAGGCGCGAGACGTGGGAATCGAGGGTGTTCGACGCAATCTCGTCGTCATAGCCGTAGACCGCCGCCTCGAGCGCAGGGCGGGACACCACGCGTCCCGCGCGAAGGATCAGCGCCTCGAGCACAAGGAGTTCGCGGCGCGGCAGATCGAGGACGGTGCCGCCGATTTCCGCCGTGCGGTGCCCGACGTCGAAGGCAAGACCGCCCAGCAGGATCCGCTCCTGGCGGACGGCCGCCGGCCGGCGGGCGACGGCGCGGAGCCGCGCGAGCAGTTCTTCGATGGCGAAAGGTTTCACGAGGTAGTCGTCGGCGCCCTGGTCCAGCCCGTCGATGCGCTGGTCCAGCGCCCCGAGCGCGGACAGCACGACCACCGCGGGGGGCGCGGAGCGGGCCCTGATCTCGGTGATCAGATCGAGGCCCTCGCCATCCGGGAGGTTCCGGTCCAGCACAACGGCGTCATACTCCGCGGTCATCAGGGCCTCCCGCGCCATTTCCAGGGTCGGAGCGGCATCGACGACGATCCCCTGCCGCGACAGGCTCGTCGCCAGCATCTCGCTCAGGCTGACCTCGTCCTCGACGAGCAGGATGCGCATCGGATCCTCCTGGAGACTGCCCCGCAGGCGCAAGCCGCTGCGGGGCAGTGGGCGCCGCGCCGGCGTGGCCATGACGACGGGCGGATGGTTGAGCACGCGCACACGGTCATGACGCCGCAATCCCAACGAGAATGCCATGATCGAGGTCGGCAGCCTTACGCAGCGCTACGGCAAGCACATGGCCGATTCACTTAACTTCACGATTGGCCCGGGCATCGTCACCGGCTTCCTCGGCCCAGCGGCGACGGGAGGTCGACCACAATGCGGATGATGAGAGTTGGGCTCGACACGCCGACGGCGGGTCAGGTGCCGATCAACTGCCGCCCGACGAGCAAGCTTCCTGCGACCCTGGTTCGGCTTGGCACGCTTCTGGAGGCCACGGCCGTCCATCCGCCCCGGTCGCCGCGCAACCACCTTCTGGCGCTCGCCGAAGCCACTGGCATCCCATTCTGATTGGCGACCCCGGCAGGAATCGAACCTGCGACCAACAGCTTAGAAGACTGTTCAGGGCCTTGATCGGGGTACTGCATAGTGCTCCAAAAGCCTTGGCATTTCTTGCTTTTGGGGGTCGTAGGGTGTACATGGTTCACTGTCGCCCCCCGTGGCTAGACGCCCGAAGAGTGTGCAAAAGCGTGCAAAAAATTGGTCTCACAGATGTAACCATTCGCTCGCTCAAAGAGGGAACCTATTCGGACGCAAAGCTGCCGGCGTTCTGCATCCGCGTTGGGAAGCTGAAGAAGACCTGGTTCGTGGTCAAAGGGCCGCGAGACAGGCGCCGCCGCGTAACGCTTGGCCACTATCCTACGCTCTCCCTTTTGGATGCCCGTAAGGCGGCCCACAAGGCGCTTGGGACAACGTCGGCACTATCGCCCTCCCTTTCCTTCAAAGAGGCCCTAGACCTCTTCTTGGAGCAGGACAGGTGGAGGCCGCGATCGAAGGTGGTCATCAGCCAATCTCTCCGGCGTAACTTCCATTGGATGCGCTCGCTCGACAAAATCACCCACGAGGATGTCGCTCAAGCGGTCGAGGCGGTTAAAGCCAAGAGCGCGCGTGCCCATGCGTTGAAGGATATTCGCACCTTCTTCAACTGGTGCGTCCCGCGCTATCTCGCTTCATCGCCGGCAGAGGGACTCGCGGTCGCAGCGGCTCCTGTTCGTGAGCGCACGCTTTCAGCCGACGAACTGGTGAAGGTGTGGAACGCCGCCCCGCGATGCGGCGAGCCGTTCGGCTCGATTGTTCGCCTCCTCATCGTCTTAGGACAGCGCCGCACCGAAGTTGCGTTTCTTCACCAGGAATGGATCTCCGAAGACCGCATCGAACTGCCGTCTTGGCTGACTAAGAACGGCAAGGCGCACACGTTCCCGATAGGGCCGCTTACGCGCTCGATCTTCGAGGAGGCCATCGACTTCCCTGCGAAGGGCGAAGGCATTGTTCCCTTTAACGGGTGGAGCAAGAGCAAGGCCCGGCTCGACAAACTGTCGGGCGTTACCGACTGGACGCTCCACGATTTGCGCCGCACGTTCGCGACAAATCTCGCAGCGCTCGGTACCCCCATCCACGTCACCGAGAAGATTTTGAACCATGTCTCCGGCACAACCGGAGGACTGGTTGGCGTCTACCAGAAGCACACCTACTGGCCCGAGCAGGTGGCTGCTGTGACCGCCTGGGAAAATCGGCTACAGTCCATCCTGTCCCGGTGACATCCCCGGAGACGTTGCAACGGCTCCCTTCAAACGGAGTCTTGCAATGTCATACGAAGGGAAGCTGATCGTGGACTGGAAGGGCTTGAAGGCAATGGGCTGGCCCTACAGCCGAGTCCATACTTGGCGGATGATGTTTGACCCGGACTACGCCGGCAACCGGTTCCCCCGGTGTCGCAAGTTGGGGAAGGACAGAAACAGCCACCCGGTGTGGGTCTTTGCTGAAGTGCTGGGCCATTTCAGGTCCTGCGGTCTGAGCTTCTAGCGCGGACCTGCTGGCTCCCTATTAGGAGCTTTGGAATGGGGGTCGGAGGTTCGAAACTCCGACCCCTTTTCGTTGGTCAGCAGCCCGTCACAGATGGGTACAAACGCTACTACTCACTGTATGTACCCCATGGATGGGGACTAAAGCCTTATTCCGCCACACTGATCCGTCGGGCTTACCGCCACGACTCAATCCCCCCAGGGGATTGCTTTTTGGTCAGTTCCTTTCCCCTTGGCTTCTTCAGCCTCTTGGCGCGGACAAGTTCCAAAAAGCCAACCCTTCCCACGCGCGCGTGCAACGCGGACGCATCTGCGTCCGCGTTACCACTACAGGCGCGCGATGGCTGGTGTGATTGAGTCGTGGCGCTTACGCGACAACGGACAGTGGGCGGCACAGTGCGACTGTTCACCGTGCTTGCGCGCCTACCAATGCCGAGGTCGGCATATCTCCTCGACGTATTCCGAAGCGGGTAGCCGCTCTTTCGCGTCCTGCGCGACGGAGGTGCCCACCTCCGTGGTCCAACAAAGATGGGGAGCAGCTCAACTACCGACGGAGTCAGTTCAAACCGAGGGCGCTGCAGGGGCAACGTCAGACCTGGAACCGCGCTCCCATCGACTCCTGGGTGGCGTCGCCGGCCAGCGTCGTCGTCCGGACAGTGAGGAATCGCGAGAAGCGTTTCGAATCGCGTGAGGCGCAGCGGTGCGCAAGACGTAGCCATCGTGGCAACGCTGAGCCTCGCCTATTTCGGGCCGAGTTCAGTGTTGCCCTGCGATCGGGTCTGTGTCGCTCTTCGCCGCCTGTGTCGACTTTCAAGAAGACGCGTTCGTCAACATTTTGATTAGGGCACAGCGCCGCGGAGATGATGATCAGACACGATGAAGTCCCGTGCCGCGGGATCAAATGGAAACCAAGCTCACTCTATCGTTCGAGCCACTACAAGTGCAGCAAACTCCGCCACTGTGTATCGATGGCCGTCAGTGTCGGTTATGTGAACTACTGCTCGGTGTCGTTGGGTGGCTCTATTTGCCATCGACAGCGCTTCATCAGCCGACTCGGTGACAACTTCGAACCCTCCCATCTCCGCGAAACTTCCCGTGACGATATAGGCCATCTTTTCGCGAGCTCCGGTTGCTTGTCGATAAGAACATCGGACTGACGTCGCGAGGGCCGTTCGCAATTAAGGTCGATCCGATTCGCGACGGGCGGGATGCGGTCGATTGGCCGAACTGGGACCTCGCGTTGTAGTGCTTTGGGCTGGGCGGCCATCCAACGTCAGCACCTCGCTGAGGAGCCACCAGCCACTCCAATCTGAATGCAGCTTTGGCGAGGTTAGGTGTCCCGCCGGCCATCCCTCAAAGTTCGCCAAAGTCTCGTTCTGATTAGCCGCCGTCTCCCGATCTCCGTCCGAAAGCGGCGGCGAGGGCAACCGATGTCATGAAGAAGCCAAGCGCCATTAGGATGAGATCAGAGTCAGGCAGCCGCTCCGGAGCAGAAACGAAGGTCAACAGTGCCCAAGCGACGAGGACGTTGCCTGCCGCCCAAACCACGTTCACGACCGGCGACGACAGTCCCCGGCCCGGGGGCGATGCGAACGGCGTCGGAAACCGCCGGCCAGTCACGCCAGCCACGAAGTGGGGAATGCCGTTCGCCGCGAACACGGCAGCAAAAAAATGGGCAACATAGACATACCAAATCATCAGCTGGCCTGAGCTTGGGGCACCAAAGGCAGTCTTCATCTAGAAAGTGGCTAAAATCCTGAAGTCCAACCTTCCGCGATGAACCGACCGCTAATATCCTATATAGTCAGCCACAAGAATGCACACAACAAGCGCAAAGATAACCCACAGCTTCAGCTCCAACCCCGTCGGCGGGGGAGGTACCCCCCCGAACCAAAAAAACATGGTGCGCCTCCATCGTTTCGACCGATTTCCTGGTCTGTCGATGCGCCCGCCGGCGGGGCCGACAGGCCGCGTTAAGCTCAGCACGGATCGGACCCTAACCTTTCAGTCCTCGCCTCGTCCGACAACACCGACTACCAATATTGTCAACGCCACTACCACGGCAGCTTCACTGCGCACCGCGGGTCTGCTCCATCTGGTCATCGTTCTCTATTTGGAGTGGCAACTCCCGCAGGAACCAGCTCAGCAGAAAGGCAAGAGCCGAGATCGCCGCCGCAACCACGAACACGGCTTGGAGCGCCGCGACAAAGGCCGCTAGCACGGGTCCGAGCATATCCGGCGGCAGTTGCGCGATCGTCGACGGACTGAGGGTACCCGGGCCACTGGCGCCCGCAGGAAGTGATTCACCCATCCCGGCCGAGAGGCGGCTGGCGAACAGCGCACCGAAAAGGGAGAGCCCAATTGAGCCGCCAATCTGGCGGAACATGTTGGAGCCCGCAGTGGCAACACCGATATCCCGCGCACTGACGGCATTCTGCGCCGCCAAAATGAGGACTTGCATGACCAAGCCAAGACCGAGACCGAGAACTACCATGTCCGCGGTAACGACCCATCGCGCCGTGTCGATGTCGAGCCGCGACAAGAGTGCCATTGCGACAACAATCAACGCCGACCCGATAATTGGATAAATCTTGTACCGCCCCGTCCGGGAAATCAGAAAGCCGCTGCCAATCGAAGTTACGAGTAGACCGCCCATCATTGGGACAAGCTGTAGTCCGGACGATGTTGCGCTCGCGCCTTGGACGACCTGGAGATAGAGCGGGAGAAAGACGATGGCGCCGAACATGGCGAGGCCGACAATGAAGCCGATCGCGCTTGTCATTGAAAACACGCTGTTTCTGAACAGCGCGATGGGCAATATTGGCTCTGCCGCTTTACCCTCCGCCCAAATAAAAGCCACCGTGGCCAGGATTCCCACGGCAATCATCGTGAGAATCTCGGGCGAGTCCCAATCATAGGTGTTGCCACCCAAACTCGTAAAGAGGACTATTGCTGTCAGAGATAGTCCCAGCAATACTGAGCCAAGGTAGTCTATCTTGTGACGTGCTCCCATAATCCTCCCAGGAAACGCGATGGCAATCAGCACAAAAGCTATTATCGCAAGTGGCAAGGTCACAAAGAAGACCCAGTGCCACGAAAGATTGTCGACAATGAAGCCGCCGAGTAGCGGGCCTACAACGGTGGCAAGACCAAACACTGCGCCGAACATGCCCTGATACTTTCCGCGCTCGCGCGGCGGCACGAAGTCAGCGATCGCTGCCATCGGGATGACCATTAGTCCACCGCCGCCCAATCCCTGAAACGCACGAAAGAGAATAAGCTGGGTCATGTTCTGGGCAAGGCCGCATAAAACCGAACCGGCGATGAACAAAACAAGTGCGATTTGAAGAACGATCTTCCGGCCCATCATGTCACTAAGCTTGCCGTAAACAGGCGTAACGACGGTCGCCGTAAGCAAATAGGCAGTAATCACCCATGATAGATGCTCGATTCCGCCAAGGTCGCCTACTATCGTCGGTAGTGCCGTGGAAACGATGGTCTGGTAGAGCATGGCAAGCCCCATGACCATGATCAGCGCCGTGAAAATAAGTCCAAGCGGTTGCTTTATGGCCACTGGCAGCAACACTGTAGACTGCTCGGAAAGTGATATCGAACGATTAGCTTGGGTCACGTCGATCTTTCAAGAGAACGAGGGCCGCTACTCGCAGTGGCTTGGGCCTGAGAGGTCGATGGGTTGGGGCTGGACTAACGACGCCAAGCCACTAGCCGTCCTCATCGTTCGTTGACTTACTGCGTTGGAAATGGCACGTCAACGGACGATGACCAAAAGTCTCGTGGACATATCAAGCTTGCCGACTCGCCGACGGGATGCCGAAGGGACGCGGAAGGCCATCCTCGATGCTGCGGTGGCGAGCTTTGGAGAGGCCCCCTTCGATCAGGTCGGCCTTCGCAGCGTCGCATTTGCCGCAGGGGTCGATGCCGCGTTGATTGCGCGCTATTTCGGCTCCAAGGAAGGTCTCTTCGCTGCCGCAGTCGGCGACCCCGCGCGTCCCGCGATCCGCTTGCCACCGGACCGCAGTAACTTCGGCGAGTGGCTCGCGCGCCGATTGCTTGAGCGAAGGTCGGAAGATCCGGCGCGACTGCTGATGCTCCAACATTCGGTGAAGAATGCGACAGCCGCGGCGATTGTCCGCAGGATGCTGCTGGAACGATTCGTTCGGCCGGTCGGAGCCTGGATCGGCGGTGAAGAAGGAGAGTTGCGCGCCAGCCTTATCATCAGCCACCTCGCCGGCTTTGCAATGATGTTGCATCTGCGGATAGAGCCGCTTGCTTCTGACAGCGAACTTGCCGTCGCACTTATAGCTCCGATGCTCCAAGCCTTAGTAGATTTGGAGGTGCCGCTCGCGCAGGACAAAGTCACCCGTTAGCCTACTAGGGGACTCATGTACAAAAACATTCTTCTTGCATACGATGGCTCGGAGATCGGCCGACTGGCCCTCCGTGAGGGTGCGCGGCTCGCGCAGATCTGCAGTGCGGAAGTCTTCCTACTCGCTGTATTGCCAACTCCCTCAGTCGTAGTGGCTGGGTTGGCTGCGGTTGGAGGGGGCGTTCTGGAAATCGACGAACAACAACGGGTCGCCTACGATGGCGTACTTGCCGAGGGCGCCCGCCGGTTGAAAAGGATGGGATTTTCTCCGCGGCAGCGCATTAGTGCAGGCGATCCCGGGAAGGAAATCTATAATGTGGCTCAAGAAATCCGTGCGGACCTGGTAGTGGTGGGCCACAACAAGCACAGCGCGATTTCTCGATTGTTCCACAGTTCGACGTCCAATTACCTAATTGGGCATCTCGACTGCAGCGTGCTAGTTGCGCGATTGGAAATATCGGACGAAGCGCTGTTTACAGAGCGCCCTTTGTATTAGCCGGTTTCTTGCCGCCGGCTGCTGAACAAGGGGCCGCTGGCACGGCGAAAGCCGGCCACGCGATGTAAGCAAACCCAGCGCTCTGGAATGCTGTTGAACTGATCCTGCTTGCAGCGGTGCATTTGTTTGATACCCGGGCTCGCCAACTGCCAGCGGGCCGGAAATGGTGAGAGGCATTGCCATGGGGCCCATTTCGACGAGCCGCTCCCTTCCCCAGATTGCGGAGCCTAAACAACACATCAGCCGGAAAGGAGTCGCCCGTCGGCAAATCCACGTAGCTATCGATCTCCTCTATGCTGGCGAGTATCCCTGCGCGCTCACCCTGGCGCTAGCAGCTGAAAGACAGCTGCGGACGGCCAGGGCTTCCTTCGTCTACCGTGAGTTGAGAGACCTAATGCTCCCCGAGGGTGTCAAAAGTTTCAATACCGCCCGAACCTGGCTACGGAACGAAATACCCCTTGCTCAGGAGATCGACCTTTTCGAGTTAGACGTCGTGGTTGCTCTTCTGCGGGCGACCACGTTGTTTACCATCATCGTCGGTCAAACCACGGAGCCTATCGAGGCGTTTGTTCGGTGGACGCGGGAGAGGGGTCTCCTAAAGGCTTCTCGCCGGGCGCGGCCTCCGCTCATGCGGGAGGAAGACCAGGCCGGCCGGCTCGAAGCTAGCGATGGACCCTAAAGGCGCGATCACGCAGCGGCGCAGTTCAGATCGTATCCGACGTCGTCGCGCCCGACGTTGACGATGTCGTACCCTCCGCCGGGTCTTCGCGTCGTTGGGGCATCTCGTCATCGCAATCAGTCAGGAGCCGGGCAACCCCCTCGGACAATCGTGCAGTTCGTTCAGTCTTGACTGAGCCAACTGTTGACCCTAATTTGGGGCGAAGTTTGGAGCAGGCGAAGTCTGGAGGCAGGAAGGGACAGCATGACTTCATTGCAGGCGGCCCGATCAGGAGACTTTGCCGGCGACCAGGCTCTGACCGAGCGCTTCATTGAGCAGATGGGGCTGATTTGCGCCGCAGAGAGCATGCCTCGAATCGCCGGTCGGCTTTTTGGCTTGTTCCTTGTTGAAGGCAGGGCCCTGAGCATCCACCAAATTGCTGATCGACTAGTGGTCAGCCGGGCGAGTGTCAGTACGAATGCCAGGATGCTCGAGGGGTTGGGCGTACTTGAGCGCGTGGGTGTGCCGGGCGATCGGCAGGATTACTTTGTGCTCGCACACAATCCATATCATCGATTGCTGATTGGGCTGGTTGCTCGCATGAAGCGGGCCCATGACGACCTCGTCGAGGCAGCGAATGGCTTTGCGCCAGGGATGGGGGCCGCAAGTCAGCGCGTGATGAAACTTGCGGTCTTCTTTCTCCAATCTTCGCAGGCCGTTGGTGGTCTCCTCGACTCCTACTCCGGCAGTTCGGAACCCAAGGGGCGCCGAATGAAGACAGCGCCGTCAAGGAACTAGTTTATGGCCAATTACCTTTATCGGCTCGGTCGGTTCTCGTTTCGATGGCGCTGGGCAGTACTTGGCGCTTGGCTTCTGGCCTTGGTCGTTACAGGCGTCGCCGCGGTGACACTGAGCGGGCCGACCAAGGAGAGTTTCTCAATTCCCGGGCTTCCGGCAATCGAGGCTCTTGAGCTTCAGGCAGAGCGGTTCTCGCCTTCGGGCCGCGGAGAGGGTGCGATCGATTTGCCGGCAAGCGCCCAGATTGTCTTCGCCGCTCCCGAGCAAGAGACACTTGACACCCCGGAACGGCAGGCGGCGATCCAAACGTTGCTGGCGACGATTGAGCGCGGAGAACAGGTGGCCGTGGTTGTGCCACCCATTCCTGGTGGCTCCATTTCGGTTGATGGGCGTTACGCCTTTGCCCAGGTGCAGTACACCGTCTCTGCCTTCGCCCTGGGGGACGAGACCCGCGAAACGCTTCTAGCTGCTATGGCTGAGGCTCGTGGCAGTGGGCTGCAGGTCGAAGTCGCAGGCGATGTCCTGCAAAGCATTCCGGAGACCGGAATTGGTGAGGTGATCGGGGTAGTCGTTGCCGCCTTGGTGCTTACGGTGACGCTCGGGTCGCTCATTGCTGCCGGTTTGCCGCTGCTCACCGGTCTGCTCGGCGTCGCCATCGGTATCGGGATGATCACAGCAGTAAGCGGGTTTGTTGAGCTTTCTTCGACGGCTCCAGTGCTCGCCGCCATGATCGGGATCGCCGTGGCGATCGACTACGCTCTCTTCATCGTGACCCGATATCGGCATGAACTCGGGGAGGGGCGACTGCCTGAGGAGGCGGTGGGGCGGGCTGTGGGAACCGCGGGCAGCGCCGTCGTGTTTGCCGGTCTGACCGTAATCATTGCCCTGTCGGCGCTCGCGGTCGTGAATATCTCGTTCTTGACGGTGTTGGGGCTCGCGGCCGCCCTTACCGTTGGCATCGCCGTCCTTATAGCGCTGACTCTCCTGCCGGCCCTGGTCGGCCTCGCTGGCAACCGCGTCATGGGGCGAAGGCGAGAATCGATCGGTGGCGGCCCCTCACGCCCGGCGAGGGGCGAGCGGTGGGGCCAGTTCGTCACGCGAAATAAGGTACTCGTTCTCTTCGTTTCGGTAGTCGGTCTTGGCATCATGTCGATACCAGCGTGGCAACTGGAGTTGGCGCTGCCGGGACCAGCAACGGCCTCGCTGGAGTCAACGGAGCGCAAGGCCTACGACTTGGTCACGGACGGATTTGGTCCGGGTTTCAACGCCCCTTTGCTGGTGGTGGTCGATGTCGCCGCCTCGACCGACCGCCCAGCGGCGGTGGCGGCAATTGGTGGACTGCTGAGTGGCCTCGAGGGTGTAGCGCAGGTCGCGCCTCCGCTCGTGAATCCCGCTGGTGATGCCGCCATCTTTAACGTGATCCCGACGACCGGGCCTTCCGATCCACTGACCGAATCCTTGGTCGCCATGATCCGAGCGCTGCCGGCAGAACGTGCTTGGATTGGAGTCACCGGGCTGGCCCCGCTGGACTTTGATGTCTCCGCGCGGCTCGCTGACGCACTGCTACCCTACCTGGCGGTCGTAGTTGGTCTCGCCGTGATCCTGCTTCTCCTGGTGTTTCGGTCGGTGGTCGTGCCGCTAAAGGCGACGCTCGGCTTCCTGCTCACGATCGGAGCGACGTTCGGAGCGGTTGTCGCGGTGTTCCAATGGGGTTGGCTCGCTTCACTGATCGGCCTGGACTCGACGGGGCCCGTCATAAGCATGCTGCCTATATTCACGATCGGCATCGTCTTCGGGCTAGCGATGGACTACCAGATATTCTTGGTTACTAGAATGCGCGAAGAATTCGTCAACGGCGCTCTTCCGCACGATGCTGTCGTCGGCGGCGTGAAACATGGCGCCCGTGTAGTAACAGCTGCCGCCCTGATCATGATCAGCGTATTCGGAGGCTTCGTGTTCGGCGGAGAGGAGATGATCAAGTCAATGGGCTTTGCGATGGCGGTCGGGGTTGCGATCGACGCCTTCGTCGTCCGTCTGACGATTGTTCCAGCCTTCATGGCGCTCGTTGGTCGTGCTGGGTGGTGGCTGCCGCGCTGGCTTGAACGGGTTCTGCCCAATGTGGATGTCGAGGGCGAGCGTCTGCGCCGACAGAGCCTGCCATTGGGGGCCGAGCGGCAGGTAGTGCGAATAGAATAGGGGTGGACCAACGGGCGGCGGATTTACATCAAACGACCCAGCCCCTTTTGTCGCCGGTTCTGCAGATTGGGCGGGGAGTCGCATCTTCCAGCCCAAAGGAGGCCTCGTCACGCCCAGCTAGCCCTGTGTTGGCGAGGCCTCCGCCGCCATTTCCCGAGTTCACCTTTAGAGCGAGAGGGAACTTTTCGGTCTGGGCGCGGGAACCAAAATTCTCCTGCGATCTCGACACTGACGTTGCCCCCTGAAGTTCCCTCGGTTTGAACTGGATTCCGTCGGAAGGAGACGGAGATGAAGAAGAGCCGCTACAGCGAGGAGCAGATCATCGCGGTGCTCAAAGAGCACCAGGCCGGGATCCGTGGTCGTGGTCGACGACTTCACCCGCGAATGCCTGGCCCTGATAGTCGACACATCGCTCTCCGGCGTTCGTGTCGCCCGCAAACTCGACGCGCTCATCATTGCCCGCGCCAGACCGCTGATGATCGTCAGCGACTACGGCACCGAACTGACCTCACGCGCGATCCTGCAATGGCAGGAGGACCATGGCGTCGAGTGGCACTCGTCTCTTTCTCGGCATCTTCCGTCCTCCTTGCTGCCAAAAAGCATACCTCGGGGCGGGCCACATTGGGGGCGGATCACAGACCTCCCCGTCCTGCTCGCTAAGCTCTCCGTACTTCATCCAAAGGGCTCGCCATGCCTGATCGGAGAATGTCGTCATGTCCCGGCTCCATGCGATAATTAAGAGGGCAGTTCCTTTTTCGCGGCTGGCAGCTCCCCGCACGCAGTTCCTGTAAGCGCGGGATACTACGCGCCGCGACTGCCAGCCCATGCAAAATCACCTACTCATCGGCACCGCGGACAAAACACAGCGCCTCGTCGAATTGGCGCGTGGGAATTTCATTTTGATAGACGACGGTCCCATTGCCGACGCGTTCTTGGCCAGGTTTCCCCGAGCCAAGCTGTTCGATGTCGCAAGACACAGCTTCAACCCCCTCAACGGTATCGACTACAAGCGCGCGCGGGAATTCGCAGCGACGGTTTACACCGCCTCACCGGAAGGCAAGGACACCCTGACCGTACGCAATGGGCGTCGCGAGCTTGCCCGAATGCTCTGTGTGGATCGACCCACTCGCCTCGATCGCCTAACAGCCACGCCGACCGTCCCCGGAAGCGAAGAAGCAGTAGCGGCGGTGAGCGATATGCTCCTCTCACCGACACTCAAGTCGGTGCTCTGTGAGGGCCAGAACTTCCGGGCCTTCCGAGGCAAGGTGGTGGTTAAGCTCGACCGAGCGAAGCTTGGCGACTTCGATGCGTTCGTGCTGGGGAGCGTCCTGATCGGGCAATCTGAGGGACAGGTCATCGTCCCCGACTTTGGCTTCTATGGGCGCGACTTCCACACAAGACTCATCCGCCAGGGACGCCTTATCGCCGGCCTCCAGCTCCTCTCCGAACTGCCGGCGAAGCTCCAGCAGGCGGTGCTCTCCATCAAGAACAAGACCGTCTATCGGACAACTCGCGAGGACGCCGAGCGCCTGATCTTCTACACCAAGCACACAGAGCCCCGGAATATCACCGAGCTAGCCCCGGGTGAGTACCTCTCCTCCTAGACAAAGGGACGGTTGAGCGTCATCCTAGGTTGCGAGAGGGGGGCTCATGCCACTGTCGTTAGTCGGCATTCCGATGCTGGCACCACTTGTAGTGCTGCTGGTTGGTGTTTCGTTGGTGCCTTCCGCGGCACTCTTTCTTCTCTTCTCGATGCTGATGTACGGCTTAGCGATCGTCGGCCCCATGAGGCTTGCCGAGCTTTCCGGCATTCCACTGTGGTCGGGTGGAGCAATCGTTAGCATCGGTCTATTTGGGATGGCCTGGAGGAATTATCCTCTAGCTGATATCTATGGGAACAGCTACCCAAACAACTTGGTGCTCTGGATAATTGCCGTCGCGTTCTTTGCGACGTGGGTGACCATATTTTTTGTGTGGAGTTGGTCCAAGACGGCAATCGCGCTCTACCGAGCATACGATCGGCTAACTGACTTAGTGGAGGCCAATGCTACTGCGGCGGTCATGCGGGAACGCTTCCAGAACTTGGCCGACTACTACCCCCAAACGATGCACGACACTATCAAGGACTTGGCCGTCAACCTCTATTGGCCAGTGATGCGTAAGCCTCCTGAACTGCCGACTCTTCCCCCCTTGAAAAATGGGCCGCCTGATACGGAAGCCCTCACCTTCATTCGTGAGGCTGAGAAACGCATACAGTATTTGACGGATCCAAAAGCTTGGGAGCTCTACGACGCGGCCATCACCACTTCCCTGAAGTCCTACGCCCAGCACTTAAAGGGCCGCGTCGGTTTCGGCCCATACACATCGCGGACAATCGACTTGCTCGATGATGTCTCACAAACGGTCTACGACCTTCACAACCCATTCTTGAAAGGAGGCCCCGACGTAGCAGGCCCGATCTTCGCTCCTATTCAACATCGTTGGTATGGCACAATCACGAATGCTACCAAGGAAATGCCGTATGGTGAGAAGCGTGCCCAGAATGGCGAGTATGTAACCTATGCCGACTATGGGAAGGAAAAGGGGCGCTCGAAACTCCTGAAGAACATGCTTCTCTCTGAGTTCCGCCCGCTCTTCGACACCACTACTCCGGTCGGAATTCCAGACGACATTCGCTTTGCGCATCAGTGGGTACTAGGAAGTCCCCGACGTGGAAAGACCACGCTGCTGTCGATGATGATAGCGGACGACCTTAAGCGGGTCGCCGAGGGCAAGCTCTCCCTCGTCGTCATGGACAGCCAGACCAAGCTGATTGAGACCATCGCCCACATCAAGGACTTCGCGCCGCAGGAGCCTATGTGGAAGCGTCTCATATGGCTTCGACCTGACGTAGAGTGGCCGGTCGCCATCAACCCGTTCCACCTGGGCGAGACGGACGGACTTACCGCCACGCAACGCAATGCGCTCATGAACGGATCGCTGGAGGCCATCGCCTACATCTTCGCGAACCTCAAAACTGCCGTGCCCACCGAGCGCATGGATTTCATCGTTAAGAAGCTTGCTCGCCTTTGCTTTGTCATCCCCGAAGCCAACGTTTTCACGTTCAAGAAGTTGCTTCAGAAGGGTGGGCTGAAGGAGTTCGAGAAGCACATTGCGGCTCTCCCGGACAACGAGCAGGACTTTTATCGGGACTTCATGGAGAACGAGGCTTCGTGGAAGGAAACCACGCAGGCGGTCTACTGGCGCGTCGAGGACATGCTGTCCTATCCGATGTTCCGCGAAATGTTCTCCGCGATGCAGACCAAACTCAATTTGTATGAGGAGCTAAGCAAAGGGCGCGTCATCCTTATTGACACTTCAAACAAATTCTTCGGAGACGAAGGAACGGAGGCTTATGGACGTATGTGGATTGCGCTTCTATATCGCGCCGCTCAACTACGAGCGGAGGAGGAATATGCGCTTCCAACTTTTGTCTATATCGATGAGGCTCATGAATACATCGCAAGAGATATTCGCTTTAAGCGGATGCTACAGAAGGTACGTAAGCAGAATGTAGGTTTGATTATAGCTCACCAATACCTTTCGGACATTACCGACGAGCAGGTCCGCTCCGCTGTTATGAACGTCGATGTCAAAATGGTGGGCGGAGTGAGCCAGGCCGATGCAGCCACCATTGCCCGCAACATGGGTAGCACTAGCGCGCAGGAATTGACGACGCTCCCCAGCTTCACCTTTGCCGCCCACGTGAAAGACGACACATTTCCCAACCATGCCTTCCCGATCACCGCTCAGCCAGACGCCTTCAACGAGTACGCCAAGGCGAACAACCGGGACATGGAGAACCTGACGAACGTCATGCGTCACCGATACCACGACCACCGACCGACGAAGGCGAGGCCTTCCGCTAAGACCAACTTCGAGAAGGAGGGTGAAGGCCGGCCCAAGAACGCACGTGAGCCCGGAAGCGCTTCCGACGATGATACAACAGGTCCGTCGGCTAGTTGGGGTACTACATAGCTGTCCACAGTTGCCTTAGACGGCCAGTACTAACGACCATACAATGGAGGCATGAGCACTCCCATTGTACGCCGTTCTCGGGCACGCCGTTCCGGCGATCCCAAACCCATTGAGCTGACTGCCCGCGACGTTGAGTTGTTGCGGCTGCTCAATCGCTATCGCTTTCTGCGCTCGACCTTCATACGCGCGTTTCTTCCGGGTTCCCACCAGAAGATCACTCGCAGGCTGCGCGACCTCTTCGACGGCCACTACGTCACCCGCGTCCACCCGCAGTTCCGGGTTGGCAACCTGCGCTCGCACCCTGAGGTATACGAGCTAGGCCACCAGGGCGTCGCCGTCCTTCGCGCCCTTGGCCTCTACAGCCCATTTGATCGGGTGACGATCCGGCCCGGCCGAAACGCGCCCCGGCACGAATTCCACCACGACCTCTACATCTGCGACCTACTCGCCTCGCTGGAGTTGGGTGTGAAGCGCTGCGGTCTGCGGTTCATCAACGTGTACGAAATTCTGGAACGCGCTCCCGAAGCGACCCGCGATGCCGCGAGCCCCATGGTGGTGTCAGCAGAGGGAACGTGGATGCTGACACCCGACGCGATCTTTGGCGTCGAGTACCCCGACCCAAAGAACCGATTTGCCTTTTTCATCCTAGAAGCAGATCGGGCAACTGAGCCAATCACGAGGAACGCGCGCGGCTCATCCTACGAAAAGAAGATGCTCGCCTACAGGGATATGGCGAAAGCGATCCGCGTTCACTTCAACATCCCCAACTTCCGCGTCCTCACCGTCACGGTCAGTGAGACGCACATGAACAACATCATCAAGGTAGCGCCGTCGCCTCCTATGTTTCTCTTCAAGACGTTGGCGAGCTTCGGCAACTTTGAGCGTCCGCCTGAACCAACCCCAACCCTGTTCACCAAAGCCTGGCGACGCGGCGGTGGACTAGACCCGGAGAACATCGATGGACTTGCAAGCGAAACTAGCGGAACTGACCGACCTGCAAAGGCAGCGTGATGACATCGACCAGCGCATGATGGCGCTGTTCAAGGATGACAAACCCGCAGGCACGAAACGGGGCAGACCACCAAAGCCCCCAGCTTCCCCACCCACGCAAAAGGAGACGCCGGCCAAGTAGGCCGGCGTTTTCGTTTGGGGGATCACCTTCATGACCTCACGAAGTTGATCTAGTGCTGATCGGGGATTCCCCGGTCGTGGGATCATAGTCGTCCTCATCGACGTATGGCGGCACCAGGACGAGCTGGCCGTTCCAGTTGCGATCGATCGGCAGCGTGTTGAGCTTAATGACCAGGCCCTCGCCGTTGCGACGTTCGAACGCCACGCCGAGTTGGTTCCAATCGCGCGGACCGGGGCCGGTCTTCGCACGGACCTGATACTTCACCTCGCGCCGTTCTTGTTCCCTACCACGACGGGCGGGAACTTGAGCACGTTCGTTCATGATGTACTCCTTCTCCTGCCTTGTTCAGTAGCAGGTGGGGAGCCGCGACGTTTAGGCTGTGAGAGGACTAAGTCCTCATCCCCCATCTGCTACCGAGCGCGTTCTACAAGTCATAGTACAATTATCTCCAGTTAGTACCAACAGGAGATACGCACATGGTTGACTTCAAGGAGTTGAAGGAGCGTACGAAGATCGAAGATGTGGTCTCGCAACTAGGTCTGACAATGAAACGGTCAGGCGACCAGATGCGCGGCCCATGTCCCTATTGCCGCTCCGGCGGCGACCGAGCACTCGCGATCAACACCGCCAAGCAGTCGTTCTATTGCTTCAACGTCCGCAAGGGCGGGGATCTGATTGCCCTAGTAGGCCACGTCCTGGACCTCCGGCCGAAAGAGGCAGCCGAGCGGATAGCCGGCACTGGTCCCTTACAGGGAAAGGTTCCCGGAACTGTTCCTGGAACTATCCCCCAAAGGGGAACTGTTCCCAACAGCTCCCCCAGCCCCCCGAGGCCAGCGTTTGACCCCGTGGCCTATGCGGCATCCCTCCAGACCTCCCACGAGGTTTTGGCGGGCCTGGAACTGGCTCCTGAGACGCTTTCCGAGTGGATGGGCGGCATGGCTACCAAAGGCGTCCACCGGGGCCGCCTGGCGCTTCCTGTGACCGTCGCCGGCCGCGTGGCCTACTTCGGCCTGGCTGTTGGGGGTGAAAGCCCCTCGATCACTTTCCCGAACGGCGTGGATGGCCGCATGGCGATCTTCGGAGCTGATCGGGTGACGAAGAATGGGGAGCTGCGGCTTGTCGCAACCCCCCTTGAGGTGCTGTCCGTCTACCAGAACACGGGCGAGACGGCAGTGTGCTTCCTCACCGAGACGGTGAGTGGCGAGCAGCTAGAGCTTCTGGCCGCTGTTCTCGGCGCTAGGAGTGCTGACCTGATCGTTTGACGCCGGCTGTGCTTCCTTAGCCGCTTCCGACTTGGAGGCGGCTTCCTTTTCGAACTCCTGGGCCAGTTCCCTCCCCAACTTCTCCAGGCTGGCGAGGTGCGCGCGATCTGCGGCTAGCTTCTCCCGGTAGGCGTCGGCAGCTTCCCCCTGTCGCTCCAGCTGTCGCATCCCCTCCATGCCCTCTGGCACTTTGATCAGAGACCCTAGAAACCGCCCGAGGCTCCGACTGCGGGACCGAACCTTCTTTCCTTCTCGCCATCGAGTTTCTTCGTAGATGTACTGAATGCCTTTGATAGTGCGGATGCGGGTGAACGTCATCGCTACCTCCCTCTTGTTGGAGGTCGCCTATTCTAGGCATATTTCCACTACAAACAAGATATTCGGGGTACAACATAGCGGAACATTCGACAGACGGCCGGTTTCGTTCTCGGCTATTGTGCGGGGATAGACAAATGCTTGCCGGCAAGTAAGATGTAGATATATAGCAGGTAACCGAAAGTATATGGACAGAATCAACATTAGCCTTGTCGACGTGATGGACTACGACCTTACATTGATGGCTTCGGAGATAGTGCAGCTTATGAATGGCAAGGGCTTCCGAGCTGTGACGCTAGGTCAGAGAAAGAAGCTAGACCGCATCACCTTCAAATACGCAAAACGTGCCGCAGCTATCTTTCAGGAAAGCCTTCCTTATCTCGAACGATAATATGGATCACACCGAACTATCTAGAATGGGCGGAAGGGCGCGGGCAAAGAAGCTATCGGCCAGGAAAAGAAGGGAGATTGCATCAACGGCGCTCCAGCTGAGGTGGAGCGGATATAAGAAAACTCATATGAAGGAAATTACTGTTACCCGAGGACAGGTTGAAAGCTGGAAGGGATTGCAGAAGAAGGTTCGGTATGGCGCCGCAGGGGTATATATTGGCACAAACACCATCATGAGCATTGCCGGAGACAGCGTAACCATCTGCGCTAAGCCACGCACCAGCTACAAGCTCTTTCTCGCTGAAGTATCCAGGCTAAAGTAGGAGGTATCATTAGTAGCGGACTGTTCCAAATGGAGGTTCGCTATGAACATAAGCAAATACCTGCGGGCAATCAAAGTCTCGCAGCTTATGAAGTGCGAGGGCTACTCCGACAAGGAGGCCCTACTAGCTGACGCCACTCTCGATGCCGTGTGTCACGGCATCTGCGTAAACGCTCACTGCACCTACACCACCGAAGTCGAACCTGACCAAGAGGAGGGTTGGTGCGAAATCTGCGGCGGCCAAACCGTCGTGTCGGTCCTCGTACTGGAGGGCCTGATTTGAGCGAGGAGCCAGCCACCCGCGTCAAGCGGCTGGAGGATTTGATCGTCCAGCTCGACGCCACGTTCTCTGACATGGAGGCGGCCAAACGAAAAGGTTACCTCACTCGCAACCTGAAGGTCCTTCGTGATGAGGCCAACGGCATCTACGTGGCGAGGCGGTCATGAAGACCGCCCAGCTCTACCAGCGGGTAACCGACCATGTCATTGCCCAGCTTGAGACAGGTATCGTGCCCTGGGTCCGCCCGTGGCGCTACCAGAAGACTTTCGGGATCATGCCGCAGAACGCGGCGACCGGCCGCCCGTACACGGGGATCAACATTCTCATTCTTTGGGCCGCAAGGGAGGCGCTTGGCTACACGGCCAACGGTTGGATGACCTTCAACCAGGCGAATGCCGAGGGAGCTGTCGTGCGCAAGGGCGAGAAGGGCACGGGCATCGTCTTCATGAAGCCCCTGCGTATCACGGAGCCCAAGGCTGAGGAGGATAAGACCATCCGTATGTTGCGGACCTACTACGTGTTCAACACCGACCAGATCGACGGACTTCCCATCGCGGAGCCGACGATCGTCAAACCACCGCCTGAAGGGCACGTTGCCGACTTCATCAAGAGGATCGGCGCCGACGTTCAATTCGGCGGCAACCAAGCCTGCTACGTCCCATCGCTCGACTTCATCTCATTGCCATTCCCACATCAGTTCAAGAGCGAGGCCAGCTACTACGCTACCTCCTTGCACGAACACGGCCATTGGAGTGGCGCGAAGTCACGACTGGATCGAGACCTGACCGGGCGCTTTGGAACGCAATCCTATGGGGCCGAGGAGCTAGTAGCGGAATTGACCGCTGCATTCCTGTGTGCCCATCTAGACATAGAAGGAGAATTGCGGCATGCCGACTACATCGGAAACTGGCTCAAGCTCCTCAAGTCAGACGAGCGAGCAATCTTCACCGCTGCTGCCAAAGCCAGCCAGGCGGCCACGTACCTCCGGCAACAGGCTGGCGAAACCAAAGAAGGATGCTCGGATGGCTAAAGCCCCGACAACGGAACTGTCACCAAAGGATGAACTGGCGCAGCTCGAAAAGCGTCGTGAGGAACTGCGAGCACGACTTCGAGAAGAGCATGAGGGCGCCCTTCAGCAATCCCTTCGCGACTTCAACGGAATGAATTTTGGAGTGACCTACGAGCTGCGAGAAGTCGGTTTGCCAAGAGGCGCACGCCAGATCATGGGGTCCGGCGATGTTCGCAAGGGTACACGGACGGTAAACGCCGAGCGCGCGTGCCCCATTTGCAACTTCAAGACCGTTCCGCCCCACGATGCTCGGGCTCACCGCAGCCAAGCTACAAAGTCGGCGTTCACGGCCGAGGAACTGGCAGGCAGGGGGATGCGTAAGGGGTAGCCCCTTCCAGGTCGGCCCTAATCAACAGCCCCGCCTAGTGCGGGGCTTTTTGTTAAACAATGTGTGCTGTAGAAGTTACGAGCGTCCACCAACAGCTTGCCGACTTGTCGTCTAAGTAAGTTAAATGCGTCGAAATCTCATCGGCCTTGTATTGATTTCCGCAGGCAAGGCACTGCACCACCATCCTGCCAAACCGATCGCACCCCGTGACCGGCAGGCAGATAAGAATCTTCCCAACCTCTGTATTCGCTATCGTACTAAAAATCATCAGTTCGATCATAACATAGTGATCACCAAGTACTTGGCATTCTTGAAATACTGCAATTAGTCTAGACTTCGCGCTTCAATGTCGAAGGTCCCGGCGACCGCGCATACGTCCGTCCCCCACCTAGTAAGGGCCGTCATGCGAACAGACCTCCAGGACTTTTCTTGCCGCCGAAGAACTAGAGGGGTCGGCGTTGTGGGATTCTTCCGGTCGAACGGCTTGACCGTCAGCGACTGCCCCTTATGGCCGTGCATCCAGTCTCAAGTCCCGCGATGTTGCCGCCGCTCAGCGACTCGACGAGCCAGCCCCCGGCTATGCAGTCGCGTTCTAGTGGGTATGATGGCTCTCGGTCCGGGGGCGGCAATGCAATATCTGTCTGCACGAGAGGCCAAGAATGGCTTCGGGCGTTCAATCGACCTGGCGCTTGCGGAACCGGCCACTAACGAAAAGCACGGGCGGGCGGTCGTCGTCGTGGTCGCAGTCGAAGAGTGTGAACGTCTGGCAGGCAGGGAGGGTGCCAAGGCGAAAACCGCAACGGGCGGCATCCGCAAACCGAAGCGTGCGAAATGACCCTGACTGCGCATCACGGCGGCATGAAGGCGATCTGGTTTGGCCGGCATCTCTACGAGCCGCTTCTGTATCTTGATCAGAACCGTGTCGAGATCTCTCCTGTTCCGCTCAACAAAGGTGAGCGTAACCTGGTCGAGGATATGAAGTCGTTCCACGACAGCGCTACTACAGACTTGTTCGCGGACAAGGAGCTCTATCTCCTTCGCAATCTGAGCAAGGGGCGCGGTATCGGGTTCTTCGAGGCTGGAAACTTTCATCCGGACTTTATCCTTTGGCTGATTTCCCGCGGTAGGCAGTTCATCGCTTTTGTCGATCTAAAGGGCATTCGGAACATTGGCTTCAACGATCCAAAGATTCAGTTCTTTAACACTATCAAAGATATCGAACGGCGCCTCGCTGAACCATCGGTATCGCTCAGCAGCTTCATTGTTTCAAACACTCCGTCCCATGTGATGCGACTGCTTTGGGCAGTCGACAAGTCAGCAATGGAAGCCCGAAACATTCTCTCTCAGGAGGAAGACAAGGCGACCTACGTCGAAACAATGAGGCGACGTATAACATCGTCATACCTCGCCTGAGTTTCCATCAGCGACCATTGTGTGCGGAGTGAGAATCACCAAATGGATAGCGGTTGGGCCGCGATTATTGGCGCCGTTGTGGGTGGAGCGGCTAGCATTGCCGCGACGTGGCTCAGCGAACATATCCGGGAGCGCCGCACCGGGAGACTCGATGCCCACCGGCTCGTCGGCAACGCTGGGGGAAGCATGAGCAATGTTGGCAAGGCGAGAGGCGAGCCATCAACGGTCAAGCCCAGGGATCACTCCTTCGGTTGGCTGGTGGCGTTTGGCGTGGGCGTCGTAGTCGTTGTCTTTCTTTGTTGGTGGTTCACGCCCGCCATTATCGTCGCGTGGGCCGACCCGGGCGACTAGGGTGTCTATGGAGACCAATATGGCGCCGTAAACGCTCTCTTCTCCGGACTAGCTTTCGCCGCCGTCTTCTTCGCCTTGCTGTTCCAGTATAGGCAATTGAAGATCAATCAGATGGAGATACGCGAGAACCGCGACGCGCTTGATAAGACGATCTCCACCCAAGCCTTTAAAACTGCGGTCGACATATTGCAGACGGAAGACGCCATAAATGCGAGACGACTGGTGCTCGAAAAATTGGAGGGCCGCGATCCTAGTGATTGGACTGACGAGGAGGTTCGTCAGGCAGAGATAGTATGCCGGACGTACGATGTGGTCGGATCGATGATCGAAAACGCAATGATGCCTGAGAGCTATATAGTCGAGCCTTGGAACGACTCGATCCAGAAAACGTGGAAGATTCTTGCTTCGATGGTCGAAGATTACCGTGCTGAAAGGAAAGCCGAGAACCTTTGGACGAGATACGAAGCCCTGAACAAGAGGGCGGAGGATTTCATGAAGAAGGTTCTACAGGCACGCTCTTAGACCCTTATGTCCTTGGTGGTGTAGCCGTGATCGCCTATTCGCCTCCTCCATCGGATATGATGGTCGACGCGGGAGGGTAACGTCACGTCGAACGCAGAGGCGGCCGCTCTTCTTCCGCCTCGGAGGATTACTGAGCCGATCCTGGTGCTGCTCATCGGCATAGTCGATTCCACCGTCGACGCAGGGATCGTTCCCCCTCGATAGTGGAACCACATCAACATCCGCACCGTGGTCCGGAATGGGCGATACCTCAGTTTTCTGATCCGTTCGAATGAGCCCGGTGAGAGGCATTTGCTTACGATGTTCTGCTCCGCCACGAACACCCACGGCGCCCTCGCGCGACCTCGGACCTACACGGCATGTCGTCCCCGTGGCGGACTGGGGATAAGAACCGACACTTCATCGAGATGCCAATGATATCATGCGACCATGGACGACCCATCGCGACTCAAAGCGACCGATAGCGACAACGTGTTTGCCCTGACTATCGAAGACGTAGCGAACTGCTACGAACTCGCTGGGCATCCGCGAACCATCAGAACGCTTCAGCGCTACTGCAAGAGTGGCCATCTCGACGCGCTCAAGAAACCCACACTCCTTGGCGACATGTATTTAGTGACGCAGCATTCCGTTGATCGCCACATTGCCCAGACGATTGAAATGCACAGTGCCAGATTTGCTCCGACGGGTCGGGCCTTACCGCGGCCTGTCGCGACAGGTGACGCGGCAGAACGCAACGATAAGCCATCGAGTGGGCTGACAACGGCGGGGAACGACCCAGCGCGGCTTGTCGCGGCAAACGTCGTCTCGGAAAACATGCGAGGTCTAACTCGCGAACCGACACAGGCCCGAGGCGACGAGTCGCGACAGGCCGCGGCAGGCGCGCTGGAAATGTCGCGACTTGTCGCCTTCATAGAGAGCGAGAATGAATTCCTGCGTGGGCAGGTCATCGTAAAAGACACGCAGATAAAGGACCTCACTGAACGCGCGCGGGAGACCAATCATCTCATCGCTGGACTGCAGCGCATGCTTTCGCCGTTGCTCGGCACCCGCCGCGATGACTCAGCGAGTCATCGGGACGATCAGAGCGATTTCACAATACCGCTCGAACACTGAGGTTCTGGAATCGAGGAGTAGGGGACAAGCACGGACGCGGCGTCTAAATAGGGTTATAATGGGACTATGGAGTTACCCGAGGCTCGTCGGATCGGCGACATTCTAAAAGAACGCAATATAGTCCTTCACGGCGCGGATTCTGCGACATCACAGGGCTTCACCCAAGTACCAAACTTTCTCTTGCGCTCGCGGAGGCTTAGCTCGGGCGACAAAATGACATTTGCGATGCTCCTTAGCTATGCATGGCAGAATGATTTTTGTTTTCCTGGTCAAGAGCGCCTTGGCGCGGATCTCGGCCTATCCGATCGCAGCGTTCGGACGCATCTCAAATCTCTTGAGGAGAACGGGCTACTCGTTATCAAGCGCCGTGGGCAAGGGCGGACCAACATTTATGAGCTTGTGCTTCGGGTCAAACCGCGCTCCACTACGCTAGACCGGAAGAAAACTTCCGATCTTGATCGGAAGCAACCTTCCGCTCTAGTCCGGAACAAAACTTCCGGTACTCTATATAAATATGCAGCTAAGAAGATTCAATAAAAGAATACACAGATATTGGCTCATCAGTTTTCTTAAAGGATTGAAGCCCCTCCGCGTCGTCCGGCTACCAACGATTTGGTGAAAGGGTTTGCGCTTTCGCCCGCCGTTGACCAGCTTCGGAACAGGGAGGTCCCAGGACCGACCCCACGGCTCACCGCTTTAATCGTAGCAATCCCCAGGGAAAATGGGGGCTGTTGCATGGCCTTTGAGTCTAAGAGGCGGCGTGCCAAATTCCCTCGGTCAGCAACCGGGGAGGGTGGCTTATGAAGGTCTACACCTGGGTACCGCATCTGCCTGCGCTCGTCGGCTTTCAGATCGCCGCCACGTTGGACGACAAGGCCGAGCGACTGAAGGCTGAGCAGAACGCTACGACTTGGAATTTGAACGACGTAATTGATCGAGACGATTGGGCGCCGCAGTACCTAAGTGAAATGCGGGACAACGGCTACTTCTTGATGCGCGTCCCCGCAGTCCAAAAGGCGTTCGAGGATAAGGTTCGGGAGGACGTCCAAAGGCGAGCCGACACGAGAGGGCTTGGAATCAAGGTCACAGGGGTCAACCTTGGGGAGATGACGGTTGGCGGTGATACGGTGCTTCACGACCGGAGACCTGCTCCAGCTCCGTCACCTTCACCTGGCGGCCAGTCGAGGGGAAAGAAGATGCGGATCTACCTCTGGGCACCTGACAAAGCGTTCGACGCTGACTTTCAGATCGCGATGACGAGCGATCCGGCTGGGCGGAGGCTCCTAGCTGACCAACCCCAATTCGGATGGCATCGAATCTGGGATTCCGAGGCCATCACGTGCCGACCGGACAACGCCAATGAGATCGAGACTAAGGGCTACCACCTGGAATACAGCCCAATTGTGAAAGCTGCTTTTGACCGCGCGCTGGCCAGGGCGGCGAGCCAAGACCCCGGTCTCGGTGTTCCTCTGTCCCGGGAGGACATCGCCAAGGTGACAGCGACCGCTGGTCGGCGCTCACGGGACCGTCAGTCGGAAATAGGCGTGAGGACGGGCCAGCCGCGAGACATGCTGAAATTCATGTGGCGCGACTATCGCGAGGGGCGTGTGCCTCTCGGTCAGATCCTCAAAGTGCTCGCGCCCGTTCTGATTGGCGCAGCCATCGGATTAGGGGTCGCCCTGTGGCTCATCCTCCGCTAGGTGTGCAACAAGTGTGCAAAGCCGATAGCGGCGATCCTCTTAAGTTATTCAGCCAATTGGCGACCCCGGCAGGAATCGAACCTGCGACCAACAGCTTAGAAGGCTGCTGCTCTATCCGCTGAGCTACGGGGCCGTGCTGCGATGAATTCCGACGGCCGATGCGGCCGGTCAATGCGTCCACGGAAAGCGGCGGTCGGGGCGGAAATTGTCCGAGTAGGAACTCGTGATCCGCACCGCGCCATGCTCGGTCTCCACCTCGTAGGGGAGGCCTCTTCGCTCCGCGTAGGCGATCGCTTCCTCGCGGGTGTCGAAGGTGAGCCTGATCTGCTGCGTCATGTCGGCGGCGGAGGTGTAGCCCATCAGCGGTTCGACGGAGCGCGGCTGCTTCTGGTCGAACACCAGCATCCAGCGACCGGTCCTGCCGCGGCCCGACTGCATCGCGGTCTTGGCGGGGCGATAGATGCGGGCGGTCATGCTCCCTCCGTTGCCGCGGCGGTGGTCGGGGCGGCAGGATTTGAACCTGCGACCCTCTGCTCCCAAAGCAGATGCGCTACCAGGCTGCGCTACGCCCCGAGCGGCGGTTGCTCGCCGTTCTCGCCGGATTCAGCGGGTGGGTCAAGGAACGCAACGCCGCGCGGGACGTGGTGGGCCCAGAGAGGAGCCCCGCTCCGGGGCAAGACAATGACCCGGTCAGGGTTCGGCGGACCCCGGGCGGCGGTGGGGCGGCTATTCCGGCGGCGTGCGGGCTGGCGGCGCAGGCGGGTAGGTCTGCTCGCCCTCGTCGACGATGGTGGGAAACTCGCCGAGGTTGGCGACGGGCGCCGATTCCTCGACAGGCTCGCCGAAGGGACCGGGGTCTCTGACCGGCTCCAGGGCGCTGGCGCCGGCCTCCTCGATGGCGATCAGTTCACTGGCAAGGTCACGGTAGGCGTCTGGCCCCGTGGGAGGGGAGCCGGCCTCGAGCCAGAGATGGCGGGCGCGCTCCGTCACGCGCTTCCGCCGGTCGTCGCTGTCCTGCTGTCGCATTGTGGTGCTCGCCTCATGGATACTGCTTCAATGTCCGGGTGCGACTACTGTTCCCCGCCCCGTTCAGGAACCCCGGCTTCGGGACTTGCGTTCTGGTTGCGACTGGCGCCGCATCCGGCGCTGCTGCGAGCGAGGATATGCAATGCTGGCTCAGATCGGATTGGGCATTGCGGCGCTGGCCCTTCTCATCGCGGGCGTGGTCCAAAGCCGCGCCGCCACGGAGGCCGAATGGCAGGCGTTTCGGGCCGATGTCGAGGCGAAGTGCCTCGCCGCTGCGGACGGCCTGTTCGAGACGGCGACCGCGATCGTCGATCCGTTCGGCTCGCAGACCTACGGCATGGCGCTGATCCGCGGCAGGGCGCGCGGCGCGGACGTCAGCATCATGGCGATCTGCGTTTACGACAAGGTCACGCAGGTGGCCGAGATCGGCGGCGAACTGCCCGACATTGGCGCACCGCCGGCCAGCGGGGACGGTCCCATGCCCGATACGCTCGCCTGGGCGACGCCGCTCGAGCCCTGCGCGACCGAGTGTGCGGCGGCGCTCGCGCCGCTCGTACCGGCGGACGCGGATGGGTTGCGGGCGCTGCCGGTGCGGGTCGCAACGACGCTTGCCGCGATTGCCGATCCCGCGCTGCCGATGGATGAAGGGGCGCGCGGTGCGCTCGCAACGACCGTCGCCCTCGGCAATGGCGACCTTGCGGCCATCGCAACAGGCGACCGGACCTGCACCGTGTACTGGTACGGGTTTCTCGACAATGCCGGCCAGACCGTCGGGCAGCACCGGTGCCGCGTCACGCGCGGCGAGGATGGGATGCTCACGGTCGAAAAGCTCAGCGGCGAGATGATGCATGCGCAGATCGCGCCGGTGGCGGATGGCACGGGGGTTGCCGTCGGGCGCACGTTCCTGGAAGGGCATGCCATCCGGCGCTACGACCCCGCCACGCCGGACAACGCCGAAAACGCCAATTTCGGCAATTTCGTGGGCCTTGCCTTCGCCGATGGCGCGCGGCTGGTCGTCGTCGACGCCGACGTCCGCGGCATGTCTCCGCCGGATGACACCTATTTCGCGGTTCTGGTGGTGGAATAGCGGGGGGGCGGCTAACCAGCCGGCCTTCAGGCCGGACCGGTGGGGGAGGGCCGTGGCGCCCGGCGGGCCCCCCAATGGGCGCGGGCGCTTGGGCCGAGGGCGCGGCAACCGCGCCCAGCCAGTCTCTCGGAAGGCTTTCAGTTCGCCTTCTTGACCCGCTTCTTCGGCGCGGCGTCCTTGATGTCGACGACGACATCCGCCGGCTTGTCGGCCTTTTTCGCCGCGGCCCTCTTCGGTGTCGGGGCGGCCATGGCGGCGGCCATTTCGTGCAGGGCCTTCAGCCAATGCTCGGCTTCGCGTCCGTCCGGGCGGCCTTCGGCCTCCCAGATCTCGTAGGCGCGGACCCGGACTGCAGTCTCGTTCGTGATCATTCCCATGCCTCCTTTGAATCGCTCCACACGCGCCATTGCGGCGCCGAATCATCCGGTTACGCGGAACGACTGGATATCGTCAGGGTAGCAAGGGATATGCCTGTCGCGAATGACGTTTTCTCGGCAGAATTGCGACGACTGAGCTGCTCGCGCTGCATAACTTCTGGGCAGGCCGGGCGGCTGCCTTGAATGCGGGCAGCGGCCCAGCGCGCCATTTACCAGTCCGCGGTGCCGGCCCGAGCGGCGACATAGGTGCCTTCGCCGGTCTCGGTCCATCGACGCAGCCGGCGACGCGCCGCCGCAATCGAGGCGACGATCTCGTTCGCCAGGGGATCGGAGCCGGCCGTGTCGGCAATCACGCCGGGCGTTGCGTCGGCGATCGCGGCGACGATATCGGGGGGCAGCGCGTGGACGGTCACGCCATGCGTGGCCGTCAGTTCCTCGAGCGCCACGGCGTTGTTGTGGTGGAACTCGGCCAGCATCGCCTGATGCTCCGCCTCGCAGGCGATCTCGAAGGTCGCGCGGTCCGCGCCCGAGAGGCTCTGCCAGACCCCTGAATTGATGCCAATGCCGAGGGTGGCGCTCCCTTCGGCCAGGCTCGGGGAGTAGTAGTGGCTGGCCGCCTCATGGAGACGGAACTCGCGGTCGTTCCACGGGCCGATCCAGTCGGCGCCGTCGAGGCGGCCGTCCTGCAGGGCGGCGAGGATCTCCGCGCCGGGCAGGCTGATGACGTTCATGCCGAGGCGCCGCCAGACCTCGCCCCCGAGGCCCGGCATGCGGAAGTTGAGACCGGCGATGCCGGCGAGCGATTCGATGGGCTGCTTGAACCAGCCGGCCATCTGCGTGCCGGTGTTGCCGGCGAGGAGCGGCTTCAGGCCGAACTGCGCGTGATGCCGGTCCCATAATTCCCGCCCGCCACCGAACCTGAGCCAGGCGGCATGCTCGATCGCGGTCAGACCGAGCGGCGTGTTGGTGAAGAAGTTCAGCGCCGGGCTCGCGGCGGCATAGTAATAATCCGGGCCGTGGAAGAGGTCGGCGCGGCCGTCGGAGGCGGCGGCGAACTCCTCGAGGGCGGGCACGAGCGCGCCGGCGCTGAACGGGACGACGGTGATCCGGCCGTCGGTCATCTCGGAGATGCGCCGGACGAGCCGGTTGACGCTGTGGTCGAGGCCCGGCAGGCCGGCCGGCCAGGGCGTTGCCATCCGGAGTTCGCGGCGCTCCTGTGCGATGGCGGGCGCCGCAAGCGCCGATGCCGCGGCGGCGACGGTCGCGATGCCTGCACCGCGGAAGAATGAACGACGATCCATGGTGTTCCCTGCCCGTAGAATTTTCGCGCGGAGTGATCGCCGAAAAAGCTGAACGGGACATTGAGGAACGCGGCGATCCGTCGGCATCGGCGCCGGCAGTCAGGTCAGCATCGCCATTCGCGGCTTGAGTCGGCATCGCCGGCCGACTAGTCGTCGTGCAGCGGGCATCGGCGTCCGAAGGCGCCAGAGGGGCGGGCATGGCCAGGGTTGCGCTGTTTCCGGGATCGTTCGATCCCATGACGAACGGCCATGTGGACGTGCTCCGGGTCGCGCTGGAGCTCGCGGACACGGTGGTCCTTGCGATCGGCATCCATCCGCAGAAGGCCCCGTTCTTCAGCGTCGAGGAGCGGACCGCCATGCTGGCCGACATCGTGGCGAGCCTCGAGCCGCCGATCCGGCAGCGCGTGTCGGTGATGAGTTTCGGCGGCCTCCTGACGGACGCCGCGCGCGCATCCGGCGCGACGGTGATCGTGCGCGGCATCCGGGATTCGAGCGACGTCGACAGCGAGCTGCGCATGGCCGCCATGAACGCGGTGACCGCCCCGGAGGTTCACACCGTCTTCGTCGCGGCCTCGCCGATGAACCGGCACATCTCGGCGACGCTGGTGCGCCAGATCACCGACATGAGGGGCGACCCCTCTGCCTTCGTGCCGCCGGCGGTCGCCACGCGGCTTGCGGCGCGCGGCGCGCGGATCGGACGCTAGCGGAGACTCAGCCGCCGAGGCTCTGCTGCAGCCATGAGCGCAATTGCTGGTCGCCCATCGCGCCCGCCTGCTGCGCCACGGCCCGGCCGTTGCGGAACACGATCAGCGTCGGGATGGAACGAATGCCGAAGCGGGCGGAAACTGCCGGCTCCGCCTCGGTATCCAGCTTGAGGAAACGAAGCCGGGGCTCGATCTCGGCCGCGGCGCGGGCGTAGGCAGGAGCCATTGCATGGCACGGGCCGCACCAGTCGGCCCAGAAATCCACCACGACGGGAATGTCGTTGCGCAGGACGTGGCGATCGAAGGCTGCCGCATCGACATTGACCGGCTGGCCGGTGAACAGGGGGTTGTGGCACTTGCCGCACTTGCCCTCGCCGGCGTCGCGCCCGGCCGCGATACGGTTCACGCCGCCGCAGTGCGGGCAAACGATATGAGTTCCATCATCGGACATGGCCGGCCTCGCGCGGCGATCGGATCAGCTTCCGACCGGTTCGCCGCCATTGGGGTGAAGCGTCTGGCCAGTCATATAGGAACCGTCCTCGCAGGCGAGGAAGAGGTAGCTGGGCGCGACCTCGTTGGGCTGGCCGGGACGGCCGAGCGGTGTGTTCTTTCCGAACTCCGCCACCTTCTCGGGCGGGAAGCTCTCAGGGATGAGGGGCGTCCAGATCGGACCGGGCGCAACCGCATTCACCCTGATGCCCTTGTCCGCGAGCCGTGCGGCGAGGGAGCGCGTGAGGGCGACGATGGCGCCCTTGGTCGCGGCGTAGTCGACCAGGAGGTCATGGCCGCGATAGGCCGTCACGGACGCGGTGTTGATGATCGCGGCGCCGGCGCCAAGTCGGGGCAGGGCCGCCTGCACCATGAAGAAATAACCGAAGATGTTCGTCCGGAACGTCCCGAGGAGGCTCGCTTCGTCGACCACGGCGAGGTCGTCGCGGACGTGCTGCTCGGCGGCGTTGTTGACCAGGATATCGAGCCGGCCGAACCGCGCGACGGTGGCGGCGACGATCTCCTCGCAGAACCCGCGGTCGCCGACGTCGCCGCGGAAGGAGATGCCGGGGAAGCCCTCGTCCGCCAGAAGTTCGAGCGTGCGCGCCGCGTCCTCGTCCGATTCATGATAGGCGATGGCGACGCGGGCGCCTTCCCGGGCGAACAGGATCGCCGTGGCGCGTCCGATGCCTGAATCCCCGCCGGTGATGATCGCGACCTTGTCCTCGAGCCGGCGGCTGCCGTCGTAGCGCGGCATGTGCTGGGGCTTCCGCGACATCGTCTTCTCGAAGCCGGCGGCGGCGCCGGCCGTCGCCTGCGGCGCGGCGGAGCGGGCGGCGCGACGCCGGCGACCTTCGGGCTTGGCCGCGGCGCGCGAAACGCGCTTGGGCTTGAGTTCCTCGGCGATGACCGGGTCGGCGGCTTCCTTCGCGCGACTGCGCCGCCGGGCGCTGGCGCGGGCGGGCCTGACCTTCTCGCGACCGGGCTTGGCTCTGCGGGGTGAACGCATCTTCCTCTCCGACGAAATAAGCCGCCGACGCCTTTCGGCGTCGACGGCCTTTAGGGCCGGCACAGAGGGGGGCGGAGGAAGTGCCGGCCGCTCGAAGGGTTGCCCCTTCGCAGCATCAACACCGGACCGCAAGGGCGGTTCCGCACGTCCGACGGAATTTTTTCGCGGCCGGCCTCTAGTCGCCCGGCGCCCGATCCGATTTTTCGCTTCCGGGCATCCAGCGCTCGATGAAACGAAGTCCGGTCACGATGAACACGCCGAAGGCAACCGCAAGCGCCACGAGCGCGTATTGTCCCGCGCCCGCCGCGATGCCGAGGCCGGCCGCGAGCCAGATATTGGCGGCGGAGGTGAGGTTCCGGACATTGCCATGGGCGAAGAAGATCGCCCCGGCGGCGATGAAGCCGATCGCCTGCGCCAGACCCTGGATGGCGCGGAGGGGATCGATCCCCGTCTCGCCGGCGCCGATGAGCTGGTCGTGGATCAGGAGCGAGGAGACGACGATGACGGCCGAGCTGAGGCTCGCCATCGCGTGCGTGCGAAGACCCGCCGAAATGCCGCGCATCTCGCGGTCGAGCCCCAGCAAGGCACCGGCCACCGAAGCGGTGAGGAGGCGGAGGAAGATGTCGAGTTCGGTCATGGCGCGTTCCCCGGGTGCCACGGGAAACCGTTCCGGCCGCGCGCGGTTCCGTGCCGTCGGCGTTGACCGCGATATGCGACCCGACGGCGGGCTTCAGGCCCTGCGGAGACGGCGGAAACGGGCATGCGCGGGGCGAAGCGGCCAGGGCGATGCCGTTCGCGTCGCGGCCTCGCGCCGTATCGGACCGCTCTGGCAGGGCTGGGGAAATGGTGCCGGCTGCAGGATTTGAACCCGCGACCAACGGTTTACAAAACCGCTGCTCTACCCCTGAGCTAAGCCGGCCCGTCTTGCCCGGCGATCCGTGCCCGACCCGGCGGCCGATCGTCAAGACGCCAATGCCGCTCGAAAGGCCGGGCCGGCGAAACCGCACGCCCGCGCCGGGGCCACTACTAACGAATCAGCCTGGCGCGACGCGCGATCCGGAACACGGCACGGGCCGCCAGCACGAACCCGTAGTGCGCAGCGCTCTGGTAGCTGTTGAAGACACGGACCGATCTCTGCGATCGCCGCCAGGGCTGCGCCGCGGCGTAGTTTCCCATGGTGCTGTCATTCAGGGAACTCGATTGGCCCGCGAGGTTGTGGCTGGTCGCCACGACCCGTCCGCCGGCCCGGATCAGCCGATTATTGAAAAGGTCTATCGGACGAGCGTCCTTCAGCACCTCGGCGATCGCTGCAAGCACGGCGGCATATGCGCCGACGCGGACCGCCACGGCGTGGGTGGCCAGGGTCGAGCGGATGGGAAGCAGCCGTGTTCGCGCCAGGACACGTTCGACGACGATGTTGCTGGCATACCAGCGATAGAGGGTGAGCACGTCCCAGTCCGTGGACCGCACGTCCTGTTCCACCTGCGCCCATCTCCGCGTGAAGCCGGGACGGAAGACGATGTCGTCCTCGAAGACAATGACGGATCGCCAGCCGGCCTCTCTCGCCGTTTCGATCGCCACAATCCACGCATCGATCAGGCTGACGAAGGCCGGCGAGGTGTAGCCGGCGACCCTCGGATCGTCCGACGCGACCCGTCGCGCCTCGATGACGGTGAACCGGTTCACGCCGACGCTGGCGAGGGAACTCTCGAAGGCAGCACGCCTGTGCGGCGCTGCGAACGGCGCGTGGATGACGCAATAGCCGTCGAAGACATCGCCAAAGGCCATCTGCACCCCCGCTCCGGCCGTCGCATCGCGACCCTACTATCATCGGGGTATCCGGCGATCCATGCCGTTGGCGCGGGAATTCGAGCGCTCAGGACATGTTGGTGGCCGCGTCCACCGGATGATCTCACGCGCGATCGGGCTTGAAGGAAGGATCGGGCAGCGCGCGGCCGGCGCTCGCTCAGGAGCGCCATAGGCAATCCGAGAAGCGGGCGGTGCCAACGCCAACCCGGCCGTTTGGGCACGGGCGAGGTTTGCAGCGGCTGCACGCGGCCGCCGCTGCTCGTGTCCGGCGCGCTACGGCGTGTAAGCGCCGACGCCTACTACGAAGTCGCCGACCGGCACGATGTAGCTCTGCTTGGCCTCGTCCGCGCCCGTGGTGGGGTTGGTGAAGACGTAGTCGACCCAGCCGGCCGTCTCGACCGCGAGGAATTCGCGGATGAAGTAGACCCCGTTCCGGTCGACGAGGTCCTGGATGGTGCCGATGCGGGCAGCGTCGGCCCCGTGCGCAACGGTCATCCCGTCGGCGACGCGAAGGGCGAAGACGTAAAGATCGCGCTCCCGCCAAACGGGATCGGTGTTGAAGGCTGCAAATGCAGCGTCCGGTCCGGCGGTCGCGAGGAGGTCGGCGGCTGCCTCCGCCATCGCCTGCGCCTCCACCAGCGAGGCACGCTCCGGGACATAGGCGCCGACGCCGAGGATCAGGTCGCCAAGTCGGATGACATAGCTCTGCTTGGGCTCGTCGAGGCCCGTGGTGGGGTTCGTATAGACATAGCCGACCCAGCCGGCCGTCTCGACGGCGAGGAACTCGCGGACGAAATAGACGCCGTTGCGGTCGACCAGACCACTGATGTCAGTTCCGATCAGGTCATGATTGGCGCCATGCGAGAGGTTGATCCCGCCATCGGCGATCACGAACACGTAGAGGTCCCGGTCATGCCATTCCGGCGCGTCGTTGAAGGCCGGGTAGGCGACGTCGGGACCGTTGGCGGTGAGGTAGGCCGCGGCCGCCTCCGCCATGGCCTGTGCCTCCGCGGGCGTGGCGCGCTCCTGTGCGCTCGCGCCGGTGGAAAGGACTCCGATGGCCACGAACAGGGCCGCAACTGCTGCACGCATCGTTCACGTTCCTTGCAATGGGAACGCGATCAGTAGCGGCAGTTGCGGGCATCCGGAAGGCCTGCCCCGAAGTCAGTGCGAACGATTCCTCAATGCGACCGGTCGAGCGCCCGGCGGGCGAGGTAAAGCGCCAGGACCGCGGCGTTCGAGACGTTGAGGCTGCGGATCGCGCCCGGCAGGTCGAGCCGGGCGACCACGTCGCATGTGGCGCGCGTCAACTGGCGGAGACCCTTGCCCTCGGCCCCGAGGACGAGCGCGATCCGGTCGCCGCCCATCGCCGCTTCGATCTCGGTCTCGCCGTCCGAATCGAGGCCGATGCGGCGGAAGCCGAGATCACCCAGTTCCGACAGGGCGCGGGCAAGGTTCTGGACCGTGAGGACGGGGACGGTGTCGAGCGCACCCGAGGCGGACTTTGCCAGCACGCCCGACTCCGTCGGCGAATGCCGGCCGGTGACGATCACCGCGTCCGCCGCCATCGCCGCGGCGGACCTCAGGATCGCGCCGACATTGTGCGGGTCGGTCACCTGGTCGAGGAGGAGGACGAGCCGCGCGGAGGGCGGCAGTTCGCTGAGCGGCGGCGAGGGGAGGGGCTCCACCTCCGCCGCGACGCCCTGGTGAACCGCCTCGGCGCCGAGGATGCGGTCGAGATCGCGCGGCGAGGCCGGGTCGACCGGAATTGCGATGGTCGCGCCCATCTCCGCAAGCCGGCGAAGCGCATTGTCGGTGGCAAGGAGACGAAGGACGGTGCGGCGCGGGTTTCCGAGCGCCGCCGCCACCGGATGGAGGCCGTAGACCCAGAGCTTTTCCGGGCGCCGTTCTTCCGGGCTGAGGCCGCGATAGCCGCCCGGACGGCCCTGCCGGGGCGGCCGGTCTCGGCGGGGACGCGGGCTCGGGCGGTCGGTCGGCATGGGCGGGGCTTATAGGGTCGCGCCGGCGCGGCGGCAAACGGTACGGGGGTGCGGCGGAACGGCCTCGGGCGTGTGGCCCTGGCGCGTTGACAGGCCGGTAGCCGCTCGCCATAACGCCACGCGCCAAGCCGAGCGCCGCCCCGTGCGGATCGCTTTGCGACCTGAATGTTCTGCCTCAGGCATGAACCGATGGGGGAGTGTCCCGAGCGGCAAAGGGGGCGGACTGTAAATCCGCTGGCTTAGCCTTCGTAGGTTCGAGTCCTACCTCCCCCACCATCTTTCCAGTCCGCGGATCGAGCCTTTCGGACGCTTTGGTCACGACATGCCGAGCCCTTCAGAGCGCATGACTGGCGAAGGCGTAATCAAGCAGGTGTTCACCATCGCCGGCCGCGGATTTGTGCTCATGCTGGAGAGGGGCTGGTCCGGTACGATTCACCGCGGCGGCGTCGTACGGAGCGGACTCGGCGAAGCCCTCATCGGCGGCCCCGAGTATGTGCGCACCGACGGAGGGGAGTATGTGGCAATCATGGTGGACCCGACCACCAGTGATTTCTTCCCCGTAGGAGAATCGATCCGCTTCTTCTTCGAGGGCTGACGGCCGCTGATCGCGGAAGCGATGGGCTTTCGCGGCCGCCAAATTCTGGTATCTGAGCTTCGCGTGCGAAGCGCGGGTGTAGCTCAATGGTAGAGCAGCAGCCTTCCAAGCTGAATACGAGGGTTCGATTCCCTTCACCCGCTCCAACCCCCCGCCATCAGCGCTCCGCGTGACCGGTCGAGCCGTCCGATGATCATCCGCGACCTCCAGGCGGATGAGCGGGAAGTCGCCGCGACGGTCGTGTTCGAGCGCAGCGGTGGCGAACGGCGGTCCTGGGTGAGGCGGCGCGAGCCGGTTGCCGGCTACGAGGCCTTTGCGGTCGCCTTCCACCGTCTCGCCTTGCAGTCCGGCGAGGGTCGGATTCTCGTCGAGGGCCCGCTCGATCCGGTACTGGCCGGAGCGCTCGCCACCGCCGGCGCATTCGCGAGCCATTGGTGGGGCTTTTTGCCGATGACGATCGAGGCAACGTCGTGGCACGCGACGAAGGGCGCTGCCCGCCCCGCCGCTTCGTTCTTCACCGGCGGGATCGATTCGCTCTTCACCCTTCATCGCAATCTCCGAAGCTTTCCTGCCGGCCATCCCTGGCGGATTGGCCGGGGGCTGCTCGCCTACCGCTTCGACGCCGGTCTCGGCGGCCACACGCAGGCCGACGACGAGCGGCCCGTGTTCGACCGGCTGGCTGATCGCCTCGCGGAAGGGCTCGCGCCGCTCGGCGTCGAGATAGAGGTGGTCGACACGAACTTCCGCGAGGGCGTCGATTTCGAAAGCTACATGGCTCGCCTCTTCAGCGGCTTCCTCATCGGCATGGCGCATGCCAGCGGGCCGGGCGTCTATCGCCTCGCGAGCGCGAAGGACGTCCCGGAACTCCGCCCCCACGGCTCGCATCCCAGTCTGGACGACAACACCTTCAGCACCGTCACGCGGGTGATCCACGACGGGCATGACGTCGCCCGGCTCGACAAACTGAGCTTCCTGCGCGACTGGCAGGTGGACCTGTCGCTCCTGCATGTCTGCTGGGAGACGCCGATTGCCGGCCCCCTCAATTGCGGCCGGTGCCACAAGTGCCGGCGGACCCTGGTGGAACTCGCCGCGGTCGGCCTTGAGGACGCCGCGGCCGGGTCCTTCGTCGAGGCCGACCTCGACGACGCCATCGCCACTCTCGAACCGCGGACCAACGACCTTCCGTTCCTGAGGGCGGCCGCGGCGCGGCTGCGTCAGCGCGGCCGACCGGCGGACGCGCTGGAGACCAGCCTCAGGCGTTATGACGCCAGGCTGCGCCGCGCCGAGGAACGCGACTGGCGCGGACCGCCAAAACGCCTTCTCCGCAGTCTTGGCCTTCGGCGGTAGGCAAGCGCGCAGGACCGGCGGCCGCCTGCGTTCGATCTTGCGTGGGACCGAATGTTCGCGGGGCGCCAGCCTCTGGCATAAACGCGGCCGCTCGGCCTGGTCGAGGCGAAGCTCTCCTACCGCCTCGAATACCGTGGCACCCACTGGGCGGTCGGCGGCAATTTCGCTGCGTTCGGCCGCCGCAACCGGGCGTTCCCTCCGGCTCCGCCGGACGTGGGCTTCGATCGGGCCGGCGCTGCCGGGACTATGCTTTTCGGGGCCGGTCGCGGATCGCGCTTGAAGTCCGGCAGCGACCTCGACTAGAGGTACCCGCGCCGCCTGCGAAAGCGGGCAGGCATAGAGGGGTGTAGCTCAGCTGGTAGAGCACCGGTCTCCAAAACCGGTGGCCGTAGGTTCGAATCCTACCGCCCCTGCCAATTCCACCGCGCAACCTCCCGCAACAAAGGGGTTGAGTCCCGCGCGGTCAGGGCCTATGTAGAGCGACACCCCAAGGACAGGCGCGCTGACTGTTGAGTCTGCGCGCCTTCATGGCTTGAGCGGACTTAATGGCCGAAAGAACCAATCCTTTCACCTTCCTGCAGCAGGTGCGGGCGGAGGTTTCGAAGGTCGTGTGGCCGACGCGCCGCGAGACCGTGATCTCGACGATCATGGTGTTCGTGTTCGCGACGATCGCGGCGATCTTCTTCCTCATCGTCGACGGCATCCTGGGCGCGGGGTCGCGGTGTCTGCTCACCGGCGACGGCGCGCAGTGTCCGTTCGGCATGAGCCCGTGGCTTCTGGTGGGCGTGGTCGCGGGGCTCGCTGCCCTCGGCTACATCGCCTGGTCGATGTCCCAGGCGCGCAAGAACCAGTAGCGAAGGGACGACCGAATGAACGCCCCGGCCAAGCGCTGGTATATCGTCCACGCCTACTCGAACTTCGAGAAGAAGGTGGCTGAATCGATCCGTGAAACCGCGGATCAGCGCGGCCTCACCGACCTGTTCGACGAGATTCTCGTGCCGACCGAGAAGGTCGTCGAGGTCCGTCGCGGCCGGAAGGTGGATGCCGAGCGGAAGTTCTTCCCGGGCTACGTCCTGGTGAAGATGGCGATGACCGACGAGGCGTATCACCTCATCAAGAATACCCCGAAGGTCACCGGGTTCCTCGGCGCGGATTCGCGGCCGATGCCGATCTCGGACCGCGAGGCGCAGCACATCCTGCAGCAGGTGCAGGAGGGCGTGGAGCGTCCGAAGCCTTCGATCAGCTTCGATGTCGGCGAGCAGGTCCGTGTGTCGGACGGCCCGTTTGCGTCGTTCAACGGCCTCGTCGAGGAAATCGACGAGGGGCGTGCGCGCCTCAAGGTTGCGGTGTCCATCTTCGGCCGCGCAACCCCGGTCGAGCTTGAGTACGGCCAGGTCGAGAAGATCTGATCGCAAAGGGTGTGGGAGGGTAGGGGCGCCGCCAACGCCCCGGGCCCGTACCACGCCATTCCTGAAGGCCACTGCTGTGGCGGTTGAGAGGAACGAAGAATGGCAAAGAAAGTCGCTGGCTACCTGAAGCTTCAGGTGTCGGCCGCCTCAGCGACCCCGTCGCCGCCCATCGGGCCGGCGCTCGGTCAGCGCGGCATCAACATCATGGAGTTCTGCAAGGCCTTCAATGCCCAGACGCAGGGCATGGAGAAGGGCTCGCCGGTCCCGGTGGTCATCACCTACTACCAGGACAAGTCCTTCACGTTCGTGATGAAGACGCCGCCGGTGTCTTACCTCATCAAGAAGGCGGCCGGTGTCGGCAAGGGCGCAACGAATCCCGGTCGGGGCTCGGCCGGGAACATCACCCGCGCCCAGCTGCAGGAAATCGCGAAGGCCAAGCTCGCCGACCTCAATGCGGAGTCGGTGGATGCCGCGGCGCGCATGGTTGAAGGCTCGGCCCGCTCCATGGGCCTGACGGTGGTGGACTAGACCATGGCGAAGGCAGGCAAGAGACTGCGTACGGCCCTCGACGGGATCGATCGCATGAAGCTGTACCCCCTCGACGAGGCGGTTGCGGCGGTGAAGGAACGGGCGAACGCGAAGTTCGACGAGACCATCGAGATCGCGATGAATCTCGGCGTCGATCCGCGGCACGCCGACCAGATGGTTCGCGGCGTCGTCGCGCTCCCGAGCGGTTCCGGCCGCACGATGCGCGTGGCCGTGTTCGCCCGTGGCGAGAAGGCCGACGAGGCCCGCGCCGCGGGTGCCGAAGTCGTCGGCGCCGAGGATCTCGTCACCGAGGTTCAGGGCGGCCGCATGGACTTCGACCGCGTTATCGCAACGCCCGACATGATGCCGCTCGTCGGCCGCCTCGGTAAGGTGCTCGGCCCGCGCGGCCTGATGCCGAACCCGAAGGTCGGCACCGTCACCCCCGATGTCGCCGAGGCCGTTCGCGGCGCCAAGGGTGGCTCGGTCGAGTTCCGCGTCGAGAAGGCGGGCATCATCCAGGGCGGCGTCGGCAAGGCGTCATTCACCGCCGAGGCGCTGCTCGCCAACATCCGCGCGTTCGCCGATGCGGTGCAGAAGGCGAAGCCGGCAGGCGCCAAGGGCACCTACGTCCAGAAGATCGCGATCTCGTCGACCATGGGCCCGGGCGTCCATGTCGATCCGTCGACGGTGCTGGGCAGCGGCTCGTCCGCGAACTGAGCTTGCTGCCGTCCCGCGAGGGGCGGCGGCCGGAAGGGCCCGGGGCGGTTCGCCGCCACGGGTCATCCTGTCCGAGACTGCAGGCGCCGGTTCACCCGGCTTAAGCCGCACTTCGCGGGCCCTGCACAGACGGGGAGAGGCCACGATCGTTCCGGTTCGCCGGACGGCGGGGTTCGAACCAAGCCTTGAGCGACCGCTCCGGTCGCGCGGGCGGACAGGTTGGAGAGGTCCCGTGCCCATCCGGGTGCGGGGCGCATGCAACCGGCGGTCCGGTCGCAAGATCGAGTCGCTACAGGAGTAACGCAGTGGAAAGAGCGGAAAAGGGCGCCTTCGTCGAAGGCCTCAACACCGTGTTTTCTAAGACCGGGGTGGTGGTCGTTGCCCGCTACACCGGCCTCAACGTCGCCGAGATGACGACGTTGCGGAAGCGCATGCGTGCCGTGGGCGCCAGCACCAAGGTGGTGAAGAACCGCCTTGCCAAGCGCGCGCTCGCGGGTACGGCCGCCGAGCCGATCGCAGACATGTTCACGGGCCCGACCCTCGTCGCCTATTCGGACGATCCGGTCGCAGCCCCGAAGGTCGCGACCGAGTTCGCCAAGACCTACGACAAGCTCGTGGTCATTGGCGGGGCGATGGGGAGCACAACCCTCGACGCCGACGGCATCAAGGCCCTTGCGACGCTTCCGTCCCTCGACGAGTTGCGGGCGAAGATTCTGGGCATCATCCAGACTCCCGCCTCGCGCATCGCGCAGGTCCTCAGCGCCCCCGGCGCCCAGGTTGCTCGCGTGCTCAACGCCTATGCGTCGAAGGATCAGGCCGCGGCCTAGAAAACACACCCTATCAACGGTTCGAATCCAAACAGGAACAATCAAATGGCTGACCTTTCGAAGATCGTGGACGAGCTTTCGTCCCTCACCGTGCTCGAGGCCGCCGAGCTCTCGAAGATGCTTGAAGAGAAGTGGGGCGTTTCGGCCGCTGCTCCCGTCGCCATGATGGCCGCCGGCGGCGCCGCCGCGGCGGCTGCCCCGGTCGAGGAGAAGACGGAGTTCAACGTCATTCTCACCGACGCCGGCGCCCAGAAGATCAACGTCATCAAGGAAGTCCGTGCGATCACGGGCCTTGGCCTCAAGGAAGCCAAGGACCTGGTCGAGGGCGCTCCGAAGGCGGTCAAGGAAGCGGTGTCGAAGGACGACGCGAACAAGTTCAAGGCCCAGCTGGAAGCAGCCGGCGCCAAGGTGGAGCTGAAGTAGGCCGCAGGCCTGGTTCAGCGGAACCCTCGGGTTCGACCCGAGGGTCCATGCCGCGGGCTTCGACGCCTGCGGAACGAACATTGGAGGTCGCCTGATCCGGGTTTCCGGGTCAGGCGCTCGCCGTCAGGCGGGGGCAATATGAGAGGCAGCCTCAGCAGGATGAACAGTCGCACTTTAAGTTTTGATGGCGGCATCCCAGTTAAGGGGGCTGCGCGGGTCGGAGCGGCGGGTGCGATGCGGATCGCCGACGCTGCCAGAGTCAGAGTTTAGGACAGAAGAACTGCTCTCCCGAAGGCCGCACCACGGTGCGCCGGCCTTCCGGATAGCCGTTCTCGCATATCAAGGAGCGAACATTGGCCGAGACATTCACGGGTCGCAAGCATGTTCGGAAGTTCTTCGGCTCCATCCGGGAAGTCGCGGAGATGCCCAACCTCATCGAGGTCCAGAAGGCATCCTACGACCAGTTCCTGATGGTCGAGGAGCCCGAAGGCGGTCGCCTCGACGAGGGCCTCCAGGCGGTCTTCAAGTCGGTCTTCCCGATCTCGGATTTCTCCAGCACCGCGCTGCTGGAGTTCGTCCGCTACGACTTCGACCTGCCCAAGTATGACGTCGACGAGTGCCGCCAGCGCGGCATGACGTTCAGCGCGCCGCTGAAGGTGACCCTGCGCCTCATCGTGTTCGATGTCGACGAGGACACCGGCGCCAAGTCCGTCAAGGACATCAAGGAGCAGGAAGTCTACATGGGCGAGATGCCGCTGATGACGATGAACGGCACCTTCATCGTCAACGGCACCGAGCGCGTGATCGTCTCCCAGATGCACCGCTCGCCGGGCGTCTTCTTCGATCACGACAAGGGCAAGAGCCACTCGTCGGGCAAGCTCCTGTTCGCCGCCCGCATCATCCCGTATCGCGGCTCCTGGCTCGACATCGAGTTCGACGCCAAGGACATCATCTATGCGCGCATCGACCGCCGGCGGAAGATCCCGGTGACGTCGCTCCTGTTTGCGCTCGGGCTTGATGGCGAGGAGATCCTGGACACCTTCTACGACAAGATCCTCTACACGCGGTCCGACGAGGGCTGGCGACTGCCGTTCGACGCCCAGCGCATGCGCGGCATGAAGGCGAGCACGGATCTCATCGACGCCGATACCGGCAAGGTGGTGATCGAAGCCGGCAAGAAGCTGACCGCGAAGGTTTCCAAGCAGCTTGCCGAGAAAGGCCTCAAGGCCCTCAAGGTCGCCGACGAGGATCTGATCAGCCAGTATCTCGCCTCGGACGTCGTCAACGTCGAGACGGGCGAGATCTATGCCGAGGCCGGCGAGGAGATCACGCCGAAGCTTCTCGCGGCCCTGGTCGAGGCCGGCTACACCGAGATCGAGACGCTGGACATCGACCACGTCAACACCGGCGCCTACATCCGCAACACCCTCAAGGTCGACAAGCACGAGACCCGCGAGGAAGCGCTGTTCGACATCTACCGCGTGATGCGTCCCGGCGAGCCGCCGACGATCGACACGGCGGAAGCGATGTTCAAGTCGCTGTTCTTCGACAGCGAGCGCTACGACCTCTCCGCGGTCGGCCGCGTGAAGATGAACATGCGCCTCGACCTCGACGCGCCCGACACGCTCCGCGTCCTCCGCAGGGAAGACATCCTCGCGGTGGTGCAGACGCTCGTCGAGCTTCGTGACGGCAAGGGCCAGATCGACGACATCGACAATCTCGGCAACCGGCGCGTCCGCTCGGTCGGCGAGTTGATGGAGAACCAGTACCGGATCGGCCTCCTCCGCATGGAGCGCGCGATCAAGGAGCGCATGAGTTCGGTCGAGATCGGCAACGTCATGCCGCAGGATCTCATCAACGCCAAGCCCGCGGCCGCCGCCGTGCGCGAGTTCTTCGGCTCGTCGCAGCTGTCGCAGTTCATGGACCAGACCAACCCGCTCTCCGAGATCACGCACAAGCGCAAGCTCTCGGCGCTCGGGCCGGGCGGCCTCACCCGCGAGCGCGCGGGCTTCGAGGTCCGCGACGTCCATCCGACCCACTACGGCCGCATCTGCCCGATCGAGACGCCGGAAGGCCCGAATATCGGCCTCATCAACTCGCTGGCGACCTTCGCCCGCGTGAACAAGTACGGCTTCATCGAGAGCCCGTACCGGAAGGTCGTCGACACCCGCGTCACCGACGAGGTGATCTACCTGTCGGCGATGGAGGAGGCGAAGTACACGGTCGCCCAGGCGAATGCCGGCCTCGATAAGAACGGCAAGCTCGTCGAGGAGCTCATCGTCTGTCGCGCCGGCGGCGAGACCGTCATGGTCCCGCGCGACCGCGTGGACTTCATGGACGTGTCGCCCAAGCAGCTGGTCTCGGTCGCCGCCGCGCTCATCCCGTTCCTCGAGAACGACGACGCCAACCGCGCCCTGATGGGCTCGAACATGCAGCGCCAAGCGGTCCCGCTCGTGCGGTCCGAAGCGCCGCTGGTCGGCACCGGCATGGAGCCGATCGTCGCCCGTGACTCGGGCGCGGCGATCGGCGCGCGGCGAGCCGGCGTTGTCGACCAGGTCGATTCGACCCGCATCGTCGTCCGCGCCACCGAGGACCTCGAGAACGGCCAGTCGGGCGTCGACATCTACCGCCTGATGAAGTTCCAGCGCTCGAACCAGAACACCTGCATCAACCAGCGTCCGCTGGTGCGTGTGGGCGACGTGGTCCGGAAGGGCGACATCATTGCCGACGGTCCCTCGACCGACCTCGGCGACCTGGCGCTCGGCCGGAACGTGCTCGTCGCGTTCATGCCGTGGAACGGCTACAATTTCGAGGACTCCATCCTCCTGTCCGAGCGCATCGTGAAGGACGACGTGTTTACGTCGATCCACATCGAGGAGTTCGAGGTGATGGCCCGCGACACCAAGCTCGGGCCGGAGGAGATCACGCGCGACATTCCGAACGTGTCGGAAGAGGCGCTCAAGAACCTCGACGAGGCCGGCATCATCTACATCGGCGCCGAGGTCATGGCCGGCGATATCCTCGTGGGCAAGATCACGCCGAAGGGCGAGAGCCCGATGACGCCGGAAGAGAAGCTCCTGCGCGCCATCTTCGGCGAGAAGGCCTCGGACGTCCGCGACACGTCGCTTCGCGTCCCGCCGGGCGTCACCGGCACGGTCGTCGAGGTGCGCGTGTTCAACCGCCACGGCGTCGAGAAGGACGAGCGCGCCATGGCGATCGAGCGCGAGGAGATCGAGCGCCTTGCCAAGGACCGCGACGACGAGCAGGCGATCCTGGACCGCAACGTCTATGGCCGCCTCGCCGACATGCTGAAGGGCAAGGTTGGCGTCGCCGGACCCAAGGGCTTCAAGAAGGAGACGAAGCTCACCAAGGAGGTCCTCGACGACTATCCGCGCTCGCAGTGGTGGATGTTCGCCGTCTCGACCGACAAGACGATGAGCCAGATCGAAGCCCTCCGGAACTCGTATGACGAGAGCCGCAAGCGCCTCGAGAAGCGCTTCATCGACAAGGTCGAGAAGCTCCAGCGCGGCGACGAGCTGCCGCCGGGGGTGATGAAGATGGTCAAGGTCTTCGTCGCCGTGAAGCGCAAGATCCAGCCGGGCGACAAGATGGCCGGCCGTCACGGCAACAAGGGCGTGGTCTCCAAGATCGTGCCCGCCGAGGACATGCCGTACATGGAAGACGGCACGCCGGTCGATGTCGTGCTCAACCCGCTGGGCGTGCCCTCGCGCATGAATGTCGGCCAGATCCTCGAGACGCATCTCGGCCGCGCCTGCGCCGGGCTGGGGCTCAAGATCGGCCGGATGGTCGAGGCCTATCGCGCCAAATCGGAGGAGAAGCGGGACACCAAGCCGCTCCGCAAGCTCCTGGGCGAGATCTACGGCGACACGGGCGAGGGCCACATGATCACCGAGTACGACGATGCCTCCGTCGTCCGCCTCGGCGACCAGCTCACGGCCGGCGTCCCGATCGCCACCCCGGTGTTCGACGGCGCCCGCGAGCCGGACATCGTGAAGATGCTGAAGGAAGCCGACCTCGATCCGTCGGGTCAGTCGACCCTTTATGACGGCCGGACCGGCGAGCCCTTCGATCGCAAGGTGACGGTCGGCTACATCTACATCCTGAAGCTCCACCATTTGGTGGACGACAAGATCCACGCCCGGTCGATCGGTCCGTACAGCCTCGTCACCCAGCAGCCGCTGGGCGGCAAGGCGCAGTTCGGCGGCCAGCGCTTCGGCGAGATGGAAGTGTGGGCTCTCGAGGCCTATGGCGCGGCATACACGCTGCAGGAGATGCTGACGGTGAAGTCGGACGACGTGGCCGGCCGCACCAAGGTCTACGAGGCGATCGTCCGTGGCGACGACACCTTCGAGGCCGGCATCCCCGAGAGCTTCAACGTGCTCGTCAAGGAAATGCGGTCGCTCGGGCTCGATGTCGAGTTCGACACGATCAAGCAGATCGGCCCGCCGGCCGAGGCTGCCGAATGACGGCTCGCCCCGTGGCGTCCCGTTTCACAATGATTGCACGGCGTCCTGACGGGCGGGGAGCGATGCTGCTCTCCGCCTTCGTCGGCGTCGGAGGAGACTGCTGCCGATGAACCAGGAAATCGCGAACATCTTCAGCCCGGCAACGCAGCCGGCGGTCACCTTCGATCAGATCCGGATCTCGATTGCGAGCCCGGAGAAGATCAAGTCGTGGTCGTACGGCGAGATCAAGAAGCCGGAGACGATCAACTACCGCACGTTCAAGCCCGAGCGTGACGGCCTCTTCTGCGCGCGCATCTTCGGTCCGATCAAGGACTATGAGTGCCTGTGCGGCAAGTACAAGCGAATGAAGTACAAGGGCATCATCTGCGAGAAGTGCGGCGTCGAGGTCACCCTCGCGCGCGTCCGGCGCGAGCGCATGGGCCACATCGAGCTCGCCGCTCCCGTGGCGCACATCTGGTTCCTGAAGTCGCTGCCGTCGCGCATCGGCATGTTCCTCGAGATGACCCTCAAGGACCTCGAGCGCATCCTGTACTTCGAGAGCTACGTCGTGCTCGAGCCGGGCCTGACCCCGCTCAAGGAGCGTCAGCTCCTGTCGGAGGACGAGTTCCTCCGGGCGCAGGACGAGTACGGCCAGGACAGCTTCACCGCCAAGATCGGCGCCGAGGCCATCCGCGACATGATGATGGCGCTCGACCTCGAGAAGACCGCGGCCGACCTCCGCCAGGAGATCGCGGTCTCCACGTCGGAGCTCAAGCCGAAGAAGCTCGGCAAGCGCCTGAAGCTGATCGAGGCGTTCATCGAGTCGGGTAACCGGCCCGAGTGGATGATCATGACCATGGTCCCGGTGATCCCGCCGGACCTCCGTCCGCTCGTCCCGCTCGACGGCGGCCGCTTCGCGACGTCCGACCTCAACGACCTCTATCGCCGCGTCATCAACCGCAACAACCGCCTCAAGCGGCTGATCGAACTGCGCGCGCCGGACATCATCATCCGGAACGAGAAGCGCATGCTGCAGGAGGCCGTCGACGCGCTGTTCGACAACGGCCGCCGCGGCCGCGTCATCACGGGCGCCAACAAGCGCCCGCTGAAGTCGCTGTCCGACATGCTGAAGGGGAAGCAGGGCCGCTTCCGGCAGAACCTCCTCGGCAAGCGCGTGGACTACTCGGGCCGGTCGGTCATCGTCGTCGGTCCGGAGCTGAAGCTCCACCAGTGCGGCCTGCCGAAGAAGATGGCGCTCGAGCTGTTCAAGCCGTTCATCTACTCGCGGCTCGACGCCAAGGGCTTCTCGGCCACCGTCAAGCAGGCCAAGAAGCTCGTCGAGAAGGAGCGTCCCGAGGTGTGGGACATCCTCGACGAGGTCATCCGCGAGCACCCGATCCTCCTCAATCGCGCGCCGACGCTCCATCGCCTCGGCATCCAGGCGTTCGAGCCGGTGCTGATCGAGGGCAAGGCGATCCAGCTCCATCCGCTGGTCTGCTCGGCCTTCAACGCCGACTTCGACGGCGACCAGATGGCCGTGCACATCCCGCTGAGCCTCGAGGCCCAGCTGGAGGCGCGCGTCCTGATGATGTCGACCAACAACATCCTCCATCCCGCCAACGGCGCGCCGATCATCGTGCCGTCGCAGGACATCGTGCTCGGCCTCTATTACCTGTCGATCATGGCCGAGGGTGAGCCGGGCGAGGGGATGGCGTTCTCCGACATCGGCGAACTCGAGCACGCACTGGCCGCCAAGGCCATCACGATGCACTCGAAGATCAAGGGCCGCTTCAAGACGATCGACAAGGAAGGCAAGCCGACCTCGAAGATCTACGAGACGACCCCGGGCCGCATGCTGCTGGGCAATCTGTTGCCGCGCAACGCCAATATCTCCTTCGACATCGTCAACAAGCTGATGACGAAGAAGGAGATTTCGGGCGTCATCGATCAGGTCTACCGTTTCTGCGGGCAGAAGGAGACTGTCATCTTCTGCGACCGGATCATGCAGCTCGGCTTCTCGAACGCCTTCAAGGCCGGCATCTCGTTCGGCAAGGACGACATGGTCATCCCGGCCGGCAAGGCCAAGATCGTCGAGCGGACCTCGCAGCTCGCGAAGGACTACGAGCAGCAGTACAATGACGGCCTGATCACGCAGGGCGAGAAGTACAACAAGGTCGTCGACGCGTGGGCGAAGGCGACCGACGAAGTCGCCGGCGAAATGATGAAGGGCATCCAGGCGGTCCAGAAGGACGAGACCGGCCGCCAGAAGCAGATGAACTCCATCTACATGATGAGCCATTCCGGCGCGCGCGGTTCGCCCGCGCAGATGAAGCAGCTTGCCGGCATGCGCGGCCTCATGGCGAAGCCGTCGGGCGAGATCATCGAGACGCCGATCATCTCGAACTTCAAGGAAGGCCTCTCGGTTCTCGAGTATTTCAACTCGACCCACGGCGCCCGCAAGGGCCTCGCGGACACCGCGCTGAAGACCGCGAACTCGGGCTACCTCACCCGCCGCCTCGTCGACGTGGCGCAGGATTCGATCATCGCGGTCGAGGATTGCGGCACGACCAACGGCCTCAAGATGCAGGCCGTCGTCGAGTCCGGCCAGGTGATGGCGACGCTCGGCATGCGCATCCTCGGCCGCACGGCCGCGGAGGACATCGTCGACGCGCAGTCGGGCAAGGTGCTCGTTCCGGCCGGCACGCTCATCGAGGAGCGGCACGTCGAGATCGTCGAGAAGGCCGGCGTCCAGACCGCGAAGATCCGGTCGGTGCTGACCTGCGACACCAAGATCGGCGTGTGCGGCAAGTGCTATGGGCGCGACCTCGCCCGCGGCACGCCGGTCAACATCGGCGAGGCTGTCGGCGTCATCGCCGCGCAGTCGATCGGCGAGCCCGGCACGCAGCTGACGATGCGCACCTTCCACATCGGCGGCGCCGCCAACGTCGTCGACTCCTCGTTCCTGGAGTCGAACTTCGAGGGTACGGTGAAGATCAAGAACCGGGCCGTCGTCCGTGACTCCTCCGGCAAGCTGATCGCGATGAACCGCAACATGGCCATCGCCATCCTCGACAAGGACGGCACGGAGCGCGCCACGCACCGCGTGGCCTACGGTTCGCGCCTCCTTGTGGACGACGGTGATCAGGTGAAGCGCGCGCAGCGCCTCGCCGAGTGGGATCCGTACACGCGTCCGATCCTCACCGAGGTCGGCGGCACGATCGATTTCGAGGACCTCGTCGAGGGCATCTCGGTGTCCGAGGCGGCCGACGAATCGACCGGCATCACCAAGCGCGTGGTCACCGACTGGCGGGCGAACCCGCGCGGCGGCGACCTCAAGCCGGCCATCGTGGTCAAGGATGCCAAGGGCAAGCCGATCAAGCTCGCCCGTGGCACCGATGCGCGCTACCTCCTGTCGACCGAAGCCATTCTCTCGGTGGAGGCGGGCTCGAAGGTGGCGCCGGGCGACGTGCTCGCCCGTCTCCCGTCGGAGAGCGCCAAGACCCGCGACATCACCGGCGGTCTGCCGCGGGTGGCGGAGCTGTTCGAGGCCCGCCGGCCGAAGGATCACGCCATCATCGCCGAGATCGACGGCACGATCCGCTTCGGACGCGACTACAAGAACAAGCGCCGCGTGATCATCGAGCCGCGCGACACGACTGAGGAGCCGATCGAATACCTCATCCCGAAGGGCAAGCAGTTGCACCTCCAGGAAGGCGATACGGTCGAGAAGGGCGACTATGTGCTCGACGGTTCGCCGGCGCCGCACGACATCCTGGCGATCAAGGGCGTGGAGGCACTGGCTGCCTTCCTCGTCAACGAGATCCAGGGCGTCTACCGGCTTCAGGGCGTGACGATCAACGACAAGCACATCGAGGTGATCGTCCGGCAGATGCTGCAGAAGGTCGAAGTGACCGACGCCGGCGAGACCGAGCTGTTCTCGGGCGAGCAGGTCGACGCGCTCGACTTCGAGGCGGCGAACGAGAAGGCCGTTTCGGAAGGCAAGAAGCCGGCCGTCGCGACTCCCGTTCTCCTCGGCATCACCAAGGCCAGCCTCCAGACCCGCTCCTTCTTCTCGGCGGCGTCCTTCCAGGAGACGACCCGCGTCCTCACGGAGGCGGCGGTCAACGGCAAGGTCGACCCGCTCGAAGGGCTCAAGGAGAACATCATCGTCGGCCGCCTCATCCCGGCCGGCACCGGCGGCACGATCAAGCAGATCCGCGAGATCGCAAAGCACCGCGACACGCTCATCCTCGACGAGCGGAAGAAGCTCTCCGACGCCGAGGCCGAGGCGCTGGTGGCGCCTGCCGCCGAGTAGGCGAGGGGCCTTTACGAGATCGAGAAAGGGCCGCGGAGCAATCCGCGGCCCTTCTTCTTTGAGGCACTGCCGTTGCCGTAGTGCGCGCCCGGACCGGGAGTCCCGCTTCCGTCGTCACCGACCTGCCGTGCAACTGACACGGCGTGGAAAACGGCGCGTCACGCGCCGCCGCTACTGGTCTCCGCTCACATTCCAGCGGAGAATCCCATGAAGACCGGTTTCACGATCGTGGCCCTTGCGGCGTCCGTCCAGGTGGCGGCCCTTGCTGCGGCCCAGGCACAGATCACCACTCTCCAGTTCGTTGGCGAGTACAGGCAGCCGACGGGACTCCTGCTCAACGGAGTTGAGTTCGGCGGCATTTCGGGGCTCGACTTCGACCCCGCGACCGGGCTCTTCCACGCGATCTCCGACGACCGTGGCGATCGTGGTCCGGCGCGCTTCTATACGCTTCGTCTGGCCATCGACGAGGCGGGTGTGCACCAGCTCGATATCGTGAGCACGGTGGAAATCGAGGGCGCAGACGGCGTCGTCCTGCCGCGCAACGGTCTCGACGGCGAGGGCATCCGCTTCGATGCGGCCCACAACACGCTCTACTGGTCGAGCGAGCGCGACGAACAGAACAACCCCGGCATCTTCGAAGCGACCGTCGAGGGCGCGTTCGTCCGGGCGTTCGACCTGCCGGCCCACTACCTGCCCGTCGAGGGCGGTGCGGCGGGCATCTACAGCAACCTCGCCTTCGAGGGCCTGGCGATCTCTGCGGACGGCGCCACGCTCTGGGCCGCAACGGAGAACGCCCTGGCACAGGACGGCCTTCGTGCGACGCTCGAAGCTGGCAGCCGCTCGCGCTTCATCAGCTTCGACCTCGCCACGGGCGCCCCGATCGCGGAGTACCTCTACCTCACGGATCCGATCTTCACCGCCGCGACGGTCGAGCCGTTCTACAACGACAACGGCATCTCCGAGATCATGGTCCTGGATGACGGTACGTTCCTTGTCATGGAGCGCTCCTTTGCCCTTGGTATCGGCAACGAGATCCGGCTCTACGTCGCCTCGACCGATGGCGCGACCGATGTGGCAGGACAGGCGACCGCGGCGGTTGACGCCATCCTGATGTCCAAGACGCTGCTCCTGACCATTGGCGAAGGCGATTTCGGCCTCGACATCGACAACGTCGAAGCGATGACGTTCGGGCCGGAGATCGCCGGCCGGGCGACGCTCGTGATCGCGTCCGACAACAACTTCAACCAGACCCAGTTCACCCAGTTCGTCGTCTTCACGATCGACTAGGCGCGTTGGCGGGGGCGCGCTCATGCGCCCCCCCGCCTTTGCCATCCTGGCAACCGTCTGCCGGGCGGGGCGTTGAATCTGCAGCGCCGTCCGGAGGAATCACAGATGCCCGACGCCAAGACCAGGAACAAGGACGGCTTGCCCGGCACGCATTTCGGTCCGGCCCAGCCGCTCGCAGACGAACCGGGCGAGACGCCCCAGCCCAACACGGTGCCGAGGCCGGACCTTGGCGACGACACCGATGGCGACGTTCCGCCGGACGAACGTCAGAAGCTGCCGCAGAGCAGCGAAGAGGGATTTGGCGAGCCGGCGGAGGACTGAGTCGCACTTCCGGCGTCAAGACGGCATGCCATGGCCGCCGAATCGACAGGCGCGCGACCTCGTGAGGGGCGTCCCGGGACGTCCCGCGGCGCTGCGGATGCCGTCGCCACGGAGAACGATGTGCGTCCGTCGCGGCCGGCCGAAACTAGCGGCTGACCGATTCTGCCTTCGCGGTACTGTCTGACGGGCCTGCTGCGACACTCTGGATCGCCGCCAGGCGGAACGAGCGCTGGACTCTCCGGAGCGGAAGCCCCACATCCGGGGCCGACGAGCGCGGACGCCTCCAACGCCTGCGGTTGTCATTGGAAACCAGCAAAATTCGGACCTGATGGGGATTGACCCCGGGGGTCCGCATCAGTAGTTTCCGCGAACTTTCGACAGGCTGTAGGCCTTCATGTTTCCGCGGCGCCACGCCGCTGAACGACGAAGCCTAAACGCTGACGAACCACAAACGCGAACTCGAGAATCGCATGATCGCGGCCCTGCCGTGATCCTCTGCTGTTTCGAAGCGCCCCCGGCAACGGTGTGGCGCTTGATGTTTTTGACGCGTCGTCCGGATGTTCCGGCGACGGAGAGAAGAGCCGGGAAGGGCGAGGATGCCAACCGTCAACCAGCTGATCCGCAGGCCGCGGATCGAGCCGCCGAAGCGGAACAAGGTGCCGGCGCTGCAGCAGAACCCGCAGAAGCGCGGCGTCTGCACGCGCGTGTACACCACGACCCCGAAGAAGCCGAACTCGGCGCTGCGGAAGGTCGCGAAGATCCGGCTCCAGAACGGTTTCGAGGTCATCGGCTACATCCCGGGCGAGGGGCATAACCTCCAGGAACACTCGGTCGTCATGATCCGTGGCGGCCGCGTGAAGGATCTTCCTGGCGTCCGCTACCACATCATCCGCGGCGTGCTCGACACGCAGGGCGTCAAGGACCGCCGCCAGCGCCGGTCCAAGTACGGCGCGAAGCGTCCGAAGTAAGCGAGGAGGTCGAGCCCATGTCCCGTCGCCACCGCGCCGAGAAGCGCGAAATCATCCCGGATCCGAAGTTCGGTGACCTCGTCGTCACCAAGTTCATGAACTCGGTGATGGAGCACGGCAAGAAGTCCGTCGCCGAGACGATCGTCTACGGCGCGCTCGAGCAGATCCAGACGCGTTCCAAGCAGGATCCGCTCGTGGTCTTCCGGACCGCGCTCGACAACGTCGCCCCGTCGATCGAGGTCCGCTCCCGCCGCGTCGGCGGCGCGACCTATCAGGTCCCGGTCGAGGTTCGGACGATCCGCCGGCAGGCGCTTGCCATCCGCTGGCTGCTGACGGCCGCTCGCGGCCGGAACGAGAAGACCATGGTCGAGCGCCTTTCGGGCGAGCTCATGGATGCTGCGAACAACCGCGGCAATGCCGTCAAGAAGCGCGAAGACACGCACCGCATGGCCGAGGCCAATCGCGCGTTCTCGCATTACCGCTGGTAGGAATTCCGATTATGGCGCGCCAGGACAAAATCGAGGACTACCGCAACTTCGGCATCATGGCCCACATCGATGCGGGCAAGACGACGACGACCGAGCGGATCCTCTATTACACCGGCAAGATCCATAAGATCGGCGAGGTGCACGATGGTGCAGCCACGACCGATTACATGGAGCAGGAGCAGGAGCGCGGCATTACGATCACGTCGGCCGCGATCACGACGTATTGGGAGCGCGACGGCAACAGGCACCGCCTGAACGTCATCGACACGCCCGGCCACGTCGACTTCACCATTGAGGTCGAGCGTTCGCTGCGCGTACTCGACGGCGCGGTATGCGTGCTCGACTCCAACCAGGGCGTCGAGCCGCAGACCGAGACCGTCTGGCGCCAGGGCGACAAGTATCGCGTCCCGCGCATCGTCTTCTGCAACAAGATGGACAAGACGGGCGCCTCGTTCCAGCGCTGCCTCGACGACATCAAGACTCGTCTTGGCGCCCGCGCCGTTCCGATCCAGCTGCCGATCGGCTCCGAGAACAACTTCAAGGGCATCGTCGACCTCGTCCGCATGAAGGCGGTCGTATGGGAGGACGAGACCCTCGGCGCCAAGTTCCATGACGAGGACATTCCGGCCGACATGCAGGCCGAGGCCGAAGCCGCGCGCTTCGCCCTTATCGAGGCGGCCGTCGAACTCGATGAGACGGCGCTCGAGGACTACCTCAACGGCAAGACGCCGAGCGAGGCGACGCTGAAGGCCTGCATCCGCAAGGCCGTTCTCAACGCCGCCTGGTTCCCGGTGCTGGCCGGTTCGGCCTTCAAGAACAAGGGCGTGCAGACGCTCCTCGATGCGGTGGTGGACTACCTGCCGTCGCCGCTCGACGTGCCGCCGACCAAGGGCATCGACCCGGACAAGGGCACCGAGATGGTGCGGCACTCGTCCGACGCCGAGCCGCTCTCGATGCTCGCCTTCAAGATCCTCGAGGACAAGTACGGCATCCTGACCTTCGCCCGCATCTATTCCGGCGTGGTTACCAAGGGCATGACGCTGCTCAACTCGACCAAGGACAAGAGCGAGCGTATCGGCCGCATGGTTCAGATGCAGGCGAGCGAGCGCATCGAGATCGAGGAAGCCTACGCCGGCGACATCGTGGCGTTCGTGGGCCTCAAGGACACGCGGACGGGCGACACGCTGTGCGACCCGAACAAGCCCATCATCCTCGAGAAGATGGAATTCCCGGTTCCGGTCATCGAGATGGCCGTCGAGGCGGCGTCGAAGGGCGAGCAGGAAAAGCTCGCCGTCGCGCTCCAGAAGCTCGCCTCGGAGGATCCGTCCTTCAGCGTGTCGACCGACCAGGAGTCGGGCCAGACGATCATCAAGGGGATGGGCGAACTCCACCTCGACATCAAGATCGACATCCTTCGGCGCGCGCCGTACCTCATCAAGGTCAATGTCGGTGCCCCGCAGGTCGCATACCGCGAGACGATCACCCGGAGCGCCGAGGTCGATTACACCCACAAGAAGCAGTCGGGTGGGTCGGGCCAGTTCGCCCGCGTCAAGATCGTGATCGAGCCGAACGAGAAGGGGAAGGGTTTCACCTTCGAGTCGAAGATCATCGGTGGCGCGGTTCCGAAGGAATACGTGCCGGGCGTCGAGAAGGGCATTGCCAGCGTCCTGCCGGGCGGTGTCATCGCCGGCTTCCCGCTGCTGGACGTCAAGGCATCGCTGATCGACGGCGCCTACCATGACGTGGACTCGAGCGTGCTCGCCTTCGAGATCGCGGGGCGGGCTGCGTTCCGCGAGGCCGTCCAGAAGGCGGCGCCGAAGCTCCTCGAGCCGATCATGAAGGTCGAAGTCACCTCGCCGGACGACTATGTCGGCTCGGTGATCGGCGACCTCAATTCGCGTCGCGGCCAGATCCAGGGCCAGGACATGCGCGGCAACGCCAACATCGTCACGGCGTTCGTGCCCCTGGCCAACATGTTCGGCTACGTCAACACGCTGCGATCCATGAGCCAGGGCCGCGCGTCCTACACCATGCAGTTCGACCACTACGAGCAGGTTCCCCAGGCGGTTGCCCAGGACATCCAGGCGAAGTTCGCCTGATCCGGTCGACACCCAGGAAAACGAGAGACGGAGAGCCCCAATGGCTAAAGCAAAGTTCGAGCGCAACAAGCCGCACGTAAACATCGGCACGATCGGTCACGTGGACCATGGCAAGACGTCGCTGACGGCTGCCATCACCAAGGTCCTGGCGGAAACCGGCGGGGCTACCTTCAAGTCGTATGCCGACATCGACTCGGCGCCCGAGGAGAAGGCGCGCGGCATCACGATCAACACGGCGCATGTCGAGTACGAGACGCAGAACCGGCACTACGCCCACGTCGACTGCCCCGGCCACGCCGATTATGTGAAGAACATGATCACGGGCGCCGCGCAGATGGACGGCGCGATCCTGGTCGTGTCGGCCGCTGACGGCCCGATGCCGCAGACCCGCGAGCACATCCTGCTCGCCTACAATGTCGGCGTCCCGGCTCTCGTCGTGTTCCTCAACAAGGTCGACATGGTCGACGATCCGGAGCTGCTCGAGCTCGTGGAGCTCGAGGTTCGCGAGCTCCTGACCAAGTACGGCTTCCCGGGCGACAAGATCCCGTTCGTCAAGGGCTCGGCACTTGCTGCCCTCGAGAACAAGGATCCGGCGATCGGCCATGACGCCATCCTCGAGCTGATGCGCGAAGTCGACGCCTACATCCCGACCCCGGAGCGTCCGGTCGACAAGCCCTTCCTGATGCCGATCGAAGACGTGTTCTCGATCTCCGGCCGCGGCACCGTCGTTACCGGCCGCGTCGAGCGCGGAATCGTCAAGGTTGGCGAGGAAGTCGAGATCGTCGGCATCCGCGCCACCGTGAAGACCGTCGTGACCGGCGTCGAGATGTTCCGCAAGCTGCTCGACCAGGGCCAGGCGGGCGACAACATTGGCGCGCTGCTCCGCGGCGTTGACCGCGAGGGCGTCGAGCGCGGCCAGGTTCTGGCCAAGCCGGGCACGATCACCCCGCACACCAACTTCACTGCTGAGGCCTACATCCTCACCAAGGAAGAGGGTGGCCGTCACACGCCGTTCTTCACCAACTACCGTCCGCAGTTCTACTTCCGGACGACGGACGTGACTGGCGTGGTGCAGCTTCCCGAGGGCACCGAGATGGTCATGCCCGGCGACAACATCAAAATGACGATCGAGCTCATCGCTCCGATCGCCATGGAGGAGCGTCTCCGGTTCGCTATCCGCGAGGGCGGCCGAACCGTTGGTTCGGGCGTTGTTACCTCGATCATCAAGTAGCACCGGGCATCATCGATACGGTGGAGGGGCGATTTCGCCCCTCCGTTCGACAGACGATCTGGGAAAAGCACTATGAACGGCCAGAACATCAGAATCCGGCTCAAAGCCTTCGACCACCGGGTTCTCGATTCCTCGACCCGTGAGATCGTCTCGACGGCGAAGCGTACCGGGGCGCGCGTGCGCGGCCCGATCCCGCTTCCGACCCGTATCGAGAAGTTCACCGTGAACCGCTCGCCGCACGTCGACAAGAAGAGCCGCGAGCAGTTCGAGATGCGCACTCACAAGCGGCTTCTCGATATCGTCGACCCCACCCCGCAGACCGTGGACGCGCTGATGAAGCTCGACCTTGCGGCGGGTGTCGACGTCGAGATCAAGCTCTAGGCCGGCGGACAGAACAATGCGCTCAGGCGTCATCACCCAGAAGGTCGGCATGACCCGGGTCTACTCGGAGGCGGGGGAACAGATCCCGGTCACCGTGCTCAGGCTCGACAATTGCCAGGTCGTTGCACAGCGCACGGCCGAGAAGAACGGCTACACCGCGCTCCAGCTCGGTGCGGGCCTTGCCAAGGTCAAGAACACGCCCAAGGCGCTGCGCGGCCACTTCGCCGTGGCGCAGGTCGAGCCGAAGCGTCAGGTCGTCGAGTTCCGGGTTTCCGAGGACGCGATGATCGAGGTCGGCGCGGAACTGACGGCGGACCACTTCGTCGTCGGCCAGTTCGTTGACGTCACCGGCACCACGATTGGCAAGGGCTTCGCCGGCGTCATCAAGCGCCACCATTTCCGTGGTGGCCGCGCGACGCACGGCAACTCGGTGTCGCACCGTACCCACGGTTCGACCGGTCAGCGCCAGGATCCGGGCAAGGTCTTCAAGAACAAGAAGATGGCCGGTCATCTCGGCAATGACCGCGTCACCACCCAGAACCTCAAGGTCGTCCGGACGGACGTCGACCGCGGCCTGATCATGGTCGAGGGCGCGGTGCCGGGCGCCAAGGGCGGCTGGATTCTCGTCCGCGACGCGGTGAAGCGCGCCCTGCCTGGCGAGGCGCCGGTTCCGGGTGCCTTCCGCAAGCGCGGCGATGCGGCTCCGGCCGCGGCTGCTCCGGCGGCCGAAGGGGAGACCGCGTGATGGACATCAAGGTACAGACGCTCGACGGCGAAGCGGCCGGATCGATCGAGATCGCCGACGAGATCTTCGGGCTCGAGCCCCGCGCCGACATCCTGCAGCGCATGGTGCGCTACCAGCTGTCCAAGCGGCAGGCGGGCACGCACAAGACCAAGACGCGCGGCGAGATCAACCGCACGAAGGCGAAGGCATACAAGCAGAAGGGCACCGGCCAGGCGCGCCACGGCGCCAAGTCGGCTCCGCAGTTCCGCGGTGGTGGCAAGGCGTTCGGCCCGGTGGTCCGCAGCCATGCCCATGACCTGCCGAAGAAGGTGCGGGCGCTGGCGCTCAAGCACGCGCTCTCGGCCAAGGCCAAGGAAGACGGCCTGATCGTGGTCGACGTGCTTTCGGTAGCCGAGCCGAAGACGAAGGCGCTCAAGGCGCGCTTCGAAAAGCTCGGCCTGTCGAACGCGCTTCTCATCGGCGGTGACACGATCGATGGCGGCTTCGCGCTCGCGGCGCGGAACATCGCCAATATCGACGTGCTGCCGATCCAGGGCATCAACGTCTACGACATCCTGCGCCGGCATAAGCTGGTGCTGACACGGGATGCCGTCACCGCGCTCCAGGAGCGGCTGAAGTGACCAAGCAGAGCCACTACGACATCATCCGCAGCCCGGCCATCACCGAGAAATCGACGATGGCTTCGGAGCAGGACAAGGTCGTCTTCAACGTCGCCAGGGACGCCACCAAGCCGCAGATCAAGGCGGCGGTCGAGGCGCTCTTCGAGGTGAAGGTGACGGCCGTCAACACGCTCAACCGCAAAGGCAAGCTCAAGCGGTTCCGCGGCCATCTCGGCCGGCAGTCCGACATCAAGCGCGCGATCGTCACGCTTGCGGCCGGTCAGTCGATCGACGTGACGACCGGTCTCTGAGGGCAGGGGCAGAACGATGGCACTCAAGACATACAAGCCGACGACTCCGAGCCAGCGCCAGCTGGTGACGGTGTCGCGCGAGGGGCTCCACAAGGGCGGCCCGGTCAAGACGCTCACCGTCGGCAAGACGGGCACCGGCGGTCGCAACAATCATGGCCGCCTGACGGCGCGCCGGCGTGGCGGCGGGCACAAGCGCACCTACCGCATCGTCGACTTCAAGCGCCAGAAGCTCGACATGGTCGCTGTGGTCGAGCGGCTCGAATACGATCCGAACCGTTCGTCGTTCATCGCGCTGGTGAAGTACGAGGACGGCCAGCTCGCCTACATCGTGGCGCCGCAGCGCCTGGCGATCGGCGACAAGATCGTCTCGGCCAAGTCGGCGGACGTGAAGGTCGGCAATGCGATGCCGCTGGCGGCCATGCCGGTCGGCACGATCGTGCACAACATCGAGCTCAAGCCTGGCAAGGGCGCGCAGCTTGCCCGGGCCGCCGGCGCATACGCACAGTATGTCGGCCGCGACCAGGGCAATGCCATCCTGAAAATGAACTCGGGCGAACAGCGTCTGGTGAACCAGAACTGCTTCGCGACCGTCGGCGCCGTCTCGAACCCGGACCATTCCAATCGCGTCATCGGCAAGGCCGGTCGGCAGCGCTGGCTGGGCTGGCGTCCGAGCGTCCGCGGCGTCGCGATGAACCCGGTCGACCATCCGCACGGTGGCGGCGAAGGCAAGACCTCGGGCGGCCGCCATCCGGTCACCCCGTGGGGCAAGCCGACCAAGGGCAAGAAGACCCGCAGCAACAAGTCGACGGACAAGTTGATCGTCCGTAGCCGCCACATTCGGAAGAAGTAGAGGATCCCGGCGTGACCCGTTCTGTCTGGAAAGGCCCCTTCGTCGACGGCTATCTCCTCCGCAAGGCTGAGAAGTCGCGTTCGTCGGGCCGTAGCGAAGTCATCAAGATCTGGAGCCGCCGCTCCACGATCCTGCCGCAGTTCGTCGGCCTCACCTTCGGCGTCCACAACGGCAACAAGCATGTGCCGGTAGCGGTGAACGAGGACATGGTGGGCCACAAGTTCGGCGAGTTCGCGCCGACGCGGACCTACTACGGCCATACGGCCGACAAGAAGGCGAAGAGGAAGTAGCGATGGGCAAGCCAAAGCGCGAGCGCTCGCTCAAGGACAACGAGGCACAGGCCGTGCTTCGGACGGCCCGCATCTCCACGCAGAAGCTGAACCTCGTCGCGGAACTGATCCGGGGCAAGAAGGTCGGGACTGCGCGGAACGATCTCGCCTTCAGCCGCAAGCGGGCCGCCGGGCTCGTCAAGAAGCTGCTGGAGTCGGCAATCGCGAACGCCGAGAACAACCATTCGCTCGACGTCGATTCGCTCGTGGTTGCCGAGGCTTATGTCGGCAAGTCGCTGGTCATGAAGCGCTGGACGCCGCGCGGCCGCGGTCGTGTCGGTCGTATCCAGAAGCCGTTCTCGCACATGACCATCGTCGTGCGCGAAGTTGAGGAAGCTGCCTGATGGGTCAGAAGGTCAATCCGATCGGGCTCCGGCTCGGCATCAACCGCACCTGGGACTCGCGCTGGTATGCGGGCAAGGGCGAGTACGGCAAGCTCCTCCACGAGGACGTGAAGGTGCGCGCCGCGCTCTCCGAGGACCTCAAGCAGGCGGCCGTCTCGAAGATCGTGATCGAGCGCCCGCACAAGAAGGCCCGCGTCACCATCCACTCGGCCCGTCCGGGCATCGTGATCGGCAAGAAGGGCGCGGATATCGAGAAGCTCAGGAAGAAGGTGGCCTCGCTCACCGATTCCGAGGTTCACATCAACATCGTCGAGGTGCGCAAGCCCGAGCTCGACGCCACACTGGTCGCCGCGTCCATTGCCCAGCAGCTCGAGCGCCGCGTGGCGTTCCGCCGTGCCATGAAGCGCGCCGTGCAGTCGGCGATGCGTCTTGGCGCCGAGGGCATCAAGATCACCTGCGGCGGTCGCCTCGGCGGCGCCGAGATCGCCCGCACGGAATGGTATCGCGAGGGCCGCGTGCCGCTGCACACGCTCCGCGCCGACATCGATTTTGGTGTCGCCACCGCGAAGACCGCCTATGGCGCCTGCGGCGTCAAGGTCTGGATCTTCAAGGGCGAGATCATGGAACACGATCCGATGGCTTCCGAGCGTCGGCTGGCCGAGGGCGACCAGCAGTCGTCCGGCGGTCGCCGCCGGGACGCCGCGTAGGGTAGGGACCGATGCTTCAGCCGAAACGGACGAAGTTCCGCAAGCAGTTCAAGGGCCGGATTCACGGCGTGGCCAAGGGTGGGTTCGACCTTTCCTTCGGCGCGTTCGGTCTCAAGGCCATGGAGCCGGAGCGGGTGACCGCCCGGCAGATCGAGGCGGCCCGCCGCGCGATCACCCGTCACATGAAGCGCGCCGGCCGCGTCTGGATCCGCGTGTTCCCGGACGTGCCGGTTTCGAAGAAGCCGACCGAGGTCCGCATGGGCAAGGGCAAGGGCACCCCGGAGTTCTGGGCGGCCCGCGTCAAGCCCGGCCGGATCATGTTCGAGATCGACGGCGTGGCCGAGGACACCGCGCGCGAGGCGCTTCGCCTCGGTGCGGCGAAGCTGCCGATCATCACGCGCTTCGTACAGCGCATCCCGGACTAACGAGCGGGATCGGAGACAGCCATGAAGGCCACTGAAATCAGGTCGATGACCCCGGACGAGCGGACCGACCAGCTCGCCTCGCTGAAGAAGGAGCAGTTCAACCTGCGCTTCCAGAAGGCGAGCGGCCAGCTCAACAACACCTCGCGGGTGCGCCAGGTCCGCAAGGACATCGCCCGGCTGATGACGCAGGCGACGACCGATCGCGCCGCCGCGAAGAAGGACTAGAGACCATGCCGAAGCGCGTCCTCCAAGGCGTCGTCGTCAGCGACAAGCAGGACAAGACCGTGGTGGTCAAGGTGGAGCGCCGTTTCGCGCACCCCGTGCTCACCAAGATCATCCGCCGTTCGAAGAACTACCAGGCGCATGACGCCGAGAACACCTGGAAGGTCGGCGACAACGTCTCGATCGAGGAGACGGTGCCGATCTCCAAGACCAAGCGCTGGGTGGTCATCGCCGGTACGTCGGCGAAGGGCGCCGGAGCGTCGGCAGAGTAGGAACACGAGCGTCCGAACCGGAAGGCCAGGGCGCGGAGCCGGTAACGGCGCCACAGGAAATTAGGCGGTTGCCATGATTCAGATGCAGACCAATCTTGACGTCGCGGACAATTCCGGGGCTCGCCGCGTCATGTGCATCAAGGTGCTCGGCGGCTCGAAGCGGAAATACGCTTCGGTGGGCGACGTCATCGTGGTGTCGATCAAGGAAGCGATCCCGCGGGGCCGCGTGAAGAAGGGCGACGTCATGAAGGCGGTCGTCGTTCGCACCGCCAAGGACATCCGTCGTCCGGACGGCAGCGTCATCCGGTTCGACCGGAATGCCGCGGTCCTCATCAACAACCAGTCGGAGCCGATCGGCACTCGTATCTTCGGGCCGGTTCCTCGTGAGCTTCGTGCGCGCAACCACATGAAGATCATCTCGCTCGCGCCGGAGGTGCTGTAATGGCCGCTCGCATTCGCAAGGGCGACAAGGTCGTCGTCATCTCGGGCAAGGACAAGGGCAAGTCGGGCGAAGTGCTCGGCGTCGAGCCCGCGGCCGAACGGGCGATCGTCCGCGGCGTCAACATGGGGTCGCGCCACCAGCGCCAGACCGCATCGCAGGCGGGCGGCATCATCACCAAGGAAATGCCCATCCACCTGTCCAACCTCGCGCATGTCGATCCCAAGGACGACAAGCCGACGCGGATCGGATTCAAGTTTGAAGGCGAGGGCGAGAGCCGCAAGAAGGTCCGCTTCGCCAAGCGTTCTGGAGAACTGATCGATGGCTGAAGCAGCCTATCAGCCGCGGCAGAAGGTCCGCTACAATGAGGTCGTCCGGCCCGAACTCACCAAGCAGTTCGGGTACACGAACCTCATGCAGGTGCCGCGCCTCGACAAGATCGTCCTCAACATGGGCGTCGGCGAGGCGGTCAACGACACCAAGAAGGTGACGGCCGCGCTTGCAGATCTCGCGCTCATCGCCGGCCAGAAGCCGTCGGTGTCGCGTGCCCGCAAGTCGATCGCGACCTTCAAGGTCCGCGAGAACATGCCGCTCGGCGGGCGCGTCACGCTTCGCCGGGACCGGATGTACGACTTCCTGGACCGGCTGATCCACATCGCGCTGCCGCGTGTCCGCGACTTCCGCGGCCTCAACCCGAAGAGCTTCGACGGGCGCGGCAATTTCGCGATGGGGATCAAGGAACACATCATTTTCCCCGAGATCGCGTACGACCAGATCGAACAGGTCTGGGGCATGGACGTCATCATCTGCACGACCGCCAAGTCGGACGATGAGGCGCGCGCCCTTTTGACTGCATTCGAGTTCCCGTTCCGCACGGGCAAGGAATAGAACGATGGCCAAGAAGAGCTCGGTCGAGAAGAACAACCGCCGCCGCAAGCTGTCGGCTCAGTATGGCGAGCGCCGCACCAAACTGCGCGAGATCGCGCGCGACGAGAGCCTTTCGCTCGAGGAGCGCTTCCAGGCGCAGCTCAAGCTTGCGGAGCTGCCGCGCAATTCATCGCCCACCCGCATCCGCAACCGGTGCGAAATCACCGGCCGGCCGCGGGCAGTGTACCGGAAGCTCCGGATGTCCCGCCTCGCGCTTCGCGAGCTGGGCTCCGCGGGCTTGATCCCCGGCCTCGTCAAGTCGAGCTGGTAAGGAGACGGACCAATGCTGCTGACCGATCCCCTTGGCGATATGCTCACCCGTATCCGCAACGCACAGATGCGGAACAAGTCGAAGGTGAGCACGCCTGCGTCCTCGCTGCGGCAGAACGTCCTCGACGTGCTGCAGTCCGAGGGCTACATCCGCGGCTATTCCTCGATCGAGCAGGATGGCCGATCCGAGTTCGAGATCGAACTCAAGTATTACGACGGCACGCCGGTCATTCGCGAAATCCAGCGGGTGTCGCGTCCGGGCCGGCGGGTCTATACGTCTGCGGATTCGATTCCGCGGGTCATGAACGGCCTGGGCGTATCGATCCTGTCGACGCCGAAGGGCGTCATGTCGGACAGCGACGCGCGCGAACAGAATGTGGGCGGCGAGGTTCTCTGCCAGGTCTTCTAAGGCCGGCAGGGATCCCGACGAAGCACGAACGGAACAAGACGATGTCGCGTATTGGCAAGAAGGCGGTCCCGGTCCCGAAGGGCGTGACGGCAACGATCGAAGGCCAGAAGGTCACCGTGAAGGGACCCAAGGGCGAGCTGTCGTTCATGGCGACGGACAACATCCAGGTCGTCATGCAGGACGGCGGGATCAAGGTCGATCCGGCGAACGACACCAAGCCGGCGCAGGCCCAGTGGGGCATGTCGCGGACGCAGATCGCCAATCTGGTGAAGGGCGTGACGACGGGGTTCGAGCAGAAGCTGGAGATCAGCGGCGTCGGCTACCGCGCCGCGGTGCAGGGCAAGGATCTCAACCTCACGCTCGGCTACAGCCACGAGGTCAAGTACCCGATCCCGGCCGGCATCACGGTCACGACGCCGAAGCCGACCGAGATCGTCGTTTCCGGCATCGACAACCAGCGCGTTGGCCAGGTCGCTGCCGAGATTCGCTCCTACCGTCCGCCCGAGCCGTATCTCGGCAAGGGCGTGAAGTACGCCGGTGAGCGGATCCTCCGCAAAGAAGGCAAGAAGAAGTAAGGGTCCCGCAGATGAAGCCGAACAAGTCCAAGCGCCTGCGGCGCTCGAGCCGGGTCCGCCGGACGATCGTCGTCCACGGCGGCCGTCCGCGCCTGTCGGTGTACCGCTCGCAGGAGCACATCTACGCCCAGGTGATCGACGATGCGCGCGGCCATACGGTCGCCGCCGCGTCATCGCTGGAGAAGACCTACCGCGAGGCAGGCAACAAGGGGTCGAACCGCGATGCGGCTGCGGCGATCGGCAAGCTGATCGCCGAGCGCGCGGTTGCGGCCGGCGTGACCGACGTGGTCTTCGACCGCGGCGCATATCTTTATCACGGCCGCGTCAAGGCGCTGGCCGAAGGGGCCCGCGAGGGCGGACTGAATTTCTGATCATGGCTTGAACCGGCTTCGCCGGGCCATGACATGAGCGAACGGATCTGAGGACCTGATGGCCAGAGATAGAGACCACCGCGAGGAGCGCGACAGCGAGTTCGTGGACAAGCTCGTCCACATCAACCGCGTCGCGAAGGTCGTGAAGGGCGGCAAGCGCTTCGGCTTCGCCGCGCTCGTTGTCGTCGGCGACCAGAAGGGCCGCGTCGGCTTCGGTCACGGCAAGGCCCGCGAGGTGCCGGAGGCGATCCGCAAGGCGACGGAAGCCGCCAAGCGCGGGCTGATCCGCGTTCCGCTGCGCGAAGGCCGCACGCTGCATCACGACGTGTCCGGCCGCCACGGCGCGGGCAAGGTGCATGTGCGCGCTGCTCCTCCGGGCACGGGCATCATCGCCGGTGGCCCGATGCGCGCCGTCTTCGAGACGGTCGGCATCCAGGACGTCGTTGCGAAGTCGCTCGGCTCGTCCAACCCCTACAACATGGTTCGCGCCACTTTCGACGCACTGAAGCACGAAGACAGCCCGCGCGGCGTTGCCTCTCGCCGCGGGATCAAGGTCTCCACGCTCCAGGCGCGCCGCAAGGACGTCGATCCGGAAGCCGCTGCGGCGGAAGCATAGGCTGACGATCCATGGCCAACACCTCGCAGACCAAGACCATCACGGTCGAGCAGACCGGCAGCCCGCAGCGGCGGCCGGGAATCCAGCGCCAGACGCTGGTCGGGCTCGGCCTGAACAAGATCGGCCGTCGGTCGACCGTTCCGGACAATCCGGCAACGCGCGGCATGATCGCCAAGATGCAGCACATCGTACGGATCGTCGACGAGGCCTAGGCCTTGTCCGCTCCGCGACCCTGAGGGAACGCACGTGAAGCTCAACGAACTCTCGGACGCGCCGGGCGCGACGAAGAACCGGAAGCGGGTCGGCCGAGGCATCGGCTCGGGCTCGGGCAAGACGGGCGGCCGCGGCGGCAAGGGCCAGACGGCCCGCTCCGGTGTTGCCATCAACGGCTTCGAGGGCGGCCAGATGCCGATCCATCGTCGCCTGCCCAAGCGCGGCTTCAACAACATCTTCCGCAAGTCCTTCGTGGAAGTCAGCCTCGACAAGGTCCAGGCGGCGATCGACGCCGGCAAGCTCGACGCCACCAAGCCGGTGACCGGCGAGACGCTCGTGGCCGCCGGCGTGATCCGCCGGGTCCGCGACGGCGTCAGGGTTCTCGGCGGCACGGTAACGAGCGCGGTGACCTTCGAGGTTGCCGGCGCGTCGAAGCCGGCCGCGGAGGCGATCGAGAAGGCGGGCGGCTCGCTCAAGGCCGTCTGACGCACGCGGTTTTTCGCGCGCGGCACTGAACTTCGGAGTACCGGACATGGCATCAGCGGCAGAGCAGCTCGCAGCCAACCTCAACTTCGGCGCCTTTGCCAAGGCAGAGGCGCTGAAGAAGCGGATTTGGTTCACGCTCGGCGCGCTGATCATCTACCGGCTCGGGACCTACATCCCGATGCCGGGGATCAACCCCGACGCATTCGCCAACGCCTTCCAGTCGCAGTCGGGAGGCGTTCTCGGCCTCTTCAACATGTTTGCCGGCGGCGCCGTCGAGCGGATGGCGATCTTCGCCCTCGGCATCATGCCGTACATTTCCGCGTCCATCGTGATGCAGCTGGCGAGTTCGCTCATCCCGCGCCTCGAGGCGATCAAGAAGGAAGGCGAGTCCGGCCGCAAGATCATCAACCAGTACACCCGCTACGGCACGGTGATCCTCGCCGCGCTCCAGGCCTACGCCATCGCGGCCGGCCTCGAGGCAGGGCAGGGGATCGTCAGCGATCCGGGCTGGTTCTTCCGCCTGTCGACAGTGATCACGCTCACCGGCGGCACGATATTCCTGATGTGGCTCGGCGAGCAGATCACCGCCCGCGGCATCGGCAACGGCATCTCGCTGATCATCTTCACCGGCATCGTCGCGGGCTTCCCGGCGGCCATCGCCGGCACGCTCGAACTGAGCCGCCAGGGCGCCATCGGCACCGGTACGATGCTGATGATCGTGGTGCTCGCGGTTGCCATCGTCGCCTTCATCGTGTTCGTCGAGCGCGCCCAGCGCCGGCTGCTGATCCAGTATCCGAAGCGTCAGGTCGGCAACCGGATGTTCCAGGGCGAGTCCTCGCACCTGCCGCTGAAGCTCAACACCGCCGGCGTCATCCCGCCGATCTTCGCCTCGTCGCTGCTCCTCCTGCCGGCCACGGTGGCAGGGTTCAGCACCACGACGGAGTCGACCGGCTTCCTCGGCGCGATCACGGCGCTGCTGGGCCACGGCCAGCCGCTCTACATGATCCTGTACGGGGTCCTGATCATCTTCTTCGCCTTCTTCTACACGGCGATCGTGTTCAATCCGGCGGACACGGCGGACAACCTGAAGCGCCATGGCGGCTTCATTCCGGGCATCCGTCCCGGCCAGCGGACGGCTGAATACATCGACTACGTGCTGACCCGCATTACCGTGGCCGGCGCGCTCTACCTGGTGATCGTCTGCCTTGTGCCAGAGTTCGTCATCGCCCGCACCGGCATCCCGTTCTATCTCGGCGGCACCTCGATCCTGATCGTCGTGTCCGTGACGATGGATACGGTGGCGCAGGTGCAGGGCCATCTCCTCGCGCATCAGTACGAGGGGCTGGTCAAGAAGTCGAAACTGCGCGGCAAGAAGCGATGAGACTCGTTCTGTTCGGGCCGCCCGGCTCGGGGAAGGGCACCCAGGCCGCCCGCCTTGTTGCGCGCCATGGCATCGCCCATCTGTCGACGGGCGACATGCTGCGCGCGGCGGTCGCGGCGGAGTCGCCGGTCGGCCTTCGGGCCAAGGCGATCATGGATCGTGGGGATCTCGTGCCGGACGAGGTCGTGATCGGCGTGATTGCCGACAGGATCGAGGAGCCGGATGCGCGCAAGGGCTTCGTGCTTGACGGCTTCCCGCGGACCGTGGGTCAGGCCGAGGCGCTCGCGAAGCTCCTCCACGACAAGGGTCTGGCCCTGGACGCGGTGATCGACTTCGAGGTCGATGAGGCGGTGCTGCTCGGACGGGTCGAGAAGCGGGCCAAGGAAATGGGCGACGCCGCTCGCGCGGACGACAATGCCGAGACGCTGCAGCGGCGTCTTGCGGCGTTCCGCGAGCAGAGCGCGCCGGTTGCGGATCACTATCGCCGGCAGGGAATCCTGTCGACGATCGACGGAATGCAGGAGATCGATGCCGTGACGGCGGAGATCGATCGCATCGTCGAGAAGGCTTCGGCGCACGCTTAGCGCGCCGGCGGTTGACGCGACACGATCAGGTCGCTATCTACCGCCTTTACATTCTGATCAGGAATCATCGGTGCCGGCTTTTGCCGGACGCCGGTTTAGTGCTTTCAGGTGGCCGGAAGGGCCGGGATCGTGCCAGGAGCGGCCGATCGTGAGGAGTGAGACCACGTGGCCCGCATCGCTGGCGTCAACATCCCGACCAACAAGCGCGTCGTTATCGCGCTGCAGTACATTCACGGCATCGGCCCGTACCGCGCCAGGGAGATCGCCGAAATGGTGAGCATCCCCGCGGAACGCCGCGTCAACGAGCTTTCGGACGCCGAGATCATCCAGATCCGTGAAGCGATCGACCGCGACTACCTGGTGGAGGGTGACCTCCGCCGCGAAGTCGCGATGAACATCAAGCGCCTGATGGACCTCGGTTCGTACCGCGGCCTCCGTCACCGGCGCGGTCTCCCGGTGCGCGGCCAGCGGACGCACACCAATGCCCGTACCCGCAAGGGTCCGGCCAAGGCGATCGCCGGGAAGAAGAAGTAGGGAAGAGGCGAAATAGCGAATAGCGAATAGCGAATAGGAACGGCCGAGCGGCCCTACTCGCTACTCGCTATTCGCTACTCGCTTTCTTCGGTGGAGCTGCTGGCACTACGGCAGCGCAGATATCGTAACAGGACAGGTAATGGCCAAGGACACGACCCGCGTACGTCGCCGCGAGCGCAAGAACATCGCCTCCGGCGTCGCACACGTCTCTTCGACTTTCAACAACACGATGATCACCATCACCGACGCCCAGGGAAACACGATCTCGTGGTCCTCGGCCGGAACGATGGGCTTCAAGGGCTCGCGCAAGTCGACCCCGTATGCCGCGCAGATGGCAGCGGAAGACGCCGCCCGCAAGGCGAGCGAGCATGGTATGCGGACCCTCGAGGTTGAGGTGTCCGGTCCCGGGTCGGGCCGTGAATCGGCGCTCCGGGCCCTGCAGTCGTCGGGCTTCACCGTCACCTCGATCCGCGACGTGACGCCGATCCCGCACAATGGCTGCCGCCCACGGAAGCGTCGCCGCGTCTAGGCGACGAGCGTCAGAGTGCTGTTTGCGCCGGGCAATGCGGCCCGGCTTCGCCGCCATTGGCGGCATGACCTTTGACCGAAAGGATTCACCCAAGTGATCCGCAGAAACTGGCAAGAACTGATCAAGCCGAATTCGCTCGACACGACCCCCGGGTCCGATGCGAAGCGCTACGCAACCGTGGTGGCCGAGCCGCTCGAGCGCGGCTTCGGGATGACGCTGGGCAATGCCCTCCGTCGCGTGCTGCTGTCCTCGCTCCAGGGCGCGGCCGTCACGTCCGTTCAGATCGACGGCGTGCTGCATGAGTTCTCCTCGATCGCCGGCGTCCGCGAGGACGTGACCGACATCGTGCTGAACATCAAGGAAATCGCCATCAAGATGCAGGGCGAAGGCCCGAAGCGGATGGTCGTGCGGAAGTCGGGACCGGGCGTGGTCACGGCCGGCGACATCCAGACCGTTGGCGACGTCGAAATCCTGAACCCGGACCTCGTGATCTGCACCCTCGACGAGGGCGCCGAGATCCGGATGGAGTTCACCGTCAACAACGGCAAGGGCTACGTCCCGGCGGACCAGAACCGTCCCGAGGACGCGCCGATCGGCCTGATCCCGGTCGACAGCCTCTACTCGCCGATCCGCAAGGTTTCGTACAAGGTCGAGAACACCCGCGAGGGTCAGGTCCTGGACTACGACAAGCTGACGCTGACGGTCGAGACCAACGGCTCGATCCGCCCGGACGACGCGATCGCCTATGCGGCGCGCATCCTGCAGGACCAGCTCTCGATCTTCGTCACCTTCGAGGAGCCGGAGAAGGAAGTCACCGCCGAGGCCATCCCGGAGCTCGCCTTCAACCCGGCGCTGCTCAAGAAGGTCGACGAGCTGGAGCTTTCGGTCCGCTCGGCGAACTGCCTGAAGAACGACAACATCGTCTACATCGGCGACCTGATCCAGAAGACCGAAGCCGAGATGCTCCGGACCCCGAATTTCGGCCGGAAGTCGCTCAACGAGATCAAGGAAGTCCTCGCGCAGATGGGTCTCCATCTGGGCATGGAAGTGCCGAACTGGCCGCCAGAGAACATCGAAGATCTGGCCAAGCGCTACGAAGACCACTACTAGGATCGCCGGCCCGCGGCGGGAGCCGCCGGCCAACAAAATTCAGGGAGCAGCGCTATGCGCCACCACAAGTCCGGCCGCAAATTCGGCCTCACGGCGAGCCACCGCAAGGCGATGTTCGCCAACATGGTCGCATCGCTCATTACCCACGAGCAGATCGTGACCACGCTGCCGAAGGCGAAGGACCTCCGTCCGATCATCGAAAAGATGATCACGCTCGGCAAGCGTGGCGACCTGCACGCCCGCCGCCTCGCGATCTCGCGCATCCGCGACGAGGACGCCGTCAGGAAGCTCTTCGCCACGATCGGGCCGCGCTATGCGTCCCGTGCCGGCGGCTACACCCGCGTCCTCAAGGCGGGCTTCCGCTATGGCGACTCGGCTCCGATGGCGGTGATCGAGCTGGTCGATCGGGACGTCGACGCCAAGGGCGCCGCCGACCGCGCGCGTCATGCCGAGACGGCAGGCGCCCGCGAGGAAGCGAACGCGTAGCCGCTTCGGTCTGCTGGATTCCAGCGGGAATTTGCTAGGAAGGGGCGGGCGACCGCCCCTTTTTTGTTTGCGTCGGGAGAGTGCGGAATGGCCGCGGGAGAGACCATCCTCGTCACCGGAGCGCGCGGCTTCATCGCCAAGCACTGCATCGTGGCGCTCCTCGAGCGTGGCTACGGTGTCGTCGGGACGCTCCGCGATCCTTCTGACGAGGCGGAAGTCCGGGCTGCCGTCGCCACGAAGGTCGATGCAGGCGACCGGCTCCGCTTCGCGAAGGCCGAACTCACGTCCGACGCCGGCTGGGACGACGCGATGCGCGGCGTCCGTCACGTGCTTCACGTTGCCTCGCCCTATCCGCTGAATCAGCCGCGTGACGTGAACGAGGTGGTCCGGCCGGCCCGCGAAGGGACGCTGCGCGTACTGACAGCGGCCCGCGCGGCTGGCGTGAAGCGGGTGGTGCTGACCTCGTCCGTCGCGGCGATCGCGTCGGCGCGCTACGACAGGACGCGGTTTGACGAATCCGACTGGTCGGACGTTTCCTCCCTTGGCATCAACGCCTACGCGCTTTCAAAGACGCTGGCCGAACGGGCGGCCTGGGACTTCGTCGCCGACGGCAAGGGGCCGGAACTGGCCGTCATCAACGCGGGCCAGGTGTTCGGTCCGCCGCTCGATGCCAACGTCCAGACGTCCGGCGAGATGATCGAGAACTTCCTGCGCGGCAAGTACCCGATCGTCGCCAGGTTCGGCCTCCCGGTGGCCGACGTCCGCGATGTGGCGGCGGCCCATGTCGCGGCGATGGAAAAGCCCGAGGCGGCGGGCCAGCGCTTCATCGTTGCCGACGCGTTCCTTTGGTTCGCGGACATCGGCCGCATCATCGGCGAGGCGTTGCCGGCCTACCGCCGCAAGATGCCGAAGGGCGAACTGCCGAATGTCGTGTCACGCCTTGTCGTGCCCTTCCGCCCCGACATGCGGGCCGTGAAGGGCGACCTCGGCCGCGTCTGGGAGGTCGACAGCGAGAAGGCCAAGAGCGTTCTCGGCATCACCATCCGGCCGGCGCGCGAAGCGGTGGTGGCGATGGCGGAGGCGCTGATCCGGTTCGGCCGCGTGAGCTAGGCGGCCATCGCCGTCGCGACCGCCACCGTAAGCGTATCGAGGCCGAACGGCTTGGGAATGAAGGCGGAGCCGTCGACGCGGCCGGCGTCGCCGAAATGGCGTCCGCCGGAGATGTAGATCACCGGCAGCAGCGGGCGGGTGGCGCGGGCATCGACGGCAAGTGCGAGGCCGTCGTCGCCGGCGCCGAGGTCGATATCGGTGATGAGGAGATCGATGGCTTCCGCCGCGAGCAGCATCGCGGCCGCTGCGGCCGAGCCGACGGCGAGGACGCGAAAGCCGTCATCGGTAAGCACGTCGCGGAGGAGGGACAGGATCTCGGCGTCGTCATCCACGACGAGGATGCTCAGCCGCTGCTGCGGCCGCAGGCTGGAAACAGGGTTGGCAGGCGGCATTGCGATGCCCTCGAGAACTCCCCCAGCCGGAGAAGTCGACTCCACGTCATGTGTTGCGTCGTGTTCGATTCAACTTTGCCTTTTATTGTTTACGGATCACTAACGGACGCGGGATTCGCCGGTCCCTGTCCATCGCCTCAAAACAGCCGCGATCTTGCCCCGGTTCATTGTCCGGGCGATGCGCTGGCGCTCACGCGCCATGACCCGGTGGCCTCCTCCGGTGTCGACAGGGTAGGGTGGATCATGCGCGTTCGGATTTGGGTCGCCGCAGCTGCGCTTGCGGCGGTTGCCGGTGCTGGCCCCCTGTTCGCCCAGGACGCCGGGACGCCGACGGTCGAGCGGCAGGTGCCGCAGACCAACGAGCAGATCCAGCTCTCCTTCGCGCCGCTGGTGCGGAAAGCCTCGCCGGCGGTGGTGAACGTCTATGCCCGCCAGCTGCCCGAGAATCGCGACACCACGTACTGGCAGCAGTTCGGCAACAGCGCGCGGGTGCGCCAGTCGCTCGGCTCAGGCGTCATCATCGATCCGAGCGGCATCGTCGTCACCAACCTCCATGTCATCGAGGACGCCAACGACATCCGCATCGCCTTTGCCGACGGCCGTGAGGTGCCGGCTGAAGTCCTCCTGACGGAGGAGCTGTTCGACATCGCGATCCTTCGCATCCCGGCGATGGCGACGCCGTATCCGGTCGTACCGCTTACGGACTCCGACCTGCTGGCGGTCGGCGACCTCGTGCTGGCGATCGGCAACCCGTTCGGGGTCGGCCAGACGGTGACGAGCGGCATCGTCTCCGGGCTCGGCCGGACGCTGGCGGGGGGCGACGAGACGCAGGTCTTCATCCAGACGGACGCCGCCATTAATCCGGGCAATTCGGGCGGCGCGCTGATTGACGTCTTCGGCAACCTCATCGGCATCAATACGGCGATCTTCTCGCGCGGCGGCGGGTCGGACGGGATCGGATTTGCGATTCCCTCCAACGTCGTCCGCATCGTCCTCGAGGCGGCGCTCAATGGCGGCAAGGTGAAACGGCCGTGGATCGGCGCCGGCTTCGGCTCGCTGAACTTCGAGACGGCACAGGAACTCGGCCTCGCGCAGCTCAACGGCGCCCGTGTCACCTTCGTGCTCGACGACGGCCCGGCCGCCGCGGCGGGGCTTGTCGTGGACGATGTGGTGGTGACCTTCGACGGGACCGCGATCGATCATCCGACCGGGCTCGTCTACCGGCTCCTCATCTCCGGCATCGGGCACGAGGCGAAGCTCGGCGTCATCCGCGCGGGAGAACTCCTCGAGCTCACGATCATGGCCGTCGAGGCGCTGGAGACCACACCGCGCGACGAGGCGGTGATCGCCGGCCGCACGCCGTTCACCGGGGCGCGCGTCGCGAACCTCTCTCCCGCGGTGGCGCAGGAGCTCGGCTATGCCGGCATTCCCACTGGGGTGATCGTCCTGAGCGTCGCGCCGAGTTCGTTCGCATCGTCGTCGGGGCTCGACCGCGGCGATGTGATCGTCGCCATCAACGGAACCACGATCGAGACGACGGCGCAGCTTGTGGAACTGATCGCGGCCGGCGCCAATGCGTGGCAGACCGAGATCATCCGCAGCGGCCGCACGCTGCGCTCAACCCTTTCGATCGGACGCTGAGCATTGCCCACGCTCTTCGATGATGGCTCGGCCGCGGCTGCGGCGCCCCGGCCGCTCGCCGATCGGCTGCGGCCGACCTCGCTTGCCGAAGTCGTCGGGCAGGGCCATCTCGTCGGGCCGGACGGCGCGCTGACGCGCATCCTCGAATCCCGCACGCTCGGCTCGCTGATCCTGTGGGGACCGCCCGGCACCGGCAAGACGACGGTGGCGCGGCTCCTCGCCACCGCGACGAGCCTGCACTTCGAGCAGCTCTCGGCGGTGTTCTCGGGCGTCGCCGACCTCAAGAAGGCGTTCGCGGCCGCGCAGGTGCGGCGATCGCAGGGGCAGGGGACGCTCCTGTTCGTCGACGAGATCCACCGCTTCAACCGCGCCCAGCAGGATTCCTTCCTCCCGGTGATGGAGGACGGCACGATCTCGCTCGTCGGCGCCACGACCGAGAACCCCTCGTTCGAACTCAACGCCGCTCTCCTGTCGCGCGCCCGCGTTCTCACGTTCCGGCCGCTCGACGAGGCGGCGCTGGCAGAGCTCCTCGCCCGCGCCGAGCGCGTCATGGAAAAGCCGCTGCCGCTCTCAGAGGAGGCGCGGGGCCTCCTCGTCCGCCTCGCCGACCGCGACGGCCGTGCGGTGCTGACGCTCGCCGAGGAAGTCTGGCGCGCGGCCCGGCCGGACGAGGTGCTCGACGCACCAAAACTGCTCGAGGTCGTGCAGCGCCGGGCGCCGATCTACGACAAGGGCCAGGACGGCCACTACAATCTCATCTCGGCGCTGCACAAATCGGTGCGCGGCTCGGACCCGGACGCGGCGCTCTACTATCTCGCCCGGATGTTCGTGGCCGGCGAGAACCCCCTCTATCTCGGCCGGCGCCTGGTGCGCATGGCGGTCGAAGACATCGGCCTTGCCGACCCGCAGGCGCTCGTGATCGCCAATGCCGCGAAGGACGCGTTCGACTTCCTCGGGAGCCCCGAGGGCGAACTCGCCCTGGCGCAGGCCTGCGTGTACCTGGCGACCGCACCCAAATCGAACGCCGTCTACAAGGCCTTCGGCGCCGCCCAGGCGAGCGCCCGCGAGCACGGCTCGCTGCTGCCGCCAAAGCACATCCTCAACGCCCCGACGCGCTTCATGAAGGGCGAAGGCTACGGCCGCGGCTACGACTACGACCACGACGCGCCCGACGCCTTCTCGGGGCAGGACTACTTCCCGACCGAGATGGGCCGGCAGACCTACTACAATCCGCCGGAGCGCGGTTTTGAGCGCGAGATCCGGAAGCGGCTGGACTACTGGGCGAAGCTGCGGAAGGAGCGGGGAGGGTAGGCCCGTCCGGTCAGGGTTACAGCAGCATGATGGCGGTCGCCATCGGCAGGTACAGGCTCAGCGGTCGGCTCGCGAAGCGGCTGAACCCGTGGTGCTCGTAGAAGCGCACGGCCCTCTCGTCCTTGGCGTCCACCACGATGGCAAACACGGCGGCGTCGGCAGAGGCGGATCGTCTGATCGCGTCAAACAACAGCGCCGCTCCGAGCCCAAGTCCGACGTGTCGCCGGTCAACGGCAAGGCGCCCGATGACGACTGCTGGCAACAGCGGGTAGCGCGGCAAACGCCTGGTGATGCCCTCGGGGAGGTCGGGGGTGGCGATGCTGGACGCCGACAGCGTGTAGTAGCCGGCTATTTCCGCCGACCTCGCCGGGCGCGCGACAAAGCAGTTCGCGATGCGGCGTCGGACGTCCTGTCCGGCCTGGACTTCGAGATAGCGATCGAGCGCATCGACGCCGCAGGAGAACCCGGCGCGATCATGATCGCGCGACAGGGCTTCGACGAGGAAGCCTGTCACTTCGACTCGACGACGAGGCGCTCGTGTGCGCGCTTTGCCCGCCGCAGCGCGTCATTGGGCGCGGCCGGTGCGAGGATCGCCCGCGCGAGCGCCTCCTGATCGGCCATCGAGAGTCGAATGATCTGGGCAGCCTCGATTGTCCTCTCGGCCTCGCTCTGTGCGGCCGCGACGACGAAATCGCTGAGGCTTCGGCCCTGGATCTCGGCTGCGCGCCGGACGATCGCTAGTGCATCGGGGGCGATCCTGGCTTCGATACGGGTGGAGCGGGACGCCGCTGCTGGTTTGGACATCCTAGCAATGTACGGCATACTGCCGTACACATCAAGGCGGGCGGGAACTCATGAAGCGCCTAACCGAGCGCGAAGCGTACGTCGCCATGTATGCGTTCCTGCAGCACTGGCACGGTCTCACAAAGTCGGACGCGATTGCGGCGCTACTCGGCTCCATGTCACTCCTTCGGGACGACCTTCCTTTCGACCCGGCGCTATGGGACGACTGGTTGAACGCTATCAAAGCGGTCGAGTCTGGCACCGTGGACGTCTACATGACTCTCAAGCCATTTCCCCCCGGCGAGTCGTAGGTATTGCTTCTGCTCCCGCCTCGGTGCGCCGACGTGCCACGCGCTTCAAGCAAAGGTGACGCGGCGTTTTCGGACGCCTTCCGCTAAAGCCGGAGCGCACGGCGCGGGGGGAACACATCGTGCGGGTAGGTCACTGACATGGAAGTCACCTTCGGCGGAACGTTCATCGCCGGCCTCCTGTCGTTCGTCTCGCCGTGCGTCCTGCCGCTGGTTGTGCCGTACCTCTGCTTCATCGCCGGCGTCACCCTCGACGACCTTACCGACGAACTCTCGTCGCGCGAGACCCGCCTTCGGGTCTTCCGCGCCTCGATCGCTTTCGTCCTCGGCTTCTCGACGGTGTTCGTGCTGCTCGGAGCCGGCATCGGCCTCTTCGGCCGATCGGTGCGCCAGATCGAGCCGGTGTTCACGATCTTCGGGACGCAGTTCGGGCTCTTCACGCTCCTTGCGGGGCTCGCCATCATCGTGATGGGGCTTCACTTCCTCGGTGTGTTCCGGATCGGCTTCCTCGACCGCGAGGCGCGCTTCCAGGTCCGCACCAAGCCGTCGGGGCCGCTCGGCTCCTACATCATCGGCATTGCCTTCGCCTTCGGCTGGACGCCGTGCATCGGCCCGGTGCTGGGCGCGGTCCTCGGCATCGCCGGCAGCGGGGACAGCGCGGGCTACGGTGCGTTCCTCCTGTTCATCTACTCGATGGGCCTCGGCCTGCCGTTCCTGGTCGCTGCACTCTTTGCCGGGCCGTTCCTCAACTGGATGAAGCGCATCCGCCGCCATATGGGAACGATCGAGCGGGTGATGGGCGTGCTTCTCGTCGTCACCGGCCTCCTCTTCATCTTCGGCCAGATGACCCAGTTCTCGAACTGGCTCCTCAACACCTTCCCGGGCCTGTCGCAGATCGGGTGAACGTGGGCCTGCCACTCCTTCACCACCCCAAGAACCAATCCGTCGTTCCGGGGCCGCGAAGCGGAACCCGGAACCCTTTGTGCTGTCTACGGGCCTCTCTATTCGGCCCTCCGGGGGAAAGTTGTGCCCCGGGAACAAAAGGTTCCGGCTCTCAGCTGCGCTCCGGCCGGAACGACGGGCTTGTTTGGAGTGGGAGGCCGTCACCCAACTCCAGCCGCCGCAACACAATGTGTCGGCCGCCGACCGCATCGCGGCCGCCACTGCCTTGATTGCACCGGAACCTCAGTGCAAACCCGGCTGAAACCTCCTGATTCGCGGAGCCCCTCCATGACGACGCGCTCGTGCCAGGTCGTGATCCTTGCGGCTGGCGAGGGCACGCGGATGAAGTCGGCGCTGTCCAAGGTGATGCACACGGTGGCGGGCCTGCCCATGCTCGGGCATGTGCTGCGGGCCGCGGATGCCGTGGGCGCGAGCCGGGCGGCGGTGGTGAACGGGCCGGCCGGCGACGATGTCGCGACGCTGACAAGAATGCTCGCCCCGACCGCGGAGGTGTTCACGCAGGTCGACCGGCTCGGCACTGCGCACGCAGTGCTGGCTGCCCGCGCGGCGCTGGAGGATGCCGCCGACGACGTGCTGGTGCTCTACGGCGACACGCCGCTCATCCGGCCGGAGACGCTGGGCAAGCTGCGCGAGGCGCTCGAACTGGGCGCCGCGATCGCGGTTCTCGGCTTCAGGACGGCGAACCCCACGGGGTACGGCCGGCTGATCGTGAAGGACGACCAGCTTGCCGCGATCCGCGAGGAGCGCGATGCCTCCGCCTGGGAGCGTTCGCTGAACCTGTGCAATGCCGGCGTCATGGCCTTCTCCGGGCCGCAGATGCTCTCGCTTCTCGACCGGATCGGCACCGACAACGCGAAGGGCGAGTACTACCTCACGGACGCCGTGGCGCTCGCCAATGCCGACGGCCTCCGCGTCGTAGTCGTCGAGGCGGGCGAGGACGAGGTCCGCGGCGTCAACACGCGCGAGGAACTCGCCGCGGTCGAGCGCATCTGGCAGCAGGCGGCGCGGTCCGCGGCGATGGCTGGCGGGGCCACCCTCGTTGCCCCCGAGACGGTGTTCCTCTCCTTCGACACGAAGATCGGCCGCGATGTGCTCATGGAGCCGAACGTCGTGTGCGGACCGGGCGTGACGCTCGACGACGGCGCGATCGTTCACGCCTTCTGCCACCTCGAAGGCGCAATCCTCCGGCGTGGCGCCACGATCGGGCCATTCGCGCGCCTTCGTCCCGGCACCGTGCTGGGCGACAAGGCCAAGGTCGGCAATTTCGTCGAGATCAAGAATGCCGACATAGCGGCGGGGGCCAAGGTGAACCACCTCAGCTACATCGGCGACGCGACGGTCGGAGCCGACGCCAACATCGGCGCGGGCACCATCACCTGCAACTACGATGGCGTCCGGAAATACCGCACCGAGATCGGGGCAGGGGCGTTCGTCGGGTCCGACAGCGCGCTGGTCGCCCCTGTCAGGATCGGCGCGGGCGCCTATATCGGCTCCGGCAGCGTCATCACCGAGGACGTCCCGGACGGCGCGCTCGCCATCGCCCGCGGGCGGCAGGTGAACAAGCCGGGCTGGGCGACGGCCTTCCGCGCGAAGGCCGCCGCGGCAAAGAAAGCGGATTGAGTGCAGTCCGTTAACACGTTGGAAACGATTCCGGCTGTCCGCTCGCAGCCAGGCCGGAGCATCGTGGGGCAGACCGAATGTGCGGTATCGTAGGAATCCTCGGGCAGTCCCCGGTCGCGCCGCAGATGATGGAGGCGCTCCGCCGCCTCGAATATCGCGGCTATGATTCCGCGGGCGTTGCCACGCTCGAAGGTGGCCACCTGACGCGGCGCCGTGCGGAAGGAAAGCTCTCCCGCCTCGCCGACCGGCTCGACAGCGAGCCGCTCGACGGCCGCGCCGGCATCGGCCACACCCGCTGGGCGACGCATGGCGCGCCGACCGAGCGCAACGCCCACCCGCACGCCACCGAGCGGGTCGCCGTCGTCCACAACGGCATCATCGAGAATTTCCGCGAGCTTCGGAAGGAGATCGAGGCGGCCGGCCGGACGCTGGCGAGCGACACCGACACCGAGGTCATCGCGCACATCATCACGATCGAGCTCGACAGGGGTCAGACGCCGGTCGACGCCGTCAAGGCGAGCCTCGGACGCTTCCAGGGCGCCTTCGCGCTCGCGGTCCTCTTCGACGGCGAGGAGGATCTCCTCATCGCCGCGCGGCGCGGCAGCCCGCTCGCGCTCGGCCGCTCGAAGGGCGAGGTCTATCTCGGCTCCGACGCCATCGCGCTCGCGCCCTTCACCAACGCCATCACCTATCTCGACGATGGCGACTGGGCCGTCCTGACCCGCAAGGGCTTCACCATCTACGACGAAGCCAACCGCAAGGTGACCCGACCGGAGGTGCGCGGCGTGGCGTCGAGCCTCCTCGTCGACAAGGGCAATCACCGCCACTTCATGGCGAAGGAGATCGCCGAGCAGCCGGAGGTCGTCGGCCACACACTGGCGCACTACCTCGACTTCGCGAACGGGCGCGTCGCCGCCGGCAAGGCAGATGCCCTCGACTTCGCGCGGCTCGAGCGCCTGTCCATCACCGCGTGCGGGACTGCCCACTACGCCGGCCTCATCGCAAAATACTGGTTCGAGCGCCTCGCCCGCCTGCCGGTCGACGTCGATATCGCCTCCGAGTTCCGTTACCGCGATATGCCGCTCGCGCGGGGCGGCGCGTCCCTCGTGATCTCGCAGTCCGGCGAGACGGCCGACACGCTGGCCTCGCTCCGCTATGCCCGCGAGGCCGGCCAGCGCATCGGCGCGGTCGTCAATGTCCATACCTCGACGATCGCCCGCGAGGCGGACGTCATGCTGCCGACGCTCGCCGGCCCCGAGATCGGCGTTGCCTCGACCAAGGCCTTCACCTGCCAGCTCGCGGTCCTCGCCTCGCTCGCGGTGGCGGCCGGCCGGGCCCGCGGCGTTCTCTCCGAGGGCGACGAGGAGAACCTCGTTCAGGCGCTCGCGGAAGTGCCGCGGATGATGTCGCTGGCGCTGAAACTCGAATCCGAGATCGAGGCGCTTGCGGCGCAGATAGGCACGGCGAGCGATGTCCTCTATCTCGGCCGCGGCACGAGCTTCCCGCTCGCCATGGAGGGCGCGCTGAAGCTCAAGGAGATCTCCTACATCCACGCCGAGGGCTACGCCGCGGGCGAGCTCAAGCATGGCCCGATCGCGCTGGTGAGCGAGAAGATGCCGGTCATCGTCATCGCGCCCTACGACCGCGTCTTCGAGAAGACGGTATCGAACATGCAGGAAGTGATGTCGCGCGGCGGCCGCATCATCCTCGTCACGGACGCGAAGGGCGCCGAGTCGGCGCCGTCTTCGGCGATGGCAACCCTCGTGATGCCGGAAATGCCGGCGACCATCACACCGCTCGTCTACGCCGTGCCGATCCAGCTGCTCGCCTATCACACGGCCATCTTCAAGGGCACGGACATCGACCAGCCGCGCAACCTCGCGAAGTCGGTGACGGTGGAATAGGCGGCAAACGTTCCCCGCGGTTCGCCTGATACCCCAAACCCGCTCATCTCCGCGCAGGATCGAGTGAAGGAGTTCGGCGCGCGTCCCCTCGCCCGGAACGGGGCGAGGGGATGTCGAGCCGACCATTTCTTCACACGCTCGCAGGCGGAGATGAGCGGATGGTGAGCGTCTGGGCGTGCTCCAGTCCGTTGTCACGGCGGGCTATGCCGCTATCGTCGCCGGCATGGACAAGACCGAGCGCCTCTTTGCCGTCATGGATGCCCTGCGCCGCCACCGGCGGCCCGTGACGGCGGCGGTGCTGGCGGAGGAGCAGGGCGTCTCGGTGCGGACGCTGTACCGCGACGTCCAGACGCTCATCGGGCTTGGCGCGCCCATCGATGGCGAGGCCGGCGTCGGCTACGTCCTCCGCCCCGGCTTCTTCCTGCCGCCGCTGATGTTCTCGGCCGATGAACTCGAGGCGCTGGTCCTTGGCGCGCGCTGGGTGCAGTCGCAGCCCGATGCGGGCTTGTCTACCGCGGCCGGCAACGCGCTCGGCAAGATCGCCACCGCATCGCCCGACGACCTCAAGGACCGGATCGCCGACACCGGGATCTGGCCGGTGATGATGCGTGGCGACCTCGATCCCGCTCCGGTGCTCGGCCTCGCGCGCGACCTGATGCGGCGCGAGCGGGCGTTAAGACTCGGCTATGCCGACGAGAAAGGCGAGCGGACCGACCGCGAGGTGTGGCCGGTCCAGATCGCGTACTACGAGGGCAAGCAGATCATCGTCGCCTGGTGTTGCCTTCGTGGCGGTTTTCGCAACTTCCGGACGGACCGCGTGGTCGCGGCCGAGGCGACGGACCAGCCCTACGGCCGGCGGCGGAGCGATCTGTCGCGTGAATGGCGGGCGCTGATGGCGGAGAAGTACCCAGGCTGGGGGCGGTGAGACTGCTGCCATACCCTGTCAGGAGGGGTCGGCGAGGGTGACCTCAGCGGCGGGAACGACCCGCCGGATTGAAAGGAACCTTCGCCATGACCACCATCGAACCCTTCCGCTACACCGCCTCCAACGAAGCGCTTGCCGACCTCCGCGAGCGCCTGACGATGACCCGACTCCCGTCCGAAGTCGCCGGTTCCGGCTGGAGTCGCGGCGCGCCGGTCGCATTCGTCCGCGACCTCGTTGCCGCCTGGCGCGAGCACGACTGGCGCGCGACTGAAGCACGGCTCAACGCGCTGCCGCAGTTCGTCACCGAGATCGACGGGCAGACGATCCACTTCCTCCACTTCAACGCCGCGACGGCGGGCGGCGTGCCGCTTCTGCTCGTTCATGGCTGGCCGGGTTCCCCGTTCGAGTTCGAGGCGGTGGCGCCGCGCCTCGCTGCCGCCGGCTTCGAGGTGGTCGTGCCGTCGATCCCCGGCTTCGGCTTCTCCGGCCCGGTAGCGGACGACGGCTGGAGCACCGGCCGCGTCGGCCGCGCCTTCGCGGAACTGATGACGCGGCTCGGCCATGAGCGTTTCGGCATCCATGGCGGCGATACCGGCTCGATCGTCGCCCGCGAGATGGCGCTCGCCTTCCCGGAGCGCATCGTCGGCGCCCACGTCCTGCAGTTCTTCTCTTTCCCGTCGGGCGATCCGGCCGAGTTCGAGAAGCTGTCGCCGGATGACCACCGCCGGCTGGAAGTCCTGCAGCGCTTCGGCGAGCGCGACTCCTACAATCAGGTGATGGGGAAGCGACCGCAGTCGATCGCCTTCGCCCTCAACGATTCGCCGGCCGGGCTGCTCGCCTGGCTGCTGGAGCTCTATGCGGCGTTCGGCGATCATCCGGCGCAACTCACCGAGGCGCAGATCCTCGACCATGCGACGCTCTACTGGCTGACCGGGACCATCGGTTCGTCGGCGAACATCTATTACGAGACCGGCAAGTCAGGCGCCTGGGAGGAGACGAAGGCGACGACGATTCCGATGGGCGTTGCCGTGTTCCCGAACGACTTCCTCTCGATCCGCGCCTTCGCCGAGCGCGACCACGCCAACATCGTTCACTGGACGGAAGCGGAGCGGGGAGGGCATTTCGCGGCGCTCGAAGTACCGGACCTCCTCGCGGCCGACATCGCGGCGTTCTTCCGAGGCCGTTGAGCGAAGCTGATCGAGGGCGCGCCGCGGAGAGCTTCTGCTTGGCTCGGGACTCAATTGGCGTTTGAGCCTCCCCCTTGCGCAAGGGGGAGGCTCAAGAAAGTCAGATTACCGCCGAGGCAATTTGGAACGGACCCTCGCCGCCCGCTCGTCCTCGCGCGGCCGGCAACTGCTCCCAGCCATCGATTGACGGCATGCGATGTGAAGTGTATTCACAATGTGAACAGCATACACATCAGCGAGTGACGCATGGCATCGAACGCGGTTCTGATCACCGGCTGCTCCACCGGCATCGGCCGGGCGACAGCGCTCCGCTTTGCGGCGGCTGGCGTGCCGACCTGGGCCTCGGCGCGACGCCTCTCCGATATCGCCGATCTCCGGGCGGCCGGATGCCGGACGATCGAACTCGACGTCACAGACGAACCGTCGCGCGTTGCGGCGGTCGCGGCGGTCGAGGCCGTCCATGGTTCTGTTGGGGCGCTCGTCAACAATGCCGGCTATGCCGAGCTCGGACCGATGGAAGAGGTGTCGATCGAGGCGCTTCGCCGTCAGTTCGAGACCAACGTGTTCGGCGCTGTCCGGCTGAGCCAGCTCGTCATTCCGGGCATGCGTGCGCAACGGCGCGGGACGATCGTCAATGTCAGCTCGGTCGGCGGGCTGGTGACGTTCCTCGGCGGCGGCGCCTATCACATGAGCAAGTTCGCCCTCGAGTCGTTCTCGGATGCGCTGCGGGCGGAGGTGCGCCGGTTCGGCATCCGCGTGGTCGTCGTGGAGCCGTTCGGCGTCCGCACGCGCTTCCAGGAAGTGAGCACGGCGACGATCCAGCAAGGTGAGCGGGGGCCGTATGATCTGTTCAACCAGAATCTCCACGCGCTGCTCGCCGGCGCTGGCGACAGCCGCGCCGCCGTGGCGCCAGAGGTGATCGCCGAGATCATCTGTGCCGCCGTCGCGGCCCGCCGTCCGCGTACCCGCTACAACAATCTCAGCACGCGAATGCTGGCGCGGGTGCGCCGTCTCCTCACCGATCGGCAATGGGATCGCCTTTCCGGGCGCATCATCCGGGCGGAGTAGGCGGCTTCGGTCCCTTGCGTGTTATCAGGGACGAATCGCTGCGCCCGAGCTCTCGAGATGTCCAAGCCAGCCGTCGAAGCTGCGCCTGCCCGAAAGGGCCGGTATCACCACGGCGATCTTCGCTCCGCCCTCATAGGCGCTGCGGTGGAGCTCATCGGGGAGCGCGGCGTCCGCGGGTTCACGCTTGCGGAGGCGAGCAGGCGGGTCGGCGTCGCCGGAAGTGCACCCTATCGCCACTTCGCCGATCGCGACGCGCTCCTCGCCGCGGTGGGCGTGGTTGCCGCCAAACGGCTCGTCGAGCGCCTCGACAAGGCGGCAGCCGGGCGCGAAGCGCCGGCCCGGACGCTTGCGAGCCTCGTTGTCGCCTACATCGATTTCGCGGCGGAGGACCGGCCGCTGTTCGAGGCGCTGATAACGGCAACCAGCCGCAAGGAACGTTACCCGGACCTCGTGGAAGCGGCCGACCCGATCGCTCTGGCGTTCGTGAGCCCGGCGCGGTCGCTTGTTGCCGAGCGTGCCGCCGCGGATTTTGCTCTTGGGATCATGGCGCTGGCCCATGGCCACGCGGTGCTGTTCGGGGAAGGGGCGTTCACGACGCGGAAGGAGGCCGTCGATCGGGCCGTCGTTGCCGTGCGGGCGCTGGTCGCCGGGCGGGACGAATTCTGATCCATTCGGCGGCCGCGCCGGGAATCCGACCCCACAAAACAAAAGCAAGGCCCGGAGGCCTTGCTCAAAGTCTTCGCGTCCTAGCCCTTCGCGCCGAAGTTCGTGTAGCGGCTCTTGATGGCCGTCCACCCTCGCTCCGGCTGGCAGCAGTCCTCACCGCGCCAGAAGGGCTTCCTCCCAAGACTCAGACCGCGATTATCTTTCTCCCCTGCGGCCTGGCGCCGCGGCTCCTTCTACGAGGAGCCCGCACAATAACCAGACGAATCCAGCCTGTCATCAATTTACGCGCCTCCCGCCATAATTTTTTGCACTTCACGCCACATTGGCGGGCATGGCGGAGGCATGCGCCAACGGCGCATCTTGACGGGTTGCGGCCGGGTTCGCCGGAGCCGGCAGCAGTCGCCTTGCTCTTCCGCCGTCGCGGTGATTTGACTGCGCCCGGTCCCCGCAGCCATTCCCGAATCGAGCCCATGCGCCTGTCGCGATATTTCCTTCCCGTGCTTCGTGAAACGCCGAAGGAGGCGGAGATCGTCTCGCACCGGCTGATGCTGCGTGCGGGCATGATCCGCCAGCAGGCCGCGGGCATCTATTCCTGGCTGCCGCTCGGCCTTCGCGTTCTGGATCGAATCGGCGACATCGTCCGCGAGGAGCAGAACCGCGCCGGCGCGCTCGAAATCCTGATGCCGACGATGCAGCCGGCCGACCTGTGGCGCGAGAGTGGCCGCTACGACGACTACGGCAAGGAAATGCTCCGCATCGAGGACCGGCACGAGCGGAAGATGCTGTTCGGCCCGACCGCGGAAGAGGTGGTCACGGACATCTTCCGCAGCTTCGTGAAGTCGTACCGCGACCTGCCGCTCAACCTCTACAACATCCAGTGGAAGTTCCGCGACGAGGTCCGGCCGCGCTTCGGCGTGATGCGCGGCCGCGAATTCCTGATGAAGGACGCATACTCGTTCGACCTCGATTTCGAAGCGTCGCGAGCCGCTTACAACCGGATGTTCGTGGCGTATCTCAGGACGTTCGACCGGCTCGGGCTTCGCGCCATTCCGATGCGCGCCGATTCGGGTCCGATCGGCGGCGACATGAGCCACGAGTTCATCATCCTCGCCGATACCGGCGAGAGCGCGGTATTCTGCGACCGCGCGATCCTCAACCTGCCGATCCCGCCGAAAGACACGGATTTCTACGGCGACCTGTCGCCGATCGTCTCCGCCTGGACAAAGCCCTACGCGGCCACCGAGGAGAAGCATGACGCGGCCGCCTTCGCGGCGCTCCCCGAAGAAGACCGCATGTCGGCCCGCGGCATTGAGGTCGGGCACATCTTCCACTTCGGCACGAAGTACTCGCAGGCCATGGGCGCCAGCGTCACCGGTCCCGACGGCAAGGACACCGTCGTGCAGATGGGCTCCTACGGCATCGGCGTGTCGCGGCTCGTCGGCGCCATCATCGAGGCGGCGCACGACGACGCCGGCATCATCTGGCCCGAGAGCGTCGCGCCGTTCCGCGTCGGCCTCATCAACCTCAAGCCGGGCGACCCGACCACGGATGCTGCGGCGCTGACCCTCTACGAACGCCTCAGCAAAGCCGGAATCTCCGTGCTTCTCGACGATGTGGAAGCATCGGCCGGGGCGAAGTTCGCGAAGATGGATCTGATCGGTTTGCCGTGGCAGCTCATCGTCGGCCCCAAGGGCCTGGCGCGCCATGAGGTCGAGATCAAGCACCGCGCCACGGGCCGCCGCGAGGTGATGACTCCGGACGAGGCCGTCACGCGGCTCCTGGCGGCCTGAGCGTGGCCGCGGTAGCCGACACGGGGGCGGCCGCCACGCCGGCCGAACCGCGGGGCGCGGGGCCGTTCTCGCGCTTCGAGTGGATGGTCGCGTTCCGCTACCTCCGTGCGCGGCGGCGCGAGACCTTCATCTCAGTCATCTCGGTCATCTCGCTGATTGGCATTGCGCTGGGCGTTGCGACGCTCATCACCGTGCTCTCGGTGATGAACGGGTTCAGGGCCGAACTCATCAGCAAGATCCTCGGCATCAACGGCCACATCGTCGTCCAGCCGATCGACACGCCGCTCAATGACTACGATGCGGTCACGGAGCGGATACGGGCGGTCACGGGCGTCGTTGGCGCGTTGCCGATCATCGACGGCCAGGCGCTTGCGAGCAGCCCGGCCAATCGCGGCGTCGGTGCGCTGGTCCGCGGCGTGCGCGAGGCCGACCTGTCGGTCATTCCGGGTCTCGAAGCCAGCGTCACCGCCGGGTCGTTCACCGCCTTCGACGCGGCCGAGGGCGTTGCCGTCGGCTCGCGGCTGGCGGCCAATCTCGGGCTTCGGCTTGGCGACGGGATCACGCTCACCACGCCCGACGGCGACGCCACGCCGTTCGGCGTTGCGCCGCGCGTGAAAACCTACCCGATCATCGCGATCTTCGAGATCGGTATGGCCGAGTATGATTCGACCTTCGTGTTCATGCCGTTCGCGGAGGCGCAGATCTACTTCAACATGGCCGGCGGCTTCCTCGAGGACGGCTCGCGCGCGCCGGGAGCGGCGTCGGCGATCGAGATCTACACGGACGATCCGGACGCTGTCGGCGCGGTCCGGCCGCTCGTCGAGGCGGCGATGGACCGGCAGGGATTCCTGGTCGACTGGCGGCAGCGCAACAGCTCGTTCTTCTCCGCGCTCGCGGTCGAGCGCAACGTGATGTTCTTCATCCTGATGCTCATCATCCTCGTGGCGGTGCTGAACATCATCTCGGGCCTCACGATGCTGGTGAAGGAGAAGGGCCGGAACATCGCCATCCTTCGCACCGTGGGCGCGACGCGCGGCTCGATCATGCGAATATTCTTCATCACCGGTGCCATGATCGGCACGGTCGGTACCTTCATCGGCCTCATCCTCGGCATGCTCCTGTCGTTCAATGCCGAGGGGATCCGGAGCTTCTTCGCCAACCTCACGGGCACCAACATCTTCTCGCCCGAGTACTATTTCCTGAGCACGCTGCCCTCCGACATGGATCCGAAGGAGACGATCATCGTGGTGGCCGTGGCGCTCATCCTGTGCTTCCTCGCCACGCTCTATCCATCGTGGCGCGCGGCGCGCGTCGACCCGGTCGAGGCGCTGCGCTACGAATGACGGCCCCGCTCGCCCAGACGCGCCAGCCGGTCCTGCGCCTTGCCGCCGTCGAGCGGCACTATCGCCAGGGCAAGGAGGGACGCCTCAGCGTCCTCACCGGCGCGGACCTCAATCTCTATCCGGGCGAGACGGTGGCGCTCATCGCGCCGTCCGGCGCAGGCAAGTCGACCCTCCTCCACCTCGCCGGACTCCTCGAGCGCCCCGACGGCGGTGAGGTGTTCATCAACGGCCGCGCCGCCGGCACGCTGAGCGAGGCCGAGCGGACGGCGGTGCGGCGGACCCAGATCGGCTTCGTCTACCAGTTCCACCACCTGCTGCCCGAGTTCAGCGCGGTCGAGAACGTCGTCATCCCGCAGCTCATCCGCGGCATCGCGCAGCGCGAGGCGCAGGTGCGCGCGATGGAGCTCCTCAACTATCTCCGCGTCGGCGAGCGCGCGTCGCACCGTCCGGCCGAGCTGTCGGGCGGCGAGCAGCAACGCGTCGCGATCGCCCGCGCCGTCGCGAACGGTCCGCGCGTCCTCCTCGCCGACGAGCCAACGGGCAATCTCGATCCGGGCACCGCGTCGCACGTCTTCGCCGCGCTCACCCAGCTCGTCCGCGCCTCGGGCCTTGCCGCGCTGATCGCCACGCACAACCACGCGCTCGCCGGCCAGATGGACCGCGTCATAACGCTCGAGCACGGACGCGTCGTCGAGCACGGCCCGGCGGTCGATCCCACGGTGCCCGAGGAAGCCCTCGCGGAGGCGTTTGCGTCCGACCCGGGGTAGGGTCGCCTCGCGTTCGCCCAGTTCCCCGCGGGTTGTGCCGATGCGTGCCCGTCCAGCGGCCGTGCCCCGAAAGCAAAGGGTCCTGGCTCTCCGCTTTCGCTCCGGCCGGGACGACGGGGGATCAATTGAGAATCATCCGTCGTTCCGGGGCCGCGAAGCGGAACCCGGAACCTCTTGTTCCCTTGGCACGGCCCGCCCGCGAACGCCCTTGGCCATCGAATCGAAGCAATACGGGTCGTGTCTCAGTTTGAATTTAGAGCCGGTTGACAGCCTCTAGCGGCTTGCCTGCGGAGTCCCATATGCTTAGCGGCAAGCATGGCCACATGCTGGCGCTGCGACGGTTTCGGCAGTCTCGATTGCGAGGCTTGTCGTGGCTACTGGACTGACGCCAGATGCGACCGCTGTGCGGGGAAGGGACATTCTGTCTGTCCCCGCTGCATAGGATCGGGAGAGGTTACACCACATGCCCAAAGGGCCACGCGGCGAGAAGAGGCCAGCCGACGTTATCGGCGCGGCGATAAGGGTCGCTAGGATCGCAACGGGCGAGGAGCCCGAAGAGGCGGTAGACGACGGCAAGGACAAAGCTGCTCAGGCGTTGGGCCGGAAGGGTGGACAAGCCCGCGCCGCCAACCTCACGTCCAAGCGACGAATAGAGATCGCGAAGAAGGCTGCTAAAAGTCGTTGGAAAGCCGGGGCTGTTCGGGAGCCGACAGAATAGCCATCGCGTCAGGCGAAAGCATGCCGTCCGCAATCCCGCGCATAATCACAAACGGCTGCATCTTCGGTTCGCGGAAACGATAGCGGAAAGCCTGGGTGGTCCCCTTCTTTTCAAGAATGCCTCCCCGTTCGAGATCACAAAATCCGTTCAGGTGCGCGTGAAAGTTCGCAATGGCGACGCGACGGCCCAACACCCGCGAGAGCGGCTCGACCACATCGACGGCTACGAACCGCCCTTCGTCATCGGTCTTGGCGAGGGCGGCGGCGGTGAGAACATGACGGTACAATGCGTTCTTCTTGTTGCTATGCGTGGCCTTGTGAAACGCATTCGTAGTGGACTGATCCGACGTGCGCACAAGCTCACGGATTGCGTTGTCTACGTCCTCCTCGTTTACGGTAAGCCGACGTGCGGCGATTGCATTGCGGGCCGAATCTCTTCCGAGTGAGTGTACGTAGGTCGGAAGCCCGCGCGACAGGGTCACGATCTTCCACCGCGCGTCTGGTTTCAGCCGCATTCCTAAACGCGGTAGGCGTTTATCTAGAATCTGGTTTAGCTCCTCGGTCGACATGCGGGGCATCTTGATCTCTGTGATGTTCCGCTCGACAGATGCATGACCTTCGATTAGGCGGTCCACGTCCTCGGCAACGCCGACGATCAAGATTGTTGCGTTCGCGCCGTTGTCCGATAGTTCCTTAATAGTGTGAGACATGAGCCGCTTTGAGTCCGGCTCAGCAAGCTTATCGAACTCATCGAAGATGATGAGTGGAACGCTGTTCAGCGAAATACTCTGCATCTCGCGAACGACATCGTCCGGCGTGATATCCCTATTGTATAACTCGCTTACGCTAACAGTTGTCGCCGTGCCCTCAACTACCGCCTGAGTCTGTATATCTGCAAACACGCGGCGCCACAGCGAGGAGAATGTGTCAGTCGGGCCGGCTGGCTTGCGTATTGGGTAGACCTGTCGATTGACGGCCCGTTTTATAATCATGTGAAACGTGTTCGCAAGTGATGTCTTACCTACGCCGCGCTCGCCAAAGAGAATGGCGTGCCTTCCGCGCTCTGACACTGCTTCAATAAGTCTACGGATTTGTTCAATGCGCCCCGCAAACAAGTCGGCTTCATTGATCGGTGCGGCTGGGGTGAATAGCTCTTGCACCTCGAAATCGAGGGCGAACCAGTCTTCATCCGTCCGGGGCTGGGGGCGACGATCCGCCCTGAAATTGCCGAGTTCCATGACATTGCTCCAACTGATGCGGCAGATTGCTAAAGTGGCCACGTCAGTTGGTCAAGTGCGGCCCTCATTTTGGGGTCCGGCCCTTGACGGACTAAGCATAAAAGTTCATATTGAATTCATGAACAAGTTGCCCCTCGCCACCCGCGTTCAGATCCTCTCGATGCTCTGTGAGGGTTCCTCCATGCGGTCGATCAGCCGCGTGGCGGACGTGTCGATTAACACCGTGAGCAAGCTCCTGGTCGATGCGGGCGAGGCGTGCGCGGCCTTCCACTACGAGACGGTGCGCGGCGTGAAGGCGAAGCGGGTCCAGTGCGATGAAATCTGGTCGTTCTGCTACGCCAAGGCGAAGAACGTCCCCGAGGCCAAGGCGGCTCCCTACGGCGCTGGCAGCGTCTGGACGTGGACCGCCATCGACAGCGACACGAAGATGATCCTGAGTTGGATGGTTGGCGACCGCGATGCGGAAACCGCGAACGCCTTCATCGATGACCTGAGCGGCCGTGTGGACGGCCGGATGCAGCTCACGACGGACGGCCACGGGGTCTATCTCGACGCGGTCGCAGGCGCGTTCGGCCGTGGCCAGATCGATTACGCCATGCTCGTGAAGCTCTACGGGGAGTCGGCGGACGCCAAGACGGCTGAGCGCAAGTACAGCCCGGCCGAATGCGTCGGCGCTCGGAAGGAGCCGAAGATGGGCAACCCCGACCTCGCCCATGTCAGCACGTCGCACGTCGAGCGGCATAACCTCACGATGCGCATGTCGATGAAGCGGTTCGCCCGGCTCGGCAACGCCTTCTCGAAGAAGGTGGACAACCACGTCCACGCGCTGTCGCTGTACTTCGTGTTCTACAACTTCACCCGCATCCACAAGACGCTCAAGGTGACGCCAGCGATGGCCGCTGGCGTGTCGGATCGGCTCTGGTCTATGGAGGACGTGGTTGGCCTTATCGACGCTCGTGAGCCGTTGCCGAAAAGGCGCGGTCCATACAAGAAGCGCGCGGCGTGAATGTGTGGCGGGGGTCGAAATCTTGACTTTTAGCTCTTGCAGCTCTATCTGCGGTGACCATTCCCCCCGGCAGGTACGTCCTGTCGGACAGGCCGACTCTCTGAGTCGGCCTTTTCGTTTCTAGGCCCCGCGAATGCGCGTCGCCTGCTACGTCGATGGCTTCAATCTCTATCACGCGGTCAACGAGCTCGCGAAACCGCACTTGAAATGGGTGGACATTCACGCCGTCGCCGCGTCGCTTTGCCGGCCGGGCGAGACCCTTGTGAAGGTGGCGTATTTTTCGGCCTACGCAACGTGGCTGCCAGGATCATACGCACGTCATCGGGAGTATGTGGCCGCGCTTCGCAATAGCGGCGTGGAATGTCACATCGCGCGCTTCTCCGAGAAGGAAGCCTCCTGCAAACATTGTGGGTCACGGTGGAAGCAACATGAGGAGAAGGAAACGGATGTTCACTTCTCCCTGACCCTCCTAGAAGACGCCTTCGACAACGCCTTTGACCGTGCGATCCTGATAAGCGCGGACAGCGACCACGTTCCGGCCGTCCGTCGTGTGCGAACGCGCTTCCCCGGCAAGCAGGTCTTTATCGCGACGCCGCCTGACCGCTTCGGCAAAGCGCGGGACTTGATCAGTGCCGCAAACTCAGGAACGGCGATCACAGCTGGTCGACTCGCCCGCAACTTGTTCCCCGCCACGATCCTCGACGCTCACGGGGTGACCGTTACAACACGCCCGCCTAGCTACGATCCACCGCCCGGCTGGGCGCCCCCGCCGTAGAGAAATTCAAACTGAGACACGACCGCAATACGGCGCCCCTTGACTCGGGGAACAAAAAGGGAACACATAGGGTTCATAGCGTGGTTCTGTGGAGGAGAGACACATGGTCCGGATCGTTCGCGAGATAGCCGCTATGGTGGCGATGCTGGCCTTCGTGGTGATGCTGGGCCTCTGGTCGGGCGCGGCGACGGGGACGCTCTGAGGCGTCCCGGCCGGCGACGGCCATGAGTGGGGAACCGATGGAATCGATCGTCCGCGACGTCGGCTTCGTGCACCTGCGGGTGCATTCCGCCTTCTCGCTGCTCGAGGGGGCGCTGCCGCTCAAGCCGCTCGCAAAGCTGGCGGCCGCCGACAAGATGCCGGCCCTCGGGCTGACCGACACCGGCAATCTGTTCGGTGCTCTCGAGTTCTCCGAAGCAATGGCGGCGGCCGGTATCCAGCCGATCGTCGGCTGCCAGGTCGCTGTCGATTTTGCCGACGGTTTCGAGCCGAGCCGGCGGGGCCGCGTCGGCATCCAGGGGCCGGCGCTCGCCGATCTCGTCCTTCTCGCAGCATCCGCGGAGGGCTACGAGAATCTCGTGCGGCTCGTATCGCGGTCCTTCATCGAGACCGAAACGGGCCTTCGCCCCCATGTGCGCGCCGATCGGCTCCTCGAATCAGCAGGCGGCCTGATCGCGCTGACGGGCGGGGTGAAGGGACCGGTGGACCAGGCGCTTCTCGCCGGCCAGGAGAAGTTGGCGCGGGCGCGGTTCGTCCGGCTGCGCGAGGCGTTCGGCGATCGTCTCTATGCGGAGGTCCAGCGGCACGGCCTGCCCGAGGAGATCGCGGCCGAGCCCGTGCTGATCGATCTCGCCTACGACCTCGACGTGCCGCTCGTCGCGACCAACGAGCCGTTCTTCCCGGCTCGCGAGGACTATGAGGCCCACGACGCGCTCATGGCGATCGCCGAGGGCGCCGTCATCGCGGAGGACAACCGGCGGCGGCTGACGCCGGAGCACTGGTTCAAGCCCCGGGCGGAGATGGTGGCGCTCTTCGCGGACCTGCCCGAGGCGACGGCGAGCACCGTTGAGATCGCCCTTCGCTGCGCCTTCCGGCCGACGATCCGCAAGCCGATCCTGCCACGGTTCGCCGGCAAGGATGCCGATCCGCATACCGCCGACGAGATCGAGGCCACGGAACTCCGACGCGCGGCCTTCGCGGGGCTGGAGCGCCGGCTCGCCGAGGGCGGGATGGCGCCGGGCGTCACGGACGCCGACTACCGGACGCGCCTCGACTACGAGCTCAATGTCATCATCCGCATGAAATATCAGGGCTATTTCCTGATCGTCGCGGACTTCATCCAGTGGGCCAAGGCCCAGGGCATTCCGGTGGGTCCGGGGCGTGGTTCGGGCGCCGGATCGGTTGTGGCCTGGTCGCTCACGATCACGGACCTCGACCCGATCCGCTTCGGCCTCATCTTCGAGCGCTTCCTCAATCCCGAACGCGTGTCGATGCCCGACTTCGACGTCGACTTCTGCCAGGACCGGCGCGACGAGGTGCTGCGCTACGTGCAGGAGAAGTACGGCTCGGACCGCGTCGCGCAGATCATCACTTTCGGAACGCTGCAGGCACGCGCCGTGCTGCGCGACGTCGGCCGCGTCCTGCAGATGCCCTACGGCCAGGTCGACCGGCTCTGCAAGCTTGTGCCGCAGAACCCGGCAAGCCCTGTGTCGCTTGCGCAGGCCGAGATCGACGAGCCGCGGCTCCGGCAGGCGCGTGAAGCCGAGCCGATCGTGGCAAAGCTTCTCGACATGGGCCGCAAGCTCGAGGGGCTGTACCGCCACGCATCGACCCACGCGGCCGGCATCGTGATCGGCGACCGGCCGCTCGAGCAGATGGTTCCGCTCTACCGCGACCCGCGCTCGATCATGCCGGTGACCCAGTTCAACATGAAATGGGTCGAGCAGGCCGGGCTGGTGAAGTTCGACTTCCTGGGCCTCAAGACGCTGACGGTGCTGGAAGCTGCGGTGAAGCTGGTGCGGCAGCGCGGCGTCGAACTCGACCTTGCCCGCATCCCGCTCGACGACCGGAGGACCTTCGAGATGCTGGCGCGCGGCGAGGCGGTCGGCATCTTCCAGCTGGAAAGCGGCGGCATGCGCCGCGCCCTGGTCGACATGCGGCCGGACCGCTTCGAGGATCTCGTGGTGCTGGTGGCGCTCTACCGTCCCGGCCCGATGGCGAACATCCCGACCTACTGCGCCCGCAAGCTCGGGCGCGAGAAGGTGACCTACATCCACCCCAGCCTCGCGCCGATTCTCGAGCCGACCTACGGCATCATCACCTACCAGGAGCAGGTGATGCAGATCGCGCGGGACCTTGCCGGCTACAGCTTCGGCGAGGCCGACCTTCTTCGCCGCGCGATGGGCAAGAAGATCCGCTCCGAGATGGAGAAGCAGCGCGTCCGCTTCGTTTCCGGCGCCATCGAGCGCGGGATCGGCAAGGGCGATGCGGAGGAGATCTTCGAGGCCTGCGCGAAGTTCGCCGACTACGGGTTCAACAAGTCCCACTCGGCGCCGTACGCGCTGATCACCTACCAGACAGCCTGGATGAAGGCGAACTTCCCGGCCGAGTTCCTCGCGGCGTCGATGACGCTCGAAATGCCGAACACGGACAAGATCTCGGAGTTCCGGCGCGAGGCGATCCGGCTCGGCATCGCCGTCGAGGCGCCGTCGATCAACGGATCGGCCGCCACCTTCACGGTGCGGGAAGGGCGGATCCAGTACTCGCTCGCGGCGGTGAAGGCGGTCGGCCAGCAGGCCGTGGAGCACATCGCCGAGATGCGCGGCGACACTCCTTTCGTCGATCTCGGCGATTTCGCCCGCCGCATCAATCCGCGTTTCGTCAATCGCCGGGCGCTGGAGAGCCTTGTTGCGGCCGGGGCGTTCGATGCGCTCGAGCCGAACCGCGCGCGGGTCTTCGCCGGCCTCGAGCGCATCCTTGCGGAAGCGGGGCGGGCGGCGGAAGGCGCGGTGTCGGGGCAGAACGAACTGTTCGGCGGCATGCCGGAGCCGATGGTGCTGCCGGCTGCAGACCCGTGGCTTCCCGGCGAACTTCTCCAGCGCGAGCATGCGGCGGTGGGGTTCTATCTCAGCGCCCATCCGCTCGACGAATACGGCCCGGTGCTGAAACGCCTTCGCGTGCAGAACTGGGTCGATTTTGCCGCCGCCGTCCACGCCGGGGCGACAATGGGCCGGCTCGCCGGCACCGTGACGGCGCGGCAGGAGCGCCGCACCAAGACCGGTGGGCGCATGGGCATCCTGCAGCTGTCCGATCCGACGGGCCAGTACGAGGCGGTGTTGTTCTCCGAGGCGCTGGTCCAATACCGCGACGTGCTGGAGCCGGGCGCCTCGGTCATCCTGGTGGTCGGCGCCGAGGACCGGCCGGAGGGCATCAACCTTCGTGTCCAGGAGGTGCAGAAACTGAACGCCGTCGCCGACGGCCTCCAGCGCCTCCGGCTCTACCTCAGTGACCAGACGCCTCTCCCTGCGGTCGAGGCGCAGCTGGGCCGGAACCGCGGGAAGGGCGAGGTGAGCATCATCGTCCGCGCCGAGGACGCCGGACGCGAGGTGGAGATGCGCCTTTCCGGCCGCTACGCGGTGACGCCGGACCTTGCCGGGGCGATGCGCGTCATCAAGGGCGTCGAGCAGGTCGAACTCGCTTGACGGCGGGAGCAACCTGACCGATCGGACGCGCACGAAACGGCCTCCGGCGCGGGTGGAGACCTGCCAAACCTCCGAACGTGGTGGTACGCTTGCCGTCGCGCCGGTCTCCCCGGCCTTTTGCAGTTCGCGCAAGGAAGTCCGCGGTGAGCGGGTTCAGCCATTTCCTCGTCACCGGGGGCGCCGGGTTCATCGGCTCGGCGGTCTGCCGCCATCTGGTCGAGGACCTGGGCGCCGCGGTCACGATCGTCGACAAGCTAACCTATGCCGGCAACCTCGCCTCGCTGCGGTCCATCGCCGGGTCGCAGCGCTACCGGTTCATCCGGGCCGACATCTGCGACGCCGGAGCGATGGCGGCGGCATTCGACGCTGCGCAGCCCGACGCGGTGATCCATCTAGCCGCCGAAAGCCATGTCGACCGGTCCATCACCGGTTCGCGGGCCTTCGTCGAGACAAACGTACTGGGCACTTACGAGATACTGGAGGCGTCGCGGCGCTACTGGTCGGGGCTGCCGAAGGCCCGCGCCGAGGCCTTCCGCATCCTCCATGTTTCCACCGACGAGGTGTTTGGCTCGCTCGGCGCCGACGGCCGTTTCAGCGAGACGACGCGGTACGATCCGTCCTCGCCCTATGCCGCGAGCAAGGCGGCGTCGGACCATCTCGCCCGGGCGTGGCACCGCACCTACGGCCTGCCGGTCATCGTCTCGAACTGCTCGAACAATTACGGGCCGTTCCACTTTCCGGAGAAGCTGATCCCGCTCGTCATTCTCAACGCGCTCGCCGGCCAGCCGCTGCCTGTCTATGGCGACGGCTCCAACATCCGCGACTGGCTGTTCGTGACCGACCACGCCCGGGCGCTCCATCGCATCGTCACGTCGGGACGGCCGGGGGAAACCTACAATGTCGGCGGTGGTAACGAGCGCACCAACCGGACCGTGGTCGAAACGATCTGCCGGGCACTCGACGAGATCACGCCCGACCGCGCCCCGCACGAACGGCTCATCACCTTCGTCGCCGACCGGCCGGGGCACGACCACCGCTATGCCATCGATGCAACCAGGCTCGAGACAGAACTCGGCTGGCGCGCCGAGGAGACGTTCGAGACGGGCATCGTGAAGACGGTGCGCTGGTACCTCGACAATGAATGGTGGTGGCGGCCGCTCCGCGACGGCGTGTATGGCGGCGAGCGGCTCGGCCTTGCCCCGGAGCCCGGCCACCGGCCGGCTGCGCGCCGCGCGGTGCCTGCGGGCGGTTGACGGTACAGGCCGAAGGGACGCGCATGAAGGGCATCATCCTCGCCGGCGGAAGCGGCACGCGGCTGTATCCGCTGACGATCGCGGTCTCGAAGCAGCTGATGCCGATCTTCGACAAGCCGATGATCTATTATCCGCTCAGCGTCCTGATGCTGGCCGGGGTCACCGAGATCCTGCTCATTTCGACGCCGCACGACCTGCCGCTGTTCCGGCGTCTCCTTGGCGACGGCAGGGATTGGGGCCTTCGCCTTTCCTACGCCGAGCAGAAGAACCCCGACGGCCTCGCGCAGGCCTATATCATCGGCGCCGATTTCGTCGGCACCGACCCGTCCGCGCTGATCCTTGGCGACAACATCTTCTACGGTCACGGCTTCACCGATCAGCTCGACGCGGCGGCGACGAGGCCGCGGGGCGCCACGGTCTTCGCCTACAATGTCACCCACCCGGAGCGGTATGGGGTGGTGGAGTTCGACGCGGACGGGAACGCGATTTCGCTGGAGGAAAAGCCCGCCGCGCCGCGATCCAACTGGGCCGTGACGGGCCTCTACTTCTACGACGGGGATGCGCCGCGGATCGCGGCTGAGCTGAAGCCCTCCGCGCGCGGCGAACTCGAGATCACCGACCTCAACCGCGCCTATCTCGACCGCGGCGAACTCCATGTCGAACGCCTCGGCCGCGGTTTCGCCTGGCTCGACACCGGCACCATGGACAGCCTCGTGGAAGCGGCCACCTTCGTCCGTACGCTCGAGCGGCGGCAGGGGCTTCGCATCGCATGCCCCGAGGAGATCGCCTTCACCCGCGGCCTCATCTCGGCCGACCAGCTCGCCGCCCTCGGCGCGCGCCACGGCAAGAGCGAATACGGAAAATACCTGATCCGGATCGCCGAGGCAGGCTAGGGGTCGGGCATTCGCGGATGGTACTCGGCAACCGCGAGTCCTCACCTCGCCCCGGTGGGGAGAGGTCGGATCGAGGCGCGCAGCGGATCGATCCGGGTGAGGGGGGACTGACGGTGGCGAGCCTCTCCCTAGCTCAGGCTTGGGTCGTTCCGTCGTCCCGGGGGCGCGCGAACCCCCTCACCCTCCGGCCCTAAGGCTCGCAAGCGCTCGCCAAGGTCCGGAGCCCTCTCCCCCACGGGGCGAGGGAAGACGGACTCATCCGTTTGCACCCCACTAGGGTCAGCGGGCGATCAGTTCCGCCACCAGCGCCGGGACGGCCTCGCGAAAGCTTCGCGTCCGGCCGCCGGGGAAGCGGCTGTCGAGGCGGGTGTCGAGGGGGCGCGGCGCGGCGGCCTTGAAGCTGGCGAGGCGGGTCGGGACGAGTTCGGGCCGGCGCATGCCGTGGGCGGCGGCGACGTCCAGCACCGCCTCGGCGAACTCGAAACGCGACGCATGCGCGCCCGCGACGTGCCGGACGCCCCAGTCATAGTCCTCGCGGCCGGCGATGTCGGTCGCCATCGCGACGAGGGCGGCGGCGAGATCCCCGGCGAAGGTCGGGCTGCCGAGCTGGTCCGCCACCATCTCGATCCGCTCCCGTTCGCGGGCAAGGCGGAGCACCGACGCGACGAAGGTGCGATCGGACGTCCCGAACAGCCATGATGTGCGGACGATGACATGGCGCGGATTGGCGCGCGCCACGGTGCCTTCGCCGGCAAGCTTCGACCGGCCATAGGCGGTGAGCGGCCCCGTCGCGTCGTCCTCGAGATAGGGCGATCCCTTGTCGCCGGCGAACACGTAGTCGGTCGAGACGTGGATGATCGGAGCGCCGGCCTCGCCGGCTGCTGCGGCAAGGAGTGCAGCGCCGCGGGCGTTGACGTCGAGGGCGCCCGCCTCGTCGGCCTCGGCGGCATCGACCGCAGTGAAGGCCGAGGCGTTGACGACGACGTCCGGCCGCGCCGCCGCGACGGCCGCCATGATCGTGTCGGGGCGCATCACGTCGATCACCGGCCGGCCGGCGCAGGTGATGGCAGGGTCGCCGAGGCGGCGGAGAGCCGTCCCGAGCTGACCGGATGAGCCGACGACGAGGATGCGCGGGGTCATGGGCGCCACCTTAGGTCCTGATCCGATCCAGTCGAATCACCGCTCCAGCCGCTGGCTCCTGGTGGGCATGATCCTCCTCGGGCAACCGGTATCCACTTCTTCGGGTCATGCTCCTGGGAAAGGCGCCGGGATGTCCGCAAGAAGCGGCAGGGCGTCGTCCTTGGCGGAGAGGACCGGCGTTGCCCCATCGAGCGGCCAGGTGATGTCGAGCGCCGGATCGTCCCAGCGGATGCCGCCATCGTGCTCGCGCGAGTAGGGGGCCGACACCTTGTAGAGCACCTCGGTGTCGGGGACGAGCGTGAGGAAGGCGTGCGCGAAGCCGGCAGGGACGAGCACCTGGTTGCCGGCCTCCGCGCTCAGTTCGACGGCGACGTGGCGGCCATAGGTCGGCGACGCGCGGCGAAGATCGACAAGCACATCGAAGATGCGGCCGCGCCCGACGCGCACGAGCTTGGCCTGCGCGAATGGCGGCCGCTGGAAATGCAGGCCACGCAGCGTGAACGGCGCCACCGAGACCGAGCGGTTGTCCTGGACGAACTCGGTCTCGACCCCGGCGGAGCGCCATAGGTCGCGGTTGTACGTCTCCTCGAAGACGCCGCGGCTATCGGGATACCGCGCCGGCGTGAACTCGTAGGCGCCCTCGAGGGGGAGCTTTGCGAAGCCGGTCATTCGGCGTCCTCCCGGCCAGGACGCCACCGCCACCCGGCGTCGGTCGTAGGCCCGAAGCCGCTTCGGGCTCGTCCTGGAATGATCATCTCGCCCGCTTCAAGGCCTCGACCTCCCGCACGACCGCCTCCCAGAGCTTCACCGATACGTCGATTGCACTACCGAACGACAGGTTGAGGTCTACCGGCTGCTCCGGATACCGTTCAAAACCCTCATGAAAGAGGCTGGCCCGTTCCGGGAACCGCCTGGCCCGCAAGGCCTCGTTCGAGCTGGAGAACTGGTCCATGAAGTCTCGCGCCGCCCCCCGCAGCGGCAGGCGGCCGGGGCCTGGGAAGGCGTCGGCGATGAGGTGTGGAAGCTTCCACCTCGTGCTGTTCACGGTGTCGCCCAGCAGCCAGGGAATGCGCTCGTTCATGCGGCGCAGAAACTCCTGGGCGACCGGTTGAATCGACTCGTTCTGGTTCGGCACCTGTCTGAAGCCTTGGTCGGTGCTCTGAGGCAGCGAACAGACGGCCAGGAAGTCATTCAATACGCTCCCGCCCGGAAATGCATCGCGGTCGAAGATACGAACCTCGACGGAGTCGGGTCCGAAGACTTCCTCCCACAGGGAAACGAAGGTGTCGTAGTTGAAGAAATGCCGAAACATGTTCGGCTCTTCCTGAGAAGTCGGGAAGATTGGATATCGGGTGAGGCCCGCGCGCAGCCCCGTCGAATACAGGCTCGTGGCAACCTCGTCTTGGCGACGCAAGTAAACAAGTATCTTGATATTGTCTCCATATGAATCAATAAGCTTCTTTAGTCTAACAACATCTTCGATCTCAAGCAGTCGCGAATGACAATGCTCGTTCGAGAAGACAATCGTGTGCACCGAATCGGGAAGTGCGGCGATCTCGATTGCCAGATCCTGTTCCAGCTTGGAATTGAACGCTTCGCGCGTCTTGGGATCGATCAGCCCCAGCTCAACATGGCTCTCGTCCGTGCGCGGCGGCGTCATCGCAAAGGTAGCGAGGAGTCTGTGATTGTCGCTGCCGACACTCACAGGATAGGCCACCCCAAGACCGACAAGTATATCCCGATTTGCCGCACAGAAGCGTTGAATAGTCGTTGTACCGGTCTTCTCCATTCCGATGTGTACTATGATGTTACGCATCGTAAACACCAAACCAGTTCCTGATGAACTTTGGATCTGGCATGGCCGGACTACCAAGGAACGTGTTCAATCGCGTGCTCCAAACTCGCGCCGGAGAAAGGCGTCGTATCGTGGCTCGCCAACTGCGAGCAGGTCTGTCAGGACGGCCACGAAGTCCTTCGGAGGGTCGTAAGACCGATCCTTTTCATGCGGCATCAACAGGAAGTGAGATCGCATGCCGTCGAAGGCGATGTTGTCGAGGTAGCGCTCCACATTCTGGGACACGACATAGTGCGGACGGAAGAGCTCCAGGAGCTCTGGGTGGAAGAAACGGGTTCGCAGGAACACGATTTCGCGGAACCAGTAACGCAGAAACCGGCATTCCATGCGTCCGAAGCTGTCCCCCATGACTGCAAGGCGCTTCGCATAGGGCGCGCTGGCATTGAGGTGAATGTCGATGATGCCGTCATTGCCATCGACCAGATTGTTGTGCAGGTGCCGGCCCTCGAATTCGGGCGTGTAGGACGGTTCCGTTGACTGCCGGGGCGGATTCAGCTTGGAGCCGAGGTCTCCGCTCATGGTGACGGGCGTGTTGATCCGGGCAAGCAGACGCTCATGCATCGTCTGTTGCGGCTCGCCAGTCAGCTTCTCGACGAGCGCCGTGGCCACGTTGAGGGCGCCACGGTCGGAATAGTGCGTGTCGACCTGCCAGACGTTCCGCTCGCCGCTTCGGCCGAGCAGTTCAATGGGGTAGACGATGTCGTGATCGTCACCCGACAGCGACGCCAGGATCTCCTCTCCCAGCCGGATCAGTGGTTTGTCCTTGAGCGGCCAAAGCTCCGGGAGGAACGACTGCTTGTCGGGAGTCAGGAGGTGAACGTACGCCGCTCCCGATCGCTCCGCCCAGGAACGCCGCCGCTCCAGATTGGTCTTGAAGGCGGTGATGGATCGGTCGCTCAGCCGGCGGGCGCCGGTGACGTAATCGATTACGCTATGTGCCCCGCCCGCGAGGAACAGCATCTCGTTCTCGCCGACGAGAACCCCGTTCTCCAGATGGCCGGGTGGAGATGAAGGCACCATAGTCTCGCCGTCCTACCGGATGCGGTCTGGCTGAAGCTGGCCTGGGTCGCCGTCGCGGTGACTCCTCGCTCTCGCATCGGGGGAGAGGGCCACCGGCAATGCGCCCCGGCTCAACTCAATTTCCTGACCCACAGGCTTGAACCGGGACTGTCATTGAAAGGCGGGAAGGTTGCGCGGATCAGGTCCTGCGCCTTGAGGAAGAAGAGATTGTTCATAAACATCACCCTGTAGGAATTGTTGTTCATGAGAAAGGCTCGTACAGCGTATACCTCGTTCCATGAATACTGTCGCTCAAATATCCATATATCAGGATATTCGAACGGATATGGAATGTCATGGAAATGAATTATGACGCCTGGTTTCAGAACCGGTAAAATTGAGAAAAGTTCAAAATGGACGTCGCTGCCAGTCTTCAGCACGTGGGTTGAATCAATAAAGAGGATATCGTCCGCGTCGAGGGCGCGGAACTCGGCGAGCGGAACGGCCTGAACCGGCTGCTCAAGGATGCGCAGGTGACGCTCGTCGCCGGCCCGCAACCGCCCCCTCAGGCGGTCGGCATAGGGCTCAATGCAGGTGATGGCGGTCGAGAGGCCAAATTCGTCGATCGTGTCCAGCATCGCTGCAGACGAATACCCGGAGCCGACCTCGACGATGCGCTTCGGCCGGTATTGAGCCATCATCGCCCTCAGCGTGACGGCATCTCCGATCGGATAGCTGCCATTGCCCGGGTAGTAGCGCCAGTTCGGATGCTCCTTCGGCGGAAAAGGTGTTGCGGCGACGAGAACTGCCACCTCGTGCCACCACCGCCGCATTTCTTCGATGTTGAGGTCGATGCCGGGAATATCCTTCGGCTCGATCGCCCGGTGCGGGGCACGGGCACCCACCAGTTCGCGAGGATCCACGACCGGGGAGTAATAGTGTCCGGCCGGATGGGCCGGGGCGATCCCCTCGAAGCGCTTGCGGTACTCCGCGCTATCGACGAAGCGCTGCATCAGGTCGCGGTCCGGCATGCCGTTCATGATCTGGCGTGCCCAACTCGCCAGTTCCTCTTCGCCGGGGGCTCGCTGCAGGACGAAGCGGTAGGCCATCGTGACGAAGTCGCGGGCCGACGCCATTCGCGCCGACTCCGAACCGGACGCGCCCGGCTCTGCACTCAACACCGCCATTTCAGACGTCGAGCCGCCCGCAGGCTGACCGCCGTGATCCATCGTCCGTCTTCCTCTCTTTGCGATTCTCGCGTTAGACGGCATGGCTTCCGGTATCCCCCGTCGTCCCGGCCCGCCTTCCACGTGTGATCGAGGTGACGCCCGCCTGGCTCGTACCGCCGTCGTCCTGGCGAAGGCTGAAGCCCGCCCAGGGCAATCTGCCCTCCGCGTAGCCGACCAGGTCAAAATGCGCCTGGGCGGAGGGGAACACACGTTCCCGAACCGCGGTCCCGACGTCGGCGTATTCCTTGAGGTACCAGTCCTCCTGCACCTCGATGCGCATGGGCATGCGGTGCTCGAAGTATCCGAACTTCCGATAGTGCTCGGCCGCGTCCGCAACGGTACCCGTCTCGATCGCCTTGGCGACGTCGGGGTAGCGGGAGAGATACCAGGCCTGATCGACATGGACGTCCCCCAGCCGCGTGCTGAGCAGATCCGAGAGGAAGTGCTTGTTGACGGCCCAGTAGTCGTTCCGCGTCGACGGGACCACCACCTTGCTGTTCACGAGTGAAGCGAAAGTACCGAATGCCATTTCAGCCCCCGAGAGTCGCTGTTGAATGTTGGGCTGCGCTCTCCGCGGCTCCCACCCCGCGGTAGACGCGCAGCATCGCCGCCGTCATGTCCTCCCGAGTGGCCGGCGCCCGGATTCCGGCCCGCAGCTTCGACCACAGACCCTCCTCCGTCACCGCACGCTGCATCGTTTCGGTAAGCGCCCGCCCGTCCCCCACGGCGAACAGGAGCCCGTCCCGGTCGTGGCCGATGCGCTCGGCCATGCCTCCGACGTCGGAAGCGATCACAGGCTTTCCGAACGCCCAGGCCTCTGAGATTACGAGGCCGAAGATTTCCCACCACACCGACGGCACGATGCACCAGTCGACGCGCTTCATCCGGCGCGGCAGCTCGTCGTGCGAATACGGGCCGTTGAGGAAGACGTTCCGCTCCTCCATCGGCCGGGCCTCCTCCTCGGCCATGAAGTCCTCGAAGCGCTTGCGGAATTCGGGCGTGGCGTAGACGAGGTTGTCGCCGTTGATCTCCACCACGAAGTCGGTGAAGCCGGCCATGCGCAGGCGGGTCACCGCCTCGAAGATGACCTGCACGCCCTTGTTGTCGACGAGCTGGCCGAAGAAGCCGAAGCGCTTGCGCGGGGCGGTCGCGACCGGCTCCGTTTCCGGCTCGGGCGTCGGGAGGCGCTGGCCGTTGGTGACGTGCTCGAGCTTCTCGCGCGGAATCCCCCAGCGGGCGTAGAAGTCGATCATGAACGCGCTTGGCACCGTGAAGCGGTCGACGGCGCCGAAATGCACCTTCAGCCAGTTCTCACGCATGAAGAACGTCTCGGGCGAATGGTTCGGGAAGCACTGATGGCATCGCACGGCGGACGCGGTGGTGCAGAGCGACCTGTCGAACGTTCGCACCATCTGGCCGTTCGCATTGCAGATGCTGAGGAACTCGTGGAACGTGAAGACGATCTTCGCGTCAGGCAGCACCCGGCGGGTGGCCGAGAGGAGGTCGATCCCGAGCGTCAGGAAGTGGTGGAAGTGCACGACGTCGGGCCTAGTCTCGGCAAGGAACTGGCAGAACCGCTCGACGAGCTCCACATTGCCGGAGCGATGCCACCAGTGATCGTATTCCCGCGACAGGAACAAATACTCGCCCGGCCGTTGGTCGAAGCCGGTTATGCGCGCGCCGCTCTTGAACAGGCTCGGCCAGCGCTGGTCGGCGGAGGCGAGGAGCGTGGCGTCGATTCCTTCGGTTGCGGCGAGCCCCTGGTAGAGTTCGTAGGCCACCTGCTGCGCCCCGCCGCGGATGAGTTCCGGATGGTAGAGGCTCACCACCAGCACCTTGAGCCGCGGATCGACGCTCGCGGGCTCGCCGTGGATGGTGGAGTCCATGTCGACCGTCTTCATGCCGCGGCGGCCCGTGCGGCCATGAAAGCCGGGTTCGGCGGCGCGAGTCCGAGCAGGCCGTGCTCGTCGACGTATTCGAGCCACTTCCGGGTGAAGAGCCAGCGGTTGACGAGGCTGCCGCCCTCGTGGACGGGAAGGCGCGTCGAGCCGCGGCCCTCGAGGTGCCAGAAGGCGATGTTGCGCAGAAACACCGGCTCGCCCTCGGCGAAGCTGCGGAGGCAGAGGTCGGCGTCCTCGTAGTGGCCGAAGACGAAATCGGGCGAGAAGCCGGCCAGGCGCTCGTACCAGGGACGGCGGAGCACCATCAGGGCCCCGGTGACGGCCGGCACGGATTTCGAGACGATCCGGGAGGCCGCCTCGGGGGGCGTTCCCTTGTCGTAGTGCTCGACCCTGAGGAGGCGCCGTTCGCTGATGACGTCGCCGGAGAACGAGATGCCGGTGTCGCTCTCGAGATACATGCCGCCATGCATCAGCGAGCCGTCGTCGTAGTGAAGCGGCGTGCCGAAGAACGCGCCGCCGGTGGCGCTCGCGGCTCCCTCGATGAGCCGCGCGGCCCAGTCACCGGAGCGTGGGAAGACATCGGGATTCATGATGCAGACAACGCGGCTGCGACAGTAGTCGACGGCAACGTTGTTGGCCGCGCCGAAGCCGGCATTGCCGGAGAGGATCACGAGCGTGATCGACACGTCGTAGAGGAGCGTCGCGATGCGGGCTTCCTTGATCAGCGTTTCGGCCAGCTCCGGGCTGTTGCTGACATAGACGAACTCTATGCCGGCGCTGTCGGTCGCCGAGTAGGCGGCCGCCTGGAGCATCAGGAACTCGGCGCGGCCGTACAGGCAGACGACGACTGACATGCGGAAGTCGGTGCGCTTGCCGAATCGGATGACGTGCGGACCCGAGATCGCCCGCTTCACCACCGCGTGGTTGAGGGCGACGATGCCGTCGCCGATGCCGCTGTCGAGGAGGTTGGAGGCCTCGACCTGGACCGAGCCGACATGCTCGTCGCCCACGAGCTGGCCGAGCACGATGTTGCGGAGTTCGCTCTGCTCGACCTGGCGGAGATGCGGCAGCTTCAGCGACTGCAGGCTGCCATCGGCGAAGACGAACTCGATGGTGCAGCCTGCCTGCGCCGAGACGGCAAGGTGCTTGCTGTTGAAGTGCAGCCCCCAGAAGCCGAAGCGGCTGGCGGTGGCTATGCCCAGCGCCTGCTCGACGTCGCGGCGCCGGACGCGGGCGAGGCGCGGCGCGCCGAAGCTGACCTGCCAGGCCGGTGCGACGAGGCGAATCCCCACGAGCTTCGTCTCGCGGTCGTCGATCCAGCCGACGACGAAGATGCCGCCCTCAGGCGACACGACGACGGCGTCGACGTTGAGCGGGACAGCGGTGGCGCGCGGCGCCTGCCAGTCCATCACGACCAGGCCGTCGTCGGCGAAGTCCGGCGAGGCGGGCGCCTGCGGGCCGGTCAGGGTTTCGAGCGCGTCGAAGTCGCGGGCGGCAGCGACGGCGTCGATGCTCCCGACGCGCCGCCGTGCTTCGGTGGGGCTGCAGCCGAAAAGGCCTGCCAGTGCCTCGAGGCGAACTTCGGCGGGCGAAGCGGATCGGACACGCGCCACGGCCGAGGCGGAGCGGCCATCGCCAAGGGCGATGACCACGCGCACGACCTCGTTGGGCGGCATGGCGAAGGCGAGGTTCCCGGTGAAGGCGATGAACCCGAGGCGCGAACCGGGCGCCGCGTTGACGTCCGCGTCGACATCGGCGCGCGCGGTGCGGCGCAGATCCGCCTCACCGAGTGCCGCCATGGCGCCCCGCGCCTCGACCGTCACGCCGGCCACGGTGCTGTCGCGGTCGTCGATCCATCCCGAGATCGCCAGGTTGCGGCCCGCGGCGCAGACGAGGTCGATGCTCATGCGCAGGCGCTGGTCGCGGGACCGGGCCTGCGCCACTTCCTCGAGGACCAGGAGGGCTTCGTCGTCGGCGCTCATGCGGCGTTCCTCCCCCGTGGCGTGGCGTCGGCCATCGAATCGGCGGTTTCCGGGGCGGGCTCGATGACGGCGAAGCCGGCCACGTCGCGGGGCGAGAATCCGTCGCGGAAGAGTCTGGTCGCCCGCGCTGCGCTTCGGGCGACGGCGTAGGGCAGGCCGATGGCGCCGGCGCCAGCCGGCAGCAGGCCGAGTTCCTGCCACCAGGTCGCGAGAAGGGTGTGGATCGCAGGCGCCGCGGGCCGGAGGATGAGAAGCGACGGATCGAGCGGAACCGCCGCGCCCTCATCAGCGCCGAGGTAGACGTCGAGACGGCGCAGGACGCCGGCGCGCGCCGAGGGGTTCTCGGCCACGATCCTGTCCGCCGCGGCGGGGAGATCGCTGGAGGCCGGGTCGAGAACGACACCGACATCGGCAGCGTCGCGCTCCATGTTGACGAGAAACGGATTGAGGTCGGTGAGGATGACGACCTCCGGCTCGTGCCAGACGACGAAATCGTAGCCGCCGAAATAGGTCGAGAGGTGAGTGCGCGCGAAGGCGAGGGGAGCGTCTGGCCGGTCCTGCGACGCGGTACGGAGCGGCACCGGCCTGTAGCCAGCCGGCGGGTCCGTTCCTGCCGGCACGAAGCAGAAATAGTCGACGCCGTCCTGACGGATGCCGGCGGGGCTGGCCCGTCCGGCCCGATGGGTACAGACCGCGACGCGGAAATCGGCGGGCGGCGGTCGCGGCGGCGGAACCGCAAATGTCGCGACCGATCGGCCGGGATGCGCGGTCCGGGTCATGTTGTAGGCCACGTCGACGCCGACGCACGCGATGTCGTAGCCGAGGAAGGGCGGCACGGCGCCGACGAGCCGCTCGATCGCGTGCGCGACGGTGCCGTCGTGCTGGCCAAGCTCCACGTCGAAGTCGGAGGCATCGAGGCCGAGGTCGAGGAGGGGCCGCAGCGCGGCCGGCCGTGCCCAGAAGAAGGAGCCCGCCGGGTAGTCGGGGCAGCGCGCGGGATCGGCAGCCAGCCCCATCCGGCCCAGCAGCTCCACGGCGCCGGCGCGGTTCCGGCCCCAGGATGGCTGCGCGGCGAGGCTTGCGAAATACGGCGGGAACACGAGCCCGAGCCGCGGGTTCGCAGCGAACATGTCCACGATGTCGGCCACGACGCCGGTGCTGCCGAGCGTCGAGTGGAGGAGGAACCGGCCCCAGTCGCGATGCTGACGCAGATGCATCGAGCGCTTGGTGTGGATGTGGCAGAAGAGGTCCGCCCGCGTGACATGCTGGCGGAACGTGACGAGCCAGGGCATCACGTCCCGGCCGCGGTTCTCGACGCGCCGCGCGATCACAGCGACGCGGTCGCCGAGCTGCTCGGCGAAGAACTCCTCCCAGATCTCCTCGGCCTGCTCCGGGGGGATCGACAGGAGAAGTGTGAACCGGCCCGGGATGTTGCGGAGAGAGTCCGCGATCGCCTCCGCGTCCTCGACGTGGAAGAGGTGGACGTGAACGGCGATGTTTCCGATATCGGCAAGGCTGGTGGCGACGCGGTCGAAGCGCGCGAGGCCGGACACGGGCCCGTATTCCGCATTGCCCAGCCGCCGCGTGCCGGGAAAGAGATCGGTCAGACGGCGCCGCAGCCGCCCGATGGAACGCCCTTCGGCGCGGCCGTGGCGGAGGAAGTGCAGGAAAGCGTTCGCGCCGGCCTTCGCGACGTCCGGATTGTCGTCGAGGTAGCCGCGCGTGCTGAACCCCGGACCGGGGTCGTTGTCTTCGAAGGCGCCGATCGCCGCGAAATGCTCGATCGCGTCGAGGCCGGTGGCCCTGTGGTCGGGATAGGCCGCTTCGTACCACGCGGCATCGAAGAGGTCCGACGAGGCCATGATCCTGAGATCCGGATCCTCCGCCGCCGCGCGGACAACGAGCCGCGCCCGCGGGATCGTGGCCCGGGCCATGCCATTGCCCGACTGCGCGGCTTCGCGCCGGAGGTGGAGGACGACATCGGCGCGCCGCCGGGGGTCGAGTCCGGCGGTGAGCATCGTATCGATGAAGTGGGCGAGGGGGACCCGGCCGGCGATGCCGCCATCGCCGTGCCTGCGCAGATAATGCTCGGTGCTGAACCAGGGATTGGGGTCGAGACCGGCGCGGGCGCCGGCGCGCATGTAGTGGGCCAGCGGCGGCTCCGATCCGACCACTGCGGCATGCGTCCGCGCGTACCAGCCGGCATCGAACAGGCCGGACCACAGGATCAGTTCGACGTCGCGATCCTGCGGCGCTTCGCGAAGGAGGCGCTGGAATCCGGTATCGGCCGAGGCGAGGAGCCTTGCGGCGAATCCCGAGGCAGGCCGGGGCGAACCGTCGTCGCTGCGACGCGTGGCGCGACGGGCGGTCATTCCGCGGCCGCCAGGCGGGCAGGGGCGGCGCGGCGGAGCGTCGGCGCAACGCCCGCCGCGAAGGCATTGAGCCAGCCGGCGGGAAGCCGCGGCCGCGCCTGCCGCGATGCCGTGCCGAGCGCCGAGCCGGCGCCGGCCGCAACGGTCGCGGCGATCGCTGCCGCAAGGCCGGCGATGCCGTCCGCAGCAGGCAGGACGATCTCGCCGACCTCCGCCTCGACAATCTCGCCAAGCCCGTCGTCGGTGAGGAGGAGCGGGATCGCGCCGAGGCGGAAGGCACGGAGGGCGCCACGCCAGCCGGCCTGCGCCGGACGAAGGTCGAGGCAGTAGTCCGCCGCACGGATCGCGCGGTCGATCTCGCGTGGGGTCGTTGCGCCCGGGTCGACAAGCGTGGTGGCCAGGCGCGGATCGGCGGCCAGCGCCGCGGCAAGGCCGGCTCCGTCGATCGCGCCCTCGGCGTCGGCATGGACGATGAGAAGCGTCGGCACCGTTCGGGCAGCCGCCGAAGCCTCCGGGAGGACGACGGCGCGGATGGCAAAGTTGCGGAGAAGCAGCCCGGCGGTTTCCGCGTCGAGGCAGAAGTGCCCGGCGATGCCGCTGTCGCCGAGCGCGGAGCGCGCTACGGGATCGCCGAGCGCGTCCTCGATCGATTGCCGCGATGTGGCCAGGTGGATGATCGCCTGGTCCCCGGCCAGCGCGGCGGCCGGCGCGAGGTCGGTCCAGGAACAGATGACCAGCAGATCGAAGACGCTCGGCGCCTCGATCGCCGCGCCGAGCGCGAAAGGTGGCGACCCGGCCGCGGCGGCGGCAATGCCGGTGACGCCCCGGAAGCCAGCGCCGCCATTGCCGTCCGAGAAGACGCCGATCCGGATGCCGGGAATGGCGGGCGCCATTCCGCCCGACACGCGCCGGAGCAGCGTTGCGGCGGCGATCCGCTGCGGAGAGGTCTCCGACCAGCGGCGAAGCGCGGCGAGGAGGCGGGTGATCTCCTCGTCGCCGTGGAGGCGCCGGAGAATGTCCTTGCCCCGCGCCGACAGCTGCTGGCGCCGCTCGACGCCGAAGGACTGCGACTTGACGTGGTGGACGTAGAGCGTATCGGCTACGCGTGCGCTGAAGCCGGCGGCCGCGGCGCGGAGCGCGTAGTCGAGCTCCTCGCCGAACCCCTCCGCGAAAGCGATGCCGTCGAACGTGCCGATGGCCTGGATCAGATCGCGCCGGATGGCGAGGCAGAAGCCATTGACGGCGGGGATCGGCGGACTGTCGGGAATACTGACGGCCGCGAGTGCGGCGTTGACGGCCTCGACGTCCACGTCGTCGGGAAGATCGTTGGCGGCGTAGCCAGCCATGGCCGGGATTTCCGGGATCGACTGCGCCGTCGCGGCGTTCGACCACGGGCCTGCCAGCCCGGTGCGCGTATCGCCGAACGGCACGATGAGCCTGTCGATCCAGCCGCGCGGCACGACGGTGTCACTGTTGAGAAGGACGACCACGTCCCCGGTTGCCGCCAGAAGGATCTGGTTGGCGCTTGCGGTGTAGCCCAGCGTGCGATCATGGCAGTGGAGCTCCGCACCGACGCGCCGGGCCCATTCGCGAAGGCGCGGGGGAAGGTCCGCGTCACTGCCGTCGAACACGAGGATGAGCTGGTCGTAGCCGGCGGAGGCGGCAACGGAATCGAGGCACCGCCACAGGAAATCGCCACCGGCGAAGATGGTGATCCCGACGGAGACGCGAAGGTGGGGGATTCGCATCGGCCGGCTCGCCCGTTCCGGCGAACGCGGCGATGAAAGCCCGAGAACGGCAACGCGTTCCAGTTCGGCCAGCCTCCGCTCGGTGCTGTCGCTCAGGCGCCGGAGCGTTTCGGCGAGAATGCGATCCCGGGCGAGCCCGGAGAACGGCGACGGAGGAAATCGCAATTTCTGACCCGTGGACGAACGCCTAGCTGAGGTCGCCGGCGAGGGCGAGCTGGACCGCGGTCGGCGGGATGATGTTGGCCAGGATCGCCTCCTGGAGCGCTGCGACGTAGATCTCGGCAATCCCGGGGATTGTCGGATATGCGGCGGCGAGGTCCGCCGGGGTCGGAAGTGCTGTGCCTCCGGCCGCGACGTACGCCGCAATGGCGGCAAAGAGCGCGGCCTGGATGTCCGACGGGAGAACCGTTGGCCCCAGCGCGGCGAGTTGTGCGTCGAAGAACGTGTAGAACGACAGTTGCTGCGCCATCGCTGGCGAGACGCCGAAGGCTTCGCGGAAGGCGTTTCCCAACGCCGTATCGTCCAGCCCGGCGAGATCGACGGCCTTCTGGGCAAGGCCTCCCCCCGTCACCAGGATGGCGACAGAGGCAGCGCTTGCGCTCAACCATCTCCAAAGACGAGTCATAAGAGCCTCCATTCACCAGCCGTCTCGAACGTACGCCTCCGCGGTCGTCATACTCACCTGCCGGAAGGGACAGGGTGCCAAACCGCCGCGGACGGGGAGAAAGAAAACCTTCCTCTGTCCGGGAGTGGGCAACTAAAATCGTCGCGTTCGGGGTGATTGACTGAATCGCCGGCCGGCTTCAAAGATCAGACGAATGTCGAAGCGACCCGATCATTGGCGCGTGGACGAAACCGGTTACAGATAGATTTACCTGATGAACTCAACCGGAAGGCCGCGTGATCTCATCTTCGTGCACATTCCGAAGACCGGTGGAACATCGGTCAGAAAGTCGCTGACTGCTTCAGGTCACTGGACCGAAACCTTGCAGGACTATGGTCTGGAGGCGATCGAGACAAGTGAAGCGATACGGGCTTCAATGTATGCAACGCCTGCTTTGCCCTTGAAGACCGTCCTCGATCCGGCCGCGAGTGTGCTCATATCTGGACATTTTGCCGCAGACAAGTACGTGCGGCAGCTCCCTGATGCAACTTTGATTACGTTTCTTCGATACCCGGTCAATCAGGTGCTGTCACACTTTCGACATCATGTCGCTCGTCTTGGCTTCAACGGCGGCCTTGCGGAGTTCTGTCGCAACCCGGCGTTCAACAATCTTCAGAGCCGTTATCTCAGGGATGTGCAGCTCGGAGAGTTTTCTTTCGTCGGGATACTGGAGTGCCTTGCGCTCGACATCCTGACGCTGTCCGATGTCGTCGGGACGAAGCTGTCACTGCTTCATCTGAACCGGCTCGAGGAACTGCCATCCATCCCGATCACGCAGAGGCAGATCGCCATGATCGAGGAATCCAACGCCGACGACATGGCCCTTTACGCCGCCGCGCTGGCCATGCGGGGCCGGCCTCGGCACCGACCCTAGCAGGAGTCCGATGGGACGCACCGAAGATGCCGATCGGCTGAAGATTCTGGCGGCGCGCATTGCAGCGCTGCGTGACGAGCTTGCCAGCCTTCGGGCCGAGCGGGATGAGGTCATGTCCCGCCTCCGGCTGATCCCCGGCCCGGGCAGATCCGATGGGCGAACGGCAGTGAAGATCGCCTATGGCGAGGACGGCGAGGGCCTGTTCCTGGCGGAATTGCCGCCGATGCCGCGAGCCCCGGGCGCCCCGGCGCAACGCGGGGGACTCTCACCGGGCGATCCGGACGTGCAGGACAGCTAGCGTCGTCCCGTTGCCGCAGGCGTCCGTCGCCACTGTTCTACCGAGGATGACAATGGGATCCGCGGGACTGAAGGGGACGTTGCCGATGATGGCGAATTCGGTTCCGTCGTCCGCTCGCAACGTCGCGCAGGGCGTTCCGGGCGTGAGGATTCCGGCGACTTCAGTATTGGCCCCCGCTTCAATGGTCCCGGCTTCGCCAGTCTCGGTCGGCGTCGCCGATGCCTCGGCCGGAAGGTCCCCCGTCCGCACCAGAAACTGCCGCGCGGCCCAGCCCTCGAGATCCTGGTAGCGGACCGCGCACCAGCCGAATGCATCGCAGTTGGAGACCTCGACACGGGCCGACGGCGCGATCACGCCAAGGATGGCTGCGCCGGTTGTTGGGCCAGCTCGAAGGTTGAGTTCGCTCGCCGCCCTGTAGATGCCGGCGTCGGTCTGCGCGATCGCGGAGGCTGGCAGGAGAACAAGGGCCAGGGCGGCCGCAACTCCCCACACCCGGCGACTCGCGGGCGCGGCGTGTTGATTCATCGGTGCGGTGCGGTCCGGACCGCGTGTCGTCAGAGAACCTCGAAGCAACTGGACGTCTCCATCTGTCGAGTCGCTGAGTTGAGGTTGATATTGCAGAGAAGCATCACCAGGGTCCCCTCGCCATAATTGGCCAGGAGGACCGCGTATCCCTGGCCCATCTGGCTCTGCACGAAGGCCAGGACCTGGAAGCCGTCAGCAACGAGTTGTGCGACCGACTGCCCCGTCTCCTGTGCGACAACGGGCGTGGCGACGCCCGTGGCAATCGCGACCGCTGCAGCGGCAGCGATGAAGCGGCGCTTCTTTCGCCGCAACGAGATGATCGACGATATTCGCAGCATCGGCATGGCTCTCCGCTGGTGCCCCGAAAGTCCCGGCAGCGAGGTTAGGAATGGCGGAGCCGGCCAGCAACCTGCGCGGCCGTCCAGTAGCGGCGGGCGCCCAATTCGGCTACGGACCGCCGGCTGAACCCCGCCGTCATGGCCCAGGCGGTACGCACCGTCCCGTCGCGCAGAGGCGTTCCGATGATTGTTGCGCTGATCGTCGTCGGGGTCGTTGCCTTCGTCCTGCTGATGTTCGTCGTAGTCCCGGCGCTGACCCTTCGCTGGATCGTCGGCAAACTGCGGCCGCGGATTGCCACAGCGGTGCGACGCGAGGCAATCGTTCTGGAGGATCTGCGCGCCAACAGCCTCGGCCTGACGTCCCGTGGCATGTTTCAGAGCCGGGGCAATGGCGGCCTCGTGCTGACCGCCGACGAACTGCTGTTCTTCCAGGTGGTTCCGCGGCGCGATCTCGCCATCCCGCTCTCAGCGATCCACGAGGTCAAATCCGAAAAAGCCCATCTCGGCAAATCGTATGGTCGCGACCTTCTGTACGTCGCGTTCGACGGCCCGTCGGGACCCGACTCCATCGCGTGGTTCGTGCGCGACCTGCCTGCGTGGCTGGAAGCGTTGCGGCGCGCGGCCTCCGGCAACCGCGCAGCCGGCTCGATGGGTAGCGATCCGCGGCGGGATTGAAAGTGCTGGTGACCCCGGCGCGATTCGAACGCGCGGCCCCCAGATTAGGAATCTGGTGCTCTATCCTGCTGAGCTACGGGGTCGGGCGGCCCATCGGGCAGCGTGCCAGCGGCGGGGAGAGTAGCAAGCGGGGCGGCGTGCGCCAATGCGCCGAAGCGACCAGGCGTCGTAGCAATAGGGGGCGGAAGAAGCGTTCCGTCTCGCGCCGGCCATCTTCCGCAGCGAGGAGTAGCGTGTCCCGCGTCAATCCCGTGACAGCCATGATATGCATCCGCACGCTTGCCGCCTTCGCTGCGGTCATGTTCGCCCTGCCTTCGGCGGCGGAGACCCCACCGCCCGTCGTAGCCTCCGTCGGCGTGCCGTTCGTGTTGCGAGTCGGCGGAGAGGCGATCATCGGGGGCGTGGAGGTGCGGGTCCGGTTCGACCGCGTCACGGGCGACAGCCGCTGCCCGGTGGATGTCATGTGCGTGTGGGCCGGCGTGTTCAGCATGGCTCTCGTGGTCGTCGATGGCGCCGCGCCGGTCGAGACCGAGGTCATCCTCGATACTCTCGACGGGGAGGCCAACGCGGCCGGTCTCAGCTTCACGCTTCTCGGCGTGAAGCCGCCGCGCTACGCGTCAGCGGCGCCGGAGCGGCCGATGGCGTATGCCGTGCTGATCCGGGCCGACCCGGCTCAGTAGCGGAACTGTTCGGCGAGGATGCGCTCATCCCACGAATGGTCGGGGTCGAAGAGGATGATCGACCGCTTGCCGCGATCCTGCCTTATGCCGACGGAGACGACCGACTTGATCTCGGTGTGGTCGGCGACCGCGTTCACCGGTCGCTTTTCGTAGTCCAGTATCTCGATCCGGACTTCGGCGCGGTCAGGCAGCAGCGCACCCCGGAAGGAGCGGGGCCGGAACGGGCTGATCGGGGTCAGCGCGAGGAGCGGAGCGTCGATCGGCAGGATCGGTCCGTGCGCCGAGAGGTTGTATGCCGTGCTGCCGGTCGGCGTGGCGACGAGAACCCCGTCGCAGATCAGTTCTTCCAGCCTCGGCTTGCCGTCGATGAGAATCCGGAGCCGCGCGGCCTGGTAGGACTGGCGGATCAGCGAGACCTCGTTGAAGGCGTGCGCCTGCTGCGCCGCGCCGTCCACGTCCCGCGTCGTCATCTCGAGCGGATGGATCGTGGTGGGCTTGGCGGCAGCAAGGCGTTCGGGCAGGCGCTCGTCGGAGTACTCGTTCATGAGGAAGCCGATGGTGCCGCAATTCATGCCGTAGATCGGCCGGCCGGTGCTCATGAACCGGTGCAGCGTCTGCAGCATGAAACCGTCGCCGCCGAGCGCAACGATATGATCGGCGTTCTCGGGCGCGACATTGCCATAGCGGGAGGCGAGCCGGGTCTCGGCGGCTACCGCCTCCGCGGAATTGCTGGCGATGAAGGCGATCGACCCGGCCTTGCCGGCGGAGAAATCGGCCATGCTGCTGCTCTTGTGCCTGGGCGCGGCTGCACCTAGCACGGGGCAGGGGCGGCGAACAGCGAGGGCAGCCATGACGGCGACGACGGGCGGGAGCGAGACCACCGTGTCCATCCACGCAACCTTCCCCGACCTTGCGACCGCAGAGCGGGTCGGCCGGGACGTTGTCGAGTCGGGGCTTGCCGCGTGCGTCAACATCCTGCCCGGCGCCCGTTCGATCTACCGCTGGAAGGGTGCGATCGAGACGGCAGACGAAGTGGTGGCGTTCTTCAAGACGCGGGGCGACCTCGCGGACCACCTTTGCGGGGCGATCGCGGAACGCCACCCCTACGACACGCCGGCGATCGTGGTCCTTCCGCTCGTCGGCGGCAGCACGCGCTATCTCGACTGGATCGTGGCGGAGACGGCCGGCGTGCGCTGACGGCCTCCTGCGACCGCGAGTGCGCCGCTCCGCCGGTTGCGGCGCCGCCTATGCAGGAATACCTGTCGCGCCGAAGACAGACCGGAGCAGGGCCCATGGCCGAACCGAGCGCAAAGATCATCGACGGGTCCGCGATCGCGGGCAGCATCACGGAGACCGTCCGTGCCGCCTCGGACGCACTGACGGCGGCGGGCATCGTCCCGGGACTTGCGGTGGTCCTTGTCGGCGCCGATCCGGCAAGCGAGGTCTATGTCCGCAACAAGGGACGGACGGCCGCCGCGCTCGGCTTCCACTCGGTCCAGCTCAACCGGCCGGCCACGATCAGCGAGACCGAACTCCTCGCTCTCGTCGAGGAGTTGAACCAGGATCAGGCGATCCACGGCATCCTCGTCCAGATGCCGCTGCCGTCGCACATCGATCCCAGCCGGATCATCGAGGCGATCCGCCCCGACAAGGACGTCGACGGCTTCCATCCGATCAATGTCGGCCGGCTCGCAACCGGATCGCGCGGCACGGCGCTCGTGCCCTGCACGCCGGCAGGGTCGATGATCCTCATCCGCCATGCGCTCGGCGCCGACATCGCCGGCCTTCGCGCGGTCGTCATCGGCCGCTCCAACATCGTCGGCAAGCCGGTGGCGCAGCTTCTCCTCCAGGAGAACTGCACCGTCACCATCGCCCACAGCCGGACGCGCGACCTGCCCGGAGTGGTGCGCGAGGCGGACATCGTCGTTGCGGCCGTCGGGCGCGCCCGGCTTGTCCGCGGCGACTGGATCAAGCCCGGCGCGACCGTCATCGACGTCGGCATGAACCGCATCCCGGCGCCCGAGCGGGGGGAGGGGCAGACACGGCTCGTCGGCGACGTCGCCTTCGACGAAGCCGCCCTCGTGGCGGGCTGGATCACGCCGGTGCCGAAGGGGGTCGGTCCGATGACGATCGCCATGCTCATGGCGAACACGGTGACGGCGGCGAGTCGAATCGCCGGCCTGCCCGAGCCGAATTTCTAGGGCAGGACGCCGCCCTTCCCTTCCTCAACCGCTGAAGACGCCGACCATCAGGTGCAACGCGGTGTTATCTCGACCTCGCCGGTCGTGATATCGTCGCGCAATGATCTCCCAGAAGGCCAAATACGCGCTTCGCGCCCTCGTTGCCCTCGCGCGGGCCGGAGATTCGCTCGTCATCTCCGATATTGCCGAGGAGCAGGCGATCCCGCGAAAATTCCTCGAGCAGATCCTGCTCGACCTGAAGCATCACGGGCTCGTCCATTCACGGCGCGGCCGCCTCGGCGGCTATGCGCTGCTGCGGCCGGCGGAGCAGATCACCTTCGGGCAGGTGCTGCGCCTGATCGACGGCCCCATCGCGCCGCTGCCCTGCCTGAGCCGCATCGCCTATCGCCGCTGCGAGGACTGTCGCGAGGAGGAATCCTGCGAGATTCGCCGCGTCTTCGCCGCCGTGGCCGTTGCATCGCGCGAGGTACTAGACCGGGCGACCATCGCCGACGCGGTCGCGGGGCGCGTCACGCCCGACCTGCAATACGAAGAGCCTGCCACGCTCGCCGCTGCGGACGCGTGAGGCGGCTCCCTACGTTTCCCGGGGAGAGCTCGGGCTTCGCAGGGTGACCGGGACCGTTCCGCGGCAGGCTGCAAGAGCAGTCGCCGGCGCCGGTCGGGTCGTCGCCGGTGCAGAATGGTGGTCGAAAGGACAGGGAGGGCGGCGGGCGAAACGTTCTACGGGACGATCGGCTTCGACGCTGTTCCTCACGTCGCGTTGTGCCGACCGGCCGGCGTCGGAGAAAGCCATTCCTCGTCCGCCCGCTTTTGCGGCTGGCGGGCCCCTCGTTTCTGGGAAAGGATGCGATCGACGTTCTGTGCAATACACGACTAAGCCAGTAGGATTTGTCGCGTTAGATGCCGTCAACCCAGCCATACAGCGGGCACCCGGTCAGGGGCCGAAGAGCAGAGCTTTACCGATGACGATCCGCCGCCCGGCGAACGGACGCGAGTTCCTTGCCGGCGCTGCGGCGGCCATCGGCGTCATCATCATCGTCGTCGCCATCACGATGTCCGGGAGGAGCGTTGCCCTCCTCAATGTATCCTACGACCCGACGCGCGAGCTGTTCGAGGAGTACAATCAGGCCTTCGCGGCCTACTGGCGGGAGGCCACCGGGCAGGCCGTCAGCATCCGTCAGTCGCATGGTGGGTCAGGCGCTCAGGCCCGCGCCGTGGTCGACGGGCTCGAGGCGGACATCGTCACGCTTGCCCTCGAGGTCGACGTCAACCTCCTGGCGGAGGCCGGTCTGATGGACGCGAACTGGCGCGACCTCCTCCCGAACCGAAGCGCGCCGTATACCTCGACGATCGTGTTCGTCGTTCGCGCCGGCAATCCGAAGAACATCCGCGATTGGGACGATCTCGTCCGCGACGACGTCGCGGTCGTCACGCCGAACCCGAAGACGTCCGGGGGAGCGCGGTGGAACTTCCTTGCGGCCTGGGCCTACGCGGAAAGCCGCAGCGGTGGCGACGAGGCGGTGACGCTCGATTTCGTCCGCCGGCTCTACGCCAATGTCGCGGTGCTCGACACCGGCGCCCGCGGCTCGACGCAGACCTTCGCCCAGCGGGGAACCGGGGACGTGCTGATTGCCTGGGAGAACGAGGCCCACCTCACGGTGGGCGAGTTCGGCGCGGGCGCGTTCGAGATCGTCATGCCGTCCCAGTCGATTCTCGCCGAGCCGCCGGTGGCCGTCGTCACCCGCTATGCCGATGCCCGGTCGACCGCGACGGTGGCCGAGGCCTATGTCGAGTATCTCTACTCGGCGGTGGGCCAGCGGATCGCCGCGGCACACTTCTTCCGCCCGTCCGACCCGGATCTGGTTGACCCGGAGGCGCTTGCCGCGTTCCCGGCTATTCAAATGACCACCATCGACCACTTCGGGGGCTGGGCTGAAGCCCAGCCGCGGTTCTTCGGCGATGGCGCTATCTTCGACCAGATTTACCTACCAGCTCCGTAGCGGCAACCGGATCCCGATGGCCCACGCCTTCTCCCTGTCACGGCTCCGGAAGCCGAGCGTCATCCCGGGCTTCGGGCTGACCTTCGGCTTTGCCGTCACCTATCTCTCGCTCATCGTCCTCATCCCGATCGCAGCGCTCGTCCTCCAGAGCGCGTCCGTCGGGTGGGACGAGTTCTGGCGCATCGCCACGGACGCGCGCACCGTCGCCGCGCTCAGGACGAGCTTCGGGCTCTCGCTGATCGCGGCTCTCGTCAACATGTTCTTCGGGCTGATCCTCGCCTGGGTGCTGACGCGCTATCGCTTCCCCGGCCGGCGCATCGTCGATGCCATGGTCGACCTTCCCTTCGCGCTGCCCACCGCGGTCGCGGGCATCTCGCTTGGCTCGCTGTACGCCGTGAACGGATGGGTGGGCGGCCTGTTCGACTTCCGCATCACCTACACCTCGATCGGCATCACGATAGCATTGGTCTTCGTCGGCCTGCCGTTCGTCGTCCGTACCGTCCAGCCGGTGCTCGAGGACCTCGACAAGGAGCTCGAGGAGGCCGCGGCGACGCTCGGGGCAGGGCGCTGGAGGACGGTGATCCGGGTGATCCTGCCGCCCCTTGTCCCGTCGGTCCTGACCGGCTTCGCGCTCGCCTATGCGCGGGCCGTGGGCGAGTACGGCTCGGTGGTGTTCGTTTCCCAGGGCCTTCCATACGTGAACGAGATCGCCCCGCAGCTCATCGTCATCAAGCTCGAGGAATCGGCGAACTACGGGCCCGCCGCAGTGATCGCGACCGTGATGCTGGCGCTCGCCTTCGTCCTCCTCCTTTTCATCAATCTGCTGCAGGCCTGGGGCCGCCGGAGGTTTGGCAGTGTCGGCTGAGAAGGCATTCATTCCGCCGGACCGCCAGCGTCCGACCGAGGCGCCGCCGGCTGCCCGGGCGGTGAGCCTTCGGACGCGGAGTCCCGTCACCGAGGCCGTATGGGTGCGCGCGCTCCTCATCTCGGTGGGGCTCGCCTTCGTGGTGGTGTTTCTCCTGCTGCCGCTCGTGTTCGTGTTCGTGCAGGCGTTCAAACTGGGATTCGGTGAGTATCTTGCCCAGCTGTCGGAGCCCTACGCGCAGTCGGCGATCAGGCTGACGCTCCTCGTCACGGCGATTGCGGTACCGGCGAACCTCATCTTCGGCATCGCGGCGGCGTGGGCGATCGCAAAGTACGAGTTCAAGGGCAAGGCGTTCCTCATCACGCTGATCGACCTGCCGTTCTCGGTGTCGCCGGTGATCGCGGGGCTCGTCTATGTGCTCCTGTTCGGCGCGCAGGGCTATTTCGGCCCGTGGCTTGCCGCCAACGACATCCAGATCATCTTCGCCGTGCCGGGCATCGTGCTGGCGACGATCTTCGTCACCTTCCCGTTCGTTGCCCGTGAGCTGATCCCGCTGATGCAGGAGCAGGGGACGGGTGACGAAGAGGCCGCCCTGTCGCTCGGCGCGTCCGGGTTCAGGACGTTCCTGTTCGTCACTTTGCCGAACGTGAAGTGGGCGCTCCTCTACGGCGTGCTCCTGTGCAACGCCCGCGCAATGGGCGAGTTCGGGGCGGTGTCGGTTCTGTCGGGTCGGATCCAGGGCTTCACCAACACCATGCCGCTCCAGATCGAGGCGGCGTCGAAGGAATTCTCGCGCACGGCCGAGGTGGCAGCGTTCTCGCTTGCCTCGCTGCTGGCGCTGCTCGCTCTCGTCACGCTTGCGCTCAAGACCTTCCTCGAGTGGCGGTACGCCGACCGCCTCAGCTCGGCCGGCCAGTCCCACTAGGAGACGGAACGATGGAAATCCGCATCGCGAACGTCCGCAAGGAATTCGGCCGGTTCCCGGCCCTCCACGATGTATCGCTCGACATCCGCTCGGGCGAACTGATCGCGCTCCTCGGTCCGTCGGGCTCTGGGAAGACGACGCTGCTGCGCCTCATCGCCGGCCTTGAGCACACGACCGACGGGCGGATCTATTTCGGCACGGAGGATGCCTCGGCCCGCACGATTCAGGAGCGCAATGTCGGGTTCGTGTTCCAGCATTATGCGCTCTTCAAGCACCTGACGATCGCCGACAATATCGGCTTCGGGCTCCGTGTCCGGCCTCGCGCGACGCGCCCGAGCCGGAAAGAGATTCGCCGCCGGGCGTCCGAACTGCTCGACCTGGTACAACTCCCCGGCCTCGAGAAACGGCTGCCGCGCCAGTTGTCCGGCGGCCAGCGCCAGCGCGTGGCGCTCGCCCGTGCGCTGGCGATCGAGCCGAAGGTGCTGCTCCTCGACGAGCCGTTCGGCGCGCTCGATGCCCAGGTGCGCCGCGATCTTCGCCGCTGGCTGCGCGAGTTGCACGACAAGACCGGCCATACCACCGTGTTCGTCACGCATGACCAGGAAGAGGCGCTGGAACTCGCCGACCGCGTCGTCGTCATGAGCCAGGGCCGCATCGAACAGGTCGGCGGCGCCGACGATATCTACGACGCCCCTGCGTCACCCTTCGTTTTTTCCTTTATCGGGGAATCGAGCTCGCTGCCGATCGTGGTGCGCAATGGCGAGGCCTGGTTCGAGGATCGCCGCGTCGCCATCGCCGCGCATGACTGTGAACCCGGCCCGAGCCGGCTGTTCATGCGCCCGCACGACATCGACCTCGCCGATGCCGGGGAAGGGACGCTGTCGGGGACGGTCGCGATGGTGCGCCGCAATGGGGGCGGGCGGCGCATCGAACTTGCGGCAGGGCAGGGCGCCCACCGGGTCGAGATCGAGGTGCCGGCGGAAATTGCCCCGTCGGTTGGAAGCCAGGTGAGCTTCCGGCCCCGCCGCTGGCGAATCTATGCCGACCCCGCGTCCGTGAAGGGGACCGCCAACGCCGCGGCCGCGAAGGCGTCAGTTCCGGCGCGCGCGATCGCGGCCGAGTGAGCCGACGGAGTCCGCCCACCCACGCTCGCGCAGCGCCTCGCTATCTCGTGAAGAGTGTCGCAGACTGTATCGCATCCCTGAGGGCGGGCAGGTTTGACACAGTACCGGCCTTTGCCGGGAAACTTGTGCGACAGCTGCCGGGTAGGTCCGGGGGGTCAGAGACACCCACCCCCTCCCGGAGTTCCTCCCATGAACATCACTGCCAGGTCCCTTATCGGGGCGCTTCTTCTCACCGTCGCCGCCGGCGGCGCGCTTGCCCAGACGGGCTACACCCGCGACACCGTCGCCCAGTCCAATCCCTTCGGCGGGCTCCCCATCGATCCAGCGACATTCGAAGTCACCGGGGGTTCGATCGCGGCCCTTGGTGCGGCCAGCGTAGCGGACCTCAATGCGCGCTGCGACGTGGTCGTCCACTGGCCGTCCTACTATGGCTGGGGCACCGCCGCCTTCTGCCAGAACGTCCTTTATGCCCAGGGCCTCATCGCGGACCCGACTGCCCCCGATTCCTCCACCTCGGGCTGGGTGACCAACGAATCGGACGACGAGTCGGGCTGGGTGACGAACTCCAGCTAGGAAGAGCAGCTGTTTCACCCGCGCCGCGCGGCCAAGCGTGGCCCGTAGCCCGCTCCGCCCGTCGCGGGGCGGGCTTCTCGTCGTGGCGAGCCAATCGCTTCCGCCGCGGCGCGGGTGCTATCCTTTGCCCTGATCGTGGGCGGCCCTTGTGGCGGCACGGCGCGATGGGCATGCTGCCGGAATGGTTGAGCAGCAAATGACCGAGGCGTTGGGCGGACGGCGCGCGTTCATCGTGCTGTCGCTGGGCATCGCCGTCGTCGGCGGGATTCTCGGCGCCCGGCTTCTCCTGGTCAACTTTGCAACGCCCAGCGACATCTGGCTCAACGAGTTCACGCCGATGGTGACGGCCGGCGAAACGACGCTGGCTTCCCCGATCGCGAACGCCCTGTCGCCGGTCATCCGCGATCCCGCCCTGGTCCGCACGCGGCTGACTGAATGCGAGGCGCGCGAGGTTCCGCGCGACCAAGCCGATCCCTGCCTCGCGATCGTGGAGGAAGGGCTCGCGATGCTGCCGACTTCAGCGGAGCTCTGGCTGGAACGGGCACGCATCCTCGCCGGCGACGGCGTTTTCGACGATCGCTTTTTCGAGAGTCTCCGGAAGTCGTACGAGGCATCGCCCCGGGAAGGGTGGATCACGGCGCGACGCCTGCCATTCCTGTTGCGCTACGCCCGGCGCCTTCCGCCGGACCTTGCCGACCTGATGGTCGCCGATCTCCTCACGGTCCTCGGCGAATGGGACCTCGCCGGCCCGCTCGCCTCGGCCTATGTCGCCGATCCGTTCTTCCGCGATTCGACCTGGGCCTTCGTCGAGCAGCATGCTTCGCTCGAACAGCAGCAATGGCTGATCACGCGGATCCAGGCAGCGATCTGAAGACCGATGCTCGAAAAGACATACCGTGTCCTGTTCTTCGCCTTCCTGGTGTGGGCTCCGATTCCGATCGGCAGCAATCGCGCCGTGTTCTGGTCGATCAACGCCGTCATCGTCCTGGGCATCTTCCTGCTCCTCGTCATCGACGAGTGGCGGAACCGGCGGTCGCGGACGGCCGTTCAGCGGACCGTCGTACTGCTCCTTGCCCTGACGACTGTCCCCCTGGTGTGGATGGTCGTGCAGGCCCTGAGCCTCACACCCTCCGCCCTCCATAGCCCGACATGGGCCGACCTGAGCGTGGCCGACCTCAGCTGGTCGGGCGCCATCAGCGTCAATCCGGGAGCGACGCTCTCCGCAGCCTCCAACTTCGTGACCGTGGCGCTGGCCGGCATCATCGCCGCGCGGATCGCGATGTCGTCCCGCCAGACGCTGATCCTTCTCAACGTCGTGATCGCGAGCGCGGCGCTCGTCGCCGCCTGGGGAATCGCCGCGCGCTACATGGGCTGGTCGCAGGTGATCCTCGGGTCGTCGGACGGGACGACCGTCCTCACCTCGTTCTTCGTCAACCGCAACACGACCGCGACCTATCTCTCGCTCGGGCTCGTGGCGTCGCTCGCTCTCGTGATGGGCCGGCTCGAACAGTCGCGCTCGCCGAACTTCATCGCCGCGATCGCGGACTTTCCCCGCCGCGTCGGTCCATACCTGCTGGTGATGGCCCTGATCGGCCTTGCCCTGCTCCAGACGGGCTCGCGCGCCGGCATCGCTGCGGGCGGCCTCGGCACGATCGCCGTCCTGATCCTCGGCTTTCGCCGGGCGGCTGCGGAATCGCACTGGGTGGTGGCGCTCCTGTTCGTCGGCGGCGGCATCCTCGTGCTCCTGTTCGGGGTGAGCGCGGAGGGGATCATCGACCGGCTCACCGAGACGGGCGCCGTCGACGCGACGCGCTGGCAGCTCTACGCCGACACGCTGGCGGCGATCGTGGACCGGCCCATCCTCGGCTTCGGGGCCGGGACGTTCTATGATTTCTTCCCCGGCTACCACAGCGAGGCGCTGGGTATTTCATCGGGCATCTGGCTGGAGGCCCACAACACCTATCTCCAGTCGGCCGCGGAGCTTGGCCTCCCGATGTTCCTGTTCGCGCTCGGGGCGCTGCTGTTTCTCGTCGGCAGGTTCAGCATCATCGCCTTCCGGCGGGAAGATCCGATGCCCGGGGCGGTCGCGGGCCTCGGCGCCGCGGTCGTGGTGGGCTTCCACGCCCTGTTCGACTTCAGCCTCCAGATCCAGTCCGTCGCGATCATCTTTGCCGTCCTTATCGGGACTGGCGTTGCCGGTCCCGTTCGCGCGCAGCTGCGCCGCCGACCACAGCTCCCGACGGAGCGGGTCGCGCGGCGCTACGAGACGTTCAGTGTCGCTCCTCGGTCGCCGACGCAGCCGGTCTGAGCCGCGGGTCTCGGCCGCAAACGCGGCCGTGCCGCCCGGATTGCGCGTGTACGCCTTCGGCGACGTCCACGGCCGGGCCGACCTTCTCGAAATCCTCGACGTCTCGATCAGGAGCGATATCGAGGAGCGCCCGATCGGCCATGCCGTCGTGATCGGCCTTGGCGACTATGTCGATCGCGGCGAGGATTCCAGTCGCGTCATCGATATGCTTTCGTCCGATTTCGCCGCCGGCTGCGAACTGGTGACGCTCAAGGGCAACCACGAGGCAATGCTGCTGTCCTTCCTCGACCGGCCGGTCGAGATCGGGCCGAAATGGATCCCGATGGGCGGCTGGGAATGCCTTCGGTCGTACGGCCTGACGCTGCCGTGGCAGCCGGAATCGGCCGACGAATTCAACCGCATTCGCAACGACCTCGCGCGGGCGCTGCCGCCGGAGCATATCGGCTTTCTCCAGGCGCTGTCGCTCAGCGAGACCATCGGCGACTACTTCTTCGTGCATGCCGGGGTGCGGTATGGCATTCCGCTCGACCGCCAGCAGGAGCGCGATCTGCTGTGGATCCGGGGCGGGTTCGCCGACCGGGACGTTCCGTTCGAGAAGGTGATCGTGCACGGCCACACCGTGGTCGCCGCGCCGTTCGTTGGACAGCACCGTATCAATCTGGATACTGGTGCGTATGCGACCGGCCGTTTGACCTGTATGGTATTCGAGGCGGACGAAAGAGGCCTCCTGGAGATTCAGGCGTGAATCAGTATCCGACTGGGTTTCGACCCGGCGATCCCGCGCTTGAGACTGCCATCGAGCGGGCCGGCCGGCCCGGACGCGCCCGCGGTGGCTTCGACGACTTCGAATCGCCGCCAAATCCCTTCGACATCCGCAGCCTCCTGGGGCTGGTCCGCCGCCAGAAGTGGAGCATCCTGGCCACGATCATCCTAGGCGTCGGCATCGGCGCGATCTATGTCAGCCAGGTGCAGCGGCAGTACACCGCGCAGGCGCTCCTCGTGGTCGACACGCGTGACTCGGAGATGCTTGGCATTGCCAACGGCCTCAACGACACGCTCGGTGTCGCTGCGGCGGTTGCCACCGAACTCGTCATCATCAAGTCTTCGAGCGTCCTCCTGCGGGCGGCGGCGGCGCTGGACCTTCCCAGTTCCCCGGTCTTCCAGCAGCAACCGTCGCGCATCGACAACATCCTTTCGATGGTCGGGCTCGGCGGCGACGCGGAAACGGCGCAGCCTGCCCAGTCCTGGTCGGACCTCACGCCGGCGCAGCAGCGAGGATGGGGCAACGCTCTCGGCGGACACGTCTCTGCAGGCCAGCGCGCCGGAACGAACGTGCTGACGATCTCGGTCACGACGCCGGTTCCCCAGGAATCCGCGCGCTGGGCCAACGCGGTCGCGTACGCCTATCTCGAGGAGCAAATCCTCTCGAAGACCTCGACTCGCGACCGCGCGACGCAATTCCTGCGCGGCCGGGTGGATAGCCTTGCAGTGGATGTCGGCAACATCCAGGGACAGATCGACGACTTCATCATGCAGGCGATCGATCGCGCCGGCACGCCCGAGGCCCGCGCCCGGCTCGCCGACCTTCGCAACCAGCTCAGCCTCCTCGATACCCAGGCGGCCAATCTCGACGCGATCCGGACAGCCATGGCAAACGGCGACCTCGCCGCGCTCACGGCGCTGGTCGCAACCGCGAACCCGGATCTCGTCCAGCAGCGGGACGCTCTGTCCCAGCAGCTTGCGGTCGCCACGACCGCGCAGCAGCAGGCCGACATCCAGCGAAATCTTGCGGCGCTGAACGACCAGATCCGGGAGGCGGCCCGCGCGCGGGCCGCAAACCTCGAGGTGCAGCTCGCGGCCCAGGAAGACAACATCGGCGCCCTGCGGGCCGACCTCAACAACGACATCGCCACCCAGACGAACGCCCTGCCGAACGACATAACGGTTGATCTCTTCACGCTCCAGCAGGACGCGACCACCACGCAGGCGCTTTACTCCTCCTACCTCTCGCGGTTGCGCCAGGCCGAGCAGGAGGGCGGCCTGGAGCTGCCCGATTCGCGGATCATCGCCGAGGCGTCGACCCCGGGTGGACCCAGCTATCCCTCGGTTCGCCAGACGCTGCTGATGGCGTTCCTGCTGTCCGCGGCGGCCGGCATCGGCATCGCCCTGCTGCGCGAGAACCTGATCGGCGGCATCGCCTCGATCGAGCATCTCGAGCAGGTCACCGGAATGCGCGTGGTAGCTTCCGTGCCGAAGCACCGCGCCCGCAAGAACGAGGAGCCGGACTGGGCGGTGGTGGACCAGCCATTGTCGAGTTTCACGGAAACGATCCGCCGGGCACGAATAGGCATCGAATCCATCGTGCCGGATCAGCAGCTCCGGCTCGTGGTCACGTCGTCCGCGCCCGGCGAGGGAAAGACGACCGTGGCGCTGGCGATCGCGCGTTCGTTCGCAAAGTCCGGCAAGTCCACGATCCTGATCGACGCCGACCTTCGCCATCCCTCGGTCCACAAGCATGTCGACCGCCCGGTCGAGGTCGGGCTCATCGACTATCTCCTGCGCGGCCGCGCCGCGGAGACGGCGCATCTGTTCATGATGGAGGAAGAGGCGACGGGCCTGAACCTGGTCCTCGGGTCCGAGGCGAGTTCGGTCGCGACCGATTCGCTGATCCTGTCGCAGCGCTTCGCCTCGGTGATCGACTACGCGTCAAAGGAGTTCGAGGTCGTCATCATTGATTCACCGCCGGTAGGCCTGGTGGTGGATCCGCAACTCATCGCGCGCGAATATGCGACGGTGGCCCTTTACATCGTGAAGGCCGATTCGACCTCGCAACGGGCAGTGAAGGCGGCTTTCCGCGATCTTGCGATGCATGCCAGCATTCCGATCGTCGGGCTGCTCAACCAGGTGAGCGCCAACAGCAAGGGCTACGGCAAGTACTCGAGCTACTATCGCTAGGCGTGTGGCGGGTCGTCGGCCCGCTCAGGATCGCTGCCGCATCCACGAGGCCGGGAACGTTTGGAACGACTGTTGCGGCGACTGAGTTTCTGGCGCAACAGCTGCCGCAATTCGACCATGAGGTGGGGTGGTTCGGTTGACTCGCCCGATGATTGACTGCACGATACAACCATATTTGATGCGGAGCCTCCATCTGATGGCCATGAAACTCTTTCGTACCGCTTCTGTACTGGTGGCGTTCGCGGCAACGTCGGCGTTGCCCGGCGTCGCAAACGCGCAGGCCCTGCCGACGGCACCCGAAGTCGGTCTGACCCTTGATGTCGGTTGCGCGACCACGCCGAGCGGCCAGCTCCTCGACGAGGCGGCGTGTCTGGTTGCCATCATGACGGCGGTCGGCGTCGCGGAGCAGTACGCGGCGCTGGGCGGCAACCCTGTCGATCTCGTGCCGCCGCAGCTCGATATCGGCTACTACCTCTGCCAGCTCGGTATTCGCGTGCCCGTGGTCTTCGACGATATCGTCGCCGCGATCCAGGCCGCCTTCAACATCAACCTCGAAACAGGTTGCCAGGAAGCGCTAGAGGCGGTCGAGCAGCCGGAGCCGCCGCCGCGCATCAGCCCGGCGTAGAAGGGTATCGAAACACGTGAAGAGGCCCGCGCAAGGCGGGCCTTTTCTGTTTTCCGCGGCGCAATACTCGCTGTCATCGCTATGCAATGGCGCTGGACTCAGGCGCTGCACGGTAGGATTGTGTCGTCGAGGAGGCCCCCGCAGACGGCGCGTTCGACCCAGCATCACATCCGGTCGGCCCATGGATGGGCGCGGCGTCCCGGGGGCGGACGCGGTGAGGTACGTGCGATAGCCTTGTCGCAGATCGTGCGGGGTTGAGGCGAACGCGGATCGTTTCGTGAACATGGTCGTGCTGCCTTCTGCCAAGGATCGTCCCATGTCGCGCCGCTACCGGGGCGGCGGGTGGGTGCGTTTCCTCGTCCGCACCCGGTACCAGGTCGCTCTTGGCCTCCTTGTCGCGGTGCTCCTTCCGGCGGTGCTGCGGACGCCACTCCATTTCCTCGACATCCAGGTCCAGAGCGCGTCGCGAACGCTGATCGGCACCACGATCGCGGTTCTCCTCGGCGCCTATTTCGTCAAGCGGATCACGATCTACCCGGGCGGGCACACGCCGTTCTACGCGGTGCCCGCGTTTGCGAGCGCCTTCGCGCTCGTCATCATGCTGTTCTTCTTCTTCCGCATCGACTATTCGCGGATCCAGTTCCTGCTGAGCTTCGCGCTGGCCGTGACGTACTTCTTCATGGTCCTGCGGCTCGAGCGCAGGGCGCTCCGCCAGCACTATCTCGTGCTGCCGTTCGGCGCGGCGCCGGCGCTTGCGGACCTCGACGGTGCCGACTGGGACATCGCGGGCGCCCCCGATTCATCGCTGGCCGGTTTTAGCGCGGTTGCCGCCGACCTCCGTTCGGACATGCCGCCGGAATGGGAGCGGATGATCGCCACCGCGGCCCTCGGCGGCGTGCCCGTCTACCACTGGAAGCAACTGGCGGAATCGCTGACCGGACGCGTTACGATCGAGCACCTGTCGGAGAACAATTTCGGCTCGCTCATGCCGTCCTCGCTCTATCTTCGCTTCCAGCGGCTCGGGGACATCGCAATCACCATCCTGACCCTGCCGCTGACCGCGCTGCTGATCGGCGCAGGGGCGCTCATCATCAAGCTGACCGAGGGCGGGCCGGTCCTCTTTCGGCAGCAGCGGGTCGGGTATCGCGGCGAGGTGTTCACAGTCATCAAGCTGCGGACGATGCGGGAGGGCGCCCATGAGGGGCACGCGTTTACCGAGGCGGACGATCCGCGCATCACGCCGCTCGGCCGGTGGCTGCGGCGCTACCGTGTCGACGAGCTGCCACAGATCGTGAATATCCTCCGCGGCGAGATGTCGTGGATCGGCCCGCGGCCCGAGGCTGTCCCGCTGTCGAAATGGTACGAGAGCCAGATCCCGTTCTACAGCTACCGCCACATCGTCCGGCCAGGGATCACCGGCTGGGCGGCGGTCAACCAGGGCAATGTGGCCAGACTGGAGGCAGCGACAGGCAAGCTCCAGTACGACTTCTACTACATCAAGCACTTCAGCCTGTGGCTCGATCTCCTCATCGTCGCCAAGACCTTGCGGACGATCGCGACCGGGTTCGGCGCCCGCTAGGCGCGGCCCTCCGGGTCGGAATGGATGCCGCCTGCTCAGGACGCGGGATTGCCGGATCCCACCGGGAACGGGTCGAGGCGGTCGAGTCCTTCCTCCTCGGAAGGGTCGATGACGATGGTGGCGACCGACGGGTCGTAGGGCGGCCCGTTCCGGAGTTGCTCCCGCGTCATGTTCACGGCGACGTCGCGCTTCTCCCACTGGATGTCGCCAATCCAGCGCGGCGCCACCAGCACCTTGCGTCCCGGGAGCCAGTTCCGTGTGTCGGCGACCATGTAGCGAAGCGACCAGTCGTCGTCGGCGACGAGGAAATCGTCAACATGGCCAACAGCATGGTCGGTGGCCTGGATGTGAAGCCCGAGGACCTGGTGCACACCGCGGAGCGGGTCCTCATGGTCGGGCGAGCCATCCCAGTAGGGCGGCCAGCCATAATGCTGGTACAGCGTTGCCTCGGCCTGGCGGTTCACCGGGCCGGAGACGTCTATCTCCGGGCTCTGGATTGCCTGTTGCCGCGAAAGTTCGACCGCGATCTCCTTGCGGACGGCGTTGGGCTTGTCGGCGACATGGATCGGGACCACGATCTTGCGGCCGGGAAGCCACTTGCCGGTATCGACGACGAGCCAACGGAGCCGCCAGTCATCATGCGAGAACAACAGATCGTGGATGCTGCCGACATGTCCGTCGATTCCCTCGATCGCGTAGCCGGTTATCTCGGACGCGCGCCACAGCATGGTTCGGCTCCCTGGTTCGAAGCTCAACTGCCGCCAAGGCCGGTCGTTCCCGCGGCGGTCCATCGGCTCATAGCAGGAGATGCGCGGTGAGTCGTGTCGTGCTGGTTACTGGCGGCGCCGGGTATGTCGGCTCACATGCCTGCAAGGCGCTCGCGCGGGCGGGCTACCGCCCGGTCACGTATGACAGCCTGGCGACGGGACACGACTGGGCCGTGCGCTGGGGCCCGCTCGAGGTCGGTGACATCCGGGACGAGACGCGGCTCGTCGACGTGATGCGTCGGTACCGCCCGGAGGCGGTTCTGCACTTCGCGGCGTCGGCGTATGTCGGCGAATCCGTCACCCACCCCGCGGAATACTACTCCAACAACGTCGTCGGCTCGCTCACGCTCCTCAACGCGATGCGGCGTTCGGACATCGGCCGGCTCGTCTTCTCCAGCACCTGCGCCGTCTACGGCGTGCCGAAGGCGATGCCGATTGCCGAGGACGCCCCGACGGACCCGATCAACCCGTATGGGGCGACCAAGCAGGCCGTCGAGCGCATGCTCGCGGACTTCAGCGAGGCGTACGGGCTCCGGAGCATCGCGCTGCGCTATTTCAACGCCGCCGGAGCCGATCCGGAACTCGAGACCGGCGAGGACCACGATCCGGAGACGCATCTGATCCCGATCGTCCTCGAGGCCGCGGCCGGCATTCGTCCGTTCGTGACGATCCACGGCACGGATCACCCGACGCCGGACGGTACCTGCGTCCGCGACTACACGCATGTCAGCGATCTCGCGACGGCGCATGTGCTGGCGCTCGCTCGCCTTGGCGAGGGCGGGGGGGCTCCCGCGATCAATCTGGGCAACGGGATCGGCGTCTCGGTGGCCGAAGTCGTCGAGGCGGCGCGCACCGTCACGGGCCGCCCGATCGCGGTCGTGGCCGGGCCGCGCCGGGCCGGCGATCCGCCGACGCTCGTCGCCGATCCACACCTGGCGCGGAGCGAACTCGGGTGGCGCGCCGGAATGCCGTCGATCGACGCCATCATCCGGACCGCGTGGGAGTGGCATCAGTCGGAGATCGTCGCCCCCCGCGCGCGACGGGCGGCCGTCTGAAACCGGAATGTGCGGCATCAACGGCATCTTCGCGTACAACCCGCCGGCCAATCCGCCCGACGAGGCGGAGTTGTTGCGCACACGGGATGCCATGGCGGCGCGCGGGCCGGATGGCGCCGGGGCGTGGTGGAGCGGCGACGGGCGCTGTGCGTTCGGCCACAGGCGCCTTGCCATCATCGACACGAGTCCGGCCGGCGCGCAGCCGATGACGAGCTTCGACGGCTCGCTGACCGTCACCTTCAACGGCGAGATCTACAACTACCCAGAGCTTCGCCGGACGCTCGAGGCCGAAGGCGTCCGCTTCCGCAGCAACTCGGACACCGAGGTCCTGCTCCATCTCTATCGGCGCGACGGCGCGGACATGGTCCGGCGGCTGCGCGGGATGTTCGCGCTCGCCATCTGGGACGAGGCCCGCGGCGGCGTGATGCTGGCGCGCGATCCGTACGGCATCAAGCCGCTGTACATCGCCGACGATGGCTGGACGCTGCGCTTCGCCTCCCAGGTGAAGGCGATTCTTGCCGGCGGCGCAGTATCGTTCGATCCGGAGCCGGCGGGAATCGTCGGCTTCCACCTCCTCGGATCGGTGCCGGAGCCGTTCACGCTCTACCGCGCCATCCGTTCGCTGCCGGCCGGACATGCCCAATGGGTCGACGCCGCCGGCGCCCGCGAGCCGCGTCGGTTCGCTTCGATTGCCGCTGCGCTGGCCGAGGCAACAAAAGTCGTGGTGCCGCCCGAGGAGATCCGCGCCCGTGTCCGCGCCTCGGTCGGGGCGAGCGTCAGGGCGCACCTCCTGGCGGATGTCGAGGTCGGGGTGTTCCTCTCGGCCGGCATCGATTCGGGCGCGTTGCTGGGCCTTGCATGCGGGGCCGGGCAGCCGCGCCGGGCGATCACCCTTGCCTTCGACGAGTTTCGCGACAGCCCGGCGGACGAGGCGCCGCTCGCGGCCGAAATCGCACAGCGCTACGGCGCCGGGCACATCGTGCGGGGCGTGGGCAAGGCCGAGTTCGAGCGCGACCTTCCGGCAATCACGGCGGCGATGGACCAGCCGTCGATCGACGGCGTCAACACCTGGTTCGTGGCCAAGGCGGCGCGCGAGGCGGGGCTGAAGGTCGCCCTCTCGGGTCTGGGCGGCGACGAACTCCTGGCGGGGTATCCGAGCTTCCGCGACGTGCCGCGCTGGCGGCGCCGGTTTGGGCCGCTCGCGGCGGTTCCCGGGGCAGGGGCGCTGGCCCGCCGTGTCCTCCGGGCGGCGGCCCCCCGGCTCGCACGCGACAATCCCAAGGCGCTCGGCATGCTCGAGCACTCCGGAAGCTGGGGCGGCGCCTATCTCCTTCGCCGCGGCCTCTTCCTGCCCCATGAGCTGTACGGCTTCCTCGATCCCGACCTGGTTCGCGACGGGCTCGCCCGGCTCGATCCGGCTCGCCGCTTCCGCGACAGCCTCACGCCCGATCCGGGGAGCGATGTCGGACGCGTCACCGCGCTCGAATCGGCCTTCTACCTTCGCAACCAGTTGCTGCGCGATGCGGATTGGGCCGGCATGGCGCACGGGCTCGAAATCCGCGTGCCGCTGGTCGACTTCACGCTCCTGACGGAGCTGGCGCCGATCCTGCCGCGGTTCGGCGGCGGGGCAGGGAAAGCGGCGCTGGCCGCCGCGCCGTCGCCCGCGCTGCCCGACCCGGTCGCGGAGCGGGCCAAGACCGGCTTCGAGGTGCCCGTGCGGCAGTGGATGCATGCCACGGCCGAGACCGGGACGGCGCGGGGCCGCGGGGCGGGCGCGCGCAGCTGGGCGCACTGGGTCTTCGGCCGTACGGCCATGCTGGGGAAGGCTGCTTGAGCCGGCGCTTCCGGGTGCTCGCCCTCGTTACCGACGCCTTCGGCGCGCCCGGAGGTATCGCGCAGTACAATCGCGATCTTCTGACGACGCTCGCCGAGGAGGCGGGTTTCGAGATCGTCATCCTTGCGCGCCGCGGGAGCGCGGGCGAGACGACGCCGGCGCGGGGGATCACGCAGCTCCGGCCGCGACCCGGCCGCATCGGCTATATCGCCGCGGCCCTTCGTGCCGCCGCGACGCGCCGTTTCGACCTCGTCTTCTGCGGCCACCTTTATGCCGCCCCACTGGCGCGGGCTGCCGCGCGCCTCCGAGGCTCCAGGCTTCTCGTGCAGCTGCACGGCATCGATGCATGGACCGCGCCGCGCCGGCAGGCGCGGAAGGCGTTCGAGCGGGCGGATCTCGTCCTGTCGGTCTCCCGCTTCACGCGTGCCGCGGCGCTCGGCTGGTCGAGGCTGGAACCGCACCGGATTGCCGTCATTCCCAACACGGTCCGCGACGTCTTCGTGCCGGGCGACCGGCGGTCTTCGCGCCTGGCACTCGGTCTGGATGACCGGCGCGTTCTCCTGTCGGTCGGCCGCCTCGATTCCCGCGAGGCTTACAAGGGTCAGGACCGCATTATCGATGTCCTGCCGGGGCTGATTGCCGGGGGGCGCAGGGTCGCCTATGTCGTGGCTGGCGAAGGCGACGACCGGATACGGCTCGAGTCGCTTGCCAGGGAACGCGGTGTCGGTGACGCGGTCCATTTCCTTGGCGAGATCGAGGAGGCCGGCCTGCCTCCGCTTTACCGGGCGGCGGACCTGTTCGTCATGCCGTCCACCGGGGAGGGGTTCGGCATCGTGTTCCTCGAAGCGATGGCAAGCGGAACGCCGGCGCTGGGCCTGGCGGCCGGCGGCGCGCCGGACGCGATGGCCGATGGAGCGCTCGGCACGCTGGTGCAGGCCGAGCGGCTCGGCCCGGCGATCGCCGCCATCCTTGACGGCGCGGAGACCGATCCCGCCGCCCTGTCCGGCGCCGTTGCCGAGCGGTTCGGTCGGGCGGCGTTCCGCCGTGCGGTAGGCCGGCTTGCGGATCGCCTGGCGGAGACATCGTGAGCCGGACCGTGGATACAGAGCAGCAAAAGCCGCGGGTGCTGGTCCTCGAGCCTGGACGTGCCGAGCGCCATTACTGGCGCGACCTCTGGGCGTATCGCGAACTGTTCGCGATTCTCGCATGGCGCGACGTCGCCATCCGGTACAAGCAGACCGTGATCGGCATCGTCTGGGCGGTGATGCGCCCCTTCCTGACGATGGTGGTGTTCACCGTCGTTTTCGGGCAGATCGCCAACCTTCCCACGGAGGGGACCGCGCCGTACCCGGTGATGGTCTTCGCCGGGATGCTGCCCTGGTACCTGTTCGCGACGATCCTCGGTGACGCCTCCAACAGCCTCGTCGCCAATACCCACCTCGTGGGGAAGGTCTACTTCCCGCGGCTCATCATTCCGAGTTCGAGCGCGGTGGTGGCGCTGGTCGATTTCGCCGTCAGCCTGTTCCTGCTTGCCGGGATAATGCTCTGGTTCGGCTTCGCTCCGAGCCCGCGTATCCTGCTGCTGCCGATCTTCGTCGTGATCGCGGTTCTCGCCAGCCTCGGGCCGGCCTATCTCATCACGGCGCTCAACGTGAAGTACCGCGACTTCCGCTTCCTGATCCCGTTCATCCTCCAGTTCGGCCTCTTCCTGTCACCGGTCGGCTTCTCGAGTTCCGTCGTTCCGGAACAGTGGCGGCTCCTTTACAGCCTCAACCCGATGGTCGGCGTGATCGACGGGTTCCGCTGGTGCATCCTCGGCGGTGACAGCGCCATCTACTGGCCCGGTTTTGCTCTCAGCCTCGTTGTCGTCGCTGTGTTTCTCTGGCTTGGCGTCCGCTATTTCCGGAAGACCGAGCGGTCCTTCGCGGACCTCCTTTGAGGCTGCAGGCGGGACGGGACGTGCTACAAACCGCGGGGGACTTGGGCACGCACGAATCGGAGCAACGCCCGACGCGCCATGACCGGTCGTTTCCCGTCGCCATCGCCATTTCGGGGTCGACGCACATGATTGCGGCGCCTCCCCTCGACGGCCGGGCCGCCTCGTTCCACGCGGATGGCTACCTGCCGCCGTTCAGACTGCTCGACGCCGACGCCTGCCGCCGGATCGCGTCGCATGCTCCGATAGCGCCGCTGGGGCCGCTGTCGCCCGGCTGGGAGAAAGCCTTTGCCGCATCGGACGCGATGTTCCACGATATCGCCACCGATCCGCGTCTAGTCGCACTGCTCCGGTCGCTTCTCGGCGATGCCATCGTTCTGTGGGGGGCGTCGATCGTCAGCCGCGTCCCGGGCGAGATCCATTCGTGGCACAGCGACGTTGAGAGCATGCGGCGCGAGGGCGGGTTCGCCTCCGTCTGGATCGGCCTCGAGAACACCAGCCGCGAAGCGGCGCTCAACATGATCTCCGGCTCGCATCGCGTCGGCCGCTCGATCCAGGAAGTGCTCCACGACGAGGGCCTTTCCCGCGCCGATGTGTCCGAGGAGCGGCTGCTCGCCTGGGCGAGAACGGTCGTCCCGGAGGCGGCGATGATCGTTCCCGAAATGTCGGATGGCGATGCGGTGGTCTTCGACGGCCGCCTGTGGCACGGCACCGAAAACCGCCGGCGGACCGGTACCCGCAAGGCATTGCTGCTCCAGTACGCAGCGTCCGGCGTTCCGGTCCACACGCCGAAGACCTTCGACTGGCCGGTGGCGTTCAGCGAGGAACAGGTCCCCGCCGTCGTGGTGTCCGGCCAGCCGCATCCCGCCAACTTCGTCGTGCCACCGCCGCCCCGCGGATTGCCGCGCCCGGCGCCCATGGGAGCACGCTTCAACGACGCGTCGCCGCTGTTCGGGAAACAGACCGACTGGTGGAGCTACCATCCGGACTTCGATGGGAGCACGGCCAACCTCCGGCATGTGACCGGCCATGTCTCGGTCCTGGCGCCGGGCGCCACGCCGCATCCGCCGCACCTGCACCAGGAGGAAGAGATCCTCCTCGTCCTCGACGGCGAGGCGGAGATCGTCCATCCCCGGACTGCCGATGACGGACAGCCGGAACTCCATCGGCTCGGCCCCGGCGCGTTCGCCTATACCCCGGCCTGGAGGCCGCATACGCTACGGAACCCGTCCGCGGACCGGAGCGTGACCTATCTCGCCTACAAATGGGTCGGACGCGCCCGCGCAGCCCGCGGCGCCCTGCCGAGCCAGGCCGTCCGGCCCGACTGGACGACGCCGTTGCACGGCGGCGGTTTCAGGACGCGGAAAGTGTTCGAGGGCGCGACGGGGTATCTGGCGAAACTGCATGCGCACATCACCGAACTCGACCCGGCCGCAGGCTATGCCGCCCATGCTGATGAACACGACGTGGCGATCATCGTCTTGGCCGGCCGCGTCGCGGTACGCCGCCGGACAATCGGGCAAGGCGGGATGGTATTCCTGCCGGCGGGCGTTCGCCACGGGATGAAGAACGCCGGGGAGGGCACGGCCCGCTACCTCGTCATCGAGTTTCACGCTCCTGAAACAGAACGGCGACTACCGTCCCCCGCGGCCCGCCTGATACACGCACTGCGGAGCCGGCGCTGGCCGGGTCGGGCGGTCGCTGGCCGCATCTACCGTGGGCTCGGCCAGCTTCGGCCAGGGGGCACGAACTCGCCGTGACGGGAATGGAATCGCACAGCGTCATCCGCGCCGAACGCCTCGGCAAGCGATACGTGATCGGCCACGAGGTGAACCGGGAGGGCTACAAGTCCTTCCGGGAGGTGCTCAGCCGCGCTGCCCGCAACGTCACGCGCCGGTCGGTGGATCTCATGCGCGGCCGCGCGATCGTGGCCGGCGACGCGACAGAGGATTTCTGGGCGCTCCGCAACGTCGATTTCGACGTCATGGAAGGGGAGGTGGTCGGCATCCTCGGGCGGAACGGGGCGGGCAAGTCCACCCTGCTGAAGGTCCTCAGCCGGATCACCGATCCGACCGAGGGAAGCGTGCGGATCAACGGTCGGGTCTCGAGCCTCCTGGAGGTCGGGACCGGGTTTCACCCGGAGCTCAGCGGTCGCGAGAACATCTATCTCAACGGTGCGATCCTCGGGATGACGCGGCGGGAAATCCGCTCGAAGTTCGATGCCATCGTGGACTTCTCCGGAGTGGAGACGTTCCTCGACACGCCGGTGAAGCGCTATTCGAGCGGCATGTCGGTCCGGCTGGCGTTCGCAGTGGCCGCGCATCTGGAGCCGGAGATTCTGATCGTCGACGAGGTGCTCGCCGTTGGCGACGCCGAGTTCCAGCGGAAGTGCATCGGCAAGATGTCCGAGGTCGCGCGCGGCGGTCGGACGGTCCTGTTCGTGAGCCACAACATGACCGCCCTCCGCTCGCTGTGCGACCGGGGAATCGTCCTCAAGGCCGGCTCGGTCCGTTTCGACGGGTCGATCGACGATGCCATCGGGCTTCACCTTGCCGACACCGACGGCGCGTTCGGAACCGTGAGCGAATGGACATGGGGGCCCGACAAGGGGCCGCGCGGAACCGACCTTCGCCTGCTCCGGGTCGGCCTGTCGGGCTCGATATCACCGGGCCCGGCCTTCCGTTCGGATGAGGCCATCACCGTTTCGATCGACTACGACCAGGGCGCGGCCATTCGCGGCATGCGCATGGTTCTCCAGATCGTCACCGGGAATGGCGACGTCGCCTTCTCATCGACCGACCAGTTGATCCGGACCCAGTCGTCGCAGCGCCCGGGCCGCTATCGCAGCCAGTGCACGATCCCGCCCGACATCCTCAACTGGATACCCTACATGCTGCGGGTCGGATGCGGAATTCCGGGCCAGCAAACCATCATTCCCATGACCGATGTCGGCCGGTTCAATGTGCGGGGGCCGGCAAACAGGACCGCGCCGCTCGGTGGCGCGGTTGCACCGCCGATGGACTGGTCCCTCGCGGGACTCGACGGGGAAGCCGCCGACGCGCACGGCTCCGCCGTGTCGCTGTCGGGATGACCTTTCCGCTTTCGCCGCAGCGACGCGAGGCAACGCTCCGGACTCCGCTTGCCCCGCAGCCGCGCGGCGGCAAGGGAGCCGGATGACGATCTCGCCGCTACCCGCCGCGCGCCACCGCGAAGCGGTGGTCAACATGCTGTGGATCGCCGGGCCGTTGCCCTGGTACGCGCGCGTTTCCGTCGCGACGTTTCTCGCGCAGGGCCATCCGGTCCATCTCCATGCCTATGGCGACGTCAGCGGCGTCCCGGCGGGCTGCGAGGTCCGCGATGCATCGGAAGTGCTGCCACCGGATGCCGTGTTCGGCTATCGCGATGGCCCGTTTCCGGGCTATCCCAGTGGCTTCGCCAACTGGTTCCGCTGCGAAGTGCTGCTTCGAAAAGGGGGCTGGTGGGCCGATACGGATGTCTTCTGCCGCCGGCCTTTCCGCTCCGATCGGGACTACGTCATCGCGTCGCACTGGGATGTCGGCAAGCACGAGATCAACAACAATGTCCTCTTCGCGCGCGAACCGGATTCGGACCTCATGAGGCGCTCGGTTGCCTTCTGCCGGCAGCGGCGCGCCGATGTGGCGCACACTGAGAACGGGCCTCTCCTCCTCAAGACCCTCGTGGGCGAGATGAGGCTGGCGGACCGGATCGCGCCGCCCTCGGCCTACAATCCGATTCATTTCGGCGATTTCGGGCTGCTCCTCGAGCGGCCGGCCTATGTCCGCCTCGTCGCCCTGAGCCGGAGGTTTCGCGGCCTGCGGCCCATCCACCTGCGGCAGAGTCGCGCGTTGCACCTCTTCGCCGCGTGGTCGATGGGCGACGCACGCCTTCGCGACGCTGCCGCGATCCCGGCCGGCAGCTACCTGGCGCGGTATATCAGGGACTGCGGCGTGCGATTACCGGACGTCGTCGGCGAGGACGCTTCGTCCCACCAGACCGGGGCCTGAGGGGCACGAATGGAGGCGCAACAGCCCCGTCGTTCCGTCGCGATCGTCATTCCCTGCTTCAATAGTGAGGCGACGATCGGCGAGGCGATCGATAGCGCGCTCCTTCAGGACCGGGTGGCCGAAATCGTCGTCGTGGACGATGGGTCAACCGACGGGTCGGCGGCGATCGCTTCGGGCTACGGCGACCGGGTCCGGGTCCTTACCGGCGCCAATGCCGGCGTTTCGATCGCCCGCAATCGCGGCATCGACGCCACCACGGCGCCGCTCATTCAGTTCCTCGACGCCGACGACATCCTGAAGCCCGGCACGATGGCCCTCCGCGTCGATGCTCTTGTGTCGTCCGGTGCCGACGCCGTCGTGACGGACTGGCAGCAATTTCGCGACGAGGGGGGCGTGCGCGTGGCAGAGCCGCCGCGGTCGGCGCCGTTCGACGACCTCGCGCGGGATGCCGAACTCTCCTGCATGACGAGATTCTGGGCGCCGCCGGCCGCCATTCTCTACCGTCGGTCGATCGTCGAGCGGGCCGGCCGCTACAGGGCCGATCACAAGACGCTCGATGATGCCCGCTTCCTCTTCGATGTCGCTCGCGCGGGCGCGGCGTTCCGGCACGAAGCGCATCCAGGCGCGCTCTATCGCGTCCACGCCGGGAGCAAGTCGCGCTCCGACCCAACGGCATTCTGGCTGACGGCGCTGCGCAAGGCCGTCGAGGTGGAAGCCCTCTGGCGTTCCGAGGGGGCGTTCACCGACGTCCGGCGGGAGCGTCTTGCCGATGTCTACAACGGCGCTGCCTGGGGTCTGTTCCAGGCCGCGTCCGGCGAGTACCCCGTCGCGCTGCGCGCCGCCGACGGGAGAGGCGTGCGGCTAACGCCGAAGAACCGGATCGCACGGACTCTCGTGCGCGTCCTGGGTATCGACGCCGCGCTCGGCCTCACCCGGGTGTACGCGCGGTCCCGCCGGCACTTGCGCGGGAGCGGGCCAGGGGAAGGGATGTCGCCCAGGTGACCTACAGGCCCGCCCGTCGGACGTTCGGCGAACGACTGCGCCAGAGGGCCAGTGGGGCGATGGACCAAGCCCGCGCATTGATGCATCCGCAGACGGCCTGCACCCGTTGGCGCGACAGTCAGCTCGCGGCGGAATGGGCACCGATCGACCTCCGCTTCGGTGCGGGAATGGATCTCGTGCTGGGCGTCGCGACCGGCTACCGCTACGAGATCGATACGGTCCTCTGGCGCCGCCCGCCGGGCTATTCGCCCGATGCGAATTTCGCCAGGATCGCGGCCCTGCTGGGCTCCCTTCGCGCCGTCCGCGGCGCAAGCCGGCCGTTCCTCCTCGACACGCGCGACTTGGTGTTCCAGTCTGATCCGCTCGCCTCGATCCGCGACGGCCGGATTCGCTTCTTCACGGAGGCGGCCGGGCAGACCTTCGATCGCGAACGAACGAACCGGAACTGGCAGGTGAGCAGCATGGGCGCGGAGTCCCCGGCCCTGTTCGGCGACTTCGACATCAACGGGGTCAGGCCTGCGATCATCCATCAGTACGACCGTTCCGCCGCGATGTGGCGGCGGTTCATCGATCCCGATGCCTGAGCAAGCCACCGTCGGCCGGAGCTCATCCTGACCACCGTCCTGCATGTCCCGTTCAGCTACGCACCGGATCCGATGGGCGGAACGGAAGTCTATGTCGCTGCCCTCGCGGAATCTCTGCCGGCCCATGGCATTGCCTCGGTCGTCGCGGCGCCCGGGCCAGCCGAACGCCGGTACCGGCATGGCGGCGTGGACGTCCACCGCTTCGCCGTGACGTCCCGGCCGGGTCTTGCCGGGGCCCAGGGCGAGCCGGACCGGGTCGCGGCGGCAAATTTCGCGCGCGTGCTCGATGCCGTGCATCCGGACATCGTCCATCTGCATGCGCACACATCGGCGGTCTCCGCGCTGCTTCTCGACCGGGCGCGGCGGACCGGCGCCAAGACGGTGGTGACCTACCACACGCCGACATTCAGCTGCCTTCGCGGGACGCTTCTCCACATGGGCCGCACCGTTTGCGACGGCGAGATCGGGACGCGCCGCTGCGCCGCCTGCGCGCTGGCGGCCCATGGCGTGCCTCCTGCGGTCGCCCGGGTGGTCGCCCTCACGCCGCCATCCCTGGGGCGCGCGGTGGCGCGCGGTGGCGGCGGACGCTGGCGCACCGCGCTGGCAATGAGCGCCGCGGCGGAGGCGATGGCGATCCGGTTCGGACGCCTGACCGACGCGGCGGACCGGGTCGTGGCGCCGGCCCTTTGGGTCACCGGCGTCCTCGGCCGCAACGGCGTCCCGGAAGACCGGACGATGCTCGTGCGACAGGGAATGCCGGGTGTCGCGATCAAGGGCGAGGCGGCCGGCGGGCGCCGGGCGGAAGATGGGCCGCTCCGGATCGGATTCTACGGCCGATCCTCGCCGACGAAAGGAATCGACATCCTCACCGGTGCGCTGGCGCTCATTCCCGACGCCGACGTCCTCCTCGACGTCACCGTCGTGAACGAGCCCGGGAGCGGGCGCGAAGCCGAGGCACTCCGGCGCGCCGCCGCAGCGGACCGGCGGGTCCGGCTCAACGATACGCTCCCGCCGGAGGGCGTCGTCGCGGCAATGCGCTCGCTCGACCTTGTTGCGGTCCCGTCGCGATGGCTCGAGACCGGCCCGCTGGTGGTCCTCGAGGCCTTTGCCGCCGGCACGCCCGTCCTCGGATCACGCCTTGGCGGGATCGCCGAGCTCGTTGCCGATGGCGTGGACGGAATGCTTCTTCCCGCTGACGACGTTCCGGCCTGGGCCTCGGCGATCGCGGCATTGGCAGGGGACAGGGATCGCGTGCGCGCGCTTCGCGCCGGCGTCCGGCCGCCGCGGACGATGACCGACGTCGCGCGGGAGATGGCTGCGATCTATCGCAGCCTTGCGGCATGAGCGGCAGGTCGATCCTCTTTCTGCAGGCGACCGAGCCCGGCGCCTATCCGCCGATCATGAACGCCGCCTTCTGCCTGGCCGACCGCGGCTGGCAGGTCACGCTGCTCGCCGCTCCGATGACCGATCTCCCGACCGGCGTTCCGGCGCATCCGGGAGTGACCGTCCGCTCCATCCGGGCGCGCCCGAGCCACGTGTTCGGTCCGGCCGATTACGGCCGCTACCACATGGCCGCGGCGCACCTTGCCCTCGCGCTGCGGCCCGCGGTCGTCTACGCCTCCGACCCCCTTGCCGCATCGCCGGCGCTCCTGGCGGCGCGGCTCGCCTCGGCCAAGATCGTTTACCATGAACACGATTCGCCAATGCCCGGTCGCCTGCGGCCGTGGCTGGCGGCGCGACGGCGATCGGTCGCGCGGCGATCGATAGCGGTCGTCCTTCCGAATGCGGCCCGGGCGGAGATCGTGGGCGGTGAACTTGCGCTGCCGCCGGGGCAGGTCCACACGGTCTGGAACGTGCCGCGGCTCGCCGAGCTGCCGGCGCCGCGGCAGCGGGATGCGAGCGGGGAGGGGCCGCTGGTGCTCTACTATCACGGCTCGATCACCCCCGACCGCCTGCCGGAGTCGCTGGCGGGAGCCCTCGCGTCCCTCGGCGGCCTCGTCTCGCTGCGGATCGTCGGCTATGAGGCCCCGAGCGCGCGCGGATATGTAGAGCAGTTCCGCGCGCATGCGGGAACTGCGGGCGACCTCGTCGACTTCCGCGGTACCGTCGCCCGGGACAGGGCCATGGCCGAGGCCGCCGCCGCCGATGTCGGGCTGGCGCTGGTTCCGCCGGAGACGGATGAGATCAACATGGAGAACATGGCGGGCGCGTCGAACAAGGCCTTCGACTACATGGCGGCGGGCCTGCCGCTCCTGGTGACCGACCGTCCCGACTGGCGGGGCCTCGTGGTCGACCCCGGCTACGGGATGGCGGTCGATCCGCGCGATGCGGGCCGGGTGGCGGAGGCGGTGCGGGTTCTTGCGGCCGACCGCGGGCGGGCCCGGACGATGGGCGAGGCCGCGCGGCGCCGGATCGCGCTGGAATGGCACTACGAGCGGGCCTTCGCGCCGGTGGTCGAGATCATCGAGGGGGCGGCCCGCTAGTTGTGGGCACCCGCCTCACGGGACAACACACGCTGACATGATGATCGCGGAGAGCACCGGCAGCGGAAGGCATGCGAGGATCTCGGTCTGCATACCGCACTACAACCGGATGCTGCACCTCCTGGAGTCGCTCCGATCGTTTGCCGTGCAGACCTACAGGGACTTCGAGGTCGTGATCTCCGACGACAATTCGACCGACGAACGGGTCGATCAGGTGCTTGCCTATCTGCGCCAGAGCGACCTTCGGTTCCGGTACTGGAGGAGCGCGACGAACCTCGGCTATGACGGCAATCTTCGCAATGCCATCGACATTTCGTCCGGCGACTACATCCTGTTGATGGGCAACGACGACCGGCTGTCCACGCCGGACGTCATGGCGGCGGTCGCGAGCATCCTGGCCCGGTACCCGAATGCCGGCGCCGTCGTCACGAACTATCGCGAACTCGCAAGCGGCCGCGTGTTCCGCCGGGCCGGGTCGACCCGGTGTATCGGCTCGGGGCCCTTCATCGCGGGAGACTATTTTCGCAACTACTCGTTCGTCAGCGGCATCGTGCTGCGGGGCGACCTCGCGCGCTCGGCATCGTCCAACGTGGTCGACGGCTCCGAGATGTACCAGATGTACCTCGGCACAAGACTGGTTGCCGGTGGCCGCGACCTGATCGAGTTCGACTCCGTCTGCGTCGACAAGGATATCGAGATCGAAGGCGAGGAGGTCGACAGTTACCGCCGGAAGGGCGGCCGCGATCTCGCGAAGGCGCGCATCCTGCCGATGCGGCATCTCCTCAGGGTGGTCTGGGCCGGGCTGAGCCCGGCGACGGGGCCGGTCATCGGCCGGAAGGTCAGCGCTTCCGCGGCGCGGCAGCTCTACTCGTACACCTTCCCCTTCTGGGGCGTGGAATACCGGCGGACGAAGTCGTGGGTCTTCGCCGCCAACGTCCTGCTCGGAGTACGCCCTTCGGTCGTGACCGCATCGACGCCGCTCGGGATCGTGCAGAAGGCGGGCCTCTGGCTGCGGTACCTGGTGACGTGCGGCGCTTCGTTGCTCGTGCCCATCCGCGCCTTCGATGCGCTCCGTCCGAGCCTGTACAGAATGGCGAAGCGGTAGTTGGGCGCGCGTCTCGTCATCGTCGGGCAGGCGGGTGGCTCCAATGTGGGGGCGAGCCTGCGGCGTGCGGCGGACGCGGAGCTCGGACCCGCGCCAGTCGTGTTCCTCGACGTCTATTCCGCCCATCGCGGTCCGGCCGCGCTGCGCGCGCTCGCCTGGCGTCTGCGGGACCGGAGGCCGGTCCGGCAACGGGCGTTCGTGAGATCGGTCATCGAGACCTGCGCGAGGGAGCGGCCGGACTTCCTCGTCGCCACGGGCGCAATCCTCACCGAAGGCAGCCTGGCTGTGCTTCGACGGCTCGGTATTCGCACGCTCAACTACTCGACAGATGATCCGTGGAACCCGACGTCACGGTCCGAGTGGCACCTCAGGGCACTGCCGCATTTCGACGTCGTGGCGACGCCCAGGGACAATGCTGGCGACCTGAAGTCGATCGGATGCCGCCGGGTGGAAGTCGTCCCCTTCGCTTACGACGAGGGGCTGGTGGCCGTCGAAGGCCCCTTGCCCGCGGGTCCGGATGTGCTCTTCGTGGGCGGAGCCGACGCGGATCGCGTTGCGTTTTTGTCGGAGTTTGCGGCAAGGTTGCCGACAGCCGTCGTCGGCGGGTACTGGTCGCGCGAGCGGATTCCGGGTGTGACTGATCTGGGCCACCAACCTCCCAACACGGTTGCATCGCTTACCGCCGCCGCGAAGGTCAATCTTTGCCTGGTTCGCCGCGCCAACCGCGACGGGCACGTGATGCGTACGTACGAAATGGCGGCGACGGGCGCAGCAATGGTCGTCGAGGATACGGCCGACCATCGCGCCCTGTTCGGCCCCGAGGGAGAGGCGGTGCTCTACTTCCGCACCGCCGCCGACGCCGAGGCCAATGCGCGCCGGCTGCTCGGCGACGAGGTGCTTCGGCTCAGGCTCAGGGCGGCGGCGCAAAGGCGCGTCCGCTCGGGCGGCAATACCTATCGCGACCGATTGCGGACCATGCTCGCCTTCCTCGCCGAGGCGGAATCGCGGCAAGCGGCGTCCACCGCATGACCGGTCTCGTGATCGTCTGGGTGGTGCTCTTCCTGGCGCTGATCGTCTTTGTGTCGCCGCGACCGGGGATGGGCGGACCGCTGACGTTCGCCTACTTCCTCGCGCTGTCGATAATCCACGTACCGGGGGCGCTGTCCTATATCGGCGGCGCGATGACCGATTCCGGCCTCGAGCCTACCCTGGTGGGCTTCCGGATGACGCTCATCGGTCTCGCCGCGTTCGTCGCCGGGGCGGCGCTGTCGCGTGGTCCGCAGCCGCTGGCGGTCTGGCGCGGGCGACTGAGCGGTGACGGGATCGCCGTGCAGCAACTCGGCACGCGCATCATCGTCCTGGGCGCGGTTGCGTTCGTGGTCATCCAGCCGCTGCTGGGGAGCATCGCCACGGTCGCATCGGTCGTCTCGACGCTGTCGCAGCTTCTGGTCATCGGCCTCTGGCTGCGCCTCTACGCTTCGGTGACGCTGCGCAATCGGCGCGGCATCATCCTGACGCTCGCCATCCTCCCTCTGCTGCCCCTGGTGACAATCGCGAGCGCCGGATTTGTCGGCTACGGGATCAGCTGGGTCATCTCGGTCGTCGCACTCCTGTTCGTGCTTGCGCGCGGCAGGACGCTGATCCTCCTCGCCACCCCGGTCGTCCTCTACCTCGGACTCTCGTTCTTCGTGACCTATGCGGGCCAGCGCAACGAAATCCGCGAGGTCGTCTGGAGCGGGCGGGCGAGCATCATGGAGCGCGTCGATTCGGTGGCACGGATGGTCACGTCCTTCGAGCCGCTGGACCTCGCCGACGACGTGCATGCGCGACACCTCCGGAACCGGCTCAACCAGAATCTCCTCGTCGGCGTCGGGGTCATCAGGCACCAGAACGACACAGTCGATCTAGCCTATGGCGCGACGTTCCAGCCTTGGCTGCTGATCCCGCGAGTGTTGTGGCCCGGCAAGCCCGATATCGGTGGCAGCGGCAACATCGTGACCAGCTTCACGGGGATCAATTTCTCTGCCGGCACCAGCGTCGGGGCGGGGCAGGTACTCGAGTTCTACTACAATTTCGGGATCGTCGGCGTCGTCCTCGGCTTCTTCGGCCTCGGCTATCTGCTTCGCCTCCTCGACCGGCGGCTGATGACGGGCCTGGTCCAGGGCGACCTGCGGCTCCTGCTCCTGAACGGGATGCCTGGCCTGGCCCTGCTCCAGCCTGGCGGCAGCGTGATCGAGATCGCCGCCGCCACGATCGCGGCGCTCGTCGCCGCACATGTCGTGCTCGCCTACGACCGCCACCGCCGCCGCGGGCCGGCCAGCGGGGAACGCCCGCGAGCCGCCCGGCCGCATTTGCCGCTTCGGAGATGAGCGAGCCGCTCCGGATCGCCATCGCCACGGCCGGGCGGTTTCATGTTCTCGACCTCGCGCGGGAACTGCTCGCCCTCGGTCATCACGTCGACTTCTATTCGTACGTCCCGGTTCGCCGCGCCGAAGCGTTCGGACTGCCGCGGGCAGCGCAGCGGTCGCTGGTTCCGGTGGTGGGGCCACTGGCGGCGTGGGAGCATTATCGGCCGGGACTGGCGCCCGTTTCGCGCGAATGGCTGACGCATCGCGGCCTGGACTTGGCCCTCCGGCTTCGCCTCCGGCCGTGCGACCTGCTGATTGCGATGTCGGGCGTGTACGTGGAGGCGCTTCGGCTGGCGCGGCGGCGATACGGGGCGCAGGTCTGGGTCGAGCGCGCCAGCCAGCACATCCTTGCGCAGGACGCCGTCCTCGCCGCGACGCCCGGCGCGCGCCGGCCGACGAGATCGGCGATCGCGAGGGAGTTGGCCGGCTACGCCCTGGCGGACCGGATCGCGGTGCCGTCGACCACCGTCGCGGAGAGCTTTGCCATCGATCCGGCGGCCGAAGCCAAGCTTTTCCGCAATCCCTTCGGCGTGCGGCTCGAGGACTTTCCGCAGGCCGTCGCGCCACCGGGGCCGGCATACCGGCTGCTGTTCGTCGGGACCTGGTCGCTCCGGAAAGGGTGCGACCTCCTCGCTCAGGCGGTGTTCCCCGACGACGGGATCGAGGTGATCCATGTCGGACCGCCCGGCGACTGCCCGTTTCCTGCGGGCCACGGATCGTTCCGGCACGTGGACAAGGTCGACCAGCGTGATCTGGTCGGCTTCTATCATTCGGCGGATGCACTGATCCTTCCTTCGCGCGAGGAGGGACTGAGCTTCGTGCAGGTCCAGGCGCTCGCCGCCGGCCTCCCGATCCTGTGCTCGGACCGGACGGGCGGCGCGGATCTGCGCCATACGCCGGCGCTGGCGGAACGCATCACGGTCTTTCCGAACGGGAGCAGCGATCAGCTTCGCGCCGCGATCCTTTGCGCGCGGGACCGGCATCGCGCCGGTCATCGCGTCGGGCCGCTGCCCGACCAGGATCGCGCAACCCTGTCATGGACTGCGTATGCCCGCCGCTATGTGGCGGAGATACGCCGGTCGCTGGATCGATCGCGGTGACCGGATCGCGTTCGCCGGCACTCCAGGCAACGCATGTGATCGCGGGCCTCGCGGCGGCGCATGGTGGTCCGTCCTACTCGGTCCCGAGGCTGGTCGAGGCCCTTCGCCGGCTCGGGCTCGATGTCGAACTGCTGTCAGTGGTCACCGGGCCACCGCCGGCCGGGCTGCCCCCGGGGACGCGGTTCTTCCCGCGGTCCTTCGGGATGATTCCGCTGCTGAACCGCTTTGCCGTCTCGACCGAACTGCGGCGGGCGTTGATGAAGGGACGCGGCGGCGCTTCGGTCATCCATGGTCACGGGCTGTGGCTCAAGCCCAACCTCGACGTGGCCGCGGCGGCACGGCGACGGCGCGTCCCACTCATCGTCTCGCCGCGCGGTATGCTCGCGCCCGAAGCACGTGGGTATTCGCGAACCCGGAAGGCGCTCGTCTGGTGGCTCGGACAACGCCGCGCGCTCGAGGGCGCGGCGTGCATCCATGCCACAAGCGCCTCGGAGCACGACGATATACGCGCCCTGGGCTTGAAGGCGCCCGTGGCGGTGATCCGCAACGGGATCGATCTCCCGGAAAGGCGCCCCGAGGCGGGAGATCGTGGAGCCCGGACCACGGTCCTGTCGCTCGGCCGCATCCATCCCAAGAAAGGGCTCGCGTCGCTCGTCGAGGCCTGGGCGCTTGTCGAAGGAATGCGGCCCGACTGGCGGCTGCGGATCGTCGGCCCCGACGAGAACGGCCACGCCGGCGAACTGCGGCAGCTCGCGGCGCGGTCGGGGCTCCGGCGGGTCAGTATCGAGGATGCGGTCTACGACGAGGGGAAGGCGCAGGCGTTCCGCGAGGCCGGGCTGTTCGTCCTGCCATCGCGGAACGAGAATTTCGGCCTCTCCGCCGCCGAGGCGCTTGCGGCCGGCGTGCCGGTGATCGCCACGCGAGGGACACCCTGGAGTGGTCTCGTGTCGGAGATGGCGGGCTGGTGGGTGGACGGCGCACCTCCTTCCCTTGCCGACGCGTTGCGCGAAGCAACCGCGAGGCCAGCGGCTGAACTGGCGGCGATGGGTGACAGGGGCAGGGCCTGGATGGAGCGGGACTTCGGCTGGGACCGGGTCGCGGCCGAGATGCGCGAGGTCTACCGCTGGCTCCTTTCCGGTGGAACGCCTCCGTCGACCGTCGTCGCAAGATGACGGGATACATTGCTGCCGGATCGCCCGGCGCATTCCCCAGCGGCAGCAAGTGAGGTATGCGACAGGGAGCGTGAGTAGGGGGCGTCGCCGCCGGCAGACCGGCACGGGGCCGTCACGAGTGGTGATTCCCGAATGACAGACGCTGCGCTCCTGGGTGCGCTTCCCGCCATCGATCGCGACGTCCAACTCCTGCTCGAGACAGCCATGCGGCCGCTGGGCGAAGCGGCGCGGAGCTGGGCGTTGTGGAAGCAGCGCAACAATCTCGACGATGTCGGCTGGGAGCAACACCGGACCCTGGCACTCATCGCTCCGCGCCTGCCGGAGATCGACCCCGACGGCGATTACCTGCCCCGGGTGAAGGGCCTGGCCAAGGCGAGCTGGACGCAGTCGCAGCTTCAGTTGCAGGCCTCCACCGAGGCGGTTGGCATCCTCGCGGCCGCGGGCATACCGGTCCTGTTCATCAAGGGCGGGGCGTTCCTTGCGGCGGGCTATCGCTTCGCCGTGCCGCGCATCAGCGCCGATCTCGACATCCTCGTTCCGCGAGCCCGATTCGGCGACGCCGTTCGCGTCCTCTACCGCTCGGGATGGCGCGCCGCGCACTCGGTCGAATATGCCAGCAATCACTGGCGGTTCCAGCCGGGACTCAATCTGCTTCGCGGCCGGCATGGCGACATCGACGTTCACCACCAGCCGGTCCGGTCGCCGCGCCTCGATGATGGCGTGCTCGAAAGCATCTGGCGTCGTGCCAGGCCGGCCACCTTCCGCGGACAGTCCATTCTGGTGCCATCCGTGGCGGACATGGTGGTGTTCACCGCGGCCCACGCCATTCCCGACGCGGCCGAGGTGTCGACGGCCGCCTGGGCGCTCGACCTGCAGCTTCTCCTCAACCAGCCTGACTTCGATCCGGAGGCCACGGCAAGCGTCGCGGTCGAACTCGGCGCCTCCGCCAGTTGCGTCGCCGCGATGCGGCTCCTCCGCAACCTTGCGGAATTCGAGCCGGCGAAATTGCTGCTCGAAGCGCTGCACGACAACCGCGATGCCGGGAGGCCCCTTGCTCCCGCATCGCTGCCTCCCGGCCGTTGGACGGTGCCGGTCAGGCGTGCACTGCGACCGCTGGTCTCGCGGGCCGGCGTCCCCAGCACGCGTGCGCTGCTCGCCCTGTATGCCGGGACGCCGGGGTCACGGATCAGCCGGCCGTTCCGCCGCCTCGCCGGCCGTGTGGCGACGAAAGCGGAACGCGATTTCGAGTCCGAGGACGAAGCGATCCCGTACCTGATCGAGCAGCGGCGGCATCCCGGCCGGACCCGCGACATCCCGCTTTCGCCTCCGCTGCGCCAGCCGGCCCTCCGCCACGAATTCACGCCTGATGGCCGCGCGAAGAACGATCGCTTCCTCATCATCGACGTCGAGTTCGAGCGTCCGCCGGTCGATCGACGCTGCCGCCTCGAGATCATCTCGGGCGGCCTGCCCGTCGCGCAGCCCGTGCTGTGGCGAAGGCCCGGGACGCCGCCGAAGGCCACGGCGTGCTTCGCCTTGCCGCTGCGCCTCCTGCCGGCCGGGTCCGTCGAACTTGCCGTCGAGTCTGAGGCGGAGGAGATATTCCATGGGACGCCGCCTGACTCGGTGATCTTCCGGACCGAGGCCATTCCCTACGGCATCACGCGGCTGGCATGGTGCTGAGCAGCCCGACCCTGGCGCGTGCGGTGAAGGCCTGCCGTGATCGATGACATCACCCCGCTGGTGATCACCTTCAACGAGGCGCCGAACATCGGCCGCACTCTGGAGCACCTGCGCTGGGCGCGCCGCGTGATCGTCCTCGACAGCGGCAGCACCGACGCCACCGCCGAGATCGTGGCGCGTTTTCCCATGGCCGAATTCGCAACGCATCCCTTCGAGAGCTTTGCTGCGCAATGCAATTTCGGCCTCACGCTCGTTGACACCCCATGGTGCCTCTCCCTCGATGCCGACTACGTCGTCGGCGAAGCGCTGGTCGAGGAGATGCGCCGGCTCGCCGATATGCCGGGGGTCGATGGCTACCGCACCGCGTTCCGTTATTGCATCCACGGCCGGCCGCTGCGGGGTTCGCTCTATCCGCCGCGGACCGTCCTTCATCGCGTGCGCGGCGCCCGCTATGAGAACCGTGGCCACGGTCACGGGGTGGTCGTGCAGGGCGAGGTCCGCAGCCTCCGCGGCGCGATCGACCACGACGATCGCAAGCCGCTCTCCGCGTGGTTCGCCGCGCAGCAGCGCTACGCTCGCGCCGAGGCGGCGCACATCCTCGTGGCGCCGTCCGGCACGCTGTCGCGCGCGGATCGCATCCGCCGGAATGCGGTGGTGGCCCCGCTCCTCGTGTTCTTCTACGTGCTGTTCGCGAAAGGCTGCATCCTCGACGGCCGCGCCGGCTGGCTCTATGCGCTGCAGCGCGTGCTGGCAGAGATCCTGCTGGCCATCGAGCTTACCGACCGCCGGCTCGCGGCGTCGTCGCAGCGGGAATGAAGACGGTGCTCCTGAGGTCCAGAGCTGGGGAGGCCGCGTGCTGATCCTCGGCATCAACGCCTTTCATGCCGACAGCTCGGCCGCGATCGTGCGGGACGGGAAGCTCGTCGCCGCAGCCGAGGAGGAGCGCTTTCGCCGGATCAAGCATTGGGCGGGCTTTCCTTCGCAGGCCGTCGCCTACTGCCTTCGCGAGGCGGGCGCGTCGCTCCGGGATCTCGATCACGTCGCGGTCAACCAGGACGGCCGCGCCCAGTTCTGGCACAAGGTCGCCTACGCCGCCCTGAAGCGGCCCAGCCCCGCCCTGATCCTGTCGCGGCTCCGGACGCGCCGGGCGCGGAAAGGGATTCGCGAGCACCTCGCCGAGGCATTCCCGGGGCGGGACTTTGCGGGCGCGCTCCATGCCGTGGAGCACCACCAGGCGCATCTGTCCTCGGCGTTCCACATGTCGCCCTTCGCCGAGGCGGCGGCCGTTTCCGTGGACGGGTTCGGCGATTTCAGCTCGGCCGCCTGGGGCATTGGTTCGGGCAGCCGGATCGACGTCGAGGGGAGGGTGCTCTTCCCCCACTCGCTCGGCATCTTCTATCAGGCGGTCACCCAGTATCTCGGCTTTCCGCACTACGGCGACGAGTACAAGGTGATGGGCCTTGCGCCCTATGGCGAGCCTCGCTTTCTCGCCGAGCTCCGGCGGCTCGTCTCGCTCCACGACGACGGTGGTTTTGCGCTCGACCTTGCCTTCTTCCGCCATCACCGGGAGGCGCTTTCGTTCAACTGGGATGGCGGTGTGCCCGAGTTCGCCGCGCTCTACTCCCCGGCGCTGGTCGACCTTCTCGGGCCGGCCCGCACTGCGGACGAGCCGATCGCGCAGCACCACCGCGACATCGCCCGGTCGGCGCAGGCGATCTACGAGGAGGCGTTCTTCCACCTCCTGCGGGGGATGCATGAGCGGCATCCGGTCGACGCGATCGCCATTGCGGGGGGCTGTGGCGCCAATTCCGTCGCCAACGGCAAGGTACGTCGGGAGACGAAGTACCGGCGCGTCTACGTCCAGGCCGCGGCCGGCGATGCGGGCGGGGCCATCGGCGCGGCCTTCACGGTGTGGCACCGGCATCTCGGGCAGCCGGCCCGCTTCGCGATGGACCACGCCTATTGGGGGCCGTCATTCGATGCGGCCGCCATCGACGCGGTCATCTCGCAGAACGAAGCCGCCATCCGCGCGGGAGACTGCACCGTCGAGCGGCCCGACAGGGACGCGCTGGTAAGGGCAACGGCCGCCGCGATCGCCGACGGCGAGGTCGTCGGCTGGTTCCAGGGACGCATGGAATGGGGGCCGCGCGCGCTGGGCAACCGTTCCATCGTCTGCGATCCACGCCGGGCGGACATGAAGACGATTCTCAACGCCAAGATCAAACGCCGCGAATCCTTCCGGCCCTTCGCGCCGTCGGTCCTGAAAGAGGCGGTCGGCGAGTGGTTCGAGGAGGACGACGACGTCCCCTTCATGATGCAGGTGTTCCAGATCCGGGAGGAGAAGCGACCGCTGATCCCGGCGGTCACCCATGTCGATGGCTCGGGGCGGTTGCAGACAGTGCATGCCGACACCAATCCGATGTATCATCAACTGATATCGGCGTTCCGCGATCTCACCGGCGTGCCGATGGTGCTCAATACGTCGTTCAATGAGAACGAGCCGGTGGTATGTGCTCCCGGGGAGGCGCTGGCGTGCTTTCTCCGGACCCGCATGGACGTGCTGGTCCTTGGCGACGCGCTGATCACGAGAAGGCAAGAGGCGAGGGCGGCGGAGTAGGGCGGGGCATTGCCGTTCGCGGTCGTGTCCGGGACTCACCGCTTGCGGGGCCAGCGTTGCACAGGCACCGCTTGCGCCTTGTCCGAAGCGAACGCTGGAATCGCGGCGGGGAAGGGGTCCGGTCGATCGGATCGACCGGGCCGCGTTGTTCGGTGCGTGACCGGGAGCGGCCTCCGCCGTCTCAGTGCCCGGTGGGCATCGCGCCGGCCTGCGCCGGCGGCTTCCGGACGAAGAACGCGGCGGCGATCGCGACCAGCGAGATTGCCGCGCCCCAGACGAAGGCCGTCTGGATGCCGCCGGCAAGCGCCGTGGCATCGACCGGGCCGCCGGCCGCCAGCGTGGTGCTGCGATTGGTCATCAGCGCGATGAAGAGCGCTGTGCCCGCCGCGCCCGCCACCTGCTGGGTCGTGCCGACGACCGCGCTGCCGTGCGAGTAGAGCTGCATCGGGAGCGACCCGAGTCCCGCCGAGAAGAGCGGCGTGAAGGTGAGCGCCAGGCCCGCCATCAGGATCAGGTGCGCCGGCAGGAGCACGAAGATCGACGTGTCCGGTCCGATGGTCGCCAGGATCCACAGCGAGGCGCTGACGGCGATCGCGCCGGGAACGACGAGCGGCGTCGGGCCATGCCGGTCGTAGAGCGCGCCGACGAACGGCGAGCACAGACCCATCACCAGGCCGCCCGGCAGCAGGAAGAGGCCGGTCTGGAGCGTGGTCAGGCCGGTGACGCCCTGGAGGTAGAACGGCAGCAGGATCAGTGCCCCGAACAGCGCCATCATGCTGACCGCCATCATCGCCACGGAGATCGAGAAGTTCTTCGAGGCGAAGGTGCGAAGGTCGAGGAGCGCCCGGTCCTTCCGCTGCAGCGCCAACTGGCGGCCGATAAAGACCACAAGGGCGGCTGCGCCGACGACGAGCGCAACCCAGGCCGGAATCACCGGCTCGTGCGTTGCCGCCTCGCCGAGGCTGGACAGGCCGAAGACGATTCCACCGAAGCCGAGCGCCGACAGGATCACCGAGAGGACATCGAGCGGCGCCTTCCGCGGCGTGGTCACGTTCGGGATCCTCGTGCCGCCGAGGACCAGCGCGGCGATCGCGATCGGCAGGACGAGAATGAACATCCAGCGCCACGGCAGCACCGCGAGGATGAGGCCCGACACGGTCGGCCCGATCGCGGGCGCGACCGAGATGACGATCGAAATGAAGCCCATCGTCCTGCCGCGCGATTCCGGCGGCACCAGCGTCATGACGGTCGTCATCAGGAGCGGCATCATCACCGCCGTGCCCGATGCCTGGACGATCCGGCCGACAAGCAGGACCTCGAAGCCCGGCGCTGCCGCCGAGATGAGCGTGCCGGCCGAGAAGAGGCTCATCGCCAGGATGAATACCGGTCGCGTGTTGAGCCGCTGCAGCAGGAAGCCCGTCACCGGGATGACCGTCGCCATGGTCAGCAGGAACGCGGTCGTCAGCCACTGCGCTGCCGAGGGCGAGATGCCAAGGTCGATCGTGAGACGCGGCAGGGCCACGCTCATGATCGTCTCGTTCAGGATGACGACGAAGGTCGACACCAGAAGGAGGGTGATGACGAGGCGGTTGCGCGCGGCGAGCTCGGTCGCGGCGGGTATCGGCGGCGCGGCGCCGTCGAGTGTTGCGGTCGTGTCGGTCATGGGTTTGCCGTGCGTTCGGTCGAGTTTGAACCAGAAGGGAAAAGGCCCGGCCTCCCGCGGCATTGCTGCCGGGGCCGAAGCGCCGATGTCTGGAACGCGCGGCTAATAGACTTGTGGAATGGAGCGGAGAAGCGGGTCCCGGCGCAATGCAGCCCTTCGCGACGCGCGGTGTCGCTCAGGACGGCGGATTTCTTCGCTTCTCGAACGCGGCCGACCAGGCAATGCCCAGCGCGATGCCGATACCGATGCCAACGCCGATGCCGACGCCGATGTTGTCCATCGCTACACCGATCGCAGTGCCGATTGCGACTCCGACGGCAATGCCAAGCGCGAGGCCCGATCCGTTGAGGTTCTGCTTCGTTGCCATGACGGCCAAACAGCCGTCGGTCCATCGAGTTCCCGTTGTCGCAGCGCGGCTGCAAGGCAATCCGGCGTCCGAATCTTTGCGTACTTGCTGGTTCCTTCAGGGGCGACGTGCGAAACACGGCTCAGCGCCACACGCCGAGCGACACGCCGTGCGATTTCCGGGGGGCTGGCTGCTGTCGGGCCGGGACTCGCCGACAGGACGATAATGGGACCATGGGGTCCTGGAATCGGGTGAGCTTTGACGAAGGCCCGCGAGGCAACATTCGAAGACGCCGCCGCCGCCCGGGCCGGCGCGCCGACCCTCATCGTGTGCGACTGGATTCCGCCGGCCTTTGGTGCGGTCGGCCAGTACATGATGCGCCGCGCCCGTATCGCCGCGGAGGCCGGCGGGGACGTGACGCTCGTGGGGCTCGGCGACGTCGAGGGCGTGGAGACGGCGGCGATAGGCGAGGGTACGCTCACCATCGTCCGGCTTGCCGCTCTTGATGCGGACAAGAAGGCCTCGCTCTGGCGAAGGGCCGCATGGGCGGCGGGCAAGAACGTCCGTCTCATCCGGGCAGCGCGACGCGCCATGCGCGAAAAGCACCGTGGAAACTGGCAGGTCGTCGTTACCGGTTCGCCGCCGTTCCTGTCCTATCTGGTGCTGTTCCTGAACTGGCTCGCCTGGCGCGAGCGGGTCACCTACCGGATCACCGACTTCTACCCCGAGACTGCGATAGCTTCGGGCCGCGCCGACTGGCTGCGCCTCGCAGGGCCGCCGGTTCGATTCCTGCGCCGCCGCGCCGCCGGGATCGAAGCGCTGGGTGTAGACCAGGCGCGACGCCTCGCAGCGAAAGGCGTTCCCGAGGATCGCATCACCATCGTCCGCGACGTGTCGCCCGTGGACGACTGGGCCGTCGCCCCGGCGGAACGCCCGTTCGAGGCGGGGAAGGTGACGCTTCTCTATTCGGGCAACCTTGGCATTGCTCACGACATCGAGACCTTCGGCGCCGCCTACGAGGCCCACGTCCGGCATGGGTCAGACCGCGTCCGGTTGTGGCTCAACGCCACCGGCGCGCAGGTGGACCGGCTGCGCGCGTTCTGCGACGAACGTGGACTGCCGCTGGTCGCCACGCCCCTGGTACCCCTTGGGGAACTGGCATCGGTGCTCCTCGCGGCCGATGCGCATCTGGTTCTCTTGCGGCGCGAGTTCTGGGGCTATGTGCTCCCGTCGAAGATCTATGCCTGCATCGAGAGCGGCAGGCCGATCGTGTATGTCGGTCCGCTGGAGAGCGACGTACACCTCCTATCTTCGCGTCGAGCGTCCCCGTATTTTCACGTTGAGCCGGGAGACGTCGGCGCCGCCGTCGCGGTATTCGAGCAGCTCGCGGATATGGTGGCCGCCCGGCGCTCAACCATCGGCGGAACGCCGCCGAAGGGTGATTGATAGCCCGGGACGGGACTGGAGATCGGAATGCAGAAGACGGCGTTGGTCCTTGGTGCCGGCGGGTTCATCGGCGGGCATCTGGTTAAGCTGCTCAAGAGCGAGGGCTTCTGGGTCCGCGGCGTCGATCTCAAGCTCAATGAATATGCCGAGACGGAGGCCGACGACTTCCTGATTGGCGACCTTCGCGCTCCGGACCTCGTCGCCGCAGCCATCGATCGCCGGTTCGACGAGGTCTACCAGCTCGCCGCGGACATGGGCGGGGCCGGGTACATCTTCACCGGCTTCCACGACGCCGACATCATGCACAACTCGGCGACGGTGAATCTCAACGTGGTCGAAGCGTGCCGGAAGCGCACGATCAAGCGCGTGTTCTATTCGTCCTCGGCATGCATCTATCCGGCATTCAACCAGGAGGATCCGGACAACCCCAACTGCGCCGAGGACTCGGCCTATCCGGCCCAGCCGGACTCCGAATATGGCTGGGAGAAGCTTTTCTCCGAGCGGCTGTTCCTCGCATACAACCGGAATCACGGGATGGAGTGCCGCGTCGCCCGGTTCCACAACATCTTCGGACCGGAAGGGGCCTGGACCGGCGGCCGCGAGAAAGCGCCGGCCGCGATCTGCCGCAAGGTCGCGCTCGCGCGGTCGGGCGACAGCATCGACATCTGGGGCGACGGCAAGCAGACGCGATCCTTCCTCTATGTCGACGAGTGTCTCGAGGGGACCACGCGCCTCCTGAGGTCCGATTTCGTCGGGCCGGTGAACATCGGCTCCGAAGAAATGGTCACGATCGATCAACTCGTGGCGCTCGTCGCCGACATCGCCGGAAAGGCGATCCGCATCAACCACATCGCGGGGCCGACCGGCGTACGCGGGCGCAACTCGGACAACCGTTTGATCAGGGAGAGGCTGGGCTGGGCGCCCAGTGCGCCGCTGGTGGCGGGCCTCGAGAGGACGTACGGCTGGATCGAACTCCAGACCCGGCGGAATGCGGCCTGACGCAAATCCAATGGCAACCCGGCGGTGCGACCGACAACAGGGCACATGCAGCACAGCCCGACGCGGACCTTCCCGCTGACTCCTCACCGTCGATGCATGGCCGTATCAACGCTGGACCGAAGAAGACCGCGCGAAGGAGCATCGGGTGGGAAGTGACGCAAGCCCACGCAAGGTGGCGCTCATCACCGGGGTTACCGGCCAGGATGGCGCCTATCTGAGCGCCTTCCTCATCGAGAAGGGCTACACCGTCCACGGCATCAAGCGCCGTTCGTCGTCCTTCAACACGGGCCGGATCGACCACCTCTACGAGAGCCCGCAGGCAGAAGACCCCCGGCTCGTGCTGCATCATGGTGACATGACGGATGCGACCAACCTCATCCGCATCGTGCAGGAGACGCAGCCTGACGAAATCTACAATCTCGCGGCGCAATCCCACGTGCAGGTGAGCTTCGAGACCGCCGAGTACACGGCCAACGCCGACGGCATCGGCACGCTGCGGCTGCTGGAGGCGATCCGGCTGCTTGGCCTCGTGGATCGGACGCGGCTCTACCAGGCCTCGACGTCGGAACTCTTCGGCAAGGTCCGCGAGGTGCCGCAGAGCGAGACGACGCCGTTCCATCCGCGCTCGCCGTATGGCGCGGCCAAGCTCTACGCCTACTGGATCACGGTGAACTACCGCGAGGCGTACGGCATCCATGCCTCGAACGGCATCCTGTTCAACCACGAGAGCCCGATCCGTGGCGAAACCTTCGTCACGCGCAAGATCACGCGGGCGATCGCGGCCATCGAACACGGGTTGCAGGACACGCTCTTCCTCGGGAATCTCGACGCGCAGCGCGACTGGGGCCATGCGAGGGATTATGTCGAGGGCATGTGGCTCATGCTGCAGCAACCCAGACCCGACGACTACGTCCTCGCCACGGGCGAAACCCATTCGGTGCGTGAGTTCGTCGAGCGCGGCTTCGCCGAGACCGGGCGCATCATCAGCTGGAAGGGCGCCGGCGACGGGGAGACCGGTTGCTGCTCGCGCACCGGCGAGGTGCTCGTGCGCGTCGATCCGCGATACTTCCGGCCGACGGAAGTCGACGTGCTCCTCGGCGACGCGACGAAGGCCCGGAAGGTTCTCGGGTGGCGCCACCGGACGGCCTTCGCCGATCTCGTGAAGGAGATGGTGGCCGCAGACATCGAGGCCGTGCGCGCCGAACGCCGCAAGGACCGCCATGACTGAGGCGATGACCCCGTTCGATCTCCGTGGTCGCCGCGTCTACGTGGCCGGCCACGCCGGCATGGTCGGCTCGGCAATCGTCCGCCGCCTTGCCGATGAGGGCTGTACGATCCTCATCGCCGACCGGCGCGAACTCGACCTCCGCGACCAGGCGGCGGTGCGGGCCTGGATGGCGACGGCCCGGCCCGATGCGGTGTTCCTCGCCGCCGCAAAGGTAGGCGGCATCCTTGCCAACGACCGCGAGCCGGCGCGCTTCCTCTACGACAATCTCGTCATCGAGACGAACCTCATCGAGGCCGCGCACGCGTCCGGCGTGAAGAAGCTCCTCTTCCTGGGGTCGAGCTGCATCTATCCGAAATTCGCCGACCAGCCGATCAGCGAGGACGCGCTGCTCACCGGCCCGCTCGAGCCAACCAATCAGTGGTACGCGATCGCCAAGATCGCCGGCCTCAAGCTCGCGGAAGCCTATCGCCGCCAGTACGGCGCCGACTTCATCTCGGCGATGCCGACGAATCTGTATGGCCCGAACGACAATTTCGACTTCGAGACGAGCCACGTCCTGCCCGCGCTGTTGCGAAAGTTCCACGAAGCTACGGAGCGCGGCGACGCCGCGGTGACCGTGTGGGGCTCCGGCACGCCGCGGCGCGAGTTCCTGCACGTGGACGATTGCGCCGACGCGCTGGTCTTCCTGATGAAACACTACTCCGCGCCGGAGCACATCAATGTCGGCTCCGGCAGCGATGTCACGATCCGCGAACTGGCGGACATCGTGGCCGACGCCACCGGATTCACCGGCCGGATCGAACTCGACCGCTCGAAACCGGACGGCACGCCCCGCAAGCTGCTGAGCGCCCAGCGGCTGTCCGCCCTCGGCTGGCGGCCGACGATCACCCTTCGCGACGGGATCGCGTCGACCTACGAATGGTTCCGGAGACAGCCGGCGCTTCGGCAGATCGGACCGGAGGCGGCGTAGCGCGAACGGTCGGGCAATGGGGGCGAGGCGCCCCTCCTGTTCCGGCTGGGAACAGGTCGGGATCGGTTGCGTTGGGCGGCGGGGGCCAATGGGAGCTTCGCCATGTCCTCTGCAACCCGAGCCGTTTGGCTTCTCGGCGCCCTTGCTGCCGCAGTGCCGGCCTCCGCCCAGCAGCAGCCAGACCAGGGCTTCGTCCTCGGCCCGCCGTTCGCAGCAACGACCCTTGAGACTGCCGAAGGCGCCGCCGTCGCCACGGTCACCATGACAAGCGCCCCGACGGGACTGCTTGTCCGCGTGGAATTCAACGGCATGCGCGCGGGAACCTATGCTCTCCATGTGCATGAGACCGGCGCCTGTACGCCTGATTTCGAAGCCGCGGGTGGTCACTTCAATCCGACCGATGCCCAGCACGGCTTCCTCGCGGAAGGCGGTCCCCATCTCGGCGATCTTCCGAACGTGACGATCCCCGAAAGCGGCATTGCGATCTTCGAGTTCTTCGCGCCCGGCCTCTCGGTCGATCCCGGGCCGCCTCCAGCCGGCGGCAACGAGGCGGCGGCGCGGGGGCCTGGCTACCTGTTCGACGAGGACGGCGCGGCGATGCTCATCCACGCCATGCCGGACGACTACCTGACCGAGCCCGCCGGGGACGCAGGGGAGCGCTTCGCCTGCGGCGTGCTGCAACTCGCCCAACCGTAAGCGGACCAAACCTGTCCGATCAGAAACCCTTCTGTGAGACGGGCGCGGCGTCGTATGGATAGTGCGTGACGCAGCCCTCGCTGCGACGGCGGGGGCTGCAGTCTTGAGCATTGGATCGAGCCGAATCCTTGTCACCGGAGGAGCCGGCTTCATCGGCTCGCATCTGTGCGACGCGCTGCTGGCGCGGGGCCACGAGGTGCTGTGCGTCGACAATTTCTACACCGGCAGCCGCGGCAATCTCGCCCATCTCCTCGCCAATCCGCGCTTCGAGCTCGTTCGCCACGACGTGACGTTCCCGCTCTATGTCGAGGTGGACCAGATCTACAACCTCGCCTGCCCGGCGAGCCCGATCCACTACCAGCGTGATCCGGTGCAGACGACCAAGACCAGCGTCCACGGCGCGATCAACGTGCTGGGCCTTGCCAAGCGGCTCGGCGCCCGCGTGCTGCAGGCCTCGACCAGCGAGGTCTATGGCGATCCCGAGGTCCATCCGCAGACGGAGGACTACTGGGGCCACGTCAATCCGATCGGGCCGCGCTCCTGCTACGACGAAGGCAAGCGCTGCGCCGAGACGCTGTTCTTCGACTACCACCGCCAGCACCACGTCGAGATCAAGGTCGCCCGGATCTTCAACACCTACGGCCCGCGCATGCATCCGAGCGACGGGCGCGTGGTGTCGAACTTCATCGTCAGCGCGCTCCGCGGCGAGGCGATCACCATCTACGGCAATGGCGGTCAGACGCGCTCGTTCTGCTTCGTGTCGGACCTCGTGGAAGCGCTGATCGCGCTGATGGAATCGCCGGCGGAGCTGACCGGGCCGGTCAACCTCGGCAATCCGCGCGAGTTCACCATCCGGCAGCTTGCCGAACTCGTGCTTGCCCGCACCGGGAGCACGTCCACCATCGAGACGCGGCCTTTGCCGACCGACGATCCGCGCCAGCGCCGGCCCGATATCACGATGGCCAGGACACGCCTCGGCTGGGAGCCGACGGTGGAACTCGAGGAGGGCCTCGACCGCACGATCGACTATTTCCGCCAGCTTCTTGCGGAGCAGCCGGCGGCGGGCAGCTAGGGGGGAGGCCGCGCCAGAGTTGGACCGGGCCTGAGATGGCCGAAGAAAAGTAGGACGTCCAAAGGTCGACGGAACCTCTCGATCGAAGACCGAGGGTCAAGAGCGTACTGGCGACACCGACGTTCAACCTCGCCGAGGCTTGCGCGAGACATCCAGGATGGACGCCTTGCGGCGTTGTCGTCTAAACTGAAGTCACCTGGCACAGAATTGGGGAGGCAGCAAATGCGCTCACCGTTGTTGACGGGTACGTGCATGGCAATCCTCGGCATGGTCTTGGTGACCTTGTCCGAGCCTGTCCCGACCTTGGCGCAGCCAACAGAGGCTGCTGAACGCACAGCGGACGCCTGCAGCGCCAGCCTGGAAAGCCAACGTCAGATTCTAGCCGCGTTAGCGGCCGACCTCCAGAACGATGGGATGAGCCAGCGGTCGCTTGAGGACCTGCTAGCATTCCGTAACTCGTTTCAGATCACGATCCGGCAGACTGGGCTTACCGACGTCATCGCTCCGGGCGCTGTCGGGATCGGAACAAGCGTCCTGGCGAGTATCGCGCTCGGCGGTCCCCCAGGGTGGGCGGCCGCTGCGCTCGGCGCAGTATTGGGCGTTGCGTATACTACAGCGACTGATGTCATCAATAATGTTGGCAACTGGGAACAGATTGATGCCAATACGGCATTCTTTCAGTTCGTACTCGACTATGCTGAATACGGACGGGTAAACGTAGTTGACGACAGTGTTGCAACATTCGCGTCTCGCTACAGTTCGTTGCTGACCAGGCTTACGGGTTCTCCCCCGCCAAGCGATCCGGCGCTGCTCAGTCGCTACCTTCAAGCGAATGCGAGCGCGCTGTTGTTGTATTTTGGATCGTTCGAAGAGCAACTGGGCGCCGCGGCGTTCCCGCGGTTTCGCTTTCCTGAGACCGCGGGCCGGTACGGACCGAGCAGGCTGAGCGTTGGCTATTACAGCCGCGTTCTTGGTGCTGAGTTGGCCGAGGAGCTTCGTCGACTTGACGCCGAAATTGCTGCACTCGAAGCGAACAATTGTCGACCGGCGACCGTGGCGTCTGTTTGCTATCTTCCCGATGATGGCGGAGCGGCAAGGTGCTATTGCGACATGGCGGAGCCTGTCGGAACGGTCTGGGGGACCGACCTTTACACCGACGATTCACCTATCTGTACCGCAGCAGTTCACGCAGGCCTCGTTCGCCCAGCGGCGACCTCCGAAGGTATTCGATATATAGGGGTCATAGATGTGCGCAGAGCGGCCGGGTGTCCTTACTACACGCCAAGCCGGTCGTTCGGCGTTTCAACAAGCCGCTACGGAGGATGGGGCGGCAGTTTCTTCTTCCCGGAAGTGCAACGCGGATTCTGTGATGAAGCAAGTGTGCCCGAGGCCGGTCTTTGGTACTGCCCTCACGTACTCGGCGGCGATGCGACGGACTTGACCTGCCATTGTACCCCCGCCGCGATTGAACTGGGTCCTATTTGGGGGACGCAAGTGTACACTGACGACTCAGCGATCTGCCGTGCCGCACGGCACGACGGCGCAGTTGGCGGTTTCGGCGGAAGCGTGCGCGTCATCCGATTGGGCGGACTCGATGAGTATGCAGGCACCGAGGCAAACGGTATCCAGTCGTCGCGATACGGCCCTTGGCCCCGTTCGATAGGTTTTCCGTAGCAGGGCGTGACAGTCCGACCGTTGCCAAGGCCGACAATTGTTGGGAGACGATCGTCTCCAGCGCTGTCGAGCGAAAGGCAGGCCCGGAAACCCGGTTTCGTCGGCTTCAGGGTGAACAGATGCAATCGTGCCATTTCAGTGAACAGTCACGAGCACATTGTTGCGTACCTACTTATCGTCGGCACGGCATCGCCGTTGGTTGCGGAAGCCAGCCTCTCAGCCACCGCTCCGGATGAACAACCCTCCTAGCTTCGACAACTAGAGGGAGGCGGACGCCATGCCCGAACCGACCGCAGCGCTCGTGGTCATCGGCGACGAGATCCTCTCGGGCCGGACGGCCGACCTCAACATCAACGCGCTCGCGCGCTTCCTCGCCGGCCTCGGCATCGACCTCAAGGAAGTGCGCATCGTGTCCGACGACGAGGGCGCCATCGTCGCGGCGGTGAACGGGCTGCGCTCAAGCGTGACGTATCTCTTCACCACCGGCGGCATCGGGCCGACGCACGACGACATCACCGCCGCCGCCATCGCGAAGGCGTTCGGCGTACCGCTCGTCCTCGACCAGCGGGCGGTGGAGATCCTTGCGGCGCGCTATCCCGCTGCCGGGCTTACCGAGGCCCGTCTCCGCATGGCGATGATCCCGGAGGGCGCGGACCTCATCGCCAATCCGGTGTCGGCAGCGCCCGGCTTCCGCATCGGCAATGTCCACGTGATGGCGGGCGTCCCGGCGATCATGCGCGGCATGCTGCAGTCGATCGCGCCCACGCTCGTTCCGGGGCGGATCGTCCTTTCGGAGGCCGTTCCGGCGGAGGTCGGCGAGAGCTTCATCGCGGGCCGCCTCGGCGCGATCCAGGCAGACTTCCCGGACGTGTCGATCGGCAGCTACCCGCGGATGGGCGAACGGGGGTTCGTGACGGAGATCGTGCTCCGTTCGCGGGACGCGGAGCGCCTCGCCGCCGCAACGGCGGACGTGCGGGCGCTGGTTGAGACGGCGATCCGCGAGCGGGCGAACCCGGCGCCGGATCCCGGCTGAACCGGTAGCCTCCGCGAGGTTCGCCTCAAAGGGGTGGTGTCACGGCAATCCGGGGCGCATGATCCGGCGATGGCCACTTTGAAACCCTCCGTCGCAAGTTTTGCCACCAAGCAGCGAAAAGGCGCGGCGACCTGGGACGTCCGCGTCTCGTGGCCCAACGGCAGCTCCGCCGTCGTTCCCGGCTTTGCCAGCGACGCCGAGGCGTCCCGCTGGATCGAGACCAAGTCGATCGAGTGGCTGCGGGCGCGCCAGACGGGCAGCCACGACGCGCCGCGCAAGGGCGCCTGACACCCCGCCATCACTGCAACGGCGTTAGGTGGGGACATCGGTGTGAGGATGCGTGTCGGCCCGCCGGTGCCGTCCTCCTCGCAGCGGCCTGCCGCTCGCTGCTTGCCATCGACTTGGCCCGCGCCTAGCAGTCGGCGCCAGCGGGCGTGGCGAAACCGGTAGACGCAAGGGACTTAAAATCCCTCGGGCCTGGCCCATGTGGGTTCGATCCCCACCGCCCGCACCAGGAAATCCAAGTACTTACGGATGGGTTGGCAACATACATGTCGGACGACGAAAACGGTGTCCGCACCAAGTCCGCGGGCGGCTCGACCGCCAAGCGTCACCACTACGTGCCGGAATTCTACCTCAAGGGATTCGCAGTGCCTCGAAAGAAGGAGCACCAAACCACGGTGATCGACCGCAGCGGTCGCACTTTCGCGACGGCCATCAAGAACGTGGCTGCTGAGACGGGCTTTAACGCGATCGACGGGCCGCAGCCCGATGTGGTGGAGAATGCCTTCGCCTCCATCGAAGCAGAGTTCGCGCCAGCGCTCGCCCGGATCGCGGCTGCAAAATCGCTGGCCAACGATCAGGACCGGGAAATTCTGATGTACTTCATCGCTTGGTTGGCGATCAGGAATCCACGCTTTCGCGAAACATTTCGCCAATTTCAAGCAAATGTAAGTAAGCAGATAGTTGATCTTTCTCTTGCATCACGAGAAAGGTGGGAAGGACAAGTAAAGCAGATGGAGGCGGCGGGCGTCCGGAAGGGGCCGGCGGTTGACTATGAAGTAGTCAAGGAGTTCCACGAGAGCGGCAAGTACAAAATCGAAGTGCCGGTTGAGCGACATTTGGAGATCGCAGCCCCCGCCGTCGATGCGGTCTTCCCACATCTAATGCGGCGCGGGTGGACGTTGATGTCTCCGAGTTCGGCGGCAGGTGAATTTATCAGTTCCGACCACCCCGTCTGTCTGACGTGGTCCGATCCCGCGCGACAGGCTGGATTCTATGGGCCGGGCTTTGGGCTTGAGGGCACGACAGTTGTCGTCCCCTTGCGTCACGATCTGGCGGCGATTGGCACGTTTGGTGGGCGCGAGGTGTTCTTGGACGGCCTCAAGGAGATTAACGCCGCCCGAGTCAACAGGACTGTTGCGGCCTACGCCCTTCGTCAGGTGTATGCGCGCGGATACGGATTTGTTTACGCGACGGGCGAAGGGGGAACCACGTTGCGCAAGGGCTCGCGACTGGTAGGCGATTCTGATTTTCGCAGGACCAATGACGAGGGCCACGAGTGATCCGACGCTTCTTGTGGCATGGTGAATTGCGACGCCTACGAGAAAATTACTAGCTAACACAATATGTTATAGTCCCTCCATAGGGACCAAAAAATCCCTCGGGTGCCTGGCCCATGTGGGTTCGATCCCCACCGCCCGCACCAGTCGGATCGCTCGTCGGCCGGACATGAAAAAGGGCCGCGCGACGGGTGGCGTCGGCGGCCCAAGGTTGGTCTCGTCGTAGGAGGTAAATATGACTTCCGATGTCATGTTTATGACGCGTGCTGCGATGGCGCAAGCCCGCGCGCGACGAAGACGATCGGTCCGGAGTCATAAGCTTCCGAAATGGAGCAAAATGGCGGCGGCGCCGTCTGGAGGCGTGTTCAGGGCGCCAGCGGGAGGGTGATCTTCACGCCGAGGCCGCCAGCGGGCGCTTCGCCGAAGGATATCGTGCCCTTGTTGAGGTGGACGATCTCGCGTGCGATCGCGAGACCGAGCCCGGTCCCGGCCTTGGTCTCGTCGTGCCGGAGACCGCGCTGACCGATGGTCTGCCGCACGTCGGCGGGAAGGCCTGGGCCGTCATCCTCGATTGCAAGGAGGATGGCGCCTTCGTCCTTCGTTGCGCGCACCACGACGCGGGTGCGCGCCCATTTGGCGGCGTTCTCGAGTACAACGCCAAGCAGTTCGATGAGATCCTGCGGGTCGAGGTCGACCCGGAGGCCCTCCGCAAAGGCCGTGTCCCATGTCAGCACCTCGCCGGCCTCGGTGCGTTTCAGGACGCCGATCGTCCGGGCCAGCGCCTCGTTGAGCGACGCGCTGTAGAGGTGGGTCGCGGTTCGCATGCGGAGGCGCGACAGGCGAAGCTGGTGGTCCACCTTGCCGGCCATCTCGGTCGTGAGCTCGTCGACGAGGCGGGCCGTTTCGGCGTCGCCCCTAGCGGCGAGCGAGGAGGACACCGTGGCGAGGACCGACAGGGGCGTCTTGAGCCCGTGTGCGAGGTCCGAGGCGCGGGCGCGGGCGAAGGCGATCGATTCCTCCTGCGAGCGCAGGAGGTCGTTGACCTCAACGGCAAGCGGCTGGACTTCCGACGGAAAGGCGCCCGCGAGGTTCTCGGCGCTGCCGGCGCGGATGCGCTCGATGCCGGCGCGCAGGGTCTTCAGCGGCCGGAGGCCGAGATGGACCTGCAGCCACGCGGCGGCGATCAGGACGAGGCCGACGACGAGGAGAGCGAGGGCGAGGGCGGAGCCGAACTGGCGGATGGACGCCGCCAAGCTCGCCCGGTCCTCCGCGACGATCACCAGGAATTGCCGCGCATCCTCGTCATCGCCGAAGCGGATCATGCGGGCGAGGGCGGTCAGGCGCTGGTCCGACGGGCCGTCGATGACGGCGTAGTGCGGCTCGCCGTCGCCGAGGGCCGCCTCGGGCATAAGGAGCTGGAAGTCCCACAGCGACACGGACGTTGCCGCCGCGCCGGTGGCGAGGTCGGTGACCTGCCAGTAGAGGCCGCCGAACGGAGTCCGGTAGCGCGGATCCTGCAACGGGTCGACAGGAGCGAGGTCATAGGTGGCCGGGTCGATCTCGGCCGCGAGGCGGGTGAAGCGCGCCTCGAGATCGAGCCGGATGCGCTGCTCCACATTGGCCGCGAAAATGGCTGTGATGGCGACGCCGGCGAGCAGAAGCGCCAGCCCGATCCAGACGGCGGCGCCGAGCAGGAGGCGTAGCCGGAGGGAACGCGGCGTCAGCTTCCGGCTCCGTCGACATAGTAGCCGAATCCGCGCCGTGTCCGGATCGCCTCGCTGCCGAGCTTCTTGCGGATGCGGCCGACGAGGACCTCCACGGAGTTCGAATCGCGCTCGAAGTCCTGCGCGTAGAGGTGCTCGGTCAGGACGGCCTGGGACACGACCTCGCCGGGGTGGGACATCAGATAGTGCATGAGGCGGTATTCGAGCGGCGTGAGGTCGACCGGGGCGCCGTTGCGAGTCACGAGCATGGTCTGCGAATCGAGGGTGATGCCCGCGGTCGCGAGCCGCGGCGACGCCTGGCCGGCAGCCCTGCGGATGATCGCCCGCACGCGCGCCACGACCTCCTCGATGCGGAAGGGCTTGCCGACATAATCGTCGGCTCCGGCCTCGATGCCTTCGACCCGCTCGTCCCAGTTGTCACGTGCGGTGAGGATGAGGACGGGCTGCGTCCGGCCCGCCTTGCGCCAGCGCTTGAGCACGGTCAGTCCGTCGAGCGTCGGCAGGCCGAGGTCGAGGATGACGAGGTCGAAGTCGAAGGTATCGCCGCGGTACCAGGCCTCCTCGCCGTCGTTCACCACCTCGGCGACGAAGCCGGCGATCTTCAGCGCGACGGCGAGCGAATCCGCGATCCGGCGATCGTCTTCGGCGACGAGGACCCGCAAACCGTGCTCCTAGCGCTGCGGTACGAACTCGCCGGTGAGGGCATTGAAGTAGGCGAGGTAGACGATGCCCCCGGCGGCGAGCACCTTCACCTCATAGTACAGCGCGGAGCGAATCTCGAGGAGTCGGACGTCGATCACCTGGCCAGGGACAACGGCCTGGATGAGGGGCATCAGGTCGGCGAGGGACATCGCGCGATTTTCGCGGACCGCGGCGATGGCGGCCTCGTGCGTCACCACCGCGGTGGTGCTGTCCTCGCCGCCCGCGTTTTCGCCGCCTCCCACCAGGGGATCGAGGATATCGTCCACGGCGCCGCCGATGGGGGAAAGGATGTTGCCCAGGCTCAGCTCGCCGCTGCCCCCGCCGCCACCGCCGAGGATGCCGCTCAGCAGCTGCGCCGCAGCCGGCGTTGCCGCCGTCGATGCAAGAAGCGCTGTGAGAAGGAGGGCATGGCCCGGTCGGGCAGTCTTGGCCATCGCGCCAGATTAGCGCGGCCTGCCTGACAAATCGCTGACATTCCGGGTCAGCCACCCGTCAGCCGGCGCGTCCTACGTTTGGGCCATCAGCGGTTCCCTCGGAGGACGTTCATGACGATCAAGACCATCATCCCGGCCTGCGCGATGGCTGCCCTGCTCGGTTTCACGGTACCGGCGGCGGCTCTCGACCTCGGGATTGGCCTTGGCGGCGGCGTCCAGATCGGTGGCGGCGGCGTTGAGCTCGACGTCGGCATCGGCGTCGATATCGGCGCCGGGGCCGGCGCGGGCGCTGGCGCTGGCGCGGGCGGGGAAGCCAATGCAGGTGCTGCGGCGGGTGGTGCTCTCTCTGCCGCAGCGGCAGCGGAGTTCTTCGCCAATGCCGATGTCAGCGCCCGCGTCCAGGCGGTCATCGACCTCATGGCGGCCAGCACCTGGCAGGCAGGCGCGCTCGCGACCGCCAATGCCACCGGCGCCGCGGCCTACGATGTCTCCGCCTGGCTCGATGCCAACAGCCAGGCGCAGTTCGATGCGGCGGTGACCGCTGCGTCGAGCCAGATCCTCTCGCTCCAGGCGGCAATCGCCGCCAACGCCAATTTGTCGGCCTGGCTCTCCGCCCAGAACATCGACGTGACCAGCGTCGTTGCGCTGGGGGTCACGGCCGACGGAACTCTCGTGGCCTTCACCGACTGAAGCGCGACCTCCCCCGGCGCGACGGAAGGAATGCCGGCCTCTCACTCCGCCAGGTGAAGCCGGCCCAGCCCGAACTGCCAGAAGGCTCTGCCGGGCAGGCAGGGGGCCACGAAAACGGGCCGTTCCCGAAAGGGGACGGCCCGTTTCTCTTTTCTAACGAGGCGCCGCCGCAGTCAGGCCGCTGGACCCCTGCCGAGGATCGTGTCTGACGCACGGTCGAGAATCTCCGCCACGCGCTTCTGATCGTCCTCGGTCCCTTCGGTCGCCGCGATGATCAACGCGCGGAGGCGCCGGCGCGCACGCTCGAGGTCGCCACGCGCCCCGGACGCCTCGGCCGCGTCGTCGTCGGCGTGTTCGTGGCCGCGGCCGCCGGGACGGTCGAACCAGTCGCGGGCCCGCGTCATCTTCTCGCCGATGTCCGCCATGGTCTGGAGGATCGACGCCACCTGGTCGCGGTTCTCGGCAAGGTAGGCGCGGCCGGTATCGGTGATGCTGTACACCTTCTTGTTGCCGTCCGCGGCGGAAGCGGCGTAGCCGGCCTCCTCGAGGTAGGTGAGGGTCGGATAGACGACGCCGGGCGACGGACTGTAGAAGCCGCCCGACCGCTCTTCGAGCGCCTTGATGAGGTCGTAGCCGTGGCGCGGGCCATCCTCGATGAGGGCGAGCGCCACGAGCCGAAGGTCGCCGTCGCGAAGGAAGCGGCCGAAGCGCAGGCCTTCAGGCCCGCCGGGCCCGCCACGGCCGCGTCCGGGAGGGCCGCCGCGGCCGAACGGGCCAAAACCGTGCCGGCCGAACGCGCCGGAGAGATGGATTGCGGCGGGGCCGCAGTGATGATGACGATGGTACAATGGAATCTCCTCTATATCGTACGATATAGCGTCAGATAGGGGTGGCGGATGGGCGTTCAAGATGCATCGTAAGATATATCGCGCATGAGCGAACGCACGCGCATTCCGGTGAAGGGCAATCTGTCGATCGGCTCGGACGAGATCGAGGAGAGCTTCATCCGCTCCTCGGGGCCAGGCGGGCAGAACGTCAACAAGGTCGCGACGGCGGTCCAGATCCGCTTCAACGTCCGGCTCTCGCCGTCGCTGCCGGTGAACGTGAAGGAACGGCTGATGCGACTTGCGGGCTCGCGCCTCACCAAGGAGGGCGAGATCGTGCTGACCGCGGAGCGTTTTCGGACACAGGAGCGGAACAGGGCCGATGCGGCGGAGCGGCTCGTGGAGCTCATCACCCGCGCCTGCGAGGTCGAGAAGCCACGACGCCCGACCCGTCCGACGCTTGCGTCGAAGGAGCGCCGCCATACGGCCAAGCATGTCCGGGGCACTGTGAAGGCGATGCGCGGCCGGCCGAGCTCCGAGGATTGAGCAGCGAGACCGGCTCGGCCCGTGAACGAAAAGGCCCCGCGTCCTTGCGGAGCGGGGCCCTGATCGCCTGGCGGCGGGCCGAAAGCCGGCGCCGACGCCTGCTATCGCGGCGCGATCTCGAAAGTGAGGGTCGCGGTCGCCGTGATCGCCTGCTCGCCGCCCATGATCGGCGTGTTCGAGGCCGCGGCAAAGGCGACGCGGTCATACATCGGCTGGGCGTTGGCGTAGGAGGTGATGCCGATCACGCGCACGAGCGTGACGCCGGCGGCGTCGGCCATCAGTTCGGCCTGTCGACGCGCTTCCGCGATGGCTGCGGCGAGCGCTTCGTCACGGAGCGGCTGCGGCTCGGCGATGTCGAAGCGGATGCTGTTGATCCGGTTGGCGCCGGCGGCGACGACCTGGTCGAGGATGCCGCCCGAGTTCGCCACGCCATTGATGCGGACGGTCACCTGGTTGCTGACCTCGTAGCCGACGATGGCCGGCCCGGCATTGCCGCGGATCGGCTGCTGGTCGTCATAGACGGGCGAGATCGAGAAATTGCTCGTCGCGATGTCGCGCTCGTCGACGCCGGCGGCGATGACGGCCTGGATGACGCGCTGCATGTCGGTGTTGTTGCCGGCGAGGGCTTCAGCGGGCGTGGCGCCCCGCGTGGCGACGCCGATGTCGATGATGACCATGTCCGGAGCGGCGTGGACGGTTCCCGTCCCCTCGGCGGTGAGCGTGGCGGTCTCGGGGGCGTCCTGGGCAAGGACGGACGTCGCGGCAATCACGGTCAGCGAGAGCGCTATGGCAAGGCGTTTGATCACGGCAGAACTCCATCGGGTTGGTGTCGGACGGCGCCCGCCTCGCCAATGGCCGTTCGTGTCGCAGGCCTTTGCGGCTGGAATTCGGCGCAGGGCGGACGGGAAAGCGGCGGCATCCGACGAACGCGGCGGCTCGCTGCCGTTCGGCGATCAGATTGAGAAGGACGTCCCGCAGCCGCAGGAAGCAACCGCCAGCGGGTTCTTCACCTGCAGGCCTTCTTCCATGAGATTCGCAACGAGGTCGATCTCGGAGCCGAGCATGTAGGGGAGGGACACCGGGTCGACGAGCACGACCGCGTCGCCCTTCCGCACGACGAGGTCGTCCGCTTCCGCCGCGCCCACGAAATCGAAGCGGTACTGGAAGCCGGAACAGCCGCCGCCTTCCACCGCGACGCGCAGGGCGACGCTGCCTTCTGTCTCGCGGATCAGCTTGGCGATGCGCTTTGCGGCGCTCTCGGTGAGCTTGACAGGAGCGCCGGAGACGGTCTCTTCAACGGCGATATTCATGGCGGTCCTTTGCGAACTTGTTCCGATAGTTAGGTCTCGCCTTTGACACTGTCAACGAAACGGCTGTCGCCGTGACCGCCGCACCGCCCCATGACTGGCGGCGACCCGGTGCGCGGGCGCCCTGGGCTGCGGATCCGGCGACGAGCCGCGGCCGCTGGATCGAAGAGGCGCCGTCGGGTCGGCGGACACCGTTCGAGCGCGACCGCGACCGGATCATCCACTCGACCGCGTTCCGCCGGCTCAAGGGCAAGACGCAGGTCTTCCTCGCCGACGAGGGCGATCATTTCCGCACGCGCCTGACCCACACGCTCGAAGTGGCCCAGATCGCCCGCTCGCTCGCCCGGTCGCTCGGCCTCGACGAGGATCTCGCCGAGGCGATAGCGCTCGCTCACGACCTTGGCCATCCGCCGTTCGGCCATTCCGGCGAACGGGCGCTCGACCGCGCGGCGCGGCCGTTCGGCGGCTTCGACCACAACGTCCAGAGCCTTCGCGTCGTCACCGCGCTCGAGCGGCGCTATCCGGCCTTCGACGGGCTCAATCTCAGCTATGAGGTGATCGAGGGGCTGGTAAAGCACAACGGGCCCGTCGCCGCCGGAGCCACGATCTCGCCGACGGTCGCCGCCCTTTCGTCGCGGCACGATCTGGGGCTCGCGCTCCACCCGACCCTCGAAGCACAGTGCGCGGCCATCGCCGACGACGTCGCTTACAACACTCACGACATCGACGACGGCCTCCGCGCCGGGCTCTTGACGATCGACGGCCTGCGCGAGGTGCCCGCGCTTGCCGCGATCCTCGACGGCATTGCGCTCGATCACGAGGGAATCGACCGCTCCCGGCTCGTCCCCGAACTTCTCCGGCGCCTGATCCATCTCCTGGTTGAGGACATCCTTGTCGAATCCGGCCGGCGGATCGCCGATGCGGCGCCCGCCTCGGTCGACGATGTGCGCGTTGCGGGAAGGGCGCTCGTCGGCTTCTCGCCGGAGATCGCTGCCGCCGAGCGCGCGGTGAGGCAGCATCTGTCGCGGCACGTCTATCGCGACGCCGGGGTGCTCACCGTCATGGGGGCGGCCGAGGCGGTGGTGACGGCGCTCTTCGGGCGGTTCCGGAGTGATCCCGAAGCGCTGCCGCCGGAGTGGCGGGCCGGGCTCGATGACGCTCCGGAAGAACGAAAGGGGAGGCGGATCGCGGATTTCCTCGCCGGCATGACCGACCGGTTCGCACTCAACGAGTACCGCCGGCTGTTTGACCGCACCCCCGATTTCGGCTAGGTCGCGCGCGGGTCCAACCCGGTATTTTCCCAAGCGCCATGAACGTTTTCGAGGTTTTCACCGCCCGCGTCGTTGCGGCGGTCCAGAAGGTCGTTCCGGCCGAGTTCGGCGTGGCCGACCCAGACGTGTCGCGGGTGGCGGTCGAGCCGCCGCGCGACGCGTCCCATGGCGAACTTTCGACCAATGCCGCGATGGTGCTGGCAAAGCCCATCGGGACCAATCCGCGGGCGCTCGCGGCCCGCCTTGCCGCGGTGCTCGGCGAGGATCCGGACGTTGCGAAGGCGGAGGTCGCGGGGCCGGGATTCGTCAACCTCACCCTCCGGCCGGCCTTTTGGCACGGCCTCCTCGCGGAGCTGTTGCGGCTCGGCGCCGGCTACGGCCGGAGCGGCGTCGGCCGCGGCGCCAGGGTCAATGTCGAGTTCGTGTCGGCCAACCCGACCGGTCCGCTCCATGTCGGGCACTGCCGCGGCGCGGTCGTGGGCGACGCGATGGCGAGCCTCCTCGACGCGACCGGCCACGACGTGACGCGCGAATACTACATCAACGATGCCGGCGGGCAGGTCGACGTGCTCGCCCGCTCCGCGTTCCTCCGCTATCGCGAGGCCCTCGGCGAGACCATCGGCGCCATCCCCGATGGGCTCTATCCCGGCGACTATCTGGTTCCCGTCGGCGAGGCGCTGGTGCGGGAGCACGGCAAGAGCCTTCTTGCGATGAGCGAGGGCGACTGGCTGCCGATCGTCCGCACGACCGCCATCGACATGATGATGGCGATGATCCGCGACGATCTCGCCGCGCTCAACATCACGCACGACGTGTTCTTCTCGGAGCGGTCGCTCAGCAGCGGCGCCAGCGACCGTATCGCCGAGGCGATCGCGGCCTTCAGGGCGCGCGATCTCGTCTATGTCGGCCGCCTGCCGCCCCCGAAGGGGCAGCCGAGCGAGGACTGGGAGGACCGCGAGCAGACGCTGTTCCGCTCGTCGGCGTTCGGGGACGACATCGACCGGCCGCTGATGAAGTCGGACGGCAGCTACACCTACTTCGCCGGCGATATCGCCTATCACTACGACAAGTATCTCCGCGGCTTCCGGTCGATGATCGACGTGCTGGGCGCCGACCATGGCGGCTACGTCAAGCGGCTCCGCGCGGCGGTGACTGGCATGTCGGGCGGCGAGGCGACGCTCGACGTCAAGATCTGCCAGCTCGTCAAGCTTCTCCGCGGCGGCGAGCCGGTCAAGATGGGCAAGCGCGCCGGCAACTTCGTGACCCTTCGCGATGTCGTGGACGAGGTCGGCGCCGATCCGGTCCGCTTCATGATGGTCTATCGCACCAGCGAAGCGATGCTCGACTTCGACTTCCAGAAGGTGACGGAGCAGTCCAAGGACAATCCGGTGTTCTACGTGCAGTATGCGCATGCGCGGACCGCCTCGGTGTTCCGGCAGGCGGCGGATGCCGCAACGAAGGGGCTCGGCACGACCTATCTTGCCACGCGGAGGGCCGACCTTTCGCTCCTCTCCGACGCCGGCGAAATGGCGCTTCTCCGCAAGCTTTCCGACTATCCGCGGATCGTCGAGAGTGCCGCCCTCGCGCATGAGCCGCACCGGCTTGCCTTCTACCTCCACGAACTCGCCAGCGACTTCCACGCCCACTGGAACCGCGGCACGGAGTTGCCGCAGTTACGCTTCATTAACCAAGCGGACCCAGTGTTGACCGATGCGCGGCTCGCCCTCGTCGACGCCGTCCGTGTGGTATTGTCCTCAGGTCTTGCTATTCTTGGGGTGCACGCGCCGGAGGAAATGCGCTAGGATTTCCTTTGTTCGTCCGATGACTTTGGCGACTGGGGCAGCAACAGGAGCGCTCCCATTAACAAGATGGACGACCGCTATTCGATGAGGGCGCCGCTGCGGCCGATCGGTCGTGGCGCGAACCCGGTCGCCCCTCCGCCTGCCGACGACGACCCGCTCGTCGAACTCGCCCGCATCGTTTCCGGCCGCCCGGCCGCAGCCGCCGAACCGGCGCCGCGCCGCAGGGGGGCGTCGCTTGCGGACGAGCCGGGCATGAGCGAGGCCGACCTCGCGCGCGACCTCGAGGCCGAGCTCCTCAGCGACCTCCAGGCTTCGCTCGCCGCGGTCGGCGAAGCGCATGACCACGCGCCCGTCGACGAGGACCCGACCTTCACCGACGAAGCCTACGTCACCGAGCAGTATCGCGACGATCCCGTTCCCGAGGACGAACCATACGCGTTCGACCCGGAGCCGGCCGCGGATGAGCCGCCTCCGGCGGGAAGCCTGTTCGTCGCCGACCAGGAACCGGACGATTTGCGCCCGTACCGGCCGCAGCCCGCGCCGCCCGCGGCGGCCCAGGGCGCCGAATTCGACCATCTCGGCATGCGCGGTGGCAAGCGCGCCGGTGGTCCGGCCTACTATCCCCGTGCGCTCATTCCGGAACCCGCGGCGCCGCCGCCCCAGCCGGCAGCGCGCGGCAGGAGCGTTCCCGTCCGCCCGGTGGCGCACGAGCCGTTCGAGGCCGTCGCCAGGCAGACCTTCGATGCGCCGGGCGCCGAACCCGATTTCCGCGGCATTGACGATTTTGACGATCGCGCCCGCGTCGAGGCGCCGGCGTTTGCCGAGGAAGAGGAGGACTTCCGCTTCGCCCCGATCGTGGCGGCCGAACCGCCGCGGCGAAGGCGGGGTCGCCTCGGCACGGTGCTGATGGGCCTCGTCGCCGTCGGCGTGGCCGCCGCGGCGTACGTCTATTTCCGTGATGGCACCGCGACCGGCGCCCCGCCGCTGATCCTCGCGGACACCTCGCCGGTGCGCCAGGTGCCCGAGAATCCCACAGCGCCCGAGCCGCCGAACGCGATCTACGCCCGCATCGACCCGACCGAGGGCGCGGCCCCCGTCGTCCTTGGCGCCGGCGCCGAGGTGCCCGTGGATCCCGCCGCGAACACCCCGCCGGCCGATGACGGCATCACAACGCTCATTGGCGGTCCCGCCGCCGGCGTCGACGTTGCCGACGACCGCCGCGTCGTCCGCACCGTGGTCCTGGCGCCCGACGGGACGATCGTGAACAACCTTGCCGGGGAGCGCGGTATCGAGCCGGCGCCGCTGGCGACGCCTGCCGGGGGCGCGACGACGCCGGCCACGCCCGATCCCGCCACCGCGCCTGCGACACCGGCGGCGACGACTCCGCCCGCTGCTGCGGCCGATACGACGACCACGCCCCCGGCGCTCGCGCAGACCGACGTCGCGCCAGCTCCCGTCGCGGCGGCGCCAGCCGCCGGTACGCCGGCGGCGACGCCCGCAGCCGGCACGGGCATCGCGGCAGGCTGGTACGTGCAGGTGTCCTCGCAGACCACCGAGGCGGCCGCCAGGGCCGATATCGCGGCCTTCCGTGCCCGCGCGCCGTCACTGCTCGGCTCGCGCAATGCCGTCATCCCGACGGCGACCGTCGCGGGCGTGGTGCGCTACCGGGTGCAGTTCGGACCTGCGGCGAGCCAGACGGAGGCTCAGTCGCTCTGCAACAGCCTGAGGGCCGCCGGCATCGACTGCTGGGTTGCGAACAACCCATAGGCGGGCCGCGATTGGCGCCGGGGGCCGGCGGCGGCGATAATCCGGCCCATGATTCGCAGCCCAGCGCCGCCCGGCGCTCCGACAAGGCGGCACCGCTCGTGAGCGACGCCAGGCTTTCCGATACCTGGGACGCTCCCGCGCCGCTGCCACCGGCGCCCGACACGCTTGTCGTGGACGTCGACGGCTTCGAGGGGCCGCTCGACCTTCTCCTCGAACTTGCCAGGACGCAGAAGGTCGATCTCGCGCGCATTTCGGTGCTGGCGCTTGCGGAGCAGTATCTCGCCTTCATCGAGCGCAGCCGCATGGAGCGCCTCGAACTTGCCGGCGACTACCTCGTGATGGCCGCGTGGCTTGCCTACCTGAAGTCGCGCCTCCTGCTGCCCGAGCCGGCCCCGGAGGAGGGGCCGAGCGGCGAGGAACTGGCGGCAGCGCTGGCGTTCCGGCTCAAGCGCCTCCAGGCGATGCGGGCGGCTTCCGCACGGCTCATGGACCGCGACCGGCTCGGCAGGACCGTCTTTGCCCGCGGTGACCCGGAAACGCGGGTGGAGCGCCGCAGCGCCTGGCAGGCCAGCCTCTACGATCTTCTCAGCGCCTACGCCTCGCAGCGCCGCCGCAGGGCCGGCGCGTCGTACCAGCCCGAGCGGCGCGTGGTGTGGTCGCTGGTCGAGGCGCGTTCGATCCTGCAGCGCATGATCGGGCGCATCGCCGACTGGACGCCGCTGGAGATATTCCTCTCACCCTATCTCGAGGTCGCGGAAACGCGACGGACCGCGCTTGCATCGAGCTTCGGCGCCAGTCTCGAACTGGCGAAGGAGGGCCGGATCGAGCTCCGTCAGGCGGCCCCGTTCGCGCCGCTCTTTCTGCGCTCCGAAGGCGGGAGGACCGGCCGTGTCTGAACAGAGCGTCATCCCGTTTCCGCTGCAGTCGCGGCCGGCCTTTGCGGTCGACCATCTTCGCGCGGTCGAGGCGGTCCTGTTCGCCTCGGCGGAGCCCGTGGCCATCGAACAACTCGCACTCCGGCTGCCGGCCGGCACCGATTGCGCGGCAATCCTCAGGGAACTGCAGGCGGTCTATGCGGGCCGCGGCGTGCACCTGGTGGAGGTGGCGGGGAAGTGGGCCTTCCGGACAGCGCCGGACCTTGCCTATCTGATGACGGCCGAGGTCGTGGAGCCGCGAAAACTGTCGCGCGCAGCGCTCGAGACATTGGCGATCATCGCCTATCACCAGCCGGTCACGCGCGCCGAGGTCGAGGAGATCCGCGGCGTGTCGCTGGGGAAGGGCACGCTCGATCTTCTCATCGAGATCGGCTGGGTCCGCCTTCGTGGCCGGCGCAAGGCGCCGGGCCGCCCGGTGACCTACGGAACGACGGAAGCGTTCCTGGTCCATTTCGGCCTGAACGAGATCGGGGATCTTCCAGGCGTCGAGGAACTGGTCGGTGCGGGCCTTCTCGACAAGTCGTCGGTGGGAGCCGGCAGGGCCGGCGAAGATGCACCGGACGATCCCGGCGACGACGAATTCCTTGACGACGATGCCGCGACGTTCGACACCGACACGGATGATCGCCTCTGACAGCGCCCCGGCGCTCCTCCTGTACAACCTGTCGTGAGCAACGCCGAGGCCGGGGGCCAGGCGGAGGGCCGGCGGTGGCTGCGCCGCGGCAAGGCTGGAGCCGCGATCGCCGCGCGGGTCGTGCTGGAGGGGATCGAACACGCTTATGACGGCGTGCCGTCGATCCGCGGCGTCGACCTCGTCATCGAGCCGGGTGAGATTGTCTGCCTCCTCGGCCAGTCCGGCTGCGGCAAGACAACGCTGCTGCGGGTGACTGCCGGTCTCGAACGGCCGACTGCCGGCCGCGTGCTTCTCAACGACCGCGAGGTCTCCGGTCCGTCGGCATTCTGGCCCCCGGAGAAGCGTGGCGTCGGCCTGATGTTCCAGGACTACGCGCTGTTTCCGCAGATGACGATCCTCGCCAACGTCATGTTCGGCCTTCGGGCGCTGACGCGCGCCGAGGGCGAGAGGGAGGCCCGCCGCGTGCTCGAGCGCGTGGGGCTCGAGCGCTACGCCCTCGAGTACCCCCACGCACTTTCGGGCGGAGAGCAGCAGCGCGTGGCGCTGGCCCGCGCCATCGCGCCGCGTCCGTCGGTGCTCCTCATGGACGAGCCGTTCTCCGGGCTCGACAAGCGGCTGCGCGAGAGTGTGCGCGACGAAACGCTGGCGGTCCTCCGCGAGACGAGGGTGACCACCATCCTCGTGACGCACGATCCCGAGGAAGCGATGCAGGTCGCCGATCGGATCGCCCTGATGAGGGCAGGCCGGGTTGTGCAGGCAGGACCGGCAGAAGACCTCTACAATCGGCCGGCGGATCTCGCGGCTGCCCGTTTTTTCAGCAACATCAACGAAGTCGAGGCAGTTGTTGAACAGGGCGAGGCAGTAACGGCGGTGGGACGTTTCCCGGCCGGCGACCTTGCGCCGGGGGCTGCCGTGGCAGCAATCCGTCCCCAGGGCGTGTCGGTGGTTCCGGCCGGCGAGGGCGTACCGGGGCTCGTCACCGCGCGGCATTTCCTCGGCGAGGTGGACCTCGTCCAGATCGCCGTCGCGGGGCTTGATGCCCCCATCTCGGCGCGACTCCGCGGATGTCGCGTCCGGGCAGGGGAGGAAGTCGGCGTCCGCGTCGATCCCGCGGACGTTCTCCTATTTGCCAAGATCGTCGATTAGACCTATCTCATTCGTGATGACGGGCACGAAGCTTGCGTCGTCCTACTCGCGTATAGTCTGGGACCGCAAACAGGAATTGGAGATCGGGATGGACCGCTCACGCGACACGCGCTCGGCAGCCGAGCGGGAAATGGGAGTCGGCCTCATGGGCAGCTTCAGCATCTGGCATTGGCTTATCGTTCTGGTGGTCGTGCTTCTCCTTTTCGGTCGGAACAAGATTTCCGATGTGATGGGAGACGTCGCCAAGGGCATCAAGAGCTTCAAGCGCGGCATGGCCGAGGACGAGACGCCGGAAGCCCCGCGCGCGCTCGACCGTCCGCAGGCGGAGCCCGTGGCGACCGCGGCGCGCCGCGAAGAGCCGAGCGTCCGATAGCCATTCCGGCAGCGGACCCGTCGGGGTCCGCCGTCCTTTCCTGGCCCGGAGACGACAGTGGATTTTGGGCTCAGCTGGGTTGAGATGATGATCATCGCCGTGGTGGCGATCATCGTGGTGGGACCCAAGGATCTTCCGCAGTTGCTTCGTACGGTCGGCCAGTGGTTCGGCCAGATGAAGCGGATGGCGCGCGACTTCCAGCGCCAGCTGGACCAGGCCGTGCGCGACGACGAACTCGACAAGCTCCGCAAGGAAGTGGCCGATCTCCATCGCACGACGAGCGACGAGATCCACAGGGGCCTCGGTCCGTCTCCGGACCGGCACCTGCCGCGACGCACCGTGACCGTCGACGGCAAGGTGATGCCGGCGCCGGAGATGGTGCAGAAGAAGATCCCCGCGCCGGCTGAGACCGGCGAGGCGACCGTGGCGAAAGCCGACGCGCCGCTGGACGTTCCGGATACCGCCGCGTCGGTCGAGGTCCCGGTTGCGATGGCGCCCGCTGAACCTGCGGGAGCCACGCGGTGAACGAACGTCCCCAGGCCGAGGTCGAGAAGCTGGAGCAGAGCCGCGCGCCGCTGATGGCGCATCTGATCGAGCTGCGAAAGCGGCTGATCCTCTCGGTCCTCGGCTTCTTCGTCGCCTTCGTGATCAGCTTCATCCTGTCGGAGCAGATCTACGAGGTCCTCATCAATCCGATCCAGTGGGCGTCGGACGGAGACGAGGTCCAGCTGATCAACACGGCTTTCCAGCAGTTCTTCCTGAACCGGCTGTCGATCGCCATGTTCGGCGGCCTGTTCCTCGCCTTCCCGTGGATCGCGTTCCAGGTCTACCAGTTCGTCGCGCCGGGCCTATACAAGAACGAGCGCAACGCTTTCATTCCGTACCTTGTCGCGACGCCCGTCCTCTTCCTCACGGGCGCGGCGATCGTCTTCTTCCTGATCCTGCCGATGGCGATCCGGTTCTTCCTCGGCATGGAGCCGGCGTCGAGCGAGACGACTCCCACGACGAGCAGCTATCTTGGTCTTGTCATGACGCTGGTGCTGGCGTTCGGCATTTGCTTCCAGCTTCCGGTCATCCTCACGCTGCTCGGCCGGGCCGGCATCGTGACCAGCGACGGCCTTCGGAAGAAGCGGCGCTGGGCCATTGTCGGCGTCTTCGTGTTTGCCGCCATCTTCACCCCGCCCGATGTGTTCAGCCAGATCGGGCTCGCCCTGCCGACGCTGCTCCTCTACGAGGGCTCCATCTGGTCGGTCCGCCTGATGGAGAGACGGCAGGCGAAGGAACGCGCCGCGGCCGAGGCGGAAGCGCCGCAGCCTGCAGCCGAGTAGCGGCGCGGGCGGTATCCCGCCCGGTCGCAACCTGGCATCCGCCCGGACGGCTGTGTCGCGCCGCGGGCCGCATGACGCTGCCGATCCATGCGGTTATAAGGGCGCGCCCAGAATCTCCCGCTGCTTCGGACGGCCATGCTCGACATCAAGTGGATTCGCGAGAACCCCGACGCCCTGGATCGCGCGCTCCGCAGCCGGAACGCTGCGCCGCTCTCGGCACGGCTGATCGCACTCGACGAACAGCGCCGCGCGCACATCGCGAAGGTCCAGGCGGCGCAGGAGCGGCGCAATGCGGCGTCGAAGGAGATCGGCAAGGCGAAGGGCGCCGGTGACGAGGGAGGGGCCGCGGCGTTGATGGCCGAGGTCGCTGAGATCAAGACGTTCCTCAGCGGGGCGGAAAACGAGGAGCGACGCCTCGAAGAGGGCCTCCGCGATGAACTCGCGACCATCCCCAACGTACCGCTCGCGGACGTCCCGGTCGGGCTCGACGAGACCGCCAACGCGCTCCGCTCGATCCACGGCGCGGCGCGCGACTACGCGTTCACCCCGCGCGAGCACTACGAACTCGGCGAAGGCCTTCGCCAGATGGATTTCGCGGCGGCCGCCCGCATGTCCGGATCGCGCTTCGTCGTCCTCAAGGGCCAACTCGCCCGGATGGAGCGCGCGCTGGGCCAGTTCATGCTCGACCTCCACACCGGCCAGCACGGATATACCGAGGTCCAGCCGCCGCTTCTCGTGAAGGATGAGGCCGTCTTCGGCACCGCCCAGCTGCCGAAATTCCGCGAGGATCTGTTCGTGGCCGGGCGAACGGGGCGCGACAGCATCACCAACCGCGAGCTCGAGGACGCGGTGCGGGCGATCCGGAACCGTGACGAGACCGGCTCCGAGATCGGCGAGGACGGCACGGTGCAGGTCCGCCTGGCTGACATCGGACCGCTCTTCGACATCCAGAATCTCTGGCTTGTCCCGACCGCGGAAGTCCCGCTGACCAACCTTGTCCGCGAGCAGATCCTCGGCGAGGAGGAGCTGCCGCTGCGCTTCACCGCGCTCACGCCGTGCTTCCGGTCGGAAGCCGGCGCCTCCGGGCGCGACACGCGCGGCATGCTGCGGCAGCACCAGTTCGACAAGGTCGAGCTCGTCTCGGTCACCACGCCGGAGAAGTCACGCGAGGAGCACGAACGGATGCTCGCCTGTGCCGAGGAGGTGCTGAAGCGGCTCGACCTCCACTATCGCGTCGTCACGCTCTGCACGGGCGACATGGGCTTTGCGGCGCAGAAGACCTACGACATCGAAGTCTGGCTGCCCGGGCAGAGCGCGTTCCGCGAGATTTCGTCCTGCTCGGCATGCGGCGACTTCCAGGCGCGGCGGATGGACGCCCGCTTCCGGCCGAGGGAAGGGAAGGGGACCCGCTTCGTCCATACGCTCAACGGCTCGGGCGTGGCCGTTGGCCGCGCGCTCATCGCGGTCGTGGAGACGTACCAGAACGCCGACGGCACCGTCACCGTCCCGTCGGCGCTGGCCCCTTACATGGCAGGCATCACGCGGATCGGCGACTAGGACATGCGCATTCTCATCACCAATGACGACGGTATCGACGCCCCGGGCCTCGCGGTCCTGGAGCGCGTGGCGCGGACGATCTCGGACGATGTCTGGGTCGTTGCTCCTGAAACCGACCAGAGCGGCCTGTCGCACTCGCTCACGCTCGGCAATCCGCTTCGCCTTCGCGAACTCGGCCACAACCGGTTCGCGCTCCGCGGCACGCCGAGCGACTGCGTGATCATGGCGACGCGCCGTCTGATCGGCGAGAAGCCGGACCTTCTCCTCTCCGGCATCAATCACGGCCAGAACACCGCCGACGACGTGACCTATTCCGGCACCGTCGCCGGGGCCATCGAAGGGACGCTGATCGGCATCCCATCGGTCGCGCTGAGCCTTGCCCACGAGATGGACCGGCCCGGCGAGGTGGCCTGGGCGACGGCCGAGCACTTCGCGCCGATCGCCATCAAGCGGCTCCTCGACTTCGGCTTCCCGCCCGGCATTCTCTACAACATCAACTTCCCCGACCTGGCGACCGACGAGATCAAGGGCATCGAGGTGACGCATCAGGGCCGGCTGATCCACAGCCTCTTCATCGACGAGCGCGTCGATCCGCGGGGCAACAAGTATTTCTGGCTGGGCTATCGCCGCCGGCAGAGCGAACGCGTTCCCGGCACCGACATCGTGGCGATCGATGCGGGATCCATTTCGATCACGCCGCTTCGCCTCGACCTCACGGACTACGAACTCGCCACTCGGCTCCGGGCGCAGTTCGCCAAGCCTCTTCCGGGGTCGCCTGCGACCGCGGCCGAGTGACGGCGATCTCCGAGCCTCCGGTCAATCCAGCGGATTTCGAGCGCGACCGCACCGCGGTCGCGGACTTCCTCCTTCGCCTGCGCCGCAAGCGCATCACCGATCCGCGCATCCTCGCAGCCTTCGAGGCTGTCCCGCGGCGGCTGTTCGTGCCGCACTCGGCGCGGGACAACGCCTATCTTGAGCGTGCCCTGCCGATCGAGTGCGGCCAGTCGATCTCCGCGCCCGAACTCGTGGCGACGATGACGGCGGCGCTCGACGTGACCGCCGACGCACAGGTGCTGGAGATCGGCACGGGCAGCGGCTACCAGGCCGCAGTTCTGTCGCGCCTCGCCCGGCGCGTCTACACGATCGACCGTTTCCGGACGCTGGTCGAATTCGCGGAGCTGAGGTTCCGGACGCTGAAGCTCCAGAACATCACAACGCTCGTCGGCGACGGTACGCTCGGATGGCCCGCCAATGCGGTGTTCGACCGGATCGTGGTGACGGCGGCGACGGAGAAGGTGCCCGACGCGCTGTTCCGGCAGCTCCGCCCGCGCGGCATCCTCGTTGCGCCCGTCGGGCCAGTCGAGGGCGTGCAGAAGCTGACGCGATACGCGCGCGAGGATCGCGGCATCCATGAATCCGTCCTTGCGGACGTGCGGTTCGTTCCTCTCATCCCGGGAAAGGCGGAGCGGCTTTAAAGCTTTCTCAACGTTACCGGATCATTTTCTTCAAAGTTTCCCGTTGCGTTGCCGCGAGTAGCCGATGATCCGTCATTCTGCTTCTTCCAGATCCCGGATTCTCTTGACGGTTGGAGCAGTTGCGCTCCTCAGCGGCTTCACCGCGGCCTGCTCCAGCCCGATGACGACGAGCGGCACCGGCCCGTCGCCCGGAAGCGTTTCAGGCCAGCCGATGCCACCGGCGCTGGTCGGCACGAACCCCATCGCGAACGGCCAGCAGACCGGCTACGCCGCCGGCACCGTCAACGGCCCCGGCGCGGGCGCGACTGCGGTGCAGACGGCTGCGCTGCCGCCGGCGGGCACGGCGCAGGCGACGACCTATGCCGCCCCGGCACCGGTTGCCGCAGCCCCCGTGGCGGCCGCCGGAGGCGGAACCATCGCGGCACAGCCGGGCGACACGCTCTACAGCCTCTCGCGCCAGTACGGCGTTTCGGTTGCCGCGATCGCGGCCGCCAACGGGTTGACCCAGACATCGACGCTGACGATCGGACAGCGGATCGTGATTCCGTCGCCGGACAGCCCCGCCGGTCTCGGCGCCGCTCCGCTCGGTACCGTTCCGACGACCGCCGGCACCCCCGGCGCCACACCGGTGCCCACCGCGACGCCGGCGCCGCAGATGGCAGGCGTTGCCCAGACCCCCGGGCAGCACGTGGTGCAGACCGGCGAGACGCTCTACAGCATCGCAACTGGCTACGGCATCTCGCCCAACGCCCTGATGCAGGCGAACGGCATGGCGCAGGCGGAGCTTCTCCGCGTCGGCCAGACGCTGGTGATCCCGGGCGCGACCCGCACGCCCGCCACAGCCACGTCCGCACCGGTGACGGCCGCCGCGCAGCCACTCGCGCCGCCGGCGGCGGCGCCCGTGGCAACGCCACCGGCCGCGACGCCCGCGCCGGCCGCCACACCCGCTCCGCCGGCGCAGGAAGTTGCCGCGACAACGACGACCCAGCCCGCCGCCACCGGCGCCCCGTCGACGAACGGCACCACGTTCCGCTGGCCGATCCAGGGCCGGATCATCTCGGACTTCGGCCCGAAGCCGGGCGGCGAGCGGAATGACGGCATCAATCTCGCCGCACCCGAAGGCGCCGACATCCGTGCGGCCGAGTCGGGGACGGTCATCTACGCCGGCAACGAGATTCCCGGCTACGGCAACCTCATCCTGATCCGCCACGCCGACAACTACGTGACCGCCTATGCCCACACGAGCGCCATGCTCGTGGCCAAGGACCAGACCGTGACCCGCGGCCAGGTCATCGGCAGGGTCGGCCAAACGGGATCGGTGACCTCGCCGCAGCTCCACTTTGAGCTCCGCCGCGGTTCGACCCCGATCAACCCGATGGATTACCTGACGAACTAGCTTCGTCCGGAGGTCGCGCCCTCGCGGTCGGCCGGCGGCCGCGAGGGCCGGCTACTCTCCCGCGAATCGCACGCCCAGCCTGCCCGCCATGTCGAGCGTGAACTGCCAGGCGACGCGGCCCGACCGCGCTCCGCGGGTGTGGGCCCATTCGAGCGCCGCGCGCACGAGTTCGTCGTCGGCGATCGCGAAGCCGAGATGGGCCGCGTAGGCGCGGACCATTGCGAGATAGTCTTCCTGCGACGCCGTATGGAAGCCGAGCCACAGACCGAACCGGTCGGAGAGCGACACCTTCTCCTCGACGGCTTCGGCTGGGTTGATGGCCGTCGACTGCTCGTTCTCGACCATCTCGCGCGGCATGAGATGACGCCGGTTCGAGGTCGCGTAGAGGATCGCATTGTCCGGCCGGCCATCGATTCCGCCGTCGAGGATCGCCTTGAGCGACTTGTAGGCCGCGTCGCCCGTGTCGAAAGACAGATCGTCGCAGAAAAGGAGGAAACGGTGCGTCGCCGCGCGGACGATCTCCATGAGATCGGGCAGCGTGGCGACGTCCTCGCGGTGAATCTCGACCAGCTTCAGCGGGGCGTCGGCCGATGCGTTGACGGCGGCATGGGCAGCCTTCACGAGCGAACTCTTTCCCATGCCGCGGGCGCCCCACAGGAGCACGTTGTTGGCGGGAAGGCCGGCGGCAAACCGCTCGGTGTTCTCGATGAGGATGTCGCGGACGCGGTCTATGCCCTTGAGAAGGCGAAGATCGACCCGGCTGACCGAGGCGACCGGACGAAGACCGATTCGCCGCGGCTCCCACAGGAAGGCGTCGGCGGCGGTGAAGTCGGGGGCGGGAAGGGGAGGCGGCGAAAGCCGCTCCATGGCGGTGGCGATCCGTTCGAGACGTTCGCTAAGCGATATGATGTCGTTCATCGCCGCATGATCGCGTGGTGAGGGCCGGCCGGGAAGTGGTTGCGACGACACAGAAGCACGCCATCGTGAGAATGGTGCTTGCGGGTCCAAAACCGCGAGCCTATTTGCGTTTGCCTGACCGGGACCGCGTCGATATAGTCCGCGCCGCTTACCCGGCAGCGTGGGCGGGCCGCACGGCGCGCCGGGAAGCAACCCTTCCGTAAACTGACGGACGACCAGGAGCGCCTCATGTGGGTCACGCCAGCATTCGCCCAATCCGATGCCGCTGCGACGGCGGCCACCGGCAGCGGGTCGGCGATGCTACTCCAGCTCGTCCCCTTCCTCTTCATCTTCGTTATCATGTATTTCCTGCTGATCCGTCCGCAGCGGACAAAGATGCGGGCACATCAGGACATGATCAAAGCGGTCCGCCGCGGTGACATGATCGTGACCAATGGCGGCCTCGTCGGCAAGATAACGAAGGTCGTCGACGACTCCGAGATCGAACTCCAGATCGCGGAGAACACCAAGATTCGCGTTCTTCGGGCCGCGATCGCCGAAGTCCGCGCCAAGGGCGAGCCGGTCAAGGAAGACGCATAGGCCGACCGGCCGCCGACGCCCCCAAAACGGGACCCCCCGATGCTCCAGTTCTCCCGCCTCGCGATGGTCTCGATCATCAGCGTGATCGTCCTCGCGACCGTCGTGGTGATCCCGAACCTTTTCTCGAAGGAGACCGTGGACGGGTGGCCGTCGTGGATGCCCAAGCAGCAGATCGTCCTCGGCCTCGACCTTCAGGGCGGCGTCTACCTCCTGTACGAGATCGACCGCGAGGAATACGTCACCACCAAGCTGCAGGGACTCGCGACCGATGTGCGCTCGGTGCTCGCCGAGGCGCCGCGCGTCAACTACGAGTCCTTCAGTTCGCGCGCTGCCGTGACACAGTCGCAGGCCGTGCAGTTCCGGCTGACCGACGCGACCCAGCTCGAGACGGCGCGGCGGCGGCTCGAGCCGCTCCGCAATCAGCTCGGAACCTCGATCCTTGGTGGGGCGGCCGGGAACTACGAGTTCGACCTTACGATCGGCGCCGACGGCCTCGTGCGCTTCACCTATTCGGCCGCAGGCCTCGAGCAGCGCATCAACGAGATCGCGCAGCAGTCGATCGAGGTCATCGACCGCCGCATCAACGCGCTCGGCACGGTCGAGCCGAGCATCCAGCGGCAGGGCGTCGACCGGATCCTCGTCGAGGCGCCCGGCCTCGAGGACCCCCAGCGCCTCCAGGATCTGATCGGCCAGACCGCCGAGATGACGTTCCACCTCGTCGACCGCTCGACCCCGACGGTCGCGGTCGGGACCATCGCGCCCGAGGGCAAGATTGTGGTGCCGGACGCGACCCAGGCCGGTGTCGCCTGGCTTCTCGATGCCAACGCACTCATCCGCGGCGACCAGATCACCCGGGCCCAGGCGACGCTCGACCAGACGAACGGCGCCTGGGTGGTCGCGTTCGGCCTCAACACGTCAGGCGCCCGCATCTTCGGCGAAGTGACGTCGGCCAACGTCAACTACCCGTTCGCGATCGTGCTCGACGACACGGTGATCTCCGCACCGACGATCCAGAGCGCGATCCTCGGCGGCAGCGGCCAGATCACCGGGAACTTCACCGCCCAGACGGCGAACGACCTTGCGATCCTCCTCCGCGCCGGCGCGCTTCCGGCCAAGCTGACGGTGATCGAGCAGCGCACGGTGAGCGCCAGCCTCGGCGAGGACTCGATCCGTGCCGGCGCGATTGCGACGATCGTAGCGCTCGTCTGGATCGCCGGGTTCATGATGATCTGCTACGGCCTTCTCGGCGCGTTCTCCGTCCTCGCGCTGATCGCCCAGAACATCATCATGCTGGGCATCCTCAGCCTCCTCGGCGCCACGCTGACGCTGCCCGGCATCGCCGGCATCGTGCTGACGATGGCCATGGCGGTCGATGCCAACGTTCTCATCTACGAGCGAATGCGCGAGGAAGCGCGCGCCGGCCGGCCGGTCGTCGTCGCGCTCGACCAGGGCTTCCGCCGGGCGCTCGCGACGATCGTCGATTCGCATCTCACCGCGCTCATCGCCGCGATCGCGCTGTTCTGGCTCGGTTCCGGTCCGATCCGCGGCTTTGCGGTAACGCTCGGCATCGGCATCCTGTCGACGCTGTTCACGGCTTACCTCATCACGCGTCTCATCGTGGCGATCTGGTATCGGGCGCGCCGGCCCAAAGCCATTCCGCTCTAGGAGGACGACCCCGTGAAGCCGCTTCGCCTCGTCCCGGACGATACCAACCTCCCATTCATGAGCTGGGTGAAGTACCGCACCCCGGTGTCGCTCTTCCTCATCGTCGTTTCGTTCGTCCTGTTCTTCACCGTCGGCGTGAATGTCGGCATCGATTTCGTCGGCGGCACGGCGATCGAGGTGCAAGCGCGCGGCGAGACCGCCGATGTCGGCCAGATCCGCGCCCAGCTCTCCGCGCTCGAACTCGGCGAAGTCCAGGTCCAGACGATCGACGACGCGCGCACGGTGCTCATCCGCATCGCGACGCAGCCCGGTGGCGAGGAGGCGCAGCAGCGCGCCATCGATCTCGTCCGCGCGACCCTATCGGCGGATGAATACGTCTACCGGAGCACGTCCGTTGTGGGTCCGCGTGTCTCGGGTGAACTCGCCACGACCGGCTTCTGGGCGGTCCTGCTGACGATCGTCGGGATCATGGCGTACATCTGGCTGCGCTTCGAATGGCAGTTCGCCATCGGTGCCGTCGCGACGCTCGTCCACGATGCGATCCTGATGGTCGGCTTCTTCGCCGTGACGCAGATCGACTTCAACCTGTCGTCGATCGCCGCGATCCTCACCGTCATCGGCTACTCGCTCAACGATACGGTCGTCATCTTCGATCGCATCCGGGAGGTGCTGCGAAAATACAAGCAGATGCCGATCCGCGACGTGATCAATCTCGCCACCAATCAGACGCTGGCGCGGACGATCATGACGTCGCTGACGCTGCTCCTCTCGCTGGGCGCGCTCTATTTCTTCGGTGGCCAGGTCATCCGCTCGTTCACGGCGTCGATGATCTGGGGCGTGTTCATCGCCACGGCGTCGTCGATCTTCATCGGCGGCCCGCTGCTGGTCTACTTCAACCTCCGGCCGCCTCCCGCCACACCGTCGTCCCGGAAGGAAGAAGACACGCTGCCGGTGCCGCAGGCCTGACGTGGCGGCGCCGCGCGGCACGGTGATCCGGCAGCAGCACTATCCCGGCCGCGCGCCCATCGAGGCGTACGGCAATGGCGGCTTCCGCTTCGCCGGCATGTCGCATCGCGGCTCGATCCTGTGTCTGCCGAGCGGCATCCATGGGTGGGCGGCGACGTCGGCCTCGGAACTCGACGTGGCCGCCTTCGAGAAGCTGTTCGCCGAGACCGAGCGCATCGACATCCTCCTTGTCGGCATGGGCAAGGGACCCGCGCCAATCCCCGCAACGCTCCGCGCGGCCTTCCGCGAGCGCGGGATTTCCTCGGACGGGATGTCGACGGGAGCGGCGGTGCGGACTTTCAACGTTCTTCTCGCTGAGGATCGCGCGGTCGCCGCAGCGCTGATTGCCGTGGACTGAGACGTCTTATTCCGGCATCCGGATGCCATGGACGCCTACGCTGCTGCACAAGAGACGGTCCGCGATCGCGACCGCGACCGTTTCCTCGCCGACCTCTTTGCCCCGGCGCAATCGCGAAAGCATCTCTTCGCGCTGCATGCCTTCAACGCGGAGATCGTCCGTATCCCCAACGTGGTGAGCGATCCGACGCTGGGCGAGATCCGCCAGGAGTGGTGGCGAGAGGCGTTGCAGGGGAGGGGCGGCGCTGGGAACCCGGTGGCGGAAGCCGTCGTCGAAACGATCAGCGCGTACTCCCTGCCGGTGACCGCGTTCCTGGCGCTGATCGATGCACGGACCTTCGACCTCTACAACGACCCGATGCCGACGGTTCGCGACTTCGAGGGCTATGCCGGCGAGACGACCTCGTCGCTGTTTCAACTCGCGGCGCTGATCCTCAATGGCGGCGCCGACCCGGGATCGGCCGACGCCGCGGGCCATGCCGGCGTGGCGATGGCGCTGGCGACGGCGCTCTGGCGGATGCCGTCCGATTCCGGCAGGCAACGCGTGTTCCTGCCGCGCGACCGGCTCGCGGCGCACGGCGTCGACCTCGAGGATCTGTTCGCGTGGAAGCCGTCGCCGGGGCTCAAGGCGGCGTTCGCCGAGTTCCGCGGGATGGCGCGCGGGCACCTGATTCAGGCGCGCGCCGCCCTGGCGAAGCTGCCGCCGACGCTGGCGCCAGCCTTCCTCCCGCTCGCCCTTGTCGAGAGCGACCTCGCCACGCTCGACCGGATGGAGCACCCACTGGAGCAGCACCCGCAGCTGCCGCAGTGGCGGCGACAATGGACGCTGTGGCGCGCGTCGAAGCGGTGGCCGGTTTGATGGTGCTGGTGCATGCTGTCGCCGGCAGTGCTAGACTAGGTGTATGGGTAACCCTGCCAAATCTGCAGCTCGCCAGACCGTGTCAGTGCCTGTTACGACAATGGAGGACATTCCGGTCCTGAATGACGCCGAGCGTGCGGACCTTCTACGTGCGCTCAAGGAAGCGGAGGCAGACATCTCTGCCGGTCGCTTCACGGAATACGACCCTGCAACGTTCAAGGCGCGGTTCAATGCGGCTCGTCGTGGCGCCAAGCGCTAGCAATCGATGGCATATATTGTTCGGATCGCTCGTGCTGCGGAACTGCAGATAGAAGCGTTCGCGACGTACCTTACCGACTACAGCGATGAACTTGCCTTCGAACAACGAGATCGGCTCGTTCGCATTCTTTCGGTCCAGTTGGCCGAGTCCCCCAACACCTGGAGTTACTTTGCCCTCACGGGAGCGCCGTACCGCGCATACCTGTTCAGGGTGGGGCGTCGGACGCACTACTGGATCATCTACACTGTGGATGACGAGGCGAAGGTAGTTGAGGTTCTGAGTTTCTGGAACAGCGCTCGAGACCCGCTAACCCTCGAATTCTAGCCAGCCTTGCGACTACTCCGCCGCCTCGCTCGTCCTCGTTCCCAGCCAGCGGTCGAAATCCCGCAGGGCGCGGGCCGAAAGCGCGCGCTTCCGCGCCACGCCGCGTTCGGAGTGCTTCAGCTTGGCGAGGCTGGTCTCCTCGATCGGCGGGAAGAGGCCGAAGTTGACGTTCATCGGCTGGAACGAGCGCTTGCCCGGCTCGTCGGCCGAGATGTGGCCGCCCGTGATGTGGCCGAGGAGGGCGCCGAAGGCGGTCGTGGGTGGAGGCGCATCGGGTGCGGTGCCGAGCCGCTCGGCGGCGGCGAAGCGGCCCGCCATCAGGCCGACGGAGGCCGATTCGACATAGCCCTCGCAGCCGGTGATCTGGCCGGCGAAGCGGAGCCGAGGCATCGCCTTCAGGCGCAGCGTTCCGTCGAGGAGCTTTGGTGAGTTGAGGAAGGTGTTGCGGTGGAGGCCGCCGAGGCGCGCGAACTCGGCGTTCTCGAGCCCGGGGATCATCCGGAAGATCCGCACCTGCTCGGCGTATTTCAGCTTGGTCTGGAAGCCGACCATGTTCCACAGCGTGCCAAGCGCGTTGTCCTGGCGAAGCTGGACGATGGCGTAGGATTTCACGTCGGGGCTGCGCGGATTGGTGAGCCCCACCGGCTTCATGGGGCCGTGGCGCAGCGTCTCGCGGCCGCGCTCGGCCATCACCTCGATCGGCAGGCAGCCGTCGAAATAGGGCGTGCCTTCCCATTCGTGGAACGCGGTCTTCTCGCCGGCCAGCACCGCGTCGACGAAGGCGTCGTACTGCGCCTTGTCCATCGGGCAGTTGAGGTAGTCGGCACCATTGCCGCCGGGCCCTGCCTTGTCGTAGCGCGACTGCGCCCAGACGATGTCCTGGTTGATGCTGTCGAAGTGGACGATCGGCGCAATGGCGTCGAAGAAGGCGAGCGATTCTTCGCCCGTGGTCGTGGCGATTGCTTCGGCCAGGGCGGGCGAAGTGAGCGGGCCTGTCGCCACGATGACGCTGTCCCACTCGGCGGGCGGCAGGCCGGCGATTTCGCCGCGCTCGATCGACACGAGCGGATGCGCGCGGAGCGCTGTGCTCACAGCGGCGGAGAAGCCATCGCGGTCAACCGCAAGGGCCGAACCGGCAGGGAGCCGATGGGCGTCGCCCATCCGCATGATGAGCGAACCGGCGCGCCGCATCTCCTCATGGAGGAGGCCGACGGCGTTGGTTTCCGCGTCGTCGGAGCGGAACGAATTGGAGCAGACGAGTTCGGCGAGGCCGTCCGTCTTGTGAACCGGCGTCTCGCGCACCGGGCGCATTTCGTGGAGGACGACCGGGACGCCTGCTTCGGCGATCTGCCAGGCGGCTTCCGAGCCGGCGAGGCCGCCGCCGATGACGTGAATGGGGGCTGTGTTCATGGGCCGGACCCTAGTCCGGCGGCGTCCCGTTCTCAATCCGCAGGCCGCGGGGCAGGTCGGAAGCCTTGGAAATGCCCGAGTCCAACCCAAAATAGAAAAGGCCCGCCGGGGAGGAGACGGCGGGCCTTTTCCTTAGGGGCGTCGCCGGGTGTGCCGGGCGACGCGAGCAGCGGGAGGGTTGAGGGAGGGGGAACCCCACCGCGCTATCTCACACAGGACGAAGGAATGAGGGAGGGAGTTCCGTCGTCTTGTTGGAGTGAATATACACTCGCAGCGCATGGGGGATAGCGCCTGCAGCGCATGCCTGTCATGCGGGCGCATGCTCTGCGGCATGGCTGCGCAGGGGTCGTCCTGCATGCAATCGGGGTTGATAAATCCTAGGATAACTCTTGTTTTTGGGTCGGTTGCATAGCCCTTGTGCAACACCCGATCAAACTCGCGCCAGTGTGCATCGGAGCCGCGCGATTCATGTCGCACGTCGAAATCGACCCCCGCGATTCAATTGTGACAGCTTCATGGCAATAAAAAAAACTGAACGGTCCGTTCGTTGTCTTGCGAACCTCCTACCGCCGTGTGGCGCCGGGACGTGGAAGCGCGGCGGCTGACATGGTCTCGGCCTCCGGCTATACCGGCTGCAAATCCGGCAGGCGGGATGAGCGGTAACTCCACAGCGTCCGACGGGCTTGAAGCCCGGCGGCGCCGAATCCACTTCCGGGTGCGGCGCCGCGGCATGTACGAGCTCGATGTCCTTCTGGGCGCGTTTGCGGATGCGCGCCTCGCCGCCCTGCCGGTCGAAGACCTGGTCCGGTTCGAGGAAATCCTCGACGCGCCGGACCAGGAGTTGTTCCGCTGGATCACCGGAGGAGGCCCCGTCCCGGCCGCCTACCGGTCGCAATTGCTTGACGATCTCGTCGCGTTTCATCGCAGAACCCAAGTGCCGCCGTGCTGAAGACAGTCCCGTTCGACCTCACCGAAGCCCTTTCGCTTCCCGCCGCCACGCTCGCCGGCGTGCCAGGCGGCTTCGATGGCAAGGTCATCGCCGATCTCGTTGAATCAGCCCGCCGCCGCGGTGTCCGGCGGCTTGTGCTGCTTGCGCGCGACGGCAGCCGGCTGTCGGAGATCGAGAGCGCCATCCGCTTCTTCGCGCCCGATGCGCCGATCCTCCAGTTCCCGGCGTGGGACTGCATGCCGTACGATCGCGTCTCGCCGCATCCAACGATCATGGCGCGGCGCATGGCGACGCTGGCCGCGCTGGCCGAGCCGACGTCGGACCGGACCTGGCTCGTCCTGACGACGGTGAACGCCGTCGTGCAGCGCGTTCCCGCCCGCGATGAAGTCGCCGGCGACGCGCTCGTGGTGGAAGCGGGCGGTCGCGTCGGGATGGAGCGCATCTCGCGCTGGGCCGAGGGACACGGCTTCATCCGCGCCTCGACCGTGCGCGAGCCGGGCGAGTACGCAGTGCGCGGCGGTATCGTCGACCTCTATCCCGCCGGGGCCGCCGACCCGGTTCGCCTCGACTTCTTCGGCGACACGCTCGAATCGATCCGGACGTTCGATCCGGAGAACCAGCGGACCACCGGGCAGCAGAAGGTCCTCTCACTGGTCCCGACGAGCGAACTGGTCATCGGGCCGAACGCGATCGTCCGCTTCCGGCAGGCCTACGTCTCGCTGTTCGGCGCGGCCGACAAGTCCGACATCCTTTACTCGGCCGTCAGCGAGGGCCGCCGCGTGCCGGGAATGGAGCACTGGCTGCCGCTGTTCGCCGAGCGGATGGGGACGCTGTTCGACTACCTGCCGGACGCGCCCTGGATTCTCGATCACCTCGCGGACGAGGCCGTCACCGAGCGGCTCGCCACCATCGAGGATCACTACGACGCCCGCGTCGCGGCGCAGGAATCGAAAGCGAGCCAGGTGCCGTATCACCCGGCGCCGCCGGAGCGGCTCTACTTCACAGCCAACGAGTGGCGCGAGCGGATGACCGAGCGTCCGCGCATCCTGCTGACGCCGTTCGTGGCGGACGGGCAGGGGGTCGTCGACCTCGGCGGGCGGCAGGGCAGGGGCTTTGCCGCCGAACGGAGCGCGGAGGGGGTCAACGTCTTCGACGCGGTGATCGAGCACACCGCGGCGCTCAGGAAGGCCGGCAAGCGCGTCCTCGTTGCCGCGTGGTCGGATGGCTCGCGCGACCGCATGGGACAGGTGCTCCTCGACCGCGGCCTCACCGCGCAGGCAACCGCGACCGACTGGGCCGCGGTGCAGAAGCTGCCGCGCGAGGCCGTGGCGCTCGTCACGCTCCCGGTGGAATCGGGCTTCGAGACCGCCGATCTTGCCGTCATCGGCGAGCAGGACATTCTCGGCGATCGCCTGGTCCGGCCGCGCCGCAAGCCATCGCGCGGGTCCGACTTCCTCCGCGAGGTGAACAGCCTCTCGCCGGGCGACCTCGTGGTCCATGTCGACCACGGCATCGGCCGCTTCACGAAGCTGGTGACCATCGAGGCCGCCGGCGCGCCGCGGGACTGTCTCGAGCTCGTCTATGCCGGCGGCGACAAGCTCTACCTCCCGGTCGAGAACATCGAACTCCTGACGCGCTACGGCTCGGAGGAGACGGACGTCCAGCTCGACCGGCTCGGCGGCGTTGCGTGGCAATCGCGGAAGGCGAAGCTCAAGAAGCGCATCCGCGAGATGGCGGGTCAGCTGATCAAGATCGCCGCCGAGCGCATGCTGAAACAGGCGCCGGTGCTGACGCCGCCCGACGGCGCCTATGCCGAGTTCGCCGCCCGCTTCCCCTATGACGAAACCGATGACCAGCTGAACGCGATCGAGGCGGTGGCGACGGACCTCTCGTCGGGCCGGCCGATGGACCGGCTCATCTGCGGCGACGTCGGTTTCGGCAAGACCGAAGTGGCGCTCCGCGCGGCGTTCGTGGCGGCGCTCAACGGCAAGCAGGTCGCCGTCGTGGTGCCGACAACGCTTCTGGCGCGCCAGCACACCAAGACCTTCACCACCCGGTTCGCGCCGTTCCCGATCAAGGTCGGCCACCTGTCGCGGCTGGTCTCGGCCAAGGATGCGGCCGGCACGAAGCTCGGCCTCGAGAGCGGCAATATCGACATCGTGGTGGGCACCCACGCCCTCCTGTCGAAGTCGATCAAGTTCCGCGACCTCGGCCTCCTCATCATCGACGAGGAGCAGCACTTCGGCGTGAAGCACAAGGAGCGACTCAAGGAGATCCGCGCGGATGTCCACGTGCTGACGCTCTCGGCCACGCCGATCCCGCGGACGCTGCAGCTCGCGCTTACGGGCGTTCGCGAACTGTCGATGATCACGACGCCGCCGGTCGACCGGCTCGCGGTCCGCACCTTCGTGACGCCGTTCGACCCGCTGACGGTGCGCGAGGCGCTGCTGCGCGAGCGCTATCGCGGCGGCCAGACCTTCTTTGTCGTACCGCGCATCTCGGACCTGGCCGAGATGAAGCAGTTCCTCGACCAGAACGTGCCCGAGGTGAAGGTCGCCATCGCGCACGGGCAGCTGGCGCCGGGCCAGCTCGACGACATCATGAGCGCCTTCTACGACGGCGCCTACGACGTACTGCTCTCCACGACGATCGTGGAATCGGGCCTCGACATCCCGACGGCCAATACGATGGTCGTGCACCGGGCGGACATGTTCGGCCTCGCCCAGCTCTACCAGCTGCGCGGCCGCATCGGCCGGTCGAAGACACGCGCCTATGCCCTGTTCACCGTCCCGCCCGACGGCAAGCTGACGCCGACCGCGGAACGGCGCCTGAAGGTGCTGCAGTCGCTCGACGCACTCGGCTCGGGCTTCCAGCTCGCGAGCCACGATCTCGACCTCAGAGGCGCAGGCAATCTCCTCGGCGAGGAACAGTCGGGCCATATCAAGGAGGTCGGGTACGAGCTCTACCAGCAGATGCTCGAGGAGGCGGTCGCCTCGCTCAAGGACGGCGGCGCGGATACGGACGAGGGCCAGTGGTCGCCCCAGATCACTATCGGCACGCCGGTGATGATCCCCGAAAGCTACGTGCCGGACCTGCACCTTCGCATGACGCTCTATCGTCGCCTTGCCGAGCTCGAGGATGCGGCGGCGATCGACTCGTTCGGCGCGGAGCTGATCGACAGGTTCGGGCCGCTGCCCGCCGAGGTCGAGCATCTCCTGAAGATCCTCCTCATCAAGTCGCTGTGCCGGATCGCCAATGTCGAGAAGCTCGACGCCGGCCCGCGTGGCGCAGTCATCACGCTGCGCGACCAGAAGTTCCCCGATCCGGCCGCGCTGGTGCGCTGGATTTCGGAACAGGGGAGCCTTGCCAAGATCAGGCCGGACCAGAAGATCGTGCTCACGCGCGACTGGGAGTCGCCCGACAGACGCCTCGCCGGCGCAGCCGTGGTCATGACCCAGCTGGCGCGGCTTGCCGGTCCAGCCGCAAGGCGCGCCGCGTGATCGGTGCGGCTGGCATTCGGGTCCGATTCGATCTAAGCATTCGGCCGCCGGGCCACCGTCTCGCCGTATTCGGCGGCCATCGGGGTACGCCGCCGGCCACCGGTTCGGTAGGCGGTGATTCAGCGATTGAACAGGGGACTTGAGGATGCGCTCAGCTATGCCGGGACGGATGGGTTCGATGGTCGCCGCGTCGGCCTTCGCTCTTGGCGTCGCTACCAGTGGACAGGCACTCGCCCAGCAGGACCCCACGGCGCCGGGCTGGATCAAGGTCTGCCAGACCGACGCAGCGGGCGCGCAAAGCTGCTCGGTCGTCTACCAGATCGTCGCCGAGAACGGCCAGCTGATCGGCCAGGCCTCGCTCACCACCGTCACCGGCCAGACCGGCGTTGTCTTCAGCGTTCTCGTCCGCACGGGCGTCCTCATCCAGCAGGGCATCCGCATCCAGGTCGACACGAACCAGGCGGCGACGATGCCGTACGCGCTGTGCGACACGAACATCTGCATCGGTGAAGTGCCGGTCGACGATGCCTTCATCGCCTCGCTCAAGCGTGGCAACCAGCTGATGATCAGCACCGCGCAGCCGGCCGCCACCGAGGAAGGCCTCCGCCGCATCGACTATCCGATGACGCTCGCCGGCTTCACGGCAACCTATGACGGTCCGGGCCTCAACGGCGCGGAGGCGCAGGCGCGCCAGGACGAGCTCAACCAGGCGCTCCAGGATCGCGCGGAAGCCGCGCGGCAGCGCCTGATCGAACAGCAGCAGCAGATCCTCAACCCCGCCGCGCCCGCGACGCCTTAGGCGTCGCCACGCGGCCACGTTGGGTGGCTTGCCGGCTCCCGGTTCGCCGGGGGCTGCGTCGCGGCCATCGACCCGCCTAGTTCAGGTCGAGGTCGCGCGCCCTTAGAACGCCGTCGGCGCTGCCGGTAAAGAAGGCGTCGATCTGGGAGTGGCGCAGCGGTTCGCCCGTCTCGTCCGGCAGGAGGTTCTGCTCGGAGACATAGGCGATGTACTCGCTGTCCGCATTCTCCGCGAACAGATGGTAGAAAGGCTGATCCTTGGACGGACGAATGTCCTCGGGGATGGCCAGCCACCATTCCTCGGTGTTGCGGAAGACCGGATCGACGTCGAACACGACGCCACGGAACGGAAACACACGGTGCCGGACGACCTGCCCGATTCCGTACCTCGCGCTGCGGATGGGTGTCATGCATCCCTCCATCGAGCCCCTTCGACGTTCCTAGGAGGCGCGCTCCCGGGCAGGCCTGTCAATTCTCGATTGGATCGAGGCGTGCGCCTTCAGGTCGCGCCGAGGCCGTGACGCATGACGGCGCGACGCAGTTGCGGCACCGCGTCGAGGACCGCAAGCCCGAGATTCCGGGCGGCATGGGCGGGAAGGAAAGCGGTGAGCAATGAGCGGTTCAGCAGGCTGACGGCGATCGCCCGCACACCGAGATCGGCTTCGCGTTCGCGGCCGTAGGCAGCAAGAATGTCCGGCGCCCCCGCGTCCGGCGCACCCGACACGAGCCGCGCGAGGGCGGCGATGTCCCGGAGCGTGAGGTTGAATCCCTGGGCGGCGATCGGCGGCAGGACATGGGCCGCTTCGCCGATGAGGGCGATCCGCTCGCCGACAAGGCGCGTGGCGGTCGCGGTAGCCAGCGGGAACGCCTGCGTCGGGCCGATGCTCGTCATGGCGCCGAGGAAGGACGAAGCCTGGCGCTCGACTGCCTCGGCAATCGCCGCAGGCGGGAGGGCGCGGAGGTAGTCGGCTTCCCCGGTCGTGGTCACCCAGACGAGCGCCGAACGATTGCCCGGCAGCGGGACGAGCGTGAACGGGCCGTTCGGCGTGTGGAATTCGGTCGAGATGTCGTTGTGCGGCAGCGCGTGCTCGAAGGTGCCGACCACCGCGGCCTGGCCGGTGTTGCGGCCCTCGCGGAGGCCGATCCCGGCCGCGGCGCGGACGGATGATTTGCGCCCGTCCGCGCCGACGCAGAGCCGGGCGGCGACGGTCGTGCCTTCCGGGCCGGCGATCACGATGGCGTCGGGTCCCGCCTCGATCGCGGTCGCGGTCGCAGTCAATCGCACGACGCCGAGGCGGGCCGCCTCGTGCTCCAGCGCAGCGAGCAGGGGCTCGTTCGGGACATTCTGGCCGAAGGCATCGAGGCCGAGTTCGGCCGCGTCGAACAGAACCTCCGGCGCGCGAAGGAGGCGACCTGTGGCGTCGATCACGCGGATGCCGCGGAGCGGCTGGGATTGGGTCGCGACGGCATCGAAGACGCCGAGCGATCGGATGAACGCCACCGATTCGCCGAGGAGCGCCGTTGTGCGGCGATCGGCGGGTCGGTCCGGCGCCAGGAGGACGATCGACTGGCCGGTGCGGGCCAGAGCAACCGCCGCAGTGAGGCCGGCAAGGCCGCCGCCGACGATCGCGATCTCCGCGGTAACGTCCGTCACGGGCCTAGGTCGCCGGGAGGTTGCCGCCGGCGAAGCGGCCATCGCGCGCCGCGAGGGCGATCCCCGTCGCCCATGATCCGGCAAGCATGGCCACCACGAACAGGGCAAACTCGCCCGGCGCGAGGCCGAGAACCGCGATCGCCGGGCCAGGGCAGAGGCCGGACAGGCCCCAGCCGACGCCAAAGAGGGTCGAGCCGAGGACCAGCTGGCGGTCGACGTCGCCGCGCTTCGGCCAGACGAAGGCCGACGCAAGGACCGGCGCGTCGCGACGGCCGCCCAGGCGGTAGAACGCGACCATCACGAGGAGACCCGCGCCCATCACGAAGGCGAGGCTCGCGTCCCAGGTCCCGTCGAAGATCGCGGCCACATCGAGGAACGCCTTGACCTTTTCCGGGTCGGTCATCTGCGCGATGGCAAGGCCGATTCCGAACAGGAGGCCGCAACCGGCAGCGGCGGCGATCGGAAGGATGGAACGGTTCGTCACAGGACGTGCCTCACCACGAAGACGGTTGCCATTGCGACCAGCATGAAGGTGACGACCGCGACGAGGGAGCGGGCGGAGAAGCGGGCGAGGCCGCAGATGCCGTGGCCGGAGGTGCAGCCGCCGCCCAGCCGCGTGCCGACGCCGACCAGGAGGCCGGCGCCGACCGCCACGATGGGAGCGAGGCCAAGGGCCGGCGTTCCGCCGGCGATCTCGGAGAAGATCTTCGGGCCGAGCCAAGTGCCGACGATCGCGCCGACCGGGAGGGCGGCCAGGAATACGAGGCGCCAGACCGCGTCGCGCGACCGGTGCGGCAGGAGCCCGCCGAAAATCCCCGAGATCCCCGCCGTACGGCCGTTGAGAAGCCAGAGGAGCCCGGCGGAGAGTCCGATGAGAACGCCGCCGATGGTGGCGGAGAGTGGTGTGAACGCGGTCATGAGGCCGACCTGAATACTGAAACGCTTTCGGCGTCGATACGCCGAACCCCTGCGTTACATTGGCACCGCGACGGCCGCTTGTCGTGGTCGGTTCACATCGCCTACTAGGTCCGATTGGCAAAGGGGGCGCTAAAGAAGCGGCAAATGTTCGAATGCATTTTCTGATCCCGCGATCTGGGCAAGTCTCGCAACACTTGCGGTGGTGGAGATCGTCTCTGGCATCGACGATGTCGTCTTCTTCCCGGTCATAGTTGCGAGGCTGTCGCGCGAGGCTGCCAAGCGCATCCGCCAGGTCGGCCTCCTCGGCGCACTCGGGTTCCGGGTCCTGCTTCTGCTGACGTGGCTGATCGGTCTGGACCAGGCGCTTTTCAACGCATTCGGCCGCGACATCACATGGCGTGACCTCATCCTCCTTGCCGGCGGCCTCTTCCTCGTCGTCAAGGCAACGCTCGAGATTCATCAAGGGGTCGAGGGCGACGAAGAAGCGCCGGGCCGCAGCGGATCGGCGCAGCGCACATCGCCGACGCGCTCGGTCATCACATCGAACGCGGGTATATCTGCGCGGCGATGGCGTTCTCAGTCTTCGTGGGAGGTCCTCAACGTGCTGGCGAAGCGCACCCAGGCAAGGCGGCGGGTCAAGTCGGCCGAGTGCCTCGGGCAACACCAGGAGTAAGATGCAGGCGATCCGCGTCCATCAATCCGGCGGTCCCGAGGCCCTATCCGTCGACACGGTCGACGTTCCGCGTCCGGGGCACGGCGAGGCGCTCGTCCGTCATACGGCAATCGGCGTCAACTTCATCGACATCTACCAGCGGGAGGGCCTCTACCCCCTGCCGCTGCCGTTTACGGCCGGCAATGAGGGCGCGGGCGTCGTCGAGGCGGTCGGCCCTGGCGTCACAGAGGTCACCGTCGGCGATCGTGTCGCCTACTGCATGGCGATCGGCGCCTATGCCGAGTGGCGGACGATCGCGAGCCATCGCCTCGTCCGGGTTCCCGACGGAGTGCCGGACGATGTCGCGGCCGCGGCGATGCTCAAGGGCCTTACCGCGGAATACCTCGTCCGGCGGACGCGAAAGCTCGGCCCCGGCGACACGATCCTCTTCCACGCAGTTGCCGGGGCAACCGGGCTGATCGCGGTGCAATGGGCGGTTTCGCTGGGCGCTACCGTGATCGGAACGGCGGGCTCCGAGGCCAAGGCCGCGCTGGCGCGGGACCATGGCTGCAGCCACGTCATCAACTACCGCAACGAGGATTTCGTCGCGCGCACGAAGGAACTCACCGGCGGCAGGGGCGTGGATGTCGTCTACGACTCTGTTGGGAAGGACACGTTCCCGGGTTCGCTGGACGTGCTGCGACCGCGGGGCATGTTCGTCTCGTTCGGCCAGTCGTCCGGACTTGTTCCGGAGTTCGCGCCCCGCGTGCTGTCGCAGAAGGGCTCGCTGTTCATGACGCGGCCGAACCTTGCCAATTACATCTCGGACCGCGCCGAACTGGAGGAAGCGGCGGCGGCGCTGTTCGCGATGATCGCGTCGGGGAGCGTCCGCGTCCGGATCGACCGTCGCCTGCCGCTCGCCGGGGCGGCCGACGCGCATCGCGCCCTCGAGGCACGCCAGACCAGCGGGTCGATCGTGCTCCTGCCCTGACGCTACTCGACCGGAGTCACACGCCGTTCGGCAACCGGCGACAGGATCTTCGGCTGGCCCAGTTCGATCGCATCGATGATGGCCGCGGAGAAGGCCTCGAGGTCGTGGGGCGAGCGTGACGTGATGATCGAGCCGTCGACGACGACGGGCTGATCGATCCAGGTCGCACCGGCGTTCTCGAGGTCCTTGCGGACGGTCGGCCATGAGGTGACGTCGCGGCCGCGGACGGCGTCGACCTCGACCAGCAGCCAGGGGGCGTGGCAGATCGCGGCGACCGGCTTGCCGGACCTCAGGAACGCCCGGATCAGGCCCAACGCCTCGTCGTTGCCGCGCAGCGTATCGGGGTTCATCTGGCCGCCCGGCAGGACGAGCGCGTCGTAGTCGGACGGATCAACGTCGTGGAGCACGATGTCGACGGGGACCGACCGGCACCATTCCCGCTTTTCCCAGCCGCGAATCTGGCCACCCTCGGGGGCGGCAATGGTGACCGCGGCGCCGGCCTCCTCCAGGCGGTTGCGCGGCACTTCGAGCTCCGACTGCTCGAAGCCGTGGGTGGCCATGATGAGAACCTTGGCTTCGGTGATCGTGGGCATGTTGCAGGGGCTCCTTCGTCCCTCATGCGAACGCGACTTCCGCTCGCCGGTTCCGTCGCCGGTGCCTCCGGTGCTCAACGGCGCGGTGGTGACGTGTTACGATCGATCCCGCAATTTGCCTCTTTATGTCCAAGCCTTCGCGCGCTGATGACAGTCCGTCCGCCCAAGCACACAGGAAGCGCCAGTTCGGCCGTCGTCAATGCCGTCGAAGCCGAAGTCATCGCCGAACAGGCCGCTTCTCTTGCCCGTTCGGCACGTCGGCTCGAGAAGGCGCTGGCAACCCTTGCCGCGTTCGATGCCGGCACGGCGCTGCCGGCGCCTGATGCCGGCCGGCCGGTCCTTCGCACGCGGCCGGAGATTCTCGCGGAGGCGCGCGAGGCGTTGTGGTTCCTGATGGTCCAGCGCGAGGCCTGCGGCTTCCGGGACTCGGGTGAGGTTTTCTCCGCCTACGGCATCCCCGCGGAGATCGGCGCGGGGCTGATCGAGCCGAGGACGAACTGGCGACGCCGGCCGCGTTGGCTCTAACGCCACGGCCGCCGCCCTCGCAGGCGGCGGCCGGCCGATGGTCGCTAGAGCCTACGGTGTGACCGGAGGCACTTCCGGCATGTGTGCGCCCGGGGAGTCGCGGGACGGCCGCCAGGCGCACGATCACACCAGCAGGCCGCCGATGATCGGCAGCAGCACCTTGACGACCAGAACGAAGCTGGAGCCAGCGATCGCAATGGCGGCCAGCGCAACGACGCCGTCGCGCAGGAAGATCGCAAGGCCAAACGCCGCAATCGCCAGCAGCGGTCCGGTGGCCATGAACGGGACCAGTTCCAGCGGCGGGATCGCCACCACCAGGCACAGGCAGGCCAACCCGATCAGGCGGGCGGGCACGCCTCGCGTGAGGAAGGTCAGGCGCGGGCGGAGGGTCCGGTCGATGCGTCGCGTCGCCGGGCGAACGCGCTCCACCGCCGCGGCGAGACGCTCCCGGCTGATCGTGCGGGAGAGAAGGAATCGTGGCAGCCAGACGCGGGGCATGCCGACCAGCAACTGGGCCGCGACCAGGCCCAGCATCAGGCCGATGACCGACGGAAGCGTCGGGATCACGCCGAGCGGCGTCGCCGCAAGGAGGCCGCCGATCGCCAGCAACGATCCGAACGAGCGATTGCCGGCGACGAGCAGTGCGTCGGCCACCGAGACCCGTTCACGCGAGCCGGCGCCGGCGATGCGGTCGAGGAGGTCCTCGAGGCCGAGCGCCTCGGCCTCTACCGGTCGGGCCTTTGCCGCGGCACGGCGCTTCACTGTTGTCGGCATGTGCTTTTCCCAGGGAATGGCATGGCATGCGGCGGCCGCGGGGACGCAGCCGCCGCGGCCGGTCGGGACCGGCGCGACGCCGAGGTCGGGGAAGGTGGTGTCAGGATCGGCGGCGGGTAGGCCCGACGCCGCGATGCGGGGTAGCTAAGGAGCGGCCCGCGGCGTCGACGCGGGCTGGTCGAGGTCGCGGAACGCCCGGGTGAGGCGGAACTCCTCGGACGTCACCGCCCGCTCCATCTCCGCGAGGCGACCGTCGATCGCCCGGAACTTGTGCTTGAACATGTTCATGGTGGCCGTCGGCTTGGTCGACACGGAGCGCCAGAATTCCTCGTCGCGGGCTGACCGGCGGCGCAACGGCTCTTCCGACTTCAGGATGAGCGTCGCCATGAAGTAGAAGAACGCCGCAACCGGCAGGAAGATCACGAACGAGACGAGCGTGATCAGGCGGACCTTCCACAGCGTCCAGCCGAAATACTCGGCAAACCCGCCGCAGACGCCGGCAATGATGCGGTGCCGCCGGCTCCGGCGCAGCCGGTGCGGGTTTGGCGACGGCCGGTCGAAGCTGCCGGCATCGCGATAGTAGTGGTGGTGGTGATGATGGTGGTGGCCGGACGGATCATCCATTGCGCTCGCGCCAGTTCGGCGCCTCCCTGTCCAGGATCGTCTCGAGAGAACGCACGCGGCCCTCGAGCCCATTGGCCGTCTGCCACAGATCCTCGAGCAGCCGCTCGTCGTCGGAGGAGAGCGTCCGCATTTTCCGCCACTCCGTGATGTAGTGCATGATGATGGCGATCGGGGCCACGACCGTGACCGCGACCACCGCGACTATCCAGAAACCTTCCATGACGGCAGGCTCTCCCGTTCCGCCCCCGTTGGCGGGTTAAACCTTGCCGCCGCGATCCGATACAAGCTGCTTGAGCTGGGCAAGCTCCGCACTCACGGTTTCCTCGGCCTCGAGTTCGGCGAACTGCTCGGTTAGCGAGCGCGGCCGGCCGGCGGCGTAAACTTCCGCCTCGGCTTCGAGTTCGTCGACCTTGCGCTCGAACTGGTCGTAGCGGGCGACCGCGTCCTCGACCCGGTTCGAATAGACGAGTCGGTTGACGCGAACGCGGTCGTGGGCTGCCTGGCGACGGATCTCGACCGAGCGCTGCTTCGCCTTGGCCTCCTTGAGCTTGGCCTGGAGCTGGCTGAGATCCTCGGTCGACTTGCCGATGGTCTCGTCGATCTGCCGCAGTTCGCTGGACAGCATTTCCGCCATCTCGCCGGCCTTGCGGCGCGCCACCAGCGCCCCGCGGGCGAGGTCGTCGCGGCCGCGCTCGACCGCAAGTTCGGCCTTGCGGCCCCATTCGTCGTGGCGCTGCTGGAAGTCGGCGCGCTTGCGCTCGAGTTCCTTCCGGTCGGCGATCGCCCGAGCCGCGGAGGCCCGGACCTCGACCAGCGTATCCTCCATCTCCTGGATGATGAGCCGCATGATCTTCTCGGGATCCTCGGCGCGGTCGAGCAGCGAGTTGATGTTGGAATTCACGATGTCGGACAGGCGGGAGAACACACCCATGGTTCTATTCCTCAAAGAATGATGGCGCCGAGGGCAAAGCCCAGCACGAAGACCAGCCAGATCGTCTCGGGTTCGCGGACCCAGTCGGGCAGCGATTCCTGGTTTGCCTCGATGAACCGGCCAAGGCGGGAGAAGACGGTCATCGCGGCGCTACAGGAGGAAGGCGCCGACGATGAAGCCGAGAATGAAGATCAGCCAGCCGCGGCTGATCGTGATCGAGTTGTCCCGACCGCTTCTCAAACCTGGCCAGCGCTCGTCCTGGCGTCGCTCGTAACTTTGCATGGTTCCGTCCCTCTCGCTGGTGGCGTGGATCGTATCGGCGATCCCTCATGCCAGTCCTATTGCGAAGGGCGTGCCAACCGCGGTGGCATTGAAGTAACTTATTGATATAACAACGGAATAACCCGTTTCGCTGTCTTAAATGGCCGCACGGTGATGGCTAGCCTAACCAACATGTTGGCATTCTGGACCACCAATGTTAGTGTTTATCACCGCGTCATTCAGGCGGCGTCGCAGGTGGTCGATGGTCCCCTCGGAAAACGACAGTCCGGCCCTGCTCGGGCAGGCGCCAGCCTTCCTGGACGCCATCGCCCATGCTTCCGCGGCGGCCCGCTGGACCGGCCGCTGCTGATCATCGGCGAACGCGGCTGCGGCAAGGAATTGTTCGCCGAGCGGATCCACTTCCTGTCGCCGCGGTGGGAGCAGCCGCTGGTGAAGGTCAATTGCGCCGCGCTCTCGGACGAGCTCCTCGACAGCGAGCTGTTCGGCCACGAGGCTGGTGCGTTCACTGGGGCGACGAAGCGCCATGTCGGGCGCTTCGAGCGCGCCAATGGCGGCACGCTCTTCCTTGACGAGATCGGCTCGGCGTCCCTCCGCGTCCAGGAGAAGGTGCTGCGGGTGATCGAGTACGGCGAGTATGAGCGCGTCGGCGGGAGTGAGACGCGGACATGCGACGTCCGGATTGTTGGCGCCACCAATGTCGACCTGCCCGCGCGGGCCGCGGCGGGGGCGTTCCGGTTCGATCTCCTTGATCGCCTGGCCTTCGATGTCGTGACCCTGCCGCCGCTGCGGGCGCGGCGTAGCGATATACCGGTGCTGGCGGCCGAGTTCGCGCGCGCCTTCTGCCACGAGATCGATCAGCCTTTCGCCGGCTTCACACCGGACGCCGAGATGGCGCTTCTCGGCCATCACTGGCCTGGCAACGTCCGGGAACTGAAGAACGCGGTCGAACGCTCGACGTATCGCCATATTGCCGCCGGAGGAGCCGGGGAGGCCGTCGCCACCGTCCATCTCGACCCGTTCGCCTCACCGCACCGGCCCGGCGAACTCGCGGGGCGGGCGCTTCCGTCTGCGGCGCCCCTCGTCCAAGAGGCTTCGGCAGTGCCCTCACTGCCCTCCGACTTCACGGCAGCGATCGCGTCGCACGAACTCGGAATCCTGAAGACGGCGCTGGATCTAGCCGGCGGCAACCAGCGTCGTGCCGCCGGGATGCTGTCGCTGACCTATGACCAGCTGCGCGGCCTTCTCAAGAAGCACGGTCTCCTCGCACGACGCGCACCCGCGGCCCCGGCCGGCGCCGCCGCGTAGCAGTCGTCGACGGTTCAGACGGCGGCGAGGTGGATGGCAAGCCAGATCGTGGCGTCGGAAGGGTCGGTCCAGTCGACGCGGTGCTTCGTGCGGGCGGGGATGAACAGGTAATCCCCGGCGCCGAGATGGCGCGGCGCGTCCTCGCCCTCGATCGAGACCTGCGCGGCGCCGACGAGCAGCACCACCCATTCGGCGAAGTCCTGATCGTACCAGAAGCCCTCCGGCGAGGACTGGCCGGTGGACACGATCCGCTCGATCCGCACCCCGGGCAGCATAAGGAGTTCGCGGATCTCCTCGTCGGGCGCGTCCGGCCTGATGGCCGAGAAGAGGTTACCGCCGGAAACGGACATTGGCGGTGTGGGGCTCCCCTCGGCACGATGATAGGTGGCGGTTGTTCATCCGGAAAAACGGTGCGAGATCAAGAGGCTGCCCTGAGAAGCTCAAGTTTCATCGGCAGCCGCGAGATCACGCCGCCGTGATGGCTGCAACGATTCGTTATGCGTCCGCCACCGAATCGCCCGGCTTTCGCCAGTTTTCCACAGCCATTCGGCACGGCGCACCGGCGGAAACAAGCCGGGCGCGGGGAGCTTCAACAGCAAATCGGCAGGGGAGGCCCAACGGGCCGAGCCACCGAAGAATGGGGTCAATGACAACACGCCGCTTCATAGGGGGCGCGGTCGCGCTCGCCTGCCTTGCAACGGTCACTTCACCAGCAAACTCGGCTACCACGCAATGCGGTCAGGCCTCCTGGTATTCCATGGGGACTGTGACCGCGAGCGGTCAGCGCATGGACGCCAACCGCCTCGCCGCCGCCCACCGGACGCTTCCCTTTGGGACGCAGGTCCGCGTGGAGAACCTCAACAACGGCGAGTCGGTTGTCGTCACCATCAACGACCGCGGTCCATTCATCTCGGGCCGCGTGATCGACCTGACCCGCGGCGCTGCCCAACAGATCGACATGATCAACGCGGGCGTCGTGCCGGTGCGGATCACGGTGCTCGGGGGAGGGGCAAACCTCCCGGGCTGCGCCTGACCGGCATCGGGGCGTCCGGCGATGTCGCCGGGCGCCCCGGCCTCAGCCTGTCCCTGGAACGACTATAGGTCTCACGCAGGATTGATTTTCGCCCGCGCCTGCCGCATAGGTGCATTGCTTAGGGCATGCGGGCCCAGGACTGGAAACTCAAGGCGCGAGGCAAGCCTCGGAACCAAACGGCCGCCGCGCCGCCCCTCTGGAAATCAGGGGCAGATACAGAAACGACGCCGGATTCCTTTCCCCAAACCACACCCAAGCTGCACTTCCGGACCGTCGCGTCCGGCCTCGATCAACGGGAACAGGATCCCAGTCACATGCGCCAGACCGGCACCGTCAAGTTCTTCAATACCTCCAAGGGTTTCGGTTTCATCACCCCGGACAACGGCCAGAAGGACGTGTTCGTCCACGTGTCGGCCCTCGAGCGTTCGGGCATCCCACACCTGCAGGACGGCCAGAAGGTCTCGTTCGACACCGAGCCGGATCGCCAGGGCAAGGGGCCGAAGGCGGTCAATCTTCAGCTCGGCTAGCACCCGGCCAGGTTCCGGCCGCCGCTCCATGAGCGCGGCAGGATCAGGAATTTCCAACAGGCCGCCGGCGCGACCGGCGGCTCTCACGCCCTTTGCCTCAGCCCTCGAACGCCCCGAGCTTGACAGCGGCGGCGCGAATGTCGGCCGGCGCGACCGCGGCGGCATCGGCGAAGGCGAGAAGGTCGGGCTCCCAGCCGGCAATATGGCGAAGGACGCCGGCAAGGAAAGCGGGGTCGGCTGCGGCCGCTCGGATCCCCTCGGGCTGAAGGCCAGTCAGCGCCAGGAACCGGCCCAGCCGGTCGGGGTCGTTGGCCAGGAAGGCGAGCCCCTGCACCGCAATCGTCTCGGCGTCGTCATTCGACACGATCTTCTCCTGTCCGGACACCACGATCCGGGAACCGCAGTTCCATCGTGCCGCCATAGGGGACGGCCTTCCATTCGCCCTTCAGGCGCCGGAGCTTCTCCTGCACGGCGCGCGCGAAGTCCTCGGTGACCCAGGCTGGCGGCGGGCGGCCCTGTGGCTCGATCATCCGGCGCACGGCGTCCACGGATTCCGCCGGGGTCGCGCGGTCGTGCGCGAGGCCCGTGAAACAGCCGACGACCGCCTCGACGGTCGCGGCCTCGCTGCCGAGCAGCTCCATGCCGATCCCTTCCGCCGGCCGCATGTTGAGGGCCAGCTCGTCCATGGTCTTGCCGGAAGCCAGGAGGCCCCAAAAACCGCCATCGAGGCCGCCCGTCGTTTCGACCGCATAGTGGATGAAGTCGTGCAGCAGGAAGCTCCGCGACACGAGTTCCACGGTCTCGGATGTGCCGTCGTCGCGGGTCGCGGTCATTCGGTGCTTCAGGTCGGAGAGCTTTGTCAGGCGGATGAGCATAGCGCGGGCTGCGGTGAGGAAAGCGATCCGGGAAAATGTAGCAGGTGTCGCGGGGCCGCAATCGGCCGGGGCCGCTGTTGAGGGGCGGCGCGGACCCGTCATGCGGCCGTCATGCCTTGCAACGGGGATGGCGCGCGCTTAGGTTCCGCCGCTTTTCGCAAACCCGGAGCCCGTCATGGGATTCCTCGCCGACTCCCTTTCCCGCATCAAGCCGTCCGCGACGATCGCCGTGACCAACAAGGCGCGCGAGCTCAAGGCCGCCGGTCGTGACGTCATCGGCCTCGGGGCTGGGGAGCCGGACTTCGACACGCCCGAGAACATCAAGGAAGCGGGCATCCGCGCCATCCGCGAGGGCAAGACCAAGTACACGGCCGTCGACGGCATTCCCGAACTCAAGGCGGCGATCGTCGCCAAGTTCAGGCGCGAGAACCACATCGACTACGCGCCCGCCGAGGTCACCGTGTCGGCCGGCGGCAAGCAGGTCCTCTACAACGCGCTGATGGCGACGCTGAATGTCGGCGACGAGGTCATCATCCCGGCGCCTTACTGGGTGAGCTATCCGGAAATGGTGGCGCTCGGCGGCGGCACACCCGTGATCGTTCAGACCACGATGGAATCGGGCTTCCGGCTGACCCCGGAGGCGCTCGAAGCAGCCATCACGCCACGGACGAAGTGGATCATCCTGTGCTCGCCGTCGAATCCGACGGGCGCGGTCTATTCGGCCGCCCAACTCAGGGCGCTGACCGATGTCCTCCTGCGCCACCCGCATGTCTGGGTGATGACGGACGACATGTACGAGCACCTCATCTATGACGGCGTCCGCTTTGCCACGGTCGTCGAGGTCGAGTCGCGCCTGAAGGACCGGACGCTGACGGTCAACGGGGTCTCGAAGGCCTATGCGATGACCGGATGGCGGATCGGCTACGGCGCCGGCCCGTCGATGCTCATCAAGGCGATGGCCACGATCCAGTCCCAGTCGACCTCGAACCCGACCTCGATCTCGCAGTATGCGGCGGTCGAGGCACTGACCGGCACGCAGGACTTCATCCCGAAGAATGCCGCGCTCTTCCAGCAGCGGCGCGATCTCGTGGTCGGAATGCTGAACCAGGCGAACGGGCTCTACTGCCCGATGCCGGAAGGCGCGTTCTACGTCTATCCGTCGTGTGCTCCGGCAATGGGCAAGACGACGAAGGGCGGACGGAAACTCGCGACGGACGAGGACTTCGTGACCGCGCTGCTCGAAGAGGAAGGCGTCGCGGTGGTGCAGGGGAGCGCCTTCGGCCAGGGGCCGGCGTTCCGCATATCGTATGCGACGGCGACCGAGCTTCTCGAAGAGGCGTGCATCCGCATCCAGCGCTTCTGCGGCAACCTCACATAGGTGTCGCTGGAGGGCGGCCCGGCAAGCCGGACCGCCTTTCGCAGCGCTAGATGACGCCCGCCGAGCAGCGGACCCAGGTTACCGGCTCGCCGCCGTCCACGCCGATGTTGAGTCCCAGCACGGGGAGCGTCGGGGTCGTGGAGGTGATCCGCCACACTTCGGATCGCCGGATGCCGTTCACAGTCTGCGCCAGCTGGAGCGTCAGGCCGCCGTCGGCCACGGCGGTCGCATTGATCGTGCTGCGCAAACCGCCGGGCCGGATCACGGCTGTGGAACTGATGTTCATCACGAGCGCCGGGTCGGCGCATTCGTCGGCGGTTGTGGCCCATTGTCCGACGAGGTCGGCGATGGACAGATTGAGCGGACCGGCCGGCGGGCGCGGCGCGGATGCAGGGGCTGCGGCAGGCGTGGGCGTCGCCGGAGTGTCGGGCGCTGTCGTTGCGGCCGATGGTGCCGGTGTGGTCGGCTCGCTGGCATTGTCGCCGCATGCCGCCAATGTCAGTGCGCCCGCGAGGACGCTCGCAAGCAAAGCGTGTCCCCGCCACCGCAAACGGCCCCTCCCGACAGTCTGCATCGCGTCAATCCCTCCCGTCGAACTCACAAAGCAAACTACCGTACTCAGCTTTGCGATGGCAGGGCATAAAAAGAAGCGGCGGGAACCGTGTCCCGCCGCCAGCGTCGCGAAGTTGTGCAGGGCCGGTCCGGTGCCTGCAGCGCCGGACGGCCGGTATTCCGATGAGCCTACGGGACGGGGGTGAGGCCCGGCGTCGTCGTCGCCGGAGCGGGGCAGCGCACCCAGGCGACCGCCGTTTCGCCGCCCATCGTCACGTTGACGCCGGTGAGCGGCGGCGTCGTGCCGGCTGGCTCGAACGTCCAGGTCTCCGTCACCGGGACATTGTCGACCGTGCCAGTGAGGACGACGTCCAGGCCATCGACGCCGGGCGTGGCCGAGGCGACGGTGCGGGTCATGCCCCCGCCCGAGAACGTCGTGGCGGTGATGGTCGTGACCTCGCTCGGCGTATTGCAGGCGGCGGTATCGGCGGCCCAGTCGCCGACGAGGTTGCCGATCGTCAGCGTGGTTGCCGTTTCGTCTGCCGGAGCAGCGGCCATCGCCGGCGGAGCCGCCTCCATGGCCGGCGCAGCTGCCTCCATCGCCGGGGGCGCCGTTTCGAGCGTGGTGACCGGCGTGTCGGTCGTCGTCGGGGTGTCGTCCGCAGCCTCGCCGCACGCGGCGAGGGTCAGCGCAGCCAGGAAGGTGCCGGCCAGGGCAATGGAGCGCGGCGAAACGCGGCGGCTCGCAGTGATCATCGTCGTCATGAACTTGCCTTTCTCGGAGCTATTCGGGTTGGAAGCGGCTTTCGGGTGGGCTGACCGTCGGCTCAAATCCGCAGGGGCCCCCGGGTGGAGCGCACGCGAAGATGTGCGGTGTCGTACCAGACTCGGCGGTCCAACGCAGAAGTCCGCGGCAGGTTGCAGGCTGGGATGGGCGTGATTGCGGCGCCTTGCCCGTTTCGCGCCGCAATCGGTGGTCGAACCTCGCGCGTTCCGTTGGACAAGCGACATGTGCGACGCAGGTATGTCGGACTCGCCCGACAATCAGGGATTCCGCCGATCGAGGACAGGGGCGAGCTGGTAGAAGCCGGTCGCTTCGAGCGTAGCTGGATTGGCCCGCAGCGGGCCGGCGCCGGGTGCAAAGCCGTTGGCGACGAGGATAGCCGCCGTCAGTTCGAGGTAGCGCGTGTCGGAAAGCGTGGCCGGGGCGTCGGGAGGCATTGTCCGCAGCGCCGCCACGAGATCGCTCAGCGGCCGCTCGAACCACCTCTCGGCAAAGCCAGGTCCGGCAAGGGCCGAGGCGGCGCCACCGCGCATGTCGGCGCCGTGGCACGCGCCGCAGCCGAGGGCGACGTACTGGTCGGCCCCGACGTCGGCCTGAACGCCAACGAAGGCCACCGGATCGAGCCCCGGGATCTGGACGCCGACGATCTCCGGCAGCGCCGGCGGTTCGTCCGCGGCCGGGACCAGCGTTGCAAGCCAGGCAATCACGTTCGCCCTCGTATCGGGGTCGTCGAAGCCGCCAAAGCCCATCCGCGTTCCCGGAATCTCGGCGCCCGGCGCGGCGAGGAAGGCGTCGAGACGCTCTGGTGTCCAGGTCGCCTCGGTGGCGGCGAGCGACTGGAAGGCCGGCGAGTAGTTGAAACCGGGGTCGCGCCCGACAGGCGCGCCGACGATGCCGAACAGGTTCGGTCCGATGCCGGCGGCGCCCCGCTGATCGACGGTGTGACAGATCTCGCACTGCATCAGGTAGATCGCGCCGTCGGCGGCGTTGGCCATCGCGAGGCGCTCTTCGAGCGTGGGCGCCGGAATCGCGGCGGCCGGCGCCGCTCTGGGCGCCGGATTGGTGAAAGGCGGCTGCTGCAACCAGGCCAGTTCGGGGGTCGTCGGAGGGGCGACGGCAGCGGCCGGCTCGGCGGCCGGGACGGGCGGCCCCGCCACGGGTGGATCGGCGGCGACGATTGGCGCGGCTGGCTCAGAAATAATGGCGGCCGCAGGCGGCGCCTCGGCCGGAGGCGGCGCAGCCACCGGCGCCGGGGCCTCTGAAACGTCCGGCGTCACGGGGACAGGTGTCACCTGGACCGGCGGCGCGGCTTCAGCGGGCGGGGCGACGGCGGGAGGCGCCACTTCCGCCACCGGCGTCGGCGCGGGGGTCACCGGGGGCTCCACCGGATCGCCGGCATCGCCGCAACCCGCGAGCGCCAGCGCGACCACAATGGCGCCTGCCAGCGCCAGTCGACGATCCATCATGCTTTTCCCTCGCGGGCCGTTCGCACTCCCCTCTGGCGTCGGCCTCTTGCGGGTACCTTGGCACGCGTGGCGACCGTGCGAAAGCGCGGGCGGCGGACCGATCGGTCAGGGACGGCAGCTGGCGGCGAAGGCGGGCTCGAAGGCAGCGCGAAGGGCGGTGTCGACCTCGGCCATGGAGGCGTCGACCCCCAGCGCCGCAAGGCTGGTCACGCCGTGTCCGCGGATGCCGCAGGGTACGATGCCCGCGTAGTGGGAAAGGTCCGGATCGATGTTGAGGGCGATGCCGTGGAACGTCACCCAGCGCCGCACGCGGACGCCGATCGCGGCGATCTTGGCATCGCCGGCGGGGGTATGGACCCAGACGCCGATCCTCCCCTCGCGGCGACCGCCGGCGATCCCGAAGGCCGCCACGGTAGCGATCAGCCAGTTCTCGAGCGCGCATACGAAACTGCGCACGTCGTGGCCGCGCCGTCGGAGGTCCAGCATCACATAAGCGATGCGCTGGCCGGGGCCGTGCCAGGTGTACTGGCCGCCGCGTCCGGTGCGGAACACAGGCAGGCCATGCGGGTCGAGAAGGTCGGCGTCACGCGCGCTCGTGCCGGCAGTGTAGAGCGGAGGATGCTGGACGAGCCAGATCCGCTCCGGCGCCCCCGCGGCGATCGCCGCAACGCTTCGCTCCATCCCGGCCACCGCGTCAGGGTAGGGGAGAAGTCCGGGCTCCGTCCGCCATTCGACGACGCCGCCAGAAGCGGACGATGTTGCGATCTCGGACGGAAAGGTAGTGAGCATGAGCGGCCGGAATCTGGGATCGTGCGGCGCGGCATTCAATCGCGGCGGGGCCGCGGTTTTGCGGCGGCCCCGCCTTGTATGCCCGGAATCGATTTGTTACACCCCTCGCGCCGCGCGGGGCGGGTTCGCTCCGGCGGCAATCCAGTGTGTGCGGTCGTGGCGGAACTGGTAGACGCGCAGCGTTGAGGTCGCTGTGGGGCAACCCGTGGAAGTTCGAGTCTTCTCGACCGCACCATTGCTGGAAACTTGATCGGGCCTCGCCAGCGGCCCGACCAGACCTTCGACCGGCGGTGAACCGCCCAGTTGACGCACCGGCCTCTGGCCGGTGTTTCCTTTTTTGACGCGGTGCGAGCGCGGAGGGTGTCATGGCCGAAGAACCGGGCGCCCAGCGCGCCTTCCCGGACGAGGATCGCCCGATCCGCGACGAGGACGGCAATCTCAATCCCGAGTTCATTGACGCCGTCGAAGCCGCGGTAGAGGCGGGTGAGCGCGACAGGGTCCTGGCGCTCGCGGGAGACCTCCACGCCGCCGACGTCGCCGCTCTCATCGCGGCGCTGCCGGCCGAGCTTCGCTCCGCCTTCGTCCAGCTCCAGGGCGAGGACTTCGACTTCGCGGCGCTGACCGAACTGGACGAGAGCGTTCGTGTCCAGTTGCTGGAGGATCTCCCGGCCAACACGGTCGCCGAGGGCGTTGCCGAACTCGATTCCGACGACGCGGTCTACATCCTCGAGGATCTCGACGACGAGGATCGCGAGAAGATTCTCGCGGAGATGCCGGTCGGCGACCGGATCGCGCTCAAGCGGAGCCTGGACTATCCCGAGGGTTCCGCCGGCCGCCGCATGCGCAATGCGTTCATCGCGGTGCCGCAGTTCTGGAACGTCGGCCAGACGATCGATCACCTCAGGGAGGCGGGCGACCTGCCGGACGAGTTCCACGAGGTCTTCGTCGTCGACCCGGCGTTCAAGCTGCTCGGGACGGTTCCGCTGAGCCAGCTCCTCCGGTCGCAGCGGATCCGGCCGATGGTCGAACTGATGACCGAGACGCGCCATGTCGTCCATGCGAGCGAGTACCAGGACGAGGTGGCGCCGCGGTTCGAGCGCTACAACCTGGTCTCCGCCCCCGTGCTCGACGAGGAAGATCGGCTCGTGGGCGTGCTCACCATCGACGACATCGTCGACGTCATCCAGGAAGAGGTCGACGAGGACATCAAGCGTCTGGCGGGCGTCGGCGACGAAGATCTCTCCGATACCGTCCTGACGTCATCGCGATCGCGCCTGCCGTGGCTCGTCGTCAACAGCCTGACCGCAATCGCTGCAGCCTCGGTCATCGGGCTGTTCGAGGGCACCATCCAGCAGATGGTGGCGCTGGCCGTCCTGATGCCGATCGTCGCCTCCATGGGCGGCAATGCCGGCACACAGGCCATGACCGTTACCGTCCGCGCCATCGCGACGCGAGAGCTCAGCCGGCGCAACACGTGGCGCATCGTCCGCCGCGAGGCAGCGGTTGGCCTTGTCAACGGCATCATGATCGCCGCGCTTGTCGGCGTTGCATCGGGATGGTGGTTCGGGGACATCGACCTCGGCATCGTCATCGCCTCGGCCCTCGTCATCAACATGCTCGTCGCCGGCCTTGCCGGCGTCCTCGTCCCGCTGACCCTGAACAGGCTCAAGATCGACCCGGCGATCGCGTCCGCCGTGTTCGTGACCACCGTCACGGACGTGATCGGGTTCTTCGCCTTCCTCGGCCTTGCGACCTGGTGGTTCGGGCTGCTCTAGGAGATCCCACATGGCGGACCCAATCCGCGTCGGCGTCGTCGGCCTCGGCTATTTCGGCTCCTTTCACGCCAGGCATTACGCAGTCCATCCCGATGTCGTATTCACCGGCGTCGCCGATCCGGGCGAGGCGCGGGCCGAGTTCGTTCGAGCGACCTATGGTGAGATCCACGTCGCCGACCCAGCCGAGCTGATCGGAAAGGTGGACGCGGTGTCGATCGCCGCCCCTACTGCGCTGCATCACAGCGTGGCGGGCGCCTTCATCGACGCCGGAGTCCACGTGCTCGTCGAGAAGCCGCTCGCGGCCACCGCCGCCGAGGCGATCGATCTCACCAAACGGGCGGCGCGCGCCGGCGTCGTGCTCCAGGTCGGGCACATCGAGCGATTCAATCCCGCGTACCGGGCGCTCAAGAGCGCCCTCGGCGAACCGCGCCTCCTCGAACTGCGCCGCCACGCGCCGTGGACCGGCCGCGTCACGGACGTCGACGTCGTCCTCGACCTGATGATCCACGACATCGATCTCGCGCTCGACCTTGCGGGGTCCGAGGTGACCGGCGTCGAAGCCGCAGCAGTCGAGATGATGGGGTACGGGTTCGATGTCGTGAACGCCCGGCTGAGCTTTGCCGGCGGCGCGGTTGCCGAACTGAGCGCCAGCCGCGTCGCCGCCGCGCCCGCGCGGTCGATCGTGGTATACGAGCGGAGCCGGACGTTCGCGGCGGACCTGACGGGCCGGACGGTTTCGGCTTTCGCCGCGACGGGGACGGAACAGAGCGCCGTGGAGGTGGTTGCCGCCGACGCCCTCGGGACGGAGATCCAGGCGTTCCTCGATGCGATCCGCGGCGAGGATTCGGTCGGAGTGCCGGGAGGCGCCGCCGCGGCGGCGCTGTCGGTGGCCGAGGCGATCAGGGACGCGGCAGCCGGCCGGCGCTGAAAGCCGCCGGGCAGCCGCGTTAGGCGCGGCCGCGTCGCCCATTCGAGCGCGCGACACGAGTAAACGGGGAACGGCCGCCTTGGGCACGGACAGCGAATTCTGGAATGGCGTCTACGCGGCGAAGGCCGAGACCGCCGTGAGCTGGTTTCAGCCGGTGCCGAAGCGCTCCCTCGAATTGATAGCGGAGCATGCGCCGGAACGCGAAACCCCGATCATCGACATCGGCGGAGGCGCCTCGCGGCTGGTCGATGAACTGATGGCGGGCGGCTACACCGACCTTGCGGTTCTGGACATTGCGGCGAGCGGCCTGGACCGCTCGCGGACCCGACTGGGAGCGAACGCCGCTCGCGTCGACTGGATCGTGGCGGACATCACGCAATGGCGGCCACAGCGGCGCTGGGGCGTCTGGCACGACCGGGCGGTCCTGCATTTCCTGACATCGACAGAGGCTCAGGACGCCTATCTCGCAGCCCTGTCCGAAGGAACCGCGAGCGGCGCGGCGGTGATCATCGCCACCTTCGCCCTCGACGGTCCGGAACGCTGCAGCGGCCTGCCGGTCCAGAGGTACAGCGCGCAGACCCTGGCGACGCGCCTCGGCCCGGACTTCGTACTCCAGGCCGACGCGGACGAGGTGCACAGGACGCCGTGGGATTCGAGCCAGAGCTTCACCTATGCCGTGTTCCGGCGGCGGTAGCCCGGAGCAACTGGATCGCAGTTCGAATCGGCGGCCTTCCTGGCAGCGTCAGTCGCCGTCAGAGCGTCACGGACTTGGCGCGCCTCGGCTTCCGCCCCAACTCGGCGGCGTTCTTCGCCGGCCCGATCGTCGCGAGCCCGATGACCGCGCCGGCTGACAGATCCTCGATCAGCTATATGAACTGGCGCGGATCGAGGGCCGGCGCCTGAGGTGATTCATCGCGGATCATAGTCCCGCGGGTTCCGCGTTTCGTCGTCTCGCTGACCTCGGAACACCAGGTACATCAGTCCGAGATAGACCAGCGGCACCACACCAAGAACGACGAACTCGGGGAAGGCGGCAACGCCACAATCATCACAGGCGAAGCGGTAGGCGGCGTAGCCGACAGCCGCGAGGATGACAATCAAGCCAATCCACCACGGCAGAAGTGGATTTCGCCGCCGAATCTGGTTTGCCATTGCGAGCGCTCTCCTCGGTTCCCTGCCTGTCCCAAGCACATAGGAACCACACTCAGGAGTCAGTCAACGGCAGCAGATCAAAGAATGAGCGATACCGGTCTGGATTCGACGGTGGCACGAATCCGACAACGCTGATATATCTTCGCCAACGCCGCGTCATGACGGCGAATAAAGAGAGGACGACGAGGCGTCTTGGGAGAGTAGCCTCATCGCCCTCAAGTTGGCAGAACAATGACCCGCAGAGCAGGCCGGGGGAAAGCTGACTAGGAAAGTCAGCTTTTGCACTCTGCAGGGAATCGATCCCGATGTCCAGCGGTAAAGCGCGGCCTCGGAAGAGCGCGTTTCCTGGTGCCTGAACCCCCTGATCAGATGAGGATTTTCGCCGGCGGAGCAGACATTCCGGCGATCGGGTTCGGGACGTGGCGGCTGCGTGGCGATGCCTGCGCGGCAGCGGTGGTGAATGCCGTTGCGACCGGCTACCGGCACATCGATACCGCGGCGATCTACGACAACGAGGAAGCCGTGGGGGAGGGGATTCGGACCGCGGGAGTTCCGCGCGGAGAGCTGTTCGTCGTCACGAAGGTCTCGCCGGACGACATTGGCGACGGCGACCTGCAGCGCTCGGCGGAAGCAAGCCTCCGCCGCCTTGGTCTCGACGAGGTCGATCTCCTTCTCATCCATTGGCCGAGCAGTCGCATACCGCTCGCCGAGAGCATCGGCGCACTCAACGATGCGCGCGCCCGAGGGCTGACGCGCCATATCGGCGTGTCGAACTTCGATGCGGCTCTCCTTCGCGAAGCATGCCGCCTGAGCGCTGCGCCGATCGTCGCCGACCAGTGCCCGTACCATCCGCGCCTCGACCAGAGCGCAGCGCTTGCCGAGTGCCGCCGGCAGGGCGTGGCGTTCGTCTCCTATTCTCCCCTCCAAAAGCGTGCGGTCCTCGACGACCCGGTCGTGACCGCCGTTGCGGCAAGCCATGGCCGCACGCCGGCGCAGACGGTCCTGCGCTGGCATCTCCAGCAGGGGTGCGCCGCCATTCCGAAGAGCGCCGATCCGGCGCGGATACGGGAGAACTTCGCCGTGTTCGATTTCGTGCTCGACGAGGACGAGATGCTGGCGATCAGCCGCCTGGGGGCGGGGCGGGGAAGGCCCGAATGACCTCGGCCGGCATGCGGCGAACGGCGCGGGCCGGCACGGACAGGAACTGACGGTGCAGGAAGACGGCGAGCACGAACACCGAGCCGCCGAACAGCACCCACGGTCCGCCAAGCCAGCCGAGGAAGGCAATCGCGAAGAGGAAGGCCCGCTGGCCGCGGTTGAAGTTGAGGCCGCCAAGGCGGAGGAAGACGAGCGCGCGGTCGATCGCAAGATCCGTTGCGGGGAGCCCGGCTTCCTTCGGCGGCGGGAGGGCGCCGAGGAGGATCGAGCCGTAGTTGTAGAGCCGGTAGCTCCAGGTGAACTTGAAGAACGCGTAGACGAATATCACCAGAAGCCCGACTATCTTCACGTCGAAGAGCTGGCTGGATCCGGCGTCGACTGGCGTGATGTCCTCGATGACGGTGACCACCGCATCGCGCGAGCCGAGGACGGCGAGGCAACCGCCGATCACCAGGGTTGAAGCGGAGGCAAAGTACGCCGCGCCCTGCTGCAGGCCGCCCAGGATGTTCGTGTCGGCGATGCGGTTGTCGCGCTGCTGGGCGAGACGCACCCAGGTCGCGCGCTGCCGGTCCATGGCGGAGGACAGCGTCAGCCTCGCCAGCGGGCCATGGTCGATCAGGAGCGAGTAGCCGGCCCAGGCGAGTACGAAGCCGATCACTCCAATAATGTCGGCGAGCGGGATGGTGCCGATGCTCACGCGAATCCATTCCGGACATTTCGGGCCCGGATGCTGCCAAACCACGGCGCGCCTGACAATTCACGGTGGCGGATGGGAGGCAAGCGAAATCCCCGTTTTCCTTTGACCCCCGTGGGGCGCTTGGCTATAGCAGGCACGCTTTTTGGTCAGGTTCCGCTGGCCTCCGAACGCTTGCGGGCGTGGTGGAACTGGTAGACACGCTGGATTTAGGTTCCAGTGGCTTACGCCGTGGGGGTTCAAGTCCCTCCGCCCGCACCAGTTCGGCGGAGGCGGCCCGTAACCTGGCACATGAGCGTGGCCGGTGGCTTTGCCGAGAACGAATTCGAAGACGGCGCGGCCGCGAAGGCCGGGCGAAGGGATGACGACGATGCAGGTGACTGAAACCCTCTCCGAGGGCTTGAAGCGCGAGTTCAAGGTGGTCGTTCCGCGAGAGGAACTCGAGACCCGCCTCAACGAGAAGCTCGAGGAGCTCAAGGGCACGACCCAGATCCGCGGCTTCCGGCCCGGCAAGGTTCCGATCGCCCATCTCCGCCGCCTCGCCGGCCGCCAGACGATGTCGCAGATCGTCAACGACGTGCTGAACGAGAAGACGAACGAACTCCTCCGCCAGCGCGATGAACGCCCGGCCCTGCAGCCAAAATACACCCTCACCGAGGACGAGACCGAGGCCAACCGCATCCTCGATGCCAAGGCCGACCTCGAATACGGCCTCGCCTACGAGATCCTGCCGAGCATCACCCTCGGCGACTTCAAGACGATCTCGGTCGAACGCCCGATCGTCGAGATTCCCGACGAGGAGGTCGAGCGCCAGATGCTCGCCCTCGCCCGGAACGCGGCGACCTATTCGAAGAAGGACGGCGCGGCCGAGGACGGAGACCGGGTCACCATCGACTATGTCGGCAAGGTGGATGGCGTTCCGTTCGAGGGCGGCGCCGACCAGGACGCCAACATCGTCATCGGCTCGCGCCAGTTCATCCCCGGCTTCGAGGAGCAGCTTGTCGGCGCCACAGCCGGCGAGGAGCGCGTCCTCAACGTCACCTTCCCGGAGGACTACGGCGCGCCGGCGCTGGCCGGCAAGGCCGCGACCTTCGACGTCACCGTCAAGGAAGTCTCCGCGGCCGAGTCGGTTGCGATCGACGACGCGCTTGCCCAGCAGCTCGGCGTCGAGAACGTCGACAAGATGCGCCAGGCCGTCCGGGCGCAGCTGAACGCGCAGAACCAGGGGCCGGCTCGCCAGCGGATCAAGCGCCAGCTCCTCGACCAGCTCGATACGCTGCACAAATTCGACAGCCCGCCGACGATGGTCGAGCAGGAGTTCGAGGCGGTGTGGCGCGAGGTCGAGGCCGATTTCGCCCGTTCCGGCCGCACCTTCGCCGACGAGGGGACGACCGAGGAGAAGCTCCGCGAGTACTACCGCAACATCGCCGACCGGCGGGTCCGCCTCGGCCTCGTGCTCGCCGAGATCGGCGACCGCAACCGGATCGAGGTGACGGACCAGGAACTGCAGCGCGCGCTCGCCAACGAGGTGCGCCGCAATCCCGGCGCCGAGCAGCAGATCTACGACATGTACAACAACAACCCGGCGGCGATGAACCGGCTGCGCGCCCCGCTGTTCGAGGAGAAGGTCGTCGACTTCCTCCTTGAGCTCGTGAACGTCACGGATCGCAACGTCACCCGCGAGGAACTGATGGCGTTGATCGCGGCGGACGAGCCGACGATGCCGACCGAGTAGTCTCCGGAAGGGCGACAGGGATCACGGGGGCTTCGGCCCCCGTTTTCGTTTGCGGCATCCGGAACAGCTGTTGGTCGAGGGCCGAACGAGTGACCGTGTTCGTCACCAACTCAATTGAACCCCGAACAAAGAGTTCCGGGTCCGCTTCGCGGCCCCGGAACGACGGCATTCTTTTCGTCGATCCTGGACGCTAGGGTCGCGACATGACCAACGAAGCACCACCGAAACGATCCGCCAACGTCTCGATCCCGGTGCTGGCGGGTCTGCCGTTCCAGCCGCCAGTCGAACCGATGCTGTCGAAGGTCGCCGAGGCCGTGCCGGACGGCGGCGCGTTTCTCTACGAGCCGAAATGGGACGGTTTTCGCGCCATGGTGTTCCGCGGGCACGATGACGTCTTCATCCAGAGCCGCGATCTCCGGCCGCTCGACCGCTACTTCCCGGAGGTCCACGACATGCTGCTCGCGCGCCTGCCGGCGGGCTGCGTGGTGGACGGCGAGGTGGTCATCGCCGCGCCATGGGGCCTCGATTTCGATGCGCTGCAACTCCGGCTTCATCCGGCGGCGTCGCGGGTGAAGAAGCTTGCCGCAGAGATCCCCGCCTCGTTCGTGGCCTTCGATCTCCTGGCCACTGGCGGCGAGGATATTCGCCATCTGCCACAATCCGAGCGCCGCACGCGCCTAGAAGCGCTCCTCGCCGGCGCGGAAGCACCGCTCTACCTGACGCCTGTCACCCGCGATCACCCGGTGGCCGTCGACTGGCTCCAGCGCTTCGAAGGCGCCGGGCTCGACGGCGTGATGGCGAAGCCCGATTCCGATCCGTACCAGCCGGGCAAGCGGGCGATGTTCAAGATCAAGCACGCCCGGACGGCCGATTGCTCCGTAGCCGGCTTCCGCTGGCACAAGAGCGGCCGGGATGCCGTCGGCTCGCTCCTCCTCGGCCTCTACGACGAGGCGGGCACGCTCCAGCACGTCGGCGTGACGTCGTCGTTCACGACGGAGAAGCGGAAGGCGCTGGTTGAGGAACTTGCGCCGCTTCGCGAGAACGCCATCGCGGCGCATCCGTGGCGGCAGTGGGCGGAGGCGCAGGAAGCGTTGGTCCGCATGCCCGGCGGCCAGAGCCGCTGGAGCACCGGCAAGGATCTGTCGTGGGAGCCGCTCCGTGTCGAGCGCGTGGTGGAGGTGAAGTACGACCACCTCCAGGGCAACCGCTTTCGCCACGGGGCGACCTTTCTCCGCTGGCGCTTCGACAAGGCGCCAGAGGATTGCCGCTACGACCAGCTCGAGGTCACGACGCCATACGAGCTGACGAAGGTATTTCGGGCTTAGCGTCTCGAGCCGAGGGCCGCTGTAGCAAACGCCGCCCCTGCCGCTCCAGGAACAGCGCTCGTCGCTCAAGGACGAACCTCAATCTCGTCGTCCCCGGGCCATGACCCGGGGACCCATGATGACGCGCCAGTTGCGCCGAGCGCCGTCGCCGCTCCTCATCGTTCGCCCGCGGGGGCGATTCATCATGGGTTGCCGGGTCAAGCCCGGCAAAGACGATGGAGGAGGTGAGGGGCTCACCCGGTCGGTGGGTCCCCGTCGCCTCCCGAATTCTCGGCCTCCGCCTTCTTCCGCCGCGCCCGCTTCGGCGGGTCGGCCATGAACTCCAGCCAGCCGGGCGGCGGGTTGTCGGGGTCGAGCGTTTCCTGCGCCGGGCGTTCCGCTTCCGGCACGTGCTGGAGGTTGACCCGGATGCGCCACCACGTCGCCGAGCGGCCGCGCATACCGTCGACGAGAACGTCCGCCGGCTCCAGCTTCGCGGCGGCGTCCGGGTGCTTCGTCTTCCATCGCTCCAGACCTTCCATCGCCTCGGTCTTGCTCACCGAGCGGCCGATCTCGACCAGCGGCATTTTCGGCACGCGCCGGCCGGCGCCCTTGGCGCGTGAGGGCTGGACGCGTGGCGGCTCGCCGGGCTGCTTGGCGTATTGCGGCGGCCACGGCGCGTCGCCCTGACCCTCCGCCTCCTGCCGCGCCGAAAGTTCGAGGATGGCGTCGAGCGAGCAGGCGTGGTCGTCGATGCCGGCGTGGCGGTCGCCGATGGCGGCGAAGCGGGCCGGCATCGTCGCCAGCGTGAAGGCGGCGGGATCGACGTCGTCCACCTCGGCCCAGGTGAGCGGGGCCGAGACGCGGGCGTCGGAGGTAGGGCGCACGGAATAGGCCGAGGAGACGGTCTTGTCCTTGGCGTTCTGGTTGTAGTCGAGGAAGACGCCGTGGCGCTCCTCCTTCCACCATTTCGAGGTCGCGAGCGCCGGCGCTCGCCGCTCGACCTCGCGGGCGATGGCAAGCGCCGCCCGTCGCACGCGGCCGAAATCCCAGCGCCGTTCGATGCGGATGATGACGTGCATGCCGCGCGAGCCGGAGGTCTTGGGCCAGCCGATCAGGCCGAAATCGTCGAGCACGTCGTGGACGCAACGCGCCACCTCCAGGACCTGCGGCCACGGGACGCCGGGGAGGGGATCGAGATCGACGCGCAGTTCGTCGGGATGGTCCACGTCGTCGGCGCGGACGGGGTGGGGATGGAGTTCGAGGCAGGCAAGGTTCGCCATCCAGGCGAGCGCCGCGGCGTTGCGCGGCACGATCTCCTCGGCGGTGCGGCCGGAGGGGAAGCTCAGCGTGACGACCTCGATCCACGGCGGGCGGTTCTCGGGCGCGCGCTTCTGGTAGAAGAACTCGCCGCCGACGCCGTTCGGATGGCGGACGAGCACGTTGGGACGCCCGCCCGCGCCGCGCAGTGCGCCATCGGCGACCGCGAGGTAATAGTTGACGAGATCGAGCTTGGTGTGCCCCGTTCCCGGGAACAGCACCTTGCCGGGATTGGTGACCTGGACCTCCAATCCACCGACATCGAGCAGCAGTGCTTCCGCCTTCGCCATGGCGGAAGGAGAGGGGCTCTCCGGCGCTCCGTCAACCGGATCGCGGCTGACCGTGTCCGGCCGGCCCTTTCCGAGGCGGGCAGGCTGGCCTACATACGGTTCAGAGCGGAGGCGCGACGACTCGGTGCGGCGCGCACGCAGCGGAAAAGGACGACCCCGTGAACATGCGCGATCCCATCGAATACACGATGAACACCCTGGTCCCGATGGTGGTCGAACAGACCAACCGGGGCGAGCGCGCCTTCGACATCTATTCGCGCCTCCTCAAGGAGCGCATCATCTTCGTGACGGGCCCGATCGAGGACTACGGCGCATCGCTGATCACCGCGCAGCTCCTCTTCCTCGAGGCCGACAATCCGAAGAAGCCGATCTCGATGTACATCAACTCGCCCGGTGGCGTGGTAACGGCCGGGATGGCGATCTACGACACCATGCAGTTCATCAAGCCGCCGGTCGCGACCCTTTGCATCGGCCAGGCAGCGTCGATGGGCTCGCTTCTCCTGTGCGCCGGTGCGCCGGGCATGCGCGCCGCGCTCCCCAACGCCCGCATCATGCTGCACCAGCCTTCGGGCGGCTTCCAGGGTCAGGCGTCAGACATCGAACGCCACGCCGAAGACATCATCAAGATGAAGCGCCGGCTGAATGAAATCTATGTGAAGCACACTGGAAAGCCCTACGAAGTCATTGAGCGTACACTGGATCGTGACTTCTTCCAGACGGCCCAGGAGGCCAAGGATTTCGGCATCGTCGACCGCGTGGTCAGCAGCCGCGACGACGAAGAGGTGTCTGCGGCGGCGGCTTAGCACTGTTGCCGGAAAGTCGCGGTGGACGGGGCGGCGTTAAGTCTCTCTTGAAGAAATCCGCCGGAGTATGAAACTGGTGTGACGGAGTTCGATTTGCGTGTGTCCGCAGGGGGGCTAGAACACGCCAGAGATTGATCCGGTCGCCGCCACTCCCGGCGCCGGAAGGGACCGGGTGGTCCATCTGCGTGAGCCAAGGGTGTCTTTTACATGAGCAAGGTCAGCGGCAGCGACGGCAAGAACACCCTCTACTGCTCCTTCTGCGGAAAGAGCCAGCATGAGGTGCGGAAGCTCATCGCCGGGCCGACCGTTTTCATCTGCGATGAATGCGTCGAGCTTTGCATGGATATCATCCGCGAGGAATCCAAGTCCTCGCTGGTGAAGTCGCGGGAGGGGGTGCCGACCCCGCACGAGATCTGCGCGGTGCTGGATGACTACGTCATCGGCCAGCGCCACGCGAAGCGCGTTCTCGCCGTCGCGGTCCACAATCACTACAAGCGGCTGAACCACGCGGCGAAGAACAACGACGTCGAGCTGGCGAAGTCCAACATCCTCCTGATCGGGCCCACCGGCTGCGGCAAGACGCTGCTCGCGCAGACGCTCGCCCGCATCCTCGACGTGCCGTTCACGATGGCAGATGCCACGACGCTCACCGAAGCCGGCTATGTCGGCGAGGACGTCGAGAACATCATCCTCAAGCTGCTCCAGTCGGCCGACTACAATGTCGAGCGGGCGCAACGCGGCATCGTCTACATCGACGAGGTCGACAAGATCAGCCGCAAGTCCGACAACCCGTCGATCACGCGGGACGTGTCGGGCGAGGGCGTGCAGCAGGCCCTCCTGAAGATCATGGAAGGCACCGTCGCCAGCGTTCCGCCGCAGGGCGGCCGCAAGCACCCGCAGCAGGAATTCCTGCAGGTCGACACGACGAACATCCTGTTCATCTGCGGTGGCGCCTTCGCGGGCCTCGAGCGGATCATTTCCGATCGTGGCCGCGCGACATCGATCGGCTTCGGTGCCAAGGTCCAGGCACCCGAGGATCGTCGTACGGGTGAGTTGCTCCGAGAGGTCGAGCCCGAGGATCTCCTCAAGTTCGGCCTGATTCCGGAGTTCGTCGGCCGTCTTCCGATCCTCGCCACGCTCGAGGATCTCGACGAGACCGCACTCATCCGAATCCTCTCGGAGCCGAAGAACGCGCTGATCAAGCAGTACCAGCGGCTGTTCGACATGGAGAACGTCGAGCTCACCATTCACCCCGACGCTCTCTCGACGATCGCCAAGCGGGCGATCGAACGGAAGACCGGCGCCCGCGGCCTTCGTTCGATCATTGAGGCGATCCTGCTCGAGACGATGTTCGATCTGCCGGGCCTCGACGGCGTGCAGGAAGTCGTGATCTCGCCCGACGTCGCCGAAGGCAAGGCGCGGCCGCTCTACATCTACGCAGAGCGCGCCGGCGAGGTGAGCACGTCGGCCTAACGGGACCGCGCCGCAAGGAGCGGGCCCAATCGCTGTCCGAATCCTCGTCATCCCGCTTTCGAGCGTGTGAAGGAATCTGCCGCGCTTCCCCTCTCCCCGAACGGGGCGAGGGAAGTCGAGCCGACCATTGCTTCACAAGCTCTTTCGCGGGGACGACGACCTTGGGGTTGGATGCGCTGGCGTTCGGCGAGCGCTCGTGAGCGATGAGGCGAATGAGGCCGACGTTTTGCTCCTTGGTCGCCCGGAGCGGCACCGGAGCGTCTTGAAAGCGCCCCGCGACGGCGCCACTTTACGATCCATAGTCTGGCAGGCTTCGCGCCTGTGTCCGCAGGCCGGTCCACCCCGGATCGGTTTGTTTCCACAAAAGGTTGCCTGCGCAGCACCGGCCGTCTCTAATGAGGCCGGGCCACGAGAGAGGTTGCCATGACGACAGAGAACCCCCGACCCCGCGCGACACCGACCGGGAAGGCCGTCTATCCGCTCCTTCCGCTTCGCGACATCGTCGTCTTCCCGCATATGATCGTGCCGCTCTTCGTGGGCCGCGAGAAGTCGATCCATGCCCTGGAAGAGGTGATGCGGGCGGATAATCAGATCCTGCTCGCGACCCAGAAGGACCCGAGCCACGACGATCCGAAGCCGGATGCGATCTACACGATCGGTACGCTCGCGACCGTGCTGCAGCTCCTGAAGCTTCCCGACGGCACCGTGAAGGTGCTGGTCGAGGGCGCCACGCGGGCCCGCATCACGCGCTTCACCGGCAACGAGGCCTACTACGAGGCCGAGGCCGAGGCGCTGCCGGACGACGTCGGCAACCAGACCGAGGTCGAGGCGCTGGCGCGTTCGGTGGTCTCGGAGTTCGACAATTATGTCAAGCTGAACAAGAAGATATCGCCGGAGGTGATCGGCGCGGTCAGCCAGATCGACGACTTCTCCAAGCTCGCCGATACGGTCGCGTCGCATCTTGCGATCAAAATCGCCGACAAGCAGGCCATCCTCGAACTCGGTACCGTTGGTGAACGGCTCGAGCGGGCGCTCGGCATGATGGAAAGCGAAATCTCGGTCCTTCAGGTCGAGAAGCGCATCCGCTCGCGCGTCAAGCGCCAGATGGAGAAGACGCAGCGCGAGTACTACCTGAACGAGCAGATGAAGGCGATCCAGAAGGAGCTCGGCGACAACGAGGACGGCCGCGACGAGATGGCCGAACTCGAGCAGCGCATCGAGAAGACGCGCCTGTCGAAGGAGGCCCGCGACAAGGCCATGGGCGAGCTCAAGAAGCTTCGCCAGATGAGCCCGATGTCGGCCGAGGCGACGGTCGTGCGCAACTATCTCGACTGGCTGCTCGGCATTCCGTGGTCGAGGCGTTCCAAGGTCAAGAAGGACCTCCGCTTCGCCCAGGAGGTGCTCGACGGCGACCATTTCGGGCTCGAGAAGGTCAAGGACCGCATCGTCGAGTACCTCGCCGTCCAGGCACGCTCGAACAAGCTGAAGGGCCCGATCCTCTGCCTCGTCGGCCCGCCCGGCGTCGGCAAGACCTCGCTTGCGAAGTCGATCGCCAAGGCGACCGGACGCGAATATGTCCGCATGTCGCTCGGTGGCGTGCGTGACGAGGCCGAGATCCGCGGCCATCGGCGGACCTATATCGGCTCGATGCCCGGCAAGGTCATCCAGTCGATGCGGAAGGCCAAGAAGTCCAACCCGCTGTTCCTTCTCGACGAGATCGACAAGATGGGCATGGACTTCCGTGGCGATCCGTCGTCGGCCCTCCTTGAAGTGCTCGATCCGGAACAGAACAAGGCGTTCAACGACCACTACCTCGAGGTCGACTACGACCTCTCGGACGTGATGTTCGTGACCACGGCCAACACGCTCAACATCCCGCCGCCCCTGATGGACCGGATGGAGATCATCCGCCTCGCCGGCTACACCGAGGATGAGAAGGTCGAGATCGCCCGGAAGCATCTTCTGCCCAAGACCCTGCGCGAGCATGGCCTTGCGGAAGGCGAGTTCTCGCTCGCCGACGGCGCGCTCAAGACGATCATCCGCCGCTATACGCGTGAGGCAGGCGTTCGCAACCTCGAGCGCGAACTGGCGACGGTCGCCCGCAAGGTCGTGAAGGAGCTGCTCCTCTCGAAGAAGAAGTCAGTCAAGGTCACGGAGAAGTCGCTCGAGGAGTTCCTCGGCGTGCCCCGCTACCGCTATGGCGAGATCGAGGGCGAGGACCAGGTTGGTCTCGTCACGGGCCTTGCCTGGACCGAGGTCGGCGGGGAACTGCTGACGATCGAAGGCGTCATGATGCCCGGCAAGGGCCGCATGACCGTCACGGGCAACCTGCGCGACGTGATGAAGGAGTCGATCTCGGCCGCGGCATCCTACGTCCGCAGCCGGGCGGTGACCTTCGGCATCGAGCCGCCGATGTTCGAGCGGAAGGATATCCACGTCCACGTGCCCGAGGGAGCTACCCCGAAGGACGGGCCGTCGGCCGGTGGCGCCATGGCGACTGCGATCGTCTCGGTTCTCACCGGCATCCCGGTCCGGAAGGACGTGGCGATGACGGGCGAGATCACGCTGAGAGGCCGCATCCTGCCGATCGGCGGCCTCAAGGAGAAGCTCCTTGCGGCGCTCCGCGGCGGCATCAAGACGGTGCTGATCCCCGAGGAGAACATGAAGGATCTCAGCGAGATACCGGACACGGTGAAGAAGGGGATGACCATCATCCCGGTCGCCCGCATGGACGATGTCGTCAAGCACGCGCTGGTGCGCCAGCCGACGCCCATCGAGTGGGACGAGTCGAAGGTTGATACCAAGGTCGTCGCCGAGGAAGACGTCGGCAAGGGTCTGACTGCCCACTGATTGGGCGTGCCTCAGGCCGCAATTGAAAGACGCCCGCCCCACCGGCGGGCGTTTTTCGTTGCGCCAATGCATCAACAGGGAGAATCTGGCGGGAATCCGTGGTTTCCGCTTGCCTGCGGCCCGGATTGGCGAAAGGGTACGCGCCCTGTGGCCGAGTGTTGCGTGTATGAGATCGGTTTAAAACCTGGAAAGGGGCATTCATGAACAAAAACGACGTCATCGCCGCCGTCGCGGACAAGACGGGAATGTCGAAGGCGGCCGCCGGTGAGGCAGTGGACGCGACCTTCGATGTGATCACCGATGCGCTCAAGGGTGGCGACGAGGTGAAGATCATTGGTTTCGGCAGCTTCTCCGTTGCCAAGCGCGCGGCTTCCATGGGCCGCAACCCGCGGACCGGCGCGTCGATCAAGATCGAGGCCTCCAAGACCCCGAAGTTCAAGGCCGGCAAGGGCCTCAAGGACTCCGTGAACGGCTAGCACTCGCGCCGGCGCTATCCGCCGCGAGGGCACCGCTTGCTTCGGCGCCGCGTTCCGCCTAGATGCGGGCGCGGCGCCGTGGCGTCTGAAGGGCGGTTAGCTCAGCTGGCAGAGCGCCACGTTTACACCGTGGATGTCGGGAGTTCGATCCTCTCACCGCCCACCACGGCCGCTGTCTGCAGGACGGTGCCTGCGCGTGCGACCGTCCGCAACGGCAACCCGGGTACTACGGGACCCGCCGACGACGTGACCACCTCTCTCTCCAGCAAACAATTTCGTACCGATCGCGCAACCGATGTCCGAGCCCCCTGTCCGGGCTCGTGGCGTGGGCGCGATCGAGCCCGCCGTGGGGGCGGAACACTGCCTCGCGCTTCATCCAGCCGAGAGCGGTCCGACGACGCAGGCGTCTGGTGCAAGCCGCCGGCTGCGCGCTGGGTGCGGCGAGGTTGGCGTCGCCTTTCTGTTGACTTGCTCCGACCGCCACCGTAATCCACCGCGACCCCGCCGGACACGCGATGCGCCGGCAAGACGGGGGTGTAGCTCAGTTGGTTAGAGCGTCGGCCTGTCACGCCGAAGGTCGCGGGTTCGAGCCCCGTCACTCCCGCCATTTCTTCCCGCAGGAAAGCCTGAAACCGCGTCGACCCGACGCGCACGCGCGCGAGCGATCCGGGCGTCATCCAAGGACTGCTGAGGCACGATGATTCCCTGGGAACACCTCGCGACGGCCGTCATTCCCGGCGAGGGCATTCCGGGCGAGTCGAACCTCCTCAAGCTCAAGCGCCGGGGCGATGAATACTCGATCATGGTCGGCGCCAACGAGCTCATGAACAGCCGCCGTGGCGGGTCGGAGGAGGCAATGGCCTCGCTCGCCGCTGAACGCGTCGGCGGCCGTTCCCGTGCCCGCGTCCTGATCGGCGGCCTCGGCCTCGGCTTCACGTTGCGTGCGGCGCTGAAGGCGTTCCGCGAGGATGCCTTCATCGAGAATGCCGAACTGGTGCCGGAGGTCGTCGACTGGGCTCGCGGGCCGCTGGCCCCCGTGTTCGGCGCCAGCCTCGCAGACCCGAGGGTGACGATCACGGTGGACGACATCGTTGCCGTCATCGCCCGCGCCGAGGCCTCGTATGACGCGATCCTCCTCGATGTCGACAACGGGCCTACCGGCCTGACCCGGCCGGAGAACGACCGCCTCTACGGCACGGACGGACTTGCGGCCATCCACCGCGCGCTGAAGCCGCGCGGCGTGCTCATCGTCTGGTCCGCCTCGCCGGACCAGCGGTTCACGCCAATGCTGCGCCGGAACGGCTTTGAAGCCGAGTCCGTCATTGCGCGGGATCATGGCAAGCGCGGCATCCGTCATACGCTCTGGGTCGCCACACGCCAGGATCGCGGCCGTCCTGCGACCGCGGCAGCCACCCCGGCGCGGCCGTGGGCCCGGGCCGGGTCGCCGAAGCGCCGGCCGCCACGCTAGGCCGCGGCGGTGGACGTCGTCACGACCACCGATCCAGGCGATCAGCGGGTTGCGCTCTACCTCGATGTCCGTGACCGAGACCGCATCGGCCGCGACGGCGCGTTCGTCGCCGAGGGCGAGGTGGTCCTTCGCGCGCTGCTCGGCCCGAGATCGCGGTTCAGGCCGATGTCCCTCCTCGTGGCGGCGGATCGCGCGCCCGCGCTCCTGCCGACGCTGCCGGACCTGCCCGGGCTTCCCGTCTTCGTGGCGGCTCCGGCGATCATGGACCGGATCGCCGGGTTTCCGATCCATCGCGGCATCCTTGCGATCGGCTGGACCGGCGAACCGCTATCGGCCTCCGAAATGCTCGCCGCGGCCGGTCCCGACGCGCTGGTCGTCGCCACACTCGGGATCGCCAACCACGACAATGTCGGCGGCATCTTTCGCAATGCGGCAGCATTCGGCGCGGCCGGCGTGCTGCTTGACGGCCACAGTTGCCATCCGCTGTACCGCAAGGCGATCCGCGTCTCCACGGGGAGCGCGCTGACGATGCCGTTCGCGCGGCTGGCGCCGGGCGTGGACGCGATCACGGTGCTGGTGGAGGCTGGCTTCGAGGTCCTCGCCCTCAGTCCGCGCGGGGAGATGCCGCTCGCGGAAACGCGGCCCTCAGGCAGGACGGCCGTCCTCCTCGGCACGGAAGGGCAGGGCCTTCCCGCCGCCATTCTGGCGCGGGTGAAGACCGTTCGAATCCCGATGGCCGAAGGCGTCGATTCGCTCAACGTTGCCGTGACCAGCGGCATCGTCCTCCATCACCTCGCATCGTTTAGCGCTCGCTGACCGCCGGCACCTGGTGCGAGCGGTCGCGGGGGCATTCCCAGCGGTAGCGCTCGCCGCCGCCCGAGGCGGTGACGAGGCGAAGCGGCGTACCGCAGACGGGGCAGGGCGGGATCGCGCTCTGCGGCGCGGCCGCTCTGTTGGGGGATGCCGTAGCCATCGTCGGGGCAGGGCGCCGGAAGCGCGCCACAAGGAGCCACACCGCCAGGCCGGCGACGAGCGCGCCGAGGAGACGGAGGACCAGGAGCGAGCGGGCGACGCCGCCATGCGACGAGCAGGCGCCCTGGATGCCGATCGACGGCGAGGCCCAGCCATCGACGCAGGTGGTCGGGTAGATCACCGAGAGGAGGACATAGGCGAGCGCTGCGGCTATCACCGCGAGCGTCACCGGATGCATCACGAAGCGCATTGCCCACCTTCCGGCGCGGTCTCGGGGGCATAGAAGCCGCGGAAGCCGCGCCTTGGCAATCACCACGGAGGAATCATGCGTCTCCTGCCCGCCGCCTTCGTTGCCGCCGCACTGGTCGCTTCCTCGGCCTCCGCGGCCGAGTTCATCGCCGGCGTCGGTGTGGCCGCCGACGGCGACTCCTTCCGCATCGGCGAGCAGATCGTGCGGCTCTACGCCATCGACGCGCCGGAGCTCGCGCAGGTGTGCCCGACGCCGGGCGGCCGCACATGGCGCTGCGGCGAGGAAGCCCGGCAGCGGCTCAAGGAACTCCTCGCGCTGGGGCCGGTGGCCTGCGCGGGCGAGGAGTTCGACCAGTTCGGCCGCCTGATCGCCGAATGCGACGACTACAACGGCAATTCGATCAACGCGACGCTGGTGCTGGAGGGTCTTGCCTGGGCGTTCACGCGCTACGATGACCTGTTCGAGCCCGAGGAGAAGGCAGCGCGGGCGGAGGGGGTCGGCATCTGGCAGGTGCCGACGTTGCCGGCGTGGGAGTGGCGGGTGGAGAATCCGAGACGGTAACTCTCACGGCGATCGGGACCGACGGAGTCAGAGTCCATCGACCGACGCGATGCATAGCCCTATGCCGCTTCGCGCGGGACGGCGGCGGCGGTGAGGCGCAGCCCCAAGGCCTTCATCGCCTTGGAAATGGTCTCCAGTGTCGGATTCCCGCCCGGCTTGAATGCCTTGTATATGGTCTCGCGACTCAGGCCCGTCTCCCGAGCAAACTCCGTGACGCCCCGCGCTCGGGCGATGTCGCCGAGGGCGGCTGCAATCAGCGATGGATCGCCGTCTTCCAGGACGGCTTCTATGTAGGCGACATGGTCGGCAGGCGACTTGAGGTGCTCAAGGATGTCGAAACGCGTCGTCTCAAGGGCCACGATCAAATCTCCTTCACCATCTTCTTTGCCTTCGCGATGTCGGCCCGCTGTGTGCTCTTGTCGCCGCCGCACAGCAGGATCACCACCACCCGGTCCGTCATCGTAAAATAGACCCGATAGCCGGGGCCGAACGGGATGCGCATCTCGCTTACGCCGCCGCCCACCGCCTTTGTGTCGCCGGAGTTTCCCATCTCCATCCGCCTCAATCGGGCGACGATTCGGAGGCGAGAGGCCCGGTCGCGAAGCCCTTCGAGCCAATCGGCGAAAACTCTGGTCTGGCGAACCTCGATCACGTGTATTTTGATACACAATGTGCTGTGTTCTGTCAATTATAAGACGCACAGAGCTCCTGGGCGCCATTTCGAACCAAGACCAGCGGTGTCAGAGTCCGTTGTTCCAGCGTTGGGTATCGCCGCCGGCTTTCTGCCGAAGCTTCGCCAGTCACGGGCGCTGGCAAGGCGCCGCCCGGTGTGGCAATCGTGAGCATCGACGGGCGTGCCACGGCATGCAAGTCTGCCGGACTAGGCCGCTGGGGGGCGGCTCCGACCTGGGAGGGGAGGGAGCGTGGAAGCACTGCTCGAATCGTATCTGCCGATCGTCGTCTTCATTGGCGTCGCGGGCGTGATCGGTATTGCGTTGCTCGTGACGCCGTTCGTCGTCGCGTACAAGAATCCCGACCCCGAGAAGCTCTCGGCGTATGAGTGCGGCTTCAATGCGTTCGACGACGCGCGCATGAAGTTCGACATCCGCTTCTATCTGGTGGCGATCCTCTTCATCATCTTCGACCTCGAAGTGGCGTTCCTGTTCCCGTGGGCGATCACCTTCGGCGACCTTGGCCCGCTCGGCTTCTGGTCGATGATGCTCTTCCTTGGGGTGCTGACCATCGGCTTCGTGTATGAGTGGAAGAAGGGAGCGCTCGAGTGGGATTGAGCACTGACGGCGCGATCGTTTCCCCCGCCGCAAAGGGGATCATCGACCCGCGCACCAACCGCCCGGTCGGCGAGAACGACGCGACCTATGTCGAGATCAGCAACGAGCTGGCCGACAAGGGTTTCCTCGTCACGGCGTCGGACGACCTCATCAACTGGGCGCGCACCGGCTCGCTGATGTGGATGACGTTCGGCCTGGCCTGCTGCGCAGTCGAGATGATGCAGATGTCGATGCCGCGCTACGACGCCGAGCGGTTCGGCATCGCGCCGCGCGCCTCGCCGCGGCAATCGGACGTGATGATCATCGCCGGCACGCTGACCAACAAGATGGCTCCCGCCCTTCGCAAGGTCTACGACCAGATGCCGGAGCCGCGCTACGTCATCTCGATGGGCTCGTGCGCCAATGGCGGCGGCTACTACCACTACTCCTACGCGGTCGTCCGCGGCGCGGACCGGATCGTCCCGGTCGACATCTACGTGCCCGGCTGCCCGCCGACGGCGGAGGCGCTTCTTTACGGGTTCCTCCTCCTCCAGAAGAAAATCCGCCGCACCGGCACGATCGAGCGCTAGGCGAGGGACCGATGGACGAGAGCCTCGCCGAGGTCGCCGAAATCCTGCAAGCGCTGCTGCCGACCGTCCGGATGGAAAGCCGGATCGCGATCGGCGAACTGACGATCACGACCGACGCCAAGGACATCGTGCCGGTGATCCGTGCACTCCGCGGCGACCCCAAGCTCGCCTTCGTGAGCTTCATCGACATCTGCGGCGTCGATTTTCCGGCGCGGGAGCAGCGTTTCGAGGTCGTCTACCATCTTCTCAGCCCGACGCAGAACCTCCGGGTCCGGGTGAAGGTGTCGACCGACGAAACGACGCCCGTGCCGTCGATCGTCGGCGTCTTCCCGTCCGCCGACTGGTTCGAGCGTGAGGCGTACGACTTCTTCGGCATCCTGTTCGACGGCCACCCCGACCTCCGTCGCATCCTCACGGACTACGGCTTCGAAGGCCATCCGCTCCGCAAGGACTTCCCGCTGACGGGCTATGTCGAGGTCCACTACGACGACCTCCAGAAGCGCGTCGTCTACGACAAGGTTCACCTGCCGCAGGAATATAGGGATTTCGACTTCCTCTCCCCGTGGGAAGGCACCGAGTATCTGCTGCCGGGGGATGAGAAGGCGAAGCAGTAGGCGAATAGCGAGTAGGGAATAGCGAATAGGGAGCGGAAGCGAGGAATGGGTGGAGGCATCGCCCCAGATCGAGTCGTTCAAGGATCTGAAGGTCTGGCAGCACGCGATGCTTCTGGCCGAGCGCTGCTACGTCGCCACCCGAGGCTTCCCTCGCGAGGAGCTCTTTGGTCTGACGAGCCAGATTCGACGCGCGGCAAGCTCGATAGCCGCAAATGTTGCAGAGGGGCATGGTCGCGAGAACACGGGCTCATTCATCCAGTTCTTGCGGATTGCTCAGGGATCCTTGAAGGAACTCGAAACACATCTGATCCTCAGTCAGCGGATTGGCATACTGACAACTTCCGATGCGCCGGATCTGGACCAGAAGTGCCAAGATCTCCGAAAGATGCTGCGGTCGCTGATCCGTTCGCTGCAGGACCGCTGAACGCTATTCGCTATTCGCTACTCGCTATTCGCCGGTGCCCACATGCCTGAAACCGACGTCCGCAACTTCACCATCAATTTCGGCCCGCAGCATCCGGCGGCGCACGGGGTCTTGCGCCTCGTGCTGGAACTCGACGGCGAGATCGTGACTCGCGTCGATCCGCATATCGGCCTGCTGCACCGCGGCACCGAGAAGCTGATCGAGTCCAAGACCTACCTGCAGGCGCTGCCGTATTTCGACCGGCTCGACTACGTGGCGCCGATGAACCAGGAGCACGCCTGGGCGCTGGCGGTCGAGAAACTCCTCGGCATCCCCGTGCCTTATCGCGGCCAGTTGATCCGCGTCCTTTACTCCGAGATCGGCCGGATTCTGTCGCACATGCTCAATGTGACGACGCAGGCAATGGACGTCGGTGCGCTCACCCCGCCGCTGTGGGGGTTCGAGGAGCGCGAGAAGCTGATGGTGTTCTACGAACGCGCTTCGGGCAGCCGCATGCACGCGGCGTACTTCCGGCCGGGTGGAGTCCACCAGGACCTGCCGGAGAAGCTCGTCCAGGACATCGGCGACTTCGTCGAGCCGTTCCTCAAGATCGTCGACGAGATCGACGGCCTCCTGACGCCGAACCGCATCTTCAAGCAGCGCAACGTCGACATCGGTGTGGTGGCGATCGAGGACGCGTGGCGCTGGGGGTTCTCGGGGGTGATGATCCGCGGCTCGGGCGTGGCGTGGGATCTGCGCAAGTCGCAGCCCTACGAGTGCTACTCCGACTTCGAGTTCGACATTCCGGTCGGCAAGAACGGCGACTGCTACGACCGCTACCTCATCCGCATGGAGGAGATGCGCCAGTCCGCCTACATCATGCGGCAGTGCATCGACCTCCTGATGTCCGACAAGGGCAGGGGACCGGTATCGTCCACCGACGGCAAGATCGTGCCGCCGAAGCGGGGCGAGATGAAGCGGTCGATGGAGGCGCTCATCCACCATTTCAAGCTGTACACCGAGGGCTTCCACGTCCCGGCGGGCGAGGTCTACGCCGCCGTCGAGGCGCCGAAAGGAGAGTTCGGCGTGTATCTCGTGTCGGACGGGTCGAACCGCCCGTACCGCGCGAAGATCCGCGCGCCGGGCTTTCCGCACCTTGCGGCGATGGACGTCATGACACGCGGCCATATGCTGGCGGACGTCTCGGCCATCCTCGGGTCGCTCGACATCGTGTTCGGCGAGATCGACCGTTAACCTGTCGGCGGCGGTCTCAGCGAAGCCGTCGGCAATGCGTTTTCCATAAAATTCGAATCGCATTGCTCGACGCGCGGAAATGCCGTCGGGTGATGACGTGCGCTCCTGCGGGGGAGCGCCGTCCTCTCGTGGATAGACTTCAATGGGCGTTCATGCTGCACGAACTCCTCGCTGATTTCGCAAGCTTCTGGGCCGACGTCCAGGGGAGCCTCGCCATGCCCGCACCGCCGAATACCGACGTCCTGATCGAGGTCAGCCCCGGCGTTGCGATCGACAATGCCAGCCTATCCGAGCGCATCGGCGTGGCGCTGCTGGCGATGGGCGCCGCGGTGACACGGCCCTTTGGGAACGTCGGCTTCTCCGTCGGCGCCCGGCTCGTGTCGAAGCTCTTCCGGAGCGGCAAGGCCGTCCGCGTCGCGCTCGCCCCCGACGCAAGCTTCGAAATGCCCTATGGCGACGGATACTGGAGCATCCTCCTCTCCCGCCGGGCGCGGTACGAGGCCGATGTCGAGGTGGCGCTCCTCGCATTCGCCGACATCGACTTCGCCTTCGTCGATTGCGGCGCGAACTACGGCTACTGGTCCGTACTGATCACGAGCGCGAAGTTCGGGCGGCATAGCGCGATCGCGATCGAGGCCGCGCCCGACACATTCGGCTGGCTCGCGCGCAACGCCGCCGCGAACGGCCGCCGGTTCGATGTCCTTAATCGCGCCATTGCCGAGCACACTGGCTCGAAGGTGACGATTCGCGGCGCCAAGCACGAGGCACGCTCGATCGTGCCGGCGGGCGACGCGCCCGTTGTCGGCGAGGTCCAGACGCTGGCGCTCGACGACCTCCTCGACCGGCCCGAACTCCGCTCGGTGCCGCACATCGTCCTGAAGCTCGACGTCGAGGGCGTCGAACTCGCGGCGCTTCGTGGCGCCACGCGCATGATGGAAAGGGATGTCCTCATCACATACGAGGACCATGGCTCCGATGCGGCCCATGCGGTCTCGGCGCACATGCTGGCTGAGCACGGAATGCGCGTGTTCTTCATCGACGGTGCGGGCGCCATTGAGATCGTCGGGCTCGACCAGATCGAGGCGATCAAGCGCAACAGGCACAGAGGCTACGACTTCTTCGCCACCCGGAGCCCCTTCTGGGCGGGCCGTCTCGAGGCGATTGTCCGCGCCAGCTAGGCGCCGACGCCACAGATCACCCAGGTCAAGGGCAGCATTGCGGACGCGGCGGCAGGCTGCTCCCGGAAATGTTACTGCTGTCTCTGTAGGTGTGACAGAATGTCTGCGTGTGTTCGGAAGGACACACCTGCCTTAATTCAGCACTGAGTGGCAGAACGCTCCTGATCCTGTCCAATTCCTTCGCCATGACGCGTACAGACGCCGCATTGATTGAAGGAAGTACTTATGTCCGTTGCACTGACCCGCCGCGCGTTCATTGCGTCGATGCCCATAGCGCTCGCCGGTTGCGTGTCCGGCTTGCGCCAGCCAGTGCCGGCAGCGGCCATCCCGGTGGCGCCACAGATTCCCGACTTCTATCGGCAGATGTACGGGCCGATCTACAACGAGCCGTTCCCGATCGGCGCAGTGGACCTGACGGGTCTCGATCCGCGCTACTATCGGCAGGAGGTCTTCTACGCGACGCCCGAGCCGACCGGGACGATCGTGGTCGATACTGCCGCGCGATATCTTTACCTCGTCGGCGAGAACAGTCGGGCGTTGCGCTACGGCGTCGGCGTGGGGCTGGAAGGACTCGCCTTCGAGGGCGTCGGCGTCATCCAGCGCAAGGCCATGTGGCCGAGCTGGCGGCCCACCACCAGCATGATCGCACGCGAGCCGGAGCGGTACGGCCCGCTGGCGGACGGCATGCCGCCCGGCCCGATGAACCCGCTGGGGTCGCGCGCGCTCTATCTCTACCGCAACGGCGTCGACACGCTTTTCCGAATCCACGGTTCGATGGAGGTGGCGTCGATCGGTCGGTCGGTGTCGAGCGGCTGTATCCGTCTCCTGAACCAGGACGTCATTGACCTCTATGGCCGCGTGCCCATTGGATCGCGGGTGGTCGTCGTCCAGCAAGGGGGGGCGTTCCCGGTCTAGCGCGCCCCTCGAGCCCGCCACTCGGCGAAACCTGCCCGGTTGCAGACCCGAAGGTGACGGTTTGCCTTGCGCCGGGGCCACGTCGACCCCGCCTGCGCGCCCGCCGAAAACGCGACAAATGGCATCGCGCCGCGCGCTCGACATCGCCGCGCGCCCATGAATAGATGGTCGAATGGGGAGTGGGACGTTCGAGGGAACGGGAGTGCGCGGGCGGTAGGCCGGAGGGCCCTTCGATCCGCGGTCCAAGCCGCAACTGAATGGCGATCGCTTCGCGCGGCGCCGTCATCGCAGCCTGAGACGGGGCGCGCCCGCGGCGCGACCCAAGCACAACCGTCACCTCGCACCCCGCACAACGCAGGACGGGAAGCGTGTCGGTATCGTGTAACCTCGCAGCGCGGCGGAAGTTGGACGCGGCGTTCGCCACTGCCGGCCGGGGAGGGCGCTGAAATGGCCGTTCGTCGTCTCGCCGAGCAGCAGCCCGAGGGTTTTGTCTTCGACCCGCAGAACCTTGCGCGGGCGCAGCGCGAGATCGCGAAATACCCGCCCGGCCGCCAGCAGTCAGCGATCATCGGCCTCCTGTGGGAGGCGCAGAACCAGAACGGCGGATGGCTGTCCGAGCCGGCGATCCGCTACGTCGCCGAGATGCTGGACATGGCCTACATCCGCGCGCTCGAGGTCGCGACCTTCTACACGATGTTCAACCTCCACCCGGTCGGCACCGTCGCGCACATCCAGGTGTGCGGCACCACGCCGTGCATGCTGCGCGGGTCCGAGGCGCTGATGGACATCTGCCGCCATCGGATCCACCACGACCAGGATCATCCGTCGGCCGACGGCAAGTTCTCGTGGATCGAGGTCGAGTGCGCCGGTACGTGCGTGAACGCCCCGATGGTGCAGATCGGGTCGCAGGTCTTCGAGGACCTGACGCCGGAGACCTTCAATCGCCTGATCGACGACCTCGACGCCGGCCGCCCGGTGACGCCCGGCCCGCAGGTTGCCCGCCAACTCTCGGAGCCAGAAGGCGGACCGACGACGCTGACCGATCCGTCGCTCTATCCGGGCGAGCCGGCTCCGGCCCGCAAGGGCACGGGCAGGGCGAAGAAGAAGGACTAGCGATGCTCGCCGACAAGGATCGCATCTTCCGCAACCTCTACGGCCGCCATGACTGGCGGCTCGCGGGCGCACGCTCGCGCGGCAGTTGGGACGGGACGAAGCAGATCCTCGAACGCGGTCGCGACGGCATCATCGACGAGGTCAAGAAGTCGGGCCTCCGCGGCCGTGGCGGCGCCGGTTTCCCGACCGGCCTCAAATGGTCGTTCATGCCGAAGACCAATGACGGCCGGCCCCACTACCTCGTGGTCAATGCCGACGAATCGGAGCCCGGCACGTGCAAGGACCGGGAGATCATGCGGCACGACCCGCATCTCCTCCTCGAAGGCTGCCTCATCGCCGGTTTCTCGATGGCGGCGCACACCGCCTACATCTACATCCGCGGCGAGTTCCTGCACGAGGCGGAGCGCGTGCAGGCGGCGATCGACGAGGCGTATGACGCCCGCCTGATCGGCAAGGACAACATCCACGGCTGGGATTTCGACATCTTCCTGCACCGCGGCGCCGGCGCCTACATTTGCGGCGAGGAAACCGCGCTCCTCGAAAGCCTCGAGGGCAAGAAGGGGCTGCCGCGGCTGAAGCCCCCATTCCCGGCCAATGTCGGCCTGTGGGGCAATCCGACCACCGTCTCCAATGTCGAGTCGGTCGCCGTGGCGCCGGACATCATGCGCCGCGGCGGCGCCTGGTTTGCCTCGATCGGCCGCCCCAACAACACCGGCACGAAGCTCTTCTGCATCTCCGGACACGTGGACAAGCCGTGCACCGTCGAAGAGGCGATGGGCGTGCCGCTGCGCGAGTTGATCGAGACGCATTGCGGCGGCGTGCGCGGCGGCTGGGACAATCTGCTCGCGGTCATCCCGGGCGGCGCTTCGGTGCCGCTGTTGCCGGCCGAGCAATGCCAGAACCTGCCGATGGATTTCGACGCGCTTCGCGAACTCAAGAGCGGGCTCGGCACGGCGGCGGTCATCGTGATGGACAAGTCGACCGACGTGATCAAGGCCATCGCGCGGCTTGCCTACTTCTACAAGCACGAGAGCTGCGGCCAGTGCACGCCGTGCCGCGAGGGCACCGGCTGGATGTGGCGCGTACTGTCGCGCATGGTCCGCGGCGAGGCGCAGAAGCGCGAAATCGACATGCTGCTCGAGGTCACCTACCAGATCGAAGGCCATACGATCTGCGCGCTCGGCGATGCCGCCGCGTGGCCGATCCAGGGCCTGATCCGTCATTTCCGTCCGGTCATCGAGCGCCGGATCGACGAGTTTACTGCACGGGCGAAGGACGATCCCGTCCTTGAGGCGGCAGAGTAGGGACAATGGCCGACGATCCCGACAACCTCGTTCTGACCTACCTGCGGCGCATCGACGAGAAGGTCGATCGCCTGGCCGACGATGTGCGGGAACTCAAAGTGCCGATGACCGCCGTCGAGGAGAGTGTCGTCGGCGTGCATCGGAGGATGGACCGCCTCGAACTTCGTATCGAGCGGATCGAGCGCCGCCTCGATCTCGTCGAGCTGCCGCGATGACGCGGTGAGGGAGGACATCATGGACGTTCCGGGCGAACCGCAGAACATGACCAACTTTCATCTCCAGGCGATCAGCGACAAAGTCGACCGAATCCTGCACGAGGTCAACGAACTCAAGACGCGCATCGCGGCCCTGGAGATAGGCCAGACGGCGACGCTTTCGGCCCTTCGCGTGCCTTCGGTCCGGAGCGAGCACTAAATGACGCTGCTGAAGGTCAACGGTACCGTCGTCGACGTTCCGCCGGAGTACACGCTCCTTCAGGCGTGTGAGGCCGCGGGCGCCGAGGTGCCGCGCTTCTGCTACCATGAGCGCCTGTCGATCGCCGGCAATTGCCGGATGTGCCTGGTGGAGCTGAAAGGCTCGCCGAAGCCGGTCGCGTCGTGTGCCTGGGCCGTGCGGGATTGCCGCCCGGGTCCGAACGGCGAGCCGCCGGAAGTCAACACGCGCACCAAGCCGGTCAAGAAGGCCCGCGAAGGCGTGATGGAATTCCTGCTGATCAACCATCCGCTCGACTGCCCGATCTGCGACCAGGGCGGCGAGTGCGATCTGCAGGATCAGGCGATGGCCTACGGCATCGACCACAACCGCTATGCCGAGAACAAGCGGGCGGTCGAGGACAAGTACATCGGCCCGCTGGTGAAGACCTCGATGAACCGCTGCATCCACTGCACGCGGTGCGTCCGCTTCTCGGCCGAGGTTGCCGGCGTGCCGGAACTCGGCGCGACGGGCCGCGGCGAGGACATGGAGATCACGACGTACCTCGAATCGGCGATGTCGTCGGAGCTGCAGGGCAACGTCATCGACCTTTGCCCCGTCGGCGCGCTGACTTCGAAGCCTTACGCCTTCCAGGCGCGGCCGTGGGAGCTGATCAAGACCGAGACGATCGATGCGATGGACGCCGTCGGCTCGAACATCCGCGTCGACACGCGCGGCCGCGAGGTCATGCGCATCCTCCCCCGCCTCAACGAGGCGGTGAACGAGGAGTGGATCTCGGACAAGACCCGCTTCGTCTGGGATGGCCTCCGGACCCAGCGGCTCGACCGTCCCTATCTCCGGGGCGATAGCGGCCGGCTCGAGCCGGCGAGCTGGGGCGCTGCCTTCGGCGCGATCGCCAATGCCGTCGGCGGCAGAGCTGGCGCGCGGATTGGTGCGATCGCCGGGGACCTGGCAACGACCGAGGAGATGTTCGCGCTCAAGGAACTGATGGCCTCGCTCGGATCGGGCAACATCGACTGTCGCCAGGACGGCGCGACGCTCGACCCGGCGCTCGGGCGCGCGTCCTACGTGTTCAATCCGACGCTCGCCGGCATCGACGTTGCCGACGCGATCCTCATCATCGGCTCGAACCCGCGCCATGAGGCGTCCGTGCTCAACGCCCGCATCCGCAAGCGCTGGCGCCGGGCCGAGCTGCAGATCGGCCTCGTCGGCGTGCCGGTCGACCTCACCTACCGCTACGAGCACATCGGCGCCGGCCCGGATTCGCTCGCCCAGCTTGCCGCGGGGGATCATTCCTTCGCGCAGGTGCTGAAGGCGGCGAAGCGTCCGGTCGTCATCGTCGGGCAGGGGGCGCTGGCCCGCGCCGACGGACCGGCAATTCTCGCGCTCGCCGCCCAGATCGCCCAGGACGGAGAACGCGACGCGGGCTGGAACGGCCTCGCCATCCTCCATACCGCCGCCGCCCGCGTCGGGGGCCTCGATGTCGGCTTCGTGCCGGCAGCCGGCGCCATGTCGGCCAGCGACATGGTGCGCGAGGCGGGGGCAGGAACGCTTGACGTCCTGTTCCTCCTCGGCGCCGACGAGATCGACGCCACAGCGCTCGGCGACGCCTTCGTCGTCTACATCGGCAGCCATGGCGATGCCGGCGCGCAGCGCGCCAATGTGATCCTGCCGGGCGCGGCCTACACCGAGAAATCGGGCACGCTCGTCAACACCGAAGGCCGCGTGCAGCGCCTCAAGCGCGCCGCGTTCCCGCCGGGGGATGCTCGCGAGGACTGGGCGATCGTCCGCGCCCTCTCGGACGTTCTGGGCAATCGCCTTCCGTTCGACTCGTTCGGCGAGCTTCGCGCCCGGATGGTCGCCGCGCACCCGCATCTCGGCGTCGAGGACGGCGTCATGCCGGAAGGGCCCGAGGCGCTGGGCGCCCTCGCGTCGGTCACGGCGAGGCTCGGAAAAGCGCGGTTCGAGAACCCGATCCGCGACTTCTACTTCACCAACCCGATTGCGCGCGCCTCGGCGGTCATGGCCGAGTGCTCCGCCCTTGCAGCCGGCCGTATGGCCGAGGCGGCGGAGTAGGCGATGAGCTTCTGGGAAGCCTATTTCTGGCCCGGTATCTGGATGGCGCTCACGAGCGTCGTCGCGATGGTGGTGCTCCTCGTCGCGATCGCGTTCCTGCTGTACGGCGACCGCAAGGTCTGGGCCGCCGTGCAGAGCCGGCGCGGCCCGAACGTCGTCGGCCCCTTCGGCCTCTTCCAGTCCTTTGCCGACCTCATCAAGTTCGTCCTGAAGGAACCGATCATCCCGTCGAGCGCGAACAAGGGCGTCTTCCTGCTCGCCCCGCTCGTCGCCACCGTCCTTGCGCTGTCGGCGTGGGCGGTGATGCCGGTGGCCGAAGGGTGGGTGATCGCCGACATCAATGTCGGCATCCTCTACATCTTCGCGATCTCGTCGCTGGGTGTGTACGGGATCATCATGGGCGGCTGGGCGTCCAACTCGAAGTATCCGTTCCTGGGCGCGCTGCGCTCGGCCGCGCAGATGGTGTCGTACGAAGTCTCGATCGGCTTCGTGATCATCTGCGTTCTGCTCGTGGTCGGCTCGCTCAACCTCACCGACATCGTCACCGCGCAGGCCGACGGTCTCGGCACCCGCCTCGGCCTTGCTCCGAGCCTCCTCGACTGGCACTGGCTCGCGCTCTTCCCGATGTTCGTGGTGTTCTTCATCTCGGCGCTCGCCGAGACGAACCGGCCGCCGTTCGACCTTCCCGAGGCGGAGTCGGAACTCGTTGCCGGCTTCGCGACGGAGTACTCGTCGACGCCGTTCCTGATGTTCTTCCTCGCCGAGTACGTCGCCATCGTGCTGATGTGCGCGCTGGGGACGGTGCTGTTCCTCGGCGGGTGGCTGCCGCCGCTCGACGTCGCCTGGCTGAACTGGGTGCCGGGTATCATCTGGTTCCTGCTGAAGGTCCTGTTCCTGTTCTTCATGTTCGCGATGGTTAAGGCGATCGTGCCCCGCTACCGCTACGACCAGCTCATGCGCCTCGGCTGGAAGGTGTTCCTGCCGCTGTCGCTCGCCTCGGTCGTCGTCGTGGCGTCGTTCCTCCAGATCACCGGGTGGGCGCCATGAGGCTGGACCAGGCCGCGCGGTCGATCTTCCTTGCTGAGTTCGTGAGCGCCTTCTTCCTCGCGATGAAGCGCTTCGTCCGGCCGAAATACACGCTGAACTACCCGTTCGAGAAAGGGCCGCTCAGCCCGCGTTTCCGCGGCGAGCACGCCCTCCGGCGCTATCCGAACGGCGAGGAGCGCTGCATCGCGTGCAAGCTGTGCGAGGCGATCTGTCCCGCGCAGGCGATCACCATCGAGGCGGGCCCGCGCCGCAACGACGGCACGCGGCGCACGACGCGGTACGACATCGACATGGTGAAGTGCATCTACTGCGGCTTCTGCCAGGAGGCCTGCCCGGTCGATGCGATCGTCGAGGGGCCGAACTTCGAGTTCGCGACCGAGACGCGCGAGGAACTCTACTACGACAAGGACAGGCTGCTCGCGAACGGCGATCGCTGGGAGAGGGAGATCGCCGCCAACATCGCGAGGGATGCACCATACCGGTGAGGCAAAGGGTCCGGCCCGTGCGGCTGGACCGGCAAGGGGCGACTGACTAGAGACGGAACTTCGTCGCGGCCAGGGAGGGGCGCGGAAATGCAACGACTGCAAGCGGCGACCGCCGCCCGGCTTTTCTCGCGCGGGTCTGCGCCCTTTGTTGGGTGGGCCGCAGGGATTCCCGTTCGTCAGGGCAGGGTTGCCTCAACACTCAGCCGTCGTTCCGGGGCCGCCGCAGGCGGCTCTCCGCTTCGCTCCGGCCGGATCGACGGCGCGTCGGTTTTCGGGGCGGAAGCGTAATGGGTCTCCCGGGCGTCTTCTTCTACCTCTTCTCCGCGGTGCTCCTCGGCTCCGGGCTGATGGTCGTCGCGGCCAGGAACCCGGTGCATTCCGTGCTGTTCCTGATCCTTGCCTTCGTGAACGCGGCGGCGCTCTTCCTGCTGCTCGGCGCCGAGTTCCTCGCGCTCATCCTGATCGTGGTCTATGTCGGCGCCGTCGCCGTGCTGTTCCTGTTCGTGGTGATGATGCTCGACGTCGATTTCGCCGAGCTCCGCCAGGGCTTCCTGCACTACCTGCCGACCGGCGCGCTGATCGGCATCGTCATCCTGTGCGAGGTGTTGATTGCGATCGGCGGCTACGTCATCGCGCCGGACGAGATCGCCACCGTGCCGGTGCCGACGCCGGGCGCGATCTCGAATACCGAGGCGATCGGGCAGCTCCTCTACACGCGCTACCTCTTCTATTTCCAGCTCGCGGGGCTCGTGCTCCTCGTGGCCATGATCGGCGCCATCGTGCTGACGCTGCGGCACAAGGAAGGCGTCAAGCGCCAGTCGATCGCCGCGCAGAATGCGCGGACGCCGGCCACGGCCATCGAGATCAAGAAGGTCGAACCGGGGAGGGGGATCTGATGGCGATCGGGCTCGGCCACTATCTCGGCGTCGCGGCGATCCTGTTCACGATCGGGGTGTTCGGCATCCTGGTGAACCGCAAGAACGTCATCATCATGCTGATGTCGGTCGAGCTGATCCTGCTCGCGGTGAACCTCAACTTCGTGGCGTTCTCGTCCTTCCTGCAGGATCTCTCGGGCCAGATCTTCGCCCTCCTGATCCTCACCGTCGCCGCCGCCGAGGCCGCCATCGGCCTTGCCATTCTCGTCGCCTTCTTCCGCAACCGCGGCTCCATCGCGGTGGAAGACATCAACGCGATGAAGGGCTGATCGCGCATGTATCTCGCAATCGTCCTTCTCCCCCTCGCCGGCGCGATCATCGCAGGCCTGATCTCGCTGTTCGGGGCGCACAAGGCCGTCAGGGAACACGACGCCGTCCACGGGGTGCCAGGCGGCGGCCACGGCCATGACGGGCATGGCGACGACGCCAGCCACCGGCGGAATACCCACGCGCACGATGCCCATGACGACCACGGCGCGCATGGCGGCCACGGGCATGGCGACGATGACGAGATCCAGTCGCCCGGCGCCCGTCCCGCGCAGCTCGTGACGTCGGCGTTCCTGGTGCTCTCGGCGATCCTGTCGTGGATTGTCTTCTTCCAGGTCACGGGCGGCGACTTCGGCCTCGAGCAGGTGACCGTGCTTACCTGGATCCACTCGGGCGACCTCGTCGCCGACTGGTCGCTGCGCATCGATTCGCTGACCGCGGTGATGCTGATCGTGGTGACGACCGTCTCGGCGCTCGTCCACGTCTATTCGATCGGCTACATGTCGCACGACGCGCACACGCCGCGCTTCTTCGCGTACCTGTCGCTCTTCACCTTCGCCATGCTGACGCTGGTGACGGCGGACAACCTCGTCCAGCTCTTCTTCGGCTGGGAGGGCGTCGGCCTCGCGTCCTATCTCCTGATCGGCTTCTGGTACAAGAAGCCCTCGGCGAACGCCGCCGCGATCAAGGCCTTCGTCGTCAACCGGGTCGGCGATTTTGGCTTCGCGCTGGGCATCTTCGCCCTGTTCTTCCTGTTCGACAGCGTCGACCTCACCACGATCTTCTCAGGCACCGAGGAGATGGCGGGCCACACCATCCAGTTCCTCGGCATGGAACTCGACGCGATGAACACCATCGCGTTCCTCCTGTTCATCGGTGCGATGGGCAAGTCGGCGCAGTTCCTGCTCCACACCTGGCTGCCCGACGCCATGGAGGGCCCGACCCCGGTGTCGGCCCTCATCCATGCCGCCACCATGGTCACGGCCGGCGTGTTCCTTGTGGCCCGCATGTCGCCGGTGTTCGAGCAGGCGCCGGACGCGATGATGTTCGTGGCGCTCGTGGGCGCGATCACCGCGTTCTTCGCGGCGACGGTCGGCCTCGTCCAGAACGACATCAAGCGGGTCATTGCGTATTCGACCTGCTCGCAGCTCGGCTACATGTTCGTGGCGCTCGGCCTCGGCGCCTATCAGGTGGCGATCTTCCACCTGTTCACGCACGCCTTCTTCAAGGCGCTTCTCTTCCTCGGCGCCGGCTCGGTCATCCACGCGGTCGGCGGCGAGCAGGACATGCGGCAGATGGGCGGGCTCCGGAAGAAGATCCCGCTCACCTACGCCATGATGCTGATCGGCACGCTCGCCCTGACCGGCTTCCCGCTCACGGCCGGCTACTTCTCCAAGGACGCCATCGTCGAGGTTGCCGCCGCAGGCGTAGGCCAGATTGCGGGCCTCGCTCTGGTCCTGACGATCACGGCGGCGATCTTCACCTCGTTCTACTCGTGGCGTCTCATCTTCATGACGTTCCACGGCAAGTTCCGCGGACCACAGCAGGTGCTCGACCACGCCCATGAATCGCCGCCGGTGATGACCATTCCGCTCGGCATCCTCGCGGCCGGGGCGCTGTTTGCCGGCATCATCTGGGCCGGGCCGATGATCGACAACCAGATGTTCGGCAGCGGCACGGCGACGGCCCAAGTGACGGCGACCGACGCAGTCACCCGCGAGGCCGCGGCACCCGCCGATGCCGGCATTGCGGCAGCCGCGGCAAGTCACGGCGAGGTCGCGGCCGGCGACGGCGATCACGGCGCATCGCCGCTTGCGCCCCGCGTCGAGGCGTTCTGGCAGGACGCGATCTATGTGTCGCCGGACAACCACATCCTGCATGACATGCACGACGTGCCGGCCTGGGTGCCATGGGCGCCGACGGCCGCCATGATCGTCGGCCTCCTGTTCGCGATCTGGTTCTACCTGCTGCGGCCGGAGATCCCGCGCACACTCGCCCGCGAACAGGACGTGCTCTACCGCTTCCTTCTCAACAAGTGGTACTTCGACGAGATCTACGACTTCCTTTTCGTCCGTCCGATCAATCGCCTGGCGCGCTTCCTGTGGAAGCGCGGCGACGGCTGGCTCATCGACGGCTTCGGACCGGACGGCGTCTCCGCACGCGTGGCGGACATCACGCGCAGCGTGGTGCGGCTCCAGTCCGGCTACATCTACCACTACGCCTTCGCCATGCTGATCGGTGCCGCGGTGCTGATCACGTGGATGATGTTCGGCGGATAGGAGCGGACCATGAGTGACTGGCCGATCCTCTCCACCGTAACCTTCCTGCCCGCCATCGGCGCGCTGCTGATCCTGACGATCCGCGGCAACGATACGGTCGCGCGGCGGAACATCTTCCACATCGCGCTGTGGACCACCGTCGTGACGCTGGTCCTGTCCTTCCTCGTCTGGGGGATGTTCGACGAGACCAATCCCGGCTTCCAGCTCGTGGAAGAGACGGCGTGGCTCGGCGGCGCGATCAACTATCGGATGGGTGTCGACGGCATCTCGATGCTGTTCGTCGTGCTGACGGCGGCGCTCATGCCGCTGTGCATCATCGCCTCGAAGCTCTCGATCGAGAAGCGCTTCAAGGAGTACATGATCGCCTTCCTCGTGCTCGAGACGCTGATGATCGGCGTCTTCTGCGCGCTGGACCTCGTGCTGTTCTACGTCTTCTTCGAAGGCGGCCTCATCCCGATGTTCCTCATCATCGGCGTGTGGGGTGGCGGGCGGCGCGTCTACGCCAGCTTCAAGTTCTTCCTCTACACGCTGCTCGGCTCGGTGCTGATGCTCATCGCGATCCTCGCGATGTACTGGTACGCGGGCACGACGGACATCGAGTACCTCCTGTCCGACGTCTCGTTCCCGGCCGGAATGCAGACGTGGCTATGGCTCGCCTTCTTCGCGTCGTTCGCGGTGAAGATGCCGATGTGGCCGGTCCACACCTGGCTGCCGGACGCCCATGTCGAGGCGCCGACGGCGGGCTCCGTCATCCTCGCCGGCGTCCTCCTGAAGATGGGCGGCTACGGATTCCTCAGGTTCTCGCTGCCGATGTTCCCGCTCGCGTCGGCGGATTTCATGCCGTTCGTGTTCGTCCTGTCGGTGATCGCGATCATCTACACCTCGCTGGTCGCGCTCGCGCAGGAGGACATCAAGAAGCTGATCGCCTACTCGTCCGTCGCCCATATGGGCTTCGTGACGCTCGGCATCTTCACGATGACCACGCAGGGCGTCCAGGGTGGCATCTTCCAGATGCTGTCGCACGGCATCGTCTCGGGTGCGCTCTTCCTGTGCGTCGGCGTCGTCTACGACCGGATGCACACGCGCGAGATCTCGGCCTATGGCGGACTCGTCAACCGAATGCCGCTCTTCGCCTTCGTCTTCCTCGTGTTCACGATGGCCAATGTCGGCCTTCCCGGAACGAGCGGCTTCGTCGGCGAGTTCCTGCCGCTCGTCGGCGCCTTCGAGGTCAATACCTGGGTGGCGCTGTTCGCGACCACCGGCATCATTCTCTCGGCCGCATACGCGTTATGGCTCTACCGCCGCGTCATCTTCGGTCCGCTGGTGAAGGATGCGCTCAAGGGGGTCCTCGACCTGACGCGCCGCGAGCAGCTGATCCTGGCGCCGCTGGTGATCCTGACGATCTTCTTCGGCTTCTATCCGCAACCGATCCTCGACGTGACGGCGGCGTCCGTCGACCACCTCCTTGTGAATGTGCAGGCGGCGATCGACGCGGACGCCGCCCTCGCCACAGCCCAGACGCCGTGAGCGCCCGAGCATGAACCCGATCGCAGCCCCGACCGGCGACGAACTCCTCTCCATCCTGCCGGAACTCCTCCTGGCGGGCGGGGCGCTTGTGCTCCTGCTCGTCGGCGTGTTCGCACGGAACTCCGCGCGTGCCGTGATGGTGCTGTCGATGCTGCTTGTCGCGGTGGCGGCGGGCGCGTTGTTCCTGATCCCCGTGGGCGACGAGCCGATGTTCTACGGCGCGGTCATCCTCGACCCGTTTGCGCGCTTCATGAAGATCGCCACGCTGATCGGCTCGCTCTTCGCGCTGGTCCTGTCCAGCGGATCGCGCCGCAAGGAAGTCACGGACCGCTTCGAGTATCCGATCCTCGTCATTCTCGCGACGCTCGGCATGATGGTGATGATCTCGTCGCACGACATCATCGCGCTCTATGTCGGCCTCGAACTGCAGTCGCTGTCGCTGTACGTCCTTGCTGCGGTCAACCGGGACTCGGTCCGCTCCACCGAGGCCGGGATCAAGTACTTCGTCCTCGGCGCGCTTTCGTCGGGCCTTCTCCTTTACGGCGGTTCGCTGGTCTACGGCTTTACCGGCCAGACGTCATTTGACGGGATCGCCGCGGCGCTCGTCGGCGGCGAGCCGGAGATCGGGCTGATCTTCGGCCTTGTGTTCATCCTCGCCGGCCTTGCCTTCAAGGTCGCGGCCGTGCCGTTCCACATGTGGACGCCGGACGTCTACCAGGGTGCGCCGACGCCGGTGACCGCGTTCTTCGCCGCGGCCCCGAAGCTTGCGGCAATGGCGCTCCTCATCCGCGTCGTGTCCGAACCGTTCGCCGCCGTCACCGACCAGTGGCAGCAGGTGCTCGTGTTCCTTGCCATCGCCTCCATGGTGCTTGGGGCGTTCGCCGCGATCGGCCAGAACAACATCAAGCGCCTCATGGCCTATTCGGCGATCGGCCATGTCGGCTATGCGCTGGTCGGCCTTTCCGCCGGGACGGAGGAAGGCGTCCGCGGCGTCATGATCTATCTCGTCGTCTACCTCGCCATGACGCTCGGCACGTTCGCCTGCATCCTGTCGATGCGGCGCGCGGAGGGCCCGGTCGAGACCATCTCGGATCTCGCGGGTCTGTCGCGGACGAACCCAATGATGGCGTTCTTCCTCGCCGCGCTGATGTTCTCGCTCGCCGGCATCCCGCCGCTCGCCGGCTTCTTCGCGAAGTTCTACGTGTTCTCGGCGGCAGTCGAGGCCGGCCTTTACGTGCTGGCCGTGATCGGCGTCGTTGCAAGCGTGGTGGGGGCGTTCTACTACCTTCGCATCGTCAAGATCATGTACTTCGACGAACCGGTGGCGGCCTTCGAGCCGATGGGCGGGCAGCTTCGCGGCGTGCTCATCCTCTCCGGCCTGTTCACGCTAGCCTTCATCGTGTTCGCGGGCCCGCTGAACGAACTTGCATCAACCGCCGCGGGGACGTTCTTCTAGCCACATGGCTTTTATCCTCGGCCCCAACGCCCTGGCGGCGGGATACCGGCTTTTCTCTTTCGACACCGTCGGTTCCACCAGCGACGAAGCGCTGGCGGCCGCGCGCGGCGGCGATTCGGGTGCCGTATGGTTCGCGGCTTTGCAGCAGACCGCCGGGCACGGGCGGCGCGGCCGGCCATGGGCAACGCCGCCGGGAAACCTTGCCGCGAGCGTGTTCGTGGTGACCTCGGCAACGCCCGCGCGGGCGGCGACGCTCGGCTTTGTCGGTGGGCTCGCGCTTCATGAGGCACTCTCGAAGATGGCGCCGGATCTCGCCGTCCACATGGCGGTCGACGGTGGCTCCGGTCCCCGCTCGCGTTTCGCCCTGAAATGGCCGAACGACCTCATCGCCGATGACGGCGCAAAGGTCGCCGGCATCCTGCTCCAGTCCGTGCATCTTCCGGGCGGCCGAACGGGCATCGTCGCCGGCATCGGAGTCAATATCGTTTCGGCTCCGGAAGGACTCCCGGTACCCGCCGCCTCGCTGAACCAGTTCGGCGCAGCCGTGACGGCGGAGGCTCTCTTCGCCGAGCTCGCGGAGGCCTGGGTCGGGCTCGAGCGCATCTGGAACAATGGCAACGGCCTCGACGCCATTCGTTCGCTGTGGCTCGAGCGCGCGTCCGGCGTCGGCGGGCCGGTGGCGGTGAAGACCGACGCCGGCGTGACGCGCGGCGTGTTCGAGACGATCGATGACGAGGGTTGCCTCGTCATCCGGGCGCGGGACGGCAGCGCGCAGAAAGTGACTGCCGGCGAGGTCCATTTTGGAGCCGCCGCGACCTACCGAGAGGCAGGCTGACCTTGGCCCGATCCCCCGAGCTAGTCTTCGCAGCGCTCGGCGGTGTCGGCGAGATCGGCATGAATCTCGCCGTCTACGGCTTTGGTCCGCCCGACGACCGGCAGTGGATCGCGGTCGATTGCGGCATCTCGTTCCCAGGGCCGGACCTTCCCGGCGTGGACGTCGTCTTCCCGGACGTGAGGTTTCTCGAGCAGAACCGTGAGCGCCTTCTCGGCATCGTCATCACGCACGCGCATGAGGACCACTACGGCGCGCTGATGACCCTGTGGCCGCGGCTTCGGGCGCCGGTCTATGCGACGCCCTTTACCGCCGGCCTCCTCGAAGCCAAGCGTGGCAGCGACTCGATCGGCGTCGAGATCCCCGTGAAGATCGTCCGGGGTGGAAGCCGGATCATGCTCGGGCCGTTCGAGGTCGAGTTCATCCCGGTGGCGCATTCGATCCCCGAGGCGATGGCCCTCGCGATCCGCACGTCGCTCGGCACGGTCGTCCACACAGGTGACTGGAAGATCGATCCCGCGCCGCAGGTCGGGCCGATCACCGACGTCGCACGCCTCCGGGCCATCGGCGAGGAAGGCGTCCTCGCGCTCATCTGCGATTCCACCAATGCGACTCGTCCGGGGCACAGCCCGTCGGAAGGAGAGGTCGCGGCGGAGCTGAAGAAGCTGATCGCCGAGGCGGAGGGGCGCGTTGCCTTCACGCTGTTCGCCTCCAACGTCGCGCGGCTGCGCTCGATCGCGCTGGCAGCGGAAGCGGCGGGACGCGAGGTGGTCGCGGTCGGCCGCGCCATAAGGCGCGTCGTCGAGGTGGCGACCGAGATCGGCTATCTCCGCGACGCGCCGCCGTTCCGGGAGGCGGACCAGCTCGAAATGCTGCCGGCGTCGAACGTCGTGCTCATCCTCTCGGGAAGCCAGGGCGAGCCGCGGGCGGCTCTTGCCCGTGTGGCAAACCAGGAGGATCGGCTCATCCGGCTCGGGCCGAAGGACACCCTCGTATTCTCGTCGCGGACAATTCCGGGCAACGAGCGGCCGGTGAACGACATCATCAACAAGCTGGTCGCGCAGGGCGTCACGGTCGTCACCGACCGCGACCGGCTCGTCCACGTTTCGGGGCATCCGCGGCAGGAAGAGCTGCTCGAGATGTACCACTGGCTCCGGCCGGATATCCTCGTGCCGGTACACGGCGAGCCGATGCATCTCGCCGCGCAGCGCGAGCTCGCGCTCCGCGCCGGCATACCGAAGATCCTCGAAGCGCCGAACGGGTCCATCGCACGCCTCGCGCCGGTGCCGGTGGTGTTCCCCAACGCGATCCCGGTCGGCCGCATCTACCGCGACGGCACCATCGTCGGCGACCGCGAGGAACTCGGCATCAATGAGCGCCGGCGGATGTCGTTCGCGGGGCATATCGCGGTGTCCATCATCCTCGACCATCGCGGCGAACTGGAGCAGGCGCCACAGGTGGCGCTTTCGGGCGTGCCCCAGCGCGACATGGCCGGAAGGGCGATGGCGACGATCGTTGGAAGCGCCGTACGCGGCGCCGTCGTCAGCATTCCGCGACCGCGGCGTCGCGACCCGGCCTTCGTTGCGGATGCCGTGCGGCGGTCGGTTCGCGCGGCCGTCGAGGAAGCCTGGGGCAAGAAGCCCGTTTGCACTGTGTTCCTGTCGGTGATTGAGTAGCGCCTTCGCACATCCCGGACGACCGCCATGCAAACACTGACCTTTGCCGCGATCTTCTTCGTCACCTGGTGGCTGTGCCTCTTCATCGTCCTGCCGTTCGGCGTGAAGACGCAGCAGGAAGACGAGGATGGCACGGTCCTCGGCACGACGGAAAGCGCCCCGGCGCGGCCGATGCTCGTGCGGAAGGCGCTGATCACGACTGTGCTGGCTGGCGTCGTCGTCGGCGCCCTCTACTTCGCCAACGCCCAGTTCAACCTCAACATCGAGGCGATCAGTCGCTGGTTCGAGTGAGCTAGGAGCGAATAGCGAATAGCGAATAGCGAATAGCGAATAGCGAGTAGCGAATAGCGAATAGCGAGTAGCGAGTAGCGAGTAGCGAGTAGCGAGTAGCGAGTAGCGAGTAGCGAATAGCGAATAGCTATTGTCAGGCTATTAGGATGGCTGGTTTTTTGCTCCAGTCAAGTCTGCCTTTCAGGCCGGCGTTCGCTAACCCTACCGCTACTCGCCATTCGCTATTCGCTATTCGCTATTCGCTATTCGCCAGCTGCCTACCCAGCCCTCAACAGCCTCACCGCTGCATCCCTTCCGAACAGGTAAAGCAGGATCCGCAGCGCTTCCGCCCGCGGGCCGGCGAGGTCCGGGTCGGCCGTGACCGCGTCCACCGCGTCTTCGCGCGCCAGTTCCATCAGCTCCTGGTGCTTGTCGAGGTCGGCGAGGCGGAAGGTCGGGACGCCGGCCTGGCGCGTGCCGAGGATCTCGCCGCCGCCGCGGAGGCGGAGGTCCTCTTCGGCGATGCGGAACCCGTCGTCGCTCTCGCGGAGGATTTCGAGCCGCGCGCGGGCAGTCTCGCCGAGCGGAGGCCGGTAGAGGAGGAGGCAGGTCGCCGGCTTGTCGCCGCGACCGACACGGCCGCGCAGCTGGTGCAGCTGGGCAAGGCCGAAGCGTTCGGCGTGCTCGATCACCATGATCGAGGCGTCGGGGACATCGACGCCGACCTCGATGACGGTGGTGGCAACGAGGAGCGGCACTCCGCCGTCCCTGAAGCGCTCCATCTCGCGATCCTTGTCCGGCCCGGACATCCGGCCGTGGACGAGCGCCACCTCCACGCCGAGCGCCTCGCGCAGCATTTCCGCGCGTGTCGCCACCGCAGTCAGGTCCGACTCGTCGGATTCCTCAACGAGCGGGCAGACCCAGAAGACCTTGTCGCCCTCGGCAATCGCGGCGCCGATCCGGCCAACCACTTCGTCGAGGCGCTCGTCGGAGATGACACGGGTTGCGACCGGTTTGCGTCCCGCCGGCTTCTCGCGAAGCTGCGAGACGTCCATGTCGCCGAAGGTCGTCAGCACCAGCGAGCGCGGGATGGGCGTGGCCGTCATCACCAGCACGTCGGTCGCCTCGCCCTTGGCGGCCAAAGCGAGTCGCTGCTGCACGCCAAAGCGGTGCTGCTCGTCGACGACGGCAAGGCCAAGGTCGCGGAAGGCGACGCCCTCCTGGAACAGCGCGTGCGTGCCGATGAGGATGTCGAGGCCGCCGTTCTCGTCGAACAGGCCGTCGGGTGATTTCGGCGCGGCGAGGCGGTCCAGGATAACCTCCCGCTCGCGGCGGGTCTCGCGGCCGGTGAGAATCGCGATGCCGAGGCCGGCCTTCGCGGCGAGCGGGCCGATCGTTGCGAAGTGCTGCCGGGCGAGGATTTCCGTGGGGGCCATCAGCGCGGCCTGGCTGCCGGCCTCGACGACCGCGGCCATCGCCAGCAGCGCGACGATCGTCTTGCCGGAGCCGACATCACCCTGGAGGAGGCGCAGCATGCGCTGCGGCTTCGCTACGTCCGCCACGATCTCGCCGACCGCCGTCTCCTGGTCGCCGGTGAGCGGGTAGGGAAACGCCGCCCGGACGCGCGCGGCGATGCTGCCGTCGCCGATCCGGGCCCGACCGGCGGTCCGCTTCATGTGAGCGCGGGTGAGGGCGAGCGTCAGCTGGTCGGCGAACAGCTCGTCATAGGCGAGCCGCGCCCGGGCGGGCGCCAGCGGCTCGAGGTCGGCCACCGCGGCGGGCCGGTGGGCGCTACGGAGCGCGGTTGCGAAATCGCTCCAGCCCCCGCCGGAGAGCCGCCGGGCGCCGATCCACTCCGGCAGTTCCGGCAGGCCGTGGAGCGCCGACGACACCGACTTCACGAGGGTCTTCTTCGCGAGGCCCTGCGTCATGGGGTAGACGGGCTCGAACGATGGCAGGTCCTCCAGTTCGGCCTCCGGCACGATGTAGTCCGGATGCACCATCTGCGGCCGGCCGTTGAACCACTCCACCTGCCCGCTGACGTAGACGATCGCGTTGGGCACCAGCTTCTTCGCGAGCCACGGCCCGTTGCCGCCGAAGAACACCAGCGCCATCTCGCCCGTCTCGTCGTGCACGAACACCCGGTACGGCGCGCGCGACCCGCGCGGCGTCGCCGCATGGCGGTCGACCCGCACCTTCATGGTCACGATCGATCCTTCGGGCGCGTAGGCGATCTCCGTGGCGCGGCTCCGGTCGATGACGGCGGAGGGGAGGTGGAACAGGAGGTCGACGACGCGCGGTGTCTCGTCGTCCGGCCGGTCGAGGAGGCGGGCGAGGAGGGTCGCGACCTTCGGGCCGACGCCATCGAGGCCCGTGACGGGCGCGAAGAGGGGGTTGAGGATCGCGGGGCGCATGGATGTCGTTTAGCGCGCGGAAGGGCGACGCGACAGAAGAGACGCAAAGCCTTCCATGATGATCAGGCTCGAATGAGCCGGTCGTACTCGGCGTGGCTGCCGATCCAGAACCAGACGAGGCCCGTTTCCGATTCCAGGGCGAGCGCGCGGTAGCCCAGCCCCACGCGGGCGGACCAGAAGCGCCCGACCTGCTTCAGTCGGATCGACGAGTGAGAAGGGTTTGTCTTGAGCAGCGCGAAGTTCTTGTCCGCCAGTGCACGAACGGAGGCGGGGAGCGCGTCGTAGGCAAGCCAGAAGTGCCTCGTCGCGACGTGCTTCAAAGCGGTCGGGTTCGGCCGGCCGCCAGTTCTCTCATTGCTTCCTCGGCGAGACCGTCGAGTGCACCCGAGGCGGCGTCGGCAGCGATCTTGGCGTCGAACTGCTCCGCGTCGAAGGCCGCATACCACTCCCTGAAGCGCGCGAGTTCCTTCGGAGCCAGCGCCGCTACAGCCTTCTCAATGTCTTCGAGTTTCGACATGAACCCATCCTAGCACACTTGGACTCTACTCCGCCGCCTGCACCTTCGGCCGACCGGCCCGGCGGGACTTTGCCAGTACGGGCTTGAGGAACTGACCGGTGTAGCTGCGCTCCACCTTCGCCACGTCCTCCGGCGTGCCGACGGCGACGATCTCGCCGCCGCGGTCGCCGCCGTCGGGGCCGAGGTCGATGATCCAGTCCGCGGTCTTGATGACTTCGAGGTTGTGCTCGATCACCACGACGGTGTTGCCCTGGTCGACGAGTTCGTGGAGCACCTCCAGCAGCTTGGCGACGTCGTGGAAGTGGAGGCCGGTGGTCGGCTCGTCGAGGAGGTAGAGCGTGCGGCCGGTGGCACGGCGCGACAACTCCTTCGACAGCTTCACGCGCTGCGCCTCGCCGCCCGACAGCGTGTTCGCCTGCTGGCCGACCTTTATGTAGCCGAGGCCGACGCGCTCCAGCGTTTCCATCTTCTCGCGGATGATCGGAACGGCGGCGAAGAAGCCCGCGGCTTCCTCAACCGTCATGTCAAGAATGTCGGCTATCGACTTGCCCTTGAACAGGACTTCGAGCGTCTCGCGGTTGTAGCGCTTGCCCTTGCACACGTCACAGGTGACGTAGACGTCCGGCAGGAAGTGCATCTCGATCTTGAGGACGCCGTCGCCCTGGCAGGCCTCGCAGCGCCCGCCCTTCACGTTGAAGGAGAAGCGGCCGGGCTGGTAGCCGCGCGCCTTCGACTCGGGCAGGCCGGCGAACCAGTCGCGGATGGGCGTGAAGGCGCCGACATAGGTCGCGGGGTTCGACCGCGGCGTGCGGCCGATCGGCGACTGGTCGATGTCGATGACCTTGTCGAGATGCTCCAGGCCGTCGAGGCGCTCGAACGGGGCCGGCGCCCCGCGCGAGCCATTGAGGCGGCGCGCGACGGCCTTGTAGAGCGTATCGACGAGCAGCGTGGACTTCCCGCCGCCCGAGACGCCGGTGACGGCGGTGAAGGCGCCGAGCGGCAGGTCCACCGAAACGTTCTTGAGGTTGTTGCCGGTCGCGCCGACGAGCGAGAGCAAGCGCCGCTTCTTCGGCTTCCGCCGCTCCGGCAGTTCGATCGCCATCTCGCCGGTGAGGTATTTTCCGGTCAGCGAGTTCGGATCGGCCATCACCTCTTCGGGCGTGCCTTTCGCGATGATCCGGCCGCCATGGATGCCGGCGGCGGGGCCGATGTCGACCACGTAGTCGGCGGTTCGGATGGCGTCCTCGTCGTGCTCCACGACCAGCACGGTGTTGCCGAGGTCGCGGAGGTGGCGGAGCGTCCGGAGGAGGCGCTCATTGTCCTTCTGGTGGAGGCCGATCGACGGCTCGTCGAGGACGTAGAGGACGCCGGTCAGTCCGGAGCCGATCTGCGAGGCGAGGCGGATGCGCTGGCCTTCGCCGCCCGACAGCGTGGCGGCATGGCGCGACATCGAGAGGTAATCGAGCCCGACATCGACGAGGAAGCGCAGGCGGTCGCGGATCTCCTTGAGGATGCGGTCGGCGATCTCGTTTTGCTTCGCGGTGAGATGCTTTGGCAGGTCCTCGAACCAACCATTGGCGTGACGGATCGACTGGTCCGCCACCTGACCGATATGCAGGCCGTTGATCTTCACGGCCAGGGCCTCGGGTTTGAGACGAAAACCCTTGCAGACCGGGCAGGGGACATAGGTGTGGAAGCGCTCGATGTCCTCGCGCGCCCAGTTCGACTCGGTCTCCTTCCAGCGCCGCTCGAGGTTCGGGATCACGCCCTCGAAGGGCTTCCGCGTGTCGTAGGTGCGGAGGCCGTCAGCATAGGTGAAGGTCACCGGCTCGCGGCCGGTGCCGTAGAGGATGACCTTCTGGGCCGCCTCGGGCAGGGTCTTCCACGGCGTCGACAGCGAGAAGCCGTAGGCGCGGCCGAGCGCTTCGAGGGTCTGCTGGTAGTACGGTGACTGGCTCTTGGCCCACGGCACGATCGCGCCGTTCCGCAACGACAGGCTCTCGTCCGGGACGATCAGGTTCGGATCGACGATCTGCTTCTCGCCGAGGCCCGAACATTCCGGACAGGCGCCCGACGGGTTGTTGAACGAGAACAGTCGCGGCTCGATCTCGGCGATCGTGAAGCCCGAGACGGGGCAGGCGAACTTCTCGGAGAACAGGAGCCGCTGCGGGCCTTCGTCTTCCTTCACGGTGGCGCCTTCGACGAGCGCTGCCATCTCGGCCTGCTCGTCGACAGGCGCGTCCGCGCCTTTCGCCTTGCGGGCCTTCTTCGGCTTTGCCGCGAGCGAGATGCGCGGCGTTGCGGCCGGCGCGCCATCGGCGAACTCGGCGATCGCGAGGCCGTCGGCCAGCTCGAGCGCCGTCTGGAGCGAATCGGCGAGGCGCGTACCGATGTCCGGCCGCACGACGATGCGGTCGACCACCACTTCAATGTCGTGCTTCAGCTTCTTGTCGAGCACGGGGGCGTCCGCGATCTCGTAGAACTGACCGTCGATCTTCACGCGCTGGAAGCCGCGCTTGGTCAGGTCCGCCAGTTCCTTGCGGTATTCGCCCTTCCGGTCGCGCACGATCGGCGCGAGGAGGTAGAGCCGCGTCCCCTCGGGCAGCGCGAGAACGCGGTCGACCATCTGGCTGACCGTCTGGCTCTCGATCGGCAGGCCGGTCGCCGGCGAATAGGGAACACCGACGCGGGCAAAGAGGAGGCGGAGATAGTCGTAGATCTCCGTCACGGTGCCGACCGTTGAGCGCGGATTGCGCGAGGTGGTCTTCTGCTCGATGGCGATCGCGGGCGACAGGCCGTCGATCTGGTCGACGTCCGGCTTCTGCATCATCTCGAGGAACTGGCGGGCGTAGGCCGAGAGGCTCTCGACGTAGCGGCGCTGACCTTCGGCGTAGATCGTGTCGAAGGCGAGCGACGACTTCCCGGAGCCACTCAGGCCCGTGAAGACCACGAGCCTGTTGCGCGGGATGTCGAGGTCGACGTTCTTGAGATTGTGCTCGCGGGCACCGCGGACACTGATCGTCTTGGAAGGATCGGGCATCGGTCTTCGGGCTGGCGGGGACAGCTCCACCATATAGGCCGAACGCGGCGCAAAACAAAAGAACAGGATGTGAACAAAATCGCGGCGGTCGTCGGTCCGTTGCCGCATCGACACAGCGTGGAGCAATCACGCGCGGCGGCTACCGCCCGGATGCGAGGCAGTCCACAGTCCACGCACAGGCAAGGGTGGATCACGATCATGAAGACGACAGTCGCGACCCTGCTGGGCGCGCTCGGAATCCTGGCGGCGAACGCCGTCTCGGCCGCAGACATCGCGGTTCCGAGTATGCCCGGGCCGGTCGTCGTGGTCGTGCCCGTCGAAACAGGGTTCGAGTGGAACCGGTTCTTCGCCGGGGTCCAGGGTGGCGCCTGGTACGAACTCGATCCGGGAGCTTTCGATTCGTTCCGCGGCGCGACCATGGTCGGGCGGAACATCGTGCTGGGCGACCGGTTCGTCGTCGGTGCGGAGGCCGTCGGCGGCTTCTACTACACGGCGGCTGAAGGAATCTTCTTCGACACGATGGGCATGGCGCGCGCCGGCATCCTCCTGGGCGACCGCGCTCTCGCCTACGGAACGATCGGCATCGGATTCGACTTCGCGCCGCTTGGCGGCGCGTTCATGGTCGCGGGGGGCGGCGTCGAGGTCGGTGCCGGCGTCAATCTCGGCGTTCGCAGTGAGATTCTGGCGTTCCGCTATCTCGGCGAACCGGTCAGCTTCATCTCCGGCACCGTCGGCCTCTCCTGGTATTTTGGCCGCTAGACCCGCGCATCAGTTGGCGCGCCAGCTCGCGGTGTACTGCCAGGCGAGGTGCACGAGCTCGAGGCTGATGGCAACGACCAGCAGCCGGAACGCCCATGTCCGCGCCGAGGGGAAGCTCGAGAACTTCGCCCCGAAATAGCCGCCGGCGATCGAGCCGGCGGAGAGGACCGCCCCTTCGGCGAAGCGCATCTCTCCGTCCGACGCGAACATTGCGATCGCAACCGCCGTAGTCACGACAAGGATGAAGCTCTTGAGCGCGTTGGCCTGGGCGAGGGGATACCAGCACACGAGAATCAGGATCAGCAGGACGTAAGTGGCGCCGTCGAGGACGATCAGGCCGATCCAGAAGCCGACCCCGAGCATCAGGCCGATCGCGAGCGGCGGGACGCGGGCCGGCGCCTCGAACACCTGCGCCAGCGCCTGCCGCGTCGTGGTGAACAGCATGACCAGCGCCAGCAGCACCGCGCCGGTGATGAGGTAGCCGACGTCCTTGCCCGGGAGCGTTTCGGCGGCGAGGGCGCCCACTACGGCCCCGGCGGTCGCCGGGACGCCCAGCTTCCACGCCGCGCCCCAGTCGAGCTGGCCTTTCCGGGCGAAGGTGATGGTCGCCATGATGCCGCCGACGAGGACCGGCAGGCGGTTCGTGGCATTGGCGGCGCCCTCGGGCATTCCGAGGAGAACGAGGAGCGGCAGGCTCACCGCTGAGCCGGACGATGCCAGCGTGTTGAGGAAGCCGCATGCAGCGCCGGCAAAGACGAGAATGGCCCAGTAAAGCGGGCCGTCCGCAATGACCATGTCGCAGCCCCCGCCGTCGGATTTCCGCGACGACGTTAGGCTGGGCGCGTCAATATTCGGTTGCAGGCCGGTCTCGCCGCACCCGGCGGCGAGTTTCCCAGCCTGTATTCTAGGGCGCGCGGGTCGGCGCCACGAACGGGTTGGTCACTTCGGTAGCGCTGTTCCGCTCGTAGCAGCTTTCGAGGCGGGCGAGGGCGGCCGAGCTCGAATCGAGCGGCACGACGATCGTCGCGCCCGCACCACGGACTTCGAGGCGGTTGGCGAGACGGAGACCCTCGATGAAGTCATCGTCGGTGAGGGCGACCGAGACCGAGGTGGCCGTGGCCGTTACCTCAGCCTCCCATTGCCGCTGGTCGGCGGCGAAGGTGACTTCGTAGCGGGCGCCGTCCTCGAGCTGCCAGCGGGGCGAGGAGAGATCGAGGCCGAGACCCGTCTCGCTCCGCGTGAAGCGCGCCTCGATGCCCGCCTCCGTCGTGCGGCTCATCATGCAGCGGTCGAAGGTGACGCCGTCGATCAGGCTCACCTGGATGCGCCACGGGCCGATCTCGACCGCGGTCGCCGGAGCGTCCGCGTCGGGGGCGACGTTGGCCGGCGGCGTCTGGGCGAGGACCGTGGTGGTGGAGAGGGCAAGGGCGGCGAGGAGGAACGGCACGCGCATCGGGCAACTCCCGTGTCGGTTGGATCGATACCGCACCAACGCCGGACGCCGCCCGCAGTTCCTAGCGGTTGAAGACGAGCGTCAGCCAGCCATTGCGGATGATCGACCGCGCGAGCCGAAGACCCCGGGATCGGTATCGCGCGACGATGAGCCGGCGCTGTTGCGGCAGCAGCCCCGACAGCACCACCGTTCCGCCCGGCAGGAGCCGCGCGGTGAGGTCGGTCGCAAGCGACGCGAGGGGCCCCGCCAGGATATTCGCGACGACGAGGTCGAACCGCCCCTCGCGCAGCAGGGGGTGGCGGAAGCCGGCGGCGGTCACGGCATGGACGGAGCCGCCTACTCTGTTCAGCCTCGCGTTCTGGTTGGCGATGCGGACGGCGACCGGGTCGATGTCGCTGGCCAGAACCGGCACGCCCCACGCCTTGGCCATCGCGATGGCTAGGACGCCGGAGCCGGTGCCGAGATCGAGCGGGGCTCGGTACCGGCGGGCGCGGCCGAGCCGGTCGAGCACTTCGAGGCAGCCGGCGGTCGTGCCGTGGTGGCCGGTGCCGAACGCCTGCGCCGCCTCGATCTCGATGGCGATGTCGTTGGCTCTCCGGCGGGCGCGGTCGTGGCTGCCGTGGATCAGGAAGCGGCCGGCGCGGACCGGTGGCAGGCTGCGGAGGCTTTCAACGACCCAGTCGATGTCGGGGAGGGCGCCGATCTCCGCCTCGGCGCCATGCGCGAGCGCGATCTCCAGCACGGCGCCGGCCAGATCTGGACGGTCGCCGTCCCAATATGCGGCGACGCTCCAGCCATCGGGATCGTCGAACCAGGAGACGGCGAGATCCTCGCCCGAAGCGGCCTCGATGGCGTCGGCGATCGCGCGCGCCGCTTCCGGGTTGGCAGCGGCGATGGCAGCGCGGTACTGAACCATGGATCGAAGCTCCCCGGCACGGCCCTGCCGGCGCGGCTCCTTCTAGACGGGCCCCTGCCGCGGCGTCGAGCCCCGCTTGCCGCGGGCGATCTCGGTGGCGAGCGCGTCGAGCCGGTGGGTCCAGAACACGCGGAAGCGGTCGAGCCACTCGTCGATGTCGCGTAGCGGCGTCGGATCGAGGCCGTAGACGCGACGGGCACCCTCGGGGCGCACCGTCGCAAAGCCGGACTCGCGCAGCACCTTCAGGTGCTGGCTTACCGCCGCCTGGGTGATGCCGAACTCCCGCCCGACGACCTCGACGACCTCGCCGGACGCATGCTCCCGCTCCGCGAGGAGTTCGAGGATGCGCCGGCGTACCGGATCGCCGAGGACGTCGAAAGCGTGCATTCAGGCTCCCGGCGCCGACTCGCCGGTGTAGAATTTCCGGCTGTTCTCGGCCGAAGCCATCGCCTCGTCGCGCGGCGTGCCGGCCGCCATATCGGCATGGCCCCACGCCTCGGCCGCCTCGCGGATATAGGCCTGTCCTTCCGGGGTGGTCGGCCATTCCGCCGCTGCCTGCGCCGGGCGCTCCGCATCGGGTGCTGTGAGGTGGAGGCCCATGCCCATCATCGCGAGGTCCCAGCCGATGCCGACCGCGCCGGAACCGAACTGGCCCCACATCGGGTGGAGTTCGGCCGAGTGCTCAAGCGTCAGCCGCGTGCCGCTGCCGTCGGGGGCGAGCGTCACCACCACCCAGGACGTGCCGCCGCCGAACTCCCACGTCGCGGCGACGCGCTTGTTCGGCACGCATTCGGTGATGGTGCCGCCGGCATTGCCCTCGAACTGGTAGCGGCCGCCCACTTTGAGGTCGCCGGAAACCGGCAGGAAGGACCGAGCGAGGCGCTCCGGCCGGGTGATGGCGTCCCAGAGATCGGCCGCGTCGGTGTCGTAGACCCGCGAGACGACGACCGCCTTGGCAGGCTTGCCGCCGATCTCGAGGTCGCGCACCTCGTGGGACGTGGCACGGAGGCCGGCAATCAGGGGAGAGTTCACGTATCGCGCTCCTTGGTTCATATCAGTGCAGACTTATATAAGGCTAGACTGATATGAAGTCGAGGGGCCTGTTCTTCCCGATGGCCGCACGCCGCCGCTACGGCCGGATGACGCGGAAGCTGCCCTGATACGAACTCCACCGGTTGGTCGAGATGCCGTTGCGGACCGTGCCCTCGTACGCCGCCTGGCCCGCTGCGATCTCGATGATCACGAGTCCGCCGCCGGTGCCGATCGCCCCGGTGTGGACGGCGGCGGCGCAGATCGAGGAATCGTCCGTATAGACGTCCGTGCCCCAGACGGTGCCGGGGATCGTGTCGCCGAGCGCGGGGCAGATGTAGCTGTAGCGGACGCCGATATTGCCGCGGAGGCGGGTGGCGGTCTGGACCCAGTCGATCCGCTCCGCGGCTTGTGTCACCGGCGCCATGGCCGGGCAGCCGAACTCCATGCACTCGGCCAGGAAGTCGCGGATGTTGGAGCCGACGTTCGGCCGGCTGGTGTTGACGTTGATGACCACAAGGACGCGCTTGGCGCCGGGATAGTCGACGTCGGGCGTGTCGTCGTCGGCGACGCAGTAGACCCAGAGGTTGAGATCCTCGGTCCCGGCCTCGACGTACCAGGTGTCTTCGTCCGTGATCATGCCGCCGAGCCCAAAGCCGGAGATGGCTGCGTTCACCGCGGTGCGGGCGTCCATCAGACAGGTCGCGGGCGAGATGTTCGCCCAGCGGAAGTTGGAGTAGGTCTCGACGCCCTGCTGGGCCGACGCGCCGGTGGTCGCCCCCCCGATTGCGATCGTCGCCAACGCCGCAATGGCGGCCGTTCTGAAGGACATTCCGCTGCTCCCGCACGCTGCCGGGGCAACGCCCCGCCGGCCGCCCATCGACCCCGCGGACCATAAACGGCACGGCAACGCCTTGACAAATACATTGCCCAGGCAACGGAATCCGGCCGTCGGCCGTTGAATGGGGCGACGCCGTCGCCCACCTGTCCTTGCGTTACGGAGGCCAAGAATGGCTGCGCGTGCTTACTGGTCGGGCCAGATTCGTCTCGCCCTCGTGTCGATTCCGGTCCAGCTGTTCTCGGCAACGAAGACCGCCGCGCGGATTTCGTTCAACCAGATCCACAAGGAAACCGGGAAGCGCATCCGCTACGACAAGGTCGTTCCGGGCGTGGGTTCCGTCGAGCCCGACGAGATCATCAAGGGCTACGAGATCGAGAAGGGCAAGTACGTGCTCTTCGAGGACGACGAGATCGAGAACCTCAAGATGGAGGCGAAGCGGACGATCGACCTGGTCCAGTTCGTCGACGAGGACGAGATCGACCCGGTCTATTTCGACAAGCCGCTGTATGTCGCGCCCGATGACGACGACGTCGCGGGTGAGGCCTATGTCGTCATCCGCGACGCGCTGAAGAAGACCAAGAAAGTAGGCCTCGGCCAGATGGTCGTCCGCGGCAAGGCGAGCGTCGTGGCGCTGAAGCCGTACGGCAAGGGCCTCATCATCGAGACGCTGCGCTACGCGGACGAGATCGCCAAGGCGGACCAGTTCTACGATGGCGTTCCGAACCTTGTGCCCGACGAGGAACTCACCGGCATGGCCGAGGACCTCATCAAGCGGAAGGCAAAGCCCTTCGACCCGAAGGCGTTCACCGACCCCTATGACGCCAAGCTCCGCGAGCTGATCCAGGCCAAGATCGACGAGCGGCCGCTCGAGGAGGTCGACGAGCCCGAGGTCGGCGCGCAGGTCATCAACCTCATGGATGCGCTGAAGCGCTCGATGGAAAGCGCCGGCGCTTCGGACAAGAAGCCGAAGAAGGCCGCCGCCAAGGCCGCCGAGCCGGACGAGGAGAAGAGCGAGAAGGCCACGCCCAAGCGCGCCAAGGCGAAGGCGCCCGCCGAGAAGAAGCCCGCCGCGAAGAGCCGCAAGGCGGCTTAGCGGGCGACTGCGTGGCAGGCTGGCGTCGCCTGCGACCATAGCCATCCAACGCGAAGCTGTGTCAGAGCCTCGAAGGAGGTCTCACCCCTCCCCCTTGAGGGGGAGGGATTGGGAGGGGGGTATGCCGCGCGACCTGCGGGCCTATCGTGCACGCGGGTGTTGACGCATTCTTCGCGCTTCGACGGCCCGTCGAGGGGCATACCCCCCTCTCTATCTCTCCCCCTCAAGGGGGGAGAGGACCCTACGATGACGGCGGCAGGAGTGCGTAGGTCGAGCGGCGAACTCGACGGCATCACCGCCGCGGGCATATCCGGGTGCCGAACCGCGCTTCCCCGCGTTATCCTCCGCCAAGTCCGGAGCGAGCCATGGCCGACGATCTCCTCAAGACCTACCGCGAGAAGCGCGACTTCAAGAAGACTGCGGAGCCTGCGGACGGCGCCCAGAAGCGGAAGGCGGGGGGCAACCGCTATCTCATCCAGAAGCATGCCGCGACGCGGCTGCATTTCGATCTCCGGCTCGAGAAGGACGGCGTCCTCAAGAGCTGGGCGGTGACGCGCGGGCCGAGCCTCGACCCGGCCGACAAGCGCCTTGCCGTCCGCACCGAGGATCACCCGCTCGACTATGGCGATTTCGAGGGGACGATCCCGAAGGGCGAGTACGGGGGCGGGACGGTGATGCTGTGGGACGAGGGCACCTGGGAGCCGCTGCCGGACGAGGACAAGCTCGACGAGGGCAAGCTGAAATTCCGGCTCGACGGCGCGCGGCTCAAGGGCAACTGGATGCTCGTCCGCATCAAGAACAACCGGGACAGGAAGAGCCGCGCGGAGAACTGGCTCCTGTTCAAGGAGCGAGACGGCTACGCCAGCACGGAAGGAACGCCCATCGTCGAGCGCGCGATGACCAGCGTCCGCTCAGGCCGGACGATGGAGGAGATCGCCGCGGGGAACGACGAGTGGACGCGCGCCGGCCGGCGGACGAAGGCGCCGGCCGCGGACGACGGCGCGGCAAAGAAGGCGAGCGCCACCGACGCCGCGGTGCCGATGCCGAAATTCGCCGCGCCGATGATGGCGACGCTGGTGGATGCGCCGCCTTCGGGCGACGACTGGGTGCATGAGATCAAGTACGACGGCTACCGCGCGATCGCGGCGAAGGCCGGCGGCCGCGTGAAGATTTTTACCCGCAACGGCCTCGACTGGACGGACCGCTTCGCCGGCCTCGTGCCTGCCATCGCCGACCTGCCGGCGATGTCCGCGCTGCTCGACGGCGAGGTGGCCGTGCCGGGCAAGGACGGCAAGACCGACTTTTCCGCGCTCCAGGCCGCGATGGGGAACGAGGGGAAGGGGCGGGGGCTCGTCTATCATTTGTTCGACCTGATCGAGCTCGACGGGGCGGACCTCCGGAAGGTGCCGCTCCTCGAGCGAAAGGCGAAGCTCGCGGAGCTGCTGCGCGGCAGCCCCAAGGCCGGGCCGCTCCTCTATTCCGACCACGTGCTGGGCCACGGCGCGGACGTCTACGCCCACGCCGAGAAGATGGAACTCGAAGGCATCGTCTCGAAGCGGGCGGATTCGCTCTACCGCTCCGAGCGCTCGAAGGCGTGGCTCAAGGTGAAGACAGGGCAGGACGACGAATTCCTCGTCGTGGGCTGGGAGCCGTCGCCGGTGAAGGGCAAGCGTTTCGCCGCGCTGCTGCTGGCAACGCGCGAGGGCGGGAAGCTCGTCTACCGCGGCAAGGTCGGCTCCGGCTTTGGCGCGCGCGAGCAGGACGCGCTGTGGCCCGAGCTGGAGAAGCGCGCGGTGGAGAAGGCGCCGGTCGAGGTGCCGAAGGGGTTCGTCCGGAGCGCGCGTTTCGTGAAGCCGGAACTCGTCGCCACCGTCGCCTATCGCGGTATTTCCTCGGACGACCTTCTGCGCCAGGCCAGCTTCAAGGCGCTGCGGCGGGACAAGTCGGCGAAGGATGTCGACGCGCTGGATGAGGAGATGCCGGTCGAGGAGGTGGAAGCCGCTGCGGAGCCCGAAGGCACGCCGAAGCCCGCGCAGCGGAGGCGTGGCGGGAAGGCCACCCCCCAGCCGCTCATCCCCGCGAAGGCGGGGACCCATCAGGCCGAAGGCCAGGAAGAGTCCCTTCGAAGCGGGATGGATTCCCGCCTTCGCGGGAACGATCGGGGTGGGGGCGCGCGGGGGAAAGTCGCAGCCGAGGAACCCGAAGCCGACGCAGAGCCGACGTGGAAGAAACGCACCTCCCGCTCCCCCCTTGTGGGGGAGCCGGTTTCGCGAGGCGGAGCCGACGCGAAATCGGAGGGGGAGCAGCTGCGCCGCAAGTCTGCGGCGGGCGGTGAGGAAAGTCCCCACCCCAACCCGACGCGCTCCGCGCGGCGGCTTGGACCTCCCCACAAGGGGGAGGTTGAAGCAAGCGAAGCGGAGGAAGGCGAAGCAGAGGCGAAGCCGAAGCGAAAGAAGCGCGCTGCTAGCTCCCGCTCCCCCCTTGTGGGGGAGCCGGTTTCGCGAGGCGGAGCCGACGCAAAAGCGGAGGGGGAGCAGCCGCGCCGCAAGTCCGGAGCGGGCGGTGAGGACAGTCCCCACCCCAACCCGACGCGCTCCGCGCGGCGGCTTGGACCTCCCCACAGGGGGGAGGTGGAAGGAAGCGGAGCCGAGCAGGATGCACCGTCGGTTGCGACCCCGACCAAGAAGCGCGCTGCCACCTCCCGCTCCCCCCTTGTGGGGGAGCCGGTTTCGCGAGGCGGAGCCGACGCGAAATCGGAGGGGGAGCAGCCGCGCCGCAAGTCTGCGGCGGGAGGTGAGGCGGAACCCCACCCCAACCCGACGCGCTCCGCGCGGCGCGTTGGACCTCCCCACAAGGGGGAGGTTGAAGAAGGCAAACCTGCCAACAAGCCGAAGCCCGCGAAGCCGGACGCGCCCGCTGACGCAGCCCCCCCGAAGCGCAAGACCAGCATCATCACCATCGAGCGGGACAAGGACGCCAACGCGATCCAGATCGAGGGGGTGAAGGTCACCAACCCGAACCGCGTCCTCTTCCCGGACAAGAAGATCACGAAGCGCCAGCTCATCGCGTTCCAGCTCGCGCTGGCGGATCGCATCCTGCCGCATGTCGCGGGGCGGCCGCTCAGCCTGGTGCGCTGTCCGCGCGGGGCCGGGGCGGACTGTTTTTACCAGAAGCACGCCAGCGAGGGTTTTCCCACGCAGTTCAAGCCGATCGAGATCCGCGAGCGCGAGGGGACCGACACGTACCTCTACATCGAGGACAAACAGGGCCTCGTCGCCGCCGTGCAGATGGGCGCGCTCGAGCTCCACGTCTGGGGCAGCCACGTGAAGACGCTGGAGCAGCCCGACCGCCTCGTGTTCGATTTCGACCCCGACGAGGACATCCCGTTCCAGGCGGTGAAGGACGGCGCCGTCGAGATGCGCGACCGCCTGAAGGCGCTGGGGCTCGAATCCTTCTGCATGACGACCGGCGGAAAAGGCCTCCACGTCGTCGTGCCGCTCGTGCCGAAGCAGGGCTGGGACCACATCCGCAGCTTCGCCGAGGCGATGGCGCGGATCATGGCGCAGGAGGACCCGAAGCGGTACCTTGCCGTGATGTCGAAGGCGGCGCGCAAGGGCCGCATCTTCATCGACTACCTCCGCAACGGCCGCGGCGCGACCGCCATAGCCCCATACTCCACCCGCGCCCGCAAGGGCGCGCCGGTGTCATGGCCGGTGCGGTGGACGGCGCTGGACGCGCTGGAGAGCGCGCACCCGGTCTCGGTGGACACCTACGCCGAGGCGCTCAAGGCGGAGAAGGGGGATCCGTGGCGGGGGTATTTTGAGGTGCGGCAGATGTTGCCGCTGGGGTGACGGCCTTGCGCAGGTGGTCGATCTAAAACGTGATCCAATCCTTGCCGCCTAGAACGGTCGCGTAGTCGCTGTATGGGGTGGGAGCACGGCGTCTGCCCTCGCGGTCAATAAAATTCAGTATCCCAAAATAGAACTGCGCCAATGCACCACCAGACGCGCTCTCCAATTTAGCACGGCGAGACGCAAAATTGATGAGCCCTCGTCCTCTAACGTAAAGAAGATCGATGGGCACCGGAGCCTGGCCGGAGTTAAACCGTCTCAGCTCAGCATCTAGCCAGTTGTCTGGCAATATGTCTGTGTCAAAGGCGAAGACGCAATGGAAGTATCTTGCACTGCTGAGTAGTACCCCGGGCTTCTTCTTACCTACATGTCCGCTGACAGGACTGCGAAATGGCATCAGTTCACGCAATTTTCTCGCGGAGGACAGACACTTTATCGTCTCTGCCTTGTCGAGCCGTGACTTAACCTCGATGCTAGCTAGCAAGGCCTCCGCAGCCAAGATAGGTGTCTTCCCAACGGCGAGACTGAAGTCTTTTATTTCGTCAAATATCATGGCATCAAGCTGTGGGCTTGATCCGTTCAGTTGATCTACAACCTCGCCGGCTTCAACTTTATAACGACGCGGCAGGTGTCTTGCGAAGAATGCTCTTACAATTTCTTCGCGTTCTCCTCCCTTGATCCCTGTATGAGAAACACCACTAGTCTCGACCAAAGAAGCAGCCAAATGAGACAAGGCGGCGCTAAATCTATTGTTCACAATCGGGACGGGCTGCTTCTTCGGACGAGCATTGTCGCGTGTCATCGGAGATTGAACTCGCGGCTGAGATTTAAGGGCAAGGCGGCGCTCTTGCTGGACACTACTTTTTTGAAGCTCGATGTCGACGAAGTTCAGCTTGGTCCCTTGGTCGCGCACTTGACCCAGACGCTCTACGCGAGCGAAACCACCGACGCTCGGGTAGGTGCGCCGCGCGCGCCAATCGGCGCGTAGCTGATAACTCGCGACCCGGCCAGCTCCTGCAGGAGCTGAGCTATATCGCGCTCTCGAACCGGAACATCCTCCATCACCACGGCTGCGAGTTTCAGAAACTCGATGGAGATCGCGGCGCGAACCTCCAAGAGGATGCGCTCGCGTGCGACCGCACAGTTCTCCCGCGAGCTGACTCCTACAAAGGCCGCAATTTGGTCTGCTTGCTCGTCTGCCGAGAACAAGTTGAACTGAGCTGTTCTAGTTGCTTCAGCGGCGACGGCGTAACCTTCCTTCTCTGCCTTCGCTTGAGCATCCCTAAAAGCTAACACTCCATGCGGCGACCGAGTCCCGTAGACCAACGTGTAGAATATCTTGTCTCGCGAAGGTTTACGAATGGGCAATTCAACTAGGTGAGAAAAACTCCATCGCTCCTTTAGTACCTTGCGAAAGAGAATTAGTATTCGCTCGTCATTCGGTAAGCTGGCGGGAGTTTCATCGTAACGGCGGCGCCAATCAACATTTCCAAGTAGAGCAGCATAGGCCCTGCTAACCTGATCAAAGTCTGGAAAGCGATTGATGAAGTCGGCCATAAAATTGAATAAGACTTCTGACCATTTTCCCCGCAAGAGCGGAGTTATTGCGGCTGCATCTACTTTCCAGCCCGTTGGATCGATAAACGCAAAGCGAAATCCGTCCGGTCCAATAAAGTTGACGATCTGGTCGATATTTTCTTCGAAACGCCCGTTCACGCACAGGACATCGAGCCCCTCGGCGTTCGAGCTGACGAACTTCTCAAGTGTCCGAAATGCAGTTCGACGAACCTCGCAGAACACGCATTTTATGCGCGCGTTGGGAAGGCGCTGCTTGACTGAGCGGAGTACCCCCAGCGCCACACCGAAGGAAGTGTCGATATAGGTAGCATCATCGACGGCTCCCCAGGGGCCAGTGTACCCGTCGATATATGCAAACGAGGGGCTACTGATCGACCTGGCTTGCAGTGTCTTAAACGCCAATGGCTCTAGGTAAGCCTTTAAGACAGCATGCTTGATGGCCGCATGCTCTCGCCCACCGATGTAATGCTGCCTCAAGCGGCCATTCCCCTAAAGCTCGGCCTGCCTCGTTGCGATTCCACTAGTAGGAAATCCGCTCCAAGTCACCCCATCCAGGTCACGCCCCCCAGACTTCGGTCTGTGTCCCCCCCACTGTTTGAAGAAGAATGCGGTTTGGGCGGCGACGCACTGGTCGCGGATGTCTCTCACCCACTCGGCATCTATTGGTCTCGCATTCGGTCCACTTTCACCGCCAACGATTACCCAATCGATTCCAGTTAAATCTACGCGACCCATCGGGCCAATAAGAGGCTCAAGTGATAGAAATCTAACGCCAGCCGGTGACTGTTGTAGGTGTCTGATACGAGATTTCTTCGTGCCGTCCTCTACTGAAACTCCGAACCACATATGCGATGGTCCGTGTTGTTCTCCGTATCGCTCCACAAGATAGTCCCGCAGCAGCGACGATCTCTTCGTTAGAACTTGGAATACGTGCCAATTGGCGCGCTCCATTGTTGAAAAGACCCTATCCGTGAAAACCCGGGGAATATCCTTGTGAAACAAATCGCTCATGGAGTTGACGAAAATCATACGCGGCTTGCGCCACATCAGTGGCTGCTCAATGCGGCCTTCCCGAAGCGTCAGATCGAACCCGTTTTCAAAGGGGTGACCGGGCGTGCCTCTAAACCGTTCAGCGAAGCGCTCCGCGTAGCAGTTGTCACAGCCTGCGCTGATCTTTGTGCAACCCGTAACCGGGTTCCAGGTGGCATCGGTCCACTCGATTGCAGTTTGTATGGCCATAAGCATCACTAAGAGAACATACGAAGAACAAATATTACGCCACTTGAAGCTGCAAGTCGAATGCGTAGCAAACGCAATTAGTTGGACAGGAAGGCTGGCGCTCGTGACACCGCTCGCTGCTGAGTCGTCGCGAGCCTTCGCGAAGCGGCAGTTCGCCGACGGCATCCCTCACTGAAGGTTGGCGACCACTACCTTCCCCCTGACCCGCAGCGTCTCCAGCAGCGCCACCGCCGCCGGCATCTCGGCAAACGGAAACCGCCGCTCGATCGACGGCCGCAGCGTGCCGGCCGCCGCCATTGCGCCGAGCTCGCGGAGGTTCTCCGCCGAGGCGTGGGCGGTCAGCACCGGCATCTGCCTGCCGCCGCGGA
>JAHCJY010000001.1:700000-930905 GCA_026126065.1 Bauldia sp. | reverse complement strand
ACGCGCGGCGGGCTGATGGCATCCTGCTGCGGATCGCCGAACCGCGGGCGGCGGAGTCCGAGCCGGTTGAGCGCCGCGTGAAGCCGGTCGAGCCCGGTCGGGAAGTGCTCCCGATGCGGCTCCGGCAGCGCGAACCGGATCGTCGATGGTCCCGCGACCGGCGTGTCGAGGGCGGCAAAGGCGCCGAAGAAGCGCTGGCGGAAGAGGACGCGGCGAATCCGTGCGAGATCGGTGCTCGGCGGCAGCTTCCGGAAAGGCACCAGCGGGTTCGTGTTGATCTCGTAGGTCTGCAGCCTGCCGGCGGCAAAACCGTAGTCGATACGGCCATAGTCGATCGACGCCATTTCGAAGCGCTGCATCACCTCGGCCGCGTGCGGCAGGTTCTCGAGGTAGGCGATGATCTCGGGCGCGAAGGGATCTGCCTCCTCGGCCACGCGCTGACGCGAGGCGAACTTCACGTACCAGTCGCCGTTGTGAAACAAGTGATGCGGCACCAGCCGGTCGCCGATGCGGAAGACGCCGTACTTCCGAAAATACCCGTCGGCGTTGCTCTCGGCACAGTATTCTACCGCGATGCGCCGCTTGATCGGCAGGCCGGCCGCCTGGAGAGCGGTGATCGCCGCCCGGTATTCGCCCTCCGAGTGGAGGAGCGCCGTGTCAGGCTTCTGGCAGTCGTCCTCGAGCCGGATGAACACCGGATAGCGTTGCGGCATGTCGCCGGAATCGATGCGGTAGGCGGAAAAATCGTTCAGCCCGGCGGCGGCGAGGCGCCGGAGGAGCGCGAACCGCTCGAGCACCATGGCCGGGCGGTTGAGGATCTTCGCGCGCGGCGCCGCCTCGACCAGCCGGCGCGCCAGGATCTCGGCGGCCTCGATCTCGTAGGAGGTCAGCCTGTCGAAATCGGTGAAGACGTAGTGCCCCACGGGCGCACGGCGCTTGGTGAAAAGGGCGCGATAGGTCAAAAGCCGGATGTCGGCGAGCCCCTCCTTGCGACCAACGCTTGCGGCCGTTGCGATGGGGTGCGGCGTGTCGTGGTGCGTGACGAAGTAGATCATGGCCGGTGCCTCGGCGGAGCGCATGGCGCAACGGCCGGCACGCCCCGGCCCGATCGCCGGGCCGCGACCACGTCGCCCCCGGCGGGCAGGATAGCCGAAGGGCGGCGGCGGATCACGGGGGGACCTCCATGGAGGCGCTAGGCGGCGGGCTCGCGCTCCTCTTCGATCCGATGACGATGATCGGCCTGTTCGGAGGCGTGTTCGCGGGCCTCGTGGTCGGCCTCATTCCCGGCCTTGGCACCGGCCTCGCGCTGGCGCTTCTCCTGCCCTTCACGATCGTCATGGAGCCGTCGGTCGCCTTCGCCGTCATCGTCGGCCTCCTTGCCGTCAACACGACTTCCGACACGATCCCGGCTGTGCTCTTCGGCGTTCCCGGGTCGTCGGGAGCAGCCGCTACCGTCGTCGACGGCTTCGAAATGTCCAAGCAGGGCCGCGCGAAGGAGGCGCTCGGTGCCGCCTACACCGCCTCGATGATCGGCGGCGTCTTCGGAGCTGTCCTGCTGGGTATCGCGATCCCGATCATGGGGGCGCTGATCCCGAAGATCGGCACGCCCGAACTCCTTGCAATCTGCATCCTCGGCCTTTGCTTCGTCTCCTCGGTGTCGGGAAGGAGCGTCCTGAAGGGGCTGGCGAGCGCCAGCATCGGCGTTCTCCTCTCCTTCATCGGCATCTCGAACCAGACCGGCGAGATGCGCTGGACCTTCGATTCGCTCTACCTGTGGGACGGTCTCCCGTTCATTCCGCTGACGCTGGGCCTTTATGCGCTGCCCTCGCTGATCGACATGATCCACATGCCGCTGCTTGGCGCCGGGATGCGGGAAGGCAGCAAGGGCGACAGCCTGCTGCGCGGAATCCGCGTTGCCTTCCGGAACTGGTTCCTGGTCCTCCGTTCGAGCTGGATCGGCGTCATGCTGGGCGCGATTCCGGGTATCGGCACATCGGTCATCGACTGGGTGGCCTATGGCATGGCCGTGCGGACGGCGAAGCCGCCATCCTCGTTCGGCGCCGGCGATGTCCGCGGCGTCATCGCGCCGGAAGCCTCCAACAACGCCCGCGACGGCGGCGCCTTCGTGCCGACGCTGGCCCTCGGCATTCCCGCCACCGCCGGGCTTGCGATCGTCCTGGGCATCTTCCTCATCCACGGCGTCACGCCCGGCCCGCGGATGCTGACCGACCATCTCGACCTCACCTACATGCTGGTCTGGGGCCTGGCGCTGGCGAACCTGATCGGCGGCGCGGCGTGCCTCTTCTTCACGCCGCAGCTGGCGCGTTTCCTCGACATTCCGGCCCGATATCTCGTCGCCGGGATGCTCGTCCTCGTCCTGATGGGCGCATTCCAGGCGAGCCTCAGTCTCGGCGATCTGTGGATGGTGCTTGGCGTCGGGACCATCGCCTTCCTGATGAAGGCGCTCGACTGGCCGCGCCCTCCGCTGCTCCTCGGCTTCATCCTCGGCGAGATCATCGAGCGCTATCTGTTCATCTCGATCCAGATCTACGACTGGCACTGGCTGCTGCGCCCGGGCGTACTGGTGATCCTGGCCATCGCCGCCTATGCGCTGCTGCGCCCCCTTTTCGGCCAGCAGCGGAAGCGCGCGGTTTCGGTCGAGGGGATGACCACAAGGCCCACCCGGGCCTTCCACGTCGCCAGCGTGACCTTTGCGTCCGTCGCCGCCGTGTGCGTCGTGTTTCTCCTCATCCTGTCGCGTGACTGGAGCGCCTCGGCGCGCATCGGCCCATCGATTGTCGGCTGGCTGACCCTGGCGGTTCTCGCCGCCGTCATTGCGACCTCGGCCCTTGCCGCGATGCGGACGCCGGCCGGCCTGCCGGGCCAGGGTTTCCGCACCGCCGGGCGTGGCGCGGTGGTCGTCTCGCTCATCGTCGTCTACATCCTCCTCTCCGGCCTTATCGGGCTCGAACCCGCCCTCTTCTTCCTCGTGCCGGCCGTGTTCGTGGCGCTGGGCGGCCGGCTCGGCTGGGCCTGCCTGTTCTTCACGCTTGGCATGTTTGCCTTCACCGTCGGGCTGTTCGAAGCGGTCCTGGCGGTGCCGTGGCCCCGGCCCGTATTCCCGGTGTTCCAGGACTTCATCTTCGATCTCGTGCGCTGAGGCTGTGTTGCGCGCGTGTCACAGGCGCGCAACCGTGATCGCGTGAACCGGCGATCACCCTTCCGGCGTTGCGCCCGCGACACCATCTGCCTGTCATGCCCGTGTAACGTGCCATCCGGCGCGGGGGCGCCAACAACGATGGGATGGTCGGCGTGCTGGAGCCTTCCGACCTGGGCTGGACCGAGATCAGGCATTTTGCCCGTCGTTTTGACGCCGAGCAGCATGCGCTCGTCCTGATTGCGATGAGCATCACCTGCCTCCTGATCCGCCGGCCGTGGGGCATCGGCCTGCTGGTGCCGGTCCGCGACGTCCATCGGGCGGAGGAAGAGCTCACCGCCTACACGGAAGAGAACGAACAGAAGCCCTCGGCGACGACGCCGTTCTCCCTCAGCCGCATCTTCGACGGCACGCTGATCGCCGCGGCGCTCGTCATCCTCGTCCAGATGGCCGCCGAGCGCGGCTGGTTCGGCGCCGACTGGTACCAGGCGGGCGCGGCCAATGCCGGTCTCGTCATCGGCGGCGAATGGTGGCGCGCCTTCACGGCGCTTGGCCTTCATGGCGATCTCGGCCACCTCCTGTCCAACGTCCTGTTCGGCGGCGTGCTCGGCCTCGTCGTCTCGCAGACGGTCGGCGCCGGCCTTGCATGGCTGTCGATCGTGCTCGCCGGCGGCATCGGCAATGTCCTGGCAGCGTCGTTCCGCACCGCAGGTCACACCTCGATCGGCGCATCGACGGCCGTCTTCGGCGCGCTTGCCATTGCGGCTGCTCTCGCCTGGCAGCGCCAGACGGTGACGGGGCCCGGCCTGCGCCGCTGGGCACCGCTCGGCGCAGCGCTGATGCTGCTTGCCTTCATGGGCATCGGCGGCGAACGCACCGACATCGGGGCGCACTTCGCCGGCTTTGCGGTCGGCGGCATTTTCGGCTTCCTGCTCCACCAGCTGTCGGCGTACATCCCGAAGGGCCGGCGGGCCCAGATCGCCTATGGCGGAACCGCGGTCGCGATGCTCCTCGTTCCGTGGATGATCGCCCTCTAGGGCCAGTGCTGCGCGCCCGTCTCGCGTCGATTGCATCGCGCAATCCATATCGCTCTGGTTGCGCCGACTGCAGTCACAGATTGCTTTGATGCAATCGACAACCAATTTCGAACGGAACGGTAACGACTGCAATCCATCGTGGCGGAGGGGAGCCTCTGCACGCGATGACGCGTCCTTTTCAACGAGATGACAAAGGTGCCGCCGCTGTCGAGTTCGCGATACTCGGCTCGGTGTTCGTGGTGATGCTGATCGGCATTCTCGCCTACGGCATCTACTTCACGGTGGCACACGGCGTTCAACAGGTCGCCGCTGAGGCCGCGCGCGCGGCCGTCGGCGGCCTGAGCGATGGCGAGCGCGCCGCACTCGCGGAATCACGCGCCCGCGAGGTCGTCGAGACCTATCCGTTTCTCCAGGGCGCGCACCTGACAATTGCCTCGCAGGCCGTTGCGGGCGACGCCGACCTGTTCGAAGTCACCGTGACCTACGACGCGACCCATCTGGGCCTGTCCGCCTTCACAAATCTCCTGCCGATGCCACCCGACGCGATCTCCCGGACATCGATCGTGCGGCGGGGAGGCTGGTAGGTGCATCGCCTGTACCGCGCGATCCGCAGCCTTCACCGCGATCGCCGCGGTTCGGTGGCGCTCGTGGGCAGCATCGCCATCACTGCCTGCGTGCTCGTTGTGGGCATCGTCATCGACAGCAGCATCGCCAACACCCATCAGCGCGTGCTGCAGTCGGCAGTGGATCTGGCAGCCATCGACGGCGCCCGGGACGTCTCGCGCGCCGAGACGCTCGTTCGCGAGAGCCTTGCCCGGAACGGCTTTCCGGCGCCGCACACGCTGAGCGTCCTCACCGGCCGCTACGAGGCCGACACCACCCGCCCGACTGGACAGCGCTTCGTCGTCGGGAGCCTGCCGGCAAATGCCGTTCGGGTCGAGGCGACGTCGCTGCCGCCGGTCGCCCTGTGGCATTCCTTCTTCGACGGCCAGGGGCCCGTCGTCACGGCCGCCGCCGTTGCAGCCGATACCGGCATTGCCGCCTTCGCGATCGGGACGCGACTTGCTTCCCTCAACGAAGGCGTTCTCAACCAGATCCTCGGCAACCTCCTCGGCGCCGAACTCTCGCTGTCGGTGATGGACTACAACGCGCTCCTCGACGCCCGGCTCGACATGATCGACCTCCTCGATCGCCTGGCGGTGGAGGCTGAGATCGCCGGTGGGACATACACCGACATCGCCGAACTCGACGTCGGCTGGTGGGACTTCGCCGATACCGTCGAAGGCATGCTCCGCGACGACGGCGCGCTCATGTCGGTCCTCAGCGCCGTGGCGAAAATAGACGCCGCCGCCGGAACCACGATACCGCTCGGCCAGCTCATCGACATCGGCCATCTCGGCACGATTCCGGTCGGCGGCGACACCGGCGGCCTCGACGCCCAGGCAAGCGTATTCGACCTCATCTTCGCCGCAGCGCGCCTCGTCGACGGCGCCCGAGCGATCTCGCTCGATCTCGATGTCGAGACGGGCCTCGTCGACGCCACCATCGCGCTGGCGATCGGGGAACCGATGCAGGGCAGCCGGTGGATGACCATCGGCGAGGAAGGCGTCACGCTCCACACCGCGCAGACCCGGCTCTACCTCGAGGCAACGGTCCTTGGCACGAGCGGCCAGCTCCTCGATCACCTCGTCACCGTCCCGATCTACCTGACGGTCGCCTCGGGCGATGCCCAACTGGCCGACATCACCTGCGGCGGAAGCCGCGACACATCGTGGGTAACGGTGAGCGCCCGCCCGGCCGTGGCGGAAGCCTGGATCGGCGCGATCGACCGGTCGCGGCTGGCCGACTTCGGGTTCACCAACACGCCGTCCGAGGCCGCATTGGTGAGTATCGGGATCGGAACGGGCCTCCTGAGCAGCGTCGTCACCGTCCGGGCGAGCGGCCACGCCGCCATGGCCAACCCGACGCCGATCTCCCTCGTCTTCAGCCACGCCGACATCGCGGCAGCCAGAGTGAAGACAGCCGATACACGCTCGTATCTGGCATCGACGCTGGGCACGCTCTTCAGCTCGGCGAGCCTCACCTCCACCGTCGTCGGAATCGCCCTCCCCGCCCCGTCGCTGCTCGCCGGCACGCGTGCCCTGCTGTCGACGATCGCGACACCGCTCGACGGCATCATCGGTTCGATCCTCCGCGCCGCCGGAGTCAGCGTCGGGCAGATGGATGTCCTGGTCGGCGGCATCCGCTGCGACGGCGCCGCGCTGGTGCTGTGAGCGGCAGGCAGCGGGTGAGGAGTGCGTAGTGGTAGATGGCACTGTTGCGACACAGATGCCGTGCGCACCACTCGCCACTCACCCCAGTTCCAGCGACGAGATGCCGAAAATCCGCCCGAGCGGCATTGACGGTTGCGGGCCACGATACATCCGGGCCGTCTCGAACATCGGGGTCATGCCGTGCCGCTCGGCCAGCGCCCGCGCATCCCGGTTTGGCTCAGGGATGTCGATGAACACCGGGCCCTTCCGGCCGAGCGCGACGAGCGCCCGCAGCAGAAGGTCCGCGTCATCGGCGTTGGCAGCGAATAGAGGGCCGATCCGTCGCCCGGTCACCGCCTCGCGGATGACGCCGTAGCCGGTCACCCGGCCGTCATCGACGATCGCAAAGCCCGAACGGCTGACGTCGCCAACCAGCCAGTTGCGGAGGAACCTGTCGCGCGGCGCCGGAAACAGGCCGGCATCGAAGGCGATGATGGCCCGCAGGAGGCCGTCGTCGACGAAGCGGAGGCGGGGGTCATGCGGCGTCCCGAAGGCGAGTTCGGCCGTGTAGCGGTGGTTGCTGTGCGCCACGGCGAAGCCGGAGCGCTCGTAGTTGGGAATCTGCGCCACGACGCCGTCGAGCCCTATGACGGGACTGCCCACGCCCGCGAGCGCCGCGCGCCACAGGGCAAGGCCATGCCCCTTCCCGCGGTGTTCGGGCCGGCAGATGTAGAAGCCGACGAAGGCAAAGCGACCGCCGTAGGAAACCGTGGAGATCGAGGCGACTGGCTCATCGTCGAGCCAGCCCATCCAGAAGCCGGACGGGTCGGCGGCGAAGAACGGCGCGGCATCGCCGCGGCCCGGATTCCACCCCTCCTCCTCGGCCCAGGAGATCACGCGACGAAGGTCGTCGATCGACATGCGGCGAATCTGGAACGGCATGGAACAAGCCTACGCCAGCCGCGACACCTCGCAATGGGCCTCGGCCCGCGCGGCTGCGGAGACCATGACCGCGCTCGGGAGTGCCCGGCCGCGGCCTGGGGCGAACGCACAGCCGACGACAAAGCGCATCAACGTGCGAGAAACGCCGGCCCTGATACAGGATGTTACACTTTTGTTCACGTCGCGCCATGCTCCCGGCCGGGGTCCGTCCTACATCGCGACGTACCCGATCGGGTGAACCGATCCACCGGAGCGCCACCGCGGCGCAGGAGCCAGAACGATGGAAAGCCTGACCACAATGGCATTAAACCGGCGCAAAGCGCTCACGATGATCGCCGTGACGGTCGCCGGCGGCACGATGCTGCCGCAGCGCCTCTTTGCCCAGACCGCCGATGCCAGTCTCCTCATCCCCGGCGCGGATGTCTGTGTCCTCGTTCCGGAAGTGACCGAGGGACCCTATTACTTCGACCCCACCCTCGTCAGGACCGACATCACCGAAGGCAGGGAGGGCTTGCCGCTGACGGTCCGCCTGCAGGTGGTCGACGCGGCATGCAAGCCGGTCGAGAACGCGCGGGTCGACATCTGGCACTGCGATGCGGCGGGCCTTTATTCGGGATACGCCAACCAGACGGGCGGCGTCGACACGACCGGCGCGACGTTCCTCCGCGGCACGCAGTTCACCGACTCGATCGGCCTTGTGAACTTCGCCTCGATCTATCCCGGCTGGTACCAGGGCCGGACGACCCATATCCACTTCAAGGTCTTCCTCGACGAGACCAACGTCCTGACGGGCCAGATCTTCTTCCCCGAGGACCTCAACGATACCGTCTATGCCACCGTTCCGGCCTACGCGCGGACGACCACGCGCGACATGCTGAACGCCAATGACGGCATCGCGCGGCAGGCCGGCACGGCCTCCATCGCGACCGTTGCGCAGGAGGCGACACAATACGTGGCGGCGCTCATCGTCGGCATCGACCCGACCGCCGTCTCGGCCAATTTCGGCATGGGTGCCGGCGGACTACCGCCCGGCGGATTCGGCGGCACGCCGCCCGGCGCTCCGCGCGCACCCTCGATGTAGAGCGAAGACGCCGTGCCGGCGGTGTCCCGTTCGGCACCGCCGGGGTCCGGCCGGTTGACAGGAACGGCATATGTTCCTATTTTGTTCACATGGCCGACGATCTTCGTTCCGAACTGCGCCTTACCCTATCCCTTGCACTGACGATGGTGCCGCGAGGCACGCGGCGCGAGTACAGCGAGAAGCTGCTGATCCGCTCCGACCCGGCCAAGGACGCCATTACCGAGACACTGCTGGCGGCGCTGCTCGAGCGTTTCCGGCTCGAGTCGCTGCCGCGCGCGGAGACGGTCCGGCCGGTTTCCGGGCCGACGCCCGCCCCACTCGCCGCAACCCCTTGAAGGCAAGACACCCCTGCTGAACCTTGGCTTGCGGAGTTAACCATTCCTTAACGCAATGAGCGCAGCGTTTTGGCTGCCCAGCGTCCCCTTCCTGGGCACCTCCCTTGACTTGGGCCGCTCCGTCTTCGAGCGGCCTCTCTTTGTCGATCGGTCGTTGCCTTCGGGATGGGCGGCCAGGCACAGGAGCGGCGCATGACCGCACGCAACGCCACCAGTCCGGGCGAATGGCAGCAGCAACCTGAAGGAAACTGGGACGACGGCGGCTACTACGCCGATGACCAGCCTGCTGTCGCGGCGCGGCAGGGCGCGCTTGGGCGGATCTGGACCGGCCGGCCGATGATCTACATCCTCGCCGCGGGCCTGATCGGCGTCACCACGCTCGTCCTCGTCACCCGGCCCGACGCGACGCCCGCGCCGCCGGTCGAGACGACGGCTCCGATCCCCGCCGCGCCGCCGTTGATCACCTACGACGCCGGCCCGGTGATCGACAACGAGTTCAACAAGCCGTAGCCGGTCGGACGAGAACGCGCCGATGTCCCGGCATTGTCCTGGCGTGGGCCGCCGCACCATATCTCCGCCATGAAGGAAACGGTCCGCTGCCAGTGCGGTGCTGTCTATGAGCGCGAGGAGCACCTGACGGTCGTTCGCTGGCGCGATCCCTTCAACTGCGTCGTCTGCGGCCGCGAAATCGAGGACTGGAGCCGCTCGCGGCGCGCGATCTTCCGTCTGATCAGGCGCCCGGTCTCGCTGCCTGTCCCGCCGCAGGGCTGACGCCTTCCGCTGTTGCCGGGTCGGCCCTACGCGGCCGCGCCCGGAACCCGTGCCGCGATCCAGGCCTTGATGTCCGCCATCACGCCCTCCTTCCCGACATCGGCGAGGAGGTCGTGGAAGTGACCTTCATAAAGCTTCAGCGTCTTGTCCTTCGAGGCCGCGGCCGCCGCGAACTCCTGGCTGCCCGCCGGTACCGTCGCCTTGTCCATCGTCCCGTGGAGGATGAACACCGGGAGCGTGATGCGCGAGAACTCGCGCTTGAGCCGCTCCGACGCCCGGATGAGGGCCGCCGCCGTCGCCGCAGGCTGGCTCTCATTGGCGATCAGCGGGTCCGAATTGAGCAGCGCCACCATCGCGGGGTCGCGCGAGAAGTCGCTGTTCTTCAGCTTGAACACGCCTAGCCGCGGCGCGACCGCGCTCATGCCCTTCAGCAATGACAGCACGATCCCCGGCGCCGGGACGCGGTAGGCGAAGCTCTCGCAGATGAGCCCCGCAAGTTCCGCCTGGTGATCCAGCGCGTAGGTGACCGAGATGACGCCGCCCGCGCTGTGGCCGAGAAGGAAGAGCGGGAGCCCCGGTTCGCGCGTCTTGGCCACGCGCACCACCGTCGCGACGTCACCGACATAGTCGGCAATGGTATCGACGTAGAACCGCGGCCCCTCGGACTTGCCGCGCCCTCTTAGATCGAGCGCGTAGACGGAATAGCCGTCCGCCACCAGTTGCTCCGCCGTCCAGATGTAGAGCCCGCCATGCGAATTGAAGCCGTGGCAGATCACGACGATCGCCTTAGGCTTTCCCGCCGGCTTCCATGAGCGAAGGTAGATCTTCACCCCACCCGTGCTGTCGATCCGTTCCTCGATGACCGTCATTGTGGCCTCCGCCGTCGCCAGCCATGCGGGCACGCATCAAGTGTGCCAACCCAACCTTGTGGCCGGCCCCGTAGCCAACACGGCCCGACCTTGACGCAGGTCAGATTTCGTTCTCATTATGTTCATGATGCCCGGCTGGGTTGAGCGGGTGGAGGGGCTCGGTGACATTTCGCAACTGCCCGCGATGCGGGCTTCCGCTGCTTGGCGGCGAAGGGCAGGCGTGTCCGCGTTGCAGCCTCGTCTTTGCCGCGGCAGACCCGGCGCGCGCCAATTTCCGGTCGGACAGTGGCGCACCTCTTCGCAACCCGCCCGTCCCGCTGGCCTGCTGGCACTGCGGCAAGCCCATCGAGCGGGACACGATCGAGTGCCCGTCCTGCGGCACCCATCTCGACCGGCGCGGGAGCGCCTCGGAGCGCTATGACGTTACGCCCTCGTGGCAGACCGGAGCGCTCGTGGCGGAACCTCCGTCCGAAGCGTCCCGACCCTCCGCGCCGACGATCGAGTGCCGTCATTGCGGGTTCGGAATGCCGGCCGGCGCCGAAACCTGCCCGCGTTGCGGCGTCCGGCAGGCCAGCGCAACGGAAGGCGCAGGGGCGCAAGGCAATCCCCATCCGGCCAGCCCCCGCCGGTCCAACCCGATCGCGCGCAACTGGCGCGGCGACCTGCCGCTCGGCGTCACGTTCTGGGTAATGTCCTTCGGTCTGTCGATGGTCATCTACGGGGTCGCGTACTTCGTCGAATTGCCGCCATCGACCACGCCCGGAACGCTGTTCCTCTGGCTTGCGGGCTTCTGGCTGGTCTTTCTCACGGTCTCCCTGTGGCAGTTGGTCGGCGTCTGGCGCTCGGCGCGGCGACGGCGGCGCGAGCGGCGGTCGCGCGGGAGTGGCGCCTTCTGGGCCGTGGCCGCCGTGGTGTGGGTCGGGATCGGCGTCGTCGGCCTCCTGCAGTCCGTCATCCTTGAAGCGCGTGTTCAATTGGTCGAAGTGTATCGGATCGCCTTTCTGGGCGACCCGGACATCCCCGATTTCGAGGTTGCCATCGACGCCGGGCGGCGGGCGATCCTCGTCACGGGCGGCGTGAAGTTCGGCCTCGCCGAGGCGATCGAGGACGCGCTGCGCCAGGCGCCCGATACCGTCACGATCGTGCTGGAATCACCGGGCGGGCGGATCGGGCCGGCGGAACAGGCAGCGACCGTCATTCGCGACCACGGCCTCGCGACCCATGTCGACAGCGCATGCATGTCGGCCTGTACGCTGATCTTCGCCGGCGGCGCGGAGCGGACCGTGAGCCTCCCGCGGTCGCTCGGCTATCACTCGGCGACCGATCCGTTCAACATCTACGACTACCGAAGCGCACACCGGTACTACACCGAGCTGATGGCCGCGGCCGGCGTCACGCAGACTTTCCTCGCGCGCGTCGCCGACGTTCCGCCGTGGGACATGTGGTTTCCGACGGTCGCCGAACTCGAACGGGCCGGAGTGCTGTCCGCCGGCGCAGGGGGCTGACGATGACCGCAGAACTCCACTGCTGGCACTGTTCCGCGCCGATCGAGCGCGCGACGACGCGGTGCAGGGCCTGCCTGACCGACCTCATCCAGCGTGACCGCGCCGCCGTTCTGTTCAGCGTCGTCGGCGGGGAACCGCTTGCTCGCAGTCCGACGGCGCAGGCGGAGAGCGTGCCCCCTCCGTCGCGGTCACTGGGCTTTGTCGCGCGCCACTGGCGCGGCGACATCCCGCTCGATTCGGCTTTCTGGGGCGTCACATGTTTCGTCGGGATGATGCTCCTGGCCATCCCGTTCTACATCGGCATCGCGTTCAGCGACGGCGACCTGATCGTACCGGGCCACGAAGTCCGGCTCGGGCTGGCGATCAGCGCCCTTGCCCTGGCGATCGTGCTGCCTTGGCAGGTCGTTGGCACCATCCGTTCCGCCACGCGCTGGAGCCGGCTCACCGGTGGGAGCGGCTGGGCCATCGCTGCCTTCGTCTTCCTCGTACTGTATGTCCTGTTCGTCGGGAGCCTGATCGTCACCGTCGTCACGACGATCCTGCCACGCCTGACCTAGGGGCGTCGGAGTCGGCGAGGGGCAGGGCCGGGCTGCCACGCCGCTTCTGCAGCGCCAGGGTGACCCACAGGAAGAACTGCACCGCCGACATCGCCGTGGACCACCACAGGCCCAGCGTTGCGAAGGCGAAGGCAAATGCGGCCATCCCAAGCGCCGTCGTGACGGACGTGGTGAGCGGCGGCTTGTGGTGGTGGATCACCGCCGGCACGAGGCCGATCGCGAGCATCGCCTGCGCCGAGCCGATGAGGATGTCCTGCCAGATCATGCGCCGCTGTTAGCACGCCGCGGCCGGGCGGTCGTGAGCGATCGCCGCACCGCCGCCCTCGCCCCGGCAGGAACGGCGGTGACCCGGCACGGTGTTCCGAAGCCGGCGAGCACCTCCGCATGATTCGGGCCGGCACCGGCGACGGACCTCGTGCTGCACGGGGCCACGAACCGAACACGATCTCGTGTAAACGATCAGGGCGCCGTGATAGAAGGACTCGCTGCCGGCGGACCTGACGGGAGCCGGGGCAGGCGGCGGGCGCAGGGGATCGCCTTGGTCGTTGGACGAGTTGCAGCTCGACTGATTGCGGGATTTGGCATGGTTGCGGCCCTGGCCGGGGCAGCCGCGGCGCAGCCCGTGTCGCGCGAGGAACTCGATGAACTCCTCGCCCGCGTCGTCGTTACCGACAGCCGGGCTTTCGAAACGACCCTTGAGGGCGACCTCGGCTTCCCTCCGGGCAGCGCCGCCCTGCTCGGATCGTTCACCGACAGCATCTACTCCAGCGCCGACTTCCAGACCTACCTCCTCGCCCGGATCGAGGAGGTGGATCGCGCCGTCGTCCTCCAGTCCATCGGCGAGTTCGCGGCTGCGGCGCGAACCGAAGCCTATCGCGATGGTACGCTGCGGCTTCCGCCATCGGGGCTTCTCGCCTTCGTCGACCACATCCACGAGATCCTGACGTGGCTGGCCGCGACCGACCCGGCGCTGTGCGCCGTTGTCGCCCGCGAGCCGGCGGCCGTCCTCGACGACGCCGAGATCGAGCTCGAGTATTTTGCCCAGATCAGCCCGGAGGAACTGCGGTCGACGCTGCGCTACCGGACCGCAGCCATCACGGCCGAGACATCGCAGGCTCCGCCCTGGCACGCCTTCTCGCGCGCCGAACTCGCCGCCGGCCGGGCGGCCCTCGCCCAGGCGCAGACCGAGGCGACCACCCTTCCGCCACCGCTTATCGCGGCCTGTTCCGCCGTTTCGGTCTGCGTCCCACCGCCAACCGAGGACCAGGCGCGCTGCCGCAGGAGCCTGCTCCAGCTGGAGGCGTTCGGGGCGCTGGCCGAGCCGGAGCGCTCCTGGGCGATCGCCGCTTTCATCGTCGATCTGTGATCGCAGGATCGTTGGTTCACCTCGTCCGGGACCTCTGGTAAGGCCCGACCCCGACGGGTGGATCGGGGAACATGCGATGATGATGGGTGGCAGAGCAGCTGGCGCGGGGTTCGCCGGAGCGGTGATGGCGTCCGTGGTCGCAATCCCGGCGGCAGCCCAGCCGGCATGGTTCAGCCCCGAAGCCCTCGCGGCCCATTTCGCCGAAGGCGTCGCCAACCCCGCCCTGATGCGCGACGAACTCGAGCGCATCTATGGTGCGGTGCCCGACGCCATCTGGCAGGTGATGGAACGCCACATGGTGTCCGTCACGGCCGATCCGGGCTACGCCCCGTATGTCTACGTCAACGGCGCGCCGCTCGTGACGATGGCCATGACCATCGAGGACCTTGCGACCGTGACCACGCGGGTCGACCTCCTCGCCACGACCAATGGCATCCTGCGCCTGTCGCAGAAGCGCCAGGAGGCGCTCCTCAGGGTCTCGGGTGACGTGTTCCGCTGGATGGGCGAGAACCGGCCGGATTCGTGTCCCGAAGCCATGCTCGGCGACGACATCATGGCGGCCGGGCGCGAGGAACTCGCATTCGTGGCGGCGCAGTCGCCGGCCTATGTCGACGCGTACTACTCGGTCGTATACGCCGCCCTCGCGGCCGAGATCGCCGGCGCGCCGGAGATGCGGCGGGTCGAGCAGGAACTGGACGCCCTCGCCCCGTTCGACGCCTACCAGGCCGCCGTCATCGACATAGTCGCCGCCTCGCCCAACGCCGAGGAGATCATCCGCGCCATCACCACCGGAACCACCGGGACGCCCGCGGTGCTGTGCGAGTTCGGCGCGATAACGATCGACGCCATCTTCACGCTCACGCCCGCCGAGCGCCAGACGGTCGTCCTCGGCATCCTCGGCGAAGCGGCCGGCGTCAGCATGATACCGGACTGACCGGATCGCCCCGCATCGCCTTGCCGCGCACGGCGGGCGATTCCGGCCCGCCTCCCCTCGGTGTATGAAAGACGGACATGCCGTCGCGCCACCGCTTCGTTCTCACGATCCTCCTCGCTGAACTGCGTGCGTCGATCCGCGACACGCGCCTGGCCACCCGACTCTGGGTGATCGTCGGCGGAGGGCTCCTTGCCGCCTACGCGATCGGTATCTTCGCCGTCGGCGCCGTGTCCCGGGCGGACATGCTTCGCGACTCCGGATGGGTCTGGTTCGCCGCCGTTCCCGGCGCGATGCTTCTTTCGGGCGCCGGGCTCGGCTGGTTTTTCGGTCGCCTCGCCAGCGAGCGGGCTCACGCGCCATTCCTGAAGGTCCAGCCCCTGGAAGAGGCCAGGCGGCGCGGGGCCGCCCGGTTCGCCGCGCATGTCCTCGGCGCACCGCTCACCGCGCTCGACGGCGCGCTGGTCCTGACGCTCGCTCTCCTCGTCGACAAGCCACTGCCGGTGCTGTGGTGGGTTGCCGCGACGCTTCTGTCGGGGCTCGCCTTTGCGGCCGCGGTCCATTGGCGTGTGCACCGCTCTCCCGCGGCGGTCTTCGAGGACGCCGGCGACATCCGGGACGTTGACGCACTGCCCTCCGCCGCGATCGCCGTCCTCGACCGGCGCCGCCCGGCGTGGCTCGGCTCATGGGCGTGGGACCTGCCGGCGGGCCGCGTCCGCCTCACCGCACGGCGGCTCCTGCCGGCGCTGGCGCTCCTCCTCGCCGGTTCGGGCGCCGTCATCGCCAGTTTCGTGCGCCAGACCGCATCGGCCGGCGTGATTGTTGGCCTCCTCGGTGGCCTCGGGCTCTTCATGCTCACGGTCCGCTTCCATCCGCTGCAGTCGCCGGTGCTGCGTGCATCCGCGCTCGGGTTCGGCCGGGCGTGGCTCGCCCTCATGCGCCTGCCGCTTGCACTCTCGGCGGCCTTCTTCGCGTTCACCGCGATTCCCGCCTACGCGGCCGAGCCGGCTGCCTGGCAGGCTCCCCTGGCGGGCGCGTTCGGACTTCTTCTCCTCAACGGCGTTTATGCGGTGTTCGCCGCATTCTTCGCTGCGGCGCCGAAGCTGGCAGCCTTCGCCTTCCTGGCCGCGCTGGCGCTCACGGCGTACGAATCGCTCGAGTACAGCAGGACGGTGTTCCTCGGCCTTGCCGCGCTCGTCGTCTTCCTCTGGTTCCGGACCCGGCGGAGTTATCGCCATGGCTGATCTTGCACCCGATCCCGGGGCGCCGCTCCTCATCCTCCGCGGCGTCGCGGCGGGCTATCGCGGCCGGGCCGTCGTCACCGGCGTCGACCTCACGCTTCGCCGCGGCGAGATCCTCGGCCTTCTCGGCGCCAACGGCTCCGGGAAGTCGACGCTCGTGAAGGCATTCACGGGGCAATTGCCGCTCCTTGCCGGCAGCGTCGCCGTCGACGGCGTCGACATGGCCGCTTCGCCGGAGAAGGCGAAGGCGCTCCTTGGCCTCGCCGTCGACGTCGGCGAGGTGCCGACGGCTTTGACCGGCCGGCAATACCTCGAGCTCGTCGCCTCGATCCGCCGCTGCGCGGCTGATGCATGGCCGGTGGCCGACCTCCCCTCGCTCCTCGCAATCGAGCGCTGGATCGCGCGGCCGATCGCCACCTACTCGCTCGGCACGCGCATGAAGATCTCGATCCTTGCCGCCTTTCTCGGCGCGCCGCCGCTCCTCGTCTTCGACGAATCCCTCAACGGCCTCGACCCGGTCGCCGCTTACCGCATGAAGCGGCTGATCGCCGACCTGGCCGCGAGCGGCCGGCATGGGATCGTGCTTTCGACGCATGTGGTCGAGACGATCCCCACCGTCTGCACCCGCGCGATGTTCCTTGCCGAGGGCGGTATTGCCGAGAACTGGGACGCTGTCGCCCTCGCCGCGGCCGCGGCGTCACCCGGGGGCTTCGAGGCGCATGTGATGGCCGCGCTCACCCGTCGCGCGGGCATCGCGGCCTGACGCATCGGTCAATGCCCCGCCGGTGCCGAAACGGGCGGCACAAACCGACCACTGTTCGCGCTTGTCGCGCTGGCGGAGGCTCCTACATTCCGATTCATGGTCTCGTCCCCGCGCCACGAAGGGGTTGCCTTCGTCGATGACTACATCGACCTGACGGGCGCGATCTGGAAGGGATGCACCTTCGACGGCTGCATTCTCGAGCTGCAGTCCGGCAGCCGCCCGACCACCATCGAGAATTGCACACTGGTCCAGTGCAAACTGGTGGGTGCCGGCTGGCCGCGCGACCTTCGTCTCCGCGACGATTAGCCGGCGAATTTGACTGCTGTGGCAACCGCGCCGCAATGCCCAACAATGTGGAGAAGGACGGTCTGTCGCGCTCCGTTCTCATGGACAGCGACGCCCGGATCAGTTCACAGATCGTTTACCCGCGGGCTCGGCGGCTCGTGATCCCGTGGATCACGGACCTCCGGGCACACCCCCCGCAGGAAGAAGCAAAGGCGCCGGAACGGCCTCGGCCACCGGCGCCTTTATTCTGTCCGCCGGGCCATGGCATTCCGCCCGGCATTGCGCCATCCTTTCCGCATGGGCGTCTTCTCATCCCTCTTCGGCAGGAAGCGGCGCGGGCGTCGCGGCGGCGACGGTTCGGCCTATGGCGGCACGACGGCAACCTCGGCCGGTAGCAGCGACACGGGCGGGCAGGACGGCCGTTCCCCCAATTCCCAACGCGCCAGCGATACTGGCGGCCATCGCCCGGCCGACAGTCACAGCAGGGACGGAAACGGCGACTCCGGCTCCGATGGCAGCGGAGGCGGCGGGGATGGCGGCGGTGGAGGCGGCGGCGACTGAGCGTTGCGGCACCGATGACGGCATTCTGCTAGTATCGTGCCGCGGGATTCGCCCGGAGAGGTTGCAGCAATGACGTTCCCGACAGCCGCCGTCCTCGTCTTCGCCTGGTTCCTGCTCACTCCGGGAATCCGCCTCATCCTGTGGCTTTTCGCCAAACAGATGTCGTGGCTGAACCGGCTCCTCATCGCGCATGGCGGCGCGTTTCTGATCGCCGTCGCCGCAAGCGCCATCGCACTGGACGGGTCCGACCTCGGGGGCATGGCGCTCCTGTTCGGCATCTTCCAGGCGGTCGGCTTCCTGATCGACTTCTTCAGGCCGCAAGCGCCACCGGGCGCCTGACGCGCGGCTTGATGCGGCTTTGACAAAGCGCGGCTGCACTGCTCTTTCGCGGCGGGCGGAGGAGAAGCCATGCCGAAACTGTCGAGACTGACCCGTATCGCGCTCTTGATTCTGGGCGTCGTGATCGTGGTCCTGACGATCTACACCTACCCCACGCTTGCCGGCTTCACGACGCTGGTCTTCCGCGCCATCGTCATCCTCGGCGCGCTGACAATCCTCGCCATCCTCGTGGCCTCCTTGCTCAACCGGAAGCCCCGCGGCTTTGCGTTCGTCGTCCTCCTCACCTCGGTCGGCGTCATCGCCTTCTCGTGGAGCCAGATAGCGGCCACGAACGACTCGCGCGTCTTCGCAGCCGAGATTGCCGAGGCCGAAGATACGCCCGCCGGGCTGTTCGAGACGATCGCCTCGAGCCGGACGGAGACCGCCGGCCGCGTTCGCGGCATCTATTCGCTGGCCGCGCAGACCGACCGCGAGATCGATGCGCTTCTATCCGGCCTTGCGACACCCGACACACCCAGCATCGCAGCAATGTTCGGCACGACGCTCGTGACGGACGCCGACACCCTCGCCGCCGCGCGCGCTGCGATCCCCGCCATCACTGGTGCCGCCGCCGGAGTCCACGCAGAGATAGTCCGGCTCCTCGACGCCGAACGCGCCGCCATCGAGGCATTCGACACGTCCGGCCTGCCCGACAGCGCAAGGCTCCTCTTCGTCGATGCCGCGCTCCGCCGCCTAGCGGCCGAACGCGAGATCTACCTCGCGCTCGCCGATGTCGGCGTTGGCCAGGCCGCCGTGCGGGAGCGCATGCTCGCCTCCCTCGAGGCGCATCCCGGCGCCTATACCTTCGACGAGACCGCCGTCCGCGCCCGCTTCGCGGACCCGGCGGTTGACGCGGCGTACATGGTCCTCCTCGACGAACTCGCCGCCCTCGACGCCGAGGAGTCGCGGCTCCGCACCCAGCACGCCACCCTGATGTACGAGGCCGCGAAGGAACTCATCACAGCGGCCGGTACAACGCCATAGCCAGCCCCGCCTCCGGTACGCCCACCAAGTGATCGAGTTCCCCGGCACTCGTACAGTTTCATTCCTCCTTCCCCGCCTCAAGATCGTCGATGAGCCGAACGATGTCCGCCACATCCCAGAGCCTGTCGGAGATGCCGGCGGCCATCGCGAGCGACATGCGGACGGCAGAGTTGATCCGAACAAAGTTGTACCAAGTGGTGTAGAGCGCGACCATATGGACGTGGTTCGCGAACTTTTTGGAGTGAGCGGCCGTGAGTCGCGTGAAGCGCCGCATATGCTGGCGCATGGTCTGATTGTACTTCTCGACGTAGGACGTTGAGACGTAGCGGGGGTCGGGGTTGCCTTCGACCCGCTCTTTGCGGAGGCCAGTGCAAATCGCCGGGCTGTAGCGGCCACGGGGGATCCGGCGCGGTTCCGTAAATCTTCTGGAGAACGGCATAGTCGATGTCGGCACCGAACGCGCCTTCCACGGCCTCCAAGTAGGCGCGATGCCCATCGGTCGTGAGTTGGACGCGGTTCGCCAAAGGGAGGCTAGGTCGTCCATGAACTGGATCGCGTACTCGCTGTCCCGGCTGCCAACCAGCCAAGAGACGATGAGCTTGGAGTCGGCGTCGATCCCCGTCCACACGTCGCCTGCTCCCTCAGCCGTCGCCACGTTCTTCTGCTTGGCGTGGACGAAGCTCCAGATTTCGTCGCACTCGACGCGCTTCGCCTTCACGCCATGAATCGTAGCGGAATGGTGGGCAGCACACGCGACGCCAGCCAGGCCGAGGTAGCGGAGGACAGTCACCGGGGACACGTCAACGAGACGGGCAATACCCCGGACCGAGTTCCCTTCCACCGTTGCGTGGAGGATCTGTCGCCGCTTCCCAAATGGGAGCTTGTTCATGGAATGGACCGCAAGCCGAGCGCCCATTCTAGTCAAGCACAATGTACAGTTAGACGGGTAAAAGCACTAAGCCCCTGTTTCGACTCGCGAAACGAGGGCTTGCAGATTCAAGGGTTTATTGCTAGTGAAGGCGCTAAGAGGCCAGCCGGTGTATCAGACCGCGCTGGCCCCTTGATGGCGCAACTACTACGTCATCCACCACCTCCCCGCACCGGGTTCACGGGCGTTACTGGGTGGGTTTCCTCGCTGATAAGGCGAGGCTCGACAGAAGCCGTAGACGTTCCGCCCTGCTGGTTGGTGTCTGCGGCTTCGTTGTTTTGGGAGGATCGTAGCATCCAACCCGCGCGGCCTTGGGCTTGGAAGGGACCAGCCTTCCAAAGCGTGGCGCTCAAGTTGGATCGCGGATCGCGACCTCCGATTTCTAATCCAAGTCCGACCACATGATTGTAGATGTCGGCCACAGGGGTTGGCGTCGTCTTGCCTGCCAGGAACTCCTCGACGGCGGCAATCACGCGCTGCCGAAGTGAGTTGGGATCGGCGCGCGATTTACGAACTGCTGGGGCGGCGTACGGTCGCGACGCGACGGCCACCGTGACCTCTGGTTCGCCGCCTGCCCCCTTCTGGAACCGCGCCTGAATACGCTCCAACTCCTGCAGTAGCGCAAACCGCGGCTCATCCCGCATCAACTCCTCGCGGAGCTGCTGGGCTTGGAGCGCGATTGCGGAAACATGCGATAGAATCGACGACATGGGGGCGGCCTTGGTTGCCTGCTCTTATAGCCATACGTCGATCTCCACTTCAACAACAATCGTGCAGGGAGGGAGGCTATTTCCCCCAGCGCGCTGCGGCGGCTTTGGCAGCAATGGCTTTGCGCTCTTCCGGGGAGAGCTTGGCTGCACGGGAGGCGGCTCCCTTCCTTCCACCTTTCGCCTGACCGGGGTTGGCGGTCGCAGTGTCCGCCTCCTCGCCAGTCGCGATCTTCATGACCCGGACGGCGTTCTTGATCACGTCCGCGTCGCGCTTCTCGCCTCTGGGGCCTTTGGGCATCAACGCGTCCTACAGGTGGTCGAGGTTGATCTTGATGCCGACCGCATTCAGTTCCTTCGCGAGAGGGATCGACGCCTCGGCAACGTCGTCCCGGAAGGGAATGTAAAGAAGACCCTGAATGTCTGACGGGCGCTCCATGTCTTCGTCGGTGTTCAGAAGCACCGCTACCTTTCTGCGGCCTACCACTTGGAGCAGCATCCCCAGCTCAAGCACGACATTCTGACGCGCCCTGAACTTCTTCTCGTCGGCATGACCGGCCCGGTGGCCCTCGTCGTCGGGCGTAGCCAAGACGACCGCGAAGTCCGCGAGCCCCTGCACCCGCTCAAGTTTTTCGATGATCGTTTGTCCTTCAGAGGGAAGCTGTTCAAGGATCAGCGGGTTTATCTGCCAACGGCGAAGCATGTTCTCCAAGCCCTCGCGTGCTCGCTTGTCGTGCCCATAGACTACAAAAACGTTGCGGCCCTTGGCAGCCTTGCCCGCAGTCACTGCGGCGGCGCCGCCCGAGTCCGCAGCCGCTTTGCCGAACAAGGCATCGATAGCTTCGCGGCCCTTGCCCTGAACATTGAACTTGCCGGAATCGTAAATGTTCACGATGCCGCCCCCGTCCAAGCGAATTTGCCATCCGGTGTCGTTGGGGAGGCGCTGTTGGGAGCTAATGCGGCAGCCGCCCTCTTCAAGAACGGCTTGTGCCTCGTCTTTCGTCATGGCCACCAGCGTCGCTATCCCTGCGGTGGTGTCAAGGATCACGGGCCGCTCCATCGCTCAAACTGAAACAGTACGCGTTCCCCGGCACTCTCGACCCGCGGGTCTGGCAACATTAAGCTCCCCTACCTTCTCGGGGAGGCCACGCATGAATCATCTCGACGTCGCAGCAATCGAGGCCTTCCGCCGCTCGTTGCAGGGGTCGGTCATCCTGCCGGGCGACCCCGGCTACGATCCAGCGCGGGCCGTCTTCAACGCCATGATCGACCGGAAGCCGGCGCTCATCGCGCAGGTCGCGAGCCGCGAGGATGTGGCCGCGGCGATCGCCTTCGGCCGCAGCAACGGGCTCGAGATCGCCATCCGCGGCGGCGGCCACAGCGTCGCCGGCAAGAGCCTCAGCGACGGCGGCATCGTCATCGACCTCCGGCGCCTCAACGCCACCGCGGTCGATCCGACCGGTATGACCGCCACGGTCGGCGGCGGGGCGACCATGAAGGACCTCGACGGCGCAACGCAGCGCCATGGCCTCGCCACCACGGGCGGCCGCGTCTCGACGACCGGCGTCGGCGGCTTCACCCTCGGTGGCGGCGGCGGCTGGCTCGACCGGAAGTTCGGCCTTGCCTGCGACAACCTCGTTTCCGTCGATCTCGTGACGGCGGACGGCGCGTTCGTTACGGCCTCGGAGCGCGAGAACCCGGAGCTGTTCTGGGCGCTGCACGGCGGCGGCGGCAATTTCGGCGTCGCGACCTCGTTCACGCTGCGGCTCTACCCACTCGGCAACGTCACGGTCGCCATGCTGTTCTGGGCCGCCGACCGCGGACCGGCGGTGCTCCGCGCCTATCGCGATTTCATCGAGTCAGCCCCCGACGAGGTCGGCGGGGGAGCCATCTTCCTCACCGCGCCGGAGATGGAGGCCGTCCCGGCCGGGCTGACCGGCCAGCTCGCGCTGCTGACCCTGCTCGTCTACGCCGGCAGCGAAACGGAGGCGCAGAAGGCGTTCGCACCACTCCTGGCGCTCCGACCGGATGGCCAGAGCGTTGCCGAGATGCCCTACGCCGACATGCAGGCGATGCTCGACGACCCGCCGGGAATGCGGAACTACTGGTCGGCCGAGTATCTGCGGGCATTCCCCGACGCCGCCGCGGATGCCTTCGCCGCGCAGGCGGACGGCATGATCGTTCCGTCGAGCTCGCAACACGTCCTGTTCCCGGGCGGCGGCAAGGTTGCGCGGGAGACGGCGGACTGGCCGATCCCGTGGCGGCGCGCCCCGTGGTGCGTCCACCCCTTCGGCCTGTGGACCGATCCGGCCGACGACGCGCGGGGCATCAAATGGACGCACGATGTGCGCGCGGCGATGAAGCCCTGGGCGACCGGCGACGTCTACCTGAACTTCATCGGGGACGAGGGCGCCGACCGGATCGTAGCCGGCCTTGGCCAGGCCAACCACGCGCGGCTCTCGCGCGTGAAGGCCGAGTGGGATCCGGACAACGTCTTCCGCCTCAACCACAACATCATCCCGGCCGCCTGATCACGGCGCGACCGCGGCGACGGGCCGGATCGTCCCTCGCCCCGTTTCGGGACAGTTGCGCAATCAGCCGCCGGGTGCCGTGCCTCCGACGTTGGCCGCCCTCTCGTCGGAGGCCCCCTTAGTTCGCCGCCCAGGCAGCGAGCGCCTGCTGGAAGACCTGCTGGCCATCGAGGCCCTTCTCGAAGGTCAGGATGGCGCGCTGGCCGTTGGCGTAGACGATGCCGAGGTCGAACCATTCGCGGCTGCGCAGCCGGTTGATGTTCTGGTTCGCGGCCGCCGGATCGAGTTCGATCCAGAAGAAGTCGGGCGGGAGCGACTGCGAGACGCCGACGATCGGCTCCCCGATGGCATCCTCCGTCGTTTTCACCGCCAGCGTCGCGATCGATTCCACGCCGCCCGCGGGGTGCGTGTAGTTGGCGTCGATGGTCACGAGGAAGTCGATCTCGTGGCTGAAGGCGAAGGCCGGGTTGTGGTTCTCCTGGATGGAGAACAGGATCGTCATGTGGCGCTCGGGCACCTCGATCGTCGCCGCGATGATTGGCCCGCCCGGGTCTTCGACGATCCGCCACGCGATGGTGGCTTCCAGTTCGGGAGTCGTCTCGCCCGCCGTGCCCTCCTCGTAGAGGATGGCCTGGGTCGGTCCGGTGTTGGCATTGACGCCGACCGGATTGACCAGCGTCGCGCCGGCATCCACCGGCTGCGGCCCGACGATGCGCACATCGTTGCCGGCGCCCGCGGTGTTGGCGGCGGCGGTGTTTGTCGTGGTCGTCGTGGCGCCGGCGGTGTTGGTCGTCTCGACCGGAGCGCCGTCGCCGAGCGAGGCGACCCACTCCTTGATGTCCGGCCAGAAGCGGTAAGCGCCGTAAGCGGCACCGGCGAGAATGGCCACGATGATGAGATACACGACGATACGGCCGCCGATACGGCGGCGCGGCCTCACCGCGGCCTCCGCTTCCGCCGCTGCGGCCGCGCGGCGCTGCTGCCGCCGCTCGGAGCGCGAGAGCCGCCCGCCCTCTGCAAGATCGGCGGCGACCGCGTCGTTGAGCCCCCCGGCGCCCTGGCCTTCGGCAAAGTCGCCGCTAGCGGACCGATAGGCCACGGGCCGCGGCTGGCCGGCGGGACGCGCCGGGGAACGCGTCACGACAGTTCGGGTCACGGATGGCTGGGCCGCAGGACCGGCGCCGAACGCATCCTCGTCGGCCTGCGCCGGGACAGCGACAGGCGCCGGTCGCAACGCATCGCGGAGCGAACGCGGGGCGGGCATTTCGCGCGGAGCAGGCATCTCGCGCGGAGCCTCGGCGCGCGCCGGCGCTGCTGCGACGACCGGCTCCGCGCGGACCGGCACGGGCTCGGGTTCCATCGCGATGACGGTTTCCGGGACGGGCGCGGGTGGCACCGGTTGCGGACGCGGCGCGACGGCTGCCGGGCGTGGCGGTGGCGGTGGTGGTGGCGGCTCGGGCGTTCCAGCGAGCGCTTCCTCCATCGCCCGCGCGGCGCTCCGGGAGATGTCGGCCGCCGCAGCAGGCGCGCCGCCGGCCATGTCGCGCTCGACCTTGCGGATCGCTTCCTCGAGCTCGAGGCGCTGCTTGGAAATCTCCGACGGCGACAGCGGCGGCTGGATTGCCTTGAGCTGCTGAATCAGCGCGTTGCGGGCCTTCACATAGACCTCGCGACGGGAGCCCTCGGTGTTGGGCTGCAGGCGACCCACGGCCCTCGTCAGCAGTGCGTAGTATTCCGCCATCTCACCACCACAGCTCCGCGGCCCAGCCGCCCGAATCGCTCACCGCCCCGCGAAGGGGTCCTGCACCAGAATCGTATCGTCGCGCTCCGGGCTTGTCGAAAGGAGAGCGACCGGCGCCTCGATCAGTTCCTCGACGAAGCGCACATATTTCACCGCCTCGGCCGGAAGCTGCCTCCAGCTCCGCGCCCCGCGCGTGGTTTCCTTCCATCCCGGCATCGTCTCATAGATCGGCTCGACCCGCTCCTGCGCCGACCGTGAGGCAGGAAAATGGTCGAGCGTCTCCGAGCCGAGACGGTAGCCCGTGCAGATCCGGATCTCGTCCAGCCCGTCCAGCACGTCCAGCTTGGTCAGCGCAATGCCGTCGATGCCGGCGATCCGCACCATCTGGCGGACCAGCACCGCGTCGAACCAGCCACAGCGGCGCTTGCGGCCGGTCACGGTGCCGAACTCGCGGCCGACGCTGCCGAGCCGGTCACCGATCTCGTTCTTCTGCTCGGTCGGAAACGGCCCCTCGCCCACGCGCGTCGTGTAGGCCTTGGTGATGCCGAGGACGTAGCCGACGGCGTTCGGCCCGACTCCGCTGCCGGCGGCCGCCTGCCCGGACACGGTGTTCGACGACGTGACGAACGGATACGTGCCGTGGTCGATGTCGAGCAGGGCGCCCTGCGCGCCTTCGAACAGGATGCGCTTCCCGGCTTTCCGGTCCTGGTCGAGGAGCCGCCAGACCGCGTCGGCGAAAGGCACCACGCGGTCCGCCACGGCCGCCAGCTCGTCGTGGACCGCCTGCGGATTGATGGGTGCCTGGCCGAGACCGGCCCGCAGCGGATTGTGATGGGCGAGCAGCCGGTCGATCTTCCGGCCCAGCGTATCCATCTCGGCCAGGTCGATCAGGCGGATCGCGCGGCGTCCGACCTTGTCTTCGTAGGCGGGGCCGATGCCGCGCCGCGTCGTCCCGATCGCCGTCCCCGTCGTCGCCGCCGCGTTCTCGCGGAGCGCGTCGAGGTCGCGGTGCAGGGAGAGGATCAAGGTCGCATTCTCTGCGATGCGGAGGTTTTCCGGCGTGACCCTGACGCCCTGCGCGGCGAGGCGGTCGATCTCGGCCAGCAGCGCGTGCGGGTCGACCACCACGCCATTGCCGATCATCGACATCTTGCCGCCGCGGACGACGCCCGACGGCAGGAGGCTCAGCTTGAATGTCTGATCGCCGACGACGAGCGTGTGGCCGGCATTGTGGCCACCCTGGAAGCGGACGATGACCTCGGCACGCTCGGAGAGCCAGTCGACGATCTTGCCCTTGCCCTCGTCGCCCCATTGCGATCCGACGACGACGACATTCGGCATGGTGGCTGTTGTTCCGGCACACGCGCATGGCCGCGCGCACGCGGGGCCCGCGCGGTCTTTACAACACCCCGCGCCGGTGGCGCAAAGCGAAACGCGGACGCGAGGGAAATTGTCCCGCATCCGCGCTGCGCAAGGGTCGTAGCGGTTGCGGAAGGCGCGCGCCGCGCCTCCGCGGACGCTAGTCCAGGCCAGTCACGTCGAGGTCCGCGGGCCACGTCACGAGGTAGGCGTTCGTGATCTCGCGCGTCTCGCCCGGCTCGTAGTCATAGGTCCAGGCCAGAAGGCCGCGGGTTCCGTTCACATCGGTCTCGGTCGGCTCTGTCGTGTCGCCGAGCCGCTGGACGGTGATCCGCTCGTCCTCCGATACCGGGACGCGATCATAGACGGTGATCTCCATCTCACGGCTGTGCAGGTTGTCGACCGTGATCTCGTAGTGCCGCTCGTCGGTGTTGATCCGCGTGATGAGGCCGCGCTGGCCGCTCTCGCGCGAGGCGAGCGCGAACGTCACGCGGACCTGATCGTCCGGCCCGAAGCCAAGCTCGACCTCGGTGCCCGGATTGGCGAAGGCGACGCGGCCCATGCCGACATAGGATCCATCGCGGAAGAGATTGGCGCTGCCGGCGAGGAGCGGCGCCTCGGAGTCGAGTGTGAAGGCGGCGGTGAGGAACGCCTGCTCGGAAAGCCGCGGTGTCGCCGTCGCGAAGAGGCGAACCTCTGCCCCATCGGTGGCAAGCCGCACGGAGCGGACGCCACCGCCCGAGACGACGGAAACCGGCCCGGGGATGATGAAATTGGCGCGGAAGTCGCCGAAATCGGCGATTGCCTGCTGCTGCGTGACAGGCATGGCCGCGAGCGCACCGCCGGCCATGTCGCGGGCCTCCATGGCCATCGGTGCGGGGGCCGCGGTCGGGACGGCGTAGCGCCCGAAGTCGTACACCCGGAGGAAGGCGCCGCCGAGGACGGGCGCAGCGGTGCCGCCGGACGGGCGGCTCGTCGACAGCGTCATCCGGACATCCGTCCAGTCATCGCCCGTCGACTGGGTGATCTCGGCCCGCCGGATGATCTCGATCGACGGCTCCGTGGTCTCGTCGCCGGTCGTCAGCATCGCGTCATAGGCCGGCGACCAGCGGGCATTGCTGACCTGGTAGGTCGCCTCGAGCGTGCCCGTCGCCTCGGCGCTTGCGCTGACCTCGATGCGGATCTCGAGAGCCGCCCGCGGCTGCGGCAGCGCCGCGGCCTGCTGCAGGAGCTCGTTGATCTGCTCGTCGATCGCGCGCGACTGCTGCTGCACCTCGCGGATGCCGGAGAGGACGCGTTCCATCCCCTGCCCGATCGCCTGCCACGCGGCGGCCCACTGCTCGATGCCGCCGCCATTACCGAGATTGTCGGCAAACCCGGCCGGCCCCTCGGCGATGAGGTTCTGGATGAAGGTCCGCTGCGCCTGGAGCGCCGTCATCTGGTCGTTGAGGACGAGTTGCTGGTCGCGAAGCTCCCGGATCGCGGCCTCGATCCGGTCACGCGCGGGATCCTCGGAGTCGTCGGTCTTGGCCTGCTGCGTCTCGACCGACCGGATTTCCAGCCCCGCATCCGCGAGACCCTCGACGCGTACCGTGCTCGTGTCGATGCCCGGCGCGATGTTTCCGATGATGATGACGGAGACGCCGACCGGCACCGTGAACGCCGCATCGCGCGTCACCGACGCGCCCGACGGATAGACCGTGACGGCCCGGATCGGGGCCTCGACCGGGATGTCGGCCGCATGCACAAGCGCCGTGGAAGACAGTAGACCGGCAACCGTCGCCAACGCCAAGCGTTTCATTTTGGGAATTCCTCCGCAAAGCCCACCCTGATGGGCGATCTAGACCCAGATTGTGACCGCCAGTTGCCGGCATGAAGGTACGAACAAGGCGGCGACACTATCGGAGAGCGCCAAGACTGCGCCTTCCAGCGCAGCTGCCGACAATATGCTACCCCAAGTCAGCTTCTACTTAACTACTGGTCGTTTCACATGAATTGGCGGTGCGCGACCATAACCGTGCCACCTTCGCGCGCTGGTATCCGGCCGCGCGGCGGTGAATTGTGGCCGCCGGTATTCTCCACAATGGAGCAGATGATGCGATCGAGCCCCCTTGCCGCTGCCGTCGTCGCAATCGCCCTCTCGGCGGTGCCCGCCATCGCCCAGAACGGCCTCACCTGGATCGACGGCACCACGGCCGAGGGTGGCGGGGTGTTGATCTATGGCCTGCCGGAAAGCGACTACGTGATCCTGTCCCTCCGCTGCGACCCCACGACCTTGGCCCTGTCGATCGCCTTCATCCCCGACGAGGACCTGCCGCCGGCGATGTCCGGCGTGACGCTGACCCTCACTTCCGAGGGCGGCAAGGTCGCGCTGCCGGCCGAGCGCGTCTACCTCGAAATGCTGGACGCCGAGATCGTGGAGGCAACCATCGAGCAGCTCGATCCGGCACTCGTCGAGATTTTCACGACGGGCCAGGCACTCGCGGTCAACGCCGATGGCACGGCGATGCTTCTCCCCATCCCGGACGAGGCCATCCGGACGCCGTTCCTCACCGCCTGCGCGGTGATGGGCTGATGCGCCAGACGCGGCGCTAGGAGAGCAGGCTGCGGACCACGACGCTGTCGGCGACGGCCGTCCGGATCGCCGCGGTCGAGTGCTGCTCCTGGACCCAGGCCGAAGCGGCCGTCGCGACCTGCAGCGCCTTCTGCGGATCGTCGAGCAGTTCGGCGCACGCCGCCGCGAACGCTTCAGGCGTATCGGCGATCAGGAGGTGGCGACCCGGCTCGACGTCGAGACCCTCCGCGCCCATTGTCGTCGCGACCACCGGCCGCCCGAGCCCGAATGCCTCGAGGATCTTGACCCGCGTTCCTCCGCTTCGGGCCACCTCGCGTCCCGCGCCGCGCGATTGCCCGGTCCAAACCCCGTGTTAGGCTAGCGTCATCCGAAGGGAGACGACATGCTGAAGCGCGCCGCGCTGGCCGTTGCCCTCCTCTGGACGGGAGCGTCCACCGCTTTCGGCCAGGCGGGGCCGGTGCAACTCCTCCTCATCGTCGATCGCTCCGCCAGCATGAGCACGATGGAGGGGGCGTTTCCGCGGACTGCCTGGATCAGGAACGGCGTGCTGTCGGCGATCAACGAACTGCCGCGCGACGCCCGGATCGGTATCGTTGCCTTCGACGCCCGCGCCGAGGTCGTGATGCCGATGCAGACCTATGACCGGTTCGCGATCCAGCGCGCCCTCGACGCCCTCGTCCCCGGGGAAGGCGGCGACCTCGCCGCAGGGCTTGTTCTCGGGTTGGAACTCCTGGCCGGGGAGGAGCCGGGCGACCGGATCGTCATTGTCCTGACCGACGCCGTCCCTGCTTCGGGGGACTTCGAGGCGCTCGGCGAGGCCTACCGCGCCGCCGGGGCCACCGTCTTCCCGACGATCCTCGGTCCGTCCGGCGACCTGACGCTCCGGCCGCTCGCGACCGCAACCGGCGGCCGGTACGAAGCGTTCTTCGCCTTCCAGCAGCTGGACGGCCTGATGCGGACCGAGGTCCTCGACTGGCGCGACGCCCTCGCCGCCCGCCGGCCCTGAAAGCTAGAACTCCAGCCGCTTCGCCGAAACCACCCCATCGACCGACTGGATCGAGGCGAGCACCTCGTCCGAGATCGGCTGGTCGACCTCGATCAGCGAGATTGCATCCTGGCCCGCGGCCTGGCGGCCGAGGTTGAAGGTGGCGATGTTGACGCCGCCCGCGCCAAGCGCCGTGCCGAGGCGGCCGATGAAGCCTGGCCGGTCGAGATTGGTCACGTAGAGCATCCGCGGCCCGAGCTCCGCTTCCATGTTGATGCCCTTGATCTGGATGATCCGCGGCCGGCCGCCCGAGAACACGGTGCCGGCGACGGAACGCTCCTGCCGCTCGGTGGTGATGGTGAGGCGGATATAGCCCTCGTAGGCGCCCTCCTGACCGCGGCGCACTTCCTCGACCTTGATGCCGCGCTCCTTCGCCATCGTCGGCGCGGAGACCATGTTCACCGAGGACAGGAGCGGCCGGAGGATGCCGGCGAGCGCCGCGGCGGTCATGGCCCGCGTATTGAGTTCGGCGGCGGTACCCTCGTATTCGATGCGCACGCCCTTGAGCCCGGTCTCCGTCAGCTGGCCGGCGAACGAGCCGAGCTGGTCGGCAAGCTTGACCCAGGGCGTCAGGCGCGGGGCCTCCTCGGCGGTGATCGACGGCATGTTGAGCGCATTGGAAACCGCGCCGGTCGTCAGGTAGTCGGCCATCTGCTCGGCGATCTGGATCGCGACGTTCTCCTGCGCCTCGCCGGTCGAAGCACCGAGATGCGGCGTGCAGACGATGTTGGGGAGACCGAAGAGAACGCTCTCCTTCGCCGGCTCGTTGGTGAACACGTCGATGCCGGCGCCGCCGACCTTGCCGCTCTTCAGCGCTGCCGCGAGGTCGTCCTCGTTTACCAGACCACCGCGGGCGCAGTTGATGATGATGACGCCCGTCTTCATCTGGGCGATCGCGTTCGCGTCGATGATGTTCTTCGTCATGTCGGTGAGCGGCGTGTGGAGCGTGATCACGTCCGCCCGCCGCAGCAGTTCGGGGAGGTCGACCTTCTCGACGCCGATCGACTGGGCGCGCTCGGCCGACAGGAAGGGATCGAACGCGATGACCCGCATCGAAAGGCCGATGCCGCGGCTCGCCACGACCGACCCGATGTTGCCGCAGCCGATGATGCCGAGCGTCTTGCCCTGGAGCTCGATGCCCATGAAGCGGTTCTTCTCCCACTTGCCGGCCTGGGTCGAGGCATCGGCGGCAGGAAGCTGGCGGGCGACGGCGAACATCATCGCAATAGCGTGCTCGGCCGTGGTGATCGAATTCCCGAACGGCGTGTTCATGACGATGATGCCGCGGGCCGTGGCCCTGGCCACGTCGACATTGTCCACGCCGATGCCGGCGCGGCCGATCACCCGAAGGTTCGGCGCCGCGTCGATGATCTTCTCGGTCACCTTCGACGCCGACCGGATGGCGAGGCCGTCATAGTTCGGAATCGCCTTGAGGAGCGCGTCCTTGTCCTTGCCGAGCTCCGGCAGGTAGTCGACCTCGATGCCGCGCGCCTTGAAGATGCCGACGGCGGTTTCGGAGAGCTGGTCGGAGATGAGAACGCGGGGAGCCATGACGGTGCCTCTTCGTGCGATCGACTTTGACGCGCAGGAACTCTCTTGGGGATCGTCGTTCCGGCCGGAGCGAAGCGGAGAGCCGGAACCTTTTGTTCTCCCGGCACTGCCCGTGCTCCAGGCACAAAAGGTTCCGGATCGGCCTTCGGCCGTCCGGAACGACGGTTGTGCTTCTACGCTGGGACGAGCGCCGCCTTCTCGCGGGCGAACGCCCAGTCGAGCCACTCGGTGAGGATCTCGACGTCGGAGGCCTCGACCGTGGCGCCGGTCCAGATGCGGAGGCCCGCCGGCGCATCGCGGTAGGACGCGAAGTCGAAGGCAATGCCCTCGGTCTCCAGCGCCTTGACGATGCCCTTGGCGGCCTTGGCCGGACCATCCTTGCCCGCGGCCTTGACCGCCGGATCGACGATCATCAGACAGATCGACGTGTTCGAGCGCGTCGCAGGATCGACCGCCAGGAACTCGACCCACGGCGTGCGCTCGACCCAGTCGGTCAGGACCTTCGCATTCCGGTCGGCGCGCGCCCGGAGCCCAGCCCCGCCACCGATCGACTGCGCCCATTTGAGGGTATCGATGTAGTCCTCGACCGCCAGCATCGACGGCGTGTTGATCGTCTCGCCCTCGAAGATGCCCTCGATGAGCTTGCCGTTCTGGGTGAGGCGGAAGATCTTCGGGACCGGCCAGGTCGGCGTCCACGTCAGGAGCCGCTCGACTGCGCGGGGCGACAGGATGATGACGCCATGCGCCGCCTCGCCGCCCATCACCTTCTGCCAGGAGAAGGTGGTGACGTCGAGTTTTCCGAAGTCCATCGTCTGCGCGAACGCAGCCGAAGTGGCGTCGCAGATCGTGAGGCCCTTCCGGTCGGCGGGGATCCAGTCTGCATCGGGCACGCGTACACCGGCGGTCGTGCCGTTCCAGGCGAAGACGATGTCGTTGTCGAAATCGACTTTCGAGAGGTCCGGGAGCTTGCCGTAGTCGGCGCTCACGATCTTCGTGTTCGGGAGCTTCAGCTGCTCCTGCGCGTCGACAGCCCAGCCCTCGGAGAAGGACTCCCAGTAGAGGACTTCGAGGCCGCGCGGACCGAGCAACGTCCACATCGCCATCTCGACCGCGCCCGTGTCGGACGCCGGCACGATGCCGATGCGATAGTCCGCCGGCACTTCCAGGACTTCGCGGGTGAGGTCGATCGCCAGCTTCAGGCGGCTCTTGCCGAGCGCCGAGCGATGCGAGCGGCCGATGGGCGTGCCCTTGAGGACATCCACGGACCAGCCGGGACGTTTTGCGCAGGGACCGGAAGAGAAATTGGGAACCGCAGTGCGGCGCGCCGGCTTGGCGGGATCGATCATGACCTATCCTCTCAGATAGAAGCGCCTCGTTGGGGAGGCGTGGCCCGCGCGATGCGTTAGAGAAATGCGCATCGGGAAGCAATAGCGGAACAGGGTATCTTCATTGTCGCGGACGCGCGGCGACGCCGCATCCTGCGGCCGGGGCAACTGAGAACCGTCCGACTATCGGCAGGATTGCCTGAGGGCTTCCTTAACCAGATCCGGAGCGGCCAGGCGTCGGGTCCGCCCGCGATCGTCATTTGCCTCGGCGCGGAACCGTGCATTCCCTATTCATGACCGACTCTCCCGAACCCAGGAACCTGTCATGCCGCTCAAGCTTTCCGAGGCCACCGTGCCCGTCTTCGACCTCATCCTCTCGCACATGTCGGAAACGCTGACCAAGGCTGAGCACTACGCCGCGACTCACCGGTATGAACCCGAAGCGCTGCTCAACGACCGGCTCTTTCCCGACATGTGGCCGCTGTCCAGGCAGGTGCAGCAGTTCACCGCGTTCATCATCCGCGGGATGGCGCGCATCCTCGACCTGCCCGTCCCGACGCTTGACGACAGCAAGATCAGCTTCCCGGCGCTGCACGACCGGATTGCCGAGGTCATCGCCTTCCTCGACGGCCTCGACCCGGCGGCGATCGACGCCGCCGACCAGAACGAGGTCACCTTCCCGGTCGGCCACGGGCACGGCCACAAAACGCTGCCCGCCTGGCAATACCTCCAGCACGTGATGCTGCCGAACATCCATTTCCACACCACGACCGCCTACAACATCCTCCGCACCAACGGCGTGCCGTTGAAGAAGGACGATTTTACCGGCGCGGTGTGACGGGCCGATCTGCGGTCGCGCCGCCCGTCAGCTCCCCTCGCGGTCGATGCGGGTGTCAACGGTGGCTGGACCAGCCTGCCGCCAGCCCCGCCCGGCGGTTCCGGCCGGCCGCAATCCGACGCGACTTTCTCAATCGCCCGTCCACGCCGGAATCGCACGCGCGAGGGCCGCCTGTCCGTTTGCGTCGATGTCGAAGTTCAACTGAACCAGATTGTCCAGGGTGCGGTCTACCGACAGGATCAGTTGCAGCGCGATGGCCCGCGACAGCCGATCGACATTGAGTTCCCGGGTGATCCGCGGCAGAGCCAGGAACGTGTCCGCCACCGTCATCGGCCGGGTCGCCTGCCCGATCTGGATGAATTGCACGCCGCGTTCGTCTTCGGGGGCCGCGAGGCCGAGCGCAAGCTCGTATATCGCCTCGATCGTCGCCGGGCCGGTCGCCCCGACCTTGCTCAGGAGAATGCCGCCGTAGAGGTAGGGTTCTTCGTCGTCCGTGAAAGGACCGAAGAGGAGCAGGTAGGCGATGGACAGGTCGGGAATGGCGACGGTCGCCCGCACGGTGCCCTGGCGTTCGCCGACCTCCCACTTGATCGCCCCGACATGGGTCTCGTCGGGCTGGCCGGTCCGCCGGAAAGTGAGATTGACGCCAGGCGCGAAGTCAGCCACCAGCGCAAGCGGGTCAAGCGCGTCGTCATCGCTGTCTTCCCTCGGAGGAAGGTCTTCGGAAGGAGCGAGGGCAAGCCCTTCTTCGCGGGTCCGGTTGACGCCAAACGTTGCGATCTCCTCCGCAGTGAGGACGCGCATGTCGTCGAACGGTGTCGCCCAGGCAAGCTCGATGAGAGCTTCGCTGGCGCCGAAGCGCCGGAGCGTGTCCTGCGATATGCGCGTCAGCAGGGGGACGTCGACGAGCGTGCCGTCGGCCCGAATCTCCATGGGGCGATGGACGCCGAGTTCCCCCGTGGCCTGGCGGCCGACGCCGGCGAAGAAGACCAGGACGCAGGCGGAGTGACAGACTGCTCCCTCGGGGATTTCGGTTGCTATCCGGCGGGTCCGCACCAGATCGGCGACGAAGAGTGCATCCTCCACCGACCCGCCCGTGCTGTTGAGCACCAGCCGCTCCGGGACACCGGCGGTCTCGATCGCCCAGAGCAGCATGCCGGCCGAACCAAACAGGACCGGCCCTTCGAACGAGAGCGTGCCTGGCTGGCCGGCGACGAGATGGAATGGACCGAAACTGTCGACACCTTCCTGTGCGGCGGCACTGGAGGCTGCCGTGGCGACGACAAGGCCAAAGGCGAAAAGCCGGAGCAAGCGGAAGTGCCGTAGCATCGACATCCCTCCGAGCTGGCCTGCGCGCATTGCGGCAGGCAGCGTCCCCTCTGCCTTCGACAGTTGCACCGCCGTCTTCCGCCCGCAAGGCCCAGGCACCGTCGCAACCCTTCGGTAACCATGTTCCGGCTACGGTCCGGAGTCGCCCGGCCATCATTCGCCTCGCGATCGTCCCGTTGCCTCGTTGCGTGGAGAGTCCCGTGTTTGGTCGACTGAAGCTCGCTCTTGTGGCGCTCGTCCTGATGCCTGCCGTGGCCTTTGCGGCGGACCATTCCCCGAGGCATGCCCCCGGCGTGGCCGCCTCGACGGTGGCGGACGCCAAGATGGCTGCCCCGGCATCCGACGCCGGCGAAACGTCCAGCAAGCACCGCCCGTCGACCAAGGCCGCGCCGTCGGGCCCGTCCACGATGGCAACCTTCCTCGCCGGCCTGGGTGACGTGGAAGCGGCGTCCGCCCCGTCGTCGCGGGCCAAGCATGCCGCCCCGCTTCCCGCCGCGAACGCCCCCGCTCGCTCCGGCGGGCATCGGGCGGGCTAGGTCCCGCCGCCCTCAGCCAAGCAACAGCAGCGCCAGCGCAATCGCGGCCGGCGCTGCCTGGATGAGGGCGATCCGTAGCCCGACGGTCGCGCCGCCGTACACTCCGGCGACGATCACGCAGCCGAGGAAGAACACCTTCACCGCAACAGCGACGTCCGGTCGGCTTTCGACGAGCCCCCAGACAAGCCCGGCGGCGAGGAAGCCGTTGTAGAGCCCCTGGTTTGCCGCCAGCGTCGCGGATGCCCTCGCCTGCCGCAGCGTCAGTCCGAACGCCCGAAGGCCCGGCGGCCTCGTCCAGAGGAACATCTCGAGCACGAGTATGTAGACGTGCAGAAGGGCGATGAGCCCGACGAGGATGTTCGCGGCGAGGGTCACGGGGGGCTCCCACGGCGGTGGCGATGCCGGAGGCTATCCCGGAAGCACGCCGGCGACCCGATCTTTCACGACGCCCCTCGGATTCGGCCGGCGACCCGCCTATCTAGGACCGCCGCCCAACCGAGGATCTCATGGCCCTGTCCCTGTCCGACGCGACGCTCCCCACCTACCGCCGCATCCTGACGTCGCTGAGCGGGATGATCGCCATGGCCGAGGCCCATGCCGCGGCGCACCAATACGATCCCTCGGTGCTGCTGACCGAACGCCTGTCCCCGGATATGTGGCCGTTCGCCAAGCAGGTGCAGCAGGCGACGGCCCTGATGGTGCGCGGGACGTGCCGTCTCGCCGGCATCGCCATTCCGAGCTTCGACGATTCGCGCATCGGCTTCGACGATCTCCGCTCGCGCATTGCCGAGACCGCCGCGTTCCTCGACGGCGTCGACACCGCGGCCATCGACGCGGGTGAGACCAGGATGATTACCTTCCCGGCCGGCGGCGAGCAGAAGACGATGCCCGGCCTGCAATACCTCCAGACGTTCACCCTCCCGAATGTCTGGTTCCACGCGACGACGGCCTACAACATCCTCCGCCACAACGGCGTACCGCTGAAGAAGTCCGACTTCACCGGGCCGATCTAGCTCCGGCCAGGCGGCCATCGGGATCGTACACGGCAACCCGATGCGGCAGCGCGTTCCCCCATCGCCACAGGACGAGGTTCGACATTCCGGCCGGCGCGAGCCGGGCAAAGGATCGCACGATAATTCCGGCTGCGCCCGCGGCCTGGAGCCGTTCGGACGCGCGCCACGAGAGAGGCATCCGACCTTCCGCGACGTCCAGAGCCCAGGGCGACGCGAGATCCACCTCGTTGATCCCTGCTTGGCGACGCACCTCTTCGTCGCGGAGATCGAAGAGGTCGGCGCAATCGACCTCGTACTCGACGATGGTGAGCGGCGGGATGCGGAACGCAAGACCCTGCGACGCCTCGCGAATTGCCCCTTCGAGGGTGAGGGCGAGATAGAGCGCCGGCACGCCTTTGCGGTTGAAACGGCCGCCATGGACGGCGGCGCCCGCTCCCGACAGCGGATCAAACGCCCAGCGCGGATCGTGGGCTCGGAACGCCGCGTCGGCAAACCTCAAGCAAAGCCGCCGAGCGCGACGTGGTCGAGGTAGTCGCGCACCGCGGCGGCGCGTCCCTCCTTGACGAGACTCTCCGCCGTCCGATCACCGAAGGCGGGAATGGGTTCGCCGCGGTACCACGCCACCGCTTGCGCCTCTCCGCCGGCCCAGGCCGAGACGCGCTGGACGATCTCGAGCAGTTCCCGCACGCGCATCTGCGTCCGCGGCGCCGCCGCGCGCGTCGATCGCTGCAGCGTTTCGGGGCTGAGCCCGATGGTCTCGGCGAGTTGGACCTTCGACATCCGGAGGCGCTCGGTCACCCTGTCGACTATCACGACGCCGTCCGCATCGAGCAGCATCGGCGCGGCCCCGCCGGAATGCCTGGCAGGCTTTCCTCCTGGCGTCCTGCGCGGACTGCGAGCGGGGGTATGGCTGGCCATTGTCAGTTCCAGTGCCGTATCATCATGGCATGCAATATGGCGTTTCTCCGTCCCGGTTGCCAGCACGGGATTGCCACCCGGCTGAAACGAAAAGCGCGGCGGACCCTTCGATCCGCCGCGCTGCATTTGATCCGCCCGGTCCCGGGGGGGCTATCTGCCGATGCCGACCCGGAAGCCGACGCGGAATTCGTGCGCCGAGATATTGCTGTAGACGATCGGCGTGCCGCCATCGAGCGTGGTCATGGCCATCGCCGTGCCGAGGTGGACGAAGCGGTAGTTGACATCGAGCGACAGGCGCTGCGTGACTTCGAACGACGCGCCGGCCATGAGGGCCCAGGCGAGGTTCCAGGTCCGCATCCCTTCCCATTCGCCGGTCGTGCCGTTGGGATTTTCGAACGTCACGTTCGACGTGCGGAGCGTCGCAACACCGATGCCGGCGCCGATATAGGGAGTGATCGGGCCCCCGCGGCTGCCGAAGTCGATGTAGCCGTTGAAGAGGAGCGACCAGACCGAGAGGTCCGCGAATTCCCAGGAATACTGGTCCACCGGATCATTGGGACAGCCGACGCAGTAAAGACGGCCCTCGATGCGACCCGGCCATTCGTAGTCGAGCGTAACATCGGCGCGGAACGCGCCAAAGTCGCGGCCGATGCCGAAGCCGATGACCCCGGTCGTCGAGATGTCCTCGTTGATGAACTCGCCGGCACCCGGCACGGAATAGCCCAGCGTCGGCGCATCGAAGGTGATCGATGGCGGACGATAGTCCTTAACGCCGACATCGAGACGGAAGTACCAGTTCGTGGGCACTTCGACCGGGGGCGGCGGGGTGTAGTAGACGGGCGGCGGGGGAATATCGGCGGCCATCGCCACCGCCGGCAAAGCTGCCAGCGCAAGTCCCCCCAGGACGATGCTCTTCAAGACGCGGGCCATTCCGTTTCCTTTCGTTCAATCCGTGGCGAGCGGGGGCCGAGACCCGATCGCGTTGGAACGGACTCTTCACGGCAATCGTTAAGCACCTCTTAACCACGTCCTTTAACCACGATGATCTTTGGAGACCTTGCCCGGAACGGCTGCGGTGTTGCTCCGGAGCCACATGCTTCGAACCGCTGTGACGTCCCTGCCCTTGAAGGGCCACAGACGATCTCTACGTCTTCTCTGAGACTGCGATGGGCAGTCGGGGGCGAAGTCTTTGTGATGGAGCCAGCGATGAACGTGATCCAGTTCACTCCGCGCACCACGGCAGATCCGGGCCTGTTCGAGCCCCTGCGCTCCCTTGCGGGTCTCCGCCCCGGCGACAGCCTCGAGCAGACCGGCGTTCACGCGGCGCGTCTCGTCGTCGAACTGACGCCCGCACCGCTGGGCGTCGATACCAGACGGGAAGGCAAGGTCCTGCTCGTCGTCGCTGATCCCGGAGAGCGTGTGCTGCGCCGGTTCGATCTTGCCGACAATGTCGCGATCACCGCCACGAGGCGCACCGCGGACGGCATCGAGATCGAGTTCGTGCGCGGCGAGGACCATGTCCCGGCGCGCGGCCGGGCCTGAAGCGACCAGACGGCGCGTGTGAACGGCCGGCGCCGTGCCGGCCCCGCCCCAGCGCCGCCGCTACCAGAACGGCTGGCGGATGATCGTCTTCAGCTTTTCCGGCGCCGTGCGACGCGGATCGGAGAGGTAGATTTCGTGGTGCCTGCCATAGAGCCGCTTGCCCAGACCCTTGATGTGCGCATGGAGCCCCGCGATGGTCGGCCCTTCCCCGCTATAGGGTCCGAGATAGAGGGTCTGGACCGCAACTCCTTCATCGTATCGGCCCCAGCGCAGCCGCGCGGCCCCGGGCAGATCCTTCTTGCCGGCAGCCTTTGCCTTTGCGGCATCCACCGCGGCGGGCGTGACGAAGTCCGGGACGGCGATCATCATCGACCAGTGCCACAGCGCCCGGTCGCCCGACAGGAAGACCGCGGGATCATCGGCCCACCACAGGCCCTCGAGGACGCCGACGGCAAAGTCCCGTCCCTGCTCCTTCATCGCGAATTTCAGCGTGTATGCGACGGCATAAAGCGCCTCAACCGCCTCGCGATACGCCGGCGCCGTGTTCGGGTCGCCCGCGCCATCGACCATCAGGAAGCCCAGCGGCGGTACCTCGACGACGACGATCCTGTCCTTCGTACCCGCGTAGAGGGCCTTCAGGTCCTTGCGAAGATCGACCTTGTCCGCCATCCGCTCATGCCGCCCGCGCGATCGCCTCGATGATGTCCTTGACGACGGACTCGACCACGCTGCGGTCGTCCCCTTCGGCCATGACCCTGATGACGGGCTCGGTGCCCGACGGCCGGATCACCAGCCGCCCATTGCCGTTGAGGCGGCCCTCGCCCTCGGCGATGGCGGACTTCACCCGCGTATCGTCGAGCGACGCCGCGGTCTGGCGGACGCTCTTCAGCACCTGCGGCACCGGATCGAACCGGCGGCAGACCTCGCTCACCGGCCGGCCCGAGCGCTGCACCACGGCAAGCACCTGCAGCGCGGAAACGAGGCCGTCGCCGGTCGTGCAGTAGTCCGACAGGATGATGTGGCCGGACTGCTCACCGCCGACGTTGAAGCCGTTCGCCCGCATGTGCTCGACGACGTAGCGGTCGCCGACGCGCGTGCGGGCCAGCGTGAGGCCGAGACCGCCGAGATACCGCTCGAGGCCGAGATTGGACATGATGGTCGCAACGATGCCGCCGCCGAGCAGGCGGCCGTCGTCCTGCCAGGACGCGGCGACGAGCGCCATCAACTGGTCGCCATCGACGATCTCGCCGCGTTCATCGACGATGATGACCCGGTCGCCGTCGCCGTCCAGCGCGATGCCGATGTCGGCGCGCGCCTCGTGGACCTTCTTGCGGAGCGCGGTCACGTCCGTCGAGCCGGTCTCCTGGTTGATGTTGAAGCCGTTCGGCTCGCACCCGATCTTCACGACCTCCGCGCCCAGTTCCCACAGTGCGTCCGGCGCCACCCGGTAGCCGGCGCCATTGGCGCAATCGATCACGACGCGGACGCCCGTGAGGTCGAGCGTGCGCGGCAGTGTGCGCTTGGCGAACTCGACGTAACGGTCATGGACTCCCTCGATCCGGCGGGCGCGTCCGAGTTCGGCCGGCAGGGCAAGCCGGTCGGTGAGATCCTGCGCGACGAGCGCCTCGATCTCGCGCTCGGTCTCGTCCGACAGTTTGTACCCGTCCGGCCCGAACAGCTTGATGCCGTTGTCGGCGTAAGGGTTGTGCGAGGCCGAGATCATGATGCCCAGATCCGCGCGGAGCGAGCGTGTGAGCATGGCGACGCCGGGCGTGGGGATCGGGCCCAGCAGGAACACGTCCATGCCGGCGGCCGTGCAGCCGGCGACCAGCGCCGGCTCGATCATATAGCCGGAGAGCCGCGTGTCCTTGCCGATGACGACGCGCCGCCGTTCGAACCGGTCGGACCGGCTGAAGACCAGGCCCGCTGCGATGCCGACCTGGAGCGCGATCTGCGGCGTGATCGGGTCGGAGTTCGCCAGTCCCCTGATCCCGTCGGTGCCGAAGAGTTTTCGCGTCATGGATATCCCTGGAGGTTTCGCGAGGTCTTGCTCGCTCATTCCACGTCCCGGTGGAATTTTCAGCCACCATCGGTTCAAGAATGATGATCGATTGTTGCAGCCGGCTGTGCCGGGCATGAGGCGAAGGCTTTGGCCAGCATAGCAGACGCGACCGCCCGACTGCGAGCGATGGCGCTTCGCTACCCCGAGACGATCGAGGACCATCCCTGGGACCACGATGTCTACAAGGTCCGCGGCAGGATGTTCCTCATGCTGTCGGAGCATGAGGGCAGTCACTATGTGACGCTCAAGCTGCCCGTGTCGTTCGAGTTCGCCCTCGAATACCCGTTCGCGGCCCCCGCGGGCTACGGCCTCGGAAAGGCCCGCTGGGTCGCCAGCAGGTTCACCGCCGGCGCGGACGTCCCGCTGGACGTGTTCGAAGCCTGGGTCGACGAGAGCTTCCGCGCCGTTGCGCCGAAGAGGTTGCTGAAAACCCTCGCTTCGGCACGCTGACCTCGTACTGCTCCGGCTTGCCGCGGACGCGCGGCCCACCTACGCTTCGCCGCCGGATCGGCTTGCGGGCGGCGGGCGGGAACCGGTGCCGATGGCCACTTTCTTCATCCACCAGAAGATCACCGCCTTCGCCAACCAGTACTGGATCTTCGACGGACGCTCGGGTGAGGCGGGCCAGCTTCTCGCCTTCGCCCATCAGAAGCGGTTCGCCTTCCGCGAGCGCTTCCTCTTCTTTACCGACGAGAGCAAGGCGCACGAGGCGTTCCACATCCAGGCGCGCCAGGTGCTGGATTTCGGCGCATGGCGCCAGCCCCATTGACATCCCACCAAACAGGTCGCATATAACTCCCGTCTCAGTCGCTAGACGACACGTCTTTGCGGAGAGGCGCATTATCTCATTTTGTAGGCACGTCCGCACGCGGACGAATGCCAAATAAGGCCCAGAAACGACTGGGCCTTATTTTTTTGGCGGCCTTGTTGACGGCCGGCATTCCCAATTCGCCCAAACTGCTCCGACCAGGCAGCCACCCGTAGGTCCGCCACCGGCGGATCTACCAATCCCATTCGTTGATTCCCTGACCTATCAGTCTGCCTGTCTGCCCTCGACGACAGACTCGACGGCCAGTGGTGCGTCCAAAAGCGTCTGCGACTCCTCGCGTGAATGGTCCGTATCACCGTCATTCCCACTGCCAGCAGTCACGACCAATGTCTCCGTTCCTACCACCGGAACAGTCTCAAGTATACCTCCCGAATAGAACTCCGTTATTATCTCCTCCGTACGCGGAGCCAAACGTATTCCGTCTTTTCTCAAAGAATAGAATACTGACTTCAAGAACGCAGAAGCTATGGTGCTAGGCGATTGCGACACGTCCGATACGAATCTATGCCCTGAAAGGTAAGCCCCTTTCAAAACGAAATTCACCAAACTCCTCGCCACCGGGTTTCCAGCGGCCATGCAACGATCACGAATCGCTTTGGATGTGTCGGAGAGATTGAATTCGTTGGCCTGCACCTCGGCCGAAATTGCTTCGAACAGACCACGAAAAGCCGTCCGTGAAGAGACCGGGATATCGAAGTGCTTACGTACCAAACTAATTGTGGCACCAACTTCGTCGTCAACTCCTGCGCCAAGGCCTTCCGCTGTGCCAGCGACCTGTCCATGCTGAACAGATCTCAAGTAGGCAAACCCAGGTGGGCTAAGGTCGAAAACAATTTCTGACGGTTCTAGATCCGAAATGAGTGCTTTAAATGAGGCTCTACCGTACCAATGAAGTGTTTCAGCTTCACCAAACTTAGCACGCACTAGAGCCGCCAAAGTTGCTAAGTCAATCGGCTTGGTCGCTTCTCTCAAGACAGTTCGAAGAAACTCTGCGACACTAGATAGCGGTGACGCGGGCGGCGTCTCATCGGGAATCGTCTTCCAGCTATGGCCGATTTCGCCTCCACCGACCACGATCCTCGCGGGCGCGATCTTAGTGTTCAACTGCGCCGTTCCTCCGACCCACCTGCCAAAGAAGACTCCTTGACCCTTAGTGAAAGCCGGCACGCTGTGAGCTTCCGCGTCCGATAAACCCAAGACCTGAACAGCGAAGTCAGTCTCAATCTTAGATTGCAGTCTCAGAACACACGCGTTTTCGCACTCAGATACTAGTTCTCGGTGAAGCTTTGTGGGTCTCTGACTCGCAAGGATCAGATACAGGCCATACTTTCGACCCTCTGATGCGATCTGCATTAGTCTAGCGGTAACTCTATTTCGAAGCTTGTCCGTCGGCTGGTCAGGAGCGAAGTTGTGCGCCTCATCAATTACAATGAATGTCGGCACTCGTCCATCGCCGCCCTGTCCATCACTACTGAGTCCTTCTGCTCGCTTTCGCCATTCGCCCTTTGCCTTCAACCACAGTCGCGAAAGCGCCACCTCTGCCGCGAGAAGACTATCTGCCGATGGAGCCGACTCTAGAGAGAGAACTAGAGCATCCCAATAGGTTGGGAGTCTTGTATTGCCTTCGAAAGAACCATCCACGAAGTCTGCTAGACCAGACGGACGCCCTTCGTTTGGATATATACTTGACCACCAAATGGTATACTGAGACAAAAGATCATCAATCTTCGCTTGGACAGCATACCAGTCATCTCTTGTAAGATTCTTTGCATACTCATACTCTCGCATACTTACGTTGCTCTCAGCAAATTGTTTCGCAACTTCAAGAAGCCCGCGAAGGTCAAGGCGCACTCCTCCGCCCGGACGCCTCTGACTCATCCACCTAGCGTTCTCTGCGACGGCCTTGAGTCCGAGAAATACCTTGGGTTCTGTTGCGGAACTCGCGTTTAGAAGAAACGAGCGCTGATCTGAGTCCAGGCTGTCCCAATGAACCCAGAGCAGATGGCTCGCTGCTGCGGAGCTGGGCGTCTGCGGTGATCTGGTCGGCGACAGATGAACAAACCTCCTTTTCTTCCAAGCAGAATCAAACGCTACTTGATTGTCGAAACTCTCAATCCCAGATCTTGTTGTAAGATGATCAAGCTTGCTAAGGGTTTCGGCATTGTTGTTCCAAATATCCTTGTTCGCCACGCTTACTCGACGAAAATCTCCATTCGGATCGAGGACAAGTATCCGTGCCCGACTCCTGGTCAGAATTTCCTCTATTATTCTTGCGACTAGAAACGACTTACCTGATCCAGATTGACCAACTATAAGAGTGTGGTGAAGCAGGCCATCGAAATCGATTTCTATTCTTCTGTTTGCATCGTTGGTCTGAGTTCCGACAAAGAGCATCGCCCACCCCCGTGCAGTATGGCAACTATAGCGAGAACATCGGGGAGCGTATGCGACGACACAAGCTCGGGCAACCCCGGGAGATGTGGGTTTAGGAAGCGAGGGGCCAAGGCATTTGAATGACGAGAGTCGACGTTAAACCGTTGCCTCTGTCAGGCGAAAGGGTCGATCTCATTGGTGGCTCGGGACAGGGTGCCGAGCGCCTCTTGAAACGAACAGTCTCGTCGCTCTGCCGCCAAGCGAGTGCGCGAATACTGGCTGCTAACCGCTACCGGCCGAGCCGGAACGTTACGCCGGCGTGGAGCGACGACCCGCAACAGCCGAGACCGACGCCACCCTCGAACGAAGCGTACAGGCCCCCTTCCGCGAAGACCGAAAGGCGATCCGTAAGGCGGAACTCCGCGCCGACATCGAACGTCATCGGGAAGAACGAGGTGCCCGGCACCCAGTACAGCCGGCCCGAGGCGTAGAGGAGGAGCCGGTCGCGGTCGCCGACGAGCACGCCGGCACGCAGCCCCAGGCCGACCGAGAGGCCGCCGCCGCCGATGCTGTAGCCGCCGAGGAGTTCGGCGCCGAGGACGACCCGGCTCCGCACGACGTTGAAGCCCACCGCCCCCTGGACGATCGCACCGCGCTGATAGGCGGCGGAAACATAGGCTCCGGCCCAGTTGAAGGACGGCGCCGGCGGCACGACCACCACCGGCAATGGCGGCGGCGTGATGAGCTGCGGCCGGTCGGTCGCGAACGCGGCCGAACTGACGAGCATCGAGCCGAGCAAGCCGGCCAGCAGGACCTTGAGCTTCATCTTCGCCCCCGAGGCGTCGGGGGACTCTCTCCGCCGACATCGCAGATGCTACCTCCGACCATGGAGGAGCAAAAGGCGCACGGCAGAATAGGCAGTTGAGAACTCACGAAGGCCAAAGAGAAAGGGCCCCGTCTCCGGGGCCCTTTGCAACTCGTCGTGCCTGCCCTAGCCCTGCGGCTGCGGCGCCATGCCCCCCGGCTCCGGACCGGCCTCGCCACGCGGGCGGGCCTTGGTCGACGGGACGGCGGAGTGCCGTGGCGCCGGCGCCTCGTCCGGCTCGCGGAGCGGCGGCTGGCCGTTGAGGAGGTTGCGGATCTCCTCGCCCGACAGCGTCTCGTATTCGAGGAGGCCCTGCGCGAGCGTCTCGAGGTCGTCCTGCTTCTCGCTCAGGATGCGGCGAGCCTCGGAGAGACCCTCCTCAACCAGGCGACGGATTTCGCTGTCGATCTTCTGGGCAGTCTGCTCGGAGATGTTCTGCGTCCGCGACACGGAGTGGCCGAGGAACACTTCCTCCTGGTTCTCGCCGTAGGAGACCGTGCCGAGTTCGTCCGACAGGCCCCAGCGGGTGACCATCGCCCGGGCAAGGCGCGTCGCCTGCTCGATGTCCGATGCGGCGCCCGAGGTAACCTTCTCCTTGCCGAAGGTGAGCTCTTCCGCAATGCGGCCGCCCATCATGATGGCAAGGCGCGAGGTCATCTGCTCGTAGCTCATCGAGAGCTTGTCGCGCTCGGGGAGCTGCAGGACCATGCCGAGGGCACGGCCGCGCGGGATGATCGTTGCCTTGTGGACAGGATCCGTCGCCGGCACGTTGAAGGCGACCACGGCGTGGCCCGCCTCGTGATAGGCGGTGAGCCGCTTCTCGTCCTCGGTCATGACGAGGGTGCGCCGTTCGGCGCCCATCATCACCTTGTCCTTCGCATCCTCGAACTCGCTCATCATGACAAGGCGCTTGCCGCGGCGGGCCGCCAGAAGCGCCGCCTCGTTGACGAGGTTCATCAGGTCCGCGCCCGAGAAGCCCGGCGTGCCGCGCGCGACGACCTTGAGGTCGACATCGGGGCCGAGCGGGACCTTGCGGACATGGACCTTGAGGATGCGCTCGCGGCCGACGATGTCCGGCGCCGGCACCACGACCTGGCGGTCGAAGCGGCCGGGACGGAGCAGCGCGGGATCGAGCACGTCCGGACGGTTGGTCGCGGCGATGATGATGATGCCTTCGTTCGCCTCGAAGCCGTCCATCTCGACCAGCAGCTGGTTCAGCGTCTGCTCGCGCTCGTCATTGCCGCCGCCAAGGCCTGCGCCTCTGTGGCGGCCGACCGCGTCGATTTCGTCGATGAAGATGATGCAGGGCGAGTTCTTCTTCGCCTGTTCGAACATGTCGCGGACGCGGCTTGCGCCAACGCCGACGAACATTTCGACGAAGTCGGAGCCCGAGATGGTGAAGAACGGAACGTTGGCTTCACCGGCCACCGCTCGCGCGATGAGCGTCTTGCCGGTGCCGGGAGGGCCGACCAGCAGCACGCCGCGCGGAATGCGGCCACCAAGCTTCTGGAACTTCTGCGGGTCGCGGAGGAACTCCACGATTTCCTGAAGGTCTTCCTTGGCTTCGTCGACGCCGGCGACATCTTCGAACGTGACGCGGCCATGCGCCTCGGTGAGAAGCTTGGCCTTCGACTTGCCGAAGCCCATGGCCTTGCCGCCCGAGCCCTGCATCTGCCGCATGAAGAAGATCCACACCGCAAGGATCAGGAACATCGGCAGCCACGAGATCAGGATGCCGAGGATCGACGTTCCGCCGGTGTTGGGGGCCGTCGCGTTGACAAGGACGTTGGCGTTCTCGAGGCGCGCGACCAGCGTGTCGTCGTTCGGCATGTAGGTCTGGAACGGGGCGTTCGTGGCGTAGGTGCCGGTAATCTCCTGTCCGGCAATCGTCACCGAACGGACTTCACCCGCATCCACCGCGTTGAGGAACTGCGAGTACGCAATCTCCTGCCCGGTGCTCTGCCGTCCTGGATTCTGGAACAGATTGAACAGGACGACCAGCAGTACGGCGATGATCACCCAGAGTGCGAAATTCCGGAAATTGGCGTTCATACCCATCCTCTCGTGCGGCCGAGCCCAGCCTGCCGCACAGCGCCAGCTCGCCCTAACATAGGCGTCACCGTCCCCTTAGCCAATACGCGACAAAGGGTTCAGAAGTTCACTCGTACCTGCGAGCAAGGTAGGCGCCCGGGACGCGGAGCCGGATCGCAGGCCCCGCGCCGCTGTCGAAAGCCCGGCCGCCGCGACTTCCACCGCCAGAAGCCCCTCGCCACCCGGCTCCGTGAATCCCAGCGCGGGGACTGCGACGAGACGCCCCTGTCGCCGGAACGCCGGCACGGTTTCGGCCGCAGCCCGCGGCCGTGCGCGACTGGCGCGCGGCAACTCCGCGTAGCCTCGCGCGGCAAGCGGCCCGACGCTGACATCTTCCGCCCCGCCGACCGTGACCCGGAAGCGGCCGTCCCACAGCCCCGAATACCCGGCCGGCAACATGGTCTCCGCAACGTCCATCCGGCCGGGCTCGCGGTGGAGCACGATATCCGGACCACGCGTGCGGATCACGGCGCCGGCCAGCGTCCGCCGGAACGCCAGCCCGGCGAGGACCGCGTCGTCGAGCGCGCCGAGCGGCCCGTCGCCTGGCACCGCGCCGCTGCCGCCGATGGCGGCGAGCATCGCCCCGAGCGCGCGGAGCCGGATTTCCTGCGGTTCCCCGATGAGAGCGACGCGGCGAAGGCTCGCCACGCCAAGCGCGTTCGCGGCCACGTTCCGGACGAGCCAGATCCGCGTCGTCAGGGCGAGCGCCTCGTCCGCCCGGCGGAAGAGGCGCGCCGCCCGGACCAGCGCCGCGGCATCAACGCCCGCCCCGGCGAGGCCTGGCATCACCTTCCGCAGACGCGCGCGCGCAAACCGGGGATCGCCGTTCATGGGATCGTCGGCGGGCGTGAACCCCGCGGCGAGCGCGGTTGCCACCAGCCTCGCCCTCGGCACGTCGAGGAGCGGCCTGACCAGCGTCACGCCGTCGCCGGCGAGTTGTCGCCGCGCCGCCATGCCGGCAAGGCCGCCAATGCCCGATCCTCGGCCAAGCCGCATCAGCACGGTTTCCGCCTGGTCCTCCAGGTGATGCGCCGTGAACAGGACGCGCGCGCCGGCGCGCCGGGCCGCTTCGTCGAGGAGGCGGTAGCGCGCCTCCCGGGCCGCGGCTTCGATGCCGGTCGCCGGCTTCGGTCCGTCCCAGACGAGCGTCTCATGACGGAGGCCGCGCGCCGTCGCGAGTTGCGCCACCATCGCCGCCTCCGCGGCGGAGCCTTCGCGTAGCCCGTGGTCGACGGTCAGGACCACAGGTACCGGCCGCGGCTGGCACCGCAGCGACCAGCGATGGACGAGGTCGAGCAGCGCCAGCGAGTCGGATCCGCCGGAAACGGCAAGCGCGATGGCCGCTTCCCCTTCCTCGCCAGCGAGAAGGGCATCGACTTCGTCGTCGCGGAGCGGGCCGGCCTGTCGGTTCATCCGGGCAGGATAGCCCGCCGGCGCGCGGCGGGTAACGCTGCTAGCCGCAACGCGCGTTGCGCTGTTCCGCGGCGACCCGCTCACGGAGGGCGTTGGACGCGGCGGGATAGGTCGCGAGCACCTGGGCGTAGATGTCGCAACCGTCCTGCGGCCGGCCCAGGGCGACCATCGACATCCCGAGCTTGAAGAGTGCGTCCGGCGCCTTGTCCCCCTGAGGCGAGGAGCGATAGGCGGTCAGGTAGGCGTTCGCCGCATCGACGTACAGCGTTGTGGCCGCGCCCGGCGCAGTCGCCTGCGAGAAGAGGCTCTCCGCCAGCCAGTACTGCGCATCAACCGTCCGCGCATTGCCCGGATAGGCCGACAGGAACGCCCGGAAACCCTGCTCGGCGGCCACGTCGTCGCCGTTGAGGATGAACTGGTAGAAGCGGTCGTAGTCGGCCTGCGCGTTGCCGGTCAGCGCGGCGGTCTGCACCCCCGCGGGCGGCGCATCCGTTGGAACGTCCGCGCCCGGCACGGTCGCCGGCGGCGTGAGATTGTAGGTTCCGTCCCCGCGCAGGACCTGGCCGAGATCGAGCGGCGCGCCGACACCCGCGGCAGCCGGGTCGGCCGGCACGAGGCCAAGAGCGGCAGGTGGTGCGCCAAGCTGGAGCGGATCGGCTGCGGGAGCCGCGATCGGCGGTGCTGTCGCTGCCGGTGCGGTTCCGGCGCCGCCTTCCAGCCGCTGGAAGCGATACTCGTAGTCGGCCTGCATGCGCTGGATCGTGTCCTGAAGGACCTGGACCTGGTGCGTCAGCTCGTCGATCTGGCCCGTGAGCGTCCGCACCAGCGCTTCGAGCCGGTCGACTCGGACCGTCAGTTCGGCCGCCGTCTGGGCGGAGGCGGCGGGTATGCCGACGACGACGCAAAGGGCGATCGCGCCCGCCCGGAGTGATCGAATCATCATGGTTGCCATTACCGCTGCGCGCGGTCCTTCTCGCGGATCGCTCGGACCTAGCGTCGCGGAAGTCGTTCAAAATTTGTCCGCCCGCGACACGCATGACGCAACGCGGCGCGAGTGTTGCACGCAGGGAACACACCGGACGGGAACGGGCGTGCGAATGGAGAAAGGGCCGGAGCGTCAGCCCCGGCCCTTGAACTTGTCCGTTGATCGGAACGGATCGAAGCGTCTATTCGCCCGGACCGGCGGCGGCGATATCGGCGCGGATCGACGCGACGGTCGCGACCGTAACCTCGCCGTGCGCGTTGCCCCACGAGTTGCGGACATAGGACGCAATCGCGGCAATGAGGTCGTCGGAGAGATGCCCGAACGGGGGCATGCCGTGGTTCAGGTAGCCCTGGATGATAATCTGGACCACGCCGAGGGAGGATGCCGTGACCGGGTTGCCGGCCAGCGACGGACCGGCGCCACCGCCGCCCTCTGCGCCATGGCAGACTGCGCAGTTCTGCGCAAACCCGCGCTGGCCCGCGGTCATCACTTCCGCGGTCGGCGCGGTCACCTGGGCAACTACCGCCGAGCTCAGGAGCGCGAGCCCCGCCGCACCGCCGATGATGACTGCCTTCCTCATTGTTCGCTCCTCATTTGGCCACAGCGCCATTCTTATGCGCCCCTGGGACAGGGGCTTAGCCGCCCGATGGATTAAATCAAGTTACGAAACGCGGAACGAGGTCGACCATCGGGGCGGTCGAGCGGAACTGTCAATTGACGGCACACGCTGCAATGAGATTGTCGACGTATTTTTTTGCGCCTACAACCGCATTCTATAGTTTCCATAAGTTGCGTTGATATGGTTGCATCATTTTGTTGATGATACATTGCGACGATTCAGAGAATATCCGGAGGACGGTGTCTTCTCATATCCTCCGCGGTTACAAAGGCCGTAGCGGCATCTCGTGAATAAGAGGCTCATCGCTACCGCCGGTGCTCGGGTAAACTTGGCGCGCCACTACAGCGCACTTCTCGCGGGATTTTGAGGCTGAGAAAAGAAACGGGCGCCGGCGCGACCCTCGGGCCGCCGGCGCCATGCTCTGCGGCCTGGCGGCCCGGGTGCGTGTCGCCGAACTCCCGTCGTCCCGCTAATCGCCGGCGCCGCGTTTGCCGGCTTTCTCGGCGAGGACAACGCGCAGGCCATCCAGGATGCGCCCAATGCGGAGGCGCTGGCATTCGTCCGCCGCTTCGGGGATAGGCCGGACTTCATGTCGCCTCCATCGGTGCGGCTCGAACAAGGGAACCCGGACTCCTGGGCAGTCTCACACAATCGGAGCCAGTCGATCTGACGGTCGTCGGAGTCCATCCGACCTGGGACAGGCGCCGTCACAGCGGTGACCTCGCCGGCCGCGGCCTTATGGCGTCTGCGTCGGATTTGCTTTGCGTGCCCGGAGCCCGATGAGGCTGAACGGCGCGGCGATGCGTCTCCGGTCGACTTGTGGTTTCAGGCGCCTTCGAGGATAGGGCTAGGCGATGGCCGAGATCGTCTTCGTGGAGATTGCGTGGATCCTGCTTGCCGCGGCCGCGATAGGCCTCGTCGGCGCATTGTTTCGTCAGCCCGTCATCGTCAGCTTCATCGCAGTCGGCATCCTCGCGGCTGCCTTCTTTCAGGGGGCGCCGGAGACCACCGAACAGGTGGAGTATCTCGCCGAGCTGGGCGTTACCGTCCTTTTGTTCCTGGTCGGCCTCAAACTGGACTGGCGCCTTGTCCGGACGCTCGGCCCGGTCGCGCTGGCCACGGGGCTCGGCCAGGTCCTTTTCACCTCGGTCGTCGGCTTTGGCATCTGCCTTGCCCTCGGGTTCGACGCGGTCACCAGCCTGTATGTCGCGGTAGCGCTCACCTTCTCGTCCACGATCATCGTGGTGAAGCTGCTGGGCGACAAACGCGAGCTCGACAGCCTGCACGGCCGCATCGCGCTCGGCTTCCTGATCGTCCAGGACATCGTGGTCGTCATCGCGATGGTGGTTCTGTCGGCTGTCGGAGTCGGCAGCCAGGATGGGCGCGGGCTGGGCGATCTCGTCGCTGTCATCGGCGCATTGGCCGTGGCAGTGATCCTCCTGGTGCTCTTCGTACGGTTTGCTGCCGAGTCCCTGATGGCACGCTTCGCACGCAGCCCGGATCTTGTCATCATCTTCGCGATCGGCTGGGCGGCCGCCGCCGCTTCGCTCGCCGACACAGCCGGTCTCGGCAAGGAGTTGGGGGGACTCATCGCCGGCGTGTCGCTGGGCTCGACGTCCTTTCGCGACATGATCTCCGCCAGGCTGTCCGCGGTGCGGGACTTCCTTCTCCTGTTCTTCTTCCTCTCGATCGGCGCCTCATTGGATATCGAAAGGCTCGGGAGCGACGTTCCTCAGGCAGTGCTGCTTTCGCTCTTTGTGCTCATCGGCAACCCGCTGATCGTGATCGCCATCATGGCGTGGATGGGGTACCGGGCGCGGACGGGCTTCCTTGCGGGCCTGACCGTCGCCCAGATCTCGGAATTCTCGCTGATCTTCATGGCGATGGGGCTATCGCTCGGCCACGTGAACGAAGGCGCCGTCGGACTGGTGACCCTGGTCGGGCTAGTGACGATCGCCGCCTCCGTCTACATGATCACCTACTCCCACCAGCTCTATCGCTGGGTCAAGCCGTTCCTCCGGCCATTCGACTTCGGGCGACGGCGTGAAGGAAGCCTCGACGGTGTCGATCCACGACAGGTGGACGTCCTGCTCTTTGGCCTCGGCCGGTTCGGCTCCGAGCTGATACGCCGGCTCGAGAACGCCGGGATGCATGTCCTGGGGATCGACATGGATCCGCAAGCGGTCGCGGACCTAGGCCGCGCCGGCTACGCCACGCGCTATGGTGACGTCACCGAGCAGGAGTTCTGGGCAGACCTGCCCCTCGCGCAGGCGCGCTGGGTCATCCTCGCCGTGCCGTACGGCTCTGTTATCCTGACCGGCCCCGATCCGCGCGGCGGCCTCATGGCCGCCATCAGGAGCCTGCACTTCACCGGCCGGATTGCGATAACGGCCCGCGACCGGACTGAGGAACTGCTGCTGCAGGAAGGCGGCGTTGATCTCGTGCTCAGTCCGTTCGACGATGCGGCCGCGGCCGCGGCCGCGCAGATCGAGGCGATGGACGCACCGGCACCGGATGCGGCCGGCAACACCAGAGAAACCGAATGACACGTATTGCGGTCGCGACGGACTTTTCCGAACGAAGCGCGGTCGCGGTGGGACGCGCCGTCGCCATTGCGGAGGCGACCGGCGCGGAGCTTCTCTTCGTGCACGCCGTGGATGACGACCGGCCCGTTCACATGGTGGCCGCCGCGACCGAGCAGGCTCGTGAGCAGCTCCTGCGGGAGAGGGAAGCCTATGGTGATCGAGTCCGAAGCCTCCAGGAGGTCGTGGCCGGCGACACGCATCGCGCCATTCTGGCCGCCGTGACGAACGGCGGGGCGGACTTGCTCGTGATGGGCGACCACCGGCGCAGCGCAATTCGGGATATGTTCAGGGACACGACGGTCGAACGTCTGGCCCGGCTCGTCCGGATCCCGCTCCTTCTCGCCCGCCTGCCTGCGATCCGGACCTACGGTCGCGCACTGATCGGCATCGAGAGCGACGAAGCGAACGAACTGATCAGCGCCGTGGACCTGCTCGGTTCCGCCGCGCCGAACAGTCTGACCGGTCTCCATGCCTTCGACGCAACCGCCGCCCGAATGCTCGCCTCCGCGAGCGTGCCCGAGGAGAACATCGCAGCCTATCGGCAGGACGTCATGAACAACGCGAGAAGCCGCCTCGTTGCGACATTCGATCCGGCCGTGCGCTCCCGCCTCCGGCTCCGGCTCGAGGATGCGGACCCCGTCCCGGCCCTGATGAAGGCGGCCGAGGAAGAGAACTGCGAACTGACGGTGGTTTCGACCCATGCGCGGAGGGGCATTTTGCGCACGATCCTGGGCAGCGTCAGCGCCGACCTGATCCGCCGAGGGACGACCGACGTTCTTGTCGTTCCTCGCACTCCTGGATGAGTGAACGGGCGCTCCGCCCTGCCCCGGAGGAGTAGCACACCGGCCACTCGGGGAGCTCGGCCCGTCGCCCTCAGGAAGCACGCCTTTCGCGCGGGACCACCAGAAGATCGGTCGTGCCCCGACGGATCAATTCGGCGCTGACGCTGCCCAGGACGACGCGCGAGAGACGCCTTCGGGCGTGGGTCGACACCACCGTCAAGTCACTGCGATCTTCAGCGGCGGCTTTCAGCAAGGCTATCTCGGGGTCACCTTCTTCGAGGCGGAGATGAAGGCGCTCGTGGAAGGCAGGATCGAGGGCCGCCAGGATCCAGGTTCTTGCGCCGTTCACGATACTCGCGCGATAGGCGTCGATTTCGGCCTCGGGCACCCTCGCAAACGCGAGATAGCGGGTCGCCGCATTATACGCATGGAAGCCCGTCAGATGACCCGGCGCGGCCGGACCCAGGAGGTCGACCGCTCTGACCAGGTCGTCTGCTTCATCACCTTCCAGCCCGAGCATCGCGCGCTGGTAAGGCCGGGTCGGAGAAATGCGCGCGACGAGCAGGGGGACCTGACTGCGACGTGCCAGTCGTTCCATCGTTGTGTCCCGGAACAGATCCAAAACGGCGGTGCGTTGATGGTCGCCGACCACCAGGAGATCTGCTCCAGCCTGTTCAACGGCATTCAGCAGGGCACGATCGATGGCTCCGACGACGACATCCTGGGCACTGAGGATGCGATTTCCGTATGCCTCTCTCGCCGTGAGAAGCTGCTCGTGTGCCTGCTCTACCGTCACGGCCACCGGGCGAGATCGGTCGTCACCAATGGCATGCAGGAAGAAGAGCTCCGCTCCGGTTGCCTCGGCAATGGCAACGGCGCGCTCGACGGCGACGGAGCCTCGTTCGGAAAAGTCGGTCGCGACCGCGATACGCCTCATTGGACCAGGCCCTTTGGGCTGACCCGCGCTCGACTCGTCGCTCATCCATCACCTCGATCAATTCGCTGCCCACATGTCTCCAACTTCATCGCAAGCGCGCGCTCCGATGCTCCATGGAGTCCGGCTCACGCCGGGCCTCTTTGTCCCCGTGTCGCCGATGGTCACGTCGTCTACTGCGCGACATAACCACCATCGACCGGCACATGCGCGCCAGTGACGAACGACGCGCGATCCGAACAGAGCCATGCGATGAGGTTCGCGACCTCATCTGGCGTGCCGATCCGCCCGATCGGGTGGAGTGGCGCCATCATCTCCGAGGTATCCATGCTGCCGCCTGTGGACTGCTCCGCAAGGGAGTCCAGCATCCGGGTGTCGATGCCGCCGGGACAGATCGAATTCACGCGAATCCCTTGTTTGGCATATTCGAGGGCCGCGTTCTTGGTCAGGCCGTTCACGCCGTGCTTGGAGGCGACATAGGGCGAAAGCCCGGCGAAGCCAATCAGGCCGGCCACCGACGACAGGTTCACGATTGAGCCGCCGCCGGTCTTGAGCATTTCGGTGATCTCCGCGCGCAGGCAAAGGAACACCCCACGGAGATTGACCGACAGGACCCTGTCGAAGCTTGCCTCGGCCTGTTCGGCCAGAGGCGCGATCTTTCCTTCGATCCCGGCGTTGTTGCACGCGCAATCCAGTCGGCCGTGCGTCGTGACCGCATGCTGCACCATCGCGGCTACGTCTGAAGGGGAAGAAACGTCCGCGCGGATGAAACTTGCCTCGCCACCGCTCGCCTGCACCAGATCGACGGTTTCCTGGCCGCCAACCGGATCGATGTCGGACACGACGACCGTCGCGCCCTCCTCCGCGAACTTGATCGCAGTGGCGCGCCCGATGCCCGCCCCGGCACCCGTCACCAACGCTACCTTGTTCATCAACAGGGCCATCGTATTCCTCCTCGTTTGGATTTCGTCGCCGCAAAGATCCGACATCCAATCGACAGCGCATTGATCTCGCTCAATCCATTATGTCGACGTCCATTGTTCTGACATCGCTCTGAGAAGATCAGCTCGGCTGATCTGTCCGACCAGAACACCGTCACGAAGGACTGGAAATCTTCGATAGTGGCTATTGAGAAATACTTCGACCGCCTGAACCAGATCCAGGTCCGCCTCCAGGGTCTCCACGGGAGTGGTCATGTAGTCGCGAACGAGCCCGCCCCATTGCTGATAGTAGCTGGCGTTGAGCGCGGCGCGGAGGCAGTCCTTCTTCGAAAGGACACCGAGAAGCTTGCGGTTCTCGTCCACGACCGGTGCGCCGGAGAATCCGCGATCGAGCAGAATCCGGACGGCGCCGTTGATCTCCATCCCGGGCGGCAGGACGAGAAGATCGGTCGCCATGTAGTCCTCGACCCGGGGGCGCCGCATCACTCGGCTCCCTCGCGTCGATGCGGTCTTGTGCAGGCGCCGCACTCGACGCCGGGAATGCATGCGAGCCCGCCACAACTGCCGCTGATCGGCTTGCGACCGACCAGCACGCCTACCGCGAGGGCCCCGATGGAGGCGGTGACAAGGGCGAGCGCGAGGAGAAACGTGGTCATGGAGGCTTCCTCTAGGTCTCGATGAATTCGTTGAAGCCCGCTGTCGTCCGTTCCGACAGGCTTCCACCCGTCCAGAGCTGGAACAGCGCGCGAATGGCACGGAGCTCGGCGAAGGGAATGGCGTCCGCCGCTCCCATGGCCATCAGGGCGGTCGCGTAGGCATCCGCCGCAACACCCGTCGGCATCATGACCGTGACGGACGCGATCGAACCGTCGGCCAGGGCATGCAGTCGCGGATCGACGACGTGGGAGTAGATTCGACCTTCGACCTCGTAACTCTGTGTGGCCGGACCGGACGTCGCGAGCGCAAGGCTGGCCGGGCGAACGAGATGGCCGATCGTTCCCGCCGGCGCGAAGGGCATCTCGACGCCTACCTGCCATGGCCGGCCGGAAGGATGGGCACCGCGTGCCAGGACCTCACCGCCAAGCTCGAGCAGGAAGTCGCTCTCCCCGATCGCCGCCAGCGCATCTGCCGCGCGGTCGAGCGCGTATCCCTTTGCGATGCCGCAGAGGTCGAGGGTGAGGTCGGAAGACGTCTTGCGGACCGCGCCTTCTGCGACCTCGAGCCCGCGATAGGACCCTGTCGTGGAGCCTTCGATGATTGGACCGAACCCGAAGCGCCCGACCATCGGGCCGACGGTCGGATCGAAAGCGCCCTCCGTCGCCGTGGCAACGCCGAGAGATGCCGCGACGAGCACGCAGACCTCGTCGGGGAGCGGAATCCAGTCGGTGGTGCGGGCAAGGTTGAAGTGCGATAGCGCCGACGTCGACCGGTATGGCGACATGCTCGCGTCGATGGCCGAGACCACCGCCTGCACCGCCTCGCCGGCGTGGGGCGCGCTGGCAGTGTCCGGCAACGCCAGGCGCCAGTAGCTGCCGAAGGCCGGTCCGCCGACGACGGTTGCCCCGGCCCCGTGCGCCGGCAGTGCCGGCGCCATCATCAGCGCGGCTCCACCAAGCAGAACTTCGCGGCGGCTGATCGACATCTCAGCTCCCGAAATCGTCGAAGAAGATGGCGTCCGGATCGACACCCAGTTCGTCGAGCATGGCCAGGACCGCCTTCACCATCAGCGGTGGGCCGCACAGATAGTATTCGCAGTCTTCCGGGGCCGGGTGATCGCGGAGGTGGCGCTCGTACACCACGTTGTGGATGAACCCCGTCGCCCCCGTCCACGCATCCTCGGCCTGAGGATCGGACAGCGCGACCGTCCAGTCGAAGTTCGGGTGACGGGCTTTCAGCGCCTCGAACTCCTCGACGTAGAAGAGGTCGATCGCACTCCGAGCGCCGTACCAGAAGCTGATCCGCCGGGAAGTCCCGTGGTGATCGAGCTGATCGAAGATGATTGCCCGGAGGGGAGCCATGCCGACGCCGCCTCCGATGAAGATCATCTCGCGGTCGCCTTCGTGCGCCATGAACTCGCCATGCGGCCCCTCGACCTCCACCGTGTCCCCTGGCGCAAGCCCAAACAGATAGGACGAGACCACGCCCGGCGGCGCACCGGCTGCCGCCGGCGGCGGGAGGGCGAGCCTGACGAGCAGCACGATGCAGTCGGCCTGGTCGGGCTTGTTGGCGATCGAATACGCCCGCCGGACCGTCTCCCGGTTCGTCGAGTGGAGCTTCCGAAGCCCCAGCCGATCCCAATCCGCCTGATGTGCCTCGCCGATCTCCATCCCGGCGAAGGAGAGCTCGTAGGGCGGCGCGGTCACGGTCACGAAGGCGCCGGGCCGGAAGGTCAGGCGCCCGTCGGTCGGGAGGGCCAGTACGACTTCGCGAATCAAAGGCGAGAGCGTTCGCGCCGAGCGGACGGTGCAGGTCCAGCGGCTCACGCCGAAAAGGCTCTCGGAGACCGCGACGGCAAGGTCTTTCCTCAGCCGCACCTGGCACGCGAGCCGCAGCCCCTTCCGCAGCTCGCCTCGCGATAGCCTCGCGGTTTCGGCCGGCGACGGCATTCCGCCATCCTCTTTCAGCGTGACGCGACAGAGACCGCACGTGCCCTTGCCGCCGCAGGAAGCGGGAACGGGAATTCCCGCGTCGTGGAGCACGCCCAGGAGGCTTGCCCCCGCGGGTCCGGACAGGGACCGCGCGCCGTTGACAGTGATGTCGACCGCCCCTCCCGGGAGGAGCCACGATCGCGCCGCCATGACCGCCGAGGACAGCAGCAGCACAACGGCCGTGAGAAGGCCGACACCGAGGAGCGCCTCCGTCATGACGCGCCGACCCCGGCGAAGGCGGTGAAGCCCATCGACATCAGCCCCGCCACGATGAACGCCGAGCCAAGTCCCTCTAGGCCCTTCGGAATGTCGGCATAGCGCAGCCTTTCCCGGATCGCCGCGAAGGCGATGATGGCGAGCGCCCAGCCAACGCCGGTGCCGAAGCCCCAGACCACGCTCTCGCCGAAGTCGTACTGGCGCTCCAACATGAAGAGGCTGCCGCCGAGGATGGCGCAGTTCACCGTGATGAGCGGCAGGAAGACCCCGAGCGCGCGATAGAGCGGCTGGAAGTAGCGGTCGAGGATCATCTCGAGCACCTGCACGACGGCGGCGATCAGCCCGATGAAGGTGATGAGGCTAAGGAAGCTGAGGTCGACGTCCGGCAGCCCGGCCCACGCCCACGCCCCGGCGGACAGCAGCCGATCGTGGATCAACTGGTTCAGCGGCACGGTGATCGTCTGGACCGCGATCACTGCCACGCCGAGGCCGACGGCGGTCCCCACCTTCTTCGAGATGGCGAGGAATGTGCATATGCCGAGGAAGAAGCTCAGCGCGAGATTCTCGCTGAACACCGACCGGAGAAAGAGCTCGGTCATTCGCCCGCCGGCTCCGGCTTCGTGCGCACCGCGTATGGCGACGCCTCGACCTGCTCGGTCCGCCAGCTGCGGATCAGCCAGACGAGAAGACCGATCACAAGAAACGCGCTCGGCGCCAGGAGCATCAGGCCGAGCGGCTGATACCACCCGCCGTCCTCAACGGTCCGGAAGACGACGAGGCCAAGGAGCGTGCCGGCGCCGAACAGCTCGCGGATGCTGCCGACGATGATCAGGATGAGGCTGTAGCCGAGCCCGTTGCCGAGGCCGTCGAGGAAGCTCGGCCATACCGGGTTCCGCATCGCGAAGCTCTCGGCGCGGCCGAGGACAAGGCAGTTCGTAACGATCAGACCGACGAAGATCGACAGCCGCTGGCTGATTTCGAACGCATAGGCCTTCAGAAGCTGATCAGCGACGATCACCAGCGAGGCGATGATCGTGATCTGGACGATCAGCCTGATCGCGGTCGGCACGTGCCGGCGGATCAGGCTGATCGTCGCATTCGAAAGGGACAGGACGACCGTGAGGGCCGCGCTCATCGTCAACGCCGTGATGAGCGAAGTCGTGACCGCGAGGGCGGAGCAGACCCCGAGGATCTGCACCGCGATCGGGTTGTCGGCGACCAGCGGGTTGGTCAGCCTCTGGATCGTCGACGGCACGGCGCACTGCTCCGGTTAGGCCGGGGTCTCGGCAGCCGCGTTCGCGCCAGCGACACGGCCGAAGGCAAGGCACTCGCCGACATTGGCACCGCCCTGTGGATACTGGACGAAGATCGAACCAAGCTCACCCGCGCTGTAGAGGCGCCGGATTGGCGCTCCGAAGACATCCAGGACCTGCCCGCGCGCGTTCCGCCGTGGACCGCCGAACGTGTTGTTGAGGCCGGGCCAAAGGGCGACCGCATAGTAGGGCGGCGCGTCCAGGGCAGCCATCGATCCGGCCGGGCGTCCGAAGGCGGCATCGTTGCCGGCGGCGACCGCATCGTTGAACTGCGCTGCCTGCGCCGCGAGCGCTGCGGGATCGACGTTCATCTGCGCCGCAAGGCCCTCGATCGTGTCGCTGCTAAGGATCCAGCCGCGGGCGATTTCGGCACTGTTGTCTGCGCTCCATTCGTACATGCCGATGGGCCCGGCGGCACCGAACAGCGTCGGAACGAGTCTTCCGGCCGTCCTGCGCTTCTCATCGAAGACGAACCAGCTGGGTATCCTCGGCCACGTGTATTCCTCGGTGTCGTAGACAAGCACGTTCCAGTAACCGGAGTAACCGCCCAGCAGCGTCTCGGACTTGTAGCGCTCGCCCGTCTTGTCGACGACCATGTAGCTGCCGGTGCCGAAACTCGGCGCAAAGGCCGTCGGGAAGTCGTCGAACTTGAACTTGAGGCCGCCGCCGAGGACCGTCATGTGCCAGAGATCCGAGCCGACCTCCTGGCACATCCGCATCCCGTCCCCGGTGTTGTCCGGATTGCCGTAGTAGGTCATCGGATAGGCCGCCATGTAGGTCCGTTGCGCGGCTTCATCGAACTCGAAGCCACCGGTGGTCACGACGACGGCACGGGAGGCCCGGATCGCGATCTGCCGCCCGCCCGGTCCGTCGGCGAGCGCGCCGAGGATGGCGCCGTCGGCGCCCCGGATCAGGCGACTGGCCGCCATGCCCCACAGGACCCCGATGCCGCGCGCGGTGACGAGGCCCTCGAGGAACGCGAAGAAGTCCACCCCGACGCCCGCAGTGCCGTCAGGCTTCGCCAGCTGGTAGGCCTTGATCGCGCTGTTGCCGGGCCAGTCCGGATCGCGGCCCGAATTCGCGAAGAGCGTGAATCCCGACGCTCCCATCGCGGTGAGCCAGTCGCGGTTGCGCACGCTTTCCTCGGCCCAGACGCGGATCGTCTCGTCGTCGAGATCCTTCGACCCGGGCATGTCGACATTCACCCGCGACGCGACGTCCATATAGGCGATCGTGTCGTCCACATTGTCGGGCGAAAGGAAGACGCCCAGGCTCATCTGGGTGTTGGAGGTGTGCCCTGCGGCGGCCTGCTTCTCGATAACGAGGACGCGTGCCCCGGCATCATGCGCCGTGACGGCAGCGACTGCCCCGGCGCCCCCGAAACCGAGCACGAGGACCTCCGTTTCGACGTCCCATCGCTCCGGCACAGCGGCGGCGGCGAACGCCGAGGTGCTCACTCCGGTCAGGGCGACTGCGCCAGCAGCCGGCGCGGCGGCCAGAAGGGTGCGGCGGCTGATCTTGCGGGGTTGGTCGGTCATGACGTGTCCTTGTGTGCGCGCGGCTTCTCCGCGAGTGGCAATGCAATCAAATGCTAGCCTCTGGGAGCGGTCGTGATTTGACCTGGATCAATTGGCGGTAGACGATAGTGCGCGATTGATGTTCGTCGAACAAGGACTCGTGGATTGTGAGCCAGACTTTTCGAATCCGCAAAGGTTTCGATGTGGTTATTGGTGGCGCACCCAAGCAGAACATTGGGACCGCGCAGTCCGTTCGTTCGATATCCCTTCTTGGTACAGACTATCCGGGGCTGACCTTGAGGCCCCAGCTGAAGCCCGGCGCCGTGGTCGCCGTCGGCGAGGCGGTTCTCGTCGATCGCCACAGCGCTGTCGTCGTGCCGTCGCCGGTGAACGGCGTGGTCCGTGCAGTCACGCGCGGACCGCACCGGAGCGTAGAGGTCGTGACGATCGATATCACCGGCGCGTCCACGCGCGCCTCGCAGTTCGGCTCCTCCGGCATTGCCGCACTGCGCGAACTGCTCCACAGGAGCGGGCTGTGGACCGCCTTTCGCACCCGCCCCTTCGGCGTCATCCCCAAGGCCGACAGCACGCCCGACGCCGTCCTTGTCACGGCCATGGACACCAGCCCGCTGGCGGTCGATCCTGCGGCCGCGCTCAAGGGCATGGAAGACGACCTCGCGCGGGGCGTCGATGCCATGGGCGCACTCACGGAAGGTCCGGTCTTCGTGTGTCAGGGACCCGGACCGCCGCTCGTTGCGTCCATTCGGCCCAATACGAGGACCGTTTGTTTCGATGGCCCGCACCCGGCCGGACTGCCCAGCACCCACATCCACCATCTGGCGCCGGTCGGCGACGGGCGGGTGGTGTGGCACATCGGCTGGCAGGAGGTCGCGGCCATCGGCCGGCTGCTGTCGACGGGCGAACTGGTGAACGAGCGTGTCGTTGCGATCGGAGGACCGGGCGCGAGGGAGCCTCGCCTGGTTCGCACGGTGATCGGAGCGAATCTTGACGATCTCATGCGGAACGAGGTCGGCGAAGGACCCTGCCGGGTCGTGTCCGGGTCGCCGCTTCATGGCCGCGAAGGCTCCTGGCTTGGACGGTTCGACACCCAGATCTCGGTCCTCGATGCCGCACGCCCGGAGTCCGGACTGCCGTTCCTCTCGCGGCTCCTGGGTATCAGGCCACGCGCTCCGGCACCCGTCATACCCCTGCCTGACCTCGCTCGCGCCGAGGTGGCCGGAGTCCCGGCCGTTCCCCTCCTGCGGGCGCTGAGCATCGGCGATGCCGAGACCGCCGCATCCCTGGGCTGCCTCGCGCTCGCGGAAGAGGACATGGCATTGCTCTCGTATCTCTGCGTCAGCGGGGCCGACTACGCCGCCATGCTGCGCACGGTCCTCGACGACCTGGCGCTCGACGCGTGAACGTCAACGCTCCTCCGGAACGACCGGACTCGGCCGGCCTTGCCGGCAATGGCCTCCGGCCCACGGTCCAGATCCGGTCAGGGTGGACCGTCGACCGGGTATCGCTCGCGTTTCTGGCCGCGGTCCTGCCTTCCCTGGCGGTGGCCATCTTTGCCGACGGCGGCAGTGGTCTCGTGCGCCTCCTCGGCGTCGCGCTCGCCTTCACGCTCGGATGGCAGGTGCTGTTCGGATTCACACGAGGTAGCCCTGTCGGCTGGGACAGCGTCGTGACCGCGATCACGATGAGCCTGCTGCTCCCGCTTTCGGCGTCTCTGTGGCAGCTGGCGCTCGCGACGACGGTCGGCGTCGTCCTTGGCGAGCTCATTTTCGGTGGCCGCGGCCGATCGTTTCTGAACCCGGCGGTGGTGGGCCTCGCCTTCTTCAGCTTCTCCTTTCCCGCCGAAATGGCGACCGCGTCGGCGGCCCTCGACCCGTGGCCCGCCTTACTCGGCGCGGTCATGCTGCTGCTGTTCCGGGTGATCTCCTGGCGCATTCTCCTCGGCGGATATGCGGGGCTGATCCTCGCGTCGTGGGTCGCGGGCTCGCTTGATGCCGACCTCATCCTGTCGGCGCCGGTCGCGTTCGGCATGGTCTTCCTTGCGGCGGACCCGGTGTGCGCCGCATCGACAAACCCGTCACGGTGGATCTACGGCCTCCTCATCGGGGTGCTCGCAGTGCTGTTTGGGTCCGGCGCGGTCGGGGTGATCTTCGCGATCCTCCTGGCGTCCGTCTTCGCACCGCTCCTCGACCAGATCGCAGTGCGGCTGATGCCACATCTGAGACGACGTGCACCTTGGCTTTCCTGAACCCGCTCACCCTCTGGCGCCGCTTCCTGGCCCTGCCCAACGAGAGCAGGGCGAAGACCTTCGGCGTCGCGCTCCTCGTGGCCCTCGTCTCAGCCGGCGCGGTCACCGTGGCGTCCGTTGCTCTCCGGCCTATCCAGCAGGAGAACGCCGATCGGCAAAGGCAGGAACGGCTCGCAGCAATTCTTGCCGCCGTTCCCGACCTCGCCCGCATCGTCGGCGAGGCAGGCGCGGATGCGCTCGAGACAAGACTCGTCGACCTCGCCACCGGCACTTTTGTCGACGTGGAGGCGCCTACCGACTTCGACGCAAGAGCCGCCGCGGCCGACCCTTTGCGGAGCGTGGCGCTGCCGTCCGGGGCCGACATCGCCGGCATCCGCCGCCGTGCCAGCGAGGCCGTTGTCCATCTCCTGACGCGCGACGACCGGCTCGTCCTCCTCGTGCTGCCAGTCTATGGCAGCGGCTACCAATCGACGATCTCCGCCTATCTCGCGCTCGAGGGAGATCTGGTGACTGTCGCCGCGCTCAGCGTTTACGACCAGGGCGAGACTCCCGGCCTCGGCGCGCGCATCGAGGAAGCGGCCTGGCAGGCACTGTGGCCCGGCACGCGTATCGCCGATGAGACCGGGGCAATCCGCATCGCGGTTGTCCGCGATGGTGCGACAGGCCCCTACGAGATCGACGGGATCACGGGCGCCACGCGAACCTCTGCCGGCATCAGCAACATGGTTCGGTTCTGGCTCGGCGACTGGGGTTACGGGCCGCTCCTTGAAAACCTGAGGTCCGTCCTGGGCGTGGCGACACCAGCGGAGGCCCCGATAGCGGCGGCTGACGACGTGACACCGATGCCGCCCGTCGCCACTCCCCCTGAGGTAGCGCCGCATACCCCCGCGCTTGCGCTCCTCGCGGAGAGGCATGCCGCGTATGGCCTGGCCTGTTCGTCCTGCCATGCGGCTGAAATACCGGCGCCCGGGACCACGATTGCCGCCAACCTTTCGACGACGATCTGCCTGGACTGCCATGGCACCTTCGCGGCCGTTGCAGCGAGGACGGCCGCGGTCTTCCCGAATCCGCACGCCTCCCATCTTGGCGACCTCGCATGCAGTTCCTGCCACCGCGCCCACCAGGCGCCCGTCGACTACTGCAGCCAGTGCCACAGCTTCGGGTTCCGGGTTCCGTAGCAAAGGAAGCGCTGCGACTCCCACCGGCGCCGATGACCGCTTTCGAGCGAGCCGGACGCCTCCGACGCAGCATAGGTTCGGCTGAACCCCAACAAGGACGCCAGTATGAGCTTCTACTTCTCGACGACCCTCAGCGTTCCCTTCGCTCAAGCCATCGCCGATGTAACCGCAGCCCTTGCCAAGCGAGGTTTTGGCGTCCTCACCGACATCGACGTTCAGGGGACACTCAAGAGGAAGCTGGACGTGGACATCCCGCCCTATCGCATTCTCGGCGCGTGCAATCCGCAAATGGCGTTTGCAGCGCTTCAGATCGAGAACAAGATCGGGACGATGCTGCCCTGCAATGTGGTGGTCCGCGACGCTGGCGGCGGTGCGGTCGAGGTGGCCGCGGTCGACCCGGTGGCGTCGATGATGGGCATCGAGAAACCGGCCCTGGGCGAGGTCGCCAAGCAGGTCCGCGAGCTGCTCGAGCAGGTGATCGCCGACCTGTCGCCCCAGCCGTGATCGACAGACGACCGCCTCCGAACCACCGCTCAGCGCCCCGGTGCCGAACGCCGGGAGGTCTGAGGCACGATACGCCCGACTGGTGGGGCCGGCGATGCCTTCCAGTCCAGGCCGGCGGAAGGAGGACCGCCGTCGATCACGTGGATGACGCCGTCGGCGGCGATGCCCCCAAAAAATGACGGTAGCCACATGTCGATGTGGCTACCGTCGTCGGGCGCGTTGCGGCAACGCTGCGCGGGAGTCTCGCTCAACTCACCTTGTATTGCCCGTGTCGTTCTTCTTCCCGATCAAACGGCCAAGCCTAAAGACATCCGGGGCAGATGAAACCGCTCTGTGGCTGTGGGTTGGTTAGGGGAAACAGGCCGGGCACGTTCCGCATTTCTTCCAGCGGAATCGCCGGCTGCGGCACTTCGTAGAGAACCTCCATGTTGACCGGGATTTCCGCAACGGGGAGCGTCACCGTATCGAGCGCAGCGAGCCACTGGTCGAAACTTCTCCAGGACACATCCGGACTGTCCAGCACATCCTCATAGACGCGCCACCAGTCGAGCTTGGCACCGCCGAGATAGGCGTGGGAAACCAGGATCATGTCCGACGGATGGAGCTCGTGAAGCACGCGATCGAGCACGACCGCAAAGTCTTCATGGCTGGCACCTCGGGCCCAGAGGCTGTAGTCGCATAGCGATCCGGTACCCATCTCGGCGAATGGAACATTCGATACCGAGATGACGCGCGCTTCGTACTCGATCGGGTCGTAGACGACGGCGCGCTCTCCGGCAGTGCCTCGTCCCAGCACGAACTCGATGCCGAGAGCGTCTGCGGCGCGAAGCGTATTGTCGTCGTAGGCGAAGTAGCGGCTGCCAAAGACCCGCATCGGCTGGCCGGTCACGGCCTCGACGGTCGACTTCGCGATGCGCATGCGGAGGAGCTGCTCCTCATAGGGTACGCCCCAGAAGGCCGTCTCCGAATGGATTCCCGCGATGACGTGCCCGGCGTTCGCCATGCGGGCGAAATCCTCCGGGTACTGCGCCAGCACATTGTGCTGGACCTGCACGAGTGCGGTGAAGCCCCGATACCCGAGCTGGGTCTCCCAGTGGCGAACGCCTTCGATGTGCTCGAACTCAATGAGCATGATGAGGCCGTTTATCGGCCGACTGTCCTGCGCCCTGGATGCGCTGCTCCAGGACATCGCTGCCGGCAGCAGCAGTAAACCGAGGACAAGCATCCGTCTCAGCTGTCCCAGGACGCGCGAATATCTGGTCAATTGCAGCCTCCGCTCGTTTGAGGAGTCGGCACTCTACTTGACCGTTCGCGCGCCTTGATTGATCGTCGTCAATCGAATTCGACTACGTCGCCGGGACGCGCCGTATTTGACCGAGCGGCACGTCGGGGGCCGCATCGGATGACTTCCGCGCTTCGACGTGGTGCGGCTGGAAACGAACATGCGCAGCGACCGCCGCCACGGCCTCGGCAACGCTGGTGGCGTTGATCTGCCATGCCTCGGAGGCCTCGGTTTCGTCCTCGTTCCACGTCATTCTGACCGTCCACAGGGCCATGTTCCCTCACCTCTTCTGACGCGAAACGATTTTCGATTGCGATCGGCGATCTGTCGGTCGAGACGGATCGTCCGATCCTACTGGAATGCCACCTCGGCAAAGCTGCGCAGCTTGCGCGAATGGAGACGCTCGGGCTCCTGGCGCTTCAGCTTCTCGATGGCGCGAAGGCCGATCTCGAGGTGCTGCCCGACGCGCTGGCGGTAGAACGCCCCGGCCATGCCCGCCAGTTTCAGTTCGCCGTGAAGCGGCTTGTCCGACACGCACAGAAGCGTGCCGTACGGCACGCGGAAGCGGAAGCCGTTGGCGGCGATCGTGGCCGATTCCATGTCGAGGGCCGTCACACGCGACTGGGAAAGGCGGCGCAGGACGCCCGCGCCCCCGAGTTCCCAGTTGCGGTTGTCGACACTGGCGACGGTACCGGTCCGCATCACCCCCTTGAGCGCGAAGCCGGAAAGACCCGTGATCTCACTCACCGACTGTTCAAGCGCCACCTGGATCTCGGCGAGCGCCGGAATCGGCACCGATGGCGGCAACTCGTGGTCGAGGACGTGATCCTCGCGCATATAGCCATGCGCCAGAACGTAGTCGCCAAGCTTCTGCGTGTTGCGAAGGCCGGCACAGTGGCCGAGCATCAGCCAGGCATGCGGGCGCAGCACGGCCACATGGTCGGTGATGTTGCGCGCGTTGGAAGGGCCGGTGCCGATGTTGATCAGCGTCGTGCCGCGATAGCCCGGCTCGACGAGGTGGTAGGCCGGCATTTGCGGCAGGCGCGCCGGTGGCGTGCCCTGCCGCTCGCCCCCGGCGCGGACATGACCGGTCACGATGTTGCCTGGCTCGACGAAAGCAGTGGCGAGGCTGCCGTCGTCGCGCATGGCATTGCGGCAGATCTCACCGAAGGCATCGACGTAGAACTGGTAGTTGGTGAAGATCACGAAGTTCTGGAAATACTCCGGATCGGTTCCGGTATAGTGGTAGAGACGATGCAGGGAGTAGTCGACGCGCGCCGCGCGGAATAGCGCGAGGGGCTGCGGCTCGCCTGGCTCGAGCGCGAGGAAGCCGTCGGCGATCGCGTCGTCCATGGCAGCGAGTTCGGGCGTGTCGAAGTAGTCGCGCAGCGGCGCCTCGCTCGGCGGTGCCGTCAGGAGCGATTCGACATTGATGTCACGCGGGTAGGCGAAATGGATCGGGATCGGCTCGCCGGACTCGCCGATCTCGACGGGCACGCCGTGGTTCTCGATGAGGAGGCCGAGTTGCTCGACGAGGTACGAGCGAAACAGGTCCGGCCGCGTCACCGACGTCTCGCGGACGCCTGGGCCTGATACGAAGCCGTAGGCGAGGCGGGAGTCGAGCCGCGCGAAGCTCTCCGTCGTCACGCGGACCAACGGGTAGGCCGCGCGCACCCGTCCCGGCAGCGCCGTGCCGCCGGCAAAGGCCGTGAATGCATCGCGAAGGAAGGCGGTGTTGCGCTCGTAGATCTCTTCGAGCCGGGCCACCGCGGCAGCCGGGTCGGAGAACGCCTCGGTCGGCACTGCGGGCGGCCGTATCACGGTCATGGCGTCGCTCCCTCTTCAACGGCCCGCAGGCTGGGGCCCGCGCGCTGGCGGAACACACGCCGACTTCCTATACCCCGTCCGTCGGGTGATCCCTACCTCACGCTGCCATGGGTCTTCCCTTAGGGGTTTGACCCAGGTTTCGGCCGGCGCAGTCCGCAGCATGATCGTGCGGGAGCCGGGCGATCGATGACCCTCGCAAAGGACGGAGCACGCTCCATGCGCACGTACCCGGTCCGATTCCCCTGGCCGCCCGGCCGGCTTGCGGCGCGCACCGGAACATTGTCGAGGGCAGCCTCACGATAGTGGCAAGTCCGGGTGACGAGGCGTTCGCCCTGGAAGAGCGGCCTTGCCGCAGCGTCCCGGACCATGGTCCTGCGCCGACGTCGCCGACGTCCGCCCGTTGAACTAGGCTGGCGTTGCACCAGCCAGCGTGAATACCGGATCGTCATGCGCATCCTCATCCTCAACAGCGGCAGTTCCTCCCTCAAGTACAAGCTGTACGAGATCGAGGGCGAACGCGTGCTGGCGCGTGGGGCGATCAATGTCGGTGCGACGGGTCCGATCCGGGATCACCGCGAGGCACTCTCGGAGGCGCTGGCGGCGGTTGCCGCCGTCGGCGCGGGCGGCATCGATGCGATCGGCCATCGCGTCGTCCACGGCGGCGAGGCCTATTCCGCACCGGCGTTCGTCGACGACCGCGTCCGCCGGGCGATCGCCGACAACGCGGTTCTTGCGCCGCTGCACAATCCGGCGAACCTGCTCGGCATCGATGCGGCGATGACCCTCCGTCCCGGAACGCCGCAGGTGGCCGTCTTCGACACGGCCTTCCACCGCACCATCCCGCCGATCGCAGCGACCTATCCCCTGCCTCGGGACGTAAGCGAGCGATATGGCATTCGTCGCTACGGCTTCCACGGGACGAGTTGCGCCTGGTCGGTCGGCGCAGCAGCTGAATTCCTCCAGCGGCCGCGTGACGCGATCAACCTGATCATCGCCCATCTCGGCGCCGGCGCCTCGGTGACAGCGATCCGCAACGGCAAGTCCGTCGAGACGTCGATGGGGCTGTCACCCCTGGAGGGTGTCATGATGCAGACGCGGGCCGGGGATCTCGACCCGGCGATCCTCCTCCTCCTCCTCCGCGCCGGCATGCCCGTCGACGCGCTCGACCGCATGCTCAACCACGAATCCGGCGTGATGGGCATTTCGGGAGACGCCGATATGCTTACAAGCGCGAGGCGTGCGGCAGCCGGCGACGGGGACGCTTGTTTCGCCCGGGAAATGTACTCGCATCGCGTGGCCAAATATGTCGGCGCCTATGCGGGCCTCGCCTGGCCGCTCGATGCGATCGTGTTCACCGGCGGTGTCGGTGAAAACGACGCAGAGATTCGACGCGCCATATGCGAGAGGCTTCCGCAGCTCGGCCTCCGGCTCGACCCGACGCGCAACGAGGAGCCCGACGGGACGTCGGTAAGGAGCCTCCGCTCGGGGCGCGACGGTCCAGAGCTCCTGGTCGTCGAGGCCGACGAGGAACTCGAGATCGCCCGCGAGGCGGTTGCGGTCCTCCGGACCCACCGACCCGCGGACGGGTGATGCCCGGGCTCGGGATCGACATCATCGCCCTGAGCCGGCTGCCAATCGGTCCCAGACCCCGGCGCCGGGCCTCTCCTGAACGAGGCGTCAAGCTTCTCGCGCGATGGGAGCACGCCGTCACCGTGGCAGCCCTCCACTAGGCTGGCGCCGGCTCGCTCAAGGCGGCGACAATGATCGTTGCGCCGACGATGTCGTCGATGCTTGCGCCCTTGGAGAGGTCGCTGACCGGGCGGCGAAAGCCCTGGAAGACCGGGCCGTAGGCCGCGGCGCTGGCGAGCCGCTGGACCAGCTTGTAGGCAATGTTGCCCGCGTCGAGGTCGGGAAAGACGAGGATATTGGCTCTCCCTCCGACCGCTCCCTCGCCGTCCATCTTCTTTTCCGCGACTGCTGGAATGAGCGCGGCATCGACCTGCATCTCGCCGTCGATCGTGAGCGCCGGCTCGCGCTCACGGGCGATCTGAAGGGCCGCGACGACCTTGTCGACGTCGGGATGCGAGGCACTGCCCCGCGTCGAGAACGAAAGCATCGCAACACGCGGTATCCAGCCGAGGAGGGCGCGAGCGCTGGCCGCCGTGCTGAGCGCAATGTCGGCCAGTTCCTCCGCCGTCGGATTGGGATTGACGGCACAGTCGGCAAATATGAGGAGCCGGCCCTCAGGCCCGCTCCAGCCTGGAACGTCCATCAGGAAGAAACTCGACGGCGTCGACACCCCATCGCGCATGCCGATGAACATCCTGCTGGCGATGATGACGGCCGCCGTGCCGTAGGTGAAGCCCGCGACAAGGCCGTCGGCATCGCCTGATCCGGCCATCGCCGCGGCGAAGTTCACCGGGTTCTTGAGAAGATGCGCTGCCGGCCTCTCGGGGAAGCTCTCGCGCTCGGCATAGCTTCGCGCGTATGCCGCCCGTTGCCGTGAGGCTCTTGGGTCAACGGCCTCGATCCCGGCAGCATCCGCAGGGAGCGGCCCAGCGGCGGTCGTACGGACGAGGATCGGTCGGGCAATCCCGTCCGCCAGCACGCGCAGCGCGGCTTTGACGATCGTCGGATCGTCCCCCTCCGCAAACACGATCCGCGGGCAACGGGCCCGCGCCCGCTCCTTCAGTTCAGCGAGGACCTCCACCGCAGCCTCCTCAGGCTTTCGGGAGACGGGCGACGAAGTCGATCGCATCACCAACGGTCTGCTGCCGGCTGGCGCCTGCTGGCGCCGTCTGGCAGGAGCTCAAGTGAACAACGCTCACGCCCGTCACTCCTTCTACGGCGGTACTCGTTCCTGAGCAGGGCCCGGCCGCTAAGTCACCCATGCGCCTTCGGCAGCCGCGATCGCCCGCCTGACGGCCACGAACGAGTCCGGTGAGACCGAGATCGAATCGATGCCGGAGCGGACGAGGAAGTCGGCGTAGTCCGGATGGTCGCTCGGCGCCTGTCCGCACAGGCCGACGTGGCGGCCGGCGCGATGCGCGCGCTCGATGACGGTCTGTATCATCCATTTCACGGCAGGGTCGCGCTCGTCGAAGCTTGTGGCGAGCGCCACCGAGTCCCGATCGACGCCGAGTGTGAGCTGCGTGAGGTCGTTCGAACCGATCGAGAATCCGTCGAAGCGCTTCGCGAAGGCGTCGGCCTCGATGACGTTGGCCGGAATCTCGCACATCACGTGAACTTCGAGGCCGTCCCTGCCACGCTCGAGGCCGTTCGCCGCCATCGCGGCAAGCACGCGATCCGCCTCGCCCACCGACCGGCAGAATGGGATCATGACGGCCACGTTGGTCAGGCCGATCTGCTCGCGAAGCCGCCGGATCGCGCGGCATTCGAGGGCGAAGGCCGGGGCATAGCGGTCAGAGATGTAGCGGGAGGCCCCGCGGAATCCGAGCATGGGATTCTCCTCGACCTCCTCGAACGCCTGTCCCCCGATGAGGTTGGCGTACTCGTTGGTCTTGAAGTCGCTCATCCGGACCAGGACCGGATGAGGATGGAGCGCCGCCGCAATCCGCGACAGTCCGAAGGCCAGTTGTTCCACGAAGTACTCGGCACCATCGGCATAGCCGGCAGTCAGTCTCCCGATCGCGGCCCGCGCCTCCGGGTCCGTGACCTTGTCGGGTCGAAGCAGCGCCATCGGGTGGATGCGGATCGCATGCGCGATGACGAACTCCATCCGGGCGAGTCCCACGCCATCGGCCGGCAAGCGCCACCACCGAAAGGCTGCCGCCGGATCGGCGAGGTTGAGCATCAGCTTCGTGCGCGTGACGGGCAGCGTGCTGACATCGATGTCCTCGGCGACGATCTCCGCCGTGCCGGCGTAGACGAAGCCCTTGTCGCCCGAGGCACAGGAAACCGTCACCTTCTGGCGGTTGCGGAGAGTGACCGTTGCGTTGCCCGTCCCCACGATCGCCGGGAGTCCGAGTTCGCGCGAGACGATCGCCGCGTGTGACGTGCGCCCCCCATGGTCGGTGACGATGGCCGAGGCCCGCCGCATCAGCGGAAGCCAATCGGGATCGGTGCTCTCGGCCACAAGGACCGCACCGTCGGGAAAGCCCTCCGTGTCCGAGGGGCTGGCAACCAGTGCGATCTCCCCGGTTGCGGCGGAGTCCCCGACGGCGAGCCCGGTGACCAGAGTCTCGCCCGCGTTCAGGACCGTGTAGCTTCTGAAGGCGCCGGCGCGATGCCGGGACTGCACCGTTTCTGGACGCGCCTGCAGGATGAACAGCTTGCCGGTCTCGCCGTCCCTCGCCCACTCGATGTCCATCGGCCGGCCGTAGTGCCGCTCGATCGCGACCGCCCAGCGCCCGAGCGTCAGCGTTTCGTCCTCGGTCAGAACAAAAGCCGCTTGCTCCGCCGCGGTGGTTGCGACGGTCTCTGTGCCACCGGCGGCATAGACCATCTTGATCGTCTTGCCGCCCCGGCGGCGGTCGAGGACGGGACGAGCCCCCGCGCGATCGAGCAGCGGCTTGAAGACTATGTAGGAATCCGGATCGACACTTCCCTGGACAACCGTCTCGCCCAGGCCACACGCCGCATCGATCAGGACGACCTTGTCGAAGCCGGTTTCGGTATCGATCGAGAACATCGTGCCGGACGCGCCGAGGTCCGCTCTGACCATCAGCTGGACGCCAATCGACAGCGCCACCTTGAGGTGATCGAACCCCTTCTCCTCTCGGTAGACGATGGCGCGGTCGGTAAAGAGCGAGGCGAGGCAGCGACGGCAGGCGTCGAGCAGCGCGCTTTCGCCGCGAACGTTGAGAAATGTCTCCTGCTGGCCGGCGAAGCTGGCGTCCGGGAGGTCCTCGGCGGTCGCGCTCGACCGCACGGCAACCGCGGGGTTGGCCGTTCCGGCGCGCCTGCCCAACTCACGATAGGCAGCCACGATCGCGGCCGCCGTATCGGCTGGCCACTCCCCCTTGACGAAAGCGGCACGGACGGCGCTTCCGGCCTCCTCGAGCGTGGACCGGGCGGCCGCGAGGCGGCCCAGTTCGGCGGCGAGCACCGGGCGCAACTGGTTGGCCTCGACGAAGTGCCAGTAGGCCGCAGCCGTGGTGGCGAAGCCGTCCGGCACCGTGACGCCCATAGTGCCGATCGCCGAGATCATCTCGCCGAGGGAGGCGTTCTTGCCGCCGACGCGGCCGACATCGTCCTTGCGCATTTCCGCCAGCCAGACGACCTCATCGCTTGCCATCAGATCTTGCTCCCGTGTGTCGGCCGTCGGCGAAGCCATGGCGCGCTCCTACGGTTGCGGGCCCGCTACGGCTGAACCTGGCACCCCTCGCCTCTCGGACACCATAGCCCGGCCCACCGGCGCATGCTGCACGATCCGGGCCCTGGGCCGTGCGGCCCGAAGCTCACGGAGGCTCCCGCGTTCCGCCGTCCCATTTGGCGTCCGCCCACGCGACCTCCTCAGCCCGCCCTCCCGTTTGCTCGAGTGGCCCCACAGTCTTACCGACGTGGCTCGTCCGTGTCGGCTGACCGGACCACGACGTCCCAACCACCGTCTTGACAAGGATCAAGGTGAGACCTCGGCGGCGATGCGACAAAACTTGCCGATCCAACCAGCGCTGGAGTCTCTCATGTCGGAATTCATCGTTGTCGGCTTCGACGATATGTTCGAGGCAGACAGAGTTCTCTCCGTCCTGCTACGGCTCGAGAAGGAATACCTTATTGATCTGGAGGACGCGGTCGTCGCCGTGAGGCGCCCGAACGGCGCGGTTACACTGAAGCAGTCGGTTTCGCCGATGGCCATCGGCACCGCCTCGGGCCTCGCTCGCGGCGCACTTTGGGGCGGCCTGATCGGCCTCCTGTTCCTGGCCCCTGTCATGGGTATCGCCGTGGGCGGGATCGCCGGGGCGGGCGTCGGTGCGCTTGCCGGCTCTGCAGTGGACTACGGGATCGACGACAACCTGATTGCGCAGCTGGCCAGCACGCTGAAGCCGGACAGCTCCGCATTGTTCCTGCTCGTGCGCAAGGCGCAGCCCGAGAAGGTTCTCGCCGAGTTCTCGCAGTTCAAGGGCCGGATCATCCGCACCTCCCTCTCCCCGGAGCAGGAGAAGCGGCTGGAGGAAGCCCTCGCCTCCCGACGCGAGGCGCCGCAGCCCGTCGCAGCGTAACGCCGGCACGGCCGGTTCCGGCAGCGTCTTCGAGAGGATGGCCCATGCGGGAAGCAGCGGAAGTCCAGCGGATCCGGGCTCGCGGTGCCGATGAGGCTGCCGCGGCCATTCGCAGTGCCTGCGAGGCACTGCCGGCGCCGGAACGTCAGGAGGACTTCGGCGCGTTCTTCGACCGCTACGGCGACGCCAGGCTGATCCTGCTTGGGGAGGCCACGCACGGCACTTCGGAGTTCTATCGCGCGCGGGCGGCGATCACCCGCTGGTTGATCGAGCAGCACGGTTTCACGATCGTCGCCGTCGAGGCGGACTGGCCGGACGCCGTCCGGATCGACCGCTATGTCCGCCATCGCGGTCTCGGCGAGCACCGCGAGGAAACCTTCGTCCGTTTCCCGACCTGGATGTGGCGAAACGAGGAAGTCGCCGCGTTCACGGCGTGGCTCCGCACCCACAACGAACGCCTCCCGATGGCCAGGCGGACGGAGTTTCGCGGTCTTGACGTCTATTCGATGCGGTCCTCGATCGCCGCCGTGCTCGCCTATCTCGACCGCGTCGATCCCGTGGCGGCCAGGCGCGCTCGTGACCGCTATGGCTGCCTCACGCCATGGCAGGCGGAGCCGGCCTGGTATGGCCGCGTCGTGACCCGCGGCGAGACGGATCCGTGCGAGGACGATGTCGTCGCCCAGCTCGGCGACCTCCTCGAGCAGCAGATCGCTTATGAGGCGAAGGATGGCGAGGACTTCTTCGACGCGGCGCAGAACGCGCGGACGGTCCACGCCGCCGAGCAGTACTATCGCATGATGTACCGCGGCTCGACCGAGTCCTGGAACCTCCGCGACCGCCACATGTTCAACACCCTGCGCGCGGTAATGGACCGCCGGGGACCGGACGCCAAGGCCATCGTCTGGGCGCACAACTCCCACATCGGCGACGCCTCGGCGACCGCGATGGGCTGGCGTGGCGAGTTCAACATCGGCGAACTGTGCCGTACCGCTTTCGGCAGCGACGCCGTCCTGATCGGCTTCGGCACCGACCGGGGCACGGTCGCGGCCGCCGACGACTGGGGCGCTCCGATGCGGGTCAAGACCGTTCTGCCGGCCCGTTCCGATTCCTACGAGCGCATCTTCCGCCAGACCGGGGTCGCCCGTTCACTGACCGACCTCCGCGACCCGCGCGCCGCCAACGTCCGTAACACGCTCGCCATGCCGCGGCTCGAGCGTGCGATCGGCGTCGTCTACCGTCCGGAGACCGAGCTCTACAGCCATTATTTCGAGGCCATCCTCCCCGAGCAGTTCGATGCCTATGTCTGGTTCGAGGAAACGCGGGCAGTCACACCGCTCGCCGACGGGAAGCCGTCGGGCGTTCCCGACACCTATCCGTTCGGGCTCTGACCATGGGGTCTGATCACGCTGCCAGCGTCGTTGAAGTGACCATCGGGCCATTGGGCCTTGCGGGCCTCCTCGGGGTTCCCGATGGATCGAGCGGGATAGTGATCTTCGCGCATGGCAGCGGCAGCGGGCGGCTGAGCCCGCGCAACAGCCGCGTTGCAGCCGCGCTGCGTTCGGCCGGGCTCGCGACGCTGCTTCTTGATCTCCTGACCCCTGCCGAAGAGCAGGACCGCCGCAACGTCTTCGACATCGACCTCCTCGCGTCCCGCCTCACGCTGGCCACCGAATGGGTGGCAAGCGACCGTCGCACCGCTTCGCTGACGCCGGGTTATTTTGGCGCCAGCACCGGTGCGGCCGCCGCTCTCAAGGCGGCCGCCTTGCCAGGTTCCACCGTCGCCGCGGTGGTCTCGCGCGGTGGCCGGCCGGATCTGGCCATCGACATGCTGCCCGCCGTCCGGGCCCCGACGCTTCTGATCGTCGGCAGCCTCGACGGCCCGGTGATCGACTTGAATCGGGCCGCCTTCGATGCGCTGCGCACCGTGAAGCGACTCATCATCGTCGAAGGCGCCGGACACCTGTTCGAGGAGCCCGGCACGCTCGACGAAGTCATTCGCCACGCGAGCGACTGGTTCCGGATCCACCTCAGGCAGCCCGCAGTTCAAAGGTGACCAGGATGTCCACGGAGCCCCTGCAATTCGCCGATCGAAGGGATGCTGGCGAGCGACTGGGCCAGGCCCTCAGCCGCTTCGCGAGCCTCAAGCCGGTCATTCTCGCCCTCCCGCGCGGCGGCGTTCCGGTCGCCTTCGAGGTGGCCCGAGCGCTGCACGTGCCGCTCGATCTGATCCTCGTCCGCAAGATCGGCGCGCCGGGTCACGCCGAGTTCGGCATCGGCGCCGTCGTCGATGGCGCCGATCCCCAGATCGTCCTCAACGACGAGGTCATCGCCCAGGCCCGCATCCCGCAGGAGTATGTCGAAGCGGAGACAAACCGGCAGCTTCGTGAGATCGAACGCCGCCGCCGCACCTATCTTGGCGACCGGCGGCCCGTTCCGGTTCGCGGCCGGACGGTCATCGTGGTTGACGATGGCATTGCGACCGGCGGCACGGTCCGGGCCGCGCTCAAGGCGCTGCGCCGCAGCGGAGCCGGCCACACCATCCTGGCCGTCCCGGTAGCGCCACCCGAGACGCTGGACCAGCTCAAGGACGAGGTCGACGAGATCGTCTGCCTCAGCGCACCGACCCCGTTCTTCGCCGTCGGGCTGCACTACCGCGACTTTGGCCAGACGTCCGACGCCGAGGTGGTGGAGCTCCTCCGCGAGGCGGAGGCCACCAGCCTGTCTTGAGCGCACCGTCGGCCGTTCCTGCGTCCATGACGGGCCTGAGACACCTCATCGAGGAATAACGGCTCCATCCCCAGCAATGGCTGCGCCAGGCGCTGCGACCTCCCGCCCGAGAGACGGAGTTCCCCTGTCCGCGCCCGCGAGGCGGGAATGCGTCGGTCCGGTTGATCCGCCTCAAGGCACGCCGGTCCGGCGCGCGGCATGGATGACGAGCGTTTGATGCGCGAGGCCAGCCAAGGCAACGGAGGTAGTCGATGCCAGGTCAACGAGAGGCGAATCTCGAGAAGCGGGTGGAGCGCGACGCCGAGAAGCTCCGCAAGCTCCGTCTGGCCGAAGAAGCGGCAAGAGGCACAGCAAACGCGCGTGCCGCCGGTCGGGAAAAGGGACTTGGCCGGGGTCCCGGCGAAGGCGACCCAATCCCACCCGGGCCGGCTGAGCGCGCCACGTCCAGGACGTCGCCCGTGAAGGCAGAGACGGTGACCTCGCCGGGCGGCTTCGTCCATGTCGACATTTCGGCCGATGACCCGGCTCGAGCCGCGCGCTTCTTCCAGACCGTGTTTGGCTGGCAGGTGCAGGAGCTGCCGGGGCCAACGCCATATCGGCTCCTTCTCCCGACGAGCGCTCCGGGCAGCCCCGGCATCGGCGCGGGGATCGGGAAGCGCGAACTGCCATGGCAGTCCGTGACGCCGACGATCGAAGTTCCCTCGGCCGGGGAGTATGCGCGGCGGATCGTCGAGGCAGGCGGTGTCATCGTGAGTCCGGCGTCCGAGATGCCGGGCATCGGAACGCTGGTGGTCTTCAAGGATACCGAGGGCAACATCTTCGGGATCCTCGAGCCGGCAGCGACCCCTTTCGCACCTCCGCCGCCGGCCACGCCGCGTCGGCGTCCGCGGCGCTGATCGTCCGTGAGAAGACTCTGGAGGGTCGCAGGCACTGTCGCCATTCTGTCGGCGTTGCCGCCACTGACCTCAGTCGCCTGGTCGGCGGACCAGGGAGCCGCATCTGCGACCCTGCCATTGTCGTGTCCGAGCCTGCTCGCGGAGGCCGTGACTCTGACCGAGCAGGCCTACCTGCTTGAAGGACTGACACCCGCTTTGGCCCGAATGGAGGCCCAGCTGATGCGGCCCGACATGTTCTTCTTCTTGCCCCCGTCCTACTTTCTCGTGGAGCCGGGGATTGCAGACGCTGACTTCCTTCGCCTTCGGGACCGGATGCGGGAGCTGTGGGCACTCAGTGATGCGCTGGGCTGCGGCGTCGCCTTCCACCCCGTTCCGGAATCATAGGCTCCCTCAGCCGGTCCGGCCGTGCCCTGTGCCCGGCGCAGCGCGGGAGTGATGCTCCGCCGTCCCCTGCCACAACGTCCGCCGACGCATGTGGGATGGCCGGTCCCGGGAGTGTGCTCCTGGCTTTCCTCAAGCCGCCGTTCTGAGGGCCCCCGGGGAGCGGCTCACGACCGTCGTCGCCCACCGCCGACCGCGTCCTCCCGATGGATCGCCATAGGGGACCCGAAACCTGAACCGCGTTCGGCAACGCTCGCGCGCAGTGCCGTGACTTGAGCCAGGTCAAGGCAGCCGTCGCGGGATCGGGCGAAGAAGGTGTGCTTCCCGCCCCCCTGGAGGATACCCACATGGCCGAACCTGCAAAGACTGCCCCTGCCGCCACCGAGGCAAAGGAGATCGCCGAGGCGGCCACCAAGGAATGGCGGCCGTTCACAACGCTCCGCCGCGCCGTGGACCGCCTTGTCGAGGACTTCGACCGCGACTTCTGGCGTGCTTCGCTCCGTCGTCCGTTCTCGGAGTTCGATCTCGGTGGGACGGCGACCGTCCCCGCCGCCGACGTCGTCGAAACGGACAAGGACTACAAGGTCACGCTCGAACTCCCCGGCATGGCGGAGAAGGACATCGACGTGAAGGTGACCAACCACGCGATCACAGTCACCGGCGAGAAGAAGGAGGAGAAGGAGGAGAAACGGAAGGACTACTACGTGTCCGAGCGCCGCTACGGCTCATTCCGCCGTTCGTTCGAGTTGCCGGCGGGCGTCAACTCTGACGCGATCGCGGCGTCCTTCGCCAATGGCGTCCTGACGGTTACACTCCCCAAGACCGCCGACGCGCAGAAAGCCGAGAAGCGGATCAGCATCAACGTCGGCTGATCATCGCTGCACTGTCCGTCGAAGGGCCGCGCATCACCAACGCGGCCCTTTCGCTTGGGCGGCCGTCGTCTCGTCCCAGAGCCCAGCCGCGGTCGACATGCGGCGTCAGATCCAGGGGTGGGTCGGGCCGGGCGTGAGGACGGTCACAACGCGGCGCCTGCCGCACCGCTGGCTCTCCTTCCGGCAGCGTTCCGCCAATAATCAGAAAGTTCCTGCACCAGTTCGCGGGGGCTCGGCACTTCCGTTCACAATCGAGCCAATGTGCTTGTTTGATTAATACAGCGCGGTCGGATTAGGATGCATCTGGGAGAGGGCTGCTACTCTGCCGAGCGGGGCCCGCCTTGCGCGATGATCTCAATGGACGACTGCCGCCCGCCCAGGAAGCTCTGAAGCGGCCGATCCGACGCGGGGTATCCGCGGACGAACTTGCCCAGCATGCGATCGAAGTTGTTCGCGACCTCGTCGCCGAATTGGACGGCCGCGAGGCCCACCTGCGTTCGATACTCGCGACCGTCCCGGACGCGATGATCGTTATCGACGAAAGCGGCCGCATCCAGTCCTTCAGCAGCGCTGCAGAGCGCCTGTTCGGCTACACCGCCGACGAAGTGCGGGACGCCAATGTCAGCATGCTGATGCCGGAACCGTATTCCCGTGAGCACGATGGCTATCTCGCGCGCTATTTGATGACCGGCGAGCGCCGGGTGATCGGCAAGGGCCGGGTCGTCGTCGGTCAACGGAAGGACGGCAGTACTTTCCCGATGGAACTCTCGGTCGGTGAAGTACCTCTTGGAGAAATACGCCAGTTTACCGGCTTCGTTCGTGACCTGACCGAACGACGGGAGCATGAACACCGGTTTCATGAGGTCCAGGCCGAGCTGCTCCACATCTCACGCCTCAGCACGATGGGTGAGATGGCCTCGGCCCTTGCCCACGAGCTTAACCAGCCACTTGCGGCTATAGCCAACTACCTGCAAGGGTCGAGACGCTTACTGCAGGACAGCAAAGACGAGCGCGCCATTCTGGTCATCGAAGCGCTCGACAAGGCCGCCGAACAGGCACTGCGTGCCGGCGAGGTCATTCAACGCCTTCGGAGCTTTGTTTCCCGCGGCGAGACCGAGCGGCGGATCGTGAGCATCAGCAACCTTGTCGAGGAGGCAAGCGCTCTGGCGCTCGTCGGATCCAGGGAACTGCCCGTCCGCATCTCATATCGGTTGGATTCCTCGGCCGATCTTGTCCTGGTCGATCGAATCCAGATTCAGCAGGTGCTGCTCAACCTCATTCGGAACGCCGTGGAAGCCATGGCAACCTCGGAGCGTCGCGAATTGGTGATCTCCGCGACGCCCGCCTCGAACCGGATGCTCCTGATTGAAATCACCGACACGGGTTGCGGGCTGTCGGAGCAGGTCGCAGCCCGCCTGTTCGAGCCGTTCGTCACCACGAAGCGGCAAGGAATGGGAGTTGGCCTTTCAATCTCAAGGGCCATCGTTGAATCGCACGGCGGCACGATAGCTGCCGCGCCCAATCCGGATGGCGGTACTGTCTTTCGGTTCTCGCTTCAGGCGGTTTCGCCGGAGGATCTGGGTCATGCCCGTTGAGCGGACCATCTACGTCGTCGACGACGACGAAGCGGCCCGCGACGGACTTGCGTTCCTGCTGCGAGCGTACGGCTACGCGGTTTCAACGTTTGCCTCTCCAGTGACATTCCTCGGGTCCGTGGTCGACTTGCCGCCGGGATGTGTGATCACCGACGTCCGGATGCCCGAGATGAACGGGATCGAACTTCTCGAGGCGCTGACGGGACTGACGGGCAACTGGCCGACCATCGTGGTCACCGGTCATGGTGATGCCGGGGTGGCGCTTGAAGCGCTGAGGGCAGGCGCCGTCGACCTTCTCGAGAAGCCTTACGGGCAGGAAGCTCTGCTGAGCGCGGTCCGGCAGGCGTTGGCTACCGCCCAGGAGCGAGAAGCGGCAAGGCGCATTGAACGCGACCGATTGACCGGGCTGTTGGAGACGCTGACCCCGCTCGAGCGGGACGTTCTGGACGGGCTCACCACGGGCTGCACGGGCAACACCATTGCCGCCGGCGGCGGGTTGACGAGTCGCGCCGTTGCGACCCTTCAGGCCAGCGTTGTCGCCAAGATGAGGGCGAACAGCGCTGCCCACCTCGTTCGGATGCTCTTTCGACTCGGTTGAGGGCGCGGATCGGACGATCGCGCAGTTGACCGGCGTCAACGAGAACCCGACCGGACTGTGCAAACATATGAAATGGCAGATTCTTCAAGCGGCAATCCGGCGCGAGCCATTGTCGCAATTCTCGACGACAACCAGTCGGCGCGCGAGTCATTGGCGTATCGGTTGGCGGCCGAGGGTTTCGACGTTCAGCTTCACTCCAGTCCGGAAGCGTTGCTCGAGGGGGACCTCAGTGCGCCTGCTTGTCTGGTGACCAACTACCACATGCCCGCGATGAATGGGCTCGAGTTGGTTTCGAGGCTCCGCGAGCGAAGCATTGCGGTCCCGTTTCTTCTCTACACGGGAGACGCGGCGGCCAGTCTGGTCGTTCGAGCCGCAGCGCTCGGCGGTGCGGTCGTTCACAAGCCGGCGTTGGGCCGCGAATTGATCGAGCGCATTCACGACGCAATCCGCGTGTCGGCCCCATAGGCGTCCGGCGCACGCGAAGGACAAGCCGGCTGAAGACGGTGTCGGAACGCCAGGGCCCATCCAGCGCCTGATCTCGGCTCGGCAGGCTCAAGAGCAAGCGGGGCATTCGACCCCGTCGGGCGTCATTGAACTGGAACGACAGGTCAAAATACTTGATCCGAATCAATGATTGTCGACGCCAATCCTGCTCATTCTAATAATTCGGCCAATGGTGGCCTGAATCACTTGGAGAGAGACATGCAGTACGAACGTTGGCCGATCTGGCTCAGCGCCCTCATTGGCGTTGTCGTGTTTGCGATGCCATGGCTCCTGGGCGATGTCGCCAGCACCGTCGCCGCTCCACTTTCCGACGCCGCGAACTGGAACTTGTGGATCGCGGGCGCCATCATGGTTGTCCTGTCGCTGGCGGCCATCGCCAACTACCGGCCGTGGGAGGAATGGGTGACCGCGCTCATCGGCGTTTGGCTCATCGCTTCTCCCTGGGTCTTCGGCTTCACGGCCGCGAGCACGATGGCATGGAGCGTCGGAATCGCCGGCGGCGTCCTTGTTGTCCTCGGCCTGTGGTCGGTTTTCGTGAACAGCAACGGCCGATCCTACGCGGCTTGATCCCGAGCGAGATAACCCGGCCGCGGGCCAGCGGCCGGGTTGTCCTTCTCTGTCGGCGTTCGGTCGACAACAGGGGTCCAGGCAGAGGATTTGTTGGCGTGCCGATGCGCGTCGGGGATCAGCCAAATGCCACGTCGAGGAACATCATGGCGACCAGCCCGACCGCAAGCCCCGCTGTCGCCTCTCGCTGGAAGCCACGGCTGTGTGTTTCGGGGATGATCTCGTGGCTGACGACGTAGATCATCGCTCCCGCAGCGAAGTGAAGGGCCCAAGGGAGAATCGGCGCGGCCAGGGTGACAACCGTCACGCCCAATAGACCACCGATGGGCTCGACCAGTCCTGTCGCGGTCGCGATAGCCATCGCCCGTATGCGGGACATGCCGGCTGCGACAAGGGCGACAGCTACCGCGAGCCCCTCGGGGATGTTCTGGAGGCCGATGCCCAGGGCGAGGGCGGTTGCCCCCGCTTCGTCCCCGCCAGCGTACCCGACGCCCACGGCCAGGCCCTCCGGCAGATTATGGATCGTGATGGCCAGGACGAGCAGGTGGACGTTCGACATCACGGCCGACCTAGGTCCCTGTCGCCCCTGCACGGCATGCCGATGGGGGACAATCTCGTTGGCAACCGCCATCGCCCCGACGCCGAGGAGGACGCCCGCGACCGCAATGAGGGCGGCGACGATGTCGGTGGCGCCTGCCTCCCGCGACCGCTCGAGCGCTGGCAGGATCAATGAGAAGAACGAGGCCGAAAGCATCACACCGGCGGCAAAGCCGAGGAGAAGATCCTGGCCGCGCCTGGAGATCTGACGTCGGAACAGCACCGCGACGCCGCCCAGGCCGGTGGCAAGCCCGGCCGCAAGGCTCGCCAGAAACCCGGCGAGAATGACGTTCATCCCGGTGCCGCTCCTTCGATTCCGCGATTCTGAGACGAGGATCGTCGTAGCCGACAGCAAGTCCGAGCCTTGCCCGTCACGATGCCGCCGAAGGTGGGTGGCGAAGGCCGCCATCGCCGACCGACGTCCACGACGTCCGCGGCTCGTCCGTCACCCGCCTCACGCTCGCCGTCCGGCGGAGCCGGAGGCATTCCCTCAATCGGATGAAGTGGCTGGGGGATCTGGATTCGAACCAAGACTAACGGAGTCAGAGTCCGTGCTTTCTCATTGTTTCATTGATCTTTTTTTCCAACCCAATCTCAAGCGGCACTATACAATTCAATGGGTTAGCGACGCATTGCCAACCCACCTGGATCCCGTCGGTTCGCTTGGCGAACCGCGAGCTTCGCCAGGCCAATGAGATCCTGCGCAAGGATTCAGCGTATTTGCCCAGGCGGAGCTCGACCGCCGGCTCAGGCCCATGATCGGCTTCGTTGACGATCATCGCGGGGCATATAGGGTAGAGCCGATCTGTCGTGCGCTGAAGATCGCCCCGTCGACCTATCACGCGCATGCCGCGCGGCGGCGTCGCCCTGACCCGGCGCCGCCGCGAGTCCGCCGGGATGGCGCGCTCAGCGCAGAGATCCGGCGCGTGTTCGATGGGAACTTCAAGGTCTACGGCGTTCGCAAGGTCTGGCGTCAGCTGGTGCGAGAGGGTCGGGACGTGGCCCGCTGCACGGTGGCCAGGCTGATGCGCACCATGGGCTTGCAGGGCGTTATTCGCGGAAGACAGACAAGGACGTCGATCGCCGACAAGGCGACGCCTTGTCTGCTGGACCGTGTGAACCGCCAGTTCCGTGCGCCGCGCCCGAACGTGCTGTGGGCCTCGGACTTCACCTACGTCGCCACCTGGGCGGGCTTCGTCTATGAGGCGTTCGTTGTCGACGCCTACGCTCGTCGCATTGCCGGATGGCGGGTCAGCCGCTCGGCTCACGCCGGCTTCGTTTTCGACGCCCTGGAGCAGGCGCTTCACGACCCCCGGCCGGTGTCCGACAGCGGACTCGTCCATCACAGCGATCGCGGCGTGCAGTACGTATCGATCAAATACACCGAGCGCCTCGCCGAGGCCGGCCCTGAACCGTCCGTGGACAGCGTCGGCGACAGCTACGATGCCTTGGCAGAGACGATCAACGGTCTCTACAAGGCCGAGGTTATCCACCGGCGCGGCCCCTGGCGATCCATGGAAGCGGTCGAGTACGCAACGCTTGAGTGGGTGGACTGGTTCAACAATCGCCGGCTTCTCGAGCCCATCGGCAATCTCCCGCCCGCCGAGGCCGAAGCCGCCTACTATGCCCGCCGAGAGGAACAGCCGAACGCGGCGTGACTCAAACCAAACGGCCTCCGGGATTACCGGGGCGGTTCATTGCGAGATAAACGGGCGACTTGATATCGTCCTGAGCCAAGCATCCCTATGCGACAGGGGGCCTGGGCACACGGTTCCCTCAGACGTTCTGGACGGTTGGCGGCGGCGCGGAAGTGGCGATCGCTTCTCTGCTCTCGGTGTTTGGGGAATTCAGAGCCCGCCAGCACCTCTCGGGATCACCTTGGATCTGGTCGGTCGGAGGCGCCATCAGATTGCATCTGGGAAATCAGGAACAGACGACACTCTCGGCACTGAAGGCCGGCGAGGGAAGGAACCGATGAACCTCCGTCTTGAGGTTCTGCGCCGCGCTGAGCGGACAGATCTGATGCACGCCCCCCCACGCTCGGCGGCAAGCGAGAGTGGCTCCGTCTTGGGTTCTGCAGGTCAGGTACATAAGGACCAGAGAGACGAGCGGCACGAGCGAGCGGATTGAGGAGTCGTCCCGTCAACCACTGTGACATACTGTCCAGTAGACTGCGATTCTTCTCACTCTAACAGAGATTTGATCCTCTCACGGAGGGGGCAGGTTGACCGGTCAGACTACTAGAAGCCACTCTTTTGCAGTCGCATCATTCCATGGAGATCCGTTTGGGTGTTGTTCCGCCGGCGCGAGCGGCCCTCAGCTCGTGAGCGCCTTCGTGTATTCCTCCTACCTCGGCGGAATTACGCGAGGTCGTTCAAATACTATGGTCGGCGCATCATGCGCCTTTCGGCGTCACCGCATTCCGTGGCGGCTGGCGCGGCTGCGGGCGGTATCTCGTCCTGCACGCCGTTCATCGGCCTCCACTTCCTCCTGGGATTTGCCATCGCGTACATTCTGAGGGGCAACATGCTGGCGGCCGCGCTAGGCACGGCGATCGGCAATCCTCTTACCTTCCCTTTGATCTGGCTCACCACGTACGAGATCGGCTGGGTCGTCCTTGGCTTCTGGGACGATGGACCGATGGGCCGCGTGCCGCTCGACATCGCCGGCATCATGTCGAGCGGATGGGATTCGGTCGCTACCGTCATAGGGCCGATGATCATCGGCGCCATTCCACTCGGCGTCGTGGTCGGCTTTGCGGTTTACTTCGTGACGCGATGGGGCGTCGCTTCGTACCAGAACGGCAGGAGCGAGCGTCTCGCCGCGCGGCGGGGATCGGCGGAGGCGAGTGGCGACGCCGAGTGACGATCTGCTGGAGGAACCTTCGCGATGCTGACCGTTACTCCGGCCTGGCGTCCCTCCGGGCCTGAGCCACGCTCGCCACCTTCCGCAGGCGCCCGCGTTCCATCGGCCGAATAAGGTCGTCGGGGCGGGTATTGGCCTTGGAACGCATGCCGGTCCGTGCGTGCCGCGAGTTGAAGTCGGCCGGCGCGGAGCCAAGAGATGCCTCCTTCATCGCGAGCGCCTCCCGGGCCGCTTCAACGAGCGAGGCCTTTCCGGCCATCCTTCGGCGCCGTTCCTGCTCACTGTTGAGCCGTCGCGTCGCCATTGCCAGGACTGCCAGCTTGGCATTTGATCCGTCATCGCGCCCCGATGGAGTCGCGCCTCTCGCCTCGGACTTGCCCCTCATCTCCCGGCGGCGCTGATGGGCGCGATCCCGGGCCTTGCTGCGCCGGTCCCGAACAAGCCCCACCAGCCGTGACAGTTCGGCGTCCGGAAGATCCTGCAGCGCGGGATGGTGCGAGCTGGCGACGAGGTCGCGTTCGTCGGCATCGAGCGCTCGCTCTTCCGCCTTGCGTGAGATAGCCATGATCCTCCTCCGCTTCGTTGCTGGCGGGCCGACTGACATGGCCCTCCGTGATGCTCCTTCGGCGGCATTGCAGCGGGGCGCCAACCCCTGCATGGCCTGTTCAGAGAAGACTGTTGGCCGGCAATGGCGTGAATGTGGCAACGCGAGTCCCATCGCGCCCCAAGAGCGCTTTCCCCCGCCGCCACCGCAGCGATCGCGTCGATGCTGTGGCGTATCAATGCGAGACGAGGGGCCGTCCAGCGCGCCCGCTACATCACGCTGGAAAGCATGACGCCCCACTGGCGATGATCCCATCGTCACGCTGCCAGCAGTCGCCGCGTGACCAGCCCGGCCACAGCCGGCGAACGTCGCGACCAGCGACGACCTACACCACTCAATGGGACACGATCCTCGATTACTTGCGCCCGCTTCCACCCACACCGCGTTGGTAATCATTCGCCATGCGTGACAAACTCGGGCTCTGAGCAACGAGATCGGCAATTCAGCCAAGAAGTTGCTGGCAAGGTGGTGGCAGTCCCAACACTGGCGGAGGACGAATGACTAAGGACCAGAGTGGGGTACCCGGCGGTGGTGCGATTTCTCGCCGAGCCTTCATGGCGGGTGCTGTGTGGCTTGCTGGCTCGACGGGGCTAGCCGGTCTCCTTCCGCGAGCGGCCTACGGCCAAGGAGCATCCGCGTCGGCGAACGGTCCCTTGCCGACCATTGCTGCTCCCGGCTGGGTCGGCGGATATGCTCAGTCAAATCCCGCGTTTGCCTATCCGAATCCGGACCTCTCATCGATTCCGATGCTGGGCAATCTCGACAACATTCCGAATATCACGCGTCAGCAGAAAGTGGAGTGGCCCGAATTCAGCTGGCTCTCCACCCCTGGAGATTCCTCATCGAGGGTCTTTCAGATGTTCGCCCATGACATTTCCCGGCTCGGCTATGACGACACTGGACGGGTCTGGTCCATCATCTGCCCGCAGCAAGGTACTTGCTCGACCTCAGTCGGCTGCCTGAATGTGGAAATCACCGTTACGGGTCAGCGAGGCTGGGTGAACGAGTCCACGCGGGAGTTGGCTGCCGACATGACCGTCGAGGGAACGATCTGGTTCAGCCCGAGCTCCCATCAGCACCCGCTGGTCCGCGCGGCGTGGGATCTGTTCGCAGATGCCTCCCTTCCTTTTCCCTCGGACAAGGCGAACGGGATCAAGGTGACCACACATAAAGAGGGAAGCCCGAGCGAACCGATCTTCCCGGTCAGGAATCACCAGACAGCGGCGTTTCAGAGCCCCGACTTCGCGCAGCATCCGGAAGCGTGGACGGTCGGAAATGTGGAGGTGGAGATTGGCCCAATCAGGCAGACAACCCATCGAGCAGTCGATGCCTTCAATCAAAAAGTTCTCGACATATTCAACCAGGCTTCGGGCAACATGCTGCGCCTCGGTAGCGTTCTGACCTGGAACGTCTGGTTCACCGCCCCCGAACTCGTCGACATACAGGAATGGAGCGACCACGCGGAGAAATGGCGGACTGCCATCGACGCCGATCACGGACCCTCATCTGGCCCCGCCAGATTCGTTGACGGCACCGGCTTTGAACCAGAAGTGACCCGAGCAGAAGAGTTCGAGGACTTTCTCGGGATGCTTCGAGCCCTGTTGTGACTTTTCACTCCGTAAGCGCCGTGTACGAGAGCGAGCGGTCTGTCGCAGGCGAGTCCCCTCCGCGGCCGAGCTTCGTTCGCCGCTAGCGTGATTCCGATTGTCTCGTCGATCGAAACAACGGGCGCCACCACACTCACCGGCAATCGCCGAGGGATCAATGGCCGAGAAGTCCGGACGGACAGAGGTGGCAGACGGCGGGTGTTCCACTCCGTTGAACCCAGCTGAGGCGGCTGGGGTAGGTTTGTTACAGATGACTGGCTTTGGCACCGATCTTCTCCTCCGCCCATCAGGGGAGGAACGGCTCGTTGAGGGCACTCGCGGGATCGTGCCTCGAGCTCCGGGCGGCGATTTGCCCGCAAGGACATGGCTGCCGAGGTTCGGCCGAGACTGGCAGTTTCGCCGGAGATCGGCACCGCAGATGCGCGGTGCCGCGCTCAGTCCGAGAACATGGCGTAACGCCCCCCGTCCCCCATTCCGGCAGGAGTTCTGTGTCGATCGGCGCCAAACAAGGAGCTAGCGCGTAGGAGAGGTCGCCGGTGTTTCGTTCCCGATCATGCCGTCTACGTTCTTTTACAACGCCACGACCGAGGACATCGACGCCATCATCGCCTACCTCCGCACGAAGGTTCGACTGGATGGCTGCGTTCGGCATGATCCCGCCGGTCGAGAACGACGTGCCGAAGCCGCCGATGCAGAATGCCCCCGCGATGGAGTAGCGGCAAGAACCGCACTACACAGCTGTCCTGCCGGCGCCACCCAGGAACCAACAGTCCCGACCGCGAGTTGATGTTGCATACCACAGGTCTTAAGCACGCCCCCGCCCGAGGCCCGTGAAGTGTTGAAGGCCCTCGGAACAATCCGAGGGCCTTTCGCCGTTCGGGACAGCCCGAAGCAAGACCCGCATCGTTATCCGGTCCGCTTCAGCGAACTGACACTCAGGTACAACTGGTCAAGGCGGTCCGTCCCTCAACAACGCTGATCCGCACAGGCACAACGCCGGGGTCGATCATGTCCAGAGCGACAGCGGCAGCGCGCGAAAGGTCGATGACGCGGCCCTGAATATAAGGCCCCCGATCGGTGATCCTGACCCGAACCGATCGCCCGTCGTCCGTTCGCGTGACGTTGACGATCGTTCCAAATGGCAATGTGCGGTGGGCGGCTGTCATGGCGTTCTGATTGTAGATCTCGCCGCTTGCAGCGGTTCGGCCATGGAACCCGGGCCCGTACCAGGACGCGAGACCACATTGAGCGGCGATTGAGGGAGAGGCGAGCGTCAGCATCAGGAGCGCGGCTGCGCCCGTACGGAACAATGATTTCATGGGACCCCACTGCCGGATTTCCTCCGGTTTCGATGGCCCCTCAGCCGCGGCGGCAAGGGCATCAGGATTGGGGCGGCGAAATGGCTCGATGGTGACCGCAATGGGAAGGATCGGAACCGAGCGGTGCATCGCGGGTTTTCAGGGACAGCTTCAGTCGGGATGCAGACGTGGACATCATCAAGGCCATCTTCGGCGTCGGATTGGTCCTTGCCGTGTGCTCGCTCGCGTTTCTTGGCAGGGACTGGGACGGCGAAACGCGGCTGAGAGCGGCGGCGGCCCTTTCGGGGACCGAGTATCGCCCGAGTCTTTACCAGGCTCCGGATGTCCAACCGCGGTTGGACCAAGGCATGACTTCCACCGCGTCGCGTTCCGACACGCCGCCGGAACCGCTGCTGATCGTCGACACTGAAGCCCTGAACCTGCGTGCTGGACCGTCGACGGCATCAGCGGTACTGCGCGCGCTGCCTCGCGGGACAGCGGTCGCCGAGGGAGTCCGCAACGGCAATTGGGTGGAAGTCCGCACCGAAGACGGTACCGTCGGCTGGATGTCGGTACGATACCTTCGAGAACCCGCTAACGACGCGGGCTTGTGACGACACTCTTGTGAGGGGCAACGGCGATGATCATCAGCACCATTGCCTCAGAATGCCGACACTCTCAGGAAGCCGGCCCGTCGAACCGGCGCCGCGGGCTCCCCCGATTCCCTTGGTAGCCGGACGCTGATTCGCCGGGAAATCAGCCCGTAGCGAGTTGCGGGCCGAACGCAGCCGGCCCGGCAGGCAGGTGCCACGGCGACCGCAAGCTCCGCCAGCCTGTCGAGGGCTTCCTGACGACACCACGGGAGAAGGTCCACCAGGGGGGAATCAAGGACGATGAGCCGAGGATCCGCCCGATTGCCAAGCGCCATGGCCTGGAGGAAGTCCATGTTCTCGGGGCCGATCTGCCGGACGACGGCACAGCATGCGGCCGACGCCGCGCCCTTCGCGAGGTTACCCGCGCGTCCACTGCCGCCCACCCCCTAGCGAGGAGCGCAGGGCGCGAGCGCTGGCTTTCGTCATGGTCCAATCCAACGGCCGGGTCAGTCGCCTTCTCAAGCGGCTCGACGAACCACGGCGAGGCACATGGCGTCGGCATCCACGATCTCGAAAGAACAGCCCTCGGGTCCTTCCCGTGCTTGACCATCTCGCACCACATGTCCCGAACGGCGCGGTAGGTATCGGGATAGGCCATTTCGAAGGAATCGAACCCGCTCCCGTCCGGGTCATCGACCCGATGGCCGTCCTCGATCAAGTGAAAATAGAACGTCGGCATGCTGGACCTGGGGTCTATCCGTCACCCCAGTGGCCATCCCAGGAAGGAGTCGTGCGGCGACAAGAGAGGCGCTCGTGTGGCTTGCCCGGCCTTGGGACCGCACGGCTACAATCCTACGACGCTCTCCCGCAGGGCCGCCCGTGCGCGCACCATGACGCCGGGAGAGAGTCGATTACCGACCTATGTTGGTGGTCAGTCGTTTCAGGCACTGGCGCGACGCGGCCCCTGCCGACGTGCCGGGGATGGTTCCCGGTCAGGCGGCGGCCAAGGGGAAGCGTATTGTGACCGTAGTCCCCTCACCCGGCGCCGCCGACCTGACGAGACTGCCCTGAAGCTGACGCGCGAAAATGCCGATGTAGTCGGAGCCATGCTTCCCAAGGGTTCTTTCCGGTTCTTGGACCGGCATGCCAATACCGTCGTCGGCCACCCTCAGCTCGATCTCGTTTCCGATCCGCCGGAGCGCAATCGTGACGAGCCCCCTGCCGCCGGGGAAAGCGTGCTTGACGGCATTGGTGCCGAGCTCATTGACCAGCAGACCGAAGGGCACGGCGCGTTCGGAATCGATCTCGATCGGTTCTGCCTCGACCGCTATTCGGATGCCGGACGTTCCTCCCAGCAGGCTCGTCGAAAGGGTCCTGGCAATGCCGGTGAGATAGGCCTCCAGGGCGACGGCGCTGTCCTCGCTTGATTGCGAGACGATGTCATAGAGCTGGGCGATGGCCATGATGCGGTTCTGCATGGCCCGATAGCCTTGCTCCCAAGGCGCCGGTGTCCGTCTGATCTCATTGCTGATCAAGGCGGCGACCACCTGGAGGTTATTCTTCACCCGGTGTGCAACCTCGTTTGCCAGCATCTTGGCGTCGATCTCGCGCTGCCTGCGCTCGTTGATCTCGGTCCGAAGCTCGGCGTTTGCCAGATCGGCGGCCTCGATCAGCTCATCCTGGCGGAGGGCACCGCGGAGCAGCGCCAGGCTGATCGCCCGCCGGGTCTCGTGGATAGGCCCGGTCTCGTTCACCTGGATCATCACGCCCGCGGTGCACCCGTCGGCCATGACCGGCCACAGATTGTAGGAGAAGAGGAGCGGGCGAGGCGCCAACTGTTCTTCTGCCGTGTAGCTTGCCGGTGCGCCGGTACGAAAGACGCGGTCCAGAAGAGCCAGGGGCTCGTCGGCTGACGGCAACACGTTGGCAAAGTCCCTACCAACCACCTCGTCCTGTCTCTTGCCGATCAATCGGCAGAAGGCCGGGTTGGCGTAGCGGACGACATGCGCCTCACCGGATAGCTCGGTCACGGCCCAGGGCGCGTGGTCGAAGGAAGCCGCAAGGTCGGCGAGCAGCGACGTCGACACTGGGTCGGGGCTCTCGGATATCGGCATTACTCGCCGGCCTTGGGCTCTGGTGGGATTTCGTCCTCCTGCGACCGGCGCGGCCCGGTGCGAACCGGAAGCCCGGTGCTCAACTGGCTGTAGTCCGTCGTCCGCGGCGCGATGACGACGACACCCTGGTCGTTGATAATGTATTCACGGATGTCCTTGCTGTGGTTGCCCCCGCGCATCTTGATGACGACGATGGTTTTCCGCAGCTGGCCGTCGATCTCCACATAGCGCAGTCGGATGATGTCGTCGGTGAGGAACGACACGGCATAGTGGGTGAACTGAAGCGAGGTGAAGTTGTCCTCAACTTCGGCGGTGCTGAGGATCGTGATCCCGGCGCCGGTCAGGGCGCCGATCATGCGGTAGAGTGACTCTCGGAAATCAGCCCGGAAGCTCGGCGCCAGCGCCATCTCGAAGCCTACGAGGGAATCGATGATGACGCGCTTTGCGCTGACCTTCTTGATGGCATCGAGGATCGCCAGCATCGTCTCGTCGACCGAAAGGTCGAGAGGACGAAGGTAGAGGACAGTCAGGGTTCCGTCTGCCTCCGCGGCCTTCAGCTGCAGGCCGAAGGCGTCCGCCCGATGGAGGTAGCCATCGGGCCGCTCCTCGAAGATCGCCATCACCCCCGGCTCCCCGCGACGCAGTCCCTCTCCTATGAATTGTGTCGCAAGGGCGGACTTGCCCGTGCCCGACGGACCCGCCACCAGGACACTGTCCCCTTCCAGAACGCCTCCGCCCAGCATCTTGTCCAACTCGGGAATGCCCATGGAAAGCCGACGGCGCTGCCTGGGTCGCGGCGCCGCGGTTTCCAGCCCGAGGGTGCGCGAGAACGCCTGAAGACCTTCATCGGTGATCCGGATGGTATGCAAGCCTGGCACCGAGGCCTGACCACGCAACTTCAGGACCTGCAGCTTTCGCACCACGGAGTTCCGCTCCGTCACCTGGGACAGCCACAGGATGCTGTCGACCATCGTGAAGAGCGGATTGTCGGGGATTTCGTCAGGAACATACTCCCCCACCAGGAACGTCGTGACCTCGGAATTCACGAGGAACTGGGAGAGGTGATGGACGAAGGCCTGCACCTCTACCTGACCGGCCTCGCCGGTTGCCCGGCGCGCCAGGCTGCGGAAGGAGTCGATGACAACGACGGCCGGGTTGGCTGCCGTAACCTGCGTGACAATCTCTTGCAGGACCGCGGTCAGGTCGTTCTTCAGGGCCGCTTCGGACAGGTTGATGAACCGGAGGGCGTCGCCCACCTGGGCGGGGTCGTAGAACGAGAACTGCTGCTGGTAGCGAAGCATCTTGATGCTCGGCTCGCCCAGCACTGTGAAGTAGAGCACGGGCCGCTCGGCGGTCGCGTTGGCAAACGCAAGCTGGTGGACCAGTGTGGTCTTGCCGCAGCCGGGCGAGCCGCCGATGAGATTGAACGAGAATTCGGGGATGCCGCCGCCCAAAATGTCGTCGAGGCCACGGACCCCCGTTGACAGCTTTGCGAGCACGACCTTGGCCGGCTTGTGCCGCTGCCCTCGTTCGCCTGACTTAGGCATTATTTGGCTTCCTCATCGTTTGCGGCAGTGCTGAAGTCCGCGCCGTCGAACGAAAGCTGCGGCCAGAGCGGGTTAACAATGCGTAGGGTCAGCGCTGGGCCGATGAAGGCTTCCAGCAGTCCCAACAGCTGCGCCAGAAGCACCACTTCGCCCCGGGCAAACTCGGCGGCATTGGTTGCTGGCTTGGCGAGAGCCAACCCCTCCAACTCCCCATCCGCAACCACGCGCACAGCGGTAAGCCAAGGGACTTCAGCGACAGCCAGAACCAGTGCGCGTGCAACGAGCGCCTCAAAGCCGCTCCGTCCCATCAACATCGAAAGATGCGGACGCAACTTCTCGATAGCGCCAAACGTGGCGGGATCGCCCGCCCCGGCTGCCGGCGTCTCGGAAGCCTTCAGTAGACTTGCGAGGTCCCGCATCTGCGGTGAGACTCGAGTCAATATAACCTCTTGTGCTCGCTGAAACCCTGACGAGCGCGCTGCGGGGATGGGTGATATTGGAACTGTAGCAAACTCGCGCGAGGGGCGCTTGACCGAAGTCAAACGGCCGCGCATCTGGTGGCTTTGTCGTCAGAGACTGGAGCGGGAGCGGCTCAAGATTTGAAGGGGACGGCAGCCGCGCTGTCGCCGTACCAAAACCCAACCGTGGTTCTGCGGACTAGTCTCCCTAGCCGGCAGCCCTGCACCGCCTCAGGACGTGCTGTCGGGGAGAAACCCGACAGTCCTCGTTGTCCGTGTGGATGCAGATCGTGCGAGCGATCAGGCAGACGTGCCAGTCTTTTTCGCTTCGGCCGATTCGGGCGGCGCTGCGTTCAAGACCTGAGATACCGCGGTGACGATCTGAGCCGGGGCGAACGGCTTGCTGATGAGCATACTTTGGGGGACGCCGTTTACGTCCCACTCTTCAGAATTACCACCCGTAACATATAGCAAAGGCATATCGGACCAAATCTCGCGGGCCCGACGGGCAACCTGCCAACCGTTGGTTCCAGGCCCCAGATTGACATCCGTCACAACAGCCCTGATCGCGCCACCCCGGCTGCCTTCCAGTAACTCGATCGCAGCCGGGCCGGTCGAAGCGACCACGACGCCGAAGCCAGCATCTTCAAGCGCCGAGCGGACAATGTGCTGAGTGAGGCCGTCGTCCTCAACAACCAGCACCAACACCGCCTCTTCCGGGTCAACCGCGCTCGGCATGATGTCTAATCCCCCCGCCAGAGCCAATATTGGCTGGAGCGTTCAGCCCAACGTGCCGCCGAGCCCAATAGTTCCAGCTGGTTCTGGAATACCCGCGAACGATTCTGCGAACTCGATCGGCGAGAGTTCGGGCACCGGCACCGGGTTCACGCAACCAAGAACTCTATGTCCCGTTCTCTCGGAGCAGGAAGCGAGGTATGACAATCATGGCTCTCAGGATCGGCGCGACGTTTGCACTGGTGATGGCGCTGTTTGGCATCGGAGTGCTCAACATCGCTGGAGACGTCGGGACCCGGCCGGTCGTTGTGGCGGTCCCCTAGCTCACACGACCACGCTTAAGTGCCTCCAGTTGGCCGAAGGATCAGGAAGTCGTGTTCTCACCGAGTGCGAGTCCGTGCTTTCTCATTGTTTTTATTGGTCCTTTTCTCCAACCGGGGCGGGACCTGCGCTATGCAAATCAATAGGTTAGCGGGACATTTCCAACCGGACTGGAGCTTCCTGCTTCCCGGTCGCACCAACACTCCTGGTTGCCGAGTCCAATCCGCCCACTATCGACAAGAATCCACGGCGTCGCGCAGGATAACGCGCTCGTAGACGTCGAGTTCGTCCATCGCCTGATCGATCAGCGACCGCAAAGAGACCAATGTGTCAATTGCCTTAAGGGCCGTTCGGCCGGCCAGGTAGGGTCCGGGCGGAAGCAGACTGTCCGCGTCGACGGGGGTGACGTGAGCGCCAATTTCGCCTCTGACGACGGCGCCCAGAGCGCGGTCAGAAAGCTCGAAACAGGAACGAAATCGTCCAACTGACCACCCAACTGCCCATCGGTGGTCTGCCTATCCCGGACGGAAAGGCCTTTGCAATCAAGTGGCTGGGGGACCTGGATTCGAACCAAGACTAACGGAGTCAGAGTCCGCTGTTCTACCGTTAAACTATCCCCCAACGGCGGCTGGCGCATGGGCGCCGGCCGTTGGCAGTGCGGCCTGTGGGGCCGGAAGTGGCGTTGACGTAGCCACGGACATCAGGGGTGTCAACCGATGTGACACCGCGGCGAGGCGCTAGTCCTTGGCGCGCTCGGCGTAGGAGCCGTCCTCGGTCATGATGATGACGCGCGTTCCGGCGGTGATGTGCGGCGGCACGTTGGTCCGCACGCCGTTGGAAAGCATCGCGGGCTTGTAGGAGGACGACGCCGTCTGGCCCTTGGTGACCGGCTCGGTCTCGGTGATCTCCAGCGTGACGCGCTGCGGCAGTTCGGCGGACACCGCATTGCCCTCGAACAGCGCAAGCTTCACCGTCATGTTCTCCTGAAGGTACACGGCCGGGCCACCGATCACGTCCGCCGGCACGGTGACCTGCTCGAACGACGTCGGGTTCATGAAGACGTAGTTGCCGTCGCTGTCCTGGTAGAGGTACGTGAAATCGATCGTCTCGACGAAGGCACGCTCGACCTGTTCGGTCGTGCGGTAGCGGACGGAGGTCTTCACGCCGTCCGAGATGCGGCGCATGTCGATCTGCGTGGTCGGAGTGCCCTTGCCAGGGAAGAAGCTCTCGGCCGAAAGGACGGCGTAGAGTTTCCCGTCCATTTCGAGGATGTTCCCCTTGCGGACGTTGCTTGCAATGACCTTGGTCACGGTGATCTTTTCCTCTTGCCCGCTGCGGGCGGGTCGCGCGCGCCGGGACCATACCGATCCGCGGGGAAATATCCAGACGAGGCGGCGACGCGTGGCGGATTTTTCGCAGGCGGCGGCAGGCGCCCGGTGACCCACGCCGACCGATGGTGGTCGCCCGACCGCCACGCCGTCCGCCGCCCGGGGCTTCTCGCCCGCAACCGGATCAAGGCCGGCCTCCGCGCCTTCCTGGCCGAGGCCGGCTTCACCGAGATCGAGGCGGCAGCGCTCCAGACCTCGCCCGGCAACGAGACCCATCTCCACGCCTTTGCCACCGAGGCCCTGACCCTCGATGGCCGGCGGGCGCCCCTCTACCTCCACACCTCGCCGGAGTTCGCCGCCAAGAAGCTGCTGGCGGCGGGCGAGGAGCGCATTTTCGACTTCGCCCGGGTGTTCCGGAACCGCGAGCGCACGGCGCTGCACGCGCCGGAGTTCACGATGCTGGAGTGGTACCGCACCGGCCCCGCTTGTGACGCGGTGATGGATGACGCTGTCGCGCTCGTGCGCCTGGCGGCGGGGATCGCCGGCGCCACCACGCTTCGCTTCCGCGGCGCGACCGTCGATCCCGCGGCGGCGCCGGAACGCCTGCCGGTCCCGGACGCCTTTGCGCGCCTTGCCGGCGTCGACCTCCTGGCCACGCTTTCGCCGGGCGGCGAGCCCGACCGCCCTGCCCTCGCCGCGGCAGTTGCGGCGGCCGGCATCCGCACCGCACCGGACGACACATGGTCGGATCTGTTCAGCCGCGTGATGGCGGAACGCGTCGAGCCGGCGATCGGGCGCGGCCGGATGACGCTGCTGACCGACTACCCGGCTCCGGAGGCCGCGCTCGCGCGGCGCAATCCGTCCGACCCGCGCCGGTCGCAGCGGTTCGAGCTTTTTGCCTGCGGTGTCGAGCTTGCCAACGGCTTTGGCGAGCTGACCGACCCCGTCGAGCAGCGGGCGCGGTTCCTCGCCGACATGGACGAGAAGGAGCGGCTCTACGGCGAGCGCTATCCCGTCGACGAGGATCTGCTCGCCGCCCTCCCGGCCATGCCGGAGGCAGCAGGCGTGGCGATGGGCTTCGACCGGCTCGTGATGCTCTGCCTCGGCGCCGACCGGATCGACGACGTGCAGTGGACGCCGGTGGTCGATCCGTTCGCGGAGGCCTGACCGGCGGGCGCTCGTGCCGCCTTCCGTGCTGGACCGCTTTGGCGTAGGAGCGCGCGTGGCAAGAACCCTCCGCACGATCGACGAACTCGCCGGCGCACGCGTCCTCGCGCCGACGCCGGAACTCGAGGACGTCGCCGCGCGCTACGCGGTGGCGCTGACGGAGGACGTGCTTCACCTCATCGACCGGACCGATCCGGACGATCCGATCGCCCGCCAGTTCGTGCCCGACGCACGGGAGCTCGACACGCGGCCGGAGGAGCGGAGCGATCCGATCGGCGACGGGGCGCACTCACCCGTGAAAGGGATCGTCCACCGCTATCCCGACCGCGTGCTGCTGAAGCCGATCCTCACCTGCCCGGTATACTGCCGCTTCTGCTTCCGCCGCGAGTTCGTCGGGCCGGGCGCGAACGCCCTCGACCCCGCGGAGCTTGACGCGGCGATCGCGTACATCGCGAACACGCCTGACATCTGGGAGGTCATCGTCACCGGCGGCGACCCGCTGATGCTGTCGCCGCGCCGCATCCGGGCGCTCAACGCGGCGCTGTCGGCGATCCCGCATGTGAAGGTCGTGCGCTGGCACAGCCGCGTGCCGATCGTCGACCCCGGCCGGGTCACGGAGGAACTCGCCGGGGCGCTTGCGAATACCGCCAGGACGGTGTGGCTCGCCGTCCACTGCAATCATCCGCGCGAACTCTCGGCGGAGGCGGCAGCGGCGCTGTCGAAGCTGCGCCGCGCGGGCGTGACGCTCGTCAGCCAGACGGTGCTTCTGAAGGGGGTCAACGACGATGCGGGCATCCTTGCCGCGCTGATGCGGCGCCTGGTGGAGCACGGCGTGAAACCGTACTACCTCCACCTCGCCGACCTTGCCCCCGGCACGTCCCACTTCCGGACCACCCTTGCCGAGGGCCGCGCCATCATGCAGGCGCTGCGCGGTCGCCTCTCCGGCATCGCGCAGCCGACGCTCGTCCTCGACATCCCGGGCGGCTACGGCAAGGTTCCGGCCGGCCCGGCCTATGTCGAGGATGCGCTTGGCGCGGGACCGCTGATCACGGACCCCGCGGGCAAGACGCATTCGTATCCGGGCTAGACTCCCGCGCTGTTGACCACCGTGACCGCGCGGCGGTTCTGCGACCAGCAGGAGATGTCGTCGCAGACCGCGACGGGGCGTTCCTTGCCGTAGGAAATCGTCTGGATACGGTTCGCGGCAACGCCCCGGCTGATCAGGTAGGACTGCACCGCTGCGGCTCTGCGGGCGCCGAGGGCGATGTTGTATTCGCGTGTGCCGCGCTCGTCGGCGTGGCCCTCGATGGTGATCGTGTAGCGCGGGTAGAGGAGCAGCCACTGCGCCTGGCGGTCGAGCGTCTGCATCGAGGTCGGCGTAAGCGCGGTCGAATCCGTGTCGAAGAACACGCGATCGCCGACCGTGACCTGGAATTCCTGAAGGCTCCCCGGCGTGCCGGCGCCTCCGGCGAGCCCGCCGGAGAGCGTCCCTCCGGCGACGTCCGCATCGTCACGCGCGCAACCGGCGACGGCAAGCGCCGCAAGCAGAGGAAGCGCCAGCCGGGCGGCGCGCAGGGTTCGCAAGGAATGCATCATCGTTCATGTCTCCTGAACCCGAGCGGGCCATGCCCATTCCTGCCGCTCGATGGTTAATCAGCGGTTGCTGGACTGAATCAATTTGAAGGGAGCCCGCACAGGGCGGGCGTGGAGGACGAAGCGGTACGGCGCATCGGCAGCTCGTGGCGCGGCCAGCCCCCCGTGGGAAAGCTAGCCGCGGCCGCCTAGTTGAGCAAGGGCGACCAGGCCGGGTCCGAGGCAAAGTTCGGCGTCGGCAGCATGATCTCGTTGTAGCCGGTGAGGTCGATCGACCACAGCCGCGGGCCGCCATTCGGGCCGCCATCGGTCCGGCTGAAGACGATCACGCGGCCGTTCGGCGCCCAGGTCGGGCCCTCCTGCACGCTGGTGCTGGTCGACAGGATCCGCTCGCCGGACCCGTCGGGCCGCATCACGCCGATCTGGAATTCGCCGCCCATCTGCCGGGTGAAGGCAATGAGGTCGCCGCGGGGCGACCAGACGGGCGTCGAATAGGTACCGCCGGCATAGCTGATCCGCGTCTGGTTCGAACCGTCGGCGCCCATGACGTAGAGCTGGGGCGAGCCGCCGCGGTCGGAGGTGAACACGATCTGCCGGCCATCGGGCGAATAGCTTGGGCTCGTGTCGATTGCTGGAACGTTCGTCAGGCGGGTCTGTCCTCCGGTGCGGAGGTCGAGGACGAAGATGCTGGTGTCGGCACCGCTCTGCATCGACAGCACGACCCGGCCGCCGTCGGGCGAGAAGCGTGGGGCGAACGTCATCCCGGTGAACTGGCCCGGCAACAGCTGTTCCTGCCCGGTCTGGATGTTGCGCAGCACCACCTGCGGCGCCCGGTTGGAGCGGTAGACCATGTAGGTCAGCTCCTGGCTGTTCGGGCTGAAGCGGGGCGTCAATACGATGTCGTTCGGGTTCCCGCCCGGGGTGAGGTAGGTGAGGTTGGCGCCGTCCTGGTCCATGATCGCAAGGCGCCTGATGCGCGCCTCGCGTGGCCCCGTCTCGTCGACGAAAACGATGCGGCTGTCGAAATAGCCCGGCTCGCCCGTCAGGCGCTCATAGATGGCGTCCGCGATGATATGGGCGATCCGCCGCCAGTTCTGCGGCGTGGTGTAGAGCTGCTGCCCGTCGAGCTGCTGGCCCGCAAAGACGTCCCACAGCCTGAACTCGACGCGGAGGCGGCCGTCCGGCTGCGACACGACGCGGCCGGTGACCAGCGCCTGGCTGTTGATGATCCGCCAGTCGCCGAAGCGCGGGGCTTCGTCCGGGTTGATGTCGCGCTGGATGAAGGTCGCCGCGTCCGTCGGGGCGAAGATGCCGGACCGGCGGAGATCGGCTGTGATGACCGCGCTGATGTCCGCGCCGAGCTGAGCGTCAATGCCCGTGCCGACCAGATTGGTGATCGCGATCGGCAGCGGTGCGATATTGCCGCGCGTGATGTCGACCTCGAGCACCGCAAGGGCGGGCGTCGCGCTGAAGAAGGCGGCGACGAGGGCACCTATGGGAGCGAGGCGCCGGACCGTGCGGCTGAAGCCCGGGCGGGCGATGCCAGTCGCGGTGGCCGTGGCGGCGAGGGCTGCGGTCATGGCTAGAACATCTCTCGGGGATCGAAGGTGACGCGCATTTCCTGCCAGCCATCCGGTCCGTCGTAGAGCTCGGCGGGAAGCTGATAGGGGGCGCACACATAGACGGCGCGTTGTGCACTGTCGGCGGCGGCAGCTGCGTAGGGGCTATTCGGTCGCTCGACGACCGTCGGAAGGTTCTGGACCGTTCCGTCGCGGTTGAGCCTGAACTGAAGAACAACGCGCACGTCAGCGGGGTTCGGCGACTGCGGCGGGTTCCAGCAGCGCCCGACGGCATCGCGGATCATGCCAACCAGCGCGGCCCGCTGGCTCTGGGTCATTGTCGCGGTCTGCGTTCCCGTTGCGGCGCCCAGGGGCGTTGGTGTGGCAGGCGCCGCATCGGCCGCTGCCGTGTCAAGAAGGGCCGCGATCCGATCGAGGTCGGGCTGGATGGGCGGCGCCTCGACGACTGGCAGCGGCGGTGCCGGCGTCGGATTGGCCGCCGGCGGCGGCACCGCCGCCGCGGGCGTGGGCGCGGGAGTCGGAGCCGCCGGGGCCGGGGTCGGGGTCGGGGTCGGCGTTGCGGCGGCTGTTTGCGTCGGCTGGGTCGGCGGGGTCGGCTCGGGCGTCGGTGGCGTCGGCTCTGTCCGCGCCGGTCGCGCGCGGGGCACCGCTCCCACGGTCGGCTGCATGAGCGGCTGGGCCGGCTCCGGGGCGGGTGCCGGGGCCGGAGCCGGTTCGGCCGCCGCGACGGCGACAGGAGCGGGTGCCGGAGCCGGTTCGGGCGCCGCGGCAGGCACGGGCTCGGGCGCCGGCGTGGCTGGGCGCCGCGTGGGCTCGGGGGCCAGCGCGGGCTCGGGGCCGGCGCGGGCGTCGGCGTAGGCTCGGGCTGCCGCGTCGGCGCGGGCGTCGGCTCCGGTGCCGGCGTCGGCGCGGGCGTCGGCTCCGGTGCTGGCGTCGGCTCCGGCGTCGGGGCGGGCTCGGGGCGCGGCACGGGAGCGGGCGCCGGGGCGGGCGGAATCTCCGGCGCGCCGGTTTCGACTCCGCGCATCAGGTCGGTGAAATCGGCCAGCGTCACCAGTTCCACCGGCAGCGTGTCCACCTCGAACTTCGAGGTGGAATCCGCCGACGGCAGCACGACGACCGCCGCGAGCAATACCGCGACATGGCCGACGATCGAGACGGTGAACGCGTTCCTCATGGAGCGGGGGCTGCTCCTTCGGTGGTGATTGTCGTGCCGTCGTCCTGCACGGTGACGAGGCCGATCCGCGTGAAGCCGGCAGCGTTGATCGTGCCCATCACGCGCATGACCGCGCCGTAGCTCGACGCCTGGTCGCCGCGCACGAAGATGCGCTGCGTGAGATCGTTGCCGGTCGCCTCCGACAGGACGGCGACGATGCGGTCGATCGTGGTCTCCTCATCGCCCACGAAGATGCGGCCATCATTGGTGACGCTGACCGTGACGGGGACGGTGCCGGGCGTGAGCCCACCCGCCGCCGTCTCCGGCAGGTCCACCGGAACGCCGGACGCGAGCAGCGGGGCCGAGATCATGAACACGATGAGCAGCACCAGCATCACGTCGACGAACGGCGTGACGTTGATCTCGCTCATCGGCTTGTGGCGGCCCCGGCGGCCCCTGCCCCGGCGGCCCGTGCTGCGCGTTTGAAGGGATGCGGCCAAGCCGTCAGCTCCGCTCGTCGATCTGGCGTGAGAGGATCGCCGAGAACTCGTCGGAGAACCCTTCCAGGCGGTGGGTTATCTTCCCAGCCGAATTGGACAATTTGTTGAAGGCAACGACCGCGGGTATGGCGGCAAGAAGGCCGAGCGCTGTCGCGAGCAAGGCTTCCGCAATGCCCGGCGCCACGACTGCCAGCGACGTGTTGGACGTTGCGGCGATCGCCTGGAACGACGTCATGATGCCCCACACCGTTCCGAACAGGCCCACGAACGGGCCTGCCGAGCCGGTCGTCGCGAGGAACAGGAGCCGCCGCTCGAGCCGCTCCTCCTCGCGGCTGATGGTGACGTCGATGACCTTGTCGATGCGGATCTGAAGACCGATGGGCGACTTCGCCCCGGCCTCGAAGCTCCGCTTCCATTCGCGCATGGCGGCCACGAACACCGCCGCCATGGTCGTCGTCGTGCGGCCCTGGAGCGAACGGAAGAGATCCTCGAGCGACTGGCCGGACCAGAACACCTTCTCGAACCGGTCCATCGCCGCGTTGGTACGGCGGTAGAGCAGCGTCTTGTCCACGATGATGGCCCAGCACCAGACGGACGCCGCAACGAGACCCAGGATGACGATCTTGACGACGATGTGGGCCTGGCCGAACAGGCCAAGCAGCGAAACGTCGGTCGCTGCCTCAGGCATGGATCAACCTCGGCTGCATGTTCTCGTCCTGGATTTCGGGGGCATCGGGAAGGGCGGGGCCGCTTGCCGTCATCGCTGGGTCGCCGCCAAATAGGGCCAAAGAAGGGCTGTGCGCGCAGTGCCGCACACTGCATTCGTCAGGTGTTCATGCTTAATGAAGCGTTACCGCACCGGTTGTGCGTTGGCCGCAAGCACCTGACGGATCGCCGCAGGGAAGCGTTTCACACGTCCATCGAGCGACAGGAGCGCCACCGTCACCGTCGCGCGGATGAGCATGTCCGCTCCGCGGGCGATGCCCTGCCGGAGGGTAACGCTCGCGCCGCCCAGTTCCTCGACCGACGTCCGCACCTCGACGACATCGTCGATCCGCGCTGGCCGGTCGAACTCGATCGTCATCCGCCGTACAGCGAAGACAAGGCCGTCGGCGGCAAGCGCGGTGTGATGGACGCCGAGGAGACGGAGGAAGTCCGAGCGGCCGCGCTCGAGGAAGCGAAGATAGCTCGCATGGTAGACCGACCCGGAAAAGTCGGTGTCCTCGAAGTAGACCCGGATGCGGAGAGTGTGGCCTTCGGCGGTGAGAGCGCCGGCGAGGTCCGCCCCGGAACTGCTGGTCAATTGCCCACCCCCACGGCTGTCACGTCTCGATGAACGATCCGGCTCGGCGCCCGCGCGGTCAAGGCCGGGAGAATGTAAGCGCTACGACTTCCTTGTTTCTTCACCCTCCCCCTTGTGGGGAGGGCTGGGGTGGGGACTTTCGGTAGCGCCGCCCGTGCGGCCGTGCGCGATTGCCAGGCGGCAAATCCCCCTCCCGGCCTCCCCCACAAGGGGGGGAGGTGTAGCAATAGCAGGATCTAGCAAGCGGGGGGTGGCCAACGAGGTTTAGCCATCACAGCAGGTGTTTCCTGCCTACCCCGCCGCCCACCGCCGCACGGCTTCCGCCGTCACCATGGCCTCGTCAGCCCCCCACCCCGAGATGTGCGTGTAGGCGCGGCCCGGCTCCCCGAGATCGCTCATGACCGCGAACGCGCCGGCAAAATCCTGGTCGTCGGTGTAGACGCTCGGCGTCATGATCGAACGGATGCCGGCGGCGCCGGCCGAGCGGAGGCCGTTGAGGGAATCCTCGAACGCGATCGCGTTCTCCGGGCCGATGCCGAGCTGCTCGAGCGCGAGGAGATAGATGTCCGGCGCGGGCTTCTTCTTCTGCACGACGTCGCCGGCAGCGACCGCGTCGAACATCTTCATCCCGTCCGGTCCCATCGTGGCGACGATGAGCGACTCGACGTTGGGAAAACTCGTGGTGGTCGCGATGGCGACCGGCATGCCGGCCTCCTTCGCCTCGCGGATGAGGCGCAGTACGCCCGGCCGCGGCTTGGCCGCGCCGGCGTCGACGAGCGCGGTATAGCGCTTCGTCTTGTCGGCATGCATCGCCGGGATGTCCGGGATCGCCCGCTCGCCGCCCTCGGGCTTCCAGCCGTCGATGAAGTGCCGGATGCGCTCCTTCCCGCCGGTCACCTCGAGGAGCTTCTTGTACATCGGCCGGTCCCACGACCATGGCAGGCCGAACGCCTTGAAGGTCTCGTTGAAGGCCTCGCGATGGGTCTCTTCGGTCTCGGAGAAAGTCCCGTCGATGTCGAACAGAAGGGCGGGATAGATCACGCGGCTGATGCTCCTCGGGCGGTCTGGGCCGCCCGGTCTACCGGCGCTGCACCTGCTTGAAAAGCCCGCCCGCACCGGCGTGCGAAAGCTGAACGTCAGAGAACGGAGGGTTCAGCGTGGTCTCAGCCGGACGGGCGTAGAACCGGCCTCAAGTTGGTCAACCGGATGCCCAAGGAGGCGACCATGTTGAAGCACCTGAAGTTCTGGAAGCGGAATGACGAGACCGATGCGGACGCCAATCTCACTGACGAAATGCGCGCCCGCCTCCTTATTCTCGCCATCAAGAATGGCCAAACGGCCCGCGTTGCGGCGCTTATGAAGTCCCTGTGATCGACTCCTTGAGCCGAGGAGTCCTCGCACGGAGGTAAGGTTAAAGAAGTCTTTAGATTGCCTGGAAAGTTTGAAACGCATTACCTGCTCCGACGCCAAGGGGAGGCGTCGGTTTGCATCGAACAATCTCACTAGCCCTCATTGTCGTCTTCGTCGTTGCCGACGCCATCCTTGCGCCCGCCCGCGCGAATGACACCATTCCGGCCGCCGGCAACGCCGACGCCGCGCGAGTAGCTCTTCCCGATGGCGCGGCGACCGCGAACGTCGCTCCGGACGAACCCGCCGAGCGTCCGCGCTGGCTCCAGCGCATAGGCCCGTTCGGCGAGCGGCAGGCGCTGATCGTCCAGCCGCTTCTCGGCGGGCAACTCACCTCCGAATTCGGGGTGCGGCGCCATCCGCTGCTCGGCACCAACGAGATGCACGACGGGGTCGACTGGGCGGCGCCTCGCGGCACCTTCGTGTTCGCCGCAGCCGACGGGACGGTTTCGTTCGCGGGCTGGGACTCCGGCTACGGCAATACGGTTCGCATCACGCATTCCGACGGCGTCGAGACGGTCTATGCCCATCTCAGCCGGATCGGGGCCGGCGTCGAGCCAGGCGCCGTGGTGATTCAGGGCTTCGTCGTCGGTGAAGTCGGCTCGACCGGCATGACCACGGGCCCCAACCTCCATTTCGAGGTGCATCTCGGCGGAATCCCCGTCGATCCGCTCGGCGTCGGCGAGACGCTTCTTGTGACCGCGATGGACCGGCAACTGCTGGCGCGGATCCGGGCGCAGTGAGGGGATGAGGATGAACGGCGGCTGAAGGCGGCATTCACCGCTGCCTCAGCCCCGCGGGACTAGCGTCGGCAGCATCGATGCAACCCTTGTGGAGCGCAGCCATGCTGAACGACCTTATCCTGCTCCAGGCCGCTATTTCCCTGCGGCCCGGCCCCGTCCCGACCGAGCCTTCCCGCCTTTCGTTCCAACCGCTGGCGCCGTGGATGATCGACGAGCTGCGGCGGAGGTCCGAGCGCAACCGGCGGAACGATGCCCCGCAGGTCGAACTGCCGCTCGAGCAGCCTGCCCAGTGGCCCATCCCGATCAAGGACTGGCAGGACTGACACCCACCCGTCCGGAGGCCCGCCATGCCCACCGACATCATCATCTGGAGCGCCACCACCCACTGCTGGCGCACCGTCCGCCGCCCCGACCCCAACGGCCCGATCCGCTTCGAGCCGCTCGCCGACGCAATGGCCGGCGAACTTGCCCGGCGGGCGCTCGTGAGCGCGATGCGCTTCGCCGCGCCGCCTGCCGGCCACTTCAACGGTCCGTCGGTGTGGCAGCCTTCCCTCGGCGACTGGGACGACTGAGGTTCAGCCCGGCGCCGCAGCGGGAGGCGCCCGTGATCTCCCGACGTCCAGCGGCCGGTGGTCGCTTCCGCTGACGATATCGTGCAGCCCCCGTGCGTCCTTCCGGACCAGCATCATCACGGGACCGAGCAGAACGAGCAGCGCAGACTGCACTCCAAAGACGATCGCCTTCCCGGCCGTCACGTCGGTCGTCTCGGGCGGCAGCAGAAGCTGCGGCCAGAGGAACAGCGCTGCCGGTACGCCGAACAGCAGGGCATAGCGGACGACGAGCCGCCACGGTGGCAATCGCCCCCCGCCTCGCGCCACCAGACGTATCCCCGTCATCGCTTTTCCGAGCGTGACCCCGCCGCTCACGGCTGCCGGCATCACTACGAGCAGCGTCGCGGTGATCACGAACGCGCCGGCGAACGGCGCCGGCCGGAACGGGCCGGCCGCCGCGTTGAGGACGATGAGCGCCGCCTCGACGACGGCAAGGTCGATCGCGAACGCCACCAAGCGATGGCCGCGGCGAACCGCCCTCGCGGGCCGCAGATAGGCGGCCACGATCCAGCCTAGCGCACCGCCCAGCACGTTCAGCACCAGGTCGTCGACATCACCGAGGCGATGGGCGCACGGCAGGAGGCCCAGCATCGCCGACCCCTGGATGACCTCGATGGCAAGCGAAAGCCCGACGATGGCCGCCAGCGCCACCGGGAAGCGAATTCCGGAGAGCAGCCGCAGGGCGACGCCGAGCGGCAGGAACAGACCGACATTGGTGATTGCCTGGTAGATCGCCTCGTTGTGGAGGAAACCCTGCAGGGTGAGCCGCTGACCCTGGTTCTCCATGAAGCCGATCACGCCGCCGACCCAGCGGAAGGGCACGAAGGAAAAGCCCCCCGTCTCCCCGCCCGCCGCGCAATACGCCGCCGGATCGGCTGGAATCGGGAGGAAGACGAGCGCGAGGACGGCGGCAAGATACGCGGTCACTGCGCCGGCCCGGATGAGCGCGGCGCGCCTGCCGAGCCGCGCGGCGAGAACGGAACCGGGCGCGAACGGGGCGATGAGGAGCACGACCAGCAGCGGCAGTACGAACAGCGCGTTGGTGGCCGCATAGTCGAAATTGTTGAACATCATCGGCGTCAGCCCGCCGGACGGGTGGCGCCGGCGCAAATGCTCACTCGGGCGCGTCTCCCTCGGCGAAGAGGCCGAACTGCCCCGCCTCGGGCCGGCTGGGCGGCGCGAGGCCGAGATGCCGGAACGCGTTCGGCGTCAGCAGGCGCCCGCGCGGCGTGCGCTGGACGAAACCCTGCTGGATCAGGAAGGGCTCCACGATCTCCTCGATCGCGTCGCGCGGCTCCGCGAGCGCCGCGGCGATCGTCTCGACGCCCACCGGCCCGCCGCCGAACCCTTCCGCAATCGTCTTGAGGTAGCGGCGGTCGAGCGAATCGAAGCCGAGCGAATCCACCTCGAGGCGGCGGAGCGCCTTGTCGGCGATCTCGGCGTCGATCGTTCCGTCGCCTTCCACCAGCGCGAAATCGCTGACGCGGCGCAGGAGTCGACTGGCGATGCGGGGCGTGCCGCGCGACCGGCGCGCCACCTCCCGCGCGCCTTCCGGGGTCATGCCGACGCCGAGGATGCGGGCGCCGCGCGACACGATGAGGTCGAGTTCCTCCACAGTGTAGAAGTTGAGCCGGATCGGAATGCCGAACCGGTCGCGGAGCGGATTGGTGAGGAGGCCGAGCCGCGTGGTCGCCCCCACCAGTGTGAACTTCGACAGGTCGATCCGCACCGAGCGCGCCGCAGGGCCTTCGCCGATGATGAGGTCGAGCTGGAAATCCTCCATCGCGGGATAGAGGATTTCCTCCACAGCCGGGTTGAGGCGGTGGATTTCGTCGATGAAGAGGACGTCGCGCTCCTCGAGATTGGTGAGGAGCGCGGCAAGGTCGCCGGCCTTGGAGATCACCGGCCCGGACGTTGCCCGGAAGCTGACGCCGAGTTCGCGCGCCACGATCTGCGCCAGCGTCGTCTTGCCGAGGCCGGGCGGTCCCACGAACAGCACGTGATCGAGCGTCGTGCCGCGCGTCCGCGCGGCCTCGATGAAGATGCGCAGGTTGGCCCGCGCCTGCGCCTGCCCGACGAAGTCCTCGAGCCGCTGCGGCCGCAGCGTCGTGTCGAGGTCGTCCTCGGGCTTCACGTCGGCGGAGACGAGCCGGGTCACGCCGCCGCCCCCCTGCCCGGTACCGAGCGTCCGCGGAGCACGGCAAGGACAGCCGCGCAGAACAGCGCCGCCGCCGCATTGCCGAGGCCGACCTCTGCCACGCTGACGATCACGGATTCCCCGTGGCTGCCCGAAGCGGCGAGCCCCCAGAAGCCACCGACAATGAGCGCGACCAGCACGGAGAGGAACGCCCGCCGCGCAAAACCGGCCGGATCGACCCAGCCGACGACGAACCCCGTCACGAAGAGCGGCAGCACGCCCGAGACGAACGCGATGACGATGAAGGCGAAGGGCGGATCGAGGCTGGTGGTCGCCCAGTCGAGCGCGGCGCCGAGGATCACGAGGATGATTGCGCCGAGGATCGATCCGGCGATGGCGTAGAACGCGCCGGTGCCGATCGAGCGCACAAGCCTCGACCGCGCGGGGGACCGCATTGCTGGCTCCATCCTGGCGCATGCTCCGTTCGCCGCGCATCGTAGGGAGAGTCGGGGCGCGGTGACAGGCCGGCCGACGTCAGTGCGGCGACGACGCTTCGGCCTTGCGCCGCCGCCACCGCACCAGCCATGCGAGGAGGAGGGCAGCGGCAAACGATGCAAGGCCCGAGGCAAGCGTCAGCGCCACAAGGCCCTCCGCGCCCGTCGACATCCCGCCCGACCATTGCCACGCGATCGCCGACGCCGCTCCGAACCACAGGCCGATGACCGTCGCGAGGGCGAGCAGTTCGCCAGTGCTGCGGCCACGACGCGCGAGAAGGCCGACGACCGCACCCGTGGCGGCCAGCGGCGGCGCCCCCATGACGTAGCCGGCGACCGCGACGAAGGTCAGGGCATGTCCGGCATAGGGTCCGAGATTGGTGGTCGCGGGGAAATAGCCGACGGCCGGGATCGCGACGCCGGCGAGCGGCGGAACGACGCCGAAGAACAGCGCCGTACGCACGGGGCGGAGGAAAATGGGTGCGGCACTCGCGGGCGGAAGATGCCCTGTCACCATCTCAGCCGATTTCCGTGAACGCACCCGCCTTGGACGGAGGAATCTGGCCCTGGGCCAGCATGTTGAAGAGAAGGAGCGCGGTCGGGCTCCTTCTGGGCTCCAACTGGCGCGAAATGAAGGCGAGCGGAAGGTGAACGAACGCGTCGTCAGGGGAAGCGAGGGCAAGGGTAACATCTTCGCCACCGTGGAAGAGCCGCCAGTCCCAACCCAATTGCCGCCTGAGCGCCTCGCCGAAGGCGGCGCCGATTGCCTGGCCGGTCTCGGGTGGCAGGAGGAGCGAAGAGTACTTCACGCGCGTGAGCCATGCGTTGGTTGCCGCCGCAACTTCGATGGGCTCGGCGTTCACGGTCACTTCGAGCAATTCGCTGCCGTGTCGGACCATTCGGTCGAGAACCGGGCGCATTTGATCGTCGATCAGGAAAGTGCGCGGGGTTGCTCGCGGATCGGCGCTCAACGAGCCCGAAGCGTCGGCTGTGGTTGACAAATCCGGTAGCGGCTCGGGCACGTCTTCCACCGGCATGTCGGCTTCCGCGAACGGGTCGACACGCGCCATGCCCAGCGCCTCCGCCCTCCGGAAAAGGTCGTCCGCGTTGGGGAAGAAGGAAAGTGCCTCGCGAACGCGTCGTTCGAAGTCGACGACGCCGGCGTTGGGCGAACCCAGAGCGGACCGGGAGCTTGCTATGGCGGCGAGGATGGCGAACTGCACGGCAGCGGACGTTGGGTCGAGCATCGCCAGCGCCTTGGCGACATCACCTGCCGAACGGAAACTGACCCACTCCCGACCCTGGGGACGAGCATCCGGCATTGCGGAGAGCCACGCCAGCAGTGGGTCGACAGCATCCTTCGACGGATAGTGGCGGGCGAGAGCAAGGGCCGCCGCAGCCAGTTCCCCGGCGGGCCATCCTCGTTCGCCGGAAACCGGAACCGATCGCACGTTCGATCTGATGAGCCCGAGCAGAACGGGCTGGGCGCGAGTGGCGCCAGCCCCAACCCTGCCGAGTGCGTCGAGGGCGCGCATGCGCGTCATCCCCTTTCCCGACTCGATGACCCGAATGACACCCTCGACGAGCGCCGACGGGACGGGAAGGGGCAAGCTCATGAGGGCATTGAGCGCGTCGAATACCTCCTCACGGTCCGGAGGCGAGCCCAACAACGCTGTGATCGGCGCGATCGCCGCTTCGGGCCGCTTGGCTGCCAGCCGCGCCAGTACCCGTGACGCGGCCGTTCGTATGGCGGCGTCAGTCGAGTCGATACCCAGGCGAATCCGATCGAACGCTAGGTCGAGGCCGAGCCGACTCAGCCTCTCGATGTACATGAGGCCTCCCATGCTCGTCCCGAAATCAGGGGAGAACGCCTGATCAAGGAAGATGTCGATCGTCTCGCGATCGTCGGCTGCAATCTTCAGGATGGCCATGAGGACGTGGGCGTTGTCCGGATCGACCCGATAGCGCTCCCTCAGCATTGGCAACGCCTCGACGGCGCTCGGACCGATGGCTCCAAGGCTGACCGCGAGCCGGTTGAAGGGCCGGTTCGGAGCGCTCCTCGCCGCCATGGCCAGCAGGAGCGGAACACACTCGCTTGCGCCTGCGCCGATCGCCTGAAAGGTCTGGTAGGCGTGCTGCTGGACCAGCGGATTCGGATCCTCGAAGAGGTTGAGTACGTTGAGCGCGAGATCCCTTCCGCCCAGGCGATGCGCGGCCGCGTGCTCCAAGGCGGCGACAAGGGTCTTCTCGTCGGTCGAGTCCAGCTTGGCGCGGACGATCTCGATCGGCTCTGGCTTTCTCGCCATCTGATTGGTCCTGCGTTGGTCAGGCAGTCTCGTCGGAACGCCGGCGGAGCAGCACGGCGGCGACGAGGCACACCAGCAGCGCAGCAACCGCGCCCAGCACCGCGACAGCCAGCATCATCTGCCAGGTTGGGCTCAAGACGGGCCCCAGCATGGCAAGCAGCACCGCCGATAGCCCGGACAGCAGGAACCCGGCAGCGGCCGCGCGGAGCAGCAGGCGCGGCAGCGATCGCCCCCTCTCAGCCCCGAGCCCCACGAATAGGCCCGTTGCGGCCATCGGTGGCAGGCCGATCACGAACGCACCGAACAGGAGATCGAGCGGCGCGGCGGGTCGAACGGCCCGAGATTGGCGATCGCCGGCGCAAGGAGGAGGAGAACCAGCCCGGCGCCGACCAGTGGCCCCAGAATGGCGAACAGGAGCGCCGAAGGCAGCGGCCGCCAGGTCATCGCCGGCGGTCTCCCTTCATCGCGCGAGTTCCTTGAGCGCGAGGCGGATCAGGACCTGCGTCGCCGCGCCATCGCCGGCCGTCCGTCCGGCGGCGGCCACCGCTGCGCTCGCCTGCAGTTGGGCGTAGCCGAGATTGACCAGGGCGGAGACGGCGTCCGCCACCGGCTGCGGCGCCCTCCTCTCGGCAAGGTCGGCCTGGAGGTTCACGACGGCGGGATCGGCGCTCGAATAGGCCGGCGCCTTGTCGCGGAGTTCGGCGACGATGCGCTCGGCGACCCGCTTGCCGACGCCCGGTGCGCGCGACAGCGAAGCCTTGTCGGAGAGCGCGATGGCTGTCGCCAGATCGGCCGGCGCGAGCGTCCCGAGGATGCCGAGGGCGACCTTGGCGCCGATCCCCTGCACCGTCATCAGGAGGCGGAACCATTCGCGCTCGGTGTCGCCGGAGAAGCCGTAGAGCCGGATCATGTCCTCCCGGACATAGGTCTCGACCTGGACGCTGGCCGCCTCGCCCGGCCGCGGCAGCGCCTGCAGCGTCCGCGACGAGCAGTGCACCTGGTAGCCCACGCCGCCGACATCGAGGATGACGAAGTCGTCACCATAGGAATCGACGACGCCGCGAAGCTTTCCGATCATTGCCGGGCCCGCAGCCGCGCCTGAACGGACCGGGTGCGCGCCCCGCGCGCCGCTTGCTCGATCATCGCCCCGCCCCTCGCCACGAACGGACCGGATTCGGTCGTCGACGCGAGGCTAGAGCGCGCCGGCGCCGACGGCAACGCGGTCCCGCTCACTCCGGGGCTCTTGCCGAAGCAGGCCATCGATGATCTTCATACATCATTAACCATTTCGGCCCGGAGCCCCACCATGTCGACCCCGTCCGCCCGTTCCGCGCAGCGCGATGCGATGGCGGGATCGCTGACCCTCGCAGGCCTTGCGATGATCGCGGTCGGTGCGGTGCTCTGGCTTCTCACGCGGGATCTGCTGGACTGGATGGCCGCCCTGTTCCTCGCCTGGGGCATCGCCGGCGGCTTCATCCTGTTCGGGAACGCGGTCATCGAGGTGCTCCACCTCGGCCGACGCGAGCCGGTTCCGGTGCGCGTGCGAGTCGACGAGCGGCGGCGCTAGGTCGTCGCCGCCGCGATCCGCGAAACCAGCGACCCGCGGTGGTGGGCGTGGGTGATGGCGATGGCGAGCGCATCGGCTGCGTCATGGCTGTCGAAGGTGGCGCGCGGCAGCAGCACCTTCACCATCATGCGGATCTGATCCTTCTCCGCGTGGCCGGCACCAACCACGGCCTTCTTGACCGCGTTCGGGGCGTACTCCGCGACCTTCAGCCCCGCCTGGGCCGGGACGAGCATGGCAATGCCGCGCGCCTGGCCAAGCTTGAGCGTGGCGGATGCATCCCGGTTGACGAAGGTCTGCTCGACGGCCGCCTCGGCGGGGGCGAAGCGCCCCATGATGTCGGTCAGTCCGACGTGGAGCGACACGAGCCGCCGCGCGAGATCGTCGTCGGCGTCCGAGGTCACCGAGCCGGCCGCGACGAAGGTCAGAAGGTTGCCGGCAAGCTCGATCACGCCCCAGCCGGTGCGGCGGAGGCCCGGATCGATCCCGATGATGCGAATCGCGGTGGGCACCAATGAGGCTTACGCCAGCAAGGCGTGGCGCTGATAGCCGGGGCTACGACACGGCCATCCGCCGCGGCGGGCCGCCGAGCACGCGATCGATCGCGATATAGGCCAGCCCGACCAGCGCGAAGGCGGCGCTCATCGCCGCGACGTTGATCGCCACATGGCCGATGCCGGCATCGCCGACATCGAGGAACGAATACGGATACCAGTGGATGATCGGGCCGCGAACGAGGGAGTAGGCGACATAGAGCACCGGGAAGCCGAGAAAACCCACGATGTCGCCGATCCTCAGCGTTCCCTTGGCCACGAACAGCAGCCAGAAGCCGACATAGAACAGCGGCATCACATAGTAGAGGATCGCCTCCGCCACGAAGGCCCAGCCCTCGGGACCGGAGATCGTCCGCAGGACGATGAGGTAGGCGATCCCGGTGACGGTGATGTAGACCGCGATCCCCGTCTGCACGGTCGGCAGCATGAAGAAGCCGAAGAGGCGCGACCCGCCGGCACCGACCGCCGCGACCGTCAGCGCCGTTGCCGCCATGATGTTCGACAGCACCGTGAAGGAACTGAGGAGATTGATCGTCCGCCAGGCGACACCGGGATCGCCGTCGACGGTCACGATGAGCGCAAGCTGGAGCCCCAGCGCGCCCCAGCCGACCACCGCGCCCATCGCTGCGTAGGCGTTCCGCATCGCTCCCCAGCCTCCCTGCCGGGTCACGCACTTCTCACCTGACCGAGACTACCGGACGCGGCCGAACACGCAAGCGTGATCGACGCGCCCGGCGAACCGCATGTCGAAGAACGGGGACAACCCCGGCTGCCGCCTCAGCGCTCCTCGAGCACCGAGAAGATGTTGCCGGCGGGATCCTTGAACCAGGCGATCGTCATGCCGTTGGCACGTGAGATGCCCTTGGCATCGGTCTTGATCCACTCGTTGTCGTATTGCTCGAAGGTGACGCCCCGCTTGCCGAGTTCGTCCACCGCAGCATCGACGTCGGCCACCGGGAAGTTCAGCGTCGTGTAGGTGGCGGGCGTGTGACCAGGCCCTTTCGGGTAGACGAGCACCGGCGCGCCGCCCGCGATCTTGAGCGACAGCATTCCGTCGACCTCCTCCACGTCGAGGCCGAGCGTTTCGGTGTAGAACGGTTTCACCCGGGCGATGTCGTCGACCGAGAAGCCGCTGAAGGCGTGCGTGTTGCGGAACATGGCCTGTCTCCGGCGTTGGCCCCGGTCGAGAATGGGGTCACCGCGCCGGAGGATCAAGGCGAGCGCTGACCTATGCGGCCGAGAGCTTGGCCATCACGTCGTCGGGGACGTCGTAGTTGCCGGTGACGGTCTGGACGTCGTCGTCCTCTTCGAGCCCGTCCACGAGCTTCATCAGCGTCGGCGCCGTCTCGCCGTCGACCGGCGTCAGCGTCTGGGGCCGCCAGGCAACCTTCACGGTCTCGGCCTCGCCGAGCTTCGCCTCCAGCGCCTTGGCGACGTCGCCGAGCCCCTCGAACGACGTCGTGACGACGTGCTGCTCCTCGCCGCTCTGGACGTCGTCGGCGCCGGCCTCGATCGCCGCCTCCAGCATCGCATCGGCGGAAGCGACTTTGGCGGGATAGGTGATCTCGCCCACGCGGCTGAACATGAAGCCGACCGAGCCGGTCTCGCCGAGCGCCCCGCCATACTTCGAGAACAGCGACCGGACATTGGATGCGGTGCGGTTGCGGTTGTCGGTCAGCGCCTCGACGATGAAAGCGACGCCGCCCGGGCCGTAGCCTTCGTAGCGCACCGCCTCGTAGTTCTCCGCATCGCCGCCCGCCGCCTTCTTGATGGCGCGCTCGATGTTGTCTTTCGGCATGTTCTCGGCGCGGGCGTTGATGATCGCAAGGCGGAGGCGCGGGTTCATGTCGGGATCGGGCGCGCCGAGTTTGGCCGCCACCGTGATTTCGCGCGCGAGTTTTGAGAACACCTTTGAACGGCGCGCATCCTGCGCGCCCTTCTTGTGCATGATGTTCTTGAACTGTGAATGTCCGGCCATGGTGCGATCCGCGGAATGCGCCCCGCCGCCGGCCAGGGCCGGTGCACCGCGGGGTCGCCGATGGAATTGGTGCGCGGCTTATAGCCTGCCGGCGGCGGGCAAATCCAGTCGCGACAAACCGCGCTCGGGACGGACGCGGCGGAGAGATTGGTGCCGGGAGGGCGGGAGCAACCCCTTTGCGCACTTCGTAGCGCGTCTAGCCATGCGCCCCGGCTGATCCCCTCGCCGAGTCTCGATCTCCCGGCTCGACTGAGAGCCGGCAAGGCCTATGACTTCAGGGCCAGAGAATCAACGCAATGTCGGCGCCCATTTACTCTTGCGGCTACCAGAACGGCGGCACTGTCTCGGCGATGTTCGGCCCGAGCCGGAGCGGTGCCACGGCAACGGCAAGCCCCGTCGCATCGTCCGTCTCGACCGCAACGCCGCTGATCGCGCCCGCGGCGTTCGACGCGGTGAGCCGGCCCGACGAAACCTTGCGGAGGAAACGCTGCAGCGGCTCGTCCTTCTCCATGCCGAGGATGGAATCGTAATCGCCGCACATGCCCGCGTCCGACATGTAGGCCGTGCCGCTCGGCAGGATGCGGTGGTCGGCCGTCGGCACATGCGTGTGGGTGCCGACGACAAGGCTGGCGCGCCCGTCGGCGAAGACGCCCATCGCCTGCTTCTCGCTCGTCGCCTCGCCGTGGAAGTCGATCATCACGGCGTCGACCGCGGTGCCGAGAACGGCGCCGGACAGCTCGCGCTCGATCGCTGCGAAAGGATCGTCGAGCGCGTCCATGTAAAGGCGCGCCATGGCGTTCACGACGACGACCTGCCCGCCGTTCCGTGCCACAAAGACGCCCGAGCCGCGGCCCGGCGTCCCCTTCGGGTAGTTCACGGGCCGCAGGAAACGCTCCTGCCGCTCGGCGAACACGAGGGCCTCGCGCTGGTCGAACGCGTGGTTGCCGGTGGTGACGACGTCGGCGCCCGCGTCGAGGAGGCCGAGGAAGATCTCCTCGGTGATGCCGAACCCGGCTGCCGCGTTCTCGCCGTTGACGACGACGAAATCGATCCGGTGCTCGCGGATCAGCCCGGGCAGCATTGAGGTGACCGCATTGCGGCCGCTGCGGCCGACGACGTCACCGAGGAAGAGGAGGCGCATGACGGGATCCGCGTGGGTGGGCTCAGGCGGCGGCCGCGAACCGGCGGACGCCGTCCTCGGTCACGACGACATCGAGCGGCACGTCGAAGACCTCGGTGGGAATGGCATCGACTTCCTGGGTGGCAAACGCAACGCCGACGAGGCGCGGCGCGAACCCGGCGTCCCGGAGCGCCGTCAGCGCCCGGTCGTAATGTCCCCGGCCATAGCCGATCCGGGTGCCGTTGCGGTCGAACGCCGCCAGCGGCACGAGCACGAAGTCGGGCGTGGCAATCGGCGCGTTCTCGGGCGGCTCGCGGATGCCCCACACGCCGGGCACCAGTTCGACGCCCGGACGCCATGCGCGAAACACGAAGCCGCCGCCCGACAGCCTCGGCAGCGCGACCGGGATTTGGTTGGCGCGCACGGTGAGGAGGAACGGCATGACGTCCACCTCGCTCCGAATCGGCGCAAAGCCGGCGAGGACCGTCGGCGGAACCTCTGCCATCAGCGAACCGAGGCTGCCCACGATGCGCGCGGAGGCCTCGGCGCGGTACTGCTCCGGCAGTGCATCGCGCCGGTCGAGCGCCGCGCTGCGAAGAGCCGTCTTCCGAGCTGGAATGGAGGTGTCAGTCATGCAATCCGATCTGGCCGCTGCCATCACCGGATGCAAGCCTGAAAGAGGGTGGCGAGCCCACATGGGCCGATGGAATTCGATCCCGGGAACCTACAGTGTAGGTGGGCGCCGCGTGTCGAGGCCCACGGGCCTCGTCAGAGACAGCTCCCTTCAGGATCGATAAGGCCCCGGGAATATGCGTTTCCTGTCGGGCCCCGCAGCTCTCGCCGGTGCTGAATATAGGCCGATGCCGCGCGATTGCCAGCGGAACGATCCGCGATCGACCGCCGCCGGTGCGGGTGCCACGAAACGCCACGAATGCACGCTTTTCGGATTGAACGTTGCGGGCCGGCCGACTATCACGGGCCGCCGCCCGACCCCGGGATACCGAGGTCAGCTCCCCGGCGGCGTTATCCGGGCCGGTCGGCCCGGACCGGACTCCCCCCAACGCGTCTTGGCGATGCCGCATCGAATGGCGGATCGCCCTTCCAAGGACACCCCATGAATCGCAAGCTGGCCCTCTTTGCCGCGGCCGCCGCCGTCGTCAGCACCGCAGCCCTCGCCCAGACCGTGCCGAACATCGGCCTCGACCCGGCCTTCGGCACCGTGCAGCTGGAAGCGGGCTTCCTGCCCGATCCGCACAACGTCGACATCATCGCCGGCGGCCCGATCAACGCCGCCGCCGCCGGGCTCGCCGATGGTTGCAACGGCTTCATCGCCGAGGCGCCGGACGTCCGCCTCGACTACGCCGCGCAGCCGAACATCCCGCTGCACATCTTCGTCACCGCCGAGGCCGACACGACCCTGGTGATCAACCAGCCCGACGGCACGTGGATCTGCAACGACGACACCAACGGCCTCAACCCGGTCGTCAGCTTCGCCGAGCCGTTGACCGGCGTCTACGACATCTACATCGGCACCTATGGCGAGCCGGCCAACCCGGCAGGCGTCCTGTCGATCTCGGAAGTCGTCACGCAATAGGTTCTGCCGGACCGCGTGCAACCAGGCCCGCCGCGCGAGCGGCCGGCCTGGTCGTCTCGCAAGAAGCTAGCCGGCGCTCGCCGGCCCGCCTTCGGTGCGGGTCTGCGTCACCTCTTCGAGCGTCGTGGGCGTGTCATTGGTGTTGCCCCAGCTCGTCCTGATGTAGTTCGACACCGCCACGATCTGCTCATCCGTGAGCATCGGCGCGAACGCCGGCATGATTTCCCCGCCGAACAGGATCTGGTTCACGACCAGCGCCGAGTTCGCCAGGTCTGCATTTCCGGCGAGTTGCGGGCCGAGGCCGCCCTCCCCGCTCGCACCGTGGCACCCTGCACAGGACGACGCGAACACTTCCGCCCCGTCGACGGCCGGTGCCGGCGCCTGCGCGCTGGCCGGCATCAGCCCCGTGCCGAGGCCCGCAAGCACCAGCACGACAGCCGCCGCGCCCGCCGCGGCGCGGCCGCGAATCGCCATCGATCCCGATTGTTCTGCACGCATCAGCGATCTCCTTCTGCCGGAGGTTTCACCGCTCCACGGAAGGCGAAGCTCGTCCGCGACTGCGACCGGATTGTGACTTGCGGCGTCACAACCAGATGCAGCGGCCTCACCCGTCCGGGGGTGGCGCGTCGGGGCGACCGTCGCCGCAGGAGAATCAGTCCTCGGCGTTGATCCGCCGCGCCAGGTCGGCGATCTGCTTTGCGGCGCCTCCGATCGCGCGGGCGAGTTCTGCGTCCGACGCCTCCTGCCGCTGCTCGTCCGCCGCGCCGCGCTTCTGCAGTCGCTCCACCTCGTGTTCGAGGAAGCCAAGCCGCCGTCGCGCTTCGAAGCCCTCATCCGCCGTCATGATCGCGGCCATGACGATGAGCCGGAGGTCGCCCATCTCGCCATGCGCACCGCGGAGGCTCTCGATCTTGCCGTCAAGCGCCAGCGCAAGGTCGAGGATGTGCTGCTCCTCCCCCGGCTCGCAGCCGATCTGGTATTTCCGTCCGTTGATGCTGACGCTGACCGACGCCATGGCGCGCCTCAGGCCGCGCCGCGCTGGCGCGCCAGCACGGAACGGACCGTTTCCATCGCCGCAACGAGACGGCGGGCGACCTCGCGATTGGCCTCCTCGAGCCGAGCCGCGCGGGCCTCGGCGCTGTCGAGCGCATGGGCAAGGCGCGACCGGTCCGCCCCGACCCGATGCAGTTCCTCCTCGAGATTGACCCGGCGCTGCCGCTCCTCCTCCCGGCGCTCGACGGCGTCCTGGAGCGTGGCCAGCGATTGCTGCAGTTGCTTTACCGCCGCCAGCATCGGCGTTTCGTCGGCCATGCCTCGTCCTTCGAGGAGAGTGCCCGGAACTGTGCGCGGGCAAAGGCTTGGGCACGAAACATGTGACAGCACACGAACACCGCGTCAATGCGGTGCCGAAGGCGATTCACCGCCGTTTTGTGACGGGCGAGCGATCGGGCGCCTGCGTGCCAGCGACGCGCTCGCGCCTTGCCCGCGGGCCGCGGCGTCGCGCCGCGACTGCGACCAAAGGTCGAGGCAGGGCCTGCTTTGATTGACTCGGCTTTCCGACCTGATAATGAGGCGACTTCTTGGCATGCGCGACGGGGGGAGGCTCGGCCGGGCAACCGGCCAGCAACCAGCGCGACCGCCTGGCTCATTGACCTGATGGCGCCGGGCATAGTTTGTCGGCTCCTCGGAAAGGTCGGGAACAGCCCGGCCTTTATAAGAAATCTGTTCGGACTGGGAGGTCTCGATGACGGTGAAGGTTGCGATCAACGGGTTCGGGCGCATCGGGCGGAACGTTCTCCGCGCGATCGTCGAAAGCGGCCGGACGGACATCAAGGTCGTGGCCATCAACGATCTTGGCCCGGTCGAGACCAACGCCCATCTCCTCCGCTTCGATTCGGTCCACGGCCGCTTTCCAGGCACGGTGACGGTCGACGGCAGCTCGATCGATGTCGGCACCGGCCCGATCCGCGTGACTGCGGTGAGGAACCCGGCCGAGCTTCCCTGGAAGGAGCTCGACGTCGACATCGCGATGGAGTGCACCGGCATCTTCACCGACAAGGATAAGGCCAAGCTCCACCTCGACGCGGGCGCCAAGCGCGTTCTCGTCTCGGCTCCTTCGGGCGGCGCCGACCTCACGGTCGTGTACGGCGTCAACAACGACAAGCTGACCCGCGACCACATGGTCGTGTCGAACGCCTCGTGCACCACCAACTGCCTGGCGCCGGTCGCCAAGGTCCTCAACGACGCCATCGGCATCGAGCGGGGCTTCATGACGACAATCCATTCCTACACGAACGACCAGCCGTCGCTGGACCAGATGCACAAGGATCTCTACCGCGCCCGCGCCGCCGCGCTGTCGATGATCCCGACGACCACCGGCGCGGCCAAGGCCGTCGGCCTCGTCCTTCCCGAGCTCGCCGGCAAGCTCGACGGTACGTCGATCCGCGTGCCGACCCCGAACGTGTCCGTGGTCGACTTCAAGTTCAGCGCCAAGCGCAAGACCACGGTCGAGGAGATCAACGCCGCCATCAAGGGCGCCGCGGCCCAGCAGATGCAGGGCATCATCGCGATCGTCGACCAGCCGAACGTGTCGATGGACTTCAACCACACCAGCACGTCGGCCAATTTCGCGCTGGACCAGACCAAGGTCCTGGATGGCGACTTCGTTCGCGTCCTGGCCTGGTACGACAATGAGTGGGGCTTCTCCAACCGCATGCTCGACACCGCGGTTGCGATGGGCAAGCTGATCTAGGACGCCGTCAGCGCCCCCGAGGGGCGTCCCGTCCTCGACCGGGTGAGAAAGGTCGGGGACAGCATTCCGCCCGATGGGCAAGGGCGCAGGGAAAGCATTCCCTGCGCCGGTCGGCGAAAGGCCGGCAGCCGGGGAGCGCAAGGCGTTCTCCGCCAGCCTGCCGAAGCGCCCCAGGGCGACGCACGGCAGCACTCCGCGCGGCTGGGCGGGAACGGACTGACCATTCACCCCTGCTGGATGACCGACATGGCCAATTTCCGCACCCTCGACCAGGGCGATTTCGCCGGCAAGCGCGTGCTTGTCCGCGTCGACCTCAACGTCCCGATGAAGGGCGGCAAGGTGACCGACCTCACCCGCATCCACGCGGCGGCGCCGACGATCAACGACATCGCCAATGCCGGCGGCAAAGTGATCCTCCTGGCCCATTTCGGCCGTCCCGACGGCAAGCGGGTGCCGGAAATGTCGCTCGAGCCCGTCCGCCAGGCGATCGCAGACGTGATTGGTCGCCCCGTCGCTTTTGCGACCGACTGCATCGGTGAGGCGGCCGCCGCGGAGATCGCCAGGATGAACGATGGCGACGTCCTGATGCTCGAGAACACCCGCTACCATGCGGGCGAGGAGAAGAACGACGCGGCCTTCACGCAGTCGCTCGCCGAGCTCGGCGACATCTACGTCAACGACGCCTTCTCGACCGCCCACCGCGCCCACGCCTCGACCGAGGGCCTCGCCAGGCACCTGCCGTCCTTCGCCGGCCGGTCGATGGAGAAGGAGCTGAAGGCGCTCGACGCGGCGCTCGGCGGCCAGCCGAAGCGGCCCGTCTGCGCCGTGGTCGGCGGCGCGAAGGTCTCGTCGAAGATCGACCTCCTCGAGAACCTCATCCGCAAGGTGGACATCCTCGTCATCGGCGGCGGCATGGCCAACACGTTCCTGCTCGCCCAGGGAATCCCGATGGGCAAGTCGCTCGCCGAGCCGGGCCTCGTCGACACCGCGAACCGCATCATGGCTGCGGCAAGGGAGTCGGACTGCGAGATCGTCCTGCCGGTGGACGCCGTGGTCTCCCGTGTGTTCGCCGCCAATCCGCCGACCGAGACCGTTTCGGTGAACGCCGTCCCCGAGGACGCGATGATCCTCGACGTCGGCCCGGCTTCGATCGACCTTGTGGCGCAGGCTTTCGACCGCGCCAGCACGCTGGTCTGGAACGGTCCGCTCGGCGCCTTCGAGATGGCCCCGTTCGACACCGCCACCGTCGCCGCCGCGCGTCACGCCGCCGCGCGCACGACGGCCGGCAAGCTGCTCTCGGTCGCCGGCGGCGGCGATACCGTGGCCGCGCTCAATCACGCCGGCGTCGTCGACCGCTTCACCTATGTCTCGACCGCCGGCGGCGCGTTCCTCGAGTGGCTCGAGGGCAAGCCGCTTCCCGGCGTGGAAGCCCTCAAGGCGTAGCCCGGACGCGGCCGGCGCCATCCCTGTCGTTTCAAAAGGGCCGCCTCGCAGGGCGGCCCTTTTCGCGTCAGCGATCAGCCAGGACGTGGCGGCTGAAGAAGTCCCAGATCACGTCAGTCGCGTCGAAGGCCGCCGTGGGCACATCCCCTCCGGCGCGGCCCGCCCGGCCACCCGGCCACGCATGACCGTTGTCGCGCACGAGGTAGAACTCGATGTCCGCACCGGCCGGACAGTCGTAGGTCCACAGCGTGTAGGCCGGCGCCTCGATTGGCGGCGGGACGAGCCCGGCGCAACCGTTGGCGAGCAACCAGAATGTCCCCTGGTACCGTGAGGGCCTCAGCTCGGTGCCGTCCCAGGCATTGGCGAACAGGAGCCCGCCTTCGGCCCGCGGCGGTGGACCGCCGGCGTAGGGGATCACCGCATCGTCGGCCCCGTTGATGATGATTGCCGGCACCGGTCCCGCGGGCCGCGGCTCGTCGCCGAACAGCGCGCCCACGACCGGCGCGATCGCTGCGATCCGATCGGGCATCGCGATGGCGATCCGGTGGGTCATCATCGCCCCGTTCGATATCCCGGTGACGTAGATGCGAGTCGGATCGACCGGATACGAACGGAGCAGTTCGTCTAGAAGCGCTCCGATGAACCCGATGTCGTCGACCTCCTCCGTCATCGCATAGGCGCAGCAATGGTCCGCATTCCAGGTGAGGAGCGTCGTCCGCCCGGTACCTTCCGGAAAGACGGCGATGAACCCTTCCTCAACGGCCTTCCGGTCGAAGCCGGTCATCTCGATCGCGTTCAGACCGTTGCCGCCGCCACCGTGCAGCACGAGCACCAGCGGGACGAGCGCGGTATCGGCGGCCGCCGGCGGCTCGACGACGTAGTAGCCGCGCGCGATGTCGTCATGGACCAGCGTCTGCCGAACGGGCGCAGCAGCCGGCTGGGCCACGGCCGCCGATGCGAGCGTGAGGCAAAGCAGGGTCGAGACGATGACGCGCATGGAAAGGCGGATGGCTGGCTGTACCGGATTGCCACCGTAGCAGGGGTGACCATGAGAATCGAAACGGCCGGCCATCGTCGCGAAACGATGACCGGCCGATCCGTTCAGTCCGCCGCATTCTCTGAGTGCCGGGCAAGAGTGACACCTTGCGGTTGGCTTCACACCTGCCAGAAAGAACAGGCACGCACGCGCAGTCGGACCGGCCCGCGCGTCGCGCTTTCGCCACAAGGGTCGGCAGAGTGCCGGCCGAACATCCACGGATTGCCGATGCCCGGGCGACCCTTCCCGCCGACGCGCCTTTGCCTTGTGACGCCAGAGGCGCCAAGCCCCGGTTTTGTTGCCGCGTTCGAGGCGGCGGTGGGGGCCGGCGATGTTGCTTCGGCCATCGTGGCGCCGCGCGCGGACGGCGCCGCGGACGAGGAACTCGCGCGGATGCTCGCGCCGCTCGCGCTGCGCAAGGGGTGCGCGCTGATCGTGGCCGGGGATGGCGATGCCGCGGCGCGGCTCGACGGCGCGCATGTCGAGGCGGGCCTTGCCGCCCTCCGCGCCGCTGTCGCCCGCCACCACCCGGACCGGATCGTCGGCGCGGGGGGCATCCAGTCGCGGCATGACGCGATGGAGGCGGGCGAAGCCGGGGCCGACTATCTCTTCTTCGGCCGACTCGACGGCGATGGCTTGCCCGAAATCTTTCCCCGGGCGCTTGAACTCGCCGCGTGGTGGGCGGAACTGTTCGAGATTCCGGCGATGGTGATGGGCGGCAACTCCATCGAGAGCGTCGGCGAGGCGCGCGCCGCCCGAATCGAGTTCATAGCCCTTCGTCGCGCGGTCTGGGATCACCCCGATGGACCCGCCGCGGCGGTCGCCACCGCCAGCCGCCTTCTGGCCGCCACGCCCGGAACCTCCTGATGAGCGTCTTGTCCGATCTCGCGGGTCGCATCCGCAACGTCTTCTCCCCGAACTCCGCATCGCCGCAGGAATCGTCTGAACGGAAGGCTCTTTTCGCCCTCGGCGGCATCGCCGCGATCGCCGTGATCGCGACCGCGGTATTCCTGTTCACGCGCCCCGGCCCCGAGGCCTTGGTGGCGGGCACGCCGTCCGATCCGATCGGCGCGCTGATCGGCGATGCTGCGCCCGCGCCCGTTGTTCCGGCGCCGCCCGTGGCAGAGACTGTACCGCCTCGCGCGGCGGAGGCTGATGCGGTCACGCCCGAGCGGGCGGTCGTCCAGCCTCCCGTGGCGGCCGACCCGGTCGCGCCCGCCGTGGCGGGCACGCCGCCGCCGGCGGAGCCATGGCCGTCGCCGCCGCGGGCGACCCGCCGGCCGCGGCGCCGGCGGACACCGTGCCGCCACCCGAGACGCCTCCGCCCGCCGATCCGGTTGCGACCGCACAGACGCCCGAGGCAAACCCCGGCTTCCGTCCCCTGCCGGATCTCGCCTATGGCGCATACCAGCGCGGGCTCTATCGCGAGGCGCTCGACTATGCGTTGCCGCAGGCCGAGGACGGCGATGTTGCCGCGCAGACGCTCGTCGGCATCCTCTACGCGGAAGGCCTCGGTCCGCCGCAGGATCTTGCCGAAGCGGCGCGGTGGTTCGAGCGCGCGGCGATCGCCGGCAACGCCGAGGCGCAACTGCGGATCGGCGTTGCCTATCTCGATGGCACCGGCGTCAACGCCGATCGCGAACTGGCGATCGCCTTCCTCCAGATGGCGGCGGCGCAGGACCAGCCGGAGGCGCTGTTCAACCTCGGGCTCCTCGCGATCCAGGCCGAGCCGGCCCTCCGCGACATCCAGGCGGTCGTCGCCTATTTCAGCCGCGCTGCCGAACTCGGCCTCCCGGACGCGCAATACGCGCTGGCCCAGCTCTACATGGAGGGCGAGGGCGTGATGCTGAACGACGTCATCGCCAACCGCTGGCTGCTCATGGCGGCCGAGGGCGGCTATATCGACGCCCAGATCGACTATGCGATCCGCGTCGCGAACGCGATCGGCGGCCCGCAGGACGACCTTGCGGCCGCCCGCTGGCTCAAGGTCGCCGCCGACAGCGGCAACCCGGTCGGCCAGGCACGGTTCGGCCGCCTCCTTGCGCTTGGCATCGGCGTCGACCCGGACCCGGTCGAGGCCGGCAAATGGTACCTCCTCGCCCGCGCCGGCGGCCTCGACGACCCGTGGCTGCGTGACTTCTTCGCCGGCCTCACGGAGGAACAGCGCGCCGCGGCGACCGAGGCAGCTGCTCGGCTCGGCGGCTGATCGCCGCCGCCGACGCAGAGCTACCCATTGCCGCTCACCCTTGCCGCGGCCGCGCTGCTGGTGCAGAAGCGCGCGTCTCCCCTCCCCGAACGAGCCCAGGCAACATGGCGCGCAGCGCTCTCCTCAATGTCATGGTCAATGCCGCCACCAAGGCGGGTCGCGGCCTCGCGCGCGATTTCGGCGAAGTCGAGAACCTGCAGGTGTCGGTGAAGGGCCCGGCCGATTTCGTCAGCGCCGCCGACCATCGGGCCGACGAGGTCCTGATCGCAGAACTGACCAAGGCCCGTCCGGGCTACGCCTTCCTGACCGAGGAGACCGGCACCGTCGAGGGCACCGACAAGACCCATCGCTGGATCATCGATCCGCTCGACGGCACAACGAACTTCCTCCACGGCATCCCGATCTTTGCCATCTCGATCGGCCTCGAGCGGGAAGGGCAGATCGTTGCCGCGGTGGTGTTCAATCCGGTGACGAACGAACTCTACGTCGCCGAGCGCGGCGCCGGCGCGTTCCTGAATGACCGCCGGCTCCGCGTTGCCAAGCGGAACGAACTCGCGGACGCCGTGATCGCCACCGGCATCCCCAATCGCGGCCGCAAGGGCCACGCCGAGTTCAACAAGGAACTGCCGCACCTGATGCAGCGCACCGCCGGCATCCGCCGCTGCGGCGCCGCATCCATCGACCTGGCCTGGGTCGCCGCCGGCCGGTTCGACGGCTATTGGGAACGCGGCCTCAAGGCATGGGACATCGCAGCGGGCCTCCTCCTCGTGGAAGAGGCCGGCGGCATCGTCAGCGACATCGACGGCGGCAAGAACATGCTCGGCGACGGATCGGTAGTGGCCGGCAACAACGCCATCCACAAGGCGCTGCGCGGCGAACTGGTCGCAGCGCACGGTGCATGACCGAAGCTTGGTCTCGCTCCGGCGTTTCGATTCGGCCACAATTGGCGGTACATCTTGATCCAACGAATCAAGGACCGACCGCGTGGCATTGAGACGACCCGGCGGCAGGCGGGGCTACGATCCCTACAAGCTGGCTAGTCCGCAGGTCTATCTGTGGCGGATGGTCATCTTCCTGGTGATCGTCGCCTTCGTCGTCGCGATCCTCTATCAGCCGGCCGTCGACGCCTTCATGGGCAACCCGCCCCTCAACGGGCTGATTGTCGGCGTCCTCCTCATCGGCATCCTGCTGTCGTTCCGCCAGGTGACGCGCCTGTTCCCCGAGGTGCGCTGGGTCAACACGTTCCGCATCGCGGAGCCCGGCATCGAGGTGAACCGCCCGCCTGTCCTGCTGGCGCCGATGGCCTCGCTGCTGGGCGACCGCATCGGCCGCATGGCGATCTCGACGCAGACGATGCGGTCGATTCTCGATTCGATCCAGATGCGGCTCGACGAGAACCGCGACATCACGCGCTACCTCACCGGCCTCCTTGTCTTCCTCGGCCTCCTCGGCACGTTCTGGGGCCTGCTTGCGACCGTCGCCTCGGTCGGCAACACGATCAACTCGCTGGATGTCGGCGGCGGCGACACGGCCGTCATCTTCGACAACCTGAAAGAGGGCCTCGCCGGCCCCCTCGCGGGCCTCGGCATTGCCTTTTCGTCGTCCCTGTTCGGCCTTGCCGGCTCGCTGATCCTCGGCTTCCTCGACCTCCAGGCCGGCCAGGCGCAGAACGTCTTCTACACCGACCTCGAGGACTGGCTGTCAACGGTGGCCGACCTCGATCCGGCGGCGATGGATTCCACCGGCATCACGACTGCGGAGGATCTCCGGGTCGTCGTCGAGCGGCTGTCCCGGGTCGTTGCCGAGGCCGGCGGTTCGGTCGGCAACGCCTCCAACCAGCGCACCACGACGGCGATGGCGAACCTTGCCGAAGGCATCCAGGGCCTCGTCCAGCACATGCGCAGCGAGCAGCAGGTCGTGCGCTCCTGGGTCGAGACACAGGCCGAGCAGCAGCGCGAGATCCACGACCTCCTCGAGGTCATCGCCGACGCCCTCAAGCAGCCGGCGGGCCAGTAGCCGATGGCATCGGGAGCGCGCGGCAGGCGGCGCGGCGGCCAGGTCGACTACTGGCCGGCCTTCGTCGACGTCCTGTCGAACCTCCTCCTCGTCTTCATCTTCCTGCTGTCGGTCTTCGCGGTCGTCCAGTTCCTGCTGAACACCGAGATCGGCGAGCGCGACACCCTCCTCGACCAACTCCGCAACCAGATCGCAGTGCTGAACGAGACGCTGGCGATGGAGCGCGCCGAGGAGGCGGATCTCACCGCCACGATCGCCACACTGGCGCAGAACCTTGCCGCGGCCGAGGGGGAGCGGGATCGTCTCGCCGGCGTGGTGGCCGAGAACCAGACGATCGCCGACGCGGCCGGCGGCCAGGTGACGGCGCTGACGACGCAACTCACCGACCAGCAACTCCTCACCCAGCGCGCCCTGTCGCAGGTCGAGATTCTGAACCAGCAGATCGCAGCGCTCAGGGCGCAGCTCGCCGCGATCCAGAACGCGCTCGGCATCGCGGAGGACCAGCGCGCCACCAATGAGGCGCAAATCGCCGAGCTCGGCGCACGGCTCAACCTGGCGCTCCAGGAGCGCGTCGAGGAGCTATCCCGCTACCGCTCGGACTTCTTCGGCCGGCTCAGCGAGATCCTCGGCAATCGCCAGGATATCCAGATCGTCGGCGACCGCTTCGTCTTCCGGTCAGACGTCCTGTTCGACGTCGGTTCGGCGGCGCTCAACGACGCCGGCCAGCAGCAGCTCATCCAACTCGCCGGAGCCATCCGCCAGCTCGAAGCCGAGATCCCGGAAGACATCCCTTGGGTGCTGCAGGTCAACGGCCACACCGACGCGCAGCCGATGCGCGCGGGCGGCGAATTCGCCTCGAACTGGGAGCTGTCCACGGCCCGCGCCCTCTCGGTGGTGGAACTCCTCCAGGCGCAGGGCGTCTCGCCCGAACGCCTCGCCGCCGCAGGCTTCGGCGAGTACCAGCCGCTCGAAGCCGGCACCACCGCCGACGTCTACGCCCGCAACCGCCGCATCGAGCTGAAGCTGACGGAGTAAGGCTGCCGGTCGGGGCCGGGGGCAGACAAGGCGGGCGCTGCAGCTCGGCCTGGCCGCGGGCGCGGCGCCGACTTCTACTTGCCAAACTCGCGCCGTCGTACCGGCCGGAGCGCAGCGTAGAGCCCTTTGTTCCCATGGCACGGCCCGTCGTCGCGCGGCTACGCCACGCGAACAAAGGGTTCCAGGTTCCGCTGCGCGGCCCCGGAACGACGGTTCTGAAGATAGCCGGAGAGGTAGCCGCTACACCGGCAGGATGACCACCCGCGTGCCGATCGGCGTGTTGTTGTACAGGTGGATGATGTCCTGGTTCAGGAGGCCGACGCAGCCGCTCGAGGCACCGCGGCCGATGATCGTCGGGTTGCTTGTGCCGTAGATCGTGCAGAGCGTGTACTGGCCGTTCTGGTAGAGGTAGAGCGCACGGCTGCCGAGCGGGTTGTCGATGCCGGGCGGCCAGCCGCCGGCCCACTGGCGGTATTCCGGGTTGCGCGAAAGCTGACCCGGCGTCGGGGTCCAGGTCGGCCACTCGGTCTTGCGGTCGATCGTGGCGATGCCGTGCCACAGGAACTCGGCCCACGGCATCGACGCGCCGTAGCGCACCGCCATGCCACCCGCCTGGACGTGGTAGACGAAGAAGTTCGGGGTATCGACCACGATCGTCCCCGGCGCCTCGGTCGTGTCGTAACGGACGACGCGCCGCAGCATGGCGTCGTCGATCGTGCGGGTGTCGATCGCCGGGATGGGGAAGCGGTCCGTCGTGATCGGGCCGTAGATGTCGTCCCATTCGCCGCGGCTCCGCAGCGAGACACAGCCCGACAAGGCGAGGGCGCCGGCGGCGGCAACCGAGCCTCGCAGGAAGCTGCGCCGGTCGAGCCGCTGGGCGGCCGGAACTGTCATGGCGGTGCGGCTCAAGGTGAATCCCCCTCGTGACGTCGATTCCGGAAGTGGGCGCATCATACCGATGCTGCATGAATCGGCAAAGTGCCGGGCCTCGCGATGGCGAGATTCGCGCTGCGGCGGGTCTTCGCCTTGTATCGCGCCGGTCCGTCGTCTATAGGAGCGCGCAATCCTGCCGGCCCCTCACAGGCGCGCCGGGCGACCACCACCCGACATTCCGGACCGGCCATGAAGAGCGACATCCATCCGAACTATCACCCGATCAAGGTCATCATGACCGACGGGACCGAGTACACCACCTACTCGACCTACGGCTCCGAGGGCGACGTCCTCCGGCTCGACATCGATTCCAAGACCCACCCGGCCTGGACCGGCGGCGACCAGAAGCTGCTGGACCGCGGCGGTCGCGTGTCGCGCTTCAACTCGCGCTTCGCCGGCCTCATGGGCGCTGCCCCGGCCGCCGATGCGGATGCCCCCGCCGCCGCGCCGGCCAAGAAGAAGCGCTAGCTTCTCCTTCTCTTTCGCCTCACTGGCGCGATGCATCGAATGCCCGGCTGAATGCCGCGCGTTTTGCTTTGGGCGCGGTCTGTGGGCGTTGATCCATCAAACACGCCCGTCGTCCCGGGGCCGCGAAGCGGAACCCGGGACCCTTTGTTCCCTTGCCGCGGCCTCCTCCGGATCGGCCGTGCCGCGGGAACAAAAGGTTCCGGATCGGCCTGCGGCCGTCCGGAACGACGAACGTTGTTCGTGGTGTCGCCCCTCGATGAGGGCGGAGAACCGACGCGCCTATTTCGCGCCGAAGGCCGCCGCGAGCCGTCCGATCTGCTGCTCCACCGGATTCTCCGCCGCAGGGGGCGCGCCGGGATCGCCCGGATAGATCGCCTCGTCGAGCAGCCGGATGCGGCCCTGGAGGCGCATTGAGCGCTCGATCAATTCCTGGAGGTCCTTCGGCAGGTCGTTCCAGCCCGGCCCGGACATGCCGCTGTCGAAACCGCGGAGCCGGACCTTCGCCCGCTCCTGCCGCGCCTGGTCGGCAAGCATCTCGCCTTCGTTGACGGCGCGCTGGAGGAGGAGCCACGACGCCAGTTGCATCAGCCGGCTCGTGAGGCGCATGGATTCGGTGGCGTAGGTGAGGCTGCCGATGCGGCTCAGGCGCTTCGAATCGCGCCGGCCGTCGCCATCGAGATAGGCGGCGGTCTCCTCGACCAGCGCCATGCCCTCGCGAAACAGGATGCGGAAGGTCTCCGACTCCGCGAAGCGCTGCCCGAAAGCCACGGGCCCGGACGCCCGGTCCTCGGCCTTGTCCGCCATTCTCAATTCCCCGACGTCCCCGTCGGGACCCTTATAGCACCAACGCCATGCCACTGCTTATCGCATCCGCGTCATGCCACCGGATTCGACGCGCGGTCTACTGCAAGAAAAAAGCCGCGCAAATGCGCGGCTTGTGAGTTGAAAGGGGAGGCGTCAAACAGAGTGGACGAGGCCACTCGCATGTCCAGGTGACTGAACGGATTCCAGTAAGCACTTGGAAAGGTTAAGGGTGCGTTAACCTCCGCCGGCTCCACCGAACCGACGAGGAGCTCGGGCGCACGAACCCCGAGCAGCCTCCTCGGTCGACCGGATGGTTCTTCAACTCGACACCATGGTACGCTGTACGACATAGCTCGGGCGAAGAGGCTGAAGCTATGCGGCGACTCTACTCAGGCGCGTTCGCCGCTATCGGCTGGTTCGCGCTGATCCTGCAGTTCATCCTGCTCATGAACAACACGACCAGCGGTATTGCGACCGGCACCCGCGTCGTCAACTTTTTCAGCTACTTCACGATCCTCAGCAACATCCTCGCCGCCCTGATGCTAACGACGGCCTGGGCCGGCCGCGGCGGCCCGTTCGCGCGACCCGGCGTCCAGACTGCGGTAACCGTCTACATGACCATCACGGGCCTTGTTTACACATTCATCCTCGCCGGCATCTGGGCGCCCACCGGCTGGGACTTCGTAGCCAACGCCCTCCTCCACTACGTCATGCCGGTGGCGATCGTCGCCTTCTGGGTGCTGTTCGTCTCGAGGGGCACGCTGACGATCCCAAAGCTCGCCTGGATGCTGGTCTTCCCCCTCGTCTACGCGGTCTACTCGCTGATCCGCGGGCCGATGGCGAACGACTGGTACCCCTACCCGTTCCTCACGTCGCGCAGCACGGCATGGGGACGGTCCTGCTGAACAGCGTTGCGGTGATGGTGGCGTTCGTCATCGTTGCGCTGATCTATTTCGGGCTGGATCGTGTGCTCGGTGGGATGCGGCTGCGGCGGGCGTAAGCCGACGGTTGTCGGCGTCGTCTGAACCCAGGTGGTCTTGGACGGGCTTGTCCGGACCATCCACCGCTTGCTTCAGCGGCACGGCTATTCGACACCCTGCCGCCGAACAAAATCGCGCATTGCCGCTATTCGCGATTCGCGGCTGCGGCCAATAATGCGAGAGTATTCTTCAGCATCGATGGACGCACGGTAGATCCATCCGGGATCGTAGTCCGCGGTTAGTAGCAGATCTGTGTCCCGAACACGCTGTTCGAGTGCATCAACGTTGGCCGGCGATCGATAGAACTCCTCGCTACCGAAAAGATGCCGGAAAAGGAGGATAGCCAGCTCCAGCGCCGCCCGATATTCAGGGTCTTCCCCCATCAACGGATCGAAGGATGATACGTCGGAATACGATCGGATCTGTCCGATGATTAGCAGGTAGTTTGCGTCCGCAGGCCTATCCGCCGCTGCGCACACCAGGGCGCCTTCCAGAAGGCCCGATGGATTTAGTTCGGCCACGGAGGAAATCGCCAGCGAACAGGCTTCATCGGACGATCCGGCGATCGGACCAGGCTCCGCCAACGCATTCGACAACGTCAGGCAGATCGATGCGACCACGGCGACGGCCACGAGAGAAGACGCGCCAGCGGTCCGCCTCACAATGTTGGCCTCACACAATTCGCCTTAACAGGCCTCAAGTGGATGCCGGGACGTGCCATGCCGCCGCTACTGCTCTACCCATCCGACGAGCGTGTCCCGATCGACGAAGCCCCGCCCCCCGCGCTCCCTGCTCAACCTGCTGTCGAGCGAATTGTCTCGATTGTCGCCAAGGACGAAGTACTGCGCGTCCGGAACCACAAAGATCTCGGTGTTGTCGGCCGACAGGCCGCGTATCATGTCGATGATCTCATAGGTGACGCCGTTTGGCAGGGTCTCGCGGTAGCGGATGACCGTCCTGCCCCGATCGTCTACCGCTTCGCCTAGGCGTTCCGTCGCAACGGGCGTGCCGTTGATCCACAGCACACCCTCGACCAACTGCACACGATCACCCGGCATACCGACGATCCTGTAGACGAAGTCGCTCTCTTGGCCTGTGTCGAAGCGTTGCGTGAACACGACGATGTCGCCCGCCATCGGCGGTCGGTCGTCCGTGAAGGCGATCGACCGGAAAGCTTCGCCAACCTCGAGGGTGGGCACCATGTTGGCGCTTTGGACGGTGTAGCTCGAACCGTTTGTCCACTAGTCGATCGCGGCCAGCAGAAGCAGCAACGGCACCATCAGCAGCAGCATGATCTCCCCCCGTCTGCGAGGAGAACCCTACCGCGGCAGCGTCGTCTCGCCCATCAGGAACTTGTCGACCGAGTGGGCCGCCTGCCGCCCCTCGCGGATCGCCCAGACCACGAGGGACTGGCCGCGCCGCATGTCGCCGCAGGCGAACACCTTTTCCACCGACGACTGGTAGGCGCTGTCGTTCGCCTTCACGTTGCCGCGCGGGTCGGACTCGGTCTTGAGCTCGTCGAGAAGGCCCTCGTGGACCGGAGAGACGAAGCCCATGGCGAGCAGGATCAGCTCGGCCTTGAGCTGGAATTCGGTTCCGGGGATCGGCTTGAAGTCCTTGCCGACGCGGGCGCAGTTGAGCGCGGTGACCTTGCCGTCGACGCCCTCGAACGAAACCGAGGTCACGGCGAACTCGCGCTCGGCGCCCTCGGCCTGGCTCGAGGAGGTACGGAAGCGCATCGGGTAGTCCGGCCAGGTGAGGCCCTTGTTCGGCTTCACCGGCGGGCTCGGCATGATCTCCAGCTGCGTCACCGACAGCGCGCCCTGGCGGATCGACGTGCCGATGCAGTCGGAGCCGGTGTCGCCGCCGCCGATGACGACGACATGCTTGCCGGTGGCAAGGATTTCCTTGTTGGTCCGAAGCGGCTCGTCGCTGACCCGCCGGTTCTGCTGCGGCAGGAACTCCATCGCGAAGTGGACGCCGTCGAGCTCGCGGCCGGGGATCGGCAGGTCGCGGGCCTTCTCGGCGCCGCCGGCCAGAATCACCGCGTCGAAATCGCGGACGAGTTCCGCGCCCGAGCGCGTGACGCCGATGTGCTCGTTGTAGTGGAAGGTGACGCCCTCGGCCTCCATCTGGTCGACGCGGCGCTGGACGTGGATCTTCTCCATCTTGAAGTCCGGGATGCCGTAGCGCATCAGGCCGCCGGCCTTGGCGTTCTTCTCGAAGACATGGACGTCGTGGCCGGCGCGGCCGAGCTGCTGTGCCGCGGCAAGGCCGGCCGGGCCGGAGCCGACGACGGCGACGCGCTTGCCGGTCCGGTGCGTCGGCACGTCCGGGACGATCCAGCCCTGGTCGAAGCCGCGGTCGGCGATCGCCGCCTCGATCGTCTTGATGGCGACGGGCGTGTCCTGGATGTTGAGCGTGCAGGATTCCTCGCACGGCGCCGGGCAGATGCGGCCGGTGATCTCGGGGAAATTGTTGGTCGACTGGAGGTTGACCAGCGCCCGCCGCCAGTCCGCGTGATAGACAAGGTCGTTCCAGTCCGGGATCTGGTTGTTCACCGGACAGCCCGTGTGACAGAACGGGATGCCGCAATCCATGCAGCGCGCCGCCTGCTTCCTGGTCTCCTCGTCCCCCAGCGGGATGACGAATTCCTTGTAGTTCTGGATGCGCTCCGCCACCGGCTCGTACGGCCGCTCAGCGCGATCGAATTCCAGGAACCCGGTGACCTTACCCATCGGCACTCAGTCTTTCGCTCGGGGGCCGCGCCGGATCGGCCGGCGTCGGCCCAGTCCATACTCCCCGTCCGTGACGGGCTGAAAATCCGTGGAGCAGTCCGGCCCCCGGGCCGTCGTCCCACTGCAAGAGTCGGGCCCCGGCCGGAGGCCAGGGCTTCTCCCCCGCGCCGTCAGACCATCACCAGGCCCGACATCCGTTCACGTCCGACGAAGGCGCTACGCACCGTGGTGCGGTCCAGCCATAGTCGAAGACGGGCCGGCATGTCACCGTGGATGGGCCCGGTTCCTATTCGCCGGCCTCGACCTGCAGGGCCTCGGCCTCGCGCTGCGCCATGGCCGCGAGCGCCTTCTTGAACTCGATCGGCATGACCTTGCGGAACTTCGGCAGCATGGCCGCCCAGTCGTCCAGCACGCGGCGCGCAACGGTCGAACCGGTGTAGCGGGCATGGTTCTCGATCAGCACCCGGAGCCGCCGCGCATCGCCCACCGAGAGGTCGCGTGTCACCTCGGTCACATCAGAGAAATCGCCGCGCTGGATGTCGGCCGGCTCCTCGGTGACGTAGTCGATGTCCTGGAACTCGATCATCGCCATGTTGCAGCGCTGCTTGAAGCTGCCGTCGTCGTCGAAGACATAGGCGATGCCGCCTGACATGCCGGCCGCAAAGTTCCGGCCCGTGCGGCCGAGCACGACTACGACGCCGCCCGTCATGTACTCGCAGCAATGGTCGCCGGCGCCCTCGACGACGGCCACCGCGCCCGAGTTGCGGACGGCGAAGCGCTCGCCGGCAACGCCGCGGAAGTACGTCTCGCCGGTGATGGCGCCGTAGAGCACCGTGTTGCCGACGATGATCGACTCTTCCGGCTTGAAGCCGGCGTCGTCCGGCGGGCGGACGACGATGCGGCCGCCCGAAAGGCCCTTGCCGACATAATCGTTGGCCTCGCCCACGAGGTCGAGCGTGACGCCGCGCGCGAGCCAGGCGCCAAAGCTCTGCCCCGCGGTCCCGTTGAGCGAGATGTGGATCGTGTCCTCCGGCAGGCCGGCATGGCCGTAGCGCCGGGCCACGGCGCCAGACAGCATCGCGCCGATGGTGCGGTCGGTGTTGTGAATCTCGTGGGTGAGCTTGACCGGGCGCTTGCCCTCGAGCGCCGGCCACGACTCCCTGATGAGGGTCTGGTCGAGGACGTTCTCGAGCTCGTGGTCCTGCGTCTCGGTGTGCGAGACCGACACGCCTTCGACGGGCGCGGCCTTGTAGAAGAGCTTCTTGAAGTCGAGCCCGTGCGCCTTCCAGTGCGCAACGTTCTTGCGCGCGTCGAGCATCTGCATCTGGCCGGTCATCTCGCCGAACGTCCGGTAGCCCATGGCCGCCATCATCTCACGCACTTCCTCGGCGACGAAGAAGAAGAAGTTGACGACGTGCTCCGGCGTGCCGGTGAAGCGGCGGCGCAGCACCGGATCCTGCGTGGCAACGCCCACCGGGCAGGTGTTGAGGTGGCACTTCCGCATCATGATGCAGCCGGCCGCGATCAGCGGCGCGGTCGAGAAGCCGAACTCGTCGGCGCCCAGCAGCGCGCCGATGACGACGTCACGCCCGGTGCGGAGACCGCCGTCGACCTGCACCGCGATCCGGCCGCGGAGGCGGTTGGCGACGAGGGTCTGGTGCGTCTCGGCAAGGCCGATCTCCCACGGCGAGCCGGCGTGCTTGATCGAGGTCAGCGGCGACGCGCCGGTGCCACCCTCGAAGCCCGAGATCGTGACGTGGTCGCTCTTCGCCTTGGCAACGCCCGCGGCAACCGTGCCGACGCCGACCTCGGAGACGAGCTTCACCGAGACCGCGGCCTCGGGGTTCACGTTCTTGAGGTCGTAGATGAGCTGCTTGAGGTCCTCGATCGAGTAGATGTCGTGATGCGGCGGCGGCGAGATGAGTCCGACGCCGGGCGTCGAGTGGCGCACCTTGGCGATGGTCGCGTCGACCTTGTGGCCGGGCAACTGACCGCCCTCGCCGGGCTTTGCGCCCTGCGCCATCTTGATCTGCATCATGTCGGAGTTGACGAGGTATTCCGCCGTCACGCCGAACCGGCCCGAGGCGACCTGCTTGATCGCCGAGCGCATGGAATCGCCGTTCTCGAGCGGCTTGAAGCGATCCGCTTCCTCGCCGCCCTCGCCGGTGTTCGACTTGCCGCCGATCCGGTTCATGGCGATGGCGAGCGTCGTGTGCGCCTCGCGGCTGATCGAGCCGAAACTCATGGCGCCGGTGGCGAAGCGCTTGACGATCTCGACCGCCGGCTCGACTTCGGCGAGCGGCACGGGCGCGCGCCCGACGTCCTCGGCCGTCTTGATCTCGAAGAGGCCGCGGATCGTCAGGAGCTTCTCGGTCTGATCGTTGATGCGCTTCGCATACGACTTGTAGTCCGTGATCGCCTGGTCGCCCGCGCCGCGCACGGCGTGCTGGAGGTCGCGGACGGTCCCCGAGTTCCACGCGTGATGCTCGCCGCGGATACGGAACTGGTACTCGCCGCCGACGTCGAGGTTCTCGCGGAGATACGGCACGTCCGCGAACGCGGAGTGGTGGCGCCGCATGGTCTCCTCGGCGATTTCCTCAACGCCCACGCCCTCGATGGTGGTCGCGGTGCCGGTGAAGAAGCGCGAGACGAACCTGGACGACAGGCCGACGGCGTCGAAGATCTGGGCGCCGCAATACGACTGGTAGGTCGAGATGCCCATCTTGGCCATGACCTTCAGCATGCCCTTGCCGATGGCCTTGATGTAGTGCTTGACCGCCTCCTGCGGATCGATCGGCTTGTCGAGGTCCGGCAGCATCGCCTCAAGCGTCTCGAAGGCGAGGTACGGGTTGATTGCCTCCGCGCCATAGCCGGCAAGGCAGCAGAAGTGATGGATCTCGCGCGCCTCGCCGGTCTCGACCACGAGGCCGACCGAGGTCCGGAGGCCCTTCCGGATCAGGTGGTGATGAACGGCCGCGGTGGCGAGCAGCGCCGGGATCGGCGCGCGGTCGCGCGACACCTTCCTGTCCGACAGGATGATGATGTTGTTGCCGCCGTGGACGGCAGCTTCCGCCCGCTCGCAGAGCCGGTCGATCGCGTCGACGAGGCCCTTCGCGCCGCGCTCGGTGAAGAAGGTCAGGTCGAGCGTCTTGGACTGGAACGGGTTGTCGTCCATCTCGCCGATGCGGCGGATCTTCTCGAGGTCCTCGTTGGTGAGGATCGGCTGGCGCGCCTCGAGCCGCTTCCGCCGCCCCTGCCCTTCGAGGTCGAAGAGGTTCGGCCGCGGGCCGATGAACGAGACGAGGCTCATCACCAGTTCCTCGCGGATCGAATCGATCGGCGGGTTGGTGACCTGGGCGAACGCCTGCTTGAAGTAGGTGTAGAGGAGCTTCGGCCGGTCCGAGAGCGCGGAGATCGGCGTGTCGGTGCCCATCGAGCCGGTCGCTTCCGCGCCGTCGACCAGCATCGGCTCGAGCAGGAGGTCGATGTCCTCCTGCGTGTAGCCGAACGCCTGCTGGCGATCGAGGAGCGGCACGTCGTGATGCGGCGTCGCCGGCATTTCCGGCAGGTCCTCGAGCACGATCTGGGTGCGGCCGAGCCAGGTCTTGTAGGGGTGCGCTCCGGCAAGCTGCGCCTTGATCTCCTGGTCCTGGACGATGCGGCCCTTGTCGAGGTCGATCAGCAGCATCAGGCCGGGCTGGAGCCGCCACTTCTTGACGACCTTGCTCTGGTCGAGCGCCAGAACGCCCGCCTCCGACGCCATGATGACGGTGCCGTCGCTGGTCACGAAATAGCGCGCCGGCCGCAGGCCGTTGCGGTCGAGTGTGGCGCCGATGCGGCGGCCGTCGGTGAAGGCCATCGCGGCGGGGCCGTCCCACGGCTCCATGAGCGCGGCGTGGTACTCGTAGAACGCCTTCCGTTCCGCGCTCATCAGCGGGTTGCCGGCCCAGGCCTCGGGCACCATCATCATCGCCGCATGCGGCAGCGAGTAGCCGCCGCGCACGAGGAATTCGAGCGCGTTGTCGAAGCACGCGGTGTCCGACTGGCCCTCATAGGAGATCGGCCACAGCTTGGAGATGTCGTTGCCGTAGAGCTCGGAATCGACGCTCGCCTGCCGCGCCTGCATCCAGTTGACGTTGCCGCGAACGGTGTTGATCTCGCCGTTGTGCGCGACCATCCGGTACGGATGCGCGAGCCGCCATGACGGGAACGTGTTGGTCGAGAAGCGCTGGTGGACGAGCGCGAGGGCGGATTCGAACAGCGGCTCGTGCAGGTCGCGGTAGTACGCACCGAGCTGCCAGGCGAGGAACATCCCCTTGTAGACGACCGTCCGGCACGACATCGACGCGATGTAGAAGTCGTTGTTGAGCCCGCTGTAGCGCGCGTAGATCCGTGCGGAGATCACCTTGCGGAGGATGTAGAGCCGCCGCTCGAAGCCCTCCTCCTCGTGGCAATCGCGCCCGCGCGCGATGAACACCTGGCGGTGGAACGGCTCGGTCGCGACCACGCTCGGCGGAATGCAGGAGCTGTCGACCGGCACGTCGCGCCAGCCGATGACGCGCTGGCTCTCGTCGGCGACCGTCTCCTCGACGAGCTTCTCCATCTCGGCGCGAAGCGCCGCGTCCTTCGGGAAGAAGATCTGGCCGACGCCGTACTCGCCGGCATCCGGCAGATCGAAGCCGAGGCGCTTCCCTTCCGCCACGAAGAACCGGTGCGGCACCTGCACGAGCATGCCCGCGCCATCGCCCATCTGCGCATCGGCGCCGGTGGCGCCGCGGTGCGTCAGGTTCTCGAGAATCTTGAGGCCGTCCTCGACGATCTGATGCGACTTCTCGTCGGTCATCTTGGCGATGAAGCCGACGCCGCAGGAATCGTGTTCCTTGTCGGGGCGGTACGCCCCTTCCGTCGGCGCGCCGGGGAGCCGGTGAGGCTCGACCACGGCCGGAGCGGAGAGGGCCAGCGCAGACGCGCTGTCACGGAGGATCGCGTTCATGGCATTTGTCCGAAGGTTCGGCGCCCGCCTCCCGAGCCGGCGCCGCAATTGGACAGCATCCCTGTCCTATTGTGCCGACAATGCCAGAAATCGACGAGGGCGGCAAGCGGACGGGCAGGCTGGGCCTGGCGCGCCGATCATGCCGCAGCAATCGCGCTGACACCCAAGAAACAGGCCGTGAAGCCGCGCCAGCTCAGGCCTCAGCGTGCCGGACGGGAGCCACAGATGACGGAGTTGCTTCCAGCCGGCGCAAAGCGGCGGGGAGAGGTCGATCTTCGATGAAGGCCCGTACCATCTCGACATGGAGATCCGGATGTACCGCCGTCCATCCGTGCCATCCCGGCGCGGCATAGGCCGCAGCGTGCGGCATTACCGCTGCGAGGTAGCGGCTCGATCGGTGGTCTTCCCGCTCGCCCGCAACAAGGAGCGTCGGAACGGCCGCCTGCAACAGTCCGGGCGGCTCGCCCATTCGAAGGGCCTCGATGAAGGCGCGGGTGAACGACGACGATGACATTCGCCCAAGGTCCCGGGCAAAGTCGTCGAAGCCTGACGACGGAATGTGCAGCATCCTCGCCAGCAACCGGATTGCGAGTCTGGTGTGCAGGAAAGGCTGAGCCAGCCGGAGGCCGATCTTGAGCAGCCCGACCCCGCGGATCGGCAGGACCCCGGCTCCGTCGATGACAGCGTGATCGACGATCTTTGGATGACGGGCGAGCAACTGGAACGCGACGCAGCCGCCGAGGCTCAGGCCAACGATATGGGCCTTTCCGTCTGCCGCATGGGAGCGAATGATGTCTCCGACGGCATCCGCCACCTCCGGCAGCGACGGCCACGCCTCGCTGGCAGAGGCGCCGAAGCCGGGCAGATCAGGCAGGAGGACATGATAGTCCTTCAACGCCGCGGCATGTTTTCTCCACATCCCGCCGCTCGCGCCGTTGCCGTGGAGAAACACGATCGCGGGAGCGGCGGGGTCACCGGTCTCGGTGAAGTGCATGGCCATGGCCTATCCGATGCCTGATCGCCTTTCATTCTGGATGAATTGTGCGCGGATCTCGTTGAGGCACGTCAACCCGGCACCGCGGACTGAAGACCGTTTCCCTCGCTCCTGCGAACTCATGCGAGCGTCGGACCCAGGTGAGTCTTTCGCCCTGCCGCCATCCGTCGCTTGGACCGGTGCGAAGCGGGGTGCCTTCGCGGCCCCGGAACGACGGTGGTTGTTCTGGCCGACCTCGGTTATCGGTGCGCCCAGGCGTCGGCAACGCCTGAACTCGCACCGCCAAGCAACGCAATGACAAATCGCAGCGCAACCTACGTCGTCCTCCCCCGCGGCATCAATGTCGGCGGCAAGAACAAGGTCGGGATGACGGAGCTCAAGAAGCACCTCGAGGCGGCCGGCTTCGAGAACGTCGTCTCGCACAGCCTTGCAGGCAACCTCATCGTCGACTCGCCGCTTGCCGCTGACGCCGTCAGCGCGACGGTCGAGAAACTCCTTGCGAAGGAGTTCGAACTCGACCGCGACGTGATGGTCGTCGCTATCGAACGCGCGGCGTTCGGGGCGATCGTCGCCGCAGCGCCACAGGAGTTCGGCGCGGACGATGCGAAGTACCGCTACTACGTGCTGTTCCTGAAAGGCGTCACTGCGAAGGCCGCGATGAGGGATGTCGAGGTCCGTCCCGAGATTGACGCGGCGTGGACCGGGCCGGGCGCCATCTACTTCCGCCTGCCATCGCTCAAAAGTGGCCTCGCGACGAAGAGCTGGCTCAACCGGATCACGCAGAAGCCGCTCTACCAGAAGGTGACGATGCGGAACTGGGCGACGACAAAGAAGATCGCGCAGATCCTCGAAAAGGCGGAATCGACCCCATGAACTTCGCTTCCGACAACTGGGCCGGCTGCGCCCCCGAGATCGCCGCGGCGATTGCCGCCGAGAACGACCGCGTCGCCCCCGCCTATGGCTCCGACCCCCTTACCAAGGCCGTCGAGCGGAAGTTCGCCGAGGTTTTCGAGCACGAGGTCGCCGTCTTCTTCGTGCCGACGGGCTCCGCGGCGAACGCACTCGCCCTTTCCGCCTTCGCACGACCGGGCGGTCTCGCCCTCCTCCATCGCGAGGCGCACGCCAACACCGACGAGGCCGGAGCGCCGGAGTTCCTTGCCGACCTCAAGCTGATCGGCCTCGACGGGCCGGGCGCAAAGATCCGCCGCGACACTCTTGCCGCCGCCATCGAGCGTTGCGCACCCGACGCCGGCCGGCACGGCCAGCCGGTCGCTATTTCGCTCACCCAGCTCACCGAGTTCGGTACCGCCTATTCCGTGCCGGAGACGGCGGCGCTATCCGCGCTCGCCCACGAGGCCGGACTCGGCGTGCATATGGACGGCGCGCGCTTCGGCAATGCCGTCGAGGGGCTCGGCATGTCGCCCGCGGAGATGACCTGGAAGGCCGGCGTCGACGTCCTCTCCTTCGGCGGCACCAAGGGCGGCTGCTGGCAGGCAGAGGCGGTGGTCTTCTTCGATCCGGCCAGGGCGCGCGAGTTTCCGTACCTGCGGAAGCGCGCCGGCCACGCCGTGTCGAAGGCGCGCTTCGTCGCCGCCCAGTTCGCGGCGTATCTCGAGGACGACCTCTGGCTGCGCCTCGCCGCCCGCGCCAATGGCAGCGCCGCAGCGCTGGCGGAAGGAATCGAGGCCGCGGGCGGCAGCCTCGCCTGGCCGCGCGATGGCAACGAGGTCTTCGCCATCCTCCACGAAACGACGATTGCGGAACTGAAGCGGGAGGGTGCGTCGTTCTACGACTGGCAGGCCGACGAGGCCGGGGTGGTCGCGGATCACGGCCTTGTTCGCCTCGTGTGCTCGTTCGCGACCACGCGGGAGGACGTCGAGCGGTTGGTGGCGATCATCTCGAGGGGCCAGACATGACAGGCACGCCGAACTCGGATCCGCTGAAGGTTCTCATCCTCAATGCGTCGCTCAAGCACGCGCCCGACCCCTCCAACACCGAGGAGGTCGCGAACCTCATCCTGGGTCACATGCGCGAGCACGCAGTCATCGACGCCGAGACGGTCCGGCTCGCTGACCGCACCATTCCCGTCGGCTTGAAGCACCGCGAAAGCGACGACGACGAGTGGCCTGATATCGGCGAGCAGATCAAGGGCGCGGACGTCGTCATCTTCGCCACTCCGATCTGGTGGGGTCACCGATCGAGCCTGATGCAGCGCGTGATCGAACGGATGGATGCCTTCGACGAAGATGCCCATGCCGGAAGGAGCGCGCTGCTCAACAAGGTGGCCGGCATCGTCATCACCGGCAGCGAGGACGGCGCCCAGGCGGCGATGGCCGGTATGATGGAGGTACTGTCCTTCATGAACTTCCTGCTGCCGCCGCAGTGCTGCACCTATTGGGTGGGCGAAGTGGGACTGGACCCGAAGACCGACGCCGCACGCCGGCGGGCCAATCCGGCCGTCGATGCGATGGCCAGAGCAACCGCGCGCAACCTCGTCCAGGCGGCGCGAATGGTGCGGGCATCACCCTTCAGCGAGACATAGCGCACCCCGCCGGTGGCACAACGGTTTCCATAGTGCTATGTACTTCAAAGCGCTTCAAGGCTTTGGAGAGGTTGCGTGAATACCGCACTCTGGATCGCACAGGCCGCCCTGGCGTTCCTGTTCGGCGTTGCCGGCTTCATGAAGGCGTTCCAGCCGATTTCGAAGCTGGCCACCCAGATGGGCTGGCCAGGCGAGATGCCGGCACTCACGCGCTTCATCGCCTGGGCGGAAATCGTCGGCGCGGTTGGGATGATCCTCCCGATCGCGCTGAACATCCTGCCCTGGCTGACGCCGCTCGCTGCGATCGGCTTCGTGATCATCCAGGTGCTGGCGATCGCGCTTCACCTCCGGCGCGGCGAACGGAGCGTCCTGCCGTTCAACCTCGTTCTGCTGGCGCTCTCGCTGTTCGTGGCGATCGGACGGTTCGAGCTGTTCTAGGAAGAAGTGGGTGAGGGGGAGCGCCGTGAACGCTCGACCCCTCACCCGAAGCCGGCGCCTGAGGCAGCCGGCTTGGCTTTGGTGCAACCGGTCGTCGGGGCGAGAGGGAACGCGTGAGCGCTCGACCCCCCGCCCCTGGCCGGCGCTCGAAAGCACCAGCCATGTAGGGTGAATGGTAGCCGCCGGTGTTTGTTCCGGGCCGCGACGAAAAGGGGCGCCCGAAGGCGCCCCCGTCTCACTCGATCGCCGGGCGCCTTAGGCGGCCGCGGCGTCGATCTGGCGGACCTTCGCCTTCTCGGTGCCGGCGCCGCCGGTGCCGATCGCGATCTTCCGGGGCTTGAGGGCCTCCGGAACCTCGCGGACGAGGTCGATGTGGAGAAGGCCATTCTCGAGCGTCGCACCGCGGACCTCTACGTGGTCGGCAAGCTGGAAGCGGCGCTCGAAGGCGCGCCCGGCAATGCCGCGGTAGAGAACTTCGCGGTCCTTGGTCTCCTCGGTGCGGTCACCCTTCACGTGAAGGACGCCTTCCTTGGCCTCGATCGAAAGGTCCTTGTCGGCGAAGCCGGCGACGGCAAGGGTGATCCGATAGGCATTTTCGCCGGTCCGCTCGATGTTGTACGGCGGATAGGCATTGCCATTCTCGGTCCCCGCAAGCTGGTCAAGCAGGGAGAAGACGCGGTCGAAACCGACGGTCGTGCGATAGAACGGGCTGAGATCAAAAGTAGCCATCTGGTGTCCTCCTTCGAGCGACGATGATGATTGAGACGGCGAGGCCCCCATCAGGCGGGCGGGGCAGTCTCAGTGGACCCGTGCTGGCGTCCACGTACCAATATTTGGGGCATCCGGCGGGGTTTTCAAGAGGCTTCGACGTCTTCCTCCGCGACGCGTCAGGGACCCATCGGGAGGCCGCCATTCCACGCGTCGGCCCACGCAGCAGCACGCTGCTCCGCCTCGGCAAAGGCGCCTCGCGGCATCGTCCTCTGAAGCTGGGTGAGCGGACCGATGGCCGCGTCCTCGTTGAAGCCGGTGGCTACCTTGTACCACATCGCGGCCGTGGTCAGGTCGACCGGCGTCCCCAGTCCGGTCGCGTAGGCTTCCGCCACGCGCATCATGGCGTAGGAGATTCCCTGGTAGGCGCCCCGCTCGAACCACATCAGCGCCTCCGCGAGCGCCGCTTCGGTCGGCGCGTTCTGGGTCAGCAGCACGCCCAGCGAAACTTCGGCGTAGGCGTATCCCTGCTCGGCGGCGCGGCGGTACCAGGTCTCCGCCGCCGCAAGGTCGAGCCCGACGCCCCAGCCGTTGATCAACATCCGGCCGAGGTTCCACTGGGCCGCGGCGACACCCGCTTCCGAGCAGGCGAGGGCAAGCGCCGCATCGCGCGCCGCCACCTCGCCACCGACGATGCCACCGGGTTCCGGTGCCCGCGCCTGGATGACGACCGGTTCCGCGTAGGCCTCTCCAAGGCATTCGGCCGGCTGCGCGGATGCTCCCGTCACCGTGATGGCGGTCAGTGCCGCCGTGATCGCTGCCGTCCCGAAGATTCTCATCTGGTCCTCCCGTGCCCCGACTGTTGTACCCGCCGGCCGGCGCGACCGTCGAGGGCGTCGGAAACGCGAAGGGCCCCGCCGCGGCAGCGGCAGGGCCCGGGGGAGCGAAGGAACAGCCTACCAGCGCCAGGTCTGCAGGTCGTTGCCGGCTGGGCGGAGCACGACCTGGAAGTCGTGCGCCTGATCGATATAGGGCTGGAGGAAGAGCCCGGAAGCCACGTGCTGGATGGTGACGAAGCCGCCGCCATACTCGGTTACGCGCCAGAGCTGCGTCCCGTCGGTCTGGGCCGGGCGGGTGACGACCCGGAAGTCGAGCTCCGGGATCTGGTGGGCATCGAGGAAGCGGCCGCTCGACACCTGCTGGATCGTGTAAAGGCCGCTGCCCGCCGGCGTCACCAGCCAGCGCTGCGTGGTGTTGTTCTGGTACTGCCGGATGACGACGTTGAAGTCGCGGTCCGATATCTCGTGGGCGTCGAGGAAGAGGAGCCCGCCGCCCTGAATCTCCCGGACGGTGCCCTGCTCGGCCTGCATGAGGACCGGGCCGTTCAGGAGGTTCGGGTTCAGAACCTGGAAGTTCTGGGCGCTGGCAGCGCTCGCTCCGGCGAGCGCTGCGGTGGAAACGACTGCGACGGCAAGAGCTGAAGCAACGGCACGACGCTTCAGCAGATTTGCATTTCGGATGATGGTGCGGATCATGGTCATTGCCTCGATGTTGCTGCCGTTCTTTTTCAGACGGCGGTGAAGACGACGATGGCAACATCGGACAAGGCGGCTGAACCGCCACTGATCCGCCAGTTCACATTGCATTCACCGGCTGCAAGACGCAAAGGGCGCTGCGTTTGCGGTCGCAGCGCCCTTCAGTCTGCCCGCGCCGGCCTCCCGGGGAGGGACAGGACGGGGCGGGGGTCACGGCCGGACCGCGGCCAGAGGAGGAGACTCCGCGGTCCTGGGCCGTTGGCTACATCGCCGGGAGAAGAACCGCGTCGATGACGTGGATGACGCCGTTCGACTGGACGACATCGGCGATCGTGACGGTTGCCGTGCCGCCGGCTTCGTCGGTGAGCACGACCATCCCGTCAACGACCGAAGCGTTGATGATGCAGCCGCCGACGGTCTCGATGGCGTGCGTGCCGCCGTCAGCCGTGATCATGCCGACCAGCGCTTCCGACATCACGTCAGCCGCAACGACGTGGCAGGTTAGGATCTTCGTCAGCGTGGCGAGGTTCTCCGGCAGGAGGAGCGTCTCGACCGTGCCTTCCGGCAGCGCCGCAAAGGCTTCATTGGTGGGCGCGAACACGGTGAACGGGCCAGGGCCGGAGAGCGTCTCGACGAGGCCGGCGGCCTGGACCGCGGCGACGAGCGTGGTGTGGTCGGCCGAGTTGACGGCATTCTCGATGATGTTGCGGTCGGCGAACATCGCGGCGCCGCCCACCATCGGGTTCTCCTGGGCGATCGCGACGACGGAGAAGGCAGTACCGGCGAGCGCGGCGCCAAGGGCGACGGCACGGAAAGTCTTGTTGATCATCGGGTTTTTCCCTTCCTGGGGGGTTCTTGAATTCGTTCGTCCGCTCTTGGGACGGGGACAGGAACGGCCCCTTTCTCAGGAAGGTTTCAGCGCTCGAATCTTTTTTTTTGGCGAGGCCCCGGAAACGAAAACGCCGCGGACCAGTGCCGCGGCGTTCCCAACACGACTGACGCTCGATCTAGTGGACGGTTACGCCCTTGAGACGGGTGATCTCGTCCTTGAGCAGCAACTTGCGACGCTTGAGGTCGGCGACCGCGAGGGTATCGGTGCTCGGGTGCTTTATGGCCTCGTCGATCTTCTTCTCGAGGTCCGCATGGCGGCGCTCAAGCTGCGCAAGATGCGATTCCATCGACATCAGGAAAACCTCCATGTTGGTCTTCAACGACAGGAGTGTGACACCCAACAGCGCCGTCGGCAACGGTCCCGATCGGACGGGTGTGCCCATTGGAGCGTCACAATCTGCGCCTTCCGGGCAGGACCCGGATGGCATCGGCCGTGCTATGAGGTCACGCACGAAAGCGGGAGGCCGACGCTGTCCGACAAGTCAATCACCGGGGACAACGACAACGCGCTCAGGGCGGAACTCGAGCGCCTGCGCCAGGAGCACCGCGACCTCGACGACGCGATTGCCGCCATGGACGAGACCGGCAAGGGCGACCCCCTTCGCAAGCAGCGCCTCAAGAAGCGGAAGCTTCTGCTGAAGGACCGGATCGTCACGCTCGAGGACCGGCTGACCCCGGACATTATCGCGTGACGTCCGCGAGTTTCGGAGATTTGCGAGATCGTCCTGCTGATTTGCGGTATGGCGCTCGTCCGCGCCGGTTGCCTGCCTCGCGGCCGTCGGCGGCCGAGCGACTTGTGTCGCCACCCGCGCTTGCCCTTGCCGCACACCTGCTATAATCCGCGCGTTTCCGCGGCTGAGGGCCTCATCAATGTCGCCTGCCAAGGCAGCACCGGTCGCGATCGCGATGGGCAGCCAGTCCGACTGGGCCACCATGGGCCATGCCGCGAAGACGCTTGAGGCGCTCGGCGTCGCTTACGACGCCCGCATCGTTTCCGCGCACCGGACGCCCGACCGCCTGTTCGCCTTCGCGAAGGGCGCCGCCGCCGAAGGACGGAAGGTCGTGATCGCAGGGGCCGGCGGCGCGGCCCACCTCCCCGGCATGATCGCATCCATGACCACCCTCCCCGTCCTCGGCGTCCCGGTGGAGACCCAGGCGCTCGGCGGCCGCGACAGCCTCTACTCCATCGTCCAGATGCCCGGCGGCGTGCCGGTCGCCACCTTCGCCATCGGCAAGGCCGGCGCCGTCAACGCGGCCCTCCACGCCGCTGCGATCCTTGCCCTTTCGGACGAGGCGCTGGCGAAGCGGCTTGCTGACTGGCGGACCGCGCAGACCGCCGCCGTGACCGAGACGCCGGTCGATGGCGTCTGACGCGCCGCTGCCCCCCGGCAGCGTGATCGGCATCCTCGGTGGCGGCCAGCTCGGCCGGATGCTCGCGATGGCCGCGGCCGAGATGGGCCTGGCGGTCCATATCTACGCGCCGCCCGGCGACAACCCGGCGACCGATGTCGCCCGCTCCGCGACAATCGCGGCCTGGGACGACCCCGCGGCGCTCGAGGCCTTTGCCGCCGCCGTCGACGTCATCACCTACGAGTTCGAGAACATCCCGGTCACGACGGCAGAGTTCCTCGCCGCCCGGAAGCGATTGCGGCCGGGCGTCCGCGCGCTTGCCGTGGCCCAGGATCGGCTGAACGAGAAGGAACTCGCCCGCCGGCTCGATATCGCCGTTCCGGAATTCGCCGCCGTCGCATCGCGTACGGAGCTCGACGCGGCGCTCGCCCGTATGGGGGTTCCGTCAATCCTCAAGACCAGACGCCTCGGCTATGACGGCAAGGGCCAGGCCGTGATCCGCTCCTTCGCCGACGCGGATGCCGCCTGGGTGACCGTCGGCGGTGTGCCCGCGATCCTCGAGGCGATGGTCCCGTTCACCCGCGAGGTCTCGGTCCTGCTGGCCCGTGGGGCAGACGGGGCGACGGCCGCCTTCGACGTGCCGGAGAACCGGCATCGCAGCGGCATCCTCGACACCTCGACCGTCCCCGCCGCGATCCCGCCGGCCCTCGCCGCCCGCGCAGTCGCCATCGGCGAACGGATCGCCGCCGAGCTGGACCATATCGGCCTCCTCGCAGTCGAACTCTTCGTCGTGGGCGACGGCAACGGGGCGGCGCTCCTCTTCAACGAGATTGCGCCGCGCGTGCACAATTCCGGGCACTGGACGACCGATGCCTGCCTGGTCGCGCAGTTCGAGCAGCACATCAGGGCCGTCGCCGGCTGGCGGCTCGGCGATCCGCGGCGGCACTCGGACGTGGTGATGACCAACCTCATCGGCGCGGACGCCGACGCATGGGCGACACTTGCGGCGGAGCCGGACGCCCGGCTCCACCTCTACGGCAAGGCGGAATCCCGCCCCGGCCGCAAGATGGGCCATGTCAACCGCATCCGCCCGCGTCGCGCCTAGCAGTCGCGATCCTCGACCGTCCCGTCCGGCATGCGTGTCCGGCAGAGCCGGGCGCTGCTGAGCGCCATCGGCGTGAGCCCGTCGGCGCCGAGAAGGTCCGCGCGGGTGAGGTCGCTTCCGGTGAACCGCACGCCAATGAGACGCGCATCGCGAAGGACCGCGCCCGTCAGATTCGTATCGAAGAAGCTGGCGCCAAAGAGGTCAGCGCCCGTCAGGTTGGCCATCGACAGGTCCGCCGACCAGAAATCCGCCGCCACGAGGTCCGCATCGCGGAGGCTGGCGCCGACGAGCCGCGCGTCGTCGAGGTCGGCGCTCCACAGGTCCGCGCGGTCGAGGCGCGCGCCGAAGAGGTCCGCGCCGCGGAGCCGTGCATTCCGGAGATCGGCGCCCCCGAGATCCGCGAAGGCGAGGTCCGCTCGCGTGAGGTCCGCCTGCCGGAGATCGGCGCGGGCGAGCGACGCACCGCGAAGGTCAACGCCGCGGAGATTGCAGGACCGGCAGGAATTCGCGGCAAGAAGCTGCGCGAGCGCGGCGCTGCCCGATGGGGCCGGCGGCGCGGGTTCCGTCGTGGTCTGGCAGCCGGCCAGAACGACGACCGCGAGCATCGCGGCCAACGGGCCTGATCGCATGGGGCATTCCTCCTACCGCTGTGGGAGGAGATGCGCCATCGCGCTGCCGCGGTAAAGCGGCCCTGCCCGCGCAGCGTCGAGGCGACGGGCGGAGAACGGCGGAATTGGGGAGAGGCGTGCCTGAGCCGCCAGCAAGCCTAGCCCTGACGCGCCTTGTAGCGCGGGGCCGACTTGTTGATGATGTAGACTCGGCCCTTGCGGCGGACGAGACGGTTGTCGCGGTGCCGCAGGCGGAGCGTTCTGAGAGAATTCTTGATCTTCATGGTCGTGCGGTCGCGGCAATGGGCCGAAGGATCGGAAGGCCGGGTTTCTAAGGAAGGCTGAGACCCAAGTCAACGCCGGAGGTCCGGCAGCAGCCTTGGTGGAATGGTGGGCGCGACAGGGATCGAACCTGTGACCCCCACGATGTCAACGTGGTGCTCTCCCGCTGAGCTACGCGCCCATTCCGCGCCGGCGGGTCGGTCCGGCGAGGCCGCCATATAGCCCTTGCCCCGAAACGGAGCAAGCGGGCCATCGCGGACAAATCCGGCCGGTCAGGCGGCGAGCAACTTCTCCACCTCGTTGACGAGATCGCGGAGGTGGAACGGCTTGGACAGGACCTTGGCGTCCTTGGGCGCGTTCGAATCGGGGTTGAGCGCCACGGCCGCGAAACCGGTGATGAACATCACCTTGAGATCCGGATCGAGTTCGGTCGCCTTCCGGGCGAGTTCGATCCCGTCCATCTCGGGCATCACGATGTCGGTGAGGAGGAGCGTGAACGGCTCCTCGCGCAGCCTGTCATAGGCGCTCCTGCCATTGTCGAACGACACCACGTCATAGCCGGCGTTTTCGAGCGCCTTGGCCAGGAAGCGGCGCATGTCGTTGTCGTCTTCGGCGAGCAGGATGCGGGACATCGTTCTACCGGGTCGTCGTGGCAAACAGGGGGTTTAGAAATCCGCTCGCATTTGGTCACAAGGCCGTAAAGAACGGGTGAAGCGGATCGCCCTTTGCGAAGGGCCTGAGGATTGCCGTCGCGCAGCCGCCTGCCGCCGTGAGGCAGGTGGCGCGGCGCCGCTGCGACGGGCAACGCCAGTAGACTCGCCATGCGTATGTTGGCAAGTTGCCGCGGGCCCGTCGTCGGGGACGACGCCCCGCAACGACCACTTTTCCGCCGGGCCCAGTGACCAGAGCGTCTTCATGACAGTGCCGGGCGAGTTCGAGAACGGGACGGCCTTCGAGGTGCTCCGTCCCGTACGGCAGACGGTGCCGGTCGTTCTCAATTCGCCACACAGCGGCCGGTCCTATCCCGCCTCGTTCCTGGCTGCCTCGCGGCTCGACGCTGCGACGATACGGCGCTCCGAGGACGGCTTCGTGGACGAACTGTTTCGTCCCGCCGTGGCGATGGGCGCCCCTCTCCTCCGCGCGCTCTTCCCCCGCGCCTGGCTCGACGTCAACCGCGAGCCGTTCGAACTCGATCCACGCATGTTCGCTGGGACACTCCCCCCTTACGCCAACAGCCGCTCGACACGTGTGACCGGCGGCCTCGGGACGATCCCGCGCGTGGTCGCCGACAACGAGGAAATCTACCCCGGCCCGCTGCCCATCGCGGACGGCCTGGCGCGGATCGACGAGGTGTACGTCCCGTACCATCGGACGCTGCGCGGCCTCATCGACACGACGGTCGAATCCTTCGGCGCGGCCCTCCTGATCGACTGCCATTCGATGCCCTCCTCGGTCCGCGCGGCCAACCTCCGCGGCCGGCCCGACATCGTGCTTGGCGACCGCCACAGCACGAGCTGCTCGCCGGAACTCTCCGACGCTGCCGAAGGCATCCTCGTGCGGCTTGGCTACGACGTTTCGCGCAACCGCCCCTATGCCGGCGGCTATATCACCGAGCACTACGGACGGCCGGGGAACGGCGTCCACGCGCTGCAGATCGAGATCAATCGCGCGCTCTATCTCAACGAACGGACACTGGAGAAGACGGGCGGCTTCCCGAGGCTGCTGGCAAACCTAACGGTCTTCACCCGGATGATGATCGGGGCGGCCGGAACACTGCTCGCGCCACGCGCGGAAGCAGCGGAATAGGAGAGCGGGCAGAAAAAAGGGCCGGTCGTTGTTACGACGCGGCCCAAGTCTAGGGAGGAAACGCCCAAGGAGGGCAGCGGCAATTCGGAGGGAACCAAACCGCCGCGGTGCAATAATTAGTACTGCCTCTTTTGGGATCAAGGCCATTTTTTTGAGCAGCTGGCTACAAGAGCACCAAATTCAGCCATTCTGGACCGATGCGGCTGCTTTGCCGCACCCATCCTTGGCCGTCGCGAACGCTTCCGGTCTGCCCCGATGAGCGCTCCTTTTGTGCAGGACACCGACGAGGTGTCCTTCCTCGGACATCTCGCCGACCTCGCCGGCGCGGCTATCCTGCCTCACTTCCGGACCCGGGGCGTCGTCGACAGCAAGGGGACGAACCGCTTCGACCCCGTCACCGCCGCGGACCGCGAGGCGGAGCAGGTCATCCGGGCGGCGATCGGCGCCCGATATCCGGACGACGGCATCCTTGGCGAGGAGTTTGGTACGACCAATAGCCATGCCGAGCGCATCTGGGTGATCGACCCGATCGACGGGACGCGATCCTTCATCGCCGGCCTGCCGGTCTGGGGTGTCCTGGTGGGCCTCCTGACGCGCGGCACGCCGACGATCGGCATGATGGCGCAGCCGTTCACCGGCGAACGCTTCTTCGGCGACGGGAATCGCGCCTGGTTCACCGGGCCGGGCGGTCCGCGCGACCTGTCGGTGCGGCCGTGCGCAACGCTCGACGAGGCGGTCATGTTCACGACCGCGCCGGACCTGTTCGCCGGCGACGAACGCACGTCCTATGACCGCGTGGAGAAGCGGGTGCGCCTCGCCCGCTACGGGGCGGATTGCTACGCCTATTGCATGGTCGCCGCCGGCTTCGTCGACGCGGTCGTGGAGGCGGGTCTCCAGACCTACGACATCGTGCCGCTCATCCCGGTCATCGAGGGCGCGGGCGGACGCGTGACCGACTGGGACGGCAATCCGCCGCTCGGCGGCGGTCGCGTCGTGGCCAGCGGCGACGCCCGGCTACACGACCGTATTCTCGACGTCCTTCGCGGGTAGATTCGGCAGCGGGTAATCGTTGCCTCCCGGAATGAACGCATCGAACGCGGCCCAGAAGGCGTCGCGGATCGGATCCTCCTCCATCAGCACCTCGTGGCGTGCCCCGGGGAGGATCAGCGGCGCTCCCGAGCGAAGGCCGGCGGCGAAGTGCTCGATCGCGTCGTTGGCGACGACGTTGTCGCGGCTCGCAATGACGAGAAGCGATGGAATGCGGATGCGCGCCCTGAACTCCGGCCGCGCCGCTTCGAGCATCGCCCGCGCTGCCGCATGGAGCCACCGCAATGTCGGCGCTCCGCTGCGAAGCTGCGGCACTGCGCGGAACACCGCGGTTGCGACAGCCTGGCGCGGTTCGTCTTCGGGGTGCAGTGCCTCCCACCTCTTCCAGGGTTTCCGCGATACCGAGCGGTCGTCCATGCCGAGGAAGAGGCCAATCCGAGCAAGCGTTCGCACGCTGCGCATGGGCGGCGCGGCGACACGGGACAGCCCCAGCAAGGGCGTCAGCAGCACCATCCGCTCGAACAGGACCCATCCCGCGCTCGCGGCCCGGAGGCAGACGAGCGCTCCCATCGAATGGGCCATCGCGAAGTGCGGCGGCGGGCAGTCCGGGAGGAACACCTGCCGCACCACCGCGTCCAGATCGCGGTCATAGTCAGCAAAGCTCTCGACGTGGCAGAGATTGTCGTTGTGGACGCGATCCGAGCCGCCCTGCCCGCGCCAGTCGAACGTGCACACCGCAAAGCCGCGGCGGCGAAGGTCCTCGACGGTCTCGAAGTATTTTTCGATGCTCTCGTTTCGCCCCTGGATCAGGAGCACCGAACCTGGCCGGCCTGGAGGAGGCGCTGCCCAGCGCGCGGACCGAAGGACGACGCCGTCACCGGTCCGGACGAGTTGCACCTCAGCGCCGGGCGGGACTGGATTCCCCTCCGTCGGCACGAGTTCGGCAAAGGCGCGGGCGGCAGTCACTTCGGCTTCCGGTTTCGATGCCGATCAATATCGGCGATCGGGGCAATGGAGGCAAAGACCGGGGCCTCAAAATGGCACCGGCGACACCCGAGGGTGCCGCCGGTCGCTCGGTCCGGCGCTCGAGGGGGGCGGGGACGATTACCGAACCGATGCCGCGATGAATAGCAGCCGCTGTCTGAACGGGGCTTGAGTCCCCTGTTCAGGAACCGTTCATCGCGCCGACCGCCGCCCGGGCATCCGCACCGCGGCCCACGCCGCATCTGCAAGGAGTTCGGCCGCATGCCGCGCCCCGGGCTTTCGGGATTCGGCAGGCAGCCGCAGCCAGGCATAGGCAGGACCGAGCATGACGGCATGTGCGACCGGCCATGCGAGCGGCTTGACGTGCCCGGCGGCGACATATCGGCGGTAGGCGGCGCCAGCGGCCCCCTGCCCGGCCGCGAGGGCTGTTCCCACTTCGGCCAGATCGGGGTCATGGAGCGCGAGGCTGCGAAGTTCGTCCATCAATCGGAATTGCCCGGGGTTCGCGGCCGCCCAGCGGACGAGTCCCGTCACCGACGCCTTGATTGCCACCTCGGCGGAAGCGTCGGGCGGCGCGTTCCCGACCGCCGACCAGCCGGCGACGGCTTCCGTCAGGAGGGCGTGGGCGATCCCGCCCTTGCCCGTGAAGAAGTGATAGATGCTGCCGGTGCTGGCCCCGCTCGCGGCCCTGACGTCGGCGATCGACGTCGCCGCATAGCCGCGCTCGAGAAACAGCCCGAGCGCCGCCGTGAGGATTGACTCGCGTCGCCCCGGCGCGGCCCCGTCACGCATGTCAGCCGCCTCTTCTCGCGCCATCCTTGCCATGCAGCCTCCGTCTCCGGTGACGTCCGGCCGCATGGAACATCATTCTAGACCGGCGGGAAACAGCGTTCTCGATCGCGATAGACCAATATAGATGATCGTTCATTGTAGGAGGGCCGGATGAGGATCCGCGGCTACATGGCGGCGAGCGCCGATGGCTACATTGCCGATCGCGAAGGCGGCATCTCGTGGCTCGATCCGTTCAACGACGTCGACGCCGGCTATGGCGCCTTCATCGCGGGGATCGGCACGGTGGTGATGGGACGGCGGACCTACGACCAGGTCCGTACCTTCGGCGCCTATCCCTACGCGGCGCAGCGCTCGATCATCGTCACGCACCGGCCGATCGAAGCGGCGCCACCGGGCGTCGAGGCCTGGCGCGAGGGGGTGACATCGCTCATCGCGCAACTGCGACAGACCGAGGGCGAGCGTGATGCATGGATCGTCGGCGGCGCTGCGCTCCAGGCCGAGTTCATCGCGGCGGGGGCGCTCGATTCGCTCGAACTGTTCGTCATCCCGGTGCTGCTCGGCGACGGCGTGCGGATGTTTCCGCCGTCGCCCTTCTCCCGGCCGCTGCGCCTCGACGGGGCAACGGCGCTCGGCAAGGGCATGGTGCGGCTCGCCTACGGCCTCACGCCATAGACCGCAGCGCTATTCCTCGTCGTCCGACGCCGCGCTCTTGATGGACTTCAGCTTGGCGAAAACGGCATCCGCATCGAGTTCGCCCTCAGGCGCCCCACGGCGGCGGGCCGCTGCGGCGAGCGCCTCGGCCGTGGTCGTCTCGCTGGCCGGCAGGAGCGTCGGCCCCGCGATCGGCACATCCTGCTGCGGCATGGTCTTGGCCGCGCGCTCCACCTCCATGTCGAGGTCGATCTGCGAGCACAGGCCCATCGTCACCGGATCCATCGGCGTCAGCGCGGAGGAGTTCCAGTGTGTCCGGTTGCGGATCGAATCGATGGTCGGCTTGGTGGTACCGACGAGGCGCGAGATCTGCGCGTCCTTGAGCTCCGGGTGGTAGCGGAGAAGCCACAGCACCGCATTCGGGCGGTCGTGGCGGCGTGACACGGGCGTGTAGCGTGGCCCCTTCCGCTTCACCGTGGGGATGCGAACCTTGGGCTCGGACACCTTCAGCTTGTGGGTGGGGTCGGCTTCGCCGCGGGTGATCTCCTCGCGGGCAAGCTGGCCGGTCGACACCGGATCGAGGCCCTTGACCGTGGTGGCCGATTCGCCGTCGGCGATGGCCTTCACCTCGAGCGGGTGCAGCGTGCATAGATCGGCGATCTGCTGGAAGGAGAGCGAAGTGTTCTCGACCAGCCAGACAGCGGTCGCCTTGGGCATCAACAGGGTCGTGGACATAGAGCCTCCTCGTCGCTCCGACAGGCTTTCCGCCGGAGCCCCAGCCGATCAGGTTTGCTTGGGGATGCCTCTATATAGGCGGCCGCAATTGTCATGGCAAACGGTGGTGGAGGGCCGGCGGACCACACCCAAGAGGGCGCTCCACGGTCGTTGGGAGAACCCGACCGTTTCCCCTCCCCCCTTGAGGGGGAGGCTGGGAGGGGGTACGCCCCACGACGGGCACGCGCGATCACTTGACCCCGTGCCGCAACGAGAATTGCGGTCAGGACGCCATCGAGATTCGTCATGACGTCAGCGTTCCAGAACCGGATCGTCCGGATGCCGTTCAGATCAAGCCAGGCATCGCGGTTGGCATCTCGTCGGCTCTCGGCATGCTGCCCGCCATCGACCTCGATGACCATACGGGCGCCGGCACAGTAGAAGTCGGCGGTGTAGGGACCCATCGGAACCTGCCGACGAAAGCCGAGACCGTCCAGCCGGTGGCCACGCAGCGCTGCCCAGAGCTTCCGCTCGGCAGGCGTCATCGCCGTGCGCATCCGCTTCGCGCGACGACGAGCGGATGGCGGGATGTCCTGGTGGGCCATCTCAGACGTTGCTCCCGGGGCCTACCCCCCTCCCAACCTCCCCCTCAAGGGGGGGGGAGGGGATTTTCATTGGTATGCCGTGGCTTGGGTATCCCCCACCGTCAGGACCACCTTGCCGATGTGCCCGCTCGCTTCGATCCGCCGGTGTGCGTCCGCGACGGCGCGGAGGGGGAAGGTCGAATCGATCACCGGCCGCACCGTCCCCGAAGCCAGCAGCGGCCAGACCTTCTCGCGGAGCGCCGCTGCGACCTCGGCCTTGAACGCCACCGGCCGCGGGCGGAGCGTCGAGCCGGTGTAGGTCAGGCGCTTCACCATCACCGGGCGGAGGTCGAGCGTCGGCGAGGTGCCGCCGAGGAAGGCGATCTGGACGACGCGGCCGTCCTTCGCGGCAGCCGCGAAATTGCGGGCGACATAGTCGCCGCCGACCATGTCGAGGATGACGTCGGCGCCGTTTCCGCCCGTGAACGTCTTCACCGCCTCCACGAAGTCGGCCGTCCGGTAGTTGACGGCAAGGTCGGCCCCGAGCGCCCGGCACGCTTCGGCCTTGGCGTCCGACCCGACGGTCACGATGACGGTCGCGCCGAAGGCCTTGCCGAGTTGGATCGCCGTCGTGCCGATGCCCGAACTGCCGCCATGGACGAGGAGGGTCTCGCCCGCAACGAGGCCAGCCCGGCCGAACACGTTCGACCACACCGTGAAGAAGGTCTCCGCAACGCCCGCCGCGGCGACCGTGTCGAGGCCGGCGGGAATCGGCAGGGCGTTGGTCTCGTGGACCACGCAGTACTCCGCGTACCCGCCGCCCGGAACCAGCGCCAGAACGCGGTCGCCGATGGCGAAGGCCAGCGCTCCGTTGCCCCGCGCGACAACCTCGCCGGCGATCTCGAGACCGGGAATCTCGCTCGCTCCCGGTGGCGGCGGGTAGTGCCCCTGCCGCTGCGCGACATCCGGTCGGTTGACGCCCGCGGCCCGCACGCGGACGAGAATCTCGCCCGTTCCCGGCATCGGAACCGGCAGTTGCACCGGTGAAAGGACATCCGGTCCGCCCGGCTCGCTGATCGTGATCGCCGTCATCGTCGCTGGGATCGGCATGGCGGGCTCCTGGTAGCTGAAAGCGCGGGCGATCCTTGCCCGGGGCGGCGGGGCCGATCAACGGCGCGCGTTGCCCATCCCGGCGCGACGGATCATGATGGCGGCCAGCGCCCGTGCGCGCTCACGCCGCGCGGGGTAAGGCCCGGGAGACGATGATGCCGTTCATCGAGGAAGAACCGCCGCGCAAGAAACCGGCGGCGCACACGGTCGGGGACGACCTGTCGCGCCTGTCCGAGGACGAACTCGAACAGCGCATCGCGATCCTCCGCGACGAAATCGCCCGGATCGAGGCTGTGCTTGCCGCCAAGAAGGCGAGCCGCTCCGCCGCAGCGAGCTTCTTCCGGAGCTGACGCCGGAGCATTGTTCCACGTTGCCTCCGGCGCGCGCAAAGTCCTGCATTGCGACACGCCCGTCGTTTGGCTAAGAGACGCAAACGCTCGCTTCCTGAGGGGGATATTATGGCGCATGAGATGCAGGTGCTTTCGGCGACCGCCGCGGATATCGCCGGCGACATGGACTATCACCGGAAGTCCTGGGGCGCGTTTCGCACCCTGATGAAGTGGACGGCTGTGGGGAGCGCTGCGATCCTCGTGCTCCTCTTCTTCATCTTCAACTAGCCCCGGCGTGCCTTCGCGGCTGCGACGGGCACTGTCCGGCAGAAAGCCGGCGAGGAAGCAGGAATGAAGATCGCTGTGCCGGCCGAGCCGGCAGAGGCGGAGAGCCGCGTCGCCGCCACGCCGGAGACCGTGAAGAAGCTCATCGGCCTTGGCGCGGACGTCGTCGTCCAGGCCGGAGCGGGAGCGCGCTCGCGATTCCTCGATGCGGAATACCAATCCGCCGGCGCCAAGGTGCTGAAGACCGCTGCCGCCGTGGTGAAGGACGCCGACATCGTCCTCCACGTCCGCCGCCCGGATGCAAAGGAGCTCAACGCCGTCAAGCCCGGCGCGCTGGTGATCGGCGTGATGGATCCTTACGGCAATGAGGATGCGGTTGACGCACTCGCTGCCGCCGGCGTCCGCGCCTTCGCGATGGAACTCATGCCCCGCATCACCCGCGCCCAGGTGATGGATGTCCTCTCCAGCCAGGCGAATCTGGCCGGCTACCAGGCGATGATCGACGCGGCCCAAACCTACGATCGCGCCATGCCGATGATGATGACGGCCGCCGGCACCGTGCCGGCAGCGCGCGTCTTCGTGATGGGCGCCGGCGTTGCCGGCCTCCAGGCGATCGCCACGGCGCGCCGCCTCGGCGCGCAGGTCACCGCCACCGACGTCCGGCCCGCCGCCAAGGAGCAGGTCGAGAGCCTCGGGGCGAAATTCGTCGCCGTCGAGGATGAGGAATTCAAGCAGGCCCAGGATGCCCGCGGCTACGCCAAGGAAATGTCCAAGGCGTATCAGGAGAAGCAGGCGGCGCTCGTGGCAAGCCACATCGCCAAGCAGGACATCGTCATCACCACCGCTCTCATCCCGGGCCGGCCCGCGCCGCGTCTTGTGACGAAGGCCATGGTCGATTCGATGCGCCCCGGATCGGTGATCGTCGACCTTGCGGTCGAACGCGGCGGCAATGTCGAGGGCGCAGTTCCCGGCGAGATCGCGACCGTCGGCGACGTGCAGATCATCGGTTTCACCAATGTCGCCGGCCGCATCCCGTCGACGGCTTCGGCGCTCTACGCCCGGAACATCTTCGCCTTTGTCGAGACGCTGATCGACAAGGCAAGCAAGGAAGTCGCCGTCAATGACGAGGATGAACTCGTCAAGGCGACGCTCCTGACGAAGGACGGCGCGGTAGTCCACGCGATGTTCAAACCGAAGGCGGCCTGAGGCTGGCTGCGGCGCCGCGGCATCGCGGCCGAGATAGAGGACGAACGGCAATGGCCACCCCGGCAGAGCTGGCAATTCAGGCGCAGACCGCAGCCGACCTCGCGCGCGAGGCGGCGGCCGCCGCCGCGACCTACGCCGACGCGATCGGCGACAACGCCGCGGCGGTGGCGAGCGTTGCGACCGGCGGCTATGTCGACCCCTTCGTCTTCCGCCTCGCGATCTTCGTCCTGGCGATCTTCGTCGGCTATTTCGTCGTCTGGTCGGTGACCCCGGCGCTGCACACGCCGCTGATGAGCGTCACCAACGCCATCTCCTCGGTCATCATCGTCGGCGCAATCCTCGCGGTCGGCGTCGAGGTCGTGCCTTTGATATCCGGCGAGGCCGACGGCCATGGCTGGGCGCGGATCTTCGGCGGCATCGCCCTGGTTCTGGCCTCCATCAACATATTCGGCGGCTTCCTCGTCACGCAGCGGATGCTGGCCATGTACAAGGCCAAGCAGAAGCCGGGCGGCGCCGCCAAGGGCCACGGCTGATGTCACCGAACCTCACCGCCTTCCTCTACCTCGTCGCGGGCGTCCTCTTCATTCTGGCGCTGCGCGGCCTGTCGCATCCGGAATCGTCGCGGCGCGGCAACTATCTCGGCATGGCCGGCATGGCCATCGCCGTCGTCACCACGCTGATCAACGCCACTCCGGATTTCGGCACGTTCGTCATCATCGTGGCCCTCATCGCGGTCGGCGGCGCCATCGGCGCGGTGGTTGCGCGGCGCATCGCCATGACGGCGATGCCGCAGCTCGTGGCCGCCTTCCACAGCCTCGTCGGCCTGGCCGCGGTGCTCGTGGCGGCCGCGGCGCTTTACGCGCCCACCGCCTTCGGTATCGGCGAACCGGGCCACATCCATACCGCCAGCCTCATCGAGATGTCGCTCGGCGTCGCCATCGGCGCGCTGACCTTCACCGGCTCGGTGATCGCCTTCCTCAAGCTCGACGGCCGGATGTCGGGCAAGCCGATCCTCCTGCCGCAGCGCCACCTCATCAACATGGCCCTCGGCGTGGGCCTCGTCGCGCTCGTGATCGCCTTCACCATCACCGGCAACACGGTCCTGTTCTGGCTGATCACGATCGTCGCGCTCGTCCTCGGCCTCCTCCTCATCATCCCGATCGGCGGCGCGGACATGCCCGTCGTCGTGTCGATGCTGAACTCCTATTCGGGCTGGGCGGCGGCCGGCATCGGCTTCACGCTCGGCAACACGGCGCTCATCATCACCGGCGCGCTCGTCGGCTCGTCCGGCGCGATCCTCAGCTACATCATGTGCAAGGCGATGAACCGGAGCTTCATCTCCGTCATCCTCGGCGGCTTCGGCGGCGAAGCCGCTGCGGCCTCGGGCGGTGGCGAGCAGAAGCCGGTCAAGCAGGGCTCGGCGGAAGACGCCGCCTTCATGCTCAAGAACGCCGGGAAAGTGATCATCGTCCCCGGCTACGGCATGGCCGTCGCCCAGGCGCAGCACGCGCTGCGTGAGATGGGCGACCTCCTCAAGGAACACGGCGTCGAGGTGAAGTACGCCATCCACCCGGTCGCGGGCCGCATGCCCGGCCACATGAACGTGCTGCTGGCCGAGGCGAACGTGCCCTATGACGAGGTGTTCGAACTCGAGGACATCAACTCGGAGTTCTCGCAGGCCGACATCGCCTTCGTCATCGGCGCCAACGACGTGACCAACCCGGCCGCCAAGGAAGACAAGACCTCGCCGATCTACGGCATGCCGGTGCTCGAGGTCTGGAAGGCCGGCACGGTTATGTTCATCAAGCGCGGCATGTCCTCCGGCTACGCCGGCATCGACAACACCCTGTTTTATCGCGACAACACGCTGATGCTCTTCGGCGACGCCAAGAAGATGGTCGAGGGCATCGTCCGGGCGTTCTAGCCGGGCTCAGTAAGGGTCTGGCGCCGACGCGCCCGATGTGATGGGCCGCTGAATTGCTATTGTGAGCCAGCTCTGCCACGACATCATCTTGCGCAAACGGGTGTGCGGTAGTGAGAAAACCAGAACGAAGCACCTACACCGCTCTGGACTTCCTTCAGTGGCGTGAGGCCGGCGGTCTAGTCATCTCCCCTAAGTTCCAGCGGCGAGGAGTGTGGACACGCGCGGCCCGATCATACCTAATTGACACGCTCCTCTTGGAACTCCCTGTCCCTCCTATCTACCTTCGAGTTACGCAAGATCCGAAGAAGAAGGGCATGATTAGAGAGGTCATCGATGGTCAGCAACGCGTCAGCGCTGTTCTCGAGTTCATGGATGACAAGTATGCTCTTGCCAAGAATATTGAGTCAAACTGCGTAGGCAAGACCTATTCCGAGCTCTCAGAAATACAACAAAATAAGATATCTCAGTATTCTTTCATCTGTGAAGTTTTCTACGGCGTAGACGACGCCGACATTCTCCGCGTTTTTGCTCGTTTAAATACATATTCTGTGAAGCTTAATCTTCAGGAGTTACGCAATGGACGCTACTTTGGTCAATTCAAACAGACCGTCTATTCACTTTCAGTCGAGCATCTGGAATTCTGGCGCAATTCTAAACTTTTCGGTGAACAGTCTATCGCGAGAATGCAGGAGGTTGAACTAACAAGCGAACTTGTTATTCTTGCGATGGCTGGTTTGCAGGACAAGAAGAAGTCGATTGATTCATTCTATGAACGCAACGATGACGCATTTCCTGATTCGCTGAAGCTGGCCGATCGTTTCAGAAGGACGATCGATTCGATCGCTGAAGCGCTAGATGACAGCCTGCCGGTTAGCGAGTTCAGACGCGTGCCACTATTCTATTCGCTGTACGGCGCAGTATACCACCGAATATATGGGGTCCCCGGAACAGATCGGCCGACACCGGCAAGCGGTCGGTTATCATCGGCGGACGCGGAAAGCCTTCGCGATGCAACAGATCTCCTTTCGGAGGTTGTACACTCAGCTAAGCAGGAAGGGGTTGCTTCTCCCGCGTACGAGCGATTTGTCAATGCATGCTTGAGGCAGACTGACAATATCCATCCTCGAACGCTTCGTTTAGAGACCATCTACGACACTGCCTACGGATAGATGCCTCGTCCAATCCCGCAACTTGCCAGTGCGTTTGCAAGGCAAGCGGCTTCGGCTTCAAGCCTGATTGGACGCCTCGAGACCGCAAGTACGATTGTGGGCCGTTCCAACAGGCAGGCTCGCATTGGTCCGCCGAGCCTTGAATCGATCTATGAGTATGCCTTCCTAAGAGTCTTCATCGCGTGGGAAGTCCTTCTTGAGCAGACCTTTGTAAGACTGATGTGTGGATATGCAGGGCTCAGCGGTCAGGCACCTCTCCGGCCTGGTCGCACTTACATGAAGTCAATTGCGGCGGCTGAGGTTGTTATTTTGGGCACCAAGGATTATGTTCTTTGGCACAACGTTGATACTGTTACGCGACGCTCGAACGGGTACTTCGTGAACAGCAATTTTGAACAAGTCCTCAAGTCAAGCCATTCTCGACTTGAGCACTTCGCTGCTCTTCGGCACCGCATCGCTCATGCTCAGAGTCATGCCGAACAACAGTTCGATGCTGCGACAATGGCCCTTGCCGGACGGCGCTATCGCGGAGCGAGGCCAGGTCGATTTCTTCGCGACTGGACTAGGACGTCGCCGCCGGAGCGATGGTTCAACAAGATCATCGATGAGATGGTTGGGCTTGCTGGACAGGTTTGCGCCTAGGGCTCGCTCCACCGACAATGATGTCCTTAGGCACAACCGGAAGAGCGCCTCCCCCCTTAAGCAAGTGCCCTGTCTCGCGCGGCTATGTTTTGATCGCTGCCTTCCGCAGCCCCTCCAGCATCCGCGAGAACTCGGCGTCCGACAGGATCTGCCGCCGGAATTCGAGCGAGTAGGCCGGGTTCGTCCGGAACAGCTCCTCCCAGACCGCCCTCGCCTCCTGCGTGCGCCCGAGGTGCCCGAAGGTCGCCGCCAGGAGGGCGCGGGAGACGTCGGTCTCGGGTGACATCGCGATCCGCTGGCGGAGCACCGTCGCCACCTCGTCGTAGCGGCCCAGCAGGAACAGGGCGCGGGCGATGAAGTGGAGATGGACGGAGGGCGCCTTCCAGCCGACCCTGCTCATCGAGTCGAAGATGGCAAGGGCGTCCTCGGCCCGGCCGAGGCCGAGCATCGCTGAACCGGCCGTGTTGTAGCCGAGCAGAATCGCCGGATCGAGCTCGAGCGCCTTGTAGGAGAGCGCGAGCGACCGCTCGAAGTCACGCCGCCAGATGAGGATGCCGGCAAGGCTCCAGTGGGCGTACGGATCGCGCGGGTTCAGCCGCACCGCCGCCTCCGCATAGGCCAGAGCCTGTTCGCATTCGCGGTCGGGATCGTCGCTCCACTGGTTGAGCCAGTAGATCATGTGGATTTCCGCCAGGCCGGCATAGGCGCTCGCGAACGCCGGATCGATCGCGATCGCCTGCTCCAGCAGCGGCCTCGCCTTCTCGTTCGACGGCCGGTCGCTCTCGAACAGGAGCTCGCGGGCGCGGAGGAAGAGATCGTACGCCTCGACGCTATGGGTGCTGCGCCGGCCGACATTGCGGTCGGCGTGGGGTGACAGCGTCAGCGACAGGGCGTTCACGATGCTGCGCGTGATCTCGTCCTGGACCTCGAAGACGTCGACGAGTTCGCGGTCGAAGCGCTCCGCCCAGATGTGCCCGCCGGACGCGGCGTCGATCAGTTGGGCCGTGACGCGGACCCGGCTGCCGGAACGCCGCACGCTGCCTTCGAGCACGAAGCCGACGCCCAGTTCCGTCGCCACCCGCGTGACGTCGACGGCCTGGCCCTTGAACGCGGAGGTCGCGTTCCACGCGGCGACGAACAGGACGCCCGTCCGGGACAATTCTGTGATCAGGTCTTCCGCCAGGCCGTCGGCGAAATAGTCCTGTGCGCCGTCCTGCGACATGTTCTGGAACGGCAGGACGGCGATCCGCGGCCGCCGGAAAGCCTCCTCCATCATCGCGAGGAGACGCCGCGCCTCCGCCGAGATGCCGTCCGGCTCGGCAGCGATCGGGCCAGCCCCCGTCGCGCGCCCCGCCTCCGCGTGTGGCGCGGGGTTTGCGCCCGTCCGCGGCCAGACGTGCCAGACCTGGAGCGGCTCGGCCACGTGCTTCAGGCTCACCCGGCCGCCATCGACGAAGTCGGCGGCGACGCGCTTGCGAACGAGGTCATGCACGGTGCCGGAGATGCACACGCCGCCCGGCTCCGCAACGCCTTCAAGGCGCGCCGCGATATTGACGCCGTCGCCATAGACGTCGCCGCCCTCCGAATAGACGTCGCCGAGGTGGATGCCGATCCGCAGCCGGAGCGGCGCCCGCCCGGCGAACGCCTCCTGAAGCCGCAGCGCCGCGGAGACGGCTGCTTCCGCGGCCGGGAAATCGGCCAGGAATCCGTCGCCGGTGAACTTCACCACGCGGCCGTGGAACTGCTCGACGACGGGCAGCACCGCCTCGGTGCGCGCGCTACGCCACGCCGCGTAGGTACCGGCCTCGTCGGCCTCCATGAGCGTTGTGTAGCCGGCGATGTCGGCGAACAGGATCGCCGCAAGGCGCTGATGTGTGATCGGTTGGGGCAAGGGAAGCCGCTCCTGCGAAGGAGGCTTACCCTTGCCACGCGCTGACGGCCAGCCCGAAGCGGGCGGCGTCCCGGAGGCTCCTACGGGCGCGGGCGCGGCATCCGCGCGATGAACCAGCCGAAGTGGCGCTGGACCCTGGGCGCAATGAAGAAGACGATCGAGACCACCATCAAGGGCGCAAGGATCAGCGTCCTCGCCCAGGTCGGCCAGCCCTCGGTCAGCGGCAGGATGACGTAGAGGAGCGTTGTGATGAGCGGGTAGACCGCCACCAGCATCAGCGCTGCAAGCCGGACCTTGGACGGATTCGGCTTGCGGGCGCCCGTGCCGACGGCTGCGGCGGCAGACGGGTCGACGGGCCTCGCGGCGGTGACGTTCTCCGAACGGACTGCAATGGACATGATTGAATTCCTTGAGTGGACGGCCAGGTTGCTTGGCCGCCGATGCCGCGGTGTAGGGCCTTACATGACCCGCACAAACCGCATAGTGTGAACTCACAGCATGACTGAAAGTCAGCCTCAATGACGTTCGACTCGCGGCTCCTCAACGGGATCGGCGTGCTCGCCGCAGTGGTCGAGGCGGGAAGCTTCGTCGGCGCCGGCGAGGCGCTCGGCCTGACGCAGTCGGGCGTCAGCCGGGCCGTCGCGCGGCTCGAGCAGCGGATCGGCATCCGGATCTTTCAGCGCTCGGCGCGGGCGATTGTCCTGACGATCGAGGGTCGCGAGTTCTTCCATTCGGTCCAGCCGCATCTCTCCGGCATCGAGGAGGCGGCCCTCGTGGCCGCGGGGTCGATGGCGATGATTCGCGGCCGCCTCAGGATCGCCATCGAGCCGGCCTTCGGCAACTACGTGCTGGCGCCGGCAATCGGCGGCTTCCTCGATCGCTTTCCGGAGATGAAGATCGAACTGATCGTGCGCGACCGGATGCCCGACCTCGTCGCGGAGGGGTTCGACGCCGCCATCCGGTTCGGCCCGCCTGAACTGTCCGCGGTCACGGCCCGCCTTCTCCTCCGCACCACCGTTCCGACCTGCGCCGCTCCCGCCTATGTGGCGGCATACGGAATGCCGAAGCATCCCGCGGAACTTGCGTCACACCAGTGCATCCTGGTGCGCAACCCGGCGACCGGACGCGGCTATGGCTGGGCCTTGCAGCGTGGTGACGAAATCGTCGAGGTCCAGCCCCGCGGCCGCCTGATGGTCAACGACACCGGCTCGCTGATCGGGGCGCTCCTGAGCGGCCACGGAATTGCCCAGCCGCTCGGCGTCTATGCGGATGCCATGATCCGCGACGGCCGTCTCGTCCAGCTTCTGCCGGACTGGAACGACGAGCGCTTCCCGCTCTACGTCTACCACCGCTCGCAGCAGTTGATGTCGGCCCGCCTGCGCGCCTTCCTCGACTTTGTGGTCGAGGTCGCGACGCCGCTGTCGACCGGGTGAGCCGTGCTAGGGCGCGACTGCGCCGGCAACGACCTGCGTCGACGCGGCCTGCGCCGCCGCCAGGGTTCGCTGCGCCCCCGCAAGCGCCGTCTGGTTGCTCGGGCTGATCTGAAGCGCGTTGTTGAACGCCGTGTAGGCGTTCACGAGGTCGCCCTTGCCCTCGAGCGCGAGGCCGAGATTGGTCCAGATGTCCGCCGAGCTGCCGTCGCGCGAGGCCGCCTGGTAGAGGTCGTCATAGGCAGCGTCGTAATTGCTGCGCGACAGGTAGACCTGGCCACGGGCGGCGTACGGCGCCGCCTGGCGCGGGTCGAACGAGATCGCGAGGCTGAAATCGGCGATCGCCTGGTCGAGCGCGCCCTGCGCCTGATAGACGAGGCCGCGGCTGTAATAGCTTCGGGCATCGGCGCGATCGACCAGAAGGGCCGCGTTGTAGTCGGCCAGCGCGAGGTCGAGCCGGCCCTGCGAGCGATAGAGGTCACCCCGGCCGGTGAAGGCCGCGACGTAGTTCGGGTTCACCTGGAGCGCGCGGTTGTAATCGGCCAGCGCTTCCTCGAGCTGGCCCATGCGGCGATAGACGAGCGCTCGATTGGCGTAGGCCAGGAAGTAGCTCGGGTTGAGCTGGATTGCGCGCGTGAAGTCCGCGATCGCCTCGCGGTTGAGGCCAGCATCGCCATAGGCGATGCCGCGGACATTGTAGGCGCTCGGGTCGTTCGGGTTGCGCGTGACGACTTCGGTCAGCGACTGGATGTTGACCTGGGAGCCGACCGCCGGGTCGACGCCGGGTGTCGGCGTCGGCGCCCGCGTGCCGCCCGTCTGGCAACCGGCCAGCACGAGCGCCGCAACGATGAAGAGAGACGCGGTCGGAATACGCCGCGCTGCCAGCCCCAGGGTCATGCCATTCCTCTTCGTCGTCGCCAGATGGTCAGTCGCGCCGCGAACCTAAGGAACGCCGCCGGCCCAGCCAAGTTGCCCAAGCCGGCGAAAAAGAGGCGTGCGTCAGCCGCGACGAGCGCCGGCGCCGCCCGGCCCGGGAGCCCGAGGCGGAGGGGCGGCGATCAATCCCTCGCGCTGGGCACGCTTGCGCGCCAGCTTCCGAGCGCGGCGGACGGCTTCCGCCTTCTCGCGGGCGCGCTTCTCGGAGGGCTTCTCGTAGTGGCCGCGGAGCTTCATCTCGCGGAAGATGCCCTCGCGCTGCATCTTCTTCTTCAGCGCCTTGAGGGCCTGATCGACATTGTTGTCGCGAACGAGAACCTGCACGTTAATCCTATCGTCTGTGGTCGGAACGGGACGAGCGGCCAAACGAAAAGCGCCGCGGTCGCGAAATGCGGTGTCCCCGGTGGGGTGGCTCTGTAGCAGACGAGGCCCCTCTCGTCAAAGCGCAGCGATGCAACAGCGCGGACTACTTGTGCTGGCGAGGGGCCGCACGGCGTCGTGCCTTGCGGCGGCCGTCGCGGGCCCTAGTGTAGTGGGATGCGCCTCGCCGTCGTCCTCCTCGCCGCCGCCCTCTCTGCCGCAGTGCCGGCCGGCGCCCAGGTCGCCGGTGCGTTCGGCAATCCTCCCGCCGGGACCCCGGCGGAGCAGATCGACTTCTGGTTTGAGCGCCTGGCCGAGACGACCGACGAAGCCGAGGGCCGGGCCATCGGCGACCGGATCCAGAACCTTTGGCTTGCCTCCGGCGGCGCGACCGCGGCGCTCCTGATGCGGCGTGCCGCGGCAGCCGCCGAGGCGGGAGAGTTCACAGCCGCCCTCGACGTGCTCGACGGTCTCATCGCGCTGCAGCCAACGCTTGCCGAGGTGTGGCACCAGCGCGCCATCGTCCATTTCCAGATGGGCGACCTCGAAGCCGTCGTGGCCGATGTCCGGCAGTTGCTCCAGTATGAGCCACGCCATTTCGCGGCCCTGTCGGGATTGGGGCAGACCTTCTACCGCGCCGGCGACGCCACCCGCGCCCTGGCCGCCGTCCGGGCTTCGCTCGCCATAAACCCGCACCAGCCCGGCACAAAGGAGTTCGAAGCCGAACTCGAAGCCGAATTGAACCGCACGATCTGAAGCAGACAAGGCGGCAGTGGGCAGTAGGCAGTCGGAGGTGGGCATCGACAGACTGCCGACTGCCGACTGCCGACTGCCGACTGCCCACTGCCGACTGCCGCTCCCGGCTACGCGGCGCCCGTGCCCGTGTCGTTGACCACTGCGATGCGGAGCATGTTGGTCGTGCCGGGGCGGCCCATCGGCACGCCCGCAGTGATGATGATGCGATCGCCGGCGCGGGCGAAGCCGGCCTTGAACGCCTGCTCGCAGGCACGGTCCACCATACCGTCGAAGTCCGCCGCCTCCTCGCCGAACAGGCAGTGGAGGCCCCAGCCGAGCGCCAGCCGCCGCGCGGTGCGGACGACGGGCGACAGCGCGATGATCGGCGTCTGCGGGCGCTCGCGCGATACGCGGATCGCCGTGGTGCCGGAGCCGGTGTAGCAGCAGATCGCGGCGAGCTTCAGCGTCTCGGCGATGGACCGCACGGCGGCGGCGATGGCATCGGCGCCGGTCGCCTGCGGCTCGGCGCGCTGGGCGTTGATGATGTTGGGGTAGTTCGCGTCCGTCTCGACCTCGCGCGCGATACGATCCATCGTGGCGACCGCCTCGACCGGGAAGGCGCCGGCCGCCGATTCGGCCGAGAGCATCACGGCGTCCGCACCTTCGAACACGGCCGTGGCAACGTCCGAGACCTCGGCCCGCGTCGGCACCGGGGCGGTGATCATCGATTCCAGCATCTGCGTGGCAACGACCACCGGCTTGCCGGCCCGGCGTGCGGCGCGGGTGATGCGCTTCTGGAGGCCCGGCACCTGCTCGAGCGGGACCTCGACGCCGAGGTCGCCGCGCGCCACCATCAGCGCGTCGGAGACGTCGATGATCTCCTGCAGGTGCTGGATCGCCTGCGGCTTCTCGATCTTCGCGATGATCGCCGAACGGCCGGCGACGATCGACCGGATCTCCGTCATGTCCGACGCCTGCTGCACGAACGACATTGCGATCCAGTCCGCCTCGACCTCGAGCGCGACTTCGAGGTCCGCGCGATCCTTCCTGGTCATCGTGGTCAGCGGGAGCATCGTGTCGGGGACCGAGACGCCCTTCTTGTCCGAGAGCGCCGTGCCGGCGACGACCTTCGTCACCACGCGATCGGCGTTGCAGTCCTTGGCCACGAGCTGGACGCGACCGTCGTCCAGGAGGAGCCGGTCGCCCGGCGCCATGGCCTTGAGGATTTCCGGATGCGGAAGGTGGACCCGGGTCTCGTCGCCGGGCGTCGGATCGGAATCGAGCGTGAAGCTCTGCCCGACCTTGATCTCCACCTTCTTGTCGGCGAACGTCGCGAGCCGGAATTTCGGGCCCTGGAGATCGACCAGCACGCCTATCGGGTGCCCGACATCATGTTCGACCTCGCGGATGAGACCGGTCAGGCGACGGAGTTCCGCGTGCGGCGTGTGGCTCATGTTGATACGGAAGACGTCAGCCCCGGCCGCCGCGAGGTCTTTGATGACCCCCTTCTCCCGCGACGCGGGCCCAAGGGTGGCAAGGATCTTCACTTTGCGCGCGCGCTTCATTCCCTGCCCATGCCCATTCTATTGTCTTCGGTGAGATAGACCACCCAGTTCGCCTGGTCGGCCGTATCGATTTCGATGAAACCCGTGCGGTCGTAGCCGCGAGCCACGCAATCTCCGATGCCTCGGATCGTGAACATCAGATCCCGGGTGCACAGATACGACGTGCCGGACCAGGCGCCGCCGCGATCATAGTCCACCGCATAAATATAGTAGTATCGCGACATAAGCGGCCCCGTGACGATCTTCGGGCATTCGCCGGCCGTGATGTTCCACCACCCTTCGGTCGTCCACACCGTTCCGTCGCGGTAGCCGATGGCGACGCCGACCCGGCTTGCCGTGTTGTTGCAGACGGTAAAGTCCGCCGCGGCAGGGGTTGCGATGACGACCGGCACCCCGGCGCCAAGGACGAACGCGAATGCGGTGGACAGCCGGAGTACGCGGCTTCTGTGCAGGTGACTGGCCATGAACCGGGGGCGAGAGAGGCTTGCGCCTTATGGCGCTGCCGATTCACCGATGTCAACGGAACGCGGCGGCAGGATTGTGGCAAACGTCCCGCCGATCGGCGGGACCGGCCCTGCGGTGAATTGCGCGTACGGTTCGTTCTGCCGCCTTGACCCCCCGCCGAGGTTCCGGCAGTCACGCCCGACCAGAACCGGACGGAACATCACATGGCGGACACCGTTGGCATTGCCGCAGCGCAGCTGAAGTCGATCGTCGAGCGCATCGAGCGCCTCGAGGAGGAGAAGAAGGCCCTCTCGGACGACATCAAGGACGTCTACGCCGAGGCCAAGGCCAACGGCTTCGACACCAAGACCCTGCGGACGGTCGTCAGGCTGCGCAAGCAGGACCGCGCCGAACGCGAGGAGCAGGAGGCGCTGCTCGACCTTTACCTCAACGCCCTCGGCATGACGCCGGTCGATGCGGAGGCGGCGGAGTAGCCGCGCGGCACGCACCCCGGGAATGCAAAGGGCTCCGCTGCTTGCGCCGCGGAGCCCTTTTGTCTCGTAGTCGGCGTTCGCGAGAACGTCTCTGTCGAGACGCGGATTCAACGGCGGCCCCGGCGCCCGGTTCCATCACCTGATACCCGGAAGTTCGGCCTAGCGGGCCGCCAGCGTCGTGGGACGATTCACGTCGACCAGCGCCACCTGGCGCACCAGCGGTCCGCTGAAGGACGAGGCCCGCACCAGCCCGCGATCGCTGAACGACGTCGCCAGGACCATGTCCGGCCGGGCGGTGGCCGCGGTGCTGTTGGTGGTGTCGGGCGCGCGGAGGACGGCAAACGCCGCCTGTCGGCTGGTGACCGAGTTGTCGTAGATCGGCAGCGCCGTGTGCGACGTGTCGGGCGCGGCTACGCGCGCCAGGGGATCGCTCCAGATCCGGGCCGCCGGGAAGGGACGCGCGACGCTGGCAGCTTCGGGAGCCGGAGGCGCCGCAGCCAGCGGAGGTACGATCGCCGCGGCTGCCGCCGTCGCGGGGGCGGCAAGGATCGCCAGCGGGTCGTGGTCGGTCCCTGCCTCGGGCGCATAGGCAAGGACGATGGCCGGCTCGGCCGTCGTCGGGGCGGGGCTGGGCCGCGGAACCGGAACGGGCACGGTTTCCGGCGCGGCGGCGGGTTCCGGCGCGGCGGCGGGTTCCGGCGCTGCGGCGGCTTCCGGCGCGGTGGTGACCGTCACGCCGGGGATCGGATCGCGGTTGGGCCGGGGAACCGGCGGCGCCGTGACGTAGGTCGGCTGAACCGCGGCAACCTGGACCGCCGGCCCGGCAACCGTAGTCGCCGGGATCGTCGCAGCTTCCGCCGTATCGTTCCGATTGAGACGCGCGAAGCGGGTGGTACCCCCGTCGATCGGCTCGCCGAACAGGGCGACGACCTCCTGGCCGCGGGCGTTGTAGGCGGCCTGCGCCTCGGAGTAACCCGGCAGCGCGTTCCCATCCGACGGGATGTAGAGCGAGCGCCCGTCGGGGAAGACCTGCGCCAGTTGGGTGCGGCTGATCGCCGGCCACATCCGGACCGAGCCTACGTCGAGATGGACGAATGGCGATCCCGACGTGGGATAGAAGCCGACGCCGCCGACCTGCATCTGAAGGCCGACATTGCGCAGCGTCGTGAGGTCGACACCCGGGATGTAGAAGTCGAGCGCGTTGCCATTCATATGCTGGCTGTTCTGCGCGACGCCATTGGAGTTGGCGCGCAGCATCGCGTTCGTTTCGGGAGCGCGGTAACCGCAGATGATGTGGATGGGCTGGGTCGCACCCGTGCGCTGGTAGACCTCCCAGGTGAGGTCGATCAGCCGCGGGTCCATCGTGACGACCTCGTTCCGCCGCCAGTCGCGCATGATGTGGTTGATTTGCGCCATCGCCGCCGGGATGTACTGCCCGTCGCGCTTGTAGACGACCGTCAGGCGCTCATTGGTATGGACGTTGAAGAACGAGAGGGTCCGGTCGGCCGCCGCTGCCGGCTGTGCCAGGAACAGGCAGGAGAAAGCCAGGACCACGGCCGCGACGAAGCGCGCCGCGCGCCCCTGTCCGGAGCGCCGTGGGGAGCCTTGCTGTTGCTCTGACTCGACCAACCGACTGACCTGCCGTCCCCGCCGTTACCGGCAACCCCCCACAGCCCCAGAGTGGATCGGTATCCTTAATCAACCGTTTCGCGCTTCGGGGATTCGCCCCCCCACCAGCCCCCGCCAGCGAGGACAACTGACCTGATCGGACGAGAAAACTCAAGGGGTTGGCCGGACTTGCGGACGTGAGGGTAAGTGCGGCGCTTACCTTTTCCACCGCACGGGCGACGATTTTATACGGTCGCCGCCCCCTGTGCAGGCATCGGGAGGTCGCCGCGGGACGCCGGCGGGCGCCGACGCCATCCCGACCTTCCCCGGACGACTATGGACCGACGTCGCCGACGCCGCTCGCCTGGGCCACCACCGCCGCGCCCCCGCCGAGGCCCAGCGCCTCCCGCACCCGTGCACTGTGGCCGTAGATGTCCGGCTTGAACTGGAGGTTCCCGGCTTCGTCGAAGACGGCGGTGAAGTAGGTGAGGTGGACGTTGATCGGGTGATTGAGGCTGACCTGGCGCTCGGTCGGGCCGAACATCGCCTCGAGGCTCTGGCGCGAGACCTCCTCCTCGTGACGGAGCAGGGCCTCGGCAAAATCCATCGGATTCATCACGCGGACGCAGCCATGGCTGAACGCCCGCGCATCGCGCTGGAACAGGCTCTTGGACGGCGTGTCGTGCAGGTAGACGTTGTGCGAGTTCGGGAACATGAACTTGATCTGCCCGAGTGCATTCGACGGGCCGGGCCGCTGGCGGATGCCCACCTGCCCGGCGGTCACCGCGTACCAGTTGACCGCGTAGGGGTCGACCAGCGTGCCGCGGTAGAAGACATCAAAGGCGCCGCGAACGAAGTAGCCGGGATCGGCGCGAAGCTGCGGAAGAAGTTCGTTCGCGACGATCGACGCCGGCACGTGCCAGTACGGGTTGACGACGAAATACTCCATCCGGTCCGAGAAGACCGGTGTCTCGTTGGCCGGCTGACCGACGACGACGCGGGTCTCGTAGACCTCCTCGCCCTGGTCGAAGATGCGCACGAGGTATTCCGGGATGTTGACCTGGACATAGTAGTCGCCGAGGTCGCGCGGCAGCCAGCGATACCGCTCCATGTTGGCGATGATCTCGGCCACCGGATCGACCGCCGGCCCGTTGAGCGCGCCGAGCGTGTTGGGGCCGATGATGCCGTCGACGATGAGGCCCGCCCGGGTCTGGAACGACCGCACCGCCGCGACGAGCGTCTCGTCGTAGACGGACGGGTCGTCGCTGACCGTGACGACTTCGAGCCGCGTGCGGAGAAGCGCCACGCGATTGTCGCTGTCGCCGGGACGAAGGGTGGGACCGGCGGGGATGACGATCCGCTCGATTGCCGGCTGGTCGCGGGCCTCGACGAGCGCGGCGCGGAGGGCTGCGTATGCCGGATGCGTCGGATTGTAAGAGGCAAGGGCCGCAGCCGCATCGTCCGCCGCGCCGATGTCGGCGAGCGCCGCCGCGATGTCCGGCAGGTGCCGGTCCATGTCGAGGTTCGGATCGAGCGCGCGCGGATCGAGGCGGCCGGCATAGGCCTCGCGCACATAGGCGGCCACGGCGATGCTCATCTCGATCTCGGCCGCGGCGATCATGTCCACCGTGAGATTCGGAACGGCGCCGAAGTTCGCCGGCGGCGTGTCATAGGCGGCGGGATCAAGGCCATCGTCGGCCGCCTCGCCGAGGCGGGCGATCACAGCCCGCGCATCGGCCGAGAACCGGCCGCGCTCGATCCACGCCGGCGCAAAGCCGCGTTCGGCATAGAAGGTCCGGATGCCGTCGATGTCGTACTGGAGGTTGGCGTTCTCGCCCTCCAGGTGCGTCAGGGCCGTCCGAATCGCGGTTTCGACCGCGCCGAGTTCCGATTGCCGGACGAGGCTAGCCGCACCGGCCGCGCGCGTGGCAAAGGCGGCGTCCTCGCCGAAATAGGCGAGCGAGGCGGTGGGAATGCCCGCGAGCAGGGATCCGCCCAGGATGATTCCGACAACGCGACGCATGGCAACAGCCCTTCCAGACATTCCGGCCCCACTTTAAAACTTAATGCGCGAGAAGCGCCGTGCGGCGCATCCGCCCATCACATCCCCGTTATTCCGCGGCCACGTGCTCGTCTGGATCAACGAGCCCGGCCTCGCGAAGTTTCCGGTACAGCGTCGACCGGCCGATTCCGAGCCGCCGGGCGACGAGCGCCATCCGTCCGCCGTAGTGGTCGAGCGCGAGCCGGATCATCTCCGTCTCGATCTCCGCCAGCGGCCGTACCTCGCCGCCGGCAAACGCCGGAAGCGAACCGGGCGTACCGGCGGAGGGCGGTATAGGCCCAGCTGCCTGAACGTCCGGCAACGGACCGAATTCCGGACCGACATGGGCGGCGATCTGCGGAAACTCCGCCATTGTCAGTTCCACGCCGTCGGCAAGGACGACCGCCCGAAAGACGGCGTTCTCGAGCTGGCGGATGTTGCCCGGCCACGGATAGGCCGAAAGAAGGTCGAGGGCTGCGCGATCGATCGAGCGGAGCTGTGGCTTCCCCTCCTCCGCCGCGAAGCGCGCGAGGAAGTGGCGGGCGAGTTCCGGGATGTCCTCCGGCCGCTCGCGAAGCGGCGGCACGCGGATCGGGAAGACGTTGAGCCGGTAGTAGAGATCCTCGCGAAACGCACCGGCCTTCACGAGCTCGAGCAGGCTGCGGTTCGTCGCCGAGATCAGCCGGAAGTCGACGCGGATCGGCCGGCGGGCGCCGATCGGATCGATCTCGCCATCCTGCAGCGCGCGGAGGAGCTTCACCTGCACGTCGAGCGGCAGTTCGCCGACCTCGTCGAGGAACAGCGTCCCGCCATGCGCCTCCTGGAACTTGCCGACATGGCGCTCGCTGGCCCCGGTGAAGGCGCCTTTCTCGTGCCCGAACAGGATGCTCTCGACGAGCTTTTCGGGGATCGCGCCGCAGTTGACGGTGATGAACGGCTTGGCCCTGCGGTCACCGGTGCCCTGAATGGCGCGCGCCACGAGTTCCTTGCCGACGCCCGATTCGCCTTCGATGAGGATCGGGATCGTCGACTTCGCCGCCCGCTCGCCGAGCGTGATGACCTGGCGGACCGTCGCGCTGTTCGAGATGATGTCCCGGAAGGTAAGCGTTCCGGCGGCGCTCTTCTTCATCCGGGCGATTTCGCCCTCGAGCGCGCCAAGCTTCAGGCTGTTGGCGATCGACACCTGCAGCCGTTCCGGCGACACGGGCTTCACGACGAAGTCCGTGGCTCCCGCCCGCATCGCGTTGACGACCGTCTCGATGCCGCCATGCGCCGTCTGGACGATGACCGGGAGTTGGCGGCCCGCCTGGCGGAGCCGCTCCAGCACACCGAGGCCGTCGAGTTCCGGCATCATCAGGTCGAGAACGACAAGCCCGAAGCGCTCGCCGTCGGGACCGAGGAGGACGCGCACCGCCTCCGCGCCGTTCTCGACGACCGTCGGGGCATAGCCGAACTTCTGCACCGCAGCCTCGAGGAGGCGGCGCTGCACCGGTTCGTCATCGACGATGAGGATCGGGATCGGCATTGCGGCGGTGGTCTGGCCCGCCCGTCAGAGGAACGCGGGCACAGACGGGCCGCACCTTCGGGCAAAGCCATCAAGGGCACCGCACGGTTAACGATTGCTTGCGGTGACGGTCGCCCTACGGCATGGCCGGGTCAATTCGGGACAGGAGCCGCGTATTCGGGTCGAGTGTGGCGCGGATGCACGCCTATCCGGCAATCGCGGCCGAGGGGGGCTCCCCTCGCCCCGAACGGGGCGAGGGCGCCAGCGACGCAAGACCTGTCGTCTACTTCGCCCGCGTAGAATCGAACCCGGCGCGGAGTTCGGCCTCGTCGAGGTTGCGGCCGATGAAGACCAGCTTCGACACCCGCGCCTCGTCGTCCTTCCAGGCGCGCTGGTGGTCGCCCTCGATGATCATGTGGACGCCCTGGATCACGTAGCGCTCGGCATCGCCCTTGAGCGCGATGATGCCCTTGAGGCGGAGGATGTCCGGCCCCTGCGCCTGCGTGATGTCACGCACCCACGGGAAGAACTTCTGCGGGTCGAGTTCGCCGCCCATCAGCGACACCGACGCCACCGACGGATCGTGCCGGTCGTCATCGTGATGGTGGTGGTGGTGATGATCATGATCGTGGTCATGCCCGTCGTGATCGTGATCGTGATCATGATCGTGGTCATGATCGTGGTGATGGTCCTCCTCGAGGAACTCTGGATCGAGGGTCAGGATCCGGTCGAGGTCGAAGGCACCCTTGTCGAGGATGCGGTCGAGCGGGATCTCGCAGCGCTGCGTCCGGTGGATCGTGGCGTGCGGGTTGATCTTCCGGATGATCTTTTCAACTTCGGCAAGTTCGGCCGGCGTGACGAGGTCGGTCTTGTTGAGGATGATGACGTCGGCGAAGGCGATCTGCTCCTCGGCCTCGGGCGCATCGCCGAGCCGCAGCACGAGGTGCTTCGCGTCGGCGACGGTGACGACGGCATCGAGCTTGGCCCGCTCGCGGATTTCCTCATCCATGAAGAAGGTCTGCGCGACCGGCGCCGGATCGGCGAGGCCCGTCGTCTCGACGAGAATGCCGTCGAACCCGCCGGGACGCTTCACGAGCCCCTCGACCGCCCGGACGAGGTCGCCGCGCACGGTGCAGCATATGCAGCCATTGTTCATCTCGTAGATCTCTTCGTCGGACTCGACGATGAGCTCGTTGTCGATGCCGATCTCGCCGAACTCGTTGACGATCACGGCATAGCGCTTGCCGTGGTTCTCGGTGAGGATGCGGTTGAGGAGGGTCGTCTTGCCCGCGCCGAGATAGCCGGTGAGGACGGTGACGGGAATCAGGGCCTGGCTCATGGGGCTCCGAGGCGTGTTGAATGAGGTCGGCGACATATAGGCAGGCTCCCCGCCGATTGCACGGGGCTCCGACCTCTCTCGTGCGGGAGGCGGGCTTGTCGAAACGGCAGGCATCCTGCTTGATGACCGTCGGGACCGACCGCCGGGGGCAACGATGTACGGACTGATCGGCAAGTTCATCGCCCATCCCGGCAGGCGTGACGAACTCCTCGCGATTCTCCGTGTTGCCGGCGAGCCCATGCCGGGCTGCCTCAGCTACATCATCGCGACCGACCCGGCCGATCCCGAGGCGATCTGGATCACCGAGGTGTGGACGGACAAGGCTGCCCACCAGGCCTCGCTGCAGATTCCCGCGGTGAAGGCCTCGATCGCAAAGGCGATGCCGCTCATCGCCGGGTTCGGCGAACACATCGAGACCGTGCCGGTCAGCGGCGTCGGCCTCCGCGACGGCTAGGCTGTTCTGGTCCCGGATCGTCCGGGGGTCAGGCTGACTGTCCCTCACCGTCCTGGACCACGCCCCGGTAGGACGAGTGGTTCGACTGGTGGAACGGCGGTTGGGCCGTCCTTCCAGCGGGGCGTTCACTGGTGTGAGCGCGAGGCCCTGCCATTCAATGGTCCCCGCAACGGTGACCACCGCCTCGATCACCTCACGCGTCGGAATCGTGAAGCACGTCCTGGACGTAAAGCCGTGTGATCAGAGTCAGGACGACGATCGCCGTCGGAATGGCAAGAAGCACGCCGAGAGGTCCGAAGGCGATGCCCATCCCCGCGAGCGCCAGGATTGCGACCACGGGAGGCAGATCGGCGACACGCTGTTGGATCAGCGGCGTAATGATGCTGCCCTCGAACTGCTGAATGAGGAAGTAGGCAGCGGCAACGGAGAACATCAGAGAGCCGCCCTCGCCGAGCGCCATCAGGACCGCGGGCGCGGCGGCGATGAACGGGCCTGCGTAGGGAACGAACTCGAGAAGGCCCGCCAGGACTCCGAGAGCGAGCCAGGAGTCAAAGCCGAGGAGCAGCAGCGCCATGGATGTCAGGGCGCCCACGAGGACCATGGAGAACAGCTGACCTCGTAGCCATCGGTTCAGCCGATCGCCCGATGCCTCCAGTGCCGCCCGGAAGCGGCTGCGGCTCCGTTGTGGCAGCAGACGAAGGAGGCCACTCTCGTAAGCCGCCGGCCGGAAAGCGAAGTAGACACCCACCGTCATCACGATAAGGACATTGGCCGCCCCGGCGACGAGGCCGGCTGTGACGCCGAGGAGATCCTCGAGAAATCCGTCACGTCGGAACCATGCGTCAAGCTGGGGGAGCACCGTATCGGCGAGATCCGCAATACCGAACTGGCGGCCGAGTGCCGCGAGGACTTCGGGCAGATCCCGCAGTACAGCGCTGGCTTGGGCCACGAGTTCAGCGCCCAAGAGGTAGGCGAAGCCGCCCAGAACAATCGCGACAAGGACAACGGCGACCGCAACTGCGGCGACCATGTGCAGCTTGGTAAAGCGGGCGATTACTCTAGCGAGGGCACGGAGACCTACCGCAACGAGGACGGCCGCAAACGCGAGAAGAACGACCGAGGCAAGCTGCCAGAGGAGTAGGGCGAACCCCACGAAACAGAGAACGGTGATGATAACGCGGATGATATCGCCAGACGGCGGAAGCCGGATGGTGACTTCGGTGCTCGGCCGATCCGCGGCGATCGAACCAACGGACGGAGGTGCCGATACGTCTCCAGGATCGGTTCCGATGCGCATTTGTCCCTCGAAAGAACAATGAGCGCATGTCGCCCGCTGGGGAGCCTTGATTCATCGCAAAACGGACCGCCGGACGTCCGTCCGTTCGCCCCGTGCCGTCATGTCCTCACACTTAGACGTCCTGCGATCCTGCAAATATCGGACGAGTTCCCGCTGGTCTCTTGAGCCGAACCGGCCCGCGGTCCGCATACGCCACTGCTAGGCTTCGGGGACGATCTCGACCTTCAGCATCGGTCCGTCGACCGCGACGACGCGCACGTGACGGCCGGAGGCGGCGTCGGGGCCGGTCACGCGCCAGGTCGTGTCGCCGGCGCGGATGCGGCCGGAGCCGTTCACGATCGGCTCCATCAGCACGAAGGTCTGCCCGATGAAACCCTCCGAGCGGCGATTGATCGGCGAGTCCGATTCACCCGCCCGGCGCTTGGCGAAGAACCGGCGGCCGACGATGACGAGCACGATCGCCAGGGCGATGAAGATGAGGACCTGCACCTGCCAGGTGAGGTCCACCACGATCGACAGGGCGCCGACGACGATCGCCGAGACGCCGAACCACAGGAAATAGGTCGACGGCAGCAGGATCTCGAGCCCGAGGAGCACGAGACCGCCGATGACCCACCACCATTCGCCGATGGTGGTGAAGCCGTCGCCGATCATGACGGCCCGCCGGTGCGCGGCACGCGGCCCGACGGCGGCGGCGTGTTGCCGAAGGACGATTTCGCGATCTCGGCAATGCCGGCGAGCGAACCGATGAGCGCGCCGGCTTCGACCGGCATCATCAGGAGCTTCTGGTTCGGCGACATGGCGATCTTTTCGAGCGCCTCTGTATAGCGCTGCGCGACGAAGTAGTTGATCGCCTGGACATCGCCTGCCGCGATCGCCCTCGATACCATCTCGGTCGCCTTGGCTTCGGCCTCGGCGGCGCGCTCGCGCGCCTCGGCGTCGCGGAAGGCGGCTTCGCGCCGGCCCTCGGCCTCGAGGATCTGCGATTGCTTCTGTCCTTCGGCCTTGAGGATCTCCGACTGCCGCTGCCCCTCGGCCTCGAGGATGACGGCGCGCTTCTCACGCTCGGCCTTCATCTGCCGGCCCATGGAATCGACCAGGTCGCGCGGCGGCACGATGTCCTTGATCTCGACGCGGGTCATCTTGAGGCCCCACGGCGAGGCCGCCGCGTCCACGACGTGGAGGATGCGGTCGTTGATCTCGTCGCGATGCGACAGGAGGTTGTCGAGGTCCATCGAGCCCATGACGGTGCGGATATTGGTCATGGTGAGGTTGAGGATGGCGTTCTGCAGCCCGCTCACCTCGTAGGCGGCGCGGGCAGCGTCGAGCACCTGGTAGAACACCACGCCGTCGACCGAGACTGTGGCGTTATCCTTGGTGATGACCTCCTGCGTCGGCACGTCCAGCACCTGCTCCATCATGTTGATGCGGGAGCCGATGCGGTCGATGAACGGGAGGATGAGGTTGAGTCCGGGCTTCAGCGTCTTGGTGTACCGGCCGAAGCGCTCGACCGTGTAATTGTAGCCCTGCCGGACCTGCTTGATGCCCGACAGGAGCGCGATGACGACGAGGGCAAGCAGAACGAGTACGACGATCCCGCCGACGCTGATGCTGTCCATGAAACTTCCTCCGTCAGGGATTGGCAGCTTTTCCACCCCGCACCCGCCTGGCCGCTAGAACTGGGCCGCAACCGGCGGCACCACTCGTCACGTATCAAAGACAAATGAGTTCATCGTAAAGCACGCGTCGACGCTGTCGCGGCATCGCGTCCGAACCTTACGTTGATCGCTCGAAACCAATAATCGTCGCGGTCGGGCTTGTCCCCGCCATCCACGACTTTCTTCTCGCGCAAGGCAAGGTGCGGATACTCGGCACTAGACCGAGCATGACGATTGGGGCGCGACCCGGCAGGTGGGAGTCCGGTGGCCGAACCATCCTTCGGCCCCGGTCGCCGCTGGGCTACGCCCAGCCCTTCAGCTCGTTCCGCACGATGCTCTCCAGCATCGTCATGCCGACAGGCGAATCGTTCAGGCTCGGGATCAGGGCGAATTTCTCGCCGCCATGCTCGTGGAACGCCTCCGCGTTCCCCATCGCGATCTCTTCGAGCGTCTCGATGCAGTCCGCCGAGAAGGCGGGCGTAATGACGGCGACGCGCTTCACGCCCTCTTTCGCCAGCGAGGTGACCGTGTCGATCGTGTAGGGCTTCAGCCACTCCGCCTTGCCGAAGCGCGACTGGAAGGTGGTGCGGAGGAACGTCTCGTCCCAGCCGATCTTCTCGCGGAGCAGCCGGCTGGTCTTCATGGCGTGGCAGTAGTACGGGTCGCCCTTCTCGAGATAGCGCTTCGGCATGCCGTGGTAGGAGGCAAGGACCACCTGCGGCTCGAAATCGAGCGCGGCAACGCCCTCCTGCAGGGAGGTGGCGAGCGCGTCGATGTAGGCCGGCTGGTCGTAGTAGGCGGGCAGCACGCGCACCGCGGGCTGCCAGCGCATCTTCTTCAGCGCCAGCGACACCTGGTCGACCACGGTCGCCGTCGTGGTAGCGGAATACTGCGGGTAGAGCGGTGCGACGAGGATGCGGTCGCACCCTTCCGCCTGCAGGTGCCGCAACCGGTCGCCGATGGCGGGCGTGCCGTAGCGCATCGCCCAGTCGACCATGATCCTGGGGTCGGCGCCGGACAGGACGGCGTGGAGCTTTTCCGCCTGCGCCCGCGTGATGGTGCGGAGCGGCGACTCGTTCCGCTCCCTGTTCCAGATCTTGGCGTACGCCTCGCCCGACGTCTTCGGCCGCGTGCGCAGCACGAAGAGGTGGAGGATCGGCCACCACACCGGCCTCGGGATCTCGATGACCCGCGGATCGGACAGGAATTCCTTGAGGTAGCGCTTCACCGAGGCGAAGTCGGTCCCGTCGGGCGTGCCGAGATTGACGAGGAGAACGCCCACCCGTCCGGACTTGACGGCAGGGTGGTCTGTGGGCCGGGCAGTCGTGCCACCGACCGGGCGGATCGCTTGGTGCTGGTTCATATCGGGCCAGTTTGGAATGCCCCGAATGTAATGGCTGGGCCGGCCATGTCCAGCCGATGCCGTTTCCGTGAGCGTCCGGGCCGAAAAGCGGGCACATGTGCCGACTCCCCGCCGCACCTCGCCGCTGTCGCCGTTCCGTCATCGCATCGACAAGCCGCTGCAATGCTCCGGCGCTAGGCGTCCCCGGCTGGCCCAGCGCCGGCGCAGGACCCCAATTTCCCGGAGACGTCCCGATGAGCAGGCTCCTCAAGGCCGCCTTCCTCGCCACCGCGCTGTCCTTGCCGCTCGCCGGCAACGTGCTCGCGGAAGAGGTGCGGATCACCTTCGTCCAGACCAACGACATCGACCAGATGGAAGGCGTCGGCGATCGCGGCGGATTCGCGAAGCTCGCCACTGTCCTCGACCAGGCGCGCGCCGCCGGCCCGACGATCTTCGTCCATTCCGGCGATTCGATCTCGCCGTCGCTCCTCTCCGGGATCGACCGCGGCGCCCACATCATCGACTTCCTCAACCGCCTCGACCTCGACGTCATGGTCCCGGGCAACCACGAGTTCGACTTCGGCGCCGAGGTCTTCCGCGAGCGGATCGCCGAGGCGACCTTCCCGATCGTGGCGACCAACGTCTTCGAGGCCGACGGCACCCACCCGGCCAACACGGTCACGGACGTGTGGATGGAGGTCGAAGGCATTCGCATCGCTTTCTATGGCCTTACCACCGAGGACACGCCGGTCGTCTCGAGCCCGGGCGACATCACCTTCGCGAACTCCGTCGACACCGGCATAGCCAAGGCCGAGGAACTCCGCGCGGCCGGCGCCGACATCGTGGTCGCCGTGGTCCACACGCCGATGGCCGTCGACATGGCCCTCGCCCGCGCCGGTGCGGCGGATCTGATCCTGTCGGGGCATGACGAATACCTGATGGCCTTCTTCGACGGCCGCGTCGCCGTCACCGAATCGGGCGCCCAGTCCGAGCGGGTCGTGACCACGACGCTCGTCATCGACAAGACCGAGGCCAATGGCGCGACGACCGTGGCCTGGTACCCGGTCTTCAACATCGTCGACACGCTGGGCGTCGAGCCCAGTGCGGAGATCGCCGCCGTCGTCGCCGACTACAACGCCCAGCTCGACGAGGCGCTCGGCGCCGTCATCGGCACGACCGCCACCGCCATCGACAGCCGCCGTGCGGTGGTGCGTGGCGAGGAGGCCGCGATCGGCAACCTCATCGCCGACGCAATGCGCGCCTCGGTCGAGGCGGACGTCGCCATCACCAATGGCGGCGGCATCCGCGCCGACCGCGAATACGCCGCGGGCAGCGCACTGACCGGCCGCGACATCTTCGCCGAGCTCCCCTTCGGCAACAAGACCGTCAAGCTCGAGCTCACCGGCGCCCAGCTCCGTGAGGCGCTCGAGAACGGCTTCTCGCAGATCGAGGCGGGCGCCGGCCGTTTCCCGCAGGTATCGGGACTGACCGTCGAGGTCGACCGCGACGCGGCTCCGGGCGCGCGGGTGCTTGCCATCAGGGTAGGCGGCGAGCCGGTCGACGACACGCGCATCTACTCCGTCGCTACCAACGACTTCATGGCCGGTGGCGGCGACGGCTACACCGTCTTCGTCGGCGCGCCGCAGGTCATCACGGTCATCGACGCGGTGCTGATGGCCTCGCAGGTCATCAACTACGTCGAGCTCATGGGCACCATCTCCCCGGCCGTCGAAGGCCGGATCGTGTTCCGCTAGGGCCGTCACGGCGAACCGAGCCCCGCGGCCGCAGCGCCCCTGCGGCCGCAGTCATTTCCGGGTAAGGCCGGCGCGCTATACTTCGCCCGCTTGATACGGTGGGGGCGATGTCGATGCGGATTCCCGGACGAATGCTTGCGGCAGGCGTGATCCTCCTGGCGCTTGCCGGCACGGCGTCAGCGGCGCCCGTGACCATCTCCTTCGTCCTCACCGGCGACATCAGCGAGATGGAGGGGACCGGCGAGCGCGGCGGGTTTGCGCGGCTGGCGACCATCGTCAACCAGGAGCGCGCGGCCGGACACGCCTACCTCATCCACGTCGGCGACACGTTCTCGCCTTCCCTCCTCGCCGGATTCGATCGCGGCGAGCACATCGTCGATCTCCTGAACCAAATGCGCGTGGACGTCTTCGTCCCCGGCAACCACGAGTTCGACTTCGGCCCCGACATCTTCCGCGAGCGGCTCGCAGAGATCGATTTCCCGGTCGTGTCGACCAACATCTTCGATGCGGACGGCCAGCGTCCGGCCAACACTGTCGAGGACCTCTGGATCGAGGTCGAAGGCATCCACATCGCCTTCTATGGCCTGACGACCGAGGAGACGACCGTCATTTCGAGCCCGGGGCCCCTCCTCCGCTTCGACAACAGCCTCCAGGCCGGCGTTGCGAAAGCTGCGGAACTTCGTGCCGCCGGCGCCGACATCGTCGTTGCGCTGGCGCACACGCCGCTTGCCGTCGACCTTGCGCTCTTCCGCGCCGGCGCGGCCGACCTCATCCTGTCGGGCCACGACGAGCACCTCCTCACCTATTTCGACGGCCGGGTCGCGCTCGCCGAATCGGGCTCCCAGGGCGAATGGGCGGTCATCACCCGCCTCACGATCGACAAGGCCGTCGCCGACGACGGCACGACGACCGTGACCTGGTACCCGGCCTTCGACATCATCGACACCGCGACCGTGGCGCCGGATGCGACGATCGCCGCAGCGGTCGCGGGCTTTTCGGAGCGGCTCGAGGCCGAACTGAACGTGCCGATCGGCACCGCCGGAACCGCGATCGACAGCCGCCGTGCCGCAGTCCTCGGCGGCGAGGCGACGATGGGTAACCTCATCGCCGATGCGATGCGCGAGGCCGTCGACGCGGACATCGCGATCGTCAATGGCGGCGCCATCCGCGGCGATCGCCTGTATCCCGCCGGCACGGTGCTGACGCGCCGCGACGTTCTGACCGAGCTGCCGTTCGACAACCGCACGCTCAAGCTGGAGGTCACCGGCGCGCAACTGCTCGCGGCGCTCGAGAACGCCTTCTCGCTCCTCAAGCAGGGCGCCGGCCGCTTCCCGCAGATCTCCGGCATGGTCGTCGAGGTGAACTCGTTCGCTCCCGCCGGCGCCCGCATCCTGTCCATCCGCATCGGCGGCCAGGCGCTCGACCAGCGCCGCGTCTACTCGCTCGCGGTGAACGACTTCATGGCCGCGGGCGGCGACGGCTACACCATCCTCGCCGCAACGCCGCGGCTGATCGATCTCAACAGCGCCCAGCTCACGTCAGGCCAGGTGATCGACTTCATCGCGGCGGCAGGAACGGTTTCGCCCACGATCGAGGGGCGGATCGTGATGTATTGAGCGCCGGTGGTCGGGCCGAGCGCGCTTGCTTCGGCCGGGACCGGCTGCAAACCTCGGCGGATGACCGAAGGGACGCCTCTCTTCTCGAAGACGCCACTGCCCGCGCCGCCCGATGGCTGGTTCGACTACGGCTATCGCGTCCTGATGGACGGCCGGCTAGCGCTAATCCGCACCCGGAACGACATTCACGCCCTGTGGCGGGAGCGGGGCGCCGGCGCGATGGCCGATAGCCCGCTCTATACCATCCCTCACCCGGGTATCTGGGCGACGGACGCCGAATGGCAGGACTGGTATCGCGCCGTTGAGGCTGCCTATGCGGCTCGCCCTCCGGACGCATATCCACGCCCCGGGCAAGGGCGTGAAGCCGCCGAGAACGAAATCCGCCTGTCGATCTTCGACGGCGCACGGGAGTCGGAGCCCATCACCGTGCCGTACACGCATCACGCCCTTGTCGATCGAACGGCGGACGGGCACTGGCTCGTCATATCGCCGGCGGCGGAGCGCAGTGGCCCTCGGGAGGATAGCGCCCTTTACGCTTCAGACGGCAGGCGGATTGGCGTGCTGCCGCTTGGGGACGGTATCGAAACCCTCCTGTGCGCGCCCGACGGGACGATCTGGGCTGGCTACGGCGGACAATCGATCTTCGATCCGCCCGACAATGACGGAGGCCCGCTCTCCCGCGGCGGACTCGTCCAGTTCGCAGCGCGCGGCGCCCCGATATGGGCGTTCAACGGCAACGTGGAGCACAACGGCAGGAGCCTGTTCATCCACGATTGCCCCGTCATGACGCTGACTGGCACGACGCTGTGGGCCTGGGTGCCGAACATCGGCAGCGTGACTGCGGATGCACCGGCGACCCTGCTGGTGAGGATCCGGGACGGCACGGTGTCGGTCTTCGAGAGCGGCCTCGACGACGGCAGGGAAATTGCGGTTGCAGGCGACACCCTGCTGGTCGCGGGATCGCACTTTGAGGATGCCAACCGCATTGTTGCGGCACGCATCGGTGAAACCAGGGTGACGGGCTTGGGACGTCTTAGGGTCGATGAGGTGGCTCGTGCGGGATCGCCCATGCGCAGATGGCCTGAGCACCTGATCCGCCGCCTGTACGAGTTCGATCAGGACCCGGGACCGACTCCGCGCCTGCTCCGTGGGCGCGACGGCATACTCCACGCGGTGACTCGTGCCACATGGCTTCGCTTTGGCGCTAAAGGCGTGGAACGGGCGGCGGATCCCGGTGACACGCCTCCCTTTTGCCGCGGGTTTTCGGGAGGCTGGACGGTGTATGCGCCGTCGTCCCTCCCGCCCGCCCCCCCGACTGCCGACTAATGCTTCGTCCCCGAAACGTGCTCGGGCTTTCCCTTTCGCTTGGTGCTGGCGAACTCCTCCAGCTGCCTCTCGCTCATGGAATCGTACATCTCGTGCGAGGCGCCCTTGAGTTCGCTCGGCTTGGTCTCGCCGCGCTTCGCCGAAAGGGCCGCGCCGGCGGCTTTCTGCTGGGCCTTGGACTTGGCAGGCATGACGGAATCTCCACTGTGAGCCCCGCCGGAGAACGCCATATCCCCAGGCGCGTTCCGCCCGCCGCCATCCGGTCCGCTTTCGGCTCATGTCCGGGTCACGGGTTTTTTAACGCCGACCCCCAAAAACCCTTGAATGCGACAGGCGTTCTGCGTATCTACGCCCTGCCCAATTTCGCACGTGCCTGTGGCCGATCGTAAACGTCCGAGGGCGAACACCGGGGACAAGTCCCGGATGCTTCGAAGGACGCGGCTTAAAGCAACGACGTAGCGGGCTTTTTTGGTCTCTGCCGGGTCTCCAACGCCCGGGGTTACTGAAGAGGCACTACATCCTTGCCGCACGTGCGGACCGGTACACCCGATCCAAAGCGACGGCGACGGAGAGCAATCCGACAGCCCTGTTCGGTTGCTTGACCCGTCACCCCTAACCCGTCGGCGCGCGAGCGCCGGCAAACCGGTACGTCACTGGTCGGGCAACCGTCTCCAAAGCGGCCCCTGCCACGAAGCGTCCCGGCGGTTTTGACCTCTGTCGCTTGGGAGTGCCCGGCAATGACCGACCGTATCCGCGATTTCCTTCGCACCAACCGTCCCGATGGCCCGTGCCTGGTGGTCGACCTCGACGTCGTGCGCGACAACTATCGCGCCTTCGCCAGGGCCCTGCCGGACACCCGCGTGTTCTACGCCGTGAAGGCGAACCCGGAGCCCGCCGTCCTGTCGGCGCTCGCCGAGCTCGGCTCCTCGTTCGACTGCGCCACGCCGGCCGAGATCGAGATGGCGCTCGCCGCCGGCGCCACACCCGACCGCATTTCCTACGGCAACACGATCAAGAAGGAGCGTGACATCGCCCGCGCCTACGCGCTCGGCGTTCGCCTCTTTGCGGTCGATTGCGAGGAAGAGGTCGGCAAGATCGCCCGCGTCGCCAGGGGCGCCAAGGTGTTCTGCCGCATCCTTTGCGACGGCGCCGGCGCCGAATGGCCGCTGTCGCGCAAGTTCGGCTGCGCGCCGGAGATGGCGATCGACGTGCTCGAGCACGCCCACCGGGTCGGGCTCGACGCCTACGGCGTGTCGTTCCATGTCGGCTCGCAGCAGGGCAACGTCCAGGCGTGGAACGGCGCGCTCGCTTCGGCGGCGATGATCTTCCGTGCCCTCGGCGATCGCGGCATCCAGCTCCGCATGGTCAATCTCGGCGGTGGTTTCCCGGCGAAGTACCTCAAGGAAGTCCCGATGGTGCAGTCGTACGCGATGGCCATCTCGGGTGCGCTCCGGCGACACTTCGGCAACCGCCTGCCCGAGACGATCATCGAGCCCGGTCGCGGCATGGTCGGCGACGCCGGCATCATCAAGTCGGAGGTCGTCCTGATCTCCCGCAAGGATGCCGACGATCCGGTGCGCTGGGTCTACCTCGACATCGGCAAGTTCGGCGGTCTCGCCGAGACGATGGACGAATCGATCCGCTACCCGATCCGCACCCCGCGCGACGGAGCGCCGATGGCGCCCTGCGTGCTGGCCGGCCCGACCTGCGATTCGGCGGACGTCCTGTACGAGAAGACGCCCTACGACCTGCCGGTGTCGCTCTCGATCGGCGACGAAGTGCTGATCGAAGGCACCGGCGCCTACACGACGACCTACTCGTCGGTGGCGTTCAACGGCTTCCCGCCGCTCCGGTCCTACGTGATCTAGGACCTCGGCCTCTCAGCCGACCAGGCGTCGCTGGGCACGGCCTCTCGATCCCCTCTCCCGTCTGCCGGGGAGAGGCGGGGTGAGGGGTAATCGGCCTCGCGAAATGTCTGACGGGCCGAAGAGAACTGGGGTGCCGCAGCCCCTCACCCATCCCTCTCCCCGCAAGCGGGGAGAGGGGGTTCTTCTCCCTCACCGCCAGTCCCTTCCACACCGACTCCCGCCGCATGCGGGTCTTGGAGTGCACCATGGTCACCATCGACACCGAGCACCTGTCCGACCGCCTCCCGCGCGAGACCCTTCTCGACGCCGTGATGGGTCCGGAGCGCTTCCTCAAGCCGTCGCAGCTTCTGCGCGACGGCCGCGCGCCTGAGATCGCCCTCGTTGCCCGCGACGGCCGCGACGTCGTGGGCACGGTGCGCCTGTGGGAAGTCGATGCGGGTGGCCGCCCTGCCCTCCTGCTCGGCCCGCTCGCAGTGTCGCCCGATCACCAGGGGGCCGGCATCGGCAGCCGGCTGATGCGCTCCGCGCTCAACCGCGCCGCTGCACTCGGCCATGGCGCGGTGATCCTCGTCGGCGATGCGCCCTACTACGCCCGCTTCGGCTTCTCGGCTGAGTTCACGGCCAATCTTGCCATGCCGGCGAAAGTGGATCCGGCGAGGTTTCTCGCCGTGGAACTACGCGCGGGAGCGCTCGCCGGCGCGACCGGCGCCGTGACGGCGGACATGGATATGGTCCGAGGCATCATCGCGCCGGTAACGAACGACGCGTGGCGCGTGGCCGCCTGAGGCAACCTGCCGAGCCGGCGGCCGGGTCGGGGGTCATGGACCTCGACCGGCCACCGGGCGCCGTGGCTATCGGAGAACCCGGAAGCGAAGATGCGTCACTCCCGTACCTTCGACCGCTTCGATCCGCTCGAGGCGGACCGGTGCGTCGGTCGGACGCGCGAGGGGTATGCCCTGCCCGATCATGACGGACGCCATGTCGAGCGACACCTCGTCGACAACGCCGCGATCCAGCGCCTGCCGCAACACCGAGGGGGTACCGAGGGCGATGTCCCGCCCTCCGGCCAGACGCCGGGCCGTTGCGATGGCGTCCTCGACGGTATCGACGAAGGTGAACGGCGATCCTTCCTTCGTCCACTCCGCCGGCGGGCGATGGGTCATCACCACGCAAGGCACGCCAAGCGGCGGCTGGCCTTGCCACGCACCGGCGAGGTCGAAGGTGCGGCGACCGGTAACGAGTGCTCCGATGCCGGCAGAGTGCGCGGCGAGGTATCGCGCGCTGGCCGCCGAAACCCTGAAGGGGCTGCGTGCGCCGGGCAGAAGGAAGTCGGTGTCTCCCGCGCCGTACCACGCAAAGACCTCATCGACCTCGTGATTGGGACCGGCGACGAAGCCGTCCAGCGAAACGCTCATGTTGAACGAAACCTTGGCCATCTCAGTTCTCTCTGTTGGGGCTCAACGCCCGTATGTAACCGACAGGTTATGTAACTAGTTGGTTATATGCCGGCCGTCAACCCCCCGGGTGCGGCTGTTCGAATCGAACGGGTGCCCAGGCTGCCGATCCGCGTCCTTGACTGTGGCGCGGGCAGCCCCGATCAAAACCGTGGCGGCGTCTTTCGCCGCCTTCCAGCCATGAGGATCCCGACGTAAAAATGACCGCCTGGCCCGTTCACGGACACATCGACGGCCCGATCGTGATGATCGGCTTCGGCTCCATCGGAAAGGGAACGCTCCCTTTGATCGAGCGCCACTTCACCTACGACCGCTCGCGGCTTGTGGTGATCGATCCGGATGGGAGCGATCGCGCGATCGCCGAGAAACACGGTGCGCGCTTCGTGGAACAGGCGGTGACCCGCGACAACTATCGCGAGCTCCTCGGCGGTCTCCTCACCGCGGGAGGCGGAAGGGGCTTCTGCGTCAACCTCTCGGTCGAGACGTCGTCGCTCGACATCATGAAGTTCTGTCGCGGGATCGGCGCGCTCTACATCGACACCGTGGTCGAACCCTGGCCCGGCTTCTACTACGACCGCACCGTCGACGCCGAGGCGCGCACCAACCACGCGCTCCGTGAGACGGTGCGTACCGAGAAGGCGCGAAGCCCGGGCGGCACGACCGCGGTGTCGACCTGCGGCGCCAACCCCGGCATGGTCTCATGGTTCGTGAAGAAGGCGCTGGTGGACCTCGCCGGCGCGATCGCACCGGATGCCGTCGAACCGTCGGCGACGGACCGTGACGGCTGGGCGCGCCTGATGCAGCGCGTCGGGGTCAAGGGCATCCACGTCGCCGAGCGCGACACGCAGCTTTCCCGCAGGCCCAAGCCTCCGAACGTCTTCGTCAACACGTGGTCGGTCGAGGGATTCATCTCCGAGGGCCTTCAGCCGGCCGAGCTGGGCTTCGGCACCCACGAGACGTGGATGCCGGAGAATGCGCGCCGGCACACCACGGGCACGCGGCCGGGAATCTACCTGCTCCAGCCGGGCGCGAACACGCGCGTCCGCTCATGGTGCCCGACCCCCGGCCCGCAATACGGCTTCCTCGTCACCCACAATGAAGCACTGTCGATCCCGGATTACTTCAGCGTCCGCGACCAGGGCGAACTCGTTTACCGGCCGACCTGCCACTACGCCTACCATCCGTCGAACGACGCCGTGCTGTCGCTGCACGAGATGTTCGGCCGCGCCGGCGAGCGCCAGCCGGAGGAACACATCCTCGACGAGGACGAGATCGTCGAAGGCATCGACGAACTCGGCGTCCTCCTCTACGGCCACGCCAGGAACGCCTACTGGTACGGATCGCAGCTCTCGATCGAGGAGGCCCGTCTCCTCGCCCCCTACCAGAATGCCACCGGCCTCCAGGTCTCCTCGGCGGTCCTGGCGGGCATGGTCTGGGCGCTCGAGAACCCGATGGCGGGCATCGTCGAGGCGGACGAGATGGACTACCGTCGCTGCCTTGAGGTCCAGACGCCCTATCTCGGGCCGGTGAGAGGCTACTACACGGACTGGACGCCGCTCGAGAACCGCCCGGGGTATTTCCCGGAGGACCTCGACACCTCGGACCCGTGGCAGTTCCGCAACGTCCTCGTCCGGTAGCGACGCCTTTCGTCTGCACGGCGTCTGACCGGCAGTTCTTCGGCATCGGATGCGCCTGCCCCCAACAAGGCGCTCGAAAGTCGTGCCACGGGAACAAGAGGTTCCGGCTCTCCGCTTCGCTCCGGCCGGTACGACGAGTTGTTCTTGCTAAGAACCACACCGTCGTTCCGGGGCCGCGAAGCGGAACCCGGAACCCTTTGTTCCCTAGGCACCGCGCCTCCCCAACCGGCGTGGGACCTGCCCTCCGCACAGTCTCCCGATCCGCGCAGGACAGGAGCCTACGCCCGCTCACCATTCGTTAACCACGCCGCTTTACCTTTCGGTAACGCTCGGGCTGAGCCCTCCGCGTCCGGATCGTGAAGCCGATGGCTCGACTGCCTGTCCTCGCCGTGCTGATTGTGGCGTGCGCCGGCCCCGCCGTGGCGCAGGTCGCGGGCGGCGCTCCGCTTCGCGGCCTCGCGAGCCCCTACGACCAACTCGGCATCGTCGCGGGACGCTTCACGCTCTATCCGGCGATCGAGATTTCCGGCCGCTTCTCGGGCGGCACGATCGGCGACCCGGGGGCGACTGTCGTCCTCTCGCCCGAGCTTGTGGCGATTTACGAAGCGGCCCCGCTGACGATCACCGCGACCCTGTCCGCCGACATCGTCCCGGTCGCGACCTCGCCCACGAGCCTTGTGGTCGGCGCCGACGCGAGCCTTTCCGTCCGCCTCGATCTCCCGGGCCTGTGGGATTTTGCGATTGGCGCCGCGTACGGCCTCGCCGCCCAGTCCGCGCTCGACCCGCTGAATCCCGGCGGCCTCGACCGCGCGCCGGGAATCCACTCCACCACAGCAAATGCCACGCTCGAGGGGCCGATCGGCCCCCTCGCGCTCCGCCTGTCGCTCGACGTCCAGCGGACCTTCTACGAGGACGGCGCGATCAGCGGCGTCCCTGTCGACCAGGGCGACCGCAACAATCTCCTCGTCACGGGCGCCGCCCGGCTCTCCACCGATGGCGCGGCGCGTTTCACCCCCTTCGTCGAGATCGCCTATGGCCGCCGGCTCTACGACCGGCCCGTCGACACCGACGGATTCACGCAGGGCTTTCGCAGCGTCGAGCTGCGCGGCGGCTTCGTCTATGATTCGGCCCCCGTGCTGACCGGCGAGGTCGCGGTGGGCGTCCACCGCGATATCCCGGACGACCCTGCCCTCCAGGGCCTACGTGGCTTCACCTTTGCCGCAAGTTCCGTCTGGTCGCCGCGCGAGCCCGTTGCAGTCACCCTCGCCACGCGGACGACCTTCACAGGCGACCCCTCGCCGACGGCCGGGGGATCGGTTCGCCAGGACTGGACGCTTCGCGGCACGCTCGCGGTTCGGGACAACGTGACGGTCGGCGCGACAGCGGCCTACGCCACGGAATGGCTGGCCGGGGGCGACGTCGAGCGTTCCGCGGCGCTCGGTGCCGACGTCGCCTGGCAGCCGACGCGCTGGATCCGCCTCAACGCCGGCGTCACGCAGCAATGGCTGTGGAGCACTGACCCGAGCCGGACCGGCGGCACGACGACCGTCGCCGTGACCGCGCGCCTCCAGCGCTGACGATGGCCTCTACCGGTAGCGCCACGGTACGCGCCACCAGCGGCCGAGGTCGATATCCCAGTGCGTCGGGTCGAACGGCACCGTACCCCCGAAGTGATAGTTGGTGAGTTCGCCGAAGTAGACCTTGCCGCCCGCCTCGTAGAGATCGACGCGGACGAAATCCGCTTCCGCAGAGAGGCGCCGCGCGATGTCGACCATCTCATCGAAGGTCGCAGGCTTCGGGAGGTTCTCGACCGGGCGACAGGTCCACTGGCGGAGGCTCACTTCGCGCCAGTCGAGATCGAACGTGCTCACCTTCAGGGCGGTGAAGCGATCCTGCGTCGCCATGACGAGGCGCGGGTCGCCGTTGAAGCAGAGGAACTTGTAGTCGCTCGCGATCCGCCCGCCGTTCTCGAGAAATGTCTCGGCGATCACGCGTCGCGGCAGGTTGCGATACGCCCATTCGTCGGCGAACGCCCCATAGTCGCGGGCGAGCCACTCGGCCGCCAGCGCTTGCAGTTCCCCCGCGCTTCGTGGCGCGCCCGGGAAGAACACCTTCACCCAGCCGCTGCCATGCGTCGCCTTCAGGACGAAGCCGTCGGGCAGCGTTTCCGCAGCTGCCGCACCTGTTCGGCGGTGTCGTAGACGCCGATGATCGGGACGAGGTGCCGGTCGGTGCCGAGCCGGTCGCGGACATAGTCGCGGACCAGAAGCTTGTCAGTCCAGACGGCCAACATGGGCCGTCGGTCGAACAGCTTCTTGTAAAGCATCTTCTCACTGAACCGGCGCGGCGCGACGAGGTTCGCCCACCGCCCGTAGATACCGCGGTAGTGACGCATCGCGCGCAGGACGGCTGGCTGCCGGGCGGAGATCCAGGCGCGGGGGCCGCCGGTATCCTTCACGATCCCGGCCGACCGCTCGTCAGGCGTTCATGCTGCCGAGCAGCTTGCCGAACTCGGAACGGAGTTCGTCCGCGATGTCGGGCCGTTTGAGCGCATAGGCATAGTTGGCCGCCAGGAACCCGCCCTTGGAACCGCAGTCGAACGTCCGGCCGCCGTAGCGGAGGCCGTAGATCGGCTGTCTGGCCGCAAGCCGGATCATGGCGTCGGTCAGCTGGATTTCGCCGCCCGCGCCGGTGGTGTGGTCGTCCAGCTCCGCGAACAGCTCCGGCTGGAAGATGTATCGGCCGTTGATGTACAGGTTCGACGGCGCCTCCGACGGCTTCGGCTTCTCGACCATCCCGGTGATCCGGTGCGTCGGGCCGACCGCCTCGCCGAGCGAGACGATGCCGTACTGATTGGTCTTGTCCGGGTCGCATTCCGACAGCGCAACGATGTTGCCGCCGACCTCGCGGTGCGCCTCGACCATCATGGCAAGACATCCCGGATCGCTCTGCAGCAGCATGTCCGGCAGGATGACGGCAAACGGCCGGCCGCCGACGATCTCCTTGGCGCACCACACCGCATGGCCGAGGCCGGCCGGTATCTGCTGGCGGGTGAAGCTCGCCGCGCCGGGCGGCAGCTTGTCGTGGTGGAGCTTCTCGACATCCTGGTGCTTGTTGCGCGCTTCGAGCGTCGCCTCGAGCTCGTACTGGATGTCGAAATAGTCCTCGATGACCGACTTGTTGCGGCCGGTCACGAACACGAAGTGCTCGATCCCCGCCTCGCGCGCCTCGTCGACCGCGTACTGGATCAGCGGCCGGTCGACGATCGGCAACATTTCCTTCGGGATCGTCTTGGTCGCCGGCAGGAAGCGCGTGCCGAGACCGGCAACGGGAAAGACGGCAATGCGAACGGCTTCCGACATGAACACTCCCCTGGCCCCGACCTCGTGATCCCAGCCTTAACCCATGAAGGAGGCCGTTACGGCTAACAAAGTATAAACGACTTGCTTCCAATCTGATCCAAAGCCCGGTGCGTTCTGGCCGGGCCGTGGGTCGGATGGTTCCATGGCAGTCCTCGTCACGGGCGGCGCTGGCTATATCGGCAGTCACGCCGTGCTCGATCTGGTCGGCGCCGGCGAACGGGTCGTCGTGCTCGACGACCTGTCGACCGGATTCCGCTGGGCGGTGGCGCCGCAGGCCGAGCTGGTCGTCGGCGATGTGGGCGACCAGAAGCTCGTGGCCGAACTGATCCGGAGCCGCGGCATCGATGCGGTGATGCACTTCGCCGGCTCGGTCGTCGTACCGGAATCGGTCGCAAAGCCGCTCCGCTACTACCTCAACAACACCGCCAAGTCCCGCACGCTCATCGAAGCGGCGGTGCAAGGTGGCGTTGGCCATTTCGTGTTCTCCTCGACCGCGGCGGTCTACGGGCCCGATGTGGTCCAGCCGGTCGTCGAGGGTGCGGAAACCGCGCCCGTCACGCCCTATGGCCGATCCAAGCTGATGACCGAGACAATGCTCGCCGACACGGCGGCGGCGCACGGCCTCCGCTACGCCGCGCTGCGGTATTTCAACGTCGCCGGCTCCGACCCGCAACTCCGCACCGGCCATTCGACCAAGGGCGCGACGCATCTCATCAAGGTCGCGGCCGAGGCGGCGCTGGGGAAGCGTTCCCACATCGACGTGTTCGGCACCGACTGGGACACCCCCGACGGCACCGGCGTCCGCGACTTCATCCACGTTTCCGATCTGACGCGGGCCCATGTCGCCGCGCTCGCCTATCTGCGGAACGGCGGCAGGAGCATCGTCGCCAATTGCGGCTACGGACGCGGCTACTCGGTCCGCCAGGTCGTGGAGGCGATGGAGCGGCTTTCAGGCCGCACGGTGCAGGCCAGGAACGCGCCACGCCGGGCAGGCGACCTCGGCCTCGTCGTCTCGGACCCGTCGCTCCTGCGCGCAACGCTCGACTGGACGCCGCAGCACGACGACCTCGACTTCATCATCACGACCGCCCTCGCCTGGGAGGAACAACTCGGCAGGACCCGGCTATGAGGCCGCGCAATTGCCGCAAATCATTGATTCAACACGGGACAAGGAATTGACATGACCGCCGAAACGATCGCCAGCCGGGGCCGGGGGGCTTGGGCACTGCCGATCGCTCTGGTCGCGGGGCTCATCGCCATGCTCGCCGCCGGCGGCGCGCGCGCCGACGCAGCGTCCGACCGCTGGGTCCAGTCCTTCTGGCCGCGCGCGGAGGCGGCCGGCATCACCAGGGCGACCTACACAGCGGCGCTCGGCAATTTCGAGCCGGACCCGACCGTGATCCCCCGCGCCACGAATCAGCCGGAGTTCGTCCGGCCGATCTGGGAGTATCTCGACGGCGCCGTCTCGGCGGAGCGCATCGCCAACGGCATCGCAAAGCTCCCGCAATACGGCCAACTCCTCGCGGATATCGAGGCGCGCTACGGCGTCAACCGCTACGTCGTCCTCGCGATCTGGGGGCTCGAGAGCGCCTATGGCGCGATCCTGAACAACACCAATGTCGTCAAGCCGGTGATCCGCTCGCTGGCGACGCTCGCTTACCAGGGCGGCTCGCGCCAGAATTACGGCGAGACGCAGCTGATCGCGGCGCTGAAAATCCTGCAGCGCGGCGATGTGACCCTGGCCAACATGACCGGCTCCTGGGCCGGTGCGATGGGCCACACGCAGTTCATCCCGACCACGTTCGAATCGTACGCCGTCGACTGGGACGGCGACGGGCGGCGCAATGTGTGGTCCTCGATTCCCGACGCCCTCGCCTCGACCGCGTCCTACCTCAACCGCATGGGCTGGGAGTCGGGCAAGACCTGGGGCTACGAGGTCCGCCTGCCGGCCGGGTTCGACTATCGACTCTCCGAGAGCGGCGACACCCGCACCCTCGCGCAGTGGTCGTCGATGGGCATCGCCCGCGCCTCCGGCGCCGCCTTCCCGCGGCCGACCGACACGGCGACCCTGTGGGTGCCGGCCGGTGCGCACGGTCCCGCGTTTCTGCTGCTCCACAATTTCCGGGTCATCAAGCGCTACAACAACGCCAACTCCTACGCGCTGGCCATCGGCCATCTCGCCGATCGTCTCCAGGGTTTCGGCACGTTCCAGCAATCCTGGCCGCGGGACGAGCGGCCGCTGAACGCGGACGAACGCCGCGAACTGCAGCAGCTCCTCGCCCGACTCGGTCTCTACAACGGCGCGATCGACGCGGTCGTCGGCACCGGCACTCGCACGGCGATCATGACCTACCAGCAGCAGGCGGGCCTGGTTGCCGACGGCTATCCATCCGACCGGCTGTTGCAGGCGCTCCGCAACCGGTAGGCTTCCGGTGCGCATTTCCTGACGGAACGGCCGGCATCGGGCGGCGGGCCCGGATTCCGGCCCCCCGTCGGGGCAGCGGAGGGCAACCGGCACATGCGTCGGACGGGCGCAAATCTTGGCCTCTTCATCGCCGCCGTGATCCTCGCCTCGGCGGCGGTCGCGGCCACGACCGTCACCGTGGTGGCGCAGGGTCCCGTCCAGCGCTTCTTCGATCGCATCAACACACCGGCCGCCCCGGGAGAAACGGAAGTCGCCCAGGCCGCCACGCCAACGGTCGCGGCGCAGCCGGCGCGGGGCGGCCCCGTGGCCAAGAACGAGGACGCCCTGACGCTCCTCGTCGTCGGCGACTTCATGGCGTCCGGTCTCGCCCGCGGCCTCGAGACAACCTATGCCGCCGAACCGCGCCTGGTCGTCATCGACCGCACCAACGGCTCGTCGGGCATCGTCCGCGCCGACTTCTACGACTGGATCGCCCAGCTTCCGCGCATCCTCGCCGAGGTGACGCCGGACTTCGTGGTCCTGATGATCGGCACCAACGACCGCCAGGACATGCGGACCGCGGACGGCACCGAGCGGCTCCGCTCGCCCGGCTGGGACGCCGAGTACGCGGCGCGCGCGTCTGCGATCGCCGCCATTCTGGAGGAACACGGCAAGCCCGCTTTGTGGGTTGGCCAGCCCCCGATGCGCCAGCGCACGATGTCGACGGACATGGCGTTCTTCAACTCGGTCTACGAGGCCGCGATCGAGGCGATCGACGGCATCTATGTCGACGTCTGGGACGCGTTCGCCGACGTCGAAGGCCGTTTCACGGCGACGGGTCCGGACATCGACGGTCGAAATCGCACCCTGCGCGGCGAAGACGGCTTCAGCCTGACCACCGCCGGCCGTGTGAAGCTCGCCTACTATGTCGACCGCGAGATCCGCCTGCCCGGCCCGGGCGACGCCGTCGTCTTCCTCGCCGACCCCGAGCCGGGCATCCGGCCGGAAGTGCTGCCGGACGGCACGCGCCAGCTCGTCGGCCCGGTCATCGCCTTCGCCCAGCCGCCGCCCGGCGCGCCGACGGAGCTCCTCGACCGCCCGCCCGTCGTCGTGTCCGGCACCGCGCAGTACCGGCTGCTGGTCCGCGGCGAATCGCTTCTCCCCGTCACCGGTCGCGCCGATGACTTCCGCTGGCCGCGTCCGCAGCTGTCGATTCCGGCCGCTCCCGTCGTTCTCCCGCCGCCGCCGGCCGCCCCCGAAGCCACGCCCGCGCCCTAGCATCTGCGGCCTTTCGGCCCTCGTGTCATGCGAATGCCACGAAATGCCGCGACCCCCTTTCCTGCGGCGCCGGACCGGCCTATATCAGCGCCACTCGACGGGCCGCTTGGCCCGTTCGTCGTCTTGGCGCGGGGTGGAGCAGCCCGGTAGCTCGTCAGGCTCATAACCTGAAGGCCGCAGGTTCAAATCCTGCCCCCGCAACCAATACGACGATTTCGCCGGCTCGGTCGGCTGACACTCTCCTCACTCCTTTCCCGATCCGTGCCGCGCTCTTTCCTCCTGCGTGCGAGTCGCGCTTGACCCTACCCGCGATGTCTCGGCACCGTTCGACCGGTTGATTCGACCAATCGGGGTGGTGCGTGAAGAAGATCCAGTCGTCCGAGGCAAAGACCCACCTCCTCCGCATCCTCGACGAGGTGGAGACGGGCGAGAGCTTCGTCATCACCCGGCACGGCCGCGCGGTGGCGCGGCTGGTGCCGGAGGCGGACCGGCGGGCGGAGGTGACGGAGAAGGCGCTGGTGGCGCTGCAGAAGATCGGGCGGAAGCTGCCGATGCTGACGCTGGCGGACATCATGTCCGGCCGGCACGACGGCCATGACGCCTGATGGCCCTCGTCATCGACGCGTCCGTCACCGGTTCGCTCCTCCTCCCCGACGATCTCCTGCCCATGACGCGACGGCTGCGCGAGGCGATGCGGCAGGACCGGATTCTCGTGCCGTGGGTGTGGTGGTTCGAGGTCCAGAACCTCCTCATCGCCAACGAGCGCCGCGGCCGGCTCGGGCCGGACCACACCGAGCGCATCCTCGACGCGATGCGCCGCCTGCCGGTCGAGCGCGACGCCGCGCCCGAGGAAGGCGTCACGCTCGCCCTCGCGCGGCGGCATGGTCTCTCGATCTATGCCGCGGCCTATCTCGAACTGGCGCGGCGGGAGACGGCGGCGCTGGCGACGATCGACACGAAGCTCGCCGATGCCGCCGCCGCCGAGGATGTGCCGCTGCTGGGGCAGTGAGAGGTACGCGCGCCTCCTTCGCCTCGCCCGCCCGTGGTCTTCTGGCGAAAGCCTTACAACTCCACGGATCGTCGTTCCGGGGCCGCGAAGCGGAACCCGGAACCTCTTGTTCCTGTGGCAAGGCCGTGCGCCCGGAACAAAAGGCTCCGGCTCTACGGCCGGAGCGACGGTTGGTCGGAGAGTTGATGACACGCACCGGCTTGAACCGGGCCGCCCGGGTCGTCACATTGCGGCCGTCACCATCATCGGACCCTCGCCATGAACAAGCCCGTCTTCGCCAAGGAATCCGCCGCGGCGGTCGATCTCGGCGCGCTGCCGGAATGGAACCTCGACGACCTCTACCCCGGCATGCAGTCGCCGGAATACGCCGCCGACCTCGTCCGGGCCGACAATGAGGCGAAGGCGTTCGAGGAGAAGTACAAGGGCAAGCTCGCCGAGCTCGCCGCCGGGCCCGACGGCGGCGACCGACTGGCCGAGGCGGTGAAGGCCTACGAGGCGCTCGACGACCGGCTCGGCCGGATCATGTCCTATGCCGGCCTCATCCATGCCGGCGACACGACCGACCCGACGCGCGCGAAATTCTTCGGCGACGCGCAGGACAAGATGACCACGACGAGCTCGCGGCTCCTGTTCTTCACGCTCGAGCTCAACAAGATCGACGATGCCGTCATCGACGCCGCGATCGAGAACTCTGCCGCGCTGGCGCACTACCGGCCGTGGCTCGACGACCTCCGCAAGGAGAAGCCGTATCAGCTGGAGGACCGCGTCGAGCAGCTCTTCTTCGAGAAGTCGGTGACGGGCGCGGGCGCGCTCAACCGGCTGTTCGACGAGACCCAGGCCTCGCTCCGCTACCGCATCGGCGGCGAGGACCTGTCGATCGAGGCAGCGCTCCACCACCTCCTCGATCCCGAAGAGGCGAAGCGCAAGGAGGCCGCCGACGCGCTCGCCACCACCTTCGCGGCCAATGTCCGCCTCTTCACGCTCATCACCAACACGCTCGCCAAGGACAAGGAGATCTCCGACCGCTGGCGCGGCTTCAAGGACGTGTCGGATTCGCGGCACCTGGCGAACCGCGTCGAGCCGGAGGTCGTCGCGGCGCTCGTCGCCGCCGTGCGCGATGCCTATCCGCGCCTCTCGCACCGCTACTATGCCCTCAAGGCAAAATGGTTCGGCAAGGATGCGCTGAACCACTGGGACCGCAACGCGCCCCTGCCAAAGGTGCCGCAGCGCCTCATCGGCTGGGACGAGGCGAAGGCGACCGTGCTTGGCGCCTATGGCGACTTTGCGCCCGAGATGGCCGAGATCGCCGGCCGCTTCTTCGACCGGCGCTGGATCGACGCGCCGATCCGCCCCGGAAAGTCGCCGGGCGCCTTCGCGCACCCGACCGTGCCGAGCGCCCACCCCTACGTCCTCCTCAACTACCAGGGCCGCGCGCGGGACGTCATGACGCTCGCCCATGAGCTCGGCCACGGCGTCCACCAGGTGCTCGCCGCCCCGCGCGGCGCGCTGATGGCGCCGACGCCGCTGACGCTCGCCGAGACCGCAAGCGTCTTCGGCGAGATGCTGACCTTCCAGGCGCTGATGGAGAAGACGACCGACCCGGTGCTGCGCCGCGCGATGCTGGCGCAGAAGGTCGAGGACATGATCAACACGGTCGTGCGGCAGATCGCGTTCTACACCTTCGAGCGGAAGGTCCACACCGAGCGGCGCGAAGGGGAGCTGACCGCCGAGCGGCTGGGCGAGATGTGGCTCGAAGTGCAGGCCGAGAGCCTCGGCCCGGCGGTGCGGATCGGCCCCGGCTACGAGACGTTCTGGAGCTACATCCCGCACTTCATCCACTCGCCGTTCTACGTCTACGCCTATGCGTTCGGCGATTGCCTCGTGAACTCGCTCTACGCCGTGTATCAGGACGCCGCCGAAGGTTTCCAGGCGAAGTATTTCGACATGCTTCGCGCGGGCGGCACGAAGCACCATTCGGTGCTGCTGAAGCCGTTCGGCCTCGACGCGTCCGACCCGGCGTTCTGGATGAAGGGCCTGTCCGTCATCGAAGGCATGATCGGCGAACTCGAGGCGATGGAGCAGAACTGAGGATGGCGGTCGACATTCCCACGGCCGTGGACGCCGTCATCGCCGCGATCAATCGCGGCGATACGGACGCCTTCCTCGGCCTCTTCACGGACGACGGCGTGGTCGACGATTTCGGCTCGATCTATTCCGGCTACCACGAGATCGCGGAGTGGAACGCGCGCGAACTCATCGGCGCAAAGGGGCAGCTCACCGTGAAGCGGACCGAGCGGTTGCGCGAGCGGATCGTGGTCACCGGCGACTGGAAGAGCACATTCCACACCGGCCCCAGCCGGATGGAATTCTCTGTCCGCGGCGACAAGGTCAGCCTCCTTCGCATCCTTCCCGCCTGAGCGGCGGCATGCCCGGAAGTGACTCGTACTGATGCGACGAGGCGCCCAGTCGCTGGCGATCGAGGGGCTCGCCGGCGAAATCCTCCTCCTTCATCTCGCCCCGGTGAAGGAAGACTTTCGCTCCACCGCGGAGGTGTCGTTCTGGCCAGGTTCCACCCTCACAGCGCCGCGGCCAATCACTTGCGTGCATGCGGTAGCGGCCCGACGGAATGCGGGGCGATTTGACGGCCCGGTCCAGGTTTGCTCCTCTTCCGAGGGGGGCCATGGAGGGAACGATGGTCCGTCTGCGCGCACTCGTCATCGCCACCATTCTGGCTCTCGCCGCCCCGGCGGCGGCACAGCCCACAGCGCCCGGCACATGGACGACGATGGCGCCGCATCCCGGGCCGCCGCGCACGGAGGTGAGCGTCGCAACCGACGGAACGCTCCTGTACATGCTGGGAGGCTTCTCGCAGACGGCAGCGGGTGGCACCGGCGCGCCGGTGGCAGTCCAGGCCTACGATCCGGCGACCGACGCGTGGACGGAGTTCGCGACGCTGCCCGAGGGCGTGAACCACGCGGGCCTCGTGGTGCTGGACGGCGCGCTGTACCTCGTGGGCGGCTTCGCCGGCGCGACCTTCAATGCGACCGGCGCCGTCCGCATCCTCGACCTTGCGACCCGAGCCTGGCGCGACGGCCCGCCGCTGCCGACGCCGCGCGGCGCCCTCGCCGTGGTCGTGCTCGACGGCCGCATCCATGCCATCGGCGGCCAGGACGCCTCCCGCCGGGACACCGGCACGCACGAGGTCTTCGACCCCGCGACGGGCGCCTGGACGACCGCGCCGGGAATGCCCACGCCGCGGAACCATCACGCGGCCTCGGTCGTAGGCAACGACATCGTCGTCCTCGGCGGCCGGACCGACGCGACTATGCTTCTCACCACGAACGAGATTTTCGACGCCGCCACTGGAACGTGGCGAACCGGCGCCCCCGTGCCGACCGGCCGGAGCGGCATCGCCGCCGTCACGCTGGACGGCGAGGTGTACCTGTTCGGCGGCGAGGAGCAGCGGCGGACGTTCGCCAACGCGGAGCGCTACGATCCGGCGACCGACGCTTGGGCGATCCTGCCGGACATGCCGACGGCCCGGCACGGCCTTGGCGCGGCGGCGATCGGTCCCTTCATCTACGTCGTCTCGGGCGGCCCGCAGCCCGGCCTCGCCTTCAGCACGATCGTCGAGCGGCTGGAGCCGGGATAGCCAGCCTCAACCCTTCTTGAAGATGCGGTAGCGGCCCGGATCGAGCGGACGCGGCGCAGGCGCAGGCGCAGGCGCGCACCTGCCGCGGCCGCTGCCCGGGCGACAGCCTGCGCCTTGCGCAGAGCCGTGGGCTGCAGCACAAGGCTCGGTCCCTGCCGTTTGCGAAGCCAGCCATGCCGACAGTCCAGCGCCTTTCCCTCGATGCCTTCGTGGTCGGAGCCGCCTTCATCGAGGACGTGCCGGCCTTTGCACTCGGCGACGGCTCCGTGCGGCTGATGCGCGACGGCGCGGCGGAGAGCGTGCCGGCCCACCAGGGCGCGGTGCTCACCGCAATCCGCAGCGCCGACGGCAGAACGCTCCTCACGGGCGGCGACGACGGACGCCTCGTTTCGACGTCCCCTGCGGGCGTTGCTTCCGAACTCGCCTCGCGGCCCAAGAAGTGGATCGACCAGATCGCTTCGCACCGCGACGGCGCGGTTGCCTTCGCCGCCGGCAAGGACGCAACGGTACTTCTCCCGAAGGGCGGCGAGCGGGTGTTCGCGCACCAGCGCACCGTCGGTGGCCTTGCCTTCGCGCCCAAGGGCATGCGCCTCGCGGCGGCCCGCTATGACGGCGTGTCGTTGTGGTGGGTGAACACCGAGACCCCGCCCGTCCAGCTCGAATGGAAAGGCGCCCATATCGGCGTCGATTTCGCGCCCGACGGCCGCTTCCTCGTCACCGTGATGCAGGAGAACGCCCTCCACGGCTGGAAGCTGCCGGAAGGCGGCGGCCATCTCCGGATGACCGGCTACGGCGCGAAACCGCGCTCGCTGTCATGGTCCGTGAAGGGCAAGTACCTCGCAACGTCCGGGGCGGACGCCGCGATCCTGTGGCCGTTCTTCCACAAGGACGGGCCGCAGGGGAAACAGCCGCTGCAGCTTGGCGGCCGCGGCGAGCTCGTCGTCCGCGTCGCCTGCCATCCGAAGGAAGAACTCGTCGCCATCGGCTACCGCGACGGCGTGGTGGCGATTGGCCCGTTCGACGAGGGCGACGGGTCGATCGTCCGTGATGCCTCCGGAACGCCGGTATCGGCGCTCGCCTGGGACGACGCCGGGCGGCGCCTTGCCTACGGCACCGAGGACGGTGCCGCAGGCGTCATCGATTTCACCTGACGCCGGCGCTGGATCGCTACACGCAGGGCTCGATCGCGGCCTGGAGCATCGGCTCAAGCGTCGGGTCAGCCAGCACGAGCGCATCGAGACCGTCCTCGAAGTCCGCGTCGGGGGCGACGGCCGCAAGGTACAGCGTCTGCTTCTGCTCGGTGGTGAGCGGCTTGATGGCGTCCATCACGCAGAATGCCGCGAGCTTCTGCTCGTCCAGCGGTCGCGTCGCTTCCATTACCTGCACCCACGGCCAGATCGTCTCGCCGACGAACATCGCCTCGATGCACAGCTGCAGCGGCGGAAACATCGTGTCGTAGGTGGCGGCGTCAGTGGCTTCGATCTCGACGATGCCTGCCTCCATGCCACCGGCGGCAATGATGACCAGTTTCGTCGGCTCGGCCAGCGCCTGCACCAGCGGGGTGAGGCAGCCGACGCCGTATTCCTGCGCCACCGGATCCATGTCGGCCGCTTCCTCGGCGATCCAGGTCAGGACGATCGTCGCGATCTGCTCGTCGGTGGTGGCCTGTGCGTAGGCCTGGGGCGCGATGAGGACGGCGGCGGCAGCGGCCGCGGCGAACGTGCGAACGAGGGTCATCAGCTAGGCTCCGTTGGGGGAAGGATCAGGGCTCGACCGGTGTCACGATGAGAACGTGAAGCTCCCGCTCCGGGTAGTAGTCGGTCTCGCGGTCCACGAATGTGGTGTCGGAGGTGCGGGTTACGCCCTCGCCGCAGAACGAGACGAGGGCATCCGGCGCGCCCTTGTCGACGGTGAGGGTGAAGTCCCGGATCGGCGACGCCCAGGTGTTGGCCGTCGTCAAGATGTACTCGATCCGCTGCTCGTTGAGGTACGGGAAGTTGGCGTCCGGCCCCATCAGCCGCCGCGCGGCGGCAATGAAGGCGTCGTCCATGCAGTAGCGGTCGCGATAGTACGGGTCGTCGAAGGCGTAGTCGCCAAAGAAGCCGTATCCGACCACCGGCTCGTAGCGGTGCGAGATCGCGACCTCCGCCCCCGCCGGGAAGGTCTGCTCCCAGTAGAACGCCGTCTCGAGCGTCCACATCGGGATGGTTCCCCAGTCTTCCAGGATGATGAGGCCGAGGCGGGCGAGATCGCGTTTCGACTCGGCCGGCAGTGCGTCGATCGCGAGGTACGTCGCCTCGCCGAACGGGCTCAGCGGAACGCCGAGATTGCGGAGCACGTCCGTCCGGTCGATCCCCAGCGCGGAGGCACGGCTGTAGACCTGCGGTTCGAGTGGCTGGCCGTCGACCGTCAACTCGAAATTGACGAAGTTCTCGCTCGCGTCGTTGGGGAGGACGACGCCGATCTCGAAACCGCCGGCGATGGGCGGCAGCGGGAAGGCCACTGTGACGGTTACCGGGGCCTTGGTGATGTTGCGGAACCGATAGTCGACGCGCACCTCGTTTGCCGAGACGTAGAGGTTCTCGGCCGCCATCTCGATCGCCGGATTATAGACGAGAAGAAGGCCGCCCGCGCCGAGTTCCGCGGTCGCGTCGTTGGCGGATGCGGGAGAAGCGATTGCGATCAGGACGGCCGCGAACGCGGCGATTGGGCGGCGGGATACGGTCCGTTCAGTGTGTGTCACTTTTCCAGTCCTCCAGGCGCGGTTCGCGCGAAGTATCGGCCAACACGGGGCGGAAGCAAGGCAGCGCTTACGTCCTTCCGGATGGTCCACCGTCGGCGAGGACGCCAGGGTCGAACGCGGCCACTTCGAGGCAAAGCTCGGCGAAGCGCGCCGCCTGGTGCTCCGCGATCGCCCGCCCCTTCTCCGCCGTCGCCAGCGTCGCGTCGCCCACCGCACCGGCCGGGTTGAGATCACCGGCAAGCCAGCCGAACGAGACCGGTCCATGCGCCCGGAAATGGCGGTTCTCCCGCACGAGCCGTTCCTGCAGCGACGGGAACGCGGCAATCCGGTCGGTCCGGACGAGGTCGGGACGGAGGTGCAGCATCAGCGACGTCTCGACCGCCCCGCCATGGATGCCATGGGCGACTTCTTCCGGCGGAAACAGACCGTCCGGCACGCCGAAACGGGAGAACGAGGTCATCACCGCCAGCGCCCCCGAGCGGATACGCAGTCCGCGCGTCACGCCGTCGAGCGTCGGTCCGTTGCCACCATGCGAGTTGATGAACAGCACCCGGCGGATCCCGGCGCGGAGAACGCTCTCGCCGAGGTCGACGAGGATCTCGGCCAGCGTCTCCGGGCGATGGGTCAGCGTGCCGGGAAAGGCGACGTGCTCGTCGGAGGCGCCAACCGAGACCATCGGCAGCGCCGTGACGTCGGCGTCCGCCGGCAGAAGGGCAAGGGCGCGGTCGAGCAGCCCTTCGCCGATGACGGCGTCGGTCGACAGCGGCAGGTGCGGGCCGTGCTGCTCGATCGCGGCGACCGGGATCACCGCGACCCAGGACGCCGTATCGGCCGCGGCGATCTCCGCTGTCGTCATGTCGGCGAACCGGCGCCGGGGCAGCATCATCCTCTTCACTCCGCAAGGAACGGCGATCGGCGAGCCGCCGGGCGCGCTGCCGCAACCGTGGCATGCCCGGTCCTTATAGGAACACGAAATGAATCCCTCTATACGGACGGCCAAGCTGTGTCCGGGCCGGCGCCATCGCCAGCGATGGCGGGTGATGCGGGCCGCCGCGAGGCCCGGCGTGTTGCGACCGGCCGTCATCCATCAGGAATCCCGATGCGCTTCCCTGCTCCGATCGCCGCCTTCGCCGGCCTCCTCGCCCTTTCCGCCCCGGCCCTTGCCCTCGACGAGGTCACGTTCGCCACCAACTGGCTCGCGGAGGCCGAGCATGGCGGCTTCTACCAGGCGCTTGCGGACGGCACCTACGAGCGCTACGGGCTCGACGTGACGATCATTCCCGGGGGTCCGCAGTCGCCAAACCGGCAGCGCCTCCTGACGGGGCAGGTCGAGTTCTACATGGCCGGCAACCTTCTGCAGCCGATCTTCGCGATGGAGCAGGACATCCCGGCAATCCTCGAAGTGGCTGCGATCTTCCAGAAGGAGCCGCAGGTCTTCCTCGTCCATCCCGATTCAGGCGTCGAGACGCTCGCCGATCTTGCCGGGCTCGAGACGATCTTCATGGGCGCCGACGTCTACAACTCGGTCTTCCAGTGGATGAAGGCGACCGTGCCCGGCTTCCGCGACGAACAGTACCGCCAATACCTCTTCTCGCCCGCCCCCTTCATCGCCAATCCGCGCTCCGCGCAGCAGGGCTACGTCACCTCGGAGCCCTTCGTGATCCGGCAGGCGGCCGGCTTCGAGCCGCGGCCCATCGTGATCGCCGACTACGGCTTCGACACGCCGTCCACGATGATCGAGACCCTCCGGAGGTACGCCGAGGCCAATCCCGATATCGTCCAGCGCTTCGTCGATGCCTCGATCGAGGGCTGGTACACCTACCTCTACGGCGACAACTCGCTCGGCAACGCCGCCATCAAGGCCGCCAATCCCGAGATGACGGATGACCTCATCGCATTCGGCATCGAGCAGATGAAGGCGCTCGGCATCGTTGATTCCGGCGTCGCGCTCGAGCGCGGCATCGGCTGCTTCGACGACACGCGGGTCCACAATTTCTACGATGCGATGGCGGGCGCCGGTGTCGTCCGGCCCGATATCGACATCTCGACGCTCTACACCAACCAGTTCGTCTGCCGCGGCGTGGGCATGGAGCTCCGGCCCGCGGCGACGCCGTAGGGCGGGCGCCGCGCTGGCCGGGCCGGCCTCACCGGCGCTGACGGGACCGACCGGGCCCCCGCTCGTGCGGCTGGCGGATGTCGGCAAGACGTACGCAAACGGTGTTCTGGCGCTCGACGGCGTCAGCCTCGCGGTCGCGTCGGGCGAATTCGTCAGCCTCCTCGGCCCGTCCGGCTGCGGCAAGTCGACCATTCTTCGCCTCGTCGCCGGTCTGTCGCCGCCGAGCGCCGGCACGGTCGAACTCGGCGCCACGCCGGGAGAGGCGGACGCACTCCGGCGCGAGATCAGCTTCGTCTTCCAGGAGCCGACGCTGATGCCGTGGGCCACCGTCGCCGCCAACGTGCTGATGCCGCTCCGTGTCCGGCGCGTGCCGCGGCGTGAAGCGGAGGACCGCGTCGCCGAGGCGCTTGCGCTGGTGGGCCTCGACGGCTTCGCGAAGTCCTATCCGCGCGAACTTTCGGGCGGCATGAAGATGCGGGTGTCGATCGCCCGCGCGCTCGTCATCCGCCCGAGACTGCTCCTCCTCGACGAGCCGTTCGCAGCGCTCGACGAGATCACCCGGTTCCGCCTCAACGACGACCTCGTCCGCCTGTGGCGGCAGTTCGGCTGGACGGTCCTTTTCGTCACGCACTCGGTGTTCGAGTCCGTGTACCTGTCGAGCCGTGTGCTGGTGATGTCGCCTCGCCCGGGACGGGTCGTCCAGGACATCGCCGTGCCGGACGCCGCGCGGAACGAGGCGTGGCGGATGGGGCCGGAGTACAACGCCCTCTGCCGCGAGGTGTCGCTCGCCCTCCACGCCGCGATGGGGGACCGCGCATGAGGCGGACCGTCGTCCTGTCGGTGCTCGTGCCGGTCGGCGTGCTCGCGCTGACGGTGCTCGCCTGGCATCTTTATGTGACGATCGGCGATGTCGAGACCTTCATCCTGCCGGCGCCGGACCTCGTTATCAGGACGCTGTGGAACGACTGGAGCACCCTCGGCCCGGCGCTCTGGGTGACGCTGAAGCTGACATTCTCGGCGCTGGCGCTCGCGGTGGTCGGTGGCGTCGCGCTGGCCGTGCTGATGGCGCAGTCGCGGTGGATCGAGCTTGCGCTCTACCCCTACGCCGTGATCCTCCAGGTCACGCCGGTCGTGGCGCTTGCCCCGATCGTCGTCACGCGTATCCCCGATACGCAGACGGCACTCCTCGTCCTCGCCTTCGTCGTCGCCTTCTTCCCCATCCTCACCAACACGGCCCAGGGACTGAAATCGGTCGACCACAATCTCCGCGACCTGTTCCAGCTCCATGGTGCCGGCCGGCTGCAGCGCCTTTGGTACCTCGAGGCGCCCTCCGCCCTGCCCTATTTCCTGACGGGGCTTCGCATCGCCGGCGGCATCGCGCTGATTGCGGCGGTGGTCGCGGAGTTCGCCGCCGGGTCGTCGGGCGCCGGTTCCGGCCTCGCGTTCCGCCTGTTCGAGGCGCAGTACCGGCTCAATTCCCCCCGCGTGTTTGCCGCCCTCCTCCTCCTGGCCGCCACCGGCGTTGCCATCTTCGCCGCGACGAGCCTCGTCTCGGCCTGGGCCCTCCGCCACTGGCACGAAAGCGCCGTCCCGCGCGACCGCTGATCCGGCAAAGGTTGACCGGGCGCCTGCCGAAGGCGAACATCGGGTGGCAAGGCCGAGACGGGCGGGCGTCCAATGAGCCGGAAACATCAAAAATCTGTCGGCGCGAGGCTCTCGGGCGCCACGCGGCTCTATCGCGCGCGCGTCGGGGCGGAGCTTGCCCATCTCGGCATCCACGCCGGCCAGGAAGGCATTCTCCTAGCTCTCGGCACCGATGACGGCCGGTCGATGTCGGAGCTGGCGGGCACTCTCGGCGTCCAGCCTCCGACGATCACGAAGATGGTCGGCAGGCTTGCCGCGAACGGCTACGTCCAGCGGCGGAGTTCCGAGACCGACGGCCGGCAGGCCATTGTCTTCCTCACGCCGCGCGGGAAGAAGATCCTTGCCGAGATCGACGGCGCCGTCGCCTCGGTCGAGGCAACAGCGCTCGACGGCATCGACGGCAAGGACGGCAGGAAGCTGCTCCGCATGCTCCGTCGGGTAGCGAAGAACCTCGGGCATCCGGACGACGCCGAGCCAGACGAGGACGGCGCAGCCTAGCCGCGGCCGGCGCCACCGCGACTTGACGGACCGTTCCCGGTCCGTACATATCCGGGGCCATTCAACCTCGCCCGCCCCATCCGGCCTGCGCTCCCGCGGGTTGATGTGCCTTTCGGGGTCCAGCCAGGGAGCGCCGGTGTTCCGCTTCTTCGAATCCCGGATCGACACCTTCCCGCCGGCGCCACCGCGGATGCCGCCGCGCGGCATGCTGCAGTTCGTCCTCCACTACTCGAGGCCGCTGCTGCCCTGGTTCGGCGTCGCCGCGCTGTTGACGATCGCCCTGTCGGTGGTCGAACTGATGTTCTTCTCCTTTACCGGCGAACTGGTCGACTGGCTCGCCAGCGCTGACCGCTCGACATTCCTGGCCGAGCACGGCGGCCGCCTCGCGGTGATGGGCGTCCTCATCGTCGTCATCTTCCCGCTCGTGGTCTGGTTCCAGTCGCTGGTGCACAACCAGACGATCTTCGGCAACCACTCGATGCTCGCCCGCTGGATGGCGCATCGCTACGTCATCGACCAGAGCTTGTCGTTCTTCCAGAACGAGTTCGCCGGCCGCATTGCCACGAAGGTCATGCAGACCGCGCAGGCCGTGCGCGACGTCCTGATGAAGATCGTGGACGTGTTCGTCTACATCTCGGTCTTCTTCGTCGGCACGCTCATCCTCGTCGGCCAGGCGGACCTTCTCCTGATGGCGCCGCTCGTCGTCTGGCTGTTCGGCTACATCGCGATCCTGGTCTATTTCATCCCGCGGATGGGCGAGATCTCGTCGAAACAGGCGAACGCGCGGGCCGAGCTGACCGGCCGCATCGTCGACAGCTACACCAACATCCAGACCGTGAAGCTCTTTGCCCATTCGCGGCGCGAGCAGGACTATGCCCGTGAGGCGATGGTCGACTTCATGGGCACCGTCTACCCGATGTTCCGGCTGACGACCCGGCTCAACATCATGCTCGAGACGCTGAACGCGCTGCTCCTGTTCAGCACCGGCGCCATTGCCGTCGCCGCCTGGATGAACGGAACCATCTCGCCCGGCGCTATCGCGGTCGCGGTGGCGCTGTCGCTCCGGCTCCGCTCGACGGCGCAGTGGATCATGTGGGAGGTGTCGGGCCTCTTCGAGCAGATCGGCGTCGTCAAGGACGGCATGAACACGATCGCCCAGCCGGTCGCCGTGACCGACCGGCCGGGCGCGCCGGAACTCGTCGTGCCGAACGGCGAGATCCGGTTCGAGGACGTCACGTTCCACTACGGCCGGACGACCGGCGTCATCGACGACCTTTCGCTCACCATCCGGCCAGGCGAGAAGGTCGGCCTCGTCGGGCGCTCGGGGGCCGGGAAGTCGACGCTGGTCAACCTCCTCCTCCGCTTCTTCGACGTCGAGAAGGGCCGGATCCTGATCGACGGGCAGGACGTATCCGCCGTCACGCAGGAGAGCCTCCGCCGCCGCATCGGCTTTGTCACGCAGGAGAGTTCGCTCCTCCATCGCTCGATCCGCGACAACATCCTCTACGGCAGCCCCGACGCGAGCCAGGCGGAAGTGGAGGAAGCCGCGCGCAAGGCGCACGCGGAGGAATTCATTGCGACCGTGACCGATCCGAAAGGCCGCACCGGCTTCGACGCCCATGTCGGCGAGCGCGGCGTGAAACTCTCGGGCGGCCAGCGCCAGCGCGTCGCCATCGCGCGCGTATTCCTCAAGAACGCGCCTATTCTCGTCCTCGACGAGGCGACTTCGGCGCTCGATTCCGAGGTCGAGGCAGCGATCCAGGAACACCTGATGACGCTGATGGCGGGCAAGACCGTCATTGCGATCGCCCACCGGCTGTCGACCATCGCCATGCTCGACCGCCTGATCGTGATGGACGGCGGCCGGATCGTCGAGAGCGGCACGCACCAGGAGCTCCTGGAACGTGGCGGCCTGTACGCTTCGCTGTGGCAGCGCCAGTCCGGCGGCTTCCTCGGCGGCACCGACGAACGCAAGGAAGCTGCGGAGTAGCAGCATCCACCGCTCATCCCCGCGCAGGCGGGGCTCCGAGTCCCTCGCCCCGAGGGGACGCGCTTCAGAATTGCTTCACACGCTCGGACGCCGGGGATGAGCGGTCTGGGCTCGCGCCAACTGCTCCTTAGCGATCTACCGCCGCCAGGTGAGGAACATCGAGGCCGCGTAGTTCCACGCCGCGCCCACCACCGCGCCGGCGATCGCGGCGAGCCACCAGATCGGCTGGTCGGCGAACACCATGCGCGCGACGCCCACATTGGCGACCGCCCCCAGCGCGCACACCGCATAGAACGACAACAGCCCCTTCAGGAGCTTCCAGCCGCGGAGGCGCCGGTCGCGGTAGGTGATCAGGTTGTTGAGGAAGAAGTTCCACGTCATGGCGACGATCACCGCCGCCGTCTGGGCAATCGTGAACGTGCCGGTATCGGCCGTGCTCGACGCCCCGAACAGCGCCGCGGTGATGAGGTGGACGACGACGCCCGTGCCGCCGATCGCCATGAACAGGACGAACCGCGTCGGCACCCACCGCCCGACCAGCTTGTCGAGCAGCAGCATGCCGAACTCCCACGCCGCCATGGAGTCGAGCTTGCTTTCACCGTGCTGCCGCGCGTGGAAGCGGACGGGGATCTCGGCGTGTCGGAGCGGCCGTTCCGACGAGGCGAAGATGTCGAGGAGGATCTTGAAGCCCTGCAGCGACAGGTTCCGGACGGCGCCGTCGAACGCCTTGCGCCGCATCACGAAGAAACCGCTCATCGGGTCGGTCAGCTGGGCCTTGAGGAGCCGCTGCGCCAGCACGGTGCCGAGGCGGCTGATCATCCTCCGGTTCCGGCTGGCTAGGCCGTCGGTGTCGCCGCCGCGGATGTAGCGGCTGCCGACCACGATATCGAGGTCGTCGGCGACGAGGCGCTCGATCATCGCCGGCAGTCGTTCGTCATCGTGCTGGAGGTCGGCATCCATGATGGCGAACATCGGCGCCGACGAGGACAGGACGCCCTCAACGCAGGCGCTCGACAGCCCGCGGCGACCGATGCGCTGGATGACCCGCACGCGCGGGTCGAGCCGGCCGAGCGCCCGGACGGCGTCCGCGGTGCCGTCCGGCGAATCGTCGTCGACGAACACGACCTCCCAATTGAACGCCGCCAGCGCCCGGTCGAGCCGCTCGACGAGCAGCGGCACGTTCCGCGCCTCCTTGAAGGTCGGTACGACCACCGTCAGGTCGGGCGCAGTGAGCCCTGCGCCGGCGGGCGTTCCGTCCAGGGGTTGGATTTCAGTGTCCAGGTCCGCTCTCCGGCGCCGGCGGGATCGGCTGCGAGTCTAGCGGGCTCCGCGACCGGGGGAAACGCGCGTCCGACACCTGCGCTCCGGCGACGCCCGAATAAGAAAAAGCCGGGCCTTGGCCCGGCCTTCCCGAAGGATGAAGCAGTTCGTCGCTACTTGGCGCGGCGATTCTCGACGATTCGCCAGCCGGCGACGACCGCGGCGGCGGCAAGGCCGATCTTGACGGCATCGGCGAGGAGAAAGTTCGCAACGCCATTGGTCCAGGCCGACGCGGCTCCGATGCCCGTCGCACCGCTCGACAACTGCGCGAAGAAGGCGAGCCACACGAAGCCGAGGGCGAAGACGACAATGTCGGCGGCGATCATCGCCGCGCCGATCTTGAGGACCGAGCGGTCCCAGCCCCGGTCGGCAGCCCAGCCGACGATGAAGGCGGCCGGGATGAAGCCAAGAAGGAAGCCGCCCGTCGTCCCGAGGAAGTAGCCCGGGCCGGCAATCATCGGCGGCGTGTTGGTGAACACCGGCAGACCCGCGAAGCCTGCCGCGAGATACGCCACGACCGTCGCCACCGCGAGCCCGCGGCCGTAGGCGGCGCCGATGAGCATCACCGCAAACGTCTGCAGCGTCATGTTGACCGGCCAGAACGGCACGCTGGTCTTGGCCGACAGCGTCAGGATGCCCGTGCCGACGACTACCAGGAGGACGTTACGGACGACCGGGTTGACGCTGGCGGGCCACAGGGCCGGGGCAAGTGCGGTGCCGGACATCTCGTTGCGCATGGTGTCTCCTGACAGGGTGGAAAGCCGCGACCCTCATAGGGGCATTCCCGTCGGGCGACAAGTTTCGGCCGGTGCGGAGCAGCATTGCCAAACGCAGAAAGGCGCCGTCCGAGTTGCCTCGGCCGGCGCCTTCCTGTCAGTCGGTGCGGTGGCTCGCCGGCGGTTGCCCGCAGCATGCCACCCCGATCTGAGTGCCGCCGGAGCCGTCACCATTGCTGGCGAAGCCTCGGCTGCAAGGCCTGTCCGCTGCCGGCCCGAAAGCCGACTGGGAGCGGGCCTGCCATCGAACGGTACCGCCGTTCATGGCCGCATCGGCCGCCTCGTTCCCGAAACGCGCGCATTGCTGCTCGCGCAACGTCGGAGGCGGGGCTCCGTGGGGCATCCGAAGCCGATCTCGAGATCGGTTCCGGCGCGGTCCGCGGAAGGGCCATCTCAGTCGCCCAGCCTTGCCCCGGCTGAACTCGATTGCCCTTGCGGTGAGGCCACGTTCGCGCCGATCGGGCCGGGCGTGAAGAGAGATTCAGACGCTGTTGGGACTTGTGGGGAAACCGGGGAGAAACGCGACGTTAACCTTTCGTTAACCGTCCGGGAACAGGTTGGAGGTCCTGGCGGGACGCGGTTCCAGCAATCGCCATCGGCCCCCCCCTGAGCCAACCGCCAGCCCAATTCCCAAAGCAGGAAGGCCTCGTCCATCGGACGGGGCCTCCGCTGTCAAGCCGAACGAACTCGATCAGCCCTGCCGCCGAGCGAGCGCTGCGAGGCGGGCATCCGCTTTCCGCCGCCACACGAAGCCGAGTTCGGGCATGGCAGAGAGCTCGGCGAGGCCTTTAGGATCGCTGTCCCCGGCGATCAGCAGGCCGAACGCCCTGGCGACCGGCCACTCCGGATAGGGCCGAGCCACCCGGCGCAACGGATCGCCTCCGGCGAAGCTGCCCGGCGCAAGCACCCGATAGTACCAGCCCGCACGGCGCGTCCGCACCACCGCCTCCACCATCGACGGATCGCCGAACCGGTGGCCGAGCTTCCAGCACGGGCTCCGTCCCTCGCTGAGTTCGAGTTCCGCCGTGCCGAGGACGAACCTGTCGCCGATGCACACGTCCCACTCGGTCCACCCCGCGGCCGCGATGTTCTCCGCGAACACGCCATAACCATAGTCGAACACGCGGGCGAACTCCGGCCGCTCGGCGGCGAAGCTGGCATAGTGGTCGAATGGATAGTGGTGCAACGCCTTGTCGACGCCGCCGTGGACGGCAAGGTCGGCCTGCTCGTCCCCCTCGATCCCGAGCGGTCCGACCGTGACGGGGCCGTCCACCGGTCGCCGAAAATAGGCGCTTGGCTCACCGTTTGGCCCATAGGGCTGCGGCGTGCCGATGAGCGCGGCGAGAACCGGAATGCTGTCGCTGGCCATGATCCCCCTGGCGGGCTGACGGTTTCGCCGGTTGTCGTAGCAAGAGCCGGACCGCCGAGCGCCGTCCTTCTTTCCACCGTCACCGACGCCATGCTAGCGGCAGGTTGATGGCGCCCGAGGAAACCCGCGGATTCATGCAGCAGACATCGACGCCGGAAGCGGGTGGGAGCGGCGCGGGCGGATCGCATGGGCTTCTGCCGCTCTTTGCCGTCTTCTTCCGCCTCGGCCTGACCAGCTTCGGCGGCCCGGTCGCGCACCTTGCCTTCTTCCGCGACGAGTTCGTCACCCGCCGCCGCTGGCTTGGCGAGCGCGCCTATGCGGATCTCGTCGCGCTCTGCCAGTTCCTGCCCGGCCCGGCATCGAGCCAGGTGGGCATGGGGATCGGCCTCACCCGCGCCGGCATCCCGGGCGCGATCGCCGCCTGGCTCGGCTTCACCCTCCCTTCGGCGATCGTCATGATCGCCGCCGGCTATGGCGTGCTCGCGATGGGCACGGGCGGCGAGCCGGGCTGGCTCGCCGGCCTCAAGATCGTCGCTGCGGCCGTGGTCGCGCAGGCCGTGTGGGGCATGGCGCGGAGCCACGCGGCCGACCCCGTCCGCATCGTCCTGGCCGTTGCCGCCGGGGCAATCGCCATCGCCTGGCCGGCCGGAGCGGGCCAGATCGTCGCCATCCTGCTCGGCGGCCTCTTCGGCCTGTTGATCCCCGAGAGGCACGCGGTTCCCGATGACGGCGATCGCCTCCCCGCAGCGGTGTCGCGCCGGACGGCCTTCGGGGCGCTGATCCTGTTTGCGGCGCTGCTCGTCCTTCTGCCGATCCTGTCCGACAAGACGGACCTTGCCACGGTGCGGATCGCCGACGCCGCCTATCGCTCGGGGGCGCTGGTGTTTGGCGGCGGCCATGTCGTCCTGCCGCTCCTTCAGGAGGCGACCGTCGGTCCGGGATGGATCGGCGTGGACGCGTTCGTCGCTGGCTACGGCCTCGTCCAGGCGGTGCCGGGGCCGCTGTTTACCTTCTCGGCCTACCTCGGGACGGTGATGTCGTTCGGACCGGGCGGCGTTCTCGGGGGGGCGGTCATGCTCGTGGCGATCTTCCTGCCTTCGTTCCTGCTCGTCGTCGGCGTCCTGCCGTTCTGGGATGGCCTTCGCCGTCGTGTCCTGCTGCGTCGCGCGCTTTCGGGCGTGAACGCCGCCGTGGTCGGCCTGCTGCTCGCCGCATTGTGGGATCCGGTGATCACCTCGGCGATCCATGACTGGATCGACGCGGCACTGGCCCTCCTCGCGCTGGCCGCGCTGATGCTCTGGCGCGTCCCGCCCTGGCTGGTCGTTGCCCTGGGGGCCGCCGCCGGCGCCGTGATCGGCGCGCTCTAGCGCCCGGGACCCAATGAGTCCCCTACCCAGGGTCCGTACTCAATTGTAATGGCGGTATTCTGTCGTCTTGAGCCTCCCCCTTGCGGGGAGGCGGAAGGCGGCAAGCGGAGCGCCGCCGACTTCAGAGGGGGTAGGGCCTCAATCCGCGCTTGGCCGTGCCGTTGACCCCCTCCCGAACCGGCAAATCGCCGGTTCGGCCTCCCCGCAAGGGTGGGGGTTCAAGCGCCATTGAGTCCCGAGCCTAGCGCCCGCCCCTGAACGAAGAGAGCCGGGCGATGCCCGGCTCTCCTGCAGTTTCGTTGCGTCCGCTTCTAGCGGATGAAGGGGTCGCCGTAGATCGGGTTGTAGTCCGCGAACGGCACCGCCGCGTCGAGGGCCTGGAGCGTATCGCGGCCGAAGAGCATGCGGACGCCGACGACGAAGGCGTGCTCCATGCCGTTCCAGCTGAAGGGATCGTCAGCGTCGTATCCGGCCCAGCGGTAGCCTTCGTAGGCGCCGAAGATCGTGAAGGGCGACGAGCCGAGCTTGTGCTCGACGCGGGCACCCCACGAGAGCTCTCGCCCGAAGATGGCTTCGTCGATGATCCGTGTGCGGCTGAAGCCGACATTGGCCGCCACCGAGGTGTTCGGGCCGACATAGAAGGTGCCGCCGGCGCGGACATACATGCTGCGGTGGCCGTCGAAGGCCGGCTCGCCGAGGATGCCGAACGTGTAGCCGCCCTGGATGGAGACCGTGAAATTGCCGAACGACTGGGCAACTTCGGCGCCGACATTGGCGAACATGCCGTAGTCGGTGACGACGCCTACCGTGGCGAGCGCGCCGGCATAAAGGCCACCAGCCGTATCGACGAAGATGTGTCCGCCGATGCCGCCGCGGCCGAAATTGGCATATCCGTCGGAAACCGACGCCACCAGCCGCCGATCCGGATTCACGATGAAGTTGAACCAGGCGTCGAGCTGGATGTTGAGCGCTTGCGTGAGCTCGTAGGCTCCGCGCCCGCCACCGCCGAGCACCAGGGACCGCCAATAATCCGTCCCTTCGTAGCTTTCGTCGAAGTAGAAGTCCTCGAAGCCCCTGAGGATGCCGAAGTGGAGATCGATGTAGCCGGCCACGGTGGGCGCCACGGGGATGACGACGGGTGGCGGCACGAACACCACCGGCGAAATGACGTCAGCCGCGAGCGCACTGCCCGACAGCGTGGCCGTCGCAACGGCGAAGGCAAGAAGTCCTTTGGTCCGCATTGGCTTTCGCCCTCCGTTTCTCGAACATTCAGGAGGCCTTGATTCCGGCATGGAATCAACCGACTGGCGCCATATTTGGCGGAATGACGGCCTTCGAAGGCCTTTTTTGGGATCACTGCGTTCTTGAGGCAACAGGCAGGCCGAACAAGAGCCGGGTGATGCCCTGCAACGGTCCACCGCGCCGTCGCCCGCCCGCGGTTCTACCGGACGAGACGAACCATCCCGATGATCGCCGATGCAGCGGCCTCCGCTCCGGTAGCGGCGAGGGCAAAATCGCCCGAGGAGACCCCGGGCACGATTCGAGCGTCGCCCGACGGGGAAGCGTCCGCCAAGGCGGCGTTGATCATGGTCCAGACGCGCCGGTTCTCGTCGTCGTCGGGCAGACCGGCCGAAAGGATCAGGAGCGGGCCGGCCTCGGCGGGCAGGTCGAGAACGAGCCTCGATGTGAGCGGCATCGCCGCCGCGACCGCGGCCGCCGTCTCCCACGCCGTGGTGGTCCCGTTCATCGCCTCATACGCGCCAGCGACCGCCTCCGGCAGATCAGCCTGGTCCTCGGCGACGAGCCGCATCAACCCGATCCGGGAGGCGAGCGGCGCAAGTGCCAGCGCGTCGTCCTCTTCCTTCCAGCGGGCGTTCATCTCGACCGGTACCAGCGGATGGTCGTACGGCCGCGCAGGGTCGAGCAGCACGACACCCGCGACATCGTCGGGATGGGCCGCGGCGTAGAGGCGTGAGACGAACCCGCCATAACCGTGGCCAACCATGACGAACGGGCCGGACTCGCCTGCGGCCGCGAGAAGCGTTGCGAGCTCGGTTGCCGACTGGCCCGCGTCGCGCGCCCCTTCCCTCATGCGGCTCCAGCCGAAGCCGGCGCGGTCATAGCCGCAAACGCGCGTTACCTCGGCGATCCGCGGCTGGATCAGCGCCCACTCGGCGGAATTGCTCGCCGTCGCATGGTCGAGGACGACCGTCGGCGCCCCCGAGCCGGTGCAGAGAATGTGAAGTTCGCCGCCCGGAACCTCGACCAGCCGCCCCGGTGGCGGGAACGCTGCGGCGTCGTTCTCGGTAGCCACGGTCTGGTAGACGGCGCCGGCCACCGCGGGGAACAGCACCGCCAGCAGGATAGCCCCCATCACGCGCCGGATTCGCCGCATTCTCCCTCGCGGTCTCTGCCGTTTCCCCTTCCGCTGTAGCGGCCTGCCCAATGGCTAGGCAAGTCCCCGCGGGAGTTGGCGGTCTACACCTATGGCGGAGGAACCGAGGCCGGCGCGGATATGTCCGGTTCGGTCGGCGCCGGCGTGACCGCACCGTCCACGACAGGCGCAGCCGCGGGCGCGGTGGCGGAGCGGGTGGCCTGAACCATGTCGAGGATGGTTGCGATCGTTATGCCCGCGGTCTCGCGGTCGAGCGCGAAGTCCATGTGCTCCGCGTCGGCGATGACCTCGTGCCGGCCGTCCTGTACCCCGGCGACGATGTCGGCATTGAGGAGCGTCCAGACGCGACGCGGCTCGTCGTTTTCCGGGAGGCCCGCGGAAAGGACCACGGTGGGCACCGCGGGCGGAGGCAGGGCGAGGATCGCAGTGGATGTCGCCGGCATCGCCTTGGCGACGGCGGCGACCGAATCCCAGAACCGGCCAGTCTGGTTCATGGCGGCATACGCCTCGGCCTCAGGCGAGGAGAGATCGCCGATGGACGGCGCTACGAGCCGCATCAGCCCGAAACGCGATGCGATCGGGGCCATGGCGAACAGCATCGCGTCCTCGTCCCTCCAGCGGCTGTCGAGGTCGGCCGGCGTCAGTCTATGGCCGAACGGACGGCCGGGATCGAGGAGAAGCATGGCGGCGACGCTCGATGGGTCGCGGTCGGCGAAGATCCGCGCGACGAACGCGCCATAGGAATGGCCAACAAGGATGTAGGGCCCCCCTTCGCCGGCGCTCTCGAGGAGTTGCGCCAGTTGCTCCGCGGCGCGGCCGACGTCGACAGGCTCAGGCGACGTGTCGCTCCAGCCGAAGCCGGCACGGTCGTAGGAGCAGACCCGGGTCACCTCCGCGATGCCAGGCTGGACCAGCGCCCACTGCCCCGAGTTGCTGCCACCGGCATGATCGAGGATGACGGTCGGCGCGCCAGTGCCGGTGCAGTCGAGGTGGAGCGCGAGGCCACCTCCGACATCGACGAGCCGTCCTGGCGCGGGATGCGCTCGCGCCTCGCTCGATGTCACGATGGCTTGGTACACGGCGCCGGCCGCGGCAAGCAGGATCACGATCGCGAGGACGACGACGATGGCGCGCAGAAGACGACGCATGTTCCCCCCTCCGGCCCAACCACCCGCGGCCTTGCCCGGAGATGTCGGTCTAGCCGCCTGCCGAATGAATGGGCAAGGGCAACGCACGTATCTCCCACAGTCGCGACCGGATCGATCGCAGGCGGGCGTCGCGGGGCGGCCGTTTCTACATCGCCTCAACCATCGAACATGCGCGCCAGCGATATGACGCGAGGCGCCGATGTGCACCGCCGTGTCGCCTTTAGCCGTACAACCATATCCGCAGGTGGCGTGCGACCTTGAAAACCGCTATCGCTCCGCCGAAATCTGGCCCCCGCTCGTTCGCTGCCTCGCTGGCCTTGCGTTCGCCTGGAGGCAGATCCGAACCCCGCCGCAAGCGCGTCCGGACGGTGAACGCAGCGGGCATGGGCCATCCGCCGGGACGAACGCAGAAATAGACCGATGACCGAAGCTCCAAAGACGCCTCTCTACCCGCCCGTCGACGCCTCGCCTTCGTTCCCGAAGATCGAGGAGGCGATCGGCCGGGTGTGGGATGAAGAGGGGACGTTCCGCACATCGATCGAGCAGCGCCGTGGCGAGGGTGCGTCGGAGTTCGTCTTCTACGACGGCCCGCCCTTCGCGAACGGTCTCCCGCACTACGGCCACATCGTCACCGGCTTCGTGAAGGACATCGTCCCGCGCTACCAGACGATGCGCGGAAAACTCGTCGAGCGGCGGTTCGGCTGGGACTGCCACGGCGTGCCGGCGGAACTGACGGTCGAGAAGGAACTCGACATCCACGGCAAGACCGACATCGAGGCGTTCGGCATCGCCAACTTCAACGATGCCTGCCGCACGTCGGTCATGCGCTTTGCCGCGGACTGGGAGAAGTACGTCAAGCGCCAGGCGCGCTGGGTTGATTTCTCCAACGATTACAAGACGATGGATCTCTCCTACATGGAGAGCGTGATGTGGGCCTTCAAACAGCTTTATGACAAGGGGCTGGTCTACGAGGGCTATCGCGTCGTCCCCTATTCCTGGGCGATGCAGACCTCGCTTTCGAATTTCGAAACGCGCATCGACGATTCCACGCGGCCCCGCCAGGATCCGGCGCTCACCGTCGCCTTCCAGCTCCGTCCCCGCGCCGGCGAAACCATCGCGCCAAAGCTCGTGGCGTGGACGACCACGCCGTGGACGCTGCCGTCAAATCTTGCGCTCGCGGTCCATCCCGAGGCGGACTACGCGCTCCTCCAGAAGGACGGCGCGCACCTCATCATCGCCGACGCCTCGCGCGCCCACTACGCGAAGGAGCTCGACGGCTTCGCCCAGGTGGGCAGCCTCAAGGGCACCGACCTGATCGGTCGGACCTATGAGCCGCTGTTCCCTTATTTTGCCGACACGCCGAATGCCTTTCAGGTGCTCGGCGGCGAGTTCATCGAACTCGGCGACGGCACCGGCGTCGTCCACATCGCGCCGGCCTTCGGCGAGGACGACCTCAACGTCGCCACCGCGGCCGGCATCCCGGTGCGCGATCCGGTCGACCTCGAGGGCAAGTTCACGTCGGCCGCGCCGGACTACGCCGGCAAGAACGTCTTCGACGCCAACAAGGACGTCATCCGCGACCTCAAGGCCCGCGGCGTCGTGCTGCGCCACGAGACCTACGAGCACAACTATCCGCACTGCTGGCGGACGCGCGAGCCGCTGATCTACAAGGCGATGCCGTCCTGGTATGTGCGGGTCACCGCCTTCAAGGACCGCATGGTCGAACTCAACAAGTCGATCAAGTGGACGCCTGACCACATCCGCGACGGCCTGTTCGGGAAGTGGCTCGAGAACGCGCGCGACTGGAACATCGGCCGCCTGCGTTACTGGGGTGCGCCGATCCCGGTCTGGAAGTCCGACGACCCGGCCTGGCCGCGGATCGACGCCTATGGCTCGATCGCGGAAATCGAGCGCGATTTCGGCGTGAAGGTGACCGACCTCCACCGGCCGTTCGTCGACGATCTCGTCCGCCCGAACCCGGACGATCCGACCGGCAAATCGATGATGCGGCGCGTGCCGGACGTTCTCGATTGCTGGTTTGAGTCCGGCTCGATGCCGTTCGCCCAGGTCCACTATCCGTTCGAGAACAAGGAGTGGTTCGAGAGCCACTTCCCCGGCGACTTCATCGTCGAATACGTCGCCCAGACGCGCGGCTGGTTCTATACGCTCATGGTGATGGCGACGGCGCTGTTCGACCGCGCCCCGTTCCGCAGCGTGATCTGCCATGGCGTGGTGCTCGACGAGAACGGCCAGAAGCTCTCCAAGAGCCGGCGGAACTACCCCGACCCGTTCGAGATGTTCGACACCTACGGCGCGGACGCGCTGCGCTGGTTCATGGTGTCCTCGCCGCTGATGTCGGGCGGCGATCTCCGCATCGACAAGGACGGCAAGGTCGTCGCCCCGGCGGTGCGTCAGGTGCTGCTGCCGCTATGGAACGCCTACTCGTTCTTCACGCTCTACGCCAACATCGATGGGGTGCGGGCGAAGCTGGTCACCACGGCCGATGCCGAGCTCGACCGTTACATCCTCGGCAAGACCGGCGAGTTCGTTGCCGCTGTCGAGAAGGGCCTCGACGCGCTCGACCTCGCCGGTGCCTGCAGCGGCTTCGCGCCGTTCATCGAGGCGCTGAACAACTGGTACATCCGGCGCTCGCGCGAGCGCTTCTGGCGCACCGGAATGGATGCGGACAAGCAGGCCGCCTACGACACGCTCTACACCGCGCTGGTGACGGCCTCGCGCGCTCTCGCGCCGTTCCTGCCGTACATCACCGACCACATCCATCGCGCGCTCGTCGGAACGTCGGTCCATCTTGCCGACTGGCCGGATGCGGCCGCGCTGGCGACCGACCACGCCCTCGTCGAGCGCATGGACCTCGCCCGCGAGGTCGCGTCCGCTGCGCTATCGATCCGCACCACGAAGAACCTCCGCACCCGCCTGCCCCTCCGCACCCTCACCGTCGCGCATCCGCGAAATGAGCTGCTCGGGCCCCTCCTCGACGTGATCGCCGACGAGGTGAACGTGAAGGAGGTCGTGCTCGAGACCGATCCGTCCGCCTACGGAACGACCGAGGCGGCCGTCGATTCACGGCAGATCGGCAAGCGCATGGGGAAGGCGATGAAGGACGTGCTGGCCGCGACCAAGTCCGGCCAGTGGAAGCCGGTCGGCGGCGGGGCGATCGAGGCGGCGGGCCAGCTCATCCAGGCCGGCGAATACGAACTCCGCTTCCGCGCCCGGCCGGGTATCGACGCTGTCTCCTTCTCCGGCTCCGCGGGCGTCGTCGTGCTCGACACGACCGTCGATCCCGAACTCGAGGCCGAGGGGATTGCCCGCGACTTCATCCGCGCGGTGCAGGTCGCCCGCAAGGACGCCGGCTTCAACGTCGCCGACCGAATCCATATCACCGCAAAGGTGCCGGCGGCCGCGGCGAGCGCCATCGCTTCGCACCGCGACCTTGTCCAGGGGGAAACGCTCGCACTGTCGCTTCTGGTCGGCGATGCCGAGCCGTCCGGAACGGTCTCGGAGGCAAAGCTCCTTGACGAGACCGTGACGATCGGCGTCGCCCGCGCGGCCTGACCGCCTCGTCTCCAGCCGCCGCGCGCGCGCTCCAGCGGGGATGCCGACGGACGCCGGTCGGATATGATCGGCGCCATGGCGAAGCCAAGACCGCTCCCGCCCGGCTCGCCCGGCCTCACTGCCGCAGCGTTCATCGCACGCCTCAACGCGCTTCAGTCCGACGATGAGCTCCGGAAGATCCGGCGCTACTTCAAGTCGGACGCGGGGGAATATGGCGAGGGCGATCTGTTCATGGGCGTCCGCATGGGACACCTGTTCGCGCTCGCGGACGAGTTCGTCGATCTCGAACCCGCCGGGATCGAGGCGTTGCTCGAAAGCCCGATCCACGAGATCCGCGCCGGCGCGCTCAGCATCATGGGAAAGCAGGCGGCGCGGAAAGCGACGCCGGAGGAACGGCGCGGAGAACTGTTCGCGCTCTACCTTCGCCGCCACGACCGCATCAACAACTGGGATCTCGTCGATCTCGCGGCCCCGAACGTGGTCGGTCTGTGGCTTCTCGACCGGCCACGCGACATCCTCTGTCGGCTGGCGCGATCGGAAATCGTCTGGGAGCGGCGGACGGCCGCCTACGCGCTGTTCACGCTGATGCGGAAGCGGGGCGAGACCGCCGATGCGTTTGCGATCGCGGAACTGCTGTCAGGCGATCGCGAGGACCTGATGCACAAGGCGGTCGGTGCGGTGCTGCGGATGTGCGGCGGACATGACCGACCCGGCCTTGTCGCCTTCCTTGAACGCCACGCCGCGACGATGCCTCGCGTCATGCTGCGGACCGCTCTGGAGCATTTCCCGCCCGGCGAGCGAACGCGGTACCTGGCGATGGGGAAGGCCTAGCCTTCCTCCTCGCCCGTTTCGCCGCCGCCGGCGGCAATGCCGCGACGCGGATGGGCGTCGCGGGGACGTCCCGTCTAGGGGCGGTTCCCTATCGCCTGAACGTCGCTGAGCTCGTAGTCCCACGCATCCGCGTGGATCGCGGCGGGATCGACGCCCATGTCGCGGAGGAGCCGCTCCGGCTTGCCCGCGAGAGCCGCCTGGACCCGACGGTCCTCGTAGCGGCGCAGGATGCCCAGCAAGGCACCCGCCAGTGCGCCGCGGTTGCCGGTCTCGGAATTGCTGTGCTTGATGAGGGCCATGATGGCCTCCTTGTCGTAAATCGATTCAATCGCATGGGACCCCCATGCATTGAACCGATTCAACATATGGACGAGCGCGCCACGTCGGTCAAGGAGATTTTGAATCGGTTCAATGCATGCACTACATAGTAGCCATGCAGGGAAGAGAGTCAGCGATCAGCAAGGGCAGTCTCGAGAAGTCGGCGCGGCTCGTCGACGTGGCGCGGGCGGCCGGCGTCTCGCAGGGGACGGCGTCGAACGTCTTCAACCGCCCGCAAATCGTGCGCGAGGAGGTTCGCGACCGCGTGCTGGCCGCTGCCGCGGCCCTCGGCTATGCCGGCCCGGATCCACGCGGCCGCATGCTGCGCGCCGGGAAGGTCAATGCGATCGGCGTCGTCAGTTCGCAGCCGCTCGCGCACTTTTTCACCGACCCCTATGCCCGCGTCCTCCTGAGCGGCATCGCGGACGCCTGCGACACCTATGGCGCGGGACTGTCGCTGGTTTCGGCCGCCCGGGACGAGCAGCTGAGCTGGAACATCCAGAGCGCGCTCGTCGATGGCTTCATCCTCTTCTGCATCGAAGACGGCGAGCGGCTCGTGCGGCTGACGCGGGAGCGGCAGCTGCCGTTCGTGGCGCTCAACCTCGCCATCGCGGATGAGACGATCCAGGTGATCGGTATCGACGACGCCGCGGGCGCGCGCCTCGCCGCGGAGCACCTGACGGCGCTCGGCCACCGGCGATTCGCGATCCTCAGCCTGCCGCGCCGGGACGTCGGCCATGTCGGCCCCGTGCGTGCCGACGCGTTCGCCCGCGCCGACCATCCGACGCCTGGACAGCGCGTTGCGGGCTATTTCGATGCGCTCCGGGCCGCCGGGATTGACACGACGGCGGTGCCGATTTTCGAAACGGCGAACGACGAGGCGAGCACGGCGGCCGTACTGGATCAGCTGTTCTCGCGATCGCGGCCGACTGCGCTCCTCGTTCAGTCCGATCGCATGGCGATCGCTGCCATAGCCTGGCTGTGGGATCACGGCTTGGCCGTTCCCCGCGACGTTTCCGTCATCGGCTTTGATGGCGTGAACGAGGGCGCCTTCACCTCCCCGGCTCTGACCACGATCGCGCAGCCTACCGTTGACATCGGTCGCCTTGCCGTCCGCGCCATCGTTGAGCCCGACGGCGTCATCCGCCGGCATCAGCTCCCTGTCGAACTTGTGGTGCGCGGCTCCACCGCGCCGCCGCCCGATCGCGAATGACCGCCGCTTTCGTCGACAGCCGACCGGAGTCGCCCGGCGGAGCCCCGGAGCACCGGCCTTGTCCGTCGATCTGACGGCCGACCGGCTCCCGGTACGCAGGCCCAGCGGGCGGATCGCGGTCCGCGCGAGGCTCGGCCCGGCGCCGGCGCGGGTTCCCGCCGTCCGTTGGCCTCACCGGGCCCAGAAACGCAAAAGAGCCCCGGCCGGAACGGCACGGGGCTCTTTTGAGCGTTGGAAGAGAAGTTGTCTCGAGATTGTCTCACTGTCCTTGGCAGGCCTGGCGGCGACCTACTCTCCCGCGTCTTGAGACGAAGTACCATTGGCGCAGAGGAATTTGACGGCCGAGTTCGGAATGGGATCGGGTATGGGCTCCTCGCAATAACCACCAAGCCGGCGAAGGACAGTGAGAAACCTCCCGCCGAAGCGGAAGGACAAGCTGGTCAGATTTCAGATCGATCCGTGCTGGGCACGGATAATGAGAGTGATCAAGCCAAACGAGCGATTAGTACCGATAAGCTCATGCATTGCTGCACTTCCACACTCGGCCTATCAACGTCGTAGTCTACGACGGCTCTTCAGGGAGAACTAGTTTTGAGGCGGGTTTCCCGCTTAGATGCTTTCAGCGGTTATCCCTTCCGTACTTAGCTACCCTGCAATGCGGCTGGCGCCACAACAGGTCCACCAGAGGTACGTCCATCCCGGTCCTCTCGTACTAGGGACAGATCCTCTCAATTCTCCAACACCCACGGCAGATAGGGACCGAACTGTCTCACGACGTTCTGAACCCAACTCACGTACCACTTTAATCGGCGAACAGCCGAACCCTTGGGACCTGCTCCAGCCCCAGGATGTGATGAGTCGACATCGAGGTGCCAAACGATGCCGTCGCTATGGACGCTTGGGCATCATCAGCCTGTTATCCCCGGCGTACCTTTTATTCGTTGAGCGATGGCCCGTCCACGTGGGACCACCGGATCACTATGGCCGACTTTCGTCTCTGCTCGACTTGTCTGTCTCGCAGTCAGGCGGGCTTATGCCATTACACTCGACGAGCGATTTCCGACCGCTCTGAGCCCACCATCGCGCGCCTCCGTTACTCTTTGGGAGGCGACCGCCCCAGTCAAACTACCCACCATGCACTGTCCCGGGCCCGGATAACGGGTCGCGGTTAGACATCCATAACAGCAAGGGTGGTATTTCAAGGTTGGCTCCACCTCGGCTGGCGCCGCGGCTTCAAAGCCTACCACCTATCCTACACATGTCGTCACGAATGCCAGTGCAAAGCTATAGTAAAGGTGCACGGGGTCTTTCCGTCTAACCGCAGGAACCCCGCATCTTCACGGGGAATTCAATTTCACTGAGTCGATGCTAGAGACAGCGGGGAAGTCGTTACGCCATTCGTGCAGGTCGGAACTTACCCGACAAGGAATTTCGCTACCTTAGGACCGTTATAGTTACGGCCGCCGTTTACCGGGGCTTCGATTCAATGCTTGCACATCTCCTCTTAACCTTCCGGCACCGGGCAGGCGTCAGACCCTATACTTCGCCTTGCGGCTTCGCAGAGCCCTGTGTTTTTGGTAAACAGTCGCTACCCCCTGGTCTGTGCCCCCTCGAACTGGTTGCCCAGCTCGAGGGCCTCCTTCTTCCGAAGTTACGGAGGCAATTTGCCGAGTTCCTTTAGCATCGTTCTCTCAAGCGCCTTGGTATACTCTACCAGTCCACCTGTGTCGGTTTCGGGTACGGTCAGTACGTGGGAGCTATTTCCTGAGACCCCTTCACCGCCGGTCCAATCCAATAAGGACCAACGATACACGGGATCTGTCACTACCCACTGGCGGAGGAATATTCACCTCCTTCCCATCGGCTACGCTTTTCAGCCTCACCTTAGGGGCCGGCTAACCCTGCGCAGATTAGCTTTACGCAGGAACCCTTGGACTTTCGGCGACAGTGTCTCTCACACTGTTTTCGTTACTCATGTCAGCATTCGCACTTCCGATACCTCCAGGCGCCCTCACGGGTCACCCTTCACTGGCTTACGGAACGCTCCGCTACCGCTCACGATTGCTCGTGAACCCGCAGCTTCGGCAAGTGGCTTGAGCCCCGTTACATTGTCGGCGCGTCAATCCTTATTTAGACCAGTGAGCTGTTACGCTTTCTTTAAATGATGGCTGCTTCTAAGCCAACATCCTGGTTGTTTTGGGATCGATACATCCTTTCACACTTAGCCACTATTTGGGGGCCTTAGCTGGCGGTCAGGGTTGTTTCCCTTTTCACGACGGACGTTAGCACCCGCCGTGTGCCTGCCGGATAGTACTTCCTGGTATTCGGAGTTTGGTTAGGTTTGGTAAGTCTGTAGGACCCCCTAGCCCATCCAGTGCTCTACCCCCAGGAGTATTCATCCGACGCTCTACCTAAATAGATTTCGCGGAGAACCAGCTATTTGCAGGTTTGATTGGTCTTTCACCCCTAGCCACAGTTCATCCCAGCCTTTTTCAACAGGCACGAGTTCGGTCCTCCAGTGAGTGTTACCTCACCTTCAACCTGACCATGGCTAGATCACCTGCTTTCGGGTCTAATCCCACGAACTGAACGCCCTATTCAGACTCGCTTTCGCTGCGCCTACGCCTATCGGCTTAAGCTTGCTCGTGAGACTAAGTCGCTGACCCATTATACAAAAGGTACGCAGTCACCCAGGACGAACCTTGGGCTCCTACTGTTTGTAAGCATCCGGTTTCAGGTACTATTTCACTCCCCTTGTCGGGGTGCTTTTCACCTTTCCCTCACGGTACTTGTTCGCTATCGGTCGCTGAGGAGTACTTAGGCTTGGAGGGTGGTCCCCCCATGTTCAGACAGGATTTCACGTGTCCCGCCTTACTCAAGGACGTTGGCCGGATCTACCCGTACGGGGCTATCACCCGCTGAGGCCTGCCTTTCCAGACAGTTCCGGTTTTCCTACCAACGCCACTGGCCTGGTCCGCGTTCGCTCGCCACTACTAACGGAGTCTCTGTTGATGTCCTTTCCTCCAGGTACTTAGATGGTTCAGTTCCCTGGGTTCGCTTCCAGCAGCTATGTATTCACTGCAGGATACGGCCGAAGCCGTGGGTTTCCCCATTCGGAAATTTACGGATCAAAGCTTGTTCGCAGCTCCCCGTAACTTATCGCAGCGTACCACGTCCTTCATCGCCTCTCAGCGCCAAGGCATCCACCGAATGCTCTTAAGGCACTTGATCACTCTCATTACCGATGCCCAGCGCTTTCGCGTCGGGACCGATCTGAGGTGTATCTTGACCAGCTTGTTTTCTCGAGACGCGATCCGACCCGCCGGCGGTTAGGTGCGGCATGGCCTTTTCGACACGCAGCTCCGGGGTGGAGATGCGCTCGGATCAGTCTTCTCTTCACGATGTCACAGAAGGCGGAATCCCCGAAGGGCACCGCAATTGGTTTCTTTAAACGCGACCCATCCAGCCGGCGCTCGCCGCCGGCACCAGGTTGGTGGAGCCAGACGGGATCGAACCGACGACCTCCTGCTTGCAAAGCAGGCGCTCTCCCAGTTGAGCTATGGCCCCTGCACCGGCTGCCCGGAATGCCGAGAAAGGCGCGCTGAAATTGGTGGGCCCGGGAAGACTTGAACTTCCGACCTCACGCTTATCAGGCGTGCGCTCTAAC
>JAHCJY010000001.1:0-697500 GCA_026126065.1 Bauldia sp. | reverse complement strand
CAGGCCTTCGGCGCTCGGCGCCGCTGCCGCCACCTATTTCGATCTCGGCACCGAGCCGGCGCTTGCGGTTTCGACCGGCGCCCGACCCATCGGCGCTCCCGCCCGGCGTGCCGTCTCCATGCGCTGGCTGTCGGGCACGGTCCTCACCGGCTTCACGTCCTTCCTCCTCATGGGGGGCGCCCTCGTGGTGGCGCTCAACGGCCAGGATCTCCTCGCCACCGCGCCCCAGACCGCCGATCTCGGCTTCGTCGGCTCCCGCCAGCCGAGCGGGCAGAAGGGCGACCGCATCATTCCCGAGCCGCCGCCCGCGACCTCGCGCGAGGTGCTGCAGCTTTCCACCATCACCCGCGCCGACGGCCGCGAGATCATCCAGCAGCGCCCCTTCGTCCATATCCAGGCGACACTGGCGACCGCCGACATCACCGCCATCGACATCCCGGCCTATGATCCGCTGGCGATCATCGGCCAGACGGCGGCCGGCGGCGACGCCACCACGGCCGAGCCGGGCGTTGCCGGCGATCGCCTCTACGGCCCCGGCACCGACGGCGAGTTCGTGCTCCAGCCCTCTCCCTTCCCGCTCGGCGCCGCGTTCGCCGACGTCGGGCCGGTGGTCACGGCGGCCGAGGTCGAGGCTCTGGTTCGCCAGGCCGCGCCGTCCCTCAGCGTCGGCGAAGTCCGCGTGGCCGCCCTCGCCCATGCGGGCCTTGCCGACGAGTTCGGCGGCGACGGGATGATGATCGAGCCGCCTGCCGGGGTGCGATCGATCCCCGAGAACGCGACCTTCGTCTCCAAGAGCGATGGCGGGCGTTCGCGGGACGAGCGCCTCGTTACGGTCGAAGTGGGCCAGACGCTCGGCGCCCTGCTCGTGACGAGCGGCGTGTCCGAAGCCGATTCCGCCGCGGTCGTCGCGGCGATGGACCAGCTCATGGACCTTGCCGAGCTCGGTCCGGAGGAGCGTGTCCGCATCGCCTTCTCGCCCGCCGTGGAGCTCGGTGACATCCAGCGTCCGCTCCGCATCAGCATCTACACGGCCGGGACCCACCAGGCGACGGTCGCGCTGAACGATCTCGGCGTGTTCGTCCGCGCCGACGAGCCGCCGGCGTTGCCGGCCGGGATCATCGACGACGCGCCGCAGGTTGTCAGCGGCCGCCTGCCGACGCTGTACGAGGCGATGTATGCGACCGCGCGCGAGCAGCAGGTGCCCGATGCGCTGATCAACCAGCTGATCCGGACGTTCGCCTTCGTCCTGGACATGACGAGCCGGGTCGGTCCGCGCGATTCGATCGAGATCTTCCACGCCATGCCCGATCCGGACGATCCGGCGGCGCCGAACGAGGGAATCCTCCTCGCCTCGGTCACGGTGGCAGGCGTCACGAAGGCCTATTACCGGTTCCAGAACCCGGACAACGGTCTCGTGGACTACTACGACGCCGACGGCCGCAGCGCGTACATCTTCCTGATGCGGAAGCCCATGGCCGTCGGGGAGCTTCGTTCCGCATACGGCATGCGCCGCCATCCCATCCTCGGCACCTATACGATGCATGCCGGCGTCGACTACGCCGCCCCGCGCGGCACGCCGATCATGGCCTCCGGCGACGGCACGGTCGTCTCGGCGGGCTGGAGTTCGAGCTACGGCAACTACACCCGGATCGAGCACGCCAACGGCTACGAGACTGCCTATGCCCACCAGACCTCGATCATCGTCGAGCCCGGCGAGCAGGTCCGGCAGGGACAGATCATCGGCTATGTCGGCTCCACCGGCCTTTCGACCGGCCCGCATCTCCATTTCGAGATCCGCATCAACGGCTCAACGGTCGACCCGCTCCGCATCCGCCTGCCGGAAGGCACCACGCTTTCGGGCGCCAATCTCACCGATTTCGACGCCCAGGTCAGAGAGATCAACACGCTCCTCGGCATCACACCCGGCCGCGGCGGCGGGACGCCCTAGGGTCGGGACTCAATTGAGCCAGAAGGCTGCGATTGCAGCGATGTGGATGGCGGCGTCGTAGTTTCTGGCGAGTTTGTCGTACCGGGTTGCGACGCGTCGGTAGTCTTTGAGCCGGCAGAACATGCGCTCGATCCGGTTGCGCTGCCTGTAGAGGTCCCGATCGTGCGGGATGGGGGCCTTGCGGCTTCGGGTCGAGGGAATGACGGCGAGTGTGCCGCGCTCGGCGAGCCAGGTGCGCAAGGCAATTGCGTCGTAGGCGCGATCGGCCAGGAGGTGGCTGATCGGGGCTGCGGCACCGATCAGCGCCGTCGCCATGGTGCCATCATTGACGTTGCCGGCGCTCAGCCGCAGCACACGTGGCCGTCCGACCTCGTCCGTCAGGGCGTGGATTTTGGTGGTTCGTCCGCCGCGGGAGCGACCAATGGCCTGCGCGAAGTCCCCCCTTTTGCGCCCGATGCCGAGCGATGCGCCTTGATGTGGGTGGCATCGATCGCACCGCCGCCCCAGACCCCGCTCATGCCCGTCAGTGCCTGGAAGACGTCGAACCAGACACCCTGCTGGCTCCAGCGATGGTAGCGATTGTAGATCGTCGTGTACGGACCGTAGGCAGCCGGGCAGTCACGCCACCGCGCTCCAGTCCGGAGCATGTGGATGATCCCGCTGATCACCCGGCGATCGTCGACCCGATGCGCCCCGCGACGACCACGCGGCAAATGGGGCTCGATCTTCGCCCACGCCGCGTCGTCCAGCCAGTAAAGATGCTTCATCAAGGTGCCCTCCCGGACACCTTGAATCACATCCCTACTGTACTGTGAATCCCTATTGAGTACGGACCCTAGCGCTTCGGCCGACGCGGCGCCTCCTGCAGCCGGACCCCGCCCGGAGCTTGCAGCCCGCCGCGTCGGGAGCTAGGAAGTCTGCCATGTCTCCGACCAACTTCACGATCACCGACTTCAGATCCGCCCGCATCCGGGCCGCGCTCCGCGGCGTCCGGTAGGGACGGCTTGTCGGGCTGACGGCGGATTTCGCTCCGCCGCGACCGCCTCACCTCCCAGTAAGGCTCCTGCGCGCTCCTGTGCCCGCCCGGCACGGAGCCGACCGTCGCCGCGTGACCTCCGCTTCCTGCCCCGGCGGGCCGGAAACACGTGAGACTCACATGCCTTCTCCTTCCTCACGCCGTTCCAGTCAGAGCTGGGACGGCGTCGCCGGCTGGTATGCCGGCTGGTCCGGCGCGCATGGCAGCCGGCACCATCGCACACTGGCCGTCCCCGCCGCCGTGGACCTCCTCGCCCTCCGGCGAGGCGAAAGGGTCCTCGACATCGGCTGTGGTCCCGGCCCGCTCGCCACGGCGGTCGCCCGGCGGAGCGCGGTCTACACCGGCGTCGATTCGAGCCGGCGGCTTCTGGCCGTCGGCCGGCAGCACCACGGCGGCTTCGCCCGGTTCATCGCAGGCGACGCGACCCGCCTTGCCGCCGTCCTCGGCGGCGAGCGGTTCGACGCCGCCTGCTTCCTCCTCAGCCTCCAGGACATCGACCCGCTCGAAGCGGCGATAGCGAGCGCTGCTTCCGTGCTGACGGCGCACGCCCGCATCGTCATCGTGATGACGCATCCCTGCTTCCGCGTGCCGCGGCAGAGCGGTTGGGGCTGGGACGAGCGGCGCAAACTCCGGTACCGGCGGATCGACAGCTACCTCGGCCGCCTCGCCGTCCCGATGGAGCGGAACCATGACGGCCCTGGCTCGACGCGGTCCTTCCACCGGCCGCTCGGAGACTACTTCGCGGCGCTCGCTGCGGTGGGCTTCGCCGTCGATGCCCTGCGGGAGATTCCGGGCGAGGCCGACGCGGCCGCGGGGCGCGCCGAGCGAACGGCGGCGCGCGAGATCCCGCTCTTTCTCGCGCTCCGCGCCCGCCGCGGATGACTGGCCGGACGCGGACACAAAAAGGCCGCGGTCACCGACCGCGGCCCATCCTGTTGCGAGCATCCGCCGCTCAGGCGGCTTCCGCCTGCGTGCCCTTCGGGACGAACAGGAGGTGGTCCGTGCCGCCGACCACCTTGACGGTGGCGCCGTCGCCGATCTCGCCGGCGAGGATCTTGTCCGCGAGCGGATCCTGCACCTCGCGCTGGATGACGCGCTTGAGCGGGCGCGCGCCGTAGGCGGGGTCGTAGCCCTTTCGCGCCAGCCATTCACGCGCCGATTCGTCGAGCTCGAGCGTGATCTTCCGCTCGCCGAGAAGCCTCGTCAGCCGGTGGAGCTGAATCTCGACGATCTTGCCCATGTCGTCCCGCCGCAGGCGGTGGAACAGGATGATGTCGTCCAGCCGGTTGAGGAACTCCGGTCGGAAATGGGCCCGCACCACGTCCATCACCAGCGACTGCGCCGCCGATGAATCCTCGTCGTCGCGCAGCGTCGACAGGTGCTCTGCGCCAAGGTTCGACGTCATGACGATCAGCGTGTTGCGGAAGTCGACCGTCCGCCCCTGCCCGTCCGTCAGGCGCCCGTCGTCGAGCACCTGGAGGAGGATGTTGAAGACATCCGGGTGCGCCTTCTCGATCTCGTCGAACAGGATCACCTGGTAGGGCCGGCGGCGAACCGCCTCGGTGAGCGTCCCGCCCTCCTCGTAGCCGACATAGCCGGGCGGCGCGCCGATCAGCCGGGCCACGGAGTGCTTCTCCATGAACTCCGACATGTCGATGCGGACCATCGCCGTCTCGTCGTCGAACAGGAACTCCGCGACCGCCTTGGTGAGTTCGGTCTTGCCGACGCCGGTGGGGCCGAGGAACATGAACGAGCCGATCGGCCGGTTCGGATCCTGCAGCCCGGCGCGCGAGCGGCGGACTGCAGTTGCCACCGCGTGCACGGCCTCGGGCTGGCCGATGACGCGGCCGGCAAGCGCATCCTCCATGCGGAGGAGCTTGTCGCGCTCGCCCGCCAGCATCTTGTCGACGGGAATCCCCGTCCACCGCGAGACGATCTGCGCGATGTGCTCCGGCGTCACCGCCTCTTCGAGCATGTCCGCTCCGGCCGTGTTCGTGGCCTCGGCATCCCGAAGCTTCCGCTCGAGGTCGGGGATCCGGCCATAGGCGAGCTCGCCCGCCTTGGCGAGGTCTCCGGTCCGCTGCGCCTTCTCGAGCTCGGCGCGCGCCTGGTCGAGGTCGCCCTTGATCTTCTGGGCGGCTGACAGCTTCTCCTTCTCCGCGAGCCAGCGCGTCTTGAGCCCGCCTGCCTCCTCCTCGAGGCCCGACAGTTCGCGCTCGAGCTTGAGCAGCCGGTCCTTCGACGCCACGTCCTGCTCCTTCTTCAGCGCCTCGCGCTCGATCTGGAGCTGGAAGATGCGCCGGTCGAGCTCGTCGAGCACTTCGGGCTTGGAATCGACCTGCATCCGGAGGCGCGATCCGGCCTCGTCCATGAGGTCAATCGCCTTGTCCGGCAGGAAGCGGTCGGTGATGTAGCGGTTGGAGAGGGTCGCTGCGGCCACCAGCGCGGAATCGGTGATCCGGACGCCGTGATGGAGTTCGTACTTCTCCTTGATGCCGCGCAGGATCGAGATCGTGTCCTCCACCGTCGGCTCGCCGACGAAGATCGGCTGGAACCGGCGGGCAAGCGCCGCGTCCTTCTCGACGTGCTTGCGGTACTCGTCGAGCGTGGTCGCGCCCACGCAGTGGAGTTCGCCGCGCGCGAGCGCCGGCTTGAGGAGGTTCGACGCGTCCATCGCGCCGTCGGCCTTTCCGGCGCCGACCAGCGTGTGCATCTCGTCGATGAAGAGGATGATCTTCCCGTCGGCTGAGGTGACCTCGCTGAGGACGGCCTTCAGCCGCTCCTCGAACTCGCCGCGGAATTTTGCGCCCGCGATCAGCGAGCCGAGGTCGAGCGCCAGCAGGCGCTTGTCCTTCAGCGATTCGGGCACGTCGCCATTGACGATGCGGAGCGCCAGCCCCTCGGCAATCGCCGTCTTGCCGACGCCGGGCTCGCCGATGAGGACGGGGTTGTTCTTGGTGCGGCGCGACAGGACCTGGATCGTGCGGCGGATCTCCTCGTCGCGGCCGATCACGGGATCGAGCTTGCCGTCGCGGGCGTCCTGCGTCAGGTCGCGTGCGTACTTCTTGAGGGCATCGTACTGGCTCTCGGCCGAAGCCGAATCGGCCGTGCGGCCTTGGCGGAGCTCGTTGATGGTGGCGTTCAGCGCCTGCGGCGTCAGGCCGGCGTCGGCGAGGATACGCGAGGTCTTGGCGTCCTTCTCCATCGCGAGCGCGCTGAGGAGGCGCTCGACGGTCACGAAGGAATCACCGGCCTTCTTCGCCATCTGCTCCGCGAGATCCAGCACCTTGGCGGTCGATCCGGCGAGGTAGAGCTGCCCACCACCGCCGCCGCTGACCTTGGGCAGGTCGTCCAGCGCTTTCTCCACGGCCTGCAGCGCCTGCTGCGGCCGGCCGCCGGCGCGCTGGATCAGGCCGGAGGCAAGGCCTTCCGGGTCGTCGAGCAGCACCTTGAGGAGATGTTCGGGCGTGAACTGCTGGTGATTGGCGGTCAGCGCGCCGGTCTGGGCGGACTGGAGAAACCCCCGCACCCGCTCGGAATAGGATTCGATATTCATGGTCAGCCTCCGTGCGGAGCGCCCGACGCCCAAAGCGGCGCGTCGACCTCCTCTGGAACGCGTCCCGAAATTGGGCCCGCGTCTGGCTCCAGATATCGAAGTCCGGATGGTCCGGCGCAAGATCGGACCGCTACGGAGTTGCCCGGTGCCGCCCGCGGCTGGCCCGCCGTCGTTGCTGGCGGCCGGCGAGAAGGGCGTGACGCCTTGCGCCCTTCCGGCCGGTCGCTTTGCGCTAGGGCAGGCTCGAGCCCGGGAATTCCATGATCTGGCGCAGTTCGACCTCGCCTTCCCAGCCCTTCCAGTGCGTGTGATGCAGGGCGAGGAAGTCCTTGCAGTACTGGATCGCCTCGGCCTTCGACGGGCAGTCGTAGACGGCCCATCCGCCGACGACCTCGCGCGATTCCGCGAACGGGCCGTCCTTCACCGCCATGGCGCCATCCGCCGAGAGGCGTATCGTGGCGCCGGCCGCGCTCGGCATCAGGCCGCCGGTCGAGACCAGCACGCCCTTCTTCGTGCCCTCGACGCCAAGCGCCGTGATGGCCTCCATCAGCGCGGCCGGGGGCATCCCCTGGTTCTCGCGCGACTTCACGAATGTCAGGAACTTCATCGTCGTCATCCTTGCTCGGGGTTGCTCACCGAGGGCGCCGGGTTGGTCTCTCGTTCCGCCGAACCGCTCCTCTGTCTTCATGACGAGCGAGGTCGGCGGAAATCGACATGGGGGCGAAGATTTTTCTTGCCCGTGGGCGCGCGACTGCCCGGACTTGCCGTGCAAGCCGATCCCTACCCCGCGATCCGCAGCGGGCGGTCGGCGGCGAAGAAGTAGTTCACGTCCGTATCCGCCGACGTCTTCCACTCCGTCCGCAACGGGTCGAACACCATCCCCGTGAGCCGGCCCGGCGCGAGGTCGCCGGAGAGATAGGCGGCGCGGAGTTCGTCGGGCGTGACGAACTTCGACCACTGGTGCGTGCCGCGCGGCAGCCAGCGCAGCACGTACTCGGCGCCGACGATCGCCAGGAGAAACGCCTTGGCGGTGCGGTTGATGGTGGAGACGACCATCAGGCCGCCCGGCTTCAGCATCGCGGCGCAGATGCGGACGAACGCCGCCATGTCCGGCACGTGTTCCACGATCTCCATCGCCAGCACCACGTCGAACGCCTCGCCGGCTTCCGCCAGCGCCTCGGCCGTGGTCGCACGGTAGTCGATCGCAAGGCCGCTCTCCGCCGCGTGGAGCTTCGCCACCTCGATGTTGGTGGCGGAGGCATCCGCGCCGATCACCCGGCCGCCGAGGCGAGCGAGCGGCTCGCTGAGCAGACCGCCGCCGCAGCCGATGTCGAGGATGCGCAGTTCGGCAAACGTGTCGGTCGAGCGCAGGTCGCGGCCGAACCGCCGGCAGGCCTCTTCCTTGATGAAGCCGAGGCGGAGCGGATTGATCTGGTGCAGCGGGCGGAATTTGCCCTTCGGGTTCCACCATTCGCCTGCGAGCGCGGAGAAACGGGCAATCTCCGCCTCGTCGACCGTGCTGGCCTTGTCCTTGCTCGTCACGTTTGTCACCACTCTCCGCCGGCCGGGAGCCGGCACGGTACAGAACGCCCCGCCGGGGGGCCAGACGGGGGCGGCGAATGACGGGAAGCAACGGGCCGGCGCGGACGATGACGCTCCGCCCGATCATGGAGATCGCCGCCAATCTCGGCCTGCGCCCCGGCGACGTCCATCCTTATGGCGCGTGGAAGGCGAAGATCGCTGCCGACGCGACGGCCGGGGCCGGCGGCGAGGGCAAACTCATCCTCGTCACCGCCATTTCGCCGACGCCCGCGGGCGAGGGCAAGACGACCACGACGATCGGCCTCGGGGACGCGCTGAACCGGATCGGCAAGCGCACAATGATCTGCCTCCGCGAGCCGTCCCTCGGCCCGTGCTTCGGCATGAAGGGCGGCGCGACCGGCGGCGGCCGGGCGCAGGTGGCGCCGATGGAGGACATCAACCTCCACTTCACGGGCGACTTCCACGCCATCACGGCCGCGAACAATCTGCTGTCCGCGCTCGTCGACAACCACATTCATTTCCGCGCGGAACCCTTGCTCGATCCGCGCCGCGTGACGTGGCGACGCGTCCTCGACATGAACGACCGCAGCCTCCGGGAGATCGTCACCGGCCTCGGCGGTCCTGGCAACGGCACGCCGCGCGAGGCCGGCTTCGACATCACGGCCGCCTCCGAGGTCATGGCGATCCTCTGCCTTGCAGAAGACCTCGCGGACCTTGAGGCGCGTCTCGGCCGGATCGTGGTGGGCGAGACGCGGGAGCGCGATCTCGTCACGGCAGCCGACATCAAGGCGTCCGGCGCGATGGCGGTGCTGCTCCGCGACGCGCTCCTGCCGAATCTCGTCCAGACGCTGGAGAACAACCCGGCGCTGGTCCATGGCGGGCCGTTCGCCAACATCGCCCATGGCTGCAATTCGGTTATCGCCACCCGGGCGGGCCTTCGCCTTGCCGACTACGTCGTGACCGAAGCGGGTTTCGGCGCGGATCTCGGCGCTGAGAAGTTCTTCGACATCAAATGCCGCCAGGCGGGCCTCAGGCCGGCCGCAAGCGTGGTCGTGGCGACCATCCGTGCCTTGAAGATGCATGGCGGGGTGGCGCTGCCGGAGCTCAAGGCGGAGAACCTGAATGCGCTCCGGGCCGGGTTTGCGAACCTTGCGCGCCACGTCGAGAACGTCCGCCGCTTCGGCGTGCCAGTCGTCGTCGCCGTCAACGAGTTCGCCACCGACACGGCCGCCGAGGTAGCCCTCGTGCGCGAGCTTGCCTCCGGCATCGGCGTCGAGGCGATCCGCTGCACGCATTTCGCGGATGGCGGAGCCGGTGCCGAGGCCCTTGCGGAGGCCGTGGCCGCACTCGCCGATGGCGGCACGGCCGACTTCCGCCCGCTGTATCCGGACGACATGCCCCTCCTCGACAAGGTCCGCGCCGTCGCGACCGCGATCTACGGCGCGGCGGACATCGCGCCCGATCCGAAGGTGACCGAGCGGCTGCAGCGGCTCGAGATGATGGGCTTCGGGCGCCTCCCGGTCTGCATCGCCAAGACGCAGTATTCCTTCTCAACGGACCCGGACCGGAAGGGTGCGCCGTCCGGCCATGTCCTGCCGCTGCGCGAAGCCCGTCTCTCGGCCGGGGCCGGGTTCGTCGTCGTGCTCGCCGGCGAGATCATGACCATGCCCGGCCTGCCGCGCATCCCCGCAGCCAACGGTTTTGGCCTTGATCAGGACGGCCGGATCGTGGGCTTTTCAAAGGGTTGACACACCTGCATGCAATTCCGGATTCCGGTGGAACCCGGTGCGGGCATCGGCGTTGGGTGGCATTGAGGGGAGTGCAGGGGTGGCAGCGGCGTTTCAGGTGAATGATACGGCAACGGAGGCCCAGCGTCCGTCGGTCCTCCTGGTGGAGGACGACGTTCTGCTGCGGCTGGTCACGGCCGAGGACCTGAGAGGCGCCGGGTTGAACGTCATCGAGGCATCAAATGCCGACGAGGCGATGACAATCCTCGACAGCGCGGTTCCGATCGATCTGGTTCTCACGGACATCAGGATGCCCGGGTCGATGGACGGTCTTGCTCTTGCGGCCTTCGTGCGTCAGCGCTGGCCGGAACTGAAGATCATGGTCGCTTCCGGCGAGCGGCCTGCGCAGGCCGCCCTTGCCGTTGCCGACGCCTTCCTTCCAAAACCCTACGATTCCACCGCAATCCTCGCCCGACTGAAGACGCTCATGGGGTGACAAGGATGACCGCAATCGTCCCTTCCACGCCGGATTTCGGCATCATCATGGTCGCCGACGGCGACGTTCTCGTCCGCCTGGCGATTGCCCAATACCTCCGCGACTGCGGCTACCGCGTCGTCGAAGCCGCTTCGAGCGACGACGTGGCGCTCGTACTCGACCGGTCGGAAGTACCGGTCGAACTGGTGATGTGCGACATCGAGATCCCCGGCGACAGGAACGGCTTCGCTCTCTCCCACTGGATGCAGGAGCATCATCCCGACGTCGACCTGATGCTGGTCGGGAGCGATGCCGCCGCGGCGAACGCAGCAGCCGATCTGTGCGACCGTGGGCCGTTCCTGGCGCGGCCCTATGAGCCGAAGGACGTCCTAATCCGCATCCAGACGATGTTCGAGGAGCGGAGGCGGCGGCAGAAGCGTCCGGCGGGCACGATCCGGGAACTCGTCCGGCAAACACCGGCCAGCTAGGTCGCTCCGAAGGCCGAAGCCGCGAGCGGCCCGGAACGCAGAAGGGCGGCCGCGAGAGCCGCCCTTCCGGTCGATTGGAGAAAGGCGATCACGCGTGGATCGCGACTGGCTCGCCCTGTCCGGCACTGCTCTTGCCCGGCCGGAGCAGCGTCGCGGCAAGGAGGGCGGCGAGCGCAGCGATGACCGCACCGGCGACGAAGGCGATCTGATAACCGCCATTGGTGGCGGCGATCGCATCGACGCCGGACGCGACAAGGCTCTCGCTCCGCGATGCAGCGAGGCTGGCCAGGATGGCAAGACCGAGCGCGCCGCCCATCATGAAGGCGGTGTTCACGACACCCGATGCCAGGCCGGCATCCTTCGGCTCGACGTCGCTCATGGCCGCGAGAAGCACCGGGTTGAACGCCATGCCGCCGCCGATGCCCAGCAGCACCATCCCCGGCAACACGTGGAGCACGAAGTCGCCGTTGACGGGAGCGAAGGCGAAGAGGAGCAGCCCGACCGCGGCAATGCCGAGGCCGGTCGCTAGCGGCACTTTGATCCCGAAGCGGAGCACGAGCCTGGCCGAGAGGCCGAGCGAGAAGGCGGCCATGATGAGGTTCGCGGGAAGGAACGCGAGGCCGACCTCGAGCGGGTCATAGCCGAGCACGACCTGGAGGTAGAGCGCCGAGAGGAAGAACCAGGCGAACATGCCCGCCGACCACAGGACGCCGATGACGTTCGCCGTCGCAAGATTACGCGAACGGAAGAGGCCGAGCGGGACGAGCGGCTGGGACACGCTCCGCTCGATGACGACGAAGGCGACGAAGAGGACGCCGGCACCGATCAGCGACACGGTGCTCTCGTTCACGACGCCATAGACCGCGAGCATCAGTGCCCCTGTGATGGCCAGCGCACCGGCCACGTCGAGCCGGCCCGACGCCTGTCCCGCACCGCGCGGCAGGAGGACGAGGCAGAGGACGAACACGGCGATGCCGATCGGGATGTTGACGAGGAAGATCGCGTGCCAGTCGAGCGCATCGGTGAGAATGCCGCCGAGGAGCACCCCGACTGTGCCGCCGCCGGCCATGACGAAGCCGAAGAGCCCCATCGCCTTCACGCGCTCGGTGTTTTCGGTGAACAGGTTCATGATGAGCGACAGTGCCACCGCCGAGACGATCGCGCCGCCGATGCCTTGCGCGGCGCGCGCCGCGACCAGCATGCCCTGCGAGGTCGCGAGGCCACAGGCGAGTGAAGCCAGCGTGAAGGCGGCAAGGCCGATCAGGAACAGTCTCCGGTGGCCAAAGATGTCGCCGAGGCGCCCGCCGAGCAGCATGAAGCCGCCGAACGTCAGGACGTAGGCGTTCACGACCCACACCAGCGAGGTCTCGGAGAAGCCGAGATCGGCGCGGATCGTGGGCAGCGCGACGTTCACGATGGTCGTGTCGAGGACGATCATCAGGTCGCCGAGGCACAGGACGATGAGCGCCAGCCAGCGGCGCCGGGAATCGAGGATGGTCATGAGGGTTCTCGCTTTCAGGTCGGAGGTGCCGTTGGCGGGAATGCCCCGCGCTGCAATGACGACGGGCGGCCGAAGCCCGGCTCGACACCGGCCGCACGATTCTTTTCTGGCGCCGGGTTCGCACCGCCCGATCGGCGGTGACTGCCCCCTCTCTAGGGGGACGCTGGTCGGCGTCGGCCCAGCGCCTGACTTGGTTCCCAGGACACCTCGCCCCGTCGGGGAGAGCGGATCGTGCGAGGCGGCAAAGGACGTCCTTCGCCGCCGCGCGTGCGCGGCAGCCTGCATGTTGGTTGATGGCCCGCCCTGCGGCGGAGGCAGTGTCAGAAGCTAGGGGTGGGCGGCGATGTCCCGGCCGATGGCGTCGAGGAGTTCGATCGTGCCCCGCTCGCGCTCCCTCGGGTCGTCAAATCCGTCGAGGAAGGCGCCCTGCTCGGTGACGGTCAGCTTGGTGCCGGCCCCTTCCGGGGTGAACTCGAGGGTCGCGACGGACACCGAGATGCGGTTGCCGTCCATCTTCATCGCGTAGGAGTAGATGATCCGCTCCGAGGGCACGATGTCCTGATAGTGCGCCAGGAACTCGATCGATGGCCCGTTCGCGAACGTCCCGTTGGTCACCTCCATGCCGCCGACGCGGAAGTCCAGGCTCTGCTCGGTGATCGTGTAGCCCTCGGGTTGGCTGAACCAGCGCGCCTTCGCGACGGGATCGGCGAACGCCCGGTACACCCGCTCCGGCTTCGCCGGATAGACGCGATGGAGGGCGAATGTGGCAAAGGTGACCGAGCGGTTCGTCATGTCTTCTTCTCCTGGTTCTCGTCCTCGGCGAGGAAGACGCCGAGCCGGTCGAGGCGGCGCTCCCACTGAAGACGCCTGTCGTTGATCCATTGCTCGGCGAGTTGGAGCGCGCCCGGTTCGAGCTGGCACGTCCGCACCCGGCCGACCTTCTGCGTCCGGACCAGCCCGCTCGCCTCCAGCATCTGGAGATGCTGGACGACCGCGGGCAGCGACATCTTCAGCGGCGCCGCGAGTTCGCTCACCGAGGCCGGTCCGCGTGACAGGCGTTCCACCATCACCCGCCGCGTCGGATCGGCGAGCGCCTGGAACATCCTGTCGAGTGGCCCGGCTTGATAGTTAGGCATCCACTTAAGTATTGTCAGTTTCGTTCCCTGTCAACGGCCCCTGCCGCCGGCCGGCCTTGCGCGCCGACCCCCGAGGGAGGAAACCTCCCGCCCCGGAGCCCCCGATGTCCGACCTTCTCCCCTCCTCATTCGCGCTCGCCGGTTTCGCGGCCGCCGTCATCGTCCTCGCGCTGACGCCGGGACCGGACATGATGCTGTACCTGTCGAAGACCATCACCCAGTCGCGTCGGGCCGGCGCCGCATCGCTCGCAGGCGCGCTGTCCGGCCTGCTGGTCCATACCGCGCTGGCTGCAGTGGGCCTCTCCGCGCTCCTTGCGGCATCCGCCACTGCCTTCACGATCCTGAAGATCGCGGGCGCTGCCTATCTCCTGTGGCTGGCGTGGGACGCCCTGCGGCACGGTTCGAGCTTCAGCCTCGCGCCCGGTACGGCCGCCGAACGGCTGTCGCGGCTTTACCTCAAGGGGCTCCTCGTCAACCTCCTGAACCCGAAGATCATCATGTTCTTCCTGACCTTCCTTCCGCAGTTCGTTGCGGCAGGCGACCCGAACGCCCCGGCGCGCCTCGTGATCCTCGGCGTTGCCTTCGTCGTCATCGCGCTGCCGATCTCCATCGCACAGATCCTCGCGGCCGGCGCCATCGCCCGGCTGTTGCGGCGATCGCCCAGCGTGACGCGAGGGGTCGATTTCCTCTTCGCCGGCGTGATGGCGGCGTTTGCCGCGCGCCTCGTCTTCAGCCAGGGCAAATAGGACCGCCGTGAAGGAAACCCTCGCGGCGATCGCGGTCATTCTCACTTTCGTTGCCTATGTCCCCTACATCCGCTCGATCCTGCGCGGGCAGATCAAGCCGCACGTCTTCTCCTGGGTCATCTGGGGCGTCACGACGGTGTTCGCGTTCCTCGGCCAGCTTGCCGGCGCGGGCGGCATCGGCGCGTGGCCGATCGGCGTGTCGGGCGTCATCACGCTCTACGTCGCGTTCCTTGCGTGGGAGCGGCGGGCCGATTCCACGATCACACGGCTCGACTGGGTGTTCTTCGCCGCGGCCCTGATGTCGCTGCCCGTCTGGTGGCTCACGCGCGATCCGCTGTGGGCCATCATCATTTTGACGGTCGTCGATGTCCTCGGCTTCGGCCCGACCTTCCGGCGTGCCTTCCACATCCCGTGGGGCGAGAGCGTGCCGTACTACGTGCTGATGGCCGTCCGGAACTGCATCGCGATCGGGGCGCTCGTCACCTACTCCTGGACGACGGTGCTCTTCCCCGGCGCGATCGCGCTCTCCTGCGCTGCCTTTGTGGCGATGGTCCTGTGGCGCCGCCGCACCACGCCGCCGCCAGCCGCCACCGGCGTGCCGGCTTAGGTCAGGGGGCTGGCGGCCCGGCCAGGATCATGGCGAAGAAGTTGCGGTAGGGGCTGCTGGCCGAGTAGGCCGAGGCGATGCCGATGCTGACGATGTCGGGCCGCAGAAGGTTGCGGAGGTGGGGACGCGACGCCGTCCACGCCTCCATGCCGTGCTCCAGCGAAACGTAGCCGGCGCCGAGATTCTCGGCCGCCAACAAGTAGCGGCCGCCCATCCGCGACGAGAAGCCGGCGAGGATGTCGTGGCCGACGACGCCTGCCGCCGCCATGGCGTTGGCCTGCTGCTGCGCCAGACGGTTGAGGTCCGGGTCGACGCTGACCGGGCCGAGCCCGTGCTGTGCCCGGACGGCGGAGACCATCCGCGCCGCCGCAGCGGCATCGACGGCGACAGGCCCGGACGCCGGCGGGCGGGACAGGTCGACCCGCGGCCCGACACAGGCGCCGAGCGCAAGAAGCGCAACGAGCAGGACGGCGAGGCGGAGAGGCATGGAATCGTTCCGTCAGCGCGGCGCGGCGAGGATGAGCGCCCAGTAGGTGGTCCCGTTCACCGTGGCCGCACCGACGCCGAACGCCGTCATGCGCTGGTCGAGGATGTTGGCGCGGTGCGGCGCGGACTGCATCCAGGAGCCGAGCACGGCATCGAGCGTCGCCTGGCCGTAGCCGATGTTCTCGGCGGCGGCGCGACCGCCGTAGCCGCCGGCCGCGAGGCGGGCCTGCAGCGTGCCGGCGATCGTGTGGCTCATCGTGCCGGACGCGGCCATCGCCAGCGCCTGCTGCGTGGCCAGTGCCGTCAGGACGGGATCGTTGCCAAGTCGCGAGAGCCGCGCCGCGTCGCGGAAGGCGTTGACGGCGGCACTGGCGTCGGCCCTCGCGATCGCCAGCGGCACCTGCGCGAAGGCCGCCGATCCGGGCGCCGCGAGGGCGAGCGCAAGGAGGGCCGCGCAGAGGCCTCCTCTCAGGACGACGCTTCGGTTCATGCGGGAGAGACTCGCATCAGGTAGCCATTGTCCTCGTCGGTGAGGAGGTAGAGGGCGCCGTCCGGTCCGACCGCGACCTCGCGGATGCGAAGGCCGAATTCGCGCAGGATTCGCTCCTCGTGGACAACCGTGCCTTCCTCCATCTCGAGGCGGACGACGCACGTTGTCGCCAGTCCGCCGATGAAGAGGTTGCCGCGCCACGCGGGGAACGCCGCCGCATCGTAGAAGGCCATCCCTGAAGGGGCGATTACCGGCGTCCATTGCCGCACCGGCGGTTCGAAACCCGGCCCCGCCGACTTGCCTGATCCGACCGGCGTGCCGTCGTAGTTGACGCCGTGCGACACTACCGGCCAGCCATAGTTCACCGTGGGACGGACAAGGTTCAGTTCGTCACCGCCCATCGGTCCATGCTCGACCTCCCACAGCGCGCCCGTTGCCGGCTCGAACGCCATCGCCTGGATGTTGCGATGGCCGATCGACCAGATCTCCGGCAGCGCCCCCGTCCGGCCGACATAGGGATTGTCCGGCGGGACCGACCCGTCCTCGTTGAGGCGCACGACCTTGCCGAGGTGCGAACCGAGTTCCTGCGCCTGCATCCGCGTCCGGTCGTTGAAGCGCTCGCCGAGCCCGAGAAAGAGGTGTCCCGCGCCGTCGAACACGATGCGCGAGCCGAAATGGTACGTGCCGCCGACCTTCGGCTTCTGCAAGAAGATGACGGCGACCTCCGTCAGGCGTCCGCCATCGCCGCTGAGGCGCCCGCGCGCGAGCGCGGTCGATGAGCCACCCGGCCCGGGCTCCGAGAAGGTCCAGTAGACGAGGCGATTTTCGGCGAAGCGCGGATGGAGCGCGACGTCGAGAAGCCCGCCCTGCCCCTTGGCGACCACGGCCGGGACGCCGGCGATCGCATGCGACAGTTCTCCCCGCGCGGTAACGATCCGCATCCGGCCGGGACGCTCCGTCACGATCATCCGCCCGTCGGGCAGGAAGTCGAGGCCCCAGGGATGGACCAGCCGCTCGGCAAGAAGGTCGACGCGAAACGCCGTCCGCTCGGAACGGATGGTGGCGCCGAATTTGGGTCGAAACAGCATTGGTGGCCCCGCGTTACTCCGGCATCAACGCCCCGTCCATACGGCAGGTTCAAGGCAACTTGCCGTCAGCGCGCCCCGACGCCCGCCGTTGGCGTCCAGGCAGGCTTGAGCGCCCGCGCCGTGCGCCTCTCGCGCGCCGGCAGCGCCCGCACCGGCTGCCGGACGAGCTTGGTCGCCTCGACCATCAGGACGCCGGCGAATCGCGGCCACAGGACCGAGCCGATGCGTTCCCCGGTCGTGCCGCCACGCACGAGGAGGCCGTTCGCCAGCGGCGGCATCATCAGGGCCGACGTCCATGCGACCGGCGAGAACATCGTTTCGCGCAGGAGCGCGCCGAGCTGGCCGCGGCTGAACGGCTGCCCCTGGCCGAACGGGGTCCGCTCGGACCGTGCCCACAGTCCGCGGCGGTTGGGCGCCACCACCAGGATCCGCCCGCCCGGCGCCAGGATGCGCCACAGTTCGCGGAGGAGATCGCCGGCGTTGTCCGCCATTTCGAGGCTGTGGATCGCCAGCACCCGGTCGACCGACGCACCGGGGAGCGGCAGCGCTTCGTCCTGGATGAGCGCCGCCGCGTTCGGCGCTCCGACCGGCCAGTGCATCACGCCAAGTTCAGCGGGCATGAATGCCAGGCAGCAATCGGCCTCACCGCCAAGCTCGGCGAGATACGGCGTCGCGTAGCCGATCCCGAGGACGCGATCGCCGGAAACGCTGGGCCACAGCTGCCGCAGGCGCGCGCCGATCAGCCGGCGCGCTATCGTGCCCAGCCTTGCGGCATAGAAGGTCTTGAGGTCGACGACGTCGAGGGGCATCGACCGCCTTCTAGCACAGCGGCGGGCCGCATCGCCTGCGCGGCATTGCCCGGCCGGCACGGACTGCTATGGAGTGCGGGATGCTCGCCATCGACCAGTCCATATTCGGCTCCGACGACAATTTCATCGTCCTCGTCCGCGACGATGCGACCGGACAGACCGCGGCGATCGACGCGGTCGACGGCCATGCCATCGCGGAGCGGCTCCGGCAGCTCGGCTGGGGCCTCGACCTCATCCTCGTCACCCATCACCACCGCGACCACACCGCGGGCATCGCGATGCTGAAGGGAGAATTCGGCGCGACCGTCGTGGCGCCCGCCGCGGAGGCGGGGCGGATTCCCGCCGTCGACCGCGGCGTCCATGAAGGTGACACGGTCAATGTCGGCCGCGCGATCTTCGAGGTCATCGCGACGCCCGGACATACCGCCGGTCACGTCGCCTACTGGAGCGCGGAAGAGAAGCTCGCCTTCGTAGGCGATACGCTGTTCTCCCTTGGCTGCGGCCGCGTCTTCGAGACGCCGCTGGAGACGATGTGGACGTCCCTGCTGAAGCTCCGCGCCCTGCCGCGGGACACGGCCGTCTACTGCGGCCACGACTACACTGCGGCGAACGGCCGTTTCGCCCTGACGCTAGAGCCGTCCAACCTCGACCTCGAGGCGCGCATGGCCGAGGTCGCGCGGCTGCGCGCCGACGGCCGCCCGACCCTGCCGACGACCATCGGCGCCGAACAGGCGACCAACCCCTTCTTCCGGGCCGACAAGCCTCGTCTCCGCCGCGCGATCGGCATGGCCGGGGGCGATCCGGCTGCGGTGTTCGCCGAAATCCGCCGCCGCAAGGATTCTTTCTCGTGACGGACCTGTCCGCGGCGGAAGTCGTGGCGCTTCTCGGGCTGCAGCCGCACCCCGAGGGCGGCCATTTCCGCGAGACGTTCCGCGATCCCGATCCCACCGGCGGCCGGGCGCATTCGACGGCGATCTACTACCTTCTCGCCGCGGGCGAACGGTCCGCCTGGCACCGCGTCCGCGATGCCGCCGAGGCCTGGCACTTCCACGCCGGCGCTCCGCTGCTGCTCCGCCGCGCCAGGATATTGGGCGCGGAGGAGCGGATCGTCCTCGGCGTGGACCTGTCGGCCGGAGAGCGGCCGCAGGCCATCGTGCCGCGCGACTGGTGGCAGGCCGCGCAAAGCCTCGGCGCGTGGACCCTGGTCGGATGCACCGTTGCGCCCGGCTTCGTGTTCGAATCCTTCGAGCTTGCCCCTCCGGAGGGTTGAATTCCGGTCCGTGACCGCTCACGAACCGGATGAGCTGCGCTTTCCTGTTGCAACATCGGCGGCGTTCGACGATTCGTTACCCCTTGGGCGAAGACGGCGCGCCGCGAGTCCGCGCGCCACCTTTTCTTCGCCGCTCGGGGGAGCAGCGGGTGCCGCCGGGATGCGGTACGATGCAGCCGCTTGGCGGGCTTTGGGAACCATGGCGCAGGCGATCAAGAGCGTTCTTCTTCTCGACTTCGACAGCGTGTTCCGCAGCCTTGGACGCAATGGCGCGGGCGTGGCGGACCTGTTCGCGTCGCGCGCCGGCGCCTGGCTCGAAGGGCTGGAGAGCGGCGAACTTCTTGGCCCGCAGGATGACGAGGAGCGGCGCCGCTTCCAGTTCAAGCGCTGCTATGCCGACCCGAAGGCGCTCGGCAAGAACCGCGGCTGGCTGACGGCCAATGGCGTCCAGATCGTCGAGTGCGCCCAGCTGTCCGGCATCTCCAAGGGCTCGTCCGCCACCCATCTCATCCTCGACGCCCTCGATTCGATGGAGCCCGAGCCCGAGGAGGTCATCCTCCTGGTTGCCGACATCGACCTGACGCCGCTCGTGTTCCGCCTGAAGGCGCGTCGCCAGCGCGTGGTGCTCTACGCCACGGCCGAGACCCCGCCGAGCTATCGCGCGCTCGCCGACGCCGTCGTCGAGGAGGCCACCCTCCTCCGCGCCATCTCGCGCCAGCCCGAAGCCGCCACGCCGGCCCGCGGTGCGATTCCGCGGCCGCCGAGGATGGCCGCCCCGGAGCCCAGGCGCGTCGCAGCGCCGACGGCGCCGGCAGCAGCCGCGCGCCGCCCGGAGCCGGCGCCTGCCGCCGCCGTCCCGGCGCGCCGTCCAGCGGTCGACCGCGATGCGCTTGCGGCCCTCGTCCGCCGCATCCACCAGGCGACCAGCGTCCCGCTGTTCTCGCCAAAAGCCTTCGCCGACCTCTTCCGCCTCCTCGTGGAGGAGGTGAGCGCCAATGGCTACAAGTTCCAGTCGACATCCGAGAACGTTGCCAACGGGATGAACGCGCTTGGCCGCAACGTGACCAAGCGGCAGGTCGGCTTCGTCATCAAGGGGCTCGCGCTCCGGGGCCACGTCTTCAACGAGGGCGACAAGCCCGACCAGCTCGCCGAGGCGTTCTACGAACAGGTCCTGTTCCTCGCCGAGAACGCCAAGGTGATCCTGACCGACGCCGAGAAGGGGCTCGTCCTCGCCTGGGTCGTCGGCCTGCGCCGCGAGGCGCCGGCCCCCGTTGCGGTCGAGCCCCGCGCCGTGCCCGAGCCGCCACGCGCTGCCGCGCGTTCCACGGCGGCGGCCCGGCCCGTCGCGGGCGCCCGTCCGGCGGCGCGAGCCGGCGCCGGCAAGGCCCACCCCGATGCCCGAGAGCCGCCACCTCCCTGCGCGGCGCGCGCCGAACCGGCGACGGGCCGCACCGCGCGCGCCGAGCCCCTGCGCGGCCGGCCCGCAGCGTCCCGCCGCCCGCGCGGCCGGCCGGAGCTGCCATGCGTTCGCAGCCGCAGCAGATCGATGACATCATCCCGGAGCCGCCCGTGATGCCGGCGCCCGCGCCGCTGCCACCGGTCGCTGAGCGCGCACGCCCGACGGCGCGAACCAATTTCGCCCAGCGGACGACCCAGAACTCGGCGGGCGCCTCTCTTCCCGAGCGCCGCCCCCGGGTCGAGCGCCCCCCGGAACCGCGCCGCGAAGCGGACTTCGAGGACTCGATCCTGTCGGCAATCGCCGATGCGGTGGACGTGCTCGCCGACGACAACGCGCCCGAGGCAGCCGAGCCCGTGATGTTCGAGCCGCCGGCGCCGCAGGCCCGGCCAGGGGCCCGCGCCGCGCGCACCGCGCCGCCGGTCGAGCCGCCGCCCGCGCCGGGCGAGACCGACGAGATCGGCGACGAGATCCAGCGGATCCTCGCCTCCTACAGCCAGAACCGCTAGCCTTAGCGACCCGGTCGCGCCGTCAGCGCCGCTACCAGGCGCCCAGCCGCGCCGCATCGAGCGAGCGCTCGAGCATGCGGCGGCACGATTCGGCCTGCTCGCGGCCGGGATGGTCGAGGCGCTCGGCGATCTCGCGCAGGTCGCGAATGGCAACGTCGACCGCGGTCATCAAGTCGACGTCCGGATCGGAGTCCTCGTCCCTCGTCCGCACCGGAAACTGGATGATTTTCGCCATGACGCCACGCAACCCCACACCCGAATCGACCGATCTGGTCCCCGGCCGGGAGTAGAGCAGCGCATGGTTAACGAGGTGGAAGCGGCACGTCTCGCCTGCGTCAGACGGGAACGTCCTCGGCTTCGGCAAACGACCGAAGCCCGGCCCTTATGCCGTCCGGAACGCCCGGCGCCGCGAGCAGGCGGTTGACGAGGCCGTCGAGCCGCCCGAGGTCGAGCCCCAGCAGCATCGCCTTGACGGGTCCGATCGAGGCCGGCGCCATCGACAGCGAGCGGTAGCCAAGGCCGAGCAGCGCCATCGCGGCGATCGGCTGGCCGGCGATCTCGCCGCACAGCGTCACCGGCACGCCGGCTCTGCGGCCCGCTTCGGCAACCGAGCGGAGCGCCGACAGGAACGGTGCGGAAAGCGGATCGAAGCGGTTGGCGACGCGAAGATTGCCGCGGTCGGTCGCGGTCATGAACTGGAAGAGGTCGTTGGTGCCGACGGAGACGAAGTCCGCGACCTGCATCAGCGCATCGAGCTGCCACAGCAGCGACGGCACCTCGACCATGGCGCCGACCAGCAGGCGCGACGGCTTGACGTGGCCGTGCTTGTCGAAATGGCTGAGTTCGCGGTCGATGAGCTTCCGCGCCTCCACCATCTCGGCAACGTCCGTCACCATCGGGATCATGATGCGGAGCTCCTGCCCCCCTGAGGCGAGGAGGAGCGCCCTGATTTGCGTGCGGAAAAGGCCCGGCCGGTCGAGGCCGAAGCGGATCGCGCGCCAGCCGAGCGCCGGGTTTTCCTCATGCTCGACACGGAGATAGGGCAGCACCTTGTCGCCGCCGATGTCGAGCGTGCGGAACGTGACCGGCCGGCCGGCCGCGGACTCGAGCACGGAGCGGTAGAGCGCCGCCTGCTCGCTGATCCGCGGCAGCTTCGACGCGATCATGAACTGCAGCTCGGTGCGGAAGAGGCCGATGCCGTCCGCCCCTGATTCGGCCAGATGCGGCAGGTCGACCAGGAGGCCGGCATTGACGGAGAGGCCGACGGAGACGCCGTCCCGCGTCACCGCCGGCTTGTCGCGCAGCAGGCGGTAGCGCTGCTGCCGCTCGGCGCGGAACTGGATCTTCTCGTTGTAGGCAAAGACGACATCGGCGCCGGGGCGGAGATGGACCTGGCCCGTCTCGCCATCGACGATGATGGCGTCGGCGTTCTCGGCCAGCGAAACGACGTTGTCGGCCCGGCCGACGGTCGGGATGCCGAGGGCGCGGGCGACGATCGTCACATGGCTCGTCGGCGTGCCGTCCTCGAGCACGAGGCCGCGGACGCGCGTCCGGTCGTAATCGAGGAGTTCCGCCGCGCCCATGTTGCGCGCCACGATGATGGCGTCGCCCGGCAGGTCCATGCCGAGCTTGCCGTCGACGCGGCCCATCAGGACGCGCAGCAGCCGGTTCGCGAGATCGTCGAAATCGTGCAGGCGCTCGTAGAGATACGGGTCCGTCTGGCGCTGCAGTCGCGCACGGGTGTCGTTCTGGACGCGCTCGACGGCCGCCTCAGCCGTGAGGCCGGTGACGATCGCCTCTTCCATCCGGCGCACCCAGCCGCGGTCGTGCGCGAACATGCGGTACGCCTCCAGCACCTCGCGATGCTCTCCGTCGCGCGCCACGTCGCCGCGTGCGAGCATGTCGTCGACCGAAAGGCGAAGGCTGGTGAGGGCATCGTTGAGCCGGTCGCGCTCGCTGGCGATGTCGTCGGCGATGAGATTGGTCACGACCACGCGCGGCTCGTGCAGCACGACGCGGCCGATGCCGACGCCGTCGCAGAAGCCCTTGCCGGTGATCGTGAGCGGCCGCGAGATGTCGAGGACGGCGCCGGTGCGCGACAGCCCTTCGAGGTCGCCGGCCGCGATCATCTCCGCCAGCACCATCGCGATGGTCTGGAGCGCCTCGAGTTCCTCGTCGGTGTAGGTGCGGTGGGCGCGGTTCTGGACCACGAGCACGCCGAGCGCCCGGCCGGCGCGGAGGATCGGCACGCCAAGGAAGGAGTGGTAGATCTCCTCGCCCGTCTCCGGCAGGTAGGCAAACGCCGGATGCGCCTGCGCGTCGGGGAGGTTTAGCGCCTGCGCGTCCGCCGCGATCAGGCCGACGAGGCCCTGGCCGACCTTGAGCGTGACGTTATGCACGGCCTCGCGCTTGAGGCCTTCCGAGGCATACAGCTCGAGAATGCCATCGGAGCGCAGAATATAGGCCGAGCAGACTTCCGCGACCATGTTGGCCGCGATCTGCACGACGATCTTGTCGAGCCGGACCTGCGCGCTGATCGGCTCCGCCATGATCTCGCGCAGGCGGCGGAGGAGAACGCGCGGCCCCGCAAGTGGCGCCCGCATGGTCGCTGTTCCGGGAGTTTGTCGGCCGTAAAACCCGGCCTGTTTCCGCCCTCAGCCTGACATGGCGGGGCGACGTCCTGACCGGCTCAGTTGTCCAGCCCGTATACCGAATGCAAAGTCCGTACCGCAAGCTCGGTGAACGGCGCATCGATCAGGATCGAGATCTTGATCTCGGACGTGGTGATCGCCCGGATGTTGATGCCCCGCTTGGCAAGCGCCGAGAACGCCTCGGCGGCAACGCCCGCGTGGCTGCGCATGCCGATGCCGATGACCGACACCTTGGCCACGTCGACGGAACCCTGCAGCAGCTGGAAACCGATGTCGTCCCTGCGGTCCTCGAGCACCTTCCGCGCCCGCTCGTAGTCGGCGATCGGCACTGTGAAGGTGAGGTCGGTCGTCGAACTGTCCTCCGACACGTTCTGGACGATCATGTCGACATTGATGTTCGCCTCCGCGAGGGGCACGAACACGCTCGCCGCGACCCCGGGCTTGTCGGACACGCGGCGAAGGCTGATCTGGGCCTCGTCCTTGGAGTAGGCGATGCCGGTGACGGTCTTCTTCTCCACGATTTCTTCCTCGTCGCAGATGAGCGTTCCGACCGGCGCGTCGGTCGAGATTGATTCCGGCTGGTCGAACGAGGAGCGCACGAACGTCCGCACGCCCTTGACCATTGCGAGTTCGACCGAGCGGACCTGGAGCACCTTCGCACCGAGCGAGGCCATCTCCAGCATCTCCTCGAAGGAGACCTTGTCGAGCCGCTTCGCCTTGGGGACTATGCGCGGATCGGTCGTGTAGACGCCGTCGACGTCGGTATAAATATCGCAGCGGTCCGCGCCGATCGCCGCAGCGATCGCGACGGCCGAGGTGTCCGAGCCACCGCGCCCGAGCGTTGCGATCCGATCGTCCGGCGCGATGCCCTGGAAGCCGGCGATGACGGCGACCTGGCCCTGCCCAAGGCGCTCGACTAGAAAATCGCAGTCGATTGCCTCGATCCGCGCCGAGCCATGCTGGCGGTCGGTGCGAAGCGGAACCTGCCAGCCCTGCCACGAGCGCGCATTGATGCCGATCTCCTGCAGCGCGAGCGCAAGAAGCCCTGACGTGACCTGCTCGCCCGAGGCGACCACGGCGTCGTATTCGCGGGCATCGTGGAACGGCGCGATCTCCCGGACCCAGCCGACGAGCTGGTTCGTCACGCCCGACATCGCCGAGACCACCACGGCAACCTCGTAGCCGGCGTCGACCTCGCGCTTGACGTGCTGCGCCACATTCTGGATGCGCGGGATGTCGGCGACGGACGTCCCGCCGAACTTCATCACCAGCCGAGCCATGGGGTTTCCTGAACCGCGCGGCGCGTTCCGGCCGCGCCCGATCGTTTGGGCGGTTCTTTAGCGGGTACGCCGCGCGGCTACAATCGTCAGGACGACACAGGGGCTGTCTGCGTCGTCGGTCTCCCAATTTGCTCCGGCCGGGTTCCGTGGCTAGGCGTTCGTCGGCTCCCGCGCAGCAGCCTCCAGCCCGGCAATATCGAGCTTCCTCATCTTCAGCATCGCGTCGATCACCCGGCGCGCCTTGGCGCGGTCCTCGCCGAACGTGATCTCGTCGAGCATGATCGGCACGATCTGCCAGGAAAGGCCGAAGCGGTCCACGAGCCAGCCGCAGTCCATGTGCTGGCCACCTCCTTCCACGAGCTTGCCCCACAGCCGGTCGATCTCGGCCTGCGTCTCGCAGTGGACGTAAAGCGACGTACCCATCGAGAACTTGAAGTCGGGGCCGCCATCGGTCGCGAAATAGCGGACGCCCTGCAATTCGAACTGTGCCTGCATGACCTTTCCCTTCGGGATGCCAGGCAAGCCCTCACTCATGACGAGGTCGACGATGCGCGAGTTCGGGATGACCGAGACGTAGAAGCGCACGGCTTCCTCGGCACGGTCATTGAACATCAGGAACGTGGTGATGCCTTTCATGGCGCTCTCCTGGATGCGCCCCGGCCGAGGGGGCAACGAGGCGGTGGGGTGACGGTTCCGCTTCGCGAACTCGGCGTGGGCGAACAAAAGGACCTCATTAAGTGACCGTCGTTCCGGCCGGAGCGAAGCGGAGAGCCGGAACCCTTTGTTCCCGGCGCACCGCCCTGCCACGAAAACAAAAGGGTTCCAGGTTCCGCTTCGCGGCCTCGGAACGACGGGTTATCGTATAATTCAGACACTATGTCTGATTTAGTCGACATGTGTGACTTGACGTACCCAATGGGCGTGATAGTGTAGACGGATCAAAGGGGTGCGCCATGACTGAGTTCGGCAAAGTCCAGTTTTTCGAAGCAACGGCTGCGTCGGCGACTATCCAGAGCGGGGCTCCAACGGTGGCTCGTCTGAACCTCCGCCTGTCAGACGGTTCGCATCATGATTTCGCGATGCCTCGACATGTAGCGGAGTCGATAGCCCGACAGCTTCTCGCAGCCATTGAATCAGCACCGCTTCCCGCTCGTCCACTGAAAGAAGCCCCTTAGGCCAGCGTCCCGATCTCAGGATGTCTTCCATGTCTGTCCTCACCGATAAGCATTTCCACAACGAAGCCGCCGCTTACGCTTTCGTCGAAAAGCGCATTTGGGCCAATGGCATAACCTGCCCGCACTGCCGCAATTCGGATCAGGCGAGGATCGGCGCGCTTGGTGGCAAGTCCACCCGGATCGGCGTTCGCAAGTGCTACGCCTGCCGCAAGCCGTTCACTGTGAAGGTCGGGACTATATTCGAGTCCTCGCACCTGCCGTTGCATCTGTGGCTTCAGGCGATCTACCTCCTTGCGTCGAGCAAGAAGGGGATCAGCACCCAGCAGCTTCACCGGACCCTCGGTATCACCCTCAAGTCGGCGTGGTTCCTGTCGCACCGCATTCGCGAGGCGATGCGGGAGGGCAACCTTGGGCCGATGGGCGGCGAGGGTAAGACCGTCGAGGCGGATGAAACCTATTACGGCCCCAAGAAGGATCAGACCCCGCGCCCCCGTGATGCGGCTCAGGGTCCGCGCACTGGCGGCAAGCGGAAGCCCGGCTTTTACAAGCGGCCGATCCTCGGCCTAGTCGAGCGCGGCGGACAGGTCCGCACCTTCCACGTCGTTCAGGCGACCAAGGAGAATGTCGCCAAGCTCGTCACCGAGAACGTCCGCGCCGAAAGCGCGCTGATGACCGACGAGAGCCACATCTACACCGCTGTCGGCAAGACCTTCGCCAGCCACGACACCACCAAGCACGCAGCGGACGAGTATGTCCGCTATGAGCCGGGGAAGGTCGTCCACTCCAACACCATCGAAAACTACTTCTCGGTGTTCAAGCGCGGGATGCGCGGCGTCTACCAGCATTGCGACGAGAAGCACCTGCATCGGTATCTGGCGGAGTTCGAATTCCGCTATAACCGCCGCATGGCGCTTGGCGTGAATGATCTAGCCCGCGCCGACAGCGTCCTTACCGGCGCGGTCGGGAAGCGCCTCACCTACGAAACAACTCGTCAGGGGTAAGCAGCCACATGGCGTCCGAAAGCCCACCCGCCGCGCAAAAGCCAAAAGGCGGCGAAAAGGCAAAGAAGCCGAGAAGGCTTAGTCAAAAGGAGCAGTCCGAGCGGTTCATCGCGACCGCTCGGACTCTCGATGCAGACGAGAGCGGTGCCGCTTTCGAGATCGCGCTTCGCGTCGTCTCAACCAGGAAGCCTCATTCCGAAAGCTGAGTCGCGAGATGGTTCATGAACGAGCGCGTGTGCTCCAACGCTTTGTTGGCGTCGTTATCGTCATAGGACGCCCGGTTGTGCGCCACATAGTTACGCCATCCATCCTTGAAGTATCTGAACTCGTTAGCGGCCTCCGAATAAAACTGTAGGTCCGCCTTTCGGTGGTCTGAGGTTCGCAATCCCCGTATTTCTGCGATACCGCTCTCGATTTCATCCAGAATGTTGTGCCAGTTCTGCTTGTCGAATGTCTTTCCGACAGCCTTGGCCAACGCGCCTATTCCGTATTCCAGCACCCTCATGGAATGGAACACGCTCGCAGCATTCTGCGTCAACGCATAGCATTCTGAGGCCGATACCGCATCACCGCGAACGGACGGGAATGCGCCGAGTGCCGGCGCCCATTCGTCTTCCAGAAGCATCACCCGTCGATACTTCTCAACCGGGTAGTAGTAGAAACGACGATACTTTAGGCTGTCTTCAATAGACTCAGACAATGTAACAAGACTAACTGACGCAGCGGCACACGATACGGATTGGCGGAGATCCACCCCCAGTCGTTCGAGTCTATCCACGACAGGCTGCATCTCAAACGCGTCGGCTATTCTCTGGACCAACTGCATTAGCCCCCGCAGACGGGTCTTGTCTTCCTCAGCTAGGACTGGAACGTAGGTAGTTACGAACTCCAACGTCACATTTGTGTCGTTGGTCCTCTCGGAGCGCCACGCTTGCGAGCGCGCTCGAAAGCCTGCGCTCTCGTCATCCACCATCCTGATTAGCGTCATCAGTTCAGTGAGGTGAACGGCCATATCGAGCAGGCTCCAAGCCCGGCCAGCCCTGACGACACGACGACCCCCGGCTTGCATCGGCCCGCTCATCCTATCCCACTCGGAGCGGGTTGGGTACGGCAAGTCACACATGTCGGATTTAGTTGACACCACGTCCGCCACAGCATACATCTTGTCCAACGAACCCGACGGAGGACGTGATGACGTTCAAGGAATGGACTGCGGTGATCCAGGTGGGCACCGGCGTGGCGGTAGGCATCTGGCTCTACCGGGATGCGGACGGGGTGCTGCCCGAAACGATCGAGTTGGCAGCGCAGCGAACGCTGTGGGCGCTGGGCGGCGTCATCGTCCTCAACATCGTCGCGTCGATCGTCATCGCGATCCTCGTCAGCATCGCGCGGGGTGAGGAACTGAAGGACGAGCGGTCCGACGAGCGCGACCATTCGGTCAACACCCGCGGCATGCGGAACGCCTACATCGTCGCCTGCATCGGCGGCCTTGGCGTGCTCATCTACCTCGCCCTCGGCGGCAACCCGCCGGGCGCAGCCTATGGCCTCTTCGCCGTGCTGATGCTCGCCGGCATGACCGACGCCGTCTCCCGGCTCGTCTACTACCGGATCGGCTGAGGCCATGGGGAAGGGCCAGCCGCGGATCTCCAACACGATCCGCACCCTCCGTTTCCACGCCGGCGAGATGACCCAGGCGGCGCTGGCGGAAAAGGTCGGCGTCACGCGGCAGACGATCGTCGCCATCGAACAGGGCCGCTACTCGCCCTCCCTCGAGGTCGCCTTCCGGATCGCCGACGCGTTCGGCAGGCCGATCACGGAAGTCTTCACCTGGAACGCCCCGGCAGCGGACGCCTGACCGGCGCCTCCCGCTCCAACCAACACGACACCGGAGATATGCCATGAGAGCCATGACGCTCGCCCGCTACGGCACGCCTGACGTCTTCCACCTCGGTACGATGCCGTCGCCGGAACCAAAGGCCGGCGAGGTCCTCGTCCGCATCCACGCGACGGCAGCGACCCCGTCGGACTGCGCGATGCGACTGGGTCGCCCGCTCGTGATCCGCCTCTTTGCCGGCCTGCGACGGCCGAAGGCGAGCATCCTCGGCGATGTCTTCGCCGGCGAGGTGGTCGCCGTCGGGCCCGGCGCCACGAAGTTCCGCCCCGGCGATGCGGTGTACGGCACGGCAGCGCCGGGGACGGGCACCTACGCCGAGCTCCTGTGCCTCAGCGAGAACGGGCCGATCGCCCGGAAGCCGGATGGCCTCTCCTTCTCCGAGGCGGCCGGGATCAGCGACGGCGTCGTGACCGCCCTCCCCTTCCTCCGCGACCACGGCAGGGTCGGTCCCGGCCAGCGCGTCCTCGTCAATGGCGCATCGGGCGCGATCGGCAGCATCGCCGTCCAGCTGGCGAAGCATTTCGGCGCCGAGGTCACCGGCGTCTGCAGCACGCGGAACGTCGATCTCGTCCGCTCGCTCGGCGCTGACCAAGTGATCGACTACACGACCACCGACTTCACCGCCGCCCGGAACGCCTATGACGTTATCTTCGACGCGGTCGGCAAGAGTTCGTTCGCCCGCGCCGGCCGCGCGCTGAAGCCGGGTGGCCGCTACCTCACCACCGTGCCGACCTTCGGCGCGGTGGCGCAGGGCCTTCGCACGAGGATGTTCGGCAGCCGCCGCGCGATCTTCGCGATGACCGGCCTCCGGTCGGGGCCAGCCAAGGCCGCAGACCTTCGATTCGCCAATGGCCTCATCGAGGCCGGCCAGCTCCGCGCCGTCACCGACCGAACCTATCCTCTCTCGCGCCTCGCCGAGGCGCATGCCTATGTCGAGACGGGCCACAAGCGCGGCAGCGTGGTCATCGCGGTGCCTTGACCACGTTTGGTCGGGCCTGGAGCGGCAGCGCCAAGCCCGCGCATGGCTGCCGGGCGCAACAGGGCCGGGCTTGTCGCGACCGCGAGAGCCATCAGCCAACAAAGGACACGGTAGGCGTTGCCTCGGCTAGAGAACGTGGCGGCCGAGGGTCCGTTCGGTGTCGTGGTAGATCGTGTGGAGGTGCTGCGCCGCCATGTCCACGGCGGCGAGTTCGATCAGGAACGTGTCGCCATGGAGCCGGTAGTAAAGCCTGGTGCCATCGACATTGCCGCCGGCCCAGGCGAAGTGGACCGCCGCCTGGTCGCCGGCGCGGACCCGGTCGAGCTGCGCGGCGGCCAGGGTGTCCGGCCAGTGCTCGACCGCATGGGCGAATACGATCTGCCACAGGAGATCCTGCTGCGTCGTGGTCATGTCGGCGAGCGGGAGCCCGGCGCGCTGGGTGAAGTAGCCTTCCTGCCCCGCGACCGCGCGGATGTCCCGGATAGGCGCCTCGCTGATCAGCGCAATCCGCTGCTGCCCGGCCGAAAGATCGGCGAAGAGGCGACGCGCCGCGTCCTCCTCGGTACGGATGGCGGTGGCGCCGGCGAACGGGCCGATCGTGATGTCGTTCGGATTGCAGGAGAACGACGACGGCGTCACGGCGAGCACCTCGTCGCCGCGGAGCGTCATCGTCAGTTCGAGGTGATGACCCTCGAGGCGAAGGCCCCAGAGGGCACCGGCCGCGGGCTCGTCGAACACGGCGAGCGAGTAGCGGTTGGAGTTCCGGTCGGCCGGGCCGATGCCGTTCGCGGCGAGGACGTCCTGGAGCGCGCGCACCATGGCGACCTTCTCGAACCCGCCCGGCGACAGCATCGTCTCGAGAAGCGCCGTCCCGGCGTCCTGCTCCGCCGCTTCCATTTCCTCGAACCGGATTCCCGGCTTGACGAGGTTCGTGCCAAAATAGTTCCAGCCGCGCCACGCGCCCGAATCGAGGGCAAAGCGCGCCCGTTCCGCCTTTTCCGGGGCCAGCGCCCCGAGGAACGCGGTGGTCCGGTCGACGATGCCGGGGATGGCGGGGGAGGCTGCAGCGGCCGCCTGCGCGAGGGCCATGCGCGGCATGGCCGGCAGCGATGCCGTCGCCCCAATGCCGCCAAGAACCGACCGACGTGAGAGCATGCAAACCTCCGGTGCGCGGCCTCGGCCGCGCGGCTGCCTCCTGCTCCCCGGAACGGGCTGGATCATCGCCCCGCCAGGCCGTGGTGGCAACCCCGGCGGCTTGTTCCCGTCCGGGACGACGTGCCTGTGGCGCTTTCGTGGAGCGCTGCTGCCATCGTCGCGGTGACGCGCGATTGTGTCCGTTCGCGCGCCGCGGGGCCTCTGTGGTAGGGCCACCATTCATGATCCGACTCATGGAGCTAGGCAGTGAGCGTGGCCGCAATCGCCGCAACGATCGTTCTGGCCGCCCTCGCGGTCTTCCAGCTGGCGCTGGCTCTCGGCGCCCCGATTGGCCGCTTCGCCTGGGGTGGCGGGCATGAGCGCCTGCCGACCCGCCTCCGCGTCGGCAGTGCCGTATCGATCGTCCTTTACGCCATCTTCGCCGCAATCCTCCTCGATCGCGCCGGCGTCATCGACGTCATTCCGGACGGGGCGTCGCGGGTCGCCGCCTGGGTGCTCACGGGGTACTTCGTCCTCGGCATCGCGATGAATGCGATCTCGCGCAGCCGGAGCGAACGCTTCGTCATGACGCCGATCGTCGCGATTCTTGCCGCGCTTTCGGCTATCGTTGCTTCATCCGCCTGACCTTCGTCCAACCGGACGAGATGGAGTATCATGACCGCCGCCACGGCAGACGACGGCCCCCTCGCGACGCGCCGCGACTGGCTGGGCCTGGCCGTCATCGCCCTTCCATGCCTCCTCTATTCGATGGACCTCACGGTCCTGAACCTTGCCGTTCCGCAGCTTGCCGAGGACCTCGTGCCGACGGCGGCCGAGCTGCTGTGGATCGTCGACATCTACGGCTTCTTCCTCGCCGGCGCGCTCATCACCATGGGCACGCTGGGTGACCGCATCGGTCGCCGGAAGCTCCTGATGATCGGCGCGGCCGCGTTCGGCGCGGCGTCGGTCATTGCGGCCTTCTCGACGACGGCGCCGATGCTCATCGCCGCGCGCGCCCTCCTTGGCCTCGCGGGCGCGACCCTTGCGCCCTCGACGCTCTCCCTCATCCGCTCGATGTTCCTGAACGGCCGGCAGCGCTCCTTCGCCATCGGCGTCTGGATTGCCTGCTTCGCCGCAGGCGCTGCCATAGGGCCGCTGGTCGGCGGCGTCCTCCTCGAGCACTTCTGGTGGGGGTCGGTGTTCCTCATCGCCGTCCCCGTGATGCTTCTCCTCCTCGTCCTCGTGCCACTCCTCCTGCCCGAGTTCCGCGACCCCAATGCCGGCAGGCTCGACATCCCGAGCGCCGTCCTCTCGATGGCGGCGGTGCTGGCCGTCATCTACGGGGTCAAGCGGATCGCCGAAGGCGATGCGCTCGCCGTGCCGATCACGATCATCCTCGCCGGCATCGGTCTCGGCGTCGTCTTCATCGGGCGCCAGCTCCGCCTCGACGATCCGCTGATCGACGTCAGGCTCTTGCGGCACGGCCCGATGACGGCGGCGCTCCTCACCAACATGATCGCGCTGTTCGTTCCGTTCGGGACGTTCTTCTTCGTGTCGCAATACCTCCAGCTCGTTCTGGGGCTGGGCCCGCTCGAAGCGGGCCTGTGGATGCTGCCGACGGGGATCGCGCTCTTTGCCGGATCGCTCGCCTCGCCCTTCCTTGCCCGGAGGTTCGGACGGACGGCGGTGATCGTCTCGGCCTTCCTTGGCGCGGCGATCGGGTTCGTGCTGCTGGCCCAGCTCGGCCCGGGAGCCGGGAGCCTCGCCCTGGTGGTCACGGGGGTCTTCATCGTCGCGCTGAGCCTTGCGCCGATTCCGCCCATCACCACCGACGTCGTGGTCGGTGTCACGCCGGTCGAACGCGCGGGCGCCGCGTCCGCGATCTCCGAGACGAGCTTCGAGCTCGGCGCGGCGCTCGGCATCGCCGTCCTCGGTAGCATCGTTGCGGCGTTCTACCGGTCGGCCTTCCTCGCAACCGCAGGCGCGAACCTGCCCCCCGACGCGGTTGCCGATGCGCGCGGCACGCTCGGCGGCGCACTCGCGATCGCGGAAACACTACCCGAGCCGGCACGGACGCAGCTGGCGGCGACGGCCCGCGATGCGTTCAGCGCGGGATTCGCGGCGACGGCGCTCGTCTGCATCGCGCTGTCCCTGGCAGGCGCCGTCCTGGCATTGACCGCCCTTCGCACGCGCAGCGCCTGAGGCTGCCGCAGCGCGCCGCTTTCGCGCGATGCCGCGCTTGGTGTAAGTCCCGCTCGCAACCCCACGCCGACCCGAGCCGCGAAACCGTGCTTTCCGCCGACAAGATCGACAGCATCATCAAGCGGGCCGAACTGATCGACGCCCAGTTGTCGGCGCCGCTCGATACGCAGACCATGATCAGGCTCAGCCGCGAGCGCTCCGAGCTCGAGGCGGTGGTGGAGGCCGCGCGGGTGCTGCGGAAGGCGGAATCGGACCGGAGGGAACTCGAAGCGCTGCTGTCCGACCCCGAGATGGCCGACATGGCGCGCGAGGAGGCCATGCTCCTCGACAAACGCATCCCGGAGCTCGATCTCGCACTGTCGAAGCTTCTCCTGCCGAAGGACGCTGCCGACGAGAAGAGCGCCATCCTCGAGATCCGCGCCGGCACCGGCGGCAACGAGGCCGCGCTGTTCGCGGGCGACCTGTTCCGAATGTACCAGCGCTACGCCGACATCCACGGCTGGAAGGTCAATGTCGTGGAGGAGAGCGCCGGCGAGGTCGGCGGCTACAAGGAAATCATCGCCGAGGTGAACGGCCGCGGCGTGTTCGCGCGGCTCAAGTTCGAATCGGGCGTGCACAGGGTCCAGCGCGTCCCGGACACCGAGGGCAGTGGCCGTATCCACACCTCGGCAGCGACGGTGGCGGTGCTGCCGGAAGCGGTGGACATCGACATCCAGATCAAGCCGGAGGACCTCAAATGGGACATCACCCGCGCCTCCTCGGCCGGCGGACAGCACGCCAATACGACGGATACCGCTGTCCGCATCATGCATCTCCCCACCGGCATCGTCGTCACGGCGAGCGCCCGGTCGCAGCAGGCGAACCGCGTCACGGCGATGGCGCTCCTGAAGTCCCGGCTCTACGAGGCCGAACGTGAGAAGGTCGACAGCGAGCGCGCCGCCTCGCGCAAGGGCCAGGTCGGCAGCGGTGATCGCTCCGAGCGCATCCGGACCTACAATTTCCCGCAAGGGCGGGTGACCGACCACCGCATCAACCTCACGCTCTACAATCTGCCGCAGGTGATGATGGGCACCGCGCTGGACGAGGTCATCGAGGCGCTGATCACCAGCCACCAGGCGGACCAGCTCGCCGATCTCGAGGGAACGAGCGGCTAGAGATGATCGGAAGGAATGGGCCCCGGTTCCCGCAAAAGATCATGCCCCACAGGGAGAAGCGCGCGGGGCGTGACCCGACCTGATCGGATCGCGCTCCGGGCCGCAGCCATGCCCGACACCATCGTCACCGTCGCGGCCCTCCGCCGTCAGATCGCCAATCAGCTCCGCGCCGGCTGGGGCGATGATTCGGCGCAGCGGCCCGACCTCGACGCGAAACTCCTCGTCGCGCATGCGCTCGGCGCCAATGCCGCGAACCTCACGCTGCGCGACGACGAGCCCGTGGCGGCCCCGCTGGTCGAGGCGGCGCTGGCGCTGGCGCGCCGCCGGTTCCGCGGCGAGCCGGTCGCCCGCATCGTCGGTGAGCGCGAATTCTGGGGCCTGCCGTTCCGCCTCTCGCCCGGCACGCTTGTCCCGCGGCCCGATTCCGAGACGGTCGTGGAAGCGGCCGTGGCCGAGTTCCGCCGCCGCGGGACGGAGAACCCCGTCATCATAGACCTCGGCACCGGGTCCGGCTGCATTCTCCTGGCGGTGCTGTCGGAGCTGCCCGGAGCCTTCGGCATCGGGACCGACCGGAGCGAGGACGCCGTCCGCACCGCCCGCGACAACGCCGCGCGATTCGGCCTCGGCGGGCGCGCGGCCTTCCTTGTCGCGGACTGGGCCGCAGGAATTTCGGGGTCCTTTGATGCAATCCTGACCAACCCACCCTATGTAGATGGCGAGGATCTTCCGGAGCTGCCGGTCGAGGTCATCCACCACGATCCGCGGCTTGCCCTCGATGGCGGCGCGGACGGGCTGGACCACTACCGCCGGATCGTGCCGGAGCTTGGCCGGCTGTTGAAGCCGGGCGGGTTTGCGGTCTTCGAGTTCGGCTATCGCCAGGCGGCGATGTTTTCGGACCTGGCGCGTGCGCACGGGTGGTCCCCGGTCCTCCTGCGGGACCTTCCGGGGCATGACCGGGCCGCAGTGCTGACCCGATAACTCCGGCCGGGAACGGCCGAAAAACCGCTTGGAAAAGCACGACGAAGCAGCTAGGCTTTTCTTACCGAAGCAAAGGGCGAGAGCGCCTGACGTTAGGGAAAATCACAATCCCTGGGGTTTCGTGACGGCTGCGTGAGCGGTCCCCGTTTCCCGCGTCGGTCGAAGCACTAAGACTGTATGTCGAAGATTTGCGCGGGACGATTCGCCTCGATGAGGGGCGTACGTCTGTTCGCGGGGTCGGCACGGCGCGGGTCGCCTGCCGGCGGACGAATCTGGCCCACAGGCCGAGCGGTCGGTGCCGTCGAAACGGCGCGGCCGAAGTTAGTTCCAGACAGAGAGCCAGTATGAGGCAGGGTCACAACAATAACAACAACAATAGCAACAAGAGGATGCGGGGCCGTAACCGCAAGGGCCCCAATCCGCTGCAGCGCAGCTTCGAGAGCAATGGCCCCGACGTGAAGATCCGGGGCACGGCGATGCACATCGCCGAGAAGTACGTGATGCTCGCCCGCGATGCGGCCTCCTCGGGTGACCGGGTTGGAGAGCAGAACTACCTGCAGCACGCCGAGCACTATTATCGGATCGTTGCCGCCGCCCAGGCGCAGATGCCCCAGCAGCAGCCCTTCCAGCGGCCCGAGGAGTTCGAGGACGAGGACGATCTCGACGGCAACCCGTACGACCGCTCGCCGCAGCAGGGCGGCGATAGCCGGGCGCAGTTCGGCGTCAGCGACCCGCAGCCCTACGTCAACGGAACGCCGTTCGGCGGCCAGCGTGACAATGCCGGCCAGGACGGCGAGGGCGAAGGCGACTTCGAGGGCGGCGGCCAGAACGAGCAGCGCCGGCCGCAGCAGAACGAGTTCCGGCAGAACAATTACGGCCGCCAGCGCGACAACTATCGCCAGCAGGGCGAGTACCGCGGCCAGGGTGGCCAGGGCGACTACCGCCAGCAGGGCGAGTACCGCCAGGGGGAGAGCCGCCCGCAGGGCGACAACCGCCCCCAGGGTGAGTACCGCCAGCAGGAATTCCGCCCGCAGCCGCAGACCCAGCCCCAGGGCGAGCCCGCGGGCCAGGCCGAGCCGCGCCCCGAAGGCGAACCGCGCGCGCAGGGCGAAGGCGGTACTTTCGCTCCCGCCGGCGAGCAGCCACGCTTCCGCTCGCGTGGCCGACGCTCCGGCCGCGGCCGCCCGCGTCCCGAGGGGAGTGAGTTCGCTCCGTCGGGCGAGGCGGCCGGCGGTGGGCCGCAGCCCGAACCGCAGGCCCAGCCTGCGCCCGTTCCGGTCCCCGCTACCGAGGATTAGACTGTCGTTTCAGACCGTTCGCGACCTGCACGGGCCCGGCATTGCCGGGCCTTTTTTCTTGCGGACGCCGCGCGGGAGGGCACAAACTCGAAGCTCCGTTTCTCCAGCCTCCGGCAGCCACTCCGCCTCTTCCGCGCCCCGTCAAGAAAACTTTCGCACGGAATGTCGAACCCCTGTTCGGCGGTTCGTCGTTCTGATGAGTGAGGGTATCGGACCCTCCCGGGACGAAGGAGACAGACAATGCGTTTCATGCTGATCGTGAAGGGGAACGAGGACACCGAGGCCGGTATCATGCCGTCCGAGGCCGATCTCACCGCCATGGGCAATTTCAACGAGGAGATGGTGAAGGCCGGCATCATGAAGGCCGGCGAAGGCCTCCATCCCTCGGTTCGCGGTGCGCGGGTGAAGTTCAAGGGCAGCCAGACGACCGTCGTCGACGGCCCGTTCGCCGAGGCGAAGGAACTGGTCGCCGGCTTCTGGATCATCGATGTGCCGTCGTTGGCCGACGCGGTGGCCTGGGCGCGGCGCGTGCCGAGCCCGGAAGGCAATGAGAGCGAGATCGAGGTCCGCCAGGTCTTCGAGACCGAGGATTTCGGGGCCGAGTTGACGCCGGAATTGCGGGCGCAGGAGGACCGGATGCGCGCGGCGATCGAGAAGACATCGAAGCAATAGGCCGGCCGTCCGCGAACGAAAGCGCGCTCGGGGTGTCGATCCGGCCCGCCCTCGTTCGTCGACATGATGGACGAGGGCGCCGGATGGGGCGCTCCGACGCCACGGACAGGAGAAAGCCCATGCGTTTCATGATGCTCATGCTGCCGGGTGGATACGAAAATGCCCCGCCCGGCGAGGTACCGGACGCCGCCAGCGTCGCGAGGATGATGGAGTACAACGAAGCGCTGCAGCGCGCGGGGGTTCTGCTCGCGGCGGACGGCCTCCATCCGCCGTCGGTCGGCGCCCGCGTGTCGTTCCGTGGCGGCAAGCCGAAGGTCACCGACGGGCCCTTCGCCGAGGTGAAGGAAGTCCTCGGGGGCTACTGGATGATCGACGTGAAGTCGCGCGAGGAAGCGATCGAGTGGGCCAAGCGCTGCCCGGGCAGCGAGAACGAGGTCATCGAGATCCGCCAGGTCCAGGAGATGAGCGACTTTCCCGAGGACGTCCGGGCGGCGGCAGCCGGGTTCGAGGCGATGCAGAACAGGGGCAGGTAGGCGGCAGTCGGCAGTAGGCAGTGGGCAGTAGGCAGTGGGCAGTAGGTAGCCATCACCCGACTGCCGACTGCCGATTGCCGACTGCCGGTCAGGGGTCCATTGCGGTGCGAACGTGACCGCTACGCGCCGATGCCCTAAACGGGCACCGTGTCCGTTGCCGAAACCCACCGCGCCATCGAAGCCGTCTGGCGGATCGAGGCTCCGAAGCTCATCGCCGGCCTCGCGCGCATGCTCCGCGACGTCGGCCTTGCCGAGGAACTCGCCCAGGACGCGCTCGTCACCGCGCTGGAGCGCTGGCCGCAGTCGGGCATCCCCGACCGGCCCGCGGCCTGGCTGATGACGGCCGCGAAGAACCGGGCGCTCGATCGCATCCGCCACCGCAAGCTCGCCGACGAGAAGCACGTCGAGATCGGGCGCGACCTCGACGAGGAGCAGGAGGCGGCCGTGGCTGCCATCGACGAGGGGCTGGACGACGATGTCGGGGACGACCTCCTCCGGCTGATCTTCACCGCGTGCCATCCCGTTCTGTCCACCGACGCGCGCGTCGCGCTGACGCTGCGCATGGTCGGTGGCCTGGCCACCGACGAGATCGCCCGCGCTTTCCTCGTGCCGGAGCCGACGGTCGCGCAGCGCATCGTCCGCGCGAAGCGGACGCTCGCTGAGGCCGGCGTCCCGTTCGAGCTTCCCCGCGGGCCGGAGCGCGTCGCCCGTCTGACCTCCGTGCTCGAGGTCATCTATCTCATCTTCAACGAGGGATACGCGGCGACATCGGGCTCGGACTGGATGCGTCCGGAACTGGCGCACGAAGCGCTGCGTGTCGGACGCGTCCTGGCCCGTCTCGCGCCGCAGGAGCCCGAGGTCCATGGCCTGGTTGCACTGATGGAAATCCAGGCATCGCGTACCGCGGCCCGGATCGACGCCGCCGGAGAGCCGATCCTTCTCCTCGACCAGAACCGCGCGCGATGGGACCAGCTCCTCATCCGTCGCGGACTGATGTCGCTCGCACTGGCCGAGCAACTTGGCGGCGGCTTCGGCCCCTATGCGCTCCAGGCCGCGATCGCCGCCTGTCACGCCCGGGCGCGCCTTCCGGGCGACACCGACTGGCGCCGCATCGCCGGCCTCTACGACGCGCTCGCCGAGGTGACGCCTTCGCCGATCGTGGAACTCAACCGCGCCGTCGCACACGCCATGGCGTTCGGTCCGCAGGCCGGGCTCGCGATCGTCGAGCCCCTCCGCGAGGAGCCGCTGCTGAAGTCCTACCACCTGCTTCCGGCGGTGCGTGGCGACTTCCTGGAGAAGCTCGGCCGCGGGCAGGAGGCCGCGGCGGAATTCGAGCGCGCCGCCGCGCTGACCCGCAACGAGCGGGAACGCGCGATCATGCTCCGCCGTGCCCGGACCACAACCGGCGGCTGATTCACCCGGCGAATGATCAATTGACGCGGGATGACCTCACGATATGGTGATCCACCGGTTGGGTAGGGAGGGCGACGCCTCGCCGATACCCCTCCGGAGCCACGCGTGTCCGCAAGCGCCGAAGAAAACGCAGCCGACAACGCCATGATGAAAGGGACCTTGCAGACCCGCTTCACACCATAAAGAGAGAGGGAACAATGACGACGGGAAGAACGCTCAAGGCTGCCGGATCGGTCCTAGCGATCACTGCCGGCATGGGCTACGCCACTCAGGCGAGCGCGAACGAAGACGTCCTGGCCCTGCAGGCCGATCCAGCCAACGCGGTGATGCCGAGCATCAACTATGCCGGCTGGAACTACAGCACGCTCGATCAGATCACGCTCGACAATGTCGACCAGCTCCAGATCGCCTGGACCTGGCAGATCGGCATCCTCGACAGCCACGAATCTCCACCTCTGGTCGTTGGCGACACGATGTACATCGTCTCGCCGAAGCCCAATTACGTGTACGCCCTCGACCTCAACGCGGACGGCGTCATCAAGTGGGAATTCCGCCCCGATATGAACCTTGAGGAAGCGGTTCGCGTCGCGTGCTGCGGCGCCCAGACCCGCGGCATCTACTACGCCGAGGGGAAGGTCTTCTACCAGACCCTCGACGGCCAGGTGTTCGGTCTCGACGCCGAGACCGGCGAGGCGCTGTGGCGCTCCGTCGGCGCCGAGATCGCGGTCGGCGAGACGCTGGTCGGCAACGGCCTCGTCGTCGGCAACCTGTTCATCACCGGCAATGCCGGCGGCGAATACGGCGTGCGCGGCAAGATCCAGGCCTTCGACATCGACTCGGGCAATCTGCAGTGGGTGATGTATTCGATGGGCCCGGACAACGAGGTCGGCATCGGTCAACGGTTCAACCCGTTCTACGCTGACGACAAGCAGGGCTCGCTGTCGACCTGGTACGGCGACAGTTGGCGTCGCGGCGGCGGCACTGTGTGGGGGTATTTCACCTACGACCCCGACATCAACCTCTTGTACTACTCCACCGGCAATTGCGGTCCGTGGAATCCGGACTATCGCCGCGAGTGGGGCGTGGTGAATCTCGACGAGAATGGCGGCCTGGTCGACTACCGCAACAATTGGTGCGCCGGGCAGATGGCCCGCGACGCCACAACGGGCGAACTGATCTGGGCCTATGGTATCAGCCCCGCGGACATGTGGGACCTCGACGAGCCCCTGATCACGCCGCTGATCGACCTCGAGATCAACGGCGAAATGCGGCAGACGGCCGTGAAGGCGTCGCGGGCCGGCATCTTCTACGTGTGGGACCGCGCCACCGGCGAGATCCTGAACACCCCCTGGATGTTCGAGTATCAGGACATCCGGCCTGCACCCTATGTCGACCTCGAGACCGGTCGGGCCCTCTATGATATCGACAAATGGATGTTCACCGATGTCGAGGATCGGCGGAACTATACCCAGGCCGATCCGGGCCGTCGCGCCGATGGAACGACTACGCCCGACTATACCGGGACGGAAGTCGCCTACTGCCCCGGCACCAGCGCGCGCAACTGGCATAACGACGCCTGGTCGCCCCGCACTGGGCTCCTTTACACCGTGACCAACACCAGTTGTTCGGTCCTGCGCATGGAGGCCGGCGAGTATGTGCCCGGCGAAGCCTATCGCTTGCGCATTGCGGCCGGAACCAATCCGACTCCGCGAGCGGGCCTCGACGGCCAGTTGGTGGACTACAACTCGCAGCTTATGGCCAACGATCCTGTCGGCGGGACCACGGTATGGGCCATCCAGTCGGTCCAGGGCAATACCGTGCCGATCGTGGCAACCGCGACCGATCTCCTGTTCCAGGGCGGCAACGATACGGGCGTGATGCGCGCGTACAATGCCACCAATGGCGAGGTCGCGTGGGAGTTCCGCACCGGTTCGCGGTTCAACTCCACGCCAATTACGTACCTCGGCCCGGACGGAAGGCAGTATCTCGCGGTCGTCGCGTCGTCGGCCGCCTCGAATACGCCGGTTGCCTTCGACGCGACCCCCGACAACGCGAACCGGTACCGTCGTTCCGGCTCGACGCTCTACGTGTTCGCGCTGCCGGAGACGGTCGTCGCGAACTAGCGCCGGCCGACAGGAAACGCCCGGGGCGCACGCCCCGGGCACCCGCCCGCGAATTTCGCAGCGCGCCCGCCGGGCTGACCGAAAGACGGGAACGCGCGGTCATGCTCCGCCGCGCCCGGGCCGCAATCGACGGCTGAGCCGCCCGGCGAATGGCCAATTGACGCTAGGTGGCCTCACGATATGGTGACCCACCCGGATGGGCAGGGAGGGCGACTCATCGCCGGTGCCCTCCGGGGCCACGCGTGTCTGCAAGCGCCGAAGAATCGCAGCCGACAACGCCCTGATGAAAGGGACCTTGCAGACTCGCTTCACACCATAAGAGAGGGAACAATGACGACGGGAAGAACGCTCAAGGCTGCCGGATCGGTCCTAGCGATCGCTGCCGGCACGGGCTTCGCCACTCAGGCGAGCGCGAATGAAGACGTCCTGGCCCTGCAGGCCGACCCAGCCAACGTGGTGATGCCGAGCGTCAACTACGCCGGCTGGAACTACAGCACGCTCGATCAGATCACGCTCGACAATGTTGACCAGCTCCAGATCGCCTGGACCTGGCAGATCGGCATCCTCGACAGCCACGAGGCTCCACCTGTCGTCGTTGGCGACACGATGTACATCGTCTCGCCGAAGCCCAATTACGTGTACGCCCTCGATCTCAACGCGGACGGCGTCATCAAGTGGGAGTTCCGCCCCGACATGAACGTCGAGGAGGCGGTTCGCGTCGCGTGCTGCGGCGCCCAGACCCGCGGCGTCTACTACGCCGAGGGGAAGATCTTCTACCAGACCCTCGACGGCCAGGTGTTCGGCCTCGACGCCGAGACCGGCGAGGCGCTGTGGCGCTCCGTCGGCGCCGAACTCGCAGTCGGCGAAACGCTGGTCGGCAACGGTCTCGTCGTCGGCAACCTCTTCATCACCGGCAATGCCGGCGGCGAATACGGCGTGCGCGGCAAGATCCAGGCCTTCGACATCGACAACGGCAACCTCCAGTGGGTCATGTACTCGATGGGGCCGGACAACGAGGTCGGCATCGGGCCGCGGTTCAACACCTTCTATCCCGACGATCAGCAACGCTCGCTGTCGACCTGGTATGGCGACAGCTGGCGTCGTGGCGGCGGCACGGTGTGGGGCTATTTCACCTACGATCCGGAGCTTAACCTCCTCCACTACTCGACCGGCAATTGCGGTCCGTGGAACCCGGACTATCGCCGCGAGCGGGGCATCGTCACGCTCGACGAGAACGGCGGCCTCATCGACTACCGCAACAACTGGTGCGCGTCGCAGCTTGCCCGTGACGCCACCTCGGGCGAACTGATCTGGGCCTACAACATCGTCCCGGCCGACGGCTGGGACCTCGACCAGCCGCTCATCACGCCGCTCGTCGACATCGAGATCAACGGCGAGATGCGCGAGACGGCGATCAAGGCCGCCCGCAACGGCACGTTCTACGTCTGGGATCGCGCCACGGGCGAACTCCTCACCGAGCCGTGGCACTTCCGCTATGTCGACCTCGATTTCGGCGTCGACATGGAGACCGGGCGTCTCATGTACAACATCGACAAGTGGATGTTCACCGACCGCGAGGACCGTGAGCGCTACACGCAGGTCGGCGTGCTTCAGCCCGGCCAGACCACGCCGCCCGACTACCGCGGTACGGAAGTGGCGTGGTGCCCGGGCATCGCGGCCCGCAACTGGCAGAACGACGCGTGGTCGCCGCGGACCGGCCTCCTCTACACCTCGACTTCGACGACCTGCGCCCGAATGTACGTGGAGGACCAGGAATACGTCCCCGGCGAGGCCTACCGCCTCCGCGTCCTGGTCGGCCAGGCACCAGTGCCGCGGACCGGCCAGGACGGCAGCCTCGTGGCACACACGGGCGAACTCCAGGCCAACAACCCCGCCACCTCGACGCAGGCGTGGAACATACCCTGGACGCAGGGCAACTCGCTCCCCGTCATGGCCACCGGCGGCGACCTTCTGTTCATGGGCGGCAACCACAACGGCACCATGATGGGCATCAACGCGACGAACGGCGACATCGTGTGGGAGTTCCGCACCGGCTCGCGGTTCAACCAGACGCCGATCACCTACATCGGGCCGGATGGAAAGCAGTACGTCGCGATCATCGCGTCGTCGGCGGCCGCCAACACGCCGGTTGCCTTCGACGCGACCCCCGACAACGCGAACCGGTACCGTCGTTCCGGCTCGACGCTCTACGTGTTCGCGCTGCCGGACACGGTCGCCGCGAACTAGCGGTCTTCACTCAGAAATCGGAAGCACGCCTGCGGGCGTGCTTCCCCTTCCGGCCGGTTCCTGCTTTGCAGCGGCCGGCCCGGCAGCTAGCTTCGCCGAAGCCTGCGCCCCGTGCGCCACAAACCAAGAGCTCCGGTCAGGATGCCGCTCAAGATCACCGTTATCGGCGCCGGCGCCGCCGGCCTCAACACGTCCATCCATCTCCGCCGGTTCCTCAATGCCGACGTGACGATCCTCGAACGGGCCGAGGAACACGAGACGCCCGGCCTCGGCGTGGCGCTCCTTTCCTTCGCGCGCGACGAGATGCGCCTGATCGGCCTCGGCGACTTCGTCGATGGCGGCGCCTACGGCATGCCCATCAGCACGACCACGCGCGTGTTCGCCGGCAGCGCGGGCGGCCCTCTCGCCGAGGAGGAACGCATCCAGGAGGTCGACTACTGGGGCGTCCGTCGCTCCGAACTCGTGGCAAAGCTGCGCCGGGCGGCCGCCGACGAGGGCGTCAGGATCGAGTACCGGACCGACATCACGCCCGACAGGGTCCGCACCGAACGCTCGGCCTGCGATGTCCTCGTGGGCGCCGACGGCGCCGGCAGCGTCGTCCGATCGACGTTCGCCGAAGAGTTCAAGCCGACGATCCGCGAGGCGACCTCGCGCTACGCCTGGCTCCAGCTGACCGGCAGGCTGGAGCAGTTCGTGTTCGGCTACATCTACCTGCCCGGGCAGGGACTGGTCCGCATCACCGCCTACCCCCATGCGAAGGATGAATGCTCGGCGATCATCACGCACAGCGCCGGCCTGTCGGGGATGCTCGACGGACCGGGCATGCTTGATGCGGACGGCAGCCTCTCGACACTGGCGCTCGAGACCATCAACGGCTTCTTCGCCAAAGGTCTCGGCGGACATCGTATCGTCGGCTCATCGCGCTGGCGGAAATTCCGCGCCACCAGTTGCGCCACTGCCGCCTCCGGCAACGTCGCCCTCGTGGGCGATGCGTTCGCAACAATCCACTACGAGACGGGCTGGGGCACCTCGGCCGCGCTCCAGAACGCGCGGATCTTCTGCCACATCCTCGCGCACTCCCGCGACACGGGCCTGACCCTGCCGGAGGGCATGGCCGTCTATGCGAGGAAGACCGGCGAAATCACCGCGGCGCTGGTGGAGACGACGGCGCGGGTGATGGACGAGGTCGACGGCCAGGCCGACGTCATCGCCGAGATCGGCACCGAGCGGTTCATGACGCTGGCGACGCCTTAGGAAGGCGACGAATCCGATCCGCCGCCGTCTGCGAGGAAGGACCGGAAATTGCCGAGCCAGGTGCGGAGCCAGGCCTCGAAGCCGGCCTGCGCCGACTCGCGCGTCGTGCCGTAGCCCCAGGCATCGTCGGCGAGTGCGCTCGACCAGACCCAGAACTTGTTCGAGCCGTCATACATCACGCGCCCCGCCTCGATCGCCCCGGCATGGCCGACGAACTCCGCAAGCGGAACGCCCGCTCGCTCCTCCTGCGTCCACTCCAGCGTAGGGTTTGTCACGCGGCAGCCCCCGCGGATTCCGCGGCCAGCGAATCGCGGACGCCAGCAAGGATCGCATAGGAGCGAAGCCGCGCCGCGTGGTCGTGAATCTGCGAGGCGACGATCAGTTCGTCCGCGCCGGTCCTCGCGATGAAGTCCGCCACCGCGCTCCGAACCGTCTCCGGCGATCCGATCGCGGATGCCGCAAGGAAGCTCGACAGGATCGCTTTGTCGTGCGGTGTGAGACTCGCCTCGAGGGTGGGATCGGGCGGCTGGAGGAGGCCGGGATTCCCGCGGCGGAGATTGATGACGGCCTGCTGCATCGAGGTGGCAAGGAGCTGCGCCTCCTCGTCGGTCTCCGCCGCGAACACGTTGAAGCCGAGCATCACATAGGGCCGCTCGATGTGCCCCGACGGGCGGAACAGCCGGCGATAGGTCGCGATCGCGTCCATCATCTGCGCCGGTGCGAAATGCGAGGCGAAGGCATAGGGAAGCCCGAGCATGGCGGCAAGCTGCGCGCCATAGGTGCTCGATCCGAGGATCCAGAGCGGCACTTTCAGGCCCGCGCCGGGCACGGCGCGGACGCGCTGGCCCGGCTCGTCGGGCCCGAAATAGCCGGCGAGCTCCACCACGTCCTGCGGGAAGGAATCGACATCGCCTTCGAGCGTGCGCCGGAGCGCATGCGCGGTCGCCGGATCGGTGCCCGGCGCCCGGCCGAGGCCGAGGTCGATCCGGCCCGGAAACAGCGATTCCAGCGTGCCGAACTGCTCGGCGATCACCAGCGGCGAGTGGTTCGGCAGCATGATGCCGCCCGCGCCGATGCGGATGGTCTTCGTCCCGGCCCCGACATGGCCGATGACCACCGCCGTCGCCGCGCTCGCGATGCCCGGCATGCCATGATGCTCCGCCAGCCAGAAGCGGCGATAGCCCCAATGCTCGGCGTGCTGGGCGAGGTCGAGCGTATTTCGCAGCGCGTCGGCCACGGTGTGGCCCTGCGGAACGGGGGCGAGATCGAGGATCGAGAATGGGATCATGGGGGCTATGTGGCGTCGCCAGCCGGCGGATCAAAGGAGGCGGACAGTCTCACCTCTGGAACGCAGAAGCCGCGCCGCTTTCTTGTCGAACGTGAGGAATGCGTCGGCGCCGAGCCACCGGCCTTGGTGGGCCACCACTCCGTCGGCAAAGTCACCGCCGGCGTCCAGCATGGCGAGGCCGGCCTCGGCCGCGGGAAGGTCAACGAGAACGTTCGCTCCGGTGAGCATGGCACGCAGCCTCGTGGCAACAAGGGAGGGCTCTATTCTGTACGACTGGGTCAGAACCCAGACGAACTCGCAAAGTACTGGAATAGGAAGGACCACCAGTTCCGCCGCCGCCAGTTCTGCCTGGGCAATGGGGGTCTGCCTTGGATCGTCCCCGGCAAACGCTCGGACAAGAACGTTGGTGTCAGCGGTGACCTTCACCGCTCCCCGGCCCAACCACGTGCCGCTGCCTCACCGATCTCTTCGATTGTCAGGTGCGGGCCGTTCTCTTGCTTGAACATGTCGAAGAAGTCCGAAATCTTGCCCGAGCGCCGGGCCGCCCGGACTGCTATTCCGCCGTCAGGCAGCTTCTCGACGTCGACCTTCTCGCCCGGCCGAACGCCGAGGTGCCGAAGAATATCCTTCCGCAGCGTCACCTGACCCTTGGCCGTAACCGTAAGACGGCTCATTCACACCTCCACGGGATCGGATTCCCACCTCGACGGATGACTGAAGTAAGGCAGAAGTGCCTTACTATCAAGGTCACCAGACCACTAGGTCGCGAAGGCGGTCCTGAGCACGAAGCGGGGGTTGAGCGGCCGCCCTAGGTGGCCGTTGAGCTCCGCTTGTTCCGGGGCGATCTCCCAGACGCGGGCGATCAGGAGGTCGAGTGAGCGCTCCTCCGTCGCGACCGGGAGGGCATCCGCCTCGGCAATCCAGAGGTCGCTGTCAGGCGAGCGATAGTCGTTGACGTCGAATGCCGGGCCGTAGCTGGACCGATGCTCGGGGACGATCGCCGTAAATGCGTTCATGGCACAAATGTCTGCCGGAGCCAGGAGCCTGTCAAATCAGCCTTCCGCGCCGTCGAAATACGCCTGGATCGCCCGTCCGACATGCGCGACCAGCGCCTCCTTCTCGGTGGCCGCGATGGGCTCGAGCTTCACGAGGCGGCCCATCATGCCGAAGCCGGCTAGAAGCGAGTAGATGAGGCTGGCGCGAAGCTCCCCGTCCGGCCCGCCGATGAAGGCGCCCACCGGGCGGATGAAGCGCTCCATCACCATCTTGCGCACCACCGCCGCGGCGCCGGCATTGCCGACGGCGTGGTGGAGAACCAGAAGCCGCGTCGGATCGCTGTCGTCGAGCGACAGGACCCGACGCGCCAGCCACACGCCGAACTCGGCGCGCGCGGGAAGATCGGTCGGCGGCGGGGGCGGCTTGCCGGCGGTGATCGCAGCCTCGAACAGATCCTCCTTCGAGCCGAAATACCGCCCGACCAGGGCGACGTCGACGCGCGCCCGCGCGGCGATATTCCGGAGCCCAACCTGATCGTAGCTGCCGTGCGCGAAGGCGTGCCGCGCCGCTTCGAGGATCGCCGCCTTCGTCGCTTCCGCGTCACGGCGGCGGGGCGGCTTCCGGCCGCCGCCCCGGCGGGCGCTCGGCGTCTCCTCGACCGGCGGCACTGCCTGCTCGCGCGCGCTCTGCCTGGCCGACCGTGCGGTCGCCCGTGCCTCCTGCGCGAGTTCCCTGACGCGCGTGCGGATATCGTCCGGCAAATCTTCACTCCGATAAGTCAACAGATGTTGACATGGCATCGCGACCGACTTAAGTCAACGCTCGTAGACATACCCACCCAAGTCTCGCGACGACCTTCGACAATCCGGCATACGCACCGCTCCTCGCCCACCGGGGAGCGCGACGCATTCTTTCAGGAGTCTTCCGTGTCACAAAGTGACGCCGTGGCCGCCCCGGCCGTTCCCGCCGATCCGCCCAAGCAGGCAGTCGGCCTCATCATGACGGCGCTTCTGATGGTCATGGCGCTCGCCATGCTCGACCAGACAATCGTCTCGACAGCGCTTCCGACCATTGTCGGCGACCTCGGCGGCATCGAGCACCTCTCCTGGGTGGTCACCGCGTACCTCCTCACCGCCACCGTGGTGACGCCGATCTACGGCAAGCTCGGCGACATGTTCGGCCGCAAGATCGTCCTCCAGGTCGCGATCGTCCTGTTCATCATCGGTTCGGCCCTATGCGGCTTTGCCCAGGACATGACGCAGCTCATCCTCTTCCGCGCCTTCCAGGGCATCGGCGGCGGCGGTCTCATGGTCATCGCCATGGCGGCAATCGCCGATGTCGTGCCGGCACGCCAGCGCGGCAAGTTCCAGGGCATGTTCGGCGCCGTCTTCGGTCTTGCGACGATCGCCGGCCCGCTCCTCGGCGGCTTCTTCGTCGACAATTTCTCCTGGCACTGGATCTTCTTCATCAACGTCCCGCTTGCCCTCGTGGCGTGGGGCGTGATCGCGGTCGCCTTTACCGCGCATCCGGAGCAGCACAAGCGGAAGATCGACTATGCCGGCGCCGGCCTTCTCGGCATCGCCCTGACGGCGATCGTCCTGTTCACGAGCCTCGGCGGCAACACGCTCGAATGGGGATCGTGGCAGATCATCAGCATGATCGTCGTCGGCATCGTCGCGACGCTCGCCTTCCTGTTCGTGGAGAGCCGCGCCGCGGAGCCGATCCTTCCGCTCACGCTCTTCCGGAACAACGTCTTCTCCATGACGAGCGCGATCGGCTTCATCGTCGGTCTGGCGCTCTTTGGCGCCGTCACCTTCCTGCCGCTCTACCTCCAGGTCGTGCAGGGCGTGAGCCCGACCGCGTCGGGCCTCCAGACTCTGCCGATGATGCTCGGCCTCCTTGTTGCGTCGATCGGCTCGGGCGTCCTCATCAGCCGCATCGGCCGCTACAAGATCTTCCCGGTCATCGGCTCGGCCCTGATGGTGGTCGCCCTCGGCCTGATGACCCAACTCGGCGTCGACACGCCGCAATGGAACGTCATTCTCGACATGGTGATCCTCGGCCTCGGCCTTGGTCTCATCATGCAGGTGCTGATCCTTGCGGCGCAGAACTCGGTCGACCCGAAGGATGTCGGCGTGGCCACCGCCGGCTCGACCCTGTTCCGCCAGATCGGCGGTTCGATCGGCCTCTCGGTGTTCGGCGCGCTGTTCGCGACCCGTCTCGCCGAGGGCTTTGCGGCAAACCTGCCGGAGGGCGCGATCCCGGACGGGGCGTTCTCACCGACCATGCTCGGGGAGCTTCCCCCCGAGATCATCCCGTCGGTACTCGCCTCGTTCGTGAACGCGCTGCAGGTGGTGTTCCTGGTCGCCGCAGTCATCGGCGTGCTGGCCTTCATCCTGAGCCTCATGCTCAGGGAGACGCCGCTTCGCACCCATGTCGGCGCGCAGAAGGACGACGCCGAGCCGTCCGCCGTTCACATCTAGCCGACGGCCCCGGGAATTCGGAAGGCCGTCCCGGGCGACCGGGGCGCCCTTCCTGGCGTCTGCGCCGATCCATGCGGATCAGCGCGCAACCCGCTGCCAGAGAGCATGCGCCACGATGGTCCTGCCTTCGAAGGACATCGGCGCGCCGGAGAGCAGGAGCGTGTCGCCGTCGAACGTGGCGCGGCGGACCTGATCGGTGCCGCTCCAGTTCGGGAAGGACGACAGGACGGCATGGTGGACCACCGTATCGCCGCGGAACTCGTAGGTGCCGACATAGGAGATGTGGCTCGTCATCGCCGCCGTGTTCTCGGCGGCTGTGCCGCGGACCATGTCGGCATGCGCGAAGTGCGGCCGCTCGCGCTTGGCGAGATGTGCCGAGACGTGGCCATCGCCCGAATAGATGAGGAAGCCGACAGCGTCCGCGCCCATCGGGTAGGTGACGGTCCCGTCCGATTCCTCGTTCCGCCAGCTCAGCAGCTTCCAGGTTCCGACCAGCGGATCGGGCATATCGCGTCTCCAGTTCGCCTCGCCCTATCCCGCCACCGCCGTCGGGTTCAGGCCAGCATCCAATCCTGCCCGGACCGGTGGTCGGCGACGAGCCGGCGAGCGCGGGGATCCTCGTCGCGCGCGCCGGTCCAGCCCGGCTACTTGGCCGTCGCGGCGCGCTCGATCGCCTCGCGGATCAGCCGCTTCGCTTCGGTGGCATCGCGCCAGCCGGCGATCTTGACCCACTTGCCGGGCTCGAGGTCCTTGTAGTGGGTGAAGAAGTGCTCGATCTGCTTGAGCGTGATCTCCGGCAGGTCGGTGTAGTTCTCCACCGTGTCGTAGCGCTGGGTGAGGGAGCGCGACGGGACGGCGATGATCTTCTCGTCGGGGCCGGCATTGTCTTCCATCATCAGCACGCCGACCGGCCGGCAACTCATCACCGCCCCCGGCGCGATCGCGCGGGTGTTGGCGACGATGACGTCGGCCGGATCACCATCGCCCGACAGGGTGTGGGGGATGAAGCCGTAGTTCCCCGGATACCGCATGGGCGTGTAGAGGAAGCGGTCGACGAACAGCGCCCCGGAGGCCTTTTCGATCTCGTACTTGATCGGCTCACCGCCGATCGGCACTTCGATGATGACGTTGACGTCGTCGGGGGCGTTCTTGCCGATCGGGATCGCGTCGAGGCGCATCTGGCTGCCGCTTTCTGTGACTGGGTGGAAGAGCGCAGCGGATACGGACTTGTGGCACCTTCCGTCAAAGCGACGGCTTACCGCAGGAAGGTTACCGTCGCGTGGCGGCAGGAGGGAATGTGACCACGATGCGCGTCAGGACGCTGGTGGCTATCGCTGTCTTCGCTGGCGCCACCACGTCCTTTGGCGCCGCATCGGGACAGCCAGCGCCCGATCTCGACCAGTGCAGCTTCGGCCCCGATCCCACGCGGTACCGCACCGGCGCCAACTGCCGGCATGTCGTTGTGGACGGGTTCGAACGCGACTTCATCGTCAATGTTCCGTTCCCCTTCCCGACCGAGCCGCTTCCCCTCGTGGTGGTCCTGCCGGACTCCGGCGCCGACCACTCCCTGTTTGCGCGCGTCAACGGCTTTGGCGGCGCGGTGGATGACGGAGAGGCCATCGTCGTCGTCCCGCATCCGCTGCCCTACCTCGTGCCGGACCGCTCCGGCGCTACCGACTGGGTGGAGCGCTGGGACCCCAGGCAGGACATCGCCGCCGCAACGCCCCGGTTGCCCGCCTGGCCGGCGGATGCGCCCTGGCCGGCCGACGACGCCGCCTATGTCGCTGAGGTGATCGCCGCTGTGCAGGCCGCAATCGCCGTCGACCCCGCGCGCATTTTCGTCGCCGGGCTGGGCGATGCCGGCAGGTTTGCCGTGCGGCTCGTCCACGCGCGACCGGACCTCTTTGCCGCGGCCGGCGTGGGTGTGGTCGGGTTCGACCTCGGCCTGTCCCCCGGCATGCCGCGGTCCACGCATCCCGTGCCGGTCTTCGCCGTGCTTGGCGACGAGGACGCCGACGTCACCGCGGAGTTCGGCAGCGACGTTCCGCTGGACCCCGACGCCCTCCTCGCAGACCCGGAACGGTTCGGCCCCGTGCTCGAGGCCTTCGGCCTGTCGCCGCCGCCCTGTCTGGCCACGGTCCGCGAGGACGGCAATGTGATGACGATCGCTTTCTGCACCGCCGAGGGCGAGGTGGGGTTCACCTTCGTGCTCGTCCGTGGCGTCGGCCACGAGGCGCCGAACGCCATCAACAACCCGGCGCGCTACACGTTCGCGCCGGAGGTGTGGCGGTTCTTTGCGACCGTGCGGCCGGATCTCTAGCGGTCGAGGAGGACGATCGGGTCGACCGCCGGCGCGGCAACGGCGGCGGGAATGCCGGCTGTCGTCGTCTGGTCGATGCCGTAGGTCGGCGAGCCCCGCTCGGGCAGGAACTGCGCCAGGACCAGCGCGACGAGACCGATCGCGAGGATCAGGCCGGGAAGGAACACGAGAAGCAGGAAGCCGCCGGGCTTCCGACCAATAACCGGGGCCTTGGCGACCCCCTCCGCAACCGACATGCCCCACTCCGAACGCGACGCAACACCGACACGCACTGGCCGTCGAGCGGCCCGGTATCGACAATTCGTCTGGGGCTATAAAAGATCGGTTAATGCCGCAATGAGCGGTTTGTCCGCCGGCGGCATTGGGTAGTCGGCGAGGTTTTTTGGCCACACCCATTTTATCGCCTGTCCCTCCTGCGGCGCGGCGATACCGTCCCACTTCCGGCAGAGATACAGCGGCATCAGGAGGTGGAAGTCGCCGTAATCGTGGCTGGCGAAGCTGAGCGGCGACAGGCAGCGGACGCCGGCCTCGATGCCGAGTTCCTCCTTCAGTTCGCGCACCAGCGCCGCCTCGGGCGTTTCGTCCGGCTCGACCTTGCCGCCGGGAAACTCCCACAACCCCGACAGGCTCTTGCCCTCCGGCCGCTGGCAGATGAGGACGCGTCCGTCGGCATCGATGAGCGCGCCGCAGACGACGAGGAGGATGTCGCTCACGAACGGTAGTCGCCGTTGATCTCGACGTATTCCTTGGTGAGGTCGCACGTCCAGACGCGGTCGCGACCCTTGCCGAGGCCGATGTCCACCGTGATCGCGATCTCGGGTTTCTTCATGTAGGTCGAGGTCGCTTCCTCGGAATAGGCAGGATCGCGCTCGCCCTCATGGGCGACGCGGATGTCGCCGAAGAAGATCGCCAGGCGATCGCGGTCGGCGGGCTCGCCGGCCTTGCCGACCGCCATGACGATGCGGCCCCAGTTGGCGTCTTCGCCCGCGATCGCCGTCTTCACCAGCGGCGAATTGGCGATGGACATGGCGATCCGCCGCGCCGAGCGCTTCGTGGTGGCCCCGGTGACGTTGATCTCCACGAGCTTCCGCGCGCCCTCGCCGTCGCGGACGACAAGTTGCGAGAGCTGCGCGAGGATGCCCTTGAGCGCCGCCTTGAACGAGCGGAGGCGCAGATCGGCGGGGTCCGAGATGCGCGGCGCGCCCTTCGCCTTGCCGGTGGCGAAGAAGAGGAGCGTGTCCGAGGTCGACGTGTCGCTGTCGATCGTGATGGCGTTGAAGGTGTCCTTCACGGCGGTCGCCAGCATCGCCTGCATGACGGACGCGTCGAGCGGCGCGTCCGTGGCGACGAAGGAGAGCATCGTCGCCATGTCGGGCGCGATCATGCCCGCGCCCTTGGCGATCCCGTTTATCCGCACCGGCACGCCGCCGAGGTCGACCAGCGCGGTCGCGCCCTTCGGGAACGTATCGGTCGTCATGATGGCGCGGGCCGCCATCTCCCAGCCATCGGGCTGGGCGCTGGCGACAAGCTCATCGACGACGCCCGAGAACCTGTCGGCCGGCAGCGGCTCGCCGATCACGCCCGTCGAGCAGAGGTAGATGTCCCCCGGCCTGCAGCCGGCGGCCTTGGCGAGAAGCTGGCCCGACAGCTTCGTGGCCGCCTTGCCCTTCTTCCCCGTAAAGGCGTTGGCGTTGCCGGAATTGACCATCAGCGCGCGCGCCTTGCCCGAGGCGAGGATGTCGCGGCACCAGTCGACCGCGGCGGACGGGCACTTCGAGCGGGTGAAGACGCCGGCGGCGGTCGTGCCCTTGTCGAAGAGCATCACCAGCACGTCCTGGCGGTTCTTGTAGCGGATGCCTGCGGCAGCGGTCGCGATGCGGACCCCGTCAACCGGCGGAAGCCCCGGGAACGAGCCCGGGGCCAGAGGTGAAACCTTGACCATGTGTCGCCCTCCGGTCGGCGGGGCTGGCCCCGCCGACCTGCTCGCTTGCCTAGGGCGTCGGTACGGGAGCGGGAGCCGGTTCCGCGGCCGGAGCCGGTGCCGGTGTCTCGGTCGGGGCCGGGGCGATCGGCTCGGTCACCGGGGCGGGAATCGGCTCGAGCGCGGGCGCGGCCGGCGCCGCCCCCATGATCTGGATGTCGGCGTCGGCACGAAGACGCTCGGCCTCTGCGAGATACGCCTCGCGGAAGATGATCTGCCGGATGAGTTCCTTGTTCTCCTCGTAGCCCGGCGGCGGCTGCCGGCGGCGCTCGTCGACCTTGATCACGTGCCAGCCGAACTGCGTCGGCACCGGCACCTGCCCGACCTGGCCGGGCTCGATCGCGAATGCGGCGTCCTCGAATTCCTGGATCATCTCGCCTTCGGCGAACCATCCGAGATCGCCGCCCTGGGCGCCCGTGCCGGTGTCGATCGAGAGCTGCGCGGCAAGCGTTGCGAAGTCGGCGCCGCCGTTGAGCTGGTTGATGATGTCGAGCGCCTCGGCCTCGGTGTTCACCAGGATGTGCCGCGCATGAACCTGCTCGGGAAGGTTCATCGCCGCGACTTCCTGGTCGTACCGCGCCTGGATGGCCTCTTCGGTGATCAGGTCCGCAACAGCCGCCTGGACGTAGGCGTTCTGCAGCGCGCGCTGGCGCAGCATTTCCATCTGGGCGAGGAACGCCGGCGTTTCGCCGAGGCCCATCGTCTCGGCCTGCGCATACATCAGGCGGAGGTTGACCACCGCATCGATGAGCGCCTGGGTGCGTTCCGCGGGTTGGAACTGGGCGAGCGCGTCACCGAAATCGGCCGCCATCGCATCGAGGTCGGCCAGTGTGATCGGTTCGCCGTTCAGCGTCGCCACGACAACGGTCGCAGGATCGGGCTCGGCGGTCAGGGCCGGGGTCTCGGCGGCCGGAGCGGGCGTCTCTGCCGCGGGGGCCGGAGCGACCGGCGTCTCGACGGCCGGCGCGGGCTCGACCGGCGGGGTCACCTGCGCGAGCGCGGAGGCCGATGCGAGGAGCGTCGCTGCTATGGCAGCCGTCCCGACGAAACGGGCGACTCTTGATTGAACTGGCGTCATGGAAGGGTCCTGGTTGACACGGACGGGCGGGGGCCGTTGCGCCCCGGAAAAGCGCCTTTTCCGTGGCCGAAGCATCGGTCGGCCAACGTTGACAACAAAGTGCCCCCCTCTTATCTGTCCGACAGCCCGGCGTCCACAGCGCTGCGTCATGTGCCGGTGGTCGCCTTCGGGGTTCTCCGATCGCACTGGCCTGACCTTCCGGTCGCCCGCTTCTGGCCGGGCGTCCGCACCGCTTTCTTGCCGGCAGAAGGATCACGATGGTCGGTCTCGGCGCGCTTTCGAAGAAGATTTTTGGCTCCTCCAACGAGCGGCGGATCAAGTCCTATCGGGCTGACATTGCGGCGATCAATGCGATGGAGCCCGAGCTGCTGGCGCTGAGCGACGACGCGCTGCGCGCCCGGACCCAGACGTTCAGGGAACAGATCGCCGCCGGCAAGTCGCTCGACGACCTTCTGGTACCGGCCTTCGCAACCGTCCGTGAGGCCGGCCGCCGCGCCCTCGGACAACGACACTTCGACGTGCAGCTGATGGGCGGCATGGTTCTGAACGAAGGCGCGATCGCCGAGATGCGAACCGGCGAAGGCAAGACGCTCGTCGCGACCCTGCCGGTCTACCTCAATGCGCTCACCGGCAAGGGCGTCCACGTCGTCACGGTCAACGACTACCTCGCCCGGCGCGACGCCGAGTGGATGGGCAAGGTCTACGGCTTCCTCGGGATGACGACGGGCGTCATCGTCCACGGCATCACCGACGAGGAACGCAAAGCGGCCTACGCCGCCGACATCACCTACGGCACGAACAACGAGTACGGGTTCGACTACCTCCGCGACAACATGAAGTACGACCAGCGCTCCATGGTGCAGCGCGGTCACCATTTCGCGATCGTCGACGAGGTGGATTCGATCCTGATCGACGAGGCGCGAACTCCGCTGATCATCTCCGGTCCGCTCGACGACCGTTCCGAGCTCTACAACACGCTCGACGCCTTCATCCCCTTGCTGGACAAGGAAGACTACGAGATCGACGAGAAGACGCGGACCGCGACCTTCACCGAGGCTGGCACCGAGAAGCTCGAGAACCTCCTGCGCGATGCCGGTCACCTCAAGGGCGACTCGCTCTACGACATCGAGAACGTGACGGTGGTCCACCACGTCAACCAGGCGCTGCGGGCCCATCGCCTGTTCCAGCGCGACAAGGACTACATCGTCCGCAACGACGAAGTCGTGATCATCGACGAATTCACCGGCCGCATGATGCCCGGCCGACGCTACTCCGAGGGCCTTCACCAGGCACTCGAAGCCAAGGAGAAGGTCAAGATCCAGCGCGAGAACCAGACGCTCGCATCGGTGACCTACCAGAACTACTTCCGCATGTACTCCAAGCTGGCTGGCATGACCGGTACGGCATCGACGGAAAAGGAAGAGTTCCGCAACATCTACAATCTCGACGTCGTCGAGATTCCGACCAACGTCCCGGTCACGCGCATCGACGACCACGATGAGGTCTACCGGACGGCCGCCGAGAAGTTCAAGGCGATCATCGCCCTCATCAAGGACTGCCAGCAGCGCCGCCAGCCGGTCCTCGTCGGCACGACCTCGATCGAGAAGTCGGAGGTTCTTTCGGCCGCGCTCAAGAAGGAAGGCATCGAGCACCAGGTGCTCAACGCCCGCTACCACGAGCAGGAAGCCTACATCATCTCCCAGGCCGGCGTGCCCGGGACGGTGACGATCGCCACGAACATGGCCGGCCGCGGCACCGACATTCAGCTCGGCGGCAATGTCGACATGCGGATCAAGGCCGAACTCGGCGAGATGGAGCCGGGCCCGGAGCGCGATGCGAAGGAAGCCGTCATCCGCGAGGAGATGGCCGTGCTGAAGAAGGAGGCCCTCGACGCCGGCGGCCTTTACGTCATCGGCACCGAGCGGCACGAGAGCCGGCGCATCGACAACCAGCTCCGCGGTCGCTCGGGCCGCCAGGGGGACCCTGGCCATTCGCACTTCTTCCTGTCGCTGCAGGACGATCTAATGCGCATCTTCGTGCTGGAGCGCATGGACGGGCTTCTCCAGAGGCTCGGCCTCAAGGAAGGCGAGGCGATCGTCCATCCCTGGATCAACCGCGCCCTCGAGAAGGCGCAGCAGAAGGTGGAAGCGCGTCACTTCGACGTGCGCAAGAACCTGCTGAAGTACGACGACGTCATGAACGATCAGCGCAAGGTCATCTTCGACCAGCGCGTCGAGCTCATGACGGACGACAACGTGTCCGAGATGATCAAGGACATGCGGCACGAGGTCATCACCACGCTGGTCCGCAAGCATATCCCCGAAAAGGCATATGCCGAGCAGTGGGACATGATCGGACTCGCTGAGGAGATCAAGACGACGCTCAACCTCGACCTTCCGGTCGTCGACTGGGCGAAGGAGGAGGGCATCGCCGAGGAGGAGGTCGAAGAGCGCGTGATGAAGGCGGTCGACGAAGCCGCGGCGGCCAAGACCACCCGCTTCACGCCCGAGATCATGCGCCAGCTGGAGAAGGCCATCCTTCTCCAGACCCTCGACTCCGTCTGGCGCGAGCACCTCGTCACGCTCGACCATCTCCGCCAGGTCATCGGTTTCCGCGGCTACGCCCAGCGCGACCCGCTCAACGAGTACAAGACCGAAGCCTTCGCGATGTTCGAGGCAATGCTGCAGAACCTCCGCACCACGGTGGTCTCGCAGCTGTCGAAGATCGAGATCGTGCAGCAGCCGGCGCAGAGCGAACTGCCGCCGCCGGTCGCCCTCCGGGACCGCGACATCACGCCGATCCGCGGCCCTGGCATGCGCGGCCTTCGCGAGGTCCCCAACGCCCCGAGCATCGCGCCGGGCCGCCTGACTGCCGCGGCTCCCGCCGCCGCGGGCGGTGGCGGTGGCGCGGCCATGACGGCGACCGCCGTCAGCCCGGAGGAGGCTGCGGCGTGGGCGAAGACCACCCCGCGCAACGCCCCCTGCCCGTGCGGCTCGGGCAAGAAGTACAAGCACTGCCACGGCCAGCTGACGTAAGGCCGGGGCAAGACTTTGTCGCGGCCGGGCGGCGCCTGTTGCGCCGTCCTTCCGCCTCGCTTATAAGCCGCCGCGAAACCTGCACGGCGCGATGGCGCGACGGCGGTCTGGCTCGGCATCGTCCGGGCCGTTTTGTCTTTCCGAAGGAGTTTCCCGATGGGCACGCCCTATGAGCTCACCGCGTCGGTGCGCGACAAGTCAGGCACGGGTTCCGCCCGCGCCGTCCGCCGCGAGGGTCTCATTCCCGGCATCGTCTACGGTGGCGACGAGGCTCCGGTCTCGATCAAGCTGAGCTATCGCGACCTCCACCTCAAGCTCCTCGGCGGCGGCTTCATGACGACCGTCGTGACGCTCGACATCGACGGCAACAAGGTCCGCGCCATCCCGCGCGATTACCAGCTCGATCCGGTCCGCGACCGGCCGCTCCACGTGGACTTCCTCCGCGTGACCAAGGATTCGCTCGTCACGGTCGATGTCCCGGTCCACTTCATCAACGAGGCCGCCTCGCCCGGCATCAAGCGCGGTGGCGTCCTCAACGTCGTGCGCCACACCGTCGAGGTGCTGTGCCCGGTGGATGCGATCCCGAACGAGTTCGTCGCCGATCTGACCGGCCTCGAGATCGGTGACTCGCTGCACATCTCCAAGGTGGCGCTGCCCGAGAACGTCCGCCCGACCATCCGCGACCGCGACTTCACGATTGCGACGATCGCGGCCCCGGCCGGCGCCAAGGATGCCGAGGCGGACGCCGCCGCGGCAGCCGCCGCTTCCGCCGCGTCGACCGCTGCGACCGAGGCCGCACGGAACGAAGGCAAGTCGTAGGCCGGTGCCACTGGCGGCCGTCGTTGCGGCGTAGCGGAGCTTCCGCGCCATGCTGCTGATCGTCGGCCTCGGCAACCCGGGACGCGAATACGAGAAGACCCGGCACAATGTCGGGTGGATGGCGGTTGACGTCATCCACGCCCGCCACCGTTTCGGACCGTGGAAGAAGCGCTTCCAGGCCGAGACCTCTGACGGGATGCTGGGGGGCGAGAAGGCCCTCCTGATGAAGCCCCTCACCTACATGAACGAGTCCGGGCGCGCGGTTGGCGAGGCCGCGCGCTTCCTCAAGATCGAGCCGAAGGACATCGTCGCCATCCACGACGAACTCGATCTCCCCGCCGGCAAGACCCGCATCAAGTCGGGCGGCGGTGGCGCCGGGCACAACGGCATTCGCTCCCTCACCGGCCATCTCGGCCCGGACTACCGGCGGCTTCGCATCGGCATTGGTCACCCCGGCCACCGCGAACTCGTGCATTCCTACGTGCTGCACGACTTTGCCAAGGCCGACACGGCGTGGCTCGTGCCGCTCCTCGACGCCATCGCCGACAACGCCGAGATGCTCGCTCTCGGCAACGACGCTGGGTTTGCCACCCGCATCCACCTCGCCACCAACCCGCCGGCGGAGCAGACGGAGAAGGCGAAGGCGACGAAGCCCGCGCCCGGCAAGGATGCTTCCGCAGCGCCTCCGATGGAAGCGAAGCCCGCGGCCGCAACGCCTCCCGCCGAGGAGAAGACCGGGCCCTTTGCTCGCCTGAAGCGCCTCTTCGACTAGCGCGCGCCGGCCTGCCAGGTCGACGGCAGCCTCAGCAAGGTCGACGAATGCATGAGAACCTCCGGATGTCGGCCGGGCCGCGGAAGAAGGCCGGCTTTCACGGGTCACGCATGCCAGCACGGCCTTGTCACACGCCAGGCGTGCGCCGCTGCTTGCTTCGCACGGTCACTTGACCGCCCGACACGGCCACACTAGATTCGTGTAACACGGAGTCCGTGCTATGAAGAACGTCACCATCTCCCTTGATGAGACCGTTGCCCAATGGGCCCGCGTTGAGGCCGCCAAGGCTGGCAAGAGCTTGTCTCGGTGGGTCGGTGACCAACTCCTGGCCGAAATGAGGAAGCCGGTTCCCGCGACAGCCGAGCAGATGAGCGCATTGCGCGCGGCCATTGCGGCCGCCCAGACGCCGGGGATTTCAGCCAATCTGCCCACGCGCGAGGAACTGTATGATCGCGAGTCTCTTCGCCGACACGAACCTGCTGATCTACACCCTCGATCCGGCCGATCCCGTAAAGCAGGCTAGAGCCTTCGCCATCGTCGAGCAGGGCGTAGCCAGCGGCCGGCTGGTCACGAGCCCGCAAAGTCTCAACGAATGCTACCAGGTGATGGCCATGAAGCGCCGCCTGGCGATCCCGGAGACGGCGAGGTCATTCGTCGCGTCCCTGTTCCCCACCTGCCGGGCCGAGATGAACCTCGAGACCATTGCCCTCGCCTGGGAGATCGAGGCGGAGACTCGCTTCGGATGGTGGGACAGCCTCCTTGTCGCATCGGCCGTCCGTCACGGTTGCACGCATTTTCTCACCGAGGACCTATCGGATGGACGCCGGGTTCGGGGTATGACGCTCCTCAATCCCTTCACCAACGACGTTTCGTCCCTCCTTTCCTGAGATCGCTCCGATTATGGGCTTCAAGTGCGGCATCGTGGGCCTGCCGAACGTCGGCAAGTCGACCCTTTTCAACGCGCTGACGCGGACCGCTGCCGCGCAGGCAGCGAACTATCCGTTCTGCACGATCGAGCCGAACACCGGTGACGTGGCGGTCCCCGATCCGCGGCTCGAAACGCTCGCCAAGGTCGCGAAGTCGGCACAGATCGTGCCCACCCGCATCACCTTCGTCGACATCGCCGGGCTGGTGCGCGGCGCCTCGAAGGGCGAGGGCCTCGGCAACCAGTTCCTCGCGACGATCCGCGAGGTCGATGCCATCGCGCATGTGCTGCGCTGCTTCGAGAGCGGCGACATCACCCATGTCGAGGGCCGCGTAGACCCAGTCGCGGATGCCGAGACGGTCGAGACCGAGCTGATGCTGGCCGACCTCGACAGCCTCGAGCGCCGCGTGACTGCCGTCCGCAAGAAGGCGCAGGGCGGCGACAAGGAATCGAAGCAGCTCGTGGCGTTGATGGACGGCGCCCTCGCCCTCCTCCGCGAAGGCACCCCGGCGCGACTCCTGGATGTCTCCGCGGAAGACGTCGTTGCCTGGAACGGGCTCCAGCTCCTGACGGCGAAGCCGGTGCTCTACGTCTGCAACGTCGAGGAGTCCGCTGCGGCGACCGGGAACGCCCATTCGGAGCGGGTGTTCGAGAAGGCGAAGGCGGAAGGCGCTCAGGCGGTCGTGATCTCGGCTGCCATCGAGGCGGAGGTGGCTCAACTTGCCCCGGCCGAGCAGAAGGACTTCCTCGACAGCCTCGGCCTCACCGAACCAGGCCTCGACCGCGTCATCCGCGCCGGCTACGCCCTCCTCGGCCTGATCACCTACTTCACCGCCGGGCCGAAGGAAGCCCGCGCCTGGACGATTCATCGCGGCACGAAAGCGCCGGGCGCCGCCGGCGCGATCCACACGGACTTCGAGCGTGGCTTCATCCGCGCCCAGACGATCGCGTTCGACGACTACGTCCGCTACGGCGGCGAGGCGGGCGCCAAGGAAGTCGGCCGCGCCCGTGACGAAGGCAAAGAATACGTCGTGGCCGATGGCGACGTGATGCTGTTCAAGTTCAACGTCTGAGCCTGCCCGGTCGCTCTTGGGGTCGTCCGCAAGGCGCGCGCCGACGCCTGCCTTGCGACCGGTCTGGACGCTTGCGCCTCTCGCTCTCGCCGCCCTTGTGCGGTCCACGACGGCCGTCGCCTGGGTGGCCGTTCGGCAGCCCAGTCTTTCATCACGCCTATTTGCTAAGCTTGACGGACCGTTATACGCGTCATCAGATGTGAGGGCAGCTCGCCGGAACCCACCGGTCCTGCGGCCCGGAATTCGTTCGCCGCCTTCCTGGGAGTGCTGACGGACAGGGTCATCACTTAATTCGTATCAGGGGAAGCGACATGAGAACCGTATTCGTTGCCGCTATCATCGGAGTAACCGCCGGGCTGGCCGCGGTAGCGCCCGCTTCGGCGGCCACGCTGGACGACGTGAAGGCGCGAGGGTACCTCCAGTGTGGCGTCCACACCGGCCTTTTCGGCTTTGCCGAAGTCGACAATGACGGCGAATGGGCCGGCTTCGACGTCGACTATTGCCGCGCCATCGCCTCCGCCATATTCGACGATCCGACGGCGGTCCGCTTCACGCCGCTCAGCGCCGCCGAGCGCTTCACGGCGCTGCAGTCCGGCTCGATCGATGTCCTCATCCGCATCACGACATGGACCATGACGCGCGATGCCTCGCTTGGCCTTACGTTCGCGGGGGTCAACTACTATGACGGCCAGGGCTTCCTCGTTCCGGCGGACGCCGGCTTCGAGACGGTGGCCGATCTCGACGGCGGCACGATCTGCGTCCAGACCGGCACGACGACCGAGTTGAACCTCGCCGACTACTTCAACAGCCGTGGCCTCACCTTTACCGCCATCGCCGTCGCCGAGCGCGCCGAGGCCATCAGCGCCTTCGAGGCCGGCCGCTGCGATGCGTTCACGGCCGACGCGTCGAACGTCGCTTCGGCGCGCATGACCCTGTCTTCGCCCGACCGCTTCGTCGTGCTGCCGGACATCATCTCGAAGGAGCCGCTCGGCCCGATGGTCCGCATCGGCGACGACCAGTGGCTGAACATCGTCCGCTGGACCCACTTCGCCCTCCTCAACGCCGAGGAACTCGGGGTGACGATGGCGAACATCGGCGAGTTGACGGCCTCCCCCAACCCGGAGGTCCAGCGGCTTCTCGGCCAGAGCGGCACGGCCTTCGGCGAGATGATCGGCCTCACCAACGACTGGGTGGCCCGGATCATCGGCGCCGTGGGCAATTACGGCGAGATCTTCGAGCGCAATGTCGGCGGCGGCTCGCCGCTTGGCATCGAACGCGGCCTTAACGCGCTCTGGACCAATGGCGGCATCCAGTACGGCATGCCGATCCGGTAGCGGATTTCGGCCCGGGAACGGCGCGAGCCGTTCCCGGGCTCTCCAACGATGCCCTTCGCCGGCCTCCTGAACGACACCCGCGTCCGGGCGTTTGTGCTCCAGCTCCTCGCATTCGCCGGGGTGGTGGCGTTCGTCGCCTGGATCGTCTCGAACACCGGTGCCAATCTCGACCGGCTCGGCATGGGCATCGATTTCGGCTTCCTCGACGACCGGGCCGGCTTCAACATCGTCCAGACGCCGATCCCCTACACCAACGATTCAACCTACTTCCGGGCCTTCCTCGTCGGGCTGGTGAACACGCTGATCGTCTCGGCGCTGGGGATCGTCCTTGCCACGATCGTCGGCTTCGCCATCGGCATAGGCCGGCTGTCGTCGAACTGGCTGCTCGCAAGGCTCTGCACGGTCTACGTCGAGACCATCCGCAACGTCCCGCTTCTCCTCCAGGTCGTGTTCTGGTTCGAAGCAGTCCTGGTGCTGCTGCCGAGGCCGCAGGCGGCGATCACGCTGCCTTTCGGGGCCAACATCAACAACCGTGGCCTCTACCTCCCCGCTCCGGCGGCGGAGCCCGCCCTCTGGGCGGTGGCAATTGCGCTCCTCCTGGCTATTGTCGCCACGGTCGTCCTCGCGCGCTGGGCCCGGCGACGCCAGGCCGCCACCGGCAAGCCCTTCCCGATCTGGACCGTGGGCGCCGCTCTCATCCTGCTCGGGCCGCTCGTCGTCTTCCTCCTGGCCGGATCCCCCGTCCGGTGGGAGGTGCCGGTGTTCCAGCGCCTCAACTTCACCGGCGGGATCGTCATCATCCCGGAACTCGCCGCGCTCCTCGTGGCGCTCTCACTCTACACCGCCGCCTTCATCGCCGAAGTCGTCCGCGCCGGGGTTCTCGCCGTGCCGCGCGGACAGCTCGAGGCGGCCGGCGCCATCGGCCTCCCGCCCGGCCTGACAATGCGGAAAGTGGTGATCCCGCAGGCGCTGCGCGTCATCACGCCGCCCCTCACCAACCAATACCTCAACCTCATCAAGAACTCGTCGCTCGCGGTGGCCATCGGCTATCCGGACCTCGTCGGCGTCTTCAAGAACACCGTCCTCAACCAGACCGGCCGCGCCATCGAGGTCATCGGCATCACGATGGCGGTCTATCTCTTCATCAGCCTCGTCACCGCGCTCGCGATGAACCTGTTCAATGCACGCGTCGCCCTGAGGGAGCGCTAGATGGCGGGCGAGGACGCAACCTTCCTCCGCCCCGCGCCGATCCCGCCGCGCGCCCCGCCGCGCGGCGTCAGGGGGCCGATCCCCTGGCTGCGCCGCAACCTGTTCTCGTCGCCTGCGAACACCGTCACGACCATCCTCGTCCTCCTGTTCCTGGCCTGGACGATCCCGCCGCTGATCCGCTGGGCCTTCATCGATGCCGCCTGGACCGGCGAGGACCGCAGCGTCTGCCTCGACGGCGGCGCCTGCTGGGCCTTCATCGGGGCCAAGATCAACCTCATTCTCTACGGCCAGTATCCGCCGGCCGAGCGCTGGCGCGTCGTCGTCGTGGCGGTCCTGTTCATCGCCGGGGTCGTGCCGCTCGCCATCCCGAAGGTGCCCGGCAAGCGCTGGAACGTCGTCTACCTCCTGATTGCCTTCCCGGTGATCGCCTTCATGCTTCTTACCGGCATCGGTGTCGGCCTCCGGCACGTACCGACCGACCGCTGGGGCGGGCTGTTCGTGACGCTGGTCACCGCCGTCTTCGGCATCGTCATCTCGCTGCCGCTGGGAATCCTGCTGGCGCTCGGCCGCCGCTCGCGCCTGCCGGTCGTCCGCTGGCTCAGCGCCGGCTTCATCGAACTATGGCGCGGCGTCCCGCTGGTGGCGGTGCTGTTTATGGCCAGCGTCATGCTGCCGATCTTCCTCCCGCCAGGCGTCACCTTCGACAAGCTCCTGCGGGCGATGCTGTGCATCGCGATCTTCTACTCGGCCTACATGGCGGAGGTGGTGCGCGGCGGGCTGCAGGCGATCCCCAAGGGCCAGTACGAGGGCTCGATGGCGCTCGGCCTCTCGTTCCTCCAGCGCATGCGGCTGGTGATCATGCCCCAGGCGCTGACGGTCGTGATCCCCGGCATCGTCAACACCTTCATCGCCCTGTTCAAGGATACCAGCCTCATCATGGTCATCGGGCTGTTCGACCTTCTCGGCATGCTGAAGTCGGCGACCAATGATTCCGACTGGGCGTCGCCATCGGTGCCGGCCACCGCCTACGTCTTCGCCGGGCTCATCTTCTGGATCTTCTGCTTCGGGCTGTCGCGCTACTCGATCTTCATCGAACGCCGCCTCGAGCGCGGGAGACAGCGCCGATGACCGTGACCGACCGCAGCGCCGCCACGTCCGCAACCGCCATCGAGATGACCGGCGTCAACAAATGGTTTGGCGCCTTCCACGCCCTCCGCGACATCGACCTCCGCGTCCGCCGCGGCGAGCGCATCGTGATCTGCGGCCCGTCGGGCTCGGGAAAGTCGACGCTCATCCGCTGCATCAACGCGCTCGAGAACCACCAGTCAGGCCGCATCGTCGTCGATGGCATCGTGATGAGCCACGACCACCAGCGCATCGACGAAATCCGCCGCGATGTCGGCATGGTCTTCCAGCAGTTCAACCTGTTCCCGCACCTGACCATCCTCGAGAACTGCACGCTCGCGCCGGCCTGGGTGCGCAAGATGCCGCGCGCCGAGGCCGAGGCACTGGCGATGCGTTTCCTCGAGCGTGTGAAGATTCCAGAGCAGGCGAACAAATATCCGGGGCAATTGTCGGGCGGCCAGCAGCAGCGCGTCGCGATCGCGCGCGCGCTGTGCATGAGCCCGCGGATCATGCTGTTCGACGAGCCGACGTCCTCGCTCGATCCGGAGATGGTCAAGGAGGTGCTCGACGTCATGGTCAGCCTCGCCGAGGAGGGCATGACCATGGTCGTTGTCACTCATGAAATGGGCTTCGCCCGCCAGGTGGCCGACCGCGTCATCTTCATGGACGAGGGCCAGATCATCGAGGAGAACGCGCCCGAGGCGTTCTTCACCAACCCGCGGCACGAGCGGACGAAGCTCTTCCTGAGCCACATCCTCCGCTAGGGGCGGTCGCGCCGCCTTCCCAGGAGAAAGGAGCGGGAGCTGATGCCCTGGCCCCGCCCCCCTCGTCTTCTTCCCTGAACGCCAGCCAACGACCGCCTCAGATCGGGTTCAGCGGCGGGCCACTACACCCGTGTCCATCGAATTCACCGGTGCCGCCGTGAACGGCGCCAGAAACCCGAAGGACAACGACCATGACCCGCTCCCTCAAGACCCTCCTCGCCGCTTCGATCGCCCTCGGCACCGTCGGCGTCGCCACCGCCGCTTCGGCGCAGCCCTATGTCGTCATGCCGGTGGTCATCAACCCGCAGGCCTGTGACCTCTACGCCCAGAACTACGCCACGGGCCATGCCGGTCCGAAGAACCGTCAGGTGATCGTCGGCACGCTGCTCGGCGCCGGTGCGGGCTTCCTCGTCGGCGGGTTCGGCTTCGGCGCCCCGGGCGTGGGTGCTGCGGTCGGCGCCGGTGTCGGCGCGCTCGGTGGCGCTGCGATCGGCAATCCGCAGTGGAACGCTGCCTATAACGCCGCCTTCTCTGCCTGCATGCAGGGCTACGCGCTGCCCTACTAGTCTCGCGAACGGATCGGCGGCGGTTCCCCGCCCCCCTACCGACCGTCGATCCCGACCGGCCCCTCTGCCTCACGGCAGGCGGGCCTGGTGCGTTCACGGCGCGGCTAGTTGCGATCTTCCGGAAGCGGCGGCAGCGGGTGGAAGCCTACGCCTTCCTCGGCGAGCTCCTTCATCTCGGTCGTGCTCGCTTCGCCGTAGATGCTGCGGGCCGGCGCTTCCTCGTAGTGGATCTTTCGCGCTTCTTCCGCAAAACGCGGGCCGACATAGTCGGACTTCGCCCTGACTTCGCGCGCGATCTGCTGCATCAGTTGCATCGCCTTTGCGAGATCCGGTCCGCCCGCCGCGACCGGTTGCGAAGGGGCGGCAGGCGACGGAGTCGCCGGCTCCGCGGCGATGGCGGGCGGGGCATTCCTCGTCCGGGCCGCCACGGCCGGCGCCATGATCGCCTTGGCGACATTGGCCGAGCCGCAAGCCGGGCAGTCGATCCGCTTTTCCGCGGCCTGGACGTCGTAGTCCGCGCTGCTGCGAAACCAGGCTTCGAACCGGTCGCCGTGCTCGCACTGGAGTTCGAACAGGATCACGCGACGGCCCGCCCGGGCGGTTCCTTTTCCGGATGATCGAAGTCGCGGTCGTGCTGCAGGACCGGGATCTGCGCCCGCGCCGCGTCGCTTGCGCCGACGTCGATGTCGGCGACGACCACGCCCGGGTCTTCGCCGGCCTCGGCCAGGATGCGGCCCCACGGGTCGACGATGAGGCTGTGGCCGTAGGTCTCGCGGCCGTCCTCGTGCCGTCCGCCCTGCGCGGCGGCAAGGACGAAGGAGCCGGTCTCGATCGCCCTCGCCCTGAGGAGGATGTGCCAGTGCGCCTGGCCGGTCTGCCTGGTGAAGGCGGACGGAATGGCCAGCACCTGCGCGCCGGCATGGGCGAGCGAGCGGTACAGCTGCGGGAAACGAAGATCATAGCAGATCGAAAGGCCGAGCCGCGCCCAGGGCAGGTCGGCCGCGACCGCGCGGCTGCCCGGGCGGTAGAGCTTCGATTCGCGACGCGTATCGCCGCCGGCAAGGTCGACGTCGAACATGTGAATCTTGTCGTAGCGGGCGATCACCGCGCCGGTCGGGGCAATGAGGTAGCCGCGGTTGGCGACGCCGTCCTCCGCCTTGATCGCCAGCGAGCCGATGTGGAGGTAGATGCCAAGGTCACGGGCGAGCGCGCGCAGCGACGCGAGCGCCGGATCGTCCGGCTCGCTCGCGATCGCGTCGACGATCGCCGGCGCCTCGCGGTTCATGATGTTGGTCATCTCGGGGGTGAGCACATACTGCGCCCCTTCGCCGGCCGCCTCGCGGATCAGCGATTCGGCCACCGCGATATTCGCGGCGGGATCGCGCCCGCTCCGCATCTGCACCAGACCCGCCCGAAAACGCCTCGACATGCCGCCCTCCGTCATGCCGCGACGAGCGCATTCAGCGCGCCCCTGCGGTCAAGCTCCGCCAGTTCCATGTACCCGCCGACATGCCGACCGCCGATGAAAATCTGCGGCAGCGACATGTGGCCGCCGGAGCGGTCCAGCATTTCCGACATCCGGCTCCTGTCCGCAGTCACGTCGTACTCCGAATACGCCATTCTGCGCCGCCGCAGCAGTTCCTTCGCGAGTTCGCAATAGCCACAGGCCGGACGGGCGTAGATCTCGATGACGTTCATGTCTGTGCTCTGCCCCTATGTACGCGCGGCGGGGCTAATAGATCGTTCAGCCGGGCTGCTGCGCAACCCGTGCAAAAACAAGGACATCGACTTCGGCGGCGCCGGCCCGTCGCAGCACCCTGGTGGCGGCTTCGACGGTGGCGCCCGTGGTGTAGACGTCATCGACGAGCAGAACGTTCCTTCCCGCGATCGGTTCGCCGGAGCGAGCGTTCACGGCAAACGCGCCCCGCACATTGAGCGCCCGTTCGTTCCGCCCCAGCCCGACCTGACGCCGTGTCGCGCGCTGGCGTCGGAGGGCGTCGACGGCTACGGGCTTGCCGGACAGCCGGCCGATGACGGACGCGAGCGCTGCCGACTGGTTGAACCGCCGTCGCCACAGTCGCATCCGGTGCAACGGAATCGGCACGATGACTTCGGCGCCGGCGATCACCTCGGCGCCCGCGCGCGCCATACACGAGCCCATCCACGGTGCAAGATCGAGGTGGTCGTCGTATTTCAGCCCCTGCACGAGCCGGCGGGCGGTCTGGTCGTAGAGCGCCACGGCCCGGAGCCGGCCGAAGGGCGGCGGCGACGCGATCGCCTCGGGCGACAGCGCGCCGGGACCGGTGTCGAACGGCAGCGGCGCGCCGAGGCGCTCGCAATAGGGGCGGTCGATGAGCGCGAAGCCCGACCAGCAGGATGGGCACAGCGCGCCGTCGGCTTCGACCGCGGCCGCGCAGGCGAGACAGTGCGGCGGCATCGCCAGCCGCGCGACGCTCCGTGCCGCCCGGCTGACCGTCCCGCCGATCTGTGCCACCACGCTCATGCCCGCAGGATAGCCAATGCCGCAGACATCGGCACCCGCCGTTTCGCGGAGCCGGCCGCCGGCCTACGGCGCGAGGATCGGCTGTTCGGTGCAGGCGGTGAAGCGAAGGAAGCCGAACGGGCCGCTGTAGGTTTCGCATCGCACGACGTTCACGAAGATGACGGCGATGATCAGAAGTGCGACGAGGATCAGAAGCGCTATGGTGACGCCGCGGCTCATGGGTTGTTCCCCGGTTGTGTTGCCGGTGAGGGAACGCCGCGCCACTGCGTCGGGTTCCGTACAGACCGCCGAGGAGACTGAACCGCGATGCCGGAACTGTTCGACCTCCGTCTCCTCGACCACCGCCGCCATCGCGCCGCACACATCGGCGCTGCGGGCGCGGATTTCCTGTTCCGCAGAGCGGCGGAGGACATCCTCGACCGGCTCGCCGTGGTGACCCGGCGGTTCCCGGTCGCCGTCGATCTCCTCAGCCCGCTCCCGTTCCTTCCGGCGAATGGGCCGCTGCCCGCCGGAATCGAGCAGGTCGTCCGGCTCGACCGGTTGCCGGCGGCCGGCGGCACGACCGCGTCCGCCATCGCGGATGGCGAGGCAATCCCGCTCCGCGACGGGAGCGTGGATCTCGTGGTGTCGGTCCTCGGCCTCCAGACCGTGAACGACCTGCCCGGCGCGCTCGCCCAGATCCGGCGCGCGCTGAAGCCGGACGGACTGTTCCTCGCGGTTCTCCTCGGCGGCGACAGCCTGGCGGAACTGCGCGCCGCTCTCGCCGCCGCCGAAGTGGAGGAACGGTCCGGCGCCTCGCCACGCGTCGCGCCGTTCGGCGGCGTGCGCGAACTCGGCGCGCTGCTCCAGCGGGCACAGTTCGGCCTGCCGGTCGCCGACGCCGACCGGGTCATCGTGCGCTACGCCGACGCGCTGGCGCTGATGCACGACCTTCGCGCGATGGGAGCGACGAACATCCTCGTGGAGCGCGACCGCCGGCCGCTGACCCGGGCTATCGTCGCCCAGACGGCCGCGATCTATGCCGAACGCTTCGCCGACCCGGATGGACGCGTCCGCGCGACGTTCGACCTCGTGTCGCTGTCGGGCTGGGCGCCGCACCAGAGCCAGCAAAAGCCGCTCCGGCCCGGATCGGCGCAGGCCCGGCTGGCCGACGCGCTCAATGCGAGCGAGTTCGGCACCGGCGACAAGGCGCGTCCGGGCTAGGTCTCAGCCCGGCTGCTGCGCGGCGATGAAAGCCGCGACGTCTTCGGCGGGGACATCCGGGGCGACAAAGGCCTGGCCGATGCCGCGCATCAGGATGAAGGTCAGCTTCCCGCGCGACACTTTCTTGTCCTGGGCGATCAGTTCCATCAGGACCGCCGTCGGCAACGGGTCGCCGGGCACCTGGGCCAGCGTCGTCGGCAGGCCGACGGCGGTGAAGTGGCCGCGGACGCGGTCGCCGACATCGGGGCCGCAATGGCCCGCGCGGGCGGAATAGTCGGCCGCCATCACCATGCCGATGGCGATCGCCTCGCCGTGGACGAGGCGGTCCGAGTAGCCGGTCGCGGCCTCGAGGGCGTGGCCGAACGTGTGGCCGAGATTGAGGAGGGCCCGGTCGCCGGTCTCCTTCTCGTCGCGGCGGACGATCGCGGCCTTGGCGCGGCAGCTGGTGGCAATCGCGCGCTGGCGTGCCTCGCCGCCGGCGAACACGTCGCGCCACGACCCTTCGAGCCAGGCGAAGAACGCCTCGTCGTCGATCAGGCCGTATTTGGCGACCTCGGCGTAGCCGGCGCGGAAGTGGCGCGCCGACAGCGTGTCGAGCACCGCCGTATCGGCGATGACGAGGCGCGGCTGGTGGAAGACGCCGACGAGGTTCTTGCCGCGGGCCGTGTTGATGCCGGTCTTGCCGCCGACTGAGGAATCGACCTGAGCCAGGAGGCTCGTCGGGATCTGGATGAAGGCCATGCCGCGGCGCGCAATGCCTGCCGCAAAGCCGGTCAGGTCGCCGATGACGCCGCCGCCGAGGGCGAGCACGACATCGTTGCGCTCGAGCTTGGCGCCGAGGATCGCATCGACCACCCGCTCGAGGGCCACAAAGCTCTTCGAGGCCTCGCCCGGTTCCAGGACGGTGCTCTCCGCCGGAATGCCGGCGGCCCGAAGACTTGCCAGCAGCGGCTCGAGGTGATGGGCGGCGACGTTGCGGTCGGTGACGACAAGGGTCCGCGCCTTCGGCATCGCCCCGGCAATCAGCCGGCCTGCTTCGGCGAGGAGGTCCTGGCCGATCAGAATGTCGTAGGAGCGGTCGCCGAGATCGACGCGAACGGATTCGCGTCCTTCGAAGGGAATCGGGTGGACTTCGATCATTGTGTCGCGGCCGGTGCGGGGTTGCTGTCGAGCCAGGCGTCGAGCGCACCGAGCACCTCGTCGATCACCGTCTCATGCGAGACCTCGCGCGACTTCACGTGGATCGGCGCCTCGGCATAGACGGGATTGCGCTCGGCCAGAAGCCGGCGGAGCGTTTCCTCGGGGTCGCCGTTCTTCAGCAGGGGCCGGTTGCTGCGCCGCCGGACGCGGGCGAGGAGGACATCAAGGTCGGCGTTGAGCCAGATGGCGACGCCGGCGCCGGCGATGGCCGCTCGGGTCTCGGCGTCCATATACGCGCCGCCGCCGGTCGCGATCACGCGCGCCCCCTCCGTCACGAGACGAAGGATGACCCGGCGTTCGCCGGCGCGGAAATAGGGTTCGCCATGCTGCTCGAAGATCTCGGGGATCGTCTGGTTCGCCGCCTTCTCGATCTCGATGTCGGCGTCGCAGAAGGGAAGGCCGAGGCGCGTGGCGAGGCGTTTGCCGATGGAGCTCTTGCCCGCCCCCATCATGCCGACAAGCACGATCGGCCGGCGCCCGAGCCGCCGCGCGATGCCGGCGGCGGTGACGAGGCGCTCCGGGGAGGGATTGTCCTCGATGGTCTCCGTGCTCACGGGCGCGTATTGGCCGCACCGGGCCGCCGCGTCAAGTTCGGCCGCTTGCGCCCGCTGGGACGATCCGGTCCGATGGGCCCCGATGCGCCGCCCGGACGCGATTCGCCATGCCGACCCTCATCCGGCTCTTCGTCGCGATGGTCATCATCCTCGTCGTTGCCGGGGTGGCGATGTTCGTGCTCGCCAACTTCGTCGAGCCGGCGCGCCGCGAGGTCGTCGTGCCGATCCCCGCGGAACGGCTGGGGCTGTGATGCGTCTCCTCAGATCTCACAGTTCGACCGTCGTTCCGGCCGGAGCGCAGCGGAGAGCCGGAACCTTTTGTTCCGGGAGCACGGCTGACGAACGGCATATCGGCTACGCGGCAGTGCCCCGGGAACAAAGGGTTCCGGGTTCCGCTTCGCGGCCCCGGAACGACGGTCATTCGGGAGTGCCGGCTGGCGACACATCGGCGGAGCGCTGCTGATGCCCTCGAACGCCGCCCTCGTCGAAGCCTTCCTCGAAATGATGAGCGCGGAACGGGGCGCCGCCGGCAACACGCTCGCCGCCTACCGGCGCGACCTCGACGATTTCACGGCCTTCCTCGGCAAGGGCAGCGAAAGCGTGCTCGCCGCGGACGCCATGGCGGTGCGCGGCTATCTCGTCGATCTCGACGACCGGGGCTTCGCGGCGCGCTCCGCTTCGCGGCGTCTTTCCGCGCTCCGGCAGTTCTATCGTTTCCTCTACGCCGAGGGGCATCGCGGCGACGACCCGACCGGCACGGTGGAAGGCCCGCGCCAGGGCCGGGCGCTGCCGAAAATCCTGAGCGAGAAGGACGTCGGCCGGCTCCTCGGCATGGCGCGAAGCGAAGTCGAGGCCGCGGACAATCCGGCGCGCCGCCTCGCCGCCCTTCGCCTCGCCGCCCTCCTCGAGCTTCTCTACGCGACGGGCCTGCGCGTTTCGGAACTCGTCGGCCTTCCGGCAAAGGCGATCACCGAGGGCCGCCGCACCATGACCGTGCGCGGCAAGGGCAGGAAGGAGCGGATGGTGCCGCTGACCCATGCCGCGCTGGACGCCGTCGCGGCCTACCGCGCCGCGGCGAAGAAGGCGGGCGCGGCCGCATCGCCCTTCCTGTTCCCGGCCGACAGCGCGGACGGACACCTCGCCCGGCAGGTGTTCGCGCGCGACCTGAAATCCCTCGCGGCCCTCGCCGGCATTCCGGCCGTGAAGGTATCGCCGCACGTGCTACGCCACGCGTTCGCGAGCCACCTCCTGCAGAACGGCGCCGACCTTCGCTCGGTGCAACAGCTCCTCGGCCACGCCGACATCTCGACCACGCAGATCTACACGCACGTCCTCGAGGAACGGCTGCGTCGCCTCGTGACGGACCATCACCCGCTGGCGAAAGGCTGAGCGATGCGGAGCGAGAAGGAGAAGATGCTGGCGGGCGAGCTCTACCGCGGCGGCGACCCGGAGATTTCCGCCGACCTTGCGCGAAACCGTGCCTGGCTTGCCATCTTCAACCAGACGCTGGCGTTGTCGCAGAAACAGCGGCTCGCGCTTCTGCAGGGGCATTTCGGTGCCGTGGGCGAGGACGTGAACATCTGCCCACCCTTCCACTGCGACCTCGGTTACAACATCCGCCTGGGCGACCGCGTGTTCATGAATTTCGGCTGCATCGTCCTCGACATCAACACCGTCACGATCGGCGACGACACCAAGTTCGGGCCGAACGTGCAGATCTACACGCCCGACCATCCGCGCGACCCCGAGATCAGGCGGAGCGGCCTCGAATCGGCGATGCCGATCACCATCGGCCGGAACGTGTGGATCGGCGGCAGCGCCATTGTCGTCCCCGGCATCACGATCGGCGACGATGCGATCGTCGGCGCGGGCAGCGTCGTGACGCGGAACGTGCCGGCCGGCGCGACCGTCGCCGGCAACCCGGCGCGGCCGATTGTACGCCGTGGCGGAACGGCGGTCACGCTTCCTTGACTTCGCAATCGTCTGCGGCGAGTGTCCCCGGCGCGCAGCGGAACGCGGTCGAAACCGTTCGGCCACAAGGGTTTTGATGAGGACATATCTCGACTTCGAGAAGCCTGTTGCCGACCTTCAGGGCAAGGTCCAGGAGCTTCGCTCCCTCGGCACGGCAGGCGACGCCATCACCGTCGAGGAAGAGATCGGCCGCATGGAGGCGCGGGCTACGCAGGCCCTGACGGAGCTCTATGCGAAGCTGACGCCGTGGCAGAAGACGCAGGTCGCCCGCCACCCGGACCGGCCGCACGTGGTCGACTATGTGAAGGGGCTGATCGAGGACTTCACGCCGCTCGCGGGTGACCGGAAGTTTTCCGAGGACCAGGCCATGGTCGCCGGCCTCGGCCGCTTCCGCGGTCGTCCCGTGGCGATCCTCGGGCAGGAGAAGGGCAACGACACCGAGTCGCGCCTCAAGCACAATTTCGGCATGCCGCGGCCGGAAGGATACCGGAAGGCGGTCCGCATCATGGAGCTCGCCGACCGCTTCGGCCTGCCCGTCATCGCGCTTGTTGATACGGCCGGCGCCTATCCCGGCATCGACGCCGAGGAGCGCGGGCAGTCCGAGGCGATCGCCCGGTCGACTGACGCGAGCCTCGCGCTCACCGTGCCGAACGTTGCGGTCGTGGTGGGCGAAGGCGGCTCGGGCGGCGCGGTCGCCATCGCCGTGGCGAACCGCGTGATGATGCTGGAGCACTCGATCTACACGGTCGTGTCGCCCGAGGGGGCGGCTTCGATCCTCTACCGCGATGCGACGCGGGCGCAGGACACGGCGTCGAGCATGAAGATCACCGCGCAGGATCTCCTCCGCTTCGGCATCATCGACGAGATCATCCGCGAACCGCTCGGCGGTGCCCACCGCGCGCCGCAGGAGACGATCCAGGCCACCGGCGACGCGATCGCCAGCGCGCTGGTCGAGTTCCAGGGAATGTCCCGCGACGAGGTGCTGCAGCACCGGCGCGCCAAATTCCTCGCCATCGGCAAGACGCTCTAGACGCGGCTGACATTCGCCCGCAGGAAACGCACTCCCCTCGCCCCGTTCGGGGAGAAGGCTTCCGCGCTTGGCGAGCCGAAGGCGAGACTAGCAAGGAAGGGTGAGGGGGTGACGCCCGCAGAAACTCACCACCGGTGCCCCCTCGCCCTCCATCCCTGAACTCGCTGCGCTCGCAAAGGGATGCAGCCCTCTCTCCGAACGGGGCGAGGGTAGCCGTCGCCAGCCGGCCATTCCGTCCCGCCAGGAGGGCGCTGCTCTCGCCGTGGTGGGCTCACGGTTAACGGCTCGTCAATTTTCGTCGCGGTTAATGGGTCGTTATCGGCCCTGGGCTCCGCGTGTCCTTGCGCCTGACTTGCAGGGACTCCATGGCTTTCTGGCATTCGTTCCGCCGCGTTGCCGTTCGCGTCGCCGTTCCCGCTGCGGCCGCCGCATTTCTTTCGAGCTGTCAGACGACCGACGTTCCGGCCTATCTCGCGCCGATCACGACGGCGCTCCTCCAGCAGATGGAGGCGATCGGCACCACGCCGATCGCGCCCATCTACGTCCGCGTCTTCAAGGAGGAATCGGTGTTCGAGATCTGGAAGCGCCGCCCCGACGGCACCTACGCGCTCCTGAAGACCTACGCGATCTGCGCGTGGTCCGGTGAACTCGGGCCGAAGATCGCCGAAGGGGACCGTCAGGCGCCCGAGGGGTTCTACAGCGTCGGCCCGGCGCAGTTGAACCCGAACTCGAGCTATCACCTCTCCTTCAACATCGGCTACCCGAACACCTTCGACCGCTCGCTCGGCCGGACCGGATCGAACCTGATGGTGCACGGCGCGTGCTCGTCGGCCGGGTGCTATTCGATGACGGACGAAAGCGTGGAGGAGATCTATGCCGTCGTGCGCGAAGCGTTCGCCGGCGGCCAGCGCCAATTCCAGATCCACGCCTTCCCGTTCCGGATGACGCCGCAGAACATGGCGCGGCACAGCACCAACGCGCACTTCGCCTTCTGGCAGATGCTGAAGGAGGGCTACGACCATTTCGAGGTGACGCGGACGGTGCCCGAGGTCGAGGTCTGCGACTTCCGCTACGTGTTCGACGCGCAGTCGGGCGGCGAGAGATTCGAACCGACCCGGCCGTGTCCGGCCTACACGATTCCGGACCGCATCGCCTTCCCGCTCGAAGCGCAGCGCGCCGCCGACGCGGCGGCCTATGACATGGCGGTTGCCGCGCTCGTTGCCTCGGGGACGCTCTCCGCAGGCGCCTCGCCACCGCTCTTCCGCGACCCGATGGACGGCCCGCTGACCGCGTTCGCCCCGGGCCCGGGCATCGACCCGACGACCACCGCGGGCATTCCCGCGCCGCTGCCGCGCCCGACCCCGTAACACGCACCAAGCCCGCCTGCCGTGAGGCAGACGGGCCGGTCGGGATCGACGGTCGGCAGGGGGGCGGGGAACCGCCGCCGATCCGTTCGCGAAACTAGTAGGGCAGCGCGTAGCCCTGCATGCAGGCCGAGAAGGCGGCACCCAACAGGGGCTTGCCCCTGTTGGGCAGGAAGAGAGACGCCGCCTAGTACGGGAGAGCATAGCCCTGCATGCAGGCCGAGAAGGCGGCGTTGTAGGCCGCGTTCCACTGCGGATTGCCGATCGCAGCGCCACCGAGCGCGCCGACACCGGCGCCGACCGCAGCACCCACGCCCGGGGCGCCGAAGCCGAACCCGCCGACGAGGAAGCCCGCACCGGCGCCGAGCAGCGTGCCGACGATCACCTGGCGGTTCTTCGGGCCGGCATGGCCGGTGGCGTAGTTCTGGGCGTAGAGGTCACAGGCCTGCGGGTTGATGACCACCGGCATGACGACATAGGGCTGGGCCGAAGCGGCCGTGGCGACGCCGACGGTGCCGAGGGCGATCGAGGCGGCGAGGAGGGTCTTGAGGGAGCGGGTCATGGTCGTTGTCCTTCGGGTTTCTGGCGCCGTTCACGGCGGCACCGGTGAATTCGATGGACACGGGTTTATGGGGCGCCCGCTGAACCCGATCTGAGGCGGTCGTTGGCTGGCGTTCAGGTGAAACAACTCACTCCGTCGTTCCGGCCGGAGCGCAGCGGAGAGCAGGAACCCTTTGTGCGGTGGGCACGGCGGTCCGGTGTTCAGCGGATCGAAGGCCCGTCGAACGAACAAAGGGCTCCGGGTTCCGCTTCGCGGCCCCGGAACGACGGGCGTGGGGATTTGGGTCGCGGCTCTGCGTTCGCCAGGCTTCAATGCGGACCCTCTCATTCCCCTCTCGTCTTTGTCGGGCTTGACCCGCCCCCCCTTGTTGAACCGCCCCAGCGGGCTGCCCAACGCTTCGGCAGCGGACACCCGTGACAATGTCGCTCTGCCGCCCTATGCGAGGGACGGGGCGGCGAACCGACGGACGTCATGACGGAAGACGAAGCGCGCGGAACGACGGGGGGCTGGCGCTGGGCGCTCGGTCCGATCCGCATCCTTATCATCGCGACCGCCATCCTGTCGGTCGTCTTCCTGATCATTCCGCAGCTCGACCTCTGGTTTTCGCGCCAGTTCTATGACGCGGACGTCGGCTTCCCGGCTGCTCGCATCCCGGCGCTGCAGTGGCTCCGCGACGTCTCGGGCATCATCCTCTGGCTGGTCGGCGGCCTCGTCGTGCTTTCGCTTCTGGCGAAGCTGTTCGTCTTCCCGCGCCGCCGCCCCGTCATCCCGGGGCGGGCCATGCTGTTCCTCGCCACGACGCTTGCCCTCAGCGCCGGCCTCCTCGTCAACGGCATCCTGAAGGCGCTGTGGGGCCGGCCGCGCCCGACGGAAGTCCTCGAGTTCGGTGGCGAGGCGCCTTTCGTCACCGCCTGGCATATCTCGGACTACTGCGCCCGGAACTGCTCGTTCGTGTCGGGCGAAGCGTCGGCCGCGATCTGGCTTGTCGCCGTCGCCCTGGTTGTGCCGGCACGCTTCCGGCGGGCGGCGCTCGCGACAGCGCTCGGGCTGGCCTTCGCCTTCTCGCTCAACCGGATCGCGTTCGGCGGCCACTTCCTGTCGGACGTCCTCCTCGCCTGGACGCTGACGCTCCTCATCATCGCGATCGCATACCACTTCCTTTATGTCCGGCCGCCGCGCTTCCTCGAGGAGACCGCCATCGACGGAGCCCTCACGCGGGCAGGCCTCTGGCTCCGGGGCCTTGTCGCGCGCCGCGGGAAGGAGGAGCCGCCGCTCCATCCCGAGGCGGTCGCCGTCCTCGCGGGGGAGGAGATTCCGGAACGCACGCACGAGAACGAGCCCGTGTCGCCGACCGGATATCGCGCTGCCGGGCTCGGATTTGCGGAGGCGGCTATTCCCGACGAGCCGCCGGCGGAGCATGAACCGCCCCATGCGTGGCCTGAGGACGGCCCGTGGAACCCTGAGGCGCCCGGCGACGATGGGCCGCTGCCGGAAGCCTCGGCGCACGCCGCCGTGTTCCCCGGGAGAACCGCCGCCGAGCCGGCCCGCAAGCCCTTTACGATCTTGGTCGCGCCGGAAGCCGGTGACGACGTCGGGCCCGACCCCGATGTCGCGGCGATGGACATCCCCGATGCGACAGAGAAGCCCGACACCGGCAGCATCGAGAGCATCGACGCCGAACCGGACGAACTCCCGCCAACGGCCGGAGCCGAGCCCCCCGCCGAGGGCGGCGCCGCGCCGTCGGCGGCCCTCGACACGGAAGCCGCCGCGCCTCCTGCCGAGTCACGCCCGGCCGGCGACGCCAGCGGCCCGGTCCCGGTTGTGACCGCCGCAACTGCCGAAGGAAGCCAGGCCGACACCGAAGCGTCGGGCAGCGATTCGGTCGTCGAGCCGCCCGCTGCAGATTCCGGCGATGTCGACGAGACCGTCGCACCGGCGGTTCCGGAGGCGCCTGCCCGCGACGATGAAACGCTGCCCGCCGAGACGGGGCCTGAAGGCGACGATGAGGAGAAGGCGCCGGTGCGGCTCCTCGAACTTCCTCCGCCCGACCGGGGCTGAACGGACGGGGCGGGGTTGCGCCCCGACGGCTCGACGGGGTAGCTGACCACTGCCGCCCGATGGACCCGGACGCCTGATGACTGCCCGATTCGGCCGCCTCCTTGCCGCAGCGCTTGCGATCGTCCTCCTGCTTGCGGCACCGGCCCGGGCATTCGACCCGCCCTATCTCATCCTCGACATGGATACCGGCGACGTGCTTGCGCAGCGCGACGCGGGCGAACTCTGGTACCCGGCCTCGCTGACGAAGCTGATGACGGTCTACATCGTGTTCCAGGCGCTGAGGGATGGGCGGCTTGGGCTCGATTCGCCGATCACGATGACGGCAGCCGCAACGGCCGAACCGCCGGCGCGGATGGGCTTTTCCGAGGGGACGGTCATCACGGTCGACAACGCCCTCAAGATTCTCATGGTGAAGTCGGCCAACGACGTGGCGGTCGCCGTGGCGGAAAACATCGCCGGCAGCGTCACCGCGTTCGTCTCGGAGATGAACCGGCAGGCCGCCTTCCTCGGCCTTTCCGGCACCCGGTTCGTGAACCCGCACGGCCTGCCCGCATCCGGCCAGAGCACGACAGCCCGCGACATGGCGATGCTGGGCTTGGCGCTCTGGCAGCAATTCCCGGAGTACCGCTCCTATTTCGGCATCAGCGCGATCCAGTACCGCGAGACGGTCATGCCGACGCCGAACGCGCTCCTCGACTTCTACCGTGGGGCGAACGGCATGAAGACCGGCTACATCTGTTCCGCCGGCTACAATCTGGTGGCGACCGCGACGCGGGCCGGCCACACGCTTCTGGTCACGCTGCTGGGCGAAAGCTCGATCGAGAGCCGCGCGATCACGGCCGCGCAACTGTTCGACGGCGGCTTCGGCCTTCTGGCGACCAGCCCGCGCATCCCGATCAGCGGCTTCGCACCCGTATCGAGCGTGACGGCCCCGGTCGACCGCCGCCCGGAGATTTGCCCGCCCGGAGCGCCGCCGGACGGCGAGATCGCGGATGAGAGGGTGCTGACGGCCGCCATCGGCCCGCGCCTTGGTCTCACCAGTCCGGTCGTGGTGGCGACGGGCGGCGCCAACATGGACCGGCCGATCCTCAGCAACGTGCCGCTCCCCCGCGCGAAGCCGCCGCTGCCGCCCGATGCGCTCGGCCTCGCGACCGCACCGCCTGCCGCGACCGGCGTGCCGCTGCCGCGGCCGCGACCGGGGGTCTAGCAATAACTCGGCAGGACGCAGTAGCAGGGCTCTGCGCCCCCGTGCTTGTTCGACCGCATCCGGGGGCGCGTCACGCTTCCCGTACTGCCGACTGCCAACTGCCGATTGCCGCCTTTCTCTAGGCCGCGCGGGCAATCAGCGGATAGGCTTCCTCGACCACATAGGGCCCGCCCCCGACCGCGTCGCGGGCCGAGAACAGGACGAACCGGCCGACCGGAAACGGCCCCGCCGTGAAGCCGCCGCGGAGCGCGAGATACTCCGCCGTCTCGCCGACCGTCGTGCCGCGGAGCCGCGCAAGCGTCACGTGCGGGGTGTACTTCCGCGGCTCCGCCGGCAGCCCGAGACGCTGGATCATCCGCTCCTGCTCCGCCTGGAGCTCCGCCAGCGCCCGCGACTGCGCCACCTGCGCGATGATCGCGTTGGGCTTCCGCCCCCCGAACGCGCCCAGACCCTCGATCGCCAGCGGAAAGCTCGGCCGCTGCACGCGGCCCAGCATCTCGGCGATGTCGTTGGCGGTGCGCAGATCGATGTCCCCCACGAAGCGGAGGGTGAGGTGGTAGTCGTCGGGATCGGCCCAGCGAGCGCCCTGCAGCCCGCCGCGCAATTGGGCGAGAAGCCGGCGCAGCTCATCCGGAATCTCGATGCCCGTGAAGAGGCGGGGCATGGGTTCCTCCGTGGCGGATGATTCTCGTCAGAGGATCGGCGGGGTTGCGGCTCCTGTAAAGAGCGAGACAGCGCCGCGCGCAGGTCATGGCGAGCGCCTTCCCTCGCCTGGCCGGCAACACGAATCCGTGACTACCCGTTCGGGTAGTTTGCCGCAGCGGGAACATGCCGCTTCGCCAGGCAGACGCATGCGAAACCAAGCAATGCCGCCATCTTGCAGCGGTGGCCCGCCTCCCCCATATTGCGTGCTATCCGTCGATGTCTCCGATAGACTGGCGACGGTAACGATGGGGATGCAATTCGATGGCTGACTTCCGCACTCCGACCACCCGCTACGGGACGGCCGCGCCCGCCGCGTCTGTCGGCGAGATGGATCTGGGCCTCCGCGCCTACATGCTCCGCGTCTACAACTATATGGTTGTGGGCTTGGCGATTACCGGCGTCGTGTCCCTGCTCACCTACAATCTCGCCACGACCACTGACCCGGCCCAGGCCGCAGGCCAGGTAGGCAGCACGCTGCTCACCAGCCTCGGCGTCACGCTCTACGGCAGCCCGCTGCAGTGGGTGATCATCTTCGCGCCACTGGTCCTCGTCATCTTCCTCAGCGTGCGCATTGCGCGCATGAGCGTGGCAAGCGCGCAGATCGCCTTCTGGGCGTTCGCAGCTCTCCTCGGCCTGTCGCTGTCGTCGATCTTCCTCGTCTACACGAGCCAGAGCATCGCGCAGGTCTTCTTCATCACCGCCGCGACCTTTGGCGCCGTGAGCCTCTGGGGCTACACGACCAAGCGTGACCTGACGGGCTGGGGCAGCTTCCTGTTCATGGGCCTCATCGGCGTCATCATCGCGTCGATCGTGAACATCTTCCTCGGTTCCGACGCGCTCGGCTTCGCGATCTCGATCATCGGCGTGCTCGTGTTCACCGGCCTCACCGCCTACGACACGCAGAAGATCAAGGAGATGTACTCCGCGAACGACGACGGCACGCTGATGGGCCGCAAGGCGATCATGGGCGCCCTCAGGCTCTACCTCGACTTCATCAACCTCTTCCTGATGCTGCTCCGCCTGTTCGGCAATCGCGAATAGCGCATCGGCTTCTGACTTGCGAAGGGCGCGGCTCCGGCCGCGCCCTTTTGCTTTTGGGCGGCGTCCGGTCGCTCCCGATTGCTTTTCCGACGTTTCGGTATAGATCGCTCGCCATGGTCCTCATCGCCCCGTCGCCCATGGCCGCTCCCGCGGCCGGCCGCGCTCCGCCCCGCAGTCCGAACGACCCGCCGTCGCTGATCGGTCTGTCGCGGCCGCAGCTCGGGGCGGCGCTGCTCGAAGCGGGCGTCCCGGAGAAGCAGGTCCGGATGCGGACCGCGCAGCTGTGGAACTGGCTCTATCTCCGCGGCGCCACGGATTTCGGCGCGATGGGCAACATCGCGAAGGACCTCCGCGAGCGGCTCGCCGAGCGATACACCCTTGCCCGGCCCGAGATCGTGACCGAGCAGGTCTCGACCGACGGCACGCGGAAATGGCTGTTGCGCTTCCCGCCGCGCGGCGCCGGCCGGCCGGTGGAGGCCGAGGCCGTCTACATTCCCGAGGAAGGCCGCGGCACGCTGTGCGTCTCGAGCCAGGTCGGCTGCACGCTCACCTGCTCGTTCTGTCACACCGGCACGCAGACGATGGTGCGGAACCTCACCACCGAGGAGATTCTCGGCCAGCTCCTCGTGGCCCGCGATCGCCTGGGCGATTTCCCCGCCGGCGACGTCGCGCCCGGTGCAATGGTGCCGAGCGAGGGCCGGAAGGTTTCGAACGTGGTCATGATGGGGATGGGCGAGCCGCTCTACAATTTCGAGAACGTCCGCGACGCGCTTCTCATCGCGTCCGACGGCGACGGCCTCGGCCTCTCGAAGCGCCGGATAACGCTGTCGACCTCGGGCGTCGTTCCCGAAATCCCGCGCGCCGGCGCCGAGATCGGCACGATGCTGGCGATCTCGCTCCATGCCGTCCGCGACGACCTCCGCGACATGCTGGTGCCGATCAACAGGAAGTACCCGATCGCGGAACTCCTCGCGGCATGCCGCGCCTATCCCGGCCTCAACAACGCGAAGCGCATTACCTTCGAGTACGTGATGCTCCGGGACGTCAACGACAGCCTCGCCGACGCGCGCGAGCTCGTCCGGCTGCTGCGCGGCATTCCCGCGAAGATCAACCTGATCCCGTTCAACCCGTGGCCCGGCACGAACTATCAGTGCTCGGAGTGGGAGCAGATCGAGCGCTTCGCCGACCTCGTCAACGACGCCGGCTACGCCTCCCCCATCCGCACCCCCCGCGGCCGTGACATCCTCGCCGCCTGCGGCCAGCTCAAGAGCGAAAGCGAGCGGATGCGGGCGCGCGAGCGCATGGCGCTCGAGGCGATGATCCCGGCGGGTGAGGGGTAGTAGTAGCGAATAGCGAATAGCGAATAGAGAAGCGCCGCCTCCCTATTTCGCTATTTCGCTATTCGCTATTTCCTATTTCCTATTTCGCTATTCGCTATTTCGCTATTCGCTCTCTACGCGTACGCCGCCCCGCCGACGATCCGCCGCCTTGCCAGCGCCCCGTAGAGCGCCACGCCCGCGATGACCGTCGAGGCCACCGCGTTCCAGCCGGCGAAGGACAGCCCCCACTCGGCGTTCGGGAAGCGCCACACCGCCGTGTCGCAACTCGGGGCGTGATACCGGAGCTGCTCGGCGAGCGGGAGGGTGCGGTCGATCGTGCCGCCGATGCCGCAATCGGTCGGGCCTTCCCACCACTTCCATTCGAAGCCGGCATGGAACACGCCCTGGTAGGCGCTCCAGACAAAAATGCCGAAGACGACGAAGAGGAGGATACGCGCGGCAAGATCGGCGCGGAACAGGGCCGCTGCGACCAGCGCTGCGGCCGCGAACGGGATACCCGTGTAGTACGGGATGCGCTCGGCAAGGCACATCTTGCAGGGAATGTAGCGCCCGATCAGCTCGAAACCCCAGGCACCGGCGATGGTGGCGACGGCAAGCGTGAGGCAGATCGCAGCGGCGATGGTACGGACACGTGTGGACGACATGGTCATCTGGTCGCTCGGCCTCCCGGGCCGCCTGACGGCGTGCGCCGCAGGAGAAGCGCGCTCATCATGGCAAAATCCAGCCCCCTGCTCCGCGACGCCGTATCACAACTCGGTGCGAACGTCCCACCCGCGGCGCGCGCGGCCCACGCGACGCGTTGACCGTCGGGTCGCGCCCCCTATAGTCGCGCCGCCTGCCCCTGTGGCGGAACTGGTAGACGCGGCGGACTCAAAATCCGTTTCCTTCACCGGAGTGCCGGTTCGATTCCGGCCGGGGGCACCAGCATTCTCATAGAGGTGGGCGTTCGGATGGGGCAGTCTCTTGATGACTTTGAGACCGACCTGGAAGGCCTCATTGGACGGCCTACAAGTCTGAGACCCTTCGTTTGCGACGGGTCTCCGCTCGAATGCGAGGCGTTCATCGTCGGCTTCAATCCGGCGACCACGATGTCTCGCGGATTCTGGGATTTCTGGAAGGGCGGCTACGGCTTCGAAAGAGAGCGGTGGTTCAGCGCCTACAAGGCGGAGCGCGCGGCCCGCCCACTTGCGCCGGGCAAGACCCGCCGCAACCCGATCAGCAACACGCGAAGGGTGATCGACTGGATCATGGAGGCGGCCGCCCCTGTTCGTTTCCTCGAAACAAATGTGCACTCGCTCCCGTCAGACGACATCAAGTCACTCGCATACGAGGACCGTCAGACTGCGGCGTTCGATTTCCTTCTGAGCCGGCTTCGACCGAAGGCAATCCTCGCGCATGGCAACGACGCGGCGGCGTGGATGAAACACGTTGCGCCGCCCGAGGCGCATGTCGTTGCCGTCAGCCATTTCTCCCGAGGTTGGTCACGGGACGCCGCTCGTCGGGTTGGGGCAGAGGTAGCGGCCGCCGTCAATCGCCGGCCTTACCCAGATGTCGCCCCATCCCTGCCGCAACCCGGCGAAAGCCGGGGCCCAAGGTGAGCCAGAGGTCCGTTCAGCCGCCCCATGGCTCCCGGCCTTCGCCGGGAAGCCGATTGAGGCGGCAACCTGCGCCGGCCCCTGCCGAGCGAGCAAGAGCAGCGCCTCGACGGTAGGCGGCCCCCCTACGCCGGCTTCCGCGACTTCTTCTTCCGCGGCCGCAGGGCGCCTTCTGCGATCTTGAACGCGGGGGCGAACGGCTTCCGCTTCTTGAAGTCGGCGCGGGTTGCCCGCGCGCCTTCGCCGGCCGGGGCGGATGCGGCTCCGCCGCCCGCGTTGCGCGCCGGGTCATAGGGCTTCCGCTTCTTGTAGTCGTCCCGCGGAGGACGGGATTCATGGCCGGGCGCTGCCGATGGCGCCTCGCCATACGGCTTCCGCGCCGGATCATACGCCTTGCGCTTCTTGTCGTCCGGCCGCGGAGCCGGCGCCGACTCCGCGCCAGCCGGCGCTGCATATCCCTCGCGGTGCGGCTTGCGGTCCGGGTCGAACGGCTTCCGCTTCTTGAACTCCGGCCGCGGCGCCTGCGCCGGCGTGGTCTCGCCGGCGCCGAGCGGCGTGATGGTGAAATTGTCGCCGCCGCCGCGCGTCTCCTGGACGGACCGGGCGAACGCTTCGGCGCGGTGCTCGGCGACCTCGACATGGGTCTCGTTCTCGAAGATGCGGATCGCGCCGATCTCGCGCTTGGTCACGCCGCCGCGGCGACAGATCATCGGCAGGAGCCATTTCGGGTCGGCATTCTTGCGGCGGCCGACATCGACGCGGAACACCACCTTGCTGCCGAAATCGCCGCGCGGCGCGGACCGCTTGCGTTCTTCGGCCTGCCCCACGAAGGACGGGGCGGCCTCCGGGGTGGAGTGGACGACGTCCTCCGCGCCGAACGGACGGATGCCGTCGCCGGCATCGCGCGCGCCGGCGTCGGCATCGCGGCGCCGCGCACCGCGCTCGCGCCGCGGAACGTGCTGCTCGCGGGTCTCTTCCCTGGCACGCGTCCGTTCGTTGCGGCCGGGCCGGTCGGCCTGCGCGGGCGGGCGGTCGTCGCGGCGGCGCGGACGATCGTCGCCGGGGTCGGTGACTTCCTCGGGCGCGGGCAGCCCGGCGCGGCGCGAGCGGACGAGGGCGGCAACGAGCCGTTCGGCGGGGTGCGCGGCGAGGAGGAGATTTGCCGCCGCGACATCCTCCTCGGCCGGCTCGGCCGAGAAGACAGGATCGTTGAGGAGCCGTTCGTCGTCGAGCCGCTGGATCTCCTCGACGGTCGGCGGACCGCTGAAGGTCGGCCGCACGCCCGCTTCGCCGAGCATCCGCTGCGCCTTGAGCCGGCGCGAATGCGGCACGAGGACGACGCTGACGCCCTTCCGGCCGGCGCGCCCGGTGCGGCCGCTGCGATGCTGCAGCACCTCCGCGTTGAGCGGCAGATCGGCGTGGATGACGAGGCCGAGCCCGGGAAGGTCGATGCCGCGCGCGGCGACGTCGGTCGCAACGCACACCCGCGCCCGGCCGTCGCGGAGCGCTTGCATGGCGTGGTTCCGCTCCGACTGGCTCAGTTCGCCCGACAGCGCGACGGTGGTGAAGCCGCGCTCGAGCAGCACCGCGGAGAGGTGCCGGACGGCGTCGCGCGTGTTGCAGAACACGAGGGCCGCCGGCGCCTCGAACAGGCGCAGCACATTCACCACCACGCGCTCGAGCTCGTAGGGCACCACGCGGATGACGCGGTACTCGATGTCGGCATGGCCGCCGATAGTCGCCTCGACCTCGATCCGCAGCGCATCGTTCTGGTAGCGCTGCGCCAACGTGACGATGGCGCGCGGCAGGGTCGCGGAGAAGAGGAGCGTGCGGCGGCCCTTCGGCGTGGCGTCGAGGATGAACTCGAGGTCCTCGCGAAAGCCGAGGTCGAGCATCTCGTCCGCCTCGTCGATGACCATCGCCTGGAGCGCCGAGATGTCGAGGCCGCGGCGCTCGATGTGGTCGCGGAGACGGCCCGGCGTGCCCACCACGATGTGGACGCCCGCGGCAAGCTTCCGCCGCTCCGCCCGCGCATCCATGCCGCCGACGCAGGAGACGATCCGCGCGCCAGTCCCGGCGTAGAGCCATTCCAACTCGCGCTCGACCTGCAGCGCCAGTTCGCGCGTCGGCGCGATGATCAGCGCCAGCGGGCTCGTCGCCCAGCCGAGCCGTTCCTCGCCGCCGAGCAGCGTGTGGCCGATGGAAAGGCCGTACGCCACGGTCTTGCCCGAGCCGGTCTGCGCCGAGACGAGAAGGTCGCGGCCCGCGGCATCCTCGCGAAGGACAGCCGCCTGAACGGGGGTCGGCTCGGCATAGCCGCGTTCCGCAAGGGCGCGGGCGAGTGAAGGGTTGACGACGGGAAACGGCACGGCGGCACCTGGAACGGGGAGCGCGATCGGCCGACGCTTGATCGGCTTCCGCAGCTATGTTGATGGCGGGATTTGCGCCCGTCTAGCACGGAAACCGCGGCCGCGCGCGGTCAAAGGGAACGCCGCTGTGTCGCGGCCGGTCGCGGGGTCCGCGGCCAAAGTTCCGGTGGATCACGGACGCAGCCGGTCAGCAGGGTGTGGAGGCAGCGGCGCGCGCGTGCATACTGCGCCGGGGATCGGGCGGGCAGTGTCGTCGCCGGCGCGGCGGAGGTGCTCTCATCGGCAGGAGGAGCACGACCGGTGGCAAAGCGGGCGCGGCAGAGGGCGCAGCCGGCCGGGCCGAGCATCGGCGTCACGATCGTTGCGGGGCTGCTGATCGCCCTTTTCGCGGCGCTGGGCACCGGCCCGGTGCTTCACCTGGCGGCCAGGGTCCTCCCGACGACAGAGAGCGTCGTCACGGTGATCGACCGGTCACTGACCGAGTCGACGGGCTACCACCCGTTCCGCCCGGTGCGGCTGTCGGACGACCGCTACTCCTACTTCGTCACGGTGCGCCGCGAAGATGGATCGACACGCACGATCGACGCCCCTCGGGCCCTATATGAAGCAGCGCTGCCCGGCCTGACGACGCTGAACACGGTCGGACTCACGGAGACGGTGCTCCTGCGTATCCCGGTCGCGGTCTCGATGGAGAGCCGGTTCACCAACGCTGGCGAAGGCGAGTCATACTCGCTGCTGATCCCGCTGCCCGGCCTCATCATCGCCGGCATCTTCGCCGTCGGCATCGCCATCTATCTCACAATCCGCCTCCTCCAGCGCCAGCCCGTCCACCGGCCGCTCCTGTTCGGGATCATCGCGATGGGGGCGGTGCTGGGCGGCTGGTGGTGGCTCTAGGCTGCGGACAGGAGTCGGCCGCGCATCAGTCGCGAGGCTCGGCGGGACGTATCCCGACCCGCCCTTCCCGCATGGCCGCAACTGGTGGATAGTCCGAGTACGAGTTCGTACACGCGAGCCCGCGGCGCCCTCAAAGAATGGAGGAATTCATGCGCCTCAATTCCGGAAGATCCCTTGCCCTGCTGGCCGTCGCCGGCCTCTGCCTCGCCGCCGGCGGCCCGGCCCGCGCGGCACCGGAGGACGTCACGACCATCGTGGAGCGCTGCGAGGCGACGATGAACGTCCCGCCGGGCGTCTGCGCCTGTCTCGGCGAAAAGGCGAGCGCCCTGACCGAACTCCAGCAGCGCGTGCTGGCGGCCATGCTGCTCGACGACCAGCCGCTGCTCGCCACGCTTCGCCCGCAGATGTCCATCCCCGAGGCCACCGGCGTGGCGACGTTCTTCGTCACCCAGACGCCGGCATGCGCGATGGGACGCTGACAGCGGCCGCGCAGCTCGGGAGCGCCGCTGGCCGCCATCGGTTGCGGCCCCGTTTGGCGATTCATCGCCGGGCGATCGTCACGCCATCGCCGGCTCCATCCGGAAGGTCACGCCCGCAAGCTGCTCGGAGACCTCCCACAGCCGCGCGGCGACCGCCGCATCGGCGGCCTGCGGCGGCACCCTCGACGGCACCGGATAGCCCCGGGTCTCGCTCATCGCATGCGGGCCGCAATACGCGCCCGGTTTCGCCACGGGCGAGGTCGCAGCGTACAGCGTCGGCAGCGCTCCCTGCGCCGCCGGCTGGAACATGAACCACAACATACTGCGGATGCGGCCCGATGCGCTGCGGCGCCCGGGACCGTTGTGCAGGAGGTCGGTGCGCGACACGCCCGGGTGCGCGGCGATGCTGGTCACGCCCCAGCGGCCGGCAGTGCTGCGGCGATGCAGTTCGAAGGCGAACATCAGGCAGGCGAGCTTCGACTGGGCGTAGACCGGCATCGGCTTGTAGGCGCGCTCCGCCTGGAGGTCGCCGAAGTCGATCCGGCCGCTGCGCGCGGCGACGCTCGAAAGCGAGACGACCCTTGCCTCCCGCCCGTTGCGGAGGAGCGGCAGGAGATGCGCCGTGAGCGCGAAATGGCCGAGATAATTGGTGCCGAACTGGAGCTCGAAGCCGTCCTCGGTCACCTGTCGCCGCGGCGGCACCATGACGCCGGCATTGTTGATGAGGAGGTCGAGGCTCGTCCGCTGGCTGCGGATGCGCGCGGAAAACTCCGCCACCGAGGCAAGGCTCGCAAGGTCGAGCCGCTCGAACCGCACGTTCGCTTTCGGGACCGCGGCCTGGATTCGCGCCACCGCGTCCGCGCCTTTCCCGGGGTTTCGTCCGGCCAGGATGATCTCGCCACCGGCCCGGGCCAGAGCCAGGGCGTCCTCATATCCGAGGCCGCCGGTACCGGTTATGACTGCGGAACGACCGTTCTGCGGGGGAATGTCCGATGCTGTCCATCTTGCCACGTCGCTGCCCTTTCGAAATTTGCACTCGGTGCGTGATATATACGCACTAAGTGCAAATTTGCACTAGGGGTGTTTTTCATGACGGACATGCGTGCCGACGAGCCCGCCTTGGGCGGACTGCGGGAACGGAAGCGGCGCCAGACGCTGCAGCGCATCACCGATGCGGCCGTCCGGCTCTTCCTGGCGCAGGGCTATGAGGCGACCACGCTCGACGCCATTGCGGCGGAGGCCGGGATCTCCCGGCGGTCGTTTTTCTCCTACTTCAGGTCCAAGGACGACATCCTGCTGTCGCTCCAGGGCAGCTTCGGCGACGAGGTCGCCGCCGAGGTGCTCAAGGCGCCGCCCGGGAGCACCCCGCTCCACGCCGTGCGCGACGCCCTCATCGCCGCCTGCGCCCCCTACCCCGCCGACGAGATGATCGTCATCGACCGCCTGATGCGCTCGAGCGAAGCGGTCCAGGCGCGCAAACAGGCCAGCTACGTCCAGCAGGAAAGGACGCTCTTCGAAGCGCTCCGCGAGCGCTGGCCCGACCCGGAACGCGAAACGGCCCTGCGGCTCGTCGCGATGATGTCGATCGGGGCCGTGCGGCTATCGCTCGACGCGCTCAGCCGCGAGGGCGGGCGGCGGTCGCTGGTGGAGTTGCTGGGGGAGGCGTTCGAGGCGCTGGAGAGGGCGATTTGAGCGATTGCCGGTAGCGACAATCAGGTTTCTTGCCGGGCTGTGGCGAGCCCTATGGTGAGCCCATCGGGCTACTTGCGCCTGTAGACGCGGCGAAGTCCGAGGAACTCGTCGTAGGAGTTTGCAGATCGGGCTCAGACTGAACTCCAACAGCCGGCACCGGCTTCTCCAGTCGCGCCCACAGGTCTGGCGAGGTTTCTCCGAGCCGACGCACGGATACCGCGGGATGTCCTTCCCCTTTTTGGCAAACCTCGGCGGACCGCCTCAGCAGGTTCATCACCATCGACACATGCCATCGCCACCTCCCGCGGGTCCGAACGCCTCTGCCACTCAGGGCATCGGCAATTCCGGCGACGCCCAAACCGGAACAGGGGACCTTTCAGATGACGGAATCTTGCTCCGTCGCAGCCGGACAGCCCGGCCGCCTCACTGGGGAATCTTGTCTGCCGGCGCTCACACTTGATCTAGGTCAAGGACGGATCTTTTTCCAGCTATAGAATATACGTGTTATACGGAGCCTTCCATCGAACAAGAACTCACACGTTTGACGAGGAGCTCCCCGCTCAGGTGGGCGCTATTCATGCGTTCAAGATCGCCTATGCGGCCTTTAACCAAGCTCCTTGAGGACTATGATCAAGTTCAACGATCAGATGCATCGTGCCGAGACGCGGATCGATGTGATCGCCGAGGACGTTGAGCAGGTGCTGCGCAAGCCCGCTTGGCTATCAAGGATGCAGTTAGCTCAGCCCTCGCCAAGACCTGCTGATCAGGTCCCCGGGGAAAGTAATGTCCGAAATCGATGATACGCGCCGAAATGAAGGGCCCGGCCGCGCCGGAGACCCGAGTCGGTCTTGCCGACGAGCGCGCCGATGCGGTGCCAGAGGCCGAACTGGCCACCCTCCAGCCTAGCCGAACTCGACCCGCGCAGGGATCACCGAGCTTTCGCCTGCCTCCCAGACCAAAGAGGGTTTCCCGTGTCCCAATCAAATGCATCTGACCGTCCGTTTTCTGGGGGCTTGGGGTTTTCAAGCCGACGGTCTTTTCTGAAAACCTCGGCGGCCCTTCTGGGCACCGCTTCGCTGGGGGCCCTGGGGGCGCCAAAGGCATGGGCAGATGTGGCCCGGCGCTATCCGATCGACACCCCTGCGGTCACGACACGCGAGCGGATGCTTGCCTTTCCGCAGACGCTGACGCCCAGCCTCGAGAAGTACGAACTGCCTGATGTTTCAGGATATGGACACTTTGGCTACGGGGAATATTCTTTCGGCTCCGGGCTGCCAGTCATGGAACGTCTTGACTTGATGCCCGCCGGCTATGTACGGCCCGTGAATGCTGAAAAGACGCGGCTTCTCCGATTCTTTGCTTTTGCAGATGTTCATATAACCGACAAAGAAGCGCCAAATCAACTGATTCTGTTCCAGCAGATTGATGCACCTTCTTATAGAAATACATCCATCTATTCACCTGTCATGCTTTGCACGACGCAGGTTCTGGACGCCGCCGTGCAGACCGTCAACGACCTGCATCGCCGCGACCCGTTCGATTTCGGCATCACCTTGGGCGACGCCTGCAATAATTCCGCATATAATGAAACCAGATGGTTCATCGATGTGCTGGATGGAAAGATCATTACGCCCAGTTCCGGCGCGCATGTCGGTGCCGACAGCATCAGCTATCAAATGCCGTTTCAGGCAGCGGGGCTGGACACTGATATTCCTTGGTACATGGTGCTAGGGAATCATGACCATTTCTTCATCGGTTCATTCCCGCTTGATGCAGAGCCCTCGCTGGGGCTGAGGGAATCCTATACGGCAGACGGCGTCTGGGCCGCTGGCAGTCCGATCCGCGCCGAGGACTTTTCCCGCTTCCCTCCCTTGTTCGATTACCGCAACCTCAAGGCGGACCCGACCTTTTATCCGGGTATCCTGGACGGCAGCACACCCAACGGCGACATCATCCATGCCGGGAGCGTCGATGATCCTGCCTTCGGCGGCGAGGCGCCACGCGTTGTGCCCGATCCAGACCGGCGTCCGCTTGTCCGGTCGGAATGGATGGACGAGTTCTTCAACACGACATCGCATCCCGTCGGTCATGGGTTCAATCTGATCGACCGCGAAGCCGGCACCGCGGAAGACGCGGCATTCGCCTGCTACAGCTTCGTGCCAAAGTCCGAGATCCCGCTGAAGGTCATCGTCCTGGATGTCACCCAGTCGAGCGATGATGGCTCATTCGACATCCACGGCCACGGCTATCTGGATGCGCGGCGCCTTGAGTGGTTGGAAGCGGAACTTGCCAGCGGTCAGGCCAACAACCAGCTCATGATCATCGCCGGCCATATTCCTATCGGTGTTTCGGCGATCGGCTCGCATATGGAATGGTGGATGGGGGATTCGAATACAAAACCCGGCTACGAAAATGCTGTCGACCTAGCAGATCTTGTGAGGATTCTGCAGAGCGCGCCCAATCTGCTTATGTGGATTGCCGGGCACCGTCACATGAACGTCGTCAAGGCGTTCCCATCCACCGATGACGGCCGGCCAGAGCGGGGCTTCTGGCAGGTCGAGACTGCCTCGCTTCGCGATTTTCCGCAGCAGTTCCGGTCATTCGAGGTCTATCTCAACAGCGACTACACTGTGTCGATCGAGACCCTGAACGTGGATGTCGCCGTGGCTGAGGGGACACCCGCCGCACAGTCGCGAAGATTTGCAGTCGCGACGCAGCAGATCATTCAGAACAACCTTAAGCCCAACAACCCCAATCTCGCCACGGCTGGTGGAGGCGGAATTATACCCATACCAAGCATTGACCCGACCCGCCCGCAAAGTGATGATACGTCTGTCGTCGATCCATCGATCCGCTACGACGACTTGTCCACGGCCGAGGTTCCGGTCCCGTATCATGCGTCGTGCAACGCGGAATTGGTAAAGCCGCTCAGCGCCCAGATGGTCATGCATCTGAGACGGACCTTTGCGTTCGGCTCCTCTTTATAGACGCTAGTCAATTCGGCTCTGACTCAGGTCAGCGACGGTGTCTTCGGCGACTTCGTGCCTGAGGATCGGAGGAAGGGGGGCCTCGCCGAGGTCGGCCTGAACCTCTCCGTCGGCAGCGGCGGCGACAGCAACGACAATGCTGGTCGAGACGATTAATGGTCACAAGGCCGAAGTCATTCACCGGCGCGGCGGCTGGCGTTCCATGGGAGCGGAAACGGGTTCGGGGTGACTCCCTCGAAGTGCGCGGACGTGGACCATGGATTGGGATGGTACCATCCGGCCAACCGGCTGAGGGCGTATTGAGGCAGCGTCGGCGCTACATTGCCGGTGCACCGCACTGGCAAACAGCAGTGCCCCACATCGACGCAGCTTCCGACGACGGAAGCGGTCCGTGCGGTCGCCGACATCCTTCCTGCTGCACAGGCGACAGCTCGATGGTCGCAAGCAGACCGACCGCGGGAGCAGCCCTGTTGTGACAACAACAATCACGTCTGTGATCGGCGGGGGCGGTCTGATCCTGCTGGGCATGTGGATGATGACCGACGGCCTGAAAGTGGCTGCCGGGAACGCCCTGCAGCGTCTTCTCGACTCATGGACCCGTTCGGCCCTCCGCGGCGTGCTGGCAGGTGCCCTCATAACCGCCATCGTCCAGTCCTCCAGCGCAGTGACCTTTGCCACGATAGGCCTTGTCAACGCAGGCCTGCTTTCGCTCAGCCAAGCCGTCTGGCTCATTTTCGGCACGAATGTCGGGACGACGATGACCAGTTGGCTCGTGGCGCTGGTGGGCATCCGGATCGACGTCGAAGCGCTGGCGCTACCACTCGTCGGACTTGGCATGTTGATCCGCCTTCTGGCGCGCTCGAACGTCAAGGTGGCCGGCGGTGGGCTTGCGGCGGCCGGATTTGGGACATTCTTCCTCGGCATCGGGATTCTCCAGGGAGCCTTCACTGACCTTGGCCCACAACTGGCCAACCTGCCCGACGGAACCGACTGGGTCTCCGTGCTTGCCTTCGTTCTCCTCGGATTCCTGCTCACCCTCGCGACCCAGTCCTCGAGCGCGGCCATTGCAGTGATTCTCACTGCGAGCGCCACCGGTGAGATACCGCTGGTCCTGGCCGGAGGAGCGGCGATCGGCGCCAACCTCGGGACGACCTCGACCGCCTTGCTCGCGGCGATCGGGGCCACCGCCCCCGCGAAGCGCGTGGCTGCGGCGCATGTTGCGTTCAATCTTCTCGCCGGCCTGCTTGCCCTTGCCCTCCTGCCCTTCCTCATCGCCGTAAGCGAGGTGATCGCGGCGCGGGTCGGCTTGGGCGACGACACGCCCGGCATCCTGGCCATCTTCCACACCATGTTCAATCTGATGGGGGTGGTGGTCATGGTTCCCTTTGCCACCCGCCTGATTGCGGTCCTTTCGAAGCTGTTCGTCTCGCCGGACGAGGAAATCGGTCGTCCGCGCCATCTCGACCCGACCGTCGTGCTTGTCCCGGCGCTTGCCCTGCAAAGCCTCTCGCTTGAGGCGGACCGCATGAAGGCTCTCGCTTTCGACCTCGCGCAAAGACGTCTCAACGGCATGATCGGCAGCCGCAACCGGCTGCACGACGTTCAAGAGGGTATTCTCAAGCTCGGACTGGCCATGCACGCCTTCATCGGTCAGCTCAGCAGGCAGCCTCTTCCGGACGATGACGTCGAATCGCTCGCCGACATCGTTCGCGCTATCCAGCACCTTCAGGACCTCCTCATCGCGAGCGAGACCAGTGTTGCGATCCCGGACCCCGCCCAGGCGGTTCTGAAGGAAGAGTGGCAGTCCCTCACTGCCCCCGTCAGCGCTCTCCTCGCGGGGAACGAAGCCGACCCGGGCCGCGTGCCTGAACATGCCAGGCGAGCTGAAGAGGCCTACCAGGCAGTCAAGAAGGCCCTCCTGCGTGCGACCGCTCGCGGTCAGATCAGCCCCGATGCAGCGGATACGACGCTCGTCCAGGCACAACGGCTCCGCCGCGCTGCCGATGCGGCCTTCAAGGCCGAACGAAGGCTGGCCCACCAGCGGGACGGCCTTGAGGGCGCATCTTAAGAGCACTCCAAGGTTTGCAGGGTCGGGGGTGCCGCATCCACACAAGGTAGTCAGGGGTCGGCCACTGCCGATACCTGGACTGACCAAACCCTGGTTGCCTTCGCAGGCTTGCGGTCAGTTGTTGTTGGACGCACAGTCAAGATGTGAGCGGAAGCGACGCGGTCAGGCGCATCAAGAACATCCTTGTGGCGGCGGACCGCGCGGGGCCGGCACCGATCGCGCTGGAGCGCGCTGTCCTTCTGGCAAAGACGCACAATGCCACCGTCACATTGCTCCACGTCATGGAGACCTCAGTCGATGCCAACCTGCTGGCCCTTGAGGAAACTCAAGCCAAAGCGCGGCTGACTGCAGACTTCCGTGCCGCGACGGTTGACATGCAGAATGAGGTCTCCGTCAGAGTGGAATGCGGCAGTCCAGCGGCACAGATCGTGGCCGTCGCCGATGACATCGACGCAGATCTCATCGTAATGGGCGCCCATCGGCGGAGGACCCTCCGGGCAAGATTCATCGGGTCCACCACTGATCGTGTCGTGAGGACCGCCGTCCAGCCTGTCCTCGTGGTGAAAGCACGTCCGCGTGGCCCCTATCGTCGGGTGTTGTGCGCGACTGACTTCTCTTCATCTTCCGGTGCTGCTTGCCTGACTGCGACGCAATTGGCTTCTGGCGCGACGTTGCGGCTGGCGCATGTCGTGGAGCTGCCGCTGCCTCTTGAGCAAGCGCTGCTCCGGTCAGGGAGCGGCCACTCCATCAAAGATCATCGCCGGACGCTTGTTGCCCAGGCGAGGAAGGAAATGCGAGCTTTGGTCGAGGAGGTCGAGCGTCGGACCGAGGCGGTGGTTCGTGCATCTGTCGAGAGCGGATCGCCGGCATCGACGTTGGTCAGGGCGGCCAAGCGCAACATTATCGATCTTCTCGCGGTGGGGGCATCCGGACGAGGCGCCTTGGCTGGGTTCTTCTTGGGCCACGTCACACAGCAATTGCTGCGCGATGCGCCGATAGACGTTCTGACAGCGCGCTAGCGACTCGGTTCCGTTTCGGAACAATGCATCGCGAGAGATCAGCGCCCGTCGCCGTAAACCGGGAGTTCGATCAAGAGGAACATGATGCGGGGTTTTCAGCGATACGTCCTTGCCGGCCTCGTCACAATCATTCCGCTTTTTGTGACATGGGTCATCATCGACTTCGTCCTAGGTATCCTCGCTCGCATCGGGGGCCCGCTGGCGCGGTGGTTGGCGGGAGTCTTCGATGCTCGCGAAGGCGTGCTCTCGGCCTGGCTGGCGCAGGGTTGGCTTCAGTGGCTGCTTGCCATCGCCATTACGATCGTTGCTCTCTACCTTCTGGGCTTGGCAGCCTCTCGAGTCGTAGGACGACGCCTTATCAAGGTCGCTGAACGGGTTTTGGGGCGGCTTCCCTTTGTTCAGAACATTTACGGGGCAACCAAGAAACTGGTCGACGTTCTGAGAACAAAGCAGGATGAACGTCCAGTAGTACTGATCGACTTCCCGCACGATAAGATGAAAACTCTAGGCCTCGTTACCCGCATCATAAGCGACGAAGCAACAGGTGCGAAGTTGGCCGTTGTCTATGTGCCAACGACCCCAAACCCAACATCTGGTTACCTTGAGATTGTTCCTCTTGAGTACGTAGTGTACACCGACATGTCCTTCGAGGAAGGCATGAGCTTCGTTGTTACCGGTGGTGCCATCGGGCGTGACACGATTCCCTTCTCGAGGACCGATCGCAAGCATCACCCCGATCGGACCGACTTGATCAATACGTCCGAACCCTGATTTCGGGAACGCCCATGGCCCGAAGGCACTCGTCGCCCAAAGGTCTCGAACGGTAAGTGCGCAGAGTTGTGGACCTATCCAGGGACCGCGGGCACCGGCAGGTGTCGACCAACCAGCGGCGGGGCGCGAACTGGGGCGGCGAAGAGCTGGCCGACCCGGTACAGCAAGGCGTCGTGGTGGAGTTTCTAGGGCTTATGTGGTGAGCAGCGAGTGTGCCGACCGCGGCGGCCAATGGAGTTTGCAGCGCGGCTCCCGGAGCATTTGACACCATGTCTTCTCGACGAAGCGTCGTCCGGTTGCTCTCGGCAATCATGTGCGCCTGGGCTCCACCAGCGCTCTCCGCCGGCACGATCAGCTGCCTGTCGGTGGGCCATCCGACACCGGCGACTATTGAGATAACAGTCGGCCAGTTGGCAGCGCTTGCGCCAGTTTCACTGACCGTGACAATCGGCGACCAAAGGTGGAGCACCCTCCCCGAAGCAGCGACGACCCCGATAGCGATCCTCCAGGCCTTCGACGATGGCCAGTCCCTGTGGATTGATGCGACTGATCCCAATCTCCTCGAACTCCTGTTCTCCATTCGGTTGCTGCGAGTGGCCGAAGTGCATGACCTGGCTCACGCCGGAATCCTCCGGTTCGCTGGAAGCGGAGCTTACTCGCTTGTCTGCGAGGGGCCTTAGCGCGGCCCACCCGGTGGAGACCGTTGGATCTCGGTCGCTCTCCCTCCGCCAATCCCTCCTCCCAACGGTTCTCCGTTCGCCGGATCAGGCGCTGAAAGCGCACGGTTCTGCGCCGTTTCCGAGAGAACCTCCGAACTGGCAAATGGCCCAAGAGCTGTCCGCCGTTCTCTTCTCGGCCCACATTCTCCGGACCTTCGAACTAGAGCGGTCAGTACGGAGCCGCGGCTCAACTGGCTTTCCGGCGTCGGAGTTAGAGCGCGGACTCGGTTCGGTGAGATCATGACCGATTGCAAAGGCGTCGCTCTTTGACCGATCTTGCCTACATAAAGAGCCGATACGGATAGACGTTCATCGGCAGGTCCGGGACATTCGCAATAGTCCGCGCCAGCCTTTGAGAGTAACGGATACTCACAGGTACGGGATCGTAGAGTGCGTCGTTGTTCCAATCCATTTTGGAAAGGGCTAGCGCTTCATGGGCAGTGAGCTCAAGGGGACCGCTTCCGGCATGGCGAATAAGCTGGAGTGGCCTCGGAATGCTCTTTTTGCCCTGATAATAGTTGCCGCTGGTGGAGACCGTGGGCGCGTTGCCGGCCACCCACACGAGTGCAGAATTGCCCGACCGCACCACCACTGTTCCCCTTGGCACGGGGTAGCCCGATGGCCACGTGGGTGGGCTTCTTTGTCCTGATTTAACAGCCAGACGCCGCGCCAGCGCGAGGATGAGCTGACCTCGACGCACTCGATTTCTGGGACACCAGTCAGAGCGTCGAATGCCCCTTCGATCTCCCCATCCTTGAAAGCGGTGGTCTTATGGATCACCATCCGCCTTGGGAGATGGCCGCCGTTCCGGCTCTGGTAAAGTTGAAGGCTACGAGCAAGTACGGCGCGCATGTCGTCGCGGCTCAGGAACGGATTTCTGCGGGCATCGGCAACGTCGACCACGGGGTCCCGCGCTTCAAAAGCGACGAATTGCATGCCGCCGCCGTCCATATCGAAAACCTGGGAGCAGCACGTCACATAGTGCGCATCTCGCTGGTCGCCGCGAAGCGCATAAGCTAGCCCGATGTAAGCGGTATCCGCTGGTACGCCTTTCAGCGGTGCCAGCTTCCACGGAGTGCCCGCAGCTTTCACGTACAGCGCGGTCGACAGGCGCCACGCGAGGGAAGCCTTGTGCGCGAACGTAAACGCCCGATCATTAAGTACCTGGGTCGGGATGTTGAACCTCGGGCCCAATGCCTTCAGCGCATCGTGCGCATCAAGCGAGTTTCCTCGAGTAGCTGGGCTCCAGCTGTCGGGAAAATGAACTAGAACGACGTCAAAGTCCCCTCGCAACGCGTCAAGCTGTCGGAGCGCGGCTTCCATCGCCACAAAGAGCCGCGCCTGTGGCTCGCCGTCGCCGGGAAGTTGGTGCAAGTGCTCGGGCCATTTGATGTGAGCCTCGCGCCGTGACGCGGCCTCAAGCGCCACATGGAACAATGCCTCGAAGCCAGGATACTCGGGCACGTATTCGGAACGATCAGAAGGCAGATGCGACCGGCGCAACGATAGCATCAGTTCGCCGCGGAGCTTGAAAGCGCTAGCCGGGCCTACGGTGGCGATACGGACACGGGACGTGTAACCACCGAACGCCCCCTTAGAATAGGGCCCGAACCTGGCCAGGCCTCTGAGCGGATGGGTATCGACCTGCGCAGTGTCCGAGGGCGAGAACGTGAGGAGCGGCTCGTCCAGCAACGTGAACGGCGGGAGCTTCGATAGTTGGGCAGTCTTCATTTGCTTCTGTCGAAATAGGCGTGGTGATGGCCCGGCCGGCTCCAGCCGGTCACAGGCGAAACCTCGAAAGTAGCCTCCATGCCCCACGCGTCGTCGTTCAGCCACGGTGCCTTGCTTGGACCGCCACCGATGCTTGTCAGCAGCTCGGCCCAGGCATCGATGATGCTTGCCCAATTCTTGTTATAGCGTCGGGCCCACCTCTCTCGCCGCCAGTCGCCCGCGGGATCGCCCCCGCGCTCCCGGCGCTCCCCCATCGGATCCCGGTAGGTCTTGTCCGCTTCTTCCACACTGCGATCGTTCGGGCCACTGGCCTTCGGGAGCTGCACGAAGGTGTAGGGCTCGAAACCACACCACCACCGTCCATCCACATGGTCCAGTCTTAAGATGACACCTTCCGCAAACGGAACCCCGAGATGGGGGACATTGCCCGTCAACGTGCCCCCATAGGCAACCCGCAGCCTTGAGAGCTTCCACTGATCTTGGCGAGTTCGCTCTTGATCTGCCCCCTCGCGCGGCGCTGCAACGACGAGCGAGTGTCCCGACCGTTTGTACCTCGGAATGAGTGGGCGGTCTCTCGCTAAGCTCCTTACGAGAGCGTCGTAAAGCAGTCCAAGCGCCCAACTCTCGGTAGGGTTCAGCGCGATCGTCCCCGCAAGCCGCGCGCCTAGTGGTGCGAGTGCCTCTAGAATATCCCGATCCCTACCGAAGACCGCCAACTCCCGCCCGTTGGCGGCTACTACCGCCCTGCAATTCTTCGCCTTGAGCAGCCCCCGTGCGGTGACCGTGGTAGTGGGTTCGGCAAGCGCAATGCGTCTGGCCGCAGTAGGCATTTTCTCAACCAGGAGTGCAGAATACCGGAGGATGGGAAAGGGCTGCGCCTCGGCGGTCGCCAACTTCACCGGAATGAGCCGTGGCGTGGGCCTGCCGTGCATAACCCAATCCGCCAACGTCGCCGGCAGGTTAGTCGTCTTGATGATGTCGGCGGCGAGTTCATCAAAGGTTGCGCACTCGATAATCGCTACATCGACCCCAAGAAGGTGCGCGTGCTCTAAGAACTTCGTCACCGCCGGCAGTAGCCGCGACGCCGAGGAAGCAACCCAATAAAGACCATTTGGGAATGGCGATAGACCTTCGAGGACAGCATTCATTGCCTCCATGATTGAGGCATCGCGCCCGCTGTACCCTACGAATATCAGCCCGAAGCGCCTGCCTGCTTCCACCAGAACCTGGCGCATCCGGGTGTCCTGTTCCTTTAATTCTGATCCCGTGTTCTTGATCGCGACCGACTGGTAGTCTCCGTGCAGTTTCGCGATTAAGGGCCAGTCCGCCTCGTCTAGGCACCGCAGTGCGCGGTCGGCAGAATCGATAGCTGCAACGGTCGGACGTGTCTGACTGGCAACTGGAAGGAGCGCGTTCGCCGAATGCGCCGAATCTTCCAACAACGCGTCGAAGTTCGTCGTGAAGGCGCAATCGACCTTACCGGCCGCTATGAGGCTGCCGAGGACCTTGTGCCCAAAGCAGGGCCTGCCCCTTGAAACGGCGTCATCGATATACTGCCGACGATGTTTCGGCTGCGGGTACACCGCCTCGAACGCGGCGGAGTATTCGCTGGGGTCGCCCGTAGGCGGTAGGCGTGAAGTTCTACGGAAGAAGGCATCGATCCTGTCAATCCAAACCGGATCAGCGGTGTCGATCTCCCGCTTTGAGAGATTGTTCTCCGAACAGAATATCTGGGCTTTGAAGTCCCTGACCATTGCGTAGGCGGTAGGGATACCCGACGCGGCGGATGCCCCCGCCCCAAGGAACCAGGCGAGCAGATTCGGCCGCAGGGCGAACATTGTCGCGAACTCCGCGGCGGAGATTCTCGGGGTGGTACTGATGCGATGATTCCTTCAATGCGACTCGCGGTGAACAAGAAATCGGTGTCGCTCGGTCCGTGACAAAGGCAGGGGCCTGTGACGGACGGCCTAACTGGCCTTCATCTTGACTGAGTCTAGCTCGCTCACCTTTATCGCCAGTTGGCGCCCCTCAGCGGGTCCTCCCTTGTGGATAACGCCCACTACCTCGCCGTTGGCGTTCAGGATAGGACCGCCCGACATCCCCTGCGTCAACTGTTGCGTCACTTCAATCATCTGAACACCGGACCTTATTGTCAGCAGGCTGACTCCTCCCGGCCGGATGTTGAGGCGCTCGCCGTATCCCCAGTCTGGATAACCGACCGCGGTGACGGCGTCGGTGACCGCAACCGGCTTCGTCGCTGGTTGAAGCTCGTAGAACTCAGTCGCTGGGATTGAAGTATGGTCTAGAAGCGCCAGATCCCGATGCGTATCGACATGAAGGATCTTCACTTTGAAAGTAGTCGTGTGCTTCGACGGATGGAGCACATCGACCTCGGAGAGGCCCTCGACGCAGTGAGCGGCAGTCACAAGGCCAACGCCCTTGAGGAAGAAGGATGTGCCTGTGTGCTCCGCATCTTCGACGACCCATACTGAGCGGTCACGACGCTCTTCGGCGGTGGGCGTGAGCTTAATCGGCTTTGCGGCGAAGTTCGTGTTGTAGCGCCTGGCAAGGGACCGAACTACTGGATCAGCGTGGCCCTTTAGGTGGGCGATATAGGCAATCTTCCCCCGAAGGTGTGCCGCTAGGTCCCCCTTTCCGCCATCGGACGAGTATCTGGCTTGCGCGCCGGAAAGGCCTAGCTTCTCGACCGAATGCAGCATCGCACGAACACGTCTGACGTAAAGTCGGTCGACATTTAAGCCGTCATTGATTTTGACCCCCGTCACCATGCGCCGCGAGTTGCGATCCGCGTAGTGCGCCTTGTCAGGATGGACCACGAACCCGTTGCTTGTGATCGCCGCGCGCAACGCAGGAGCCAGCATGTCCGGTGAGAAACGGCCAGCGGTCGGAACGGCAACCTCGAAAAGCGGCGTGGGCGGTTGATAACTCGAGAAAGTGATGTCGTCGGCGTATCGCGTATAAATGCAGCGTGATTCCTTAGCGTTCAGGAGCAAGTCGGTGTCGAGGCGATAGCAGATCATATTCGACAGAACCGGGCTCGTGGGCGCACCTTGTGGAAGTTGGCTCGCGTGACAGCATAGACGTGCCATGATTTCCGACACCCGCGAGTCAACACCGAGCGACTGAAGTAGCCCCACAATCCGCTTCTCGGTGATTGTGGGGAAGAAGTCCTTTAGATCGAGATTGACTACGAAGCGCCTGCCGCCATGAGATTCGGCGTTGGTCTTTACCGAACGCTGTAACACAAAGCCATGAACGGGATCGCGCACCCGGTACAACTGTTCGAGCACCGGCCTCAGCTTCTGCTGGATGATCTTTAACCGTCGATCGGGCGCAGTGATCAAGCGTACCTTACCAGAACCCTTAGCGATCTCGAACTGGGAGTACATTCGCCTCCGAAACCACCAGATCCTTTTCAGTTCGGCTGGGCTGAGCTTCAGGTAGGCAAGAAGCGCGGGCTCGTCGGTGAGTTCGGGGGGGATCGGGATCGGAATACGCTTGCCAAAAACGCGACGGGCGGATGACACGGGGTCTCCCTTCCAATCTCGCCAGGTAGCTCGGAAGTGCCGGCGAGCAACGATGTGTCCAGACATTCGCTCTTAGGCCGCAGTTGCACAGCCCGTATGCGAAGGGGACCCGCGGGGCAACGCTTACCAGTCGCGGTTTGATTGATCCAGAGAGCCGCAGGCGCGCACAAGCGCCTCGACGTCTGCTGCAGCCTTTAGGGCCAGTTTCATTATCCGGCCGACATAGGAGTCGGTGACGCCCTCCGCCCTCGCCAATTCAACGATGGTCGCGTACTCCCCTCTCTCCAGCATCCGCTGCCACCGGAACGCCCGCGCCAGGTTCTTTACCAGCGTCCAGTTCGCTGGCTCGCGCTCCTGCACCACGGCGGCCTGATCCGGCGCCACCACCACTTTCCGCCCTCCCCGCTTGCCGACCGTCAGCGGCACCCGCACCGTGAGCGTCTCCTCGCTCATGCTGCTCTCCGCGGCGCTGGCAGCGATCCCCGCGTCTCTCGAACCAGATCAGCCAGCCCGCCGATCCGCAGCCGGATATCGAGCCCCTCGGTCCCGAGGTCGATCCGCTCCACGAGGAGGTGAACGATGCGAGCCTGCTCGGCGGGGAACAGTTCGTCCCACAGCGGGGTGAAGGCGTGGAGGGCCTGACGGACGTCCTCCTCGGTTATCGCCCCGTCCCGCGACCGTGCGGCCCGCGCAGCGGCAACCACGACCTCTGGCTCGGTGAGGAGGCGTTGAACCTGGGTGAGGACCGCTGTCTCGACCTCGCCGGCGGGGACACGGCGGATGGGACAGTCCTCGCGATCCTTCAGCGTGTCCTGGCTGACGTAGTAGCGGTACAGCTTCCCGCCGCGCCGGGTGTGCGTCGGCGTCATGGCGCAGCCGGTGGGACCGAACAGCAGCCTCTTCAGTAAGGCTGGCGTCTGAGCCCGCGAGGTCCCAGCCCTCGTCCGCGGTGCCGAGGCGAAGATGGCTTGCACCCGGTCCCACACCGACCGCTCGACCAGCGGCTCGTGCTCGCCGGGATAGGAAGTGCCTTTGTGAGTCGCCTCACCGATGTAGACCCGGTTGTTCAGAAGCTTGTAGAGCCCGCCCTTGTCGATCGCCTTGCCATAGCGATTGCGCACGCCCTCGGCGGCAAGCTCTCGGACGATGGTGGTGGCGGAGCCGATTGAGGCGAAGCGGTCGAAGATCCTGCGGACCAACGGTGCCTCGGTTACGTCGACGAGGAGTTTTCGGTTCTCGACCCGGTAGCCCATCGGGGCCCAGCCGCCCATCCACATCCCCTTCTTCCGGGACGCGGCGAACTTGTCCCTGATCCGCTCCCCGATCACCTCGCGCTCGAACTGCGCGAAGGAGAGGAGGACGTTGAGAGTCAGCCTGCCCATGCTGGTGGTCGTATTGAACGACTGGGTCACGGACACGAAGGTGACGCCCTTCCGGTCGAACACCTCCACCAGCCGGGCGAAGTCCATCAGGGAGCGCGAGAGCCTGTCGATCTTGTAGACGCAGACGATGTCCACACGCCCCCCCTCGATGTCGGCGAGGAGGCGCCTCAGGGCGGGACGATCGACGTTGCCGCCGGAGAAGCCGCCGTCGTCGTACCGGTCGGGGACGAGGAGCCACCCTTCGGCCTTCTGCGAGACGACGTAGGCCTCGCAGGCCTCGCGCTGGGCGTGGAGGGAGTTGAACTCCATCTCCAGCCCCTCCTCGCTGCTCTTGCGGGTGTAGACCGCGCAACGGAGCTTTCGGACGACGGACTTCATGCCGACCTCCGCTGGCTCTTGAGGCCGAAGAAGACGAGGCCGTTCCACCGCGTGCCGGTGATAGTCCGCGCCACCGCGGAGAGGCTCTTGTAGGACCTGCCCTGATACTCGAAGTCGGCATCCCGGACCGTCACCCGGTGCTCGACGCCCTGCCACTCCCGCAACAGCACCGTGCCCGACACCGGCCGATGTTCGTCGCGGAGGGTGACCTTCTTCCCCGACGCGAGTTGCTCGCCAAGATCCTCGAGGAATTTTCGAGTCTCCGGCTTCAGCCCGCCGTAAGCCAGTTCCTGGATGCGGTAGGCCAGCCGGCTTTCCAGGTAGCGGCGATTGAAAGGTGGCGGCTCCCTCTCGAACAGGGTGCGCCACTGCCCCTTCAGGTCGGTGATCGGCATCGTCTTCAACGCCGCCAGTCGCTCCAGCACTCCGTCGCTCATTGTCCCGCTCCAAAGGTCCACACCGGAGACGGAGACACGCTCTCGGGGGGAGAGAAGTGAACCGAACTATCTCCGGCGTCGGCGACTAAAGGGGTGGACTTCCGGGCACGGAGCCGGATCAGGCCGAGCGCGAGGATCGAGCCGAGTTCGGCCAGGCGCTCGGCTGCCGCGCCGGGGACGGCAATGATCGGCGATGATGGTCGTGCTGCAGGCCGCATTCCTCCACATACGGACAGGCGTCCGGAATTGTCGGGTCATGAATCCCGGTGATAGCGCGGTGGTCGATCGTGACTGCGAACAACCGGAGGTGTATTCGTTGGTCAGGGGACTGGGTCGCATGAATGGAGTCTGCAGATGCCCGTCCTGCGTCTCGATCGTTTCAGCGACCCCGAGACCATTCGAAGGCTCGATCAGCGGCTGCTCACAGAATTCCTCGCGCCGCATCGTGAGTACCTTCTCCGGAAAAGCATCGATCTCGACGCGCCACTCTTGGAACATGAGCGGCTTGTCGAACTGCTCATGAATCCGGGGCCGGACGTGCCCGATGTCCTCGTCGACGCATTGGTCCACGTACATGACTGCTTCGCGGACGAGATCGCGGAGGACATGATGTCGGAGCCGGAGGTCGCAGCGCTGGGCATTGGACCTGATGCGACTGCGCTCGACGTAGCCCTTCGAGTGTGGATGTTCCGTCCGGAGATCCTCAGGGCCCGCCTCGCCGAGACCATCGCCAGGCGGCAGCAGAGCTTTCTCTACTACGGAGGGGCCGCAGCGGAGCGCCCACGAACTGGCCCCAACACGTCTGACGCGGTGTTGCAGCGTGTCCAGAACGAGTTGGGCCAATGGTTTGAGAAGAACCACTTCGGCGCTGGCTGCAAGGTATTCGCGTTCCCGAGCGGCGAGCAGACATGGTTCGTCGTGCGGCACGGGCAGCGCAAGGTGCGCGAGCCGAGTCAGGGCGATGACGGAACGCCGTCCACCGAACTATTCCGGCCGCAGAAGTACGATGTCCTGCTCTACGATCGAAGGGAGGACTGGCTCGCTGTCCACTCCGGTTCGAAACGAAAGATAGCCCTCTACCTGAAGGCCGTCGGCCGAGGAATCTTCGGCGATGCGAGCTACTTCACCCGCGGCGACATTTTCACCTTGGCCCCTTTGGTCGACGATGGCTCGGCTTCGATGAATTGCCAGGATATTCCCGGACTCGAGCGCATACGGTTGGTCGAGGTCCATCGCAGCTGGGGTGGTGTTCACCAGGAGGTGGAGATTCGCAAGGCGAACGACATCTTCGCGTCGTTGGCGGCGCGCAACGCGACGCTGGAATACGGGAAGCTCACCTCGGCCGTGATGAGGGTGCAGTTCACGGCTTCCGAACGAGAGAGATCAGTCACCATCCGACTCCCTTCGAGCGCCAGGTACGAACGCAACGACGACAGCGAACTCATCGGGCGGTGGCTTGCGCGACGAGGCTTCGTGAAGAGGAGGCCGGGCGATGAGGCCGCCGAGCCGACTCGCGCAGTCGCTTGATGAGGTCGTCGGCTTGGCGGCGAGCCGTCACGAATGGAGAGCGCGGCTAGCGGACGAGTGGCAAGCGACGGAGCGCTTCCTGAAGCCGCGTGGCAACATCGTCCCCACGATCCCCTGCCCATCGCCCGGTGGTGAAGGCTGCCCTCGCCACGTGGTCCGGTTGGGACCCGACCAGTTCCGGGCGGTGTGTGCCAACACCCCGCGGGAATGCGACACGCTCGATCTCGCCTTCGCCGACGTGGAGGTGCTGGCTTTGGACACGCGCCGGCTCGCCACCGAGATCGCCAGCGCGCTCGAAATCGACCTCGATTACCGGGAGCGGCGCGGCGTGATCCAAATCGGTCGGCACCTGATCGCGGCCGGCGCCGGCTTCCCCGTGGCATTGGTGCTCGGCTCGGCTGCGTGGCGGCCTGCTCTCCACCTGCATAATTTCGGCGACGCGCCGGGGGTGATCCTGTTGTCTTCGCTGTCGAGCCTAGACCCGGATGTTGGGAATCAGTTGCGGCTGAGAGGCAACCGCATCCACGTGCTCGACGAGGTAGTCGGAGACGACTACGGACGGCTTGTCCCATTAGCCCCGCCCGGGATCCTATTTCACGATCTTCGCGATCGATACGCCGCGACGGAGCCGGTTCGCCCGCCATGGCGACTACCCGCAGGTTCGACGTGGGAGAAGTTGAAGTTCGACTTGATCTCCAGCGAGGAGATCAACGTGTCGACCGCAGGTCAGTCACAGAAGCTTCGACCGGAGCACCTCGGCCTGCGAAATGAGAAGACAGGTGGCGTGACTGAGGGGTGGGTCTTCCTCAGAACAGTCATCGCGATGCGGGGCTCGCTCGGTTTCTCCAACATCGAGCCTCGATACGTGAAGCAGCTCCAGTTGCTCAATCGTGCCCTGCGCGAAGGAATGGGCATGGCGGAGACCCCCATCATGAAGGTTGGCCGAGGAGAATACGAGACCCGCTTCGTGTCGATCTGCAGCCTCTCGCCCGCCGAACTCGCGGAAATTTCCGGGCGCCCGAATTCGCCGGGCACAAAGAAATTCGGCCAGGGCTCCCGCCAACACCGCGGCCCGACCAAGGGCGGTTAGAGGGGCCAACCCGGAAATTTCGCCGGAGAGGGTCGATCGGGCCACGCGCCCGCCATTCGACCCCGGCTCCACCTCCATGGCGAATACCATCTTCCCGGGCGACAGCGATCGCCCCGTCGTCCGCAACATCAACGTCCAGGCGTCTCGACTTCAGAAGCACGCGGTTCTGCCCGGCCTCACGGCCGACGACATCAGGCAGGAACTCCTCCTCGATCTCATCCGCCGCGCGCCGTCATTCGATCCATCCAAGGCGTCGTTTCCGACGTTCGCGGACCGTGTCGTCGCCAACCGCATCGCGGACTTGGCGCGGCCGTCCGCGCGACTGACGGCTGAACGGTCAACCGTCCCGCTCGATGAACCGCTCGGTTCGGACAGCCTTCCGCTCGTCGAGATCCTTCCAGACCGGGCGCCGCCGATCGACATGGCGGTGGGGCTCCGTGTCGATCTCGAGCGGTTCGAAGCCACGTTGCCGCCGCATCTCGCGGCGTGCTGCCAGGTGATCGACGAGGACCGGGTCGCCGAGGTCTCGCGAAGGCTCGGCATCCACCGTTCCACGTTCCATGATCGGCTTCGAGTGCTCCGAGCGGCGGCGACCGCTGCCGGTCTCGGAGCGTACCTGAACCACCCCGACATTTCCGCGACCGCGTCAGTATGTGGCCAGGAGGACAACCCCTCGAAGGAGGCCCTCCCGAATATGATCGATGTCCATCTCGACCGGGGTCAGATCCCGCATGAGCCAGCAGCACTGTCTCGGTGGGCAGCCACCGCGGAAGCCGGCGACCTCATCACCTACTACAGGGGCAGGCTCGCCCATGACATTGCCCCCGACTCCATCGACCCGACGCCCAAGATCCGGAAGCTGAGGTCGGTCGCGAGCTTCCTCTGGTCCGAGCATGAAGCCGGCCGGGTGCTTCTGGTTCAGCGCCGGCTCGGGATCGGCGACTACATCTACGTTGCCGTTCGCTCCAGTCATGGGCACCGGCCATGACGAGGGACCTTCTGAGTTCGGCGGCCAAGCTCCCGGACCTCGTCGCCGCCGAGGGCAATCCCGCTGCAGCACAGGGTGGTCCCCCTGACGACGAGCGGTTCCTCTCCTCCAGCGATGTCGCGCGGCGGTGGGGCTTGTCCATCCGGACCCTCGAGGGATGGCGTCACCGCAAGCAGGGACCGCCGTTTATCCGCATCAACCGGGTCGTCCTCTACCGACTGAGCGACGTTCTGGCGTTGGAAGCCGCTAGCCGGACGGACCCGGCCCGCTCGTCATCGGGAAGCCGTCCATGAGCATCGGCGTAAAAACACGCAGCAGGATCGACTTCAATGCCATCGGCGACGCAGCTCGCGGGCGTCTTACCGAGCTCGTCAGTCGCTGGCTTCCCGAGGGCCGCCTCATCGGGCGGGAGTGGGTTTGCCGCAACCCCCGCCGTGCAGATCGGCATCCCGGATCGTTCAAGGTCAATGTCGCGACCGGACGGTGGGCTGACTTCGCAACGGGCGACCGCGGCGGCGACGCCATCAGCCTCGCGGCATACCTGTTCGGGCTGTCGCAAGTCGACGCCGCGAAGCGCGTCGCCACGATGCTGGGCCTTTCGAGATGAAGGCGACCGCGATGCACCTCGACGATCCCTTCGCTCCCCTCGAGGGCACCCCGGCGGAGACGGCCGCGGCGTCCGAGCCGACGGTTGTCACGCCCGTGCCCGCAGACGCGCCGTCGCCATCGTTCCTCCACCCGTCGCTCGGGACGCCGAGTGCCGTCTGGACCTATCGTGCCGCAGACGGCGCCGTGCTCAACCATGTCGCCCGCTTCGACAGGAACGACGGCGACAAGGAGTTCTGGCCCCGCAGCTGGTGCCAATGGGACGACGGCGAAGGCTGGAAGTGGAAAGCGCTCCCGAAGCCGCGTCCGCTCTACGGGCTTCCGGACCTCGCTGCTCGCCCCGACGCGCCTGTCATTGTTGTCGAGGGCGAGAAGACCGCCGAAGCCGCGGCGAAGATCTTCGCCGATCATGTCGTTGTCACCTGGCCGGGCGGTGCCGGCGCCGCTGCCGTCGCCGATTGCGAGTCGCTTCGGGGGCGGACCGTCTTCCTGTGGCCGGACGCCGACGAGCCCGGGGCCAACGCGATGGTCGTCGCCAAGCGCATCGTGAAGCACATCGCGGACGCCGTGCATGTCGTGAGGCTGCCCGATGGACTGCCATCCGGCTGGGACCTCGCCGACGACATCCCGGACGGCGTCGACATACATCGTCTGCTCAATGACGCGGTCTCATCCCAACGCGACGAGGCCCCCGAGCTTCCACCCGGCTATCGCCTCGGCGCCTCGGGCCTGTGGTGGGAGTCCCCTGACCCGGAGAAGGAGGCGGTCCTGCTCGCGGCCCCCCTCGATGTCGTTGCCGAGAGCCGTGATGTCGAAGGCGGCTCCTGGGGCATACTGCTGCGGTGGCACGATCACGACGGTCGACAGCATCGGCTACCGATCCCGAGGGCGTCCCTTGCTGGTGATGGCGCCGACGCCCGCAGACTCCTTATGGACGGCGGCCTGCACGTCTCCACCGCCCGCGGCGCCCGCGAGAAGTTCAACTCATTCCTCGGCCAGGTCCGGTCGCCGAACCGCGTGACCGCCACCAATCGGGTCGGCTGGCACCGCTCCTCCTTCGTCCTCCCCGACCGTACTCTCGGCCGTATCGACCGCGAAGACATGCTGCTGCAGACGACCAGCCCCGTCGAACACGCCTTCCGGACCAAAGGCTCGCTTGAAGAGTGGAAGCGCGAAGTGGCGGCGTACGCCCCGGGGAACAGTCGCCTCGTGCTGGCCGTAGCCGCCGCCTTCGCTGCGCCGCTCCTGTACATCTGCGAGATCGAATCCGGCGGGTTCCACCTCCGCGGCCCGTCTTCGATCGGCAAGAGCACCGCGCTCGTCATGGCGGGCTCCGTATGGGGCGGCGGTGATCGAGGCTATGTCCGAAACTGGCGCGCCACCGCCAACGGTCTCGAAGCCGTCGGCAGCACGCACTGCGACACGCTCCTCTGCCTCGACGAGATCTCCCAGGTCGCCCCGAAGGAGGCTGGCGAAGCCGCCTATATGCTCGCGAACGGCCTCGGCAAGGCGCGCGCCGGCCGCGACGGTGGCGGCCGTCGTCCCGCATCGTGGCGCGTCCTGTTCCTCTCATCGGGCGAACTCAGCCTCGCCGACAAAATCGCCGAGGACGGCTCCCGTCGGCGAGCGACCGCTGGCCAGCAGGTGCGTGTTGTCGACATCGCCGCTGATGCTGGTGCGGGGCTCGGCCTCTTCGAGGATCTCCACGGCTTCTCCTCCGCGGACTCTCTCGCCCGGCACCTCAAGGAGGCCAGCCTGAAGAACTATGGCCTCGCCGCGGAGGCGTTCATCGACGTGATCGCGGGCGACGACGATATCCGGACTGCGGTCGACGAGATCGTAAGGCGGTTCTGCGAAGATGAGGTACCCGCGAATGCGGATGGCCAGGTCGGACGGGCAAGTCGCCGGTTCGCCCTCGCTGCCGCCGCGGGCGAGCTGGCTATCGCGGCTGGCATCCTGCCGTGGAAGCCCGGCGAAGCAATCGACGGTGTCGCTCGATGCTGCCGCGACTGGCTCCGCGACCGCGGCGGCGCCGAGCCTGCCGAGATTCGCGCGGGCATCGACCAGATCCGCTCGATCCTCCATGCGGATGGGCAGGCGCGCTTCATCCCGGCGTGGTCCGAGGAAGAGAACCAGCCCCTCGTCCGAAGTGCCTTGGGTTACCGCAAGCTCGAGTCCGGATCGTGGAACTACTACGTCACGCCGACCGCCTGGAAGGACGAGTTGTGCCGCGGCTTTGATCCCCAGGCCCTGGCAGCGATACTGGCGGAGCGCGGGTACCTTCTGCTGCCGGACAGCGGACCTCACCGTTCCAAGTCGGTCAGCGTCCCGGGTCATGGGAAGCAGCGGCTTTATCATCTCAGCGGCAGCCTTCTCGGAGACGATGCATGACCGACTGGTCAGCGGCTCTTCGCCGCGCTTACGAACAGCACCGCCAAACCAGTGGTTCCAGTGGTTCCAGTGGTTCCGACGCCGAAATCCGCAAAAGGGACAATGGCTTTGCTGCGGGGATGCTTGGAACCACTTGTGCGCTGCGAGTGGTTCCAGTGGTTCCGACAGCTCCATCAGGAACCACTGGAACCAGTACAGCGCCGGGAGTGGTTCCCCAGCCGCCGAGGCTGGAACCTCAATTGCACCAATCACTTGCGTATCACGGAACCACTAGAACCACTGGAACCACCAGAGATGGCGCTGTCCGCGTCGTTGACGGTGATCCGCATTGTCGCAGCGGCCTTGATCGGCTCCGATCCGAGCACCCGCTGCCGGCTTCAGCGACGGCCGATGGCGTGGACTGGACGGCCACCGCTTCCTCGATCGCTGGGGCGATACGGCAATGTCACTCGGCTGGACGACGGAGGACCTGTTCGGCGTCCATCCCGTCGCGCCTGCCGCGCGATACGACTGTATGGGTCTAGTCCCCTTAATTGGCGGCGGCGAAGTGATCGACATGCTCGTGGACCGGGCGACCATCCGGATGCCGAGCGGCAACTGCCTCGTTTACTACCTCAGGCGGCCGAACCCGGACGCGGTGCTGCTGTTGGACGTGGCGCCTGACCGTGTTGGTGAACGGTGAGATGCATCAGATTTCCTGCGGTCAGAATGAATGGACTTCCGAGGGGGGCAAGCCCCCCTCGAATTTGCGGCTTCTGCCGACCCTAGAACGCCAGGTTCACGCCGAGCGTAGCTCCATGAACAAGGAAGTTCCCGGTCCCTGTTTCGAGCGGAATCGCAGGTTGATTGAGGTTTCCCGTCATCCCGACTTGGTCTGTCGCAAGGCCAACGTTTCGCAGGAAGGTAGCCTGATAGCCGATGTGAACGCCGAAGTTTTCATTGATGTTGAATCCGGCAGTTGCACCTCCACCCAGCATGAGGGTGCGGGTACGCTCGATGTTGTCGCCGGCGCCTGGGAAGTCGGACGTGACGGAACTGGTCATGCTGTTGAACAGGAGGCCGGCCCTCGCCGTGGCGTCCACAAAGAAGCCCTGGCCGCCATCACCGAGCAACGAGATATCCATCCCGACTTGCGGACCGATCATGCGGTTGCGAATGGCCCAGCTGTAGTCATAAGCAGTTCCATTTCCGAACAGCGTCATGTCGAGGGCATCCTGCAAGCTCAGGAAGGCCACCCCGGCGAAAGCCGTGAGCTTTTCAGAGAATGCATAACTTAGGTTCGCATCGAAGCCACGGAACCTCGTCATGCCGTCAGCGACGACTTCGCCAATTCCCGTAAGGTCTGTATTGGGATCCGTCTGGATTGCAACATCGCCGGTGCCCTGCGTCAGCACGGATGCGGTAAACGGCGCCAGCCAGAATCCACCGAAATCGATGCCGAGATTGCCACCGAACGTCGTTCCCGCACGAACCTGCAGTCCCGGGCGCCAGTTGAAGTCGAGGTCGCGCCCGTTGAGGATCACGTCGCCGGGGTTCTCGTCTTCGTCGATCACCAATGCTGCATCGGACGATGGGCGACGCGTCATGTAGAGCGCATCAACGTCGATGTAGAAGGAGGGTAGCGCGCGCACGGGAGGCGCTGCGACTGGGGTGAACGTGGGGGCGGGGGTGAACGTCGGGATGTCGGCAGCCAGCGCCAACCCCGATGCGCCCGCCGCAACAGCACAAGCCGTTCCGAGCAACACGGCCAGCCCGCGGCTTCGGGGAGAATTGGTCATGATGGTACTCCGAACTATGCGCCACCCCATCTCTCCACTATCCGGATGCAGAACCGCCGTCTGTAGTAGGAGCGGCACAATCGGCCCGCTATCACTCGTGAAGTACATAAAATTTGAATCAAGGTTTCTACATCGTTACCGACACGATGGCCCCGTATTGAGCGAAATTGAGCCGGAGGGATTGGCCGCAGGAACGCGAACGACGATCACCCACAGGCAGGTCGAGCTGATGCTCCCGGTTCATGACGGAGCCGCCTACTCGCCGACGTTGCGTACTCGGGTCGACGCGAAGCCGCCGGACGAGAGCAAGTTCGCCGGGGTTTCTGGGGAGGGGCGGACCGTCAATGTCCATGGCTGGGCTGAGACCCACCGCATGGGCCATCGCAAAGTCCGAGCAAGGCGACGCTTTCAGCGCTGACCTGGCAGAAACTCGCCAGCGCCCGGACGACGCTATGCTAACCCGTCGGCGGAGCAAGCACAGGAGCACACCCGTGAGCGATCCAACCGTGGCTGAGGCGATCGACAGCATCTATGCATCGCTCCAAGCGGACAATCTCGACCTCGATGCACATATCGCGACCCTAAAGGCAGCGCTGGCACGGGCAGGGATGAGAGAGGCAGTGTTCGATCCGGCTAAGCTGGCACAGAACAATCGTTCAGGCCGCAAGCTGATGCAGGCCTATTTTCGGCAGCGCGGCGTGACCGTGAAGTTCGTGGCGTAAAATCTCGGCCGACTTTCTCGAGGAAGAAGTAACCGCCATGCGGACGGGGCGCCGCCGGAGAATCCCGGCGCTCATGCTGATGTCTTGCGGTCACTAGCTTTGGCGACCCAATACACTCGGCCCCGACCCTCCACCTTCTCCGAGGTGATGTCGAGGCCGAGCTTCTTCTGAGCGGGCATGCATCCGCCCTCGAACTCCTTGGTGATCGCTAACGGCCCGGCATCGACGTTGACAAACGAAGTACAGCGTAGTCCTGCGGTGTTGCTGAACTCGTGTCAGGCAAGTAGACTCCGAGCCAACCTGACCCCCCGGGGGGCCATCGGATAATCCGGTTGGCTCGAAGCGTAAACCGGCGACCCCGTTGAACTAGCAAAGCCGCGAAATTCCCTACCGGGTATCCCCCAGGCAGCGGCGTCCAAAACGGCGCAAAACCGCGATCCGCATCGTCTGAATGCCCTCGCAGGTGTCGACTGACTCCGGAGACGACTGAGGCATCGATGCGCGGGCGCAAACCCAAGCCGACCCGGCTGAAGCTCATCGAGGGCAATCCCGGCAAGCGGCCGCTGAACCTACGCGAGCCTCGCCCGGAGCCCAAGCAGCCGACCTGCCCGGCGCACCTGTCGCCCACGGCGAAGGCCGAGTGGAAGCGGCTGTGTAGCGAACTGTTCTTCCTCGGCGTCCTGACGGCCGGCGACCGTGCGGCGATGGCGGCGTACTGCCAGTCGTACGGACGATGGGTCGAGGCCGAGAAGCGCCTGGCGGAGACGCCCATGCTGATCAAGCTTCCGTCGGGCTACATCCAGCAGTCGCCGTGGCTGACGATCGCCAACAAGCAACTCGAGCTGATGCACCGGTACATGACGGAGCTGGGGCTGACGCCGACGGCGAGAACGAGGGTCGAGTCGATCCCTCCAGCCCATAGCCGGTTTGCCGGACTGCTGGGCGGCCCCGCTCCCGGGGCAAACCGCTACACGACGCCGCCATGGGTGACGTGAGAACGGGAAGGGCCGCCCATGTGGCGGCCCCGGGTTGACGCTCCGGATCTCTGTCTAGGGCAGGCGATAGATCCGCCCCCGTCCCTCGACCTTCTCCGAGGTCAACTCCAGCCCGAGCTTCTTCTTGAGCGCCCCGGCCATCGCACCGCGGACCGTGTGCGCCTGCCAGCCTGTGGCGGCCATCACCTCCTCGATCGTGGTGCCGTCGGCCCGGCGCAGCATCTCGATGAGGAGGGCCTGCTTGGTGCCGGCCCGCACCTTGGGGCTCTCCTCGCCAGCCGTGGGCTCCGTGGGGGCCGAAGACGGTTCGGGCTGACTGTCGGCGCCCTCGGTGTTCGCCGGGACACCGGCGGCCTCGGTTGCGGCGGTAGCCGGAGTCGCTCCCCCGGTGCCGACCGGCTCCGCCGCTGCCTGAGAAGCTTCCTCGGCAGCAGGTGCGGCCGGCTCGGAATCGATGCCAAGCGCTGCCGCCGCGGCGTGGGTGGCGCGAAGGGTGAGCGGTCCCTCGTCCTCGTCGCGCCAGACGGCGCTCCCCGCCTCGGCTGCGGTCTCCTCGATGAAGCCCTTCGCCAGCAGGCTCTGAAGCACCTTGTTGAGGGCGCCGCCCTTGAGCGAGGCGGTGACGGGGAAGACGCTGCGATCGTCGCGGCCGCAGGCGGTCGAGAGGATCACGAGCTGGGTGTCGCTGAGCTTGGTGGTCATGGTGGCGTTCTCCGGACGGGCGGAATGCCCTTCCCACCACCGCAAGGCCCGGACTGCGTGCGCGCCGGGCCGCGCCGAGCATCGTCGGCGACGACAGCACTCACGCTCTGATCCGAAGCTCAAGCAAGAGGATTGTCGAGGCCGATGCTCTCTTCGTCGAAGAACAGCGTAGCTTAGCGAAGTCCAGCGGTGTGGTTTGGTTGTCCCGTCCGGAGTAGAATCAGTCGGGAACATCACCGGAGCCCGCCTATGCAGATGAACGTGGTCCGCAACGCTGTCGAATCCTCTACGCCGCTCGCTACCGCGCTGGACCGACCGGGCGCCGGAAGACGGCAGCCGAGGCACTTCCACCGCAGGGAGGGCCCCTTCTCGCCCCCAGTCGCCTCCAGGCCAGCGCCAGCCCCCACGAGAGCGACGAGTGCTACCGCGCTGTCGTCGCCGTCCTCAGTGACCGCTGGCGGGTCGTCGCCTGCACGGCCGGCATTCAGTGGGTCCTGCAGACGCGCCGGGGGAAGCTGTGGCGCGGCCGGAGCTACTGCCGGAGCAAGGCCGGGCTCCTCGGCTGCATCCGCGACTACGTCGGCGTGGTCGATACCGCCGCGATGTCGGTCCTCGCTCTCCTCCCGGACTGGATCGAGGCCACCCGATGAACGACCAGAAGCTCGCCATCGCCTACCGCCCGGTGTCGGGGCTGATCCCCTACGCCAACAACGCCCGCACCCACTCCGATGCCCAGGTGGCGCAGATCGCCTCTTCGATCCGGGCGTTCGGCTGGACCAACCCGATCCTCGTGGATGGCGAGAACGGCATCATCGCCGGGCATGGGAGGCTGCTGGCTGCCCGCAAGCTCGGCATGACCGAGGTGCCGGTGATCGAACTCGCTGGCATGTCCGAGGCCGAGAAGAGGGCCTACGTCATCGCCGACAACAAGCTCGCTCTGAACGCCGGCTGGGACGAGGAACTACTGCGGCTGGAGTTCACCGACCTCGACGCCCTCGGCTTCGACCTCGGCCTCACCGGGTTCTCCGGCGACGAGATCACCGGGTTGATGAACATCGGCAACACCGGGCTCACCGATCCCGACGAGGTGCCGGAGCCACCGGTGGTGCCCGTCTCCCGGCTCGGCGACCTCTGGCTCCTCGGTGGCCATCGCCTCCTGTGCGGCGACAGCACCAGCGGGGCCGAGGTTGCCAAGGTGCTCGGCGGCGTCCGCCCGCACCTGATGGTCACCGACCCGCCCTACGGGGTCTCCTACGATCCGTCCTGGCGGAAGGAAGCAGGCCTTGCCGAGGGCTCATCCCTGGCTAGGGGCAAGGTGCTCAACGACGACCGGGCCGACTGGCGCGAGGCATGGGCGCTGTTCCCCGGTGATGTCGCCTACGTCTGGCACGGCGCCCTGCACACGGCCGAGGTTGCCGAGAGTCTGACCGCCTCCGGCTTCGCCATCCGCTCGCAGATCATTTGGGATAAGACGCGGCTCGTGATCGGCCGCGGCGATTACCACTGGTCCCACGAGCCGTGCTGGTACGCCGTCCGCGGTGGAAAGACAGGCCATTGGTCGGGCGGTCGGAACCAGACCACCGTCTGGCAGATCGCGCATCGCCGCTCCGCCTCCGGCCACGGCACCGAGAAGCCGGTCGAGTGCATGAAGCGCCCGATAGAGAACAACTCCTCGCCCGGCCAGGCGGTCTACGAGCCCTTCTCCGGCTCCGGCACCACCATCATCGCCGCGGAGATCTCCGGCCGCTCCTGCCACGCCATCTTACTCAACCCGGCCTATGTCGATGTCGCCATCCGGCGCTGGGAGGAGTTCACCGGCGAGAAGGGGAAGCTCGAGGACGGCAGGACGTTCGCCGAGGTCGCGACGAGCCGCTCGGCAGCGGAGGCTGCATGATGCAGTCCCGGCGCATGTCCCTGATCGAAGCGGCCACCAACACCACCGTGGGCTACGCCCTCGCGGTCGGCACGCAGATGGTCGTGTTCCCGTTCTACGGCCTCGATGCGGCGCTTCCCGAGCACCTCGCCATCGGCGCGGTCTTTGTCCTCGTCTCCCTCGTCCGGTCCTACGTCCTTCGGAGGGCCTTTGCCGGCGCCTGGAGGCGGGTCACAGGCGGAAGAAGCCCGCGCCCGGCCCATGACGGCCTCCGCGGTTCTTCCGCCTCCCCCACGCGCACGTCCGAGGTCGACTGATGGGCCGCGGTCATCAGCCCGATCCGCTCACCCGCCGCCAGGTCGAGGCCATGGCCGGCTACGGCGTGCCCGAGGTCGACATCGGCGGGATCATCGGCATCGATCCGAAGACCCTCCGCAAGCACTATCGGGCGGAGCTCGACTACGGGCACACCAAGGCCAACATCAAGGTGGCCGAGAACCTCTACCGGAAGGCCACCGGCGAGGGCCGGGAGTCGGTGACTGCCGCGATCTTCTGGCTGAAGGCCCGCGCCGGCTGGCGCGAGAAGCAGATCCACGAGATCCAGACGCCGGAGCCGGTGACGTTCACCATCGAGCGCATCATCGTCGATCCGACGAACCCGGAAGCTACGCTCGGTCCCAACTTCCGGAAGGATCGCGCGGATGCGCCCTGAAGCACTCGGCGCTCCCGATCCCGACATCGCCCGCAAGGTGGAAGCCCTCGCCGGCTACGGCATTGGCGACGCCGACATCGCCCGCGTGCTCCGTGTCGATGCCGATTTGCTGCGGCTCACCTATCGCGACGAGCTGGAGACCGGCCACGTGAAGGCAAACAGCAGGGTGGCCGAGAACCTCTATCGCAAGGCGACGGGCGACGGACGCGAGGCGGTCACGGCTGCTATCTTCTGGCTCAAGGCCCGCGCGCGGTGGAACGAAGGTCCGCCCGGTGCGGCGCAGCCGGCGATCGAGCGCGAGCCTCCCTCGCCGCGGATGCTCGCCATGGCGGTGCTCACCCTCATCCGTTCAGCCAATGCGGAGGGCGTCGGATCATGACAACAGACGACACCCCGGAGCCGCTCGGCCTGCCGGACGTGATCGTGGCGCGGCGGGTGGAGGCCATGGCGGGTTACGGAATCTCCGCGAACGACATCGCTACCGTTGTCGGCGTCGATATCGACACCCTTCGGAGCCGCTATCACACCGAGCTTGCCGGCGCCGCCATCAAGGCGAACGCCAAGGTGGCCGAGTGCCTGTTCCGGAAAGCCACGGGCGACGGCCGCGAGTCCGTCATCGCCGCGATCTTCTGGCTCAAGACACGGGCGCGGTGGAGCGAAGCTTCCGCGCCGTCCGACCGCCACCTAAGCCACGAGGAAGCGCTGGAGTTACTGGCGTGACCGACAACATCGCCAATGCAGAAGCCCGGCTTCGGATCGAGGCGCTGGCTGCCTACGGCACGCCACACAAGGAGATCGCCCGAGTCCTCCGGATGGATCTCGGGGTCCTGCGAATGGACTTCGAGGAGGAGCTTGCCACCGGCAGGACGAAGGCCAACAGCCGGGTTGCCGAGGCCCTTTACCGAACGGCTATTGCCGGCGGGCGCGAGGGTGTCACCGCCGCCATCTTCTGGCTCAAGGCGCGGGCTGGCTGGAAGGAGACCAGCGTCCACGAACTCACCGCCGCAGAGGGCGCGGGGCGCGTCGAGGAGTTGAAGATCGTGTTCGTCGAGCCGGACATGACGCGGGTCAGCGCACGCGCGGCGGCGGACCGGGAGCGCAGGCTGGGTGCCACGACTGCGCGAGCCCCCTAAAAGCCCTCCTTGAGGATGTGCGCCTCCGATGTCACCGCGAGATGCCGGCTGCGGGGAAGGACGGCTAATCAACACGCGAGTGGTTGCCCGCGAGATCTCGTAGTGGTGCAATCTGGCAGCAGGTTCGAGCAAATAACCTAGAAGCAAAGTAGCGGATCGGGCCGGCTTTGGAGGAGAAACCGAGTGCGCCGCCCGATCGCCCGCTCTCACAGCCCCTCGTTTCGCCTCCCTAAGCGCACGGATGACCAACATGACAACTGGCAACCGCATTAGAATCGCTGATCTGCTGTCGGAGGTCGAGGACACAAGCTTCGTAGGCCGCGAGGAGGAATGTGCTGCCTTTCTTCAAAGTGTGAAGGACACTTCGAGCCCGCTGGTCTGGCTGAGCGTGGAGGGCCCGGGCGGGATCGGCAAGAGCGCTCTTCTACGGCGTTTTGCGACCATCGCGACTTCGGCTGGCGTTCCGGTCGCCTTATTGGATGCGTCTACGCTCGAACCCGCCCCAGCCATCCTTCAGGCTCGCGTTGCGGAATCACTCGGCGAGAATCCATTGGAGCGCTTGGACTCCTCGGGACGGTTCGTCCTGATGTTCGACGGGTTCGAGACGCTGTCGCCGCTGACGAACTGGTTTTTCGGTTCATACATGCCGGAACTGCCCCGCACCGCGCTGGTCGTGACCGCAGCCAGAAGGGCGCCGCCCATTCGAAGCGTGCCCACTGCCGTCCGCTCCCTCTCCAAGGTTCTACGACTGCGGAACCTCGCTCCCGACGAAATCACCGAAGCCCTGACTCGGCGCGCCGTCGATTCGAGGTTCTTCGAGGAGGTGAAAGCGCTGACGCTTGGTCACCCGCTCGCGCTCGCAATCGCCGCCGACGCCATTGTCCAGTCTGGTACTCTGGGAATCGAGGAAAGGGCAGAGGTTATTGCCGCCCTTCTCGACCGGATACTCGACAGCACTCCTGATCCCAAGCAGCGGTTCGCCCTTGAGATGGCGTCGCACGCGCGAGTCACGTCGGAAGCGCTCCTCGTAGAAGTGTTCGGCGAGGCAGAAGGAGCGGCACTCTTCCGATGGCTGCGCGGGCTTTCGTTCATGGACGTGGGTCCCGAGGGCCTGCTGCCGCACGATCTCGCCCGTGAGGTGATCCACCACGACCTGTTCTGGCGCAACCGGACGCGATTTGGACAGGTTCACCAGCGCGTGAGGGCCTTCTATGTCGAACGCTACAGCCATGGCTCGCGGATGGAGCGGGAAGCGGCTTTGCGTGATCTGGTATATCTTCACCGCCTCAACCCCATTCTCTCGCGCTACTTCGAGTTCCGAACTGTTGGGCAGTGCTACGCGGAACCGGCGAACGAACACGACCATGAGGCCATCGTTTCGTTAGTCGACCGACATGAGGGAGCGGAAGCCGCAAGCGCCGCCCGCCACTGGCTTCGGCGCCAGCCCGGCGCGTTCATCGCGCTCCGAGACGGCAGAAGTCCCCTGGCAGGCTTCTTCTGCAGTCTCGATCTCACAGCTGTGACGGCCGCGGACGAGGAAGCCGACAGCACTGTCGCTCTCGCTCGGTCTGAGGCCGAGCGGCGTGCCCCGGTCCGGCCCGGCGAAGCCGCCATCTTCGGGCGCTTTCTGATTGCCGCGGAAACGTATCAACAGCCCTCGCCGGAACTAACCGTCCTGCAGATTCAATCCTATCTCGGATGGCTGACAACGCCCGCGCTTTCCTGGTCATTTCTCGTTGTCGCCCGGGACGCAGGAATGGACGACCTCTTTCGCTACATCGACTTTGAATCGATCACGCAATTGCCGAGCGCGGAGGGTCGATCATTCACGCTCTACGCCCACGATTGGCGAAAGGTTAATCCCGCGGCTTGGCTCCAGTTGATGGAGGCCCGCGAGATCGACACGGAGCTTCGGCCCTCAGATTTGCGGGCACCCGCGATGGAGATGGTCGTCCTTTCGCCGGAGGCATTTCGGGAAGCTGTACGGGATGCGTTGAGAAACCTGCGAACGCCGGCCTCTCTCGCCAGAAGCCCCCTTCTCCGCTCTGGGCTCCTGGCTCGTTCCGGTGGACCCTCCTCATATGATCGCCTCGTGAGGTGTATCCTCGACGCGGCCGAGGCGATGCGCGCGGAACCAAAATCAGAGAAGTTTTTTCGCGCTCTGGAAGTCACTTACCTCAAGGCCGCGCCGACGCAGGAACTGGCAGCCGAGCGGCTAGGTCTCCCTTTTGGAACTTACCGCTACCGCCTGTCGGTCGCGACCGACCGGATTGCCGATCGCCTGTGGGAGCAGGAACTTGCCTCAGCGGGCTAGAATTGGACAGCGTTTCGGCTGGAGATTCAACAGCGGGCCGAGCGAGGACATCCGCATGGAGATGGAGACGCTTCCATGCAAACCTCAGAATCATCGCGAGAGAGAGACCTGATCAGCGCCGGTGGCGGGCACGTCATTCCAGAACGCGTCACCGCTGTGATCGACGGCGACTTTGTCGTTTATCTGATCGGCATGCGGCTGAACCGCCCTTGGAAAATCCGGTCCTGGCTTCCGGCCTTCATGGCGATGCGCCCGATGCTTCGGGAAGCGGTCGCGGACACCGACTCGGGACTGCTCGGCTTCCAATACCTTGGGCGACTGACGTTCGTGCAGTACTGGCGGTCGTACGACCATTTGTGGGGCTACGCTCATAAGGCGGGTGGGCTCCATCGCGAGGCCTGGTCTCGCTTCAACCGGAACATTAGCGGCAATCGCGGCGATATAGGCATCTGGCACGAGACCTACCGGATTCCTGCGGGCGCTCACGAGTCTATCTACTCGGGTATGCCGCCCTTCGGCCTCGGTCGGGCCGGCCGACTGGTCCGCGCTCGATCATACGAGCGACCGCGGCCGCCTGACCCACCCCATTCCGCAATCGGCCACGGTCAACCGGACCCTGGCGTCTGACTTCGCGCGGCGGGACCCGCCCGCCGGCGAACCCGGGGCCCTCGAAGGCACCCACTTACAAGGAGACGATAGATGCTGAAACTGCTTTCGCGGTTCGCGCCCGCCTGCGCGCTTCTCATTGCCACCGCAACGCCAATGACCGTCTCAGCACAGGAGACACGCACCGAGGAACGCATCGAGGCCGTGCAGTCCCGATACGAAGCGGCAAGCGTCGCCGGGGATGTGGACGCGTTCGTAGGGCTCTTCACGGCCGATGCCCTTTATATGCCTGTCTTCGGCGGCGCGTATGCGGGGGCGGATGCGATCCGAAGCTTCGCCGCGACTGCCGGACGGCCGGCCTCTCTTGACATACGATCTGTTGCCTGGCGCTGGGCGGGCGAACTGATCCTCGATGTCGGAACGTTCACGCTGGTCCTGCCGCCACAGGCAGGGGGCGGCACGATTGAGGGCGAGTACACCGCGATCGTCCAAGAGGTCGATGGGGACCTGAGACTGCTCCAGCTCGTGACATTCCCACCCCGCGGCATCTAGGGCGCCTTCCTTCGGCCGGCCCTAAGTGCCGGCCGAAGATCCGCTGGGCCGCCAAATTGCAGTTCTCACGCGGTGGAGTGCTACCAGGGGGCTGATCAGTGTGTCCCGCGCGTGCCGTCTCAAGCGTTCCATGCGCATCCCCCGAGCATGTTTGGAAGGCCGTCCGCGAAGAGCACCCGCCGCTCAGCGATGGTCAGCGGCTCGCTCGGGCCGCCAAGGCCGCGACGATGCGCGGCAAAGCCGGGGGTCAATCGATCCAGGCAGTCGAGGTCAGCGGCTTATCGTGTCCGGCCGGTAGGATCTGGCGACCACTCGAAGCGCTGAACGGGAACTCGCATCCCACTACATGGACCTCGCCCGTTTTCGTCGTCCTCTCCACAGTCGACTCCACGGGAGCGCGAGGCTTCCGCGAGAGATAGGAGGTCGTGTGGACTGTGACGGACTGTCCCTTCCGGAAAGTAGCCAATGCCTGCTCCACTTCGCTGATCGAATTGGGCTGGCTATCGCATGAAAGACGTAAAGGCGGACCTACTCCCACTGAAAGGCCGCTGCTGCCCCGCCAGACGCGTCACCCAGCCGGAAGAGCCTCCTCCCCGCTGTCCAACACCGGCGGGCGGCTGAGCCGTCTCCAGGACGCATTCAAACCGCGAAAGGTGCCGTGGCGAACCTTATCGCACGCGGTCGCGGCCAAGACTATTCGCGCGCAGTACTTCCAAGTCAGCGTTCATACAAACTGCAAACGGTGGTATGCAGTCTGTATGGATAGACTTGGGAGCCGAAGATGAAGCCCTTTGTTGCCTACTACAGGGTCTCTACTGAACGCCAGGGCAGATCGGGACTTGGCATCGAGGCGCAGCGAGCCGCCGTTGCCCGCTTCGCCGAGAATGAGGAACTCGAGCGGATTGCAGAGTTCACCGAGGTCGAGACGGGCAAGGGATCGGATGCTCTCGATCGACGGCCACAGCTCGCCGCGGCGCTCGCCAAGGCCAGGACGCTGAGGTGCCCGGTGGTCGTCGCCAAGCTCGATCGCCTCTCCAGGGACGTCGCCTTCATCGCCAACCTGATGGCGCAGCGAGTGCCCTTCATCGTGGCTGAGCTCGGCGTGGATGCCGACCCCTTCATGCTCCACCTGTACGCCGCCCTGGCAGAGAAGGAGCGGCGGCTGATCTCGCAGCGGACGACCGCGGCCCTCGCGGCCAAGAAGGCACAAGGCGTGGCGCTGGGGAACCGCAGCAACATTGATGTCGCCGGCGCCATCGGTAGGCAGTCAGCAAAGGACAGGGCCGAAGCCTTCGCCTCCAATGTCATGCCGATCGTGGAGTCCGTCCAAGCGAGCGGAGCCACGACGCTCGCAGCGATTGCCGGTGCTCTGAATGGTCGAGGAGTGCGCACAGCCCGAGGCGGCCGGTGGCATGTGTCGACTGTCATGAACCTTCTGAGGCGATCGGCGGAGGTTTGTTAGGCGGGAGCGTCTTGAGCGGTCTGAGGGCTGCCGACATGGGCCTCGTCATCGAGGAGACGCGGCAGGTGCTGCCAAAGGGGCGGAACTTCCACTAGCGCCCCTTCGGCGCCGGCAATCCGAGCTACGTCTCGCCCAACGCGATGATGTTGCCGTCCGGATCGGTGAACCACGCCGACCTGGTGCCATCCGGCATCGTCGCGATATGGTTCTCGGTCTTGATGCCGGGCTGATCGATATCCTCGAACTTGACGCCGCGACTCTTGAGGTCTGCCACCTCGCCGGCCACATCGGCCACCTGGAACCCGGCGATGGTCGCCGCGCTCGGCTCGTGGTTGGGTCGCCGGTAGACCAGAATCAAAGAACCGTTGCCCGCTTCGCACATCATTGCCTCGGGCGCCATATCCCGGGCCAGCTTGAGGCCGAGCGCATCGCAATAGAAACGCCTGGCGGCGTCGAGATCGCGGACCGCGATAACCGGCCCAGCAGGAGCATTGGCAAGCATTTGATTTTCCTCCGCCTTCAATGCGGGCAAGAGTGGCACATTTTAAAGCGAATTCGGAAGCTTCAACACGCAAGGGCCCCGGAAGATGTGATCAATTCTTTCAAACGTGACCGTGGACCCAGCCTGGGCCGCGGACGACCGCGGCACTTGTAGCGAAGAAGGCTCAAAGGGTGGCGCTAGGCAATCGGAGCAATATCGACTTGGCCGGCGCGATCGGACGGCAGGCAGCGAAGGACCGGGCGGCAGCCTTCGCGGCCAATGTTATGCCGATCGTCTAATCGATAAGGGCGGCCGGCGCCACCACTCTTTCCGGCATCACTAATGCTCTGAACGGCCCGTGCTGGCGCTAGCTGTCGCGCTGGGTACGATCTACCTGCTCCCATCGTGGTTCGAAGGCGTGTGCGTCGCCGGGACGCGCTGCCCGAGCATCGTCTCGGGCACGACGGCATTTCTGATCGCGCTATCCCTGACGTTCTTCGTGGCTGCGCCGCTGGCGGACCTGGAGATCAAACGCCGCGAGCGACACTTCATCTGGGGCTCGTGCATCGTCGGCGGGCTGTTCGCTATCGCGACGTTCTTCGCCGGGCTACGCTGACGCCGTTCGGCGGACCTGAAGCACTTGAGGCCGCCGCTGCCCCTTCGGGGGTGGCGGCGGCTTTTTTTCGTTTCAGGCCCAGCAAACGCTACGGCGTCGGCGGGGGAGTTGGGGCCGGAGTCAGCTCGACCGCCGGAGTCACCTCCGCCCCGCCAGCAAGGCTTGCCTTGAGCTCTGCTTCGGTGTCGTCGATCTCGACGCCGTCTGCAGTGCGGACCAGCGCTGAAGTACGGATGGCGATGGTTTCGATTCCGGTGACCCAGCCATCGTTCAGATCGACAATCAGCAGCGCTTCGCCGTCATTGGCGACCGCAACGCCAATCACCGCGCCGAAGGCGACGCCGTCGGAGGTAAACACCTGCCAACCGACCACCTCGGTCACCGGGGTTACGGTAGCGGTTGCATCGCCCTGCGCGGCGATCGTGATTTCGGTTGGAGCGACCGCGTCCTCGTTGATGCCGACGACGAGGTTTGCCGTGGCCTCGCCAGCTGGCGTGCCAAGAATGGCGTTGACCTCACCCTCCGCGAGGATGTGAACGTCGAGGGCGTAGGCCGGGATTGCGAATGAAGTGGCCGCCAGCAAGCCAGCAGCAAGGATTGTGCGTTTCATAGGAGCTCCTATCCCTGAGCCCCCGCTCACTGGCAAAACGCGCGCTTTCGACGGTGGTTCCGGTCGAGTTCCGCCGGATTGATGACCAAGAGTCTGGATTATCGGTTCTGCCCGATCTCGTGCTTACGCGTCCTCCGTTGCGCGCTCGACCTCGACGCCCGGCACCCTGCCAGCAGCCGCGATCAACGAAGGCTCCGAAACGGTATCGCCCTCGGCGTTGAGTTCGACCTCATAGGCCGCCAGCCCGATCGCGCTTCCCGGCATCGTGGCGATCCGGTTCCGAGCTGCCGTTTCGTCCGCGACTTCCTGCGGTGTGCCGGCGACCAGGCGCCTTCCGTCCTTGAGCGTGGGGACAACGTAATAGTGGATGCCGGCGACCGCCTTCGCCGCCTTGGGTTGGGTCCTCATCATCGGTCCGGTTCCTTTCCCTTGCGGAATTGGTTCCTATTATGTTCTCGTGGCGGCGGGGAGTCAAAAGGGCTGCGCCGGGATGGAGATCGAAAGCCTCGGCCAAGCATGGGACGCTGGGTACGGCCTGCGGGCGAAGTGCGCGTGGGGTAAGCGGCGGGAGGGGCTGAGGTCGGTCCGAGAGTGCTCTCTCACCGGCGAGCTCGACCTGCACACGCTGATCTGGACACGCGGCCGCGATTTTCCGGTTTCCGGCCTCGCCAACCGCCTGAAGTGCCCGTGGTGCGGGGCGCGGACCGTCACGGTAATCCTGGTTCCTCCGGCGGGCGCGCCGACATCCATGCCGGTTCGGCTGATGCGGCCACGCTGAAAGCGGCTCTACTGCCGCGGGCCGTAGCGTGGCACGCAGGGTTGCCGCCGACGGGACAGTCAGAGAAACCTGACCGTCGGCGGCTTCCCCGCCGCCAGGTTATGGCCCGGCAATGTTCCCGAGCGCGCCGAGGACCGGAGTCGCGATTCCGCCTATCGCACCTAGGGTGGTCCCCACCACGTTGGTGACTGCGCCGACGACGGGTGGAACGGTCCCAATGACGGCCGTAAGCACCGGAGGGACTTCCTCGACAATTCCGTTGATCGCGCCGAGGGTCGCGCCGGCCGTGGTCGTGACGACGTTCACCACGGGCGGAACGAGACCGGCAGTTGCGCCGACGATCGGCGGGACGGCGGCCACCACGCCACCGACCGCGGCCGGAACGAGGGCCACAACGCCACCGACAAGCCCAGCCAATCCGCCCAGGCCTCCACCCGCTAGCCCGGCGAAGGCGCTCGCGTCGCCGGCCGTAGCGCCCGCCTGGGCCTGCCCAGGCTGCCCCGTGGCGCCGAATGTGATCGGCAGCGCCTGGTCCCCGAGGATCGGTAGCCCCGAAAGATCGAGGAGCGCATTGCCGTTCGCGGCCCCGCCTTCCTGATTCGCGGTCAGGCCGAGGCCGCCCAGTAGGTTGACCTGTGCTGAAGCTCCACCGGTGCCAGCGAGGAGCATTCCAATTGCCGCGAGCCCTATGACGTTTCTCATTTGAGGTAATCCTTTTTGGGTTACCTCCCCCGAGGCTCCAAGGGCACACGGGAACACTAACAGGTTGTTATCGACTTGAACGACCGCATATCCATGGTTGCCGAAATCATCGGGATCAAAATCCAGTTTTCGATCATGTCGAACCGAGGTGCCTCATGAACCAACGGAAGTCATGGGCTGCCGCGATGCTCGCGGCCGCGGGAGCGGCCGCGCTGCTGTGGGGTTCGTTGCGCGCCGGCAATGCGGAGGACGGTCGTCAACTGTACGGTGAGTATTGCGCCTCCTGCCACGGCGCCTTTCTTGAGGGGCAGCCGGACTGGCAGACCCGGCTACCGGACGGCCGGCTGCCTGCGCCGCCGCACGATGCCACCGGCCACACTTGGCACCACCCCGACCAGGATCTTCTCGTGTCGTGAGGGACGGTCTGGCGGCGATCGTGCCCGGTTACGAGACGGACATGCCCGCTTTCGGCGGGATTCTGACGGACGATGAGATCACTTCCATCCTCGCCTTCATCAAGAGCACCTGGCGGGACCGCGAACGCGACTACCAGGCCGCCCGAACCGCGGCGCATGAAACGTAGGGTGGCATTTCCTCGTGGCGTCGGCATGAAGCCATGCGTCTTGCAGTCTTCCGCGCCCTCCGGGTGTTCTTTCTCCGGAGATGAGGAGCAGAGGCCGTGCAGGACATGGCATCAATATCGATAGCGCGCTAGCACGTGGGCTCTATCGGAACTTGCCGGTCTTGTAGGCAGTGGTGAATTCGGCAAGGGTGTAGCGATGGCCCTCCTCGTCGGTCACTTCGACAAGGTCCATGCCAAGCACGGGGGCGTTCCGAGCCATCTTCAAGGCCTCCAGCGGGGTCTTGGCCACGCCTTCAAAGGAGCCGCCCTCCTCATCCCGAGCACTTCGCGTGATCGTGTAAGACATCTTGGCCCTCCGGCGCCTGCCTGTAGTGAGAGCATGCGGGCCGGGGAACGGCCCAAGCTCTTCTTCGGTCGAGCTTGTGGCTTTTTACGACTTGCTGAGTACCCGACCAATGGCTCCGGCGACTTCCTCGGCCGAATGTGCGAGACGGATTGAGTATCCTTGGTCGAATGCGACGGAACACATCCCGGCGCCGCCCGGAGTGATTGATCGCACGAGTGCGGGGTTGATCCAAACGTCCAGCGTGCCGGTCTTAAAACGAAGCATGTTCCGCTTTCCCTGGTGAGAACCGAACCCTCCTCGATCTAGAGGCGTGGCTCAAGACGATCGGCGGCTACCGCCTCGCCCGCCATCCAGCCGCCACGGCCTCCTCGATGGTGCAGAACCACCGCTCCCCCTGCTCGACCCGGATCACCGTCTCCTCGTACCCGGTCGCTCCGGGCAGGTAGCCGCCTTGGTTCCCAGGATTCAAGCGGAGGGGCGGGGCCCGATTAGCTCGTCCAGCCGGTCTGAAGAAAAGGCGCTTCGCCAATCCGGCAACTCCACGAACCTTCTCAGCACATCGGACAGGAAGTCGGCCGACGGCGATGCATGCCCTTCGCCCCATGAGGCAAGGTGCAACCATATGGTGGGCGTTGCGCTTGTGCTGACCACCTGTCCGACGCCCAGTCTCGAGACATCCACCCCAAGCCCGGAGAGGAATGGCTGCATGTGATTGGCGACATGCCCATCCGAATTGTTCTGAAGATAGAGGATCAGGTTGTCACGCCGAGGACCGTAGACCTGATGCAGCGAACTCGAGACTTCCTCCGGGAGCCGTGCTTTCGCCTCCGCCAAGTTCGTCCATCCGAACGCGGCGCGCCCGTATTCCTCGACGTGCGAGGGGTTGTATCGCCGGAGGTCAGTCTGTGGGTTCCACACTACGGAGAGCGAATCCGGGAAGGCGGCCGCGTAATGGAGTGAGGCGAAGCCGCCGCCTGACCCTCCGAAGAAGATGATCTGCGTGGCTTCGAGGGCCTGTGCCAGCCGCGCCAGGATTGTTGGTAGTATTGCCTGAAGCCGAAGACGAGCGGAGCCGGCGAACCAGGCGAGCCGAAGATCCGCATCGAGGTGCAGCGTCGGATCGCTCAGCGCAACGAGGCTGACGTCGAGGTCACGGGTGACGTTGAGGCCGGTGAACACCGGGAGCTTGAGGTCCGCGCTCCGCGGCGTGTTGCCGTGAAAGCTGAAGATGATGGGGCGGCCACGCCGCGCCCGGACAAGAAGATCGATCGGCGACTCACCGCCTAGGATGGTGTGAACACCGTTGGCGATTTCTCCGCCTGCGAGGAAGTCACCGATCGATGGATGCTCGACGTGGCGGACCTTCCAGCGCTCCAGAGAGCGTTCCGATGGTCGAAGGACCGGCGCGCCATCCGACATTCAGCCCTGCCTATAGGTCTTGCACCAGAGAATTGGCGGAACCGGCACGGTGGCAGGCTCAGGCTAAAAAACGGCTTCGCCGGTGCGGACCCACGACGCTCGCTGCGGACCTGTTGAGGCGGTCATCCCGACAACCGGCCTACCAACCTGCCAATAGACGAGGCCCGCCGCCTCCGCAGCCGATGGCGAGAACACGTTGCGGAAGTCGACCACGATAGGAGTGCGCATGAGATCGTGCAGTTCGGCGAGGTCAATCTCGCGGAACTCGTTCCATTCGGTCATTATCGCGACCGCATCGGCATCCTCGACGGCATCGAGGGCTGTGCCCGCCCAATCCACTGAGCGAAATGCGGGAAGAACCTCGGCGTTGGCGCGGGCAGCCGGATCGTAGGCGACCAGCGTCGCGCCTTCGTCCACGAGCCGCCGGGCAAGATGGATGCTCGGCGCGTCCCGCATGTCGTCGGTGTCGGGTTTGAACGCTACGCCCAGCAACGCGATGCGCTTGCCTGCGACCGAGCCACCGCAGGCCGTCAGGACGCGCCGGCAAAGCTGACGCTTGCGGCGCTCGTTTACCGCAACGACCGTCTCGACGATCTGCAGCGACGTATCGAACGACTCGCCATGGCGGAGGAGCGCCAGCGTATCCTTCGGGAAGCACGAACCCCCGTAGCCGGGTCCCGGATTGAGGAAGGAGGGGCCGATCCGGGGATCCAGGCCCATGCTCGACGCCACATCATGCACGTCGGCGCCGACCCGCTCGCAGAAATCGGCGATCTCATTGATGAAGGTGACCTTCGTCGCAAGGAAGGCGTTGGCGGCGTACTTGGCGAGTTCCGCCGACCGTCGCGACATCGCCCGGAGGGGGCAGCCACGCTCCGTGAACGGGCGATAGACGTCGCGCAGGACGCCGATCGCACGCACCGATTCCGCGCCAATGACGATGCGCGATGGCTCCATGAAGTCCACGACCGCCGAACCCTCGCGAAGAAACTCCGGGCACGAGGCTACGTCGATGGGAATGCCGGGTCGCAATGAAGCCAAGAGCGCGGCGATGCGATCGCCGGTTCCGACAGGGACAGTCGACTTGGACACGATCACGGCGCGGCCATCGAGATGCGGTGCCATCATCTCGACGGCGGCAAATAGATAGTTGAGATCGGCCTCGCCATCCTCCACCCGCGTAGGTGTCCCGACCGCAAGAAAGACCGCATCGGCGTCGGCAACGCTTTCCACCGTGCAGGCGAAGCGGAGCCGGCCGGAGGTCCGGTTTCGACGGACGATCTCCTCGAGGCCAGGCTCGAAGATAGGGATCTCGCCCACGTCGAGCCGTCCGATCTTGCCCGCATCGATGTCCATGCAGGTGACGGTGTGGCCGACCTCCGCAAAGCAGGCGCCCGAAACGAGGCCGACATAGCCGGTGCCAATGACAGTCAGACGCATCGGTGACTCCAGTTCAGGAAAGGAAGCTGTTCGAGGACCCTACGGGACGCGGAAACCCCACTGCCGGCTGCGGTTGAGCGTGAGTGAGAATCCGTGACCTGCGACGAACTCGTTGACCGCCCGGAAGACGCCGTGCTGGTTCGAGGCGGGATCCGGGTCGTAGTCATCACCCACCACCGCGCCGCCCGATTTCATCTTGGGGAGCGCCTGCGCCAGGTCCTTCTTCGTCTGCTCGTAGTTATGCGAGCCGTCGAGGTAGAGAAAGTCGAACCACCGATCCCGCATGCCGGCAAGGAAGCTTGCGCCGTAGTCGACGATGACTTCGACCTGGCCCGCATTGATCTCCGACTTGTAGACCGAGAGGATCTCGATGACCGTTTCGGCACGGCTGTCGTTGGGAATGCCCGACTGCCAGTAACCGCCAAGCCTGTACCAGGGGTCCACGAGGTAGAGCTTCCTGCAGTGTGGCAGCAGGAACTCGCCAAAGCCGCCCTTGTAGACGCCGATCTCCGCGCCGACGGCATTGCTGCCCAGATAGGGTTTGATCGCCTCGTAGCGCTCGCGTTGCCGGTCGAAGGAGTTCCACCGCGCATCCTTCCACGCGGCAAAGCGATACTGCATGCGCGGCTCGGCCGACGCGCTTTCGGCCACCGCTGCTGCAGTCTCGTTGCGGGTGGTTGCCTTGGTGACGCCCCTGGACGACTGGCGGACGACCTTGTTCATGTCAGCCACCCCGCCGGCGGGCGATCGCCGGGACGGTGTCCTGTACCGGGCCAACCGGATAGATGGCAGACTCGCCGAGCGTGACGATCCCGGCCAGGCCCCACTTGCGCCGCACCAGGTCGAGCCGCGCCTCGGCGTATTCGCGAAGGACCGGGGCGTTGCTTCGCGTCAGCCGGTGGCTCGGAAAGTACTCGTAGCTGTAGCCACGCTTGCGGAACGACGCGATTGTCGTGGCATCTGTCAGGAACAGCGGCACGAAATCCCGCGTGCGACGCTGGTTGTCCTCGACGAACTTCACCGCATCCTCGAGGTCCTGGTCGTTCATGCCAAAGACGGCGAAGCCGATGACCTTGGCTCCCGATCTGTCGAGGGCGTAGTTCGCGAAACCGACGTTTGGCCAAAGTGGGTTCGCGGGCTTTCGCGCCGTCGGCCAGAGGACGGGGTCCGAGCGCCGCGCGGTCCGGGCGTTGGCAGCAGGCGTGATCGAACGGCGGAACGTCCTGTAGGGGGCCCCGTCGACCACCACCGGGGCGTCGCCGCCCGGCATCATCTGCCGCAGGGCGTTGAGCTCGGCGAACTGCCGCTCGACGACTTCCTTCAGGCGCTTCACTTCGCCATGCAGGACGGCCTCAGGTGAGTGGCTCATGAAGCACTCCTCATGTCGGCTACTGCCAGCGTGGTGGCGCCGACGTTCCGTTCAATGGGCAGGAGACCGGCGATCCACTCGGCTGCAGCCGCAGCGCCGTTATCCAGCGCGATGCGGAGGCAGTTCACCCGCATAACCTCCCGCGCCCGTGGATCGAGGAGCGTCTGGACCAGCCCCGGCAGCGTCGCCTCGATCTCGCTCTCGAGGACCGACAGCGCGGCCCCCTGCTCCTCGGCGAATCCGGCCCGGCCACCCTGGTCGTCCATCATCGGCGCGTCGTTGGCGACGAAGATTGCCGGCAATCCGAACGAGATGATCTCGTTGTAGGAATTGTACCCGGCCGCAGCGATCGTGAAGTCAAAGGCGTTGAAATAGCGACTGGTGGGGAACCCCTTCAGGACCGTGATGCCCGGCCAGTTGTCGAACGAGGCGACGCCGATCGACCACTCGATGAGAACGATCTGCAACCCCTCGAAAGCGCTGCAGGCGGCCACAACCTCACGGGTGATGCTGACCACATCGCGCGTCGTTCCCGAGCCGAGCTGGATCAGGACGGCCGGTCGGTCCGGATCGAGGCCGAGTTCAGCGGCGGCGCGCACCCGGGTCAGGATGTCGGGCGGATCGAGGAGGCGGATCGGATCAACCTGGGCGACACGGCCCCGGTGCGGCGCCGTCATCCCTTCGTCCCGCCCGCCTGCGATATCCCGCGGCTCGATGATGAGGTCGAAGAACTTCTGACGTCGGATGAGGGGCTCGTTGAACTGCTGCGCCCGCCACATTCCGCGGCGCACCCAGACAGCAAAGACCTCCGACCGCGTGGCCGCGGCGGCGATCAAGCCGGCATAAGGGGCGCCACCATCGAACACGACGCCCGCCACGTCGTAGTAGTCCATCATCTGCTCGAACTGCAGCCTGAACCAGTCGTTCCAGTCTGCATTGGTGCTGGCTTCGCTTTGCGAGTGGAACGGAATGTACTCGGCCACGTATCCGAACTGCTCCACCAGGCCGAACGCCTGGCTCATGGTGATGAACACGGGCTCCACGTCGTCCGGCAGCCGCCGCGCGATGGAAAGCAGCCGGGTCAGGTGGCCGAGGCCCACGCCGTTGGACGAGACGAAGGCAATTCGCCGGCGCTGTTCGCGGGGCCTCGCCTGTTCCGCCGCGCGGCCGGTCAGCCTTTCGATGCGGGAGAGATGCACGCCGTCGCCACTCGCACCGCGGACATTCCTTGCGGCATCGTGGCCAAGCTGCGTGAGCCGCGCGGCATCGAGCTTGGCTATTCCCTCGCGAATCTTCGGTCGGTCCGCACCGACCGCCCCCGGTCCGAGTTCCTTGGCCATGGCCGGCGCGACAACGGGAACGACGCCCCGGGCCATTGCTTCGGCGACAAGCATTCGCGGGAAGCTGTCCTGCCCGCCCGACTCGGCAACGACCAGAATATCCGCACGCTGCAACACCTTGGTCGCAGCGATCTCGGCCGAGCCGAACCACTCGACCTGATTGTGGAGGACCTTGTCCTCATACACGTCGGGTCGAAGCACCTTGACATATGCGGAACCGGCAAGGTCGCGCACGAGCGCCAGATCGTCCGCGGCGGGTTCTCCGCGAGACTCCGGGAGGGCGACCGCGATCACGGGACGGTCCGCTCGAAAACGGGGCCGGGACCACGGAATGGCGCGCAACGATACGGCCCAGTTGTCCGCGTCGAGTGGAATTTCGGCCCACGCCTTGAGAAGCGCTTCGCGGATGGTGGCGCTGATAGGCGCCCAGACGGGCGGCACGCGAAACACGATGGACAGGAGGTGATGCGCGTTGAGCAGCGCCGGCTGCGACAGGCTCCGATCCGCCACCACGATCACGCGGGCCGCGTCTACGGCCGGGAACATCGCGGGGATAGGATTGAACATGTCCTCGGCGCCGTGGACCACGACAAGGTCGGTCCGCACGCGATCGGTACCCGTGACCAGAACCGCATCGCCCGCCAGCAAGCATGCATCGACCTCGCCGCGAACGTACTCGGCAGAGACGGCCTTGGTCGGCACGTGGATGAGGCCCGACCGGTATCCGTGCCCGGCCTGTATGCGGATTTCATGTGCCACACGCAGCGGTCTGTCGTTGGCGGCGCGCATATCGCCAATCGTCACGACATCGAAGTGGTCGCTGCCCGTGCGGAAGACGGGCGTAATGACGTTCTGCCGCGGGGCTTTCGGAGCACCTGTTCGACGCGTGACAGCAGGCAGACGGGCGGTCGCCATGGACGGCTTCGCACCGAGCGCCTTGATGAAGCGCACATGGCGCTGGGGGCCGTGGTTCTGCTTGACCCAATGGGTCGCATGGGCGGATTGCTTCCGGTACCGCGCCCAGTCGCCGTGCAGGCTCCTCGCCACCTCGATGGCATCCTCGCCCCGGGCGTAGACCGCAGCTCCGTCAAAGGTGGCCTCGAAATGCTGCGGCAAGATTGCCACGGCGCCCGAAGCAAGTGCCTCGGCAACCGTGCGGCCGAAGGCTTCGACCCAGTGTGGGTGGTGGTAGTAGACGAAGAAGTCGATGCTCTTGAGGAACTGCGGTGGTTCGATCTCGCCAAAGCGGAAGGTCGCCCAGTTTCCCGGGAACTCCCCCATGGTCCTGGTCAGGAAGTCGCCGACGCCGAGCAGTCGCACCTCGACCCCGGGATCGCTGGGATAGACAGTGAGAATCTCCGACCGGGTCGCCGGCCATTTCTCCCGGTCGGCCCTGCTGTGCCGGCCGACGACGGGGATCTTCTTGAGCGGTCTGGAACGAGATGACGACCACTCCTCCGGGAAGAGGGTGTTGTGCCAGTCCTCGTCATGGATGGTGATGCCGCCGGCATTCTGAAGGCTATCGCGAACGATGCCGGAGATGGGCGCCCAGCGAACCGGCCTCTGGGCGAGCGTGGAGCATATCGCGTCCACCTCGCCCGGGTCGTAGTAGGGGACGCCATTGGTGTCCTCCGCCCCCTGATGGGCCACAACGATCGCCTCGCCTGCCCGGAGGCGGGGAAACTCAGCGGGTTCCGCGGTGAAGGCGAGCGGGTTGTGAAAGATGGCGAGCGAGGTCTGGATGGCTTCTCCGCTCTCGGGCGGAATGATCGTCGCAAGTCTGCGATCAAGGCAGTCGCGGATCTGGGGATGTAGACCCCGCCGCTTCTTCAGCACCGGCGCGGCGACCTGAGCCAGGCCGACGCTGTACCCAGCAGCTGCCAGCGCCCGCACTTCATGGGCCGTCGCCACGGACGTCCCGCCGGGAAAGCGGAAGTCGCCCGCGAGCACGACATCGAAGTTGATCATGCCTACGCCTCTGTCCGAACAGGAAATTTCGAGATGGGGTCGGGGTCGGCGGAGCTTCCGACCGATCGACGGCTGCCTGGAGAAAGGGGCCGCGCACTGTGCGGGCGCAGCCCCTCCGCACTAGCCTTCGTATTGGCCGGGCGGGCCGATGACCGGCTTGCCGGGCGGACCGAAGATGTCGGGTCGCCCGGTATCTCCCGGCTCCTTGAAGCGCGAGGCAAAGGTCGAATCGGGCTTTGCAGCCGAAGCAGATCCGACGCCGCCCATGGTCACGCTCGCGGCAACACCTGCTGCTGCGAGCGCCTGTAGCAACTTGCTCGATTTCTTCACGCGTTGGCTCCTGTTCCGTTGTCCCGCCACGAGAGGGAGACTCGCGACAAACTCGGGCAATCAATCGACGATACGATGGACGAATTATGGTCTTACTGCGGGGCCACGCAGCGCAACCGTACCATCGCACAGTCTCGGCGATGTATCAGCTCAACCTGTGTCTGATGTCACAACGGGATAGCTGCAATTATCGATAGAACATCCGCCATCGTGCGACAGCGTGACGCGATAACATGCGCCAAATGATCATGTTTTCACAGAGATCGTTTGTGGAAATACATCAACCAGCGCGCGAATACTTAGCTGCCACCTGATTGGAATTTTTCCAGTTCGCGACTGGGGTTGCATGCATGGATCAACCCGGTTGGCCACCGGAGTTCCAGCATGGCTTTCACGTATAGCGGGCGATAGTGGTCGATCGGACGGGGTAGCGGATTGGCGGAGAGCCGCCATTCCTGCAAGGCAGCTATTCCGCAGGTGCAGTCACATCCCCGCGCGTGGGTCAGGTGCCGGCGCGGAACAAGGGGAAGTCGCTCGCTGCCGGCGCTTCGTTCTCGATGCGCTCGATGAACTCGAAGACGTTGGCGGCGGGAAGGCGATTGATGATCGATGCATCGCGCTCCCACCATTCGGTTCGGAGCAACGCCTCGACCAGCGGCGGCGCAAACCTGAAGCCGAGGCTCTTCGCGGCCACGCCGCCAACGATCTCATATGGCTGGGTGTCGCGGATGACGACGGCGTTGGCCCCGACGACGGATCCCACTGCAAGCCGGACGCCGGCCTTGATTACGGCTCCATCACCGATCCACACGTCGGATTCGATGACGGTGTACGGGCTCGCCTGCGACGGCCGGTACACGCTTTCCGTCTCGGTCTCCGAGTATGGACGTGCCGGCGCCCCCTTGATCCTGGGGGATGTCGAGAGTGCACGAATGGCGTGATTGCCTGCGGCGATCGTCACTCTCCGACCGATCGAGCAGTACCGTCCGATGACGACCCCATCCCTGAGGTAGCCTCCGCCGTTCACGTAGGAATAGGCACAGATGACGTTGGTCGGGCTGCTTCCTTCCGTGCGAACGAGCGGGGAGCTGATCTGGGAATGGGGTTCGAAGAAATAGCCTTCGGCAGGGATGGACGGCGCGAGGTGGTGGTCGAGATCCCCAAACTGGTCGCGTCCAGCCGATGGTGCCGCGAGCGTACCGTCGAGGAGGCGACTGACTATTTCCTGGAATGTCATTCCTCTATCCCTCCTGCCGCGCCGATCGATCGCCAGGACCGCTCGAACGCCGTCACAACGTAGCCCGGTCTCGCCGGGGCCGGAAACCCGGCGCGTGACGAGGACATCCCTGATGGCAGCGCCGCAAAGCGTGCCGTAGCAGCGTCCGGCCAGATACATCAGATGCCACTGGCGTCATCGCCAAGCGGGGCCACTGGCCTATGACTTCAGCGGCCGCGCCAGGTCCTCCAGGGCGACCTCGGCCAATTCGGCGCCCCGATTCCCGAGCCACTCGAGGAGGCGTTCCTCGCCAAAGCTCTCGCCAACGGGTCCTGCCGCATCGACGAGCCCGTCGGAGTAGATGAGCAGCCGCTCAAGGGGGAAGAACGACGGTGACGTGCGTGATGGAACCGGCCGAAGAGCCCGATCGGCGTACCCGACGCCTCGATGACGAGAATCCTGCCATCGGGCAACAACGCTGTCCGGCGTGGGGGGCCCGCTACCGCGGGCGTAACCTCGCGGAGCACGAGCAATTCGCTCGCAGGGCTCCACTGGGCTGCCTCGAGCAGAGAATGTTGGATCTCAGTTCCTCTCCCTCCAGCGAGTTCAGTGCGTTCGAAGCCAGTTGGCAGGATGGGATGGCGGAGGGAGAGGGATTCGAACTGACGGTTCAGAGATAGAGCGCTCCGACCCTGATGAACTACTCATGGGCGTGGGCGACGCTGCACCGCGAGGGAGGCGAAGGCGACTCGCCACCACGCCGGCCGTTGACGGTTTTGCCACTTGGTCTGAAGCGCCCACCGCAGGGAGACGGTAATGAGCAAAGGGATGGCGGTGACCGTCCCGCGGATGGGCAATCCGAGCCGCCTTGAGAATCGCGGCCCCGTTAAGCGAAGCCGGCGCTCACAATGTGCTCACAGGGCAAATCGACACGACGGGTCGGATGGCGCTAAGCTTTTGATTTTGTTGGTGCCGCATGCCGGATTCGAACCAGCGACCCCCGCATTACGAATGCGATGCTCTACCGACTGAGCTAATGCGGCGCCCGAAAGCGCGGGGCCTTGATAGCCACGCGCCTCGAAGCATGCAAGCCGGCCGCGTCGTCGCGGCCGGCCGTAGGGAAGCGAACGGCTAGAGGCCGAAGCGGACTTCGAAGGTGTATTCGCCGCCGGTGTTGTCGATCATGTCGGTCACCGGAATGACGAAGGTCGCCGTGTTGCCCTCGATCGTGCCGGTCGACGAGAGGATGCGCGGCGCGGTGACGCTCCACGTCATGGTGCGGCCCACCATCATCTCCCGCATCGCCTGCATCATCGCCGCCTGCATGGCGGCCTCTTCCGGCGTCGGCGCCTCTTCCTCGGGGATCGCGAAGCTGAGGGCGTAGGTGTAGATGCCGCCACCCTCGGCCGTCAGCGTGATCTGGCCGTCGTCGCCCTCGACGCCGCCGCCGGGGTTGAAGTCGGTCCCCGCGAGGACCTCGCCCATGCGGTCGATCGGGCCGGTGACCGTCATCGTGCAGACCGCGTCGCCATTGGCAGCCGTGCTCTGCTCGCTCTTGGCGGTGAAGCCCGCCGGGACCTCGTCCATATCGGACGGGCAGAAATCGTCGTCCTCGGCCGCAGCGCCGCCGGCAGCGCCTGCAGCGGCGCCCATCATGCCCATCATGTCGGCCGACATGGTGAAGCTCGCCACGAGCGTTGCGGTGCCATCGGGAGCGACGGTGAGGTCGTTTCGCATGTCGAAGCAGCCGCCGAGGAGCGGCAGGAGGGCGATTACGCCCCAGCGATAGAGATTGCGCATCGTAAATCCTCTCAGAAAACACGAATCGGCGCGCACTCTAACGCAAACTTCCTTTGCGAAGGATGATGGCCCGGAAGGGGCGACGGGGAGCGCGAAACGGTGCTAACGAGGGGTGACCGGCCGCGCCTGCCAGCGAAGAGCTCGCCATGCCAGCACTGAACCGCATCTCGGACTTCCATGAGGAGATCACCGCCTGGCGGCACGATCTCCACCGCCACCCGGAGCTCCTGTACGACGTCCACCGCACCGCCGGGATCGTCGCGGAGAAGCTGCGGGAGTTCGGCGTCGACGAGGTGGTCACCGGCATCGGCCGGACCGGCGTGGTCGGCGTCATCCGCGGCGCCAAGCCCGGCAACGGCGTGATCGGTCTCCGGGCCGACATGGACGCCCTGCCGATCACCGAAACGTCCGGACGGGCCTACGCCTCCGAGACGCCCGGCAAGATGCACGCCTGCGGCCATGACGGCCATACGGCCATGCTGCTGGGCGCGGCGCGCTACCTGGCCGAGACGCGGAACTTCGCCGGCACCGCCGTCGTGATCTTCCAGCCGGCCGAGGAAGGCGGCGCCGGCGGCAAGGCGATGGTCGACGACGGGATGATGGACCGTTTCGGCATCGCCGAGGTCTACGGCATGCACAATATGCCGGGCATTCCGGTGGGCACGTTCGCCACGCGTCCCGGCGCGCTCCTCGCCTCGACGGACGAGTTCAGGATCGTCATCCGCGGCCGGGGCGGCCATGCCGCGCGCCCGCAGGAGACCATCGATCCGGTGGTGGCGACCGCGGCGCTCATCCAGGCGCTGCAGACGGTCGTGTCGCGGAACGCCGACCCGCTCGAATCCGCGGTCATCTCCGTCACGCGCCTCGACGCCGGCACCGCCACCAACGTCATCCCGGACTTCGTGAAGATCGAGGGCACGGCGCGGACGCTCCAGCCGGCGATGCGCGACCTCGTGGAGGAACGGGTACGCGCGATCGTCCAGAACGTCGCCGCCGCCTTCGGCGCGACCGCCGACCTCACCTACAAGCGAAAATACCCCGTCACGGTGAACCACCGCGCCGAGACCGAGAAGACCATCGCGGTCGCCTCGCGCATCGTCGGCGCCGACCGGGTGGACACCGACACGCCGCCGGTGATGGGCGCGGAGGATTTCTCCTACATGCTCGAGGCGCGGCCCGGCTCGTTCATCTTCATCGGCAACGGCGACACCCCCGGCCTTCACAATGCCGCCTACGACTTCAACGACGCCATCATCCCGCTCGGCTGCACCTACTGGGTGAAACTCGTCGAGGAAACGCTGGCGGCGTGACGGGCGGTCGTTGACTGAATCTCCAACGCCCATTGACGGCGCGCTTTTCAGCCTTTCTTCCCCTCCCCCCTTGAGGGGGAGGCCGGGAGGGGGGTAAGCCGCGCGCTGTGGGGACTGTCTTCTGGCATCGGCGGTAGCGCGAGGGAACCCCCCCTCACCAAGCCGTCCCGTCGTGGGGCATACCCCCCTCTCTGTCTCTCCCCCTCAAGGGGGGAGAGGACCATCCAACTCCGTCCGAGCCTAAGGCCGGCACGAAACAGGCGGCAGAAGAGCGGGCCATCACCCTGAGAGACGACCCGGAACCCACGCGCATGGCCAGCCCCCCTGCCCGCCGCACCGTCGGCGACCTTGCGCTGGTGCGGCGCCTCGTCGGCGAGAACGCGCGCGACTTCCGCGGCCGCTATGCGATCGTCATTGCCGCGATGGCCGTGTTCGCCGTCACCACCGGCGGCACCGCGTGGCTGATGCGCGACGTCGTCGACGGCATCTTCTTCACGCGCGACGAGAACCTCGTCGTCCTCGTCCCGATCCTGATGGGCGCGCTGTTCGTCACGCGCGGCATCGCCAACTATGTCAGCCTAGTCATCCAGGCGCGGATCGGCAACGCGATCGTCGCGCGCCTGCAGCGGCGCGTGTTCGAGAAGATTCTGCGGCTCGACCTCGATTTCTTCGCCCGCAACCATTCGGCCGACCTCGTCACGCGCATGCTGCACCAGACCGCGGCAGCCCGCGATGCGCTCGACAAGCTCGGCAATGTCGCGATCCGCGACCTCCTCACACTCATCGTCCTTGTCGGCGTGATGCTGTGGCAGAACCTGGTCCTGTCGCTCGTGGTATTCCTCGTCGCGCCGGTCGCCATCATTCTCGTCAGCCGGCTGATCCGGCGCACGCGCCAGGCGGCCGAGGCCGAGTTCCGCTTCACCAGCCTCGTCTCCTCGGTACTCCAGGAGACGGCGCTCGGCATGCGCGTGGTTCGCGCCTTCAATCTCGAGGGGACGATGCGCGGCCGGATGGAGGACGCGATCACCGAGGTCGAGGGCCGGGCGAACCGCGTGGCGACCATGACGGCGCGGACGGCACCGATCATGGAGGGCATCGCCGGCATTGCCGTTGCCGGGATCCTGCTGTGGACCGGCTGGTCGGTCGTCCACTCCGGCGCGACGCCCGGCTCGTTCATTGCGTTCGTAACCGCGATGCTCCTCGCCTACGAGCCGGCCGCGCGCCTCGCGCGCTTCAATGTCCACGTCGCCGGCCGCCTCGCCAATGTCCGCCAGCTCTACGAGCTCCTTGATGCGCCCGTGCCGCCCGACGACAGTGGCCGGCCGCGCCTCGAGGTCACCGCGGGCCGGATCGAGTTCGACCGCGTCGCCTTCCGCTACCGGCCGGAGGAGAGGCTCTTTGAAAGCCTCTCCTTCGTTGCCGAGGCCGGGAAGACGACCGCGCTTGTCGGCCCGTCCGGCGCGGGCAAGAGCACGATCATCGCGCTCATCGAGCGCTTCCACGAGCTTGGCGGCGGCCGCATCAGGGTCGACGGGCGGGATATCGCCGACGTCGCCGTAGCGGACCTGCGCAGCCATATCGCCCTCGTCGGCCAGGACGTGCGCCTCTTTGCCGGCACCGTGCGCGACAACATCCGCTTCGGCCGGCTCGGCGCGACCGACGCCGAGGTGGAAGCCGCCGCGCGGGATGCGCTGGCCGACGGCTTCATCCGCGCCCTGCCGCAGGGCTACGACACCACGCTCGGCGAGCAGGGCGTCGATCTTTCCGGCGGCCAGCGCCAGCGTCTCGCCATCGCCCGCGCCCTCCTCCGCAACGCGCCGATCGTGCTTCTCGACGAGGCAACCTCCGCGCTCGATGCGGAATCCGAGATGCGGGTCCAGGAGGCGTTCGACCGGCTCAAGGCGGGCCGGACGACGATCGTGGTCGCACACCGCCTCTCGACCATCGTGGGCGCCGACCGCATCTGCGTCGTGGTCGACGGCGCGATCGCCGAAGCCGGCACCCATCGCGAACTGCTTGCCGCCGGCGGCGCCTATGCGCGGTTCCACCGCCTCCAGTTCGCGGATGCGGAACCGGTACCGGAAAGCAACACAGCCACGGCCTGACGACGGCCGGGCCGGGAATCCTGTGGGGCGTCACGGTTCCGGCACAATGGCGAACATGCCGGGCGATACACGCATGCTCCTTCCAAGGGGATTCTCCATGCGCGGGCTCGTCGTCCGGTTCACGCTGTTCTGCTCCGGCACCGCCGCCCTCGCGGCGCTCGCCGCCATCCCCTACCTCACCCTCTGAACTGACCTCCCGCAGCACTGCCGGCCGATAGCGCCGGCCGCCCCGTCGCACGGCTCGCGGCGACCGACCGGGCACGCCCGGTCGCGGCCGTTCGCGCCCGATCGGCACCTGTACGAACGACCACCTGCTACCTGTACGAAGGGCCACTTGCGCGACTGCGTCACTATTGCATGGGGCGACCGCCGATTCCGCGAGACGGCACCGCGGCCAAAGCTTATGCGTGCACCGTTTTCGGTTGAGGGGGTTCTCCGATGCACACGCAAATCCTGCCGCCCTGCACGTCCCGATCGCCTCGCAATGGCCGCGGGTCCACCCGGTCGCGCGTCCCTGGGGAACGGTCCTCGCCGGCGGTGAACCGTCCGGACCGGATGCGTGGCGCGTCCGCGATGAGGCCGAGCGGCGCCAGGAGTTCGTAAGGCGCGAGTAGCGCTCTTCCGGCTTCAGTTCCCACAAGATTAATCGATCCGATTGACTTGTATCGGCTTACCGCTCTTCCGGCCGACGCAGCTGATCCTGTCAGCGTAAGTCCGTAAAACTTGTGTCTTATTAGACTTAAACTTGCCAGTACACTTTTACAGATAATAACAGCCGCGTTGTTATTTCATTTTCATAAGATTTTCTGGAAATTGGAGTCTGGTTGTGCTCAAATCTGCCGCGATGATCGCTGCCGCCGCTACGGCGCTGTTCGCTGTCGCGGCCCCGGCCCGGGCCTGGGACGTCGCCCCGGCCGCCTATGTTGCGGCCGCCCGGAACGCCCCCGTGGTCACGTTCGACTGGCCGCAATGGCGCCTGCAGCAGCAATGCGGGCCGGAGGCGCATGAGGCGACCGAAGGTCGGACGATCCTCGCCTGCACCTGGCAGTCGGCCGGCCTGTGCTTCATCGCCGTGTGGAACGGCCTGCCCGATGCAGAGGCAGCCGAGCTCCTCCGGCTCCACGAGATGCCGCACTGCGTCGGCTGGGGCTGGGATCACCCGGGCGGCACCCCCTGGCACGACCACAACCTGGTCGCAGGTCGCTAGGGGCCCACGTCGTCGCGGGCCGGGTCCTGTCCGAGCGGCTCGCACCGCGGACCACGCGCTGCCCTTGACGATTCCGATGATCGCCGCCCCCCTGAGGGCGGCGTAGTCGTTTCAGGTGCAGAGGACCCGGGCCGGCAGAGCCCGGCGGCGTGCCCGGTCTCCTGCTTCCACATCCGAAGTGCCCGAGCCGCTTCTCCCGGCCGGCGCAACGCGCGCCTGCTGCAGCCGCGGCGATACCCGCCCAGGCGCACAGGCCCCGTCGTCCCCGACGTGATCGCAGCCACCGGGCCGCGGGAAGTCACGGGCTCTGATCATTCTTCCATCTTGCAGATGTCGCACGTCGCGCGAAGAGCAGTCCTCGGCGCATGACGTGCTTTGTCGCACCATCTCACCAATTCCTGCCAGTGCGTTCAAAGATTCACTAAAATTGTCTCGATCGCTCGCCGTTCGGCTTGACTCCACTCGTACTGATGGATCAATCGACTGTTCAATTAGATTCACGTTCCATTAAACTTCGTTACCACAAAGCATCGATTTAGTCTCAAGCCAATGCCATCCAGTTTTCCAACAAATTTATGGAAAATTGGAGTCGGATTGTGCACATCTCCTTCCTTCTACTTGCAGCTGCGACAAGCGTCGTTGCTTTCTCAAGCGCCGCGCTCGCCCAGTCTGTGCTGGGTTCGTCTATGGCGACCGGCGGCATCACGAGCCAGCCGATCGGACACTACGAGTTCTGCGCGCTGAACCGCTCCGAATGCCGCCGCACACCCGTCGCACAGCCAGTCGGCCTGACCGACGCGACCTTCGCCCAGCTCGACGCGGTAAACCGGCACGTGAACGAGTCGGTCGTGGCCGTGACCGATGCGCAGCTCTACAATCTCGTCGAGCTCTGGACGTATCCGACAGGCGCCGGCGACTGTGAGGACTTCGTCCTCCTCAAGCGCCAGCTCCTGGCCGCTGCCGGGTGGCCGCTGAGCAGCCTTCTGATCACCATGGTGTTTCAGGCGAACGGCGAGGGCCACGCGGTGCTGACCGTCCGCACCAACCATGGCGACTTCATCCTCGACAATCTGTCGAACGAGGTCCGTCTCTGGACCGACACCCCGTACATCTACATCAAGCGCCAGTCGGACCGGGATGCCGGCACGTGGGTGTCGATCAGCGGGTCGACCATGATTGCGGGAAACATCGCATGGCCGGCCGCACCCGCTCCGGCACAAGGCAACCCGGCCCTGCTCGGTAACATCGGCGGCTGACGCGCCAACCGCGCAAACGAAAAGGGCCGCCCCGAAGGGCGGCCCTTTTGCAGCGTTCGAGGAATCCCGCTCTACATGACGCGGAGCGAAGAGATCTGGGCCTCCCAGCCGCCATAGAGCTGCGGCAGGCTGGTCGTGAGTGTGGTGCACTGCCCGGCGAACCCTTCGTTGGCGCAGACCTCCACGGTAACGCCCGACGGGACGTTGATCGACCGGATCACGTTGTTCCATGAGCCGAGCACGGGGAGCGATGCGCCGCGGGCAACGCAGAACGACGAGCCGCCGTAGTTGATCGCCGAGAAGAAGCAGGCCTGGGCGCCGCCCGGGACACCAATGGCACCGAGGGGCCTCGTATCGACATTCGGGCCGCCAATGGGACCGAACGGACCGCCGCCGCCACCGCCGGGCGGGCATGCCGCCGGGTTGGTCTGGACGCCGGGGATGTTCGGGCAGACATCGGTGCCGCCGCCCGGGGGCGGGCAGAGGCCGATGTCGAGCTGGACGCCCGGCAGGTTGGGGCAGACGTCGACGCCGCCGCCGCCACCACCCGGCGGGCAATCGCCGATGTCGACCTGGATGCCGATGATGTCGAGGCAGACGTCAATCAGACCACCGCTGCCGCCACTGGGCGGGCACTCGCCGATGTCGAGCTGGATGCCCAGGAGGTCAGCGCAGACGTCAATCAGACCGCCGCTGCCGCTACTGGGCGGGCACTCGCCGATGTCGAGCTGGATGCCAAGGAGGTCGGCGCAGACGTCAAGAAGGTTGGCGTCGCTATCACTGGGAGGGCACTCGCCGATGTCGAGCTGGATGCCCAGGAGGTCGGCGCAGACGTCGAGCAGGGTGGTGGCGCTGCCACTGCCACTGCCACTTGGCGGGCACTCGCCGATGTCGAGCTGAATGCCGAGGAGGTCGGCGCAGACGTCAAGCAGGTTGGCGTCGCTGTCACTGGAAGGGCACTCGCCGATGTCGAGCTGAATGCCGAGGAGGTCGGCGCAGACGTCGACATCGCCGATGAGTGGTAGATTGAGCTGCGCTGGGGCGGGAGTGGCGCTCCCCAATGCGATCGCCGCAGCAACGGCGATCGACTTCAGAAGAATTCTCATGGTGGTAGTCTCCAAATTGAAACCAGAGATGACTCCCCCTCGGCCAACCGATCAAACGGCGGACCTGAAGTCCCGTTCTTCGCGAACCACGGTGTCTGAAAGACTGCCGTCGCCTCGGCTGCGAAGAACATCTGGTATGATTACTGAATGGGCTGGGAACAACCCGGCCGATCGATCTTTGCCTGCCTCCTCTTCAGAGCACGTTAGTCTCCAGGTGCGCAGCAGGGACGAATGGCCTGCTTGCGCTACCGGATACCGCACGCAAGTTGCAATGAGGCTGATCGTGACCGGAAAAGTTTAAGCAATTCTACCTCAACGTGCGTTCGGAGAATCCGGCACAATCGATTCAACTGCCCGTCGTGGTCGAATCGGATTGTCCGGAGATCACGATCCGGCGCGCGAGGCCGAGCCGGGGCGAACGTCGCGATCAGGGCGGGGAGCAAGCCCCAAAGTCGCCCCATTTGCAGGCGACCCCGAGGCGTGACACGGATCGGCGCCTGGCGTCGCCAGGTAACTGGAATCGGCCGACGTTCACCAAAAAGTAACCATGTTGGCGACACGGTTCGGATGCTCACGCACACGGGCCGGCAGGCGCAAAACACCAGGACCTTCTTCGCCGATGCTCCCCCGGATCGCTCTCGCCGCGGCGCTCGTCGTCGGCTTCGCCGTTGGCGCCGCCGCGCAGAACGGCGTGCCGATCGCGAACTACCAGTATTGGGACGTTCACGCCCTGACGTCGGCCGGGGGCAAGATCTGCTTCGTCGCCTCGCGCCCGACGACCGCGCGGATCGAGCCGGCCGGCCGCATCCGCAGCGAAGTGCTCTTCATGGTGACCACGAGCACCAATGAGACCTACGCTCAGATGGGCTACCCGCTCGCGCCTGATTCGGAGGTCCTGGTCACGGTGGACGGCGATGAGGCCTTCACCATGTTCGTCGACGGCGAAGGAGCGTGGCTGCCGAGCCGGGTCGAGGACGACCTTCTGGTCGCGGCGATGCGGCGCGGCACGGAAATGGTCGTGCGCGGCCGGTCGGCACGCGGCGCCAGCACGACCGACACCTATTCCCTGCGTGGCATCACCGCCGCGCTCGAGCGGGCTGCGCGCGAATGCGCCTGATGCCGCTCCCACCCGAGACCGACACGCGCCCGCCCGCCGGCCGGCGCAGACAGGGACGCCAATGCTGAACCGAATCGCTGCCGCCCTCGCGATCCTCGCGATCTCGGCCACAACGGCCTTCGCCCAGGCCTCGAGCCGGGTGGCGACCTTCCAGGACTGGTCGGTATACACATACAGCGGCCCCTCCGGCCGCGTCTGCTACGCCGCGACCCAGCCGCAGACGACCGCCCCGACCGGCGTCAATCGCGATCCGATCCATTTCATGGTCGCGAACTGGCCCGCACGGGATGCCACGAACGAGGTGAGTGTCATCATGGGTTATCCGCTCGAGGCCAACTCGGCGGTCTCGGTAACGATCGACACGACCGAAAACTTCACGCTCTTCACCCGAACCACGCCCTATCCCGACACTGCCTGGATCGAAGCCCTCGACCAGGAGGCGGCGCTGATCGTGGCCATGCGCCGCGGCATCACCATGACCGTCCGTGGCCGCTCCGCCCGCGGCACCGACACCACCGACACCTACTCGCTCCGCGGCATCTCGGCCGCGCTCGACCGAGCCGCGCAGGAGTGCCGGTAGCGTCTTCTGAAGGTGATGCGCCCCCTTGCCCCGCTTCTGCGGGGGGAGGGTCGTGGAGACGGGCAGCACACCCGCCCGTGCCTCTGCCATGACCTACGGCTCCGGGGCGAATTGCAGCGCCCCTCGACCGCTCGCAAGCGCTCGCTGCCTCTCCCCGCACGTGAGGAGAAGAGGGCCGATGACCACCGCTCCGCTGCTTTTCCTCTATGGCACTCTCCGCCGCGCCGGGGAATCGTACGAGAAGCTCCACCTCGACACTCGCCTTCGCTTCATTATGCCCTGCGTGGTGAGGGGAAAGCTGTTCGATCTCGGCCCCTACCCTGCGTTTCTGAATGGCGAGGGCCTCGTGCACGGCGAGCTATTCGAGCCGGCGGACGCTACGATCCTTTCGGACCTCGATGCCTTCGAGGAGTTCGATCCCAGAGACACAACTGCATCGCTGTACCTTCGCGAGCCGGTCTCACTCGTGGGCTCGCCGCTGGAAGCGTACGTCTATCGTTACAATCGGCCCGTTTACGGTGCCGCTGAGATCGCGTCAGGGGACTGGATCGCCCACCGTCGATCGATGGAAGCGAAGAGCCCACCGGACCCACAGATCAAGCTCGAACAGGCGGCAAGTCTGGCCACGCGCGAACGGAGGTGGGCAGTAGCTATCCCCATCTGGGAGGAGTTGGTTTCACTGAATCCTCGCTGGGAATTTGGCTACCCGTTCTACTTTTTGGGCGCTTGCTACGAAGCCGTCGGAGCATCGGTCTCGGCAGAGACCGCCTTTCGCCGGGCTGCCGCAATCGATCCGAACAACACCATGTTCACCGAAGCGCTTGCGGACTTCCTGGAGATCCAACGCAAGCGGAACGACCAGGGTCGGGACTCGAATGGCGTTTGAACCTCCCCCTTGCGGGGAGGTCGAACCGGCGATTTGCCGGTTCGGGAGGGGGTAGACGCACGGCCAGGCGCTCGAGTTGGGGCCGCTACCCCCTCTGAAGGCGGCGGCGCTCCGCTTGCCGCCTTCGCCTCCCCGCAAGGGGGAGGCTCAAAATGACAGAATGCCGCTAAAAGCCATTGAGCACGGACCCTTGCCGTCCAAGGCATGCCGACGCTGAACTAACTGCTGGGGGAGTCGCGCCTCGCCGAGGGCTGGCTCAGGACGAACACCGCCTGCGCGCCGAACAGATTCCAGAACCACCACGGCCCCCGGAAGGCGATCTTCTCGCCCCGACGGTCCAGGGCCACGGACTGTTCGATCGTGACCTTGAGCTCGCCGCACAGGTCCACGAAATCCCGCAGCGTGAAGAAGTGGATGTTCGGAGTGTCGTACCAGGAGTGCGGCAGCGCCTTGGTCACCGGCATGCGGCCGCGCAGGAGCAGCGCGCCGCGGATGCGCCAGTGGGCGAAGTTGGGGAACGACACCACCGCGCGGCGGCCGATCCGCATCATCTGCTCCAGCACCTCGCGGGGACGGAACGTCGCCTGGAGCGTCTGCGAGAGGATGACGTAGTCGAACGCATTGTCCGGGTAGTGGACGAGGTCGCGGTCGGCATCGCCCTGGATCACCGAAAGGCCGCGCGCGACGCACTCGTTGACGCCCTTCTGGCTCAGCTCGATGCCACGGCCGTCGACGCCGCGCGTCTCCTGCAGGAACTGCAGCAGTTCGCCGTTGCCGCAGCCGATGTCGAGCACCCGCGAGTTGGGCGCGATCAGATCACCGATCAGCCTGAGATCCGCCCTGACGCCGTTGCGGCGGGTGGTCTCGAGCATCAGTGGATCCCCCGCGCATGGGCGGCCGCCCGCAGGAAGCCGTCGACGGTCGCGAACAGCTCGGGCTCGTCGAGGAGGAAGGCGTCGTGCCCGCCGTCCGTGTCGATCTCGACGAACGACACGTTGCCGCCGGACGCGATCAGCGCGCGGGTGATGACCTTGGAATCCTCGGTCGGGAACAGCCAGTCCGACGTGAACGAGACGATGCAGAAGCGCGTCCGGCTGCCCTTGAACGCCTCCGACAGCCGGCCGCCATGCGCCGCGGCGAGGTCGAAATAGTCCATCGCCCGAGTCATGTAGAGGTAGGCGTTCGCGTCGAAGCGCTCGACGAAGGTCACGCCCTGGTGGCGGAGATACGACTCGATCTGGAAGTCCGCGTCGAAGCCGAAGGTCGGCGCTTCGCGGTCCTGCAGTTGCCGGCCGAACTTCGCGTGCAGCGATTTGTCCGACATGTAGGTGATGTGCGCGGCCATGCGCGCGACGGCGAGCCCCTTCCGCGGGCTCTTGCCCTCGGCGAGGTACTTGCCCTTCGCCCAGTCGGGGTCGGCCATCACCGCCTGGCGGCCGACCTCGTGGAAGGCGATGTTCTGCGAGGAATGCCGCGCGCCGCAGGCGATCGGAATCGCCGCGAAGACGCGCTCCGGATAGGCCGCCGCCCATTGCAGCACCTGCATGCCGCCCATCGAGCCGCCGACCACGGCCAGCGCCGTCTCGATGCCGAGATGGTCGAGAAGGATCGCCTGCGCCCGCACCATGTCGGGGATCGTCACCAGCGGCAGGTCGAGCCCGTAGGGCTGGCCCGTGTCGGGATTCGTCGAGGCGGGACCCGTTGTTCCCATGCAGCCGCCGAGGACGTTCGGGCAGATGACGAAATAGCGGTCGGTGTCGACCGGCTTGCCCGGCCCGACCATCCGCGACCACCAGCCCGGCTTGCCGGTCAGCGGATGGACGTTGGCGACGTGCTGGTCGCCGGTCAGAGCGTGGCAGACGAGGACGGCGTTGGTGCGCTCGGCGTTGAGCGTGCCGTAGGTCTGGTAGGCGACCTGCCAGCGATCGAGCGTGGCGCCTGAATCGAGCTTGAGCGGAGTGTCCGGTCCGAACAGGACGAGCGCCGAGGATGGGCGGTCGGCTTCGTGCCGGGTCCGCGCCGTCTCGATACGCCCGTTGTCCTTGGCTGTCATGAAAGCCCGCCGAGCTTGCGGCGGCCGCCCTTCGAGTGTGGGCCGGATAGGTAGGATCGGCCCCCGGACCCGTCAACGTTTTCTTTGATTTCGGGGGGGGCCTTGCCTATGAATGCCCGGCCTTTCGGCCGCTTGCCGGCCGATCCCTGGGAACGAGCATTTGCAATGGCTGCCACCGGCGAAAGCGCCGCCCGGACGCTCGCCGAGCTGCGGGCCAAGATCGACCGGATCGACGAGGCCATGCACCAGCTCCTCATCGAGCGCGGCAGCGTCATCGAGGCGCTGATCGCGGCCAAGGGAACGGCACGGACGGGCGCCGCCTTCCGGCCGCAACGCGAGGCCGAGATGATGCGGCGCCTTGCGGAGCGCCACTCGGGCGTCCTGCCGCTCGCGACGGCCGAGCATCTATGGCGCGAGATCATCACGACCTTCACCTTCCTCCAGGCGCCGTTCCGCGTTTTCGTCGATCTCGGCAGCGACCACGCGGCCATGCACGACCTCGCGCGCTTCGTCTTCGGATTCTCGGTCGAACTGGTCATCGCGGACGGCCCGGGCGACGTCGTGCGGCGCATGGCGGAAACCGGGCTCGACCTCGGCCTAATCCCGGCCGATCGCAACCGCGAGGCGTGGTGGCGCGGGCTGTCCGACGACGGGCCCCGGATCATGGCCCTCCTCCCGTTCATCGCCCAGGAAGGCCGGATCGCAGGTGCTCCGGCCTTCGTCGTTTCACCCCGGCTTGCAGAACCATCGCCGGCCGACCTCCGCGTCGTTGCAGCGCGCGCCGATCACGCTCCGCGGCTCGACCCGGACGTCGCTGTCCTCGCTGACACCGGCAGTGGCGAATTCCTCCTGGCGACACCGCCGGCGATGCCTGAAACGGCGCTGGCCGCCATGGGGCTGATGAACATCGCCGGCGTCGGCGGCATCGCCCGCGGCATAACGGTCGACCGTCCCGCGGGCCTCCTGCGCGGACGCCTCGGCGAGCACGCACCGGCATGACCGAACCGACCCGCCCCACGCCGCGGCCCGGCATCCTCGACATCGCGCCCTACGTTCCCGGCAAGTCGCAGGGAACGGGCGCGGTGACGCGCCACAAGCTTTCGTCCAACGAAACGCCGCTCGGCCCGAGCCCGGCCGCAATGGCCGCCTACCAGGCCGAACTGGGCAATCTCCACATCTATCCCGACGGCGGCGCCACCGCGCTGCGGCAGGCGATCGGCGCGGCGCACGGGATCGATCCGGGGCGGATCGTCTGCGGCTTCGGCTCGGACGAACTGCTGGCGCTGCTGGCGCAGATCTACCTGTCGCCCGGCGACGAGGCGATCCACTCGCAGCACGGTTTCCTCGTCTACCGGATCGCGACTCTTGCCGCCGGCGGCATCCCGATCGTGGCGCCCGAGACGGACCGCACCACCGACGTCGATGCCATCCTGGCGGCGGTCGGTCCGCGGACGAAGCTCGTCTACCTCGCCAACCCGAACAATCCGACCGGGACCTACATTCCCGAGAGCGAGGTCCGCCGCCTCCACGCCGGACTGCCGCCCCGCGTGCTCCTCGTCCTCGATGCTGCCTACGCCGAATATGTCCGCCGGAACGATTACGACTCCGGCTTGGAACTCGCGCTCACGGCCGACAACGTCGTCATGACGCGCACCTTCTCGAAGATCTACGGCCTCGCCGCGCTCCGCATCGGCTGGGCGACCGGCCCCGCGCCGGTGCTCGACGCCCTCAACCGCATGCGCGGGCCGTTCAACGTCGCCGGCCCGGCGCAGGCCGCCGGCATCGCCGCGATGGAAGACAGGGCTCACCTCGCTCTCGCCGCCGACCATAACGAGCAATGGCTGCCGCGCGTCTCGGCAGCACTCGACGACCTCGGCCTCGAGGTGACGCCGAGCGTCGGCAACTTCATCCTCGTCCATTTCGCCGACGCCGTGGGTCGCACCGCGCACGACGCCGACGCCTTCCTGCTCGATCGCGGCATCATCCTGCGGCGCATGGACGCCTACGGCTTCCCGAACGCGCTCCGCATGACGATCGGCAGCGAGGCCGCCAACCGCGACACCGTCGAGGCGATCTCGGATTTCCTCGCGGGGAAGAAGCCGTGAACGACGGTGCCCGGTGCTCCGTCGCGGTCACTCTCCACCGCTCTCCTGCGCGGTCTTGGGACACATCCTCCATCCGTCGTTCCGGCCGGAGCGAAGCGGAGAGCCGGAACCCTTTGTTCCTGGAGCAGGGGCGTGCCACGGGAACAAAAGGTTCCGGGTTCCGCTTCGCGGCCCCGGAACGACGGTCCTGGGGTTTCTGCGGAGTGCGCCCGCTAGAACCGAGGCAGTCGCTCGAGGAAGGAAACCATGGCTGAGCATATCTTCCCGCGCCTCGCGCTCATCGGCATCGGCCTCATCGGCTCGTCGATCGCGCACGCCGCGCGCCGGGCAGGCGCCGCCGGCCACATCGCCATCAGCACGCGGACGCCCGAGACGCTCCGGCGTGCCGAGGAACTCGGCCTCGGCCAGAGCTACCACCTCGATCCGGCCGAGGCGGCCTATGGCGCGGACTGCATCATCGCCTCCGTCCCGGTCGGCGCATCCGAGGGCGTGGCCAAGGCGATCGCGCCGGCCCTCAAGCCGGGCGCCATCGTGTCCGACGTCGGCAGCGTGAAACAGTCCGTGGTCCGCCAGATGGCGCCGCACCTTCCCGAAGGCGTCCACTTCGTCCCCGCCCACCCGGTCGCCGGCACCGAATACTCGGGCCCCGACGCGGGGTTTGCCGCGCTGTTCGACCGGCGCTGGTGCATCCTGACGCCGCCGCCGGGCGTCGACCACGCAGCGGTCGAGACGCTCGCCGCCTTCTGGCGCGCGCTCGGCGCCAATGTCGAGACGATGACCCCGCAGCACCACGACCTCGTGTTGGCCATTACCAGCCACGTGCCGCATCTCATCGCCTACAACATCGTCGGCACTGCCGCCGATCTCGAGACGGTGACCGAGTCGGAGGTGATGAAGTTCTCCGCCGGCGGTTTTCGCGACTTCACGCGCATCGCAGCGTCCGACCCGACGATGTGGCGCGACGTGTTCCTGCACAACAAGGAGGCCGTGCTCGAAATGCTCGGCCGCTTCAACGAGGACCTCGCCTCCCTGCAGCGCGCGATCCGCTGGGGCGACGGCGAGGCGCTGTTCAAGCTGTTCACGCGCACGCGGGCGATCCGCCGCGGCATCGTCGCGGCCGGCCAGGAGACCGCGGCGCCCGATTTCGGGCGCCAGCCCGGTGCTAGAGAAGGTGCGCCAGCGACCCCATCGAAGGAATCGTGAGGATCGGGAAGAGCCCGTATTTCAGCACGCCGTGGTCCAGCATCAGATGGACCTCGAGCGCCGGCGCCCCCATCATCTCGATCGGGCGCGACACCGCAACGATCGCCTCGGCGACGACATCCGCCTGGTTGCCGGCCCACGGGAAGATCGCCGCCACCAGGAGCGGCAGGTCTTCCTCGCCGGAGTAGAGCACCGCGATCGACCCCGACAGCGTCCCGTCGAGTTCGAGGACGAGGTCGCCGCTGACATCGGCGTGGACCGTGCCGGAGGCGAGCGAGGCATGCTCGATCCGGATAGTGCCGCCCGCCGCGAGCCAGTCGATGAAGATCGCCACCGGATCGCGGTCGAGCCGTTGTCCCGCGCCAAGGAGCGTCAGCGACGCCGTCCCCGAAAGGTTGGGGTAGGGCGCGCCGTCGAGCGTGAGGATGAAGTCACGGGCGGTCAGCACGACGCGGAGCGCGTCGGCCACTTCGGCAGGGCGCACCTCGGTGCCCCAGGCCGCAGCCTGCGCCGAGAACAGCGGGACGCCGTCGGTGGTCGCATCGACGAAAAGCGCATCGAAATTGGCAACCGCGCCGACCGTGCCGATGAGACCGGCGTCGGCCGTCACGTCGGCCCGCGTCCAGCTGGCATTGAGCGTGAAGCCGGACGCATCGAATTGGAGCGGGCCCGAGAGGCCGGCGACCACGCGGCCAGGTGCATAGAGGGGCGCAGTGGCGGCAAACGGCCCCATCGTGGCGCGCATGCCGTCGGCGGTCGCGGCGGAGCCGCCTTTGCAGCGGATGGTTAGCTGGAGCGGGAAGCCGCCGAGGGCGCGGTCCGCGCAGGCGACAGCCGGCGCGGAACCGCGCGCTTCCGCCGCCTCGGCCGAGGGAATGAAGGACTCCGCCATCCGGTAGGCAACAAACCAGTAAGCGCACCAGGCGACGAGCAGGATCACGAGGATCGCAAGCAGCACGACGGGCCCGCGGCCGCGCTTTCGTGCCGTCTTGCCGTCGTTTTCGGCTGTCATCGCCTCACGCACACCCGTTACCATGACGCACCGGAACGATGGCTGGAAGAGCGCGACCCGTGAACGACCTCTGGGTGTTTGCCTATGGCTCGCTGATGTGGCGGCCGGGCTTCGCCTATATCGAAGTTGTACCGGCAAAGCTGTTCGGCGCCCATCGTGCTCTCTGCGTATGGTCGGTTGCGCATCGCGGGACGCATCAGCGCCCTGGTCTGGTCCTCGGACTCGACCGGGGCGGCTCCTGTCGCGGGGTGGCCTACCGGGTAGGGTCCGAAAGCGGCGATTCGGTGTTAGCCTATCTCCGCAAACGTGAATTAGTGACGAACGTGTACCAGGAGGTCCGCCGTCCGGTCGTCCTCCAGCGCTCAACGCCCGAGGTGGCCGAAGCGTTGCTTTACATCGTCGACCGGCGGCATCCGCAATACGCGGGCTCGCTCGATCCGGCCGAGGCGCTCGACGTGGTGCGCGCGAGCCACGGCCCGTCCGGACCGAACCCGGAATACGTCATCAACACAGCCGACCATCTTCGCAGCATGGGAATCCACGACGCCGGCCTCGAATGGCTGGCGCGGCAACTCCGCGCGAGCGCAAGAGCCGAAGGCTAGCAGCCGCGGCGAACTATGCCGCCAGACGCTGGCCGAGGCCGAGAAGGTCGTCGATCGCCGCCCGGCGCGAGGCATCCGTCGGGCTGAGGAGGTGGATGAACGCGGTAACGCCGGGATCCGCCCCGAGGCGCGCTGCCAGCAGGCTGCGCCCTTCGGCATCGAGCACCATCGCCTCCTCACCGACGATCAACGGTCCGGTGCGACGCGCCAGGACGACGATCGCCGCCGTGAAGTCGAGGAGATCATTGGCCGTCACGGCCGAGAACAGGTAGCGCCGACCCGATTGGCCGCACCAGTAATGGTACCGCTCCCCAAGGGAACCAAGGCCCGGAACCTTCGGACTGCCGCCGTCGACGAGATTGAACTGCGAACGCTCGATCATGGGAACAAATGTAGAACAACAACGCCCTTGATGCAAGGGATACCCGCAGAATACGGCGGAACTCCGGCTAATGCCCGGAAGACTCAGCGCTTTTCAAGTCGTGCAGCCTCTTCGTCGCCTCGGGCGGGAACGGCGGCCGCGGCCGTGCGGCATCCGTCTCGAGGAGGAGCCGGTCACAGGAGCCTTCGATGGCGGCGGTCAGCTGCTCCATGAAGGCGCGCGGCTTCATGCCCGGCGGGATGGGCGGCATGAACTCCACGACGATCTTGCCGGGGAAGCGGAGCGAACGGCGGCGTGGCCAGTAGAAGCCGGAGTTGAGCCCGACCGGGACGACCGGAACGCCGAGCTTGGCGTACATGAGCGCGATGCCCTGCTTGTAGTCGGGCTCGGCGCCCGGCGCGCGCCGCGTGCCTTCCGGGAAGATCACCAGCGGCCGCCCCTGCGACAGCACGCGCTCCGCCCCTTCGTTGATCTCCTTGAGCGCGGCCGTGCCGCCGCCGCGCGTGACGTAGACATGGTCCGCCTTCCACGCCCACCAGCCCCAGATCGGCACGTAGAGCAGTTGGCGCTTGATGATGACGCCGGCGTTGGGGAACACCTTCAGGAAGGCGAATGTCTCCCACAGCGACTGGTGTTTCGAGGCAACGATGAACCGGCCTGCCGGCAGGTCTTCCAGCCCGCGGAACTCGACCGTCGTGCCGGCGATGACCTTCAGCAGCCACAGTTCGACGCGCGCCAGCCAGCTCACCACCGCCATGTTCCGGCGCTGCGGCAGGAAGAAGTAGACCGGCGTGACGGCAATGAAGACCACCGCCATCACCACGTAGAAGGCGAAATTGTAGAGGATCGAGCGCAGCCGCGTCATCGCACGTCCCGGAGATAGCGGAACACCGTGATCCGCGACGTGACTGCGGTGATGACGGCAATGACGAAAGCGACGAGAAGCGCCCCGAAATATCCGCCCGGCCCGACGGCGAAGCTGCCGAAGAGCGCCGATACCTGCACGCCCTCCGGCGATTCCCCGATCGCGCCCATCGTGAACGAAAGGACCGCGAAGAGCACGGCGGCGCCGAAGGCGCCGACGAGACCGCCCTTGAGTCCGAGCACGAGGAAGTGGCGCTGGAACTCGCGCGCCACGAACCAGTCCTCGGCGCCGATGAAGTGGAGGACGGAAACGATCGCGCCGTTTCCGGCCATCGCGCCACGCGTGGCAAAGACCACCGACATGATCGTCGCGGCAAAGACCAGGATCAGGACAGCGAAGCCGACGACGACGGTCACGTTCGCCATCGAGCGGAGCCGCTCGGTCCACATGCGGTGATCGTCGAGCGTCGCGCCCTCGACTCCCGCCAGCGCATTCGACAGCGCCGCAAGGTCGACCGCCGCCGTGTCGCCGATCTCGACCACGATAAGGCGGGGAATCGGCAATTCGCCGGTGTCGAGGCCAATGCCGAGCCACGGCTCCAGCAGCGCCGCATTCTCCGCGTCGCTCAGCGCGCGCGCCCCCGCAACGCCGGGCGCGGCGCGCGCGATGCCGAGCGCCGCCTCCGTCGCCGCGGCAACGTCAACGCCCTCGAGCGGCAGAACCTGGATCGTCACCTCGCGCAGGATGTCCGACTGCCAGTCCTCGGCCGCCCCCTGCACCAGCGTGACCGCGCCCACGGTCAGGCAGGCGAGGAAACTCATGATCGCCACCACCGCCATCAGCGCGGTGCTGGCGATCGAGTTCGGCGGCACGATCGGGCTCGTCCCCTGCCGGAACTGCGACGCGCGGCCGGGCAGGAGACGCAGCCGCGCCGTCTTGATCGGCGCTTCAGTCATGGACCGACAGGCGGCCGTCCTCGAGGGCCATCGTGCGTGCCGGGAACTGGCGCATCAGGTCGGTGTCATGGGTGGCGATGACGACGGACGTGCCGAGCCGGTTGAGTTCGACGAACAGCCGCAGCAGGCGGCGGGCGAGCGGCGGATCGACATTGCCGGTCGGCTCGTCCGCCAGCAGGATCTCCGGGTGGCCGATGACCGCACGCGCGATCGCCGCGCGCTGCTTCTCGCCGCCCGACAGCACCGGCGGATAGGCGTTGATCCGGTCGCCGAGCCCGACCCAGTTGAGGAGTTCCAGCACGTCCGAGCGATAGCGCTGTTCCGGCTTGCCGACGACACGGAGCGCGAGCGCGACGTTCTCGTAGGTCGTCAGGTGATCGAGCAGCCGGAAGTCCTGGAACACCACGCCGATGCGGCGCCGGAGCCGCGGCAGGTCGTTGTGGCGAAGCGTCGAGGCGTCGCGTCCGAACACGGAGATGAGGCCACGCGTCGGCTGGATCGACAGGAGCAGCAGCCGGAGGAGGCTGCTCTTGCCCGCGCCGGAGGGCCCGGTGAGATACTGGAACGAGCGCGGCCCGATGCGGAACGTCAGATCGCGGAGGATCTCCGGCCCCATGCCGTAGCGCAGTCCGACATTGTCGAAGCGGAACAATTTCTGGGTCGCCTCGGAGGGGTGGAGCGGGGCCGTTGCCCGCTTCTCGCCGCCCCAGTGTTAAGGTCTCGTTTACGAACGCGGTCCGCGCGGAGCCTGCAACGGTTTCACCCATTGCCCCGCGCCGGCAAGCGTCATGGTTGGCGCGACGTTAACCATTGCCGCATATCGTGGCGAGGGCGTGAATGGAAAGAGGCGGACGATGGAGCGCGCGGACCGGCGGGCCGAAGACACTGCGCTCGCCGTGATGCCGGCAACCGGCCCGGTGCCGCGCACCCGCCACCGCCCGCCGGTCATCATTGATATCCACCCCGGCTTCGTTCGGCTGCCGCCCGCGGTCCGTGGCCCCGCCGTGCGGAAACGCCACCGGCCGGCGCTCCTCGCCGCGCTCGCCGGGCTGGCCACGGCAACGGTGCTGATCGCGCTGCGCCACCCGATCGTCGAGGCCGTGCCGCAGCTCGGCGGCATCTATGGTGCGATCGGCCTTCCGGTGAACCTTCAGGGCGTGGAACTCGACGACCTGCGTGCAAGCCGCATCTTCCGTGGTGGCTACGAACAGTTGCGGGTCGAAGGCGCGATCCTGAGCGTTGCGCGCAAGACCGTGGCGCTCCCGCCCATCGAGGTCATCCTCCTTGGCGCCGACGGGGCAGAGATCGGCCGGCGTACCGCCGTGGTCGCCGCAAGTGTCATCGCCCCGCGTGGCACGATCCGCTTCGCAACCGAATTCCCGGACCTTCCGTCGGAAGCCGCAACCATTACGGTGCGGCTCGGCGACGGCCGGCCCTTCGAGGTACATTGATGCCGATCATCCGCGGCCGCAGCGTCCGCGTCCTGTTTTCCGCCGAGGCGATCGCGAGGCGCAATGCTGAACTCGCCGCCGAGATTGCCGCCGCCGGCTACCGCGACCTGCTGATCCTCTCGGTGCTGAAGGGGAGCTTCGTGTTTGCGGCCGACCTCGTGCGCGCGCTCCATGATGCCGGCCTGTCGCCCGAGGTCGACTTCATGACGCTGTCGAGCTATGGCGAAAGCACGGTCTCGTCCGGAAAGGTCAGTCTCCTCAAGGACATCGAAAGCGCGCTCGCCGGCCGTGACGTGCTGATCGTCGACGACATCCTCGAGACCGGCCGCACGCTCGCCTTCGCGCGCGACTACCTGGTCTCGCGCGGCGCGGCGCGGGTCGGGCTGGCCGTGATGCTGGACAAGAGCGGCAAGCGGAAGACCGCCATCGACGCCGACCATGTCGGCTTCATCTGCCCGGACTATTTCGTCGTCGGCTATGGCATGGACGCTGCCCACGCGTTTCGCGAGCTTCCCTATGTTGGCGTCGTGGAGGACTAGCGTCGCCTCTCGCTCCGGCGCAATGCTCTCTCCGGCCCGTCCAGGCGGATGATCAAAGCGACTTGAGCGCAGCGCGCCCCAGCGATACTCACCGGTTACAGCCGCTCAAGGACGACTCCTTGCCGAGCTTGAACCGCGCCATCGCCCCCGCCCCTCCTCCGTCGCAGGCAGCGCCCGCCGACGGGCGCGTGCTATTCGTCTATTGGGGTCGCCGCGGCGCACTTTCGTGGATGGCCGTCGAGCTCGCCGAAAGCCTCAGGGCCGCGCGCACGGGCGATCTCCTCTCCTACGCTCCCGGCAATGAACTGGCTGGCCGGCTGTCCTCGTTTGCCCCGGCGACCCTGCCCTTCCCGACCTTCGCGTCGGCCGCCGGCGCGTTCACAGGCATCCCGCGGTTCCGGCGCGATGCCGGACTCCTCCTCGAAGGCCTGCGACGCGAGGGCTTCGGCGCCGTCGTGGTGCTGATGCCGCATCTGTGGACGCCCCTCCTGGCGCCGATCGTGCGCCGCGCCGGCCTCCGGCATCTCGTCGTCGTCCATGACGCCGTCGGGCATCCGGGCGATCACACCGGCCTTGCCACCCGCTGGCTCCTCCGCGAGACCCGCGCCGCCGACGTCGTGGTGACGCTCAGCAACGCCGTTGCGGCGCGGCTGGTGGCGGGCGGCCAGGTGCCGCGCAAGCGCATCGTCGTTGAGCCGCACCCGCTGCTGGCCTATCCGCGCGTCGCACGCCTGCCCGGTCCGCACCCGCTGCGCGTCCTCTTCCTCGGCCGGATCATGGCCTACAAGGGCCTGCCGCTCCTGGTCGACGCCATCGCGCTCCTTCGCGCCCGCGGCGTTCCGGTGGAACTCGGCGTGGTCGGCGAGGGCGATCTCAACGGCCTCGGCCCGCGGCTCGCCGCGCTGGGCGCCAGGATCGAGAACCGCTGGATCGACCACGCCGAGATCGGCGGCGTGCTGTCGCGGTACGATGTCGTCGCGCTGCCTTATGTCGAGGCGAGCCAGTCAGGCGTGGCGCTGACGGCTTTCGGCGGGGGCATGCCGGTGGTGGGAACGCCCGTCGGTGGCCTCCGCAAGCAGATCCGCCACGGCATCGACGGCCTCCTTGCGGACGCGGCGACCCCGGCGGCCTTTGCCGACGCGCTCGCGCGCCTTGCCACGGACCCGCCGCTTCTGGCGCGGCTCACGGCAGGCGCCGCCGACCATCCGGGCCGAAGCGTGGCGTCCTTTGCCGCGCGCCTCAAGGAACTGGCCCTCCAGCGCTAGATCCGGTGGATCGATCGTTCGAAGAGCACGGCCTGGGCAAGCTCGCTCATGTGGTGGATCACGCGGTCGGCGCCCGCCGTCACCAGCGCGTGACGATGGTCCGGGCCGCAATGGCTTCCCCCTGTGAAGCCGATCACCGCCATCCCCGCCGCCTTTCCCGCGACGACACCGGCAACCGAATCCTCGACCACGATGCAGTGCGCCGGCTCTGCGCCCATCGCCTTCGCGGCGTGGAGGAACAGGTCGGGCGCCGGCTTGCCGCGCTCGACCATGGTCGCACTGAAGACCGCATTGCCGAAATGGCGGGCGAGGCCGGTCACCCGGAGGGCCAGGGCGATCCGGTCGTGATGGCTCGACGAGGCCACGCATTTGAGCGCGTGGATCGCGGCCAGTGCCTCGTCGACACCGGGCATTGGCCGGAGTTCCTGCTCGAATGCCGCCATCGTGGCTTCCAGCCGCTGCTCGGTCACCCGCTCCGGCACGGCCAGCCCGCGCTCGGCGAAAACGGTCGCGCTGACGTCGGTGGCCTTCATCCCCGTGAACCGGGCGAGAATCTCCTCCATCGAGATGGCGGCACCGGCGCCGGCGAAGCAGGCGGCAGCAATGCGCGCGGAGATCAGTTCGCTGTCGACCAGGACACCGTCGCAGTCGAGGATGATGCAGGTGGCGGACACGGCGACTCCCGGAAAGATCGAAGCCATGCTTGCCCGATCCGGACCGCCACGCGCAACGGCAACGCTGCCGGCGCTAGGGTCGGGACTCAATTGAGCCAGAAGGCTGCGATTGCAGCGATGTGGATGGCGGCGTCGTAGTTTCTGGCGAGTTTGTCGTACCGGGTTGCGACGCGTCGGTAGTCTTTGAGCCGGCAGAACATGCGCTCGATCCGGTTGCGCTGCCTGTAGAGGTCCCGATCGTGCGGGATGGGGGCCTTGCGACTTCGGGTCGAGGGAATGACGGCGAGTGTGCCGCGCTCGGCGAGCCAGGTGCGCAAGGCAATTGCGTCGTAGGCGCGATCGGCCAGGAGGTGGCTGATCGGGGCTGCGGCACCGATCAGCGCCGTCGCCATGGTGCCATCATTGACGTTGCCGGCGCTCAGCCGCAGCACACGTGGCCGTCCGACCTCGTCCGTCAGGGCGTGGATTTTGGTGGTTCGTCCGCCGCGGGAGCGACCAATGGCCTGCGCGAAGTCCCCCCTTTTGCGCCCGATGCCGAGCGATGCGCCTTGATGTGGGTGGCATCGATCGCACCGCCGCCCCAGACCCCGCTCATGCCCGTCAGTGCCTGGAAGACGTCGAACCAGACACCCTGCTGGCTCCAGCGATGGTAGCGATTGTAGATCGTCGTGTACGGACCGTAGGCAGCCGGGCAGTCACGCCACCGCGCTCCAGTCCGGAGCATGTGGATGATCCCGCTGATCACCCGGCGATCGTCGACCCGATGCGCCCCGCGACGACCACGGGCAAATGGGGCTCGATCTTCGCCCACGCCGCGTCGTCCAGCCAGTAAAGATGCTTCATCAAGGTGCCCTCCCGGACACCTTGAATCACATCCCTACTGTGCTGTGAATCCTTATTGAGTACGGACCCTAGCCGAGGCGCGCCTCGAGGAGCCGCGTCAGCCGGCGGGCGAAGTCGGGCGCATCGTCGGGCTGCTCGCCCTCCATGATCCGGGCCTGGCCGAGGAGGACGAACGCCGCATCGTCGACGATCTCGCCCTCGCCGGCCGTGGCGCGGTCGATCAGCGCCTTGATGAGGCGGTGGCCGGGATTGAGTTCGAGCACCGGCGCCTGCCGCCTGCCACCCGTCTGGTGCGCCGAGAGGATTCGTTCGAACTGCCGGTCGGGGCCGCTTTCGGAAGCAACGAGGCAGACGGGACTGTCGGTCAGCCGATCCGAGCCGCGGACCGCCGCGACGCGGTCGCCGAGCGCCTGCTTGATCCGCGCCGCAAGAATTGCCACCGCAGCCTTGGACGCCGCGGCATCCTCCTTTGCGGCCTCTTCGCCCTCCACGGGGATGGCGGAAAGATCGGCGTCGCCCTGCGTGATCGACTGGAAGCCCTTGCCTTCGAAGCCGAGCGCTGTCCGCACCCAGAACGCATCGACCGCGTCCGCAAGAAGGAGCACCTCGACCCCGCGCCGTCGGAACCCTTCGAGGTGGGGACTGGCGGCGATCGTCTCGCGGCTTTCGCCCACCGCGTAGTAGATCGCCTTCTGGCCTGGCTTCATCGCGGCGACATAGTCCGCAAGGCTGCGCCAGGCATCGCCTGAGGTCGACGTGCGGAAGCGGGCGATGGCGAACAGCGCATCCCGCCGCTCCGGCTCCTCGTAGAGGCCTTCCTTCAGCACCGGCCCGAACGCCTCCCAGACCTTGAGGAAAGTGTCGGGGTCGTCCTTCGACAGCCGGTCGAGATCGGCGAGGAGGCGCGTGGTGACGCCCTTGCCGATCTGGGCCAGGACCGGGTTGGACTGCAGCATCTCGCGCGACAGGTTGAGCGGCAGATCCTCGGAATCGATCACGCCGCGGACGAACCGCAGCCACGCCGGCAGAATCCTCGCCTCGTCGGTGATGTACACGCGGCGGACATAGAGCTTGATCCGGCTCTTCCGCTCCGGATCGAACAGATCGAACGGCTTGGATGATGGAACGAACAGGAGGGCGGCGTATTCGTGCCGGCCCTCGGCCCGGAAGTGCATCGTCAGCGCCGGCTCGTCGTACTGGCCGCTGACGTGATTGTAGAACTCGGTGTAGGCCTTCTTGTCGATCGAGGCTTTCGGCTTGCGCCAGAGCGCGCTGCCGTCCGCGAGAGGGCGCGTGGTGGTCTCATCGACGCGCAGCACGATCGGTACCGGCACATGCGCCGAATGCTCCGCGACGATGCGCTCGATCGTGTCGGGGTCGGTGTAGGTCGCGCCCTCCTCCGACAGGTGGAGCACGACGCGTGTCCCGCGGGCGGGCGCCTTTGCCGGGTCGATCGCCTCGACGGTGAAGGCGCCTCTCCCGTCCGAGGCCCAGCGCCACGCCTCGTCCTTCCCGGCAGGCCGGGAGAACACCTCGACTTCGTCCGCCACCATGAATGCGGAGTAGAAGCCGACGCCGAACTGGCCGATGAGCGCGGTGCCGCCGGCCTTGTCACCGGCCGCGTCGAGAAACGCGCGGGTGCCGGAGCGGGCAATCGTGCCGAGGTTTTCGACCAGGGCCGCGCGATCCATCCCGACACCATTGTCCTCGATGGTCAGGAGCCTCCGGTCAGCATCGGCCGAGATGACGATCCTGAACTCGGGTTCGCCGCCGAGGAGATCAGGTTGCTGCAGCGCCAGGAGGCGCAGCCGCTCGCAGGCATCGGCGGCGTTCGAGATGAGTTCGCGGAGGAAGATGTCCCGGTTGGAGTAGACCGAGTGCACCATCAGGTGAAGGAGGCGCGAGACCTCGGCGGTGAACGGCTGGGACTCCGCCGGTCCGGCGTCTGTCGGAGCGTCGCTCATTGGCGTCATCCGTTGCGGGGATCGGTTCGCGCTCGATATACGCGGACGGCCGCGCGATTCAAGGCCGCTCGTCCGGGCGCGACGGGACAAGAAAATGGCCGGGGGTGACCCGGCCGAGGCACATATGGGGATTATGAATTGTCGTGCCCCGGAGGTCAGGTGGTCCGGTCCGACAGGACCCCGGGGGGCTGGGGGGCTGAGAAAACCGAAGCCGCCGCCGAACCGGACCGTCTGAGGCAACGAGGCTGATATTGGTAGCCCATTCGGGCTCCGCAAGGGCTGAATGTTGGCGAAACTGTGAAATATCCCTTACCACGCCGCCTGGCGGGTGGCTTGCCCTTGCGCCCTTCCGGGAGGAACATGACGCTGCAATGACGGCTGCAGTCGAGGTGCGATGAGCGAGGGCGAAGACGACGAGCGTCGCGGCGGCCGGGGCGTGGTCGATGCCCTTGCCGCCTTCAGGCCGACACCGGCCAGCGTCCACTTCGACCGCAGGGAACTGAGCGCGATCCTTTCTGTCTATGGCCGCAAGGTCGCGGAGGGCGAGTGGCGCGACTACGCCATCGACCACCATACCGACGAGGCGGTGTTCTCGATCTTCCGGCGAACCTCCGAGCAACCGCTCTACCGCATCGTCAAGAAGCCGTCGCTCGCCCGCCGCCAGGGCGCCTACGCGATCCTCGCCGCCGGCGGTTACATCCTCAAACGCGGCCACGACCTTCGCCAGGTGCTCCTCGCCCTCGAGCGCGGCCTCCGGCTCGTGAAGGCCTGATCGGGCTGCATCTGCCCGGACCCCGCCAGCGTATGAGTCTCCGACGAACCCCCGGAGGTTTCATGGCGGTAATCGACAGGCCCGGCGTCGCCTGGGTGACGGGCGCGAGCAAGGGCATCGGACGCGCCACAGCGCTCGCCCTCGCCCGCCGCGGCTGGACCGTGGCCGCGAGCGCCCGGAGCGAAGCGGACCTGGCGGAGGTTGTCCGTGAGGCACCGCCGAACGGGTGCATTGTCGCCTTCCCGCTCGACATCACCGATGCGCCCGGCATTGCCTCGGCCGCGGCCGCCATCCGCGCGCAGCTCGGGCCGATCGATCTTGCCATCCTCAACGCCGGTACCCACACCCCCATCGCCGCGGACGCCTTCGACCTTGCAGTCTTCCGGAAGCTGGTCGAGACGAACCTGATGGGCGCGGCGAACTGCCTTGCGGCGATCCTTCCCGATTTCGTTGCGCGGCGTGCCGGCGAGATCGCGGTAGTGTCGTCGGTCTCCGGCTTTATCGGCCTGCCGACCACGGCGGGATATGGCGCCACCAAGTCGGCCCTCATCACCATGTGCGAGGCGCTGCGGCCGGAGTGCGAACTCCACGGCGTGTCGCTCCGGCTGATCTCGCCGGGCTTCGTCGATACGCCGCTGACGCGGAAGAACCCGTTCCAGATGCCATTCCTGATCTCGACGGAGAAAGCCGCCGACGCCATCGTGCGGGGTCTGGCGGGCCGAAGGTTCGAGATCGTGTTCCCGTGGCAGATGCGGATCGGCATGAAGCTGCTGCAGATGCTCCCCTATCCGCTGTTCTTCGCCATCGCCCGGCGGATCACTCCGGCCCCGACGGCCGCACCGCCAGCGGCGTGACGCGCGGCGACGCGCGGCGAGGTATCTCGCCCTCGGCCAGTGGCAGTTCGCGTCCGCTGTCGGGGCGCCCGACGCTGCTGGCCCGCGGGGTCTCCGCAGGCGCGTGCTGAAGCCAGGCGATGCCCTTCCGCCAGATCCGGAACGCCTCCCAGTGGATGCCGGCGATGATCTTGAGGGTCATCAGCGGATAGGCGAACAGCGCCCTGAGCAGCGCGCCGTCCGTAAGCTCCGTCCGCTCGCCGCGGAACGATGCGGTCAGGAGTGGCCCCTCGCCATCGTCGAGGCCGATGACGAGGCCGACCTCCTCGCCCGGCGGGTCGATGCGGAAGCGATAGCGGCCACCGACGGGAAGGAATGGCGAGACGTAGAACAGCTTGTCGGCCGACTGCCGCACCACGCCGGCGCGGTCAGGGGCGGCTGGAATGACGTAGGTGTGCGTCTCGCCGTGGGTGTTCGCCACCTCGTAGAGGATCGCAACGAGGTCACCCGACGCGTCGCGGCAGAAGAAGACGCTGAGCGGATTGAAGACGAAGCCGAACATCCGCGGATAACAGATCAGTTCCACCCGTCCGCCGGGGATCACGATATCCGCCTCGGCAAGCCGCGCATCGACCCACGAGCGCAGGCTCTCGCCGGCGACCCGGGCGCCATGGTCGGACTGGCGGAAGCTGAAGACGCCGCACCGGTCGGCGCCGAGAAGGCGGAAACGCTTCGAGAACTCCGGCAGTTCGTCGAGGTCGACCAGCAGCGAGAACACGCGGTATCGCAGCCGGTGCACCTTGGGGCGCGTCCGCTGGTGGACGACGATGCCGCGATAGAGCGCCGATCTCATGCGGCGGCCTCCACCATGTCGGCAGGCACCGGCTGCCACGCCGGAGCGATCCGCTCCTCGGGCAACGCCCATGGCCGTCGCTCGCCGCCGAGCGCCTCGCCGACCGCAAGACCGGACTGAAGCGCATCCTCGTGGAAGCCGTAGCCGAAATGCGCGCCGCAGAACCAGGTGCGGCGCACGCCCTGAAGCCGCCAGAGCTGCTGCTGCGCCTCGAGCCCCGCGCGGTCGAAATAGGGATGGCTGTACGAATAGCGCCCGATCACCGAGCCCGGGCGCGGCTCGCGGCGCGGATTGAGCGTGAGGAACAGCGGGGTCGCCGGATCGATGTTCTGCAGCCGGTTCATCCAGTAGGTGACGGTGAGCTGGCCATCACCCGGATCGGCATCCTCCCCGATGAAGTTCCAGCTCGACCAGACGCGCCGGTTCCGGGGCATCAGCGAGGCGTCGGTGTGAAGGACCGCATCGTTTCCGGTATACCGGAACGCGCCGAGGATCGCGCGCTCCGCGCCGTCCGCATCGCCAAGCAGCCGAAGTGCGTCGTCGGCATGGGCGCCGATCACCACGTCCAAGAAACGCTCGACATGCCCGGTCCCGTCCTCGACGAGGACGCCCGCCGGGCCGCGCTCGATCCGGCGCACGGCCGTGTTGAGGCGAACGTCCGTGAACCCGGCCGAGATGCGGTCAACATATGCGCGGCTGCCGCCGGTCACCGTCCGCCAGTGGTGGCGGCGCGTGATCGACAGGAGCCCGTGGCTGGCGAAGAAACGGAGGTAGGCCCGGAGCGGATAGGCGCGGATATCGGTCGGAGTCGTCGACCAGATCGCGGCGGCCATCGGCAGGACGTGGTCGTTGACGAACGTCGCCGAATAGCCTTCGCGATCAAGCCATTCGCCGATCGTGATGTCCTCGCAGCTCGCATCCACCGGCAGCGCCCGGGCGGCGGGATAGAACCGGAAGAGGTCGCGCGTCATCCGCCAGAAGCGGGGGCGAAGGAGGTTGCGGCGCTGGCCGCAATAGGCGTTGGTGCTGGCGCTGGAATACTCATACCGGCCGTCATCCACCGACGCCGAGAACGACATGCTGGACGCTTCGGTGGGCACGCCCAGATGGCGGAACAGGGCCGTCAGGTTCGGGTAGTTGCTCTCGTTGTAGACGATGAAGCCGGTATCGACCGGGATCGGCCCCGACCGTGACGGCGCCATCACCGTGTGCGCGTGACCGCCGAGCCAGGCTTCCTTCTCGTAGACGGTCACCGAGTGGCGTTGGCTGAGGAGCCACGCCGCGGCGAGCCCCGCGACGCCGGAACCGATCACGGCGATCCGTTTCGGCCCGCCCGAGGAAGGTGGAATACCGTAGCGCAAGAACAGCCCCTTCCGTGCCAAGACGTTGGCATCTCTACGAGGGACCTTCTTCTCCGGATCACCCGTACCTTCTGATACGGAGCCCGGCGGCCGGTGGTTTCGGCAGCGGCGGAATATCTAGGCGGGCGGAATCTCGAACGCGGCGTTCGCGACCACCGAGCCCTGGATGAGGTCGACGCCGAGGGCGGCGAGGATGGCGACCGATTCTTCGTCGGCCACCTTTTCCGCGACCGTGCGCAGTTCGAAGGCCCTTGCCAGTTCGACGAGGGCGCGGACGAAGACCTTGTCGTCGCTGTTGGTACCGATGTTCTCGATGAAGGCGCCGTCGATCTTGACGATGTCGATGTCGAGCTGGCGGAGGTTGCGGAACGACGTGTAGCCGGCGCCGAAATCGTCGAACGCAACGTCGCAGCCGAGCGCCTTGAGGCTCGAGACGAACTGCATGGCTTCATCCAGGTTCCGGATCGCGCTCGATTCGGTGATCTCGATGGTGAGCCGGCGGGCGATTTCCGGCGCGCCCTTCGCCGCGGCCTTGAGGAGCGCGAGCCAGGTCGGCTCGCTCGCGGTGTCGGGGGAAACGTTCAGCGAAAGGCGAAGGTCGGGACGCTTCCGGCAGGCATCGAGCGCGAGCGCGAGGGCGCGGTGGTCGAGGAGGCGCGCGAAGCCGAGGCGCTCGGCGACCGGCATGAACGCGCTCGCGGGGACGACGTCGCCGTTCGGCAGCGTGAGCCGCAGCAGGGCCTCGTAGAGCACCGGTCGCCTGGTGACGATGTCGACGATCGGCTGGTAGGCGAGGCGAATGCGGTGCTCCGCGAGCGCCGTGACCAGTTCGGTCGACAGGGCGGCATTGGCCTGCCGTTCGGCATGGCGATCCGCCGCATGGGTGTGCGCGACGAAGCGGCCGAAGCCGAGTTCGCGCGCCGCGTGGAGGCTTTCTTCCGCGCGCGCGATCGCTTCAAGAACCGTCCGCGCGTTCCGCGGCATGACCACGCCGCCGATCGAGACCGTGACGGCGATGGAACCCTGCCCGGTGACCACCACCTCGTCGCGCACCACCTTGAGGAATCGCTCGGCTGCGGCCCGGATGGTCCGGTCGTCGCCGCCCTCGAGGATCACCGCGAGCTTGTTGCCCGAGAAGCGCCCCAGCGCGTCGCCGCCACGGAGCTTCGACGCAACGCGCCGCGACACGGCCGCGAGCACGTCGTTGGCGACGTCGTAGCCATAGGCGTCGTTGATCATCCGGAAACTGTCGATGCCGATGACGAGGAATGCCGTGCTGGCCTGGAAGCGCTGCGCATTCGCCATCGCCTCGCCGAGGAGTTCGAGCAGGCGCGCCCGGTTGAACTGTCCGGTCAGTTCGTCGTGAGACGAGCGGAATGCGAGCTTCTGATCACGCTCGTGCCGGTCGGTGATGACGCGGATGACGCCGACGACCCTCTGCGGCGTGGAACCGTCCCCGTACCAGCGGCCGTTCTCCTCGACCCAGAGGAGCGGCCCGGCGGGCCCGCGGGGCCGGAGGCCGTACTCGATCTGGAAGTGGACGCCAAGTCCGCGATCGGCGACCGGCGAGCCGAACACGGCGTCTTGGCGGCTCGCGGCATTGCCGCTGTCGTTGAACGACGCATAGGCCCGGCCGGTGGGAATGGAATCGACCGGAATCCCGAGCACGCCCTCGACATCGCCGCCCCAGACGATCGCGTCGGTGGGGAGGGACCACTGGTACGTGACCTCGCCGATCGACGAAAGCACATCGACCGCGCTCATCGGCGTTGTGTCTGCTCGGTCGGTGCTCAAGGCGGCGCCCCGCAAAGGCCACGGAAGCCGGGCGAATTGCCCGGCAGTCCGGGTTTAGTTCGGCGGCGTCAAATGGTCACCGAAGGCGATGTCGCGGGTGGCGAGACGGAGGGTCACGACAACGCCGGTCAGCACGTCGATGAGCGCCACGATGGTCAGGATGAAGAACGTGGAGTTGGCCGCGTCACCGACGACCACGAACTCGATCACGTACACGATGAGGACGATGATCGACAGGAGATGGTTCGTCACCGCGCTCTTGGCCATGCTGGTCGCCCGGAACACCTCGCCCATCAGCGCCAGGAGCCCCACGATCACCATCAGGTCACCGACCCGGAGTGGCCAGTCCTGTCCCGAGAACAGCGGGAGCTTGAGTATCTCGTTGTCCCAAACCGTCGCCTCCGTGAACAGGATCACGAGGTTGAAGATGACGAGGGGAACGATCGTGAAGGGGAAATTTCGCAGCATCGCAGCCTCCGCCGGTTTCCACGCATTCTAGCAGACGAATGGCGACGCCAAAGAAAAGGCCGGCGCATGGCCGGCCCTTGTCAACAGCGTGTCTGTACGCGACTAGGCTTCCGTCTTCGGCGTCAGGACCTGCCGGCCGCGGTACATGCCGGTCTTGAGGTCGACGTGGTGCGGCCGGCGGAATTCGCCCGAATCCTTGTCCTCGACATAGGTCGGGGCCTTGAGGGCGTCGGCGGAACGGCGCATGCCACGCTTGGACGGCGAGGTCTTTCTCTTGGGAACGGCCATGGGTTCGGCTCAGTCTCTCGATCGGTTTATCGGTGTTTGGCGCGCTCCATATCCCAACGCGCGCCGTTTGACCAGCGCTCAGAGGCCGAGGCACGAGACATCGGGCCCGGCGGCGACCCGATCGGCGATGATCGCGGCCACGCGCTCCATCGAGGCGCTTGGCGCCGCCGGATCGCGGCTGAGCGGGCCCGGCAGCGTGATCGCCAGCAGCACCGCCTGGCGCGGCGTCAGCGCCACGGCCGAAACGCCGAAATGGTGCTGCGCCGCCGCCTCGATGCCAAAGATGCCCGGGCCCCATTCGGCGATGTTGAGGTAGATCTCCATCATCCGCCGCTTGCCGAGCACGAGGTCCGCGTAGAGCGCGATCGGCACTTCGAGCCCCTTCCTCACGAAGCTCCGTCCCTGCCACAGGAAGAGGTTCCGCGCCGTCTGCATGGCGATCGTCGAGGCGCCCCGGTCCGCGCCCGTCGCGAGAACCTCGCGCACCTCGCCCCAGTCGACGCCATGATGGCGGCAGAAGAAATTGTCCTCCGACGCCACGACGGCGCGAACGAGCGTCGGCGATACCTCGTCGAGCGTCACCCAGCGCCGGTCGACCTCCCCGCCCGTGATCCTGTCCCACAGCATGAGCGTCGAGACGGGCGCCGCCACCCGGTAGAGCGGCACGACGAGGAGCGGGATCGCGACGATCACTGCGACGACGACCAGCGTCCAGCGGACGATGCGCCGCCATGCCTTCCGCCGTGGGGCCGGTTTGCGGAGCCTCGTCCGCCTCGCCTCAGCCGTCCGGTTGCCCACCATCCGCGTCTTCGCTGCCCTGCCCCAACGGATAAAACGTCACGCGCCGTGCCGGCGGGCGGCGCGGAGACATGCCGGGACAAAGCGGCCGGCCGGCGGCCTTGGCGCGGCCCCGCGATGCGACAAAGTGACAGCGGGGGCAAGATCATCCAAGGGAGTCTGCGATGACGCCATCCCGCCATCGTCGTCTCCACGCGCATCCGCCGCTCGACCGCCCGCGTGGTGATTCATCATGGGTTGCCGGGTCAAGCCCGGCAAAGACGAAACAGGGATGCCGCGGTCGAAGTGGCGGAGACTCTCACTCCGCCCGCCGGCCGGGATTGTGCTACAAGGCCGCGGCCGGTGCCCTCGGCTACCCACCGACGGCCTCCGAAGGGGCCGACCGGCGCAGTCGAGGCAAGGCAGCGAGGATCGGATGCGTTTCGTTATCGTCACGGTGATCGTAGTCGCCGCAATCACCGCCGTCCTGCTGATTACCCGCTGACGCGGCCTGCGATCCTCAAGCGACGGCAGACCGCTCAGCCCTCGGTCTTCTCCCGATAGTAGTAGTTGGCCTTCCGGCCGAAGAAGACGGCCCGCAGCCGGCGACGCATGCTTTCGCTGCGGCGGAGCGGCTCCACGACCATGCGCGCCGCCGAATACGCCGCGACCTTGATCCCGTCGTACCAGGGGTGCCGGCCCGGAACCGGTTGCGGCAGCTTCATCTTCCGCATCACCGCGTTGACGAAGTAAAGGCCGTTGAGCCGGACGTCTCGCTTCGACTTCCAGGTGATGGCCATCGAGATGGCGTAGCGGTCGCCGGTCCGCACCCAGTGCGGCCAGGTGTAGGGCAGGAACAGCCCATCGCCCGGCAGCATCTCGAACACCCGCGCCTTCGCCTCGAAGTCCTCGCGGTAACGGAGATTCCGATGCTTGCCGGGATAGACCTCCATCTCCTCCTCCGGGACGAGCGAACGGTCGCGGTTGTCGAAGACGTGCATCGCCTTGGGACCGGCGAGGTGGACGAAGAAATTCTCCTCGTAGTCCATGTGAAAGGGCGTCACCGCGTTCGCGGACGCCACGAAGATGAAGCCCTGGAAGTCGCGCATGCCGGCGGCGGATGCGCCCTTCCGGCCGAGGGCCTTCGCGGCGTCGTCTAGCGCGCCGGCGATGAGCGCCCGGTACTCCGGGATCTCCTCGACGTTCTTCAGCACCATCCAGGCGTCCGCGGTCTCGATCTTCCGCACCACTTCGGCCGGTGTGAGGTCGAGGGCGGGAACATCCTCGGGGAGCTGGTCCGGCTTGAGCTTGCCGGAGTTGAACTCGACGCGGTCGCGGTCGAGCCGGCCGGCGAGCACCGCCAGCGCGTCCAGCGACAGGAGATGATGGCCGGACAGGCCGTGGCGGATGGCGAACGGCTCGTCCGGAAAGCGGCTTTCGGCGCCGCGCTCAATGGCGATCACGGTCATGCTTCACCTCTTTCGGGTCTAACTGCACGGGACTTTCTGCCACCGAGGCGCGCCCGCAAGGTGTGCGCTGCGGCACGGCCGCGTACCTCCGCGGTCCGGAGCGCAAGGCCGAGGCGAAAGAGCGCGCGGTTACGCTCGGGCGCGATGACAAGCGTTTCGAGCGGCAGGCGCCCGCGCCACAGATGGTCGATCATCGGATGGTTTGGCGCGGCAAGGGAATCGATCCGCTCGATCGTCGGATCGGCGAAGAGGAGCGGTGGCGCCTCCAGCATCAGTTGTGCGCCCGGCGAGAAGCGCGCGAACGCCTCGTCATGGGCGATCTTCCACGTCGTCGCGGTGCCGCCGGCGATGAACACCACCAGCATCGCGACCGCCATTCCGCCGGCGCGGAGCGTCAGGATGCGGCAGGCGCCGTCGCGTGCGAGCCCGGTGACAGCCGCCCGCGCGAAAGTGGCGATCTTCGGCAGGTCGCGCATGGCGGTGCCGCGACGGCCCTTCCAGCCGGCGGCCTCGAGCGCGAGGAACTCCTCGAAGGCGCGGTCGACCTCGCCCGGCATTGCGGCAACCTCGACGCGCACCGGGGCGGTCTCGTGGAGCCGGCGCATCTGGCGGCCATACTCCTTCCGCCGCCGCTGCGGCAGCGACCGGCGCGGATCGAGGCCGTCGACACGGCGGTCGAGCATCGCACGCTCGTGGATGTCGAGCCGGATCGCATCGCGCCCGAGCGCTTCGGCCGCCTCGCGGATGGCCGTGGCGATGGCGCTCCCGGCGGGAAGGTAGGGGAAGATGATCGCCCTCCCCGCGCCCGCCGCCTCGACCGCGCCTTCCACGAGGTTGCGGATCGCGCCGGGCGCCTCGCCGGCGACCAGCGGCACACCGAGCGGCGCGTAGTCGTGCACATAGAACGACAGCGCCGGCGCAAGCCGGCCGATGCGGGCGGGCACCACGGGCATTGCCGCCACCGCACGGCCGCCCGGCACGAGACAGGTGAGCAGCTCGACATGGCTGCCGAGCGCCTCGGCCGCCTCCTGGAGGAACGCGGGGTGGAGGAACACATTGTCCGCGACAGCGCTCCCCGCGAGCGTGCGATAGACGTCGCAGATGTCCGAGAGCGGCAGGAGGTCGACGACGCTGCGCGTGAGGACGGCCGGCACCGCTACGCGCGCGGCGGCTGCTGAAGCGGCGTCGAGGGACACGGCGGCCATCAGCTGACCTCCGCCGGCCGCCGCGGCGGGATCAGCACGAAGCCGATCCAGCACAGGATGCCGAGCCGCCGGTAGATGACGATCGCAAGCGCGATCGCTTCGATCGAGATCGCGGTGGCGGTGGCGATCGCCGCGCCCTGGAGGCCCATGATCGGCACCAGGATGAAGTTGAGCGCGACGTTGAGTGCAAACACGACGGCGTACACGACAGCGCAGATGCGCTGCTCGCCCGCCATCGTGAGGATGCTCTCCGCCGGCCCGACCGAGGCGCGGACGAGGAGTCCGGCGATGAAGGCGAAGAACAGCGGATAGCCCTCGACGAATCCCTCGCCGAACAGCGACAGGATGGGCTTGCCGAGAATGAGGAGGATGATCGACACCAGGAGCGACGGCCAGAACGTCCAGTGCAGCGTGTCGCGGATGAAGGCCTGCAGCTTCGTCTGGTCGCCGGAGGCGTAGTAGGCGGAGATGCGCTGCGCGGCGCCTGCCCGCACGGCGAAATAGACGAAGTGGATGAGCGCCAGCGCCTTCACCGCGGCGAAGTAGACGCCCGCCTGCTGCGGCTCGAGGAGTGCGCCGACGATGAGGATGTCGACATTGGTGAGGAGGTTGAAGAACCCCTCGACGATGAAGATCGGCAGCGAAATCGCGATCCAGTGGACCGGCTTGTACGACCGCGGCGCGGCCGGGACCACCCGCTTGATCCGGCGCCGGAGGCCCCACGCCTGATAGGCGGTGACGAGGTAGACGGCGCCGATGGTGGCGTACATCGCCGTGACCGCATTGGCCGGCGCGCCCGACATCATGGCAATCCACATGAAGGCGAGGACCGCGAGCGGCCGGTAGATGAACAGCGGCCAGAGCGCGACCGACACCCAGTTGAAGGCGCGCGACATGCCGTCCTGGATCTCGCCGACCGCAAGGATCGGCAGGCACACGGCGGCGAGGTAGAACGGGGCGACGTAGTAGCTCGCGAGCCGGTCGCCGAGAAGCCAGATGCCCAGGACGCCGAGGAGCGCGATGACGCTCGCGGAGGCGAAGCCATAGGCCCGCGCGCCGACGATCAGCCCGCGCAGGATGCCGTATTCCTTGCGCTCGAGATATTCCGGGATGAACCGGACGACCGACATCTGGAAGCCGAGGCAGGAGAGCCCGCCCACCACCACGGCCGCGGTCCACACCACCACGAACACGCCGTATTCGTGCTCGCCCATCCAGCGCGCCATGAACACCTGCGAGCCGAGCGCGATCACGGCCGAGGCGATGCGGATGGCGAAGGCGATGAGGGAGATGCGGCGGGAGACCGAGCGCTCGTCTGTCGACGCAAAGACGCCGTCGAGCGAGTGCGCGAAGGGAAGCACGCGGTTGCGCAGCGCCGCCGGCCGGACGCGTCCGGCGATCCCGGCGAAGGAAAGTCGCACGCGCCTTACTCCCCGTGCTTTCGACGGAGTGAGTCTTATCGGAGCGATTTTAAATTTCGGTTGGGCATTCATTAGAATTACCGGCCATCACGGTAACAGGCTGGTAAGCATGCGGGGCGCGGAAACCCGGATTAACCTTGACAAGCAGGGGCCGGAGCCGGGCGCCGATAGGCGACGGGCAGTGGGCAGTCGGCAGTCGACCTTCCCAGGTGCCGTTCGAATGACCGTCGAGCATTGACCTCGGTGCTTCATACCGTCGGGTAGCTGCCAGCGAAGAAACGACTGCCGACTGCCGACTGCCGACTGCCGACTGCCGACCGCCGACCGCCGATTGCCGATTGCCGACTGCCGACTGCCGACTGCCGACTGCCGACTGCCGACCGCCGACTGCCGACTGCCGACTTGCAATGTCCCGCGGCAGCACCGAGATTCGATGGTGGGGCAGAAGGACTGACATGGACGAGGACGTGAAGCACGGCGAGATTCTGGGCCCGGCCGAAGAGGCGCAGGAGCGGAAGGTGCGTCGCGGCTTCTGGGGCACGTTCCGGAAAGCTGCGCGACAGATTCCGTTCTCGGAAGAACTCGTGGCCGCCTATTACTGCGCGACGGACCGCAACACGCCGACCCGGGTGCGCGCGGTGCTGCTGGGCGCCCTTGCCTATTTCGTGCTGCCGATCGACGCGATCCCCGACTTCGTGGCGGGCATCGGCTTCGCCGACGACGCCTCGATCCTCCTCACCACGCTCGGCATCGTCCGCGCCCACATCACGCCCGCCCATCGCGCCGCGGCACGCGACGCCCTCGACGGCCGGGAAGCCGCCTAGCCCTTCGCTCCGCGATCGGCGCGGCGCGCCTTCACGATCCGCGCGATGAGATCGTGCGGGACCGGCGCGTCGAACGGGAAGCGCACGGTGCCCGCGCCATGCCGGTAGGGCGCCATGTCGGCCTCGAGCGCCGGCGGCTCCGGCAGCGGATAGACGGAGACATAGGTCTTCCAGCCGCCGAAATAGATCAGCGGATGCCCGTCCAGGCGATAGGTCGCAATGCCGTAGCTCATCGCCTCGACGGCGTCCGGCGCCGCCGCGCGGATCGTCGCCCGGACGGCTTCGAGGATTTTTCGCACCGGCTCGGGAAAGGCCGCGATGTAGTCGTCGACGGTCGCTGGCTTCGCGTTGCTCATGTGTCGCCCTCCTTCCGCGAGCGTATCCGCGCGCCGGCCTTCGCTGAAGAGGCGCGGCTGCGTGTGGACTGCCCGGCTGGGCCGTTTCGTGGCAAGAGCGGCGCTGGCGTTGCGGATGAGACGATGAACTACCGGCACCTCTACCACGCGGGAAACCACGCGGACGTCTTCAAGCACGCGATCCTGGCGCAGCTGATCCTGCACCTCCGGCTGAAGCCGAAGCCGTTCGTGGTGATCGACACGCATGCCGGGCTCGGCCGCTATGACCTCGCATCCGTGGAGGCGCTGAAGACCGGCGAGGCGGCGGACGGCATCGGCCGGGCGCTCGGCGCGGCGATACCGGCGGCGGAGCCGTACCTTGCCGTCGTCCGCGGCATGAACCCGGGCGGGCTTGCGGTGTATCCCGGCTCGGCCGCCGTCGCCCGCGCCCTGCTCCGCGAGGACGACCGCCTCGTGGCGTCGGAACTTCATCCCGACGATTACCTGACGCTGCGGCGCCAGTTCCGCCACGACCCGCAGGTCGCCATCCACCTCCGCGACGGCTACGAGACGCTGCTCGCCTTCATCCCGCCGCCGGAACGGCGCGGCCTGGTGCTGATCGACCCGCCCTACGAAGAGCGCGACGAGCCCGCCCGCCTTGGCGCAGCGCTGGTCGCCGCGATGCGGAAATGGCCGACCGGCATGTTCGCCGCCTGGTACCCCGTAAAAGACCGCACGACGCTGGCGCCGCTGTTTGCGGCCGTCGATGGCGCCGGCTTCGAGGGCATCGTCGCGGAATTCCTCCGCCACGAGGAGGACGGCATCCGCTTCGCCGGCAGCGGCCTCGTGATCCTCAACCCGCCCTGGCATTTCGAAACGACCGCCTCCGCCATCCAGTCCGAGCTCCGCGACGCCCTGGGCGCGCCGGCGCAGAAGCCGGTGCGGCGGCTGCGGGCGTAGCTGCCACAGCTCGATCATGGAAGAAGAACGCCCCTCGCCCTGAGGGGGAGAGGGCTCCAGCCCTTGGCGAGCGCTTTGCGAGCCTAGGGATGGAGGGTGAGGGGGCTCGCGCCCGCGCGTGTCGACGGGCCCACTCCGCAGCCGTGCCACGGTGCCCAACCGAGAGACCAGTCCCCCCTCACCCGGATCGATCCGCTGCGCGCCTCGATCCGACCTCTCCCCGCCGGGGAGAGGTGAAGAGGAGCATCGCCGTCGTGAAGACCTGCTGACGCCGCTAGCCGAGTCGGCCCTAAGCCACTTCCTGCTTCGACTTCTCGGAGCGCTTGCGCTCGGTCGGGTCGAGGATGGTCTTGCGGAGGCGGATCGACTGTGGCGTCACTTCGACGAGCTCGTCGTCGGCGATCCAGGCGAGCGCCTTTTCCAGCGTCATGCGGATCGGCGGGGTGAGGCGGACGGCCTCGTCCTTGCCGGCGGCGCGGATGTTGGTGAGCTTCTTGCCCTTGAGGAGGTTCAGCTCGAGGTCGTTCTCGCGGTTGTGCTCGCCCACGATCATGCCGCGATAGATCCGCGTGCCCGGCTCGATCATCATCGGGCCGCGATCCTCGAGGTTGAACATGGCGTAGGCGACGGCCTCGCCCTGGTCGTTCGACAGCAGCACGCCGTTGCGGCGGCCGGCGATCGTGCCCTTGTACGGCTGGTACGAGTGGAAGATGCGGTTCATCACCGCCGTGCCGCGCGTGTCGGTGAGGAGTTCGCCCTGGTAGCCGATGAGGCCGCGGGTCGGCGCGAGGAAGATGAGCCGGAGGCGGTCGCCGCCCGACGGCTTCATCTCGGTCATCTCGCCCTTCCGCTCGGAGAGCTTCTGGACGACGATGCCCGAATGCTCCTCGTCGACGTCGATCGTCACTTCCTCGATCGGCTCGAGGAGGTTGCCGGCCTCGTCGCGCTGGAACACCACGCGGGGACGCGACACGGCGAGCTCAAAACCCTCGCGGCGCATGTTCTCGATGAGGATCGCCAGCTGCAGTTCGCCGCGGCCGGACACCGTGTAGGAATCGGAGTTCGGGGAATCCACCACGCGAAGCGCGACATTGCCCTCGGCCTCCTTGTGGAGGCGGGCGCGGATGACGCGGCCGGTGACCTTGTCGCCCTCGGTGCCGGCGTAGGGCGAATCGTTGACCATGAAGGTCATCGACAGCGTCGGCGGGTCGATCGGCTGCGCCTGGAGCGGCGTGGTCACCTCCGGCGCGGCGAGCGTGTCGGCGACGTTGAAGTTCGGCAGGCCCGCGATCGCGACGATGTCGCCCGCCTCGGCCACGTCGATCGGCGTCCGCTCGATGCCGCGGAACGCGAGGATCTTCGACACGCGGCCATTCTCGATCAGCTCGCCCTCGCGGTTGAGCACTTTCACCGCCTGGTTGGTCCTGATCGAGCCGGCGAACACGCGGCCGGTGATGAGGCGGCCGAGATAGGGGTTCGCCTCGATCAGCGTCCCCAGCATCTTGAACGGGCCGTCCTCGACGGTCGGCGGCGCGACGTGCTTCAGCACGAGGTCGAACAGCGGCGCCATGCCGTCGGTGTTCGGACCATCGGCCGAAAGCGCCATCCAGCCCTGCTTGGACGAGCCGTAAAGGATCGGGAAATCGAGCTGCTCGTCGGTGGCGTCGAGCGCTGCGAAGAGGTCGAACACGTCGTTGACCACTTCCTTGATGCGCGCGTCGGGACGATCGACCTTGTTGATGGCGACGATCGGCTTGAGGCCGATCTTGAGCGCCTTGCCCACGACGAACTTCGTCTGCGGCATCGGCCCTTCCGCCGCATCCACCAGCACGATCGCGCCATCGACCATGGAGAGAATGCGCTCGACCTCGCCGCCGAAATCGGCGTGGCCCGGCGTGTCGACGATGTTGACGCGCGTATCCTTCCACACGACCGACGTCGCCTTGGCCAGGATCGTGATGCCACGCTCCTTCTCGATGTCGTTCGAATCCATCACGCGCTCGGCGACGCGCTGGTTGTCGCGGAACGCGCCGGACTGCTGGAGGAGACGATCGACGAGCGTCGTCTTGCCATGATCGACATGCGCGATGATGGCGATGTTACGAAGAGACATCGCGGGCGAATCCGGTCGGGGGGCTATGGAAGGGGCCGCAGATAGGCGAAAACCGCGGGAAAATCAATCAGGGGAGTGTTGCGGTAGAGTGACGCCCTGTTGGCTGGGACGGTCGGGGATGAGGACCCCCGCCGCCTTGACACAACGATTTAGTTGTGTTCGATGGTCGTACAATGACCATTCTCAATGAACGCGACCTACAGCGGGCACGACGCGCCGCCGCACGACTACAGCAAACGAGCAAGTCCGGCACTTGGCATACGGCCGCTCAAGGGTTTTCGCCAAGCGTGGTCGAGGCTTATGGCCACGCACTCAATGGCGAGATCGCTGCTTTCGAAACCGAGATCAGCGAGTATGAGGCCATTAAGAGTGGCCGCGTAGATATCCATGAACTCGCAAAGGGGCTCGCACCTGGCTCAGCGGCGATAGTCGCCCGTATTGCCCTAGGCTGGACGCAACGAGATCTAGCTTCTCGTGCTGGCATGAAAGAGCAGCAGATTCAGCGCTACGAGGCCGAGCGATATCAGAACATAACGGTCGCCAACTTCAGCCGGATCGCAGGGCTTCTGGGCCTCTCCCTATCGCTAGTGCCGCGCGCCGCGATTGTTGAGCCCACATGGGCCCTATTTCGAATGCGGTCGACCAGCTCCGACTCCCTTGTCGAGGCCGAAAAGTGGGCGGAGATGGCTAAGGAACGCGCTCTTGCCGCCATCCACGACAATCGACTACCGGCGTTCGACATTGCCAATCTCGAGGTGATTACGGAGCTGCGAAAAATCACGCTCTCCGAATCGGGGCCTCGTGAGGCAGTTCACATGTTAAGGGACTTCGGCATTGTACTAACAATCAGCCCAGCTGAGCCGGGCTCTAAAGTCGACGGCGGCGCGATGTGTGTGGCTGGTGTCCCCGTAGTAGCCCTTAGTCTACGCTACGATCGATTGGACTATTTTTGGTTTACCCTCGCTCACGAACTTGGCCACGTCTTCCTCCATCTTAAGCGGCTGGGTAAAACCGCGTTCGTAGATGACATTGAAGACGTCGCCAGCCTCGATGATGTAGAGGTGGAGGCCAACACGTTTGCACAAGATGCCCTGATACCATCTGAGCGATGGCGCTCATCCCCGGTTCGGTTCGCGAAGCGCTCCGAAGCAGTGAAGGCGTTCGCATCGAGTATTGGAATTCATGAGGCTATAGTTGCTGGACGGCTCAGGCGGGAACGCAGAGACTACGCTCTGTTCGCCCAGAATGTGGGGCAAGGGATGGTCCGGAGACTTTTCTCGGAGGAACTCGCATGATCGACGGGTACCTGTATGTGCCCGCTTTCCGTCTGAAGGAAGGCGAGCGAATGGCAGTTGAGTCTGCCGATGCCGCGGTACGTTCGAGGATTCTTCCACAGTTGGTTGTTCCTCCCCCAAGCGAACCGGATCCGAAGAGACCGAAGCGTTCACTAACGTCAGACGAGTTAATCTTCGAGGCGGCGCGGCGTCTAGGTGACTTCTGGCCACGTGGTTCGGCATTGTTCGACTGGAGGTATCTCCTTCCATCGCTTGAGGCATCTGAATCGTCCTCGTTACTTGAGCGACTAGTCCATCTTGCGCTAGACAGGAATGATGGCTTCATTCCAGTACTCGACCTTCGCACTCCTATCGATCGCGCCCGCGCGCTGGTCGGGGCGGTAGAGAGACGCGCCGTCGCGCTGCGTGTCGATCTAGAAGACTCATCGTCTTCGGATGTTGGCGGAAACATCGGACGCGTCTTGGATCAACTTTCTCTGGATCCGGCCTGCGTTACGCTGCTCTGTGACTTCTCCGATGCTGACCTTCAACATACGGAAGAGTTTGCAGATTTTCTAGCAGGCTATTTTGAGGCGCTGTCTGATAAGTCCTTTTCGCGAGTAGTATTCCAAGCTTCAAGCTTCCCCACCGTGAACCCTGCCAAGCCAGGGGGAACCGCCACGCCAGCGCGATATGAGTGGCTAGCGTGGCAACGAGCAAGGAGCATCTCAGAGGGCTTTGCGGCAGGAGTTCTCTTCGGTGACTTTGTCGCGGACAGTTCTAAGTTTATCTTTGGAAAGGGCCGCGCACCGATCGCTCATCTTCGCTACACACGGGACGTCGACTGGCTGATTGAGCGAGGAACTGATCGCAGTGACATCCGATCGGTTGCCAAGAGAGTGAGCAGCGATAGAGGCTTCTCTGGCGCAGAGTTCTCGGTGGGGGACCGCTTTATTTACGAGTGTGCAACCGGCTCCGGGAGACCGGGCGGAGCGTCAACTTGGCGAATGGCCAACACAAGTCATCACATAACTAAGCAGGTTCGTGATATTGCTACCAAAGTTGGACTTGAGCTTAAATTCAAGCGGGTCGAACCCGCTAGGGAGCAATTGGCGCTCTTCAAAGACAGTGAGATTGTTTAAGACTACTGAGGAAGCACCAGCCTCTTGACGACCGCATGGCCGGATAGCTACCTGATCGATAGTCTGAAAGCTATTGATCTAAGCCCAAGCGGTGGCAATGCCGTGGGTTGAGAAGGTGACAAGAATGGCCAAGACCACGACCAAGATCGCGAAATCCTCCTCCTTCTCCGCCGAGGAGAAGGCCGCCATGAAGGACCGCGCCGCGGAGCTCAAGGCGGCGAGGGGCGGCAAGGGGAAGGTCGACGGCACGGCGGAGGTGCTGGCCAAGATCGCCGAGCTCGCGCAGCCCGAGCGCGGGATGGCGGAGCGGCTCCATGCGCTCGTGATGGCGGCGGCGCCCGGGCTCGAGCCGAAAACCTGGTACGGCATGCCGGCCTGGCAGAAGGACGGCAAAGTGCTCTGTCACTTCGTCAGCGCCACCAAGTTCAAGACCCGCTACGCCACCCTCGGCTTCAGCCAGCAGGGCATGCTCCAATGACGGTGAGGCGGGCGTCCTGGCCGATAGACCCGGCGATTGAGTGCAGCTGACCGCTTCGCCGTCTCCGAAGCCGGCAATATCTGCCCGACGCCCTCTCTTGACTCCCTCCCCCACCCCGCCACTCTTCCCCCTTCGGCTGAAGGGGGAAAGCCGATGCCCGGATATGTTGCGCCAACGCTGACGATAGCCCGCCGCCGGTTCCTCGCTGGCGCCGGTGCGCTCGCGGTCATGCCCGGCCGCGTGATTGCGCAGCCCGCCCGGCAGCGGCGGGTCGGGATCATGCTCGGCTCGCATGCCGGCGACCCGGTGGTGCAGTCGTTCGCCACGGCCATCGTCGAGGGGCTCGCGGCCGAGGGGTGGACGGACCTCGACGTCACCACACGCTTCAACGAGGCGAACCCGGCGCTGTCGGCGCAGTTCGCGGCGGAGTTCGTCGCGGCGGCGGTCGACGTCATCGTGGCTGCGGCCCCGCCGAACGCCATTGCCGCGGCGCGGGCGACGAGCGTGATCCCGATCGTGTTCTTCGCCGTCGGCGACCCGATCTCGGATGGGCTCGTCCAGAGTTTCGCGCGACCCGGCGGCAACGCCACCGGCTTCACCAAGGAGGGACAACTCGGCGGGAAGTACCTCGACCTCCTCCGCGGCGTGTACCCCGGCCTCACCCGCGCGGTGATGATCTACAACCCCGACATCGTCAGTACCGAGGAGCGCATCGAGCAGACCTTCATTGAGGCGGGCGCGGCGCTCGGCATCGAGGCGTATCCGGCGCAGGTCCACAATCTCGCGGACGTCGATGCCGCGTTCGACGATCTGACCACCCGACCGGGAGGCGGCGCTATCATGGCGTCGGACAACTTTACCTTCTCGTATCGCAGCGAGATTCTCGAACTCGTTGATCGCTACCGCATTCCGGCGATGCATCCGCAACTCGAGTCCGTGACTGAGGGCGGGCTCATATCGTATAGCGTCGATCGGGTGGCGATTGCTCGAAGCGCGGGCGTTCTGGCTGGGCGCATCCTCGATGGTGCTCGCCCGCAGGACTTTCCCGTCGAGTCACCGAGCCGCTTCCTTCTAGCGATCAACATTTCCGCCGCAGCGCGGCTCGGCCTTACTTTCCCGCTAGAGATGTTGGCAACGGCCGACATCGTCGTGGACTAGATCAGCCCCCAAGAGAGGCTGGCAGGCGCGGAGTAGCTGCCAGCCTCTGGCCCTACGGGACGGGGGCGACCAGCACCGGCAGGCCCTCGACGGTGACGATCCGAACCAGGTTCGCTGCCCGGTCGCGGAGCGGAATGAGGTCGAGGAAGGCCTGCGAAGTGTAGAACGCCGTCGCAGCATCGAGGCTGGGCCAGATGGTGATGCCCACGCCCTGCATCGGTTCGCCCTCATGCACGACACGGTTGCCGCTCGGCATTGTCACGAGGAGCCCGCCGGCCGCGAGGATCAGCGGCCTCAACTGCCCGCCGAACTCTGCGAACAGCTGGGGATCGGTGATCTCGATCTCGACGATGGTGTAGGCCTGCGGCGGCGACGGGGTCTGGGCGGTCGCCGGAGTGACGGCGATCGCGGCGGCAACCGCAAGGGAAGCAAACAGCAATCTCATGGAACGAGTCCTCCTTGGTGGTGGAGCCAGTAGTCCAACGAGACTGGCTTTACCGCCGTGAGACCCGTCGTGAGCGTGATCGGGATCACGCCGGCAAACGAGGGAGCGATGCGATGGAGGCCGCTTCGTCGGTCACGACTCCATAGTCGTTGCCAGTCGACAATCCATAGTTCTATGGATATGTATCGGCGAACGTCCTATGATCCAAAGCCCAGGAGACCTTCCGATGAAGACCGCGACCAAGACTCCAAAACCCAAGGCCTCCTCCTTCTCCGCCGAGGAGAAGGCCGCCATGAAGGACCGCGCCGCGGAGCTCAAGGCGGCGAGGGGCGGCAAAGGGAAGGTCGACGGCACGGCGGAGGTGCTGGCCAAGATCGCCGAGCTCGCGCAGCCCGAGCGCGGGATGGCGGAGCGGCTCCATGCGCTCGTGATGGCGGCAGCGCCCGGGCTCGAGCCGAAAACCTGGTACGGCATGCCGGCCTGGCAGAAGGACGGCAAAGTGCTCTGCCACTTCGTCAGCGCCACCAAGTTCAAGACCCGCTACGCCACCCTCGGCTTCTCCGACCAGGCAAGACTCGACGACGGCGATCTCTGGCCGAACGCGTTTGCGGTCATCAAGCTGACCCCGGCCGTCGAGGCGAAGATCACCGCGCTGGTGAAGAAGGCGGTGGGGTAGTTCGGCTGGGCGCGCCGGCCGCGGGTGGTGGGTATCGGCTGAGCGCGGTGGTTCCATCCGCTCGCAGGCACGGCGAGCATCGGAACGTCCTCTCCCCCCTTGAGGGGGAGAGACAGAGAGGGGGGTATGCCGCACGACGTGCGCTGCCATTCTCGCTGGTGGATGGGACCCGATCCGAACGTCGTGTGCCATACGCCCCTCCCCAAGTCCCCCTTCCGGGCTGCCCTTACTGCAAACGCCCACCCGGCGTGCGCTGCCTTTCTTGCCAGGTGGATGGGGCCCGCTCCGCACGTCGTGCGGCATACCCCCCTCCCTGACCTCCCCCTCAAGGGGGGAGGGGGTTCCGTCCCTCGCCAGCACCTGCCTTCGCCTCAAGCGGCCGCCAGCGGGGAGAGGGGAAACACCACCCTCCTCTCGTCGCCACCCTCCCCGCGGTCACGCCCCGCTGATTACCCGCCCCCTCCCGTATTTGAGCTTGTTCTGCTGGCGCAACTTCCGGCAGACTTGGGCCCGGACGCGTTGATGAAAGACATCCGGGTGGAAGGGCCGCGACGATGTTCTGGGCCGCCGCCCGCCTTGCCGCGATCGTCGTTGCCGTGGTCGTCGCCACCGGCGCGAAAGCTGCGCTCGTCGAGTATGCCGACAATCCGCCGCCGCTCCTCGACCGCCTGACGCCGGAGGTCCTCGAACGGGTGTACCCGGCCGGAGCGGACCGGCTGGAGTTCATCGAAGGCGCGGTCCCGGCGGTCGCCGTCTACGAGGGCGAGGCGGTCGCCGCGTACATTTTCTCGACCCTCGATCTCCTCCATTCGCGCGGCTTCAGCTCGACGCCGTTCGACGTCATCGCCGGCGTCGACCTCGATGGCCGCATCACCGGCGTCACCGACGTCTTTCACCGCGAGCCGCACATCTATGGCGACCCGCAGCGGACCGACCGGCTGGCGTCGTATCTCCGGGCCTTCGCCGGCGTCCTCTACAACGAGCGTGCCAGCATGACGCATCAGCCGGACTTCGTGTCCGGCGCCACCATCTCGGCCCGCGCGATGGCTTACGCGGTCACCGACGGCGCGCGGATGGTGGTGCGCAACCTCGTCGGCATCGCCGAGGTGACGGAGCCGACGATCGACGTCGACGGCTTTGCGACCCGCACGCTCGACGAGCTCGTGGCAGCCGGCTCGGTGCGGACGCTCACGATCACCAACGCGGAACTCGACGCGGCGTTCGCCGCCGCCGGCGCGCCGGGGGCTACGGCGGCGGTGCGGCCGCGCGGCGAGCCGGAGGAGGTCTACATCGAGTTCTTCACAGCGCTCGCGACGCCGGCGATGATCGGCCGGAACCTTGCGACGAATGCCGGCGCGCTCGACCGGCTCGCCGCCGACTTCCCGCCGGGATCGCACGGCATCATCGTCGGGTCGCGCGGCCGGTACGACTACCAGGGTTTCACCTACCAGAACGCCTCGAGCGGCTACCGGCTGGAACGCATCGAGATCCGGCAGGGCGAGAACGTCTGGGAGTTCCACAAGGACGACTATTTCCGCGCGCCGACCGTGTTCGGCTCGTATGGCGGCGTCCTCGTCATTCCGCCCGATACGGGCTTTGCGCCCATGGCGCCGTTCACGGTCGTCCTCAAGGTGAACGCCACTTCGGCCGACGGCGCGCCCGTCACGGTCGCCTTCCCGCTCGACTACGAACTCCCGGCCGAGCACATCCTCCTGCCCGAGCCGCCACCCGAGCCGCTGTGGGTCGGCGTGTGGCGGGAGTCGCGCAGCGATCTCGCCATCCTCGGCGCGGCGCTCCTCGCGCTGACGCTGATCTTCGTGTTCCAGGCGCGGCTTTCGCAGCACCGCCGCCTGCACCGGGCCGTGCGGCTCGGCTTCCTCGCCTTCACGGTGGTGTGGCTCGGCTACATCGCCGGCGGCCAGTTCTCGATCACCCATGTCGTCAACTGGCTGCGCGGGCCGTTCGAGAATGTCGACCTCAACTACTATCTCGTCGAGCCGGTCGTCGTATGCCTGGCGATCTACGTCGCGATCTCGCTCGTCCTCATCGGCCGCGGCGTCTTCTGCGGCTGGCTCTGCCCGTTCGGCGCCCTGCAGGAGTTCGCCCACCGCATCGGCCGCCTCCTCCGCCTGCCGGTGTGGAATCCGCCCGCGCGCCTCCAGCGCGCGATGTGGCTGCCGAAATACGGGACGATGGCCCTGATCATCGGCGTGGCGTTCCTCGTGCCCGAGTGGACGACCTCGGTGCAGGAGATCGAGCCGTTCAAGACGGCGATCACGTCAGGCTTCTCACGGCAGTGGCCGTTCGTCCTCTATGCCGTGCTGCTGCTCACCCTGAGCCTCTTCACCGAACGCGCCTTCTGCCGCTTCCTCTGCCCGCTCGGCGGCTTCCTCGCGGTGCTCGACCGGCTGCACGTCCTCAATCTCCTCAAGCGCCGGCCGGAATGCGGCTCGCCCTGCCAGCTCTGCTCGCGCTCCTGCCCCGTCCGCGCCATCACGCCGACCGGCCGGATCGTCATGGCCGAGTGCTTCCAGTGCCTCGACTGCCAGGTGGAATACTACGACGACCACCGCTGCCCGCCGCTGGCGCAGCAGCGCAAAGCCCGCGCGCGGGCGGCTCGCGCGAGCGCGGCGATGGCGCCGGGGCTGCGGCCGGTTCCGGCCTTCACGGTTTCCGGGCGCCCGTCGAACGCGAGCGCTTCGCCCGGCATGTCGGGCACCGGGGCAGCCGGCAGCTTTTCCACATAAGCCAGACTATCTCGCGGGATTTTGACCGCTCACCGTGCAGCGGTTGCAGTCGCGCGTTGACACGACCGTCCTAGGCACTGATGAGGGGAAGTACGATTCAGTACAGACGGGTCGGTGCTGCCACACGACCGCTCAGCGAAGCTGACAGAACGGAGTTTCCGCCATGACGCTTCTTGCGAACCTGACACACTCGAACGCCTTCCGCCTGGTCGCGGTCATGTCGATCCCGCTTGCGCTCGCCGCGTGCGGCAACGACGCCAACGAGACGCCGCCGACAGACACGACGCCGGTCGTCGACACGACGCCGGCCCCGGCCCCAACGCCGACGCCAGCGCCAGCGCCCGAACCGGCGCCTGAACCCGCCGCGGATGCCGGAGCCTACGAGCCCGGGCCGTTGCGCTTCCGTGTGGTGAACCTTCTCGACCAGCCGGTGGACGTCTACGTCCGCTCGACCGGCCTGGTCCGGGCGTATCCGGCGGAGATGGGCGTCACTGCCGGCGGGATCACCGAGTTCTACAATCCGCCGGCGGGCGGGTCGTACGTCGTCACCACCGCGGGCGCGGGCGACGCGACCTGCGTGACGGGCTGCACTCATTTCATCACGAACGAGACCCTTCACCCCGACGACGGCGACGCCTTTACCGTCATCCTCTACGACGCCGCGGGAACCGCCCGCGCCATGCGCCTTTGGGAAACGGCGCCGGCCGCGCGGATCGGACAGGCGAGCAATGCCATGGCCGCCGCCGACCCCGCTACCGGCCTGGTGGTGGTTACCGCCGTGGCTCTCACCGGCGCCGATTTCGGCCTCCGGCTCGGCTTTGCCGACATCGCCGGCTGCCAGGAGCCGGTGAACCTCACCAACGTCCTCGTCGGCGGCAATCAGACGCCGGCCTTCGCCTACCCCGGCGATACGGCTGACGTCCTCCTGTATGGCAACCAGGACCGCGAATGCTCCGGCGCCCCGGTTGGCGGGCCCTTCACCGTGACGGGTGGCCCGGGTACCCGCACGCACCTCATCCTCTCCGGCTCGCCGGAAGCCATGGCAGGGCTTGCCCTCGCGATGGAAGAGCCCGCGGCGCCCTAGGAAGACTGCCGGCCGCGGCGCATCCCGCCGCGGCCGGGCTGCCTGACGCCTACTGCCCGTTGGCGGAGAAGTGCTGGTAGTCCTTCAGCGACGTCCAGTCGCCGCCCCACACCCAGCCGATGTCGGCGAAGGCGGCCGTGACGACGTCGCCGGCGACGATCATCCCCGGCCGCACGTCGGCGCGGTCGGCGAAGGCAGCGCCCTCCGGCGGCAGGATGAGGGTGCCGCTGTCCCGGACGCGGACATAGGGGTTCTGGATCGGGCTGATGTCGATCGCATTGCCGTAGGAGTGCTGCGAGTAGCCGGTGCCGCCGGTGACGGCTCTGCAGTTGAAGGCGGAGGTGTTGTTGGCCGCCATCGAGAGGTCGTCGGCGGCGGCGAAATCGTCCACGAGCTGCATCCGCTCGAGCGGGAAACCCGCTTCGAACAACGTCCGGAAGACCCCTACGATCGCATCAGCGACATCGGCTGCCACCACCATCTCGCCCTCTTGCACCGCGCCGGAGAAGTCGATGAAGCCGAGGCGGAGATAGCGAAGGTCGGCGAGCGCCACGGGGCACCCTTCCTGCCACGAGCCGGACGCCAGCATCCGCTCGATCACAGCCTCCGGGAGCGGCTCCGCCGTGCCTGTAAAGGCGGTCTGCGCAGTTGCGGAGATTGATGCGTTCACTGAGACGAATCCCATCGCAGCAACGATCGCTGATATTGGCAGCTTCCTGAACATGGTCCCCTTCCGATCGTGATCGGTGCTCGGCATTGTCGCGACAAGGCGTTAACCGCACATCTCGTTCGGAGGGGGGCGCGACCATGAATGCAACCGTTCTCGATCGCGTCCCGATGTCGGGGCTGTACGAGGAAGTCTCTTTCGCGCCGGAGGGCCACAACGATCTCGCCTGGATCCTGTTCGAGAACGAGGCGGGCGACGACTGGGTGGGCAAGTTTGCTGGCGGGTTCCGTGGTGGGGATACCTCAGCGGCACCAGTCGAAGGAGACGTGTTCTTTCTTCTCGTGAAGGGGAGTGCCTACTTCGTCGATGCGCGCGAGCGCCGGCTCCTCGGCAAGGTCGACCACCCGGGATCCTTCGCTGCCTATCTCGTCGTACCCGGAGGGACCCTGGTTGCGGTCACGGACGGGCTGGGGGTGTCGCTTCTCACCCCGGCGGGCGTGGAGTGGGACACCGGGCGATTTGCTCTCGACGGGGTCTTGCTGGAATCCGCAACCGCAGCTGAGGTGACGGGCCGATACTGGCACTACGCCGTTGGCGACGATCGACTCGACTGGCCATGGTTCCGGCTATCGCTCGACACTCGGGAACTCCAACTCGAGCGTCCTGACCTTGCAGAACATTTTCGAAAGACGTGAGGCTGACTGCCTGTCACCTGGCAGTATTGCCTCTGGCTCTTACTCCTCGGCGGGGTGCCTGACGCGAGAGTTCGACCGCCGCCTGCCACGGCCGAGACGGTTCTCCGTGTGCGCTACTTGTTGTGCACCAGATGGCCGTTGGCGAAGTAGGTGTTGTTGCCGTCGAGGCGGAGGTTGAACACCTGCGTCGTCGGCGCGGCCTCGTGCGCGGTGATCGTGCCGAGCGTCCGGTACGCGGTTGCGATCTGGACGTCGATGATTGGCCCCAGCGCACCGGCGCCGCCCGCAACGCGCATCGGCCGCGCCTCGGCGACCACCGAGGCGAGCGTCACCACTTCGTCGGCCGCGGTGAGCGTGCCGACGCGGAACGTGCCGGTTTCCTCCAGCGTCGCTGCCGGGTCGATCGACTTCCAGCCCTCGCGGGTCATGAACGGATGCTCTGCCGTCACGAAGGCCGGCGCGTCGCCGAAGGCGTAGAGCTTGCGGTCGCCGAGCAGCGGCGTCTCGATCTCGACCACGCGGTTGAGGTCGCCGCCCGAGCCGACCACCCAGTCGCCGACGCGGACGTCCGCGATCCGGCGGACGGTCCCGTCGGCCATCAGGATTTCCGTGTCGCCGACGAAGCAGGAAAGGCGGGTCGTGGGGAAGAAGGTGTCCATCGCCGGGCCGGTGGTGGCGATCGATTGCAGCGTCGTCCCCGGCGGTCCGAGCAGGATCCGGATGCCGCCGCGCACGGCGTAGGTGTGCGTCCACGCATCCGCATCATAGGAATTGGTGATGCGGTCGAACTCCGCCTCGGCGAACAGCGCAAGCGGGCCGCCGCCGACCTGGTGCGTGATCGTGGCGACCGCCGAGAGCACCTGGAAGACATCGGTGTAATAGGTGTAGCGGGTGTAGAGGCCGTCCAGGGAGTAGCTCGTGCGCGGCGACAGGAACAGCTCGACGCCGCCGCGACCCTGGGTGGCCGTGACGGTGCAGCCGTCACAGCCGAGCTTGCCGTGGGCGTAGAGGGCCTGGCCGGTGAGCACGGCGAATCCGACAATCGCCTGCGCCTCGGCGCCGCCGGCGATCATGCTGTAGCCCATCGGCGCAACGTAGCCGCCGAAGACGCCGACGGCGAAGCGCTCGGGATCGCGGGCGTAGAGATGCGCGACGAGCGCTGAGCGGTTGTAGGCGTATCCGCCCTCGAGGAGCGCATCGAACCGCGCCTCGAGCTCGAAATTGCCGTGGCCGCCGAACGGCACGTTGACCCGTGACGCCGCCCCGGCCGAGTACCAGTGATAGTAATTGTCGGGCGCGTAGAACTGGTTGACCAGCTCGAAGCCGCCATAGCCGATGAAATCGGCCTGGATGGTGTTCGACGGCGTCTGGGCGAGCGCCGTCCCCGAAAGCAGCGCGGCCGCAAGGCCCACGCCTGACAATCTCAACATCCGAAAGCCCCCGAACGGGGTCGCCACGACCCTGCCGAATCCGAGGCTAGCACGGTCATTGCGCCTCGCGGGCCGGTTGACCGGCCTTGCATGCATGTTCCGGCCGACTGTGGCAGCGCTGCCACGGGATCGCCGCCGGGGCGATCCCGTGGCGCGTGGCTACGGCGTCGCGGGCGCCTCGCCGGCGAGGAACGGCTCGACGATCGCGAGGAGCAGGTCGGGCTGCATCATCACGCCGACATGCGTCGTGCCCGGCAGCACCGCGAGCCGGACGCGCGGGATGCCGGCATAGTCGCCGGCAACGCCGCCGCCCATGAGCAGGAACATCTCGGCGATGTGCGGCACGCGGAGGGCATCGGCGTCGCCGAAGATGAGAAGCGTCTCGGCCGTGATCGCAGCAACATCGGCGCTCCAGTCGAACGGCGCGGCGTCGAGCGCCTTCAGCTTCTCCATCAGCACCGGCCAGTCCGCGGGGTTGGGCGCCGTCGCCATGTAGTCGGCTTCGAGCGGGGTTCCGGCGAACATTTCCGGCGTGAGCATTTCGATCCCGGCCAGGATCTCCGGGTGGTAGCCGTCGGAGCTGTATCCGGCCGAAGCGACGATGAGCCGGGAAACCATCTCCGGATGGCGGATGGCGAGCTGCAGCGCCGCGCCGCCGCCAAGCGAATAGCCGAGCACGTCCGCGGTGGCGATGCCGAGGTGCTGCAGGACGCCGGCGGCGTCGTCGGCCATGCCCTCATAGGTGATCGGCCGGCCGGGGACGTCGGCGGTGTGGCCATGGCCCTGCGCGTCGATGGCGATGACCTGGTGGTGCTCGGCGAGCGCCGGGATCACCGCGCCCCAGTTGAGGTTGATCGAGGTGTAGGCGCCGTGGAGGAGAAGGAGCGTCGGCCCTTCGCCGAACACCTCGTAGTAGATGCCGGCCTCGCCGACCGGCGCGACGCCGGTGGAAACCGGCGCGATCGCCGGCGGCGGTGTCATCTGGGCGGTGGCGGGGAACGCCAGGGCGATGGCCGGAAGGGCGATCGCCCCGGCAAGGAATGTGCGTCTCAGCATGGCAGTGTCTCCGTTCGAAGCCCGGCACGCGGGCAAGGGTTTCCCGTTCCCGGCACGGGGCTCGTGCGGGCTGGGTCTTGTGAGGCAAGGTGGGGCCGGTCGCGGCGGGGGCGATGCCGCGCCGCGTCGGTGGTCGATCAGTGGGGAGGCCCGCGACGCGCGCGGGCCGGAGTGTCAGCCTGCTACGCCTTCAGGTGCGGCAGGTACTCGTCGAGGCGGTCGAACATCTCCTGCGCCCCGTAGGACATGCCGGTGGCGAGCGCCGCCTCGCGCTCCTCGAAGGAGTTGGCGTAGGAGACGGCCTGATAGAGCGTGCGGCCATCGCCGAGGTCGGTGAGCGTGACGACTTCGCGGATCTCCTGGTCGCCCCACTCGCCTTCCATGCCGAAGGTCTGGACGAGGCGGTCGGGCGGGTCGACCTCAAGGACCTTCCCCCTGAACTTGAGGAGCGTCCCGGCGGGCGTGCCGCCGATCGATTCCGGCGAATCGACGATCTGGTGGATTGCCCAGCTTCCCCCGGGACGCGCATCCATCTCGCAATGCACCGTCTTCATCGCCCGCGGCCCCCACCAGTGCTTCAGGTGCTCCGCATTGGTGAGCGCCTCCCAGACGAGCGCCTTCGGCGCATCGAAGATGCGCGACATCCGCACCACCGGTTCCGAATCCGGCAAAGCAATGATGAGGCTGCCGAGATGGCCGCCGAGGCGTTCGAGGCTCATGCCCCAGCCCTCCTCCATGCCCGCGAGCGCCGGCAGGAGTTCCGGATCGACATGGATGACCTGGGCAAGCACCGTCACGGTGGTGCGGCCGGCATCCTCGGACAGGGTGATTGTCGTCAGCGTCTCGAGTTTCGAGACGCCCTTCTCGTCCATGAAGGCGCTGTCGAGGAGGACGAGCCGGTCATACGGCGAGATCTCCTTGAAGAGGCCGTGCATCGGAAACACGTGCCCGTCGGGCGACTGCATGTCGATCCGCATCCGGCCGCCGACGCGGAGGTCGACCTCGACGCGGCCATTGCTGAACCAGTGCGGTCCCCACCACGCCTTGAGGTGCTCCTCCTTCGTGAAGGCCTCCCACACGAGCCGCTGCGGCGCGTGGAAGGTGCGGATGATGGTGACGTCGGGGTGCGCCTGTGCCGCCTCTGCGGGCATCGTCGCGGTCCTCATGGTCGTTTCCTTTCGCGTGAAGTCCCGGCCCCGTCAGAGCGTCCGGACGTATTCGTCGAGGCGGTTCAGCATCTCCTGGGCGCCGTAGGACATGCCGCTCATGATCATGCCGGCGCGGTCATCAAAGTTCTCGAAGCGCGACACGACCTTGTAGAGGGTGCGGCCATTGCCGATGTCGGTCAGCGTCACCGTCTCGACGATGACCTTGTCCTCGAACATGTCTTCCATGCCGAAGGTCTGGACGATCCGGTGCGGGGCCTCGACCTCGCGTACCTCGCCCTTGAATTTGAACACCTGGCCGTCGGGATATTGCTGGTGGACGCGCCACTTGCCGCCCGGCCGGCTGTCCATCTCGAACACGACGTTCTTCGCCGCGCGCTGGCCCCACCAGTGCACCGCATGCTTCGGGTCGGTCAGCGCCTGCCACACGAGGTCGCGCGGCGCGTCGAAGATGCGGGCCATCCAGAGGATGGGCTCGTCGTCGGGCACTGCCAGCACGAGGCTGCCGAGATGGGCGCCGAGCCGTTCGAGGCTCTGGTCCATTCCCGCTTCCATGCCGGCAAGGTGCCGTGCGGCGCCTTCATGGGCGCTCATCACCTCCTCGACGACGGTCAGGGTGGTCCTGCCGCGGTCCTCGGCGAAGGTGACGGTCGTCAGGACCTCGAACAGTGCGTTGCCGGTGACGTCCTCCATCACGCGGTTGAGGAGCACGAGGCGCTCCGGCGCGCGGATTTCGCGGTATGTCGACGCCAGCGGGTAGCTCGCGCCGTCCGGGCCGCGCATGTCGATGCGCTGGATGCCGCCGACGCGGAGGTCGACGCTGACCTCGGCATTGCTGAAGTGGTGCGGGCCCCACCAGGCCTTCAGCTGTTCCGCCTCGGTCCAGGCCGCCCACACGGCCGCGCGCGGCGCGTGGAAGGTGCGGGTCATGGTCATCGTTTCGTGGGCCATCGGTTCGATCCTTGCGGCGGGCGTCTTCCTAGCTGCGGCTGTCATCGGTCGATCCCTTCTGGAGTTGCTTGAGATAGTCGCCGAGGCGGTCGAGGCTTTCCTCCCAGTGCCGGCGATAGAATTCGAGCCAGTCGGCGATCTCACGCAGTGGCGCCGCTTCCAGCTTGCACGGCCGGAACTGCGCATCGCGCGTCCGCGAGATGAGCCCCGCGGTCTCCAGCACCTTCAGGTGCTTGGAGATGGCCGGAAGGCTCATGTCGTAGGGCTCTGCGAGTTCCGTCACGGAGGCCTCGCCGAGCGCGAGCCGGGCGAGGATGCCGCGCCGGGTCGGGTCGGCGAGAGCCGAGAGGGTCGTGCTGAGATGGTCCGTAGCCATGCTTGTTTAACCGATCAGCTAATTAACATGTTGGTTAAGTACGCCGCGACGCGATCCATGTCAACAGGCCTGTTTCATTCGCGTCGGAATGCCGGTGCACTCGTCACGATCCGTTGGGCGGCCCCTCGGTTGAAGTCCCCCTCGCCCCATCGGAGAGAGGGCTCCAGCCCTTGGCGAGGGGAAGTCGAGCCTAGGGATGGAGGGTGAGTGGGCACCGGTGGTGAGTTTCTTCGGGCGGCGCCCCCTCACCCTGCTTTGCTAGGCTCGCCTTCGGCTCACCAAGCTCCGCATCCCTCTCCCCGCCGGGGCGAGGGAGATTCAGGGGCCTTGCCGCATCAGCGAGCCGACTCCGTTGGCAAGGACGCTGGGACTGCGGCCATGCTGCCCATTTCCGCGGCTTGAACCGACCACGCGGAATTCGGCACAATGGCGTCGGGGCAGTGCCGCGAAACGCTACGCGGCCGGGGCAAGAAGGTCTTCGCATGGCACATGCTGGCAGCGAGGTGCATCGGCTCGATCGTCCGGTGGACAATGCGGTCGACCACATCCTCGGCAACCCCGATGCGCCGCTGACGCTGGTCGAGTACGGCAGCTATTCCTGCCCGCATTGCCGCGCTGCCAACGCCCATCTCACCGAAGTTCGCGACGAGCTTGGCAACCGCCTGAAGTATGTGTTCCGCCACCGCCCGGTGACGGGCAGCGAACTTGCCCGCCGCGCCGCCGACCTTGCCGAACGCGCGCCGCCGGAGAAGTTCTGGGACACGCACATCAAGCTGATGACGCGGTCCGCGACGCTGACGGAGGAGGATCTCAAGGCGGTCGCCGCGGACCTCGGCATCGACCATGAGGATGCCGAGCAGGCCGCGCGCGAGGAAGCCGCGGCGAAGGCGCGCGTCGCGGCCGACATGCAGAGCGCGGTCTCAAGCGGCGTCCGATTTACGCCGACGTTCTTCATCAACGGCCGCCGTTACGACGGCCCGTGGGACACGGTCTCCTTCCGCGACGCCATCATCGGTCGCCTCGGGCCTCGAGTGCTGGCGGCCGCAATCTCGTTCGCGGGCTGGGGCCCGTCAGCCGGCCTCCTTCTCATCATAGCGGCGCTCGTTGCGGTCATTCTCACCAACACCGGCGTCGGCGAGGACTTCACGTCGTTCTGGGAGCGTGAGGCCGGCATCACCATCGGCTCGCTCGAATTCCACATGTCGCTGCTCCACTGGATCAACGACGGCCTGCTGACCATCTTCTTCCTGGTCGTCGGCCTCGAGATCAAACGCGAGTTCACCGTCGGCCATCTCGCGAGCCGGAAATCGGCCACGCTGCCGATCGCGGCGGCGCTCGGCGGCATGATCGTGCCGGTGATCCTCTACCTCCTCGTCAACCAGAACCCCGCCTGGGGCAATGGCTGGGGCGTCCCGATGGCAACCGACACGGCCTTTGCCGTCGCCATCATGGTAATGATGGGAAGCAAGGTCCCGATCGAACTCCGCGTCTTCCTCACCGCCGCCGCCATCATCGACGATATCGGCGCGGTGGCGGTCGTTGCCGTCTTCTACTCGGGCGATATGCACTGGGAATGGCTTGGGGCGGCCGCCGCCGTGACCGCGGCGCTCGGCTTCCTCAACTACGGAAAAGTCTACCGGCTGACTCCGTATCTGATCCTCGGCGTGATCCTGTGGTTCTGCGTCCATGAGGGCGGACTCCACGCGACGCTTGCCGGCATCGTGCTGGCGGCCTTCATCCCTACCCGGCCGCCGCCCGACCTCGGCGCTCTGATGATCCAGGCCAACGCCATCGTCACCGAGGAGGCAAAGCACTCGAACGAAGTCCTGCGCCAGGGTCCGTCCGACGGCGCCATGCGCGCCCTCAACACGATCTACGACCGCCTCGAATCCCCGGCCGATCGCCTGCTGCGGGTCGCCGCCGCACGATCCAGTTACGTCGTGCTGCCGATCTTCGCGCTCGCCAATGGCGGCGTCCTGATCGCCACCGACGTGTTCGCGGGCCATACGGGTCTGATGCTGGCGATCTTCGCCGGCCTGTTCATCGGCAAGCCGGCCGGGTTCTTCCTGCTGGCATGGCTTGCGGTCCGCCTGAAGCTTGCCGACCCGCCGCATGGCTACAACTGGCGCCAGCTCCTCGGCGCCGGCTCGCTCGCCGGCATCGGCTTCACGATGTCTCTCTTCATCGCCGGCCAGGCCTTCGCGCTCGAATCCGACTTCGCCGCCGCCAAGATTGCCATCTTCGGGGCGTCGATCCTGTCCGCACTCGCAGGCGTTGCAATTCTATGGAACGCCAACAAGGCGAACGAGGACGAGGAGGCGGACGAGCCCGAAGGCCAGCCCGCAAGGGCGCTGGCGGAGTAGCCGGCGTCCGATCCCTCGGCTGGTGGTCGATCGGTAATTCTGACCGGGACCGGCATCCGCCCCGCGTCGGGCTGACCCCGGGACGGTCGAAACGAACAAAGGCCCGAGCGATGCCGGGCCTTCGATCGGAACCCGCCAGAAGCCGCTAATGCGTCGAGCCGCCCGCCGGCCGGCCGGCCTCTGCGGCGACGTCGCGGAGCTGGTCGCGCTTGAGCGTGGCGTCGGCGCGCTCGGTCTCGTCCTTGGCCGCAGCGATCTCCGCCTCGGCTTCCTGGATGAGGCCGTTGATGGTCTCGGCCTCAAGCTCCGCAAGCGGGATCGCCTGCTCGGCAAGCACCGTCAGCCCGGCGGCGTTCACGTCGGCGAAGCCGCCGCGGACGAAGATCCGCTCGCGCTTGCCGCTGCCGAGCGTGGCATCAAGGACGCCCGGACGGAGCGTCGTCATGACCGGCGCGTGGCCGGCCATCACGGTGAACTGGCCCTCGGTGCCCGGCACCACGACCTGCGTCGCCGGCTCCGACATCACGAGCCGCTCCGGCGAAACGAGGTCGAACTTGAAGTTGTCGGCCATGGCGTCAGAGCGAATGGCGAGTAGCGAATGGCGAATAGCCAGTGGCCGTGTGCCGCTGGTCGTTCCTCTGTCGCTTCCCCTATTCGCTGCTCCCTATTCGCTATTCGCTAAGTCGGACTTACGCCGCTTCCGCGGCCAGCTTCTTGGCTTTCTCGACCGCCTCGTCGATGCCGCCAACCATGTAGAAGGCCGCCTCCGGGAGGTGATCGTACTCGCCGGCCGCAAGGCCCTTGAAGCCCTTGATCGTGTCGGCGAGGTCGACGAGTTTGCCCGGGAGGCCCGTGAAGACTTCGGCCACGAAGAAGGGCTGCGACAGGAAGCGCTCGATCTTGCGGGCGCGGGCGACGGTGAGCTTGTCCTCTTCCGAGAGCTCGTCCATGCCCAGGATCGCGATGATGTCCTGGAGCGCCTTGTAGCGCTGCAGGATCTCCTGCACGCGCCGGGCGACGGCGTAGTGCTCCTCGCCGACGATGCGCGGATCGAGCATGCGCGAGGTCGAGTCCAGCGGGTCGACGGCCGGGTAGATGCCCTTCTCGGAGATCGCGCGCGACAGCGTGGTCGTCGCGTCGAGATGGGCGAACGAGGTGGCCGGGGCCGGGTCGGTCAGGTCGTCGGCGGGCACATAGATGGCCTGCACCGAGGTGATCGAACCCTTGGTGGTCGTGGTGATGCGCTCCTGGAGGGCGCCCATGTCGGTCGAGAGCGTCGGCTGGTAGCCCACCGCCGACGGGATGCGGCCCAGAAGCGCCGAGAGCTCGGAGCCGGCCTGCGTGAAGCGGAAGATGTTGTCCACGAAGAACAGCACGTCCTGGCCCTGGTCGCGGAAGTGCTCGGCGACCGTGAGGCCGGACAGCGCGACGCGGGCGCGGGCGCCCGGCGGCTCGTTCATCTGGCCGAACACGAGGGCGCACTTCGAACCGGCGGTCGAGCCGTTGTTCTCGTGAGGATCCTTGTTCACGCCCGACTCGATCATCTCGTGATAGAGGTCGTTGCCCTCGCGGGTGCGCTCGCCGACGCCGGCGAACACCGAGTAGCCGCCATGGGCTTTCGCGATGTTGTTGATCAGTTCCTGGATCAGCACCGTCTTGCCGACGCCGGCACCGCCGAACAGGCCAATCTTGCCGCCGCGGGCATAGGGCGCCAGAAGGTCGACGACCTTGATGCCGGTCACGAGGATTTCGGCCTCGGTCGACTGGTCGACATAGGATGGGGCCGGCGCGTGAATCGGACGGCGGCCGGCCGTCACGATCGGGCCTGCTTCGTCCACCGGTTCGCCGATCACGTTCATGATGCGGCCGAGCGTCTCCTCGCCGACCGGCACCGAGATCGGGCTGCCGAGATCCGTGACCGACTGGCCGCGGACGAGGCCCTCTGTTGCGTCCATGGCCACGGCGCGCACCGTGCTCTCGCCGAGGTGCTGCGCAACCTCGAGGACGAGGCGGTTGCCGTGATTGTCGGTTTCCAGCGCGTTCAGGATCGCCGGGAGCGGCCCGTCGAACCGCACGTCGACGACGGCGCCCGTTACCTGGACGACACGCCCGGTGCCCTGGGCCGTCGCCGCTTCGGTCTGGCTCTTCTTCGCTGCTCTCGCCATCATGTTCTTCTCTCGCACTCCCTGGATCGAGCCAGCCGGCCCGACCGCCTGTTCATCGTCAACCGCTAGGCGTCGGCCAGGTCAAGCCGCCGCTCGACCCGTCCAAGGCGCTCTTCCACGCGGTCCACTCGACCGTTGAGCACTGCCAGCTGGGTCAGGACATGGCCCAGCGTCCCTTCCATCGCGGACATCCGCGCTTTCACATCCACCATGTCCAAGGCGGTCGTTTCGACCGTCTTGCGGATGTGCCGCAGATGCTCGATCACCAAGCTGTCGATCTGGTCGGCCATCGGCTCGTGTCCTAGCGCCCCACCGGAACCTTATACCGCTTCGGCGCCCGAAATGATCTCGATGAGTTCCTTCGTGATCTGGGCTTGCCGGCTGCGGTTATATTCGAGCGTGTAGCGGTTCATCATGTCGCCGGCGTTGCGCGTGGCATTGTCCATCGCGTTCATCTGGGCGCCATAGAAGCCGGCGTTGTTCTCGAGGAGCGCGCGCAGAATCTGCACCGAGATGTTCCGGGGCAGGAGGTCGCGGAGGATGGTCTCCTCGTCCGGCTCGTACTCATAGGCGGCCGCCGATCCCGTCGCGGCGACCTCGCCGGCGATCTCGGCCGGAATAAGCTGCTTGGCGGTCGGGATCTGCGAGATCACCGACTTGAAGGTCGAGAAGTGGAGCGTCGCGACATCGAAGGCGCCCTCGTCGTACAGCGCGAGGACGCGCTTGGAGATCATCTCGGCCTCGGTGAAGCCCACCTGGCGGACGCTGCGAAGGTCGATGCGGTCGAGGATGCGGTTCGGGAACAGGCGGCGGAGGATGTCGAAGCCCTTGCGGCCGACGCAGAGGAACTTGACGTCCTTGCCTTCGCGCAGGAGCCGGTTGGCATGGTCGCGCGCCGCGCGGGCAATCGCCGAGTTGAAGGCGCCGGCCAGGCCGCGTTCCGCGGTGCAGACGACGAGAAGATGCGTCTTGTCCTGGCCGTTGCCGACCAGCAGCTTCGGCGCGCCATCCTGCCCCTGAACGGCCTGCGACAGACCGACGAGCACCGCGTTCATCCGCTCGGCATAGGGCCGGGCCGCCTCGGCGCGCGCCTGGGCGCGCCGCAGCTTGGAGGCGGCGACCATCTGCATGGCCTTGGTGATCTTCCGGGTCGCCTTGACCGAAGCGATACGTCCGCGGAGTTCTTTGAGCGAGGGCATCGGCTGATCCGATCAGAGGGCCTAGGCGAAGCCCTTGGCGTAGCCGGCGATGACGTCGGTGAGCTGCTTGCGGTAGTCGTCCGTCAGCTCACGCTTGTCGCGGATGCCGTCCAGCAGCGCCTTGTGGTCGGTGCGGAGCGTGGCGAGGAGACCCTCCTCGAACGCGCCGACGCGGTTGACCGGGATCGGGTCGAGATAGCCGTTGACGCCGGCGAAGATGACCGCGACCTGCTCCTCGACCTTGAGCGGCGAGAACTGGGGCTGCTTGAGCAGCTCCGTCAGGCGGGCGCCGCGGGCGAGGAGGCGCTGGGTGGCGGCGTCGAGGTCCGAGCCGAACTGCGCGAAGGCGGCCATTTCGCGGTACTGCGCAAGGTCGCCCTTGATGCGGCCGGCGACCTGCTTCATCGCCTTGATCTGCGCGGCCGAACCGACGCGGGACACCGAGATGCCGACGTTGAGCGCCGGGCGGATGCCCTGGAAGAACAGGTCGGTCTCGAGGAAGATCTGGCCGTCGGTGATCGAGATGACGTTGGTCGGGATATAGGCCGACACGTCGTTCGCCTGTGTCTCGATCACCGGAAGGGCGGTGAGCGAGCCCGAGCCGTGGTCCTTGTTCATCTTGGCCGCGCGCTCGAGGAGGCGCGAGTGGAGATAGAACACGTCGCCCGGATAGGCTTCGCGGCCCGGCGGGCGGCGAAGGAGGAGCGAAATCTGGCGGTAGGCGACGGCCTGCTTGGAGAGATCGTCATAGACGATCAGGGCATGCATGCCGTTGTCGCGGAAGAACTCGCCCATGGCGCAGCCGGCGAACGGCGCGAGGTACTGCATCGGCGCCGGATCGGACGCGGTCGCGGCGACGATGATGGAATATTCGAGCGCGCCGCGCTCCTCGAGGGTCTTCACCAGCTGCGCGACCGACGACCGCTTCTGGCCGATGGCGACATAGACGCAATAGAGCTTCTTGCTCTCGTCGGTCGATTCGTTGACCGACTTCTGATTGAGGATGGTGTCGAGCGCGACGGCGGTCTTGCCGGTCTGGCGGTCGCCGATGATCAGCTCGCGCTGGCCGCGGCCGACCGGGATGAGCGCGTCGATCGCCTTGAGGCCGGTCTGCATCGGCTCGTGCACCGACTGGCGCGGGATGATGCCCGGCGCCTTCACGTCGACGCGGCGGCGCTCGGTCGCCTTGATTTCGCCCTTGCCGTCGATCGGATTGCCGAGGGCGTCCACGACGCGGCCGAGGAGCCCCTTGCCGACCGGGACTTCCACGATCGACTGGGTGCGCTTGACCGTGTCGCCTTCCTTGATGTCGCGGTCGGAGCCGAAGATGACGACGCCGACATTGTCGGTCTCGAGGTTGAGCGCCATCCCGCGGATGCCGTTCGGGAACTCGACCATCTCGCCCGCCTGGACGTTGTCGAGGCCGTAGACGCGGGCGATGCCGTCACCGACGGAAAGCACCTGGCCGACCTCGGAAACGGTCGTGTCGGTGCCGAAATTCTTGATCTGCTCCTTGAGGATCGAGGAGATCTCAGCGGCGCGGATATCCATCAGCCTGCCTCTTTCATCGCGAATCTTAGGGCGTTCAGTTTGGTGCGGAGCGAGGTGTCGACCATCCGCGAGCCGACCTGGACCACGAGGCCGCCGATCAGCGCCGCATCGACCTTGCGGTCGAGCACGACATCCTTGCCCATCGCATCCTTGAGGGCGTCCTTGAGCGCCGCGAGCTGGGCATCGCTCAGCGGCTCGGCGCTCGTGACCGTCCCGGCAAGCTCGCCGCGCTCCTGGGCGTGACGCTGACGGAACGAACGGATCATGTCGGGAAGCGCGAAGAGGCGGCGGTTGCGCGCCACGACCTTCACGAAATTGCTGGTAAGCACGCCGGTGCCGGCCTTGGCCATGACCGCGCCGATCGCGCCGGCCTGCTCGTCGGCCGAATACACCGGACTGCGGACGAGGGAGCGGAGATCGTCGGATTCGTCCAGAAGCCGCGCGAGGTCGCCAAGGTCGCCGGCAACCTCGTCGAGCGCGTTTTCGTCGCGCGCAAGGTCGAACAGCGCCGAAGCATACCGCTCGGCTACTCCAGAAACGACTGAGCCCGTATCAGCCACTGTCCCTCTCTCCACGACCGCGCTTGGGAGCGCGCCGCTGGCCCTGCGTAAGGCCTTGACCGGATTATGGAAAAATCCAGCTTCAACGGGCCCTCGCCCCGATCCCGTCCAGAAGCCGCGCGTTCCCTAGCACAGGGTCATAGGGTGGGCAACACGGGCGCGGGACGCGTGCCTGTGGCAGGCGTGGGCGGAGTGTCGCAGCGGCCGGCCGAGTTCCGGGCGCCGCCCACCGGTGCGACGGCGGGACGCGGTGGCAGCGGACCAGCTATGGCGAAATCGTCGTTGTATTGACGGCCATCAAGGTCATCTTGGTGGAACTTGCGTGACGGTTGCTTCCCGTGTCGCGCCAGTCACAGACCATGTCGATCCCCTCGCCTGCCACTCTTCCCGTCCCGGGGCCCCCAGCCTCCTTCACGCCGAAGCTCCTTACCGTCCTTCGGGAGGGATACGGGCTCGGCTCGCTCCGCGCCGACGTCATCGCCGGCATCACGGTCGCGATCGTCGCGCTGCCGCTCTCCATGGCGATCGCCATCGCCTCCGGCGTCGGGCCCGAGCGGGGACTTTATACCGCCATCGTCGGCGGCTTCCTCATCTCGGCGTTCGGCGGCTCGCGCTACCAGATCGGCGGTCCAGCCGGCGCCTTCATCGTGCTGGTGGCGGCAACGGTTGCGCGGCACGGCATCGACGGCCTGATCCTCGCCACGTTCATGGCCGGCTTCTTCCTCCTCGTCATGGGCGTGCTGCGGCTCGGCACGCTCATCCGCTACATTCCGGCCCCGGTGACGGTCGGCTTCACCGCAGGCATCGCGATCATCATCTTCGCGAGCCAGTTCCACGATCTGTTCGGTCTCACGCTTCCGGGCGCCGAGCCGGCCGAATTCGTGCCCAAGGTCGAGGCGCTCTGGGCCGCGCGGCCGACGATCACCGCGGCGGCCGTGGTGCTGGCGCTCATGACCATCGTGGTCATCGTCTTCATCCGCCGCCTCCGGCCGATCTGGCCGTCCATCCTGATTGCCGTCGTCCTCGCCTCGGTTGCCGCGGCCGCGTTCAACCTTCCGGTCGAGACGATCGGCACGAAGTTCGGTGGCATCCCGAGCAGCCTGCCGCTGCCGCATCTGCCGAATTTCGACACCGCCCTCGTCTGGGCCGTGCTGCCGGACGCGCTCGCCTTTGCCCTCCTCGGCGCGATCGAGTCGCTGCTGTCGGCCGTGGTCGCCGATTCGATGACGGGTCGGCGGCACCGCTCCAACGGCGAACTCGTCGCGCAGGGAATCGCCAATGTCGGCTCGGCGCTGTTCGGCGGCATCTGCGTCACCGGCACGATCGCCCGCACGGCCACCAACATTCGCGCCGGCGCCCGCAGCCCGATCAGCGGCATGCTCCACTCGGTGTTCCTGCTCGGCTTCATGCTGATCGCAGCGCCCGTGGCGAGCTACATCCCGCTCGCCGCGCTCGCCGGCGTCCTCGCCATTGTCGCCTGGAACATGGTCGAGTGGACGTCGCTCCGCGTGCTGCTCCGGTCGTCGTGGGGCGACGCCCTCGCGGTGCTGGTGACGCTCGGCCTGACCGTGTTCCGTGACCTCATCGAGGGTATCGCCGCGGGCATTGCGGTCAGCGTCCTCTTCCGGCTCATCGCCTGGTGGCGGGCCAGGAAGACCGGACAATCCGCTCCCCCCGCGGCCGGCAGTCCGCACTGACGAGGCGGCGCTACGCTGCCCTGGCAGTCTGGGTCGTCCGGCGGTGGCGCAGCCTTGCCGGAAGCCCGTTGCGCGGCCGCAGCGTCACCTGCGCCACGGGCACCGGCTCTTCCGTCACCTCGAAGCGGAACCGCGGCAGCAGTTTCGCGAGAAGCGCCGCCGCCTCGGTGAGCGCGAACCCCATGCCGATGCAGATGCGCGGCCCGCCGCCGAAAGGCAGGTACTGGTAGCGGTGGCGCATCTTTCCGGCTTCGGGCGCGAAGCGGTCCGGGTCGAAGCCGTCCGGATTGTCCCAAAGCGCCTTGTGGCGATGGACGGCATAGATCGGGATGAAGATCTGCGTCCCGGGCCGGGCCTTCACGCCGCCGATCTCGACCGGCTCGACCGGTTGGCGGAGGAGCGCGGGCGCCGCCGGGTAGAGCCGCAGCGCCTCGGAGATCACCTGCCGCGTATAGCCAAGGCCGGCCACGCCCTCGGGCGTCAGCCGGTCGGGCGCTCCCGCCGCCTCGGCCTCGGCCAGCACCTTTCGTTCGGCCACGGGGTCGAGCGAGAGGAGGTAGAACGACCACGACAGGGCGAGCGCCGTGGTCTCGTGGCCGGCGGCGATGAAGGTGAGCAGGTTGTCGACGATCTCGACGTCGGTCATCGCCTCGCCGGTCTCCTCGTCCCGCGCGTCGATCAGTGCCTGGATGAGATCCGGCCGGCTTTTCCCCCGCCGCCGCGCGGCGACGAGGTCGGCGGTGACGCGGCGAAGATAGTCGCGCGCCTCATGGAAGCGCTTTCGGCCGGGACGCGGAAAATTCGGCGGCAGGCGGAGCTGCGCGAGCGCGACGACCCAGCCGGTCGACGAGAGATAGACGTTGATGGCCTCCGCCAGCGCCGGGACGTCGAATGTATCGGCGCCCGCGAGGATCGTCTCGGCGATGATGTCGAACGTCATCCGCATCATCTCGAAGGTCAGCGAGACCGGAGCGCCCTCCGGCAGCGCCGCAAGCCGCACGGCCTCGCGGTCCGCGGCGGCAAGCATCTGCGGCACGTAGCGCGCGACCTCGCTCGGCCGGAACAACGGGGCGACGATGCGGCGCTGACGCCGCCACTGCGCACCGTCGGAGGTCACCATGCCCCTGCCGAGCGCCGGCGCGAGAAGACGCTGCATCATCTCGGACTTGAGGTATTTCTCCGGCTCCTCCACCAGAATCTGGTGGATGAGGTCCGGGTCCATGACAAAGAGCGCGTCGCGGCCGAGGAAGCGCTCGACATGGACCTTGTCGCGATAGATCGCTTCCGGCCACACCTCGAGCGGGTTGCGCACCACCGTGCGAAGATAGCGCAGGAAAGCGGGCTGTTCGGCCGGCGGAATGATCCGTGCCGGGGTCACTGGCGAATCGGACGGCATCGGGGCCTCAACGCTCCATCCACGGTGCACGAAACCACATCCGGCGGCCCGCGGCCACTCTCTAACACGCACACCCGCCTTCACGTCGCGACGGGGAGGCGGTAGCGTCGGGCGATCGCAGGGAGCGATTGGATGGCCGAGAACAAGACGAAGCCCACCGACGTCTCGGTCGAACTGTACCTGGCGGCGGTTGAGCCGGCCGGCCGTCGCGAGGACGCCTTGGCCGTCGATGCGCTGATGCGGCGCGTATCGGGCGAGGAGCCGCAGATGTGGGGGCCGTCGATCATCGGCTATGGCCGGACGACGCTCCACTATGACAGCGGCCGGGTCGTCGATGCGCCCGTGGTCGCGTTTTCACCGCGCAAGGCCAGTCTCGTCTTCTATCTCGGGACCGACGCAGGCGAGCCGCTTCTGGGGAAGCTCGGAAAGCACACGGCCGGCAAGAGCTGCCTTTACGTCAACCGCCTCGTCGACGTCGACGCAGCCGTGCTCGAGGCGCTGGTGAGGCAGACCGTCGAACGCCACGCCTGAGCCGTCCTCAGCGCTGGAAGTCGTCCTCGATGCGGATGATGTCGTCCTCGCCGAGATAGGAACCCGACTGGACCTCGATGAGGTTGAGCGGCGTTTCGCCCGGGTTTTCGAGGCGGTGGACGCAGCCGAGCGGCAGGAACACGGATTCGTTCTCGCGCACCGTCAGAATCTCGTCGTCCCGCGTGACGCGCGCCGTGCCGTTCACCACGACCCAGTGCTCGGCGCGGTGCCGGTGCTTCTGGAGCGAAAGCCGCGCCCCCGGATTGACGGTGATCTGCTTCACCTGGAAGCGCTCTCCGGCGTGGAGCGACTGGTAGAAGCCCCACGGGCGATGAACCCAGGGGCTCAGGGTGGCCGCCCTCGTGCCGTTCTGCTTGAGGAGTTCGACGAGCTTCGACACGTCCTGGTCGGCGGATCTCGCCGCGACCAGCACCGCATCGCCGGTGGCGACGACCACGAGGTTCTCGACACCGACCGTCGCGACAAGCGGCCCCTCCGAGCGCAGGTAGGAATTGCGCGTATTGAGCGCGACGCCTTCGCCGACGACGACGTTACCGTCGTCATCGTGCGCAGCGATCTCCCAAAGACTCGACCATGTGCCCGCGTCGCTCCAGCCGAAGTCGCCCGGCAGCACCGCGGCCCGGGGCGTCTTCTCCATCACCGCATAGTCGATGGAGATGGACGGGGAAGCGGCGAAGGCCTCGGCGTCGAGGCGCGTGAAGTCGAGGTCGTTGCGCGCGCCTGCCAGCGCCGCGCGCGCTGCGTCCAGCACCACCGGCGCGAACGCGCCCAGAGCCTCGATGACACCGCGGACCGGGAGCAGGAATATGCCCGAGTTCCAAAGATAGCCGGCCGCGAGATAGGCCTGCGCCTTTGGCCCATCCGGCTTCTCGATGAAGGCTTCGACCGCGAGGATGCCTGGATGCCCCGGGAGCGGGGCGCCGCTGCGGATGTAGCCGTAGCCGGTTTCCGGGCGCGTCGGCGGGATGCCGAACAGCACCATCGCCCCACCGGCCGCCGCCTCCGCGCCCGCCGCCACGGCCGCATGGAAGGCGGCGGCATCGGCAATGACGTGGTCGGAAGGCATCACCAGGATCAGCGCGTCGGGGTCGGCCTCTGCGGCGGCGAGCGCCGCGACGGCAACCGCGGGCGCCGTGTTGCGGCCGAAGGGCTCGAGGATGATCCTGGCATCCTCGATCCCGATCGCCCGTAGCTGTTCGGCGATGGCGAACCGATGCTCGACATTGGCGATGACCGTGAGGGGTCCGAACAGGGATCCCCGGCCGCGCAGCGCGGCGGCCTGCAGCATCGTCCGGTCACCGGCGATCCGCAGGAATTGTTTCGGGAAGGACTGTCGCGACACGGGCCAGAGCCTTGTGCCGGTGCCGCCGGAGAGGATGACAGGAATGACGCGGGCCAACGGGCTCCTCGTGGGCTCGGTTAGACGACGTTCTTAGGCTGCGGCTGGCTCTCGCGCAAAGCGCCCCGCCTCGACGGCGTCGCAAGCGTAGTTTCCCGCATCGTCTCACGGAGGTCGCATTCCCGACCGAGACCTGAGATGGCATACCCGAAAGCATCGACCGCCCCTGCGGGCGCAATCCCGGGCAAGGTCGGAGCAGCCGCCGGAGGAGTCTCTTGCTTGGTTAGCGGAACCGACGTTGCCGGCGATGGCGCGGCTTCTGCCGATCGCGTGGCTGCGGGGACGGATGGGCTCGTCCGCTTCGCGGTGATCCTGGTCGTCGTGCTCACCGTGATTCGCCTCGCCGTCGCGGGGCGCTTCGATCTCTTCTTCGACGAGGCCTATTACTGGGTCTGGTCGGAGCATCTCGCCGCCGGCTACTACGACCACCCGCCGATGGTCGCCTATTTCATACGGGCCGGGACCATCCTGTTCGGCGATACGGAACTGGGCGTTCGGTTCTTCGGCATCCTCGCCGGCGCCGCCGATGCCTTCCTCGTCTACGGCATCATGCAGACCCTCACCGGGAACCGGCGCATCGCCGCCTGGGCGATGATCCTGATGAGCGTCACCACGATCAGCGCCTTCTCGGTGATGATCGTCCCCGACCAGCCGATGATGCTGTTCTGGCTCGGCGCTTTCTATGGCCTGGCGAAGGTCGCGCGCGGCGGAAGGCCGGCCTGGTGGCTCGTCGTCGGCCTGATGGGTGGCCTTGCGGCCGCGTCGAAGCTCACGACGCTGTTCCTCGCCCTCGCCGTCCCGCTGTGGCTTGCCGTCGTGCCAGAACTCCGCGTCTGGTTCCGCCGCCCGTGGATCTACGCGGCCGCCGCGGTGGCGTTCGGCGTGTTCCTGCCGGTCCTGGTGTGGAACGCGCAGAACGACTGGGCCGCCTTCTGGCTCCAGTACAACCGGCCCCAGTTCGACGATGCCAGCATCGTCAGCTTCCTCACCTATCTCGGCATCGTCCCGTTGATGATCGGCCCGGTCGCCGTCGTCTTCGTGGTGGCAGGCATCCGCGCCAGCCTGCGGGGCGGCCGGATATGGCGTCGTCCCGCAACGGCACTTCTCTTCATCGCGCCACTGCCCCTCGTGCTCTATCTCGGCATCCATTCCTTCGGCGAAACGATCGGCGTCCACTGGGTCGCCCCGATCGTCGCGGTCGGCGCGATGCTGGGCGCGATCGGCATCGAGGATTTGCGGGGGCGGCCGAGCCGATGGCCGCGGATCGTTGTGGCCTGCCGGAAGGCCGTCGTTCCCGTCGGTGTCTTCGTATCGGTCGTCTTCTACGCCCTCATCCTCGAGAGCTTCCTGCCGATCCCGCGCGAATACGACTGGACGGAGCGCTTCAGCGGCTGGGAGGAATTCGCCTCAAGGGTGGAGGAGGCGCGGGTCGACACCGGATCCGACTACATCCTTGCGCCGACCTACTCCATCTACGCCCTCCTTCGCTTCTACAGCGACCCCGAGGCGCTCATCTACCCGCTGGCTGACCGCGCCCGCTGGGACACGTTCGGCGATTTTGCCCTCATGAGTCCCGACGCACAGTCGCAGCGGGCCCTCTACGTTGGCGAATGGGGCAGGTTCCACACGATGAACGTCCTTGCGACCTACTTCGCGACCTACGAGCAGATCGGGCGCATCGACCGGGAGAGGCGTCCCGGGTCGGTCGACCGGAAGTGGATCTTCACCGCGGAGAATCCCCTGGCCGCCGCGCTCCCGCTCTACAGCCGGGGCAGCCCCTAGGCGCCCAGCCCGACGCGCGCCCGAATCTCGTCGGGCGCGACGCCGGCGGCGCGGAGTTCGCCAAGCCCGGTATCGCCGGAAGACTTCGCGAGTTTCCGCCCCGTCTCGTCGAGGATGAGCCGGTGATGCAAATAACGCGGCGCGGGCAGGCCGAGCAGCTTCTGCAGCAGCCGGTGAACCGAGGTTGCGGCGAAGAGGTCGCGACCGCGGACGACGTCGGTCACCTCCTGCAGCGCATCGTCCACCACGACCGAGAGGTGATAGCTCGTCGCCGTCTCGCGGCCGGCAAGGACGACATCGCCCCAAGCCCCCGGCTCCGCCGGCACGAGCTGGCGTGCCCCGCCGCCCGATTCGCGCCAGTCGAGCGGTCCCGCGGCTTCCATCGCCTTCCTCATGTCGAGCCGGAGGGCGTGCGGCTCTCCGGCGCTGAGTCGGGCCGTGGCATCCGCTGATGGCCGCTCGCGGTCGACCGGCGGAAAATGCGGCGATCCGTCCGGATCGCGCCGCCACGGCTTCCCTGCCGACTCCCGGTCGCCGACGAAGCGTGCAACTTCGGCCCGGCTGAGGAAAGCGGGATAGACGAGGCCCATGCCGCGCAGGCGGTCAAGCACCGCGGCGTATTCGGCAAGATGCTCGGACTGGCGGCGCGGCACGCCGTCGAAGGCGATGCCGAGCCAGGCGAGGTCCTCGTGGATGCCGGTCTCGAATTCCGGGCGGCAGCGCTCGCGATCGATGTCCTCAATGCGGAGGAGAAGGCGCCCTCCGCCAGCCGAAGCCAGCCGCTGGTTCAGCAGCGCGGAATAGGCGTGGCCGAGATGGAGCCGGCCGTTCGGGCTCGGTGCGAAGCGGAAGACGGCCATCTCGGAAACGGGTTGCCGGAAGGGAATGCGCCGTGCTTAGCAACGGCGGAGAAAGACCGCCACATGCGAACGCTCGACACCGAGGCCGATCTCGACGAAGGCCTCGCCCACCTTGCAGCCGCCGATCCCCGCCTCCGGCCCGTGATCGCCGCGTCCGGCCGGCTCCCCGTGCGACGGGCGCCTGCGGGCTTCGAGGGGCTGGCGCGGATCGTCGTCAGCCAGCAGCTCTCCGTGCCGAGCGCCGAAGCGATCTGGCGGAAGCTGAACCTTGCGATTCCTCAACTGACCCCCGAAGCGATCCTGAGCGCGCCCGACCCGATCCTTCGTGGCGCGGGCCTCTCGTCGGGCAAGGTGCGGACGCTCCGGGCGGTCGCCGACGCCGCAGTCTCCGGGCTCGACCTTGCCGGACTTGCCGCCCGCCCGTCCGAGGAGGCGCACGCCGCGCTCACGGTGGTGAAGGGGATCGGCCCGTGGACCGCCGACATCTACCTCCTGTTCTGCATCGGCCACGCCGACATCTTTCCGGCCGGCGACCTCGCGCTGCGCAAGGCGATGGGCGCCGCCTTCGGCAATGAGGCCCCGCCGACGATCACCGAGGCGGCGGTGATCGCGGAGGCGTGGTCGCCCTGGCGCGGCGTCGCCGCGATCCTGTTCTGGGCGTACTACCGCACGCTCGCCGGCCGCGAGGGAGTAGCCGCGTGACGACACCGCCGGTCACCACGCCATCACCGACGATTCGCCCGTTCGTGGCGGACGATCTGCCGGCGCTCCAGCGTATCCGCGAGGCCGCCTTCGCGCCGGTGTTCCGCTCGTTCCGCGAGATCGTGGGGCCACAGATCGCCATGCATGCCTTCGCCGCTGCGGACACGGACCAGGCGCGGCTCCTCGATGACATCTGCGACGCGGGTTCGGCACACCGCGTACGCGTGGTGGAGGCCGCCGGACAGGTCGTCGGCTTCGTTACCTTCACGATCAACGCGTCCGACCAGGTCGGCGAGATCGGCCTCAACGCGGTCGATCCGGCTCATGCCGGCCGCGGCATCGGCAGCTGGATGTATCGGCTTGTCCTCGCCGAGATGCAGGCGCTCGGCGCCGTCGTGGCAACCGTGGGCGTCGGGGGCGACCCTAGCCATGCCGCCGCCCGGAGCGCCTACTCGAAGGCCGGGTTCGGCCCCGGCATCCCGTCGCTCACGCTGTACCGCCTGCTCGCACCGGGGACGGACTAGTGGCGGCGGCGGGCATTGACGGGCCGCGGCTCCGTCCGGCCTCGGGCAGGCCGGCGCGGCAGCTCGTCGTCGTCCTGCATGGCTACGGCGCCGACGGGAATGATCTCCTGGCGCTGGCGGAAGCGTGGCGTCCCGCCCTCCCCGACGCTGCCTTCATCGTGCCCCACGCCCCGTCGGTCTGCGGGACATGGGCCGGCGGGCGGGAGTGGTTTCCGCTGCTGCGCATCGATGCGTCCACAGTCGCGGCGGGGACCGCCGCCGCCGCGCCCGGTCTCCACGCCTTCCTCGACGCGGAGCTGGCGGCGCTGCAACTCGGCAATGGCGCGCTGGCGCTCGTCGGCTTCAGCCAGGGCGCGATGCTGGCGCTCGATGTCGGCGTCGCGCGGAAGCCCGCGATCGCCGGGATTCTGGCCTATTCCGGCGCCCTCACCCGCCCGCCGCGGCCGGGCGAGCCGGGCCGGCCGCCGGTGCTTCTCCACCACGGCGCCAGCGACACCGTGGTTCCGGCGGCGGCCCTCGGCGCCGCGAAAGCGGGGCTGGAGGCAGCGGGCGTTCCGGTCGAATCGCACCTCCGCCCAGGGCTGGGCCACGGCATCGACGATGTCGCCCTCCGGCTTGGCGGCGCCTTCCTCGTGCGGATTTTCCAAAGCGTGGAAGGAGGTTGAATGCGAACCCCGCTTCACAAGGCCGACACACTGCCTATACACTATGCAGCAGATTTCGGGCTCGCTTCCCCAATTGCTTGAGTTGGAGCCGCGCTTGACGATCGCGCTAACCCCTGGGTCGAACCCGGCGCTTGTCCTCAACGCCGACTACCGGCCGCTGAGCTACTATCCGCTCTCGCTCTGGTCGTGGCAGGACACGATCAAGGCGGTGTTCCTCGACCGTGTGAACATCGTCTCGGAGTACGACGCCGCCGTTCACAGCCCCACCTTCGCGATGCGGCTGCCGAGCGTGGTGTCGCTCAAGACGTTCGTGAAGCCGGTGCGGACGCCCGCCTTCACCCGGTTCAACGTCTTCCTCCGCGACCGCTTCCAGTGCCAGTATTGCGGCTGCCGCGACGACCTCACCTTCGACCATCTGAACCCGCGCTCGCGCGGCGGCCAGACCACGTGGGAGAATGTCACCACCGCCTGCTCCCCCTGCAACCTCCGCAAGGGCGGCAAGACGCCGGCGCAGGCGCGCATGTGGCCGGACCTCACGCCCTACCGGCCGAGCGTCACGGACCTCCACAACAACGGCCGGCTCTTTCCGCCGAACTACCTGCACCAGAGCTGGCTCGACTACCTCTACTGGGACACCGAGCTGGATCCGTAGGGTCGCCGCCTCAGGCGCGCGTCGCTTCCGCCTGGTTGCGCGCGTGGTAGGTGGCCAACACCTCGTCGACCGGCCCGATCTCCACCAGCTGCCCGTTCTCGAGCAGCGCCGCCTTCGTGCACCACTGGCGGATCAGCGCGTCCGAGTGGCTGGCGAGCACCAGGATGCGGCTCCGGTCGACCAGGGACTGCAGCCGCAGCGTCGCCCGGTCGGCGAAGCGCGCGTCGCCAGCGCCGATCCCTTCGTCCAGAAGGAGGATGCCCGGATCGACCGAGGTCGCGAGCGCAAAGCCGAGCCGCAGCAGCATGCCGCTCGAATAGGTGCGGACCGGCAGCGAGAGGTATTCGCCAAGCTCGCTGAATTCCTCGATCTCCGGGATCACCTGCTCGATTTCGGCATGGCTCATGCCGAGGAGGAGCCCCGCCGTCACGATGTTCTCGTAGCCGGAATCCTCGATGTCGAGGCCGGGGAGAAGATCGAAGCAGGACGTGATCTTGCCGCTGGCGAGGATGCGCCCGATGACCGGCTCGTAGACGCCGGCCATGACGCGGAGGAGGGTAGACTTGCCTGCGCCATTGTGGCCGACGAGCCCCAGCCGGTCGCCGTCCTGAAGCGCCAGCGAGATTCCATTCAGCGCCTTGACCGCCACCCGGCGGCCCGCGCCGCCGTTCCGCTCGATCCGTCCGCCGGTCGCCCGCTCGAACAACGCCTTCCGAAAACTCCGCTGCGTCGCGTAGATCGGGAATTCGACATGGACATCTTCGAGGATCAGCGCCGTCATCGCCATCAGCTCCAGTAGGCGACGCGTTTACGGAAGCGGGTGAAGGCCCAGAAGGCAACCGCCGATCCGATGACCGCAATCAGGATCACCGCGACATAGCTTTCGGCCGCCGGCGCCTCGCCGAGGAGCGGCGCCCGGACGACCTGGACCGCGTGGTAGAGCGGGTTGAAGTGGATGAAGAGGCTCCGCGCGGTGCCCGCCGCGAGCTGATCCGCCGGCCAGAACACCGGCGTCATGAAGAGCGAGATCTGGATCACGCTGACCACGAGCTGCTGCACGTCGCGGAAGCGGAGGCAGAACATGCCGAGCAGAAGGCTCACCCACACCCCGTTGATCATCAGGAGGGCGAGCCCCGGGATGGCGAGGAGGGTGGCCGGGCTGATGAGGTGGGGGGCAAGGATACCGACGACCACGACATAGACCACCAGATGGTGAAGCAGCACGATGAAGTTCCGCCACACCAGCGAGTAGGCGAGCGTGGAGAAATCGAAGCGGCCGTTCCGGTAGAGATGGGTGTTCGCGACGAACAGCATGCACGACTCGTTCGCCGAGGCCGAGATCATCATCCACACCAGCATCCCCGAGGTGAGGTAGGGCAGGTACTGGCTGGCCGCCTGGTTCCACAGCCCGGCGCCGACCGTGCCGACCGTCACCACGAAGACCGCAAGGCTGATCACGTTCCAGAACGGCCCGATCGTCGTTCGCCGGTAGCGCCGCTTGATTTCCAGCCAGCCCAGCCGGCCCCAGAGGTCGGGGCGGCGCAACCCGTCCCACAGGTCGCGGGCTGCGCTCTTGGAAAGCGGCGCGGCAGGAGGGTCCGACATCGGGCGATCGAGCATGCCGGTTACGCTTCGAGCTGGTTCAGGGCCGGGAATGGGCGACACCAGGGTCTGGGCCGCGGCGGTAGGCGCCATACGCCGTCTCCGCCGATTCGGCGATCTCCTCGATGTCCGAGAAAGCGCGCCGGACATGCTCGCGCGCGGCCTTGACGCTTGGCCATCCGATGTCGTCCAGCACGAGGATGCCGCCGGGGCGGACCAGGTCCGACCACTGCTCGACGTCGCGCAATGCCTGGACCTCCGAATGCGACCCGTCAACATGGACGAGGTCGAACGGCCCGAGGCCTGTCGCGGAGATCGTGGCAAATGCCTGATCGGAGGACATTTCGAGCACCACAACCACATCGGCAACCTGGTTGCGGACCACGCTGCGGAGGAAGCCGGTCTTGATCGCCTTCAGGTCGACCGACTGCCACCAGGCGTCGTTCTCGGGACTTGTTTCGGTAGCGACCGCGACGCTGTTGCTCCACGCCTCCACGCCATAGACCTTGCCGCCCGCGCCGAGCGACTGGACCGCCATCGCCATCGGAATCAGCGAACGGCCGCCATAGACGCCGATCTCGAGGATCTGCGTGCAGCGGTTTGCCGTGATCAGGTCGGCCAGCCACAGCGCCTTCCGCTCGGTGCACCAGCCCTCGATACGGGGCAGAGCCGCCACGATCCGGTCCGTGAGGCTGTCGGGCCGTTCGTGCCGCGGTTCGCCATCCTCATGCTCGTCGGGACGCGGCGACGGCTCCGCGGGCGGTGCCTCGATGCCGCTTGCGCCGGCCTGTTCCGAACTCCGGACGGCGACGGTCTCCCTGAGCTGCCGGATGGCCTCTGCTTGTTCGTTGATGATGGCCTCCCGTTCGAGGATCGTCGCCTCGCGTTCGCGGACGGTGGCCTCGCGTTCCTTGATCACCCGCTCCCGTTCGGCAACCACGGACCGGAGACCGCGCCGGGGAAGCCGGCGGAGGAGCCGCAACACGCCGTTCCGCGCCCTTGTGACGAGCGGCGGCGCCATCGTCGGCGCTACTCGGCCGCCTTGAGGGTTCCCGCCCCCGGGCCGGCGTCGTTCGCCTGCGCGCCGGGGCGCACGGCGGGCTTGCTGGCGGTGTTGCGGATCAGGTCGGCATAGAACGCGGCGAGCGTCTCGTTGTCGTAGCGGATCGCCGGCCGCGGGGTATCGACCTTGCCGATCCGCTCGATCGCCTGGGCGAGCTGGAGGTGATTGCCGACGTCGAACATCTCGAACGCCTTCGGGAAATAGCGCTGCATCTCGAGGAACGAGCGCGTTCGCGTCGCGACGGTGGCCTTGCCGAGTTCGATCGCATGGGCGAGCGGGCCCGACCCGCTGTGGCTGGCCACATCGACATAGGGGAAGACGCAGATGTCCACGGTGTTGATGGCGAGCGCGAACTCGTAATCGTCCGGTGAGCCGATGAAGGCGACGCGATCGCGGAATTCCGCCTTCTCGAGGCCGTCGATGAGCTCCTTCACATACGGGTTGATCGTCTGTCCGTGGCGGATCGCCTCCGGATGGACGCTGCCATAGATCAGCAGCTGGTGGCCGTCGTCGAGATCGCTCATCGCCTTGATGGCTGTCTGGATCCCCTTGTACTCGGACAGGAATCCGAACACCCCGATGAGCGTGCGCCGAGCCGGATACAGCCCCTCCAGCCTCTGTCGCGCGACCGGGGTATCCTTGTCGAGGAGCGTGCGCCAGCCCGCGCGGATATGGCTGAGCGGGTGGGCATGGACGCTCTCGATCCCGACCACATTCCGGTAGAAATTGCGCTCCCGCTCGTTGTGGACGGCGATGGCGAAATTCCCGCCCGCCTTTGCCCGGTTCGATAGCGCGGCGAACGCGGCACGTTCGAACCGGCCTTCGACGAGATAGCGCGGCAGGCTGCGGAGTCCGTGGCGTCGCATGTGGCCAAGGGCGCCCGTGAGGCTCTTCCTCTGCGGGTATGGCAGTGCGGTGTGGACCGTGACGATGAGGTTGGGCGCGGCGTCGATCAGCCAGCGGAACCGCCGCATCATGTGGGGCGCGGTGGCGCCGAGAAGGCCCGGCTCCCACTGCAGGTTGACCACGTCGTAGTCCTTGAAGCTCTCGCAGATGGCCCGGATCTGCCGGTCGCCGGCCTGGACCGCCGGCTGCTCCAGCCGCCGCAGCACCGACTGGTCGAGCGGCGCAACGGAGACCTCGAAGTCGTTCTCCAGCAGCGACTTGAGCACCGCCGTGTACGAGGCGATGCCGCAGCTGATCTGGTACGACGATACGATCAGGACCTTCACGAGCCCGGCCTTCCTGTTGGGGCGCCGGCGAAGTGCGCCCATTCCCCGAACGTCAACCGGCCGCCGCGCGGCTCGCATGCTTGTCGCCTACCAGGCGGTCGACGAAGGTGCGTGCTCCGAGCGCCCGACCCGCGGTATCGCGCGCTTTCTCCGCCACGCTTCGCACGAGGTCCCGGTCGTTGTGAAGGCGCTGCAAGACTCCAGCCGCATGCTCGACGTCGGGTTCGGCCCAGCGGGAGCCCAACCCCGAGTAGCGCAGTTCAGGGTCATCTATCGGCAGTAGCTTGTAGTCAACCGGGAACGAATTGTCCGCCGACATGAACTCCATGTTGCCCGACCAGCCCGTCGCGACCACCGGATAGCCCGCCAGCATCGCCTCGGCGAGCGGCAGCCCGAAACCTTCGGCGCGATGGAGCGCCGCATAGGCGTCCGGCGTGCCCCACCAGGCGCGAAGCTCGTCCCGCCGGCCGGATCGCCAATCCACCTCGATTGTGTCGGTGGCGCCGATGGCCTCGGCGATCGCCGCCCGCTGCGCGGCCGAACCGCCGGCGAGCCGCATGCGGAGGCGGGTGCCCCGGTCGTGCCCGAAGGCGAGCCGGTACGCCGCGATCAGGCCGAGCGGATTCTTGCGCGCGAAGTTCGACGACAGGTTTGCCATCGAGGCGATGGTGAAGGGGCCGTCCGGGCGCGCGCCGCCCGATGCGAAGGACGATACGGGCATCGGATCGCACGCGACCGGATGCGGCGCGACGAGGATCGGCAGGGCAAGGCTGGTCCGCGCCACGGCGTCCGCCACGAACCGGCTCGGCACCGCGATCTCGTGGGCGAACGCGAATCCGCCCCTCCAGTTCGGTGGCAGGCGGTCGAGCTCCCAGGCCCAGTATGCCGTGACCCACTTGTCGCGTAGCACGCGCTTCCCGACCAGCGTCAGCGCGTAGGCGAGGTACGGCCCGTTCACGACAACGATCGCGTGCCCCGGCCCCGTGTGCGTCCGGCCGTCCGGCAGGCCGTGCGCAATGGTGGCGTCGGAATCGTAGAAGAACGGGCCGATATCGATGCCGAGGACCTCGTAGCCCTGGTCCTGGAGCGCGGCGGCGGTGAGCCGCGCCGACTGGCCAAGGCCCGTCGCAGCCGAAAGGTAGCCGACGACGATCCGCGGCATGGACCTGTCCCGGACCAGATCGCGCGGCACGGCGGAAAGCGGTGGTCGCATCAGCCCGATCGCGCCGTGTATCGCCGAGCGGCGGAGATTGACCGGCAATCCGGACCACACGCTCCGCATGAGGGAGCGCACTAGCGGCATCGCGGCTTCCCGTGGCCGGAGCGCGGCCGCCATCGTTGTTCGATCATGCGCGATTGTATCCGGTCCGGGCCGCCGGTGCCACGACCGCATCGTCAGCGCATACCCCGTTCCCGCTTCACCGCTTCCAGCGCCTCGGCCATGTCGCGAAGACCGCTGCAGAAGCGCTGGAACGCCACACCGAGGTCGGGCTCCCGGCGGTCCGCGAAGCCGGCGAGGCGCCCGGTCGTCTCCTGCGACAGGCGGAACAGGGTTCCGGATCGTTCGCCCCGGACGAGGAACGAGCGCTCGCGCACGACGAGGCCGAACGGGGCCCGCTCGGTCCAGACCATCCAGCGCGGCGGCGAGAATTCGGTCACGCGGAAGTCGCGGCCGCGGTCGCCGTCCTCCATCGAGAAGAAGAGGAGCCGTACGGGCCGGAGCCGGACTTCCTCGCCCTTGCCATTGATCTCGGGAGCAAAGCGCTCCGGGGTCAGCGGTCCGCCGATGACCCGTGCGATGCCGGCGTCGAAGCTCGAATAGTTATCCGTGTCGGCAAGCACCGACCATACGGTCTCGGGCGTCGCGGAAATCGTGATCTCCGCGGAACGGTCCATCAGAATCGCAGCGCCTGCTGCCCCGCTTCCGACATCGAGACGAAGTCTCCGCTGGCGCCGTCAAGGGCGTAGAGCTCGCCCGTCGAGATGTCGAACCACGCGCCGTGCAGCGCGATCGTGCCCGCGGCTTCGGCTGCGGCGATCCACGGGAAGGTGCGCAGGTTGGCGATGCTCTGCCGGATGGACGCGAATTCGAGGGCGCGCTGCCGCTCGGCGGCCTCCATCGGGTCATCGGCGATCATCGCGCGGGCCGGCGCAAGCAGGTTGATCCAGTGGCCGATGAAGTCCGTGCCGTCGAGCGAATCCGGATCGAGCGAGGCGGCGATGCCGCCGCAGCGCCCATGCCCCATGATGACCAGGTGGCGTACCTGAAGCCTGGTTATGCCGAATTCGAGCGCCGCCGATGTCCCGTGCCAGTTACCGTCCGCGTCGAAGGGCGGGACGAGGTTGGCCACGTTGCGACAGACGAACATTTCGCCCGGCGCCGCGTCGAAGATCGTTTCCGGCGCCGAACGGCTGTCACAGCAGGCGATGATCATGATCTCGGGACGCTGGCCGCGCTCGGCAAGGCGCGCGTAGCGTTCGCGGTCGGCGGGGAGCCGGCCGGAGCGGAACGCCGCGTACCCGTTCCTGAGCCGCTCGGGAAACTCCATCGCCTCGTCTCCGCCGTTCCATAACCTGCTCCGTGAAGCCGTTCGGCGCGGCCCGGTCAACCCCCGGCGGCGGGGAGGCTATCCTGTGGCCTTGGCGGTCGCCGGTGCGATCGGACCTTGACGCGATCCCTCCTGCGCTATGTGTTGTCCCAGCTTCCGCCCTTGCCGATCCTTATTCGGGACCTGATGTCAGCGACCTTCCGCCCGCGCCGCAGCGTGCTCTTCCTGCCGGGTGGCAACCCGAAGGCCATCAGCAAGGCCAGGACCATCGCGGCGGACGTGCTCGTCTTCGACCTCGAGGATGCGGTCGCCCCCGAGAACAAGGAAGTCGCGCGGCGCATGGCGGTGGATGCGGTAGCCGCCCGCGCCGATTACGGCGACAAGGAACTCGTGATCCGCATCAACGGACTCGAAAGCCGCTGGGCCGCGGGCGATATCGCCGCCGCCGTGCCGGCCGCGCCCGATGCGATCCTGGTGCCGAAGATCTCGCGGCCGGAGGACGTCCGCCGTATCCGCGCGGCGATGCGTGCCGCCGGCGCCGATCCGGCAATCGCGATCTGGGCGATGATGGAGACCCCGCTCGCGATCCTCAATGCCGGCGCGATCGGCGCCACCGGCACCGACCAGGGCGCGCCGCTCGCCGCGCTCGTGGTGGGCACGAACGACCTTGCCGCCGAGACCGAAGTCCGCCCCGGCCGCGACCGCGCGCCGATGCTGCCCTGGCTCTCGACCTGCGTCCTCAGCGCGCGCGCCTATGAGCTCGCCGTGATCGACGGCATCTACAACGACTTCAACGATGCCGACGGTTTTGCCGCCGAATGCGCCCAGGCGCGCATGCTCGGCATGGACGGCAAGTCCGTCATCCATCCGAACCAGGTCGCGCCCTGCAACCAGAGCTTCACGCCTTCGGCGGAGGAGATCATCTGGGCGCAGTCGATCCTGGCGGCCTTCGATCGCGCCGGCGCCGGGACAAGGGACGCGGTGACCGTCAACGGCCGCGTCGTCGAACGCCTGCACGCCCGGATCGCGCGGCGCATGCTGGCCACCGCCCGAATCGCGGCCGAGCCGGTCACGGTCGACGACCAGCGCGACTAGTGTCCGTATTCAATTGCTTTGGCGGTATTCTGTCATTCTGAGCCTCCCCCTTGCGGGGGGTGGAAGGCGGCAAGCGGAGCGCCGCCGCCTTCGGAGGGTGTAGCGGCCTCAGTCCGAGCGCCTGGCCGTGCATTGAGGCCAATTGAGTCCGAGCCTTGGCGCCCGGCGAGTTCCTCGGCGAGGAGATCGAATTCGACCCGCACCCGCCGGCTGTTGTTCAGCTCGCGGTGCGCCACCAGCGAAGCGCCGCGGACGATGATGCAGCAATAGCTTCCGCCGACCCCGCCTCGGCGGGCGGCCACATCAGTCCTCCCCGCCGCGCCGGCCGGGGAGGACTCTCCGTTTCTACCGCGCCGCCTTCCGGCCGCCGAAGGTCATCCAGCCGACCGCGCCGATCACCAGCAGCGTCCCAATGACATCAAGGACCGTCAGCCGCTCGCCGAGGATCAGGAAGGCAAGCAGAATCGTCGCCGCCGGGCTCACCATGCCGATCGCCGAGTTCACCTGCGCCGAGATGCGGTGGAGCGCCGAGGCGAGGAGAAACGACGGCAGGATGGTTGCGCCCACGGCCAGGAGCACCGCGTACCAGAACGCCGTGGGCGTCACCGCGAGCGCCGACAGCGGGTGGCTGAGGACGAACTGGAGCAGCGCCACCGCGGCCGCCGCCGACATGGCGATGCAGGTGAAGAGACGCGGACCGATGCTGGAGATCAGCGGCTTCGCCAGCAACTGGTAGAACGCGAAGGCTACCGCGGAGCACAGGACGAAACCCGTTCCGAGGAGGAGGTTGCCACCCGCTTCGCCGAGCTTCTCCATGACCATCAGCGCGAGTCCGCAATAGGCGATGCCGATCGCGATGATCGCCGACCTTTGCGGCTTCTGGCCGAAGAACCACGCGCCGAAGAGAACGACGAGAAGCGGATAGGTGAACAGGATCATCCGCTCGAACTGCGCCGACACGTAGCGAAGTCCCAGGAAGTCGGTGTAGCTCGCGACGTAGTAGCCGAGGATGCCCACGAAGCAGGCCGCGACGACCTGGCGACGCGGCGGCAGCGCCCTCCCCGTCCGGCGCCGGTCACGGATCGAAAGCGCGCCGATCACGAGGTACACGGGCAGCGCGAGGCCGAGCCGGAGCGCCATCAGCGTCTCGGCGTCGAGCCCCTCCGCGTAGGCGAGCTTGATGACGATGCCCTTGGTCGAGAACAGGAGGGCGCTCGCCGCAGCGAACAGGATGCCGACGCGGAAGGCGCGCGCCGCCTGGTCGAACGCCGGCGCGTCGGCGATCGCCACCGGTGCGGGCGCAACGGTGGCGGAGAGGATGGGCGGGGCGTCCTGGGTCGCCATCGTCGGGTCTCGCATTGTGTCCGGCGAGGCTGGGCGAGGCGGGAATGTGAGGGGGTCCGGCTCGCTCAAATGGCGCGCCGGACGATCGATATCAGTCCGTGCACCGGCCGCTGGTGGCGGCAAGCCAGGTCGGAAGCTTGGCAGGGCGGAGCGTGGAGCACATGGCGAACTCTCTAGCACCCCCACGGCCGGCGAGCCACGCCGTCAGCTCGCGGCAGCACTGCGGTTCCGGCCCGAACGCTTGGCGATGTAGAGGCCCTCATCGGCCTGGGCCAGCAGCGCGTCGATGTCCTCGATGCCGTTGCCGATCGCGGCGACGCCAAAACTCGCCGTCACGGCAACCGTCCTCCCCGCGCCGATGTCGACTTGGCGCTCGGCGAGCGTGTTCCGCATCCGCTCGGCGGCCTCGAACGCGCCAGCGAGATCCGTGTTGGGAAGGAGGACAGCGAACTCCTCGCCCCCGAGCCGGCCGAGCACATCCGAGCGCCGCATTGTGCCGGCGACAGTGTTGGCGGCGGCCTTGAGCACCTCGTCGCCCGCGGCATGGCCGAACGTATCGTTGACCGACTTGAAGTGGTCGAGGTCGAGGGCAATGAGGCTGAGCGGCAGCCCATGCCGCAGCGACAGTGCGATCGTCCGGCTCGCCTCGTCCCTCAGCGCCCGCCGCGACAGGCAGCCGGTGAGCGCGTCGCGCGTCGCGCGGTCGCGGAGTTCGAGTTCATCCATCACCATCTCGGCGAACTCGCTGAGGAGTTCGATGTCGTTCGCGCCGACCTCGCGCGGCTCGGTGTCGACGGCGCACACCGTCCCGATATGAAACCCGTCCTTGGTGGTCAGCGGCACCGACAGGTAGAACCGGACGCCGGGATCACCGGTGACATAGGGATTGTCGGCGAAACGAGGGTCGGTCGCGGCATTCTCGACGACCAGCGGCAGGCCGCTTTCGATCGTTCGCTCGCAGAACGAGGATTCCCGCGGAACCTGCAGGACGCCCATTCCCTCCGACGCCTTGTACCATTGCCGGTCGCGGTCGATGAACGAGATGATCGACATGGGCACCTTGAGGAGGCGCCGGATCATCCGGCCGATTCGGTCGAAGCTTTCCTCCGGCGGTGTGTCGAGGATGTCATAGCGATCGAGCGCCTCAAGGCGCTTCGCCTCGAGTTCGGCGAGATCCCCAATGTTCACGCGCGGCTCCGGCGTTGCACCTTCGTCGTCCCGACCATGGCCACTGACCCTCCTGTCATCCGGGGGGCCTCCCCGGCGACCAGGCTACAGCAGTTATCCCGAGGTTCGCGCGGCCGCAAAGAAAAAGGGCCCCGCCGGGGCGGGGCCGAGTTGGGGAGGAGGGGAGAACCCGATGGGGTCCGGGCCGGCCGGCGACGCGAGACGGGCGCCGGTCAGCCTGACCGTGATAGCGAAGACGCCCTGAGGCCGGCCTGAACGGGTGGTTCACCCGGCATTCATCGGTTGGCGACTGGCGACCCGCCCCGCCCGGCGCTAGGAAGGGGCCGAAGCCCGCGACGAAGCCGGGCACGGGCACGAGGGGAGAAAGCCGATGCCGGTCGATCGTTCGCGGTTCAACGCAGGCGTGCAGATTCAGTCCGCGCTCCTGACCTATGCCGACGGACACACCCGGGTCGTCGTCGGCGTGGCCGCAAGGCGCCTCGCCCTGGCTGCACGGGAGCGGGGCGACGAGGCCACCCTGATGGATTTCCTGCGCGACGACCTCGCACGCCGCGGCGCGACCCCGGTCGAGGCGCTCCCCGAGGAGGCGTTCGAACGCGCCGAGCGCGACGGCACGGCCCGGATCGAGTATCGCCTCGAGGCCGGGCTCAAGGGCGCGGCGGAGCCGATCCTCGACGGCGACCGCGAGGTTGCCGCGATCGACGCCAACTACCTCGTGACCCTGACCCGGCGATCCGACGCCTGAACGGACCGAGCCCGCCTGCCTTGCGGCAGACGGGCTGGCGACGAAGGTGGATGGCAGGGGACTGATACCTCCGCCCCCGTCGATTCACGCGAGCCCAACCGGGACTTGCCGCTGTTGGGCGCAGGAAGAACGCCGCCCTCAATAGGGCAGAACGTAGCCCTGCATGCAGGCAGAGAAGGCGGCGTTATATGCCTGATTCCACTGCGGATTGCCGATCGCCGCACCCGCAAGAGCGCCTACCCCCGCACCGACGGCGGCACCGAGGCCCGGGGCGCCGAAGCCAAAGCCGCCTGCAAAGAAGCCGGCGCCCGCGCCAAGCAGCGTGCCGACGATGACCCGACGGTGCTCCGGCCCGACATGGCCGTTGGCGTAGTTCTGGGCGTAGTAGTCACACGCCTGCGGGTTGACGATGACGACCGGCTGCGCGGCCGAGGCGGCGGTGGCGACACCGACGGTGCCAAGGGCGATCGAAGCGGCGATGAGGGCCTTGAGCGAGCGGTTCATGGTCGTTGTCCTTCGGGTTTCTGGCGCCGTTCACGGCGGCACCGGTGAATTCGATGGACACGGGTGTAATGGGCTGCCGCTGAACCCGATCTGAGGCGGTCGTTGTGTTTCGTTCAGATACCGGACGATCCGGAAAGCCGTCTTCGCAAGGCGGCCAGGCCCTCCTCCACATTCGTCATTGCCCGGCACCAGCCCGCAACCGATGATGTACCGGCATCTGGGAGACGTGCGGACATGGCGCGTCCTCAGTCGCGCGGCGGCCGAATCGGGGGGCGGAACCGGAATGCATACGTGGATTCAGCGGTGGTTCGCGCCAGCCAAGCGGTGGCTTCCCCGGCCCGTCATGAATGCGGTCCGCAGCACCGTCACGGCCACCTTCACGCCGTACTACACCTCGATCCGCTCAGGCCATTTCCGCAGCAGCTTCGCGATGAAGGCCGTCGACCGGAAGGGACGCCCGCTGCCCTGGTATACCTATCCCTCGATCGACTTCCTGCGACAGCAGGGACCGTACACCGGAAGCTCCGTGCTCGAATTCGGCGGCGGCCAGTCGAGCCTGTGGTGGGCCAGCAACGGCGCCACCGTCCTCGTGCTGGAGGGGGATGCCGGCTGGGCCGCCGAGGTGCAGTCGAAGGCCGGCGACCTGCCCATCACGCTGAAGCTGGTCAGCCAGGACGATATCCCCGCCTTCCAGCGCGATGCGCGGGCAGTGCTTGAAGGGCGGACGTTCGACATTATCGTCGTCGACGGCCTGTTCCGGCGGCAGGCCGCCGAACTGGCGCTCGACTATCTTGCCCCCGATGGCGCCATCGTCTGCGATGATTCGGAGGGCTATGAACTGTTCGACGCGCTGAAGGACTCGGCACTCCGCCGCGTCGATTTCTACGGCAATGCCCCGGGCGTCGTGCTGTCGCACTGCACGAGCATCTGGTTCCGCGAGGGATGCGCGCTGTTCGACAATACGCGCCGGCCTGTCTTCGCCTGGATCTGAACGCGCTGCAGGATCGCGCCGGCGCGAAGGGGGGTCGCCGACCTTCGCCCCAGGCTTTCCCCGTTGTCGCTCTACGCCGCCTTGCGCTTCGGCTGGATCAGCTTGCGGTTCACCAGCAGCTCGGCGATCTGCACCGCATTGAGCGCGGCGCCCTTGCGGAGATTGTCCGCGACGACCCAGATCGACAGGCCGTTCTCGACCGTGCTGTCCTCGCGGATGCGCGAGACATAGGTTGCGTCCTCGCCCGCGACCTCGATCGGCGTCACGTAACCGCCATCCTCGTGCTTGTCGACGACCAGAACGCCCGGTGCCTCGCGGAGGATCGACCGGGCCTTGGCGGCCGAGAGCGGCCGCTCGAGCTCGATGTTGATCGCCTCCGAGTGGCCGATGAAGACCGGCACGCGCACGCAGGTCGCGGTGACCTTGATCTTCGGATCGAGGATCTTCTTGGTCTCCGCCGTCATCTTCCACTCTTCCTTGGTCTGCCCGTCTTCCATGAAGACGTCGATGTGGGGAATGACGTTGAAGGCAATGCGCTTGGTGAAGCGCTTGTTCTCGATCGAATCCGACACGAACACGGCGCGGGTCTGCGAGAAGAGCTCGTCCATGGCGTCCTTGCCGGCGCCGGAGACGGACTGGTAGGTGGCCACCACGATCCGCTTGATGCCCGCCGCGTCATGGATCGGCTTGAGCGCCACCACCATCTGCGCGGTCGAGCAGTTCGGGTTGGCGATGATGTTGCGCTTGCGGAAGCCGGCGATGGCGTCGGCGTTGACCTCGGGTACGATCAGCGGAACGTCGGATTCGTAGCGGAAGGCCGACGAGTTATCGATCACCACGCAGCCTTGCGCGGCGATCTTCGGTCCCCATTCCTTGGCGATCGTTCCGCCGGCCGACAACAACGCGATGTCGGTATCGGAGAAGTCGTAGGTGTCGAGGGACCTAACCTTCAGCGTCCGGTCGCCATAGGACACCTCGGTCCCCTGGCTCCGCCGCGAGGCGAGCGCCACGACCTCGTCCGCGGGGAACCCACGCTCGTCGAGGACCCCCAGCATCTCCCGGCCGACATTGCCGGTCGCGCCGACCACTGCGATCTTGTAGCCCATCGGGCCAACCTCTTGCTGCCGGTGCACGGGCATTCCCCGCCGATCGGAGAACGCGACGAACGGCCCTTTCGGGCACCATGTCCGGGAGTGCGCCCTGTCTATTGCAGACGGGACGCGCGTTCAACGCCGGAATGATCTGGCACTGCGGGCCGTTTGTCGGCCCGAGGTGGAATCGGGCGCCGTCGAACGCGCCCCGCCTAGAAGTCCCCGCCGTCGGTCGGCTCGAAGTCGAAGCGGCTGAACGGATCGTGGAAATCCACCGGCGGGCGCTCGCGCTCCTGCGTCTGTGGCGGCTTCGTGCCCGCCTCTTTGGTCTCGTCGCGCTTTTCCATGGCCATCCGAATCCTTGCATGCCCAATGGAGCAAAGGTGAGGTACCTTGGGCAACCGGCCGCGCGATCACTCTTGGTGTCGATCCAGAACAGAGCGCCGCCGATCGGTCGATTCGCATTGAAATCCGTAAACATCTGGTAACCAGGCGTGGTCGCGGGCGAACCCGTTTGCCGACCGGTGTTGCAGCCCTGCCATAGACGCCCATAGCCCCCGCGAACGAAGGTGCCGCTGCCGGGGCAATGCGGCACCGGAACATCGCCAGGGGGTTGGGACGTGCGGGCGTTGCGGATGATCGGTCTTGCGGCTGCGGCCGTCGCCTTTGCCGCGACCGGGGCAGGCGCTGCGCCGTCCGGCCCGTTCAGCGGCTTCCACCTGGGCGCAGTGCTCGGCGGCGGCTGGTCGGAGACCACCTGGGACGCCGGGCCGGAAGGGATTGGCGGCGACAATCTGGGGCTTGGCGGCTTTCCCGCGGCCGGCCTCACGACGGGCGTCATCTCCGGCGCGCGCGCCGGTTACACCTTCCAGGCGGGGGCCTTCGCCTTCGGCATCGAGGGCATGTTCGTCGGGACCAATGTCGATGGCCAGATCGAGTGCGGCACCGACCAGCCCTTCCTGTATGGCTACATCTGCGTCACCGACCTTGCCGGCCTGGCGACCATGACGGCGCGCGCCGGCGTCACGCGGGGCAATACGTTCCTCTACGGCACCGGCGGCGTTGCCTGGGCCTTCCAGCGCCACGAGGTGCAGGAGCCTTATTTCGGCGTCATCAGTTGGGGCGTCGCTGCAGAAACCGCACGTGGCTGGACGCTCGGAGCCGGAATCGAGCAGCGCCTGTCGCACGGCTTCTCGCTCCGGGCCGACTATTCCTTTGTCCGGATCGGGCCGCACGAGGTCGTCCTCGACAGCCCGTTCTTCGCCGACAGCCCGATGACGCTGACGCAGAACTACCACTTCGCCTCGATCGGCTTCGACTTCCGCTTCGGCGGCACGACGGCAACCCAGCCGCCGGAGAACCCAGGCGGATGGGCCTTCGAGGCCGGGACGCGGACCTGGGCGGGCGTCAGCCGCTTTGCCTGGGACCTCTACCACCCCTATGTCGCCGGTGAGCAGCTCTCGCGGATCGACTTCCAGGGCCCGCTTCTGGCCGGCGAAGCCTTCCTTCGCGCGGCCAATGGCGGCCGTCTCTTCGTCAACGCGCTGTTCGGCACGGGCGCCACCATCGGCGGCACGCTGATCGACGACGACTATCCCCCGTTCACCGATCCCTTCTCCCAGACCCTGTCGGTGCTCGGAAACGGCCGGACGACCCACGCCAGCGTCGATGTCGGGCTGACGCTTGGCGAAGGCGAGCGCTGGGCCGCCGGGGCGTTCGCGGGCGTCGGCGCGCTGCTGGAGCGCTACGCGGCCTTCGGATGCGAGCAGCTTGCAGGCGGCGCGCCCTGCGCCGTCACGATCCCGGCCTTCGTGCCGGTGATCACCCAGACCTCGATCTGGGGCACGCTCCGGGTCGGCGTCATCGGACAGGTCAGCCTGACTGACCGGCTCTGGCTTCGCGGCGAGGCGACCGCCATCCCCCTCGCCTTCTTCGCCAGCGAGGACAATCACTGGCTCAGGCCCGACATCAACCCCCTGCCGCTCCTTGGCCGCGGCTACGGAATCGAGCTGCAGGCGACGCTGACCTACGAAGTGAACGAGACCTTCTCGATCGGCGTCGGCACCCGCTTCGGCCAGCTCGTCGCGCCCGGCACGGCCTACTTCCCCGGCATCGAGGAGCCGCAGACGACGACCAGCCGCCGCAGCGGCGTCTTCCTGCAGATGTCGCACACCTTCGGCGGCTGAGCCCGACGGCTACAGATAGCCGCGCTGCATCAGATCCTTGGTGTCGAGGATCTCCACCACGCGGTCGCCGTCCAGGATCACGACGTTCGCAATACGGCGTTCCGTCATGAGGGCAACGGCGTCGCGCACGAGGGCGTTGGCCGGCAGCGCCACGGGCTGCTTCGTCATCACGTCGCTCGCCCGCTTCCGGAACATCTCCGGGGCGTAGGCGCGGCGGAGGTCGCCCTCCGTGATGATCCCGAGCAGCGCGCCGCTAACCGGATCCAGCACCACCACGCAGCCCTTCCGTCCGCGTGCCACCGCGTCGATGACCGTCGCCATTTCCGCGTCGGGCGCGATCGACGGCGTCTCCGCGCCGTGCTCGTCGATGTAGCGACGGATCGTCGACAGCCCGCGGCCGAGCCGGCCGCCGGGATGAAAAGCCGCAAAATCCGCCTCCGCGAACGACCGGCGCTCCATCAGTTGCACCGCAAGCACGTCACCCAGCGCGAGCGTGATGAGCGTGGACGTGGTCGGCGCGAGCCGGATCGGACACACCTCCTCGACCTCGGGCAGGCGCAGCACCACTGTCGCGGCCTTGCCGAGGGGGCTCTCCAGCTTCGCGGTGACGGCGATCAGCGGGACCTCGGCGCTCCGGCAATAGTCGAGCACCGCGTAGAGTTCGCGGCTGTCGCCGGAGCGCGAGATTGCGAGCACCGCGTCGCCCGGCTGGATCATGCCGAGATCGCCATGCGCCGCCTCTGCCGCGTGGAGGTAGAATGACGGCGTTCCGGTCGAGGCGAAGGTCGAGGCGAGTTTTGCGCCGATATGGCCGGATTTTCCGACGCCGGTGACGACGAGTCGCCCGCGCCGCCCGGCGGTGTCGGCCACGATGCGGGTCTCGATGATCGCAAGAGCCGCCGCGAGCGAACCGTCGAGCGCTGCCGCGAGCGCCTCCATCCCGGCGATCTCCTTGGCGAGGATCGCGCGGGCGTCGACAACGATCGCCGCCGCATCGAGCGGGCGCGTCCCAGGCTCTGGCTGTTCGGGTCGGTTCATGGCGCGAAGACTCGGTTCATCGTGCGAGTATATAGCGCCGCAACCGCCCCGCGTTGTATCGGGGAGCGGCATGGCCACCGCCGTGCGGAGGCCGCCAAGCGATGCCCGTTTCGATCGTCATTCCCGCCCGGTACGGCTCGTCACGTTTCCCCGGCAAGCCGCTCGTGCCGTTGCGGGGTGCGGCCGGGAGGCCGAAGACCCTCATCCGACGCTGCATCGAGGCGGCCCGCGCGGTCGCCGGCGTCGACAGGGTCGTCGTTGCCACCGATGACGTCCGGATCGTCGCCGAGGCGGAAGCGGCCGGAGCGGCGGCCGCAATGACCGACCCTGCGCTTCGCAATGGCAGCGAGCGCGTCGCCGCGGCCGCCGCCGCGCTCGGGATTGCCGACGGCATCGTCGTGAACCTCCAGGGCGACGCGCCGCTGATCCCGCCGTGGTTTGTCGAGGAACTCGTCGCCGCGATGGAGCAAGACCCGGGTGTCGGGATGGCGACGCCGGTGCTGCGCTGCGACCCCGAAAGCCTTCGCATGTTCCGCGAGGACCGTGCCGCCGGGCGCGTCGGCGCGACGACCGCGGTCATCGCCCGCAATGGCGATGCCCTCTATTTCTCCAAGGAGGTAATCCCCTTCACGGGCGACCGCACCTTTGCGCCCGGCGCAGTGCCGGTCTTCCATCATGTCGGCCTCTACGCCTTCCGCCCGGAGGCCCTCGCCGCCTACGCCGCGATGGAGCCGACGCCGCTCGAACGCCTCGAAGGGCTCGAGCAGCTCCGCTTCCTCGAGCACGGGCGGTCGATACGCACCGTCGAGGTCGACGGTCGCGGCCGGCCCTTCTGGGAGGTCAACAATCCCGAGGACGTGCCGCGCGTGGAAGCGCAGCTCGCCCGGCTCGGGATCGACTAACTATTCCAGCACGAACGAGATCTTGGCGTTGATCCGGTAGCGCGCGATCTTGCCGTCGACCACCGACGCGGAAAAATTCTCGATGTTGATCGAGCGGATATGGCGAAGGCTCTTGGACGCCGTCGCCACCGCCTCGTGCGCCGCGTCCTCCCAGCTCTTGTTCGATTCCGCCAGGACCTCGATCACCTTCAGCATGGACATTGCGTCCTCCCGTTTGCGTGCGGCCGGAAATGGCGGCAACGGGAGGATGCAGCTCCGAAGCTGACCAAATCACGGCCACGGTGATAAAAACGCTGTTGCCCGTCCGCCACACCATGACGAAACTGCAACGCTCTCCGTGCCTCCGTCGTGATGGTGTCGGCTTGTTCAGATCGATATCGATCATACTTGCGGCCGTGATAGCCGTGCTCCCGGCGTCGGCGGCGGAACGCGGATATGCCGATGCGGGTTGTGACTTGGTTCCGGGGATGACGGGTCGGGTGGAAGCCATCATTGATGCAACGACGCTGCGGCTCGAAGGCGGGGCGGAACTGCGCCTGGCCGGGATCGAGGCAGTTCCGCCTTCGGCCGCCGACGCGGAGGCCGCCCGAGGCTTCCTGGCGGCAATCGCCCTGGGAGCGGAGATCGACGTCCGGCACGGCGCGGTCGCGACCGACCGCTATGGCCGTATCGTCGGCCATGCCTTCCTGGCGGCGACGGCCGGGGAGCCGTCGGTAGGCGTCCTCCTCGCGGGCGCCGGTCTTGCCCGGGTCTCGGCCCCTCTCGGCGATGCGGCCTGCACCGGCGGGCTTCTTGCCGCCGAACGGTCGGCTCGCGACGCGGGGCTCGGCCTCTGGCCGCAGCATCCGCCGGTCAGCGCCTACGATCCGGCCCTTCGTCTGATGGATGTTGGATTCGCGCTCGTCGAAGGCACGGTGCTGTCGATTGGCCGGCGCGAGCGCACCGTGTACCTCAACTTCGGCCGCGACTGGTCGACCGACTTCACCGTCTCGATGACGGCGGCCGTCGCCGAGGCGATCGAGGCCGAAGGTGGCCCGTTCGACGCCCTGGTCGGCCAGCGCGTCCGCATCCGCGGTCTTCTCCTCGACCGCGACGGGCCATGGATCCGCGTCGACGGCGCCTGGCAAATCGAGCTTCTGGATGACACCGATGCCCGCTAGCCTCCCCCTCCGCGCCGGCGCGGGCCGCCTCCCCGGCCTCGGCCTCCTCGTGCTGCTTGCGGCGTGCTCGCCGCTTGGTGGCGGAGCCGGCGATGTGTCGGTGACGACCACCAGCGCCCCGTCGGCGAGTTTCCCCGTGTCGGAGCAGCACGACCGGATCGTCGCGAACTATGGCGGCGTCTATCGCGACGCTGAACTCGAGCGGACCCTAGCCCGGATTGTCGGCCGCCTTGTCGCCGCGTCCGACGATCCCGGTCGTTCCTACGCCATCACCATCCTGAACTCGTCCTCGGTGAATGCCTTCGCGCTGCCGGAGGGCTACCTCTACGTCACGCGCGGCCTGCTGACGCTCGCGACCGATTCGTCGGAGGTTGCGGCCGTCCTCGCCCACGAGATGGCCCATGTAACGGCCGACCATGCTGCGCAGCGCCAGAATCAGGCGCTCACCGCCGCGATTGTCGACAACGTCGTCCAGGACGCGGTGGCCGGCGGGCCGGGGGCCCAGATCGCCGTCGCGACCAGCCAGCGCACGCTTGCGTCCTTCTCGCAGCAGCAGGAACTCGAGGCCGATGCGATCGGCATCCGCACCGTCGCGCGCGCGGGATACGATCCCTTCGCCGCGAGCCGCTTCCTCCAAGCGATGGCCGCCTACGAGCGGTACCGCAATGCCCTCAATGTGAACGAGGGCGACGAGACGGACTTCCTTGCCAGCCACCCGAGCAATCCGCAGCGGATCAGCCTCGCCGCGAGCGTTGCCCAGCAGTACGGCCCGCCCGGTACCGGCGAGGTCGATCGTGACCGCTATCTTGACGGACTCGACGGCATCGTCTTTGGCGACGACGCCGCCCAGGGCTTCGTCCGCGGCCTCAATTTCTACCATACCGGGCTCGGCATCGGCTTTGCCGTGTCGCCCGGCTTCAGCCTGGACAACACCCAGGCCGCAGTGCTCGCGGTTGGTCCTGAAGGGATGGCCCTCCGATTCGACGCCACGACGCTGCGGCCCGGTGAGACGCTTGATGCCTTCCTCCGTTCGGGCTGGGTGAACGGCCTGCAGACGGCGACGATCCAGGCCCGGACGATCGCAGGGCTTCCCGCGATCTCCGCTTCTGCATCGGCCGGCGGCTGGCAGTTCCGCCTCGTCCTCATCCAGGTCGGACAGGAGGCCTACCGTTTCATTTTCGCCAGCGCCCGCGCCACGGCCGCGTTCGAGCAGGCCGCGGCGACGATCTCGGCGAGCTTCCGCATCCTGACCGAGGCGGAACGTTCGTCGATCCGGCCGCTCCGGGTGACGGTGGTCACGGCACGGGCGGGCGACACCGTGGCAAGCCTTGGCGGCGCGATGCGCGGCGTCGCGGACCCGATGAACCTGTTCCTCCTCCTGAACGGCTTCGACGCCACCACGCAGATCCAGCCGGGCACGCGCGTCAAACTCGTGGTGGAGTAGCCGAGGCTCAGGCGATCCAGGTTCCGTCCGACCCGCTCGGCGTCCCGCTGGACCACTGCCATTGCCATGCATGGAGCCCGGTGCTCGCGACGAAGTACGGCCGCCTCGCGAAGCGCCGCTCGAGCGAGCCGCCGCGGCCGGTTGCGTCCGCGATGTCGATCAGGCGCCGCGCCATCAGGCGCGCCGTCCGGTAGGTAACGCCGAGCAGGCGGTGCAGCTGGTGCGCGTTGACCGGCCCGCGCTCGACCAAGTCGATCGCCTGCAGCCATTTGGCGAGCGGAACGTGGCTGCCTTCGATCGCGGTCCCGATGCGGACCGTGAACTGCCGGCGGCACGCGCCGCATTTCCTGAGGCCGTGGCGCACGGCGCCCTTCCGGTCGCGCACGCCTTCGAGCCGGTAGAGCCGGCGGTCCTCGCCGCAATGCGGGCAGACCGGGCCATCCGGCCATAGCACCGCCTCGATCCTGAGGACCGCCGCGGCATCGTCGAAATCGGGCTCGATCATGGGTGCCATCATCACGGACTTCCGGCCGCGCATCAATGGACGAACGAGTCTGGAACAAACGCCGTCCGAATCGCTGACTCCGGGTGAGTCCGGTTCCGTTCCCATACAAGATGTTGCGGTACGCCGGGCCCCCAGGCCCCAGACCAGGTCATTGCGGCGGCGCGTACGCGATCTGCTCGACCCGGATGACGAGATCGCCGAGTTCGGTGCCGATCAGGAGTTCGAACGGCACCAGGATCGGATGGCCGGCGATCGGCATCAGCGTCGCCTGGAGCCGGCCATTGCCCTCCATGTAGACCACCGGCGCTTCACTCGACCGGTGTCCGGCGATCGGCCGGTAGCTCGCGCCGCATACGAAGACCGGGCCGCTGTAGCCGCCGGCATTGCCGACGACCATCCGCATCTCGCCGCTCACGAGGGTGACATCGTAGCGCGACCAGCCGTCGAAGACCGGAATGGTGCGGTTGCACGCCTCCGCCAGTGTGAGCCCCTCGATCCGCCGCACCGGCGCGATGAGGGCGCTCATCGGATCGACGACGTTGCGGACATGCTCCATCATCAGCGGCACGAGGTCGAACCACGGCACGAGCCCCGGCACCACGGTGAGGTCGGAGACTGCCCGGTCGCGGAGCGTCATGATCGCGTCGGCGCCGTCGGGCCCCTCGGTCATCGACAGCTGGAATTCGGCCGGCCAGATACGGCCGTTCCGGATCGTCCCCCGCGCCGACATCGTGGCCGAGGCGTTCGAGACGAACCGGCTTACGCCCCGCGTCTCGCCCGACAGCGTGATTGCGTAGCCGGTATCGTCGAAGCGCGCATGAACCTCGACCTCCCCGATCCGCAACCCGGCGAGCGAGATGCCGTAGATGAAGGAAACGTCCGTCGTGGCTGCCGCGGCCGGGAAGGAAAGCGCCACCAGGGCCGCGCTGACGGCGGCGATCGCGCCCACCCGGACCGACCGCCTCGCCGCGCCGATCGCGCCCCGGCACGAAGATGATCCGAATCGCTGCATCACCTACCGATAGCGAATCCTTGCGGCAAAGACCTCGCGATGATCGATTGCATCCACGCCAATGGCGGAGGCATCCTTCCGAACAGGGCGACGGCCTGCCTCCCCACGGCGCCGCTGCGACCAGGGCCAGCCTTGACGCTGCCCGGCCCCGCCTCTATAGACGCGCCTTCGCCGGAGCGCCTCGCGTCCGGGCCCTTTTCCACGCATCAGGTTACGAGCAATGTCGCGCGTTTGCGAATTGACCGGCAAGGCCTTCCAGACCGGCAACAAGGTCAGCCACGCCAACAACAAGTCCAAGCGTCGGTTCAACCCGAACCTCGTCAACGTGACGCTGATTTCGGACGCACTCGGCCAGGCCTTCTCGCTGCGCGTTTCGGCCAGCGGCCTGCGCACGGTCGAGCACCGCGGCGGCCTCGACGCCTTCCTCGCGAAGGCGCATGCGAGCGAGCTTTCGCCGCGCGCGCTCGTGCTGAAGCGCAAGGTCGCCAAGAAGAAGCTCGCTGCCGTCGCGGCAGCCGCGTAGCTTTTTGGGGTACGGGGGGCGAACGCCCGTCCCGACTTCCCGCAGTTTGCACAGTCCCAGCCCGACCCCACCGCCGGGCGTCCGCGTTTGCGCACAACTTTACCTCCCCCTGGCGGCGAGGATAACGGTTTTCGGCGCCGGCGGCTGCGTGCCCTCAATGGGTAACCCCACGTACTTGTGGGTGGCTGTACCTTCAGCATCGCTATGATCGCGCGCCGTGGACTAGTGGCGCCCCCGTGGCCCGAGCAGTCATTGACTATGGCTTCGGATCTTCGTCGCCAATGTCTGGTTCTTGTTCATGCTCGCGTCGCCGCCGCGTCTCGCGTGGCGTCTTTTTGAAAGCTTCCAGCCGAGACTTGGTGCTTCGGTCGAGCGGCTTGCCACCTAGAAGCTCGTCCACTCGCGCCTCAAGGCGGAGCACATCCAGCACTTCCGAAAACGCCTCCAGATTCACTGTGACCCTAAGGCTAGCTACGCGGTCTCCCATGCCATCGAGGCCCATCCCATAAGACCAGCCTTCGGATGGGAGTGTGCCTGCAAGCACAAGCACAAAATCATCGCGCTCAAGCATCTCGTCCGACCACGCTCTCACCTCGTTCGCATCACCGCCGTTGAGCTGTCTCCATTCGAACAGCAGCCTTTTCAGACCCGGGCTCTCGATCAAGCTTCCGTCACGGGCGGCAAGCCGAATGCGGACCAATGCCAAGTCACGGAGGTCCGAAGCAACACCCTCACTAACGATCGGCTCGGCACGCCGGTAAGATTGTTCAGTTTGAGGCGCGTGGTCCGCGAGGCACGACCGGGCAAAGTCGACAGACCAACTCAAGGAGGCCGTCTCCATTGCCTTTCGATAGATGGCGTCGCGCTGGGTTTGGTCGAATCGATTTTGGACCAACTCCTTCAGCAGCCAGTGGATACGTAGCTGATTGTCACCGATCGCGTAGAAGCCTCGCCCCCGATCGGCGTCAACGTCCAGGGTATCAGCAAGCTGGAATAGAGTGGTTACGAATGCTCCCACCTTCCTTGCGTCGACATCGGACGCAAAGTATCGAAGCTCCTCAAGGAGCAGCGACGCACCAGTCGTGCCTGATCGCATTTTCGATCTGAGCGCGCGTCGGAACTCGGCAGTGACAAACTTGTGATCGTCGGCTCTTGCGACCAAACGTTCGACCGTCTCTGCGGCAGCAACGTCTTCCGCAACCACGAACCCAAAGTATGTCGGGAAGTTCGCTCGGGACGCTATCAAGCGGTCCCGCCGCCATCCTTGTTCGCCGTGCCATGTGTTTCCCCACACCGAATCGAGGCGCGGGAACAGCCGTCGCAACGCGATCTGCAAACGTCGCCGGTCGCGTTCCGACCGATTAGTCAGTCCCATTAGTTCATTGTATTCTTGCCCGACATCGCTCTGCCGGCTGCCACCGTCGCGTTGGCGCAGGCCACAAAGCTCGTCGGGATGCGAGCGAATGCGCCCGTAGAAGTCGGGCTCGGCCAATTCAAGAGCGCTGATCGCCAGGAAGTCAGCTCGATCAACATTGCCTGCGATCGCCGGCCAACCGGTTGCGACATGGCTCGCCAGACGAACGACATCGCGAGGCGTTCGCAGTGTCGGGGCCACCACGTCGTGGAAGACATTCCAAAATCGCTGAACCTGCCGCGGAGCTGGTTCGCCCATCGTCGCGAACGCCGCCTCGGCCAGTTGTTGACGCAGCATGTCGAGAGAGGGCGGCGGCAGCGGGAAGAACCGTTGCACAATCTTCTCGAGATAGCTGGGCCCCTCCGAGGGAAAGCGTTCTGTCACGATTCGCTCGGCTATCTGCCGATCGAACGCGAGAAGGTAGATAACGTTGGGCAGCCGCCCAACCGACTTCACCAACCTGAAGATGGTCAGGGCATCGTCAGGGTTCAGACGATCGATATCGTCGACGACCACCACGAATCGCTTGCTCTGCAATCTAAGAGCTTCCGCGATGCGGTGATGTTCCTGGTCCACGCTCCGGTCTCGCTTTGTGACAGTCCCCGCAAGTTCCGCGCCTTTGGCGATCACGACTCCGATGCCCGGCGCAGCCAAACCGGTGACCGCGCCGGAGAAGGCGCCAACAGCGGAGACACCTTGGCCTAACCACGCGATGGACTTGCGAAAACGCTCAGGCAGCGAGGGCCCGATCGCAGCGTCCAACTCCTGGAAGAAGGAGAGCGTTAACGCATCAGCGCCCGCGAACCACCACGGATTGAACGTGACAATCTCGATCGAACCCGACTTCACTTCGGAATTGAGGTGGTGCTTTACAAGGTTAACCGCGCTGCTCTTGCCCGCACCCCATTGGCCGCTGATGGCAAGCACAACCCCTTGAGGCGCAGCCATTCCAAGAATGCTTCTCGCCACCGCTTGGGAGAATGGATCGAGGCCTAGCGTGTCATCCGAAGGCTTTTCGATCGGACTGTCGTTCGAGATGCTCACCGTGGCCCACCAATTCAGCTGAAATCTATGAACAATCTCGATATGGTGCTGTCTTTCCAAGAAAAACAGTGGCGATGTCTACTCCCGCGCAGCGGCGACTCGCTCGACGATAGCTTCGGCCCATACTCCCGCCGGAGGAACCCGCTTTCCGCTTCGCCTAAGGCAGCGACTCTCTGTCGAACACATGCGCCCGGAGCGCCGTGGCACCGGTGTGCGACATGCCCGAGGAGCCATAAGCTGGGTGACGCCCCAGAACCGAGCGGCCGCAACGCCCTCACCCTCCGCGGCGAAGCCGCGTCGGCCTTTTCCCCAAGGCAACGGGATCAACAATCCCTCCCTCCTAGGGCCGCTCGCGCGGCAGCGGCACGGCGGTGTCTTCCCAGCGGAACTGGAGAAGCAGCGTCCGCTGCAGCAGCGAGTGGTTGTCGTCCGACACCACCGTGATGATGACGCTGCCGTCCGGCTGCGGCCGGAGCGCTATCCCCTCCATATTGTCGATCTGGAAGAGGTTGCCGTCCTCCAGCACCACCGGTCCGTCGACCATGGCACCGGGTCGGATGTCCGCGGCGGCAAGTCGCCGGATCCGCATGGCGATGCCAGCCGAGAGCGAGAACTGCCGCTCGAGGAGGAAGAGGTCGCCGTTCGGGAGGAAGGCTGCATCCGTGATGTCGAACTGTCCGTTCCGCCGCACCGAGAACTGACCTTCGCGCGGCCCGCCGAGCACCCAGGCGCGGATCCCGCCATTGCCGTCCAGCGCCTGCTCCGAGAAGGCGACGATCGCCCCTTCGAGCGGCCCTGCGACCGGGGCCACGGCAACCGCCTCGATGCCGCGATTGCCGGAAAGCCCGCGAAAGGTCGGTCGCGGCACCTCTACGGGCCGCGCAAACGCAAGATCGCCAAGCGGATAGGTCATGATCCGGTGGTCGCCCTCGAACGAGACAAGGACCGATCGGCCGTCATTCGTCAGGCGAAGACCCTCGGCGTCCGCGTCCCCCTTCTGGTTTGCCTCGTCCCCGGCCTCATCGAGCATCGGGGCGATCCGGCCATCACCGATTCCAACGAGCCTTCCCGCACTCTCGACCAGGCTCGCAGAAAGCCAGAACCCTGTATCGGCGACGAACAGGACAGTCCCGTCCGGGAGGAACTCCATGCTGGACAGCCCGCCGAAATCGCGGTTCGGCGACGACAGCGACAGGCCGCCCATGAAGGTCAGCGTACCGGCCAGCGTCGCCGGCTGCCCGATGGTGAATGCCTCGATCGGCCGCGCGGTGATCTCGACCGGCGTCCAGCCGGGAGCGGCGACGGCAGAGGTGGCGACGAGGAGAAGACCGGCTGCGAGGAGGCGCCTCATGCCGCGCGGCGCCGGCCGCGGCCGGGTGCCTTTTCGGGCCCTTCCTCGAACAGCTCCGCCAGCTTCTCGGTCATTGCGCCGGCGAGTTCCTCGGCATCGACGATCGTGACCGCGCGCCTGTAGTAGCGCGTGACGTCGTGGCCGATGCCGATGGCGATCAGTTCTACCGGCGACCGCGTCTCGATCTCTTCGATGATCTGGCGAAGGTGCCGTTCGAGATAGTTCGCCGGGTTCACCGAGAGGGTTGAATCGTCCACCGGCGCGCCGTCCGAAATCATCATCAGGATCTTCCGGTTCTCGGGGCGGGCCAGCAGGCGCTGGTGCGCCCAGGCGAGCGCCTCGCCGTCGATGTTCTCCTTCAGCAGTCCCTCGCGCAGCATCAGGCCGAGATTGCGACGCGAGCGCCGCCACGGCGCGTCGCCGCCCTTGTAGATGATGTGGCGAAGGTCGTTCAGCCGGCCCGGATTGGCCGGCTTGCCCGCCTGGAGCCACTGCTCGCGCGCCTGCCCGCCCTTCCACGCCCGCGTGGTGAAGCCGAGGATCTCGACCTTCACGCCGCAGCGCTCCAGCGTCCGCGCCAGGATGTCGGCGCAGATCGCCGCCACCGTGATCGGCCGGCCGCGCATCGAGCCGGAATTGTCGAGGAGGAGCGTCACCACCGTGTCGCGGAAGTCGGTGTCGCGTTCGGACTTGAACGACAGCGGATGCATCGGGTCGGTGACGACGCGCGACAGGCGCGCCGCGTCGAGCACGCCCTCTTCGAGGTCGAAATCCCAGGCCCGGTTCTGCTGCGCGAGGAGCCGGCGCTGGAGGCGGTTGGCGAGCCGTGACACCGCGCCCTGGAGCGGCGCGAGCTGCTTGTCGAGGAAGCCGCGCAGGCGGTCGAGTTCCTCCGGATCGCACAGTTCCTCCGCCTTGACGGTCTCGTCGAAGCGACCGCCGCTGTACGGGTGGTATTCCATGGCCAGCGTCTGGGCGGCCGACTGCTGCGCCTGCCGCCGCACCTCGCCCGCTTCCTGCGCCTCCGCCCCGTCGTCGTCGAACCGCTCGGTATCGGCTTCCGCCGTCTCCGTCTCGGCCGCCGCGCTGTCGTCGACCGGCGCCTCGGAATCCTCGGACTGCGTCTCGTCGCCGCCCTCCGATTCCTCGCCTGCCTCGGCTTCGTCCCCGCCGCCGTCCGGCGAGGATTCGGTGTCGTCGTTCTGGACCTCGGTCGGCCCGCCCTGCTCCCAGTGGAGGTTGAGCGAGGTCAGGAGTTCGCGCGCGGCATCGGCGAATGCCGCCTGGTCCTCGACGGTTTCCGCCAGCCGGGCGAGTTCGGGCCGGGCGCGACCTTCGACCCAGACCCGCCAGAGGTCGACCAGCGCCTTCGCCGAATCCGGCGGCTGGCGGCCCGTCACGCGTTCGCGCAGGATGAGCGCGACCGCGTCCTCGAGCGGCGCGTCGGCACGGCTGGTGACATTGCGGAGATTGCTGCGCTCGTACTTGTCCGCGAGCATGACCGCGAGATTGTCCGCCACGCCGGGCATCCGGATCGCGCCGATGGCTTCGACCCGCGCCTGCTCGATGGCGTCGAAGACCGCCCGTGCGCCCTTCTCCTCGGGGGCGAGGCGGCGGTGGAGCGCCGGATCATGCGCCGCGGTACGGAGCGCCATGGAATCGCCCAGGCCGCGCAGGATGGCGACGTCGTGCGCGGAAGGCCGCCGCGCCGGCTCCGGCAGGCGCGCCTTGTCGCCCGACAGGAGCGGCCGGTCGGAAGCAAACGTGACTTCGAGATCCGCTTTGCCGGCCATCGCCCGCATGCAGCCGGCGAGCGCGACCTTGAACGGATCGATCGCCGGTGGCGGCGCCTTCGCCTTGCTCTGGTTGGATGGAACGCTCATTGGCTCGGTGATGTTGTGCCGGCGTCGGGCCAGACACTATATTGGGCAGCCCGCATGATTATGGCTAGCAAGATCCAGATGGCCGAACCCGAGAACCACACGCTCACCCTGCTGCGCGAGATGCGGACGACGTTGAACCGGCTGGACCGAAAGGTGGACCAACTGGACAAGAAGGTCGACCAGAACCACGTCGATGTTCGGTCGCGGCTGGACAACCTCCGTCAAGCCCTCAACGGCGAAGCGTCCTGGGGCGTTACGCCGCCGCCGAGGTGGAAGAGCGCCTCGAGGCGATCGAGAAACGCCTGCTGAGCCTCGAAAGCTCGCGCTAGCACTCAGCTCATCACCACGTTTGCCGTCGATTCCGGCAGCTCCTCGCCCATGCAGCGCTGGTAGAACTCGGCAACGATGCCGCGCTCCGCCTCGTCGCACTTGTTGAGGAAGGTGACGCGGAAGGCAAAGCCGACGTCGTTGAAGATGATGGCGTTCTCGGCCCACATGATGACCGTCCGCGGGCTCATCACGGTCGAGATGTCGCCGTTGATGAAGGCATTCCGCGTCAGGTCGGCGACGCGCACCATGCGGCCGATCAGAGCCCGGCCGGCCTCGTCGCGGTAGGCGGGTGACTTGGCGGCGACGATGTCGACCTCGCGGTCGTGCGGCAGGTAGTTCAGCGACACCACGATCGACCAGCGGTCCATCTGGCCCTGATTGATCTGCTGCGTGCCGTGATAAAGGCCCGACGTGTCGCCTAGGCCGACCGTGTTGGCCGTTGCGAACAGCCGGAACGCCGGATGCGGGCGGATGACCCGGTTCTGGTCGAGGAGCGTCAGCCGGCCGGAGACCTCGAGGACGCGCTGGATCACGAACATCACGTCCGCCCGCCCGGCGTCGTATTCGTCGAACACGAGCGCGGTGTTGGTCTGCAGCGCCCATGGCAGGATGCCGTCGCGGAACTCGGTGACCTGCTTGCCCTCCTTGAGGACGATCGCGTCCTTGCCGATCAGGTCGATGCGCGAGATGTGGCTGTCGAGGTTGACGCGCACGCACGGCCAGTTGAGGCGCGCGGCGACCTGTTCGATATGGGTCGACTTTCCGGTGCCGTGGTAGCCGGTCACCATCACGCGGCGATTGTGGGCGAAGCCCGCCAGGATCGCGAGCGTGGTGTTGCGGTCGAAGATGTAGTCGTCGTCGACCTCCGGGACATGCTCGTCGCCGGCTGAATAGGCCGGCACCTCCATGTCCGAATCGATGCCGAACACCTGCCGGACCGAGACCTTCATGTCCGGGAGTCCGGACGCTTCCGTCATGCTCATTCCGTCGCCTCCGAGGGCAGGCTCGCCCCGGAGGGGTCACCGCTGGGCTCGAGGCCGCCTAGCAAAAGCCGGCGGCCTTGAGATGATTGTACGCCTGGATGATCTCGCGAAGCCTGTCTTCCGAGCTCCGGTCGCCGCCATTTGCGTCAGGATGGAGGCGTTTGACCAGTTCCTTGAACCGCGACTTGATCGTCCCCTTGTCCTCGCGGCCATCGAGGTCGAGCAGCGCGAACGATTTCCGGTCGACATTGCCGAGCGGCCGCTCGCGCGGACCGGGCTCCTCGCGGGTCGTCCGCTGGCCGAAGCCAGGGAAGACGCCGAACACGTCGTGGATCTCCTCCGGCGCTGCGCCATGCTCGCCGATGTGGTTTCCCGCGCGGGCGCCCATCGTCCAGGTCGGCCGGTGTCCGGTCGCCGCATCGACCCGGTAGGCGTCGATGTCGTGGTCGGTCATTCCGGCGAAGTAGTTGTACGACTTGTTGTAATCGCGAACATGGTCGAGGCAGAAATTGAAATACTGGCCCTCGCGCTGCCGGCCTTTGGGCGCACGGTACGTTCCCGGTCCTTCGCAGCCCGGGCTTTCGCAGCGCGGTCCGGCCGCGACGCGCGGCTCGTCGCCGGCCTGCACGCGCGGCTTGATCCGGATCTGGTCGAAGTATTTGGAATCCAGCTTCATCGGCTCGATTATGATGGCGGCACCGGGGAGCGGCAAGCCGCGTCGGGAAAGGACAGGGGTGCGATTTGGCGACCGTCAGCGACAGGATCACACGCACCTTAACCGACGCTTTTCAGCCGCGGCGGCTAGAAGTGGTGGACGAATCGGATCGGCACAAGGGTCATGCCGGACACCGGCCGGGCGGGGAAAGCCATTTCCGCATCCGGATCAGCGCGGAGGCCTTTCGCGGCAAGAGCCGCCTCGAAATTCACCGCGCCATCAATGCCGCGCTTGCGGACGAGATCGCGGCCGGTCTTCATGCCATCGCGATCGAGGCGAAGGCGGACTGACCGGCCTTTCGCGGGAGGGTGATCCGCCCGCGCGGCCACCGCGTACTACCGCCATGGCTGACGCTGTTTCCTCGCTGTTGCCGGCATGGCATCTTCCCCGACGCGGGCACGTACGTCCCGCGCGGCTGGCGGGCGCTCGGATGGACACCGGAACGGCGACGCCCAAGCGTGACGCGGCGCCGATGGATCCTGCGACACTCTCGCGTCACCTGTGCGATGTCGCCGAGCGCCGCGACAAGGCGGCGTTTGCCGAGCTGTTCCGCCATTTCTCGCCCCGGCTCAAGAGCTACCTCCTTCGCCTCGGCGGCAGCGCGAGCGGAGCTGAGGAACTGGTGCAGGAGACGATGGTTGCGGTCTGGCGCAAGGCCGACCGCTACGACCCGAGCAAGGCATCGGCTTCGACCTGGATCTTCACGATCGCCCGCAACCTCAGGATCGACGCCTATCGCCGCCAGAAGCACCCGGAGATCGAGGCCGACGACCCCGCGCTCGCGCCGGAGCCGGACGAGGCGCCCGATGTCGCCGTCGGCCGCGGGCAGGACGCCGCGCGGCTGACGGAAGCACTGTCGCGGCTCTCGGACGCCGACCGTTCGCTGCTGCGGATGTCGTTCTACGACGACCTGTCCCATTCGACGATCGCCGACCGGCTCGGACTGCCGCTCGGCACCGTGAAATCGCGGATTCGCCTCGCCTTCGGCAAGCTCCGCACTGCCCTCGCCCAGCCCGAGGACGACATCTGATGCTGCCCACCCAGCACCTTAGCGACGCCCTCCTCATCGACTACGCCGCCGGCACTGTGTCGGAAGGCTGGAGCCTTGCGATCGCGACCCATCTGGCGCTTTGCCCGGCATGCCGGAATCGCGTCCTTGCGGCCGAGGCAATCGGCGGGGCGATGATCGAAGCGATCGAGCCCGAGCCCGTCAGCGAAGACGCGCTGGCCGCAACGCTTGCGCGGATCGAGGCCGACGGGGAATCCGAACCGCGACGGCCGGCGGTGCCGCCAGCTGATACCCTCTTCCCGGAGCCTCTCCGCAGCTATCTGGCAAACGCGGGCGGCATTGTCTGGCGCAGGCTCAGTCCGAGCGCGCAGACTTTCATCATCCCCACAGGCGACCGGTCGACGACGGCGCGCCTTCTGAAGATTGCCGCCGGCGCGGCGATGCCGGTGCACAGCCATCGCGGCCTCGAGCTGACGCTCGTGCTCCAGGGCGCGTTCCACGACGAAGGCGGCACGTTCGCGCGGGGCGACATCGAGGAGGCGAACGAAGAGGTCGAGCACCAGCCCATCGCCATGCCGGGCGAGGACTGCATCTGCCTTGCCGTCACCGATGCGAAGCTGAGGTTCCGCGGGCTTCCCCGGCTGTTGCAGCCGTTCCTCGGAATCTGATGCCCATGCGTTATGTCGCCTCCTACGCAGCAACGACGATCGTCTTCCTCGGGCTCGATTTCATCTGGCTGAACGTCATGTCGCCGAACTTCTACCGGCCAAGGCTCGGGGCACTGCTGCTGGCCAGCCCGAACATTCCCGTCGCCGCCGCCTTCTATGTCTTCTACAGCGCCGCCGCGGTGGTGCTGGTCGTGGCTCCGGCGCAAAACCAGGACAACTGGCTCATGGCGCTGGCGCTCGGCGCGGTGCTGGGCGCGGCGGCCTACGGCACCTATGACATCACCAATCTGGCCACCATCCGGGGCTGGTCGGTCGCGGTCACGGCGGTCGACATCGCGTGGGGCGCCACGCTCACCGCAGTCGCGTCGCTCGCCGGCTTCTTCGCCGGGCGGGCATTGATGCCGGGAGCGTGACGCCGCCGATTGCCGGAACCCCTCGACGGGCCGGCCGTTGCGTCGTTTGATGGCCCCGGAGTGTCCTTGAGGGAGGACTCCACGCAAATGATGAAACGCTGGTTTGCAGCGATCGGCCTTGCCGCGATGATCGCGGCGGTTCCCGCCGTCGCCGGTCCGTATGAGGACGGCGCCGCGGCGCACCTGCGCGGCGACTATGCCGAGGCGGCGCTCCTCTACACGATTGCCGCCAATGCCGGCGAGGTCCGGGCGATGGTGGCGCTCGCCGGCCTTTACGAGAATGGCCGCGGGGTGGAGCAGGACTACGCCGAGGCGTTGCGCTGGTACACGGTCGCCGCCGAGGCCGGGGACGCCGAGGCGCAGAACGAACTCGGCTTCATGCACGAACTCGGCCGCGGCGTGCCGGTCGACTACGCGGTCGCGCTCGACTGGTACCGGCGCGCGGCCGCACAGGACTACGCGCCGGCGCAGAACAATCTCGGCTACGTCTACGACAACGGCGTTGGCGTGCCCGAGGACAACGAGGAGGCGCTGCGCTGGTATCTCCTCGCCGCCGAGCAGGGCTACGCCGACGCCCAGAACAACATTGCCGGCATCTACGCCAATGCCGACGGCGTACCGCGAAACGTGCGCGAGGCCGCGCGCTGGTACAGGATGGCGGCAGACCAGGGCCACGCGGTCGCCCAGTACAATCTCGGCATGCTCTACGATATCGGCCGCGGCGTCCCGCGCGACGTGATCCTCGCCTATGCGTGGTTCACGCTCGCCGGCAACCAGGGCGACGTCGACGCGCTGGCGCGGCGCGACCTGATCGCGCGGCTCCTCACGGCCGACGAGGTCGCACAGGCCGAGCGGCTGGTGCGGGATTTCCCCTGGTCCGGCTGAGGCGCTACGCTGGCGCCCATGAGCCTCGACTTCCTGCTCACCTCGCTCGTCATCGTCGCCTCGCCGGGCATCGGCGTCCTCATCACGGTGAGCGCGGGGCTTTCGCATGGCTGGAAGTCGAGCCTAGTGGCCGCGCTCGGCTGCACGCTCGGCATCATCCCGCATATGGCCGCCGCCATCACCGGCCTTGCGGCCGTGCTCCACACCAGCGCGCTGGCGTTCCAGGTGCTGAAATATCTCGGCGTCGCCTACCTCCTCTATATGGCGTGGATGACGCTGCGGGAGAGCGGCGCGCTCCGGGTCGAGGGTAACGCCACCGCGCGGCCGGCTCGGCAGGTCATCGTCTCGGCGATCCTCGCCAACGTGCTCAACCCAAAACTGTCGATCTTCTTCTTCGCCTTCCTGCCGCAGTTCGTTACGCCCGGCGAGGCAAGCCCGCTCCTCCGCATGGTAGAACTCTCCGCGGTGTTCATGGCGATGACCTTCGGCGTCTTCGCCGTCTACGGGCTCTTCGCCTCGGCGGTTCGGAACCACGTCATCTCACGCCCGAAGGTGCTGACGTGGATGCGCCGCGCCTTTGCCTCGGCCTTTGCGGGCCTCGGTCTCAAGCTCGCCCTGACGGAGCGGTAGCACTCGCCCGAGGCACGCCGGAATGAAGGCATGCCTCCTCCCGGACTGACTTGCGCGATGCTATACACTCGATGTATACGCTCGCTGCATGGACAGCGCGCTCACCCTTCTCGGCCTCGTGAGCCTCCGGCCGAGCTACGGCTACGACCTCAAGCAGCTCTATGACCGGCTGTTCGGGCTGAGGAAGCCCCTCGCCTTCGGGCAGGTCTACGCCACCATCGCCCGCATGATCCGCGACGGGCTCCTGGCACCGCTCGGCGAGGAGGCCGGCGACGGGCCGGACCGGAAGCGCTACGCGGTGACTCCGGACGGCGAGAGGCGGCTGGCGGAGTGGATGTTCACGCCGGACGTTCCCTCGGAGACGCTCCAGAACAACATCTTCGCCAAGACGGTCGTCGCGCTCCTGACCGGCCGCGACGCCCACAGCCTCCTCGACATCCAGCGCGCCTGCCACATGGAGCAGATGCGCTCGCTGACCAGGCTCAAGCAGGGCGCCGGCCTGATGCACGTTCTTCTCTACGACCACGCCCTGTTCCACATCGAGGCCGACCTCCGCTGGATCGACATGACCGCGGCCCGGCTGACCCAGCTCCGTGACGAGGTTCTCGCATGACTGCCATTCTCGAGGCCCGCGGCCTCAGGAAGTCCTTCGACCGCACCGAGGCGCTCCGCGGCGTCGACGTCTCGATCCGGCGCGGCGAGATCGTCGCGATCATGGGCCCGAGCGGCTCGGGAAAATCGACGCTGCTCCACTGCCTCGCGGGCGTGACCGTGCCCGACGCCGGCACCGTCGCCTTCAACGGGACCCCGATTTCGACACTCGACGAAACGGCGCGCGGAAAACTGCGGCTCACGGATTTCGGCTTCGTGTTCCAGTTCGGCCAGCTCCTTCCCGAGCTGACCGCGCTCGACAACGTGGCCGTGCCGCTTCTCCTCGCCGGCGAGCGCCGCGGTACGGCTGCAACGAGGGCATCGGAGTGGCTCGGCCGGCTCGGCCTCGACGGCAAGGCGCAGCGGCGGCCGCAGGAACTCTCGGGCGGCGAGGCGCAGCGCGTGGCGATCGCCCGCGCGCTCGTGACGAAGCCGGCCGTCCTGTTTGCCGACGAACCGACGGGCTCGCTCGATTCTCTTGCGGCCGAGGCTGTGATGCGGATCATGATCGACCTCGTCCGCGAGGCCGGCACGACCGTCGTCGTCGTCACCCACGATCCGCGCACCGCAGCCTATGCCGACCGCGACATCATCGTCCGCGACGGTCATGTCTCGGTCGCGCTCGGCGAGGCGGCGTAGATGGCGTTCCTGATCCGCCTGGCGCTCCTCGGGGGACGCTCGTCGTTCGGCCGGCCACTCGGCATCGTGTTCGGCGTCGCCCTTGGCATGGCGCTGTTCCTGCTGATGCTCGGCGCCGTCATCGCGCTCGACCATCGCGACGACCGCGGCGCCTGGACCGAGGCGGTCTTCGGCTACACCGCGATCCCCGCCGATGAGGTTGCTCCGGAAGGCGCGCTCCTCGTTCATCGCGGCGAGACCCACGCCGCCGGCGCGGAGATCACGCGACTGGTCGTGGCAGCGCCGCCGGGTGCCATGCTCGCCCTTCCCGGCATCGCCGGGATCCCCGCGCCAGGAAGCTATTATGCATCGCCAGCGCTACAGCGCCTGATTGCGGCGCTCCCCCCGGACGAATTCGGCGACCGCTTCGGCACCTTCGCCGGGACGATCGGCAACGAGGCGCTGTCCAGCCCGGACGCACTCCTTGCTGTAATCGGCGGTTCACCCGAGACAGTGCGTGCCCTGCCGCGCGCGGCGTATGTAGCGATGGTCGACATACCGTCCAGCAGCGCCGGCGGCGCGTACCAGATCGTGATCCTCATCGGTGCGATCGGGCTGTTCTTCCCGGTCGGCCTCCTCATCGCGATCGTGACGAAACTCGGCGCCGTGACGCGGATCGAGCGTTTCGCGACGCTCCGGCTCATCGGCGCCTCGCCGCGCCAGATTGCCTTCGTCGTCGCGCTCGAAGCTTTCCTGACCGCTGCCTGCGGGGCCGTCCTCGGCGTCGGCCTTGCCGCCATCTTCCGCCCGCTCGCGGCGAGGATCCCGCTCAACGGCGGATCGTTCTTCGCAGCCGATCTCGCCGTCGGGGCGGGTCCGACCCTGCTTGCGATCGGGGCGATGGTCGTCGCGGCGGCGATCGCGAGCGCCATCGGGATCCGGCGCGCCGGCATCTCGCCCCTCGGCGCCACGCGCATCATCCGCGAGCGGACACCGCGATGGTGGCGGGTGCTTCCGCTCCTCACCGGGGGCGCCATGATCTGGTACGGCGCGGCTTATGGGGCCGAACTCGACGGCACGCTCGTGATCGGCTTCATCGTCGGTGGCTTCGCCCTGACGGCGCTCGGCATCGTCGTCGTCGGACCGTGGCTGACCTTCCACCTCAGCGGCCTCGTCGCCCGTCGAGCGGGATCCGCGGCCGGGCTCATCGCCGGGAGCCGCATCCGGGCCACGCCCGGGGCCACATTCCGCTCGGTCAGCGGTCTCGTCATCGCCGTCTTCATGGTGACGGTGTTCTCGACCGCCGCCGGCGGCGTCATCCAGAGCATCCGGGTCAACGCCGTCGACGGCACGCTCCCGCTCGACGCCCTGTTCACCTATGTCCCGTCCGAGACGGACATGGCGGCGGTCGTTCGCGCGACGATGGCTGTTCCCGGCGTCGACGACGTGATCGTCGGCCGCGCCGTCGACGCGCGCGCGTCGGGCCTCCGGCCGGGGAGCGTCGCCTGGGCCGCGCCGGACTTCGCCACGCTCGGCTTCTCGACGGCGCCGGACGCGCAATACGCCACATTCAGCAGCGTCGACTATCTCACGCTCCGCACACGATCGGTCGAGACGGTCGCGGTGCCCGAGAGCGCGGTCGGCGCGCCGGTCGCAATCGTCGTCCGCACGGACGGCACGGCGTCGACCATCGATCGTGCCCGCACCGTCATCGAACGCGCCGTTGGATTCGCCGCCGAGCCGGTCACCCGTGTCGAGGCGATCGAAAGCGGCGTCCGCCAGGCGATGCACGAGCTGGCCCTCGTCGCCTATCTCGGCGCGTTCGTTTCCATCGCGATCGCCGGATGCAGCCTTGCCATCGCCACCGCGAGCGCGGTGATCGACCGCCGCCGCGTCCTCGGTCTCCTCCGGCTGATGGGAATGCCTGTCTCGCACCTCCACCGCATCGTCGGCTTCGAGGCGGCCGTGCCGCTGATCGGCGTGCTCGGCCTGTCGATCGCCGCCGGCTATCTCGTGGCCGAAATCATCGTCGAGAATCTCGCTCCCGAGATCGCCGTCGGCTGGCCCGAGCCGATGTACTTCGTCGCGCTCGCCCTTGGTCTCGTCCTGGCGCTGGTGTCGGTGGGGGCGACGATCGGGACGATCGGGCGGAACACGGCGGTCGGTTCGACGCGGTTCGAGTAGCTCAGCCCGAGCGGCGGAAGTACCGGTCGAGTTTTGGCGAGCGGCCCGGCGCGAGGATCTCCGACGGCGGGCCGACGGCGTCCACCCGGCCGTCGGCGATGAAGGCGACGAGGTCGGCGACGGACGCTGCGTCCTCCGGCGAGTGGATTGCCATCAGCACCGTGAGGCCGCGCTCGCGGCGGAGCGCATCGACGAGGGCGATCATGTCGGCGCGGAGGCCGGGATCGAGACCGGTGAACGGCTCGTCGAGGAGCATCAGCTTCTTGTCGCGGACCAGCGCCCGCGCGATCGCCACCCGCTGCCGCTGGCCGCCGGACAGTTCGGCCGGCCGCCTTTGGCCGAGCCCGGCGAGTTCGACCCGGGCAAGCGCGTCCTCGACGCGGCGGCGCGCGGCCCCATCGAGGCGGAGCCGCGGGTCGATGCCGAGACCGACGTTCTGTGCCGCGGTGAGGTTCGGGAACAGGTTGTGGTCCTGGAACAGGATCGACAGCGGCCGTTCGGCCGGCGCGAGCGCGGTGAGATCCCGCCCGTCGAACCGGATCGTTCCCGACGCCACCGGCGCGAATCCGGCCACGGTATGGAGGAGCGTCGTCTTGCCGCCGCCCGACGGCCCTATCAGCGCGCAGAGCGCGTCAGTCGGAACGGTGAGGTCGTAGCGGACTTCGAAGTCCGGATAGACGACGCGGACATCATCGAGGACGAGCAATGGAGCCCCCCGAAACCCTCTGGGCTAACAGGAACAGCCCCGCAACGAGGAGAGTGAGAAGCAGCGCCACCGACCCGGCCTCCGCGACGCGATACGATCCGAGACGCTCATGGAGGAGCACCGGCAGCGTGACCAGTTCCCCGCGCCCGAAGAAAGACGCAACGCCGAGATCGCCGAGGGAAAGCGCCGTAGCCATCGCCAGCGCAACCAGCAGCGGCGCGCGCAGCAGCGGCCACTCGACGAGCCGCAGCCGGCCGAATCCGCGAAGGCCGAGGCTGTCGCCAAGCCGGCCGAAGCGCTCCGCCGCGAGGAGGAGCGGCGGCTCCACCTGGCGGTAGGTGAAGGGCAGCGCCATCAGCCCGTTGACGAGGATGACGAGCGGAATGCCGACGGCGAACGGGTTCACCCACTGCCGGATCATGACGAACAGGCCCGCCGAGAGCGCGATCGGCGAGACCACGAGGATGAGGGTCGCGGCAGCGCCCGTGAGGTCGGCGAGCCCCGGCCGCAGAAGCCGGAGCCGGAGGTCGCGCGCCAGCGTGGCGAGACCGAGCGCGAGGGCGACGGAGAGCGCGCCCGCGGGGACGCCGATCGCAAGGCTCGTCAGCATTGCCACGAGCACCGCCCCATCGGCCAGCGACGCGAGCGAAGCGACTCCGCCCACCGCGATCGTTGCCATGGGGACGAGGACGAGGAAGCCCATCAGCACGAGGATTGCCCCATCGAGCAGACGGAGTCTCTGCGAGCCGATGTCGGGACGCATCGCGGCGACGCCCCCGGGCGGCGCCTCGGACATGCGACGGCCGAAGAGGATCAGCGCCGGCAGGAGGATGGCGGCGCACGCGCCGACCTGCACCAGCGCCAGGACCGCCGCACGGGAGAAGTCGGCCTCGAACCGCACCGCCTCGTAGATCGCGACCTCGAGCGTCGAAACCCGAGGGCCGCCGCCAAGCGCCAGCACGATCGCAAACGACGAGAAGCAGGCGAGAAACATCAGCGCCGCAACGCCGGCTGCCTCGCGCCGCAGCACCGGCCAGTCGATGAAACGGAACACCGAGCCCGGCGGCATGCCGAGCTGCGCCGCGAGCCGCCATTCCTCGGCGCTCACGGCGCCGAGCCCGGCGAGGAAGACGCGCGCGGCGAGCGGCGCGTTGAGGAGGATGTGGGCGAGGAGGACACCGTCGAGGCCGTAGACCCAGCTGCCATAGTCGAGTCCCACCGCCCGCGCCGCCTCACCGATCCAGCCGGACCGGCCGAACAACGCGACGATGGCGAACACCGTCACGATAGCCGGCAGTACCGTCGCGGCATTGAAGCCTGCGATGAGCAGCATCCGCCCGCGGAACCGCGACCGCCGCGCCAGCGCGAGCGCGAGCGCTGCGCCGAGGACCAGCGAGACCGCGGTCGACAGCCCGGCCTGGATCAGGCTGATGCGGACGAGGCTCCAGACATAGCCCCAGTCGATCGCGGCACCCGATCCGCCGGCCGACAGAAGGCCGATGAAGCCGAGGGCGACGACGCCGATCAGAAGCGCGAGGGCGAGGCAGCCTGGGAGGCGGCTCATGAGCGACGGCTCCGACGGGAAACCGCGGCATAGCGCCTGTGAAAGGGTCCTCTCCCCCCTAGAGGGGGAGAGGGTAGATTCTGCCGCGCCACGGTCACGTGCGGACCCCCGCGCCTACCGTGCGAGCGCCGCGATCCACTCGTCGATCCACGTCCGGCGGTTTGCCTGCACGGATTCGGGCGGCATCAGGAACGACGTCGCCGGGCGCGGCAGGTCGGCAAAGACCGCCGGGAGACCGCCCGCGGGGTCGGCGGCGGGATACATCCAGTTGCCCTCCGGGATCGCCGACTGGAAGGCGTCGGTCGTCATGAAGGCGAGAAACTGGCGGGCAAGGTCGGGCTGATCGGTGGACGCCACAATGCCGGCGACCTCGACCTGCATTTCGTGACCTTCGGCGAAGATCGCGGCGCGGTACTTCGTCTCGTCCTCGGCGATGATGTGGTAGGCGGGCGATGTCGTGTAGGACAGGACCATGTCGGCCTCGCCGTCGAGGAAGAGGCCGTAGGCCTCGGACCAGCCGCGCGTGACCGTGACGATACGCGGCGCGAGCGCCGCCCAGGCGTCCGCGGCCTCGTCGCCGAACACGTTCTTCATCCACAGGAGGAGGCCGAGCCCCGGGCTCGATGTCCGCGGATCCTCGATGATGACCATCGGGCCGTTCGGATCGCGGACGAGTTCCTCGAGGCTCTGCGGCGGGGCTGCGAGCGCCGTCGAATCGTAGACGAAGGCGAACCAGCCCCAGTCGAACGGCACGAAGGTCGCGTCGGTCCATTCGATCGGCAGGTCGAGGCCGTCGAGCGCCAGGCCGTGCGGCGCGAACAGGCCGCTCGTTCCCGCCGCCGCCATGAGGCCCGTGTCGAGGCCGAGGACGATGTCGGCGCCGGTGGACGGACCTTCGAGGAGGAGGCGCGCGACCAGCGTGCCGGCATCCTCGGTCGTCACCCATTCGAGGACGCAGCCGCACTCGGCCTCGAAAGCCGTCTTCACGGCGGCGCCAGGGCCGTACGCCCCGGCAAAGGACGAGTAGGTGTAGACCGTGAGCGTTGGCGCCTGGGCGCTCGCGACGGCCGGCGTGAGAGCAAGAGCGAGCGCTGCTGCGCCCGCGCGAAGATGGTTCATGGCATGGCCTTTCCGGTACGGCGATCCGGCGCCGGCACGGACGAAGGCCGCAGGAATGCAACGCGCAGCAATGGGCTGGGGCAGCATCTCTATCCCTCCGCCGGTACGACCCGGATCAGGTTCCATGGGTTGGCGGGATCGCCTCTCAGCCACCGCACCGCGGGGGCACCCCAAGAGATGCATTGAAGGTAGGGCCACGCTTCGGCGGGCGCAATAGGCCGGCGCGGGCTCAGGCCGCGGCAGCGAGCCGCGCGATGACCGGCACATGGTCCGACGGCCGCTTCCAACCGCGCGCGACCCGGACGACCTCGATCGAATCGAGGCGCGGCGCGAGCGGCGACGTCACCCAGATGTGGTCGAGCCGGCGGCCGCGGTTGGACGCTTCCCAGTCGAGCGCCCGGTAGCTCCACCACGTGTAGAGCTTCTGGTCGGCCGGCACGAACCGCCTTGCGACGTCGACCCAGTTGCCGCCGGCGCGGATCGCCTCGAGCCGGTCGGTCTCGGGCGGCGTATGGCTGACGACGCGGAGGAGCTGCCTGTGCGACCACACGTCGTGCTCCATCGGCGCCACGTTGAGGTCGCCCACCATGATCGCGGGGCGCCCGGTGCGTTCCGCATCGAGCCACGCGCTCATCTCCTCGAGGAAGGCGAGCTTGTGCGCGAACTTCGGGTTGACCACCGGGTCCGGCTCATCCCCGCCGGCCGGGACATAGAAGTTGTGCAATTCGATGTCCGAGCCGCCATCGGCGATCCGCACCGAGATGTGGCGGGCGTCGTCCTTGCCGCAGAAACCCTGCCTTCCCTCCGACAGGAACGGCACGCGCGAGACGATGGCAACGCCGTGATAGCCGCGCTGGCCGTTGACCGCGATGTGGGTGTAGCCGCGCTTCCGGAACGCCTTCGACGGGAACTGGTCGTTGGTGCACTTGATCTCCTGCAGGCACAGCACGTCGGGCTGGTGCTTCCTCAGGAAGTCGGTGACGATCCGGATGCGGAGGCGAACCGAATTGATGTTCCAGGTCGCGACGCTGAGGGTCATCGGGCACCGTGTGGCGGGGTGCCGTCAGATAGGTCGATCCCGCCGCGCCGTTCAAGCGGCGCGGCAGGTTGTCCTCGGTGGCGACCGTTCAGTCGCCTGGCAGGATGACTTCGAAGAGGCGGTCCTCGACCGGCTGGTTCACCGCGAGATTGTAGATCACGAAGGTGATGCTGTTGCCCTGGGCATCGAGCGTCACCCACTGGCGCAGCTCGTAGGTGACCCGGTCGAAATAGAGCGTCAGCCAGGAGCCGTCGTCGCTCCGCGTCAGGACGACCGCGACCGTATCCGCCTCGATCATCACATCGCGGATATTGGCTTCCGCGGTGAGGTCGGTGTTCGTGGCAAGGAGCGGCGCGAGCGGCGTCCGCTGCAGCGGGTAGCGGTCGACGGTCCGCGTGGCATCGTTCCGGATCTCGAGCGTGTTGCCGTTCGAGACGATCAGGAGCTGCGACGGCGGATAGTACTCGAACCGCACGCGGCCCGGCCGGGCGATGTAGAACACGCCCTCGGTGAGCTGGTCGCGCTGCGGACCGATCTGCAGGAACTCGCCCCGCATCGTCCGGATCGAGTTGTAGACCTGGTTTGCGGTGTTGAGCGCGGTGAGCTGCTCCTGCGTGAACTGGCCCATGACGGGCCGTTCGCGCGGCAGCGGCGCGTTTTGCGCGAGCACGGGCGCTGCAAGCGCGAGAGCCAGCGCGGCGAGCGCGAGCCCCGGCCGCACGGCGAATGACATAACTCTCTTCAGCGGAAGTCTCCTTGTCCGCAAGTCACCGCCCGCGATTGCCGTACCGGCGGGCTGTGGCCATTTCGCGGCCCTGCGACAACGCTCAGAATCGTTCCTCGTTCCCGGGTACGAGAATCTCGCGCTTGCCGGCGTGGTTCGCGGCGCCCACCACGCCTTCCTTTTCCATCCGTTCGATGAGCGAGGCGGCGCGGTTGTAGCCGATGCCGAGCCGGCGCTGGATGTACGAGGTCGAGGCCTTCCGGTCGCGGATCACCACGGCGACCGCCTGATCGTAGACGTCGCTGGAATCCTCTCCGTCAATACCGCCCTCGCCGCCCTCTTCGCCCGAACCGCCTTCTTCGTCCGCCGTGATTGCCTCGAGATAGTCCGGAACGCCCTGCGCCTTGAGATGGGCGACCACCTTCTCGACCTCGGCGTCGGAGACGAACGGGCCGTGGACACGCTGGATGCGGCCGCCACCGACCATGTACAGCATGTCGCCCTGGCCGAGGAGCTGCTCCGCCCCCTGCTCGCCGAGGATGGTCCGGCTGTCGATCTTCGACGTCACCTGGAACGAGATGCGCGTGGGGAAATTCGCCTTGATCGTGCCGGTGATGACGTCGACCGAGGGGCGCTGGGTCGCCATCGCGACATGGATGCCGGCCGCGCGGGCCATCTGGGCGAGCCGCTGCACGGCGCCCTCGATGTCCTTGCCTGCGACCATCATGAGGTCGGCCATCTCGTCGATGATGACCACGATGTGCGGCATCGGCTTGAGGTCGAGTTCCTCGGTCTCGAGGATCGGCTCTCCCGTCTCGGAATCGAAGCCGGTGTGGACCGTGCGCGAGATCGTCTCGCCCTTGGCGATCGCCTGCGTGATGCGGGCGTTGAGGCCGTCGATGTTGCGAACACCGAGCTTCGACATCTTGCGGTAGCGATCCTCCATCTCGCGGACCGTCCACTTGAGCGCCACCACCGCCTTCTTCGGGTCAGTGACGACCGGCGTCAGGAGGTGCGGAATGCCGTCATAGACGGAAAGCTCCAGCATCTTCGGGTCGATCAGGATGAGGCGGCACGCCTCCGGGGTCAGCCGGTACAGGAGCGACAGGATCATCGTGTTGATCGCCACCGACTTGCCCGAGCCGGTGGTGCCCGCGACGAGGAGGTGGGGCATGCGCGACAGATCCGCCACGACCGGCTCGCCGCCGATCGTCTTGCCGAGGCACAGCGGCAGCCGCGCCTTGCTGTCGATGAAATCCTTCGACGACAGCTGTTCGCGGAGGAACACCGTTTCGCGGAACTCGTTCGGCAGCTCGATGCCGATGGCGTTCTTGCCTGGAATCACGGCAACGCGGCAGGCAATGGCGCTCATGGAGCGGGCGATATCGTCGGCGAGGCCGATCACGCGGGCCGATTTGATGCCCGGCGCCGGCTCCAGTTCGTAGAGCGTCACCACCGGGCCGGGGCGGACATTGATGATCTCGCCGCGGATGCCGAAATCGTCGAGCACGGATTCGAGGATCCGCGCGTTCTCCTCGAGCATTTCCTTGGTGACGGTCGCGTGCTTTGCCTGCCTGGGCGGCGCGAGCAGATCGAGCGGCGGCAGCTCGAATATCGCAGGGGCCGCGGATCGCGACGGGCCGCGGCGGCGGGCGGCAGCGGCGGCGAGACGGGCGGCCGCCGGTGACTGCGCCGCGCTGGCACCCGCCGGAGCGGCCGGCTCGGCCACCGGAATCCGGCGCTGCGGCTGGGCCGGAGCGGACGCCGGGCCTCGGAGCGGGCGCGGCGGCGGAACGAAGGCCCGCGGCTTTCGCGCCTCGCCGCCCGACAGGCCGTCATCGGCGGGATCGAAGGCCCCGAACGCATCGTCCTCGTCGAACGTCGTGTCGATCGCGTCGTCGAATGTCTCCTCGGGCAATGGCACGTCATCCCCGGCAGACCGCTGCTCGCCGCGGGTAAGGCGCGGTTCCTGCCGCGCGGCGCGCGGAACGAAGGTCGCCGGCCGCGCCTCACGCGACAGCCCGGGGAACGTCCGGGCATCCCGGCGGCGCTGCCGCGCCTCCATGAGACGGTCAAAACTCGACCGGATGCGGTAGCCGGCATGGGCGGCAGCGCCGACCAGCACCGTCCCGATCCTGCTGCGGCGGCCCTCCTCCTCGAAGTCGTCGTCCTCCTCGTAGCGCGGCGGCGTCGTAATCCTCGGTTCGGCGCGCGGCGCACGGACCGCCGGGGTCGCGCGACCGCCCTTGGCCGGGGTGCGGCGCGGCGTCGGCGACGCGATCGCGCGGCGGCGGAAGCTGAAGCCCGTTGCCTTGAAGAGGAGAGCGCCGGACGCCACGGCGAGGACGAGACCGGCGATCGCCATGGCGAACCCGCCGAGGCTTCCGAGGACAGCGGCGGGCAGCCTGAAGGCGAGATCGCCGAGGACGCCGCCGAGCCCGGTCGGAAGCGGCCAACTCTCGGGGACGCCGAGCGACGCGGCAGCGCCGGCGCCGATCACCACGCCGCCAAGCCAGGCGAGCACGGTCAGGCGGCGGAAGCGGGTCGGAGCGGCGATGAGAAGGCGCCAGCCCCAGACGACGGCCGGCAGGAGAAGCAGCGGCGCCGCAATGCCGAGAAACTGCATGACGAGGTCGGCAAGGACCGCCCCCGGATAGCCGAGAAGGTTCTGCGCGTCCGCCTCGACGGCATTGCTGAACGACGGGTCGTCCGCGTGCCATGTCGCGAGGGCCACGGTCGCGGCAGCGACCAGCGCGAGCACGAGAAGTCCCGACAGGCTCGATACGTTGCGGCGGAGGATGCGGCGCAGGATAGTCCCCTCGTCGTCGTCGCGGGCGAAGTCGCGGGGAGTCGGCTTCATGGCTCGGGCCATTTCTAGGCGGGTCCGTTCTGTGGCGGCTCGGACCGACGCTAGGCACGGATGGTAAAGCCGCCATTAACCATCGCCGGCGCGGAACGAAAAAAGGCCCCGGACAATCTGCCGGGGCCTTCGCGCTCCTGGGAGGAGAAGCAGCGGCGCGAACGCCGCCGCTGCCGCGCTTAGCTGTGGTAGGCGACCTCGCCATGGCTGCCGTAGTCCAGACCCTCGCGCTCCTGCTCGGGAGAGGCGCGCAGTCCGAAGATCACGTTGACGATGGCGTAGAGGATGAGGCTGCCGATGCCGGACCAGGCGATCGTGAGGGCCACGGCCTTGATCTGGATCCAGATCTGGGTCCCCATCACGTAGCCATCGAGCGGGTAGCCTCCGAGGCTCGGCGAGGCGAGAATGCCTGTGCCGATCGCACCGATGATGCCGCCAACGGCGTGGAGGCCGAACACGTCCAGCGAGTCGTCGTAGCCGAACGTCTTCTTCACGCTGGCGCAGAAGAAGTAGCACGCCACCGATGCGATGGCGCCGAGGACGATGGCGCCCATCGGACCGACGAAGCCCGCGGCCGGAGTGACCGCGACCAGACCCGCGACGATACCGGACGCGGCACCGACCACGGAGGCCTTGCCCTTGGCAAGTCCTTCGACGATCGCCCAGGCGACGGCAGCAGCGGCGGTCGCGAGGAAGGTGTTGATGAAGGGAAGGCCCACGAAGCCGTTTGCCTCGAGGTTCGAGCCCGCGTTGAAGCCGAACCAGCCCACCCAGAGAAGCGCGGCGCCGATGAGGACATACGGCACGTTGTGCGGCGCCATGTTGTCCTTGCCGAAGCCGAGGCGCTTGCCGAGGAAGACGGCGCCGACGAAGCCGGTGATGCCCGCGTTGATGTGGACGACCGTGCCGCCGGCAAAGTCATAGGTGCCCCAGCCATACATCAGGCCGTCCGAATCCCACACCATGTGGGCAATCGGGAAGTAGACGGCGGTGACCCAGAGGACGATGAAGACCATCAGGGGGAAGAACTTGATGCGCTCGGCGAAGCCGCCGACGATCAGGGCCGCCGTGATGGCCGCGAAGGTCATCTGGAAGGCGATGAAGACGTACTCGGGGATGACATGGTCCGTGAAGGTCGCCGCCATCGAGTCGGCCGTGACACCGGAGAGGAATGCCTTGCCGAAGCCGCCGAAGATCGCATTCTCGGCATCGCCGAAGGCGAACGAGTAGCCCCAGAACGCCCACACGAGCATGACCACCGCACCGATCATGGTGCACTGCATCAGGATGGAGAGAACGTTCTTCGACCGGACCATGCCGCCATAGAAGAGGGCGAGGCCGGGGATGAGCATCATCAGCACGAGCAGGGAAGACACCATCATCCAGGTGGTGTCACCTGACTCCGGGAGCACAGGCGCGGCTTCCTCGATCGCCTCGACGACAGGCGGAGCAACCTCCTGCGCCCACGCCGCGACCGAGCCGGCCAGTAGTGCCACACCCCCCAGGGCCGGCTTGATTAGCTTACGGATCATCGTCTCAAATCCCCATTTGCCGATTGCATGCAATTTGGGCAGGAATATTCGTGCCTACCGAAAGGGCAAAGCAAAGGGCGTGCCACGCAGGAGAGTCTGTGGCGGGCGGCAACGAGGAAGCGAGGAATTCCCTTGCGCTTGGGCCGGCTGCCCAGCGATTGGGCAGCCGGGACCGATGAGGCAGAACCCTAGCGGTCGGCCTCGGGCGAGGCGGAGATGCGGTGGACCGCAAGGTCGGCACCACGCCTTTCGTCTTCCGGCGACAGCCGAAGGCCGACCACGGCCTTGAGGACGCCGTAGACGACCAGACCCACCACGAAGGCGAACACGACGCCGCCAAGCGTCCCCACAAGCTGCGACATGAAGCTGACGCCGCCAAGGCCGCCGAGCGAGGTGAGGCCGAAGATGCCGGCAGCGATACCGCCCCAGGCGCCGCACAGGCCGTGGAGCGGCCATACGCCGAGGACATCGTCGACCTTGAGCCGGTTCTGACAGAACTCAAAACCCTTCACGAAGATGACGCCGGCAATGGCGCCCACCACGAAGCTCCCCGCCGGATGCATGACATTCGATCCGGCGCAGACTGCGACGAGGCCCGCCAGCGCGCCATTGTGGATGTAGCCGGCGTCAGCCTTGCCGACCACGAGCGCGGCGAGAATCCCGCCGACCATGGCCATCAGGGAATTCATCGCGACAAGGCCCGACACCGCCTCGAGCGACTGCGCGCTCATGACGTTGAAGCCGAACCAGCCGATGCACAGAAGCCACGAACCCAGCGCAAGCCACGGAATGCTCGACGGCGGCGTTGCCCGGCCATCCGCGCCATAGCGGCCGAGCCGCGGCCCGAGCTGCAGCACGGCGCCCAGGGCTACCCAGCCACCGAAGGCATGGACGACCACCGAGCCGGCGAAGTCGTTGAGCGGGTTGCCGAACGTGTCGGCCAGCCATGCCTGGATGCCGAAATTGCCGTTCCACACCACGCCCTCGAGAAGGGGGTAGGCGACCGCCACGATCGCTGCGGAAGCGACCAGCTGCGGCACGAACCGCATGCGTTCGGCGACGCCGCCCGAGATGATGGCAGGGATCGCCGCGGCGAACGTGACGAGGAAGAAGAACTTGACGAGGCCGAGGCCCTGATCGTCGCTGACGATATCCGCTGCCGACGCGTAGAAGTCGATGCCGTATGCGATGAGATAGCCGACGAGAAAATAGACGGTCACCGAGACTGCGAAGTCCGCAAGGATCTTCACGAGCGCGTTGACCTGGTTCTTCTGCCTGACCGTGCCGACTTCGAGGAACGCGAAGCCGCCGTGCATGGCGAAGACGAGGATCGCCCCCATCAAAAGGAAGAAGACGTTTGCCCCGTTGCCCATGAATGCCCTCCCAATGAGCAGCTGCCGCCTAAACTTTGGACAGCTTTCGGAAGGGCGAATACAAGGCGCATGCCAAGTGGGCTCAACGCCAAAAACCGAGGCAGCGCGCAGCCAGTGCTGCGGGCCAACCTCGGGTCGGTTTATCAACTAGTGTCTAGGAATCAGGCAAATGCGCGATGGATAGGCAGCGGGAACATCCCGCATGCCTATTGGCGCCGCAACCGCTCCGGTTAAAGGGCGGCGTCGTCGGTCTCGCCGGTGCGGATGCGAACGGCGTGCTCGATCGAGTAGACGAAGATCTTGCCGTCGCCGATCTGGCCGGTCTTGGCGGCAGTCGTGATCGCCTCGATGACCTTGTCGACGGCCGGATCCGAAACGGCGACCTCGATCTTGAGCTTCGGCAGGAAGCTCACGGCATATTCGGTACCGCGGTAGATCTCGGTGTGCCCCTTCTGGCGCCCGTATCCCTTCACTTCCGTCACGGTAAGGCCGTGGACGCCGACGGAGGTGAGGGCATCGCGCACCTCGTCGAGCTTGAACGGCTTAATGATCGCCATGACAATTTTCATGCTTGTCATCCCTTGTGTTGCCTGACCCGCGCGGAGCGCACTTCAACGGCCGCAATCGGATCGTACCGATGCCGCGTCGCGACGGAACAATCAAACACCGTGCCAACAACCGCCGCCATGCACGCTATTGGCATGACTTTCCTGACCATTGGGTTAGCGGGGACATTTGTCGGCGGTATACGGTCGGCGATCGGCAGCCGGGCTGCGGTCGGGCGGACGACCGGCCGCTGATTGCTGGTCCGCTGCCTTTTCCGACTGCCGACTGCCGACTGCCGACTGCCGCGGTTGCGCCCGCCCTCCGGCAAGGGCACCTTCAGCGGGGCAAGGTTCGAGGGACGACCCATGATCGACCAGCAGGGCGACATAGTGATCGCCGGCGGCGGGCCGGTGGGCCTTACGCTTGCGGCCGCGCTGGTCCAGGCGGCGCCCGGTCTCGCGGTGACGCTGGTCGATGACCGGCGGCCCGGCACGCGCGATGACGGCCGCGCCTCCGCGATCTCCGCCGGCGGCAAGCGGATGCTGGAGAGGCTCGGCGTCTGGAATGCGGTGGCGGACAGCGCGCAGCCCGTCCACGACATGATCGTCACCGACAGCCGCGTCCGCGACGTTGTCCGCCCGGTCTTCCTCACCTTCGACGGCACGCTCGACGACGGCGAGCCGTTCGCGCACATGGTGCCGAATGCGGTGCTGACGCCCGCGCTTCTCGCCGCGGCCGAAGCCGGCGGAGCGGTAGTGCTGGCGCCGGAGACCGTGTCCGCCTTTGCGACCGGCGAAGGGCGTATCGAGGTCAGTCTCGGCGGCGGACCGATGCGGGCCGCACTCCTCGTTGCCGCCGACGGCGTCCGCTCTCGCCTCCGCGACCTTGCCGGCATCCGTACTCTGCAATGGGACTACGGCCAGGTCGGCCTCGTTGCCACCGTGGCTCACGAGCGCCCGCACAATGGTCGCGCCGAGGAGCACTTCCTTCCGTCGGGTCCGTTCGCGACCCTGCCGCTGAAAGGCAACCGTTCCTCCCTGGTCTGGACCGAGACCAAGGCCGACGCCGACCGGCTGATGGCCGCCGACGACGCGACATTCGCGGCCGAGTTGGCGCGACGCTTCGGCCACCATCTCGGGGCGCTCGCCGTGGAGGGGAAGCGCCACGCCTATCCGCTGGCGCTGCGTCTCGCCCGCGACTTCGTGCGGCCGCGCTTTGCCCTTGTCGGCGACGCCGCCCATTCGATCCACCCCCTCGCGGGCCAGGGACTGAACCTCGGGCTCCGCGACGTGGCCGCGCTTGCCGAGACGATCGTTGAGGCGCGGCGGCTCGGGCTCGATATCGGCGCGCTCGACGTCCTCGAGCGCTACCAGGCGTGGCGGCGGTTCGACACGCTCGAGATGGGCGCGATCACCGACGGACTGAACCGGCTGTTCTCCAACGACAGCCGCATTCTCCGCGGGGTCCGGGACATCGGCCTCGGCCTCGTCGACCGCGTTCCCTTCCTCAAGCGCGCGATGATCTCGCAGGCCGCCGGCATCGATTCCGGCGCCCCGCGGCTCCTCCGCGGCGAGGCGATCTAGCTACCCGCGGCGCTTCGCCTTCGTCAGTTCGCCCCGCATGATGTCGTGGCTGCGGCTGAAGAAGTCGAGGATGAGCGCGAGTTCCGCGTCGCTGTACCGTTCGGCCAGCCCGTCCATCGCATCGGCAAGGCCCGCATAATGCGCGGCGGCGCGGCCGAGCGCTTCGGGCACTGCCGTGACGTAGACACGCCGGCGGTCGTCCGGATCGCGTTCGCGGACCGCAAAGCCCGCCTTCTCCAGCCGGTCGATGAGGCCGGTCACCGCGCCGGTCGTGAGTCCTGTCTCCGTGGCGAGTTCGCCTGCGGTCATACGCCCGCGCATCGCGACGATGTCGAGATATTCGAGGTCAGAGCCGCCGAGGCCAACCTTGGCGGCGATCGTCTCGGAGAACATCTGACCGAGCGCGCTCGCCTCGCGAATGGCGAGCATCAGCGCGAGTCGCATCTCCTGGCGGTCAGGTTTCGCTTGCATTGTCTGACGTTGTCATTATCTTACTTGATAAGTAATAATGCTTGTCAGAGACAGGAGCACGTCCGATGGCCGTTCGCCAGGCTGAACTCACCCGCGAGGAGGAGTACCGATACTCCGAACTTGCCATGCGCTGGTATGGCTGGGGCTCCCCGGTCGGCCTCGGCATCTTCGCTCTCCTCCTCGGCGCCGCCGCAGCCCTCATCCGCATCGCTTTCTGGGGCTTTGCGTAGCGGGTGAAGGTTACCTGGATGTACGACGATTGAGTGCGAGGCCCTCCCGTCCCACTCATCCACACATTCGTCTTTGCCGGGCTTGACCCGGCAACCCATGATGATGCGCGCCAACGGCGATCTAGAGGAGAGCCCGGCCTCATCGCTCCGAGCCAGTTCGCTGGCATCCATGGGCCACCGGTCGAGCCCGGTGGTAACGAGGAGGGCAATCGAGCACGCTCTGCTTGAGGACTCCAAGAGACCCCTCCCAGTTCGGGCATGGCGCTTGACTCTCCTCCGGCGGTCTGGAATCCATATGAGAACAAAATAGGAACAGCAATGACGGACCTCCTCCGCCATTCGAGACCATGCCCCAGGCCGACCTCCACGCGCTCCGGCGCGAAATCGCCATCATCGAGGGACGCTCTCCCGTCCTTGCGGAGAGCGATGGACTTCGCACGGACGATGGCCCCTCGCTCGGCTTCTCCGGCGAGGCGGACAGCCGGCGGATCGCGCTGGGCGTTGCCGCGCTCGACGAGAAACTCGGCGGCGGACTGCCGCTCGGGGCGCTCCATGAATTCCGCTGCGAGGAGACCCGCGGCACCGGCGCGCTGACCGGTTTTTCCGCCGGCATCCTTGCCCGGATCGTCGCCGCAAAACGCCGGCCGGTACTGTGGATCGAGGAGGAGATGGCGCTCTCCGAGGCCGGCCTTCCCTTCGGTCCCGGCTTCGCCCGCTTCGGCCTCGATCCCGGAAAGCTGCTGGTCGTCCGGGCGCGGCGGCCGGAGGAGGCACTCTGGGCCTTCGAGGAAGGCCTCCGCTGCACGGGCCTTGCCGCGGTGCTGGCCGTCATCCGCGGCGCACCGCGGGCGCTCGACCTCACTGCGAGCCGCCGCCTCGCTCTCCGGGCTGCCTCCGTCGGCGTGACCGGTCTCCTCCTGCGCCAGGCCGGCGCCGCTGAGGGAAGCGCCGCCCTCACCCGCTGGCGTGTTTCGGCTCTTCCCGCCGGGACGATGCACGGGTTCGTCGAGGGCGTCGGGCGTCCTGCTTTCCGGGCGGAGCTGGAGAAGAGCCGGCTCGGTCCCACCGGTACATTCGATCTGGAGTGGCACCATGACCGCGGAAGCTTCGCGCCCGCCGCAGCGGCGGATCCTGTCGCTCGTCCTTCCCTACCTGTCGACCGACCGGCTGATGCGCCTGCGGTTCGGGAAGTCGTGGCGTTCCGGAAAGCCGGCTGACGCCGAGCCGGCTCTCGTCATCGTCGACAAGGTGAAGAGCGCGATGCGGCTCGTCGCCCTCAATGCACCGGCGCGCGCGTTCGGTTTCCATCGCGGCCAGGCGCTTGCCGAAGCGCGCGCCATCCAGCCGGCGCTCGAAGCCGTGGAATACGATCCGCGCGCCGACGCCGTCTTCCTGGGCGAGATCGCCGGCTGGGCGGACCGCTACACCCCGCTCGTTGGCACCGATGGCAATGACGGCCTTCTCCTCGACATCACCGGCTGTGCCCATCTCTTTGGCGGCGAGGCGACCCTTGCCGCCGACATTGTGACCCGGCTGAAGCGGCAGGGCATCGCCGCGCGCGCCGCAATCGCCGACACCGCCGGCGCCGCCTTCGCCGCCGCACGCTTCGGCGGCCCGGCCGTCGTGCCTTCGGGCGAGGAGGCAGCCGTGCTGAAAGGCCTGCCGCTGCTTGCCCTGCGCATCCAGCCGGAGACCGTCGCAACGCTCGAGCGCGTCGGCATCAAGCGGATCGGCCAGCTCCTCGGCGCGCCGCGCCAGCCGCTCGCCGCACGCTTCGGCCCAAAACTCCTCCAGCGCCTCGACCAGGCGCTCGGTGACGAGGAGGAGGCGATCTCGCCCGACCGGCCGATGCCGGAGCTCGTCGCGGAGCGAAGGTTCCCCGAACCGATCAGCCTTCTGTCCGACATTGCCGCCGTCCTCCGCTCGCTTGCCGCGACCCTTGCCCGGCGGCTCGACGAGCGCGGCATCGGCGGAAGGAGGTTCGAGCTCGCGCTCTATCGCGTCGACGGCGTGGTGAGCCGGGCGGAGGTCGGCAGCGGCCGCCCGCTCCGCGATCCGCGCCTTGTGGGCGAACTGTTTTCGGAAAAGTTCGCCATGCTTGGCGACGAGATCGACGCCGGCTTCGGCTTCGACCTGGTGCGCCTGTCGATCCTTGCCACAGACGACGCCACGCCGGCGCAGATCGATCTTGCCGGGGAGACGGACGGCGAGGCCGATCTCGGCCGGCTGGTCGACCGCATCGGCGTCCGCCTCGGCACGGACCGGATCGTCCGGCTGGAAACCGGCGAGAGTCACGTCCCGGAACGCTCCGGCAGGGCGGTTCCGGCAGGCGCCGATGCGCGCCGCTCACCCATCTGGACCGAGGCATGGGCCGACGAGCCGATCGACCGCCCGCTCCGTCTCCTCGCCCGGCCCGAGCCGGTCGAGACGCTGGCGGAAATCCCTGAAGGGCCACCCCTTCGGTTCCGCTGGCGGCATGCCTTCTTCGAGGTCGCCCGCGCCGAAGGGCCCGAGCGGATCGCCGCCGAATGGTGGCGCGAGGACGGCTTTACGCGCGACTATTTTCGCGTCGAGGATCGCACCGGCCAGCGTTTCTGGCTGTTTCGCGAGGGCCTCTATGGCCGCGACGAGGGCCTCCCGCGCTGGTTCCTGCAGGGTCTGTTCGCATGAACCCGGCCGCTCAGCCGGCCTTGCGCCGCGCCTTTGCCACGACTTTCAGCAGTTCGTCGTTGAGCCGGCTCTGCCAGCCCGGCCCGCCTTCGCGGAAATGCGCGATCACGCTCGGGTCGAGCCGGATCGTGGTCTGCACCTTGGTCGGCGCCTTCTGCGGCCCACGTTTCGGTCGTGGAAAGTCCACGCCGGGGAACATTTCGCGGGCCGGTTTGGCACGGCGAAACATCTCCTCCGTCCATTCCGGATTGTCCCTATCTTCAACGCGATCGCTCATAGAGGCCTGCCTTCTCCGGATCCCACTCGTACTCCATCCCTTATTGTTGTTACGATCCGGCGCCGGCGCAAGAGGGCGCCCATGAGCTTCCATGAACTCGCGGTCGCCTCGAATTTCTCCTTCCTCAGGGGCGCCTCGTCGCCGGAGGACCTGGTCGGGCAGGCGCATGCCATCGGCCTGCCGGGCATCGCCATTGCCGACCGCAACACTTTTGCCGGCGTCGTGCGCGGCTGGGCGATGGCGAAGAAGCTCGATTTTCCCTACCGGATCGGCTGCCGCCTCGTGTTCAACGACGGCACGCCCGACATCCTCGCCTGGCCGACCGACCGCGCCGCCTATGGCCGGCTCTGCCGTCTCCTCACCGCTGGAAAACTCCGCGCCGACAAGGGCGATTGCTGGATCGGCGTTGCCGACCTCCTGGAATGGGGTCGCGGCCAGGTTCTCGGAGTCATGCCGGGGGCACGCCTCGACGGCGCGCTCGAACGTACCCTGCAGCGGCTCGGAGAAGCGTTCCCCGGCGATGTCCACCTGATGGCGGCGCCCGGCTATGGCCCGGGCGACCGGCGGCGGCTCAGCCGGCTACGGGTCTTCGCCTCGCGCGCTCGGACGCCGCTCGTCGCGACCAACGACGTCCTGTTCCACCACCACGAGAGACGGCCGCTCGCTGACGTCGTCACGGCCATCCGCGAGCACGTCCCGGTCGCCGCCGCCGGCCTCCTCCTCGGCGCCAATGCCGAGCGCCATCTCAAGCCCGAAGCCGAGATGCGGCTCCTGTTCCGCAACGATCCCGAGGCGCTCGAGGCAAGCGGGCGCATCTTCCAGCGCCTCGGCTTCTCGCTGGGCGACCTCGCCCACCTCTATCCCGACGAGAAGACGTTGCCCGGCGAGACGCCGCAGACGGCGCTCGAGCGTTTGACGGCCGAAGGCGCGCTGAAGCGCTATCCGGCGGGCGTACCCCGAAAGGTCCGTGGCCAGCTCGACCATGAACTCGCCCTCATCGGCCGCCTCGGCTACGCCCCCTACTTCCTCACCGTCCACGACATCGTCCGTTTCGCCCGTGGCAAGGGCATCCTTTGCCAGGGGCGCGGCTCTGCCGCCAATTCCTCGGTCTGCTACTGCCTCGGCATCACCGAGGTCGATCCGAACCGGGCAAAGCTCCTCTTCGAGCGCTTCCTGTCGGAGGACCGCAACGAGCCGCCCGACATCGACGTCGATTTCGAGCATGAGCGGCGCGAGGAGGTGATCCAGTACATCTACGACAAGTACGGTCGCGAGTATGCCGGCCTTGCCGCTACGGTCATTAGCTATCGCAGCCGGTCGTCCATCCGCGAGGTCGGCAAGGTCTTCGGCTTGAGCGACGACGCCATCGGTGCGCTGTCGGGGTCGATCTGGGGATGGTCGGAGGAAGGCGTGAAGCCGGAGGAGGCGAAGCGCGTCGGGCTTGATCCCGAAGCGCGCAACGTCCGCCAGACGCTCGAGCAGGCGCGGGAGCTGATGGGCGCGCCCCGCCATTTGTCCCAGCATGTCGGCGGCTTCGTGATCACCCGCGACCGGCTCGACGAGGTAACACCGGTCGCCAACGCCGCGATGGAGGACCGCACCACCGTCGAGTGGGACAAGGACGACCTCGACCAGGTCGGCCTCCTCAAGATCGACGTGCTGGGCCTCGGCATGCTGTCCTGCATCCGCCGGGCGTTCGACTTCCTGGAGCAAAGCTACGGGCGGAAGCTGGCACTGGCGACCATCCCTTCCGAGGATCCCGCCGTCTACCGGATGTTCTGGCGCGCCGACACGATCGGCGTGTTCCAGATCGAGAGCCGGGCGCAGATGTCGATGCTGCCGCGGCTCCGGCCAAAGGAATTCTACGACCTCGTCATCGAGGTCGCCATCGTCCGGCCCGGCCCCATCCAGGGCGGCATGGTCCACCCCTACCTCAAGCGCCGGCAGGGGCTGGAGAAGCCCGAGTATCCCTCTCCCGCGCCGCCGCACGATCCCGACGAACTCCGCCACGTCCTCGGCCGCACGCTGGGCGTGCCGCTGTTCCAGGAGCAGGCGATGCAGATCGCCATCGTCGCCGCCGGCTTCACGCCCGGCGAGGCCGACCAGCTCCGTAGAGCCATGGCGACCTTCCGGCGTGTCGGGACGATCCAGACCTTCCGCGACAAGATGGTGAAGGGCATGACCGCGCGCGGCTACGCCACCGACTTCGCCGAACGCTGCTTCAAGCAGATCGAGGGCTTTGGCGAATACGGTTTTCCGGAAAGCCACGCCGCGAGCTTTGCCCTCCTCGTCTACGCCTCGGGCTGGCTGAAATGCCATTACCCCGACGTCTTCTGCGCCGCCCTCCTGAACTCGCAGCCGATGGGCTTCTACGCCCCGTCGCAGATCGTCCGCGACGCGCGCGAGCACGGCGTCGAGGTCCGCCCGGTCGACGTCAGTTTCTCCGACTGGGACTGCACGCTCGAAAGGGAGGAAATCCATCCTTTGGAAAGCGCCGCCTCGAACGACGGGGTTCCGGCACAATCGCCCCTTCGCCCCGTGGGGGAGAGGGCTCCATCCCTTGGCGAGGCGAAGCCGAGCTTAGGGATGGAGGGTGAGGGGGCCACGCCCGTCGGACCCATCACCGTTGCCCCCTCACCCTTCGTCTCTAGGCTCGCCTCCGGCTCGCCAAGAGACGAAGCCCTCTCCCCCACGGGGCGAGGGGGCGGAAGGGTGAAATCGGCCAGTGCTCCGATCCCCGCCCGTGCCCGCATCCATCGGAGCCATGCGGAGATGGCGGACGATATCGAGACCACCCATGCCGTCCGGCTCGGCTTCCGCCAGGTGAAGGGCTTTGCCGAGATCGATGCCCGTGCCGTCATGGCGAACCGGGGCGAGGGCTACGATTCCGTCCGTCATTTCTGGCTGAAGACCGGCCTCACCCGCGGCGCGGTGGAGCGCCTTGCGGATGCCGATGCGTTTCGTTCGCTCGGTCTCGATCGTCGCGCTGCCCTGTGGGCCGCCCGCGCCCTGGATGCCGGTACCGCGAAGGAGCGGCTGCCGCTGTTCGACCGGCCGGAGTTTGCCGCCGACCGCAGCCGCGAGCCCGATTTCGCCCTGCCGCCCATGCCGCTCGGCGAGCATGTCGTCAACGACTACCGCTTCCTCAGCCTGTCGCTGAAGGCGCATCCGGTCTCCTTCCTCCGCAACAAGCTCCCGGCGCTCGGGGTGAGCGCGAACGAGACCCTGCGCACTACGCCGGACGGGCGACGCATCACCGTGGCAGGGCTCGTTCTCGTGCGGCAGCGGCCGGGCACGGCAAGCGGCGTCATCTTCATGACGATCGAGGACGAGACGGGTATCGCCAACATCGTCATCTGGCCCCGGACATTCGAGACGTTCCGTCCCGTCGTCCTCGGCGGTCGGTTCGTGGTCGTCACCGGCCGGATCCAGAAGGAGGGCGACGTCATTCACGTCGTGTGCGAGCGGATCGATGACCGGACGGCGATGCTGGCGGCCCTCACGGCCGACACGACCGGCGTCGATACGCTCGCCCGCGCCGATGAGGTCAAGCATCCCGGCCACGACGTGCGGGGCGAACGCGCGCGCGGCGCTCCCTTCCGTCACCCGCGGCATGAGCCGATCCCGGCCGACATGAAGGCGCTCATCGAGGAGACGCGCTCGGTCCTGCCGAAGGGCCGCAACTTCCACTAGGCCTCCGGCCGCGACGCTGCTGCCTGCCCGCCGCAATTGAAGCGACCGGTTGCCCTGCCTATTATTCCGGCGATCGCGGCGCCCGGCCGCCTGGCCCGGCGCTATTCCGCGTCGTGGCCGAAACCGCCCCTTTCGTGGGCCGAAAGCGGTTCAACGCATGACCTCGACCGGAGAGAAGCGTCGCAGCGTCGCCATCGCGGTGGCTCCGAACGGCGCCCGGCGGACGCGCGAGGAGCACCCCGGCGTACCGCTGGCGCCGCGCGAGATCGCCTATGCCGCCGCCGCCGCCGCGGAGGCAGGCGCCGCGATGATCCACCTCCACATCCGGACACCGCAGGGCGAGCACACGCTCGACCCCGGAATCTATGGCGAGGCCCTGTCCGAGCTTCGGCGCGAGGTGCGCAACCGGATGATCGTCCAGATCACCACCGACTCGCTGGGCAAATTTCGCCCGCGCGACCAGATGGCCGTCGTCAGGGAGGTCCGCCCCGAGGCGGTGTCGCTGGCGCTACGGGAACTATGCCCCGATGCCGCGTCCGAGGCCGAGTTCGCCGAGTTCCTGAAGTTCGTCAAACGGGAGCGCATTGCCCCGCAGTTCATCCTCTACGATGCGAACGACGTCGTGAGGTACGCGCTTCTCGTCGATCGCGAGATTATCCCGTGGCGGAATGCGCCCGTGATCTTCGTACTCGGCCGCTACCAGCTCGAAACTGAGCCGCAGCCCCACGACCTCCTTCCGCTGTTCGAAGCCGCGAAGCCGGTCGAAACCTTCGCAACCTTCATGACCTGCGCCTTCAGCCCGGCGGAGGCGTCCTGCGGCATCGCCGGCGCGCTTCTGGGGGGCGACATCCGCGTCGGCTTCGAGAACAACATCCTCCTCCCGGACGGCCGGCTGGCGCCCGACAATGTCGCCCTCGTGCGCGCCGTGGTCGAGCCGCTGTCGGGGCTGTCGCTGGTCCCCGAGGACGTGGACGCGATGCGCGAGCGCTATCTCGTCTGACCGGTCATGCGGCCGACACGGGACGCCACCCGGAGACGTGGCGGGTCGCCGCGGCAACCGGGGGAATGAGTCGCAGGCCCATCGCAACCCTTTGGTAAGCCTGGCGTGCGAGGGTCCATACCCCCGCGGCTGCAATACGCAGCATGGGCAGGAACCCCAAAAATGGCGTTCGATTCGACCACGGCGATCACCGCCATTGCGATCATCGCCTTCGTGAGCGGCGGCTTCCTCATTATCAGCGGCCGGCAGTTCCACGCCGCTCCGACCGCCGCCATCTGGGGCCTGTCGAACCTTTTCCTGGCGCTTGGCATTCCGCTTCTCCTTGGCGGCGGGCGCTACGAGTTGGGCTTCCTCTGCCTGCTGACCAACGCCGCGCTGGCGTGGGGATCGCTGGCGCGTTTCGAGAACCGGCGCGTACCGCCGGCCATCTTGATCGCCACGGGTCTCATCTGGATCGCCCTCACGCTGGTGCCGGAGACGAGCATCGCCTACGGCATCAAGGCGGCCGTGTTCCTGGTCATGGGCGCGGGCCTGCTGCTGGGAGCGGGGCTTGAGCTCTGGCGTGGGCGCGCCGAGAAGCTGTCCTCCCGTTGGCCGCTGATGGGGCTCCTCGTCACCAATGCCGTCGCGGCTTTCGGGGCCGCCATCGCCGTCGCTCCCATGCTCGGCGAACCCACGATCCCGGGGGGCGGCTGGCTCTGGCCAACCTACCTTGTCGCCATGGTGTTCCTCGTCGGCACGGCGATGTTCCTCGTCTCCCTCATCAAAGAGCGGGCGATCCGCGAGCAGGAAACGCTCGCCGCCACGGACGCGCTGACCGGCCTGCCGAACCGCGGCTCGTTCATGCGGTCGGCCAGCCGCGCGCTCGATATGGCGGTCGCCGCGAAGCAGCCCGTCGCGGTGGCGCTCTTCGACCTCGACCGGTTCAAGGCGATCAACGACACGCACGGTCACCGCACCGGCGACCTCGTCCTGCAGCGCTTCGCCGAGATCGCCCGCCGCGGCCTCCGCACGGCCGACTTCCTCGCCCGCATCGGCGGAGAGGAGTTCGCAGCCGTGCTGCCGGGCGCCTCTGCGGAACTCGCCGTGGCGGTCGTGAACCGCGTGCGGACCCAGTTCGCGGAGAGCGGGATGGCCATCGACCGGGTGCCGATCCGGACGACGGTCAGTTGCGGCCTTGCCGTCGTGGAGCCTGGCGGCGCTGCCACCACCATCGACACGGCGCTCTCGCGGGCGGACGGCGCCCTCTACGCGGCCAAGGCCGCCGGGCGCGATCGGGTCTCGCTCGCGGCGGGCGCCACGGCCACGCCGGCCCCGATCGTCCGCATCGCCTGACGCCGTCCGAAGGAGCCGCTACACCCCGACGCCGGCCGCCTGGATGGAGCTCCGAAGGTCCGCCAGCGTCGTGTCGATCACTGCGGCCGAACCCGTCCAGTAGAAGGCGTTGCGCCGGACCGCGATGCGATCGACGGCGCCCAGGACGCCACCCTCGACCCCGACGATGAGGAGGATCTGGTTTCGCCCGTCGTTCTGCACGGAAAGGACGGTACCGACCGCGGTGCCATCGGTCGTGGTGATCGTGGTGCCCTCGACGTTTTCCCAGTGGACGCGCACGAGGCTGCCGCCCGAATTGTAGACGCGGAACACGCCCGGATTGGCGACCGGCTCACAGTCGCACGGCTTCACGACGATGTCGTTGTCGTCGATCACGTCCTCGCCGATGGTGGCATCCGCCTGGGCCCAGCCGGCGGGCGTTACGGTGATCGCCCAGGTTGGAGTCGCCATGGCGACGATGGCAACCCAACCGGCAGCAAGTACAAGCGAAGGTCTCAGCATCGGTCTTCTCCCTGTGACGTCGTTGTCCGGCCGATCGATCTAACCCACCAGGATCGGGCGCCGCTCGATGGCGGCCAGGCCGGTATCTTCTTCCCAGCGTAGCACCAGTTCACCCGATTGGGGTGGCACGATGAAGAACCGGAGATACGGGTTCACCGCGACGGAACTGTAGAACCGCGCCTCGAAAACGGTCGCGAAGCCGACGGAGGCGAGGAAGCGCGTGACGATGTTTCGCGGAATTGTTTCACCGGCGAGCGTCGTGCGGAGGCCCGTCTCCATCGGGTGGTTGATGAGTGTCGTGACCTCGCCGGGAACGCCGGGCGTGAATTGCTCCGGCACGCGGACGCGGGTGCGCATCACGTCGGTCGTGGCGTAGGTCGCGGCATTCGTGAGGCAGCCGATCGTGACGATCAGGATCTCGCGCTCGGCGACGATGACCTCACCCGTCGAGATGCGGGCGATGACCCCGATCGGCATGGTCTCGTTGATGCGGATGCGGGTGGCGATCTCGGCCCGGCCCGACAGCGGCGAGAAGAAGTAATCGGCGACCTCGGGGGCCGGGTTCTTCAACGCATACACATGCAGCGATTGGACGTAGCTTTCCTGCGTCATCGGCCGGTCGACGCCCACACCGAGCGCAACCGACGTTCCGTCCTCCGAGAGGTAGGGCAGGTCGATCCAGACGCCCTCGGTCGACGGCGTGGCATCGCCGACCAGCGTCCTGGCCGACTCCACGTCGCGCCACCACGGCACGGCTTCCTGCGCTCCGGACGGCCGGGCCAGCATGGGCCAGGCCGCGACCGAGCTCACCAGTCCGAGGGCGGAACGCCGGCTGATCGTCAGGCCGGCTCGGAAAGGACCTACCAAACCGTTCCCCAAATGTCGTTCGTGATCGCGTGGTACCAGCCAAACGTGTTGGCGGCCTCACGAGCCCGAAACTCCGGCCCGCCCGAGACGGGGCTGACCCCGCCCGACCCCACGACTTCAGTAATTGCGCCGTCGACCAGCCGGTACGCGCCGACCACGGAGATGCCGTAGTTGGGCCCGACTAGGCTGTAGCAGGTGTTGAGCCAGGAGGGCCGGGGCGGTTCGCGTCCCTCGAGCAACGCCACAATGTTGGCCGCGACGACCTTCCCCTGCGCATTGGCGGCAAAGCCCGACTTTGGCATCGGCGCCGAGATCGTGGCATCGCCGACAACGAACACGCCCGGCGCCGCCGCGGCCTCGAACGTCGCCGGGTTGATCGGCACCCAGCCGGAGTTGTTGGTGAGCCCCGCCCGCTCGGCGATCAGCCCCGCGCGCTGTGGCGGTATGACGTTGAGGACATCCGCCCGGATCCGCTGGCCGAACTCCGTCTCGACCTCAAGCGCATCCGCGTCGACCCGGATCACCCTGCCGTCGTTGGAGCGGCTCACCCAGGAGATCATGTCGCCGTATAGTGCGGCCCATCCTTCGGTGAAGCGCGCCTGCTTGGAGAAGGCGTCCTTGGCGTCGAGGATCAGGACCTTCGACGCGGGCTTGTGCGTCTTGAAGTAGTTGGCAACGAGGCTGGCGCGCTCATAGGGCCCTGGCGGGCAGCGGAACGGATTGTCCGGCGCCACCATCACGAATGTGCCGCCGTCCGGCATCGCCTCGAGCTGCGCGCGCAGGAGCTCGGTCTGCGGCCCCGCCTTCCAGGCATGTGGTGCCGTCCCGGCCGCCGACTCGCCATAGCCCTCGAGCCCGTCCCAGCGGATATCGATGCCGGGCGACATCACGAGCGCATCGTAGGCAAGGCTCGCGCCGCCCGCGAGGCGCACCGTGCGCGCCACGACGTCGACGTCATCTGCCCGGTCGCGAACCACCTCAACGCCGAACTCGGATGCCAGCACGTCATAGCGCTGGCCGATCGCCTCGAACTCCCACAGGCCACCGAGATAAAGGTTGGAGAACGGGCAGGTGTAGAACACCTCGGCCGGTTCGATCAGCGTGACGGAAAGCTCCGGACTGCGGAGTCTGAGGTATTTTGCGGCGGTCGCGCCGCCGAAACCGCCGCCGATGACGACCACGTTTCCGGTCGCGCCGCGCGCGACGTTCGGCATCGCGATCGCCGCAGCGCCCGTGGCCGCGAGGAGGCCGATGGCGGAACGCCGCGTGACGGTCATGGCGCGCTCCCGGTCCAGCCGCCCGCGTAGTAGCGGGCGAGCGCCGCGATTTCCGAATCGTCGTAGCCGAGCGCTATGCGCTGCATGATCGTGGCGCCCGGGACAAGATCGGCCCGGAAATCCTGCATCAGCATGATGAAGGTCTCGGGGGCCAGGCCCGCGATGGCGGGGATCGGCGGCATGCCGGTCCCGCCCGGCCCGTGACAGTTGACACAGCCGTCGGCCAGCACGGTCGCCTCATCGAAGGTGACGGCACTGCCATTCTGGGCCGCAACCGCCCCCGCGGTTCCGACCACGACCAGGGCCGCCAGGGCCCATCGCCAGCGTTGCATGCGCTCCTCCCTCCGGAGCCCCGGACCGGCCCCCTCCGGAACCAGTTTGGAGTTGCTATAGCACAGCGACGCAAGAGCTGTGGACCGGTCAGCATTTTGGCCCGGGTGACGGCGAGGTATTCGGTCCGCTCCGGATGCGGCGAGGCGCGTCTCCCCGTGGTCAACGGTCGGCGTGCCCACCGGCCGTCTTCCTCAGGCGCTCAATCCGGGCAAAAGACGAGCAGGAACAACGGCATGCGATTGCCCACCGAGGCTGCCCACAAAACCGGAGCGAGGTGGCCGGATTCGCCCTGCCCACACCTTTGAGCGCGATTGACGGCGGCCCATTTATGGGTAGCTTGCCCACAAAGATGGGCAGCCGGAGAGGGCCATGCCGCGCATTCTGAGCAACTTCCGCAAGATCAGCTTTTCCTTCGAGTTCTTCCCGCCGAAGACCGAGGCGATGGAGGAGACGCTGTGGCGCTCGATCGAGCGTCTGGCGCCCCTCGCGCCCGACTTCGTCTCCGTCACCTATGGCGCGGGCGGGTCGACCCGGCAGCGCACGCACCACACGATCGAGCGCATCCTCAACGAGACGATCCTCGCCCCCGCGGCGCACCTGACCTGCGTCGGGGCCGCGCGCGCCGAGGTGGACGAGGTCATCTCGGCCTATCGCGAAATGGGTGTCCGCCGCATCGTGGCGCTGCGGGGCGATCCGCCGGCCGGCGCCGGAACGCGCTATGAGGCGCATCCGCAGGGCTATGGCGGCTCGCCCGAGCTTGTGGCCGGCATCAAGCTGCTCGGCAATTTCGATGTCTCGGTCGCCGCCTACCCGGAGAAGCATCCCGAGAGCGGATCAATCGAGGCCGACATCGAGATCCTGAAGCGGAAGGTCGACGCCGGCGCCGACGAGGCGATCACCCAGTTCTTCTTCGACAACGCCGTGTTCGAGCGCTACGTCGACCGGGTGCGCGCGGTGGGGATCGACATCCCCATCGTCCCTGGCCTCCTGCCGATCCATAGCTTCAAGCAGATGGTGACCTTCGCGGAGAAGGCCGGCGCTTCGGTGCCGGGCTGGCTTGCCGAGCGCTTCGAGAAGGTCGGCGAGGATCCCGACGCCCGTCACGAGCTCGCCGCCGAGCTCGCGGCGAAACAGGTGCAGGACCTCATCGCGGCCGGGCACGACCGTATCCACATCTACACCCTCAACCGCGCGGAGCTCACCTGCGCCGTGTTTGACGCGCTCGGCCTCGGTCCGGTCGCGGCGACCGCGAAGCCGCAGTCTTCCATCGATCTCGGAGTGCGCCGCATGCCACAGCTCAAGCCTGCAACGCCTGCGGCCGAGACGCCTGCTTCGGTCGTCACCGAAGCCGTCACCGTCACGCCGTTCCCGATGAAGCGACCGGACGCGAAGGCGACCATCACCGCGACCGCCGCCGACCGCGTCCTCGTTCTCGACGGCGCCATGGGCACCGTGATCCAGACCTACCGGTTCGACGAGGCGGCCTTCCGCGGCGAGCGCTTCAAGGACTGGGAGAAGGATCTTCGCGGCAACAACGACCTCCTCAACCTGACGCAGCCGGACACGATCCGTGCGATCCACCGCGCCTATTTCGAGGCCGGCGCCGACATCTGCGAGACCAACACCTTCTCGTCGACCAGCATCGCCCAGGCCGACTACGACATGTCGGACCTCGCCTACGAGCTGAACCTTGCCGGCGCCAGGCTGGCGCGCGAGGCGGCGGACGCCGTGGCAACGCCGGACAAGCCGCGCTTCGTCGCCGGCGCCGTCGGCCCCACCAACAAGACGGCCTCGATGTCGCCCGACGTCGGCGACCCTGGCTTCCGAGCCGTGACCTTCGACGACCTCAAGGCCGCCTATCGCGAGGCGATCACCGGACTGATCGACGGCGGCGTCGACATGCTGCTGTTCGAGACCATCACCGACACGCTCAACGTGAAGGCCGGCCTGTTCGCCGCCGAGGAGATCTTCGAGGAGCGCGGGATCCAGCTGCCGATCATGATCTCTGGCACGATCACCGACCTCTCGGGGCGCACCCTGTCGGGCCAGACGCCGACGGCGATGTGGCACTCGGTCCGCCACGTCGCGCCGATCACGATCGGGCTCAACTGCGCCCTCGGTGCGAAGGAGATGCGCGCCCACATCGCGGAACTCTCACGCGAGGCGGATACATTTGTTTGCGCCTACCCCAATGCCGGGCTGCCGAACCCGCTCGGCGAATACGACGAGACGCCGGAATCGATGGCGAGCCAGCTGGGCGAGTTCGCCCGGTCCGGCCTCGTCAACATCGTCGGCGGCTGCTGCGGCACGACCCCGGCGCACATCCGGGCGATCGCCGATGCGGTGAAGGGCGTGAAGCCGCGCGCGGTGCCGGTGAAGGAGGAGAGGCTTCGGCTGTCGGGTCTGGAGGGGTTCGTTGCGGCGTAGTCGCCGCGACAGTTGGGGTCTCCCGGGGCACTATGGGGCATACCGGGGTCTTGACCTCTGGATTGACGAAACCCATCCTGCTGGAAACAGGAGGCGACAGGATGGGACGGGTCGAGGTCAAAGACCACGTACTGTGGCTGAAGCGACTGCATGGCGATCCGTCGCTGAAGGCGCGTATCGAAGCGCTTGAACCCGATCAGACGATCGACCTCGTGGTCGATGGCTTCGTTGGCACCTGGCGAAAGATGCGGGCGAACCGTCAAGGCGGGTACAAGACCCCCGGGCTTGCACCGCTTGGAGCAGCAAAGCAGCGCTGGGGACTTCTTTATCGCCAGAGCAAGGATCGCGGTGGCGCCGTTGTCGAGGTAGATGTGGCGAACAAGAGTCAGTCCGATCGCGAGCAGAGGGGACGCTGGACGGCTCCCGGAGCTAAGTGGGCAACCGATTCCGAAGCCGAACGGCAGGCGGCATGGGAGGCGGTTCAGGCGAGTTGGTCCGCTGGATGGCGCTCGACCGAGGACTACGGGCCGAGAGACGCGCTCCATGAGCGCGGAAAGAAATGATCCCTACACTGGACACCAACATCCTCGTCTACACGGCGGATCACCGCTTTCCTGGCAAACAGGCGGTATCGCACCGGCTCCTCCGGTTGATGCAGGAGAATGCAGCTTCGCTGGCGCTGCAGGTCTTGGGCGAGTATTTCGCCATAGCCTCGTCCAAGCTGGGTCAGCGGGCGCCTGTCGCTGCGGAAATCGCTCGAAGCTGGCTGGACGCCTTTCCAACGTTCGGCACAACCTCGCGCTCCACCGGCCGCGCTCTGGCTGAGGCCGCGACGGGCCGGGTCTCCTTCTGGGACGCCAACCTCCTCGCGGCAGCGGAGGAGGCCGGCTGTACGCACCTCCTCACCGAGGACATGCAGGACGGCTACCGCCTCGGCGGGATAGAGGTCGTCCACGCCTTCACCGGAGATGCACTCTCCGACCGCGCCCGCCGGTTGCTTGGCCTGTAGGACTTTCGCATGACCGAGCGCGTAGCGAGCTTCATCAATATCGGCGAGCGGACGAACGTCACCGGCTCGATCAAGTTCCGGAAGCTCATCTCCGACAACAACTACGCCGCCGCACTCGATGTCGCGCGCGACCAGGTCGCCAACGGCGCCCAGATCCTCGACGTCAACATGGACGAGGGCCTTCTCGATTCCGAGAAGGCGATGGTGACGTTCCTCAACCTCCTTGCCGCGGAGCCCGACATCGCCCGCGTGCCGATCATGATCGACTCCTCGAAATGGTCGGTCATCGAGGCTGGCCTGAAGTGCGTCCAGGGCAAGCCGATCGTGAACTCGATCTCCATGAAGGAGGGCGTCGACTCCTTCAAGGAGCACGCCCGGAAGGTCCGTCGCTACGGCGCCGCCGTCGTGGTGATGGCCTTCGACGAGACCGGTCAGGCCGACACCTACCAGCGCAAGATCGACATCTGCGCCCGCGCGTACAAGATCCTCACCGAGGAGGTCGGCTTCCCGGCGGAAGACATCATCTTCGACCCGAACGTGTTCGCGATCGCGACCGGCATCGAGGAGCACAACAACTACGCGGTCGACTTCATCGAGGCGACGCGCTGGATCCGGCAGAATCTCCCGCACGCGCATGTCTCGGGCGGTGTATCGAACCTTTCGTTCTCGTTCCGCGGCAACGAGGCCGTCCGCGCGGCGATGCACGCGGTGTTCCTCTACCACGCCATCGCCGCCGGCATGGACATGGGCATCGTCAATGCCGGTGCCCTGCCGGTCTATTCCGATATCGACCCGGAACTCCGCGAGATCGTCGAGGACGCCGTCCTCAACCGCCGCCCGGACGCCTCCGAACGCCTCCTCGAAGCCGCGCAGCGCCACAAGGGCGGCTCCGGCGCGCAGAAGACGATCGACCTCACCTGGCGCCAGTGGCCGGTGGAAAAGCGGCTCGAGCACGCGCTCGTCGCCGGCATCACCGAGTTCATCGAGGTCGACACCGAGGAGGCGCGGCTCAAGGTGGCGCGCCCCCTCCACGTCATCGAAGGCCCGCTGATGTCGGGCATGAACGTCGTCGGCGACCTCTTCGGCAGCGGCAAGATGTTCCTGCCGCAGGTGGTGAAGAGCGCCCGCGTCATGAAGCAGGCGGTCGCCTATCTGATGCCGTTCATGGAGGCGGAGAAGGCGGCAGGCGGCGGCGACGGACGCCAGTCGGCCGGGAAGATCCTGCTCGCCACCGTGAAGGGCGACGTCCACGACATCGGCAAGAACATCGTCGGCGTCGTGCTGCAGTGCAACAATTTCGAGGTCATCGACCTCGGCGTGATGGTGCCGGTCGCAAAGATCCTCGAGACGGCGCGGCGCGAGAACTGCGACATCATCGGCCTGTCCGGACTCATCACCCCATCGCTCGACGAGATGGTCCACGTCGCTTCGGAGATGGAGCGCGAGGGCTTTGCCCTGCCCCTCCTCATCGGCGGCGCCACGACCTCGAAGGTCCATACCGCGCTGAAGATCAACCCGAGCTACCGGCGCGGCGCGACGGTGCACGTCCTCGACGCGAGCAGGGCCGTCGGCGTGGCGTCCAGCCTCCTCGGCGAGGGTCGCGACGAGTATCGCCGCAAGGTCGACGAGGACTACGTCAAACTCGTCGAGAGCCATCACCGCTCACAGGGCGACAAGCGCCGGCTGTCGATCGCCGACTCGCGCGCCGACCGGATGACGACCGACTGGTCCGCCTACACGCCGCCGCGGCCGGCCTTCCTCGGCACGAAGGTGTTCGTGAACTACCCCGTGGCGGAACTCGTCCCCTACATCGACTGGACGCCCTTCTTCTCCGCCTGGGAAATGACCGGCACCTATCCGATGATCTTCGAAGACGAGAAGCTCGGCCCACCGGCGCGCGCGCTGTTCGACGACGCGCAGGCGATGCTCAGGCAGATGGTCGACGAGGACTGGCTCACCGCCAACGCCGTCATCGGCTTCTGGCCCGCCAATGCGATCGGCGACGACATCGAGATCTACGACGACGAAGGGCGCGGCTCGGTCGTCGGTACCCTCTTCACGCTCCGCCAGCAGATGGCGCGCGCCACCGAGGCGCGGCGTCACATGGCTCTCGCCGACTTGGTGGCGCCGAAGGAATCCGGCGTCACCGACTATGTCGGCGGCTTCGCCGTTTCGGCCGGGTTCGGCGAGGACGCGGTCATCGAGCGCTTCGCCCGCGCCAATGACGACTACTCGAAGATTCTGTCGCAATCGCTGGCGGACCGTCTGGCCGAAGCTTTCGCCGAGCGCATGCACGAGCGCGTTCGCAAGGAGTTCTGGGGTTACGCCGCCGACGAGCAGCTCCCGATGACCGATATCATCGGGGAGAAGTATCGCGGCATCCGGCCCGCGCCGGGCTATCCGGCGCAGCCGGACCACACCGAGAAGGCAACGCTGTTCGGCCTTCTCGACGCCACCGCCGCGACCGGCATCAAGCTGACCGAGAGCTACGCCATGTGGCCCGCCTCGTCGGTGTCGGGGCTATACTTCTCGCATCCGGACAGCCACTATTTCGGCATTGGCCGGATCGGCCGCGACCAGGTCGAGGATTACGCCGCCCGCAAGGGCTGGAGCGTGGCCGAGGCCGAGCGCTGGCTCGCGCCCATCCTCGGCTACGACCCTGCCGTGGAGCGCGCTGCATGACCGAGGCCACCGACGCACCGCTCCGCGAGACGCCGCTCGCGAGCCTCCATCGCGAGTTGGGGGGCCGCATGGTGCCGTTCGCCGGCTATGCGATGCCCGTCCAGTACCAGGCCGGCATCATGGCCGAGCACCGGCACACAAGGACGGCGGCGGGCCTGTTCGACGTTTCGCACATGGGTCAGGCACAGCTTCGCGGCCCGGACTATGCCACGGTCGCAGCCGCCCTCGAGAAGGTGACGCCGGGCGACTTCCAGAACCTTGCCCCAGGCCGCATGCGCTACTCGCTGCTGATGACGCCGGAGGGGACGATCGTCGACGACATCATGGTTGTCCGGCCGGCCGGCAAGTCCGGCGAGACGTGCCTCAACATCGTCTTCAACGCGGCACGCGTCGCGGTCGACGAGGCCTTCGTCGGAACGCACCTTCCGTCCGCCGTCCGGCTCGAACTGCCGCCGCACCGCGCGATGCTGGCGCTGCAGGGCCCCAAGGCCGTCGACGTGATGCTGCGCCACGCCGCGGTCGGCGACCTCCGCTTCATGGACAGCGTCGCGACGACGTTCGACGGGATCCCCGTTGCCATCACCCGCTCCGGCTACACCGGCGAGGACGGATTCGAGATCTACCTCTCGGCCTCGGACGCCGAGGCGATCACGCGGACGCTCCTTGCCGAGCCGGAGGTGAAGCCGATCGGCCTTGGCGCGCGCGATTCGCTGCGCCTCGAGGCCGGCCTGCCCTTGTACGGCCATGATATCGACGAGACGACGACGCCGGTCGAGGCGGACCTCGGGTTCGCCATATCGCCGCGGCGGAGAGCGGCGGCCGATTTCCCGGGCGCCATCCGCATCCTCGACGAACTGACGCGCGGCACCCGGCGCAGGCGCGTCGGCCTGCGGATTGACGGCAAGCTGCCGGCCCGCGAGGGCGCCGCGATCGTCGGCGAAGGCGGCGAGACGATCGGCCGGGTCACGTCGGGCGGCTTCGGGCCGACCGTCGACGCGCCGGTCGCGATGGGCTACGTCGATGCCGCGCATGCGGCGCCAGGCGGCGCGGTGGCGATCGACGTCCGGGGACGCGCGCTGCCGACCAGGATTTCACCGATGCCCTTCGTGGAGCATCGCTATCGCCGGCGCAGCGCCGGCTGACGGGGACGAGTGATGACGGGCTACACCAGGGACCATGAGTGGATCGCGGCAGCCGGCGGGGAAGCAACCGTGGGCATTTCGCACTACGCGCAGGACCAACTCGGCGACGTGGTGTTTGTTGAGCTGCCGCAGGTCGGAAAGCAGCTGAGGAAGGGCGATGTCGCAGCCGTGGTCGAATCGGTGAAGGCGGCGAGCGAGGTCTTTGCTCCGGTTTCCGGCGAAGTCGTTGCGGTCAACGAAACGCTGACCGGCGATCCGGCGCTGGTGAACCGCAGCCCCGAGGGAGATGGCTGGTTCATGCGACTCCGTGTCACCGATCCGACGGAGCTCGAAGGGCTCATGGATGAGGCCTCCTACAAGGCCTTCGTCGACACCATCTAGAGGGTTCGCCGGCAATCCACCGGCCATGGCGGGCGTATCTGTCGAAGGAGCCGCCCGTTCCGGTCGAAAGCGCCGGGCGTGTCAATGCAGTACCGCTTTCCGGACCGGCCCCGTCAGGCCGCCGCGGAGCACCGCCTCCGCCCCCTTCCGACCATGGGTTACGATGCGCTACCTGCCCCAGACCGACGCCGACCGCAGCGCGATGCTCGCCCGCATCGGCGTCCCCGACATTGACGCCCTTTTTGCCGACGTTCCGAAGGGCAAGCTCGTCACGGACCCGCACGGCCTGCCGCGCGGCCAGGGCGAGATATCAGTCGAACGCCACATGAACCGCCTCGCTGCGAAGAACGTCGCGGCCGGCTCGGTCCCCTTCTTCGTCGGCGCCGGCGCCTACCGACACCACGTCCCGGCGTCGGTCGACCACCTGATCCAGCGGTCGGAGTTCCTGACCTCCTACACGCCCTACCAGCCGGAAATCAGCCAGGGCACGCTCCAGACGCTGTTCGAGTTCCAGACCCAGGTCGCCCTGCTCACCGGCATGGAGGTCGCGAACGGCGGCATGTATGACGGCTCGACCGCGACGGCCGAGGCCATCCTGATGGCCCGCCGCCTCACCGGCCGCGCCAAGGCGGTCCTCTCCGGCGGCCTCCACCCACACTACCGCGATGTCGCCGAGACCATCTCGCGGATGTCGGGCGGCACCCACGAGGCGATGCCGCCTGCGCCGACCGCGGAGGAGGACATCCTTTCCCGGATCGACGACCAGACCGCCTGCGTCGTCGTCCAGACACCCACCTTCTACGGCCACCTCGTCGATCTCCGGCCCATCGCCGAGGCGTGCCACGCGAAGGGGGCGTTGCTCGTCGCCGTTGTCACCGAAGTGGTCTCGCTCGGCGCGATCGAATCTCCCGGCGCCCAGGGCGCCGACATCGTCGCGGCGGAAGGCCAGTCCTTCGGCAACCCGCTGACGTTTGGCGGCCCCTATGTGGGGCTGCTCGCTACGCGCGATAAGTTCATCCGGCAGTTGCCGGGCCGTCTGACCGGCGAGACGGTGGACGCGGCCGGCGAGCGCGGATTCGTTCTGACGCTGTCGACTCGCGAACAGCATATCCGGCGGGAGAAGGCGACCTCGAACATCTGCACGAGCTCGGGCCTGTGCGCCCTCGCCTTCTCGATTCACCTGACGCTGCTCGGCAGCGCCGGTCTGGCGAAGCTCGCCGCGATCAACCACGCCAATGCCGTCCGGCTCGCCGAGGTGCTCGCGACCGTCAAGGGCATCCGCGTCCTCAACGACACCTTCTTCAACGAGTTCACGATCCGCGTTCCCGGCAACGCGGCCGAAATCGTCGAGAAGCTGACGCAGCGCGGCATTCTCGGCGGCGTTCCGGTCAGCCGGCTCGAGCCCGACCGGCCCGACCTTGCCGATCTCATCGTCGTGGCGGCAACCGAACTGACGACGGCCGACGACCGCAGCATGTTCGCGGCCGCCCTGGCGGAGGTCCTCTAGATGCTGAACACCGCCGAACGCTCGCGCCCGACGCAGCCCGCACCGATCTCCGCCGATGATGTCGAGGCGGTTGGCAAGGCCCGCGGCATCCGGAACGAGGAGCCGCTGATCTTCGAAGTCGGCCGCGCCGAAGTGTCCGGCGTGGACCTGCCCGAGCCCGAGACGGTCACGAGCCGCCTCGGCGGCCTTGAGCGGAAGACCGAACTCGGCCTGCCCGGCCTGAGCGAGCCCGAGGCGCTGCGCCACTATGTGCGGCTGTCGAAGCAGAACTACGCGATCGACATCAACACCTACCCGCTCGGCTCGTGCACGATGAAGCACAATGCCCGCCTCAACGAGAAGATGGCCCGACTGCCCGGCTTCGGCGACATCCACCCGCTTCAGCCGCTGTCGACCGTGCAGGGCGCGGTCGACCTCATGCAGGAGCTTTCGCACTGGCTGATGACGCTGACTGGGATGGAGGCGATCGCCCTCAGCCCCAAGGCCGGCGCCCATGGCGAGCTTTGCGGGATGATGGCCATCAAGACGGCCCTCGCCGCTCGCGGCGAGGACGCGACACGCACCACCGTGCTCGCCCCGCAGTCCGCGCACGGCACCAACCCGGCGACGGCCGCCGTGCTCGGCTACCGCATCGAATCGATCCCGGCCCGCGCCGACGGCACCGTCGACCCGGAAGTGGTGAAGGCGAAGCTCGGCCCGCACGTCGCGGCGATCATGCTGACCAACCCCAACACCTGCGGCCTGTTCGAGCCGGACATCATTGCCATTGCCGACGCGGTCCATGCCGCCGGCGCGTTCTTCTACTGCGACGGCGCCAACCTCAACGCGATCCTCGGCAAGGTGCGGCCGGGCGAGCTCGGTGTCGATGCGATGCACATCAACCTGCACAAGACGCTGTCGACCCCGCATGGCGGCGGGGGCCCCGGCTCAGGCCCCGTCGTGCTGTCCGCGACGCTCGCGCCCTATGCGCCCGTCCCGTTCATCCGCATGGAGAACGGCGCGCCGGTGCTGATTGAGGAATCCGTGCACGCGCTCGAAGGCGAACAGCCCTTCGGCCGCATGACGGCGTTCCACGGCCAGATGGGCATGTATGTCCGCGCGCTGGCTTACCTGCTCTCGCATGGCGAGGATGGCGTGAAGAGCGCGTCGGAGACGGCGGTGCTCAACGCGAACTATGTCCGCGTCGGCCTGAGGGACGTGATGACCCAGCCCTTCGGCGACAGGATCTGCATGCACGAGGCGCTGTTCGACGACCGCTTCCTCGAGCCGCACGGCGTGACGACCCTCGACTTCGCCAAGGCGATGATCGACGAGGGCTACCACCCGATGACGATGTATTTTCCGCTCGTCGTTCACGGCGCCCTGCTGATCGAGCCGACCGAATCGGAATCGAAGGAATCCCTCGACCAGTTCATCGAGACCATGCGCGGCCTCGCCGCACGGGCGAAGGCCGGCGACGCGGCTTCCTTCAAGACGGCGCCGCATTTCGCCCCGCGCCGCCGCCTGGATGAGACGCGCGCCGCGCGCCAGCCGCGGCTGCGCTGGAGGCCGGCAACCTAGTTGCCGCTTCGCCGTTCACCTGCCTTTGATGGCGGTGGTGACGGGGCCGATGTATATATTCTGTGGGGTGATCGGTCGCAGGCGCGCGCCCGACATCCCATTGACCTCGATCGTCCCGTGATTGCCGACCCCCAGTTCGACCTTCTGCTCCTCCAGCTCTTCGATGTGGCGGCGTCGTCCGACTGGTCGAACTGGCTGACATCGGCGCGCAAGGTCTTCGGAGCCGCTGCGGCGTTGCTTGCCCCGGTCAGCACTTCGGCTGCGGGCTGGCAGGGAGGCATCACGGATGGCGTGGGAGCGGAACGGCTGGACGCCTACCGCAATCACTTTCACCGCCTCGACAACTGGACGAACCGGGTGAAGGTGGCGACGGTCGGCGCACCGCACTCGATGCAGATGCTCGTGCCCGACGACGAACTGCTCAGGAGCGAGATTTACAACGACTACATGAAGCCGGCCGGACGCCGCTATGCGCTCGGCATGACCCTCGATGTCGGCCCCTCCCGCTTCCTCTTCGCCGTGGGCCGTTCCGAAAGGGAAGGCGACTTCGCCGCTGGAGACTTCGAGGCGATGGAACGCCTCGGTTCGTTCCTCGGCCGCACGCTGATGACCCAGCGCCTGCTTCAGGCGTCCGAGGCCAACGCGCTCGCATCGCAGGCGGTGATGGATCAGTCGCGCCGTGGCGTGGTGCTCCTGGATGCCTCCCTCAAGGTCGTGTTCCAGAACCTCGTCGCCACGGAGATGGTGGCGAGCGGCGACATCATCGGGATGCGGTCGGGGCAACTCGTCGCCATCAACCGCAACGACGAACGTCGCTTCCGCGAAGCGATCGAGATGGTCTCTGCCCGGCCGGCGGAGCAGCGCATCCTGCCGCTGCACAGCGTCCGGACGGATGGCAGGGTCACCGTTTCGGTGGTCGGGATCACCCCGTCGACCACGCCGATGATCGATTTCGGCATCGTGCGGCCGGCGATCCTGATGATCATCAACGACGCCGCCAACCTGCCGGAGGTGAGCCCGGCACACCTCGAGTCGGCGTTCGGCTTCACCGTGCAGGAGGCGCGCGCAGCGAGCCTGCTTCTTTCGGGGCTCGAACTGTCCGAGGTGGCCGAACGGCTGTCCATCAGCAAGGAAACCGTTCGCTACCACCTCAAGAGTCTGTTCGCGAAGACCGGCACGCACAGCCAGCGCGAACTGGTCCACTTCATCACCGTTTCGCTTCCCCCCATCTCAGGTTCGCAGAAGCGTCTTCCTGGCCCGCCCGAGGCCCTCACGCGCAACTGAGCCCGATCCCACCCGTTCGGGTAGGGTTAGGCGCGCCGGTCGGTGCTCTAAACCTGTCAGCAGCATTCGCAGGCTGTCATCAGGACCCATCGTCGGCCGTGCCGAAACGTCGGATTCCATCTCCGCCACTTGCCTTCGGTCCGGAGGTTGCCTCCGGCGCCACGACGCCTCGTGGACGCGTTGCGCGCGACGAGGCAATCAGCGCGGCGGTCGCTGTGGCCATGCGCGTGCTGGCGGACGCGCCGCCGGGCGAAATCGCGATGATCTCGGCCTGCCGCGGTGCTCCGCTGTGCTCGGCCCGGGACATGGCCTCATGCCCGATGTGCGAGTGCGTCTCCGTCTCGGAGGATGGTATCGTCGCCTACCCGGGCTCCGGCCGCGCCTGATCCGCGGCGGCCGGCGCGCCTCCCGCGAGATGGGCAGGCGACGCCGCGTGGCTGTGATCGCCATAAGCGCCGCCCTCCGGGTCGAATGGCGCTTCGATTGCCGTCACCGTCGCACCGAGCTTTTCCACCATCGCCTCAATGACATGGTCACGGCGAATCCGCAGGCGGTCGCCGAGTAGCTGTGTCTGGAGGTGACGGTTGCCGAGGTGCCAGGCGATCCGCACCAGCGCGGCCGTGTCCGGCGCCGAGATCTCGGCCAGCGCCTCCACCTGCGCCTCCACGAGGATCATCCGCCCGTCCTCGAGCCTCAGGCCGTCCCCGTGGCGCAGCACCGTCGGCTGCGGCAGGTCGAGAAGAACCGGGTTGCCGCTGACGGCGACGAGCATGCGCCGGCGGCGGTGGCGGAGGTCGTGGCCGAGGACGACCCGGTCGGCGGGCTTGGGGTCCGACCAGGCGCCGGCCGGCAGCACTTCCCGCGCGATCATCATTCCGCGGCCACCTTCTGGGGCACGAGGCCACCCGCCTCCTCGATGAAGGAAACAACAGTGGCAAGGCCCTTCCGCCGCAGCATGTCGGTAAAGACGAACGGCAGGTCGCCGCGCTGCTTGCGCGCGTCCGATTCCATCACGTCGAGATTGGCGCCGACATGCGGTGCAAGGTCCGCCTTGTTGATGATGAGGAGATCGGACCGCGTGATCCCGGGTCCGCCCTTCCGCGGGATCTTCTCGCCGCCGGCGACGTCGATGACGTACAGGGTAATGTCGGCAAGCTCGGGCGAGAACGTCGCCGCGAGGTTGTCGCCACCCGATTCGATGAAGATGATGTCGAGGTCCGGGAAGCGGGCCCACATCTCGGCGACCGCTGCCAAGTTCATCGAGGCATCCTCGCGGATCGCCGTATGCGGACAGCCGCCGGTCTCCACGCCCATGATCCTGTCCTCGGGCAGCGCCTGGACGCGGCTGAGGATGAGCGCGTCCTCCCTGGTGTAGATGTCGTTGGTGACGACCGCGATCGAGTACCGGTCGCGCATCGCCTTGCACAGCATCTCGGTCAACGTCGTCTTGCCCGCGCCGACGGGGCCGCCGATGCCTACTCTGAGAGGGCCGTTTGGCGATCGGTCGGTCATGAACGGAATACCCGGGAGTAAAGCGTCTCGTGGCGCATCGAGGCTATGTCGGACACCATCGCCGCCGAGCCGAGATCGTCAAGCGTCGAGGTGGCCGCACGACCTGCCATGTCGAGAACGCGGGGCTGGAGGCCGGCGAGAATCTTCAGGCCCGCGGTCTGGCCGAGCGGAACGAGGCGGACGGCGACCGAGACGAGGTTTGCGACGAAGCCGTTGAGGTAGAGCGCGAGCGTCGGCTGGAGCGGCAGGGCGTGCGCAGCCGCGGCGATGCCGACGGCGACCGGATAAGGCGCGGCGCCGGCGACGGTTTCCGTCGCCTTCACGAGCGCGGCGCTGGGCCAGCCGGACGCCACCGCCTTGAGGAAGGAAGCGCCGAGGCTGCTCGCCTCGATATGGCGTTCCGCCGACGGGCTCATCGCGCAGCCGAGTTGCGCCGCTGCCGCGAGCCTGTTCCAGTCCGTCAGCGCTGCGGCGTGATGTGCTTCGGCGAGGAGGACGGCATCGTTCCAGCCGCTTCCCGAAATGAGGATCGTCTCCACCCATTCCGCCACCGCGTCCGCGGTACGGAGCCGCCCGTCCGTGATCGCCGTCTCGAGGCCATGCGAATAGCTGAAGGCGCCGACGGGAAAAGCGGGGGAAAGCCAGGTGGCGAGAATCATGACGCCGATGGGAGCCTCCGGTGCCGGCCCGGTCTCCACCTCATGAGCGGGCGGACGGGAGGCAACGACCGCAGGCTCGAACCGAAACGTCACGAGGGGCGCGCCATCAGGACTGGTCCAACAGCCCGACTTCCTTCGGAAGAAACTCGTGGTTCAGCACCTGGTCGATGGTGAACGGGCACTCTTCGGGAAAAAGGCTCGCGTCGATGCCGGTCTCATCCGCTGCCCGGTGACATCCCGCAGCATAGCTCAGGTTCAGCGTCTCCGAAGGGAACGAGCGAAGGCTGGGATTGTCGTTCAGAACCCTGCGGATTTCCGTCCGCTGATCTCGAATCGTCCTTCGCCAGCTCGGCGTCCGCAAGCCCGGCTGGAATCTCCATTTCAGAAGATGTGCGAGAAGGATTTCGAGGCGGCTTGCTATTTCGCGCCGTTCCGATCGCCCCACCGATTCCACCTCGTCGATCAGGTTCTGAAGATCGAGTTCGTCAAAACGGCGCTCGCGCAACAGCCGCGCCTGTTCTTGCGTCCAGGCGAAGAAATCCCGCTCGTAGAGACCGTCGAGTTCCGCCTGGGAACGCTCGGCGAAACCGCTCACCGGATCGTTGCTCATATGCGGCTCCTGGAGCCATGGCCCTGCCCCGAGGATAGACTTGGCCCACCGTCAGAACAAGAAATAGCGCTGCGCCATCGGCAGGAACGGCGCCGGCTCGCAGGTGAGGAGCTGGCCGTCGGCGTAGACCTCGTATGTCTCCGGATCGACCTCCATCACGGGCGTCGCCGAATTATGGACCATCGATGCCTTCGAGATGCCGCCGCGGGTGTTGCGGACCGGCAGCAGCGTCTTGGCCACGCCCAGCGACCCGCGGATGCCGGCATCGAGCGAGGCCTGCGAGACGAACGTCACCGCCGACTGCGACGTGGACCGTCCGAAGGCGCCGAACATCGGCCGGTAGTGGATCGGCTGCGGCGTCGGGATGGAGGCATTGGGGTCGCCCATCAGCGCCGCCGCGATCGTGCCGCCGAGAAGGACGAGGTCGGGCTTCACGCCAAAGAACGCCGGATCCCAAATCACGAGGTCGGCGCGCTTGCCGACTTCGACGGACCCGATGTGCTCCGACAGCCCGTGCGCGATCGCGGGATTGATGGTGACCTTGGCGATGTAGCGCTTGACCCGGAAATTGTCGTTCTCGCCGCGCTCCTCGGAGAGCCGGCCGCGCTGCACGCGCATCTTGTGCGCCGTCTGGAAGGTCCGGATCACGACCTCGCCGACCCGACCCATCGCCTGGCTGTCCGAGGCGATGATCGAGAACGCGCCGATGTCGTGGAGAATGTCCTCGGCCGCGATCGTCTCGCGGCGGATGCGGCTTTCGGCGAACGCGATGTCCTCGTGGATCGTCGGGTCGAGGTGGTGGCACACCATGAGCATGTCGAGATGCTCGTCGAGCGTGTTCACCGTGTAGGGCCGCGTCGGATTGGTCGATGACGGCAGGACGTTCGGCTGGCCGCAGATCTTGATGATGTCCGGCGCATGACCACCGCCGGCGCCTTCGGTGTGGAAGGCGTGGATCGTCCGGCCCTTGAAGGCGTCCACCGTGTGCTCGACGAAGCCGGATTCATTGAGCGTGTCGGTGTGGATCATCACCTGCACGTCGTACTCGTCCGCCACCGAAAGGCAGCAATCGATCGCCGCCGGCGTCGTCCCCCAGTCCTCGTGCAGCTTCAGGCACGACGCACCGGCCAGCACCTGCTCGACGAGTCCCTCCGGCCGCGACGCGTTGCCCTTGCCGGCGAAGGCAAGGTTCATCGGGAAGGCGTCGGCGGCCTGGATCATCCGCGCAAGATGAAATGCGCCCGGCGTTGCCGTCGTCGCGTTCGTGCCGGTCGCCGGCCCCGTGCCGCCGCCGATCATCGTCGTGACGCCGGAGTTGAGCGCCTCCTCGATCTGCTGCGGCGAGATGAAGTGGATGTGGCTGTCGATGGCGCCCGCGGTGACGATCTTCCCCTCGCCCGCGATCGCCTCGGTGCCCGGGCCGACGATGATCGTCACGCCCGGCTGCGTGTCCGGGTTGCCGGCCTTGCCGATCCCGGCGATGAGGCCGTCCTTGAGGCCGATATCGGCCTTGTAGATGCCGCTGTGGTCGACGATCAGCGCGTTGGTGATGACGGTGTCGACCGCACCCGCCGCGCGCCCGACCTGGCTCTGCCCCATGCCGTCGCGGATGACCTTTCCGCCGCCGAACTTCACCTCCTCGCCATAGGTGGTGAAGTCCTTCTCCACCTCGATGAGGAGATCGGTATCGGCGAGCCGGACGCGGTCGCCGACCGTCGGGCCGAACATGGCGGCGTAGTGGGGACGCGGGATGCGCGCGGGCATGTCAGTTGGTCCTGGTGGGCAGCCTGGCAAAGCCGGGCTGCGTCGATGCTTTCCGGTCGAAGGTGAATGTCGGAACGGCGCCGGCGTCGATATTCGAAGCGGCGATCAGGTAGTCGGCAAAGTCCGCATTGCCGCGCTGGTACCGTTCGAGGGCTGCTAGCAGAGTGCTTCTGCCCTCGAACACCAGTTCCTCACGGCCGAAGAGAAGAAGCAGCGCGGCAACGACGCTGGTCTTGTCCCTGCCATAGCTCCGCCGAAGCGCCCAGACCGTCTCGGCCATAACAACCTGCGAGACGCGAATCGAGCGTGGACCGTTCTTGGCAAAGAGCTCGACGACCGCTTCTGCTTGCTCCCGATCGTCTTCGATGAAGAGCCGAACCAGAATGTTCGAATCGATGCCGATCATCCCGCCGCCTTCCGGCCGCGTGTCTTCGGGGCATCGTGGGGTTGGCTGCCCTCCAGTCGGATTCGTTCATGCTTCTCGTGCAGGTATTCGCCAATCCCCTCGTCAATCTCCTCGATCGTAAGGGCGCGCTGGCCAGGCTTCGCAAGAATGCCCCGTAGCTCGGCCATTTTGCCGTTCCGCGCGATGACCTGAATCCGACGATCGAGCGGATCGACGTAGAAGTCGACGATGTCGCCCTCCTTCAGTCGAAACTCCGCCCGCACCTCTGCGGGTATGGTGATCTGCCCCTTCGAACTCATCTTGGTTTCGTAGTGCGGCATGGCTTCCTCCTTACATCCTGCGTCTTTCCTTACATATAGCAAGAACGTAAGGATACGCCAATGTTGCCTTACAGGCCGCCCATGACCTTCTGGTTGAAGCCCCAGACCTCGCGCTTGCCGCCAAACGGCACGAGCGTCACCTCGCGGCTCTGGCCCGGCTCGAAGCGGACCGCGGTGCCGGAGGCGATATCGAGCCGCATGCCCCGCGCTCTTTCGCGGTCGAAGGAGAGATACGGATTGGTCTCATAGAAATGGTAGTGCGACCCGACCTGGACCGGCCGGTCGCCGGTGTTGGCGACAAGCAGCGTCACGGTCGGCGCGCCGGCGTTGATCTCGATGTCCGGCGCTTCCGCCGGATAGACGAGGCCGGGGATCATCGGACCGGGAATGATCGACATGGTTTCCCCTAGCGAATCGGGTTGTGGACCGTGACGAGTTTCGTCCCGTCCGGGAATGTCGCTTCGACCTGGACGTCATGAATCATGTCGGCAACGCCCTCCATGACCTGCTCGCGGCTGAGCACCGTGGCGCCCGCGTCCATCAGGTCGGCGACGCGCCGTCCGTCGCGGGCGCCTTCCATCACGAAGTCCGAGATCAGCGCGATCGCCTCCGGATAGTTCAGCCGCACGCCGCGCTCGAGCCGCCGGCGGGCGACAATGGCCGCCATGGCGATGAGGAGCTTGTCCTTTTCGCGGGACGTCAGGTTCATGTCGGATTGGTCCTCAGAGCTGCCAGGCCTTCGGAAGCGGCCGGCCGGCGCGGAGCGCCATGATCGCGGGGATGAGATGGCGCCGCAGCTCGAGACCGTCGTCGGCGACGAGGCGGGCGACCAGCTTGCCGTTCCACGCGCTCGCCCCGCCGCGGTCGCCGAGCGCAAGCCGAACTGCATCGGTGTGGCGGTCCGCGTCGTCGCCGACATAGAGGAGGGTCGCCATCGCGCCCGCGCCGGCGAGCACCGCGGCGCGCTGCCCGAGGGCCGTGATCGCGCCCGACATGCGGATGTCGTCGGCGTGAATCAGCCGGTCGGCCTGGCGGATGCGCCAGCGATCGTGCAGGCCGCCTTCCTCGACGGCCTCGCCCATCGCGCGGCGGCCGAAGATGACGGCCTCGACGGCAAGGAATCGCGATGCCGGCGCCAAATCGACATCGACCCGGCGCCTGAGGTCGGCGCGGTCGAACAGGATCGTCTCCTGCGGCAGCCAGTCGAGCCGCCCGCCCGGGCCGACCTTGAGCCGGACGGCCATCTCGGCCGGTCCGCCGAGGCTGCGATAGACTTTTTCGCAGGCCTGCGTGGTGACGACCGCGCTCGCGTTCGCGCCGACATCGACGGCAAAGCCCAGCTGGTCGCCGCCGGTGAGACCGCCCGCGCTGTTGATGAGGATCGCCTCGGCGTCCGGGCCAAACGTCTTCGGCAGCCTGATCTTGGCCGCGCCGTCCTGGAAAAGCTGCCCCAGCATGGTGCCGCGCGGCGTCGTGACGAACGAGACGCGCGCCTCGCCGCGCGCCCGCTGCAGCGGGACCGGATGCGTTTCGGGGTCAGACCGTGAGATGACGGCGAACATCGTCTCTGTCGAGATCGGCCGCGGGCCCCGAGAAGACCACCTTGCCGCGGTCCATGATGGCGACAGTGTCCGCCAGCTCGCGGGCGAAGTCGAGGTACTGTTCCACAAGGAGCACCGCCATGTTGAGCTTCTCCTTCAGGAAGATGATGGCGCGTCCGATGTCTTTGATGATCGACGGCTGGATGCCTTCGGTCGGCTCGTCGAGGACGAGAAGCCGCGGCCGCGTCACCAGCGCCCGGCCGATGGCAAGCTGCTGCTGCTGGCCGCCCGACAGGTCGCCGCCGCGGCGCCGCAGCATCGACTTCAGCACCGGGAACAGGTCGAAGACGTAGTCCGGTACGTTTCGGTCGCCGCGCGGCGCGGTGGCATAGCCGGTCTCGAGGTTCTCGCGGACCGAGAGCAGCGAGAAGATCTCGCGCCCCTGCGGCACGTAGCCGATGCCGCGATGGGCACGTGCATGCGGCGGCAGCGTACCGAGCGGCTCGCCCTCCCACATGATGCGCCCGCCCGAGATCGGCTGGATGCCGACGATGGCGCGCAGGAGGCTCGACTTCCCCACGCCGTTGCGACCGAGGAGGCACGTGATCTTGCCGCTCTCGGCGCCGATCGAGACTTTTCGCAGCGCCTGTGCCGCGCCGTAATGGAGGTCGACCCCCTCGACCGCGAGCACGGAATGACCCTTGACGATGGCCGATGCCGGCGGCGCCGAAAAGGCCGTCGCGGGCGGTGGTGCGGCCGGCTCGGCGGCCGGTGTGATGGTGATGTCGCTCATCGGCCGAGATAGACCTCAATGACCCGCGGGTCGGCGGAAACGTGGTCGAACGACCCTTCGGAAAGCACCGACCCCTCGTGGAGGACGGTCACCTTCACGTCGAGGCCCTTCACGAAGCCCATGTCGTGCTCGACGACGACCACGGACTTCGTCTTGGCGATCTCGCGCAGCAGGATGCCCGTCTGCTCGGTCTCCGCGTCGGTCATGCCGGCGGCCGGCTCGTCCACGAGCAGCACCTCCGGCTCCTGCGCCAGGAGCATGCCGATCTCGAGCCACTGCTTCTGGCCGTGGCTGAGATAGGCCGCCAGTGTCTTCTGCCTGTCCGTCATGCGGATGGTAGCGAGAATCTCGTCGAGTCGGTCGCTCTCCGCCTTCGTCCGGCGATGGAACAGCGTCGAGAACACCCCGCGCTTGCCGGCGAGCGCGAGTTCGAGATTGTCCCGCACGGTCTGACTCTCGAACACGGTCGGCTTCTGGAACTTCCGCCCGATGCCGAGTTGGGCCGTCGCCGCCTCGTCGAGCTTGGTGAGGTCGATCGAGCCGTTGAAGAGGACCTCGCCGGAATCCGGCCGCGTCTTGCCGGTGATGACGTCCATCATCGTGGTCTTCCCGGCGCCATTGGGGCCGATGATGGCGCGCATCTCGCCGCGATCGAGGATGAGCGAGAGCGAGTTGAGCGCGCGGAATCCATCGAAGCTGACGGTGACGCCGTCGAGGTAAAGGATAGAGCCGTCCTTGCCTGCCATCTCTAACTCGACGCCTGCTGGGCGACCGCGCCGGGCGGCGGGCTCGCGGTCTCGGGAGTTGTGGTGTCCTTCGCGGCGCTTTCCGGGTCGATCCTGGCCGGTTCGGGATCGGTCAGGTCGGCGTCACGACCCTCCTGGGCTTCGATCGAGGCGCGCCGGGCGCGCCACGCGTTCCAGCCATAGGCGATGGTGCCGACGATGCCGCGCGGCAGGAGGAGCGTGACCCCGATGAAGACGGCGCCAAGGAAGTACGGCCAGTTCGGCGCGAGCGCGATCATGTCGTTCGGCTCGACGAGCAGCCGGCAGAGGAAGGCGCCGAAGATCGCGCCGGCAACGTACTTGTTCTTGTTGAGGACGAGCCAGGCGATGATCGCCACGGCCGCGACCGTCCACCCCCAGGACTCCGCCGACAGGAGGCCGCCGACGAAGCGGACGCCTGGCGCCGGGAATGCCCAGCCATCGGACCACAGCAGCCCCAGCGCGGCGATGGCGGCGCCGGCCGCGGCTCCCGCGAGCACCTTCAGCCAGCCCAGCGAGGCGCGGTAGAGGACCAGAAGCAGGAGGAGACCAAGCGCCGGAAGGATGGCCACCACCCAGTAGGGCTGACTCGCGCCGCCGGTGAAGTAGGTCTTGAACGCGTTGACCAGCACACCGCCGAGCATCGGCCCGACCAGCGTGCCGCGGCCGCCCACGGCGACCCAGACCACCGCCTCGATCGACTTCAGGGGCGACAGTTCGCCCGGATTGATGATGCCGACCTGCGGCACGTAGAGCGCGCCCGCGACGCCGGCCATGCAGGCGGACAGCGTGAACAGGAAGGTCTTGTACCGGTCGACGCGGTAGCCGAGGAAGCGCGTGCGGCTCTCCGCGTCGCGTACCGCGACGATCACCTTGCCGTACTTCGAGAAGATCACCGAACGGCAGATCCAGTAGCCGATCGCCAGCGCGATCGCCGACGCGCCGAACAGCCAGCCGCGCGTGTCGGGCGCGCCGACCGGTACGCCGAGGATATCCTTGAAGTCGGTGAAGCCGTTGTTGCCGCCGACCGCCGTCGCGTTGCGCAGGAACAGGAGGTAGAGCGCGTAGGTCAGTGCCTGCGTGATGATCGACAGGTACACGCCGGTGACGCGGGAGCGGAAGGCGAACCAGCCGAACAGGAAGGCCAGCGCCCCGGGGACCAGCACGATCATGATGGCGGCAAACCAGAACTGGTCGAAGCCGTGCCAGAACCACGGCAGTTCGCTCCAGTTCAGGAACACCATGAAGTCCGGCAGGATCGGGTTGCCATAGACGCCGCGCGTGCCGATCGCGCGCATCAGGTACATGCCCATCGCGTAGCCGCCGATGGCGAAGAACGCGCCGTGGCCGAGCGAGAGGATGCCGCCATAGCCCCAGATCAGGCCGATCGAGAGGGCAAGGAGCGCGTAGCAGAGATACTTGCCGTACAGCAGCGTGTCGTTGGTCGACAGCCAGAACGGCGAGTTGGGCGAACCGACCGAGAGCGGCACGCCGATGCCGACCACGAGCAGGCCGATGATGACGAGGCCGGCGCGCCAGTCGATGCCGCGGAAGATGAAGGAACCGATCATGATTCGATTGCCCGGCCCTTGAGGGCGAAGAGGCCGCGCGGCCGCCATTGGATGAAGACGATGATCGCGACCAGCACGATGATCTTGGCGATCACCGCATCGCCCTGGCCGATGTAGGGCTCGAGGAACTTGTTGGTGACGCCAAGACCGAAGGCGCCGACGAACGTGCCCCACAGATTGCCGACGCCGCCGAGCACCACGACCATGAATGAATCGACCAGGTAGGCCTGGCCCAGATTGGCCGACACGTTGTCGATCTGGCTGAGCGCCACGCCGGCAAGGCCTGCGATGCCGGAGCCAAGGCCGAAGGTGAACATGTCGACGCGCGGCGTATGGATGCCCATGGCGCTCGCCATGCGCCGGTTCTGCGTGACCGCGCGCATCTGAAGGCCGAGCGCCGTGCGGCGCAGCACGAGGATCAGCGCCATGAACACCATGATGGCGAACAGGAGGATGTAGACGCGGCTGTAGTTGAAGTTGAGCTGGCCGACCGAGAACGAGCCCGACATCCAGGACGGGCTGCTGACGAGCACGTTGCTCGACCCGAAGATCGAGCGCGCGGCCTGCTGCAGGGCGAGCGAGATGCCGAACGTCGCGAGCAGCGTTTCGAGCGGCCGTCCGTAGAGCCACCGGATCACGCCGCGCTCGATACCCATGCCGATACCCGCCGTGACGAGGAACGCGATCGGAATAGCGATCGGCAGGGCCCACTCGATCAGACCCGCATTGCCGGAGGCGCGGATGATGTCCTGGACGACGAACACCGTGTAGGCGCCGATCATGACCATCTCGCCATGGGCCATGTTGATGACGCCCATCACGCCGAAGGTGATGGCAAGGCCGACGGCGGCAAGGAGCAGGACCGAGCCGAGCGAAATGCCGAACCACAGGTTCTGGCCTATGCCCCAGAAGATCTGCGCCGTCTCGATGCGCGAGACCCCGCGCTCGGCCGCCTCCGCGACCGCGCCTTCGCCGGCCGCGAGCTGGCGCAACACGTTGAGCGCGGCCTGGTCGCCGCGGTCGGACAGCACCGCGACGGCTGCGATGCGCTCCTCCTCGGGAATGTCTGCATTGGCGACGATGATCGCCGCCCGCGCCTGCTGCATGACGCGAAGGACGCCGGCGTTCGTCTCCTCCGCTATCGCCTCTTCGAGGAGCGGAAGGTTGGTGGCATCGCGGTTCGTGAAGATCGTTTGCGCCGCGGAGAGGCGGGTCGCACGATCCGGCGAGAGCAGCGTGAGGCTGCTCATCGCGGTGCGGATCGAGCGGCGAACGGCATTGTTGACGCGGATCGCCGTCGCTTCGCGCTTGACGACTTCGCCTAGCGCCTCGCCGGTTACCGGGTCGGCCATCGTGAGCGTCGCACCGAGATCGGTTCCGGCGAAGACGACGCGGTCCGAATTGCGGAAGTAGAGGCGGCCTGCGTTGAGTGTGTTCAGGACGGACACACCACCCGGATCGGCGAGCGCGGCGATCCGGTCGACGATCGCGCTGGTGTCCCGGTAATTGCCCTCGGCGCCGACGAACTCCTGGACGAGCGCGCGGAGCGCGGCGTCATCCGGTTCGTCCTGAGCGAAGGCGGGGGCGACGACGGCAAGGAGGCTCAGGCAAAGGGCAGCGGCAAGGGCCCGGCCAAGGCGGACGACCCGAAGTGGCCGGAGCGCGCGATGCAGAACGTTTGTCATGATGCCGAAGGGCTCGGGCCACGGGTCCGGCCAGGGGCCGGAGACGAGGAAGGGGCGGCGAACCGCCCCTTCCGGTGTTCGAAGCCGAGGACTACGGCGTCGCCGCGCCGGCGCCGCCGCAGACGCCCGTGGCAACGTTGAAGTTGCCGCACGACAGCGGAGCACGCCAATCGGCGATCAGGTTCATCGAGTCGGGCAGGTAGTCCGACCATTCGTCGCCGACCACGAGGCCGGTCGTCTGCCACACGACCTCGAACTGGCCGTTGGCCTGGATTTCACCGATGAACACAGGCTTGGTGATGTGGTGGTTCGGCATCATCGCCGAGTACCCGCCGGTGAGGTTCGGCACGGCCACGCCGATCATCGCGTCGATGACGGCGTCCGCATCGGTGGTGCCGGCCTTCTCGACCGCCGCGACCCACATGTGGAAGCCGATGTAGTGCGCCTCCATCGGGTCGTTGGTCACTTCGGTGGCATCGCCGGTGAAGGCGTGCCAGGCCGCGATGAACTCCTCGTTCGCCGGATCCTCGATGGACTGGAAGTAGTTCCAGGCCGCGAGGTGGCCGACGAGGGCGGAGGTGTCGAGGCCGGCGAGTTCTTCTTCACCGACCGAGAACGCGACGACCGGGATATCGGCGGCGTCGACGCCCTGGTTGGCGAGTTCGCGGTAGAACGGCACGTTGGCGTCGCCGTTGATGGTCGAGACCACCGCGGTGAACTTGCCCTGCGAGCCGAAGGACACGATGTCGGAGACGATCGTCTGCCAGTCGGAATGGCCGAACGGCGTGTAGCTGATCATGATGTCTTCCGGCGCGACGCCCTTCGAGGCGAGATAGGCCTCGAGGATGCGGTTGGTGGTGCGCGGGTAGACGTAGTCGGTGCCGGCGAGCACCCAGCGCTCGACGCCCTGATCCATCAGGTAGTCGACGGCCGGAATGGCCTGCTGGTTCGGGGCCGCGCCCGTGTAGAAGATGTTGCGCGAGCTCTCCTCGCCCTCGTACTGGACGGGATAGAACACGACGGTGTTGAGCTCTTCGGCGACCGGCAGGATCGACTTGCGGGACACCGAGGTCCAGCAGCAGAAGATCACGTCGACGCCGTCGACTTCGACGAGCTCACGGAGCTTTTCGGCAAACAGCGGCCAGTCGGAGGCCGGGTCGACGACGACCGGCTCGAGCTGACGGCCCAGGACACCGCCCGCCGCGTTCTGCTGCTCGATGAGCATCAGCATCACGTCGGACAGCGTGGTCTCGGAGATGGCCATCGTCCCGGACAGCGAGTGCAGAATGCCGACCTTGATGGTTTCCTCCTGAGCCATAACGGGAGCGGCCGTCGCGAGGACTGCCGCCGCCGCTAGGCCGAGGACGGGCTTGCGGAACTGAAACATCGTGAAGAGAACCCCCTGTGTTCAACGGCGCCATGGGAGAAGACGCCTCTTCCAGGGATGGGCAAGTCGCGTGCCACCCGGGTCATGTGGCGTCTTCTGCGGCAGCCTCTCCGGCCTGCCCTGCTCGCTGGCAGTACCTGCCCAATAATTCAGCAACAGACTGGATAGGCTGCGAAAGCCTCGCGATTGACGCGGCGGCAGCGTTCGACAAGTATGATTTCCAAACTCATGTTTTGGAGCGGGCGACCATGTTGGGGGCTGTCATGTCGCGGCATCACTGCTGGAATTGCGACTATCGGCTCGAGGGCGATCCGTCCCGCTGTCCGCGCTGCGGCATGCCGCTGGCCGGACTGGACGCGCCGCGCCAGCCCGCCGCCGCTTCTGCCGCGGGCGCCGGCCCGGCCCGGACGAAGAGCCGGCGCAGCAAGGCGGACGCCCGACCGGAACCGAAGTCACAGCCGCAGCCGAAGGCCGGGCTCATTCCGCCGGGCGAGCCACCACACTCCGCCACGGCCCGGATCGCGGCGGGCGCCGGCAAGGGTCTCCGCCTCGCGGCAACCGGCGCAGGCCGCGGCCTCCTTGCGTCGCTTGGCGTAGCGCGGAAGTCGGTTGCCACGGGCGCCGCGCTCTCGGTGAAGACGGCAAGGCTTGTCGGCTCGGCCGCCGGCGGCGTTGCCTCGGGCGTCCGCGCCGGCGGCACGCGCCTCATTGCCTACCGGCCGCAGCGGCCCGCGCGCGCCCTCGACGGCGACATCCTCCACCGCGAGAACGTGCGCACCATCGCGGACGTTGCCGAGCGCCTTCTCCGCGAGACGCGGGAGGAGAATGCGCGCCTCGCCGCCCGCATCGCGGCACTGGAGGCCCGGTTCGCGGCGGACCGCATCTCGGCCACGCCGTCTGCATCGACCCGCAAGAAGGCATCCGCCCCGTCTGCCCCGGCCGCCGGATCCCGGAAGCCGAAGCCGGCCGGCGCATCGCGCTCGACCGCAAGCCGCACCGCGCAGAGCCCGCCGCGGGAGCCGATGGCCGCGCCGCGACCGGTGATCACCCTCGAGGCGAGGGCGGAGCCGGCGAAAGCCGCGGTTCCGTCGAGAGCCTCGGAAACGGCGAAGACGGCGCATTCGAAGGCTGCAGCGTCCGCGAAGCCTGCCGCGCCCGCCAAGACCACCGGCTCGGCGACCGAGCCGACCTCGGCCCGATCCACATCGGCCCGCACGGCGACGCGGCGCCGGTCGGCACAGAGCGCGGGCTAGGGCGGGCGCGGCCGGGTCATGTCCGGGTGAGGTGGTACTGCCCGACGTCGCAGGCGGCCGACTTGAAGCTCGCCTCGCAGCCGGCGAGGTAATAGCTCCACATCCGCCGGAACCGCTCGTCGAAGCCGAGCGCGTGCACCTCGTTCCACCGCGCGACGAACGCGTCGTACCAGCGGTGCAGCGTCTCGGCGTAGGAGAGGCCGAAGCAGTCGGCACCGCGCCAGGCAAGACCGGACGCCTCGACCTCCCGTGACAGCGCGGCCTTCGACGGCAGCATGCCGCCCGGGAAGATGTAGCGCTGCACGAAATCGACGGCGCCGCGATAGAGTTCGAACCGCTCGTCGCCGACGGTGATGATCTGGAGCACGGCGCCGCCGCCCGGCCGCAGCCGATCGCGGACGGCCGCGAAGTAGACCGGCCAGTTCGCCTCGCCGACCGCCTCGAACATCTCGATCGACACGATGTGGTCGAACGTCTCGCGGACATCGCGATAGTCTTCGATCCGGATCTCGACCTTGTCCGACAGGCCCGCGTCGGCCATGCGCTGCCGGGCAAACGCCGCCTGCTCCCGGGAAAGAGTGATCCCGACGACCGTGCAGCCCGTCTCGCGTGCGGCAATCTCGGCGAACCCGCCCCAGCCGCAGCCGATCTCGAGCACCCTGTGGGTCGGCCCGATGCCCAGCGTGCGGATGATCCTGCGGTATTTCTCGGTCTGCGCCTCGGCGAGCGACATCGGCCTGGCGTCGTCGAACACGGCCGACGAATACGTCATCGTCGGGTCGAGCCAGAGCCGGTAGAACTCGTTGCCGAGGTCGTAGTGGTAGGCGATGTTGCGGCGCGAACCGGCCCGCGTGTTGGCCTTCAGCCGGTGCCACAGCCGGATCAGCGGCGCGACGAAGCGGGACGCGGTCATCGGCCCGGTCAGCGCCGCCTCGTTGAGGTAGCCGAAATCGAGGACCGCGTGGAGGTCGGGCGTCGACCAGTCGCCGTCCATGAAGGCCTCGGCGAACCCCACATCCCCGCGGGTGAGCATGCGCCGGACCACCCGCATCCGGTGCACGAGGATCGTCGCCGACGGTCCCGGCTTCGACCCGCGCGCCGTCTTCCTCGTGCCGTCCGGGAAGACGAGGGTCATGTCGCCGCAGTCGATTTCGCTCAGCCAGCGCAGGGCGAGCCGGGCCCGGAAGCCCCGGCCCCCGCGACGATTCTCGTTGGCCGGCGCGTCGGCGATGATCGACAAGGAAGAAGACTCCTGGCTTCAGGCATTGGGCTTCGGGCGGGCGGAACTGATTGTCCCCGCCCCGACCTCCGAAGTCCATAGATCGGCGGCGTCGCTCCAGCGGTCGCCGCCGGGACGTTACCGCGCGGCCACAGCGACCATAGTCCGCCTTGCGCCGCTAACCCGCCGCGGCCCGGACGGGACGGCGCTCCGGATCGAAGCGAGCCACGACCAGCGTAGAGGACAGGATCCCGACGCCGAGCACAACCGCCAGCGACGTCGCGGTGAAGGAGCCATAAGCGGCGTAGCGGATCAGTTCGACCGCATGGGTGAACGGGTTGGCCGCAGCGATCGTCTGGAGATAGAGCGCGTCATTGTCGCGGAAACGCCAGACCGGATAGAGGGCGGAGGACAGCAGGAACACCGGCAGGACGAGGAAGAGGATCGTCGCCGCCCGGTCGGCGAGCACCCGGATCAGCACCGCGAGCGCAAGGCCCGCCGCGGCGAGCATCCATGCCGCCAGCAGCACGAAAGGCACCGCCACCGCCCAGCCGTTCCATGGCACGTCGATCCCGATGATAACGAAGCCGAGCAGCCATGCGGCAAAGAGAAAGAGATATGCCTCGACGAGCGACACGATGGCGACGGCGACGAGGCGCGAGAGGAGAAGGATCCAGCGCGGCAGCGGCGCGGTCATCAGCACGCCCACCTGCTCCCCCTCGCGGTCGTGGACGAAGGCGAGCGCCGATTGCACGCCATTCAGGAGGAGGACCAGCGCGACGAGGCCCGGGATGACGTATTCGAGCAGCGGCTTGTAGGCACCGTCATAGGGCGTCACCGAGACCGCGCCCGAGAGGCTCTGCACCCCCGGCGAGAAGACGACGAGCCAGAACAGCGGGAACAGCACCGCCGCCAGGATCCGCCCCGGCCGCGCCACCGTGCGGCCGACCTCGCGTCCGATCACCGCGCGGGCGGCGCGTAGCGCCCGGAGCAAGGCCGGGGGCTGCCGGAGCACGGCCATTGGGAGCGCCGCGCTGTGGTCGATCATGCCGCTCGGTGTCGTCACGCGAAGTTGTCCGGAACCGGCGGGCACCTTACTGGCGGTCACCGCCAACGGCAACGCAGCCCGCCGTCGGACACGCCCGCGGACCGGAACGGGCGGGGCAGGCGTGACCTCCGCGCTCTGGCCGGGTGCAATAAGTGCGGGCATTCTGCAGGCGGACCGTTTCCTCGCCAGTTCGGGCGCTGCCGGCAGGAGCCGCAGAGTGATCTCCATTGCAGCCCTAGCCGGCGCGGCCATCGCTGAAATAGCCGGCTGCTTTGCCTTCTGGGCTGTCTTCCGGCTCGACAGGTCCGCGCTCTGGCTGATCCCCGGTCTCCTACTCCTCGTCCTGTTCGCGTATCTCCTGACGCTGGTCGAGACGGATGCGGCCGGCCGCGCCTACGCGGCCTATGGCGGCATCTATATCGGCGCGTCGCTCAGCTGGCTGTGGCTCGTCGAGGGTGTACGTCCCGGCCGTTGGGATCTCGTCGGCGCGGCGATCTGCATCCTCGGCGCGGCGGTAATCCTCTTCGGGCCGCGCCCCGTCTCGAGCTGAGCGCGGCCGCCTCTTCCGCTTGAGAGGGCGCGGTCGCGGCGCTATTCATCCAGCCCGCCGCAGCGGCCGAGTCGGCGCGAGGGCATCGGCATGGCGTCATCCGGAACGACAGCGACCAGCACCACCCGCCTCTCCGGCGGCGCCGCGTGGCAGGAAACCCGCGGCAACGGGGAACCCGCCCTTGTCGTGCGCGATCTCCGGAAGGTCTACCAGGGCGGCACCGAAGCGCTGAAGGGCGTCTCCTTCGACATGCCCGCCGGCGACTTCCTCGCCCTCCTCGGCCCCAATGGCGCCGGGAAGACCACCGTCATCGGCATCCTGACGGGCCTGGTCCACAAGAGTTCCGGCACCGTCTCGGTCTTTGGCGAGGACATCGACCGCCACCACCAGGCGGCGCGCCGGCATATCGGCGTCGTGCCCCAGGAACTGAACTTCAACATCTTCGAGCGGGTGATCGACATCGTCGTGAACCAGGCCGGCTACTACGGCATTCCCCGCAGCGTCGCCCTGCCCCGCGCCGAAGCCCTGCTCGAGCAGCTGAGTCTCCACGACAAGCTCGGCGACCGGTCGCGGAACCTGTCGGGCGGCATGAAGCGCCGCCTGATGATCGCGCGCGCACTCATCCACCAGCCGCGCCTCCTCATCCTCGACGAGCCGACCGCGGGCGTCGACGTCGAGCTTCGCCGCGGCATGTGGGATTTCCTCCGCCAGCTCACCGCCGGCGGCACCACCATCCTGATGACCACCCACTACCTCGAGGAGGCCGAGCAACTCGCCAACCACGTCGCCATCATCAACCGAGGCGCGATCGTCGCCGACGGCACCGTGAAGGGCATTCTCTCGCGGCTCCACACCGAAGCCGTCACGGTGGAACTCGCTGAGGAGAAGGCGGAAGCGGCGGCAACGCTCCTTGCCGCCTACCGGCCGCGCGTGGTCGAGCCGGGCATCCTCGACATCGAGATCGACAGCAAGGCGACCATCGGCCCTGCGATCGCCGCGCTCGAAGCGGCCGGGATCGGCGTGAAGATGGTGCGCAGCAAGAGCGGCCGGCTCGAGGAGGTCTTCATGCGGCTCACCTCCGGAGAGGCCGCATGACGCCGTTCGAGACCTGGATCTCCTTCTATACGATCGTGCGCAAGGACATCGTCCGGATCGTCCGCATCTGGCCGCAGACCTTCCTGCCGGCCGTCGTCACGTCCGTCCTCTATTTCCTCATCTTCGGCACGGTGCTGGGCTCGCGCATCGGCGAGTTCCAGGGCGTCGATTTCGTCGCCTTCGTCGTCCCCGGCCTCATCATGCTGGCGGTGGTGACCAACGCCTTCTCGAACGTTGCCTTCGTGATGTTCTCGTCGAAGTTCTTTGCGCGAAACATCGACGAACTCCTGGTCTCGCCGACCCCGCCATCGATCATCGTCGCCGGTTTCGTCGCCTCCGGAATCGTCCGCGGGATCGGCGTCGGCGTCCTCGTTTTCCTGACGTCGATCCCGTTCGCCGGGCTGTCGATCCACAGCCTGCCGGTTGTCCTCGTCTTCCTCATCCTGACGAGCCTTGCGCTCTCGCTCGGCGGCCTGATCAACGGCATTCACGCCCAGTCGATCGACGGCATCAACATCATCCCGACCTTCGTTCTGACGCCGCTCGTCTATCTCGGCGGCATCTTCTATTCCGTCGAGGCGCTGCCGAGCTTCTGGCAGGGCGTCACGCACGCCAATCCGATCTTCTACATCGTCGACGGTTTCCGGTACGGCTTCCTCGGCATCTCGGACACGCCCCTTCTCCTGTCGGGCGGCGTTCTCCTGGCGGTCTCGGCGGTTCTCGGGCTGATTGCGTGGTACGAGATCAGGAGCGGCCTGCGGCTCAAGCAATAGCGTCGCAACTGCGCCGCACCGGAAGCGTTTGAAATCCGGGGATGGAATCGCCATTTTCCGGGCCCACGGAGTGGCGGCACTCCAGCAGGGACAGGCGACCACAATGCAGACTGCGACAGCGGCCAACGGAACGGACGGCAACGGCATCGACGCACTCGTCATCGACACGACGACGCGCGGCTTCGTCAAGGACGTCGTCGAGGAATCGAAGAAGCGCCCGGTCCTGGTCGACTTCTGGGCTCCGTGGTGCGGCCCGTGCCGCACCCTGTCACCGATCATCGAGAAGGCTGTCAAGGACGCCGGCGGGGCGGTCCGCCTCGCCAAGATGAACATCGACGAGCATCCGACCATCCCCGGCCAGATGGGCATCCAGTCGATCCCGGCCGTGATCGCCTTCGTCGACGGCAAGCCGGTCGACGGCTTCCTCGGCGCGATCCCGGAGGGCCAGGTGCGCGCCTTCATCGAGAAGCTGTCGAAGGGCGCGGCGGGCGAAGCCGGCGAGCCGGAGGAAACGGAGGCGACACTGGAAGCCGCCAACGCCGCGCTCGCGGCCGGCGATGCGCCCTACGCCGCCGAACTCTTCGCGACTGTCCTTCAGTACGACCAGAAGAACCTCAAGGCGATCGTGGGCCTTGCGCGCGCCACGATCGTCGGCGGTGACCTTGACCGCGTGATCGAGATCCTGTCGCTCGTTCCCCAGGACAAGCTGAAGGACCCGGCGGTGACCGCCGTGCTCACCGAACTCACCCTCGCCCAGGAGACGGCCAAGCTCGGCGACGGCAGCGAGTTCGCCCGCCGTATCGCGGCCAATCCGCTGGATCACCAGGCGCGTATCGATCTTGCAATGGTCGAGAACGGCAACGGCAACCGACAGGCTGCGGTGGACCAGCTCATCGAGGTGATGCGCCGCGAGCGCGGCTGGAACGACGATGCGGCCCGCAAGCAGCTTCTGCTGTTCTTCGATGTCTGGGGCGCCAAGGACGAGGCGACCATCAGCGGGCGCCGAAAACTGTCCTCGCTCCTCTTCTCCTGAGTTTCGATGGCAATTCGCACGCGCAGATCACCGACAGCTCTTCCGGACGTCATCCCGGTGTTCCCACTGGAGGGGGCGCTGCTCCTGCCGCGCGGGCAGATTCCGCTCAACGTGTTCGAGCCGCGCTACCTTGCGATGGTCGATGACGCCCTCGCCGGAAGGCGCATCATCGGCGTGATCCAGCCGGAGGAGGATGCCGACGGCGAGTCGCCACAGCTTCGCTCCGTCGGCTGCGCCGGCCGGATCACCGGCTTCTCCGAGACCGACGACGGCCGCTACCTGATCACCCTGACGGGCGTCGTCCGCTTCCGCGTGCTGGAGGAAGTGCCGACGCGGACCGCATACCGCGTCTGCCGCGTCACGGCGGATCCGTTCCGTTCCGACTTCGATGTCGCGGGCGAGGCGGACGTCGATCGCGAGCAGCTGCTCGGCGCATTTCGCGCCTACCTTGCCGCGCACGACCTCGAGGCGGACTGGGACAGCGTGGCCCGGGCGTCGAACGAATCGCTCGTCAATGGAATGGCGATGCTGAGCCCGTACGGACCGGCCGAGAAGCAGGCGCTGCTGGAGGCTCCGGACCTCAAGACCCGCGCCGAGACGCTCGTGGCGCTGACCGAAGTCACGCTCGCCCGCGAGGCCGGCGGCAGAGGAGCCCTGCAATGAGCAACCCGATCGAGATCGACCCGCGGCTCCTCGAGATCCTGGTCTGCCCCCTGACCAAGGAGACGCTCGAATACGACCGCGCGGCGCAGGAACTCATCTCCCGCGGCGCGAAACTCGCCTACCCCATTCGCGACGGCATCCCGATCATGCTTCCCGACGAGGCGCGCCCGCTCGACTGAGAGTCCGGAACCGAACAGTCGAGACCTTCAGCGCCCGTTCAGCTACACGTTCCTACAAAGATCCCGGCAAGGGACTTCGCTGGTCCCCAGGAACCGGACACGTTCCGGTGAACTCCCACTTTGCGAAGGCGGGAGGGCTGGACTATTATCCGCACGCGATTGCGACGAAACTGGGTGCAAGCTCTTGTACTTTCTACTGCTTCCAATTCTGAGCGCCTTCTTCACAGTGACGTTCGTCCTGGGCGGATGGTGGCTGGTCGCCCCGCTCGTGGTCATGTGGGCCGTCGCGATCCCGATGGATGAAATCGTCGGCGACAACTGGGCCAAGCTCGACGAGAAGCACCCGACCTTCCTGAAGGCGATCCTCTATTTGCAGCTCCCGACGCTCACGATCGTCACGTTCCTGTTCGCTTACTATCTCAGCGACTGGACGTTCCTCGGCGCGCAGGTCAACGAGGCCCGCGCCAACACCCACTGGTACCAGATGGCCGTGGCGCTCTTCTCGCTCGGCATCTATTTCGGCATCGCCGGCATCAACGTCGCCCATGAACTCGTCCACCGCACCAACCGGCTCGCGGTGCTGACCGGGCGCTGGCTGCTGTCCTTCTCCTTCGACACCGGCTTCTCGCTCGAGCACGTGTACGGCCATCACATCAACGTGGCGACGCCGAAGGATCCGGCGACCGCACCGCGCGGCATGGTGTTCTGGAAATTCTACGTCCGGATGATCCTTCTCGGGAATCTGAACGCCTGGCGCATCGAGAAGCGGTTCCTTGAGAAGAAGGGCCGCCCGATCTGGTCCTTCCACAACCGGTTCATCCGCGGCCAGCTGATGTCGCTCGTCTGGGTCGCCCTCTTCGCGGCGGCCGACGGCATCAGGGGCGTCCTCATCTTCCTTGTGATCTCGTTCTGGGGGAAGCTCTACCTCGAGATCACCAACTACATCGAACATTACGGCCTGGTGCGCGTCGAAGGCACGCGCGTCGAGGCCCGCCATTCCTGGAACTCGAGCCGCCGCATCACGAACTTCCTGCTCTTCAACCTCCCGCGCCACTCGGACCACCACGTCCGTCCGAACCGGAACTACTGGGAGCTCGAGGCCCGCAAGGATGCGCCGCAGCTGCCGCACGGCTATTTCATCATGGCCATCACGTCGCTCTTCCCCGGCATCTATATGAGGAAGATGGCGCCGCTCCTCGAGCAATGGGACCGCGACTTCGCCACGCCGGGGGAGCGCGCGCTCGTTGCCGCCTACTGGGGCGAAGGAGGCTCCGCGACGCCGAGTTCGGACAGCAAGGTCTCGATCCCGTCGATGCGGTCGAGCAACGGCTGAGCGCCGTAGACGTTCAGCGTCACCGAATCGCCCTGCGGGACGATCACGCAGCAATTGACGCCGGGCGTATGTGACCCGGCATAGACCGTGTTGAGCCCGAGCTCGGCGAAGACCCCGCCCGGCGAATGCGGCGGCACCAGCGACAGCACGAAGTCGTACGGCACGAAGCTGAAGAACCACGGACCGTAGAGGAACGGCGCCACCCGGTCGATCCGGCGGTGGATTCCCATGATCGCGTTGTAGTGCATCTGGAGCCCGAGCGACCGGCTCCCGGCGTGCGACAGCTTCCCGTCGAGTTCCTTCACATAGGCGGCAAAACCCGCCCGGTAGGGCATCGTGGTCACCTGCATGCGCAGGCGAACGAAGTCGTCGTCACCGGCATAGCGTTCCCGCGCCAGGTTCGAGTAGCCGATCACGCGGCGCCGCTTCGTCGGCGGCCGGCGCCCGTCGGGACCGGTGTGGTAGATGCCGTACATCACGATGGCGTACAGGAGGCTGCGCTGCTGGACGCCGAGCTCCGCGGCGACGCGCTTCAGCGGCGCCTTCGGGAAGCGGAGCGTCCGCATACCGACCGGCGCCCGCCGCCAGTGCACCGCCTCGATGACGAAATTGGTCGGCGCCGCGAGCGCCGCGACGACGCCGGTGGTGAAGCGCGAACATAGTCGGCGCTTCGGCGACTGCGGCGTCCGGTGGCTCGACGGCCGGCCGCGCAGCACCTGGGCGGTGTCGACGCCTTCCATCAGCGCATGCGAGGCGCGGTAGAGGACGAGCGTCCGGTTGCCGCGGTCGTCCGCAACCCCCTCGGGGAGGACGTAGCACGACGCCCGGAAGTTCGGCAGCGAGGGATGTTCGAAGAGGTCGTGGTTCGGCCCGACGACGCTGTCGGGATAGCCCTCGAACGAGGGGATCTCACGGTAGGTGAGGAGCGCGTCGAGGTCGAACGGCCGGGCGTCGACGTGGGCCTGCTTGCGGTCGTCGTGACGGAGATTGAGCTGCGGCGCGAGCGCGATTATGTCCGTCGCCATCTTGCGGAAATCGGCCTGCGAGAAGCGCCTCGGCGAGAAGGCGGCGAAATAGACCGTGTTCCGGGCGCGCGACAGGTACCACTGGAAGTTCGCGTCGCGGAACTCCACCGGCGCCGCCCCGGGAACCGCAAGCCCCGCCGGGGTCGCCAGATCGCTGGCCGTTCCTTCCGTCATCACAACACGGCCGCCGGCCGTTCCCTCAACTGCCCGTTTCGCGGCACTGGAGTCTGAAACGCCACGCGGCGTCAAGCAATCGCGGCGCGGATGTCGCGCCATTCGACCGCCGGTCCGGAGGCGGACCGCCACGAGCGCGGCACGCCCGCCGGACGTCACCTCGCACGGCCTGTGGAGCCGTTGCCGCGACCTCGTCTGGCGGCCGAAAGCGAAGCGAGGCGGCCGATGATCCGGCCGCCTCGAGGCATCGCTTGGACAAATGCTGAACTATTCGTCGAGCAGCGTTTCGAGCTCGGTGTAGTGCGCCGCAACGACGGCGACATTGGCATCCGACGGCACCATGAAAGGCGGCATGAACTGCAGCATCATGGCCTTCTCCTGCGCCGTCAGGTCGGGCCCCGCGAAGGCCAGGGCGGACAGGATCGAGGTCATGACCGACACATAGTGGTTGAAGTCGGTGAAGCCGAACGGCGTCACGATCCCGTTGAGTTCATTGGTCGCTGCGCCCAGCATCGCCATCGCGGCCATGGCCGCGGCGGCGTCGTTGCCCTCCGGCACGTTGTAGCGCTCGCCGGCGGCCTCAAGGGCCGGCTGGATGGTCGGATAGCCGGCGATGAAGTTGACGACCAGTTCCTCGGTAAGCTCCGCCTGGGTCATCATGCCCGGCATGCCCGGGATGGTCATCCCCGGCGGAATCTGGGCAACGGCAGGCATGGTTGCGGCAGCCCCGCCGAAGGCGATCGCGACCGCGACGGCCGCGCCCTTCACCACTGACAGTTTCAGCATTTCGTTCCTCCGCTTCGGCACGCGTCGGCAACGCCCCTCTGGTCGCACCATGCCATCAACCTGCCTACAACGGGAACCGCAGGCAGGACAAGCACGTCAAGGGATGCATTGGGAAACTGCCGGTCGCGCCGGATCGCGGCGCAACCGGAGGGCTATGCGAGCCGCGGCACAGCGCCGGCGAACGCAGGAACAAGTTCCCCTTCGCCCTCGGCCGCCGGGACGAGCCCGCGGACCTTGCCGCTGACGACATCGGCGATCGTGAACTCGTCGAGCTTGCGGAAGAACGCCACCATCGCCTGCCCGAGCACGCCGCCGAGGCCGCAATTGGCGCCGATCGGGCAGTCATGGCCGTGATCGACGAGGCAGTCATTGAGCTGGAGGCTCCCTTCGGTGACGCGCACGACATCGCCGATGGTGATCTGTTCCGCCGGACGGCCGAGGCGGATACCGCCGTTCCGCCCGCGCAGCGTCTCGATCAGGCCACTGTCCACGAGGACGTGCATGATCTTGAACAGGTGCAATTCCGAAATGCGGTAGGCGCGCGCGATGTCACGAATCCGGCTCGGACCGGCCGTGTTCACGGCGCAATACATGAGCGTCTGGATCGAGTAGCTGGTCTGCTGCGTGAGCCTCATCGGCCCTCACTCCGTGTTCCCGCTCCATGTGGGAAACAGGAATATACGCACAGTCGGCGGCGGCGTCACCACCTCGGCCGACGAAAGTTGAGGTTTACATACGACTTTTCGGCGCATCAGCCCCGACGGCGGCGCGTGAGCCCGCGGACGAGGCCGAAGGCGAACGCCGCAGCCACCGTTCCGAGACTGGCGAGGCGGTCGCCCTCCCGTCCGGGCGGAAGCGCCTCGTCGACCTCCTCAGTGAGCGTGACCCGGCGCCGCGGCTTCCGTTGGCCCCGGTTGGCCACGAGGAAGGCAATCAGCGCCAGGACGAGGAATATCCCCGCCATGATGAACAGCGCCGATACCGGCTCGAGCTCGTTCCGGATTGCCGTGTAGACACCCGCGGTGATGAAGCCGAGCGCAACGAGGAGCAGGAGCCCCGCGAGGATCAGGAGGCCGACCATCAGGGCGAGCTTCTTCACCTCGCGCTGCGCGACCTCAGTGCCCGTTCGTGCCAGCGCCGACAGCCAGGACAGCATCTAGCGGATCTTGCCGATCACATATCCGATGCCGAGCGCGACCATGATGGACGTGAGCGGCCGGCGGGCGATCATCTCCTCCAGTTCGGTTGCGACTTCCTCGCCCCGGTGGCGGGCCTCGCTGGCGGTCATCTTCAGCCGTTCGGTAACGTTGCCGACGGTTTCCTTCGCCGCGTCCATCGCGTGCTCGGCCTGTGTCGTCGCAAGGTCCTTGACGGTCCCGACGAGCGCCGCGAGATCCTCGCGCAGCGCCTGCAGTTCCTTGCTGATCTCTGCCGATGCTTCCTCGGCGGTCTTTGCGGTAGCCATGTGCCACTCCTCCTTGCCGGCGCTGCGCTGGACAAATCCCGGCGCATCCGACGACAGTCCATTGAACGCCGGCGCCAGTCGGGTCCCGGTCGTCACGGGATTCCGGTCACCAGACTTTCACAAACGCGGCCGGACCACTTGCGTTGCATCAATACGATGGTACATTGATCCGGTAGTGAGTCGAGCGGGTTACGTTTGTCGGGCTCGCCCTCGCGAGAGAACGGAAGGAATGCGAACACATCCGGTCCACACGGCACTTTGCCAGCGGACGCGACGGCCCGGTTCAGGTTTTTTTTGATCCGAACGGGCATACTGACTGATCATCGCTTTTGTATTTGCAAATGAGGCCGGCGACTTTCGCCGGCCTCATTTATTTTGTATCGGCTCGATCCGGGCGACTGAACGGAGGGCGAAACCGATGCTGAAGGCGATGCGTCAACTTCTGTCCGACATAACGCGGCCGAGCCAGCCCGAGACATCGGACCCGAATGACGAGCGCCTGGCCGCGGCGGCCCTCCTCGTCCATGTCGTCAACGTCGACGGCACCGTCGGCGACGACGAACGGAAGCGCCTCCAGGAACTCGTCGCCGAGCGGTTTGGCCTCGCGGACGCGGAAGCGCAGTCGCTGATCGATCGCGCCCATGCCGCCGACGTCGAGGCCGTCGACCTCTACCGCTTCACCAGCATCCTCAAGGCCAAGCTCGACGAAGCCGGCCGGCTCCGCGTCATCGAGATGATGTGGGAGATGGCGTTCGCCGACGGCGAGGTGCACGAGTTCGAGGAGAACGTGATGTGGCGCGTGGCCGAGCTCCTCGGCGTTCCGTCGCGCGAGCGCGTCCGGCTGAAGCAGCTCGTGCGGAACCGGACGGCGCATTGATCACTGCCGCATCCGGCAAGGACGGCGCGCCGCAGAATGCAAGAGCCGCGGTGTCGTCCACGGTTCCACCCACAGGCTGTCGTACCCCGCGCGCCGGTCACCCACGACACCTTGTCCGGACGCGGATGGCCGCCGCCTTGCTCCTCAACCGTCAGGCTGATCTTTCGTACTGCGTGTTCAGCTTCGATCTGAGCGGGAGGAGCGAGTGCCACCGACCCCGGCGCGACCTTCTTCCGCTCATGTCGCTTTCCCCCGCGGAAAGCAGTCGCCGCCAAAGCATGCGCCGCCGGTGTCGTGATGGCAGCTGACCTCGTAACCATTCCTGTCGGCGAGGGCACGGTCTCGGGTCTGTGGCTCGCACCGGAGAGCGCGAGGGCCGCGTGCATCCTCGCCCACGGCGCGGGCGCCGGTATGCGCCATCGCTTCCTCGAATCCGCGGCCACCGGGATGGCCGCGCGCGGCGTTGCCTCGCTGCGCTATCAGTTCCCCTACATGGAGGCTGGCCGCAACAGGCCGGACACGCCGAAAGTGGCAACCGCGACCGTCCGGTCGGCGGTCGCCGCGGCAGCAGCGCTCGCCCCGACGCTGCCTGTGTTCGCCGGCGGCAAGTCGTTCGGCGGCCGGATGACGTCGACCGCCGAAGCCGAGGCGCATCTCCACGGCATCCGCGGGCTGTTCTTCCTCGGTTTTCCGCTTCATCCGCCCGGCAAGCCGTCCGACGAGCGTGGCGTCCATCTCACCTCGGTCGGCATCCCCATGCTGTTTCTCTCGGGGACCAGGGACGATTTCGCCGCTCTCCCGCTCCTCGAGAAACAGGTCGCGCGCCTCGGACCCCTCGCAACGCTTCGCCTGTTCCAGGACGCCAACCATTCCTTTGCAGTCCCCAAGGGCAGCGGATCAACCACGACGGGGACGCTCGACGCTGTCCTCGACGCGCTCGTCGCCTGGATCGACGCCGTCCTCGCCACGCGATAGGGGATCGCGTTCGCACGGAGGCGAATGCCACTGCGTTTCGGTATAGAAGTCATCCAACCGCCATCGACCCAGCCCCGGATGAGACCAAGCCTCAAAGGCGCCGTTTCCGCCTTCCGACGCACGATCGGCATCGGCCAGTCCCGGCCCGACGCGCCGCTCGACGTCGCGCTGGACGCATATGGCAAGGGCGACTTCCCGACCGCGCTCCGCCTCCTCCGCCCGCTGGCGGACCAGGGCGTCGCCGCCGCGCAGCATGTAGTCGGCGTCCTCTACCAGAAGGGGAAGGGCGTTCCGGCCAACAGCGCGGAAGCCCTGCGCTGGTTCCGCCTGGCCGCGGCCAACGGCAATGCCGAGGCGCAGTACAGCCTCGCCCGGCTCTACGGCAGCGGCAACGGTGTGGCGCGCGACGATGCCGAGGCGGCGCGCTGGTACCGGCTTGCCGCCGAGGCAGGGAACGGCGAGGCCCGGTGTGCCCTGGGCGCGGCGCTCTATCATGGTCAGGGCGTGCGGAAGGACGCCGCCGGCGCTGCGCATGCCTATCGGCAGGCGGCCGATGCGGGCGTGCCGGCGGCGCAGTTCGCCCTCGGCGCGATGCTCCTGGCCGGCGACGGCATCCCGAAGGATCGCTCCGAGGGGGTCAAGCTGATCGCGAAGGCGGCGGAGGCGGGCAATGCCGACGCCCAGTTCGCGCTCGCCACGCTCCATGATGAGGGCGACGGGGTGGCCCGCGATCCATCGGCGGCGGCGGAATGGTACCGGAAGGCGGCCGCGCAGGGCCATCTCCAGGCGCAGTTCAACCTCGGCCTGATGTACGAGAACGGCGAGGGCGTCGACGAGGATCCGGCCGAAGCCGCGCACTGGTACCGCATGGCTGCAAACCGCGGCGACACCGACGCGCAGGACAGCCTCGCCCGTCTCTACGAGCGCGGCTCGGGCGTGCCGCAGGACTATCTGCTGGCGCACATGTGGTACAATCTGGCTGCCTCGCAGGGCGATGACGACGCCCAGCACGCCCGCGAGCGCATCGCCTCCGACATGACCCGCGCCGAAGTCCTCCAGGCCCGCCGCATGGCCCGCGACTGGCGGCCCGACCGCTAATTGGGAATGGGCACTGGAACGTGGCCTCGCGCAATTGCCGCCATGGATGATCCGATGTCGGCCAGGTTCCCATAGGTGCCAACCAGAGCTTCTATCGGGCCGATCATCTCGTCGACTTCGACCATGATCGGGTAGAATTCGATAAAGGCAGGCAGACCGGCGAGCAGTGCGCCGCCCTCGTCAATGAAGCCGCGAAGACCCTCGGCAAACATCTGGGCCGAGGTTCTCGCCGGAGCACGCCAAGGTGAGGGTCCACCGGTCGTGACATGTTGCATCACCCCCAAGGCAACCCGACCAGGCAGACCGATGCCTGCTCCTTCGAGGAGGGTCGTGGTCAGTTCGGTGTAGTGCAGCAATGTTGCGGCTGCGCGTCGCGGCAATGCGCCGATCGTTGCCTGCAGGGCGCGGCTGCGCTGGCGCAGCGCGTCCCACGCATCGCCGACGACCTGCTGCCTGCTGGTCAACCCCGCAAGCAATGCTTCGATCTGGTCAGCCAGCCGAACCCAATCCGCAGCGTCGCAAAACGTGCCAGTGTAGTAGCCTCGGGCGTTGGTCAGGATCTGATCCACCACGCCGCCCGCCTGACCTGCCGCCACAAGAACGTTGTCCCGCCCCCCGTTCAGTATCTGCTCGTCGACAATAATGCGGCCCGGCAGGGTCGTCGCCTCCGCAGCAGGAAGGTTTGCCCGGCTGTATGCCGGCGCGGTCGGAAGACCCGGAACCCGGACAGATGCCTGGTACTCGACCAGAAAGCGCTCGGTCGCACCGACGAAGCCCTGCGGCAGTGTGCAGCGCCGAGCAACCGGAAGCACGGCAGCGCGGTCGCCCAACCGCGCCTCGAACGGCGCACTGGCCGGCGGATCAACTTCACGCGGCGCCGCCGACGGCGGATCCTGGGCAAGGCTGTCACGGCTGCTCACGACAGCCAGGAGCGCGGCGACGATCAACCCCCGCCGGCCCCTCATGGTGCAACCGGGATCGGTCCGACGCGACCAACGAGGTACGGCCCGGACCGAAACACGCCCTCCTGCGCTGTAGGAAAGAGCGTGATGGAGATCGGTCCGAGCGCGGTTACCAACGCGGCATCGATAGCGGCTGGCGGTGCGATCTCGAACTCGGCCTCCAACCTGAAGGTCTGCCCCGGGACTGAATAGTCCAGCCGAGCGTAGGGGCCGCCGGCAGATGCCTCAGCGACGAAGCGAAGCTCACGGACCACGAAGAAGGGCGCAAGGTTCCAGACGTTGCGGCCGGCGGTGAGAGGCATCACGTCAGCCCGGCAGACGGCCAGATCGACCGACAAGACCGGAAGAGTCCACTCGAGCCGCGCCCCGTCCTCCAGAACCCTGATCTCGCTCTCGACCTGTGTGGGCGCAAGAGCCGGGCACAACGCCCGGACGGCATCCGTACCGCCCCAGCGTTGCCAGTCGTATGAGAGTTGCCCCGTTGCGATACCGCCCAGGAGCGTTCCGTCGAATGCCGGGTCGCGGGCCCGGAACCCGCGTTCGATCAACGCATCACTGAGTTCGACGATCGTGGTTGTCAGAGCGCCGGTCGCGACATCGTGCTGAACCCGAACCACGGTCAGCCCGTCGCGACCGCCGAACTCCCCAACCACGTTGACCTGCAAGATGTCTTGAATAACCCATAGCCCTGCAAGGCTCGGCTCTTGTGCCAACGAACCGGTCGACGACAGGCCGGCTGCCAGAGCGAGCAAGCGCATGCGGGTTGGTGATCGACGGACACATCTCGATGTCCGGTTGGAAAGCATTGACGTCATTTGGCCGGACCCGCTGTTCAGGCAACGGCGTTACGGTCGTCCCAATCCCTGGAACTCATTCCCTCCGCGAGGGATGACGATAGCGCTCGCGCCGCGTCTGGGCGAGTCCGCGCCTACCGGGGGCAAGCGCGAACCTATCGTCTTCTGCGCGTCTGTATTGGCGTGCCGAGAAGATCGGTATCCGCGGCGGCTGCGCCTTCCGCCAGCGCGATCTCCACCGGCTCGATCAGCGCCTCGTCGTCATTGACGTGCGAGTTGACCCGTTTGGATACCGGATAGGCTTCCAGGAACTCGGGCGGGAAGGGCCGGAGCATCGCCTTGGCCTCCTCGACCGTCGTCTTCGGGTCGAGCCAGCGGCCGTAGACCTCCGCCGGGATGATGACCGGCATCCGGTCGTGCAACGGCGCCACCACCGCGTTCGCCTCTGTCACGATGATCGCCGCCGAGCGGATCTTCTCCTCGCCGAGCCGCGCCGTTTCCCACAGCCCCGCGAACGCAAACGGATCGCGGTCCTTCCGCACGAACCGCCAGGGCTGCTTCCGGTCGCCGTTGTGCTGCCATTCGTAGAAGCCGGTGGCGGGGATCAGGCAGCGCCGGCGCGCGAACGCCTCGCGGAACAGCGGCTGCCGCTCCACCGTCTCGGCCCGGGCATTGATGTGCGGCCGATCGGGCTTCTCCTTCATGAAGAACGGGATGAGGCCCCAGCGCGCCATCACAAGTTCGCGCCCGTCATTCTCGCGCGGCGGGCGGACGATTGCGATCTCCTGCGTCGGCGCGATGTTGTAGCGCGGCGGGAAGTTGGATTGCGGCAGCGCGGTCAGCCCGAAGAGCTGAACCATCGCGTCCCGCGGAATGAGGCTGTCGTATCGACCGCACATCGTTGCAGGATAGGCGGAAGGCGCGGCAGAGGACACCGCCGCGAAGGGAGCTTCGCAATGAAATCGATCACGCCCCGGCATGGCTCTGCGCCCGTTCCGGACACGCCCGCCACCTTCGTGAAGCGCTACCTCGAGGCGATCGGCAACGGCGCCACCGGTCCCAAACTTGCGGCGTTCTTCGATCCTGAAGTGGTCCAGGAGGAGTTCCCCAACCGCCTCGCACCGACCGGCGCCACGCGCGACCTCAAGGCGATCCTCGAAGCCGCTGAGCGCGGCAAGGCGCTGATGAAGAGCCAGACCTACGAGGTGAAGACGCTGATGGCCGGCGGCGACCGCATTGCCATCGAGGTCGCCTGGTCCGGAAAGCTCGCCATTGCGGCAGGGCCGCTTCCGGCGGGCGGCGAGATGAGGGCGCGGATCGCGATCTTCCTCGAGATGCGCGGCGGAAGAATCCTGCGCCAGCGCAACTACGACTGCTTCGAGCCGTAGCGTTGTGCACGGTTGATATCTGACACCACGCCGGCTTAGCTGGTGCGGATCAATGGAGCGCAGGTCATGACCCGGCTCGGAATCGGTATCGCGGTGGCTGCCCTGGTAGCCGTCCCCCTTGCTCTCGCGCAGCCCGCGGGCGTGCCTCCCACCATCTCCGACTATTGGAGCTGGACACGCCTCAACATCGACCGCAGCACCGACAACCCCACCGGCGCCCATCCGCAGTCGAAGGATATCTACATCAACCTCGATCCGGCCGAGATCGTCGCTGCCGGCGGGCAGCCGATCGTTCCCTTTCCCGAAGGAACGATCGTGGTGAAGGAGCGGAACGATGCGGGCCGGCTCCTCGTCGATCGCCTCTACATGATGGAGAAGACCGGAGGAGCGTGGGTGTATCGCGTATTCGACCGCCAGGCCGACGGCAGCTTTCGCGGCCAGGACTATGGCACCGCCAATTTCTGCCGCGACTGCCACGCCGCCGCGCCGACCGATTTCGTGTTCGTGCAGTTCGAACGGCGCTAGGCATTGCCTGAAGAGCTGGGCGGCGGAGGGGCGCGGCCCGAGAACAAGATTCCAGCTTGATCAGCAGCCTCGTCGCGCGCCGCCTCCGTTCCCTCGCCGCGCCAACGCTGCTATGGGAAGCGCGTCCGCCCGGCTGCCGGGAGTTGTGACGCGCAGACCGCCAGCACGGGCCGACGATGATCCAGGCGAACGCTCTCACCAAGCGCTACGGCACGAAGACCGCGGTCGACGGGGTCTCCTTCGAGGTCCGGGCCGGCCGGGTCACCGGCTTCCTCGGACCGAACGGGGCCGGGAAATCGACGACGATGCGGATGATCGTCGGCCTCGACCGGCCCACCGCGGGCAGCGTAACGGTCAACGGCAAGCCCTACGCGAAGCACGCGGCGCCGCTCCGCGAGGTCGGCGCCCTCCTCGATGCCAAGGCGGCCCATCCCGGCCGCTCGGCCTACCACCACCTTCTCAGCATGGCTCGCACGCACGGTATCCCGGCGCGGCGCGTCCGCGAGGTGATTGACATCGTCGGCCTCAAGGACGTCGCGGACAAGCGCGCGGGCGCCTTCTCGCTCGGCATGGGCCAGCGTCTGGGCATCGCGGTCGCCCTCCTCGGCGATCCGGCAACGCTCATCCTCGACGAGCCGGTCAACGGCCTCGACCCCGACGGCGTCCTGTGGGTGCGAAAGCTGCTGCAGCGCCTCGCGTCGGAGGGCCGGACGGTGTTCGTCTCGAGCCATCTGATGAGCGAGATGTCGCTCGTGGCGACCCATCTCATCGTCATCGGCCGCGGAAAGATCATCGCTGATGCGGCGATTGACGACTTCCTCGACCAGGCGGCCGGAACGCATGTGATCGTGCGCTCGCCGGCCGCGCCGCAGTTCGCGGAGATTCTCCGCGCCGGCGGCGCCACGGTGGCGATGGCGGAGAACGCCGCGCTCCGCATTACGGGCACCGCCATCGAGGCCATCGGCGAGGCCGCCGCCGCGAACGGCATCGTGCTGCACGAACTGAGCGAGCACAGAGCCTCGCTCGAGGACGCCTTCATGCAGGCGACCGGCGACGTGCTCGACTTCCGCGCGACCGCGCAGACCGGAGCGAACTGACATGGCCGCCACGGCTTTCCAGGGCAATCCGGCGCTCGCTGGCGCAAAGGTCGGCTTCTTCCGAGTGCTGCGCGCGGAGTGGGTGAAGTTCCGCACGCTGCGTTCGACCTACGTCATCCTCGCGATCGCGGTGGTCATCCTCATCGGCCTGTGGTCGCTGATCGCATTCGGCTTCAGCGAGGCGATCGGCGAGAACGATCCCGACGGCGACTTCAGCGACTTCGTCGATCCGCTCGTCGTGGCGATCCGCGCGGTGGGCTTCGCGCAGCTCGCGATCGGCGTCCTCGGCGTCACGCTGGTGACGAACGAATACTCGACGGGCATGATCCGTGCGACGCTGGCCGCGGTCCCCACGCGACTGCCGGTGCTCCTCGCGAAGGCGCTGCTTCTCGTCCTGGTGACCATGGCGGTGATGGTGCCGTCGGTGTTCGTTGCCTTCTTCATCGGCGAGGCGATCCTCACCGGCTCCGCCGTGACGCACTCGCTGTCCGATCTGGAGCTCATCCGGGCGCTCGTCGGCGCGGGCCTTTACCTCTCCCTGGTCGGCCTCCTCGGCATGATGTTCGGCTGGCTGCTGCGGAGCGCGGCTGGCGCCATTTTCGCGCTGGTCGGCGTGGTCCTGCTTCTGCCCGTGATCCTGCCGCTCATCCCGCTCGACTGGGTCAGCGACGTCGTGGACTTCCTCCCGACGGTCGCCGGCGAAGCGATCTACCAGGTCGAGGTCAACACGCTGATGCAGGCCGGGATGCAGATGCTGGCGGACGAGGGCATGAATTTCGCGTCCAACCGCTTCGACCCGTGGATCGGCTTCGGCATCTTCGCGGCCTACATCGTCGCCGGACTCGCCCTGTCGGCGTGGATGCTGAAACGCCGGGACGCCTGACGGCCGCGCCGCTTCGTTTCCGTTTCGCTGTCGCAACGGCACGGCCTCCGTTCCCCTCCCCCCTTGTGGGGGAGGTTGGGAGGGGGACTTGCGGCGGCTCCAACAACTCGGCCGCGGTTGCGCTCTGCCGTTCAGGCTGGCCTGGGCCGTCGCGCCCTGACGAGAGTCACGGAGTCCCCACCCCTGGCCCTCCCACAAGGGGGACGGGGATCGGCGCCGCCTTCAACTCTCAGAAACAATGCCTAACGATGCCGTTCGCATCGCGGAGGCGCGCTTCAGAAACGGCAATCCTACTCCGCGCGGTCGGACAGCGCGGTCTTGATGTCGGCGATCGCCTTCGCCGGGTTGAGCCCCTTCGGACACGCCGGCGCGCAGTTCAGGATCGTGTGACAGCGGTAGAGCTTGAACGGATCGTCGAGATCGTCGAGCCGCTCCTCCGTCGCCGCGTCGCGGCTGTCGGAAATCCAGCGCTGCGCCTGGAGCAGCGTCGCCGGGCCGAGGAAGCGGTCGCTGTTCCACCAGTAGCTCGGGCACGCCGTCGAGCAGCAGGCGCACAGGATGCACTCATAGAGGCCGTCGAGCTGCGCCCTCTGCCCCTCGCTCTGCAGCCTTTCCTTCTCCGGCGCCGCGGCGCCGTCGTCGTGAAGCCACGGCTCGACCGATGCATGCTGGGCGTAGAACTCGGTGAGGTCGGGGACGAGATCCTTTACCACGGGCTGGTGCGGCAGCGGATAGACCTTCACCACGTCCTCGCAGTCGGCGAGGGCATGGGTGCAGGCGAGCGCGTTCTGCCCGTCGATGTTCATCGCGCAGGAGCCGCACACGCCTTCCCGGCATGAGCGCCGGAAGGTCAGCGTCGGGTCGAGCTCGTCCTTGATGGCGATGAGGGCGTCCAGCACCATCGGGCCGGTCGCGGCCGCATCGATCTCGAACGTGTCGACATGCGGGTTGCGGCCGTCGTCGGGGCTCCAGCGGTAGACACGGAGGGTCCGGGGTTCGACGGCGTCCGCAACGCGGAGCGTGGCGCCCTCGTCGACCTTCGATCGCTTCGGCAGGCGGAACGAGACCATCAGGTCCTCAGCTCTTTCCGGATCACGAGTTTCAGGCCGGACCACACTTCGTCAACGGCCGCGACCTTCACGTCAACCAGACCGGAGGGCAGCATGATGTCGCGGATGCGGTCCTCGGTGATGTCGGTCGGCCGCTTCGACGCCTTCTTCGGCCAGGATATCCACGCCATTCCGTCGGGCTTCAGCCCCGCGCGGATCAGGGGCGTTGCCGCGGCGAGTTCGGCCGCGGAGGTCGTGAACAGGTGGATGTAGTCGCGCTTCGCGCCGTCGCCGATCAGGGCGATGTCGCCAGCCGTGTCGACCGCCCCGAACGCGGCGGCCCCGGCGAGCGAAGCGAGGTCCGGCGGCAATCCGACGAACAGTGCCACCATGCCGTCCCGGAGGCCGAGCTTTTTCGGCAGCGGCGTGCCGGAGTAGCCGGACGGCGGCGGAGCGCTCACGATGCCGGGATCTCGACCCGGCGGCCTGGAGCGCATTCGCCGACGGCGCGCTGGACCGCGAAGAGGATCGCAAGGCGCTCGCCAAGCGGCATGAAGGTCCGCATCCGCGCGACCTCTGCGTCGTTCCGTGCGATCCGGACCATGAGGTAGTCGACCTGGCGCTCGCTCAGTTCCACCCGCGCCGTATCGATGACGCAGGCGCATTCGGCCTCGGTCAGGCCGAGTTCCGCGGCGCACTGGCCGGCCGCGAAGACGGCGCGCTCGCCCTGTGCGAATGCGGGCATTGGGATGGAGACGACGAACGTCACCGCGCCGGCCGCGAGGGTCGCGGCGACGGCAGCGAAGCTACTGAAGTGTCGGCTGCTTCCCGGGGCGGACGAGACCGAGCTTCTCCATCATCTGCTTGACGTTGGTCACCAGTTCGACCGCCGCGGCGGCGGAAAGCACGATGCGGGCCGTGACATAGGTGACCGACTCGGTTGCATCCGACATCGGCTCGCCCATCTTGCTGGGGAGGTAGTGCGTGGTGCCGAAGGTGAGCGTCAGCGCATTGCCGTTGAAGCCGGCCGAGATGAAGCGGTTGGCCGCGAATTCGGGGGCCGACGGGATGTCCTTGATGGTGGACTGGAGCGGTGCGTTGCCGGCCATGTTGTTCTCGCTTTCGCTTCGGGCGAAGGCATCCTTACCACCCCGGTTTGGGTTTGCGAAGCACCTTGTCTCCCCCGGCGCGGCCGGGAGCGAATCCCGCTCGCCGCCTTCCATTCTCATGCTAAGGCTCATGGGTCGCTCCTCCCGCGGAGCCGCCGACGAGGGAATCCGGCCCCGCCTCCGATGAACGTCCTGACCCAGCCGGATGCGGTGCACGCGGCGAGCGCGCGTACCGTCACGGCGATCCTTGGTCCCACCAACACGGGCAAGACCCATCTCGCGATCGAGCGGATGCTGGCGCATCCCTCGGGCATGATCGGGCTGCCGCTGCGCCTCCTTGCCCGCGAGGTCTATGGCCGGGTCGTCCAGCGCGTCGGCGCGGACGCGGTCGCCCTCATCACCGGCGAAGAGAAGATCATCCCGGCCAAGCCGCGCTTCAGCGTGTGCACGGTGGAAGCGCTGCCGGCGCGGACCGACGTCTCGTTCCTGGCTATCGACGAGATCCAGCTCGCCGGCGACCTCGAGCGCGGCCATGTCTTCACCGACCGCATCCTGAACCTTCGCGGTCGCGACGAAACGCTCCTTCTCGGCGCCGCCACGATGCGGCGCGTGATCGAAAAGCTCATTCCCGGCGCCAGCATCGTCACGCGCCCGCGCCTGTCGATCCTCACCTATGCCGGGCAGAAGAAGATCACGCGGATGCAGCGGCGGTCGGCCGTCGTGGCCTTCTCGGCCGACGAGGTCTACGCGATCGGCGAACTGATCCGCCGCCAGCGCGGCGGCGTTGCGGTCGTGCTGGGCGCGCTCAGCCCGCGGACGCGCAACGCCCAGGTCGAGATGTTCCAGAACGGGGACGTCGATTTCCTCGTCGCGACCGACGCGATCGGCATGGGGCTCAATCTCGACCTCGACCATGTAGCCTTCGCCTCCGACCGGAAGTTCGACGGCTACCAGTATCGCCGCCTGACGCCGGCCGAGTTCGGCCAGATCGCCGGCCGGGCCGGCCGCCACACCCGCGATGGCACGTTCGGCGTGACGGGACGGGCCGATCCGCTCGAGCCCGACCTCGTCGAGGCGCTCGAGACCCATCGCTTCGCGCCGGTACAGACGCTGCAGTGGCGGAACCGCGTCCTCGACCTCTCCAGCATCGCCGCGCTGAAGACGACGCTCGACGCGACGCCGAACCGTGACGGCCTCACCAAGGCGCCGCCGGCGGACGACGTGAACGTCCTCGAACTCGTCACCCGGGACCCGGACATCGCGGCGCTGGCGAATGCGCGGGAGCGCGTCGCGCTGCTGTGGGATGTCTGCCAGCTTCCCGACTACCGGCGCATCGCGCTCGCCAATCATGGCGAACTCGTTGCCGCCGTGTTCAGCCAGATTGCGCGGCGCGGCGCCATTTCGGACGACTGGTTCGCCGAGCAGATCGCCTTCGCCGACCGGACAGACGGCGACATCGACACACTGTCGAATCGCATCGCACATATCCGTACCTGGACCTATGCCGCCAACCGTCCCGACTGGTTGCGCGACCAGACGCATTGGCAGGAGCGGACGCGAGCGATAGAGGATCGGCTGTCCGACGCCCTTCACGAGAGACTGACGCAACGTTTCGTCGACAGGCGCACCAGCGTACTGATGCGACGACTGAGAGAGAACGCCATGCTCGAAGCCGAGATCACGCCCGACGGCAGCGTCGTCGTCGAGGGTCTCCATGTCGGCCAGTTACAGGGTTTCCGCTTCGTGCCCGATCCACAGGCAGGCGGTCCCGACGCGAAGGCCATCCGCACGGCGGCGCAGCAGGCGCTCGTCGGCGAGATCTCGCGACGAGCCGAGGGCGTGTCGGTCGCCGCGAACGAAGCATTCGTGCTGGCAAGCGACGGTGTCCTGCGCTGGCAGGGCCTGACCATCGCCCGCCTCGTCGACGGCGACGACATCCTGACGCCCCGCCTCGTCATCCTCGCCGACGAGGCGCTGACGGGCGCCGCGCTCGACGCGGTGCAGGGTAGGCTCGACAAGTGGCTGAAGAACCACCTCGAAACGCTGCTCAAGCCGCTGTTCGACATGCGTGCGGCCGAGGATCTCGCGCCACTCGCCCGCGGCATCGCCTTCCGCCTGTCCGAGGCGCTCGGCGTCATCGAGCGGAGCGAGATCGCCGAGGATGTCCGCGCGCTCGACCAGGACATGCGTGCGAGCCTTCGCAAGCTCGGCGTCCGCTTCGGCGCTTACAACATCTACGTTCCCGCCCTTCTCAAGCCGCATCCGAGCGCCCTCCTTGCGATCCTCTGGGGCCTCAAGAACGGTGGCCTCGGCGGTCCGGGCCTTGCCGAACTGCCTGCGCTCTCCGCCGCCGGCCGCACCACGATCCCGGTCGACGAGTCGTTCCCGAAGGCGCTCTATCGTGTCGTCGGCTTCCGTGTTTCCGGGCCGCGCGCCGTCCGGCTCGACATCCTCGAGCGCCTCGCCGACCTGATCCGTCCTCTCCTGTCGTGGCGCCCGACCGCCGAATCGCCCGAGCCGCCGACCGGCGCGGTGCGCGGCGGCGGCTTCACGATCACGCCGGCGATGACCTCGCTCCTCGGCTCTTCGGGCGACGATTTTGCCGCCGTCCTGAAGTCGCTCGGCTATCGTGTGGAGCGCCGTGCCGTTCATCCCGCCGCTCCCGCGGTGACGCCCGCCGCCGCCCCGGCGGCGAATGCACCCGTGGACACTGCAGCTGCGCCGGAGGCGGCGGCTGATGGCGCGGCTGCGCCCGAAGCGGCGACTGATGATGGCGCGTCCGCCCCCGAGGCGGCGGCTGATGATGGCGCGTCCGCGCCCGAGGCCCCGGCGTCGGCGAGCGGGCAGGAGTCGCCCGAGGCCGTCGGCGAGGCTCCCGGCGCCGCGGCGGAGACCCCCGTTGAAGCGGCGGCCATCGATCAGCCCGAGCCCAGCGGCTGGGCCGAGGAGGAAGCGCCCGCCCCCGTCGAACCGCAGGCCTCGACGGCCGAGGACACCGTTTCGGTGGCGGAGGCTGCGCCAGCCGAGGGTGTGCCGGCCGCCATGCCGCTGGAACCGGCCTTCATCGAGGTCTGGCGCCCCGGCCGTCCGCCGGGCGATCGCCGTCATCGGCCGGGCGGCCGCGACGGGCGGCCACAGCGCAACAACAATGCCGACGCCGGCGCCCAGCCGCAGCAGGCTGACGGCGCCGTGGCGACGCCGTCGGGTGAGCCGGGCGAGGGGCGCGGCCGTGACCGTGGCGGCCGCCGCGGCGGCGGCCCCGGCCGCGATGGTGAGGAACGCAAGGCCGGCGGCGGACGCCGGGATGGCGGCAATCGCTCGGCCGGCGCCAAGCCCGAGCGTGGCCGCGAGGATCGCCCGCCGCGGCGCGACGGCGAGGATCGCCGCGACCGGCCACAGCGCAGCGACCCCGAGCGGCGTCCCTTTGCCTCCTCGCAACCGGCCTTCAAGCCGCGCGAGAAGGTGGCGGATCCCGATTCCCCGTTCGCCAAGCTCGCTGCGCTCAAGGCGGATCTCGAGAAGCGCGGGCGCTGATTGACGCACGCCCGCGAGCCACGGCCCGACCGCCAGCGCATCGATCGCTGGCTGTGGCACGCGCGCCTCGCCCGCACCCGCAGCGCCGCGCAGGCGCTGGCAACCTCCGGCCAGGTGCGCGTCAACCGCGAGCGGAGCGAGTCGGCGAGCCGCGCCGTGAAGCTCGGCGACGTGCTGACGGTCGCCTTCCCGACCTTCGTCCGGGTCCTCCGCGTGACCGGTTTCTCGGAGCGCCGCGGCTCGGCCACCGATGCCGGCCGCCTCTACGAGGACCTCGCGCCGCGGGCGCCCGGAACGGCAAGTCCTGAGGTGTCGGAAGACCCGATGTCCGACCCGGGCGGGCGCCCGGACAAGCATGCGCGGAAGGACCTCATCGCGCTCAAGCGCGGCAATGACGAAGATGCTGGCTAGAGCCGCTCGAAACCTTGCCCGGAGGCGGCGGAACGGCTACGGAACCACGGGGGAACGTGACCGGGCGGTCACGTCACAACGGGCTTCAGGCAGAGCGCGAAGAGGGGAATCTTGACCTACGTCGTCACCGAGAACTGCATTCGCTGCAAGTACATGGATTGCGTCGAGGTCTGCCCCGTCGACTGCTTCTATGAAGGCGAGAACATGCTCGTCATCCACCCCGACGAGTGCATCGATTGCGGCGTCTGCGAGCCCGAGTGCCCGGCCGACGCGATCAAGCCGGACACCGAGGGCGGCCTCGATTCCTGGCTCAAGCTCAATGCGGACTACGCCACGCAGTGGCCGAACATCACCGCCAAGCGCGAGCCGGCCGCCGACGCCAAGTCCTACGAAGGCCAGCCCGACAAGTTCGCGAAGTTCTTCTCGCCCAATCCCGGCGAGGGCGATTAGGCCGGTTCGGCAATCGGCGGTCGGCAGTAGGCAGTCGGGAGGGGACGGCGATTGCCGACCACCTACTGCCGACAGCGACTGCCGACTGCCGCCGCTTCGCGAATCTCCGAGCGGCTGCCACGCCTCCGAGTCCGTGGCAAGCGAAGGTGGAGCAAACCTTTGAAAGTTCCCCTTTTTTGTGCTACGGTATTGTGACAGCCGGTTCTCGCCTTCCTCAAACCGTTGGCCACGCCTGTTCTCCCGCCCTGGACCCTCGTTCGGCGGGCGCGTTGGTGTCGTCACACGACTGAGGCAGTGCAGCGCCGGCGGCGCGATCCCCTGAGATCGCGTTGGAAGGCGTCACAGGAGCGAAGCGCATGGCTGCAGCGAAGAAGACCACTCCGCGGTCCGAGTTCCGGACTGGCGAGCACATCGTCTATCCGGCCCACGGCGTCGGCAAGATCGTACGGCTCGAGAACCAGGAAGTGGCCGGCATGAAGCTCGAGCTCTATGTCGTATCGTTCGAGAAGGACAAGATGACCCTGCGCGTGCCGGTGCCGAAGGCGAAGACCGTCGGCATGCGGAAGCTCGCGGATGACGCGACGGTGGATCGCGCGCTGGAGATCGTCCGCGGCCGCGCCCGCATCAAGCGCACGATGTGGAGCCGCCGGGCGCAGGAATACGAGGCCAAGATCAACTCGGGCGACCTCCTCGCCATCTCTGAGGTCGTGCGCGACCTGTTCCGTTCCGATGCGCAGCCGGAGCAGTCCTACTCCGAGCGGCAGCTCTACGAGGCAGCGCTCGACCGCATGTCGCGCGAGATCGCCGCGGTCGCCGCCATCTCGGAGACCGAGGCGATCCAGCGCATCCAGGAAAACCTCGCCAAGAGCCCGCGCCGCGGCGCCAAGGCGGCAGCCGCCGAGGCGGAGGCCGACGACGCCGAGGCGGTCGAGGGGGAACCCGAGGCCGAGGATCAGGACGAAGCCGCGTAGCGGCACCGCGTCAGCCGATTCATGAAGGGGCGCCCATGTGGCGCCCCTTGTCATTTCGTCGGGGTGGAGGCCGGACAGTCGGCGATGACAATGTCGAACGTCCCGATGTCGGCCTTCGCGCCGCGGTAGTGGTACATCATCGTTACACCCAGGGCGAGGATGTAGAACGTGTCCTCCTGGTTGCACAGCGTGCGCACGAGGATGGCCTTCTGTTCGTCGATCATGCCGGGACCGAAAGTCACTCCCTCATCGATCTGATAGTTGTACTCGACGACGGTGGGCGCGTAGGTCACGGCAGTTGCCGTCGTCACTTCATCGAGCCGAGCCGGCATTCCGCGGTTCAGCATGCCAACGAAATCCGGGATCACCACGGTCAGGATCTGTTCGAGATCGCCCTGGCTGAGCGCCGCGATCCGGTCGAGGACCGCCTGTCGCTCGGCGGGTCCGAACTGCTGGGCGAGCGCTGCCTGGCTCGTCGCCACGATCGCGAAAGCGGCAGCTCCTAGCCGGAGAGAATGGCGCCACATCGGAATACCTCCCGTCGTCGGTGCGGTGGCCGCCGGTCGGCGGGACCTTCAGTATGTCCGCGCCTTTGGAATTATCACAGGCGCCTCAGACGTGAGTGGCGCCGTGTGGACCGGCCGGTCGTCGAGCCGCACCGTCCGCGCGCCGGCATCGACGAAGGCGAGGCTGTGGCGCAGCCAGTCGACGTCGTTCCGTTCCGGAAAATCCTCGCGGGCATGCGCGCCGCGGGATTCGGTACGCCAGGCCGCGGCGTCCATCGTCGCGACCGCCTGGACGATGAGGTTGTCGTATTCGAGCGTCTCGACGAGGTCCGAATTCCAGATCAACGAGCGGTCGGTGACGCGGATGTCGTCGCCGGCGGCCCAGACCTCGCGGATGCGCCGCTGGCCGAGGGTCAGCGTTTCCGCGGTTCGAAACACGCCGCAATCGTCCTGCATGACCGCCTGCATCCGCTTCCGCAGCATCGCGGTCGGTGTTCCGCCGGCGGCAAAGCGGAGCCGGTCGAGCCGCGCAACCGCCTCCTCGCCATCGGCGGCATGCTCGCGGTGCGCAGCGCCCCGCCGCACCGTCTCGCCGCACTGGCGGCCGGCGGCACGGCCGAACACGATGAGGTCGACCAGCGAGTTCGAGCCGAGCCGGTTGGCGCCATGCACCGAGACGCAGGCGCCCTCGCCGATCGCCATCAGGCCCGGCACCACCACTTCGCCGTCCGCCGTCATGGTGATGACCTCGCCGACATGGTTCGTCGGCACGCCGCCCATGTTGTAGTGGACGGTCGGCACCACCGGGATCGGCGCCTTCGAGATGTCGACCTTGCCGAAGATACGGGCGGTGTCGGCGATGCCGGGCAGACGCTCGTGGATCACCTTCGGATCGAGGTGCTCGATGTGGAGGTCGATGTGGTCGCGCTTCGGGCCGACGCCGCGCCCGGCGCGGATCTCCATCGTGATGGCGCGCGCCACGACATCGCGCGAGGCGAGGTCCCTGGCCGTGGGCGCATAGCGCTCCATGAAGCGCTCGCCCTCGGAATTGACGAGATAGCCGCCCTCGCCGCGCGCGCCCTCGGTAATGAGCATGCCGTGGCCGTAAAGCCCCGTCGGATGGAACTGCACGAACTCCATGTCCTGCAGCGGCACGCCGGCGCGCGCAGCCATGGCGTTGCCGTCGCCGGTGCAGATATGCGCCGACGAGCAGAACGCGTAGGCACGGCCATAGCCGCCGGTGGCGAGGATCGTGCGGTGCGCCCGGAAGCGGTGCAGCGACCCGTCGGCCAAGCACAGCGCAACCACGCCGACGCAGGCCCCGTCCGCCATCATCAAGTCGATGGCAAAATACTCGGTGTGGAAGGCGACCTTGTGCTTGAGCGCCTGGCCGTAGAGCGTGTGGAGGATCGCGTGGCCGGTGCGGTCGGCCGCGGCCGCGGTGCGGCGGGCGACGCCTTCGCCGAAATGCGTCGTCATCCCGCCGAAGGCCCGCTGGTAGATCCGGCCGTCATCGGTGCGCGAGAAGGGCACGCCGTAGTGCTCGAGCTCGTAGACCGCCGAAGGCGCCTCACGGCAGAGGAACTCGATGGCGTCCTGGTCGCCCAGCCAGTCCGACCCCTTCACGGTGTCGTACATGTGCCAGCGCCAGTCGTCCTCGCCCATGTTGCCGAGCGCCGCCGAGATGCCGCCCTGTGCCGCCACGGTGTGGCTCCGGGTCGGAAAGACCTTCGTGATGCAGGCCGTCGTCAGCCCGGCTTCGCCCGCCGCGAGCGCCGCACGAAGGCCGGCGCCGCCTGCGCCGACCACCGCGACGTCCACGAAATGGTCCGTCAGCGGATAGGCGCGGCCGATGGCGGCCGGGGCGCCGGCCGGCTCCCGGTTGCGTGGCAATGGGTCAGTCCCCGAGGCTGAGTTTCAGGAGCGCCCAGCCGGAGGCGCCGACGACGACGGCGGAATAGGTCATGGCTCCGGCGATGGCGAGGCGGTTCATCACCGTTCCGTGCACGTAGTCCGCGACGATGTCGATGACGCCAAGTGTCATGTGCACCGCGACCAGCGCGACAAAGGCGAACAGGGCGATCGCGATGAAGGGGTGGCCGACGATTCGGGCCACAGTGCCCTGGTCGGCGCCGGCGAGCGTCGTGCCGAGGAAGATTGCCGTCACCGTCAGCGGCAGCAGCAGCATGGACGTGAAGCGCTTCTGGAACGAGCGCCCGGCGCCGCCGCCCTTCTGGCGACGGTCCGCGACGGGAATCGCCCCCTCGCCAGTCCGCCGCTCCTGGGATCGGACCGGCGTCATCGCACGAAATAGGCCAGCGCCCAGATCACGGCGGTCGCGGCCACGGACGTGGCGAGCGTGCCCCAGGCGAGCAGCTCCCGGTTGCGCCGCGTCATGCCCACGCCCGACTCCCAGATCAGGTGGCGGAGGCCGCCGACCGCGTGGTGCACCAGCGCCCAGCTGAAGGCAAAGACGAGGATGGTCCCGGGCAGCGAGAACAGGAAGCGCCGGGCCGTGGCGAAGGCATCCGGTCCGATCGCCGCGGCGACCAGCCACCAGGCGAGCAGCCCCATCCCGACGAACAGGGCAGCGCCGGTGATCCGGTGGGCGACGGACATCGCCATTGTGCCGGACCATCGGTAGATCTGGAGGTGCGGCGATGTCGGGCGAAAATTCCCGCTCGTCTCTGCCATCGGCACGGTCTCCGCAGCGCAACTATCTGCCGATGTAACGCGCGCCCGGAACACGGTGCAACCAAAACGGCATACATTGGAGGAAGCCCAAGGAAGCGCGGTGCGCCGGGGCTTCCAGCCCTATCGCAGGGCGTTGCCGCCGAGATGGAGGCGAAGGCCACCCATGAACGACACCTCGCCCCAGCCGCCGCCCGTCTTGTGGAGCGCGGAGAGCTCCATGACGCCGCTGAAGCGGGGCGACATGGCGATCTCCATGCCGCCACCGGCGGTGACGAACCGTGTGGTGTCGCGCCAGCGCAGACCTGCCTCGGCGTAAACGAGGAGGTGCTCGTCGATGATGAGGCCCGCCCGCGCCATCACGTCGGCGCCATAGCGGAGGTTGCAGCAGGTGAAGAGAGCGCCGCGCACCTCCGGGCCGAACAGGAAGCGGTCGGCGAGGACGAGATTGTATCCGGCCACCGCGTGGAACGACGACGGCGAACCGTAGAGCACGCCGACATAGGGGCCGGCCCAGCCGAAGCCCTCGAGGCCCTTGCCGCGGACATCCTCCGGCTGGTCGAAGCGCCAGGTGACGCTCGTCTGGACCAGGTGCGCCCGATACTGGACCGTATGGTCGGTCGGCGTGGCGCCATTCGAAACGATGGAGAACGGGGCGAAGACGAGGAAACGATAGCCGACGCCGAGCGCCATCCGGTCGGTCACGGCGCGCTCCACGCCGAAGCCCGCGCTCACGCCCAGGGGCCAGCGACCGAGGCGGACGCGGTCGGGCTCGTCATTGGCCTCGTTGATGAGGTGCGTGAAGGCCGTGCCCGCCTGGACGTAGAACAGCGTGCGGTCGAGCGCGAAGCCCACCCGGGCACTCACCGCGGTCGCCCAGTGGAACTTGAGCTCGAAGCCCTGGTTCGGATCGTACGGGCTCTGGACATCGTAATTGCCGACCCCGCCATTGCCGGAGATCACGGCCATGTCGATGCCGTAGACGACCGGGCCGATCTGCCAGTCGTAGCCGCCACCAATTCCGAAGGTGAAGCCGCGAACGGGGTGGGAGAACGTGTCTCCCTGCGCGTCGTTGTAATAGCCGTCCGTGTTGAAGACGTAGTTCGCCGTTCCGACGCCGAAGATCGCCTGCTCCGTCAGGCGCGGGCCATCCCAGACGTACTGGGCATGCGCGACGCCCGCGCATGCTGCAACCAGGGTGGCTGCCAGGCCAGCGGCTGCCAGAAGTCTCTTCATCACGCCCCCGAACCCCTCCTGCCGCGCGCGGCAGGTTGCCTCCGACGACGGTGCTGCCGCCATCGCAAGCCTTGATTGCAGGCTAGGGTCCCGCAAAGCACGGGGCAATGCCTCCGTGGACACACATATGAACAAAAATGGCACGCCGCTATTCCGCAGCACGCGGCGCCGGCTGGTCGTGGCCTTCGACCGCCAGATGCGGCAGCCAGCGCAGGAACGGCGGCAGGTACCAGTTCCAGCGGCCGATGAGCCGCATCGTCGCCGGCACCAGCACGGAACGGACGATCGTGGCGTCGAGGAGCACGGCCACGCCGAGGCCGAAGCCGACCTGCTGGAACATCACCAGGTCGCCGCTCGCAAAGCCGCCGAATACCGCAACCATGATGAGTGCGGCGCCAGTGATCAGCCGCGCCGTCGAGCGGACGCCGAACACGATCGAGGCCTCGTTGTCGCGGGTCTCGCCGAAATGCTCGCGGATCCGGCTGAGCAGGAACACGTGATAGTCCATCGACAGGCCGAACAGGACCGAAAACAGGAAGATCGGGATCCAGGCTTCAATGGTGTCGACCTGCGAGAAGCCGAAGAAATCGGCTGCAAACCCCTTCTGGAAGACGAGGACGAGGAGCCCGTAGGCGGCCCCAACCGACAGGAGGTTCATCAGGATCGCGTTGATCGGCACGACGATCGACCGGAACACGACCAGGAGGAGCAAAAAACTGAGGAGGAGGACGAACGGATAGACGATCGGCGCCGCAGCATCCGCGACTGCGAACCAGTCGATGTTCGCGGCGGTTTCGCCCCCGACGAGCACCCTCGCCGGAACGCCGGCAAAGGCCGCCGGAATGTAGTCGTTCCGTACGCGCTTCACCGCATCGACCGCCTCGTCGCTCACCGAATCCCCGTTCGTCACGGGCATGCGGAGCCAGATCGTGCGGCGGTCGGCTGATACTTGCTCGACGATCGGCCCGAAGGCGGCGGCGGCCGTGATGCGCGCCCTGAGGTCGTCCGCCGCGGCGCGGATGGCGGGGGCGTCCGCATCGCCATCGATGACGACATTCGTCGGCGCAACGATTCCGGTCGAGAATTTCTCCTGCAGGATCTCGAAGCCGCGCTTCGATTCGAACGAGTCGGGGAATGCGGAGACGCCCGATCCTCCCGTCCGCAGATCGAGCGCCGGCGAAGCGAGGGCCAGCAGCGCGCCTGCCGCAAGGACCAGCGAGACGACCGGCGCGCGCATCACCATCCGCGCGATCGCCTCCCACACACCGCCATGCGCCGTCTGCCGGTTGGCGCGGGAGACAAAGGGGACGCGCAGCCCTTCGATCCGGTCGCCGAGGAGACGGAGGATGGCCGGCAGCAGCGTGAGCGAGCCCGCAATGGCGACCAGCACCACCAGGATGGCGCCGAGGCCGAGCGAGAAGAAGATCGTGGTCGGGACGAAGAGGAGACCGACAAGAGCGAGGACGACCGTCACTCCGGAGAAGAGCACCGCCCGGCTCGCGGTGCCGCCGGTCCGGGCGATCGCCTCCTCGACCGACAGCCCGTTCGCGCGCTCCTCGCGGTAGCGGGCGATGACGAACAGGCAATAGTCGATGCCGACCGCGAGCCCCATCATGAAGACCATGTTGACGAGGAACAGCGAGAGGTCGGTCACCGTCCCCACGGCCGCAGCCAGCCCCAGCGCCACGGCAATCGACACCGCCGCGACCACCAGCGGCACGAGCGCCGCGACCACCGCGCCGAGGACCAGCACCAGGACGACAATCGCCGCCGGCAGGCCGAACTGGAACTCGCCCTGGCGCAGGTCACGCTCGGATATCTCGTTGAAGTCGTGGTCGACCGTGGCGGCGCCCGTGATGGCGACCTCGAAGTCCGCCGCGCCGTCCATCTCGTGCACGAGGTCGAGGACGGCCGGCAGTTCCGCGCGGCTGCCCAGGATGACGGGAATGAGCGTGGCCGTGCCGTCGGCCGATACGAGCGAGGCTTCGCCGGTCGCATAGTAGGTGGTGGCCCCGGCGACGGCGGATGGTCCGAGCTGGACGAGGCGGAGGAACGCGTCCTCGGTGAAGCTGCGGAACTCGGGGCTGTCGACCGGATGGACGGCCGACTGGACGATGACCATTTCCGTCGACCGGGTGCCGGGAGTCATCAGGGCGTGGAGCTCGAAGGCGGGATCGACCACCTCCCGGAGGGCGTCGAGATAGGTCATGCGACTGGCGCGGCTCGGGAAATCGTCGACCAGCGTGAACACGAGCCCGGTCGAGCGGCGGTCGAGCGTGACGAGGTTCGGCAACGGCATCCGGAACCAGGAGACGCCATTCCTGATCACCTCCGGTCCCAGCGCCGAAACGGCGTCGAAGACACGCCCGGCATATGCGGCAAAGGCCGGGTCGTCGACGGTCAGCGTGTCGGAGTGGATGTAGACGATCTCGGTCGTGTCGCGCGGGCCGGGCGGGAAGAACCGCTCGTTGATGAGGTCCTGCGCCTGCGCCGCCTCTGGCGTCGTGGTGAAGCCGTTGGCCGTGGTCAGCGCATCGCCGAGCCAGAGCGCCGCGGCAGCGCCGGCGATCCCGAGTGCCACCACCCAGGCGCCGATGGTCAGCCAGGGGTGCCGTGCGCTGCGCCTCGCGAGCGACGCGGGGGAAAGCGCAGCGAACATGTCTTGCCTCTGGAGATGACTGCCGACGGTTCGGCGCCGACCCTAGGGGCGTCGGGCGATACCGTCCATGGCGAACGGGATCGCCCGCGACGAATCAGCGTCCCGCTAGAAGGCCGTCCCCGTCGTGCTGACCCACAGCGGCGTATCGATGTCACAACGGAAGTTCGGCGCAATGAGATCGGCCGCGGCGCGGGCGATCGTGTTGGCATCCTCGTTCGCGAGCGCATCGACATAGGCGGCATGGCAGCTGGTTGTGCCCAGCTTCGTCACGACCAGCACCTGCCCTTCCGCACCGGGTTCGCCGGTATCGACGAAGTAGCGGATGATCGTCGCGAACGGCTGGCCGGCGTCATCGAGCCGCCATTCCAGCGTCTCGCCGATGGAGTTGAAAGGCGCGAGGGTCTGGCCACCGCCGGTGTCGGCCGGGCCGTCGACGCCGTAGGAGATCGTGAACCTGAGGTCGCTCTCGCCGACGAGAACGGCGATCCCGCCATAGCCGGCGCAATCCCAGAGCGACCAAGGCAGTTCCTCGCGCGGATCGGTCGGCCGCTGCGAGCAGGACTCGAGTTTCAGTGCCGTGTAGACGCTGTCCGCGGCGAGCGCCTGTGGCGTCGCGATTCCGATGAGCAGCAGGCAGGCGGGTGCAAGGCGACGCTTCACGGCATTCTCCATCATCGCACCCCTTGCCGGGATCATGACCGGTCGGGCGGGCGGCGTAAAGCGTGGCGCCTACGCCGCCTTGCCGCGGAAATCGGGCACGGCGTCCGCGAGGATGCGGTAGACGGCCGCCCGGTCGTCGTGGGCGATCGACTCGCGCAGCGCCGCGATCCACCGCCGCAGCGATTCCATCGGAGGCGCGCCCGACGTGGCCGCGACGATGCCCGGGATGCCGGTCTCGACGTGCCGCTCGTTGTGGGCGAACAGGATTTCCTCGATCCGTTCGCCCGGCCGGACGCCGGTGTAGACAATGTCGATATCGACGTTCGGCTCGAGCCCGTAGAGGCGGATCATGTGCTCGGCCAGGGCTGCGATCCGCACCGGCTGCCCCATGTTGAGGACGTAGACCGACAGCCCCTCGGGCTCCAGACCGGACAGCGCGTGGCCGGTCGCGGCAACCACGAGGTCGCAGGCCTCGCGGATGGTCATGAAGTAGCGGACCATGTCGGGATGGGTAACCGTAAGCGGCCCGCCCGCCTCGATCTGCGCCCTGAACTTCGGCACCACCGACCCGTTCGATCCGAGGACGTTGCCGAAGCGTACCGCGATCATCCGCGCCCTGCCGCCACCCCGGGCTGGCTTTGCCGCGAACTCGGCGTCGAGCGCCTGGCAGTACAGCTCCGCGAAGCGCTTGGTGGCGCCGAGCATCGACAGCGGCTCGATCGCCTTGTCGGTCGAGATCAGGATCATCGATTCGGCGCCGACGATGTTCGTGGCATCCGCCACGTTGATGGTGCCCATCACGTTGGTCTTCACGCCCTCGGCCCAGTCGAGTTCGACGATCGGGACATGCTTCAGGGCGGCGGCGTGGAAGACCAGGTCCGGCTCGAACTGGGCGAACAGGCGGTGGATGCGGTCGCGGTCACGGACGTCGGCGATGCGTCCCGAGATGGCGCAGGCGCCCGGCCGCGCGGCCAGCATCTCCATGACGGCATGGAGGGCCGGTTCGGAATTCTCGATGACGAGGAGCCGGGCCGCGCCGAAGGAGACGACGCGGCTGCACAGCTCCGCGCCGATCGAACCGCCGCCGCCGGTGACGATCACGGACTTTCCCGCCACGACGTCGAAGATCGCGTCGTTCTCGAGCGACACGCTCGGCCGGAGCAGGAGATCCTGCACGTCTATCGGTGCGAACCGCACCGGCTCGCCCGGGTCCAGCGTCGGTAGCCGGCTCGCGACGATGCCGAGCCGGCGCGCCTGCATCAGCGCCTCCTCGGGTCGGGCTTCAGGCGCGAGCGCCGACGGGAGCAGGATAAGGCGTGTCACGCGGATGCCGCGCGTCTCGAATTCGCCGACCGCGCGCTCGACGTCGGCGGTCGTGCCCATCACCTCCACGCCGCGGAGGACAAGGCGGCGGTCGGATGCGGCGGGCGACAGGATTCCCACCACGCGGATTCGGCTGATCGACCCGTTCTCGATCGAGCGCAGCAGCACCTCGGCGTCCGCCGACGTGCCCAGGACGATCGCCTGGGCTCGCTCGGTCTGGCGGATGTTCTGCCGCGACCGGAAGTAGCTGATGTAGCGGTAAGCGACCCGCGGCCCACCGAGGAGCAGGATCTGGAGGAACCAGTAGAGAAGGATCGTTATCTTGCCGAAGAAGAAATCACCGTAGAGATACGGCGCGAAGAGAACGTAGTCGAGCGCCAGCATGGATATGGCAAGAATTGATGCGGCGCGAAAAATGTAGACGAGATCCGGCAGCGAGGCGAACCGCCACTTCGAACGATAAAGCTGCGACAGGACGTAGATGATCCCGGCGTACACCACAAACAGCGGTACGATGACGAGAAGATAGTCGCGCCGCAGGGCGATGCCCTGGCCTTCGAAGCGGATATAGAACGCGCCGAGGACGGCTGCCGCCGTCATGACGAGATCGTGGAGGAGAACGAAGCTCGTCCGCGCGGTGAAGCGGGGCAGCGTCCTCGCGAATCGCGCGAGAATCCCGGTCGATCGCCGGTTGCTGCCGCCTCGTGTCATCAACGCCTCGCCGCCAAGACAAGTGCCCTTGATAATCGGAACGTCGACAAGTCTCAAACCATTGCCGAAAGTGCGGCCGTCGCCGCGATTCCGGCGCACGCGCGGGTTTGTGGTTCCGCCATGGATGCAATGAAAGCGCCTGCTGGCCGTGTCCTTGTAACCGGAGCGAACGGCTTCGTGGGAAGCGGGATCGTCGCGGCCCTCATCGCGGCGGGACGGCCCGTGCGGGCGGCGACGCGCGGCCCCGCCGACCTGCCCGCGGGTATCGAGGGCGCGGTGATCGGCGACCTCCGGACGCCGACGAACCTCTCCGAGGCGCTCCACGGCGTGGACGCGGTCGTCCACACCGCGGGCCTCGCGCATGAGCGGAACCACGACGAGGCCGCACTCCGCGCGGTGAATGCGGAGGCGACGGCGAAGCTCGCCCGGGCCGCGAAGGCCGCCGGCGTCCGCGTATTCGTCCTTCTGTCCTCCATCCGGGCGCAGACCGGCGCGTCCGCCGACCACACCGTCACCGAGGCGGATCCCGCGGCCCCCACCGATGCCTATGGCCGCTCCAAGCTCGAGGCCGAGGAACTGCTCGCGGGGTCCGGCGCGCCGTTCGTCGTCTTCCGGCCGGTGCTGATCCACGGTCCGGGCATGCGCTTCAACATGGCGGCGCTGGCGGAGCTTGCAGCGCGGCGGATCCCTCTGCCTCTTGCCGGCTTCGGTGCGCAGCGCTCGATCGTGGCACGCCGCCACCTCGCGGACGCGGTGCTCCTCGCCCTCGCCAATCCGGCGATGACCGGCGAGACCTACATCATCGCCGACCCCGAACCGCTTACCGTGGGTCACATGATTGCCGCGCTCCGCAAGGGCCATGGCCGGCGTCCGGGCCTCTTCCCTCTCCCGGGGCAGGCGGTCGCCGCCGCGGCTCGCCTGGCCGGACGCGCCGAAGAGGTGGAGCGCCTCCGCCAGCCGCTCGTGGCGGACCCTGGCCGGCTCCTCGCGGCCGGCTGGAAGCCGCGTAGGTCGGCGTTCGACGCGCTGGTCGAGACAGGCGCCGGCCGTGACTAATCTTCCGGCCCTTCGTGCCGCGCCGAAGCTTCTCTTCATCGTGACGGAGGACTGGTTCTTCGCCTCGCATTTCCTGCCCATGGCGCGGGCGGCGCGGCGCATGGGCCTCGACGTGATCGTGGCGACCCAGGTCGACAGGCATCGCGGCGTTCTCGAGCAGGCGGGCATCCGCGTCATCCCGGTCGCCACCGACCGGCGCAGCGGTTTCGCCGTGCCGCAGGAGGTCGCGCGCCTCGTCGGCGTGCTGCGCCATGAGCGGCCCGACATCGTGCACTGCATCGCGCTTCGCTCGATCATCGCCGGCGGCCTCGCCGGGCGGGTTTCCGGCGTCCGCCGCTACGTGCTGGCGCCGACCGGGCTCGGCCATCTGTGGATCAGCCGCGGCCGGCGGGCCGCGCTCGGCCGGGCGGTCATCAAGCGCGCCGCCGCATGGCTCCGCGGCCCCGGCACGGTGTTCCTGTTCGAGAATGCCGACGATCCGGCCGAACTCGGCGTCTCGACCGCGCGCGGCGACAGGATCGCCTTCGTCGGCGGGGCAGGCGTCGACGGCAACGCCTTCCCGGCCCGTCCCATCCCGCCGGACTTCCCGCCGCTCCGCCTCGCCTTCGTTGGACGGATGCTCTGGCCGAAGGGCGCGGGCCTCGCCGTCGAGGCCGTGCGCCTCGCTCGCGCGCGCGGCGTGAAGGTGACGCTCGACCTTTATGGCGCCCCCGACCGGTCGAACCCCGACGCGATCCCCGAGCAGCAGCTCGAAGCGTGGGGTCGCGCCGAGGGAATTTCGTGGCATGGCGCCGTCGAGGACGTGCCGAGGGTGTGGTCCGAGGCACACGCCGGGCTGCTGCCGACCTACTATCGCGAGGGCATTCCCCGCGCGCTCATCGAGGCAATGGCCTGTGGCCGCGCAGTGATCACGACGAACGTCCCCGGCTGCCGTGACGCGGTCCGCGACGGCATCGAAGGCCTTCTCGTGCCGCCGCGCGATGCCGCCGCGCTCGCCGGTGCGATCGCCGCCCTCACGCCGGATCGTCTCGGCGAAATGGGCGCGGCCGCGCGGCGCCGCTTCGAGGAACGCTACACCGAGGAGGCGGTGATGGCGGCGATCACCGGCGTCTACCGTGATCTCCTCGCCGTCTCGCCGCCCGCTCCCGCGCGGCGCTGAAACGGCGGCAAGCCGAAGCGAAGGGCGAGGACGAGGCCAGCGGACAGGGTGGCGCCGGCGACGATCGCAGGGAGGGGCGCTGCGATCGACCAGACCGCGATGGCGATCAGGCCGAGGCCCGTCACGATCACCGCCGAGGTCACCACCGCATGCGGCACGCCCCGGTCCACGGCCAATTGGTAGGCGTGGTCGCGATGCGCCTCGCCGGGCCGCTCGCCCCGCAGAATCCGGAGGACGAGCGTGGCCGTGGCGTCAAGGACGAAGACGAGCGGCAGGATCGCTGCAGCGGCGAGATAGCCGGCATCGGCCACCGCCAGCAGCAGCCAACCGAGCAGGAAGCCGAGGGTGATGCTGCCGATATCGCCCATGAAGACCTTCGCGGGCGGCCAGTTGACGGTGAGGAAGGCGATCGCTCCCGCCCCGACGATCGCGGCCGGGACGGCAGGCAGGATCGTGAGCGCCGATCCCCCGACTGCGACCGCAACGATGCCGGCCGAGATCACCCCCGCCTCGCTCGCGGCGATCCCGTCGATCCCGTCCATGAAGTTGAAGAGGTTGATGAACCACAGCCAGGCGAATCCGACCACGAGCCGGTCGAGGACGACCGGAATGTCGGGGCCGAGGATCGTGCCGCCCGGCCAGAACACGAGGACGAGCGCCACGGCCGCCGCCTGCACCGCGAACCGGACGCGCCCCGACAGCGGACGAAGGTCGTCCGCGAACGACACCGCCGCCACGGCGATGGCGCCGACGATGCCTGCCGCGAATGCGGGAAGGATCGCGTACTCCGGCACGAGGACCGCCAGGAGGATGAGCGCAACGAGGACGACCGGGATGAACCCGATGCCGCCGCCACGCGGAACGGGATTCCGATGGGACGAGCGCGCATTGGGCTGGTCCGGCACGCGATTCTGCAGCGATTTCCGCGCCAGGCCGCTCGTCACCCCCGCCGCAAGCAGGACCATGACCGTCGCAAGGATGGGAATGATTGAATCCATCACGAGGCGCGATCGTCCGAGAGTGGCCGTGCGGCCATCTCTGCCACGCCTTGCGCCTCCACAGCTAGGACCGCGCCCGAGGATGGGCCCTGTCGTAGGCCGCGATCAGGCCGGCGGCATCCACGGCGGTGTAGACCTGCGTCGTCGACAGGCTGGCGTGGCCGAGGAGCTCCTGAACGGTGCGAAGGTCGCCGCTCGCCGACAGGAGGTGCGTGGCGAAGGAGTGACGCAGGGCATGCGGCGTGGCGGTGTCGGGCAGGCCGAGCGCGGAGCGCAGGGTCTCCATCGCCTTCTGGATGATCCGCGGGCTGAGCGGCCCGCCCCGGGCGCCGACGAACAGCGGTCCGTCGCGATCCACGCGGTAGGGGCATAGTTTCAGATAGGCCTCGACGCCGCGGCTCACGGCCGGAAGCACCGGCACGAGCCGCACCTTGCCGCCCTTGCCCCGCACCCGGAGCGAATCGGTCCCGCGCACCGGCGCTTCGCCGCGCGTGATGCCGAGCGCCTCCGAGATGCGCAGGCCGCAGCCATAGAGGAGGCCGAGCACAGCGGCGTCGCGCGCGGCGATCCACGGCGTCGTCGCCAGTTGCTCCTCGACCGCCGTGACGCGGAGGGCGAGGTCGGACGCAATCGGCTTCGGCAACGTCTTCGGCTGGCGCGGCGTCCTGAGCGCGCGGAAGGCGGCGCCGTTCAGTCCCTCCTCGCGTTCGAGGAAGCGCATCAGCGACCGGATGCCCGCAAGGCCGCGCGCCAGCGTCCGCGCGCCGGCGCCATCCTCTCGCCGCGCCGCAAGGAAGGAGCGAAGGTCCGCCGTCCGGAGCGAGCCGATCTCGGCAATGCCGGGCGCTCCGCCGAGATGCATCGTGAGGAAGCGGCAGAACTGCGCGACGTCGCGATCGTAGGCCTCGAGCGTCTTGGCCGCGAGCCGGCGCTCGCCGCCGAGATGGCTGCGCCAGCGTCCGATCGCCCGGAGAAGGTCGGGCGCTGCCGGAACTAGGATCGAATCGGCGTTGGCGGCTGTCATGGCGTCAGCCTACCGCGCCCTTCTCAGCATATGGTTACCGGGAGCATGGCCATGGACGTGGCCTGTGGGCGGGCGCGAACGCGCCGCTTTCGCTCGCCGCCCTGTTCCGGCATTGTTCCGCCGGCATGGACGACCGCCAAACGCCCCCGTCCGACGACCTCTTCAGCTCCGCCGGCCTTGCGCCCGAGCGGCCGGCGTCGGATGTCGTCTCGGTGCTGCTGCCCTTCGCCGTGGCCGAGCCGTACAGCTACCGCGTTCCGCACGGGATGAGCGCTGCGCCGGGCGACATCGTCCAGGTTCCCCTTGGCACGCGGGACGTCGTCGGCGTGGTCTGGGACGACGTGCCCGGCCTCGACCGCACCTCCAACCGCCTCCGCCACGTCGCCGCCCGCTTCAACACGCCGCCGCTCGCCGCCGAGGCCCGCAAGTTCGTTGACTGGGTGGCGGGGTATACGGTCTCGACGCGCGGCATGGTGCTGCGGATGGTCCTCCGCGCCCCGGGCGCGCTGGAGCCGGAGGGGAGCCGCCCGGGCCTTCGCCTTGCGGGGCCGCCGCCGGAGCGCATCACGCCGGCGCGGCAGCGCGTGCTGGACGTTGCCGCCGACGGGCTTGCGTGGTCGAAGTCCGGCCTTGCCGGCGCCGCCGGCGTCAGCCCCGGCGTGGTCGATGGCCTCGTCGCGGCCGGAACGCTCATTCCGGTCGAGATACCCCCCCTGGCCGTCGCCGTTCCGCCCGATCCCGGCTTCGCGGTGGCATCGCTCAATCCGGCCCAGGCCGCGGGGGCCGCCGCCCTGCGCTCCGCCGCGGGCGAGGGCTTCTCCGTCACTCTCATCGACGGCGTCACCGGATCGGGGAAGACCGAGGTCTATTTCGAGGCCGTGGCCGAAATCCTGTCGCGCGGCGGGCAGGTGCTGATCCTCCTGCCGGAAATCGCCCTGACCGCGACCTTCCTCGACCGCTTCGCACTCCGCTTCGGTCAGCGGCCGGCCGAATGGCACTCGGATGTCGCGCCGCGCATCCGCGAGCGGGTATGGCGCGGGGTCGCCGACGGCTCGGTCCGGGCGGTGGTCGGGGCGCGCTCGGCCCTGTTCCTGCCGTTTCCCGACCTGCGCCTCGTCGTGGTCGATGAGGAGCACGACTCCGCCTACAAGCAGGAGGATGGCGTCACCTACCACGCGCGCGACATGGCGGTGGTGCGCGGCCAGATCGGCAGATTCCCGGTAGTGCTTTCCTCGGCAACGCCGTCGATCGAATCCCGCGTCAATGCCGATCAGGGCCGCTATCGCCGGATCGTCCTGCCGGACCGCTTTGCCGGCGCCGCGCTCCCGGACGTCTCGGCTATCGACCTTCGCCTCGACCAGCCCGAGCGGGGCCGATGGCTTGCGCCGAGGCTGGTTTCGGCCGTTGCGGCGACGATCGCCGACGGGGGCCAGGCGCTCCTGTTCCTCAATCGCCGCGGCTACGCGCCTCTCACGCTGTGCCGGACATGCGGCCACCGGTTCCAGTGCCCGAACTGCGCGACGTGGCTCGTCGAGCACCGTTTTCGCGGGCAACTCGTCTGCCACCATTGCGGACATGCCGAGCCGCGGCCGCAGAACTGCCCGCAGTGCGGCAACGAGGATACGCTCGTCGCCTGCGGCCCCGGCGTCGAGCGGCTCGCCGAGGAAGTCCTGTCACGCTTCCCGGCCGCGCGAACGACGGTGCTGTCCAGCGACATGCTCGGCGGTGTCCAGCGCATCCGGCGGGAACTGAAGGCGATCGCGGACGGCGAGGCCGACATCATCATCGGCACGCAGCTTGTGGCTAAGGGGCATAACTTCCCGCTGCTCCGCCTTGTCGGCGTCGTGGATGCCGATCTCGGCCTTGCCCACGGCGACCTTCGCGCCGCCGAGCGCACCTTCCAACTCCTGTCGCAGGTGACGGGCCGCGCCGGCCGGGTCGGCGGCGCGAGCCGCGCTTTTCTCCAGACGAGCGCGCCGGACCATCCGGTGATCCAGGCCATCGTCGCCGGCGACCGCGAGGCGTTCTACCTCCGCGAGATCGAGGAACGGCGCATCGCCCAGCTGCCGCCTTTCGCCCGTCTCGCCGCGATCATCGTGTCCGGCCCCGACCGCGCCAGCGCCCGCGGCCACGCCACCGCCCTCCGCGCCGCCGCACCACCATCGGACACGATCAGCGTCTTCGGCCCCGCCGAGGCGCCGCTCGCCGTGATCCGCGGCCAGCACCGCTACCGCATGCTGATCCATGCGCCGCGGTCGGCGGACGTGCAGTCCTATGTGCGGCAATGGCTTGCGGCCGCGCCGCAGCCCCGCGGGTCGGTACGGGCGCAGGTCGACATCGACCCGCAGAGCTTCATGTAGCGGAGCGCCGCCAAACAGCGTTCCAGAAAGACGCGTCAAGGAGCCCCTTTGTGCTCCGGGCCGGGCTCAGATTGCCTGGCTTGGTGGCGTTCGACGATGCCGCGGACCACCTTCTCGACAAACGCCGAGAAGGAAAGACCCTCCCTGGCAGCCTGCTCTTTGGAGGCAGCCATCAGGTCGGCAGGGAGGCGCAGCGTGAAGGCCTTTCTGGGCATCAACGCAGCTTAGTTACGCGCGAGTCGCGGGGTCAATACTCTGGTTCTCGGATCAGGTTCGATGGGGCGCACGCCGCCGACCACCTCCTGGTCCGAAGCCAAACGTCAGCCCGCCTAGTTCACTTCCGCCTTAGGCGTCGCGTTCGCGTAGTTGCGATACTTGAACTCCCGCACGTCCGTCGCCGCCTCGGTCTGCGCCAGCTTGAAGATCTTGTCGTGCAGCGGCGAGAGATGGCAGGCGGGATCCGTGTTGCCGGCATCGCCCGTCAGCGCGAAGGCCTGGCAGCGGCAGCCGCCCCAGTCGATCTCGCGGAAGTCGCAGCTCTTGCACGGCTCGGGCATCCAGCCGGTGCCACGGTACTTCTGGAACGCGTCGGAGTTCTGCCAGATCCAGGCGATCGACTTGTTGCCGCGGACCGAATCGAATTCGAGGCCCGTGATGCTCTCGGCAGCGTGGCACGGCAGCACCTTGCCCGAGGGTGAGATGTTGAAGAACTGCCGGCCCCAGCCGCCCATGCACTTCTTCGGCCGCTCGGCGTAGTAGTCCGGGATGACGTAGTCGATGACGAGCTTGCCCTTGAGCCGATCTCGCGACTCCTCGACGAGCTTGGTGGTGGCGTCGAGCTGCTCGACCGTAGGCATCAGGGCGGCGCGGTTCTTCAGGGCCCAGCCGTAGTACTGGACGTTGGCGACCTCGAGCCGGCTGGCGCCGATTGCCACCGCCATCTCGATGATGTCCGGCAGCTGGTGGAGGTTCTGGCGGTGCATGACGGCGTTCACCGTCAGCGGCAGGCCGGCCTCCTTGATCCACTGCGCCGCCTGGAGCTTCTTCTTGTGCGCGTCCTTGAAGCCTGCGATGCGGTCCGCAACGCCGGACTCGGCGCCCTGGAAGCTGACCTGAGCGTGGTCGAGCCCGGCATCGGCGAGTTCCTTGACCTTCGCCTCGGTCAGCATCACCGCCGAGGTGATGAGGTTGGTGTAGAGGCCAACGGCGCGGGCATGCTTCACCAGCTCGACGATGTCCTTGCGGACCGTCGGCTCACCGCCGGAGAAATGGAACTGGAGAACGCCGATCTCGGCGAGCTCCGTCATGACCTTCTTCCATTCCTCGGTGGAGAGTTCCACGCTCGAGCGTTCGAGTTCGACGGGGTTGGAGCAGTAGGGGCACTGCAGCGGGCAGCGGTGCGTCATCTCCGCCAGGACCGCGGCGGGGATGCCGAAGTCGACATGGGTGATCGGCGCCGTGCTGTCGAGCAGCTTCAGCGTATCCATCGGATCGTCGCGGAGGATGTCGTCCATGGGTCAGTCTCCCTCGACCACGACCAGAAAATCCCGCCCCCGCAGGTCCTCCAGCATGGCGATGACGTCGGTGCCGATCAGGTCGCGATCGGCGGCGTATTTGGCGGCGAGGACATCGACGATCTCCCCGATCGTCCGCTTGCCGTCGCAGAGCTGCAGGATCTCGACCGCCGTCTCGTCCGGAACCAGCACGCGCTCCGGAACCAGGAGGACGTGGCGGCCGCGGACCTTGTCGAAATGCATCCGCGCGTAGCGCGGCAGTACGGGCCGGCTCGTTTCCGTGAGCGGCGCCTTCTCGTCGGCCATCGGCTCGACCACACCGTGCATCACATGCCGTCCGGAACGAACGCGCCAGGCGGAACGTGTCCCTCGACATAGGCATGATAGAGCGCGTCGAGCTGGACCCAAAGCACCTGCGTCTTGAAGATGAGCGCGTTGCAGACCGCCTCGCGCTCCTCGGGCGTATGGGAATTGGCCTTCACGAAGGAGAGCGCGAACGCGGCATCGCGCGGCGCCTGGTCGAGGCGCTTCCGGAAGTAGCCCATCACGCTGTCGTCGATGAAATCGTAGTGCTCCAGCATGCCCGAGATGCGTTCCTCGTGGATGCCCGGAGCGAACAGCTCGGTCAGCGAGGAGGCGACGGCTTCGAGCGGCGTCCGGTCGCGGACGAAGTTGATGTAGGCGTCGACGGCAAAACGCGTCGCCGGGAGGATTCCCTGCGTGGACTCGACGTATTCCGGATCGAGGCCCAGGCCCGTCGTGAGCTTCAGCCAGCGGTCGATGCCGCCCTCGCCGCCCGGCATGCCGTCATGGTCTGTGACCCGGTGGATCCATTCGCGCCGGACCTCGCGGTCGCGGAAACGCGAGATGACGACGGCGTCCTTCAGCGGGATCGACGACTGGTAATAGTAGCGGTTGAGCGCCCAGGCCTGGACCTGACCCTTGTTGAGCTTCCCGCCGTGCAGCAGCTTATGGAAGGGGTGGAGGTTGTGGTAGCGCGTGGCGCCAATCTCGCGAAGGCGCGCCTCGAGCTCAGCCGCCGACTGCAGTTCCTTTGGCCGTACCACGACGTTCATAGCGTGATCTCCGTCCCGTCTGCCGGGATCTCCCATCCGGCCTGCCGCAGTTCAGCCCTCTCGGGCGAGTGCGGCAAGAGCGCGGGGTTGGAGTTGTTGATGTGAAGGAAGACTTTTCGGCCCACGCCGAGGGGCGCGAAGCGGGCGATCGTGCCGTCCGGCCCCGACATCGACATGTGGCCCATGCGCTTGCCGGTCTTTGTGCCGAGTCCCTGCGTGATCATCTCGTCGTCGCGCCACAGCGTTCCGTCGAAGAAGACGAGCGGCGCCCCGCGGACCCGTTCGGCGAGTTCCGGCGTAAGATCGGCGCAGGCGGCGAGGTAATAGAAGTGCGCCCCGCTGTGGCGGTTGCGGATGTGGAGACCCAGCGTATCGCCGGCTCTGGTGCCGAAGCCGGGTTCCCTGGCCATCTCGTCCTCCAGGTAGAGTGCGACCTTCCCGGGGAGGGCGAACGGCACGACCTCGATGGCGGAATCGGCCCCGTCCGGGCGGCGAAGCGTGACGGATACCTCAAGCTCGATCGCCTCGCGCTTCACGAAGCGCGGGTCGAGAACGTTGAAGATGCTGTTGTCGCGCAGCACCGAGAGCACCCTCTCATGCCCGTAGATGGTGAAGGCCTGGCTTTCCCGCAGATGCAGCAACCCGGCGATCGCATCGACGTCGCCATTGGTCAGCACGATCCCGGCGATCGGGCTGTGCCGGAGGCCGTGGCGCGGATGCAGTTTCGGATTGTCGGTTATCTGCTGGCGAAGGTCGGGAGCGGCGTTAACGAGAAACCAGGTCTCGCTGTCGGCGCTGACGGCGACTGACGCCTGGGTCGACCTTAGTTCCGGGTGCTCGCTACGGGCGATACGGCAAACCGGGCAGTTGCAATTCCACTGGGGTAGCCCGCCCCCCGCCGCAGCTCCAAGGACCAGCACATGGAGCATTTGTCCAATCGGGCTGCGGCGGAGGTCGTCAGACTACTTGCGGGTGGCGCAAGCGTACATGTTGATTTCCATGCCGACGCAAACTTCGGCGATCTTCGGGGTCTTCCAGGACATGAGATCCTCCATCAAGGTTGCGGCGGTGGAGCCGCTCTCCGCTCCACCGTCAAATCGGTGCAGCACACTCAAGTTAGGGAGGGAGGCGTTCTGCGTCATTCTATCGCTGCCATTACGAATCCCTATGGGGCCGGAAAACCAAGGCCGGCCTTGGGCCGATGACCGTCATGCCAGTTTCGTGATGCCGTCGCCGCGCCGTCACGCCCAAGCGGCGCTGCGGGCGCCGACGCCGAAGGAGAGGTCGGCCAGTTCATCGATTGCGGACCGCAGGGCCGGCGTGATCCCGGGTTCGGTCATGGCGTGTCCCGCCGCTTCGACGATGCGGACTTCGGCTCCTCGCCAGGCCGCCGCAAGGGCGAACGACGTGGCCGGCGGGCAGAGGAGATCGTAGCGACCCTGGACGATAATGCCCGGGATACCGGCGAGGCGAGTCGTGCCCGCGAGGAGCTGGTCCGGAGCGAGAAAGCAGTCGTTGCGGAAGTAGTGTGCCTCGAAGAACGGGCTCGCCGGCAGACCACCCCCGGCCGGGGGGGCGACGAGCCGCTGCCGCGCGGGCGCCGCTTCCGACAGGACGCGCTCGGTGTCGTGCCAGCGCCATGCGGCGGGGCCATGGACGGCGGGGTCCGGATCGAGAATGCGTGTCCAGTAAGCCGGAAGCGGATCGTCGCGCTCCGACTCTGGCAGGCCGGCCATGAAGTCCGCGAAAAGGTCCGGGCGGAGCCGCTTCGGGCCGTCGATGAATGCCCAGTCCAGTTCGGCGCGCGTGCCGAGGAATACCGCGCGGAGCGCCATGCCCGTCACGCGTTCCGGGTGCGCCTCGGCGTAGGCGAGTGCAAGCGTTGCGCCCCATGAGCCGCCGACGACGAGCCAGCGCTCGATCTCCAGCGCCTCGCGTATCCGCTCGATGTCGGCAATGAGGTCGGCCGTGGTGTTGGCGGCGAGCCGCTCCTCGGCAAGGCTCCGTCCGGCGCCGCGCTGGTCGAACAGGACCGCGCGATAGCGCGAGGGCGCGAATAGCTCGCGCTGGCCCGGCCGGCAGCCGCTGCCCGGTCCGCCATGAAGGAACACCGCCGGGATGCCGTCCGGCCGGCCGACCTGCTCGACATGCAGACGGTGGCCATCGCCGACGTCGAGGAGGCGGACGTCAAAGGGAACGGGCTCGGGCAAGGGCAGCAACTCCGATGGACGAGAACGCTAACCAGCGACCGCCCGTGAAACAACCTTGCGCAGGATCGCATTGCGGTGTTCGGCCGTCATCGGTGGCTCGCCGCCCGACCGGAGGACCGCCTGAACCGGCAGGCCGGTCATACGCCATCGTGCGTTGCGCGGCGCGAGGGCGCGGGCCATCTAGGCCTGCAACCTCTCGCGCGAGTACTGTCCATGGCTGCTGCCGTCCCGCTGTCGATCGATGTCGTATCCGATGTCGTCTGCCCCTGGTGCTTCATCGGCAAGCGGCGTCTCGAGGCGGCGATCGCAAGCGTTCCGGACGTTCCGGTCGCGGTGCGCTGGCGCCCCTTCCTGCTCGATCCCTCAATTCCGCCGGGCGGGCTCGACCGTCAGGAGTACATGCGCCAGAAATTCGGCGATCGCGACCTCGCCGCCTCGCATGACCGTCTGACGGAGATGGGCCGGGCCGAGGGCGCCCCCTACCGCTTCGACCTCATCAAGCGCAGCCCGAACACGATCGACGCGCACCGTGTCGTCCGCTGGGCGAGCGAGGCCGGGCACGAGGACGCGATGGTGGAACGGCTGTTCACCGACTACTTCGTCAATGGCCGCGACGTGGGCAACCACGAAATCCTCGCAGACGCGGCCGAGTCCGTCGGGCTCGACCGGACGACGACGCTGCGCCGGCTATCGACACCATATGACCGCGCCGCCGTGGAAGCCGAGATCGCCGCCGCGCAGCGCATCGGCGTCACGGGCGTTCCATGCTTCATCATCGGCAACAAGTACGGCGTAGTCGGCGCACAGACCGCCGACATCCTCGCCGGCGCCATCCGCAAGGCGGCCGAGGAGCGGGCGGTCGCTCCCGCCTGAGACGCCCCTCGCCGTTCGGACTTCCGACTAGTTTCCGAGGTGCCAGTTCACGCCGACCACGGCGTGGATGTAGAACGGAGGCGTGAACACCTCCTCGAGTCTGAGCTCCGTGAAGACCGACAACCGATCGCCGAGCGCGACTTCGACGCCGACGCCGCCGACCGCGTACCAACTGAGCGGCGTTGGTCCATAGGCCAGCCCGCCGAACAATCCGTAGACTGCGACACGATCCAGGGCCACGCCTGCGCGCGCGTCGACCTGGAGCGTGAGCCCTGTACCACTAAGGAGGTAGGCGCCGACCCTGGCCTGAGCGCCAAGCAGCAGGCGGCCAAACGTGAGGTTGTAGCCCACCTGCCCAGATGGGATGTACCACCCGAACGCCCCCTCGTAGAAGACGGCCGAGTGAGCCGCACCCACGTAGAAGCCCTGCCAGTCGAAACCTGTTTCGACCGGCACCGGGACCACCAGCGGGACTGGGGGAACGACGACCGGAACGAAATCCGCGGCGCGGGCACCGGTCGAAAGTGCGGCGATGGCCGAGCCTGCCATGATCAATTTCACAGTGCGGAACACCGGCTGCCCTCCATATTTCCGGAGCGTGGATTATGGCACGGGTTGACCGATAGGAACGTGATCGTACGAACACACCTGCTGCAAGAAAGATCGCCGCGCATCACGCGATCCTCAGCGTAGTGGCACCGCAAACCTCCCGAACTCGGCCACCACCGCCTCATAGACCTTCCGCTTGAACGGGATGATCAGGTCGGGGAGCCGCTCGATCCGCTCCCAACGCCATTGGACGAACTCCGGTTTCTCGCCGCCGCCGGGGTTGAGGACATCGATCTCCGACTCCTGGCCCTCGAACAGGAAAGCGACGAAGCGCATGCGCTGGCCGCGGTACTTGCCGCGCCACGCTTTGCCGACGAGATCGGCCGGCAGGTCGTACTCGATCCAGTCCGCCGTGGTGCCAAGATGCATCGCCGAGGTGACGTTGGTCTCCTCGAACAGCTCGCGCCGGGCGGCGGCAACGATGTCCTCGTCGCCGTCTATGCCGCCCTGCGGCATCTGCCACCATTTGCCGACGCCCTCCGCCTCGTTGGGTCCATCCTTTCGCTTGCCGACGAAGACGAGGCCCTGCCTGTTGAAGAGCGCGACGCCTGCGCACGGGCGGTAGGGCAGCGTGGCGATGTCGACCATCAGGGAACCTGGATGAGCGTGCCCTCGAGCGGGTCAACGCGGAGGGCCGTGACGGGAACGATCTCAAAGCCGCGCGACAGGGCCGTGGCCGCCCATGCCCGGACCGCCTCGATCGTGCTGGGGAAGGCGCTGCCCGAGCCGATGGCAAAGCCGCGCTGCTGCGCGAGCGCCTCGAGCTGGGCGAGCCGGTTCGCAACCGCCGTCTGGTCGTCGACCGTATCAATGACGAGGTCCGCCCGGGCATAGGCAACGACCCCCACCGACACGTTTGCGCTCACCGAGCGGGCCGATGCGCCGTCATCGACGAACATCAGGCCGCGACGCGCCAGTTCGCCGACGAGCGGCTGGAGCGCCTCCGCCTCGCCCGTGAACCGTCCGCCGGCATAGGTGACGACGCCGGCATACATGTTGAACTGCGTCATCAGCCATTCGAGGCGGTCGATGTTGGCCGCGGCCGGATCGTCGACGATCAGCGTATGCTCGCCCGGATCGTTGGCCGGGAAGTCGAACGGCTCGAGCGGCACCTGGAGGAATATCTCGTGGCCCGCCGCCCGCGCGTCGGACGCGACGGTGCGGAGGTTGGCGCCATAGGGCGCAAGCGCCAGCGATATTTCGGGCGGCAGGACGTCGATCGCCAATTGCGTGCCGGCGCGACCAAGGCCGAGACCGCCGATGATGATGGCGATCCGCGGCCGGCCGGTCATGCCGCCCGGCGGGAGCGGCCGGAGATAGGCGTCGAGCGGCCGGAGGCCGTCCGGACCGATGCGCGGAATGGGGCCGTAATGGCCGGATTCGAGCAGCACCTGGTTGACCTCGGTGGTCAGCGCGATCGGGGGAGCCGCGCCCGGCTCCCGAATCACGACGCCCGCGCCGTTCGCCGGCGCGCCGCCGGGCGTCGTGATGGTGACGCCGGCATTGCCGCCCTCCTCGGGCGCCCGGATGACGACATCCCCCGTCGAAGCCGGCGTCTCGATGGGCGCCGTCGCGGTCGTGCCGGGATCCCAGGCGAGGATCGTCGTGACAACCGCGCCCACGAGGCCAAGCCCCAGCAGCGTCAGGAGAACTCCGACGATGCTGATGCCGGCGATCCGCCGCGGCGGCTTCCCATGCAGCGGTTTGGTCAGTTCGCTCATCGATTGCCGGCCGCGGCCGGCGCCAGGAACGTCCGGCGCGCCGGCCCCGGCGTGGTGGCCTCCCCTATGGCGTCACCGGCGCGGGCGTAAGGGCGCTTGCCGGGAAGGCCGTGTTCTGTTCCTCGCCGCGAATGAGCCGCAGCGCGAACTGGAGCTGCGTATCGTCGTCGGGATTGGCCGGAACGTAGGAGAGGGAGGCCTGCCGTTCGGCCCCGCCATTCTCGATCGTGAGGTGGCCCGGCAGCGTCGCCTCCGCCAGAGCCGGCAGCTGGGCGACGCGTTCGGCCAGTTCCGGCGGCAGGACCTGCTCGACGATGATGTCCGGCTCGATCCCGACGGCCTGGATCGACCGGCCCGACGGCGTGTAGTAGCGCGCCGTCGTGAGGCGGAGCGCGCCGTCGCCCGGGGTGAGCGGGATGATGGTCTGTACCGAGCCCTTGCCGAAGGACAGCGTGCCCACGATCGTTGCGCGGTGCTGGTCCTGCAACGCGCCGGCCACGATCTCGGAAGCCGAGGCCGATCCGCCATTGACGAGCACGATGATCGGGATTCCTTCCAGGATGTCGCCGGCCCGGGCGTTGTAGCGCCGCGTGTCCTGTGTGCTCCGGCCGCGGGTCGAGAGGATTTCGCCCTGCTCGATGAAGGCATCGGCGACGGTGACCGACTGGTCGAGGAGACCGCCCGGATTGCTGCGCAGATCGATGATGAAGCCCTGCAAATTGTCGGGGCCGATCTCGGTCCGCAGACGGAGGATGGCGTCCTGCATGTCCCGCGTCGTGGTTTCGCTGAACTGCTTCAGCCGGACGTAACCGACATTGTCGAACGCCTGGGCGCGGACCGTCTGGTCGCGGATCAGCTCACGGACGAGCGGAACATCGAAGGGCTCGACGCCCTCGCGGCTGATGGTGAGGGTGATGGGCGTGTTCGGGGGGCCGCGCATGAGGTTGACCGCCTCGTTCAGCGACATGCCCTCAATCGATTCGCCATCGATGCGGATGATCTTGTCGCCGGCCATGATGCCGGCGCGCGCGGCCGGGGTGTCATCGATCGGAGAGACGACGGTGACCACGCCATTCTGCTGGGTCACCTCGATGCCGAGGCCGCCGAATTCACCACGGGTGGTGAACTGCATGTCCATGAAGGCGTCGGGCGGCAGGTACGAGGAATGCGGGTCGAGCGACTGCACCATGCCGGCGATTGCCGCCTGGATGAGGGTCGCCTCATCGACCTCGTCGACATAGTCGGCAAGGATGCGTTCGAAGATTTCGCCGAAGAGGTTGAGCTGCCGGTAGGTCTCGGACGACTGGGCCTGCGCCGGGTTGCCCGCGAACAGCGACTGGCGCGACAGGCCGAGCAGGGCCGCCGTGACGAAGATCGCCCCCGCGATGAGATACGTCGCCTTGCGAGACATCCACGAACCTTCTTGTCAGTACGGGTCGGCCCACCACGGGCCAGGATCGATCGATTCCCCGTCCTTCCGGAATTCCACATAGAGCAGCGGTCGGGCCGCTCCCATATCAGCGCCGGCAGCGCCTGCCACCTGCACGGCTTCCATTGCCGCCACAGGTTCGCCCGCGAGGACGAACTGGCCGTTCTGCACGTCGATGCGCTGCATGCCCGACAGGACAATACGGTATCCGTCGCCCGCATCGATAATCAAGAGATTGCCATACGAACGGTATGGACCGGCAAACTCGATCCATCCATCTGACGGTGCGGAAACGCGAGCTCCCGGCCGCGTGGCGATCGTCAGACCCTGCGCGATGCCGCCGAATCCGTCCGACGCGCCATACGCGGTCACCAGATCGCCGCTCGCCGTCCGTGGCAGGCGGCCGCGAAGGGTACGGAATGCGACCGATGGCGCGATGCGGTCGGCGGGGTCGAGGAAGTTGGGCACCCCCGGCTCGATCGGGACGAAGGCCAGTTCCGCGCCCGCTGCCGCCGGCGGCCGGTTGGCGGCGGCCACCGCCGCGATCAACTCTCCGAGAGTCTGCGCCTGGTTCGCGAGCGTGCCCGCGCGCCCCTGCTCGGCCGCGAGCGTCTCCTGCGTCTGGTTGAGGCTGCGCTGGCGTTCGGCAACAAGGAGTTCCAGCCGCTCGCTCTCGTCGGCAAGGTCGGTCGCGGTGGCGATGAGTCGATCCCGCTCCGCCGCCTGCTCCTCCCGCAGCGCCACCAGGCTCTCGATGTCGGCGATGAGCGCATCCGCCTCGCCGCGCAGTTCCGGCACCACGGCGCCAAGGAGGATCGCGCTCCGGACCGCGGCGAGCGCATCGCCGGGCTGGACGACGATCGCCGGCGGCGGCGTCCGGCCCATGCGCTGCAGGACGGCCAGCACCTCGGCCAGCACGTCGCGGCGCGCCGCAAGCGACCGGCGCAGAACGTCCTCGTCGGCAAGGAGGCCGGCCATGCGCGCCTCGGCCTCGCCGATCTGGGTCTCGAGGGCCTGGACGCGCTGGTTGGTCTCGACCAGTTCTCTGTTGAGCCCGGCGCGATCCCGGTCGAGCGCCGCGATCTCCGCCTCGAGTTCGCGCTGGCGGTCCGCGGTTACCGCGATCTCGGCGGTGATGGCCTGCAGCTCGGCGCGCCACTGGGCTTCGCCGGGCGCTTCCTGGGCCGCCGCCGGGACGCCGAGCAGCGACGCAAGCAGAGTCGCGGCGAGGGCGGAACGGAGCGGGCGGCTCATTGCGGAGCGATTGCCTTTGGCGTCGTCGGAGCAGGACCGACGCCGCGTCGTTTTGGAAGGCGATTGCGGCGTCGTGACGACGGCCGGCTTCACGCCCGGTGATAGGGATGACCGGACAGAATGGTTACCGCCCGGTAAATCTGCTCGGCCAGCATCGCCCGGACCAGCTGGTGGGGCCACGTCATGGCGCCGAAGGCGATGACCTGCTGCGCGCTGCGGACAAGGTCGCGGTCGAGCCCGTCGGCGCCACCTATGATGAAGGCAAGGTCCGCTGCGCCGTCGTCGCGGAGCCGGGCGATCCGGCGGGCGAAGGCATCGCTCGTGACCAAGTCGCCGCCCTCGTCGAGGGCAAGGATCACCGCGCCCGCGGGCACGACGCCGCGGATTGCGGCCGCCTCCTCGCGCTGCCGGTCCGGAGCGCGTGCGGCGCGGCTCTCCGGCACCTCGCGAATGGCCAGCGACAGCCCGAGCCCTGCGCCTGCCTTGGCGGCACGGTCGGCATAGCGCTCGACCAGCGCCCGCTCGGCGTCAGGCTTCAGCCGGCCGACGGCCGCGACCAGGAGGCGCAACGCCATCGGCCCTCGATGCCTCCGCTCAGGCGAGCGGCGGGCCTGAGATCGCGTCCACCTGCCACATCTTCTCGAGGTTGTAGAACTGGCGTACCTCGGGGCGGAAGATGTGGACGATCATGTCACCGGCATCGACCAGCACCCAATCGCAATGCGGCTGGCCTTCGACCCGGGGCGTGGGCTGGCCCGCCTCCTTGAGGTCAGAGACAAGGCGTTCCGCAATGGCGTTGACGTGCCGGTTCGAGCGCCCGGAGGCGACGACCATGTGGTCGGCCATCGGGCTCTTGCCGGTGATGTCGATTGTGACGATGTCCTCGGCCTTGGCTTCGTCAAGGCTTTCGAGGACGAGGTTGAGGGCTTCCGGGTTTCGGAGACTCCGCAGTCCCGGAGCCGCGGCATGGGCGGTTGGCGCCCTGCCAGGCTGCAATGCAGATGTCAGCGGTTGATCCTCGTTCGTCGGGCTGGTCGGGCAGACGTGCCCACAGCGCCCCCAAGATAGGATCGGTTCGGCAACTGTTTCAAGACGATCGTTCGCGCAGGGATGCCCTGAGGCCGCTCGATGACAGTTCGACGCGTGGGCCCGACAGGAAAACGAGCGCGGGCGGCCGCCGCGCGGCAAGGCCGGACGCATCCCTTTCAGGCAGTCGCCACCGCGCCAGCCGGCGCGCCGCCGGCGACACCAGCGCCGCACGGGTGGCGCGCGGCCGGTCGGCCACCGCGATCGGCAACGATGCTGCAATCTCCGTCCAGTCGCGCCAGCGATGGAAGCCGGCGAGGCTGTCCGCGCCCATCAGCCACACGAATCGAACGCGGGGCGCATGGCGCACCAGCCATCGCAGCGTATCGACGGTGAAGGTCGTCCCGATCGCAGCTTCCAGTCCCGAGACAACGATCCTGGGATGGCGCGCCACCCTTGCGGCGCCTGCCAGCCGGGCCGGATAGTCCCGCGACGGCGAGCCCTTGAGCGGATTGCCGGGCGTGACCAGCCACCAGATGCGGTCGAGGCGCAGCTTCCGCAGCGCCTTCAAACTCAGCGCCCGGTGCCCGGCATGGGCAGGATCGAACGAACCGCCGAGGAGCCCGATCCTGAGGCCCGGGCGATGAGGCGGAAGGCGGACCAGGTCAGGGCGCCGGCGTGACGGGCGTCGCCTCGATCGCCCCCCTGGCGACGAGCCAGTCATAGACCTCGTAGCCGATCCGATCCTGGTCGAACGGGCTGAGATGCGTCGCCGCCTCCGTGACGGCTTCGTAGATCGGCCCGCCGGGCGGCTGGTTCGCAAGGACCTGGGCGGTGAGGAACCAGCGGAAGCTCTCGATGGCGCTGACCGTCACGCCCTGGCCCGCGCGATAGGCAACGCCGAGCGTGTACATCGCCGGCACGTAGAGCTGTTCGGCGGCGATCTGCATCATCTCGACCGCGCGGGCGAAATCCTGCTGGACACCGCGCGCATTCGCGTAAGCAAGGCCGACCTGATACTGGCCGGCCGCGTTGCCCTGCGCCGCCGCCAGGTTGAACAGGCGGTTTGCTTCGGCGTCGTCGGCCGGGACGCCCTCGCCATTGCGGTAGCGAAGGCCGAGCGAGACCTGGGCCGGCGCGAAACCCTGATCGGCCGCGAGGCGGTAGTATCGCACCGCTTCCTCGAGGTTCCGCGGGGTGCCGCTGCCCGTATAGTACATCGAGCCCAGTTCGAACTGCGCTTCGGCAGAACCCTGAGCCGCCGCGGCGGAAATGAGGCGGAACGCTTCGGCGGGGTCTGCGGTCACGCCTCTTCCTTCACGATAGAGCTGCCCGAGTATGAGCTGTGCGGCGGCATCGCCCGCCGCGGCGAGCGGCAACAGGATGTCGATGGCCTCCGCATTGCGGTCCTGCTCCAGCAATGCGAGCGCCGCGGCCGCGCCATTCTGCTGCGCGAGGGCGGGCGCGCCTGCCAGGAGCGCCACGGCAAGCGCCGCAGCGAGGACTTTCCGAGCCATGTTGGGTTTTCCTCCGGCGAGAATTGTCATTCCGGTCTCGTCACGGCCGGATCTGGCCGTTGCCACGGACGCGGTACTTGAAGATCGTCAGCTGTTCGACGCCGATCGGCCCGCGCGCATGAAGCTTGCCGGTGGCGATGCCGATCTCGGCGCCCATCCCGAACTCGCCGCCATCGGCGAACTGGGTCGAGGCGTTGTGCAGCACGATCGCGCTGTCGACACGGGCGAGGAAACGCTCCGCCGCCGCCGCGTCTTCCGTCACGATGCTGTCGGTATGCTGCGAGCCGTAGCGCGCGATGTGCTCGATCGCGCCCTCGACGCCGTCGACGAGCTTGGCCGAAATGATCGCGTCGAGATACTCGGTCGACCAGTCCGCCTCGGTCGCCGGCTCGACGCCGTCGGCAAGCCGCTGCAGTTCGAAGTCGCCGCGCACCTCGCAGCCGGCGGCCTTCAATGCCCGCACGAGCGGGCCGAGATGGGTCGCGGCCGCGGCCCGGTCGACAAGCAGCGTCTCCGCCGCCCCGCACACGCCGGTCCGCCGCATCTTGGCGTTGACCACGATGCGCGTCGCCATTTCGATGTCCGCGGCCTTGTCGACGTACACGTGGTTGATGCCCTCGAGATGGGCGAACACCGGCACGCGGGCCTCGGTCTGCACCCGGCCGACCAGGCTCTTGCCACCCCGCGGCACGATCACGTCGATGGCGCCGCCGAGGCCCGTCAGCATCAGTCCTACGGCCGCGCGATCCTGCGAGGGGACGAGTTGGATCGCTGCTGTGGGAAGTCCCGCCTCTTCGAGCCCTTCGACGAGGCACGCGGCAATCGCCGCGGAGGAGCGGTGCGAATCCGTGCCGCCGCGGAGGATCGCCGCGTTCCCGGCCTTGATGCACAGGCCACCGGCATCGGCGGTGACATTGGGCCGGCTCTCATAGATGACGCCCACGACGCCAAGCGGCGTCCGGACGCGCTCGATCCGGAGCCCGTTGGGCCGGTCCCAGTCCGCGATGACCGCTCCGACCGGATCGGGCAGCGCGGCCACCTCGTCAAGGCCGGCGGCGATCGACTCGATGCGGGCGCTGTTGAGCGTGAGCCGGTCACGGAAGGAGGCGGCGAGGAGTCCGGCGCCCTCGAGGTCGGCTTCGTTCGCCGCGAGGATGTCGGCCTTCCGGACGCGGATCGCCGATGCCATCGCGCGGAGCGCGCCGTTCTTCTGGGCGGTCGGCGCGATCGCAAGCTCCGCGGCGGCGGCGCGGGCCCGGCGGCCGAGCGCGTCCATCTCGCGGCGCAGCGCTTCCGGCGCCTCGGGCGAGGCGTCGTTCCGGTTGCGGGCTAGCTCGGCGATGCTCATGGCGCCGTCTCTCTCTTTGGTTCGGCTCGCGGCCGCATGTCTATATCGGGTGGCCGTTTCTTTCAAACGAGCAGGCTAACGGCGTCTTGACGAAGAAGAGGCATGGTCCCCCCGAAGCCGGCGCGGGCCGGCATCACAGGGGGACAACCATGATCAATCTCCATCGCGGCGGCGCAATTGCGGCGCTGGTCGCCGTGCTCGGCACGGCCGGCATTGCCACGGCCTTCGCGCAGCCTGCAGCCCCGGCCGCTGAGACGGGGCTCCCGGAGACCTACGCAACGCTCCTGACGCCGCTCTACTCCGGCAAGCTCACCATCGTTGGCCAGGAGATCGCCTATCCGACGGGCACGCCCCTCGTGACCGGGTCGATCGTCACCATCGCGCCAGGCGCCGAGACCGGCTGGCACACCCACGAAGTGCCGCTGTTCGTCTACGTCCTCGAAGGGACCGTGACGGTCGATTACGGGAGCAAGGGCGTTCGTGCCGCAGGCCCGGGCAGCTCGTTCATGGAAGCGATGAACTGGCCGCACAATGCGACCAACCACGGCGACGTGCCGGTGAGGATTCTGGCGGTCTACATCGGCGAGGAAGGTGTCGCCAACGCCGACACTGCGGCGGGCGCCGAGTAGAAGCGCTACTCGCCGGCAATGACCATGTCGTCGCGGTGCATCATCTCCGGCCGCCCGGCATAGCCGAGGATCGATTCGATCTCGGAACTGTTGCGGCCGATGATCTTCGCCGCGTCGACGGCATCGTAAGCGACAAGGCCGCGGGCGATCTCTTCGCCCGCCGGCCCCAGCACGCGGATCGCATCGCCGCGCTGGAACGTGCCCTCGACCCGCTTCACGCCGGCCGGAAGCAGGCTCTTGCCGGCGCGGAGCGCCCGCGCCGCGCCCGCGTCGATGGCGATGAAGCCCCTCGGCTCGAGGTGACCCGAGATCCAGTTCTTGCGCGCCGTGCCGGGCTTCGCGTCGGCGAGGAACCAGGTGCAGCGGTCACCCGCGGTGATGGCCGCGAGCGGATGGAGCTTGTGGCCCGACGCGATCACCATCGTCGTGCCCGCGGTCGTGGCGATCCGCCCGGCCTCGATCTTGGTGACCATGCCGCCCCTGGACAGTTCGCTGCCGACAGTGCCCGCCATCGCCTCGATCTCGGGCGTAACGCGCTCGACCAGCGGGATGAACCGGGCGCCCGGATCCTGCTGCGGGTGAGCGGTATAGAGCCCGTCGATGTCCGAGAGGAGCACCAGGAGGTCCGCGCCCATCATCGAGGCGACCCGGGCGGCGAGGCGGTCATTGTCGCCGTAGCGGATTTCGGCGGTAGCGACCGTGTCGTTCTCGTTGATGACCGGGACGGCCTTCAGCGCCAGCAGCGTCTTGATCGTCGCGCGCGCATTGAGGTAGCGGCGGCGTTCCTCCGTGTCGGACAGCGTCAGCAGGATCTGCCCCGCCGTCATGCCGCGGCTGCCGAGCACCTCCGACCATGCGCGGGCGAGGGCAATCTGCCCGACGGCTGCGGCCGCCTGGCTCTGTTCGAGGAGGAGCGGCCCCTTCGGCAAGCCGAGCACGTTCCGGCCGAGCGCGATCGAGCCGGACGACACCACGAGCACCTCGCGACCGCCCTTCGCGAGCGCGGCAAGGTCTTCGGCGACGGTCTCGAGCCAGTCGCGCTTGAGCTTGCCGGTCCTGGCGTCGACCAGCAGCGCCGAACCGATCTTGACGACGATCCGGCGGAACTCCTCGGGTTTGCGGGTCACTTCAGGGCTGATCGAATGTCGGTGAGGGCGAAATCGTCGCCCTTATAGAGGAGCGGCACGCCGTGTGTCTTGGCCACCGCATAGGCCATGCAGTCGCCGAAGTTGAGCTGGGCCGGGTGGCCGCGGCCCTTGCCGTAGCGTTCGAAGGCGATTGCGGCGGCCGAGTACATTTCCATCGTGAAGGGCACGATCCGCACGGTCGAGACCTCCAGGAGGGCCGCGATGAATCCGTTCGCGTCGGCTATCTTCGATTCGAGCACGAGCCGAACCTCAACCAAGGTGGGCGCTCCGACAACTGACGCGATGGTCGTCGCCGCCAGAAGGAGCGGCTCGTGGTCCGGTTCCTCTAGCGCAATCGCCACCAACGCAGAGGTATCGAGGGCGATCAAATCGGGAGACCGAACTCATCGTACATCTCGGAGTGATCCGAGGTGGCGCCCGGCTTCTTCGTGGCCGCAGCGCGACGAGCGGCTGCTCGAAGCCTGTCGTAATCGGCGCGCTGCTGGAGCGTGAGGTCGTCCAGCCTCGGCAATTTGGCCGCTTCCTTCTTCAGGGCATCGAGGACGACCTCAGTCACCGACCGATGGTCGCGACCGGCGATCTCGTGCGCCAGGCGATACGCTTCGTCGCTGCGGATGTTGAGCTGTTTCGTCATGCTAGCATTTCCTGTGACAATGCTAGCATAAGGTCGCCGGGGCCGGGATTCAAGGAACTCGCGGCCTACGGCCGCCAGGCCTCTTCCGCCTGCAGCGGCGAGACCTGCTCCTCTGCCCGGCTCTCGTCGATGGCAGCGAGCATCGCCCGCAGCACCGTCTTCATCTCAATGCCGGCGACGGCGGAAATGGCGTAGGGCGTCTTCTTCGCGGCGCGCTTCAGCGCCTTCGTCTTGGCCGCGAGGTCCTCGGCGGTGATCGAATCCACCTTCGACAGCGCCACGATCTCAGGCTTTTCCGTGATGCCGTGGCCATACTCGGCGAGTTCGTTCCGGATCGTCCTGTAGGCACCGGCCGGATCGTCGCCGGTGGCGTCGATGAGGTGGAGCAGCACCCGGCAGCGCTCGACATGGCCAAGGAAACGATCGCCGAGGCCTGCGCCCTCATGGGCACCCTCGATCAGCCCCGGAATGTCGGCGAGCAGGAACTCGCGCGCATCCACCGCGACGACGCCCAGATTGGGGTGGAGCGTCGTGAACGGATAGTCCGCGATCTTGGGCTTGGCCGCGGAGACCGCGGCGAGGAAGGTCGACTTGCCGGCATTGGGCAGACCCACGAGGCCGGCGTCGGCGATCAGTTTCAGCCGCAGCCAGATCAGCATCTCCCGGCCTTCCTGGCCCGGATTGGCGCGCCGTGGCGCGCGGTTGGTGGACGTGGTGAAATGGGCATTGCCGAAGCCGCCATTGCCGCCGCGGGCCAGGACGACCTTCTGCCCGACCTCGGTGAGGTCGGCGATCAGCGTCTCGTTGTCTTCCTCGAAGATCTGCGTGCCGACCGGCACCTTCATGACCACGTCCGCGCCGTCCGCGCCGGTGCGGTTGCGGCCCATGCCGTGCATGCCGGTCTTGGCCTTGAAGTGCTGCTCGTAGCGGTAGTCGATCAGCGTGTTGAGGCCGTTCGCCGCGACCACGATCACGTCCCCGCCGCGACCGCCATTGCCGCCGTCAGGCCCGCCGAACTCGATGAACTTCTCCCGCCGGAACGAAACCGCGCCCGCGCCGCCATCGCCGGAACGGATGTACACCTTTGCCTGGTCGAGGAACTTCATCTGTGACGTCCAGCGCTGCCGCGCCGTCGTGGGCGCGGGGCACCGGCGCGGGCCGGCCGGTCAACGGTAAGTAGGGCTCGGCCGCCCGCGGCGCAAAGCGGCCGGTCCGAAAACGAAAGGAGGGGCCGCAAGGCCCCTCGCAAGACACAAGCGCCACGAGCGCCGAAGCGCCCGGAAGGCTACTCGGCGGCTTCCGCCGGGATGACCGACACGTAGCTGCGGCCGCCGGCCTTGGTGGCAAAGGTCACCTTGCCGTCCACGGTCGCGAAGATCGTGTGGTCCGTGCCGATGCCGACGCCGGTGCCGGGGTGCCACTTCGTGCCGCGCTGGCGGATGATGATGTTGCCAGCGATCGCTGCCTGGCCGCCGGCGAGCTTGACGCCGAGGCGCCGGCCGTCCGAGTCGCGGCCGTTGCGGGACGAGCCGCCTGCTTTCTTATGAGCCATGGGTCAGCGCTCCTATTCGTTCGCTTCGGCCGGGGCGGCCTTGGCGGCGCGCACAGGCTTCTCGAATGTGGTGTCGCCGATCGCGGAGATCCTGACCAGCGTGTGGTGCTGGCGGTGACCGCGCGTCCGCTTCGAATTCTTGCGGCGGCGCTTCTTGAAGGCGATGACCTTCGGGCCGCGGTGGTGCTCGACCACCTCGCCCGAGACGGTCACGCCGGCGACGATCGGCGCACCGACGGTGGTCCCATCGGGACCGCCGACCATGAGCACGTCGCCAAACTGGATCACGGAGCCAATCTCATCGGCTACGCGATCGATCTCGATCACATCGTTGCCCACGACCCGGTATTGCCGGCCGCCGGCTTTGATGACTGCGAACATCGTTTTATCTCGCGTGTTCTGCGCTGCCTCGACGGGCAGGCTTCTTCAGTCGGGATGACGGAAAACGGCGCCCGGACAAGGCCCGACGCCGAAGCCGCGCATCTAGGGGAGGCAGCGCCCTGCTGTCAAGCCGGCGGCGTGGCCGCAGGCGCCACAGCACTCGCCGGCTGCTCGGCGAGCACGGCCTCGATCTGGGCCACGACGGCATCGTAATTGCCGTTGTGAATCTGCCCGACGAGCTTGTAGCGGATCACCCCGTTCCGGTCGACGAGGAAGGTCTCCGGCACGCCGTAGACGCCCCAGTCGATCGACGCCCGACCGGTCGGGTCGACGCCCACGGCGTCATACGGATTGCCGTAGCGCGCCAGGAAGGCGAGCGCGTTCGCCGGAGCGTCCTTGTTGTTGATGCCGACAACGCGGAAGCGATCGTCCAAGGCGAGCCGCTCGACGAAGGGGTGCTCCTCGCGGCACGGGCCGCACCATGACGCGAACACGTTGACGACGGTGACTTCGCCCTGGAACGAGGCCGGCGAAAACCCGGGCAACTGCACCCCGTTCGCCGTCAGGCCCTCGAGCGGCGCAAGTTCGTTGTCAGGCACCGGACTGCCGATCAGGGCGGAGGGAACCGTGTCGGAGAGGTCGCCGCGGGTCAGCTGGAGGTAGAAGACCGCCGCAAGGATGCCGAAAACGACGATCGGCACGACCGTCACCCACGGCGTCCGCTTCCGCGGCGCCGCCGGCCTCCCCCCGGGAGCGGCGCCCTGTGGGGCGCGCGCTTCGGAATTCGTCAAGCCTTCGCCTCCGGCGCGGGACGGGCCGCCGGCCGCGCCTCCGAGCGGCGGCGCACGCCGCGCGCCTCGAGCTCGGCAAGCCGGGCGCGCGCCTTGCGCGACTGGTTCACCGACAGGACGATGAGCCCGACGATGACCACGAACGAGGCGAGGTAGCCGCCGATGATGAAGCCCGCGTGATCGCCAAGATCCATCTTCCTAGGCCTCCGCGCCGACGCTGGTCAGCTGCATGGAACGCACGCGGCGGCCGAGGATCTCGGTGCGCATGCGCAGCAGCAGGATGCTGATGAACAGGAACGTGTAGCCGCCGAGCATGAGGAACATCGGCGGCAGGAAATGGGCGTCCGTCTGGCCCTGCAGCACACCCTGCGGCTGGTGCAGCGTCGACCAGATCTGGACCGAGAAGTAGATGATCGGCAGGTTCACCGCGCCGACCAGCGTCAGGATCGCGGCGATGCGGGCGGCCCGGCCGGGATCCTCCACCGTCGCCCAGATGGCGATCAGGCCGAGGAACATGATGAAGAGGATCAGGAACGAGGTGAGGCGGGCGTCCCACACCCAGTAGGTGCCCCATGTCGGCTGGCCCCACAGCATGCCGGTGACAAGGCCCAGGAGGGCGAACGCCGCGCCGATGGGCGCTGCGGCCTTCTGCAGCACGTCGGCGAGCGGGTGACGCCAGATGATGGTGCCGAGGGCAGCGACCGCCATCAGCACGTAGGTAAGCATCGCGAGCCAGGCGGCCTGCGGGTGGACATACATCAGACGGACGACCTCACCCATCTGGTAGTCCGGCGGCGATCCGGGGAAGGCGTAGTAAAGGCCCGCCACGATCAGGACGAGGGCGAGAATCCAGGTCACCGGCAGTATCTTGCCGCTGTACGACATGAAGCGTGTCGGATTGGCGAGCGTCGTCGTGATGCCCATCGTGCTCTTTTCCAAAGGTCGCGCCAGAGATAGACCCTGTCTGCGCTCCACTGCCCGTCCGGTCAATTATTCCCAACGGCCAGCGTTTTCAACTCTGCCTGATCGCCGCCCCCCGCAACGCCCTACTCGCGGCCCGCCCGGATCGCACCCGCACCTGCCACCGGACCGACCACGATTGCCAGCAGCGTGGTGGCGCACAGCAGCATGAACGGGAGTCCGAACGAGTCGGCCGGCCCCACGACGATCGCCGACACCGCCAGCACCCCGAAGATGAGCACGGGTATCGCGAATGGCAGCACCAGCACCGCCACCAGCATGCCGCCGCGGCGGATCGCCACCATCAGCGCGCCACCGATGACGCCGATGAGCGTCAGCGCCGGCGTGCCGACCAGAAGCGTGAGCACGAGCACGCCCATGGCCGCGGTCGAGAGGTTGAGGAAGAGGCCGAAGACGGGCGCCGCGATCACCAGCGGCAAGCCGGTTGCGATCCAGTGCCCGGCGGCCTTTGCCAGGACCACGAATTCGAGCGGCAGGCCCGCCATCTGCAGCTGGTCGAGCGAGCCGTCGTCGCGATCGTCCTGGAACAGGCGGTCGAGGCCCAGCAGCGTGGCGAGGAGCGCGCCGATCCAGATGATCGCGGGGCCGATCCGCGACAGCAGGTTGAGGTCGGGGCCGACGCCGAACGGGACCACGATCACGACCGACAGGAAGAAGATGAGCCCGACCAGCGGGCCGCCGCCGGAACGGAACGACACGGTGATCGTCTGCCGCACGATCGCAAGGAAGGCCTTCATGCGGCATTCCCCAGCACGAGCGACTTCGTGATCGGCACGGGCAGCTTGAGATGCGTCGCGGCAAGCACCAGCCCGCCGCCGGCAAGGTGCCCGGCGATGAGTTCGCCCAGTTCTCCTTCCGAGCGGGCGTCGAGGGCGCTCGTCGGCTCGTCGAGGAGCCAGATCGGCCGCCGCACCACCAGCAGCCGGGCGATGGCGACGCGCCGCCGCATGCCTGCCGACAGGTACGCCGCCGGCATGTCGACCGCGTGGAGGAGCCGCACGCGTTCGAGCGCGTCGAGCGGCGCGATGCCGCCGTCGGAATCGGCGGTCTTCTGCCAGAAATCGAGGTTCTCGCGGACCGTCAGCGCAGCCTTCAGGCCGTCACGGTGGCCCAGATAGTGCATGAACGTGTTGAGCGGACCATCGGTCTCCGGCGTTGCCGCGACGCGGCCTTCCGTGGCGGGCAGGAGGCCGGCGACGATCCGCAGCAGAGTGGACTTCCCCGCGCCATTGGGACCGGTGATCGCCAGCAGTTCGCCGTCGGACAGGTCGAACCCGACATCCTCGAAGATCAGCCGGCCACCGCGTTCGGAGGCAAGGCCGCTTCCGGTCAGCCGCATGCGCGGCCCGGGCGGCAGAGCCAGACGCCGCGGCCTGCGGCAAAGCGGAAGGTCGACTTCGGCACGGCTGCTCCCGTTCGGAATGGCTCCCGCTTACATAATTCCTTATAAGTCCGGCAAGTTGGGGCCCATCCTCTTTTCCGTGACATTTTCCCCGCCGGCCCGTCCGCGGACGGGCAAGCGCCTTCCGTCCCAAGACATCTTCTCATCGAGGAGCGACCGTGACCGATACCTCTTCCCTCGACACCTTCCGGTCGCGGCAGACCCTCGTCGTCGGCGGCAGGAGCTACGTGTATTTCAGCCTCGAGGCCGCTGCCGCAAACGGCCTCCCAGGTCTCGCGAAGCTCCCGTATTCGCTGAAGGTGCTGGCCGAGAACCTCCTCCGCCATGAGGACGGGCGGAGCGTGACGGCCGACGACATCCGCGCGCTTGCCGCCTGGAACGGGCCGATCACCGAGGAACGCGAGATCGCCTTCCGTCCCGGCCGCGTGCTGATGCAGGATTTCACGGGCGTTCCCGCGGTCGTCGACCTGGCCGCGATGCGCGACGCCATGGTGGCGCTCGGCGGCGATCCGCAGCTCATCAACCCGATCGTGCCGGTCGACCTCGTCATCGACCATTCGGTCATCGTCGACCATTTCGGCAGCGCGACCGCCTTCAAGGACAATGTCGACCTCGAATATGAGCGCAACGGCGAGCGCTATCGCTTCCTGCGCTGGGGCCAGTCGGCATTTCGGAATTTTCGCGTCGTGCCGCCCGGCACGGGAATCTGCCACCAGGTGAACCTCGAATACCTCGCCCAGACGGTGTGGACCTCCGAGGTTGACCGCGAGACCGTCGCCTACCCCGACACGCTAGTCGGCACCGATTCACACACCACGATGGTGAACGGCCTCGCCGTGCTCGGCTGGGGCGTCGGCGGCATCGAGGCCGAGGCCGCCATGCTCGGCCAGCCGCTGTCCATGCTGATCCCGGAGGTCGTCGGCTTCCGCCTCACTGGCCGTCTCCGCGAAGGCGTCACCGCGACCGACCTCGTGCTCACGGCGACGCAGATGCTTCGCAAGCACGGCGTCGTCGGCCGATTCGTCGAGTTTTACGGCCCCGGCCTCGATCATCTAGCGCTTGAGGACCGCGCCACGCTGGGCAACATGGCGCCCGAATACGGCGCCACCTGCGGCATCTTCCCGATCGACGTCGAGACGCTGCGCTACCTCGAGCACACCGGCCGCCCGGACGAGCAGGTCGCCCTCGTCGAGGCCTACGCCAGGGCGCAGGGCCTGTGGCGCGACGACGATACGCCGGAGCCGGTGTTCTCCTCGACCCTTGCGCTCGACCTCGACACCGTCGTCCCGTCGATTGCCGGGCCGAAGCGGCCACAGGACCGCGTGACCCTCGACACGGCGAAGGCCGGCTTCGTCGCGGCGATGGAGAAGGACTACAAGACCGCCCTCGACGGCGAACGCCATCCGGTCGCCGGCCGCGATTACACCATCGGCCATGGCGACATCGCGATCGCCGCCATCACCTCCTGCACCAACACGTCCAATCCGTATGTGATGGTCGCCGCGGGCCTCCTTGCCCGGAAGGCGCGCGCGAAGGGGTTGACGTCGAAGCCTTGGGTCAAGACCTCGCTCGCCCCCGGGAGCCAGGTCGTCGGCGAGTATCTCGCCCGTAGCGGCCTCCAGGACGACCTCGACGCGCTTGGGTTCGACCTGGTCGGCTACGGCTGCACGACCTGCATCGGCAATTCCGGCCCGCTCGCGCCCGAGATCTCCGCGGCGATCGAGGGGCACCATGTCATCGCCGCTTCGGTGCTGTCGGGGAACCGCAATTTCGAGGGCCGCATCAACCCGGACGTCCACGCCAACTATCTCGCTTCCCCGCCACTGGTCGTCGCCTATGCCATCGCGGGCTCGATGCTCGTCGACATCACCACCGAGCCCCTCGGCACCGGCTCGGATGGCGAGCCGGTCTACCTGCGCGATATCTGGCCGGGCAACCAGGAAGTGGCCGAGTTCGTCCGCACGGCGGTGACGAGCTCGATCTTCCGCACGAAATACGCCGACGTCTTCAAGGGCGACGAGCACTGGCAGAAGATTCCGGTCTCCGGCGGGCAGACCTTCGCCTGGCAGGCTTCCTCCACCTATGTGCAGAACCCGCCCTACTTCGAAGGCATGAAGCGCGAGCCGGAGCAGATCCACGACATCCGGAACGCCCGCATCCTCGGCCTGTTCCTCGATTCGATCACCACCGACCACATCTCTCCGGCCGGCTCGATCAAGCTCGAAAGCCCGGCGGGTCACTATCTCCGCGACCACCAGGTCCGGCCGGCCGACTTCAACCAGTACGGCACGCGTCGCGGCAATCACGAGGTGATGATGCGGGGCACGTTCGCCAACATCCGCATCAAGAACCAGATGGTCGGCAAGGAGGGCGGCGTCACCGTCCACCAGCCATCGGGCACGCTGATGCCGATCTACGATGCAGCGATGCGCTATCGCGCGGAAGGCGTGCCGCTCGTGGTCTTCGCCGGGCGCGAATACGGCACCGGATCCTCGCGCGACTGGGCGGCCAAGGGCACGCGCCTTCTGGGCATCCGCGCCGTCATCGCGCAGTCCTTCGAGCGCATCCACCGCTCGAATCTCGTCGGCATGGGCGTCCTGCCGCTCACCTTCGACGAGGGCACGTCGTGGCAGTCGCTCGGCCTCACCGGGAACGAGACGGTGTCGATCGCCGGGCTCGAAGACCTGTCGCCGCGCAGCCGGCTCACCGTGATCGTCACGCGCGCGGACGGATCGTCCGTTTCGGTCGATGTGCTGTGTCGGATCGATACCGCGGACGAACTCGACTACTTCGAGAACGGGGGAATCCTCCCGTTCATGCTGCGCCGCCTCGCGGCAGCCTGACATTGGCGGAAATCAGGCCCGCGGCCGGCATTGACGGTTGCGTTACGTCAAACGAAAGTGACTGGCTGGCCGGTAAGGCTGGGTCATAGTCGAGGCGTCACCGGGGGGTGCCGAAGCGTGTTCATCGGGACCGGTGCCGGACCTGGACCTTGTCAATGAAACTGCCACGAGCGTTTCGCGCCGCCGCGATCGCTGCAACCGGTTCGTTGCTGGGACTCTCCGCCACGGCATCGCCTGCGGCGGCGGGACCGGTGGTGCTGGAGCTCTACACGAGCCAGGGCTGCTCGAGCTGCCCACCGGCCGACGCCCTCTTCGCCACCTATGTGACGCGGACCGACGTCATCCCGCTGTCGTTCTCGGTCGACTACTGGAACTACCTCGGCTGGGTCGACACCTTCGCCAAACATGAACATACCGAGCGCCAGCGCGCCTATGCGCTGACCCGCGGCGACGGCCATGTCTACACCCCGCAGGTCATCGTGGCGGGGGGCGCGCATGTCATCGGCAGCGACCGGGCGGCGATCGAGGCCGCGATCGCTATTGCGCAGGACCTGCCAACCGTCGATGTCGCGGTGGAGGTGGTGGGCTCGGCGGTCCACATCGACGTCGCCGCGGCCTTCGCGGGCGGTCCCACCTGGGGGACGGTCTGGATCGTCCTGTTCGATACGTCGGAGCGGGTCGAGATCGGGCGGGGCGAGAATGCCGGACAGACGGTCACCTACCACAACATCGTGATGGACATGCACCGTCTCGCCATGTGGCGGGGGCAGGCGATGTCCTTCGAACTGCCCTTCGCCGAGATGGAGGAAGCGCGCGCCGACGGGGCCGCGATCATCGTCCAGCAGGAGCGCAACGGCCTCCCCGGCCCGATCGTCGGCGCCGCGGTGTATACGCGGCCGCCGGCCTAAACGGCCGGCGACCTCCTCTCGTCTCTCAGAGCGCCCAGCGCAGCGACAGCGTGATCCCGCTCGCCTTGAGCACCGCGAAGGTGCTGTCGATGGCAACGGTGAGATCGGAGTTCGGATACTGGATGAAAAGCTCCCCCTCCTCGGTCTCGACCACGCCGAAGCGCGTCCAGCGCCATCCGAGGTCGATCGTGAGCCGGTCGCTCGCCCGGTAGGAGACGCCCGCCGCGACGGCGACGGCCACGTCGTAGTTCACGCCACCGGGCATGACCGAGTATCGCGGCTGGGTCAGCGTCGGGAACTCGTAGAGCATCTCGCCGACGACATTGCGCGACAGCCCGACGCCGAAGCCGACATAGGGCTGAAACGGTCCGGTTCGCCCCATCATCGTGCCGAGATCGGCGTAGACGAAGCCCATGACACCCGCCTGGCCGGCCGTTGCGGTGACCGGCTGCGGCAGGTCAACTTTGGAGAAATTCGCGGTGCCGCTGAAGGCGAAGCCGGGGCGGAAGCCGAGGGTGGCCTCGACGCGGATGGCAGGGGCGGCATAGGTGCCGATGCCGATCTCATACGCCCCCGAGGAGCCGAACCAGCCGCGCGCGGCGCGCTGGAGCCCATCGACGCCCGGACCGCAGCCAAAATACGCACCGGAGCTGCTGCAGTCCCGGTCCTGAAACGTCGCCGCCGCCGACCAGTCGTAGCCGATCATTGCGCGAACATAGGGTCCGCTCGTCTGCGCTGCCGCAGGCAGGGTGAGCGCCGCCAGCACTCCCGCCGCCGCAAGGGCGGCCCGCATCGCCGTCGTGCCGATCATTAAAATGCCTCTGATTCCACCGCGTTAGTGGCATGGGGCATTCCGGGACGCTACGCGTCAAGAAGCCCGGCCGGCCCACGCGCAGTCCGTTCCGGCCTGTGTCCGCGGAGTCACGCTCCGGTGGTGGAAACCCCGCGCGCCGAAACAAAAGCGAGTGCCGCGCGGAGGCCGTCGCCGGCCGCCCCGAAGGGCGCGATATAGGCCACCCCCTCAGCCACCGCCTCGCGGAGCCTTGCCTCGGCCGCCGCGCGCCCGGCCGCCGCGATCAGCGTCGGCTTTCCGCGCGCGGCATCCTTCGTCTCCGCCTTGCCGAGCGTGGCTGTGTCTCCGGCATGGTCGAGGAGGTCATCGGCGATCTGGAAGGCATCGCCGAATGCGAGACCGAACCCCCACGCCGCCCTTCGCCCCGCCATGTCGACACCGCCGAGCACCGCCCCGGCCTCGGCGGCGAAGCCGAACAGGGCGCTCGTCTTCAGCGCGCGGATGCGCTCCGCCTCGGCGATCGTCGGAACCCGTCCCTCGCCGGCCATGTCGAGCATCTGCCCCCCGATCATGCCGCGATCGCCCGCGGCGATGGCAAGGAGCGCTACGAGCGAAACGCGCACCTCCGGATCGGCGTGAGTCCGCGGCGCGGCAAGGAGTTCGAAGGCCTTCGTCAGCAGCGCGTCGCCGGCAAGGATTGCCGTTGCCTCGTCGAAGGCGCGGTGGACCGTCGGCCGGCCGCGGCGGAGGTCGTCGTCGTCCATGGCCGGCAGGTCGTCATGCACGAGGCTATAGCAATGGAGGCATTCGAGCGCGGCCGCCACGCGGACGGGACTCGTATCGGTGCATCCGAAGGCGGCCGCCGTCTCCACCAGGACATACGGACGAACCCGCTTGCCGCCCGACAGTGCGGCGTAGCGCATCGCCTCCGCAAGGCGAACCCCAAGCCCGCTCCCGGCCTCCGGCATCGGCAGCGCGAAATCGAGCTCCACTTCCACCGCGGCGGCCGTGGCGGCAAGGCGTTCCGCAAATGTGTCCATGCCTTCGGAAATGGCGGCAAAGGAGGAGCCGGTCAAGCGGCGCGCCGGCACGGCCCCGGCACAGCTAAGGCAGCGCTTCCTCGGCCGAGGGCGGACGCGGCGGGATGAGGGGGAGGCGCTTCTTCTTCTTAAGCGTGCGGCCGCGGCTGGCGCGCGGGCTCGTGCGCGAGATCGCAGCATTCAGTTCGGCGCCGATCAGCAGGATCACCGACATGATGTAGAGGTAGAACAGCGCCGTCACGATGCCGGCAAGGCCCGCATAGGTCGAGACGTAGTTGGCAAAGCCCTTGAGGTAGGCGGCGAACGCAACCGTCGCGAGCCACCACAGGAGGAGCGTCGCGATGATGCCGGGCCAGATGCGGATGCCCTGCCAGCGGCGGCCCGGCAGCCACAGATGCGCGGCTGTGAGCACCGCCGTCAGCAGCGTACCGACGATCATGTAGCGGAAGAAGGTGAACAGGCCGCCCTGCCCCTCGAGGTCGGGGAACCAGCGCACCACGAGCTCGAAGATCAGCGGGCCGAGGACGCCGAGGAGCGCGAGCGCGATGCAGGCGATCGTGCCGAGGAGGACGAAGCCGAGGCTCTGGAGCTTCGTCATCAGGAAAGTGCGCTGCTGCTCGGAGCCGTAGGCGCGCGTCAGCGCCGCCCGCACCGCCTCGACGCCGTTCATCGCGAGGTAGAGCGTGATGAGCACCGAAATCGTGATGACGCCGGTCCTGGGCCCCGACAGGACGTTGATGATCTCCCGCTGGATCGGTCCCGCCACGTCCGGCGGCCAGGTCTGGAAGATCAGTTCGACCGATTCCTGCGCGAGGTGGGCGTCGCCGAAGAAAAGGCTCGCCATGCCGGCCACGAAGATGAGGAAGGGGAACAGCGCCATCAGCGCCGACAGCGTCAGGTGGCTCGCCATCGCCCAGCCGTCGTCCTTGGACAGGCGGCTGATCATGATGCCGATGACCCGCACCGTCCGGCGCAGCCCCGGCACGCGTCCGAGCTGGTCGAGCAGCCGCCGGAACCCGTTGCCGAGGAGGAGCGGCTGGTACTCGGTCGGGCTCTGGTCTTTCGTCGTCATGGGTCTGCGACCGAGGACCGTTGGAACCTTGGGGCGGCTCGCCGCCTTTGCACAGGAGGCTCGGGAGCGGCTGCCCGCAAGATAGGCATGCCCGAGCTAAAAGAGGAGGTTCCGTCTTGCACGGTCTCAGGATTCCACACAACGCGTTCGTTCTGGTCGGCGACGGCGAGAAGGCCCTGTTCCTCCGCAACGAGGGCGACGAGGTCCACCCGAACTTCGAGGTCGACCGCACGCTGGACCAGGAGAACCCGCCGACGCATGAGCAGGGCACCGATCGCCCCGGGCGCATGGCGGCCCCCGTCACCGGACGGCGCAGCGCGCTCGAGGAGACCGACTGGCATCGCCTCGAGAAGGGACGCTTCGCCAAGGATCTGGCCGATCGCCTCTACAAGCGGGCCCACGCGGGACGGTTCGAACACCTCGTGATCGTGGCCCCGCCGCGGACGCTGGGCGACCTGCGCGGCCAGCTTCACGCCGAGGTCAGAAGCCGCCTCCTTGCCGAAGTCGCGAAGGACCTGACCGGCCACCCGATCGACCGGATCGAGGCCATCCTGACCGACGATGCGGCCTGATATGACCGGCTGGACGACCTGACGCCTGCGTATATGTGCGCTGCTACGGAACGGATCCTGCCGGCGGAGGCGCGCCGGTGGTGACGACCGCGTCTGTCGTGGCACGCGACGGCGGCGGCTCGAGGGGGCCCTTCCGGCCGCAGCCGGCGAGCGCCATTGCCATCACCGTGAGCGCCAGGACGGCGACCATCGAGGGGCGGCGGGAGCCGGTCATCTGAATCATCCGCGTCGGTCTCCAGTCTGACGGTCCGCCATCCTTAGCCGAAACAGGGGCGCCGTCACGCACCTTTGCCCGCGCCTTGCGTACCCAGCCGCTCGACCCATGCCTTGGCCTCGCGGAGGACGTTCGCCGGCGCGGTCCCGCCGTAACTGGTGCGGCTTGCGACCGAACTCTCCACGGAAAGCACGCCGAACACGTCCGCGGTGATGCGGCCCTCGACCTCCTGCATCTCTGCAAGCGGCAAGGCGTCCAGCGTCACGCCAAGCGCCTCTGCCCGGGCAACGATGCGGCCCGTGACGTGGTGCGCCTCGCGGAACGGCAGGCCGAGAACCCGCACGAGCCAGTCGGCAAGGTCCGTCGCGGTCGAGAAGGCAAGGCCGGCCGCGGCGCGCATCCGTGCGGCATCCGGCGCCAGGTCGCGGATCATGCCGGTCATCGCCGCAAGGCTCAGCGACAGCGTCTCCATCGCCTCGAAGGTCGGCGCCTTGTCGTCCTGGAGATCCTTCTGGTAGGCGAGCGGCAGTCCCTTCAGCACGATCAGCAGCGAGGTGAGCGCGCCGACGATCCGCCCCGCCTTGGCGCGGATCAGTTCCGCAGCGTCCGGGTTCCGCTTCTGCGGCATGATCGACGAGCCGGTCGTGAAGGCATCCGACAGCCGCACGAAGCCGAACTGCGCCGAGCACCACAGCACCAGCTCCTCGCCGAGGCGGGACAGGTGGATCGCGCAGAGCGATGCTGCGGACAGCGCCTCGACGGCGAAGTCGCGGTCGGACACGCCGTCGAGCGAGTTGGCCATCGGCCGGTCGAAGCCGAGCGCTGCGGCCGTCGCGTGCCGGTCGATCGGGAAGGGCGTGCCGGCGAGCGCGGCGGAGCCGAGAGGCGATTCGTTCAGACGCTTCCGCGCGTCGACGAAGCGGCCGCGATCACGCGAAAGCATCTCGACATAGGCGAGCATGTGATGGCCGAACGTGACGGGCTGCGCGGTCTGGAGGTGGGTGAAGCCGGGCATCACCATTGCCGCCGTCTCGACCGCGCGCTCGGCAAGCGCGAGCTGCAGGGCGGCGATCTCGGGAAGGATCCGGTCGACCGCATCCCGGACCCACAGGCGGAAGTCGGTCGCGACCTGGTCGTTGCGCGACCGTCCGGTGTGGAGGCGCTTGCCGGCCTCGCCGACGATCTCCGTCAGCCGCGACTCCACATTGAGGTGGATGTCCTCCCGTTCGCGCGAGAATGTGAACGTCCCCGCTTCAATTTCCCGCAGGACCTCGTCTAGACCCGCCTTCAGCTTTTCTGCATCGTCCGCGCCGATGATGCCCTGGCGCCCGAGCATCTCCGCATGGGCGCGGCTGGCGGCGATGTCCTGGCGGTAGAGCTTCCGGTCGACATCGATCGACGCGTTGATCTCCTCCATGATCGAGGCGGGGGAGCCGGTGAAACGGCCGCCCCACATGCTGTTGCTCATCGACGAAGGTCTCCGGGAGGGACCGCCCGAATGTCCGAACGGAAGGCCATCCTGTCGACGCTCGTTGCCGCGCTCGCCGTGGTGGCCGTTGGTGTGGTCGCGATATACGTGTTCGGGAACCGGCAAGGCAACACCACGCCGGAGGTCGCCTCAACGCGCGTGATCACCGGCCCGGCGCAGCTTGCCGCCGCCACCCCCGAGCAGGCGGCGAACTGCGAACGCGCGCCCGCCGCCGCCGCGCGGCTCGACGCGCTTGCGGTCGGCGACCTCGCCGCTTTCCGCATCAACACCAGGCCGATCTCGCTCGCCGCGCTCGATTTCCAGGGCGAGGACGGGACGCCGCTGACGATTGCGGATTTCGCCGGCAGGACCATCCTTCTCAATCTGTGGGCGACGTGGTGCGTGCCCTGCCGGGCGGAGATGCCCGCGCTCGACCGGCTCCAGCAGCAATTGGGCGGCGACGATTTTGCGGTGGTCGCCGTCAGCCTCGACGCGTCCGATGTCTCGCGGCCGCGCGGCTTCCTCGACGAGATCGCCGTCGGCCTCGACCTCTACGTCGACCCGCGGCTCGGCCTCCTCGACGACATAAGGCGGATCGGCGCGATGGGCGGACTGCCCACCACCATCCTCATCGACGCCGCCGGCTGCCAGCTCGGCATTCTCGAAGGTCCGGCCGAGTGGGACTCGCCCGCGGCGGTGCGGCTGATCACCGCGGCCATCGAAGACGCGTGACTCAGGCCGAGCGGGCGACCGCCGGATCGTGGTCGTCATCGAGCGCCTCGACGCGGTCGCGGCCCTTCGACTTGGCGATGTAGAGCGCCCGGTCGGCGCGATCGATGAGATCCTCGACCGACCCGATCCGGCGCGCGACGACGACGCCGGCGCTCACCGTTGCCTTCACCGAATTGCCGTCGACCCAGTCCGCGTCGGCGGCGAACGCCACGCGGATACGGTCCGCGAAGGCGATCGCCTGCTCGCGGTTAGCGCCGGGCAGAAGCACGGCGAACTCCTCGCCGCCGAGACGGCCGACGAGGTCGTCGCGACGCAGCATCCGCGCGGCAAGGCTCGCGAAACGCTGCAGCACCGTGTCGCCGGTGCGGTGGCCGAACTCGTCGTTGATCCGCTTGAAAAGATCGAGGTCGAAGACGATCGCCGACACGGGACGGGCCGTCGCGAAGGCCGTCCCCATCACGCGCGTCGCCTGATCGAGGAACGCGCGCCGGTTCGGGATGCCGGTCAGCCAGTCGACGCCCGCGGCGCGCCGCTCCTCGTTGGCGCGCCGCTCGCGGATGAGCGAGACCATGAATAGGGCCGTGCCGATGCAGAAGATCATCGTCTCGATGATCGTTGGGACGAAATTGGCGAGTTCGCCGACCCCGCCGCCGGCGCGGACCACCAGCATCAGCCCCGCGCCGAACAGGAAGACCGCGGCATGGAGCGAGATCAGCACCACCATCGGCCAGCGGCCCGAAAGCTGCTCCCCCCGGCCGCGCACCAGTTCCACCACGGCGGCGATCAGGAGGCCGGCAAGCACCAATTGGTAGATCGCCACGCGGTGCTCGAGCGCAAGGCCCAGCGGCACGAAGGCGATCGCGGCCCATATCGCGACGGCTGCGGCCGGGACGGCGAGCGGAATGCGGCGGCGGCAGAACAGGACGACAGCGGACCAGTGGAGGCACGCCGCGACGACGGCGCAGCCGAAACCGAGGTCGAAGAACTCGTTCCCGGCGAAGACGATGAGCGCGACCGCCGCCGCGACGCTGCCGCCGCCCCAGACCGCCGCGACCGAAGTCGCCTGATAGCGCCACCCCATCAGCACGAGGAACGCGCCGCTCATGACGGCGACGAAGCCGGCTACGGCCGTAAGCGTGACGAGATCGCCGAGCATGGTCTTACTGCCTCCTGAAGGGAGGGCGGGATCGAAGACCGTTGCATCCTAGCGCCCGTAGCTTTGCAGCGGCGTTCGCGGAAACGAGACAACTCTAGCGATCGCTACCCGAACAGGTAGTTCAGCGCGTCGGGACCGGGACTTCGTGGCGGTAATCATAGAAGCCCCGGCCGGTCTTCCGTCCGAGCCAGCCCGCCTCGACATACTTCACCAGCAGCGGACAGGGCCGGTACTTCGAATCCGCGAGGCCCTCATAGAGGACCTGCATCACCGAAAGGCAGGTATCGAGGCCGATGAAGTCGGCAAGCTGGAGCGGCCCCATCGGGTGGTTGGCGCCGAGCCGCATCGCCGTGTCGATGGCCTCCACCGTGCCGACCCCCTCGTAGAGGGTGTAGATCGCCTCGTTCAGCATCGGCATGAGGATGCGATTGACGATGAAGGCCGGGAAGTCCTCGGCGACGGTGAACGTCTTGCCGATCTCGGTGACGAAACTCTTTGCCGTCTCGAAGGTCCCGTCGCCGGTGGCGATGCCGCGGATCACCTCCACCAGTTCCATCACCGGCACCGGGTTCATGAAATGGAGCCCGATGAAGCGGTCCGGCCGGTCGGTCGCGGCGGCCAGCCGGGTGATCGACAGCGACGATGTGTTGGTGGCGACGATCGTCTCGGGCTTCAGCTCGGGACAGAGGCGCGCGTAGATATCCCGCTTCACCTTCTCGTTCTCGGTAACGCTCTCGAGCACGAAATCGACGTCCTGGAAGGCGGCAAATCCGCTCGCGCCGGAGATGCGCGACATTGCATCCCTGCGGTCGGATTCCGAGATCCTGCCCGACGCCATCTGCCGCCCGAGATTGCCGCCGATGACGGCAAGCCCGGAGGCGATCCTCTCATCCGACACGTCGGTGAGGACGACATCGAAGCCGGCGAGAGCGCAGACATGGGCAATTCCGGAGCCCATCTGTCCGGCTCCGACCACGCCTACCCTGGCAATTGAACTGCCCATCTCCGAAGCGTGCCTTCCTGCCCTCAAAGCGTCATCCGCCAAAGCCTTTCGCCTTGTCAAGGTGCCGGGCCGGCCGGGTCCGGAGCCACGCCCTCCGGCGCGAGCCCGCGGTCGAGGAGCGGAGTACCCGGCTTCCGCAGGATAAGCACCAGAACGACGCCCGCGACGATGCCGCCGACATGCGCCCACCAGGCAACGGCAATGTCGCCCTCGATGAGCGCCCAGGCGACCTGGAACACGATCCACGCGCCGATGATCCAGAAAGCCGGGAGCCGCAGCGGCACCTTGCCGAGGACGAGGACCCACACGCGAACCCGCGGATGAAGGACGAGATAGGCCGCCACGATCCCGGCAACGCCACCGGACGCACCAATGAGGCGGTCGACCGAATCGGGATCCCAGAGGATGTGCGCCGCACCACCGGCCATGGCGCACAGAAGGTAGAAGACCACGAAGCGGATATGCCCGAGCGCGTCCTCGACATTGTCGCCGAACACCCAGAGGAACAGCATGTTGCCGAACAGGTGCCAGAAGTCGGCGTGGAGGACTGAATAGGTGACCAGTGTTGCCCACTCCGGGACAATGTCGATCACCTCGCTGCGCGGCAGGTCGCCGGTGAACGTTGCCGGAATCAGGGCCAGCCCCGCTTCCGTATTGTCCCCCAGGACGAGCATCTGAAGCAGGAAGACGGCGACGTTCGCGGCGATCAGCCCGATCGTGGCGTAGTGGAGCGGGATGTTCTGACGTTCGTTGATGTCGAAGATCGGAATGAACATCGCACCCCCGAGGTGATGTCAGCGGTTCTGGCCAGGCACCCAGAGCACGTCGGAAGCGCCGCGGTCGTTGGCCCACCGCGCGGCGACGAAGAGGAGATCGGAAAGCCGGTTCACGAAGTGCAGCGCCGGCAGCGACACCGCCTCGCGGTCGGCGAGCGCAACGATGCGGCGCTCGGCCCGCCGCGTGACCGTGCGGGCGACGTGTAAGGAGGCCGCGAGCGCCGAGCCGCCCGGCAGCACGAAGGAGCGAAGCGGCTCGAGCGGCTCGTTGAGGGTGTCGATCTCGCGCTCGAGCCGCTCGACCTGCTCGGCCGCGATGCGCAGCGCCGCAGCGGGCGTCTCGCCATCGGCGACGGGCGTCGCAAGGTCGGCACCGAGGTCGAACAGGTCGTTCTGAATCCGGCTCAGCATCGCGTCGATCGTGCCGATCCCGGCCGAATGGACGCGCGCCACGCCGATCGCCGCGTTGGTCTCGTCGATGGCGCCGATCGCCTCGACGCGCGGATCGGCCTTCGAGCGGCGCTCATTGCCGACCAGTCCCGTCGAGCCGTCGTCGCCGGTCCGGGTGTAGATCCGGCTGAGGACGACCACCGGCCTAGCCGGAGCCGCGCGTGCTGAAATACAGCGCGACCATGACGATTATGATGGCGAGGAACTGGAGCATGACGCGGGCGCGCATCAGCTTCTGCGATGTGCTCGCCGGTCCGCCACGCATGAGGTTGACGAGGCCGAAGACGAGTACGACCACCACCAGCCCGGCCACGACCAGGGCTAAGATCTGCCAGAACGTCATCCGAAACCTCCCATTGCCCGCAGTATAGGCGACTGCCCGCCCTGCCGCCACGGCGTCGACGAAGCCCACAGCGCCTTCAACACGGCGCTGTGACGCGCCGTACCGCCGAGGCCCTCGTTTCGCCGCGGCGGCGCTGTTACTCTGCGCGCGCCGGTCGGGGCCCGGCAACGAGGGAACGCAATGGCCATCGAGCAGCCGCGCGGCCGCGGCTTCGGGGTAGCCGAGGATGAGGACGCCGTCCGGAAGCGGATCGCGCGCGCCGTCCGCCGTGCGCGCCTTGCGCTGCTGTGGGAGAGGCTTTGGCAGAAGCTCGTGCCGCCGCTTCTGGTGGCCGCGGTGTTCCTCGCCCTGTCGTCGCTCGGCGTGTGGATCGGCATGCCGGAGTGGCTCCGGCTCGTCGTACTGGGCGCCTTTGCCGTCGCCGCGGCGGCCGCCCTCGCGCCTCTTCTCTGGCTTCGCCTGCCCGGCCGGGCCGCGGCCCTCGCCCGCGTCGAGCGCGCCACGGGGACGCCGCACCGCCCGGCGGCAAGCGTCTTCGACACGCTCGGCGCCGGGACCGCCGATCCGCTGACCCGTGCGGTGTGGGCCGCGCATCGCGCGCGCATCCTCGCCGAGTTCGGCGCCCTCAAGGCCGGCCTGCCGTCCCCGGGCGTCGCGCGCCGCGACCCCTACGCCATCCGCTACCTGATCCTCCTGCTCGCCGTCGTCGCCTTCATCGCCGGCGGGGCCGGTCTTTCCGACCGCGTCTCCGACGCCTTCCGCGGCGGCTCGGCGACGCCTGCCGCCGCGGCATCGACGCGTGTCGATGCCTGGGCGGCGCCACCCGACTACACCGGCCGGCCGCCGCTCTTCCTCACTGGCGACGCGATGCGGGGCGATGGCCCGATCGCCGTGCCGGCGGGCACCACGATCATCGTCCGCACCGCCGCGCAGGAAACGGACATCGCGGTTCTCCGGAGCGCCGACGGCGCTGCCGACACCCGGGTTCCGCCGGCCGCGTCGCTCGGAGCCGGCCCGCGCGAACACCGCTTCGTCCTCGACAGCGACGGCGGCGTCACGATCCGCGCCGGCGGCGAGACGCTTTTCTCCTGGCGGTTCACCATCATCCCCGACACGCCGCCGACCATCGAGTGGGCCGGTGAGACGGCCCCCAACGCACAGGGTGCGCTCCGGATCGGCGTGCAACTGACCGACGACTACGGCATCGCCGCCGTCCGCGGCGAGCCGGCACTGGCCAATCCGGCGGCGGAAGGCGCGCGGCCGCTGGTCGGGCCGCCTGAGATCAACCTTCGTCCGCCGCAGCTGACGCCCGGCGAGCCGGCGAATGTCAACGCCGCCATCGACGTGGCTTCCCATCCCTGGGCGGGGCTTCTGGTGGACCTTCGCCTCGTTGCGACCGATGCGGTGGGACAGGAGGGCGCGACATCCATCCGCACCTTCACCCTCCCCCAGCGCCGCTTCAGCCTGCCGCTGTCGCGGGCGCTCGTCGAGCAGCGCCAGATCCTCGCGCTTGACGCCAACCAGCGCGGCCGGGTGGCATCGGCGCTCGACCTCCTCACGATAGCGCCCGATCTGTTCATCGGCGGCGCGGGCGAGTACCTCGCGCTCCGGTCCGTCTACTACCGGCTGGTCTACGCCACTGACGACTCCGGGCTCCGGGCGGTCGTGGACGCGCTGTGGAACCTTGCGGTCGCCCTCGAAAGCAACCCGGTCGACAATGCCGGCGCGACGCTCCAGGCGGCCGCCGACGCGCTGCGCGAGGCGCTCGAAGAGGGCGCGCCCGACGAGGCGGTGCAGGCGCTGATGGACCAGCTTCAGGCGGCCGTTCGCCAGTATCTCGAGGAACTCGCCCAGCGTGCGCCGACGCAGGCTGACGGAACCATGCCACCGCCCAACGCCGACGAACTCGACCGGGCCGAGATCGACGAGATGATCGACGCGATGCGCGACATGGCCGCGAACGGCAACCGCGACGACGCGCAGGAAGCGCTCGATCGCCTCGAACGCATGATGGAGAACCTGAGAGCCGGTAATGCCGACCGGCTGCAGCAGCAGCAGGCGCCGCCCGAGGGCACTGAGGCGCTGCAGGATCTCGCCAACATCATCGTCGAGCAGCAGCGCATCCAGGAAGAGACCTTCGCGATCCAGCAGCAGCAGAACGAGCCCATCTCGACGCCGCGCACCGACGAGGAAGCGCGCCAGCTCCTCGAGGAGCTCCGGCAGCGCAGGGCCGACCAAGCGCAGCAACTGAACCAGCTCCAGGCCGAGCAGCAGGCCCTTGGCGGCGCGCTCGACCGTCTGATGGAGGAGATGGAGTCGCTCGGCTTCCTCGAACCGGACAACACGCTCGGCGCGGCGCGGGAGGACATGGAGGAGGCCGCCACGGAACTCGGTGAGGGTGATCCGGAGGCTGCGGTCCGCGAACAGCAGGAGGCGCTTGTCAACCTCGATGGCGGCGCCCGCGACCTGGCGCAGCAGATTCTCGGCAACCCCAACGGCCAGCTCCGCCGGAGCAATGCCGGCACCGGCGGCAACGACCCGCTCGGCCGTCCGCTGCCGACACAGGGACCCAACTATGGCGACGAGACCGAGGTCCCCGAGGAGATCGACCGCCAGCGGGCCCGGGAGATCCTCGATGCGATCCGCCAGCGGCTGGAGGATGCCGGCCGGCCGGAGGTCGAGCGAAACTACCTCGAGCGGCTCCTCGAGGATTTCTGATGCGCCGGTCCCGCCCGGAGCGCCGGAGCGCCGGAGCGCTTGCGCCGCCCGCCCGCCAACCGCATAAGCTGACCCGCCTTGGGAGGGATTTTCGGATGATCGAGCGTTCGGGGAGCGCCGTCCGGCGCGTTCTGGTGGCCGGCTTCGCGGCGGCGGTTGCCGCGGGAGCCGCCCTGGCGCAGCAGCCTGCGCCAAACGGCAGCCGCATCGTATTCGACGACTTCTCGGACCCGAACAGCGGCTGGACCCAGCATGCCGCCAATGGCGGGATCACGGTCGGCTATCAGGACGGCACCTACCAGGTCGTCATGACGACCCCCACGCCGCTCCAGCTGATCTGGAGCGGCACCCGCTTCGCCGACGGTGCCGTGTCCGTCGACGTCGCCGATCTAGCGCCGTCGGTCACGCACCCGCAGGGGCTTTTCGTGCGCGGGCAGGATCCCCTGAACTACTATGGCTTCCTGGTCCAGTCGGACGGGACGTTCACGGCCTTCCGGTGGGAAAGCGGCACTTACTATAGCGAAAGCCAGGCGAACACACCGCTGCCGGCCGGGCTCTATTCCAGCGAAGGGATGAACGCCCTCGACGTCATGGCACAGGGCCAGACCCTTCGGTTCTTCGTGAATTTCGTGGAAGTGTTCGAGGTTCGGAACACGAAATGGATCGACGGCGAGGCCGGCCTTCTGTTTGGCAATCTCACGCTCGACCGTGCCGCAACGGTCTATGACAACTTCCGCGTCGAAATCGTACGCTGAGGGAGGTGCCATGCGCCCGGCCGTCCGCACGGCAGTGCTCGCCGCGGGGCTGATCGCGTCGATGATCTCCGGCTCGTCGGCGCAGCCGGTCGAAGACCTTCCGACCTTCGTCTTCGATGATTTCGCCGATCCCGCAACGGGATGGGCGGCGTGGGGCCACGTCGGCGCTCTCGATATGGGCTATCATGAGGGCGCCTACCGGATCGCGATGGCATCCGGGTGGCCGCTTCAACTCGCCTCGGCCGGGCATGTCGTGGCGGACGGCCGCGTGGCGATCCGTCTCCACGACATCGCTCCGTCCGCCGCCCATCCCGTCGGGCTCTTCGTCCGGGCGCAGAACACCGCCAACTTCTATGGATTCGTCGTCGTATCGGACGGCTCCTTCGCCGTGTTCCACCTCCGCGACGGCGCTCTCACGTTCGATACGCCCGGCTTGGCGGTGCTGCCGACCGGGCTTTACCTTCCGGCCCCGGCCGATAACGATCTGGCAATCGAAGCAGGCGCTTCACGCCTCGTCTTTCTTCTCAATGGCGTGGAACTGTTCCGGATCGAGAACGCGCTGTGGGCAGAGGGTGCGACGGGTCTCCTCGCCGCGAACTGGACCAACGATCCCGCCGGCACGGTGTTCGATCACTGGCGGATCGACCGCTTCACCTGCCCGATCTCGCCACGCCCGGTCTGCGCACCGGGCTGACCGCCCCGGGCATTGACATCGCACCGTCCTTGCGCGACCCGTCGCGCCTTCCGATCACGACGGGGCCTGGGCTGTGCGCGTTCTCGACGACTACCTTGCTACCGGAGCGTGGCGCGACCTCGTCCGGGAGTATGAGACCCCCCTCGTCATCGTCGATGCCGCGATCATCCGCGAGCGCGCCCGCGCGCTGCGCCGCGCCTTTGCCGGTGCAAAGCTCTTCTATGCGCCCAAGGCCAACTACAACCCGCACATCGTCCGCCTCATCGTGGAGGAAGGCTTCGGCATCGATGCCGTGAGCCCGATGGAGATCCGGCTCGGCACCACGCTCGGCGTCGAGCCGAAGCACATCGTCTATGTCGAGAACGCCATGTCGCCGGCCGACATGGGCTACGCGATCGCCGAGGGCGTGCGCATGGTGCTCGGCTCGCTCGGCGCGGTGCAGCGCTACTGCGTCGCAAAGCCGAATTCCGAAGTGAGCCTGCGGGTGAACGGCGACATCGGCGCCTCCTCGCACCACTACACCTTCACCGCGGGGCCGAAGACGAAGTTCGGCATCCACGTCACGCAGCTCGCCGACGCGCGCGCGATCTGCGCCGCGCACGGCGTGAAGATCACCGGCCTCCAGCAGCATATCGGGTCGAACTGGCTCGACCCCGAGCCGTTCGTGGCCGCGGCCGAGGCGCTCGTCGTGATCGCGAAGGCCTTCCCTGACGTGACGATGCTCGATTTCGGCGGCGGCTTCGGGATTCCCTACCGGCTGGAAGACCACCGTCTCGACGTCGACGCTCTGGGCGAGGGAATCCGCCACCTCCTCCGCAGCCACAAGACCCATTCGGGCCGCGACTACGAGATCGGATTCGAGCCCGGTCGCTACCTCGTTGCCGAGAGCTCGGCGATCCTGACGACGGTCCACGACCGCAAGATCGGCTCGACCGGCCGCGTATTCATCGGCACGGACACCGGGTTCAACCACCTCATCCGGCCGGCCCTGTACAATTCATACCACCGCATCCTCAACCTCACGGGCGCGGACCGGGAGACCGAGCGCGTCGATGTCTGCGGCAATCTCTGCGAGGAGTCGGACTACCTCGCGCGCGACCGTATCCTGCCGTCGGCGAAGGAGGGCGACGTCCTCGCCATCATGGATTCCGGCGCCTACGGCCTTGCCCAGGCCGGCGACTACAATCTCCGCCTGATCCCCCCCGAGGTCCTTGTCGACGGCGACAGCCACCGCCTGATCCGGAAGCGCCGGACCTTCAACGACGTGATGGCGCAGTTCGACGTCTGAGCGGGGCCGGCAAGAGCACGCCAACGACGGGTTCGACCTTGTCCTGGCACCGTCCGGCCGGCTACTGGCGCCCACGCCGCGTCAACGCGATAGCGGCGGTGGCACGATCTGTGACCAAGGCGGTGCGCCAGGCTTCCCGTGGCGGGGCATCATTCCGGAATGCCGAGGCCGCGCATCAGGAAGGCGACCGTGGCCGTGACCTCCGCCTCGTCGTCCCTACCGGAAGACGCCGCCGACGACCGCGACGGCCAGCCAGAACAGGAGCGCCGCGGCGGGGATCAGCGGGATCAGCCAGCGGATCCGGCGCTCGCCCGGGGCGGCTTTCCCGCCCGGGAAGTAGTAGAGCGCGAACACCGGGTCGTGGATGAGCACACCCTTGAGCCGGTCGAGGCCCGCCACCATCCGCGCCGACAGGAAGATGAAGGCGAGCGAATACGCGATCGCCAGCACCACGAGCGCGATGCGCGCCGAGATCAGGAATCCGCTCGGCTCGGCCGGAACGTGCGAGGTGAAGAAGGCGCCGGCGAGGAAGGCCTGCGCCACGATGAATGTGTTGAGCCGGTGCTGGAGCAGGAGGTCCATCGCCGAGTGGTACTCCCACGCCCGTCCAAGTCGCGCGCGCGCGTCGTCCCCGGGCAGCGACGCCGTCTCGGGGCCGAGATCGGGGAAGGCGTCGAGCGGGCTCACGACGGTCGCTCCGCGGCGTCCGAGCCCGAGGCGGAGTCGCCTGGCGCCACGCACGACCTTCGCTCAGAACGGGCTGCCGAGGGCGCCGGCGCGGTTCCCGCTCCCCATCCACCCACTTCGTCACCACCGGGCTCGACCCGGTGGCCCATGATGACGCGTGTCACGTGGCCGAATCTCCAGGAACAACCCTCATCGGTCGCCCGCGGGGCGCGTCATCATGGGTTGCCGGGTCGAGCCCGGCAATGACGAAAAATGAAGGTTGCCGCGCGTGCCGAACGGCCACGCATGGTGCATGGGAGCGTCAGCCCTCTGCCCGGAAGCGGCGCATGATCCTGCTGGGTCTCTGAGTGGGAATCACGTCGGCCTTGCTGCGCGCTTCATCGGCAACGCGTGGTGCTCCGGCCGGACGAACTTTTCGGCTGCGGCAACGCCGATGTCGTAGAGGCGTCCGATGCCGCCCGGATTGTCGAGCCGGGCAATCTCGTCGAGTTCCTCCTCCGTGATGGCGATGTCGAGTTCGCGCTGAAGCCACTCGCGCTCCAGGCGGACATTGTAGCGTGCGAACGAGAACAGCGGCTCGCTCGTCAGGCCGAAGCCGGTCAGGTCACCGGATTCGCTGTTGAGCGGCCACGAGGTGTCGCTGCGGCCGAGGAGCTCCATCATCGTGGTGGCTGTATCGCTGCCATCCGCCGCCATGCTGCGGAGCGCCTCGACCGCAAGCACGGCTGCCGGCATCCGTCGGGCTGACGCGGCGCTCAGGCGCATGCGGTAGAGACCCGTGCCGACCGAAACGATTCGCAGGCGGTCAACGCCCGTTGGCCAGCGGAAGCCATAGGCCGGGATCGTTGCCAGCTGGAGCAATGCGAGCACCGGGTTGTTGTGCGGCGTCATCCCGCCGTCGACGAAGAGCCCCGGCGGCATCCCTTCGGCCACCGGCACCGCGTGCGGGGCAAAGTAGTAGGGGGCGGCCGTCGAGGCCCGGAGAAGGTCGACGAGCCGGTAGTGCCGGTTGCCGACATAGGCGCCGTCGGCCGGGTCGGCCCAGTACCTGGCCGCAGGATTGTTGGTGACCAGCCACGGGCTGCCGGTATCGAGCCGCTTCATGACGATGGCGAGAAACGTTCGCAGGTCTGGCGATTCGAGCCGGCGGTCGCCGACGAGCCTTCCGATCTCCGTCTGGAGCGCCTGGGCGTCGAACATGGTCTGGATCAGCCGAAGGCGAAAGCGCGAGCGGACGAACACTTTCGGCACGAGGCTGAAGTAGATCGCACGGATTTCCCGCGCCGGCAGGCCGAGCGCGAGCGCGGTGCCGATGATCGCTCCCGTGGACGTCCCGCCAATGAGGTCGAACGCTTCGGCCAGGGACACCGGACGGCCGGCGCTCTCGGCCAGCAGGGCTTCGATCCGCTCGAGGAAGGCGAGTGAAAGGACGCCTCGTACGCCGCCGCCATCGAGCGCGAGGATGCTACGACTGGGCGCGGCGGCATCCGGCCGCGTCATGCCGCGCCGGGTGGTGAGGCCAGCCGCCGCCTGATCGTGGCGAGGACCCGGCGGGACAGTCGTGGCGACGCGGTTTGCGGCAGCGCGCGAAGTCCGCCCGGGCCGAGACTTACCGGGACATCCGCCAGCCCGACGCCCTCGGTGCCGACGTGCGGTGCAAAGCGCATGGCGAGTTCGGCATGGCTGGCGGGCAAGAGGCGGTCGTCACCGGCGATCAGGGTCTCGATCTCCGCCGCCGTTCCCTTCCAGTGATGCAGGTCCGACTGGTGGAAGCGATAGCGGTCGTCGCCGAGCGGGAGCAGGTCGATATCCGGCCGCGCGCCGGGATGGAACAGGCCGGCGACCGGCAGATGGATCGTCTCCGCCGCCTCCGACAGCCATGCCGCGAGCCACGCGAAGGTACTGATGCTGATCGCGACGTGGCGGGCGCCGCGGAGCGTGGCGAAATCCACCTCGGGTGATGTGGGCTCCACGAAACGCGCGCCACGAAATCGGCGGCGGAGGGCAGTGCTGTAGGGATCGTCGCCGACCTGTCCGATGAACACCGGCGACAGACCGGTCTCGTCGACCAGTTGCTCGTACCAGACGAGCGGCAAGGGGAAATATTCGCTGTGCTTGCTGACGAGGATATCGCCGAGGCGAATGCTGATTGCGAGTTCGCCCGGCCCGACCGGCCGGGCTTCCCCCCGGCTGCGGAAGAGCCTGGAAAAGTGCGCGCGATGGCCACGATAATAGGCGTACCGCAGGGCGACCGAACGGATGCTCACCTCGACATCCGGCACCGTCCGCATGAAATCCACGATCGCCGTGAGCGGAATGGCGTGGGCGCGGCACTCGATCGCCACCGCCCGCCGGCGCGTCGCCGGGTCGCCGCGAAGGTTCCACGCGGCAAGGTCGTGTCCCGTCACGGCGACGTCGCCGAGGGCGAGCCGGATGGCCTCCGCGAACATCAGCTGGAACGTCTGATTGCCGATGCCGCCGAGCGGGTGAATGCGGATGAGCCGTTGCGACATGCCTTTGTGCCGCCTGTGGCGGACTCCCGTATTCCCTGCCGCGACAACCGGGCCACAAGGCCTCAAACGCCGCGGCGCGGCAACCGAAAAGCAACCGCGGTCGCCCTGCTCTGGCTGCAGGACCCCGTGCGGCAACAGCGCATTGGCGGACCGTTCATCGACTGGTAAGAGGTGCGCAGGCCGTGGACCGGGGGGCCAAACCCCGCCCGCGAGGAGTGCCGTGCCGAAACGGCCGTCGGGAGGAGCGTCTTTTTGAGCCACACCGTCAATCATCTGCGCAAACCGCGCGTCCAGCGCAGCACGCTCGCCGTGCCGGGGTCGAACCCGGGCATGTTCGAGAAGGCGCTCGCCAGCGACACGGACTTCATCTTCCTCGATCTCGAGGACGCCGTGGCGCCGCCCGACAAGGAGCAGGCGCGGAAGAACATCATCCAGGCGCTGAACGACCTCGACTGGCGCGGCGCCGGCAAGACGATGTCCGTCCGCATCAACGGCCTCGACACCCATTACATGTATCGCGACGTGGTCGATCTCATGGAGCAGGCGGGGTCGAAGATCGACACGCTGCTGGTGCCCAAGGTCGGCGTTCCGTCCGACCTCTACGCCATCGAGATGATGGTCAACCAGATCGAGATGGCAAAGGGCCTTTCGAACAAGGTCGGCCTCGAAGCGCTGATCGAGACCGCGCTCGGCATGGCCAATGTCGAGGCGATCGCGTCGTGGAACGGCCGGCTCGAGGCGCTGCATTTCGGCGTCGCCGACTACGCCGCCAGCAACAAGGCGAGGACGGTCAACATCGGCGGCCTCAACCCTGACTATCCCGGCGACCAGTGGCACTTTGCCCTGTCGCGCATGACGGTGGCCTGCCGGGCCTATGGCCTCCGCGCGATCGACGGGCCGTTCGGGGACTTCAAGGATCCGGACGGCTTCAGGCTGGCCGCCCGCCGCGGCGCCGCGCTCGGCATCGAGGGCAAGTGGGCGATCCATCCGAGCCAGATCGCGCTGGCCAACGAAGTGTTCTCGCCGTCGGCCGCCGAGGTCGACAAGGCGAAGCGCATCGTGCTGGCGCTGAAGGAGGCCGAGGCACAGGGCAAGGGCGCCGCCGCGCTCGACGGCAAGATGATCGACGCCGCGTCCGAGCGCATGGCCCGCAACGTCCTCATCGTCAACGACGCCATCGAGGCCGCAGCGCACAAGCGCGCCACGGCCGCCTGACGGAGCCATCATGGACATTCACGAGTACCAGGCGAAGGAAGTCCTCTCGCGCTTCGGCGTACCGGTCGCGAAGGGCGGGATCGCCTACACGCCCGATGACGCCGTCGCGGCGGCCCGCGAGGTCGGCGGCGAGCGCTGGGCCGTCAAGGCGCAGATCCACTCGGGCGCGCGCGGCAAGGCCGGCGGCATCAAGCTGGCGAAGAGCGAGGACGAGGTCCGGAGCGCTGCCGAAGCGCTCATCGGCATGACGTTGGCGACCATCCAGACGGGGCCGAAGGGCAAGCTCGTCGGCAGCGTCTACATTGAGGCCGCGACCGACATCGAGCACGAGTACTACCTCTCGTTCGTCATCGACCGGAAGACGGAGATGACCATGGTCGTCGCCTCGGCCGCCGGCGGCATGGACATCGAGGAGGTCGCCAACACGCATCCGGAGAAGATCGTCCGGATGTCGGTCGACCCGGCGCTCGGCATGCGGCCGTTCCACGCCCGCCAGATCGCCATCGCGCTCGGCCTCGGCAAGGGCATGCTCGGCAAGGCCGCTGAAGCGATCCTCGGCTGCTACGAGGCCTTCGTCGAGAGCGACGCGACCATGCTCGAGATCAACCCGCTGGTCTCGACCAAGCAGGGCACGATCCTCGCGCTCGACGCAAAGATGTCCGTCGACGAGAACGCGCTGTTCCGCCACGCGGACCTTGCCGAACTGCGCGACAAGACGCAGGAGGATCCGCGCGAGACATTCGCCAATGATGGCGGCCTCTCCTATGTCGGGCTCGACGGCAATATCGGCTGCATCATCAATGGCGCCGGCCTTGCGATGGCGACGCTCGACATGATCAAGCTCGCCGGCGGCGAGCCTGCGAACTTCCTCGACATCGGCGGCGGCGCCTCGCCCGAGCGCGTGGCGAAATCGTTCCGCGCCGTGCTGCAGGACGCCAACGTCGAGGCGATCCTCGTCAACATCTTCGCCGGCATCAACCGGTGCGACTGGGTCGCCGAGGGCGTCATCAAGGCGATCGAGGAAGTGAAGGTTCCCGTGCCGCTCGTCGTCCGCCTCGAAGGCACGAACGTCGAGCAGGGCATGGCGATCCTCCGCGCCGCCCCCTACCCGATCATCATCGCCGACTCGCTTGCCGACGCCGCCACCAAGGCGGTCGCGGCCTGGCGCGGCTTCCAGTCCCAGAAGAAGGCGAGCTAGGCCGATGTCCGTCCTCCTCAACAAGGATACGAAGGTCCTCGTCCAGGGCATCACCGGCCGGATCGGCACGTTCCACGCGGCTGACATGATCACCCACGGCACGCGCGTGGTCGGCGGCGTCACGCCGGGCAAGGGCGGCGCGACGCACCTCAACCTTCCGGTGTTCGATTCCATGAAGGAAGCGGTCGCCCAGACCGGCGCCACCGCCTCGATCGTGTTCGTCCCGCCCTCGGGCGCGGCCGACTCGATCATGGAAGCCGCCGACGCCGGCATCACCTTCTGCGTCTGCATCACCGACGGCCTGCCGACCCAGGACATGGTGCAGGTGAAGAGCTTCCTCCGCCGCTTCCCCGTCGAGAAGCGCATGCGCTTCGTCGGCCCCAATTGCGCCGGCGTCATCACGCCCGGCGAGGGCATGATGGGCATCATGCCGCCGCACATCTACCTACCCGGCCGCGTCGGCGTCGTCGGCCGGTCCGGCACGCTCGGCTATGAAGCCGCCGCGCAGATGCGGGCCTACGGGATCGGCATCTCGACCTCGGTCGGCATCGGCGGCGATCCGGTCAACGGCTCGTCGCACAAGGATATCCTCGAGCTGTTCGAGGCCGATCCCGACACGGACGCGGTGGTGCTGATCGGCGAGATTGGCGGCCCGCAGGAAGTCGAGGCGGCCGCGTACATCAAGGAGAAGATGACGAAACCCGTCGTCGCCTACATCGCCGGCCTTTCGGCCCCCAAGGGCCGCCGCATGGGCCACGCCGGCGCCGTCGTCTCATCGGTCGGCGAGAGCGCGCAGGAGAAGGTCGAGATCCTCAAGGCCGCCGGCGTCCATGTCGCCCCGACGCCGTCGGACATCGGCGCCACGATGGCGCGCGTGCTGAAGGTCGCCGCGTAGGCGGACAGCCCTTGTGATCGCGAGGAAAGCCCCGCCGCCGGCGGGGCTTGTTGTTTCGGGCGAATGACCGCCCCGCGCTACTGGACGCGTTCGACCGTTACGCCTTCGGCGGCGAGCAGCGCCTGGATGGCGGCATCGCCCGTGAGGTGCGCCGCACCGACGGCGACGAAGTAGGTTCCCGGACCGTTCAGCATTGAACGGATGGCCGGCATCCAGTTGCGGTTCCGTTGCGCGATCATCGCCTCGTACTCGACGATGGCCCGCTGCGCGGGATCGAGCCCGACATAGCCGGCGTTCATCTCGGCCGTCATCGCAACGAGTTCCGCGGCGCCGATGCCGAGCAGCGCCTCCAGCTCGGCGGCATACCGCTCCAGGAACGCCTCGTCGTCGGCCATCGCCAGGAAGCCCGCCGTCTCGAGGTCGCCCTCGAGCCATGCCGCCCAGATCTTCCCGAACATCCACATGACAATAGGCGCGGCATCGATGCCGCGGCGGGCGAAGACCCCAAGCGAACGGAGATCGCCCACCTGCATTTCGAGAGGGATCGAAGCCTGGGCACGGATCTGGTCTTCCGCGGTCTCGAAGCCCCGCAGCGGCGTGCCCTGCTCCTCCGCCAGCTGTACCAGGGTCAGATCCACACCTGCCGTCGCCGACGCGGCGCCGCGGACGAGCAGCACCTCCGCGAACAGGGATGTGACGACCCATGGCTTCAGGGTGTCGAGTTCGGCCAAGGCGTCCTCCGACAACGGTCCCGCGATCGCTTCCGCAATGGCGCGAAGTTCGGCCTCCGGCACATAGTCGGTCAGCCGCTCCCGTCCGTCGAACATCATGAGCTCGACAACCATTGCCGGATCGACGACTCCGTCCACGACGTCGAGCGTCTCGATCCAGAGTTCGTCCGCCTCGCCGAGCGCCGCCTGTACTGCATCGGACATCCAGTCGGCGCAGCCCGTCGCCGCCGTTGCTTCCCCGCCGACGCGAAGGCCGAACTCGGTTTCGAGATCGGCGGCCGCGCAGGGGACGTAGTGGATCGTGCCGAAGAGATAGACCGTCGTGTCGGCATCCCGGGCAACGAGGAGCGCCGGCTCGCCGGCTGCCGAAGTGGCAAGGCCGCCAAGGATGCCGAGCGCCAGCAGGATTCTCTTCAGCCTCGAACGCATGTCAGGTCTCGCGATTCGCCGGCGCGGCCGTCAGCGCCGCTTCCATCGCTGGTTGTCTCGCCGCGACGGCTCCCACGTCAAGCTGCCGAATGTGTGACCGCTTCGGCACATCCGCCGGTCGCAATGCACGAACGGTACGCTTTCCGCCACAGCAGGCTTGACCTTGGACGGCAGGATCGCCAAGCGTGCTGCCTCCATTCTGCTCCTGCGAGGTCGAAGTGAAGTTCAAGGCTCTTGTCGCCGGTATCGCCGGCACCGTGATGATGGCGACTGCAGCGTCGGCCGCCGACATCCAGGTCATCGTTCCGGCCGCGCCGCCCGTCGTGGTGGTCCCCGTTGCGCCGTCCTTCGACTGGGCCGGCCTCTATGTCGGCGCGTACGCCACTGGCCCGTTCGAGGGCATCGAGGTCGGTGGACAGGCCGGCTTCAACTTCGTCCGCGGCAACCTCCTGTTCGGCGCGGCCGCGCAGGTTGGCGCCATCAGCTTCCAGGCGATCACCGTCGGCGGCACCGCGCGCGCCGGCCTCCTCCTCGGCCAGACGGATCGCATCCTCGTTTACGCCGCGGCCGGCGCCAAGTTCATCCCGGCCGGCCCCGTGACGCTGTTCACGGCCGTGGGTGGCGTCGAAATCGGCATCGGCGAGCGTCTGTCGGTCTTCGGCGAAGCGGGCGCGTCCTTCCTGGGCGGACCGTTCCCCACGTTCCGCGCCGGCATCAACTTCCACCTCTAGGCCATCCGGCCATTTGGCCTCGGTATGGAAAGGGCCCCGCAGTGCGGGGCCCTTTCTTTTATTGGCCGGTGTTGCCGGGCCGCAGCTGGCTACGTACAGGTCCTCAGCGACCGCGGCTTGTCGCCCGGCTGCCAGAGGCCGAGGCCAAAGCCGTCCGGGTCGGTGAAGTCGGCGCTCCAGCCGCCGGGCGCCTCGCTGACGGGCGTGACGATCGTCACCCCCGCGGCGACCAGCCGCTCGACGATGTCGTCGATGCCGCCCTCATCCACCGCGAAGATCAGCGCCGGCGTGGTGCCAACCTTCCCGGGCATCTGGAAGAAGACCATCTCGAGCCCCTGCGCGAGCTTTGCGGAGAGGAAGAACGGCTCCATCCCCTCCTGCCGCTCGACCGGGATGCCGAGCGTTTCGCGGTAGAAGCGTTCCGTCCGGACAATGTCGGACACGTAGAGGACGATGCTGGCCTTGTGCGGCTTCGGGATCATTTCGAAGTCTCCTTGGAGGGTTGTGACGCCCCCTGTTGCCGCGACCGCCCGAATTGTGAGGCCGGACTGGCGGCGACCACCAAGAAAAGGTGGCCGTCGGGATCGTGGCTGGCAAACCCATCCGCCCGGCCGCGGACGAGCGGCAGCAATGCCTGCCGCAGGAGTCCGTGCCTCAGGTGGCCGGTGCGGAGGGCAAACGCCTTCGGCATGGCCGTTCCCGCGTTGCGAATCGCCCTCCGCAATGCGCCGAGCCTCTGCCGCAACGCGGCGTCGCTGATCCGAAGAAGAGAGGCGATTTCGCGACGCCCGTGGCCCGCAAGGGCGAGCGCGAGAACGGCGCGCTGAGCCGAAGGGAGCGGCGGCAGGTCGTCCGTCGGGCCCTCCTCGCCAGCCGCGGCAGCGGGCGACATGTCGAACCACGCGCCGTCCCGACGCTTGCGCCGGCCGGCGGAACGCGAAACGAACGCCGCGTGTCGCCGCACGGCGCCGCGCAGCCATGGCAGGAGCGCTGGATCCGCGGGATCGCGGCCATTGGCAACCGCCGCGAGGAGTACGTCCTGGACGATGTCCTCGGCCTGCTGGCTGGGCGCGCAGCGGGACGCCACGCGAACAAGCTCGCGGTAGATGCCTCCGGCCGCCATTACGACCGCCTCCGCGATCGGTCAGGCATCCGCAAGCCACCGTCCGGGACGCCGAGGCAGGGAACGACCCTCCGCGGTCCGCGTTTGCCAGTGAACAGCAACACAGGAGTACGGGAGAGAATCATGGATCATTCCAAGCACGTTCGGCTCACCCAGAGCGAACTCGTCCCCGACATGATCACAGGAGCGACGATCTATGACGTCGAGGACAACAAGATCGGCTCGGTAGGGCACATGCACGGCAGCGGGCTCACCGGTCGCGTCGTGGTCGATGTCGGAGGTTTCCTCGGCATCGGCGCCAAGCCTGTAGCCGTGCTGGCAAGCCAGCTCGATTTCATGCGGGACGAGCATGGCGAAGTCCATGCCGTGACGACGTGGACGAAGGATGAGTTGAAGGCGATGCCGGAGCACCGGGATCCCTAGCAAGCGGGGCGAACCCGGGGAGGCCGGCATGCAGCACTCCGAATCGCGGGCGAGCAGGCCGAATCCGTCTCCGGACGAGAATGGCTATCCGGCCGAGAAGGCAAGGCAGGGGTACATCGTCCTTCGGACGCCCCTCCGGCGGTGGATCTTCTTCGGAGGACTCGTCGGCGTCGTCATCCTCCTTGTCGTGCTTCGGCTCCTGTCGCTGTGACGCGGGCGTCGCAGCGGCCGCCGCGTGCTACGTGCCCGCCACGAACTCGTCCGCCTAGCTGTTGCGCTCGCGCGCAGCCAGCGTCCGGAGGCGAAGGCCGTTGAGGCGGATGAAACCCTCGGCGTCCTTCTGGTCGTAGGCGCCGCGGTCGTCTTCGAAGGTGACGAGCGCGTTGGAATAGAGCGACATCGGTGACTTCCGGCCGACGACGGTCGCACTGCCCTTGTAGAGTTTCAGCCGGACCGAGCCCTCGACCTTCTCCTGGCTGCGGTCGACCAGCGCCTGCAGCATCAGGCGCTCCGGCGCGAACCAGAAGCCGTAGTAGACGAGCTCCGCATAGCGCGGCATCAGCGAATCCTTCAGGTGCGCCGCCTCGCGGTCGAGCGTGAGCGACTCGATCGCGCGGTGCGCCTGGTAGAGGATCGTCCCGCCGGGCGTCTCGTAGATGCCGCGGCTCTTCATGCCCACGAAGCGATTCTCGACGAGGTCAAGCCGGCCGATTCCGTTGATCCTGCCAAGCTCGTTGAGCTTCGTCAGCAGCGTCGCCGGGCTCATCGCCTTGCCGTCGATGGCGACGGGGTCGCCTCCCTTGAACTCGATCTCGACATAGGTCGGCTTGTCCGGCGCATCCTCTGGCGACACGGTACGCTGGAAGACGTAGGCCGGCGCCTCCTCCCAGGGGTCCTCGAGCACCTTCCCCTCGGACGAGGAGTGGAGGAGGTTGGCGTCCACCGAGAACGGCGCCTCGCCGCGCTTGTCCTTCGGCACCGGGATCTGGTTCTTCTCGGCGAAGTCGAGGAGGTCGGTGCGCGACTTGAAGGACCACTCGCGCCACGGCGCGATGACCTTGATGTCCGGGTTCAGCGCATAGGCAGCCAGCTCGAAGCGAACCTGGTCGTTGCCCTTGCCGGTCGCGCCGTGGGCGATGGCGTCGGCGCCGCTCTCCTCCGCAATCTCGACGAGCCGCTTGGCGATCAGCGGCCGGGCGATCGACGTGCCGAGGAGATACTGGCCTTCGTAGAGCGCATTCATCCGGAACATCGGGAACACGAAGTCGCGGACGAATTCCTCGCGGAGATCCTCGATGTGGATCTCCTTGATCCCCATCATCTCCGCCTTCCTGCGGGCCGGGCCGAGCTCCTCGCCCTGACCGAGATCGGCGGTGAAGGTGACGACCTCCGCACCCTTCTCGGTCTGCAGCCATTTGAGGATGATCGACGTGTCGAGCCCGCCCGAATAGGCGAGTACGACCTTCTTGGCCTTGGCCATCTTGTGAGGCTCCCGGGGAGGAGGAAAGACGGCGGCTTATAGGATGCGGCGAGGGATGGCGGCAACGCCCCGCGCCGCCCTCATGTCACGCGGTCCGCGGGTCCACCATCACCACCACGCCCGGCGCGCGCTGTTCGGGAGGGCGGTGCGCCTGGTGCGGGTCGCGCACGATCATGCCGATGACCAGGAGTGTCATTGCGAAAAGGGCGGTACGGCGGGCGGCGGTCATGGCGGCAATTCCTCGATGCCGCGACCCTCGCACCCTGCCGCTGAGGCGCGCCTGAACCGGGGATTCAGCCGCCGTTCACGCGTGCAGCGCGGGAGCGTTCTGGGCTAACGTTGCGCCACCATGGGGCCCGCCGATGCTGCTCAGGATCACCAACCTCTTCACGCTGCTCGTCGTCATCCTCGGAAGCATCAACTGGGGCCTCGTCGGCGCCTTCCAGTTTGACGTGATCTCGCTCCTGTTCGGGCGCGGCGCCGAACGCACCAACAACCCGACGCTGACCGCGCAGGTCTTCTACGTCCTCATCGGCCTCTGCGCCGCCTGGCAGCTCGTCCTCCTCTTCCGGCGGATGCTCGTGCCGCAGGCCCGCTGAATGCCCCTGGCCGGCGGATCGACCGGCATGGACGCGTTCGAACGGCTCGAGACGGCCATCGCGGGCAAGACTCCGGATCGCATCCCGGTCAGCCTCTGGTTCCATTTCGGCTCGGAGCACCTGCCGCCGGAGACCGTCGCGCGCCTGCACATCGAGTTCTACCGGACCTACCGGTGGGATTTCCTCAAGGTGATGTTCGACTACCGGCTCGAACTTCCGGCGACGGTCGATGCCGGGCACGGGATCGATCTCGACACGCTGCTGTGGGAGACCGACTGGCAGGCCCCGTTCGCGCGCCAGCGCGACTGCCTGGCGATCCTCAAGGGGCAACTCGGCGACGAGGTGCCCCTCGTCGAGACCGTCTACAGCCCGTTCATGTACCTGCTGCGGCACGTCGGGCATGACCACCGGCAATCGCTCCTGGACCGGCCCGAGCCGGTCGCCGCAATCCTCGACCGCCTCTGCGAGGAGGCCTGCCGCCATGTCGATGCGCTGAAGGAGCCCGCCGTCTACGGGGTCTTCTTTGCGACGACTGCCGGCAGCACCGTAGCCGGAAGCTCCGAGCTCGCGCTCCAGGCGCCGCGCGACAGGACGGTTCTCGATCGGGCAAGCGGTCTCAAACGCTTCCTGCACCTCCATGGCGCGGGCGCCAGCGCCGCCGACCTTGCGGATTACCCCCGCGAGGTGCTGCACAGCGATGGCAATGATCTCGCCGAACTGCGCAAGGGCGGGGAGAAGGCGATCATGGGCGGCCTGCCGCACGCCAGCCTGACCCGCATGAGCCTTGCTTCGGTCCGCTCGCAAATTGCCGGCGCCATCGACAGCGCCGGCCGTGCCGGCTTCATCCTCGCGCCCGGATGCAGCGTTTCGCCGTCGCTGGCGCGGCGGACCATGCTGGCGATCCGCAACAGCGAGCACCTCGACACCACGGCGTCCTGACCTACAGGGACTGCCTGATCAGGCTTGTCGAAATCCCGGGGGTTCGCTCGAGATATGTCACGCGACAGACGCTCTCGAGGAAGTCGTATTCGCCCCGCCAGTCGTCACCCATGACGACCTCGTCGACCGCCATCTCGCGCACCAGCGCGATCTTGGCGGCCACGAGCTTCACCCGCCCCGTCCCATCGATCGCACCGTCGTGCAGCACCACCTCGTCGACGTAGCGGGTGTGCAGCAGCATCTCGCGGCGAACGGCGTAGGGGTAGAAGGGCGGCCTGCCCTTGGCGGCGATGAGATCGTCGCCCGCAAGGCCGACCAGCAGATGCCCGCCCCGGGCCGCAATGCGCTCCAGGAGGCGCATGTGGCCATAGTGGAGAAGGTCGAATGCACCGAAGGTGAGGAGCCGGGTCATTCCGGGGCAATTCTCCGGGCCCCGGAAAAATGCGCCCAGCGCACGCCCTCCGGCGGAATCTGCATGTAGTCGGACCCGTACCGCCGGCGCAGGAAATCGTCCAGATCGCGCGGCACGCGCACAGCAACGCCGCAGAAGACGGCGGTCTGCAGCGGAAACACCGTGTCGTACGGGTAGCGTCCGACCCACGACCGGCGGTATGCGGCCGTCACGACACCGCGCCCCGCCTTGCGGCATTCGGCGTCGTGTCTGAGGAAGCGCCGGTAGAAATGCCGTTCGCCGAGCCAGGCCGCGACCTCCGGAACACAAGCGAGAACCAGGAGGCGCTTGATCGCGTTCATCGCCGGCCACGAACCCCGATTCCAGCCCAGCCCCCGGAGCCGTTCGAGAGCGATGTCCATCTCTTTCCACGCCGCCGAACGCCAGAGCATCATCGGAACGACATCGACGAACACGCCGGCGTCCTTCGACCCTCCGTCGGCGTCCACCGTCCGCGTGCGCTTGTCCATCACCATGCGGAGCGGATTTGCCCCGTCCGACTTCGCGTGCACCTCGAAGTGAGCCGGAAGCGCGGACATCGCATCAACGAAGCGCGGCATGTCGGCGGCCCAGATGGCGATGTCGAGGTCGTCGTCCCACGGAACGAACCCGCCATCGTGACGCGCCAGGCCGAGGCAGCCGCCGCCGATGAGGCAGTACTCGATGCCGTTCGCAGTGCAGATGCCGACGACCTCCCGGAGAATGCCCACCAGGACGGCGTGTATCTCCGGCACGGAGAGAGGCTGGCTGGCGATCTGCGGCGGGGGAACGGGCAAGTCAGCGGGGCCTTTGGGTCGCGGCTAGTGGAATCGTGGCGGGCTTTGCCGTCCGCCGGAGCGTTCAGCGGAGGGCAACGGCGCGAGCGGCAACCCGCCGGTCCACCGGCGCGCGGCCGCCAGCCGGCGTCACCCCTGCACCGCCGCCCGGTTCATCCGGTGCGCCACCAGATCCTCCACAACGGCCGGGTCGGCGAGCGTGGAGATGTCCCCGAGCGCCCCCGGCTCGTCCTCGGCGATCTTCCGGAGGATGCGCCGCATGATCTTGCCGGAGCGGGTCTTCGGCAGGCCATGCGCGAACTGGATGAGGTCGGGCGCGGCGAACGGGCCGATTTCCTTGCGCACCCAGTCGCGCAGCTCGAGCCGCAGCGGCTCGGACGACTCCTCGCCGGCCATCAGCGTGACGTACACGTAGATGCCCTGCCCCTTGATCGGGTGCGGGTAGCCGACCACGGCCGCCTCCGAGACCTTCGGATGCGCGACGAGGGCCGATTCGATCTCGGCCGTGCCGAGCCGGTGACCGGAGACGTTGAGCACGTCGTCGACACGGCCGGTGATCCAGTAGTCGCCGTCCTCGTCACGCCGCGCGCCGTCCCCGGTAAAATACATGCCGGGATAGGTGGAGAAGTACGTCTCGACGAACCGTGCGTGGTCGCCGAACACCGTCCGCATCTGGCCGGGCCAGGAATCGGTAATGACGAGGTTTCCGGTCGCCGCGCCCTCGAGCACGACGCCATTGGCGTCCACGATCGCCGGCTTCACGCCGAAGAACGGCTTGTTAGCCGAGCCGGGCTTGAGGTCGGATGCGCCCGGCAGCGGCGTGATGACGTGGCCGCCCGTCTCGGTCTGCCAGAAGGTGTCGACGATCGGGCAGCTGCCATTGCCGACCACGCGGAAATACCAGTCCCACGCCTCGGGGTTGATCGGCTCGCCGACCGTGCCGAGGAGGCGGAGCGAGGCGCGCGAGGTGCGTGTCACATGGGCGTCGCCCGCGCCCATCAGCGCGCGGATCGCCGTCGGCGCGGTGTAGAAGATGTTGACCTTGTGCTTGTCGATCACCTCCCAGAACCGCGACGGGTTCGGGAAGTTCGGCACGCCCTCGAACATCAGCGTGGTCGCGCCGTTCGCGAGCGGGCCGTAGACGATGTAGGTGTGCCCGGTGACCCAGCCGACGTCCGCCGTGCACCAGTAGATGTCGTGGTCGTGGTAGTCGAAGACGTAGTGGTGCGTCATCGATGCCCAGACGAGGTAGCCGCCGGTGGTGTGCAGCACGCCCTTCGGCTTTCCCGTCGAGCCCGATGTGTAGAGGATGAACAGCGGATCCTCGGCGCCCATCGGCTCAGGGTCGCAGTGATCCCACTCCTTCGCCGCCAGTTCGTCGTACCAGAAGTCGCGGCCGGGCTTCATCGGCACGTCTGCGCCGGTCCGCTTCACGACGATGACCGTCATCGGCCCGGTTGTGGCCAGCGCCTTGTCCGTGTTGGCCTTGAGCGGGACCTTCCGCCCGCCGCGGACGCCCTCGTCGGCGGTGATGACGAGCGTCGAGCGGCAGTCATTGATGCGGCCGGCGAGCGAATCGGGCGAGAAGCCGCCGAACACCACCGAGTGGATCGCCCCGATCCGCGTGCAGGCGAGCATCGCGTACGCCGCCTCGGGGATCATCGGCAGGTAGATCGTCACCCGGTCGCCCTTCCTGACGCCCTGCGCCTTGAGGACGTTGGCAAACAAATTCACCTCGAAGGCGAGCTGCCTGTATGTGATCTCCTTGTGGTCGGCCGGGTCGTCGCCCTCCCAGATGATCGCGATCTGGTCGCCGCGGTGGGCAAGATGCCGGTCGATGCAGTTGGCCGACACGTTGAGGACGCCGTCCTCGAACCATTTGATCGACACCTCCGGGGGGCCGAAGTCGGTGTTCTTCACGTGCGTGAACGGCTTGATCCAGTCGAGCCGCGTCGCCGCTTCCTCGGCCCAGAAGGACAGCGGATCCTCGACCGAGCGGCGATACATGTCCTCGTAGGCGGCACGGTCGATATGGGCGCGCTCGGCCCATTCCGGCGTGACCGGATGCACTGTTCCCGCCATTGCGTCTCCCTCGGCACGCGGTCGGCGCCGCGTTCGGCGCATTATGCGAACCGCCGCTACTCCGGCGCAACTGGGTTCGGTCGCCAGCGTGCACGCACCGGCGGGCGTGCCCATATGACCGGGTGAGAGCGGCGGGGAGCGCAACGCTGATGGAGGGTGCGGCAGCGCCGGACGATGTCCGCTTCGTCACGTCCCGCGACGGGACGCGGATCGGCTACCGCCGGAGCGGCAGGGGTCCGGCCCTCGTGCTCCTCCACGGCGCGATGCAGAGCGGCATCAATTTCCGCCGCCTCGCCGAACACCTCGCCGACCGGTTCACCGTCATCGTGCCCGATCGGCGCGGACGGGGCCTCAGCGGTCCGTTCCGCGACGGTCACGGCATCCGCGCCGAAGTCGATGACCTCGATGCCGTGATCGCCGACACCGGGGCGGCGGATGTCTTCGGCCTCAGTTCCGGCGCGCTCGTCGTCCTCGAGGCCGCGCTCGGCGTTCCCACGATCCGCCGGGTGGCGCTCTACGAGCCACCGCTCCGGATCGCCGGACGCCAGTCTTCCATCCAGTTTGCGCCGCGCTACGAGCGCGAGATGGCCGCGGGCGACCTCGCGGCGGCTTTCGTCACGGTGCTGAAGGGGACCGGCGACCGCACGATCCTCACGCGACTGCCGCGGTTCCTGCTCGTGCCGCTCCTCCGGATGGAGATGCGGCGCGAGCACCCCCGCCCGGACGGCGCGCCACTCCTTCGCGACCTCCTGCCGACGGTCCGGTTCGATATCGGGCTGGTGAAGGAAGTGTCCGGCCGTCTTCCGGACTATGCCGCCATCAGCGCCGAGACCCTGCTGGTCGGCGGCTCGAAGAGTGCGCCGTTCCTGGCCGCCGCGCTCGATGCGCTCGCCGGCGTCATTCCGCGGAACCGGCGGCTCGAACTCCGCGGCATCGGCCACATCGGGCCTGACAACAGCGGCAGGCCCGGGCGCGTGGCCGCGGAGCTGCGCCGGTGGTTCGGCTGACCGCCCGCATCTAGTTGAGCCGCGTCCCGACGCCGGCGCCGCCCGTCCCGCCGAAGACCGGCTGGACCGTCCAGAATTCCACCGCCTCGCGGAAGCAGAGCCCGAGCGCCGCCGACCAGCCCGACGGGAAGGCGGGGTTCGCGAAGGTCAACTCGACCTCGCCCCACGTCCACATCTCGTTGCCCTCGGCGTCGATGATCGGCATCGGGCAGCGCACGGCGTCCGGATCATTGGTCGCCCAGTAGCCGCCGAACGTGGCGCGATCGGTCATGTCGCCGCGAAGGCCGTAGAGGAAGATGTTGCCGCTGCGGTCGATCTTGGGATCTGTCCGCAGGAACGAGAACACGGCATAGCCGTCGACGTCCTCCGCCACCCAGGTCACCATGAGGTTGCCGTCCTGCCAGACCTCGTCGGCCGTCGCCGGCACGGACGCCAGCGCCACAGCTGTCGACAGCGCCGCGAGGGCGATTTGCTTGATCATTATTGGGTTCCTCCGCCGCCCGCACCCTACGCCGCGCGCGCCGGTTCGACAAAGCCACCGGATCTGCGTTCCCTCTCTCTCAGGCCACGGGAGTCCGCGCCCCTCCCCCCTTGTGGGGTCCAGAAGGGGGAGGGTGAAGAAGGCAAGCATGCACACGCGGTTTCACTTCCGCGCTGCTCTAGCCGGAAGGCGGCGGAGGCCGGCCGTCGCGCTCGAACAGCCGCCGGAACGGCCCTGCGATCAGCGCGGGCGCGATGACGAGGTCGCCGAGCATGGCGACGACGAGCGTCACCATCGCCAGCATCCCGAACTGCTGCACCGAGGCAAGGCCGCTCGTGAGCGTCATCGAGAGGCCGACGACGATGACGATCGTCGTGCCGATCAGCACCGGGCCGATGTCGCGCGCGGCGCCGAGGAGACGGCGGTTGAGATCGCCGCGCTGGCGCAGGAGGAGGTTGAGGTAGTGGATCGTGTCGTCGACGGCGATGCCGAAGGCGACGGTAAGGGACACGACGCTGGTGATCTGCATCCCCGTGCCGAGGAAGAAGAGGAGCGTGCCGATCGCCGCGATAGGCAGCACGTTCGGGATCGCCGCGACGATGCCGACGCCGACACTCCGAAGGGCGATCGCCATGAGGACGAGCGCGATGATGATCGCCGAGCCGAAATTCGTCGCCAGCCTGCTGATCGTCCGCGTCGCCTCGCGTGCGTTGACCACGGTGGAACCGGTCACAACCGCGCTCGGGGCGACGGCGTGGACGGCGGCTTCGAGCCGGTCGATGAGTTCGTTCGTCTCCGCCGTACTCGTCTCCGCGACGTTCACCGTCACCAGCGCGCCCGGCGCCCCGACGAAGCGGCGGAGCGTATCCTCCGGCAACTGGCCAAGCACCGCGTCGACGCGCTCGGACAGCGGCTCCGCGCCGTTGCCGACCCAGGTGGCGAAGCTCCATAGCGAGAAGGGTTGCGATGCGATGCCGGGCACCGCGGCCACGGCCTCGTGGACGGCCGCGATCCGCGCCAGCCCCTCAGGCGAGGCCGGCCCGGCGCCGCCCAGCGGCACGACGATCTGGATCGGGAAGGCGCCACCGAGTTCTGCGTCGATGGTATGGAGGGCAATGGTCGACGGGCTGCTTGCCGGCAGCGTCTCGCGGATCGAGTTCTCCGGCGGCACCAGCAGGAACAGCGCGCCGAGGCCGAGCGTCAGCGGGACCGCCAGGATCGAGATCGGCCAGGCGCGCGGAATGACCCAGCGGGCGATCGCTGTCACCGGACGGGACGCGGCTTCGAGCGGGCTCGCCGGGACGCCCGGCCCGACCTTCCAGAATCTGCCGATGACGCGCGCGACCATCAGGTGGCCGAGGATGACGACCCACGAGCCCAGGAACGTGCCGATCGAGCCGATGACCGCGAAATCGCGGAGGATGCGGACGTCGGAGAAGTACATCGACAGGAACGCGACCACCGTCGTCAGCGCCGACAGGATGCAAGCCGGGCCGACTTCTGCGAGCGCGTGGCGCTCGGCCTTCCGCACCGACAGCCCCTGGCTTCGAAACCGCCGGAACGCCGAGGTCATGTGCATGCCGTCGGCGTAGCCGATCACCATGATGAGCGCCGGCACGACGTTGGAGAGGATCGTCACCGGCACGCCGAACGCGCCGTTCCAGCCGACGAGCGTGAGTCCGGCGAGCGCCGCCGGCAGGGCCGTGATCAGGGCGCCGATGACCGAGCGGAAGAGGACAAGACTGAGGAGAAGCCCGATCAGCGCGCCCGAGCCGTTGAGGACGAGCTGGTCGCGCTTGAGGAGTGCCACGATCTCGGTGCGGAGCGCCGCAAACCCGGTGACCGTGGCGTCGAGCCCCGTGTCGGCGAGCGCCGCGTCGACCGCGCCATTGATCTGCGCGATCAGTTCGGTGTGCTGCTCCAGCGACGCCTTCGGCTCGAAGTGCGTGACCACGAACATCATCGCCGCCCCGTCGGCGGAGACCAGGCTCTCGCCGAGCAGCGGGTGGGCGCGGATGGCGGCGATCGCCGTGGGATCGAGGCCGGCATCGGTATCGGCGACGACGGCATCGGTCGTCCCGGCCGCGTCTGGCGGGCTGCGGAGCGAGAACAGCGAGAACACGCTGCCGGCGTCGTCCAGGAGCTGCAGTTCGAGATGGAGGTCCTGCAGCGCCCGGAGCCCCTCCGGCGACCTGATCCCGTCGCCCTCGACGAGCACGATCACCTGGTTCTCGGGATCGACGAACGCTTCCGTGGTCGCGACGTAGTTCCGGTAGAGCTCCGTCTCGCCGCGGAACATGTTCCGAAGGTCGCGGTCGACCGAGACATTGAACAGGCCGTAGATCGTCACCGCCGTGACGAGGGCGGCGATCCCCCACGCGATCCTGCCGTGGCGCTCGATGAAGAGCCCCGCGCGGAGGACGCCGAAACCGAACGACTTCCTGCGATGATTTCCGGCGTCTGCCACACCACGGCTCTAGCGGTGCGGGACACGCCGGGCAAGCGTGCTCCATCCGCGGCGGCCGCCACAGGGGGGCATGCTGCCGCGCCGTGTCCGCCGGCGATCCCGCTCGCCCCCACCGAGCCGGTAGGCGTCGCGTGAAGGTGGCGCCATCAAGTCCTGGCGCCACCTCGTCAGTCCGCAGCGCCCCTAGTTCGGGCCGCGATAGGGGATCGGCATCACGGCGAAGGCGGAGCGGAAGGCGGGGACGCCGCGCCTGATCTCGACCGGGCCTTCCCAGCGCTCGACATCCGCGCCGAAGACGTCGATATCGCGCTGCGGATCGTAGGGGCGGACGACGCCGCCATTGCCGGGACGTTCGACGATGACGTCGAGGTTTGGCCGTTCCAGGACGAGGCCGCCAATGCCGGGCCCCTGGTCGATCGCGCCGCGGCCCTCGACCATGAGATCGCTGAAGCGGCCCCGCTCGACGACACCGGCGAGGATCGGATTGGCGGGCTCCGGCGGCGCCGGCGGGCGCTTCTTGGCGTAGCGGTACCAGAGGATGCGGCCGTCGCGCGTGAACGCGTAGAGGACGCCATTGCCGGTAGCGACCACATCGCGAAAGCCGCCCCAGCCCGTGCCGATCTCCTTCGGCGCCTCCCAGTCGGCCGTGCCCGCGAGGTAGCCCTTGTGGATCCGCCGCTCCAGCACGCCGTCCGGGCGGATGCCGTAGAGGACGCCGTCGCCGGCGGCAAAGACCTTGTCGAAGGCGTTCCAGCCGGTGGCGACTTCCTTCGCGCCGGCCCAGGTGCTGGCGTCACCGCCGGTGGTCGCGTCGTCATGGCGGTACCACATCAGCCGGCCGTCGGGCTGGACGCCGTAGACCACATATTCGCCGGTCGAGAACACATGGCGGAAGCCGGCCCAGCCATTGCCGACCGTGTTGGGCCCGCGCCAGACAGGCCGGCCGTCGAGGTAGCCGTCATGGGCGTACCACAGGAGATCGCCGTCGGGTTTCACGGCGTAGATGAAGGCGCCGCCGCCGTTGAAGACGGACGAGAAGCCGCCCCAGCCATTGCCGACCTTCTTCGGTCCTTCCCACGAGGTGGAGCCGCCGCGGGCAGCCGCGGCCTCGTTCCGGTACCATTGGAGGTCGGCCGCCTGGTCGATGAGGTAGAATATCCCGGGAGGAAAGGCCTCGACGTTGGAGAAGACGCCCTGGAAGGGCTCGGCGAGCGAGCCGCCGGAGGCGACACGGCCGAGGAGTTCCGACACCCCCTGCAGCGTGTCGAGGCCGGCCGCCGTTTCGAGCTCGAGCTCCTCGTTGGGCGAGCCGAGCATGCCCGGATCGATGAAGCAGGTGTCGGTGCCCGGCTGCATCACGAGTTCGAAGCCGGAGCCGCTGCGGCTCGACCCGGTCATCAGGCTGCCGGTCTCGAAGTAGAACTCGCAGATGCGGTTGCGCGGATAGGGCGTGCTGGCCACGACATAGGCCCGGATGCGCGACTTGATGTGCTCGGCGATCGACTGCGCGGTAGCGAGATCGCCCATGCCGTACTTGTCGAAGTTGATGCGGATCGAGGTGGCGGCCTGATGAGCAGCGACGCGCGCATCGTCGCCGGAAAGGCGACTGCGCCCTCCGAGCTTGATCGCCTGCTCGCGCGCGCCGAGCCAGGTCGCAAGGCCGACGAGGTAGACCGGCAGCGTCGGCACGTTCTTGAAGCGCATTAGCGCCAGGGCCGGGTCGATTCGCACGATCCCGGTCGCGGGGTCGGTGACCCGACGCTCCACCACGTCCGTCCACCGCCAGATCTCGAAATCGTTGCGGAGGAATTTATCGACGGCGATGCCAGCCTTGTTGGCGGCCGTCACGGCGACGTCGAGATTGCCGCGCCGGTCGTGCAGTTCGGTCTGGTAGCCGCGGAACTCGTCGAGATAGTCGAGGAGGTCGCGAAGGGTCTGCCGGTTGCTCTCGATGGCCACCTGCAGGACGAGCTCGTCGAGCCGGCCGTCGAGGACGCCGAGCACGAACTTGATCTCGTCCACCTGCTTCTGCAGCGTCTTCAGCGCATCGACAACCTCCCGGTCGTCGTCGCCGAGCTGCTTGATGAGGCCGATTACGACGATCGCGGCACCGATCACGGTGCCCACCGTCGGCGCCGCAATGGCCACCGTGCCGCCGGCCGCGAGCAGCTCCTCCATCTTGGTGGCGATGGAGTGCTGCAGCTTCAGGCCGTCTTCCGCGAATTTGAGGTCACTCGCCATGGAATCCTTCCCTGTCGGTTGCGGCACGCGGCAACCGGCCCGAAGGAGTCCCCCTCTCGGCAAGCACGGTGAGGTGAAGTTGCGACCGTGGCGGGAACAAGGCAGCGCTTCGCTACCGCGCGGTCGGCGTGGGCTGCCCTAGCGTAGCGCGCTGGGCGAAGACCTAGTACGGCACCTTGTCCGGCATCCTGTCCCATTCGTCGAACACCGCCTGCGCCTCGGGGCGCAGCACCTCCATCACCATCGGGATCGTCCGCTCGGGGATCGGCAGTGCGATCTCGCGGTAGATGAGGTCGTCGTCGAACTGGTGCGCCGCCGCGTCCTCCCTGGTGCTGGCGCAGTAGATCGTGCCGACGCGCGCCCAGTAGGCGGCGGCAAGGCACATCGGGCAGGGCTCGCACGAGGTGTAGAGCTCCGCGCCGCGAAGCTCGAACGAGCCGATCCGCCTGCAGGCGCGCCGGATCGCCATGACTTCGGCATGCGCGGTGGGGTCGTTGGTCGACGCCACCTCGTTCCAGCCCTCGGCGATGATCTCGCCGTCCTGGACGATGACGGCGCCGAACGGGCCGCCATCCTTGTTGTGCATGTGGATGCGCGCCAGCTCGATCGCGCGTCGCATGAAGGTCTCTCTCATGCCGACAGGCAAGCACGGCGCGAATCCGGCGGCAAACACGTTTTTTGCAGCGCTGCGCGCCCGCTTTCTGCCCATTCCGCGGACAGTCGACGCGGAAAAATTGGGGTGGAACGGCGCCTGCATGCGGGCCTACGCTGGGCCGGGAGTCAGGAGTGGAGAGATGATGGAAGGCTCGGTCGCCACCAAGCCCGCGCCCGCGGTGCCGGCAGCACCGGCGGCGCCGCCGCCGGAGCGGCTGGCGCTGCCTCGCGAACTCACCTTCCATCCGTCCGACTGGGCGGTGCTGGCGCGCTCGTGGTTCCCGGTCGCCCGCTCCGACGAGATCGGCGACAGGCCGGTGCGGATGCGGCTCCTCGACGTCGATGTCGTGGTCTACCGCACCAATGGCACGGCGCGCGTCGCCCGTGATCTCTGCATGCATCGCGGCACCGCCCTCAGCCTCGGCTGGGTCGAGGGCGACTGCATCGTGTGCCCCTATCACGGCTTCCAGTACGCCCCGGACGGCGCGTGCGTGGCGGTGCCCGCGCACCCCGACATGGCGATCCCGCCGAAGCTGCGGATCACGACTTTCCCGGTCGCCGAGCGCTATGGCCTCATCTGGACCACGCTCAACGGCCCGGAGGAACCGCTTCTCCCCGAATTCGATGCGTGGGACGATCCGGACTACCAGGCGATCATGGCGCCGACGATCGACATCGCCGGCTCGGCCGGGCGGCAGGTCGAAGGATTTCTCGATGTCGCCCACTTCGCCTGGGCGCACAACAAGAGCTTCGCCCTCCGCGAGAACCAGATCGTCCCGAGCTACCGCGTCGAGCGCACCGCGCGCGGCATCCGCGCCCAGTACATCTCCTCCGTCAGCAACTACCCCGTCGGAAAGCACGACCTCGCGCCACCGGATTTCGAGTGGCTGCGCGACTTCGAGGTGTTTCCTCCTTTCGCCGCCCGCCTCATCGTCCACTTCCCGGACGGCGGCCGGCTCCACATCCTCAACGCGGCGTCCCCGATCGCCGCGCGAAAGACGCGGCTGTTCGTGCCGCTGGCCAAGAATTTCGACAAGGACCTTCCCGTCGAGGAGGTCCACGCCTTCAACCTCACCATCTTCAACGAGGACCGCGTGATGGTGGAATCGCAGCGGCCCGAGGACCTGCCGCTCGACATCACGATGGAAGCCCACATCGCCGCCGACCGGACATCGATCGCCTACCGGAAACTCCTCAAGGAGTCCGGGCTCGGCGCGCTCTACTTCAGCTAGGCGCGGGCCGCGCCGCCGCGCTACGGTAGCGCGTTGCGCCGGCCGATTCCCCGGCGGCGCGGGGACGACAGGGGCCGTTCCGCTTGCTTCAGGTTCTCTTCGACAGCCTGATCCGGACGGCCGAGCTGTCGCTGCTCGCCGTGGGCGTCACGATGACGTACGGCATGCTGCGCTTCGCCAACTTCGCGCATCTCGAATTCGCGGCGATCGGCGCCTATCTCGCGCTGGCCCTCTCGACCGGCGCCGGCCTGCCGCTGCCCATTGCGGCGGCGCTGGCGATCGCCGTTACCGGTTTCTTCGGCATCGCGACCGACTTCGTCATCTTCCGCCGGCTCAGGAAGGCCGCGCCCATCATGCTGATGATCGCCAGCTTCGCGCTTGGCATCGTCATCCGCGAGACGATCCGCGCGATCTGGGGGCCGAGCGGCCAGAGCTACGGGCTGCCACTCGTGCGGTGGCGTGTCGAAACCTGGGAAGCGCGGCCACTGTTCATAACGCCCTACCAGGTCACCGTCATTGTCTCGGCCGCGGTCGCCATCGTTGCCTTCTATTTCCTTCTCAGCCGGACGAGGCTTGGCGTCGCCATGCGCGGTACGGCGGAGAATGCGCCGCTCGCGCAAGCGAGCGGCATCGACACCAATGGGGTCATCCGCTGGGTCTGGTTCATTGGCGCTGCGTTCGCCGCGCTCGGTGGCGTCTTGGTCGGCCTCAACACACAGGTGAAGCCAGACATGGGCGGCGGCCTCATCATCGAGGTGTTCGCCGCGGCGATCCTCGGCGGCATCGGAAATCCTTATGGCGCGATGCTCGGCGCGCTCATCATCGCTGTCGCCGAGAACGCCACGCTCGCCATCAACTGGGGGCCAGTCCTGCAATGGGCGGGCTTCGAGGCCGGCGACTTCGTCTTCATCCCGACCGGCTACAAGGCCGCGGCAGCGTTCGTCCTCCTTATTCTCGCGCTCCTCATCCGGCCACAGGGCCTCCTCGGAGCGAAGCGATGACAGGCTTCATCGAGTTCCTCGTCTATCTTTTCACCATCGGCGGCATCTGGGGGATGCTGTCGTTGAGCCTCAACGTCCAGTTCGGCATCGCCGGGCTGATCAATCTCGGCCACGTCGCCTTCTTCATGCTCGGCGCCTATGTGTCGACGATCCTCGTCGTCCTCAACGGCTGGGACATTACCTTCGGCATCTTCGCCGGGGGCGCTGCGGCGGCAGCGTTCGGCATGCTGATGGCCCTGCCGACGGCCCGGCTGCAGCAGGACTACTGGGCGATCTCGACGCTGGCCGTCGCGGAGATCCTCCGCATCTTCTTCCTCAACACCTCGCTCGACGGCCCCTATGTGGGTCAGGCGCTCGGCGTCTCCGGAATTCCGCGGCCCCTGCGCGACTGGTTCAACGCCGAGGGCTACTCGAATGCGGCGTACAACTGGTTCTTCCTCGGCCTCGTGATGGCCTGCCTCCTTGCGACGCTGCTGTTCTGCCTGTGGCTGTCGCGAACGCCGTTCGCCCGCACGCTCAAGGCGCTCCGCGAGGACGACGCCGTGCCGCTCGCGCTGGGAAAACGCGTCTCGTCCTTCCGCATCCGCGCGATGGCGATCGGCGGGGCGATCGGCGGCCTCGCCGGCGGCCTCTTCGCCCACTACAACGCCTTCATCGAGCCGGAGTATTTTCGCCCGATCGAGACCTTCCTCATCTGGGCGATGGTGATCCTCGGCGGCGCCGGCAACATGATCGGCTCGCTCGTCGGAACGCTGCTGGTGATGACCCTGTACAATTCGAGCCGCTTCGTGCCGGGCTGGCTCAACGACCTGTTCGGCTGGACCATCGACGGGCGCGTCTACGGCTCGTTGCGGCTGGTGCTGATCGGCGTCATCATCATCCTCGTGATCCTGTATCTGCCGAACGGCCTCCTGCCCGAGCGGCGCCGGAAATCGGCGCAATGACCGAGCCGCTCCTCTCGATCCGCGGTATCGAGAAGCGGTTCGGCGGGCTCGTGGCGCTCGCCGGCGTGTCGATGGACGTCCCGGCGGGCCTCGTTTACGGCCTCATCGGGCCAAACGGCTCGGGCAAAACGACCCTCTTCAACATCGTCTCGGGCTTCATGCGGCAGGACGCCGGCACGGTCACGTTCGATGGCCGCGACATCGGCCGCGCTTCGCCGCACAAGGTCGCCCGCCTCGGCCTCTGCCGCACCTTCCAGGCCACCGCCTGCCCCACGCGGATGACGGTGATGGAAAACATGCTGCTCGCGCCGCAGGACCAGCTCGGCGAGGGCTTCGTCAATCTCATCACGCGTCCGCACCGCGTCCGGAGCCAGGAGAAGGCGTATCGCGAGCGCGCCCGCGAGCTCCTTGCCATCGTCAACCTCGCCGGCAAGGCCGACGAGTATGCCGGCAGCCTCTCCGGCGGCCAGAAGAAGCTGCTGGCGCTGGCGCAGATCCTGATGGCCGACCCGAAGCTGATCCTCCTCGACGAGCCCGTCGCGGGCGTGAACCCGGTGCTGGCGGAGGAGATCGCGGGCGTCATCCGGCGGCTGAGCGGCGAGGGGCGGAACTTTCTCATCGTCGAACACAACATGCATTTCATCCGCTCGACCTGCGACCGCATCTCGGTGCTCGATGCCGGCCGCGTCATCGCCGAGGGCGAGCCGGCGGACGTGCTTGGGCGGGAGGACGTGCTGCGCGCCTATCTCGCGGGTCCCGCGACAAGGCCGGCGGCATGAGACGGCCATGGCGCTGATCGAAGTCTCCGGCGTCCATGCCGGCTATGGCGGCACAGAAATCCTCCACGGCACCAATCTCGTGCTTGGCGAGGGCGAGATCGTCACGATCATCGGCCCGAACGGCGCCGGCAAGAGCACGCTGCTGCGCGTCGCGATGGGCTACCTTAACCCGCGGCTCGGCACGGTGACGCTGCGCGGCGAGGACATCACCGCCGAGCGCGCCGACCAGCGTGTCCGCCGCGGCCTGGCCTTCGTCCCCCAGCTCGAGAACGTCTTCGCGTCGCTGACCGTGGCCGAGAACCTCAAGATGGGGGGGTACCTCCTCGACCGCGCCGCGCTCTCCGCCCGGATGGACGAGGTGTACGCCGAGTTCCCGGTGCTGGCCCAGCACCGCAGGCAGCGTGCGCGGACGCTCTCCGGCGGCCAGCGCCAGCTCCTCGCGATGGGCCGGGCGATGATGACCAACCCGTCGATTCTCATCCTCGACGAGCCGTCGGCCGCCCTGTCGCCGCGGATGGCCGGCGAGGTGTTCGAGAAGGTCGTCGAGATCAACCGGACCGGGCGTGCCATCCTCATCGTCGAGCAGGAGGCGCAGCGCTCACTCGAGATCTCGCATCGTGGCTACGTCCTCGTGGACGGCCGCAACGCCTTCGAGGGCGAAGCGAAGACGCTCCTTGCCGACGACAAGATCAGGGCCGCCTTCCTCGGCGGCGGCCACGCCGCACCGACTGCTTGAGCTCCGATCGAGGCGGAGCGTCGGGAACATTCCCTGTTGGACGAAAGCTTGACCTCCGTCACGCGAGGGATAAAAAGCGGTTAACGGTCGGAACTTGGGGTGCTTCGGCCGGTTAATGGATCGTAAGATGTATCGTGGCGTCCTGATGGGTGAACCTGAGGGTGTCCCAGTCATGCTGACCATTGTGAACGTTGTCCTGGAGGATCGTGAAGGCGGCGGCTTACGCGCATTCAGCCATGATCTCCTTGGACTAATTCTTTCAGGCGCAGAACGAGAGGCAGTCATCTCGAAGATTGCGCCGGCCATTGTCGCGCTCTTCGAGTATCGCGGATTTAGGAATGTGACCGTACGACCAGCAAAGCCGTTGAATGAGGTTTTGCAGTTGAGCAGTCCGCGCGATGTAGATGTCCACATTCAAACAGAACAATTTGTGGTGGAGTTGCCTGCCGCCGCCTGATAGTGGCGACAAATGTCGTCGCCGCTCTCATACGAGCAACTTCTCGAAACGCTTTCGTGGTGGCGGTGTCGACGCGTTGCCGAGCTTGGCGGCGGGCTAGAAATCTGGGAGACCGGCTGGAAGGAAGGCTTCGTGCTCAACGCCGAGAATGGTCGGTACGATCACGGAGACCTACCGCGGATCATGCTCCTGATTGGAACGACCATTCCGGAGTCTTGGCCAAGAAAACCAAACCATCCGCCTCTGCCCGACAAAGGACAGTATCCCTATGGAGGGTAAGGCGGCGGACCCGTGTTCTCGTTTTCCGCCAGCTAAGAAAGCGCGTCTCCACCGCGACGAAGGCGCGGCGGCCGCAGGCCCCACGCGCCAGGTAGACCCGCGCCACCTACCCGAAATATGGGCAGCTTTGCCGCTCCCAAGCCATTCCCGCCGCACCGCCGTTTGGCTAAGGTCGCCGCCAGTGGCAGCACGGCACGGTGATCTTGTTCCGCGTCGACGGGGTGTGCGCCCGCAGCATTTCCTTTCCTACGCTTCAGTCCCCAAGAAGGAGACCCTGTTTCCATGACCAGACGTAACATCGCGTCGAGCGTCCTCGGCGCCGCTGCCGCAGCGGCAATCGGCTTTGCAGCCACGACCGCCTCCGCCCAGGAGGTCAAGTTCGGCATGTTCACCCCCCTCACCGGCACCAGCTCCGTCGTTGGCCTCGACATGCTCCGCGGCGTCCAGATGGCCGTCGACGCCGTCAACGCCGGCGTCGCCGTGCCGATGACCGACGGCACCACCATGCAGCTCGGACCGGGCGTGCTGGGCGGCCCGATCAACCTCATCGTCGAGGACGCAGAGTCCCGCCCGCAGGGCGCGATGGACGCCGTCCGGAAACTCGTGACCGTCGACCAGGTCGCCGTCGTGCTGGGCGAGTATTCGTCCGGCCGCACGCAGCCGACCGGCCAGTTCACGACCGAGAACGGCGTGCCGCACATCTCGATCGGCGCCAACTCGCCTGTGCTCCGTGAAGTCGGCACCGGCGGCTACTTCTTCAACGCCATCGGCCTCGCCGGTCTCCAGGGCTATGCGCTGGTCGACATGGCGATGGCAGAACTCGGCGCCGGCAACGTCGCCACGCTGTTCCCGAACAACGCCTGGGGCGTCGGGGTCGAAGCCGCCACCTGCGAGGCGGCGACCGCGGCGGGCATCCCGTGCACCACCGTCCGCTACGAGGAGCAGAAGACCGACTACCGCGCCGAGCTGCGCCAGGTGATGGCGTCGAACCCCGATACGGTGATCTTCTTCGCCTACGGCGCCGACGCGATCCTGATCCTCCGCCAGGCCTTCGAACTCGGCATCGACGTCGCCGGCACGTGGCTTGCCGCCGAGATGTCGAACTGGGCCGCCGACGTCGCCCCGACGCCGGAGATCGGCGAGGGCATCCGCGGCATCGAGCACGCCGTCGCGGGTGAGCTGTACGAGACCGCCTACCACGCGCCATACGTTGCCGCGTTCGGCGAGGAGCCGCTGACGGTGTTCGGCGCCTTCGGCTACGACGCCGCGATGATTGCAGCGCTCGCGGTCGAACTGGCCGGGACCACCGACCATGACGCGGTCCGCGATGCGATCCGCGTGGTGGCCGAGACCTACCAGGGCGTGACGGGCAACCTTGCCTTCGACGAGGATGGCATGCGCCTCGTCCAGGCGTACGGCACGTTCATCTACCAGTCCGGGGTGATGACGCCCTACACCCCGATGATGCCGTAGCGGCAGTTTCGAACGCAGAAAGGCCGCGGCTCCGGAAGGGGCCGCGGCCTTTCTCTTGCTGACGGGCCGGCTTCACGGACCGGCGGGACGACGTGCTACCAGGTCGTGTAGCTCACGGTCAGCGCGCCGATCAGCTGGCCGATGCTGTCGATCCGCATCTCGCTGATCTTGCCGGTGTTGGTGCGCACGCAGATGTAGTTGCCGACGGAGAGGTTCGCCTGCGGCACCGCGTTGCTGTTGAAGGCGGCGGCGTTGCAGCCGGTGTAGCCGCGCTGTGCGCCGTTGGTGAACGAGATCTGCGCGCCGTTGATCGGGGCGAGCTGACGGGTGAAGCCGGCGACCTGGTAGCCGATGTCGGCGCCCGCGCCCTGACCGACCTGGCCGTTGTCGAGGTTCACCTGCTGCTGCGGGATGATCTGGAACGAGCCCGACGACGAGACGGGCGGGACCACGACCGGATCCGGCTCGGTGTAGACGGTCACGACGCGCCACTGCTGGGTCGAATTGCCCTGCCAGGTCCGGGTGACGACGCCGAAGTCGTTCGCGTCGGACTCGTGCGCATCCATGTAGCGGCCGTTCGAGACCTGCTGGATGGTGAAGATGCCGCCGCCCTGGGCGGTGAACAGCCAACGCTGCGTGGTGTTGTTCTGCGCCGGGCGAGTGACGAGGTGCCAGTCGGCCGCGTCGTATTCATGTGCGTCGACGAAGCGGTTGTTGCTCATCTGCTGCAGCGTGTAGACGTTGCCGCCGAGCGAAACCATCCGCCACAGCTGCGTATTGTTGTTCTGCGCCGTGCGGGTCACGATGCGGTAGTCGAGGCCCGCGATCTCGTGGGCGTCGAGGAAGCGGCCGCTGGAGACCTGCTGGATGGTCACGATGTTCGCGGCCGATGCGGGCGCCGCGGCGAAGGCCGTGACGGCGGCGGCGACGAGGCCGGAAACAAGGGCGGCGGCACGGGCCGGAAGACGCCGGCGATGGGGCGACCGCAAGTCAGCGGTCGCGTGGAAGAGCTTCGAGAGCATGGGATGACTCCTTGGGGTTCGGGGTGCTGGTGCTACGGCACTGAAACACTCGGTTCTGGGGTTGCTGGGCAGGACAGTAACGGCGGGAGGAATGCTCTCCCCGTACTGAACATTTGCTGATGCGGCGGTTGCCGCGCGTTCATCTACGCAACCATGGCGCATGGCGCGTGTCCTTGCGGGCGGGCCCGGCCGCCGTGGGCGGAGATGATCCGCCGCCGACGGACCTTTTCTTGGCCATGCGGGAGGGATCATAATCCCTTTCCGGGCGAAATCGGACCGGGCCGCGAAGAGGATGAAATGGCGGAAGGCGAAGACGGCGAACGGCCGGGCATGGAGGCGTCACGGAGCGAACTCCGCATCGTGACGGCCCTCTTCTGCGACGTGGTCGGCTCCACTTCGCTTGCCGAGCAGCTCGGCGCCGAGGACTGGGCGGACGTGGTGCAGGGCGCCTTCGGCCAGATCTCAGCCGCTGCCGTCCGCTATGGCGGCAGCGTCTCGAACCTCCTCGGCGATGCAGTCATGGCCGTGTTCGGCCTGCCGGCGGCGCATGAGGACGACCCGCAGCGGGCGATCCTCGCCGCGCTCGCGATGATGTCGGCGATGCGGACCTACGACGCCGAACTCCGCTCGCGCTTCGGCATCGACCTCCGGATCCGCATCGGCATCAACACCGGCCCGGTCGTTGCGACCTTCGGCAAGGCCGGCGCGGAGCCGAACGCCCTCGGCGACGCTATGAACGTGGCGGCCCGCATGGAGCAGACTGCCGAGCCCGGCACGATCCAGATCTCCGATGACACATGGCGCCTCGTCGCGCCCCTTTTCGAGGCCGAGCCGATCGGCCCGGTCGAACTCAAGGGCAAGGCCGAGCCCGTCAATGCCTGGCGCATCATCGGCAGAAAGGCGGCGCCCGGGCGCCTCCGCGGTGTCCACGGCGTGAGCGCCCCGCTCGTCGGCCGCGATCACGAATACGGCCAGCTGCAAGCCGCGATGGCGAGCGTACTTGCCGGGCGTGGCGGCGTCGTCCTCCTCATTGGCGAAGCCGGGCTCGGGAAGAGCCGCATGCTTGCCGACCTCAAGGCCGAATGGGACGCCGTTGTTGCCGATCCCCGCCAGTGGTCGGTGATGACCGGCGTGCCCTACGATGCCTCGCGCCCCTACGGCCTGTTTCAGTCCTTCGCCCGCAGCATGTTCGGCGTCGATGCCGACGACCCCGCGCCGCTGATCCATCAGAAGATCGTCGACGGCATCCGCGACATGGGCGGCAACGACGACCAGGTGGCACTCTGCAGCGTCGCCTTCGAGCGCGTGATCGCCGCGCGGTCCCTCCACGACGCGCCGGATTTCGAGGCCGAGGTGATCCGACGCGACATCTACGACAACATGTATCCCGGCTTCCGGAAGACGGCGGAGGAAGGGCCGACCGTCGTCGTCGTCGACGACTTCCACTGGGCCGACGCCGCCTCGGTCGACCTCCTCCTCCATCTCCTCCCGCTGATCGACGAGGTACCCCTGCTCGTCATCGTCTCGATGCGGCCGGAGCGCCAGTCGCCGGGCTGGCGGGTGAAGCAGAGGGCGGAAACTGACTTTCCGCACCGCCTCACCGCGATCGACCTCAAGCCGCTCGGGGAGGGTGACACCGACGCGCTGGTGTCAGCGCTCCTCACCATTGCCGACCTCCCGCCCGAACTCCGGCGCATGATCCTCCGCAAGGCGGACGGCAACCCCTATTTTGTCGAGGAGATCGTGCGAGCGCTCATCGACGACAATATCGTGGTTCAGACACCGGACGGCCTTCGCTGGGAGGCGCGCACGAACGTCGCCGAGATATCGATCCCCGACACGCTGCAGGCGCTGCTGATGGCCCGGATCGACCGGCTCGACCAGGAGACGCGGAGCACGCTCCAGGTCGCTTCCGTGATCGGCCGCTCGTTCTACTACAAGATCCTGCGGCGCATCTCGGAATCGGCCATCGTCCTCGACAGCCAGCTCGGCACGCTGGAGCGCGTTGAGCTTCTGCGCGAGGCGGGGCGCAGCCCCGAGCTGGAGTACATGTTCAAGCACGAACTGGCGCGTGATGCCGCGTACGGGTCGCTCCTCAACAAGAAGCGCCGCAACGTCCACCGCAGCGTGGCGGAGGCGATGGAAACTCTGTTCGCCGACCGGATCGAGGAGCATGCCCATCGGCTCGCGCAGCACTTCGAGCTGGCTGGGGAAAGCGCGAGGGCGCAGCGCTACTACGCGATGGCCGGCGAGACGGCCGCCAGCCTGAACGCGCGCCGGGAGGGGGCTGCCTTCTTTGCGCACGCAGCGCAATGCGCCCGAGCGGCCGGCGCGCCCGACACGGAGGTCGAGACACTCGCCGCCCGCAGCAGCGCCCTCGAGACGAGCGCCGTCCCGTAGCCACAAGCCGGCCGTAGGCGACTATCCCTGCCGCGCCGTGGCGATCACCGTCTCGGCCCGGCACGGACGGCCGGTCATGAGCTCCGACACGGTCACGAAATCGAAGCCCCGGGCGCGCAGCCCCTCGATGATGCCGCGGACGGCGCTCACGGTCGTCGCATGAATGTCGTGCATGAGCACGATCGATCCCGACCGCGCCCGCCGCACGGCCGAATCCACGACCTCGCCGACCGACGTCGCCTTCCAGTCGAGCGTATCGATGTCCCACCAGATCACCGGCCGGCTGATGAGGCTGAGCACGCGCGGGCTCGAAGCGTCATAGGGAAGCCGGACGATGTCCGGCGCTGCGCCCGTGATCGAGAAGATCGCGGCATCGGTCCGCGCCAACTGCTCGGTGACCTGGTCGTTCCCGAGCTGGGTCAGGTCGGGGTGGTTCCACGAATGATTGCCGATCTCGTGCCCGCCCGCGTTCATGGCGCGGATGATGTCCGGCCATTGCTGCGCCCGGCTGCCGACGACGAAGAACGTCGCGCGCACGTCTTCTTCCGCAAGAAGCGCGAGGAGCCGCGGCGTCAGCGTTGGATGCGGGCCGTCGTCGAACGTCAGCGCGACGCAGCCTTCCGCGCCGTTGACGCGGCGAATCTCGCCATGCCCGGCCTCGATCCACGGCTGGAGGGCGCCATCTGCCGTATAGCCCGGGCGCGGCGGCGGCGCCGCCGTGACCGGGTCACCGTGGCGCGCGCCGGGGGCTGCATCGGGCACGATCGTCGTGCACCCGGCCACGACGGCCAGGAGCGCAATTGCTGTCACCGGTATCCGCAATCGAACCGGCCCCCCGCCCGGCGATGTCGATCAGCCTGCTTCCGCGGCGCGACACTAGACGGATTCCGCCGTCATCGACGACCCCGGTCGCGCATGTGCACAGAAACCGTCGGCCGGGCGAGTGCGGGTAGCGTGATATCTGTGGTGGCGGCCGGGCCGGGGAGCCGTCGGCGCTGCAATCGCGCTAAATGAACGGGGCCCGTCCCGCGCCGGACTTTCACGTGTCGTCAATCCTCAAAGCACTTCTCGCCCTCGCGGCCCTCGCGCCCGCGGCAGCGCTGGTCGCCGCCGAGTGGTTCTGGCTGGGCGATCTTCTCGTGTTCTTCCTGCCCTGGCTGGCCTTTGGCGCCTATGCGCTCTTCGCGGCAATGCTTGTCCTCGGCTGGCGCCTGCCCGCGGGCGCCGCGGCGATCCTGCTCATCGTCTGCGCCGGGCTCGTCGCCTCGTCCTGGCGCACGCCGCCTGCGACCGCCCCGGAAGGAAGAGCGTTCCGGGTGACGACCTTCAACACCTTCATCGGCAACGCCCATCCCGATGACATCGGCACGTTCCTGCGCGCCGAAATGCCGGACATCGTCGCCCTCCAGGAGACTTTCGGACCGTTCAAGGAGGCGGTGGTCGCCTCACTCCGCGACATCTACCCGTACACCTCCGCCGGAACGGCGGTGGAGGAGTCCGACATCGAAATCCTCAGCCGCTACCCGATCAGCGAGATATCCTTCGCGGCGACCGAGCGTGTCGGACGCATAGCCTACCGGGTGATGCGCGCGGTGATCGACCTCGACGGCACGCCGGTCGCGTTCTACGCCGTCCATGCCCCGACGCCCCGCTTCGGCGAGGCCGACTGGCGGGCGCGCAACCGCATCCTCGCCGATGTCGGCATCGCCGCCGCCCGCGACGCTTTGGTGATGCCGGTGATCGTTGCGGGCGACTTCAACACGCCCTCCTGGTCACCCCATCTCCGGCGGCTCCTCGACGCCGGCGGTCTCACCGACACCTCGGGCCGCCTGCTCCCGGGCGCCACGCGCCTCGTCGACCGCGAGGGGCTCCCCGTCTCCTTCGGCGCGCCGGTCGACCACATCCTCGTTTCGGCAGGAATCTTCTGGTCGCCGGTCCGGCTCGGCCCCGCGCTCGGCTCCGACCACCTGCCGGTGACGGCCGACCTCGTCCTGCCAGCGCGTCCCTAGTAGCGGATCTGGAAGCCGACCGCGTTGGCGTTGTGGCCGTCCGGCACGTTGCCCCAGAAGCCGAGCGCGCCGGAGCGGTGGTGCAGCCGGTAGAAGACCTCGATGAAGGGGAAGGCCTCGAGGAGCCAGGCGAGCTGGGAGCCGTTGTAGATGAGCCGGCTCATGTCCCCGTCCTCCTCGGCAGCCTCGCGTGGCCGCTCGACCCCGATGAGGTTGCTCACGGAACTGAGCCCAAGCGCGAACTGCGGCGTCACCATCACCCGCCCGAGTAGCCGGGCGCCAAAGCTGAACGTCACCGCCCGCCACATCTCGACCGAGAAATCCTGGCCGAAGCGGAGGGCGATGCCGCTCTCGTGCCCGACGCGGAAGCCGATCGGCGTCGTGATGAGGTCGCGACCGGAGATGAGCGCGATGACGAAGTTCGGCTCGTATCCGACTTCGTTGACGCTGAACGATCGCGCCCAGAAGCTCGTAGTGTAAAGGCCCACCATCAGGGAGAAGCTGTTGCGGCCGATGACCGGCGCCGGATCGGCGGGCAATGCGGCCGAGACCTCGCCCGCAGCCTCTGGTTCGGCCGTCACGACAGGAATCTCCTGGGCCCCCGCTTCGAGGGCCGCGAGGAACGCGAGGATGACCAGTCCGAAACCGCAGCTCCGGCGCATTGTGCCACCTCCTGCGGTCCTGATCTTGGTCGAAACGGCAGTGTGCCGACCACACCGCCCCGTCGGCCTCCACCGATACCCTGCCCGTCCGGTTTGGAAAAGCTGCGCCCGCGGACTATGTAGGGTTGATCCCTCACGCGGCTCAGACATGCTCCAGGTCCCCAGTCCCGGCTTACGCCTCAACGCGCCCCGAACGGCAAGAATGCGCCGCGGCAATGACACGACCGTGTCCGCCGCACGGGGCGGCGTACAGCCTTGCGCCGCGGCCGGCCGAGAGGGCGCCTGATGGCCGAGGAGAAGCGCGGCCTGTTCCGCCGCATATTCAGCGGCGGCGCTGCTCCTGCCGCCGAGCCGCTGGAGCCGCCGATCGCGCCCGAGGTCGAACTGCCCCTTGCGACCGAGTTGCCGCCGCCCTTCGCGCGCGACACGCTCGATGCCGAGCCCATCCCTCATCCGCCAGATGACCTTGCCGCTGCCGGGGAACCGCCTGCATCGCCGGAACCGCCCGGGGCCGAGGCCGAACGCATCGGCTGGCTCGGCCGGCTCCGCCGCGGGCTGACCCGTTCGTCGTCGGCGCTTTCGGGCTCCATCAGCTCGATCTTCACCCGGCGAAAACTCGACGGCGCGATCCTTGAGGAATTCGAGGAGGCGCTGATCCGCGCCGATCTCGGTGTCGATGTCGCCGCGGCGATCACCCGCGCGCTGGCGAAGGAGCGCTTCGGCAAGGAGTTGTCGGACGAGGACGTCAAGGCGATCCTCGCCTCAGAGGTCGAGAAGGTCCTGGCGCCGGTCGCACGGCCGCTCGTGATCGCGGACCGGAAGCCGGAGGTCATCCTCGTGGTCGGCGTCAACGGCACCGGCAAGACGACGACGATAGGCAAGCTGTCGGCCAAATACCGTGCCGAGGGGCGCTCCGTGATCCTCGCCGCCGGCGACACGTTCCGCGCCGCCGCAATCGACCAGCTGAAGATCTGGGGCAGCCGTACCGGATCGAAGGTAATTGCGCGGGAGGCCGGCTCCGACGCCGCCAGCCTTGCCTTCGAGGCATTGCGCGAGGCGAAGGCGGACGGCGCCGACGTCCTGATCATCGACACGGCCGGGCGGCTCCAGAACCGCGCCGAGCTGATGGCGGAGCTCGAAAAGGTCATCCGGGTCATCCGCAAGCAGGATCCGACCGCGCCACACCACGTCATCCTCACCCTCGACGCCACCACCGGCCAGAACGCGATCTCGCAGGTCGAGATCTTCCGCAGGACCGCCGGCGTGACCGGCCTCGTGATGACCAAGCTCGACGGCACCGCGCGCGGCGGCATCCTGGTCGCATTGTCGTCGCGCTTCGGACTTCCGGTGCATTTCATCGGCGTGGGCGAGGGCGTCGACGACCTCGAGCCCTTCGCCGCACGCGATTTCGCCCGCGCCATTGCCGGACTTTGACGTTTGAAGGACACTGACAGCATGGTCCAGTTCGAGGCAGCGCCAAACGAACCAGGCGCGCGCAATGTCAAGCAGCCCAACCCGCTCCTCAAGCTTGCCCTCGAGCTTGGGCCGCTCGGCGTCTTCTTCTTCGCCAATGCGCGCGGCGCCTGGCTGATCGAAAAGTTCCCCGCGCTCGGCTCGATCGCCGGCTCCGATCCCAACAATGCCGGCCTGTTCGTCGCGACGGCGCTGTTCATCATCGCAACGCTCGTCTCGCTCACCGTGTCGCTGGCGGTGATGCGGCGCCTGCCGGTGATGCCGTTCGTCACCTGCATCGTCGTCGTCATCTTTGGCGGCCTGACGCTATGGCTGCAGGACGCCACCTTCATCAAGATGAAACCGACGATCATCAACGGCCTGTTCGGCGCGGTGCTGCTCGGCGGCCTGTTCTTCGGGAAATCGCTGATCGGCTACGTATTCGATTCCGTGTTCCAGCTGAGCGACGAGGGCTGGCGCAAGCTGACGCTGCGCTGGGGCCTCTTCTTCATCTTCCTCGCCGTCCTGAACGAGATCGTGTGGCGTTCCTTCCCGACCGACACCTGGGTGAGCTTCAAGGTGTTCGGCGTCATGCCGCTGACCCTGCTGTTCACCTTCACCCAGGTCCCGCTCCTCCTGCGGGAGCAGATCAAGCCCGCCGAGGATCGCCCCCGCCCCTGACGCAGCGGCTCCGCCGCAGCGAAACGCCCGCCGCGCCCTTTTGGCCCGGCAATGCGGCTTGTCACCCGCCAACCGCCCTGTATATGGTCCGCCGCCTTAGACCACGGCGTCCGGTTCGGAGAGGTGCCAGAGTGGTCGATCGGGCCGGTCTCGAAAACCGGAGTGCGGGCAACCGTACCGTGGGTTCGAATCCCACCCTCTCCGCCATCCCCCTCGTATCCGGCGATAACCCAGCAATCTCAGTAGCTTAAGATCGTCCCCCCACGGGACGCTCGTACCAACCATTCGTACCAAGTGGTTCGGCCGCGACCAAGAGAACGGGGACGGGGCGAGGGGGGTTAGGCACCGACGATCTTTTTCGAAGGGGTGTCGCGGATTTTTCCTGAGTTTTTCGGGGAAGGCTGCCGCGCTGGCGTGGCTTGCATCCTCTCCCCCAAGCCCTTTCGTCCCTCTCCGCCAAGCCCTTCGTCAACACCTAGAACGATCACCCAACTAGGTCGAATAAGCATATTGGTTCAATGACTTAAGGGGATTGGACCCCGCCAAACCAAAAACATTAGCGCGAAGACATGTGCGCCAGATCGGTTAAGTGACGGGGAAACCTCGCACAGGTATGGGATGGCCACGGCTTGGCGTTCTCGCCAAGGGCGCTCCATCGAGCAACGGGGCCTTGTGGGGGTTCGTTGTGTGGGTCTGAGGGTGTGTGTGCACCCTTCCCCTCTAGGTGCACAGGAGGGTCCCCTACTCACACCCTAAGCAACCTCTCTCATAGAGGTTACATAGAGGTTATATGGCTGGGATGGGGGGAGGGGATGTCCTTCACGGCAACTAATTGCTAACCGACTGATAACAAACGACTATTGGCGTTGGCCGTTGTTCGTGTGCTTGGCATGGTTACGCGCCGTTAAGCCCGGCCATGGGGACTCCAATCCTGGAAGAGTACCCCCCCCTACAGCGGCCCTAGGATGACTTCTGAGAGCCGAGAGGCGGCTGGGCTACCAACGGGTGCCGGATCGCCGTCTTCTCTCGCAGCGAGGCTCCCAGGCGATCCTAGGGGGGGGCACCCGGGACGGGGGACTTAGAGACCCCACGTCTGGAGGGAGGACTCCGCCTTGTCGGGAGCCGCCTTGATCCTCAGGACGGCCTGACGGGTCAGACCAGCCACCCGCGCAATCTCCGAGGTACCGTGACCTTGGCCAAGCTGGCTGGTGACCGCCTCGAACTGCTTCCGGGTGAAGCTGGGCTTCCGCCCCCGATAGCGGTCCCCCTTGGCCATCGCGTGGGCTATTCCGGCCTTCTGCGCTTCCTTCGTCGCTTCCGCCTGTGCCTGAGCCATGGCGGCCATGAAGCCGATCAGCGCATCTCTGACGGCTTGCTGCATGGCATCGGTGGTTGCGCCATCGAACGTCATTCCATGGATCACGGTCTTGATGACGACGCCGCGCTGCATGAACTCGCGGATCGTGTCGCAGACATCGCGATAGTCACGGCCAAGCCGGTCGATCCACCGGACCAGAAGGGTATCACCTTTGCGGAGGAGGTCGAACAGCCGCCTTCCCTCAGGACGGTCAGCCAACCGCGTGTTGACCCCGGACACACCATCGTCGGACACGACGCCGTCGATCTTGAAGCCCGCCGCCTCAGCCTGAGACCGCTGGTGTTCGATGGTCTGATCGACGGTGGACACGCGGGCATAAAGGACGACTGACATGGACGGGCTCCGGTGTCCGGTGGGGTGATGTCCACATAGATACCTGTCCGTTGGAGGAGGTCAACCCTAGTGGACACCCTTTCGGCCACGCCCCTACATGTCCACTGGGGCATACCCTTGCGAGCAAGAACTACAGCGGCCGACTTCCTATGGAAACTAGGAGGGACTGAAGCGCCAACCAGTCCTCTGCCGCAACAAGACCCCGCCGATTTCGCTCCGCGACAACGGGATGCGGATCGAGCACAACGATCATGCGGGGAGCGCCATGCGGGGCCCGGTAGGTCTTGACGAACCCGGCATCGGTCAGCACGGCGATCCGCTCGCGCCAACTCCGGACGGCTCGTTGACCCTCATACCCGGCGGAGAACGCCAGCTCGAACTCGTCTCTCACCTCGATGACGAAATCATCAAAGGCCCTGCACCAAAGGTCGAAGTACACCCGTCCGGCCTTTTTGGCATCCAAGCCATCCACGATGCGAAGAATGAGGGAGAGCGTTCGCGGTACGGTGGTGAAGCCGGTGAAGGTGGAGCGATCCCAAACAAGCTCAGGATCAAGTTCTGGCCAGAGAAGCTTCCGCTGATTGAGGCGGCGCCTAGTCGCTGCGGTGACACGGGGCCGAGCCGATGGGGTTGGGAGGCGGGCCATCTAGCAGGCCGTCCGCGAGAGTGAGGGGGGATGTGGCATCCGCAGCCGCCGCGCGGCAGGGCGCCCCGCCTTTGCGACCGACAGCGGCAAGCAAAAGCGGTCCACGACCGCTCGCACCTTCACCTTCGAGGCCAGCACTGTGCACCGACCACTAAGGCTCCCGTTACCGGGGCCACATCCTGTCGCAGATATGGACCATCTCGGCTCGCCAGTCAAGGTCATCGAGTCATTACCCCATCCAGCCAAACGCCGCATTCCCGTTGAGAACACTGCATTTAAGGCGCATAATTGCAATTGTCCGTAGGCGCAATCATGCAGAAACACCACATGAGATCGCCTCGTGTCGCCATCTTGGACAACGAGATAGCGGTTTCTCGCACAAGCAGCGTTGATTGTAAATGCTTTTTTCCGGTTTGTGGTGCTCTCAGTGTTCGATGTTGTCTGATTACTCCCGGTGCTCGATGTGCTCTCGCCAGGGAAACGGACACCCCGATGGGGGTAGACCTAGTGGCCGCTTTCGGAGAGGAGGCCCTCAGATTTTTCGGCAAGATGTTCCGCACCTGCCGAATGTGCATGTTATGTTCTGCTACGGCGAGGCATCGCGCCCTTGGACCAGCCCGGGTGAGGGACAGCAGAAGTTCGTTCTTTCCGGGTGATCCCTACGAGGCGGACGAACCGCTTTGTTAAGTGACCGTTAACCAGATCGGGGCTGATGATCGGTTGAAACAGAGGTCGCCAACATGAGCCGCGTCTTCACCATCGGGTACGAGGGGCTCCGCATCGAGGATTTCCTGTCCACCCTCGGGAGAATGGAGATCAGGGCCCTAGCTGACGTGCGCGCCCTCCCGCTCTCGCGTAAGCCGGGCTTTTCCAAGAACGCCTTACGTGCGGCACTGGACCGCGTCGGCATCCGATATCTTTCTTTTCGTTCTCTTGGTGATCCGAAAGAGGGCCGCGACGCGGCGCGGGCCGGTAAGATGGCAAAGTTCCGTGCCGTCTATACCGCCCATTTGGAGGGGATAGGCGCTAAGGTTGCGCTGGAGGAATTGGCGGGACTAGCGTTGTCCACTCCTACTTGTCTTCTTTGCTTTGAACGCGATCCGGAGGTCTGTCATAGGTTGATGATCACGGATCGTCTGACGGCATTCCACCTTCAGGCTCAGCACATCATTGCACCCCTCGCCACGGAGCCTTTCGATTACCGCGTCAACGTCGCGCGTCGTCATTCTCGTCAAGGCACTGCCGCAGCCTAGCACCCGCTACGGGGAGACGGTGTGCTGTGCCGGGGTTACCCTTGATCGACAGTGGAGACGGCTTTTTCCTATTCGCTTCCGTCATCTAAGTGGCGATGCGAGCTTTTCTCGGTGGGATAGGATTAGCTTTACACACCGATCTCCGTCACGCGACACGAGGGCTGAAAGTTGCCATGTGTTCGAGGACAGTATCTCGAAAGAAGGAACGCTGCCGGCTGGTGAACGGTCACGCCTACTCGAACCGATGATCCTTGGTTCAGCATCGGCAGCGACGAACGCCGGAATGTCGCTTGCTATCATCCGTCCCCGCAATACACGGTTTTATTGGCGAGCCAAGAAGCCGGGCGAACTTTCGCTGGAACGGGACGCCTACAAGAGATCAGCGGGACAGGTGTCCATGTTCGATGATGATCTCGCCGCTCTGGAGCCATCCCCCTACCATTTCCGGTTTCGCTTCGATGACGACGGCGGCCGACACGACTACGCGAACGGCGACTGGGAGGCTCACGCGATGTTCTGGCGCAGACGCCTTCATGTCGGAGAGGCGGAAGCACTGCGCGAAATGTCGGCCACGTTCAACGATGAGTACCCAAGGCGTGGAATGGCTTTTGCTATCGGCAATCAAGCCAAGCGTCCTCAGGTGTGGCAGTTGTTAGGCGTGATCCGTCTTGACCCCGTCGCACAGGCGGAGCTGCCTCTTTAACGGAAGGGCCGACTCCGCGTCGACACAAGCCCTGCTCTCCCACAAGGTCTGTCGAGTCGCTAAGCATTTGATGCAGCGCACCTTTACTGCCTGCCTGTCACAGTTAGGTCCTGTCCGGCGGCTGCCGGCATCCGAACTGCTTCGATGCAGGATCGCATCTGCTTCTCGACAGAGGGGCCGCCCGAGTACACGCCAAGGGTCATCCCCGGCCTCTTGTGGCCCACCACAGCCTCAATGATGTGCGGTGCCTGTCCCGCGCGTTCCGCGCACGTGACGAACCATCGCCGGAATGAGTGGAAGTTGACGAGTGACCGCCTCTGGCCATCTTGGCGATCATCAACAGCCACTGCCTTCCGATACCGCGCGAACTGCTTGCTGAGTGGTGCCGATCTTTCCTTGACGCCACCGCGCCCCAACTCGTCCAGAAGGAACCCACTGGCCGCCTTCCCCGCCCTCCGCCGCGCGACAATCGCCTCTAGCTCCGGGTGAATTGGGACGCGACGCACACCGGCCTTGGTCTTTGATCGACGGACGTTGAAGGTGCCATCCGCACAGTCAGCGACCGCTAATTGGCAAATCTCCTCGATCCGCATCCCGCTGAGTGCGGCTATCCGCATGGCATCTTCCAGCCGGCTGCGATCCGCGTGTCGCATGTTGTCCGGCCATTGCGAGAAGAAAAGGCGGCCAATCTCCAGGTCCGTGAATGCGCGTTCGGCGACCGTCTCCTGCCGGGCCTTACGGCCGTCGATGTGTTGGTCAGTCCACGGATTGTCATTCACGTGGCCTCGTGCCTTGAGCCAATCCCAATAGCGGCGGACGTTGGAGATGGCCTTGTTGGCTGTCTTTGGGTGAACGCCCGCAAGAGCCTCCGTCAGGTACTGCCCTGCCTTGGCACGGGTGAGCGACATCAATGTCAGGTCACCGTTCCAACCCATGAGCCGCTTGACCGCTGTGCGCCGCTCCACGACCGCACGACTGGAGATACCGCACTCACTCAGGTGCGCTTCGAGATGATGGTCGAGCGGTAGTTCTCCCCGCGCCAATTCGAGGAACCGCCCCTGCTCATCCGGCCCATGTTCGCGACCGATGGCGTCTGCCTGTTCCTCCAGGAAGTCCCAGGGTGTCACGAGGTCATCATCATCTAGATCATCGCGTCCGAGAACACGCCCGGCCCACGCCACCGGATCATCCCGCCACAGCTTCGTTTCCCCGATCCATGCCAGTCCGAGCACAGTCACCCTGTCCCGCCCGGTAGGCGAGTCGATGGTCATGGCGAGGAAGTCTCGTTCGGTCTGAGCGAAGGCGAGGTCGCGACGGCCTTGAGCGATGTGCAGGTCGCTCGTCTTGAGGCACTTGGTGACGGTTTTGAGGCCGGAGAAGGCTGGCTGCAACCTCAGCGGGATCGCTCGGTGGAACCACCACGTTCGCCCCTTCAGGACGAGATACTTGCTGCCTCTCACCACGCCTCCTACCAACCATTCGTACCAAGCTGGTAGGCCATAAGTGCAAGGCCTTCAATGGGATCAGCAGCTTGGCCTCCAATGGGTTCGAGTCCCACCCTCTCCGCCACCCTGTCCCACCAACGGTTCTCACAGTCGCCGGATGGAGGCTGAAGGCGCGCTCGCATGCGCCTCGGACGGACCTCGGACCAGCGTCCGCTCTTGTGACGCTTCCTCGTGCCTCTCGCCTTTCGACCGGGGCCGCCCCGGCCGAATGCGCTGACCATCCTTGCCGCCATCGCGTTCGGCCTGCCTTCGTGAGCAGCCGGCACGGGAGCGGCCGAACACGCCCGCTACGGCAGCATCATCAGGATCGTGACTCCGTCTCGGAGGCAGCGGACACGACGTCCACGACGGCTGCTCCGGCCTGGGAGGGATTTCGTGCCCACAAGGGAAGCTCTTCGCTCCGGGCGGCGCGGTCGCGGTAGAGCGCCGCGCGGGCAAGGAGCATCAGCGTGACCGGAGTGGTCATCGATACGAACACCATGATCAGGACCTCATGGACCGCGATCCGACCGCCGGAGACCGTGAAGAAGAGCACTGATCCCGCGAGTATGAAGAGCACGCCGAAACTCGTTCCGAGCGTCGGCGCGTGAATCCGCAGATAGAAGCTGCGGAGCCGTGCAAGGCCCAGGCACCCCACCATCGTCAGGAACGCACCGAACAGGACACAGGCGGCAACCAGGACGGCCACCGCAACCGGGATGTCGACATCGGAGATCATTCGATGACCTCGCCCCGCATGAGGAACTTCGCCAGCGCGACAGTGCTGACGAACCCGAGAAGGGCAATCGCAAGGGCTGCCTCGAAATAGAAGCTTGCTGCCGTTCTGATCCCGAAGGTGAGTAGCATCAGCATGCCGCAGACGTAGAACGCATCGAGCGCAAGCACGCGATCCTGCGCACGCGGCCCCTTCACCAGCCGGTAGACCGTGGCAAGAATAGCGATCCCGATCATCGCCTGCGCTCCGACAAGGGACCAAGTCAAGATTGTAGCGCTCATTGGAATATCTCCAGCAGCAGACGTTCGTACCGGTGCCTAATCCTCTCGATCCACTGTTTCTCGTCGACGAGATCGAAGACATGGACCAGCACCATCCCCGTGGTCGGGTTGTATTCGAGCCACGCGGTGCCGGGTGCGGCCGTCAGGATGCAGGCCAGAACGGCCAGACCGTTTCGGTCGCGAAGCTTCAGCGGCATCAGCAGGAATGCGGACGTCTCGGCGCGGTGCCTGCGGAACAGGATCAGCGTGGCGACGGCAACATTGGAGTGGAGAATGTCGACCGTCACCAGCCAGAACAGCTCAAGTGTCTTCCAGAGCCGGCGGAGCTTCGGTCGCGGCACCCTGAGGGCCGCCATCGCATGTCCGGCAAGAAAGGCGACGACGAGGCCGAGGAGAAGCTGCCCTGGCCGGACGGATTGCTGAAGCAGCAGCCACATCCCCCAGAGGAGGAGGACGAGAAGCGGATAGGGCAAGAGCCGACGGGTCATGGTGAGACACTTCCTCCGCCGACGACCGGCGCGCCGAGCACGGCGTCGATCATCCCCCATGGGGCGTGAAGGGCAGCCGCAGTGTCCTCCATATATGCCTGTACCTCGCCGCCGAAGACGCTGAGGCCGACGCCAATGGCAAGGAGCGCCGTCACTGGCGCGATTTCGACCAGCCGGACCTTCAGCTGAACGTCCTTCATCGTCACCCAGAATATGCTGATGCCGGTGCGCACCATCGCGATGAGGACCGCAAAGCTCGAAACAACGAGGATCCCGACCAACGTCCAGGTGGGCGCCGTGATGACCGACGGCGCTTCGGTGCCGATCATCGCGGAGAGCATCGAGAACTTGGCGAGGAAGCCCGACAATGGCGGCAGGCCAGCAAACAACATTGCGCAGATGGCGAACGCGCTGCCGAGAATCGCCGTGGTGGCCGGGATGACCAAACCGCCCTCCGCGCTGCTGTCCGGGCCCCCGTCCTCGTCGTCCTCGTCGAACGGTTCGGCGGTGGCCGCTAGGACATCCTCCTCACCCCCGCGCGCCCGTTCAACCAGTTCGGCAAGCAGGAAGAATGCACCGATGGTGAGCGTGGACACGACCAGGTAGAAGAGCGCGCCCGCGGTGACCGCCGGCGTTCCAACGCCGGCCGCGGCGAGCAGCGTTCCTGACGAGACCGTCACCGCGAAGCCGGCGAGGCGCGGCGTCGCGTGCGAAGCGAGAACCCCGACGCTCCCGAAGACGATGGTCAGCATTCCCCCCACGAGGAGAAAGGTCTGGCCGAATCCGGCAGACGCGCCGCCGTCGGGTCCGAGCGCCAGAAGAGAGAGACGATACACGGCGTAGATTCCAACCTTGGTCATGATGGCGAACATCGCCGCGACCGGGGCGCTCGCCGCCGAGTAGGTACCGGGTATCCAGAGGTTGAGCGGCCACATCCCGGCCTTCACGAGGAAGGCGACGCCAAGGATCGCGATACCGGCGTTGAGAAGCCCGCGGTCTTCGGCCGCGACCGCCGGGATGCGGGCAGCAAGGTCGGCCATGCTGAGCGTGCCGGTGACCCCGTAGATCAGCGCAACCCCGATGAGGAACAGCGAGGAAGCAGCCAGATTGATGGCGACATAGTGCAAGCCGGCTCGGATCCTCGTGGCTCCCGATCCGTGCAGGACGAGCCCGTACGAGGCGGCCAGCAGAACCTCGAAGAAGACGAACAGGTTGAAGAGGTCGCCGGTCAGGAACGCTCCATTCAGGCCCGTGAGAAGGACGAGGACGAGCGTGTGGAAGCTCACGCCGGCACGTGCCCATCGGGCTGATGCGAAGATCAGCGCGAACAGCGTGAGGATCGCGGTGACAAGCACCATGATGGCCGAGAGGCGATCGGCGACCAGGACGATGCCGAACGGGATCGGCCAGTTGCCCAGCGGATAGGTGGCCGCGACCGCGCCGGACGCCCCCGCCTTGACGAGGAGCGTCGCCGCTACGGCGATGAGCACGACGCTGGTTCCGATTGAGAGCGCAAGCTTCAGCCGCCGGCGCCGCTCGTCGAGGAGGAGGGTCAGCGCCGCGACTGCCAGAGGCAGCAGGATCGGCAGAACGGCGAGGTGATCGGCGAGCGTCAACGACTAGCCTTCCCGTCCATCGACATGATCGGTGCCCGTAGCCCCGCGAGCTGCCAGCAGCACGACGAGAAACAGCGCCGTCATCGCAAAGCTGATGACGATCGCCGTCAGCACCAGAGCCTGGGGTACCGGGTCGGCATAGTCTGCCCCCTCGACGGCGGAATCGAGGATCGGGGCCGCGTTGCTGCGAAGCCGTCCCATCGCGAAGATGAAGAGGTTGACCGCGTAGGACAGCAGGGACAGCCCGATGATGACCTGGAAGGTTCGGGGGCGGAGGATGAGCCAGACGCCCGACGCCGTCAGGACGCCGATACCGATGGCGAGGATGAGTTCCACGTCAGGTCGCCTCCTGCCCTTCGCCGCCCCCGCCATCGCCAGCAGGCGCCGTTGTCGGCGCTGGCTCGGGCTCCGCCTGCCGGACGCGATGGGCGCGAACGGACTGATGGGCGATCGCGATGAGCGTCAGGACCGTCGCCCCGACGACCACGAGGAACACGCCGAGGTCGAAGAACAGCGCGGTCGCCAGCGGCACCCGCCCGATGACCGGGACCTCGACATACTGATGGAATGAAGTGAGGAACGGGTAGTCGAACAGCCAGGCGCCGAGGCCCGTCAGCACCGCGATCATGATGCCCATGCCGATCCAGATCATCGGCAGGATCCGGAGCCGGTCTTCGACCCAGCGGACGCCGCCCGCCATGTATTGGAGGAGGAAGGCGATCGACATGGTTATGCCGGCCGCGAATCCGCCCCCGGGAAGATCGTGGCCCCGGATGAACAGGTATGCGGCGAACACGGCGATCACCGGGAACAGCCACTGCATGATAGCCGAGGGCACGAGGAGGTATTCCGTGATCGAGTCTCCCGCGCGACGGCCGGCGACGCGATCGTCGAACGCGGTCTGGATACGCTGCTGCTCCGGCTTGCCGATGCTTTCGCGCGCCGGGCGGAAGCGGCGAAGGAGGGCGAATATCGTCACGGCGACAACACCGAGGACGGTGATCTCTCCGAGCGTGTCGAAGCCGCGGAAATCCACCAGCATGACGTTGACGACGTTCGTGCCGCCACCTTGCGTGTAGGCGTTTTCGATGAAGAAGCGGCCGATCCCATCAGGGGGCTGGCGGGTCATCACCGCATAGACGAGGAGCGCGACGCCGAGCCCGGAGACAACCGCCAGGGCGAAGTCACGATAGCGCCGCGTCCGCACCCTGGTCCCCTCCCGAGCCGGAAGCATGTTCTCGAGCCGCTCCGGGAGCCAGCGCAGCCCGAGAAGGATCAGGACCGTGGTCACGATCTCCACGAGCAACTGCGTGATTGCCAGGTCCGGGGCGGAGAACCAGACGAAAGTGATTGACGTGGCCAGACCGGCGCCACCCAGCAGCACGAGAGCAACGAGACGGTGGTACTTGGCGAAATACGCCGCCGCCGCGGCGCAGATGACGCCTGCGGTCCAGACGAGGCCGAACGCGACATCGGCCGCCTGCGGCTCGCCCAGCCCGCCAAATCCTCCCACGAGCGGGGACGCGGTGACCCCCACGGCGATGACGAGCAGCAGGAAGAGTTGGGGCTGGAGGCGACGGGATGCGGCGAAGACGGAAAGCGCCTGCGCCCAGCGCACGGTCACCGTCGTCAGAATTCGCTCAAAAATGCGCGCGCCCCGGATATGCCGTGTCAGCGGCGGGCCATCCAGCCGGAACCCTCCGATCCGGTAGAGGACAACGTAGAGCAGCGTACCCGCCCCGAGTGCAATGGCGCTCATCAAGAGCGGCAGGTTGAAGCCGTGCCAGATCGACAGGCTGTAGTAGGGTGTCTCCGATCCCAGCACCGCATGCACGGCCGACGCGAGGAACGGACCGATCGTGATTGCCGGAACGATGCCTACGACAAGGCAGGCAAGAACGAGCAACTCGATCGGTCTCCGCATAAGGGCCGGCGGCTCGTGCGGAACCCTGTCGAGATCGACCGGCGGAGGCCCGAAGAATACGCCGTGGACCACGCGGATGGAGTAGGCGACGGCGAACGCCCCCGCGAGCGTGGCGAACACCGGCAGCGCCCAGTTGGCAAAACCGTTGGCGTTGGTGACCGCCGTTTCTGCGAAGAACATCTCCTTCGATATGAAGCCGTTGAGAAGCGGGACACCGGCCATCGCCGCGCTGGCGACGATCGCCAACGTCGCGGTAACGGGCATGAACCGGATGAGGCCCGACAGCCGTGTGATGTCACGCGTGCCGGTCTCATGGTCGATGATGCCGGCCGCCATGAACAGCGACGCCTTGAACGTTGCGTGATTGACGATGTGAAAGATCGCCGCGACGGCGGCGAGCGGCGAGCCCATCCCGAGCAGCGCGGTGATCAGCCCGAGATGGCTGATGGTCGAGTAGGCCAGCAGGCCCTTCAGATCTCGCTGGAAGATGGCGGCATAGGCACCAAGCACCAGCGTCGTCATCCCGCAGGTCGTGACGATCCAGAACCACTCCGGTGTTCCCGCCATGGCCGGCCAGAACCGGACGAGCAAGAACACGCCGGCCTTCACCATCGTCGCCGAATGCAGATAGGCCGACACCGGCGTAGGCGCGGCCATCGCCTGCGGCAGCCAGAAATGGAATGGAAACTGCGCGCTCTTGGTCAGGGCGCCCAGGAGGAACAGCAGGAGCGCGGTCACATAGAGGGGGTGCTCGCGGATGACATCCCCCGAGGCCAGCACCTCATCCAGATCGTAGCTGCCCACGATGTGACCGATGATGAGCATGCCGACCAGCAGCGCGAAGCCGCCGAGGCCGGTCACGATGAGCGCAATCCGGGCGCCGTCGCGTGCCTGCTGCCGATGATACCAATACGAGATCAGCAGGAAGGAGCTGATGCTGGTCAGCTCCCAGAAGATCGCAAGCTGGATGATGTTGCCGGACAGGACAAGACCCAGCATCGCGCCCATGAAGCTCAGCATGAAGCCGAAGAAACGCGCCAACGGATCCTTCGGAGACATGTAGTATCTTGCGTAGATGACAACGAGCAGGCCGACGCCTGTGATCAGGACCGCGAACAGCCAGGCGAAGCCATCGATCCTCAGAGCGATCTCAAGCCCGAGCGACGGCATCCACGGGATATCGACGCGAACGACACCGCCGTCGGCGACTGCCGGGTAGAGGAGGATCGTGAGAACAAGCGCCGCCGTCGCAACACCACCCGACAGGAGAGCTTCGGCGTTGCGGGTGTTGCGGGGAACGACAAGGGTGAGGAGCGACCCGGCGAACGGGACCGCCAGGAGGAGGATCAGGTATGTCTCGGGCAAATGTCGGGCTCCTCGCTATCCTCCATCGAGCAGAAATTCTCGCCGCGCAGCCACGCCCCTTCGCTCAACTCCGTGCGCCGGCGCCGCGTCACCCCTTCATAACAGACGCCGACCGCCAAGCGATTCGCGGGAGCCGAGACCGAGCGAGTATCCCGGAGTTAGAGTCGACCACAAACACTCCCGAGCCTCATTCAACAACGATGCTGCTCTACGATCTGACGCGATCCCGATTTGATGGAGAACCGAGTGCCCGACAGCCAGCCAGTGACCGATATCCTTCTTGCCACGGACCTGGGTCCGCGATGCGACCGCGCCCTCTTGCGAGCCTTCTCGCTCGCCTCGCAGTGGAATGCCAGGCTGCATCTCGTCCTTGTCGTCGAGCCGAGCACACGGCCGACCTGGGAGGACAACGTCATTGCGGACCGCGCAAAGGCGGAGGTGCTCGAGATCGTCGCTGACTCCCCGGTCGACTGGCGCATGATCATCCGTCGAGGTCCTGTCGACGAGGAGGTCCTGGAGGTTGCTCGAGACACCGGCTGCCAGCTCATCATAGTGGGCATGGCCATCAATGAGTTCCTTGGGCGGGCGAGACCAGGTCGCCTGGTCGAGGCGTTGATCCGCCGATCGCCGGTGCCGATCCTGATGGTCAAGAAGGCCCGCTCCGAGCAGTATCGCCGGCTTCTGGCCCTTACCGACTTCTCCGCCGTCTCGGAGGCAGCAATCGTTCGGGCCATGAGCCTGTTTCCGGGCTCGTCGCTTTCAATTCTTCACGCCTATCGAGTCCCCTTCGCCGGCTTTCTCGGGGAGGGGACCGCAAAGGATGTTCGCGATGCCGCAAACGCGGAGACTCTCGCCTTCGTCGGCGGGCTCGGGGAGAAGGCGACCTTCGAGTCGCCACCGACGGTGCGGCTCGAGCAAGGCAGTCCCGAGGTTCTACTGCAGAGCCTGACGCGGTCGGGATCTGTCGACCTGACCGTTATCGGCGTTCATCCCACCTGGGGCATGCACCGACACAGCGGAAATCTCGCTGGCCGCCTTCTCATGGCCTCGGCGACGGATGTTCTTGCGGTCCCGGCGGGGTGATGAGGCTCTATGTCAGCGACGCGGGTCGCGGCGATGCCCGGCTTGCTGCCTCGCGTCGAGCCCGGCATAGAGAACCGGAGGCTGATCTCAGGCAATCGCCCAAGCCCTCGTCGCCGCAGCGCCATTCTTGTGCTTGATGCGATCTGCCATGCGGCCGTGGCGGCGGCGAGTTGGTCGAGGCGATCGACACGCAGGCGCGAGCGAAGGGCCGAACACCAAGAGGCATCCGAATGAGGCGTATCGCGGTCGCGACGGACTTTTCCGAACGAGGTTCAATCGCCATCGAGCGCGCCGTTGCCATATCCGAGGTGACCGGTGCGGAACTCCTCTACCTGCACGCCGTGGATGACGACCGGCCAGTTCACATGGTCGCCGCCGCGACCGAGCAGGCACGTGAGCAGCTTCTGCAGGAGAGACAGGCTCACGGAGATCGGGTCCGGAGCCTCCAGGAAATCGCTCTCGGCGATACTCATCGCGCAATTCTGACGGCCGTGACGCACGCCGGGGCGGAATTGCTGGTGGTGGGCGACCACCGAAGGAGCGCCATCCGGGATATGTTCCGGGACACGACCGTCGAACGGCTCGCTCGGCTCGTCCAGATCCCTCTCCTTCTCGCCCGCCTCCCTGCGACCCGGCCCTACAGTCGCGCTCTGGTCGGCCTCGAGAGCGATGAAGCGAACGAACTCGTCGGCGCACTGGAGCTTCTTGGGAAGGCCGCGCCGAGCAGCCTCACCGGCCTCCATGCCTTCAATGCCACTGGCGCCGGGATGCTCGGCTCCGCAAGCGTGCCCGAGGCAAGCATCGACGCCTATCGGGCGGACGTCATGAACAGCACGAGAAGCCGCCTCGTCGCCTCCTTCGCTCCGGCCGTGCGCTCCCGCCTCCGGCTCCGCCTCGAGGACGCGGACCCCGCCCCAGCCCTGATGAAGGCGGCGGAAGAAGAGAACTGCGAACTGACGGTGGTTTCGACCCATGCCCGGAGGGGCATCATGCGCGCGATACTCGGCAGCGTGAGCGCCGACCTGATCCGTCGCGGAACAACCGACCTTCTGGTGGTGCCTCGCACTCCCGGGTGAGCGAGCCGCCTTTCCATGCGGCCTCAGTGGCAGATGCAAGCGAGCTCAGAATCCACGTCCACCGTGCCCCCGTCGCCAACGGACTGACTGGTGGGTGAGAAGAACCGACATCCGGGGCTGAGCCGGTACGCTCCGGGCTGCACCGCGCAGGACGAAGTCCCTGACGCGAGGAATGACCGAAGCTGCGGCGTCAGTTGTCGATCATTCGCGTTCAACCGAGCGACTCTCGGTCGCTCTCGCGCTTGTGGTCGTCCAACGGTTTGCGTCGATCCTTGCCGCACCGGAGGGAGGCTCTTCTCCATCGCCTCGGGGTGTACGTTCCCACGTCGCAGCGCGGTCTTGGGGAGGGTACGATCCTTCCTTGTCCCCCCCGCAAATTGGGCTTAGAGCACGCGGGAGGTCGGCGCCAAGGCGCAGGGCACAAGACAAGCGGAGCGTCCGTTGGCAGAGGTCGTGTCCCGGCGGTTTGACGTCGCGTGCCGGAACTACCCGGACCGGGTTGCGGTCTTCGACGGCGACGGTACGCCTATCCCTTTCGAGCGCCTCTACTATTCGGTGCACTCGATTGCCCAGACACTGATCGATCATGGCGTGCGGCAGAAGCACGTCGTCGCCCTCAGGGTCGGCGGACTCAGTGCGCGACTGGCGTTGTCGCTGGCAGTGCTTCGGATTGGCTCGGGTCTGGCCCTGTTCGATCATGAGCTGCCAAAGGCGGGCGGCAAGAACGGCGTGGATCACTACATTGTGGACGAGTCCACCGAAGTGCCGTCCGGTCTGCCCGTGCTTCGACTGGATGCCAGTTGGCTCCGACCCATCGACAGGGCGGTACCCCAGCGCGGTGTCGGCGGGATCATAGTTGGGACTTCGGGTACGACGGGCACCCCCAAGTACCAGGCGATGAGCGAGGCGGTCGTTCTTGCCCGGCAAGACCTCTCCAGTCGCGTCCACGGTCCGCAGGAAGGCCCCACGCTGATCGGCTTCAACCCAGCCACGAGTGCCGGCTTCCGTATGTCCGTGGCGGCCCTGACACTCGGACAAACGCAGATTTGGCAGCACAGTGACCCAGTGAAAACGTTGCAGGCGATGAACAGTGTCGGCGTGCGCAACGCACAATTGCCAACCTATCTGTTGCGTCTTCTGCTGGACGCGGCCCGACGGTTTGAGGGGCCGATGCCAAAGCTGGAACAGATTCTCGTGGGCGGCGCGATCCTTTCGCCGGACCTGGCAGCCGAGGCCGAGGAAATCTTCGGTTGCAAAGTCTATACTGGTTATGGCTCAACCGAGTCGGGCGGCGTGTGCTATTTCCGCATCACCGACGCCCCTGAAGCCTTGGGAACTGTCGGCAAGATACCCAAGCAGTTCAACCACAAGTTCCTCGGGGAGAATGGAGAGGTCGCAGAAAGTGGCGAACTGTATCTTCAGATACCGAAGGAGGTTCGCGGATCGGCGTATCTCAATGCGCCAGGACCGTACGATGCGGACGGCTGGCTTGCCACCGGCGATATCGGTTTTGTCGGGGCGGACGGCAACCTTGTTCTGACCGGACGCCGATCGGAATATATCAACGCCGGCGGCACGAAGCGGGCTCCCGAGTATTTTGAAGCGAGCCTCGCGCGTCTTCCCGGCGTGCAGAGCGTTGCTGCATTCGCGCTCGACAATGGGTGGGGCTCGGACGACGCCGGCGTTGCGCTGGTCGCCAACCGCGAAAGGGTGAGCGATGAAGAGCTGCGTGAGGCCCTTTCGCAGGGCGTCCCGGGCGGACTCGTCTTCCGCATCTTCTTCGTGAAGGAAATCCCTGTCAGCGCGGCCGGAAAGGTGAGCCGAAAGGAACTGGCGGACCAGTACCGCGACAGGACAGCCGACCTCGTCGTGGGCTAAGCCGAGCAGGTTCGCTCGGCCCGGATGGCAGACCATCGCCATACCGCCGGGACGGTTCAGACAATGATGAGAGAACGCAGCCTGGATGGATGATGGAGACGATTTCAGAGCGCTTTGATGTCGCCTGTCGCAACTTCCCGAACCGAGCCGCCATCTTCGCGGAGGATGGAGAACCAGTCTCGTTCGAGCGACTCTACTACTCGATCCACTCGCTGGCTCAGGCTCTCCTTGAACGCGGCGTGCAGACCGGCAACATCGTTTCAATCCATGTCGCTGATCGCGGCACTCGCCTGGCGCTCACGCTGGCCCTGATGCGGATCGGCGCTGGCGCGGCACTCTTCGGCCCGCCGCTCCCTGCTCCGGGCGAAAGAACCGGCGTGAACTTCTACATCGTCGACGGCATCGATCCGGGCTCGCCGGACCCACGGATTCTTCGGCTGGACCCAAGCTGGCTGCGCCCGGCCGATCGGCCGATACTCCAACGCGGCGTGGGCGGCATTATTACCAGCACGTCCGGAACGACGGGCTTTCCCAAACTACAGGCGTTCGGCGAGAACGTCCTCCTCGCCCGCCTGGACGTTTCGAACCGGGCAATGGGCGCCGTCGATGCGCCCCTTCTTGTAGGGTTCAATCCATCCACTTCGGCCGGCTTTCAGGGAGGTCTGATTGCTCTTGTCCTGGGACAGACGCACATTGTCCCGGACCGAAATCCGCAAAAGACCCTGTCGAAGATGGCCGAGATTGGTGCGCGCTATGCCCGCGTCCCCCCCCTCGTGCTCCGTCTGCTCCTCGATGGCCTGCGCGACTACAGCGGACCGGTACCGAAGATGAAGCAGTTCGTGGTCGGTGGCGCCACGGTCGCGCCGGACTTGGCGGCAGCGGCCGAAGAGGCTTTCGGCGGAGTGGTCTATAACGCCTACGGTTCAACCGAGAGCGGACTTGTCTCGCATTTCAGGGTTACGGACGCGCCGCACCGCACGGCGATCGTGGGCAGGATCCGCCCTTCCATACCGTTCCGGTTCCTCGACGACAGTGGCGCTGTGGCCCCGGACGGGGAGCTCCATCTCAAAGTGCCAGAGGCGGTCAGGGGGTCGCAGTACCTCAACGCCGAGGGACCGTACGACGCTGCCGGGTGGGTAGCCACCGGCGACGTCGGCACCCTCGACGATGATGGCAATGTCGTCCTTACCGGACGCCGGGCCGAATTCATCAACGCCGGCGGCACGAAGCGGGCGCCTGAGCTCTTCGAGAAGGAATTCGCGAGCGTCCCCGGCGTCAGCGATGTCGCTGCCTTCGCGGTCTCCAATGGCTTGGGATCGGATGATGCAGGCCTCGTCCTCGTTGCGGATCGGGAATTGGTCACCGAGCGCCACATTCGCGCCGCTCTGGCGGAGGGAGTCCGCAGGGGTTTCGTGTTCCGGGTGTTCTTCGCCGACTCGATCCCGCGCACCGCTGCGGGCAAGCTCGATCGCAGGTACCTTTCAGCGGTTCACGAGAGTAGAGTTGCCGACCTGACTGTGCCGTGAGAGCCTGCTGAGGAACGCGCCGCAGGAAGGTTGGGGAGGCGGATATGACTTTCAGAACGGCTGCTTCACTGGCGCTCGCGGTGGTTGTGCTGAGCACGCCGACCGCAGCATTCGACGCCAACCGCGTGAGCATACAGGTCGGCTTTCCACCGGGCGCGTCATATGACCTTCTGGCTCGCTCCGCGGGCAACCAGCTCGGGCAGTATCTACCCGGCAATCCACAGATCATCGTCGAGAACGTCGATGGCGCGGGGGGCTTGCGGCTTCTGAACCTCTACCTCCAGACCGGCCCACGCGACGGCAGTGCCGTCATAATGATCTCTCCAAGCGTCCCACTTGATCGGGTGCTGGCGCCGGAGACAACAACCTACGATCCGCAGAGATTCCAGTACATCCTGACCTTCGGCAACGCCCCAACCTACTGCGTGACGACGGCCGCCTCAGGTCTCGACACCTTCGACAAACTCATCACTACCCCGGGTGTCGTCATGGCGTCGGTCGGGACGAGTTCGACTTTCTATGCGGCCGTCGCAATCGAACGCATCTTCGGCGCCGATTTCAACATCGTCACCGGCTTTCGCGGCGTCGCCGAGGTCAATCTTTCCCTGGCGCGGGGGGAAGCGCACGCCTTCTGCGGCATCTCTTCGTCGGAGTTCGAGCGGATGCGCGCCGCGTTCGACATGCACGTTGTTGCGGAACTCGCACCTGAAAGGTTCGGCCTTATAGAGGGGGCGGAGTTCATCCTCGACCGCGTCCAGGATCCCACAACGCGGGAAGCGCTTGCGCTGATCTTCTTCTCCAATCGCGTCCGTTTCCCCGTGGTGGCCCACCCCGATACGCCGCCGGAAACGGTCACCATTCTGCGGGACGCGTTCCTGGCTGCCGCAACTGATCCGGCCTTCGTTGAGGACATGGACCGTCTCGGGATTGAAATCTCCGTGACTCCCGGAGCCGAGGTGCAGGCGTTGGTTGATCAGCTCTACCAGACCGACCCGGCGATTCAGGCAGCCGCGCGCGCTCTCATTCAATAGGCGTCGTCGTCGATTAGCCCATGGATGTAGTCCTCACCGCGCTCGGGGAACTCATCGAGCCGAGCCGGCTGCTGATGCTCGCCTGTGGCGTGCTGGCAGGCCTGGTCATCGGCGTCATTCCCGGGATCGGCGGCATCTTCGGCCTGACGCTGCTGGTGCCGCTGACCTACGCCCTCGACCCTTACGCCGCTTTCGCCTTGCTGCTCGGGATGAGTTCGGTCCTGACGACATCGGATACCATCCCCGCAGTTCTGATCGGCGTTCCGGGCACGGTCGGCGCCATCGCCACGGTGATGGACGGCCACCCGATGGCCAAGAAGAACCAGGCGGGCCGGGCTTTCGGCGCGGCGTACACCTCGTCGATGATCGGCGGCGTATTCGGGGCTCTGGTGCTCGCCGCATCAATCCCGATCATGAAGCCCTTGGTGCTGTTTCTGAACTTTGGTGATCTTCTCGCCGTCACGATATTCGGCTTGACCCTGGTTGCCATTCTCGCCGGCAGCGCGCCGGTCAAGGGGCTGATCGCCGCGCTACTCGGGATTCTCGCCGGCTATGTGGGCCTCGACCCGCAGCTCGGTACGGAGCGATGGACCTTCGGCGAACTTTACCTCTGGGAAGGTCTTCCGGTTGCGGTCATCTTCCTCGGCCTGTTCGGGATTCCTGAGCTGGCATCGCTTTTCTTTCGCGGCCAGATTCAGATCTCCTCGACGAAGCCCGAACCTGGTGGAGTAAGGCGCGGTATCCGGGACGCGCTGCGTGAGTGGAAGCTGGTGCTCAGCAGCAGCACCATAGGCTCCCTCCTCGGGGCAGTTCCCGGCATCGGCATCATCATCATCGACTGGATCGCGTATGCCCGTGCGACACGCCGAAGGCGCCCCGGAGATGTCCCTTATGGCGAGGGCAACGTTCGCGGCGTAATCGCGCCGGAAAGCGCCAACAACGCCAAGGAGAGCGGGTCGCTGATACCGACCATAGCCCTTGGCATCCCCGGCAGCGTGACGATGGCGATCCTGTTGGGCGCCTTCACGATCCAGGGCCTTACCCCGGGGCCGAGGATGCTGACGGAGCACGCGCCGATCCTGGTCGCGATGATCTTGAGCATCGCGCTCGCGAACATCATGGGCGCGGGCCTGTGCCTCGCTCTAACCCGTCATCTCGTCAAGCTTGCCCTCGTTCCAGCGCGGGTCCTTGTGCCGCTGGCGATCGTCTTCGTCGCCGTGGGGGCGTTCGTCGTCAAGAAGGATGTTCTCGATCTTGCCTTCCTGATCAGCTTTGGACTGCTTGGGATCGTGATGCACAATTTGAGTTGGCCAAGAGCGGCGTTCGCTCTTGGATTCGTGCTGGGACCCAATCTCGAGCGCTTCTCGTTCCTGACCCTGCAGTTGTCCGGATGGTCCTGGCTCACTCAGCCGGTGGTGATCGCGATTCTCGCGCTCACGGTGTTCGCCGTGGTCCAGCGCGAACGGGCGCGACGGCGATCCGTGGGGACTGCCCTGCCTCAGGCCTACCCCCTGGTGAACATTGGCTTTACAGGCCTCCTTGCGACACTCGCAGTGTACTGCCTCGTTACGGCCTCGCAGTTGCCCTTCGACGCAGGGGTCTTCCCGATGGTCACATCGGGCCTGCTTGCGGCGCTGACAATCGCCTACCTGGCGTACCTCGTTTTCGTTCGAATTCGCCCGCAGCCATCATCGCCGAGCGCACCCATAGGTAGGTTTGGCTCGGAGGTCCTACTTCTGGTGCCCGCCGCCGGACTCGCGGTATTGATGCTCGCGTTCGGCCGCTACATTGCGGCGATCGGCTTTATTATCGCGTGCGGGTTGTGGCTCGGAGGCACCAAGCTGCCCCGGCTTATCGTACGGGCCTTGGTCGTCGCCCTTGTGATCTTCATTGTGTTTGATCTTCTCGTTCCCCAGACTTGGCCAAAGCCTTGGCTCTTCGGCTTCTGAACCAGCCTGTCCTTTGCCAGATGTTGCTTCAGTGCCACAGTCTCTCGCAAACTGCTGAACATTGGACCGTCGCGATAGTGAAACGCCGGGGCTGGTAGTAGGATGGCGCTTCCTGGAGGCCGAGAGGAGATTCTCATGAAGAAGCTGTTTTTGACGAGCGTGGCCATGGGCGCGCTTGTAGCCGCTGGCGGCGTTGCACATGCTGCCGACCCAATGCCCATCGTCGTGGCCCCGACAGTGGTTGCCCCGGCGCCCGTACCGGCACCGGTGAGAATCTGGACCGGTGGTTACATTGGCGGACACGCCGGGCTTGCCCGCGGCCGGCTGGCGGACGGGCTTACATGTGACGACGATGATCTGGGGCCAGCTACGGCCTACTTCTTCGTCGAAGAGCCCGGCGATGATTTCGATGCCGACGGCGACTGCGACTGGAACCTGTTCGCAGGTACATTGAATCCTGATCAGAACGCCGCTGACGTCAAGTACTTCCTCCAGCAGGAAGACGCCCCCACCACGCGCGGATACCTCGCTGGCGCCCAGATCGGCTTCAACTTCCAGTTCGGCAACGGCCCGAACGGCTTCGTCGTCGGTGCCGAGGTTGCGCATTCGTTCGCCAACATCCAGGCGGACTTCCAGTCCTACGCCTTCATCGACCAGGGCGAGTTCGGCCTTATTGAGTGGAACAGCCGGTTCGAGATTTCGCGTCTGACGACCGCGACGGTCCGTGCCGGCTTCGCGTTCGGCCGCGCTCTTGCCTATGGCGAGGTCGGCCTCGCCATTGGCCAGGCGTCGTGGACGAACACGCTGGGCTTCACCGATACGGAGATGGCCCACGGCCTCGTCTACGGTGGTGGCCTCGAGGTCGCGATCGGCAACAACATTTCGATCTTCGGCGAGTACAACCGCGTGCGGTTGAACCACAACTTCCTGGGCACGAGCTTCTTCGTGTTCCCGACGCAGGTTGGCGTCCAGTCGACGACGAACATCTTCAAGGCTGGCTTCAACATCCACCTCTAGGCGTCGCCGAGGGGCTGTGGAGGGGGCGGGCAGCAGTGCCCGCCCCTTCGCGTTCCTGGCTTGTGGATGACTCCGAGGACAATCGCCAAATCCTCCGCTAGCCTTCTCGCCAAGCGCCCGTCGACGTACTGGAAGACCGCCCTCCGAAGGGAAGGTGTGAGTGCTGTCACGGCGGGACGCATGGCTGTGGCGATCGGACCATGGTCGATGTCCCAACCGGCGCTACTCTGGGCTCTGCTTGCCCGCCAGACCTGCGGGACGAATGAGGCCATCGCTGGCTGTGTCAGCCGCCGGCGGCGCCTGATCCTACGCGCCTCGCCTCCAGGCCGCAGGAACGTTGATGGCCTCTATTGGGCGCGCAGAGGCGCCCCGGAGCCCGATGAACCACGTCCCCTCGTCCTGCTCTGGCGCCATGGCAGGCAGGCAGCGAAGAACCGGGCCGAGCCTTCGCGGACGAAGCTTGCGGCACTCTCCTCGCCAGCAGGGCTCCGACATGGCCTGGGTGGACGGACTCGGCAGTGCGGCCTTGCCTGACGCGCATTTCGTCGCCGATCGGCGACATCGGTAGCTGCCGCCTGTTCCGCGCCGTGGTCGATTTGATCACCCTCGAGGAGATCAAGGAGGCGACGGGTGGGCGGATTTCCGAATAGTCGTGGCCTATCGGAGTGCGGCGGCGATGTTGCCGCCATCGACTGTCGTCACTCCCCCGGTCGTCCGAAGCGCAAGCGCCTGGTGCAGGAAGGCCTCCGCCACGTCGTTGGCCGTTACTTCAAGGCCGAGCAGGTTCCCGGCCATGTACTCCGTTTCCGTCAGCCCGCGCGCCGCGGACCGCGACTCGATCATGGCGTCAGTGAGGAGCCCCGACCGGATGCGGTCCGCGTTCACCGCGTTCGAGCGGATGCCGTCGGCGCCATGGTCGAGCGCGTATTGGCGCGACAGAAACAGGGTCGCCGCCTTGGGCAGTCCGTAGGGACCGAACGCCACGCCGGGGTTGACCGCCTGCTTTGAGGCGTTGAACAGGAGCGCGCCGCCCGTCCGCTGCGCCAGCATGACCTTCACCGCCGCCTGCGCGACGGCCTGGTGACCGAAGAAATTGAGTTCGAAACTCTGCCGCAACGTCGCGTCGTCGACCTCGCCGATCCGTCCCTGCCACGCGGCGCCCGCATTGGAGACGACGATATCGAGGCCACCGAATGTCTCGATCACGCGGGTGAAGGCGGCATCGACCAAAGAACGGTCGGTCACGTCGCAGGCCACGCCGATGCCACCGAAGGATCCTGCGACGGCTGCGGCCCGTTCGCCGTCGCGGTCGAGGACGGCCACCTCGGCGCCGTTCCGCGCGAACAGGGCGGCCGTCGCGGCGCCGATCGCGCCCGCCCCGCCGGTGATGACGGCGATCTGGCCCTGCAGCGGCCTTTCGGCCGCCTTGCCGAGTTTGGCCTGCTCGAGCGACCAGTACTCCATCCGGAAGAGCTCGGCCTCTGGCAGCGGCGTGAAGCGGCCGACGCTCTCGGCGTCGGTCACGGTGCCGATCGTCCCGACGGCGATGTCCGCCGCCACTACCGCCTCCTTCCGGCTCCGGCCGAGGCCGAAGAGGCCGAGGCCGGGCACGAGGACAACCCGCGGCATCGGGTCGAGCATCGTCTTCGGATCGGCCGGGTCGCGGCCGTGGCGGTCGAAATAGGCGGTGTAGCCGGCGACGTAGGCTTCGACAGCTCGGCGCGTCTCCTCGGCAAACCGCGCGAGGTCCGCGGCGTCCGGCGGAGCGAGGACCACGGCGCTGCGCTTGGTGCGGATGATGTGGTCCGGGGTGACGACGCCACGCCCCGCGTAGTCCGCGACGTCCGCGCCGCCGACATAGGCGAGGATGTCCGGCGACGACCGGAAGTCGAGGACGAGCCGGCGCCACGCGCCGGGGCCAGCGGGTTCGGCGACGGCTCCGCGGACGATGGGCGCGACGGCGGCGAGCGGCGCGACCTGCGGGGGCAGCGGCGCGGCAGGGAAGACGCGCCGCGTCGCGCGGCCGATGCGGACCTCGGCGCGATCGACCATCTCGATCATCAGTTCGTACGATTCGCGTGCACTGGCGCCGAACGTGAAGATGCCGTGGCGGTCGAGGATGAGGCCCTTCACCGCGGGCGCGGCGTCGAAGACGTCGGCCGCGGCGCCCGCCAGCGCGAAGCCGGGCATGACGTACGGCAGGAAGCCCATCTCGTCGCCCCAAACCTCGGCCGCGAGCGCACGGCTGTCGGGCTGGTCCACGAGGCTCAGCACCGCATTGGCGTGGCTGTGGTCGACGAATTTGTGCGGCAGGAAGGCATGGAGGAGCGTCTCGACCGACGGCGTCGGGGCGCTGGCGTCGAGGAGCGAGAGGCGGACCTGGTTGACCATCTCCTCGTCCGACAGGTGCCGCACCGCGCGGAGCCGGCGAAGCGGCGCGAGCCGAACTGCCGGAAGGCCGGCCGGCTCGATGTTGCCCATGTCCCAGCCGGAGCCCTTCACGCAGATGACCTCGGCCGGCTCGCCGATGCCGTCGGGCATCGTCGTCTTGACCGACGTGTTGCCGCCGCCATGGAGGACGAGCGCGGGATCGCTGCCGAGGAGCCGCGTGGTGTAGGTGCGGAGGGCGAGATCCTCGTTCACCCCGCGCGCGGCGTAGCGCGCCACGGCGTCAGCGGCATCGCGGTCGGACCAGCGTGATTTCATGCGTGATCGTCCCGGCCAAAGAGGGCGGAAAGGCTGACGTCGAAAGGCGGGCGGACGATGCCGCGCTCCGTGACGATACCGGCGATGAAGGCGTGCGGCGTGACGTCGAAGGCCGGGTTGCGGGCCTTCAGCCCCGCGGGAGCGGTGCGGACCCCACCGAATTCGAGGACCTCCTCCGGCGCCCGGTGCTCGATCGGGATGTCGGCGCCGGTGAGACAGTCGAAGTCGAGGGTCGACGATGGCGCGGCGATGTATAGCGGAATGCCGAAATGGCGCGCGAGAATGGCCAGCCCGAGCGTACCCACCTTGTTGGCGGCGTCCCCGTTCCGCGCCACACGGTCCGCTCCGGTGATGACGACATCCACGAGACCCGCTCCCATGGTGCTCGCCGCCATCGAGTCCGTGATCAACGTGACGTCGATGCCAGCCCGCTGCAGTTCCCAGGCCGTCAGCCGTGCGCCCTGGAGGAGCGGCCGCGTCTCGTCGGCGTAGACCCGGAACGGCACGCCGCGTTCGTGTGCGATATACATCGGCGCCGTCGCCGTCCCGATCCCCGTGGCGCACAATGCGCCGGCATTGCAGTGGGTGAGGACGCCGGAGCCCGCGGCGATCAGCCCGGCGCCGGCCAGGCCGATGCCGAGACAGAGGCGCTGATCCTCGTCGTGGATATGCAAGGCCTCGTCGAGCAACGCATCGAACAGATCCGCGGCTGTCGTCGACTTCGTGTTGACCGCCCTCGCGCGCATCCGGCGCAGCGCCCAAGCGAGGTTGACCGCCGTTGGCCGCGCCGCCTCGAGGCTGGTCGCTTCAGCGTCGATCGCGTCCCGGAACGCTGCGACGGTGCCGGACCGGAACGGCCGAAGGGCGACGCAGAGCCCATAAGCCGCCGCGACGCCGATCGCCGGCGCACCGCGCACCTTCAGCGTCCGGATCGCCGCGAAGACCTGCCCGGCGGAATCCTGGCGCTCGATGACGACCTCATGGGGCAGTCTCGTCTGATCGAGGAGGTAGAGGTCGCCGTCACGCCACTCCACGGTGCGTGGCAGCCGCGCGAGAATGCCTGCGGCTTCGCTCATGCCGGCACCTGGTCGACACGCCCGATCTCGCGGGCCAGCGCCGACACCCGGCCGATCGACGGGAAGCCATGCCGGTCGAGGACCAGGCGCCGCCCCATGGCGAGCGCCTGCGCCTCGACCCTTGCGCGCACCGCTGGGTCCGCGATGCCGGCGATGTCGGCCACCTTCGCGATGCCGACGATCCGGCGCATCATCTTGCAGCCGGCGAAGCCGAGCGCGTCGGCGAGAAGCCGGGTCACGAAGCGTTGGCGGAATGCCTCGGCGCTGGCGCCGCCGTCGAGGTCACGCCCGACGAAGGAAGCGCCGCCACGGGAAGCATCGTCTTCCCGCCAGAGCGCAAGAAACTTCGTCCTGAAGCCGTCCCAGACCGCCTCGGCAGTCTCCAGAAGCCAGTTCCGGAACGGCGCCGGATCGGCTCCCGCCGCGCGCTGATGGTGCTCCTGCGCAAGGAAGGCGAGCCAGAAATTGGCGAGGATGGCGCCCACGTCGAACCCCATCGGTCCGTAGAAGGCGAATTCGGGGTCGATGACGTAGGTCTCGCGTTCGTTGGCCATGATCGAACCGGTGTGGAGGTCGCCGTGGAGAAGCGCCTCGGCGCCGTTCATGAACAGCCACTTCATTTCGGCAACGGCGGCCCGGAGCGCCGGGTCGCGCTGGATCGTGTCGATCGCCGCCTGTTCGAGGCCAGGCGGATAGGCGTTCGAGGCACTGTCGTCATAGGGGTGGGTAAAGACGAAATCCTCGGTAATGCGGCACAGCTCGACGTTCACCGACGCCGCGACGGCCGCCTTCTTCACGGCAGGGTCGAGATGGAGGTCGGACGTGAAGAAGAGGGTTCGCGCGAGGAAGGTCGACAGATGGTCGGCAAGCAGCGGAAAGCGCCGTCCCGCGATCAGCTCGCCGCGAACGATGCGGTGCTCGCGAAGATTCTGCATCGCTATGAGCGACATTTCCGGATCGACATGGAACAGCGACGGCACCATCCCCGGCACGAGTTCGGCCTGTCGCCGGAGCGCCGCGGTCTCGAACGCCATCCGCTGCCGCCCGAGGGGCCAGGACTCGCCCGCAATCCGGAGGAACGGCACCGCCTGCTTGATCACGACCGTCTCGTCGGGCGCGGCGAGGTTGGTGACGATGAACACGTAGTTGAGGTTCCCGTCGCCCACTTCGCGAACGTCGATGTCGGCGAAGGAGGAGAAGCGTGCGGCGAGCGCCGGGACGCTCGCGACATAGTCGGCGACGCTCGCCTCGGTAAGCTGGCGATAGTCCATCGGCATCCTCCCCGCGCCGTTGTCGCGCGAGGGCAGAAAAAGCGCAATCCGCGGCTCCGACAGGACGATTCCCGGAGCGCAAAGTGGTGTTCGCCGCCGCGTGTCGAGGGCTGAGGCGTCATCGGGCGGGTCGGTGGCGTTTCGGTGCCGGTTTGCTAATACGACGCGATCGCCAGCTTCGGCGTGATCGACCCTCGGGACCTGCAATGGCCATCGTCGATGCTCGAGATCTCCTGCACCATGCCGCCGCCTCCGGGTATCGCCTCCCGGCCGCCAGGATCGCTGGCATGGAGGAGGCGCTCGAGGTCCTCGAAGCCGCCGAACGGACGGGCTGCCCGATCGCACTCTCCATCTCGGAAGCGCGGTTCGCCCTCCCCGTCGACATAGCCATGCCGGCGATCGAGGTCGCGGCCGAACGGGCAAGCGTCCCCGTCGTTCTCCGTTGGGAGGAGGTTGCCAGTCAGACGGTGCTCGCCCGGGCGATCAAGCTCGGGTGCAGCGCGCTGGTACTGCCGTCACGGCAAACGCCTGCGGAGGGGCTGGAGGTTCTCGCGGAGAGATGCGGGGCAATAGCTGTTCGACTGGATGCGCCCGGATTCGTAGACTTGGACTCGTCGCGGGCGCGGCCGCAGCTGGAGGCGCTTCTCACGGCGATGGCTGCCGCCTGGCAAGCCCCGGTAGCGCTCCAACAGGTCCGGCGGTGGCGGGCGGTCGAACATGTCGTCATGTTCAATGCCCCGGACCTGTCGGACGCGAACGTACAGGTCATGTTCGAGTTGGGCGCACAGAAGCTTGGTGCCATACCCGGCGTTCGGAGCGTCCGGTTTGGGCGCGCCGCGAGGCCTGACTCGCGATATGGCCTTTGCTGGTTCGTGCGTTTCGCCAGCGAAGCCGTCGTGGAAAGCTACAAGAACCACCCGATGCACGTTGATTTCGCGGACAATCACTTCCGCCCGTTCGCATCAGATCGCCTTACGTCCGATTTTCTGACCTTCTAGCTCCCGCCCACAGAGGCGCGCCAACGGGTTCTCGTCCGCTTGGGCACGCTCGGCCGCCGCCGCCTTTCCTGGCCATCATCGTGCCGATGGTTCTTCAATCCAACGGTGGCTACGCCGATGATGGCGCGCGCGTTGGCGGGGCTCGGTCTTCGGATGCAGGAACGGGTGTGGGTGTAGCCGGTGGCGACGTCGTTGGATCTGCTTGTGCCAGCGGCGGTGGCTGGATCGTGGCCGCAGCGGGCCGCGGCTTCGGGGCGTTTCCTGACCTCACCGGCACCGGCCTGACCGCGGTCGCCGCCGGCATGGTCCTAGTCTTGCGACGGCGCGACGACAGGAAGACCATGAGGGCGTAGAAGCCCGACACGCCAGCTGCGAGCGCGAGAACGACGACCTCGTTTGGGTCCATGACTACCTCGATGTTCTCCGGCAGCGGCCTGACTTCCACGCCGGCGCCCCAGCCTTGTTGTTTTCACGCTCCTGCCGGCGGAGTTTGCGGTATCCGCCGGGGCTTTGGCCGATCATCGTGCGACCAGCAATCTGATGATCGGCGCTCAATCCTGCCACGCGGCGAGCGCCAGCTGCATCACCTCGTAACCTTGTGAGCCCTTGTTGAACGTGACGAGCGCCCGATCGCCGTTCGCATAGACGAGACCGAGGTCGAACCAGTCCCGGCGCATCTGCAGCAGGTTATGGCGTTCGTCCTCGGCTGCCAGTTCCAGCATGAAATGGCCCGGGGAGAGGAGCACCGATTGCGCCACCATGGCGGTCCCGATCGCATCCTCCGAGGTCTTCGCCGCGAGCGGCGCGATGGACTCAACCGCTCCGCCGGCGTGTTCGGGCGGGACGGTGACGGCGATGTCGATCATGTGGCTGGCATTGGTCGCCCCGTCCGGCGCCTTCCGGATACCGAGAACGAGTTGCACGCCGCGGGCCGGGATATCGATCCGGACCTCGATCCGCGTTTCGTCGGCATCTTCGATGAGGACCCAATCCACCGTACCTGCATTGGCGGGGGCATCGCCGGTCCCAACCTCCTCGTAGAGAAACGACTGGGTCGGAATCGCGGCTGCGACCTCCACCGCCGCCGGCGCCTCGATGTCCGCGCCTGCCCCGGCATCCGCCGTGGCGACGGAGGATTCGGTCGGGTCGCCCTCGCCGATGAGCGATGCGTAGAGGTCCTGAAGCTCGGACCTGTACGTGTAGGCAGCATAGACCACACCGCCCAGGACGAGGGCCAGCAGGGCGACGAGGAGCAGTCGGGATGACATCGAGCGCCGAGGCGGCCGCTCGAACTCGGGCTCGGTCCACGCTGGCTCACGTCGCTCGGCCGTGCCGGCGCGATCGTCGTCAGCGAGATCGGCGGCATTTGCGGTCATCGGCACAACGGCATCGCCCGGTGCTCGGCCGGCCACACCGTATTCTCGCTCGACCTTGCGGATCGCCTCTTCGAGTTCATGCTCGCGCCTTGAAAGCTCCGCGGGCGCAAGCGGCGGGTTGACCGCCCTCAACTCCTGGACAACGGCACTACGCGCCCTGGCATAGACATCCCGCCGGGCGCTCTCGGTGTTGGGCTGCAGCCGACCAACGGCCCGTTCAATCAGTGTGTAGAATTCCGCCATCTCACCACCCAGCTACGCGGCCGCGCCGCAGCCCCCTCAACCACCGGCCACGTGTCGTTCCCCTCGCGGGCTCGACGCTCATTGTTCGTTCCCCGAGGGATGGGGGGCGGCTCGCCCCGCTCCCGGCCGGCCTCCATTCCTAGGTCTGCCGCTTCGCTCGCCGCTGGTCGCGACCCGCAGAGACCGCCTCCCTCATTGGCAACCCGGCAATCTCGCCTAGTTGCGAGCCGCCGCCGGCTCCGGCCACCAGTTAACAAAGCCATCCCGATTCGGCATCTCGACCAGCGGCAGCGTTGTCTGGTCGAGCACCGTCCCGATCGGGATGATGTCATCGACCGACAGCAGGTAGGCGACGACCGCGTATACCTGATCATCCGTCAGCGACTGCGGTGCGTTCAGTGGCATCGCACGGCGGATGTAGTCGAACAGCGTCGTCGCGTGTGGCCAGAAGCTCGACACCGTCTTCACGGGCCGCTCGGTGGTCAGCGTCCCGAGTCCCCCCGTGAGGGTAACCATGCCGTCGCCGCCCGCGCCGCGAGAGCCGTGGCAGGCCACGCATTGCTGCGCAAACACAAGGGCGCCCTCCGCGGACGTGCCCCGGCCGGGCGGCAGATTGCGTCCATCCGGAGGGATCGAGATGTTGAGACGGGCGATTTCCTCGGCCGTGGCCGGGGCACCCAGCCCCGGTCCGCGTGCGACCTCCCGGGGAGCCTCGACCGCTCCCGCCACAACGGTAGCCGGACCCGGGTCGGCCGGCGGCGGCGTTTCGGCTGCAGCCACGGCAGCAGGCGCTGCCGCCGCATCCGGTGCGGCAGGCGCGGGTGCCGGGGTCACCGCCGGATCGGGCGCGGCGGGCACGGGATCAGCCACCGCCGGCCCGGCCACCAGGTCGACCGGGCCCTCCTCGGTGAGCTCGGGTTCGGTCATGACGACGGCGGTGTCGTCGCGTCGGGACCAGAGGATCAGGACGAGGAAGACGATGGCAAGGAAGCCGAAGATGATGCCGGGCGCTCTAGACATTGGTGACCTCGCCGGTCGCCGAGACGGCCCAGTTCTGGATGCCGTTGTACATGTAGCCCTGCCCGGGGGCGAAATCCGTCCTCCAGACGTCTCGCGTGGGCTGAACGTTGCCCCGCTCATCTGTGGCGCGGCTCATCACGACCGCCTCCTGCCCGCTCCATTCCCATGGCAGGCGGAACCGCGTGAGCGCCTTCGGCACGATCGGCTCCCCGAGAGCGGCGTCCGCCCATGACGCGCCGTTGTCAGCCGAGACCTCGACACGCGTGATGCGGCCATAGCCCGACCAGGCGAGACCCGAGATTTCGTACAGGCCCGGACCCGACAGGTTCACGCCGTAGGACGGGCGCGCGATGAAGGACTTCACGCCGTGCTCGAGCCAGAACTGCCGGGCAGTCCCGTCCGGCATCAGCTCAGAGTATTTTGAGGTCTCGTCCTTGGTGTGGGTCGGACCGTTGGTGAGCTCGATCCGGCGGAGCCATTTGACATTGAGGTTCCCCTGGAAGCCGGGAACGAGAAGCCGCATCGGGTAGCCCTGCTCGGGCCGGATCGCCTCGCCGTTCTGGTAGAGCGCCAGGAGCGTGTCATCCATCGCCTTTTCGAGCGGGATCGACCGGCTCATCGCGGCCGCATCTGCGCCCTCGGCGAGGATCCAGTTGGCATCCGGCTGAATCCCGGCCTCGTCGAGGAGCACTGCCAGCCTGATCCCGGTCCACTCCGAGCAGGAGAGGAGGCCGTGAATCCCCTGGACGGTGTTGCGGGGCGGGTTGAGCGCAGTGGCTGCCGCGCCGCTGTTGCCGGCACACTCGACGAAGCGGATCATGCTCTCCATCGGGTAGCGCATGAGCGCATCCATGCTGAACACGAGCGGCCGGTCGACGAGGCCGTGGATGTAAAGCCGGTGCTCGGCCGGGTCGATCGTCGGCACGCCGTTGTGATGCCGTTCGAAATGAAGGCCGTTCGGGGTGATCGTCCCGTTGAGGAGATGGTGGGGGGTCCGCGACGAGCCCGTCCCGGGGGCGCGCTCGTTGAGGGTGAAGGATCGGATCACCGCCGCTTCCGTCGCCGCGGGCGATCCGTAGGGCGAGAAGGGCCGACCGGGCGCCAGCATGCTCGGGGGCGCGTCGATGCCGATCGGGTTGGCAGCGATGGAGACGCCCGCCACGGACACCGCGCCCGCAGCCCCCGCGAAGAGGACCCCGCCGCGCAGAAAGGCGCGCCGGTGGAGGAGTCCGTTCCCCGCAACGGGCTCACCCAGCGCCTCGGTGAACTCAGTTTCCTTTGGGGGCGGCATGCTGTTTCCCTCCGAGTCCGAAAGGCTCCCCTCGAGCCTCGCATTGCGTGACTGGCATGTTCCGGCTTCAGCCGATCGTCACGGTCGTGCCGTCGCGGCGCGTGATGATCGCGCGCGTTCCCGGGAACTGGGCGAGGATCGCTGATGCCCGTTCCTCGCCGGCGACGTAGATGCCAACGCCGATGGCGTCCGCGTCCGTGGCCCGGCCGGAGACGACCGCGACGTCCAGCATCGTCTGCGCGCTCCGGCCCGTGACGGGATCGAAGATGTGGTGATTGCGGCCGCTCTCGTCGAAGACCGTGCCATAGCCGCCATGGAGCGCGACGGCTCCGTTCGAAAGGTCGACCATCCGGTCGGTGGCTCCGGCCCGGTCGCGGAGCCCCACGCGCCAGGGGCGACCTTCGGGATGGTCGCCGAGCACCCGGGCCTCGCCCAGCTCAACGACGACGTGTTGGAATCCTTCGTTCCGAAGGAGGTCGGCGATCCTGTCTGTGATGTAACCCTGGGCAATGCCGTTGAGGGTTGCCTGCATGCCCTGACGGGCGAAGCGGATGGCGCCTCCATCCGTGTCGATGTCGCGGTAACCGACAAGGCTCCGCGCGGCGTCGAGGGCGAAGCCGGAGGGTCCCGCCGGATCGGCACCGGGGCTCGCGAAATGGCGAGCATAGACGTCCCACAGCGGCTGGACTGTCGGATCGAACGCTCCGCCCGTCGCCAGGCCGATGAAGCGTGCGCTGGTCAGGACCAGGCGAAGGTCGCGCGAGGCGCCTTCGAGCATGCCGTCTGCGTTGAGGCGCCGGAGTTCGCTGTCGGGACGGTACAGGCTGAAGATCCGCTCGAGCCGGCCGATCTCCGAGGCCATGCGCTGCATCGTCGTCCGCGCGAAGTTCGCATTGCTGTGCCAGAGGGTCAGCGACGAGACCGCACCGAGCACCTCGCCGTTCCAGGTATGGAACTGCGGCGTCGGCCCGATTGCGCGCAGCCCAAGGACGCCCAGCGGGAGCGCAGCGGTGGCGGCGACGACCTTGAGCGCCTGGCGGCGGGAGAGGCCGAGCGGCGTCGGCCGCGCGTCAACCAGCGTCATCGGTCGGGCCCCATCGCCGGCTTTGACGCTGCCGCGCTCATGGCCATCGCCGGAACGGGCACGCCCATCTGCGGACGGGCGCGCGAGGCGCGCTCGCGGACCTTGCGACCCTTGGCAAGCGGCGGACAGCGCTGCTCGTCATAATACTCGACCTGACAGTCGAGGCACTGGAAGCACTCGGCCATGATGATCTTCCCGTCGCGCTCGATCGCGCGCACCGGGCAGGAGCGTTCGCAGAGGTGGCAGCCGCCCGAACCGCATTCCGGGCGCCGCTTGAGCAGCGTGAAGATGTGGAGGCGGTCGCCAAGGGCCAGAACGCCGCCGAGCGGGCAGAGAAAGCGGCAGAAGAAGCGCTCGGTGAAGAGCCCCATGCCGACCAGCACCAGCGCGTAGGCGACGTACGGCCAGGGTCGGGTGAACACCGACGTGATCGCCGTCTTGAACGGCTCAATCTCCTCGGTTGCCGCGAGCGCTGCCGGGGCGACGAAGGCGGCCCCGACGATGAGCGCGGCGGTGCCGTATTTCGGCAGCCACATCCATCGCTGCATCCTTTCCGGCGGGTCCCATGTCGGGAGCTTCAGGAAGCGCGCGACCTTCGCCGTCAACTCCTGGAGCGCGCCGAAGGGGCACAGCCAGCCGCAGAAGACGCCACGACCGATCAGGATCAGCGAGAGCAGCACATAGATCCCGATCACCACGATCAGTGGCTCGGCGAGGTAGAAGCCGATGTCGACGCCGTCGAACGGCGCCTTGAGGTAGTTCACGACGTGCACGATCGAGAGCTGGCCGCCGGCGATCCAGCCCAGCCAGACCAGGGTGAACAGGAGGAATGCGTTCCGGATCCACGCATGGGCGCGCCGGGACATCGTCAGCTGCTTCTGGAAGATGAACAGACCGGTGAGGATGACGAGGGCGATGCCGAGGATCACGAGTTGTGGCGTCGCATCGGCCCACGCCTCGACCCAGGGCGGCGCCGGCTCGACAAAGGGCATCAGGATGACGTCATCCGGCACCTGGTAGGCGATAGGGATGTCGATCGTCGCCTGCTCGCCGGTCTCCGTCGTTGCCGTCACCATCAGGACGATCTCGAACGGCGCGACCGGGTCAAATCCCGAGTTCGGCGCGATGAAGAAGACGCTGACGTCCGGCAGTCGAGGACGATCGCCTCTAAGTCCGCCGACCATCTGGTGCTGGTCTCGTGTGAAGACGATCTCGGTTTCGCCCTGAACGAGGCGGAAGCGGTCGAAGCGGTTGCCGTTCTCGTCGCGGTAGAAGCCGAGGCCACGGAAGTCGTAGGGGCCCGCGGAGAGCATCGCGAGCATGTGCGTCCCGGGCGGTTGCGGCGTGAGATAGCGAGCGTAGAGATCCGAACCGAGCAGGTTGCGGCCGATCATGGCCGGCGTGACCAGCGCGAAGTAGAGGTCCGTGTAGATTTCGTCGTTTTCGCGAACGAGATTGGCGTCGATCTCGCAGGCGCGGGTCGCAACGAAGCGACAATCGAACCGCGGCGGGTTCAGAGCCAGGTCGGGCCGGCCAAGCGGCACCTCCATCTCGACCGGAGTGACGCCCGCCTCCGCAAGAGCCTCGCGAACATCGCCAAAGGTTACGGCGCGATGCGCAAGAGCCCCCATTTCCATCAGCTCGCCCCAGTTCATGACCGTGAAGGCGTCGAGGTCGAGCGTCGGTTCGGTGACGGGTGGCCGGTCGCTGGTTGCACGGTCAATCACGCGCGCGGCGTCGAGGACGCCGGCGCGCATCTGGCGGGCGGAGATGGTCGTCCCCTGCACGAAGTCAGGTTGCGCCGGAAAGGCCCGCTGGCCGGAAATGTTGTAGCCGACATAGAAGCGGAAGAACTCGGCGAGTTGGCGCACACGCTCGGGAAAACCCGTCAGATACGGGTCATGGAACGAGATGACCTGGACGCCGGTGAGGTTGCCTGCGAGGTCCATGCCGACGATGGCGTCAAAGGGCCGGGGCGAATAGCTCGGAGCGCGGACGACGTCATATGTCGAAAAGACGAATCCGAGCTGTTCATCGCCCGCATAGGCACGCATGAACGGCGGCTGGCCCTCGACCTCGCCGAGGCGATCGGCGGCAGGGAACACCGTTTCGAAGATGGCCGGCGTCACGCGCTCATTGAGCGGTGGCCTATCCTGCGCCAGTGCGTTGCCCGCAAACAACGAGGCGACGCAAACGACTACGCCCGCTATGCAACGCCGTCCGAAAGCCCTGAAACGCATCGCACGAAAGTTCCTCAGCCTGCTCAGCCCACGAGCAATCACCGAAGCGATCACCGTGATCGCGTCCGGTCGGGAACGCAAGTTGCCCAATCAAACGGCACATCGCAACACTCCGGAGCATTTCGGAGGTTGCGGGGTCAGTCTGGACCAATGAACCGTCCCCGCCCTTGATCTCGCTCAAGGGCGGGGCCGCTTCGTCCTCATCCCGCAACCTCGCCGCCTCGGGTGGCGGCTCGCATCTATTGTCCGGCCCGATCGAGATCGATCCGGAGCTCCCCTTCCTCGGCAACGAGCAGTAGCCCGCTCTCGGTCTTTCGCAATGCGGACGCACGAATGGCTATTTGCGGGCCGCGCTCTGCCCAGGGCTCGACAAGCTCCACAATCACCAGCGTGTCGGTGTCGGTCGCGACCGCAAAGCCCACTACGGCCCCGAGGGGCGTCCTGTCGGAGGTGAACACATCAAGGCCCACCAGAGCGTCCGCCGTCTGGAGGGCGGTGCCGTCCGGATCGCCCTCTGGATGGAGAAGGATCTCCTCTGGGGCGGCCGCAGCGGTGTCGATGGCGACCACCGCACCCGCGGGCATCGCAATTTCCGGGCCGGGGTCTCCGACGATAGCGTAGACGGGACCGTCCCGGACCAGAACCACATCGATTGCGAAAGCTGGACTGCCTGCAGCAGTCGCCAGAAGCGCAGCCGCGATCAAAACACGTTTCATCACGTATCTCCTGATCTTTGACCGGCCCCACCGGGCTCCTGCCTCCTCTCTAGGTCTGGACGCCCAACTCCCTCGCCTGCGAGCCAGTTCCAATCGTGCCGCTTGCTCCGGAGCGCTCCTGCAATCGCGCCTGGACCCTCCGGATCGCCGTGGTGAGCCGTGGCGCGACGAGTCGTTGCAGACCTCCTGCACGACCGTTTGCGATGCCGCTGCCCTCTCCGCCATTGCGGCCGGGCACGAGGCGCACGCGCTTTTTCGCGCCGGCTGCGCCGACAGGTCCGGTTGCCGTTGGGGGTCCATCCCTACCGACACAGGGAAGTCGCCCGGTCGCGCTACGCTCGTCCGACGCGGGTCCGGAGATCACCGGTTGGGAGAGCGAGGGAGCAATGGTGCGCAAGGTATTGATGGCCTTTGGCCCCGCACTGCTCGGCGTCCTCATACTCGCGCCGGGGAATACTTTCGGGCTGGCTGCGACGGACTATGCCCGGGCCGAGGGCCCCGAAGCGGCGGCCATCGCGCTTGGGCCCGGTTCCACATGCATCGCCGAGTTCGACCGCCGGGTGCAGCCGATCCTGAACCTGCGCTGCGTGCAGTGCCACCAGAGCGTCACCGGCGGCGGGGGGCTGTCGCTGCAGGCCGCGGGCACGGCGGAGCGCATCGTCCTGGTGCCAAGTAGCGGTTCGGCGCTGAACCTCGTCGAGCCCGGCCGGCCCGAGCAGAGCTACCTCTACCTGAAGGTCACCGGTCGACAGGCCGAAGTGAGCGGGATGGGCGCGCGCATGCCGCTCATCGGCATCCGGCTGAGCGACGAGAGCATCGAGACGATCCGCGCGTGGATCGAGGGCTGCACGGTCTTGCCGGGCTTCGACTAGCCGCCATCCCCCCGGCCAGCGGGACAGAAGCCCCACTCCTGAACTGCGTGACGGATAGCGCGGAGCATGTCCCGAGACCCCTTGCTCGGCCGAACCAATCCGGCGGCTGCGCCCACGCCGGCGACCATACGGATCGGCCCGGCCCGGACCGACACCGGAGCTTCGCCGAACCGACGCATCCGCGTCACCCACCCGTCATGGGCCCCCCTTAGGAATTTTCCAATTCCATTCACCCTCAAGGAGGCGGCAATGAAGAATCCAGACGGAACGAGGATGTCGGCGGACGAGTGGGACGAGGTCACGTTCCCCCGTCCGACGGTTCAGGAATTCGACCATGTGGTCGAGCGCGCGATATCGCGCCGCGGTTTCCTCGGCGTCCTCGCGATCGGGTCGGGTGCCGCAGTCATGGGCACGACCTTCTTCAAGGGCATCGAGGCCTACGCGCAGCAGGTCTCGCGCTTCGCCTTCGAGGGCATCGAGGCGCAGACCGACGGAACGGTCCACGTGCCCGAGGGCTACGACTGGCAGACGCTGGTTCGCTGGGGTGACCCGCTGTTCTCCGACGCCGCGGAATTCGATCACGCGACCGGCGGCTCGGTGGAAGACTCCGACCGGGTGTTCGGCGAGAACACCGACGGCATGGAACTGTTCAACATCGGCGGGCACGAAGTCCTCGTCGTGAACAGCGAGTACACCAACAACGACATCAATCTCCCGCACACGGCCAACGGTACCCCCGAGAGCGCCGAGGACGTGCTGAAGCTGCAGAACCTCCAGGGCATCAGCGTCATGGAGATCGTCGAAGGCGAAGGTGGCTGGTCGGTCGTCGTCGACAGCCCGTTCAACCGGCGCATCACGTTCAACACCCCGATGATGATCGAGGGGCCCGCCGCCGGCCACGACCTGATGAAGACCGAGGCCGACCCGACCGGCACGATGTCGCTCGGCACGTTCAACAATTGCGGCTCGGGCAAGACCCCGTGGGGCACCTACCTGACCTGCGAGGAGAACTTCAACGGGTACTTCGGCGCCACTGACGGCCTCTCGACCGACCCGGTCGTGGCGGCCGGTTACCGGCGCTACGGTCTGTCCGAAGCCGGCTTCGGGTACAACTTCCACCCGTTCGACGCCCGGTTCGACCTTTCCGCCAACCCCAACGAGCCGCACCGCGCCGGCTTCGTCGTCGAGATCGATCCGTCGAACCCCGACTCGACCCCGGTCAAGCGCACCGCCCTCGGCCGCTTCAAGCACGAGAACGCAGCCACGGTCGTGGCTCCCGACGGGCGCGTCGTGGTGTACATGGGTGACGATGAGCGCGGCGAGTTCGTCTACAAGTGGGTCTCGCGCGACATCTACGTGCCGGGCGGCGACACCTCCACCCTCCTCAGCGAGGGCATGCTGTACGTCGCGAAGTTCAACGACGACATGACCGGCAGCTGGATCGCGCTCACCCCCGAAACGACCGGCATGTCGGCGGCGGAGATCGCCATCTTCACCCGCACCGCGGCCTCCGCGGTCGGCGCCACGACGATGGATCGGCCCGAGTGGGTCGCCGTCAACCCGGTGTCGATCGAGGCCTATTGCTGTCTCACCAACAACAGCAACCGCGGCGTGATGAACGCTGAGGGCGTCGTCCGGACCAACGCCGGCGGCGATCCGATGACCGTCAACGGCGTCAACCCGCGCGAGATGAACAACTACGGCCAGATCGTCCGCTGGCGTCCGGCCGATGGCGACCACGCCACCGACACCTTCGAGTGGGACCTTTACGTTACCGCGGGCAACCCGACCGTAGCCGAAGGCGAATATGCCGGCAGCAGCAACATCAATGCCGGCAACATGTTCAACTCGCCGGACGCCGTGGTCATCGATTCGACCGGCGTGGTGTGGATCCAGACCGACGGCGCCGACTCGAACGAGGGCGAATATGCCGGCATGGGCAACAACCAGATGCTGGCTGGCGACCCGGTGACCGGCGAAATCCGCCGCTTCCTCACCGGCCCCAATGGTTGCGAAGTGACGGGCCTGTGCTGGTCGTCGGACCGCCGCACGATGTTCGTCGGCATCCAGCACCCCGGTGCACCGTTCCCGGATGGCGAGGGGCTGCTGCCGCGTTCCTGCATCGTGGCGGTGAAGCGCAACGACGGCGCGATGGTCGGCTAAAGCCAGCCGCCCCGCCTACGCCGCCAACGCTAACACGCGCCGACCCCCAAGTCGGCGCGTGTTTCTCTTCGCAGGTCGGTCGCGCTCTTCGGACCGGTCCAGAAACGCGGTCGGCGGCTGACGGCGAACGCTACCTGACGTTGACCGCGCCCCGCACGTCGCTGTGGGTCACGTTCCCGACGCCGCGATTGCCGACCGAGAGGTCACCCCCGACATCGCGGACCGTGATGTTGCCCACCCCGATGTCCCTGACGTCCACGCCGCCGCCGACGGTGGTGATGTCGACATTGCCGGCTCCGATGTTGCTGACATCCACGCGGCCACCGACATCCGCGATGGTCACGTTTCCGGCTCCGACCGATTCCACGCGCACGTCCTCGCCCACGCCATCGATGGTGACGTTGCCGGCGCCGAGGCGAACCCGTGCCGACCGGACATCCCTGAGCACGGCTTCGCCCGCCCCGGTTTCCACGATGACCGCGAGGGTGCCGGGGATGGCGATCGCAATGTCGAAGCGGCTGTTGGCTCCCGCGGCCCGGGCCTCGACGACGAGGACGTCCCCGTCGGGCCTGACGACGAACTGGATCGTCTCGAGACGGGCCGCGCTCGTCGCATAGGCGGTTCCGCTGGCGTTCAATGTCGTACGGCCGGCATCGCCGGCGACTTCGATCGTCCCGGCATCGCCGACGATCCGCACCGAATCGAAACCATCGACGGAAGCCGCGGCCGATCGGTCGCCCGAGAAGTCAGCGTCGCAGCCGGCGACGAGCACCGACGCGGCGAGGACCGCAATCTTCCATGGCCTCATTTTCGATCCTCCGCCCGTGAACCGCGTCCGGCCAGCAATGCAGCGCCGCGCGTCGGCGCCTTGACCGTGGTCAACCCCGGATGGTGTTCTTGGTAGCAGAGGTACGCGGATGCTTGAACTCCCGGCCCGAGATCGACCGGACTTCGCCGTCGCACCGGGCGAGCGCGTCTCCGACGCCATCGCCCGCGTAGTCGGGGAGGACCTTGGCTGGGTCCGGTCAGCGATCGCCGATGGCGACCTGCAACGGGTTCATCCGTCCCGACGACGCCTGAAGCGCTGTCGTGCCCTCCTGCGCGCGCTTGGCCGGAACGTCCCGGACGCCGCCCGCGACGCACTCCGCGAAACGGCGGCCGCCCTCGGACGGATCCGTGACCGGCAGGTGCGCAACGCCATCGCCCGGAAACTCGGCGTTCACGACGTGCCGGCGGGCGCGGAGCTCGCCAGCACGGCGCCCGAGACCGACGACGGCGCAGCGTTTGCCGACGCAGTCCGTGGCCTTGGACTGGCCCAGGCGGCGCTCGCCGGCTTCACCGTCACGCGTGGACGGCGGCTCCTCAACGAGGCGCTCGAAAAAGCGCAGCGCCGCCAGCGTCAGGCTTTTCGACGCGCGAAGAGAACCAGAGACACCGAGGACTTCCATCGCTGGCGCAAAGCCCTCCAGGAAATCGCGAGCCTGTGCGATTTTGGCGGCGAACGGGTGCGGCGAACCGCACGCCTGCGCCATCATGCCGGCCGGGCCGTGGCCCTGCTCGGCGACGACCATGATCTCGCCCTCCTCGAAGCGATGCCGGGCCTGAGGTCACCGCCTGACCTCACAGCTCGCCGCAGGACGCTGCAACGGAAGGCGATCCGCCACGGCCGGCGGCTGGCCCACCTCGGCGCGCCATCGCTCAGACGCCGCGCCGGTTGATGCGCCGCCATCGCCGGACCAAGCGAGGCCTGCAATCCGACGGCGTCTGATCGCCGGATGGCGGCGACGCCCGCGCCGGACTTCGGACCCCTGCTACACCCCGTAAAACCCCCGGTACCAGCTCACGAACCGCGCCACGCCCTCGTGCACCGGCGTCTTCGGGTGGAAGCCGACGGCACGGTCCAGCGCACTGACGTCCGCGATGGTATCGGGGACGTCGCCCACCTGGAGCGGCAGGAGTTCGCGCTCCGCCCGGATGCCGAGCACAGCCTCCAGCGCCTCGATATAGGCGTTGAGCCGCACGCCTTCCGGGTGGCCGATGTTGAGGACGCGGAACGGCGCCCGGCTCGTCGCAGGATCGGGCGTATCGCCGTGCCAGTCCGGATTGCCGGCGGCAATCTGGTCGCTGGCGAGGAGCACGCCGTCGACGACGTCGTCGATGTAGGTGAAGCTCCGGATGTGGTGGCCGTTGTTGAAGACGGGGATCGGCCGGCCCTCGATCATGTTCCTGGTGAACCTGAACAGCGCCATGTCCGGCCGGCCCCACGGTCCGTACACGGTGAAGAACCGCAGCCCCGTCGTCGGCAGGGCGGCGAAGTGGCTGTAGGAATGGGCCATCAGCTCGTTCGCGCGCTTGGTGGCGGCGTAGAACTGGAGCGGATGGTCGACACCCTGGTGCTCGGACAGCGGCATGGTCGTGTTCGCACCGTAGACGCTGCTGGTGCTGGCATAGGTGAGATGCGGCGTACCTGCCTGCCGGCAGGCCTCGATGACGTTGGCAAATCCGACGAGATTGCTCGTCACATACGAATGCGGATCGACCAGCGAGTGCCGGACGCCGGCCTGCGCGGCGAGGTGGATCACCCGGTCGAACCGGTTGCCCTCGAACAGGTCGGAAACCACCGCGGGATCGGCCAGATTCCCTCGTACGAACGCATAGTCGGCGCCGATCCGGGCGGCCGTGTCGGCGAGGAGCCGCAGCCGGGCCTCCTTGAGGGCGACGTCGTAATAGTCGTTGACGACGTCGCACCCCACAACCGCGTCGCCGCGCTCGAGAAGCCGCGATGCGACGTGGAAGCCGATGAACCCGGCATTGCCGGTCACAAGCACCTTCATGCGGTCACCCCGATGGCCGTGTGCGCGCCCCGAAGGACCGTCATGCAGCAGCCGCCTCACGCTGTTGCAGCAAAGCCGCGAATCCGGGCCAGCCGCAACGCGGCTTGATACCATCCCTGTACCCGGCATTCATCGGCGGGTACCCTGCATGATGCAGGCGAGCGCCCGGAACGGATTTCCGGGAGGCCTGCCGTGCAGGCGGTCATGAGTGCGAGACTGGTCGATCAACAGGAACCCGGCCCGGGCGGCGCTGCCGCACCGGCTTCTGTCCGGCCGCGCCGCGTCGTGTTCGCCATCGGCCATATGGGCCCCGGTGGCGCGCAGCGCGTCGTTGCCAATGCCGCCAACAGCCTGGTCGAGCGCGGTCTCGAAATGCACATCGTGACCATCAGCCGGACGCCGGCCGATGCTTATAAACTCGATCCTGCGGTCGTGCGTCATCGGCTGACTGGGCTGCCGCCTCCCGATCCGACGCGCACCAGAACAACCGGCAATGGTGCAAGAGACCCGGAACGGCGGCGCGGCCCGATCAGGCAGACGCTGCGACCGGCGGTACACCTTGCATTTGCAGCCCGGGAGCAACTGCGCGCATTCCTGCGAAGGCGGGCCGTGCCGGCGGCTCTCGTACGGCAAATGCGCAAGGAGATCAGGGCGATCCAGCCGGATTGCGTGGTCTCCTTCCTCACGCGCACGAACATCATCGTGTTGCTCGCAACACGCCGCCTGCGCGTCCGCACGCTTGTTTCCGAACGGAACGATCCGCGTCTTCAGCGGCAGGGCCGCGCCATCGAGGCGGCACGACGGTTTCTGTACAGACGCGCGAGCCTCGTGACCGCGAACACGAAGGGCGCCCTCGCGGCGATGGCTGACTATGTGCCGAAGGAGAAGCTGGCATTCCTGCCGAACCCCCTCGTCATTCCGGCCGATCGCAGTGCGGCCCTGTTCCGGGCGCCAACCTTTGTCACCGTCGCCCGACTCGTCGAGCAGAAGGGTATTGACACGCTTGTCCGCGCCGCGGCCATTGCCCTGCCTGATCTGCCCGGATGGCGACTTACGATCGTAGGCGATGGTCCTCTTCGCTCGCAGCTTGAGGCCCTCGGCACGGAACTCGGGATCGCCGACCGGATCGACTGGATCGGTCACGTCGACGATCCCTTCCCGTACCTCCGGGCTGCCCGGTTCTTCGTGATGCCGTCGCGCTTCGAGGGATCGCCGAACGCGCTTCTCGAAGCGATGAGTTGCGGCCTTGCATCGATCGTGACCGACGCCTCGCCCGGCCCGATCGAACTCATCGGACAGGACGGCGCCGGACTGGTGGTTCCTGTTGACGACGCGGAAGCACTGGGGCGCAGCATCGTTGCGTTGGCCGAGGACGAAGGCCTCCGCGGGCGATATTCCGCGGCCGCCATCGAGCGGGTCCGCCCCCACCTTCCCGAGGTGGCCCTCGCCACTTGGGTCGAGGTGATCGCATGACCGGCGCCTCTGCCGACGCCGCTCCGGCCCGCGCTCGCCGGGTGGGCAAGCCGCGTGACGAGACGGGGGCGGTCGCCCGTCGCGATGGCAGGCACGCGAGGGCGGCCTCCGGCGCAACGGGTGAAGAGGCCAGCGGCAAGGCTGGCCGGTTTGCACGCCGCGCGGGAAACTATCGGAAGACAATCCTCTGGTCGGTGCACGACACGTTTGCACCCGCGCCGCGCAAACTTGTGGTCGCGCTCATCCTCGGCGGGGCGGGACTCATGGCGCAGGCCCTCGCGATCCTGATCGTCGTCGGCTACGGGCAGGCATTGCAGCGAGATGGTGGTCTTGTCGTTCCCGCCCTCGGCATCGAGTGGTCCGCGCGTACCGAGACCGCGCTTCTCATCGCAGTCGCCGGGGGAGTCGCGGCGAGCCTCGCCACAGCGGCGCTTCTGGGCTTCGCCTCGAATGGCCTGCTCCTGTCAGTCATGCGCCAGGGCCTCGCCCGGGCGGTCGAGCGGATGGCGCGAGCCGCCCGCTCCCTCCCCGATCCGCGCGCTCCACGGGCCAGCATGCTGCTGGCAGATTTCACCCTCAGGGGGCTGACCACCGCCGCCACGGCGTCGGCGCGCAGCGCCTTTCTGATCGTCAAGACAGTGCCCGCGCTCGCGGGTGCGCTTCTCGCAACGATCGTACTGTTCTGGCAAGCGCCAGTTCTCACGGCGATTCTGTTTGCCGTCGCGACAATCTGGAGCGCGCTGCTCTATCCGGTGTCCCTCCGCGCAGTGGCGTTCGGCAGGCGGCTCCGCCGCGCGGGCGCCACCATCCGCGCCGATCTAACCCGTATCCCTTCGACCACCGGCTGGGCGCCCGCGGATGAACTGGCCACAGCCTACGCCGGATGGCTGCGGACGGGATCCATCATCGCGCTTGTCGTCGGCATCGGCATCGCCGTCATCTTGGCGATCGCTCTCGCGGTAATGGGCGCAGAACTGATGAGCGGCGCGCGGGACTGGACCGTGCTGATAGCCTATGTGGGCGCGCTCCAGGTGGCACTCAATGGCGTCTTCCGGACGATCCGGGCTGTGGCATTCGTGAGCCGGCGATACCCGGAGATGGTCCGGCACCGGCAATTCGTGCTGGACGAGGGAAAGCTGAGCGGCCCGACGGCGTCGCCCCGTCACGGCGACTTGATCCACCTCGGCGCCACCGAGGAAGGCGAGCCGGTTGTCGCAACAATCGGCGAGCGACTTGCGATCATATCGGACGACGTCATTCAGAAGGTGCAACTTGTTGCGCTTCGCGCGTGCGACTCCAACGGCACTCCGATCGTCGGCGCGCGGTCATCCCGAGCGGCCCCCGCTTCGACCCGTGAGGATGCACCAATCCTCTTTGCAGAAGCGCGACTGCTCGCTGCGGACCCCGGGCATCGCGCCCTATCGGCGACGGACGGCCTGGTGATCGTGGTCCATTCGACGCCAGCTTTGCTCGGCTCCTTCGGAGAGACACGCCTTCTCGTGGTCGATGGGCACGAGATCGTGGGGTGCGTCGCGATCGGGTCTAAAGAGGCCGATGCGGTCCTCGCCCGGGCGGCAAGACGGGCCGCACGGAGCGGTGAACGCAAGGCGAAGTCATCCTCCGACTCCGACGAGGACTACGAATGACCAGTAAACTCCGGCACCTGACCAATATTTGCGGCGCCGGTTCCACCGACGTTTTGCTGGTCGGTCGGGATTGCGCGGGATTCAGAACACCAGCCGAGGGAACCGACGGCCGATGAGCACTCTCGTTCGGAAGGTTCTGCAGGGCGTCCGCAGGACGTTGAAGGGGACAAGGCGGCCCAATGGCGGTCAGGCGAAGGGTGGCACATATTCTGAGCGCGTGATGCTACGGCTCAACGCAGGGAAGACACACGCCAGCCTTGGCCCCAAGCTGAAACCCGGCAGCGCAGAACGGGCCCAGCGGACGCTCGACAGGCTCGTCGAACGCGGGCTGCAGCCTGAAGATACCTTCATCGACTACGGCTGCGGAACGCTCCGTGTCGGCGCTCTGTTGATCAACTACCTCGCGCCGGATCGATATATCGGCCTCGACATCGATCAGCGCCTGCTCGATCTCGGTCGAGAGATGCTTTCCGCTGAAGTGACGAGCGAGAAACGCCCTACGCTTCGCGTCATATCGCCCGAAACAATCGACGAGGTGGCCGCCAGAAGGCCAGACTGGATCTTCTCCAACGGAGTTGTCCAGCACATTTCGCCGGAAGATCTCAAGGTATACTTTGCGAATATGAGAACACTGGCAACTACTCAGACGAAGATCTGTATCAAAGTATCGAAGCTCGAGGAGAAGTCCGCCAGGAAATCACCCAACACATGGTTTCATTCACTGGTCGAGGTCGAAGGCGCCGCCAAGCTCGCGGGACTATTCGTCCAGAATTTCACGTCTACCTCCGGCGGCACGGGCGGCTGGCTCGTCCTGCAAACCGAGGAGGGCCAGCACCTGACAACTTCCGATACGTCCGCCAGCATCCAGGGAAAGCTCACTTGAGCACCTTACTCAAGACCGGGCCCGATTTCATCATCATCGGGGCCCATCGTTCCGGAACAACGTGGCTTCACCGCGCTATCGGGTCACACCCGTCGGTATGGGTGCCCCCGGTCAAGGAACTGCACTTTTTCGACGACCCAACAAACAAGCGCTTCTATGTTCATCTCAGGAAGCGGCTGAAGTCGAACTTTGCTGAGCGTCGCCTCGCGACGCAGTGGGATCTTCGCTACTTCTTCGGTCGCCGCAACGACCATTGGTACCGCAGCCTGTTCGAGCCCGGGCGCCGGCGGGGGAAGGTCACGGGCGAGGCAACGCCGTCATATTCGACCCTTGGGGCAGAAGGCCTTGAGCACATCAAGACCATAAACACGGATATCAAGCTGATTTATATCATGCGTGATCCTGTTGAACGAATGTGGTCTGCGATTAGGAATGCAGAGACCAAGAACAAGGAACGGAAGATCAAGAATAACTATGATATCGACTCCGAGCGGGTGCGCAAGTCTAGTTATCTGAGAACGATCGTTGCGCTCGAATCGCATTTTAGACCAGATCAATTGTTCTTTGGCTTCTTCGACGATATCAAGAGAGACCCCGAGCGACTGGTGGCCGACGTTCTTCGGTTCATCGGCGTCGAGCCGGGCGATGTCGGTGCGTTGTTGCCCAAGGGGGCGGTGAACTCCGCCACGGGCTCCAGCAAGCCCCCACCAGAGTTCGTGCGGGGCATGGCGGCGCTGCATCTGCCGTGGCTGCGCAAGATGTGCGAGCGGTTCCCTGGCCCGCCGGAGGCGTGGCGCGACCGCTACGAGGCGCTTCTGAGCGCTCCTTCGCAAGACACCAAGGAGGCCGAAACCGTCGGTGGTCGCGGCGGGTCGGCATGAAGATCGTCTACATCGCCAGTTCGCCCCACAGCGGCTCCACCCTCCTTGACCTTATGCTGAATGGCCATTCCAGGGGTTTCACGGTCGGCGAGATCAGGCAGTTGCCGCGCTTCGTCGGTCCTGAGCAACTCATGAAGCGCTGCACCTGCGGCGCACCTTCGATCCTGGAATGCCCGTTCTGGGATAAGGTCAACACCCTGGTTCGGGAACGGACGGGCAGGACTCTCAGCGACCTCAACATCGACAGCTACCGTGACCTTGACGCGTGCCGTCGCGACAACCGAATCCTCTTCGAGGCGGTCGGCGCAATCTCCGGTGCGGCGTTCGTCGTTGATTCGTCGAAGGACGTGCAGCGGCTTGAGTTGCTTCTGTCGATGCCGGAGCTCGACGTCTTGCCGATCTTCCTTGCGCGCAACCCGAAGGGCCAAATCCTGTCCATGACCCGGTCGGGTGAGCGGAAGCAGAGGCAATTCGCTGGCCTGTCCGGACTTATCGGCTTCTACTCGTATCAGAACTCCAAGATCGATCGTTTGGTGCGCAACCGCCCGCATTTCCGCGTGCGCTACGAGAATCTTGTCCGGAACCCAGTGGCCGTGCTGTCGCCTCTGATGCAGTCGATCGGCCTCGAATACGAACCGCAGCAGCAGAATTTCGCGGTCCACGAACGCCACAATGTCGGAGGAAACCGCATGCGGCGGAAGACCTCGAACGAACTGCGGCTTGACGAATCCTGGCGGCGCGATCTGAGTTTCTTCCAGAAGGTCGCGATCGATATCGGCACGCTTCCGGGCCGCTATGCGTTCCGTAAACAACGGCCCCGCATCGGGGCGGGGAGATAGAATGCAGGGCGGGACGGGGCGGGAGCAGGGACTGGAACACGGTGCGCCCACGACGCCGGCGCCCGCCGGAGGAGAGCGATGCGTGTCCTCCATGTAATCACCGGGCTGTTTACCGGCGGCGCCGAGGGGCAGCTGGCGCGCCTGGTCGGGCGCAGATCGGTTGACGATGAGCGGGTCGTGAGCCTCGTCGGCGGCGGCGCAAACGCCGCCGCGCTCAGGGCAAACGGACACGACGTGGTGGAACTCGACGGCGTCCGCGGCCGCCCGGGCCTGGCGCCGGTCATCGGTGTTGCACGTCAGATCAAGGACTTCCGGCCGGACTTCGTGGTCTCCTGGCTCTACCACGCCAACCTCTACGCGCTGTCTGCGCTCGCGCTGATCGGTGGACGGCCGCGTCACCAGCTGATCTGGAACATCCGCGGCTCGGCGCTGAAGATGGAAAACCACGGCCGGTCCGTCCGCGCCGCCACCCGTCTCGGCGCGTGGCTCTCGGCACGGCCGGCCGCGATTGTGGTCAATTCCGAATCCGGCCAGCGCGACCACGCCATGCTCGGTTATCGCCCGCGGCGCTGGGCGGTCATCCACAATGGCGTCGACACCGAGGAGTTCGCGCCTGACCCTGCCGACCGGGCGCGCATGCGTGCTGAGCTCGGCCTGCGGCCTGACGACCTCGCCATTCTCTTCGCCGGCCGCGCCGACCCGCAGAAGGACTTCGCCACCCTCCTCGCCGCAATCGGAATGGTGCCCGGTTGCCGGGTCATCTGCGCCGGCCGGGGCACCGAGGCGCTGCCCGACCATCCGGCCCTCATCCGTCTCGGCCAGCGGCTCGACATGCCGTCCATCTACCGGGCGGCCGACCTCCTCGTTTCCTCGTCGGCCTATGGCGAGGGCTTTGCCAATGTCGTCGCCGAGGCGATGGCGTCCGGCGTACCGGTCGTGGCGACGTCCGTGGGCGATATCCACGCCATTGTCGGCCAGCACGGCTTCGTCGTCCCGCCGCGCGATCCGCGGGCCCTTGCCGCGGCGATCCGAACCGGCCTTGGGCTCGACCACGCAGCCCGGGAAAACCTCGTTGACCTCGCGCGGCAGCGGATCCTCGAACGCTTCTCGTTCGATCGCAATGTCGGCGCCTATCGGGATCTCTACGCTACGCTCGGGCCGGCAGGCAGCGCCAAGGCGCTGTTGAGCGGACTCGATCACGTTGGCTGAAATCGTCTTCGTGCTTCCGTCCTTCGCCGGTGGCGGGGCGGAGCGCGTTTCGCTCACCCTCGCCGGCGGCCTGCGGACACTCGGCTTCGCGACCACGATCATCGCTTTTTCCGATACCGGGCCGCTCGCAGCGGCAGTGCCGGAAGGGATGCCCGTTCATGTCATCGGCAGGAGCCGCCTTCGCGGTGCCGCGTGGCCCCTTCTCCGCCGGCTGCGGAGCGTCCAGCCGGACCTCGTCGTATCGACCCTGCCACACGTCAACCTCCTTCTTGGCGCGATGCGACCCTTGCTGCCGCGGCGAACGGCGCTGCTCCTCCGCCAGTCGAACATGGTGGCGCGCGAAGGCCGGGCACCCGGCCGGACGGCGCCGCTCGCCTACGCCTTCGCCTACCGGAAGGCCGACGCGGTCGTGGCGCTGACCGACGCGATGCGGACCGAGCTCGCAGGTCTCAGCGGCCTCTCGCCAGACTCGATCGTGGTGCTGCCGAACCCGATCGACGTCGCCCGGGTCCGCGCCGAGATGGCCGCCGGGGCCCCCAAGCGCCGTGGCGCAGTCGAACTCGTCGCAAGCGGCCGGCTCGTTGCCCAGAAGAACACTGCGGCCCTCCTGGATGCGCTCGCCGGCGTGAAGGCCGACTGGCACCTGACGGTACTCGGGGAAGGCCCCGAACGGGCGATGCTGGAAAAGCGGGCGCTGACGCTCGGCATCGCCGGCCGGGTTGCCTTTGCCGGGTTCAGCCATCGCCCTGCCGCCATCGTCGGCGCAGCTGATGCCTTCGTGATGGCATCGCGGTGGGAGGGAATGCCCAACGCGGCGCTCGAAGCCCTTGCCTGCGGGACGCCGGTGATCGGCCCCGCGGACCTTCCCGCGCTCGAGGAGCTTGCGGTGGCGTCGCCTCGCGGCGTCAGCCTCTACCGGTCGCCGACAGAACTGGCGCGCCTCGTCGAGGGACTGGCGTCCGCGGACCGGGCCGTCCGGCCCAGCCTCCTGCCAGCGGCGTTCGCGATCGACGCCGCCCTCGCTTCGTTCGCCGCCGTGGCCGAGGCCGCCCTCGCACACCGCCTTGGCACGGCGACCCCGAACACCGCCCGCGCGGGATCCGCCGGCTAGTTCCGCCGACGGCGCGGCATCGCATCAGAAGCGGTCGCGGCGGATGGCTTGGACCTCGCTCGCCCCCAGGCGTCGCGCGAGGGGTGCGGCGAGGAAATCCGTGCATCGGGCCGTCACCGCATCGCCATCGAGCAGATCGACGTCGATCTCGATCGTGTCGATGCCGACGGCCCGGCACGCATCGGCGATCGTGGCGCTGCACCTGTCGCCCTGACGCAGCAACGCCGTCAGCGCCGCGGCGTCGAGCTTGCGGAACGACTTCGGCAGACCGCGCTTTCGCGCCCTCATGTGCCGGAGCGCGGCTTCCGGACCGGCGCGGAGGATGACGGCGAAGTCGACCCTCGGGCCGGCCTCGACGTAGCGTCGGGCGGTCTTCGGGGTGAGCGGCCGTTTCGCATGGACGTACTGTGTCAGGAGGTCCATGAGCCAGCCCGGTTCCTGCACGACGATACCCGCCGCGCCGAGCTTGCCGACAAGCAAGCGGAGCTGCCGGGAATGCTGGTAGGCGGGGCCGAGCCGCGACAGCGCCGCCAGCGGCAGGTCGCGCCGCGCGATCCTGCCGACCACGAAGGCCGTCGCCCTTGCGCATTCGGGGAACGCCCTTAGCCGGGCAGACAGCCGACGGCCGAACGGGTGAGGCCCGCGGCGGGTCGAGCGTGAGTCCTCGGCCGCGTAGCCGAGTGTCGACAGGACCGCCGCCAGGTTCGCCGCAAGCGTCGACTTGCCCGCGCCGGCAACACCCGCGATCTCGATGACGACGGGCCGCTCCTCTCGTTGCCCATCGGCGGCGGCCGCGGCCATGTCAGGCCAGGAACTCTGGCGCGAAGCGGCGCAGGATCGCCTCGACGCGCTTGTCCCAGGTGAAGTCGGACGCGCGCGCCCGCGACGCGGCGGAGAGGCGGGCGGCCAGCGCCGGATCATCGTGAACCCGGCGGACCGCCGCGGCGAGGGCCGGCGCGTCGTCCGGCGGCACCAGGAGCGCGTCGGTCTCGTCCGTCAGCACCGCGGCCAGCGCCGGGACGGCACTGGCGACGATGGGCCGCCCGCTCGCCATGTACTCGAACAGCTTCAGCGGCGAGGTGTGGGCGGCATCCGGATCCGAGGCCGAGGCGGGCAGGACGAGGATGTCGGCGGCGGCAAGCCAGGCACCGAGTTCGACGTTGTTCACGAACCCCTGGAAATGGACGTTGGCAAGGTCCGGATACTCGGCCTGCCACCGCGTCACATCCTGCGGCCAGCCGCCTATCAGGAGAAAGTCCGCCTCCGGCGCCAGCCGGGCGGCATCGAGGACCGTGCGGATGCCTTTCTTCTCGTAAAGGCCGCCCGAATAGGCAACGAGCGTGGCGTTGCGGCCGAATGGCAGGCTGCTCCGGATGCGGCTGCGCGCCCGCGGGCGGACCACGAAACGGTCGAGATCGACGGCGTTCGGCCAGACGAGGATCCGGTCGGCCGGCACGCCGTGCTCGACATAGAGCTGGCGGAGCGGCTCGGTCGTCGTGACGAAGCCGCGACATCCGCTATGCGCCGCAATGCCCGCCAGCGTCCCCAGCTTCGGGTTGCCGGGGCCGGCGTGCGTCTCGAACAGGACCTCGAGGCCGCCCTCAAGGCATTTCTGGGCGATTGTGTACGACCGGGTGACGACGAGCTCGGGCTTGCTCGCTGCGGCGTGGGCGACGGCGCGCTCCTCCCACTCCGGCCAGGTGACGCGGTCGAAAGCAGCGCGCTCGAGCGCCCACGCCATCGGAATCCGGCGGGCATTCACCCGGCCGCGGAGGCCATACCATTTTCGGAGGCTTGGCCGGCCGAGCAGATACCGCCGGTAGTCGGAGGCGATCAGGAGCTGGAAGCCGCCGCGCCGCCGCGGCCGGCCGAGGCGCTTCGCGTACGCCTCGCTCATCTTCATCGTCTGAACGGTGTGCGCCCACTGCGACGGGATGTTGCCGTTCGAGACGTAGAGGAGCATGGCACCGTCATGCCACGGTTCCTCCCACCCGCCAATAATGTTGCGCCGGGGCGGCCAAACGGCCTACGCGATGGCGCGCGGTTCATTGCGGAGCTTCCATTGCCGGTGCCGGTTGCCGAGTTCGACGCGCTCTTCGCGCGCCGCCAGACCCAGGCGGCGCAGGAGGCGTTCGAGGCGTTCGCCACGGCGCATCCGCTGCGGCGGCCCGTCTTCGTCATCGGCATGACGCGATCGGGCACCAGCGTCCTCACCCGTCTTCTCGCCCGGACCAGCGCGCTCGCGAACTGGTCGGAGGCCAACGAGATGTGGGATCCGGCTGGCTATCCGTGGGAGGCCGACCGGGTGAGGCGGCCGCTGTGGTCGCTCGACCCGGAAGGGTACACGGAGGCGCTCCGGGACCAGAACGGCGGCTGGGACGGCTCCTATTATCGCGCGGTGCCGGGCATCTGCGCCATGCACGCCGCAGCGTTTGGCGCTCCGGGTGCGCGATTCCTCAACAAGTCGCCAATGAACGGGCTCCGCATCGACATGCTGCTGCGCCTGTTCCCGGATGCGGCGTTCGTCGGCACCGTCCGCGATCCACGCTCGGTGATCCGCTCGCTCGCCGACCACACGGCGGGAAAGCTCGAACGCCACAAGCGTTCGGGCGTGCGGCGGGGCGCGGATGGATCGGTCGAGGCCTACATCATCGACGGCACTGAGTTGAGCCGGATCGCCTTCCTCGAGCGCCTCTGCGCCTCCTACTGCCTCGTCGTCGACCGCCAGCTCGATGCCTTCGACGCCCTCGATGCGGCGCGGAAGGCCGAGACATCGTACGAGGATTTCGTCGCCGACATCCACGGCGTGCTGAGGACGATCGACACCCGCCTCGGCCTTGATCCTTCCGCCCGCGACTGGAAGGACATTCCCGCGCGGCAGGACAACCGGAACGCCAAGTCCGGCCTCACGGACGAGGAACTGGCGCTAGTCGAGGACAGGTGCGGCGCGCTGATCCGGCGCCTCGGCTACGGGTAAGGCGCGACCCGAACGTGCGTCAGTCGAAATACGAGACGAACCGCCGGCCGCCGAGGTCATGCACGGCAACGCCGACATCGAATATCGCGCCGAGGATGTCCGCGCGGATGAGCGCCGCGGGCGTGCCCTGGTAGACGACCTGGCGTCCAACAGGATTGTGCCGGAATCCATTGGCAGGAGCGGGCTGACCAGCGACAGGAACGTCGACTTCCCGCCCCTTCGGCCCGATGATCGACGTGTTGCCGCCAGCCGTTATGACCGGGCGTGAGTCAGAGCGGGATGGCTGCCGCGGCCGGAGCGTAAGGTCGTCGCGGACCTCCTCGATCGCGAGGCGCGCCTGGTGCCGCGTGCTCGTCTTCCGGAGCGCTGCGCCGAAGGCCATGTGCGCCATGACCCGGCTCGCCTCGAAGGTCCAGTAGAGGGACATCAAGGGGTTGATGAAGGTCGTGCTCCGGCCGGTCCGGTCGGTGGCATGGAAGTTCCCGAACTCGCCGCGGACCGCGCTCGCGACGGAGTTGGTGACGATGCTCGCTAGCGCCCCCTGCCGCGCGTTCGCGACGTCGATCAGGTCAAGCATGGCGTCGGCCTCCGGCGTGCCCGGCGTCAGCGAGAAGGCACCGAGATACGCGCCCTCCCGACCGAGAGTCGCCACGTTCTCTAGGAACGAGTGATGCGACACGCCGTGGAAGTCGTCGATACCGAAACCAAGCGCGGCAAGGAGCACCCGACCCGGCGCCGCGATGTCGGCGGCAACAAGCGTGATTGCATCCTCCGTCACGGTGCCAAGCCCGGGCTCGTCGCCGAAGATCCGGCTGTCCGTTCCGCCATCGACAAGGACGACGAGGTCTATCGCGTGCTCTGCCACGATCTGGCGAAACGCATTGGCCAGCGGCAGGACACCGGGCTGGATGAACGCATAGACCGGGACTGCGAGATCGCGGGCGGCAAGCCATTCGCAGAGCCATCGCTCCGGGAAGTAAGGCAGCGATCCGTGCCGCGTATCGACCCGCCAGAGAACCTCCGAGAGCCGCTCCTCCGTAAGCGGATCGAGCGAGGTGAAGGAGTAGTTTGCGAGCGCCGCGAACTTGCCGCGCGCAATGAGCCGCACCGCGAGCGGTACCCCTGAATAGACGTCGAAGCCGCCGCCGCAGCCCACGACGAGGACGCGGTCGGCACGGTCGATGCGGTCGAAAAACGGGATCATGGCCCCGACTCTCCCCGCGGGATTGCCGGCCTTCTACCCGACAAGGACCGCAGCGTGTGCCCTACTCCGCCGCAGCCGCCCCGAACTGGGCCTCGTGCAGCGTCCGGTATGCGCCGCGGCGCGCCAGAAGCTCCGCGTGCGTGCCCTGCTCGGCGATGCCGCGGCCGTCGACGACGACGATGCGGTCGGCGTTCTGGATCGTGGCGAGGCGGTGGGCGATGACGAGCGTGGTGCGGCCGCGTGACAGTTCCGCCAGCGAGCGCTGAATCGCCTGCTCGGTGGCGCTGTCGAGCGCCGACGTCGCCTCGTCGAGGATGAGGATCGGGGGGTTCTTCAGGAACATGCGCGCGATGGCGACGCGCTGCTTCTGCCCGCCCGACAGCTTTACACCGCGCTCGCCGACGATCGTGTCGAGGCCGGCGGGAAGGCCGGCGACGAACTCATCGAGCCGCGCTCTCCGCATGGCCTCCATGATCTCGGCGTCGGTCGCGTCGAGCTTGCCGTAGGCTACGTTGTCGCGAAGCGTTCCGCCGAACAGGAACACGTCCTGCTGCACGATGCCGATCTGGCTCCGGAGCGACTGCTGGGTCATGTCGCGGATGTCGATGCCGTCAACCGTGATGGCGCCCGAGCGGAGTTCGTAGAAGCGCGGCAGGAGCGAGCAGATCGTCGTCTTGCCGGCGCCCGACGGACCGACGAAGGCAACCGTCGTGCCGGCGGGGATCGACAGGTTAAGGCTCTCGATGACGGTGCTGCCGTCGGCATAGCCGAAGGTCGCATCGCGGTATTCGATCTCGCCGCGAAGATGCGTGACGGCGACCGCGCCCGGCCGGTCCGCGATGTCCGGCTCGGTGTCGATCAGCCGGAGGAAGCGGCGGAAGCCGGCGATGCCCTTGGGGTAGCTCTCGAGCACGCTCGTGATCTTGTCGATCGGCCGGAAGAACACCTCGATCAGGAGGATGAAGCCGACGAACTCGCCATAGCTGAGCTCGCCCTCGATCACGAGCCATGTGCCGGCGACGAGCACCACGAGCTGGACGAGGCGGGTCGACAGGTACGAGAGCGCGATGCTCCCGGTCATGATCGCGTAGGCGCGGAGTTTCGTCCGGCGATAGGCCTGGTTGTCGCGCTCGAACAGCCGCCGTTCGTGGCTTTCATTGGCGAACGCCTTGACCACGCGGATGCCGCCGATGCTTTCCGCGACGCGCGTGTTGAAGTCACCCACCCGGCCGAACATCTCCGTCCAGGTCAGCGTCATCCGCGACCCGTAATGACTGACGAGGAAGCCCGCGACCGGCACGATCGCAAGCGTGATGCACGCAAGCTTCCAGTTCACCAGGAGCATCAGCACGAACGCGCCGATGAAGGTCATCACCGCGATGAACACGTCCTCCGGCCCGTGATGCGCCACCTCGCCGACCTCCTCGAGGTCCTTGGTGACGTGGGTGATGAGCTGACCAGTCTGGTTGTCGTCGAAGAAGCGGAACGACAGTTTTGCCAGGTGATCGAACGCCTGCCGCCGCATGTCGGTCTCGATCCCGACGCCAAGCGCATGGCCCCAGTAGTTCACGACCGCATTCAGCACCGCATTGAAGACGTAGATGCCGAGGAGGAGCGCGGCTGCGAAGAAGATCCAGCCCCAGTCCTGCCCCGGCAGGAGGTCGTCGATGAACCACTGCACCGACAGCGGAAAGGCGAGCTCGAGGAGCCCGGCCAGCAGCGCGCAGCCGAAATCGAGGAAGAACAGGCGCCTGTAGGGCGCGTAGTAGGAAAAGAAACGGCGAGCGAGGTTCATGTGTGGGCGCCTTGGGCCTGCACTCTGTAGCGATGTGGCTGGCGCGGGGAAACGGGCGGAGGAGCGCTGCCTGCCGCCGCGGTACTATGGCTTGTCCGGTTCGGCGTGAGACGCACCGCGCGGAATGACCAGCGGCGTGTGCGAGACGGGATCGTCGATGACCACACAGGGAAGGCCGAACACGTTCTCGACCAGCTGGGCGTTGACGATGTCGGCCGGGCGGCCTTCGGCGACGATCTCGCCGGCGCTCATCGCAATCATGTGCGTCGCGTAACGGCAGGCGTGGTTGAGGTCGTGCAGCACGACGACGATCGTGTGCCCGTCACGCCGGTTCAGCGCGCGGAGGAGTTCGAGGAGCTCGATCTGGTGGGCGATGTCGAGGAAGGTCGTCGGCTCATCGAGGAGGAGGAGCGGTGTCTCCTGCGCCAGCACCATCGCCACCCAGACGCGCTGCCGCTGTCCGCCCGACAGCTCGTCGACCACGCGCGCGGAAAGCGGCGTGACACGGGTCGCCTCCATCGCCGACACCACCGCCGCCTCGTCGGCGCGTGACCACTGGCGCAGCAGCTTCTGGTGCGGATAGCGCCCGCGCGCGACAAGGTCAGCGACGGTGATGCCGTCGGGCGCGATCGAACTCTGAGGCAGGAGCCCGAGCCGGCGCGCGACCTCCTTGGCGGGGTAGGATGAGATGCTGCGGCCGTCGAGGACCACCTCGCCCGCGGCGGGGCGAAGGAGGCGCGACAGCGAGCGGAGCAAGGTCGACTTCCCGCACGCGTTCGGCCCGACGATGACGGTGAACGAGCCGTCGGGGATCGCCACCGAGAGGTTCCTCGAGATGACGCGGGTGTCATAGCCGATGGTGACGTTCCTGGCCGCGAGGCGGCCCGGTCCGGCATCGGCAGCGGCGGGGTCGACGTGCTGGTTCATGGCAGAAGAATCCTTCAACGGCGGCGGGCCTCGCGGACGAGAAGCCAGGTGAAATAGAGGCCGCCGATGCTGACGGTGACGATGCCGACCGGCAGCTGGGTCGGCGCGAAGGCGCGCTGCGCGACGTAGTCCGCCAGAACGAGGAGGAGCGCGCCGAGGCAGGCAGAAGGAAGGAGCGCAACGCCGGCCGAACGGGTCAGACGCCGTGCGATCTGCGGCGCCGCGAGCGCCACGAAGCTGATCGGCCCCGCCGCGGCGGTGACGGTCGCGGTGAAGGCGACGCCGACGACGACCAGCGCAAGGCGTGAGCGCTCCGCTCTGATGCCGAGCGCGCCGGCCGCATCGTCGCCCATTTCGAGCTGGCGCATCGGCCGGCTGAGGGGCGCTGCGAGGAGGAAGAGGGTCGTGATGACGATCGCCGCCGGCACCAGCTTCTCGAAGCCGGCGCCGTTGAGTGTGCCCGCCGCCCAGATCGACGCCGCCATCGCGAGCTGGAGGTCGGTCTTCAGGATCAGCCACAAGTTGACCGCATTCAGCATCGCGGCAACGCCGATGCCGACGATGATGAGCCGGAACCCCTGCACGCCGCGCCGCCAGGCGAGGAGGTAGACGGCCAGCGCCGTCACGATGCCGCCGAGGAGCGCGCCGGACGCGACCTCGTAGTAGCCGCCCTGGATGACGAGGAGGACGAGGAGCGCGCCGGTATAGGAGCCGGCGTCAAAGCCGATGACGTCGGGGCTGCCGAGCGGATTGCGGGTGATCGACTGGAAGATCGCGCCGGAGATGCCGAGCGCGGCGCCGAGGATGATCGCCATCAGCGTCCGCGGCAGCCGCCATTCGACCACCACCATCTCGACCCGCGCGGGGGCCTCGCTGAACAGCGCCTGCAGCACCTGCCCCGGCGACAGGCGGTACTCGCCGCTCATCAGTGTCACCACCGCGACCACGAAGGCGAGGGCCAGCAGGATTCCGCAGACGACGACCGTGCGGATTTCGATGCGCTGCGCGAAACGGCCGCCGGCAAGGCGAAGGATCGCGACCTGTCGGCCGAAGTCGATCGGCGGTGGTTCGGCGGCGACCGTCACAGCCCGCTCGCCCGCTTGCGCCGCACGAGGAAGATCAGCACCGGCGCGCCGACGAAGGCGGTGACGATGCCGACCTGGACCTCGCCCGGCCGCGCGACGACGCGCCCGATGATGTCCGACACCAGAAGGAGGATCGGCGACAGGACGATCGTGTAGCCAAAGATCCAGCGCTGGTCGGCGCCGACGAACCAGCGGGCGACGTGCGGCACCATCAGTCCGACGAAGGCGATCGGCCCGGCGACGGCGGTCGCGGCGCCCGCCATGAGTGTGACGGCGACGATCACCAGCGCTCGCGTGCGGGCGATGTTGGCGCCGAGCGCTCCGGCAAGATCTTCGCCAAGGGCGATCGCGTTGAGCGGCCGCGCCGCGATGAGCGCGAGGAAAGCGCCGACGAGGATGAACGGGAGCGCCGTGTTGATGTCGGCGAAGGTCGGCGCCGCGATCGACCCGACGCCCCAGTGGCGCATCACGTTGAAGGTCTGCGGATCAAGGAGTTGCAGGCCCGAGCCGATGCCGCCGAGGACGGCCGCGATGGCAACGCCAGCGAGCGTCAGCCGCGCCGGCGTGGCGGGGCCGCGCCCCGAGGAGCCGATGGCGTAGACGACGACGGTCGTGACGGCAGCGCCCACAAACGCGAACCAGATGAGCCCGCTGAGGGTCGAGAGGCCGAAGATGCCCACCGCCAGCACGACGAAGAACGAGGCACCGGCATTGACGCCGAGGATGCCGGGATCGGCGAGCGGGTTCCGCGTCAGCGCCTGGATCAGCGCGCCCGACAGGCCGAGCGCCACGCCGACCAGCAGCCCGAGGATTGTCCGCGGCAGACGGAGGCCCTGGATGATGGCGTGCTCGTCGAGCCGGTCATCATAGTGCAGCAAGGCATCGAGGACGGTTGCCACGGGGATGTCGCGGGCACCGATGGCGATGCTCAATACGACGACGAGGCCGAGCGCCCCGACGCAGACGAGCAGGCCAAGACCTCGCGCCGCATTTGTATGGGCAAGACCCACCGGACGGTCCACGGCCTCGCCAGTCGGCTCGATGGTGGCGGATTGCACCGTCATAGGCGCAGCATCCGCACGCGCCGGGGCACGGCGCACATCGGAGGGTCCTCTCCCCCCTTGAGGGGGAGAGACCAGAGAGGGGGGTACGCCGCACGACGTGCCGCGCGAGAGCGACGAACGACGCCCGGCCCGGGCGCTGGCTGAACGCAGTCTTCCGCAAATAGCGCCGCGACGCGTGGCTTGCCCCCCTCTCTGTCTCTCCCCCTCAAGGGGGGAGAGGACCCTCCGACAAGCGTCGTGCCCCCACGCGCGTCGCTCCCACGCCAAAGGCGGCCGCCCTCCCCCTCAAGGGAGGAGGAAGTCACCCGCGACCGGCTCGGGGGCACGCTCGCCCTCACTGGCGGAGGAGGTCCGCCAGTGAGGCGACGAACTGGTCCATCTCCCAGCGCATCGCGAGCGGGCCGGGGGCGGACTGGGCCATGACGCGGGAGCGGTCGACGACGCCGACATGGTGGCCTTCGGCGACCGGGCGGTAGCGCGCGACGAGCGGGTTGGCGCGGAAGGCGTCGAGCTGCTCCTGCGAGCTGTGCCAGGTGATCAGGATGTCGGCGTCGATGGTCGCAAGGTTCTCGAGGCTGACATTGATCCAGAAGCTGTCGCCGGCCGGGAGTGCAATGATGCCCGGTGCCAGGACGAGACCGAGATCCTGCGTGGCCTGGACGCGCGAATCGGCCGGGACGTAAACCGGCAGATTGCCGTTGGCGGTGTCGTCCCACGCGTAGGCGAAGGTCTTGCCGGCAAACTCCGGATGCTGCTGGCCGAGCGTGACGAGGTAGGTCTCGGTGTCGGCGATCAGCGTCTCGGCGTCCGCCTCGCGGCCGAGCGCGCGGCCGACGGTGCGGGTGACGTCCTGCCATGCGCCGCTCCAGGCCGTGTCGGCGAAGGCGACGGTGGGGGCGATCGCCGCAAGGCGCGCATATTCGAGATCGGTGAGGCCGCTATATGGGGCAAGGATCAGGTCCGGCTCGAGAGCGAGGAGTTCCTCGAACGGGATGGCAAGATCCATGTCGACGGTCACCGGCGGCTCGCCGCCGAGTTCGGCGATGCGGTCGCGGATCCACGGCAGCATGCCGTCCGGGCCACCGCCCCATGACTCGATCGGCAGCGCGAGCGGCATCTCGCCGAGCGCGAGCATCACGTCGCCGGCGATCCAGCCGATGATGACGACGCGCTCGGGCTTGGCCGCAATGACGGTCTCGCCATAAGCGTGCGCAATGGTGACGGGGAAGGCGTCCTGCGCCAGAGCCGGCGCCGACATGGCCGCGGCAAAGGCGGCGGCGAGGGAGAGGGTCTTGAGGGACATGAGGCTCTTGGAGGCTGTGGTGGAAGAGGCGGCGGGATCAGAGGCCCGCGGTGTCGAGGATCGCGTCGACCTCGTCGGCGACGTCGTCGCGATCGCGGTCGGAGGCCCAGGCGGCCTCGATCCGCGCCTTGATGGCGGGGTCGAGCGCGGACCAGCCGGCCTGCCATTCGGCGAGGTGGTCGGTCCAATAGGCGGTGACGGAGTAGCGGTCGCCCGGCAGCTTCAGCTCGTGCCGCATGCGGCGGCGGAGCGGCCGCGCGGCCTTCTGCTCGGCGGCGATCCAGACATAGCCGGGCCGGGCCGGCAGCTTCATCGCGCCGACCGCCTCGGGCAGCCGGCTCGGCGCAATGCCGTTGCCGCTGCCGTGGAGCCAGGTGACGTCAAGCCGCGCCGGGCTCATGAGCGTCAGTTCATGCGCCGGATCGGCGATCTCGACGATCGCGCGCGCCTCGACGCTCGCGGGGAGGTCCTCGAGCAGCCGTCCGAGCGCCGGTATGCCGGTGGCGTCGCAGGCGAACAGCACCCACTCGATGTCATCGGGCGCCTCGTAAAGGCCGTGCGGCTGGTTGATGACGAGGCCATCGCCGGGCCTCGCGCGTTGCGCCCATTCGGAGGCGCGGCCGCCCTCATGGACGACGAAGTCGATGTCGATCTCGCCGCGCTCGCCGTCGAAGCGGCGGACGGTGTAGGGCTCGGTGTGCGCCGGCTTCCTGCCCTCGGGCCACGACCAGAAGCCGCGTCCGTCGACGATCGGCAGCACCACCTCGCCGGTCTCCGGATCCGGGAAGAACAGCCGGACATACTCGTCACCGACGCCGGTCGACGCGAAACCGGAAAGCCCCGGACCGCCGAAGGTGACGCGGATCATCCCCGGCGTCAGCCGCTTCTGCGCGACGACCGCGGCGCGATGGACCGAAAGGCTCACGGCGCCACCCCGCCGAGGGCGCGGACGGCCGCGAGGAGATCGGCCCCGAAGTCGAGCGCGTTGAGGGCGAAACCCCAGCTGTTGGCAAGGTCGAGCCGATAGACATTGCCCGAGGCGACGGCCGGGATGCGCAGCCACACGGGGTTGGCGGTGACCGGGTCGGCCGCGTCGAGCGCCATGATGAGGGCGGCGGATTCGACCACCGGTCCGATCGCTTCGAGGCTGTAGGCCTGGTAGCCGTATTCCGTCGGCGCATCGCCGGAGACGGTGACGATACCGAGGTCGCGGGCGATCGCATTGTCGAACGTCGCGACGTGGAGCGAGAACGCGCCGTTCCAGATGTCGGTGATGGCGATCGGACGGCCGGCGAGGATGCGTTCGATCTCCGGCCGGGCCTCGGCGACGAAGGCGTCGTAGGTGACGAGCGCCGCCTCGGCACGCTCCGCCAGGCCATAGGCGGCGAGCTGGCCGGTCATCGTGTCGCGCCAGGTGTCCGCGTCGCCATCGGCAACGACGAGCACCGGTACCGGAAACCCGGCCGGGAACTCCCCGTGCTCGGTCCAGTAGTTCCACCAGCCCGCGCCCACGACGAGAAGGTCGGGGTCGTGGGAGAGCACCGTCTCCGCGCTCGGCTGGCCGCGGAACCCGCCGAGGCGGACGACCTCCGGCCCGAGCAGGGCATCGAGGTGCGACGGCGCGTTGGGGTCGGCGTCGGTGGCAACGATGGGGAAGCCGGCGAGGAGCGCGAATTCAAGGCCAGTGCGGCTGTCCATGACGAACACGCGCTCCGGCTCTGCCGGCAGTTCGGCGGTGTAGTCGCCATAGGCGTAGGTGAAGGTCTCCTGCGCCGCGGCGGGCACGGCGAGAAGAACCGCCGCGAGGCCGGCGGCGAGGATATGGCGGAGGGACTTCATGAATGTTGTTCCGTGCCGGGCCGATCAGCCGATGAGGCCGTAGACCGCGTCCCATTGTTCGATGGTGTGGAGGGCGGCGTAGCCGCCGCCGTAGTAGGTGCCGTAGCTGGTGTGGACCCGGCCGGCGGCTACGGCGGGTAGCCGCTGCCAGATTGGGAACTGGCCGAACTGTGCAAGCTGGTTCGCGTCCGGCTCGTCCTCCTCGACGAGGATGGCGTCGACATCGCCGAGCACCGCGCCGAGATTCTCGAAGCTCACCGTGCCGTACTCGCCGATCAGCGACGGGTCGGGGCCGCGGCCGCCGAGGTCGTCCAGCACCATTCCGGCGAGAGTCACATTGGTCGTGCCAGTGCCGAGCATGATGTTCACGGTGCCATCGAAGGCGTTGAAGTAGATCGCCGCGACCTTGCGGTTTGCGATCGCCTCCCCCCTCCGGGCCCGCAGGTCGGCGAGCGCCGCCTCATAGCCGGCGATGAAGCCGGCGGCCGCCTGCTCGCGGCCAAGCCAGCCGCCGAGGCGGACGAGGTTCTCCTGCCAGGTGGCCTCGAAATTCACCGGCAGCGTCGGCACGAAGCCCGACAGCGTCCGCAGCGGCCAGTAGTCCTCGGCGCCCTCGACATCGGTGCAGATCGCAAGGTCCGGCTCCCGCGACAGGATCTCCTCGATGTTGGGCGGGCTGGCGAGAACCGGCACCGCCGGGTCGACGGGCACGAACGGATAGGCCGCAACGCCGCAATACCCCGCGAGCGGAAGCCCGAGCGCCACGGCCGGCTCGAGGTCGAGTCTGCTGTCGATCGCGACGACCCGCTGCGGCTCGACGGGGAGCGTGACCGGACCGATCCATGTGTCGACGGTACGCGTCGCTTCCTGCGCCCGCGCGGGGCGGACGAATGCACCCGCGGTGAGGAGCGCCGCCGCACCAAAGCCGAACGCGCGGCGGGTCAGGACGGAGCGCGGGCCGAGGTCGTTTGGATTACGCATTCATGTCGCACCACTTTGTAGTACTTCCAGTTCGAGACTGCTGAGGTCTTGATTGGAACTACTATAGCTACAGAGAGAGCAAGAAATACTTCCGTTGACTTGCGCTGTATTTGTGAAGCGATGGAAGGTCAAGCCCGAAAGCTGGTAAGGGCCGCGCCGCGCCCTTTGACCGAGGACGCGCCGTCGATCGCCATTCCGGCCGGGCAAGGGAAGGCGCGCGCGGTCGGGCGGCCGCCATGGGGATGACCGATCGATTGGCTTTGGATGGAAGGAGCGACGTCCCGCGGGCCGGCCGATCGAAGGGATGCGGCGCTCAGCTCCAGGCGGCGTGGTGGCTCGTCCGGTACTTCGGGTCGCTCTCGCGGCCGATCAGGGCCGCGCGATGCGGCGGGCGTGCTCGGGACCCGGTCGCGTCGTGGAGACGACGGAGACCGGCGGACGACCGACGTTGGCCAGAGCTTGATCGGAAAGGATTGAGCGCGCCACCCAAGCCGTCATCCCGGCGAACCAGAAGCTGAACCGACCAACCTGATCATGCTCTAAGGTCTCGGGGAACCCGACGGCCATACGCCGCGCCGCGTTGTCCGGGGTTGCAGCGATTCGCGGTTATCGCATGGCGAGAGCGATGCCGGCAGCGCAGGCGCGCGCACCGCCAGTTATCGGTGGCGTTGCGCGGCCTCGTTCTCGATCGGGGACCGTTCGCCGCCCCCGGTCGTGCGACAGCAAATCTTGCGGGCTACCGCTTCCAGGTATCGCCAGCGAGCACCGTCGGCTTGGTGGCCGGGGCGGCGGCGGGCTTGGCGCCCTTGCCGGTCATCCCGATCTTGTCGAGCATGCCGGAGACCTGGGTGATGAAATCGATCGCGGCCGGGGCCGAGATGGCGAGGCGGGCGGTGACGAACACGGCCGGCTCGTTGCCGTCCTTGATGCCTTCGCCCATCTTCTCCGGCATCAGGCGCGAGGTGCCCAGATTGATGGTGATCGACGCGCCGTCGAAGCCCGCCGAAATGAACTGGTTGGCGTAGACCTCCTGGACGGTCGGCACGTCCACGATCTTGCTCTGCTTGTTGTCGGCCACGCTTCGCTCCCTTGGCTTTTTGGCAGTGCGCCTCTGTAGCACCGACCGTTGGGTTTGCGAAGGGCTCAATGGCGATCGGCCGGGGTTGAACGACCGGGGGGCATGGCATATCCTGCGCTGAAATGATCTGGGAGGATCAGATGAATATTGCCGCCACGGACGTCTCGGCCGCAGTCAAGAAGGACATGCATCTCAATTTCGTCAGGGAGTATTTCCTTGAAAACATCAGCGTCTGCGACAAACTTATAGAACTGTTCCATACCGCACGTCGTCTCGGCTTCACTGGTCCGGGGCGGACCGGCAACTACCAGGTCATCAAGAAGATCAAGGACAGCGAGGACTTCGCCGTCGAGTCGCTGCCGCCGAACCATCCGGAGCTGCCGACGCCGGATCAGTCCGGTTACAACGACGTGATGCGCCAGTTCATGGAGTTCATCCCCCGCTACTACACCGACGTCGATGCGTCGTGGCGGCAGGAAGTCGAGTTCCAGTACATGCCGCACTTCCAGTACTACAAGCCCGGCGGCGGTTATCACGCGTGGCACTGCGATGCGACCGGCGCCACCGCGAACCGCCACCTCGTGTTCCTGCTCTATCTCTGCGACGTCCCCGGCGGCGGCACCGAGTTCCTCGGCCACGACTATGTCTGCCAGGCGCAGAAGGGGAAGGTGCTGATGTTCCCCGCGAACTTCTGCTACCCGCACCGCAGCCAGATCAGCCAGACGCACGAGAAGTACATCCTCACCGGCTGGGCGTCGGCAGTCCTGCGGTAACGCGCAAGGGTCACTCCGCGGGCGTGGCGCGAGGGACGGGTCCTATTCCCCCGACGGTGTATCCGACGCGGCGTTGACGACCTTGAAGGCGTGGTCCCATTTCCCGGTGGTGATCCCCACCATCACCCAGGCGATGCACATCGCCTCGAGCCAGCGCGCCGAAACGAGCGTGCCGAGGTCCAGAGCGGGCCAGCCGAACTCGGCGAGGATACGGGAAACGGTCACCTTGGCATCGGCATCGTTGCCGGCGATCATCATCGCCGGCGGTCCGCCTTCGAAACGGGGGCGGAACATGAGGCCGTTGTTGACGGTGTTGAACGCCTTCACGACCCGCGCCTCCGGCAGCGCGCGCTGGAGCGTCTCCCCGCCGGAATCGTGCCCCACGATGGCAAGACCGGGCGGAAACCCGCGCGACATGTCGAGCGGGTTCGTCGTGTCGATAACGACCTTGCCGGCGAAATTTTGCGGACCGGCCGCTGCGGCGACCTCGGGGAGCACCGTGCCGAGCGTCGCCACGACGATCACGTCGCCGAATGCCGCGGCATCGGCGAAGGTGCCGGCGCGGCCGGAGCCGGCATGCGCCGCCGCCCACTCGGCGGCCTTTGCGTTGCCGGCTTCGCGGGCGCCGATCATCGTCTCGTAGCCCAGCGTCGCGAAGCCGTGTCCGAGCGCCCGTCCGACCGGGCCCGTCCCGAGTATGCCGACCTTCATCGTTCTACCTCCGCCTTTGCGCTGAGATAGGCGCTCTGCCGGGCGCGGACAAATCGGCGCGCCGGTCGTCAGCGCGCCGGCGGCTCGGGCGGCGGGCGGACCGGATGCCGCGGCGGGCCAGGATGGGGCGGCGGCGCGAGCGGATAGAGCGAGCCCGAGAAGCGATGGAACAGCGTCGCCACCGCGACCAGCAGCGCCGCGCCCACCAGCACCGGCGCAATCAGGAAGGTGAGATCCGGATCGGCGGCAAACACCACGAGCGGATCCGCGCCGGCCGGCGGATGCGTCAGCCGGATCGCGGCGAGGACGCCAACGACCACGCCCACCGCGATCGCCGCCGCCCACCACTCGCCCGGAAGCACTGACCTGAGAAGGAGCGCGATCGCCGTCGCCACCACATGGCCGCCGACGACGTTGGCGGGCTGCGACAGCGGGCTGCCCGGCACGGCAAAAAGGAGCACCGCGGTCGCGCCAAACGGCGCCATGACGAGCGGCTGACCGGTAATCGTCCCAAGTCCGCCGGCCAGGGCAAGGCCAATGCCCGCACCGAGCCCCGCCATGGACGCCCTTCGGCGGCTGGTCGGTGGCTGATGTCGCGTCAGGAAGGCCCGCAAGACGGCAACTGTGCTCCGGCGTCAACGTACCGGTCGCAGCCGGCGGCCGGCGCACACTAGCGCCGACGCCCATAAAGTCACCACCCGGTGCTCAACAAAGAGGCGCCGTCCCTCCATCGGGAAGAACGGCGCCAAGGCTCAGGAACAGAGTGGCCCCGACCGGCTGGCGGCCGGGGCGGACCGCTCTGCGCTAGGGCAGCGGGACGAACGCGAGGCCGTTGTTCGCGTTCATCGGGACCACGAGCTGGTTGGCCCCCGAATCGTAGCACATGGAGGCCGCGCTCGGGATGTTCTCGGCGATCAGCGTCGCCGGGCTGCCGTCGGCCGGGATCATCGAGATGCCGCCCTGCGTGACCGAAGACACGTACTTGGTGCCGTCCGGCATGATGACGAGGCCGTCATTGCCCGGCTGCACCGCCTGCTCGGTCTTGAGCACGTTGCCTTCGCGGTCGAAGGTGACGACCGCCGCATCGCCGATGTTGACCACGACGATGTTGCCGTCGTTGTCCATCTCGATGCCGTTGGGACGGTTGAGCGGAGCACCCTGGATCAGGATCGAGGACGTGCCGTCCGGGTTGATCTGCCAGACCTGCCAAGTCTCGGCCGCGTTCGGGTTCTGGTCGTTGACCACGCCACCGCTCTGGGTGCCGTAGATCGTGCCGTCGGCGGCGACAGTGATGTCGTTGAGGCCGGTGGTGCCGGGGGTCACGATCTCGCCCGCCGGAGCGCCGGTGGCCATGTCGAACATCCGGATCACGCCGACGCTCGGTATGTTGCCGGTGGCGCCCGGCTCGGTGTTCGGCGTGCCGCCGTCACGGTCGGCGAGATACAGGATGCCGTTGTGGATGAACGAGCCGAACGGCTCGTTGAGCACGAGCGGCGGATCCATGTTGTCGCGCTGTGCACCCGGGTTCTGGATGCCGATCCAGCGTGGCGTGTGCACCGAGCCGTCGCTGTTGATGAGCGCGATCCACGCATCGTTGGCGCGGACCGCCTGGCCAACACCGCGGCTCGGCGCGACGATCACGCCACGGGTGACGTCATAGAAGCAGCTCTCGACCGAGTAGAGCGCGCCGTACATCCTCACATTGTCCGACGCCGCAGCGAAATTGTTCGGCGGATTCGGATTATCGGCCGTCGGCGCTGGCGGCGCGACCGGCAGGCCGACGCCTTCATTGCCGACGTAATAGGGCCGCGGCGCCTGCTGGGCGACGGCAACTCCGGCGGTGGTCACCAGCGCGAGCGCTGCGACCGACAGGATTCCCTTCCTCATGCGATTCCTCCTGAATATTGTTTTCTACTAATCGAGGCCTTCCGGACCCGCGGGCGGAGGCTCACGGGCGCGTTACTCTTGGGGGCAATCACGGCGAAGACGTGGCTTATCTTGGGCAGTTTACCCGATCGTGGGAGGCTGAAACGGCTACGTGACGGGAACGGACCGGAACTGCGGAGTTCTGCTGATCCATGGGAGGCGGAAGCGGCCCCGGGCGGTCGCCGAACCGGCGTGCGGGCGCGTTCTAGGATGGCCGAGCGCCCGAGTTCCTCTGTAGCGTCAATCCGGCCTGCGGTTTCCAGTGCGCACCGGGCGCCGGCCGGGCCCAGAATCGCCGCGACTCCGTTATAGGAGGTCGTCTCCCGACGCCGTGCGGTATTGCCCGGCTCGGCCAGCTTCCTTCCGCGTGACGGCAGACCCCACCCGCTTCATGCCAGCAGTCCCCGCTTCCTCTCCCGCTGCGGCCCCGTGCCCGGCCCGCAAGGTCCGGCACCCGTGAGCCTCGTCCGGAATTTCCTAACGGTCGGCGGCGCAACGGCGACCAGCCGTGTGATCGGCTTCGTCCGCGACATGTTCATGGCGGCCGCGCTCGGCACCGGCCCCGTCGCCGACGCCTTCCTCGTCGCTTTCCGGTTCCCGAACCTCTTTCGCCGGCTGTTTGCCGAAGGGGCCTTCAACTCGGCGTTCATTCCGCTGTTCACGCGCGCCCTTCATGAGGGCGGGGCCGAGGAAGCCCGGCGGTTCGGCCGCGAGGCGCTGGCGGGACTGCTGACCCTCCTCCTCGTTCTCACCGCGATCGCCGAGATCGCCATGCCATGGCTGATGTACGCCTTTGCGCCGGGCTTCGCGGAGGACCCGGCAAAGTTCGACCTCACTGTGGTGCTGACGCGCATCGCGTTCCCCTACCTGACCCTCATCTCGGTGGTGGCGCTGTTCTCCGGCGTCCTCAACGCGACCGGCCGGTTCGCGGCCGCGGCGTTCGCGCCCGCGCTCCTCAACGTTGTGTTCATCGCAGCGCTTGCCTTCGTCCTCCTCACCGATCTCCATGAGACACCCGACGCCGGACACGTGCTCGCCTGGGCGACGACGCTGGGCGGCGTGGCGCAGCTCGTCGTGGTGGTGTGGGCGGCGCGGCGGGCGGGCTTCGGCCTGCGCCTCCAGCGGCCGCGGCTGACGCCCGGCGTGCGCCGGCTGTTCCGCCTGGCCGTGCCCGGCATCGTTGCGGGCGGCGTCACCCAGATCAACATCGTCGTCGGCACGATCATCGCGTCGCTGGCGCCGGGCGCGGTGTCATACCTGTACTACGCCGACCGCATCTACCAGCTGCCCCTCGGCATCGTCGGCGTCGCGGTCGGCGTCGTGCTCCTCCCCGACCTCACGCGCCAGCTCCAGGCCGGCCGCAGCGACCTGGCGGCACACAGCCAGAACCGGTCGCTCGAACTCGCCCTGGCGCTGACGCTGCCGGCAGCGGTTGCCCTCGCCGTCCTTGCCCAGCCCATCATCCACGTCCTGTTCGAGCGCGGCGCGTTCGATGCCGCCGATACCATGGCCACCGCCCGCGCTCTCACCGCCTTCGCCCTCGGCCTCCCCGGTTTCGTGCTCATAAAGGTGTTCCAGCCGGCATTTTTTGCCCGCGAGGACACGCGCCTGCCGATGGTGTTCGGCGTCGCCTCCATGGTGGTGAACGTCGTGCTGTCGCTCCTGCTTTTCCCGTCGCTCCAGCACGTCGGCATTGCCATCGCGACCTCGACCGCCGGCTGGCTCAACGCCGTCGCGCTCGCGGTAGTCCTGTGGCGCCGCGGCCACTTCGTCAGCGATCCGGACCTCCGCCGCCGGCTGCCGCTTCTCCTTCTCGCCGCTGTCCTGATGGGCGCCTCGCTCTGGCTCGGCCTCGGCCTGTTCGACCGGCTTCTCGCCGACCCGTCGACGCTGACCCGGTCGCTCGCGCTCGCCCTGATCGTGCTGGCCGGCGTTCTCCTCTTCGTCGTGTTCGCCCAGCTGGTCGGCGCGGCCGACTTCCGCAAACTGCTGGCGATGCGGCGGCGGAAAGCGCGCGCTGCGCCGCCATCATCGGCAGGAGACTGAGCGCCATGCCTTCGCCGCATCCGGATGCGACGGGGTCCGGACATCGCTCCGGAGGCACGATGAAGCACTGGCTCGCCCCCCTGTTCGCCCTTGCCGCGGTTCTGTCGGCATGTTCGCCAACGCAGAATGTCGCGACGCTGGCAGAGGTCGAGGCGATGGGGTTCGCCGCCAGCGCCTTCCCGCTCGCTCCGCCGGCCCGCTACGCCGCCGCGGGTCTCGCGATGGAGCAGCGTGGCCGGATCGACTACGTCTTCGTGACCCCCGCGGCGGCCCGGCAGGCCTGTGGCGGCTCCGGCGCGTGCATCTGGCGGCGCTTCGACAATTCCTGCCGCGTCACGATCTCGACCGAGTACACCGGCGATTTCCTGGTGGCGATGATGGCGCATGAGCGCGCCCATTGCGCCGGCTGGCCGGCAAGCCATCCGATGGTCTGATCCGCGTCACGCGCGGGCGTCATGCTCCGCCTGCGAATTGACTGGCGGCGCTGCTTCCCTATGGTCGCCGCCGTCCTCCCACGGAACGGAAAATCATGCCGACGCCCGACACTTCCGGCCTCAAGGCGACGATCGACACCGCATTCGAGAACCGCGCTTCGATCGACCACACCACGAAGGGCGAGGTCCGTGACGCGGTCGAGGCCGCGCTCGACCTCCTCGGCAGCGGCACGGTCCGCGTCGCCGAGAAGATCGGCGGCCAGTGGCTGACGCACCAATGGCTGAAGAAGGCCATCCTCCTCTACTTCCGCCTGACGCCGAACCACCTCATCGCCGGCGCGCCGGGCGGGGCGAGCTGGTACGACAAGATGGATTCGAAGTACGCCGGCATGGGTGAGAAGGAATGGGCGGCCGCGGGCTTCCGCGCCGCGCCCGGCTCGATCGTCCGCCGCTCCGCCTATATCGCGCCCGGCGCGGTGCTCCTGCCGTCCTTCGTCAATCTCGGTGCCTATGTCGACAGCGGCTCGATGATCGACGGCTGGGCGACGGTTGGCTCGTGCGCCCAGATCGGCAAGAACGTCCACGTCTCGGGCGGCGCCGGCATCGGCGGCGTGCTCGAGCCGCTCCAGGCCGGCCCGGTCATCATCGAGGACAATTGCTTCATCGGCGCCCGCGCCGAAGTTGCGGAGGGCGTCATTGTCGAGGAAGGCTCGGTGCTCTCGATGGGCGTCTATATCGGCGCCTCGACCAAGATCGTCGACCGCGCCACCGGCGAGATCCACATGGGCCGCGTCCCGGCCTATTCGGTGGTCGTCTCCGGCGCGCTCCCCGGCAAGCCCCTCCCGGACGGCTCCCCCGGCCCCTCGCTCTACTGCTGCGTAATCGTCAAGCGCGTGGACGAGCGCACCCGCTCCAAGACCAGCATCAACGAACTTCTCCGCGACTAGAGGCGGGGCGTTTTTCTGGTCTGCTCCACGTGCCGGCATCCCTTGGGCGGATGCCCTCGCACGGCATGAGGAACCTGCGGTAGTTTGGCAGACTCGTCCGACAAGCTATTGCCGCATTGTATGAATCCGGGCCGGAAAAAGCCGCATTGTGTGACCGCCACGGCACACGGCGACGCCAAAAGGCACCGCGACCCGATCTGGTGGTTTCCCGGTAAGATTCCCGCGCGTAGAGAGCGCGACAGGCAAGGCTGGATGAACCCGCCCCCCGGGTTGTTTCGCTGCTTGTCCCCCACAGGAGTTACCAATGAATCTCGTCAAGACCCTCGCCGCCGGCGTCGTCGCCCTCTCGGCGATGACGACCGCCTCGCTCGCCGCCGACGTGATCTACCCGATCGTTCCGGCCCCGGCCCCGATCGTCGTTCCCCCGGTCATCGCGCAGCCGACCTGGACCGGCGCCTATTTCGGCACGTTCGGCGCCTTCACGTTCGTCCCGTTCGATTCGCCGAACTACAAGAACCTCGGCGTCATCGGCGGCTACGACTTCCAGATCGGCAGCCGCTTCGTTGCCGGTGTGAATGTCCGCACCAGCATTCCGAGCCCGGTCGGCGTCGGCGCGCCGCTCTTCATCGGCGCTATTGACGCCAACGCAAACAGCCGCGCCGGTGTCCTGATTGGCGGCGGCCAGCGCCTCCTTGCCTACGGCACGGCCGGCATCGGCTACACCGCCGGCCCTGGCGTTGCCTACATGACCGTCGGCGGCGGTGCCGAGTTCGCGCTGACCGACCGCGTCCACATGTTCTCCGAGTTCACCCACGCCCGCGCCCTCGGCGGCGGTGGCCCGATCGGCAACTCGATCCAGTTCGGCGTCACGCTGCGCTAGGCTTCGCTTTTCGACTCACGGAACGGGGGGCGCTTGCGCCCCCCGTTTTCGTTTTGCCGCCTGGCCGGCAGCAGTTCCGCGGCGCCTTGCAGGCGGCCGACCTCGTTCAAGTTGCTCCCCGACATATCCACGTAAGACCGGCGCTGTCAGCCCCCGCAACACTGGGCCGGGCACACGCCCCGATCGGCCCCGTTTCCGCACAGCCGCAGGTAGAACGGCCTTTCGCTGCCGCCCGCGTAGCGCTAGGTTCGCTGCGCTGAGATCCTTTCTGGGGGGACTCCATGCCTTTAAGTCACGTGCTTTTTGGCTTCACGGGTCGGATCAATCGCGGCAAATTCTGGCTCGCGATCCTGATCTATATCGGAGCGACGATCGTCTTCACGGTCATCATTTCCATCTTGACCGCTGGTGCGTATCTGGACTTTGCCAGCGGCCGCTTCAACTTCAGCGACCTCGGCTTCGCCGCAATCCTGTACATCCTGTTCGGGGTCGTGGCCTTCCTGTCTCAGCTGGCGGTGACGATCAAACGACTCCACGATCGCGACAAGAGCGGCTGGTGGGTCCTGCTCCTGCTCGTCGCGCCGTGGGTTCTGTCGATCGTCGCGCTGACGCAGGTCAGCGACAGCCTCTACTACTATGGCGGCGCCAACGGCAGCGCTGCCATCCTGATGCTCGCGGCACTCGCCCTCTACATCTGGGCCTTCGTCGAACTTGGCTGCCTTCGTGGCACCATCGGTCCGAACCGCTTCGGCTCGGACCCGATCCCGATGCTGTATTACGGCGCGCCAGGCGGACCGCAGCCGCCACCCTATCCCGGCCAGTTCCCGCCGCAGGGTCAGCCCTATCCGGGGCAGGCGCCGCAGTACCCGGCCCATCCGCAGGGGAACTATCCCGGCGCACCGCACCAGGCCTATCCGCCGCAGCAGCAGCCTCCGTCCCGGAGCCCGCCGCCGGACGCGGACTCGCGATAGCGGCACCGCCTTGACGCTCCGCGGCGCGACGGACAAAGGTCCGCCACGCCAGGAGCCCGCTGCATGCCCGCCGATCCCGTCGCCATCCTGCAGGACCTCGTCCGCTGCCCGTCCGTGACGCCCGCGGAAGGCGGGGCGCTCGCCTACCTCGAGCGTGTGCTTACCGCGGCCGGCTTCGCGGTGGACCGCCCTGTCTTCTCCGAGACCGGAACGCCCGACGTGGAAAACCTTTTCGCCTTCACGGGCGCGGGCGGGCCGCACCTCATGTTCGCCGGCCACACCGACGTCGTGCCGACCGGCCCCGAGGAACGCTGGACGCACCCGCCGTTCTCCGGCGCGATCGATGGCGGCATCCTCTACGGCCGCGGCTCGGCCGACATGAAGGGCGGCATCGCCTGCTTCCTGGCGGCCACCCTCGACTGGCTGGCCGAGAAGCCACGCCGTGGGACGATCTCCTTCCTCATCACGGGCGACGAGGAAGGCCCCGCCGTCAACGGCACGGTGAAGCTCCTGCAATGGGCGGCCGAGCGCGGGCACCGGTTCGATGCCGCGATCGTCGGCGAGCCGACCAATCCCGAGTCGATCGGCGAGGCGATCAAGGTCGGCCGGCGCGGCAGCGTTTCCGGCACCATCACCGTCACCGGGCGCCAGGGCCACGTCGCCCACCCGCACAACGCCGACAACCCGCTGCCGCGGCTCGTGGCGCTGGTGAACGCGCTCATCGCCGAGCGCTTCGACGAGGGCAGCGAGCGCTTTCAGCGCTCGAACCTCGAGATCACTTCGATCGACGTCGGCAACCGCGCCTTCAACGTCATCCCGGCGTCCGGCACGGCCAAGTTCAACATCCGCTTCACCGACCGCTGGACCTACGAGACGCTCACGGCCCGCATCCGCACCATCCTCGATGGCGTGCATCCGGGCGGCTACCACCTCGCCTTCGAGCGCTTCAACAGTCCGGCCTTCTTCACCGATGCCGGCGCACTCGTCGACCCGCTCCTCGCTGCGATCGAGGAAGTCACCGGCATGCGGCCGGAGCGGTCGACCAGCGGCGGTACTTCCGATGCGCGCTTCATCAAGGATTATTGCCCGGTCGTGGAATTCGGCCTCGTCGCCAAGACGATCCACCGGATCGACGAGCAGGTCCCGGTCGCCGACCTTCACACCCTTACGAGGATCTACCGCCGCTTCCTCGACCGCTATTTCGGCACGGACTAGCCGGCCCGTCGATGCGTACCTCACCAACCTTCCTCGTCGCCGTCCCGGCGCAGGAGCAAGTGAATGAGCGGCTGGCGCGTCCCCTCGCCGATCATCTCGGCGCAAGCTCGAAGGCAGGGACCGATGGGGCCACCGAAGCGACGGAAGACTCACCATGGGCCCCGGCTTTCGCCGGGGTGGCGAGATCGGGTGGAACGCCGCAGCGGGCGATATTGGGGCAGGCCGCCCCGTGACCTTCCTCGCTGAAGCCCGTCGCTCCCTCCGCGCCGCGTGGCTCCTCTTCCTCGACCGCCCGGAGTCGCTGGAAGGCTTTTCCACCGGCCGCGCGGCCCTCTTCCGCTCCTTCGCGGCCTTCTTTATCGCGCTGCCGTTCTACGCGATCGAGATCGCTTTCCGGCAGGGCGATGCGGTGGCGATTCCCGGCGGGGTGATCCTGGGAGAAGAGACGGCATGGCTCAGCCGCATCGTCGCGCTGGCGCTGGCCTGGGTCGCGCTGCCGCTCGTCCTCGCGCTCCTGCGCAGGCCGCTCGGCATCACCGCAACGTACCAGCGCTTCGTCATCGCGCGGAACTGGGGATCCGTCCTCGTCGCGATCGCCTATGCCGCCATCTCGCCGTTCCCCACGGCGGGCGGCAGTCTCGGCGAGGTCGGCGGCATCCTCTCGCTCACGGTCCTGTTCCTCGTCGTCCGGTTCCTGTTCGTCGCCGCACGCCGGGCGCTCGACATCGGAATCGTGCGGGCGGCCGCCGTGGTCCTACTCAGCCTCGTCCTCGGCTGGATCATCGACGCCGCCACGTCCGGGCTGATCCACGTCTGACGCCGCATAGTCGACCGCGACGAGATAGAGTCCGTACGGCGGCGCGAGCGGACCGCATTCCCGCCGGTCCCGCGCCGCGAGCGCCGCTCCGATCCGCGCCGGCGGCCAGTCGCCGAGTCCCGCCTTGACCAGCGAGCCGACCATCGAGCGCACCTGGCTATGCAGGAACGACCGCGCCGACGCTTCGATATGGACCTCCTCGCCGCGGCGCGAAACGTCGAGCTTGTCGAGCGTCTTCACGGGCGACTTCGCCTGGCACTCCGCCGCCCGAAAGGTCGTGAAGTCGTGGTTGCCGATGAGCATGGCCGCGCCTTCGGCCATCGCCACGACGTCGAGCGGCCGCATCATGTGCCAGACGCGGTCGCGGGCGAGCGCCGGCGGCGGCCGCCGGTCGAGGATGCGGTAGAGGTAGTGCCGTGCCGTCGCCGAGAAGCGCGCGTCGAAGCTTTCCGGCACCTCCTCCGCCGCGAGCACCGCGATCCGGTGCGGCCGGAGATGGGCATTGAGGCCATCGCGGATCGTCCGCGCCGTCTGCGGCCGCACGAGGTCGAAATGCGCCACCTGGCCGAGTGCGTGCACGCCCGCATCCGTGCGCCCCGCGCCGCGGATGGCAACGCTCTCCTGCGTCAGGGACAGCAGCGCCGCCTCGATGGCGCCCTGCACGGAGGCCTGGCCGGCCTGGCGCTGCCAGCCGAAGAAGCCGGTGCCGTCGTATTCGATGGTGATGCGGTAGCGGGGCATGGCGTCTCGCGGCTTGTCCCACAGCGGCGCTGAGCCGTCGAGCGGACGAAATACCTGCGTGTGGACATGGCGGGGTTGCGTTGCGGCACGCCGACAGCTCGAAGACTCTGATAGATACCCGCCCATGCACATGCACATGCAGCCGCGGGATCTCGTGGTCTTCGTCGGCGTCTGTTTCGTCTGGGCGCTGAACGTCGTGGCGAGCAAGTACGTGGTCGATCACCTTGCGGTGCCGCCGCTCCTCTACGCTGCGGCGCGGTCCATCCTGGTGATGCTGGCGCTGTCGCCGTGGCTCCTCCCGGTACCGCGTCCGCTCGGCCGGCTGGTCGTCGCCGTCTTCATGCTCGGCAGCGGCGGGTTCGCGCTGATGTTCATCGCCCTCCAGACGACCGATCCGTCGACCGCCGGCATCATCAGCCTCCTGTCGGCGCCGCTCACCGCCATTCTCGGCATCATCTTCCTGGGCGAGCGCGTCCACTGGCGGCGCGGCACGGGCATCGCGCTTGCCTTCGTCGGCGTCACGATGGCGCTCTGGTCGCCGACGGGGCTCATCCTAACCACCGGCGTCATCCTCGTCGCCGTGTCGTGCCTGGTTGGCGCGGTCGGCGCAATTCTGCTCAAGCAGCTTCCCGAGGCGAACCCGCTGCGGCTCCAGGCGTGGTCCGGCGTCACCGGCTTCGTCGTCCTCACCCCGCTCTCGGCCGGCTTCGAATGGAACGCGATCCCGGACGGCAATTATGGCTGGGAGGCCCTCGGCATCCTCGCCTTTGCGGCGCTCGTCGTCTCCGTCGGCGCGCACACGATCTACTTCCGCATGCTGCAGAAATACGAGGCCAACCTCGTGGCGCCGCTCACGCTGATGACCCCGATCTTCACCGTCTCGCTCGGCGTCGCCCTGACCGGCGACAGCGTGACGCCGCTCATGATCGTCGGCGGTGTCCTCGCGCTGCTGGGCGTGTTCGTCATCGCGGTCCGGCCGAGCGCAAAGCTGCCGAAGGCGTTCTTGCTGCGGAAGCTGTAGCGGGCTTCGGGAGTCGTGGTCCCAACCAACTTCACCCCGTCATCCCCGGGCTCGACCCGGGGACCCATGATGACTGGCCCCGCGACGTGGCTACCGGCTGCCAAAAGGGGAGTGGTTTGGGCGCGTCATCATGGGTTGCCGGGTCAAGCCCGGCAATGACGAGGTGAAGGGGCAAGAGGTCGTAACGGCTACTCGACCAGCCGCGCCGTCATCCCCGCCCGCTCCGCCGCCGCGAACGACTCCTCGTACCCCGCATCCGCATAGCGAAGGATGCCCAGCGCCGTGTCGTTGGTGAGCGCCACGCGCAGCCTCGTCTCCGCCTCGGCGCTGCCGTCGGCCACCAGCGTCACGCCGGCGCTCGTCATGTAGCCGGCATAACCGCCGCCGCCGGAGTGGACCGCCACGAGGTCGGCCTTGGAGCTTGCCATCAGCATCGCGTTGAGGAGCGGCCAGTCGGCGATGGCGTCGGAGCCGTCCTTCATCCGCTCCGTCATGATGTTGGGGTGCGCCATCGCGCCGGCGTCGAGGTGATCGCGCGTGAAGGCGACCGGCGCCCTGAGTTCTCCGTTCGCGACCAAGCGGTTCACCGCAAGCGCGAGCTCCGTGCGCGCGCCGTGGCCGAGCCAGGCGATGCGCGCCGGCAGACCCTCGATCGGGATGTGTTTCCGGGCAAGGCCGATCCAGGTCTGGATGCTGCGGTCGTCGGGGAACAGCGAAAGGACGAGTTCGTCGATCCGCGCCTGGTCGGCGGGGTCGCCCGAGAGGCAGATCCAGCGGAACGGGCCGATCGCCTGCGCGAAGAGCGGCCGCAGGAACGCCTCGGTGAAGATCGGGATATCGAACGCGTCCGCAACGCCGCCGCGCTGCGCCTGGGTCCGGATGAGGTTGCCGTTGTCGAACACGACGGCGCCGGCATGGTGGAAGCCGAGCATCGCCCGGACGTGGCGGACGATCGAGGCGGTCGAGGCCGCCATCAGGCGCTCGGGATCGCTGGTCCGCAGGGCCCGCACCTCACCGAGCGAGAAGCCGGACGGGACGTAGCCATAGACGAGGTCGTGCGCCGAGGTCTGGTCGGTCACGACATCGGGTACGATCCCGCGCGCCAGAATCTCCGGATAGACGTCCGCGGCATTGCCGAGAAGGCCGACGGAGATCGGCCGCTTCTCCGCCTGCGCGGCCCGGATGAGGCGGAGCGCTGTCTCGAGGTCCGGCGCGTGGTGCTCGAGATAGCCGATCTCCATCCGACGGCGGATGCGGGTCTCGTCGACCTCGACGCAGAGGATCGCCGCGTTTGCCATCCGGCCGGCCAGCGGCTGCGAGCCGCCCATGCCGCCGAGCCCGGCGGTGAGCACGAATTTTCCCGCGAGATCGGTCACGCCGAGCCGCGCTGCGACGCGCATGAAGATTTCGTAGGTGCCCTGGATGACGCCCTGCGAGCCGATGTACTGCCAGTCGCCCGCCGTCAGCCCGCCCCAGACGATGAGGCCCTTCTTCTCCAGCTCGTAGAAGACCTCGGCCTTCGCCCACTGCCCGACGATGTTGCAGTTGGCCATGATGACGACCGGCGCGCCGGGATGGGTCTTCAGGACGCCGATCGGCCTGCCGGACTGGACGAGCAGGGTCTCGCCGTCCTCGATGGTTTTCAGGGCGGCGACGATGGCATCGTGCGAAGCCCAGTCCCGCGCGGCCTTGCCGAGCGCGGCGTAGACGATGAGGTTTTCCGGGTCCTCGCCGACGGCCAGCACGTTCTCCAGCAGCCGGAGCAGGCCTTCCTGGCGCCAGCCGCGGCAGCGCAGCGTCGTGCCGCTCGTCGCCGGCTTCCGCGCGCGGTCGGTCATGTCCGCCCCAGCGCGTAGTCGGCGATGGCAATGCCCATGGCCGCCTCCACCACGGGATAGACGCTTGGGTCGCTGACGCTGGACGACAGCGGGATGCGGTCCTTCGGTACCCGGAGGATGCGGATGGCGTCGCCCTCCCTGATCTCTCCCACCGACAGCGGCGTACCGTCCGGCGTCAGCGTCACGATCACGTCGGGGTAGGTGGCGAGGCGGTTGCCGGCACCGTCGTCGACGGCCATGTGCTCGTTCATGACGTGGATAATGCGCTTAGCTTTGCCCGATCCGACGGTGATCGTGCCGATGTCGAACGCGTCGCGCGTGTAGGTCACTGCGCGCTCCTTCACCTTGCCGCTGCCGATGATGTCGCCGTTCGCCGCCTTCACGATGGCGTCGAGGACGCTCTTCCCCTTCCTCTCGGCCTTCAGGATCGCCTCGCCGAGCGTCAGCGCCAGAGAGATGCCTCCGAGCACCGCGTGTTTCCGGACATAGGAGTTCGGGATCGGATTGCGGCAGGAGGCGATGAAGCCGCCAGCCATGTCGGCCGCCTTCCGCAGCACCGGCGATATCTTTGCCGTGGCGCCGGTCACGACGAGTTCGATGTAGGAATTGAGCTCGCGGTTGCCGCCGACGGCGGACTGGATCATCCGCTCAGGCGAATTGGCAAGGCCGATGGAGCCCATGTCGCCGGTCGGATGGGCGCGGAGATCGCCGGTGGCGTCGAGCACCTTGCAGCCGAGGATGGCGGCCGGCAGCCAGCCGTTCATCGTGCTCGATTTGCCGTTCTGCCCCACCATCAGGGCATCGACCCTCCGGCCGAGCTCCTTCTCCACGAGGCGCACCGCGTTGACGTAGTCGACGCCCAGCATCTGCCACGGCGTCGATCCTGCGGGCGCGCCGATCGCCGCGGCGGTGGCGACGATCGCGTCGTCCGGCAGCTCGTCGCACGACACCAGCTCCGGTTCGCCGGCGTTGACCGCCGCGGTCCCGAGCATCCGCCCGTGGTCGGCCCAGCCGCCGCCGCCGCAGGCATAGACCGAGCCGCCGCGGATGGCGGCCTCGACGTCCGGCAGGCGAAGGATGCGTCCCATGACTACTTCCGATGTATTGGCCGCGCGTCGAACGCAAGGATTGCCCCCAGCATCGCCTCGGCCCCGGCAGCAATGTCGGCCCTGTCCGACCATTCCTCCGGCGCGTGGCTCCGCCCGTCCTTCGACGGCACGAACACCATCGCGGCCGGCGCGATGGCGGCGATGAACGCCGTGTCGTGGCCGGCGCCGGAGGCCATGTCCATCGTCGAGGTGCCACGCAGCAGCGCCGCATCACGGAGGAGCGCCCGGAGGTCCGCGTCGCAGGCAACCGGGTCGGTGCGCGACAGCGTCCGGAACACCGGCCGCGTGACCCGGTGCCGCGCCGCCGCATCGCGGGAGAGCGCGGCGAGACGGATGAGAAAATCCTCGATGCGCGCCGCGGTCTCCGCCCGCACCTCCACGATCATGCGGACCATGCCGGGCACGACATTGGCGGCGTTCGGCGTCACCTCGACGACACCCGTCGTTGCGACGAAATGGCCGTGCCCTGCCATGGCATACTCCTGCGCCAGCGCCGACACGGCGGCAATCGTCTCCGCAGCCGGCACCATCGCGTCGCGCCGGAGGTCCATCGGCGTCGTCCCGGCATGGTCGGCGGCGCCTTCGAACCGGATCTCGACACGCGCAATGCCGACGATGGCCGACACTATGCCGAGCGTGACACCCGCCGATTCGAGAACGCGCCCCTGCTCGATGTGGAGTTCGAGCGCCAGGGCGATGTCGCTCCGGCGCGCCGCTGCAATGTGCTCCGGGTCGCCGCCGACGCCGCGGATCGCCTGCGCGAGTGTGCCGCCATCCGGGCCGGTGAAGGCCAGCATCGCGTCGTCGAGCTTCCCTGCCATCGCGCGGCTGCCGACACAGGACAGCCCGAATACGGAGGGCTCCTCGGCGAGATAGTCGACCACTTCGAGGGCGTGGTTCAGCGGCCGTCCCGCCAGCGCCCGCGCAACCTCGAGCGCTGCGGCAACCCCCGCGATGCCGTCGAAGCGCCCGCCGCCGGGCACCGTGTCGGTATGCGAGCCGATGAGAACCGTCCGCGCGCCGGCGGGGCCGCGCCGGCCGGAGAGGTTGCCCGCGGCGTCGAGCCGGACGTCGAGCCCCGCGTCGATGAAGCGCGCCGCAAGCCACGCGCGGCCCTCGCGGAACCGCGGCGTGAAGGAGCGCCGCGTCCAGGGCTGGTCAGGATCGGTGATTGCCGCCAGCGCCATGATGTCCGCCCACAGGCGGTCGGCGTCGATCTCCGGCCTCATTCTGACCCCACGGGCCTGGCGGGGCGGACGAACCGGCCCATCCCGGGTTCCGCGACCGCCGAACCGTCGAATACCGTCCTGCCCCGGAGGAAGGTTGCGACCGGCCGATAGTCGAGCTTCAGGCCCTCATATGGGCTCCACGACACGACGTTGTGGCCGCTGGCGGCCGGATCATACCGGCCGGGGCGATGCGCCAGCACCGTGATGTCGGCGTCGCGCCCCGGGGCCAGCGCGCCCTTCGCATGGCCGATGCGGAAGAGCCGCGCCGGGTTTTCGGCCAGGAGGCGCGGCGCCCAGGTGAGCGGCAGGCCCCGGTCGAGAAGGCCCTGCACCAGGAGCGGATAGAGGACTTCGAGTCCCGGCACGCCGGACGCGTTGCTGAACATGTCACGGTCGGTCTTGCGGTCGAGGCTCCACGACACGTGGTCGGTCGAGACGACCGTCACGTTGCCGGCGGCAAGGTGGCGCCAGATCGCCTCGCGCTCCGCGATCGGCCGGATCGGCGGGTTCACCTTGCCGAGCCCGTGCAGCCGGGCGAGGTCCTCCTCGCCCAGCACGAGATAGTGGATGCAGGCTTCGATCGTGGCGTCATGGCCGAGCGCGCGATAGCCGGCCGCCATCTCGTACCCGCGGGCAATCGAGGAGTGGACGACATGGGCGGAACAACCCGTGGCGGCGCCGATCTCAAAAACCTCGCCCGACGCGAGCGCCTCCGTGACCGGCGGGCGCGAGCGGCCGTGGCTGCGGAAGTCCGTTCCTTCGTCGCGCGCCTTCTCCGTCGCGATGAACGCGCGGACCATCTCGTCGATCTCGTTGTGCACCCCGGCGATCAGTCCGTGCCGCGCGATCGCGGTGAAGAACTCCACGAGCTTGTGCGGCGGCACTCGCGGAAAACGTTCGGGATGGGTCTCGAACAGCGAGAACTTGAAGGCCGCCGCACCCGCCGCGACCAGGCCATCGACGCGTTCCGCGCCGTCGCGAGGATGGAGCGTGGCGTAGAGGGCAAAGTCCACGCGCGCCTGCTCCGCCCCCGACCTGGCCTTGGCCGTGAGCCGCTCCGGCGTCGCGATTAGGTCGCCGTCGTCATAAGGCATGTCGACGATCGTGGTGACCCCGCCGGCTGCAGCCGAGCGGGTCGACCAGACGAAGTCCTCCTGCCCCTTCTGCGACCGCGAGTGGACCTGAGCGTCGATCGCGCCAGGGAGCACGAAGGCATCGCCGAAGCGCTGCGTCTCCGCAGCGGCCGGCGGGGCGCCTGAGCCGACATGGTCGATGGTCCCGCCGCGGACGGCGACATATCCATCATCGATGACGCGGTCAGTGGTGACGACGCGGCCAGTGACGACGAGATCGAAGTCGCTCATCCGGGTAGTCCGTTCATGGGCTTAACTCCGCACGCACGCGCGCGCTTCGCAAGCCAGTCGAGGTCGGCGTGGCCAATAGCGTCGCTGAACTCCCACTTGCAGCATGCTCTTTTTTCGCCTTCTCCCCTGAGGGAGCGTGACGAGGCCGGGACGTGGTGAACCGGTAGTCGGGTGGCCTTCGACAGATGGCGCGAGGTCCACAATGCCGATGTTCCAACGACGCGGTCGCCACGGACACGCCGGCGCAGCGCTACCAGCCCAGCGCGCGACTCCTGCTTCAAGTCGTGTGTGGTTTGACGTTCGGGCATTGCGGCGGGACAACGGCCGGGGCAGGTCTCTCGCATCGTGGCTGTTTCCGAATCCCTTCCGCGGGCGCGCGGGCCATTCACGCGCGGAGGCATGGCGCTCGCCCGGCTCGGGCGCGACCGGCCGGCGGCGCTGGTCGCCTGGACGATCGTGGTCGGGACGCTGCTGCGGCTCGCGACGGCGGCGCTCTATGGCTACGGCAATGGCGAGGGCTACTACCTCGCGACCGCGCGCCATCTCGCCCTCTCCTATTTCGACCAGCCGCCGCTCTCGCTGTGGATCGCCCATGCCACGATGGTGGTGACCGGATCGGAGGAGCCGGTCGTCCTCCGCCTGCCGTTCATCCTCATGTTCGCGGTGACGACCTGGCTGATGTTCCGGCTCGGTGCGCTGCTCTTCGGCGAGAAGGCGGGGGCGTTTGCCGCGCTCCTCCTCAATGTGTCGCCGGTGTTCACCGGGATGGCGGGCGTCTGGATGCAGCCGGACGGGCCGCTGATGCTGTTCCTGGTGGCGACGATGTTCTTCGTCGCCCGCCTCGCGCTCGCGCCGGACGGTGCGCCGACACTGCGGCTGTGGCTTGCCGCAGGCGCCTGCCTCGGCCTTGCGATGCTGGCAAAATACCACGCGGCACTGGTGATCGCGGGCGTTGTGATCTTCGCGGTGACGAGCCCGCCGCACCGGCGGTGGTTCAGGCAGAAGGGGCCATATCTCGCGGTGCTGATCGCCGCCGTTCTGTTCGCGCCCGTGGTGATCTGGAACGCACAGAACGACTGGGTGTCGTTCGGCTTCCAGTCCGGCCGCATCGTCGAGAATCTCGGCCTCCACCCCGAATGGCTCGGACGGATGATCCTCGGCCAGATCCTCTATGTCGGCCCGTGGGTGTTCGTGCCGATGGTGCCCGTCTTCGTCGCCGCCGTCCGGCGCGGGCGGAGCGATCCGCGCGGCTGGCTGCTGTGCTGCTCGGCGTTCCTGCCGGTGGTCGTGTTCACGGCGGCGTCGCTGTGGGCGCCGCTCGGCTGGCATTTCCACTGGCAGGCGCCGGGTTATCTGATGCTGTTCCCGCTGCTGGGCGCCGCCACGGTCGGCTGGGCGGAGCGGCGCGGCGTTGGCACCGGACGCTGGCTCCTCGGCTCGGCCATCGCCGCGGCGCTGGTGCTTCTCGTCTTCACCACGCAGTCAGCGTTCGGCTGGCTGCGGGCGCTCGTGCCGGACAACATCGCCGCCGAGTTCGACTACGTCTCGGACCCGACGCTCGAGGGTCTCGACTGGGACGAACTCCGCACGGCCATGGCCGTGAATGGACTTCTGGGCGCGGAAGACACTTTCGCGGCAGCGCCGATGTGGCACCTTGCGGGCAAGGTCGACGTCCAGCTCGGCCGCGACATGCCGGTGGTGTGCCTGTGCCAGGATCCGCGCAACATCGCCTTCGGCTGGGATCACCGCGATTTCGCCGGCTGGAACGCGGTGATCGTCATTCCGCCCGGCTATGTCGAGGATGTCGGCGCGACCTACGCGGCCTACTTCGCCGCGATCGAGGCGCTGCCGCCGGTGGAAGTCCGCCGGGGCGGCGTGACGGAGATCGTCCTCGGCCTCTATCTTGCGAGGAGCTATACCGGCGGCTATCCCATGCCGCTGCCGCCCTAAGGGAGGCCTCCCCTGGCCGACGCCTCGATCCCCCTCGACGCTGAAGCGGAGCGCCGGCCCGCGGCGGGCCTGTCGGCCTTCCGCCGGCGTCTGGCTCTCGACGAGGGGCGTAGCGCGACGCTCGCAGCGCTCCTTCTCTTCCTCCTTGGCTTCCTGCCGCTGCCCTTCGGCAGCCTGGCCACGCTGGCATTCCTCCTCGCCGGGCTCGTGGCGCTGGTCGAGGTGCTGGTGCGCCGCGTGCCGTTCCGGTTCGCCGGCGGCGTGCGCTTCGCCGTGATCGCGGCGTTCGCCTACTACGCGCTGGATGCGGCTGCGGTGATCTTCTACGGCGACCGCGGCCGCGCGTGGATGCCGGCGGTGGAATCGATCCACTTCCTGCTGTTCCCGTTCCTCCTCGCCGCCATCGCCAGCGTCCGCGACGCCGACCCGCTCCGCCTGTTCGTCCTGGGCGCCCGGTTCGGTGCGATTGCCGGCATGGCGATCGCGCTGGTGCAGGTGTTCGACAACATCAACCGGGTCGTCGGCGGGATGATCAATCCGATCCCGTTCGGCTCGACGGCGGCGCTGTTCGCCTTCGTCAGCCTCGTCCGGGTCGGCGAGGAGGGCCGCTTCGGGCGGGCGCTTGCGGTCGCCGCCTTCGCAGCGGGGCTCGGGGCCTCGCTGCTGTCGCAGTCGCGCGCCGGCTGGATGGCGGTGCCGGTGCTGGCGATCGTCATCATCGTCTATTTTGGCGCCCGCTACGGCCGGCGCACGGCGCTCCTTGGTGGCCTGGCGCTTGCGGTCGTCGGGCTGGTGGTCGGCTTCCTCGGTCGTGGCGCGATCAATGAGCGGATCGACGAGACGCTCGCGATGTTCCGGAATTTCGAGTTCGGCCAGGGGCGCGACACGAGAACGCCCGAATACTCGCTCGACCAGCGCGCCCTGATGCTCGTCTATGGCGCCGAGGCGTTCGCCGACCGTCCGCTCCTCGGCTACGGACCGCACAACGCCGTCGCGACAGTCCAGGCACGCGCGGCCGACGATGGCAACACGATCGATGCCTTCGGCCACCTCCACAACGAGGTGCTGACGGAAGCGGTCGGCAACGGCGTCGTGGGCCTGGCGACGCTCCTCTTCATCCTCGCCGCGCCGCTCGTGGTGGCGCTGCGTGCGCCGCGCGACGACAGGTACGCGGCACGGGTGGCGATCGCCGCGATGCTCACGCTGAGCTGGATCGTGTTCGGCCTCACCGGCCAGACCTTTCGCCACGACCTCGGCAACACGGTCTATCTCGGCGTCCTCCTCGCACTCGCCGCCGACGCGATGCGAAGCGCCCGGCTCGCCACGGTGGTCAGGCCGGACTGAGGGCGAGCCTTCGTGTCACGCCGATCTCGTCGAGGAAGCGCTCGTCGTGGCTGACCACGAGCAGCGCGCCGTCATAGCTGCGTAGCCCTGCCTCCACGGCCTTGATCGAATCGAGGTCGAGGTGGTTTGTCGGCTCGTCGAGGATGAGGAGCTGCGGCGGCGCCGAGCCAAGCACGCAGGCAAGGCCGGCGCGGAGAAGCTGGCCGCCCGAGAGCGTGCTGGCCGGTTGCAGCGCGGCGTCGGCGCGGAACATGAAGCGGGCGAGTGCCGCGCGGCAGGCGTTCTCGTCCGCCGCGGGATTGAGCCGCATGAAATTGTCGCGGATCGAAGCGGCGGGATCGAGCACGCTCACGTGCTGGTCGAGAAGTGCGAAGGGCACCGACACGCGAACGGTGCCGCTCCACGGCGTGAGCCGGCCGGTGACGACGTCGAGGAGCGTCGTCTTCCCGGCCCCGTTGTTGCCCGTGACGGCAACGCGCTCCGGGCCCGTGATGGCGAAGGAGAGGTTCTCGATCACCGGGCGGCCCGGCACGTGGCCGACGCTGACGGCATCCAGGGCACAGACGCTCCGTCCCGCGGCAAGGCCGGTCGCCGGGACCGCCACGGTGAGCGGCACGAGCACCTCGATCCGCGCGCGGGCGCCGGCCGCCTCAGCCGCGGCTTCCGCGCCCTGACGCTCCGCCAGCCGCGCAGCGCCGCCGGCCGTTCCTTCCGCCGCGTTCCTGCGCGCGCCGAGGAGGATGCGCGGCAGGTCGCCATTTGCCGCCTTGCGCTTGCCGGCGCCATCACGCCGCGCCTGGCGTTCGGCGCGCTCCGCCGCGGTCCGCGCCGCGTCGGCGACCCGCCGCTCGGCATCGGCGAGCTCATGCCGTGCCGCGGCAAGCTCCAGCGCCTTCCGCTCGCGATAGGCGGCGTAGCCGCCGCCAAAGCGGGTGGCGCCAAGCGAGGTGAGCTCGACGATGGCGTCCATGCCGCCGAGAAGGTCGCGGTCATGGCTCACGACGATCGCGCCCTTTCGCCAGCCGGCAAGGAGCGCTGCCACCGCCGCGCGGCCATCGCGATCGAGATTGTTGGTCGGCTCGTCGAGGAGGAGGAAGTCGGGCGCGGCGAAGACGAGCGCCGCGAGCGCGGCCCGTGTGCGCTGGCCGCCGGAGAGGGTTTCGAGCGCCGTCGCGGCCGTCGCATCGAGCCCGACCCGCGCCAGCGCGGCATCGAGCCGGGATTCGAGCGTCCAGTCGGCGGCAGCAAGCTCCTCGACCGTCGCGTCGCCCGCCTCGGCACGGCGGAGCAGCGCCATGCCGTCGGCGACGCCGAACAGGTCGGCCACCGTCTCGCACGGGCGTCCCTGCGCGTCCTGGCGGAGGACGCCGAGCGTACCCGATACGGCGACGGAACCCTCGCGTGGCGGAAGTTCGCCCGCGATCAGCCGGAGCAGCGTCGACTTGCCCACGCCGTTGCGACCGACAAGGCCGGTCCGTACCGGCCCGAAGGCGAGATCGAGATGGTTGAAGAGCGCGCGGCCGTCAGGCGTGGCGAAGGCGAGGCCGGAGATCGTGATGGAAGGCATGGACGCAGTGATCCCGATGAACAGAACGAAGGGCTGTTGCTCGGGAACGGTCCATGGCGACGCTGCCGGTCTGAGTGCGAGGCGGCGTATCTGGCGGCTTTCGCGCCGCGATGCAAGGGTGAGGCGGGCGGCCGCAACGCAGCCGCCCGTCCCGGCAGTCAGGCGTCAGCGATCAGTGCCTGCAGCTTCTGCAGGCGGACCGCCATGTTCTCGCCGTGTGCGAGGGTGCCGACGAACCGGCCATCGCTGTCCATCAGGTAGACGGACGCCGTGTGGTCGATCGTGTAGCCGCCGTTCTCGAGCGGGATCTTCTCGTAGTAGACGCGGTAGGCGCTCGTTGCCGCCGCGATCTCCTCGGCGGTGCCGGCAAGGCCGACGATCCGCGGGTCGAACACGGACGTGTAGGCCGCAACCTCCTCCGGCCCGTCCCGCTCGTAGTCCACCGAGACGAACAGGACGTTCAGCCTGTCCGCGTCCGCGCCGAGCTGACCCAGCAATACCGACAGCTCGTAGAGCGTGGTGGGGCAGACATCCGGGCAATGGGAGAAGCCGAAGAAGATCGCCGTCGGCTTCCCCAGTGCATCGGCGTCGGTGAAGCGGTTGCCGTTCTCGTCCGTCAGGACGAACGGGCCGCCGATGAGGTTGGCGTCCTCGACGATGACCTGCGTCCCGCCTGGGGCGGGCCCGGTCGGGCGGTCCCGGAGCAGCAGGAACGCCGAGACCGCGACCACGACAATGGCAAGGCCGCCGAAGACCGCCAGGAAGAGGGGGCGCATCAGTGCGCCGCCGGGGTCGCGAGAGGGGCATCCATCGCCCCGCCCATCGCCCCGGCGCCGTCCGGCGCGGGCGCGCCGGGCGGAACGACGATGAGGTCGATGGTGATCTCGCCGGCCCGTTCGAACACCAGGGTCACCGACACGGGCATGTCGATGGCGATCGGGGTCGGCAGGTCAAGGAACATCACGTGGAACCCACCGGGCGCGAGCCGGACGGTGGCGCCCGCCGGGATCGCCAGCCCATCGGTGAGCTGGCGCATTCGCATCACGCCGTCCGCGATGTCCATCGTGTGGATCTGGACTTCTGCGGCGACCGGCGAGGTTGCGCCCACGAGCCGGTCGTCGGTCGCGCCGGTGTTGCGGATGGTCATGAAGCCACCGCCGGCGTCGGCGGCGGGCGGCATGGCCCGGGTCCACGGCACGGAAATCTCGATCTGGCCGAGCTGGTAGGTCTGTGCAGACGCGGCCGCAGCGCCCGAAACGAGCAGGATGGCGGCCGCGGTGATGCGACGAAGAATGTGCAAGGGGTTTCTCCCGGAGTGAAGACGTAAGAAGGAACCGACGCCGGACAAGGCCGGCGGCCGGTCGGTCGAAGTCGAACGTCAGGGAGAATCGGGAGGCGCGCGCGGCTGGATGGGTCCGGGCGCGTGATAGGCGACCGCGGGGGCGTGGTGCGGCTGCGCCGGGGTTGGGTGCGAGCGCTCCCGCCATGCGGCGCCGAGGTCGGGCTGGGAAGCCGGGGGCGCACAGCATCCGCCGGTCTGGCAGATGCCGGGGCAACAGTCGTGTTCGGCCGGCGCGCCGCCATGGCCGTCGTCGGGGTCGGCGGAATGCGCGGGGTCGCAGAGGACGAGCAACGATTGATCGTCGGACCCGGCGGCGGCGATCGGGGCCGTGAAGGCCTGGAAGAAGAGGCAAAGGGCCAGGAGGACGGCCAGAACGCCCCCTGACTGCCCGTCACCTGCCATCAGGCGCATCGTCCGCATGGCGTCCGTCTTGGGCCGAAGGCGGCCCGGCGTCACTGCGACAGTCCCGCGCGGCCCATATGGGAATTTGTTCCCAATTATATACTTGACATAGCAGGGTGAGGGAGTAGGCTGATTTCAACAACAGGCTGGGCCTTCGACATGACCATCCTCCTCAACGATCCGATCTTCCATAACGAGGACGCAGCGCGCGCCCACCTTGAGAGCATCCGCTGGCCCGATGGCCCGAACTGCCCTCATTGTGGCAATGCCGATCCCGCTCGCATCCGCGCCCTCAAGGGCAAGTCCACGCGGCCCGGCCTCTACCAGTGCAACGCCTGCCGCCAGCACTTCACGGTGACGGTCGGCTCCGTGATGGAGCGGTCCAAAATCCCGCTGACCAAGTGGGTCGCCGCCTTCCACCTGATGGCGTCCAGCAAGAAGGGCGTGTCGGCCCACCAGCTGCATCGGATGCTCGGCATTACCTACAAGTCGGCTTGGTTCCTCGCGCACCGTGTCCGCGAAGCGATGAAGCTCGACCCCGAAACCTCCGGCCCGATCGGCGGCGAAGGGAAGACCGTCGAAGCTGACGAAACCTATTTCGGCCGCCGCGAGAACCCGAAGCCCTCGCCTGCCCGGAGAGGTCGCCCGTACATCAAGCGTAAGAAGCCCTTCGACAAAATGTCCGTGGTGCTCTAGTAGAGCGCGGCGGCGAGGTCCGCATGTTCAAGGTCGAGAACGCGACGAAGGCAGAAGTTCGCGCCGTTATCGTCCGCAGCGCCGACCGTAAGTCCAAGCTCTACACCGACGAAAGCAAACTCTACACGGAGCTAGGCCGCGAGTTCGCGGGCCATGACACCGTGAAGCACTCCGCGTCCGAGTATGTCCGCTACGAGGCCGACGCCGTGATCCACACCAACACGATTGAGAACGTGTTCTCGGTCTTCAAGCGCGGCATGTCCGGCGTGTACCAGCACTGTGGCGAAAGCCATCTCCACCGCTACCTTGCCGAGTTCGAGTTCCGCTTCAATCGCCGCGCCAAGCTCGGGTGGTCGGACGCCATGCGGGCCGCCGCGCTTGTTCGTGGGGCCGAAGGCAAGCGCCTCACGTATCGGCAACCTGGTGAAGCCGCGCACGCTTAGACAGAAGGCACGACGCATCAACAGGATGCGCCGTGCCAACGCGAACAAAACGGGGCCACGCGATTGACTCTCGATTGCGGGCGGGATCACGCTCGCTACCGTACGAATCAGTAGGCCGCCGGGTTGCAACCGGCGGCCCTGATTCTCCCGCGAAACCCATTGGCCGGGCGGCGGGAAGCGAAGCGAGTAGACGACGGGAGTAGAATCCCGTCTCGCGGCGCGGTCAAGCCCGGCTCTGTCCAGAAGGACACCCTCATGGCTAAGACCCCGAAAAAGCAGATCATTGATGCCCGAGCCGACAGCGAAGGCGATATCACTCACGTCAAGTTCCGCGGCAATGAGCGGTTCACGCCCGTTGCCAAAGCCATTCCGATGGCCGACCGCGGGGAGATCAAGAACGTCCACGTTGTCCGTCGCGACGGGGCCAAGGACCACCTTCGGACCAACGCTGATGGTCGCAGGGCCAACAACCTCGACGACATGGCCGGCGACAGCTAGGTCGTCGCCAGCTTGACACCACGCTCCATCGCGGTCCCCGCGCGGTAATCCGAAAGATTTCTGTAGAGGTCGGCCGTGATGGAGATGTCGTCTCGGTCCGCAATGCGGGCGACGAACAGCCGACCATCGAGCACAACGAACTGCGGCTGATCTGACTTCGTATGTGGCCTTGGCGGCGCGTGTTCAGCGCGCGTCGAAGCCCCTCGTCTCGGCGCGCTGCCGTATCGTCGGCTTCCCTGTTCTTAGTCTTCTCAGGAGGATCAGTGTCCAACGATTACCTCAATCCGGTTGCCAGCAAGCACTGCGAGAAAATTGGCGCCATTGCCGTTATGTGGGCAACTATCGAATTTCAAATCAACCATTTCATCTGGGAACTAGCCAAGGTTGACCAACTCCTCGGCGCCTGCATGACCTCCCAGATATTCTCGTCCAGCGCGAGGGTTCGCGCCCTAGCCTCACTTGTTGAACTGCGAGGGTGCACTGAGAAACAAGTAGAGTCCATAACCGACTGGGGTCGCAGATGGAGGCGCTGTCACGTCGCCGCAATTCAATTGTTCACGAGCCACGCGTAATTCGCGACGATGATATCGTACACAGGGTCTCCATAAGCGCCGACCGAAAGCTAAGCTTCGAGCTAAGGCCCGAGGAAACCAAGGAACTTGACGTTCTCTATTCGGACTTAGTTCAGGCGCAGGGGCGGTTTAACTCACTCCAAGAGGATATCATTTCGTCGCTTCCATCATGGAGCGAAACACCTTCGTCGCCACCTCTAAGTATCGGGCTGGGTGGCCGTCCACTAAAGCTAGATAGCTCCCGCTCATCGCGTCGGCGCCCGCCTGAGCCATCGCGGGCGTAACCTCAATCTCCACAAAACCCTGCGTCGGCCTGTCTTTGCGAGACATAGGAACCGATTCCCTGCTATGTCAAGTATATAATTGGGAATTTGTTCCTAGTTCGTTCTTCTGCTATGACGCGGTCATGATCCGTGCCGCGATTCGATCCCTGCTCCTCGCCAGCTCTGCCCTCCTCGCCCTGTCTGCCGCGGCCGAACCGCTGCCGGGGCCGGTGCCGGCGACGCTCGTCCGTGTGGTCGACGGCGACACGATCCGCATCGAGGCACTGGTGTGGATCGACCTCCGCGTGGAGGTGCTCGTCCGCATCCGCGGCATCGATGCGCCGGAGCTGAATGCCTCGTGCCCCGAGGAGCGGGCGCTGGCCCTGGCGGCGACGGAAGCGATGGCGGAGATCGCCCTCGACGGACCGTTCAAGCTGATCGAGATCGACGACGACAAGTATTTCGGCCGCGTCGTAGCCGATGTCGTGACGGCGTCCGGACTTTCCGTGGCGGAATGGATGCTCGGCAGCGGCCTCGTGCGCCCCTATGACGGCGGCGCGCGGCTGCCGTGGTGCCCGCAACTCATCGGCGCGCTGTAGCGGCCCTACGGGAACAGGCGGAACTTTCGTCGCGGCCGCGGCGTCTCCGGTGGCGGTGGGACGGCCTGTTCGGTCTCGCTCGGGCCGGGATCGTCCGGCTGGTGCCCGGCGGCGAATGCGTCGCTGCCATTGCCGGCCGCCGGCTCGGATGACGCTTCCGCCGGCGTCGGTCCCGAGGGCACGGCGGTCGCGACGATGGTAGCCAGCGCCGGGGCGGTCTCGTCCGGCTCATCCGGCGGGAGCGGCTCCGGCTCCGGCTCCGGCGGCATCGACGGTTCGACGTTGACGACCGGGAACAGGGCCCGACCCGGCAAGGGCGCGATGGCGCGGCCCGGCGCTGGCGACGGTGGCGCGGCCTCCGGCGGGAAGGGAGCCAGCATCGGGTCCGCGAGGTCGGTGGAGGGGCCGGGCGGCGCCGGCAGCCTTCGATCGTCCTCGCCGACATGGCGCTCGGCCGGAACCTTCCATTCGAACGCGTCGATCCGGCTCGAGATCGGCGACACCGGTTCCCAGTGGTCGAAGACGAATCCGTCGGCCATCCAGGCGGGGTCGCGCGGGGCGCGCACCGCCCGGCTCAGCCAGTCGCGGGCGCGGCCGATGTCGCGGTGCTCGCCTTCCTCGATCTCGGCCATCATCAGGTAGGCGCGCTCGCTCGGATGCGCGTTGACCACGCTCTGCAGTTCCGCGCGGGCGGTATCCCAGTGCTGGGCCTCGATCGCCGCGCGGGCGAGGGCAAGCTGCCCCTCGAGGTGATTGGCGCGGATCTTCACCAGCGCCCGCATGCGTCGCAGCCGGTCGCGGCCGGATTCGCCGGGGCGGATGCTCATATAGGCGGCGGCGAGCTCCGGATGAGGCTCGATGCGCCAGGTGGCTTCGATGATGCGCCCGGCCTTCTTGGCGTCGCCGAGGCGGCTGAGGACACGGCTCGCGAGCACGGCGGTCGGTACAAGCTCCGGCTCGAGCTGGTGGGCCTCGACCGCAAGATCGCGCGCCGCCTCCGGATCGGAGGCCTCGAGCTGCTCCGCCCGGGCCGTGAGGAGGATCGCCTTGAGCCGTCTCCCGCGCGGGCCGTCAATTGTCCCGGCCGCGGTGAGGGTCGACAGCGTGGTCAGGGCGGCGGCCCATTCCCCGTCGGCGGCCTGGCTCTCGAGGAGCGCATTCGCCGCCCAGGCGATGCCGGGCTTTTCGCGGAAACCCTCTTCCGCAAAGCTCCGCGCAGCGACCGTGTCCCCGCGCGTCTGCGCTTCGAGGAAGAGGCCGCGAAGGCCGAGGAGCCGCGTGTCGGCGCGCGCGACCATCGTCTCGTAGGTGGCGCGGGCGCCCATCGGGTCGCCCGACAGCCGTGCGGCCTCGGCGGTGAGGAAGAGGGTCGTCGGCTCGCCACGGGCGTAGTGGCGGAGTTCCGCCGCGTAGTGGGCGGCAAGGGCGGCGTCGCCCGCGGCGGCGGCGATGAGTCCCTTCGCCAGCGCCTGCTGGCCGAGTTCGCGCCGCCGGTCCCGGTTCTGCCGTCGCATCGCGAAGGGGGCGCGGATGAGGAGCCGAATGAGCGCCGAGGCGACGAGCAGCACGAGCACCACAAGCAGGACGGCGATGGCGAGCGCCATCAGCGTCGTCCGCACTTCGTAGCCGGCGACCGTGACGGCGATCTCCCCCGGATTGTCGGCGAGCCAGACGAAACCGGCGGCGAGCGCGAAGACGATGAGGATGAGCAGGAGAATCCGGATCATGGCGTCGCCGCAATTCCCATCGTGGCAACGAGACGATCGACCGCGGCATCGAGGGCGAAGCGGGCCGACGCGCGGGCGGCCCAGGCCGCCGATGCGGCCTGCCCCGCGTCGGGCAGCGCATCGCGCTCGGCGAGCGCGGCGGCGAAGTTTCCTTCATTGGCGGCCGCCTGCATGCGCGACAGGATGGCCGCCGGCGTCGTGCCCTCGATCGGCTCCGTCGGCCGGATGGTGATGACCGTCCGCGCGTTGCCGAGGAGACGCTCGATGAAGTTCGCGTCGGGGTCGGCGACGGCCGTCGCCTGAAGGACCGCGTCCGCGACGGCGGGGAACTCCGCGGCAAGTTCCGCCGCGGTGGGGGGCGGGTCGGACGCGTAGGCCCGGAGCGCCGTCAGCGCCGACGGCGCGATGCCGAGCTGGCTGAGGACTGCAATCTGGCCGGCGAAAGGCTCCCCTCGCGCCGCGGCCGCTTCAAGGCCGGCAAGGGCAAGCGCGCGGGCCGCCGCCTCCGTCCTCTCGCGCTCCGCCGTGTCGCCCTGCATGGCCGTCGCGGTGGTGGCGAAGTTCGCGACCTGCTGCGCGAGGTCGTCGACGCGCCGCTGCAGCGTGGTGAGCTGCGTCGACGGACCGGCGCGTTCGAGCGCCGCGATGCGCTGCTCGAACGCTGCGAGGTCCTGGTTGAGCCGGGTGATCGCGGCCGGATCGCCGCCGGCGGCGGCGGTCGTCAGCAGCCGCTGTTCGAGACTGGCGATGCTGGCGGCGAGCTGGTCGATGGCGGCGGTCTGGCCGTTGGCGGTGGTGACGGCGTTCGCGGCCGTCCGGCCGGCGTCCGCAACGCCGGTGCGGAGGCTCGGCAGGTCCTGCGTAGCGGTCTCGAGCGCGGCGAGGCGCTCCTGGATGCGTGAAATGTCGGCGGTCGCGGCGGGCGCTATCGCCTGCTGCGTCCTGAGGAGGTTGACGTCCTCCTGCAGGCGTTGCGCGGTTGCGAGGGCCGCGGTCGCCATCTCTGTGGCTTCGCCATCGGCGCCAGACGAACCGAGCCGGTCCCGCACGAGGAACCAGCCTGCGGCGAAGACCACCGCGCCGCCGATGACCGCACCGAGGACCACGCCGAGGACGAACATGCCGCGACCGGCCCGCGGCCGTCCGGAATGGGTGTCGGGACCGGCGCGTGCCCCGCCTTTGGGGAGGGAACCCGGCGGCACCGACGGAGCGGGACCGGATGCCGGGCGGCGCGGGCTGTCGGTCGGAGGCGGCGCGGCCACGGCGGCCGCCGGCGCCGGCTCGACGCGCTCGGCGGGGAGGTCGATCGTGACGGGGGCCTTCTGGGCCGGCCGACGGCCCGTCTGCCTCGGTCGGTTCTGGTCGCCTTCGGCCATGCTGCCCCTTCCGGCGCGGGCGGCCGGTCGCTTGCGTTTCAGGCCTGCGACCCGCCGAGAAGCGCGAGGATCGCCTCCTCGGTGGGTTCCGCTGCGATCCTCAGCCGGGAAGGATCCGGCCAGGCCGCCGCGTCGGCCGTCGCCCTTGATATGGCGTATATCCCGGCCTCCGCCAACGCGTCGTTAAGGCCCGCGGCCGCGACGAGGCCGGCGAATATGACGGCGGTCCGCGCGGAATAGAGGAGGATGCCGTCGATCTCCCGGCCGGCGAGCGCCGTCCGGACAGGTGTCGCGAGCGCCTCGGCCGGGCACATCCGGTAGGCGACCGCGACCCGCAGCGCGAAGCCGCGCTCGGGCAATATCCGTTCGAGGTCGGGGCGCCGGTTCTCGGCGGCGGGGTAAAGGACATCCCCGACAGCGGGATCGAGCGTGGCGCTAATGAGGTCGGCGAGAGCCATGCTGTCGCCGTCGGCGGACCGGACATCGGCAAAGCCCGCCTGCCGGGCCGCCGCGGCGGTCGCGGCGCCGACCGCGAACAGCGGCACGCGGGTCCAGCGGGCGGCGTTGGGAAGGAAGGCGAGGGCGCGAACGCCGTTGCGGCTGGTGACGACGATCGCTCCGGGAACGCCGGGGATGTCGAGATGGAGGTATTCCGGCGACAGCATCGGCTGCACGAGCGGCGCGTGACCCAGCGCCCGCAACCGCGTTGCCGTACGGTTGGCGTCCGGCTGTGGACGGGTCACAAGAAGGCGCATCTAGCCCCCGGTGAAGAAATCCGGTCCCCCGCGGCGTGCAAGTTCCGCACCGGCGTCATGTCCCATGGCAGCGGCGTCGGCGACGGGGCCGGTCCGCGCCGCACGATGTGCGCGCGTCCCGTCCGGCGAGACGATGATGCCCTCGAAATGGACCTCCGCGCCGCTCACCGTGGCAAGGCCGCCGATCGGCGTCCGGCAGGAGCCGTCGAGCGTGGCGAGGAAGGCGCGCTCCGCATGGAGCGCCGTCGCCGTCGCCGGGTCGTTCACCGGCGCAAGCAGTTCGCGGACGCGCAGGTCATCGGTCCGCGTCTCGATGCCGATCGCGCCCTGGCCGACTGCCGGCAGGAAGTCCCACACCTCGAGCACGCTCGCGACATGGTCCGAAAGACCGAGGCGGTTGAGGCCGGCAAGCGCGAGCAGCGTGGCGTCGGCGACCCCCTCCTCGAGCTTGCGCATCCGGGTCGCGACATTGCCGCGGAACTCGACGACCCGCAGGTCCGGCCGGGCCATCAGCGCCATCGCCTTCCGGCGCAGCGACGACGTGCCGAGGACGGCTCCCGGCGGCAGGTCGGCGAGCGTGGCGGCCCCCGTCGACAGGAAGGCATCGCGCACATCCTCGCGCGGCGGGAACGCGGCAAGGTCGAGTCCGTCGGGGAGAACGGTCGGCATGTCCTTGGACGAGTGGACCGCCAGGTCGATCCGGCCGTCGAGCAGCGCCTCCTCGATCTCCTTGGTGAACAGCCCCTTGCCGCCCGCTTCGGACAGCGGCCGGTCGAGGATGGCATCGCCGCTCGTCGTGATGACAACGATCTCGACCTCGGAGCGGTCGAAGCCATGGGATTCGGCAAGGCGGCCGGCGATCTCGTGGGCCTGCGCGAGGGCGAGCGGACTGCCGCGGGTGCCGAGGCGTAGAAGGGGCGTTTGCAAGCCGGAGCGTCCCGATGCTAGGGGGGCGAATGGGCGGGCACCATAGACGATCCGATCGCGGAATGAAGGCAACCCTGGCGATGGCCGTGTCCGCATGATCGTGCTGGGCATCGAAACGAGCTGCGACGAGACCGCCGCCGCCGTCGTCCTCCGGGACGACGAGGACGGCAGCGGCACGATCCGCTCCAGCATCGTCCTCAGCCAGGTCGAGGAGCACGCCGCGTTTGGCGGCGTTGTTCCCGAGATCGCCGCCCGCGCCCATGTCGAGGCGCTCGACGGCGTCATCGCCGCCGCCCTCGGCGATGCCGGCGTCACCCTGGCGGAGATCGACGGCATCGCAGCGACCGCGGGACCGGGCCTGATCGGCGCGGTGCTCGTTGGGCTGACGACGGCGAAAGCGCTTGCCTTCGCCTCCGGGAAGCCGCTCATCGGCGTCAACCATCTCGAGGCGCACGCGCTGACCGCGCGACTGACGCACGGACTGTCCTTCCCGTATCTCCTCCTCCTCGCTTCGGGCGGCCACACCCAGATCCTTCGCGTCGAGGGCCTCGGCCGGTATCGGCGCTACGGCACGACGATCGACGATGCCCTCGGCGAAGCCTTCGACAAGACCGCAAAGCTCCTCGGCCTCCCCTATCCCGGCGGCCCGGCGGTGGAGCGGGCGGCACGCTCGGGCGACCTCCAGCGCTTCGACTTCCCGCGGCCGATGCGTGGCCGGCCGGGCTCCGATTTCTCGCTGTCGGGCCTCAAGACGGCGGTGCGGCTCGAGGCTGAGCGGCTGGCGCCGCTGTCCCCGACGGACGTCGCGGACCTGTGTGCGTCGTTCCAGTTCGCGGTGGCGGAGACGGTGGTCGATCGCGTCGACAACGCCCTGAAGCGCTTCCGCACCGAGGGCGCGCCGGTCGAGCCGGCGCTCGTCATCGCGGGCGGCGTGGCGGCCAACGGCATGATCCGCGCGAGCCTCGGCGACCTTGCGGCCGCCACCGGCTTTCACCTCGTGGCGCCACCGCTCGCGCTCTGCACCGACAATGCGGCGATGGTCGCCTGGGCAGGGGCCGAGTGGCTTGCGGCGGGCCGGCGGGACGACCTCCAGGTCGCCGCCCGTCCCCGTTGGCCGCTCGACGCGGACGTTCTAGGGTTCGGCGCCGGCATCAAGGGGGCGAAGGCATGATCCAGCGTATCGGCATCATCGGCGGCGGCGCGTGGGGCACCGCGCTGGCGCTCGTCGCCGCACGCGCCGGGCGCCACGTCATAGTCTATGCCCGCGAGCCGGCGACGGTCGCGGCGATCAACCAGCAGCGCGCGGCTCCGAGCCACATGGGTGTCGAGGCCAACATTGCCGGGACCCATGCCATCGCCGACGCCTGCGTGGCGGACATGGTGATCATCGCAGTGCCGGCCCAGGAGTTCCGCGTTGCGGCCGCCGAGGCCGCGCCGTTCATCGAGGCCAACATCCCGGTAGTGATCGCCGCCAAGGGCATCGAGCAGGCGACCGGGCGCCGGCTGTCCGAGGTGCTCGGCGAGGTGGCGCCCGCGGTCGAGGTCGCCGTCCTGTCCGGCCCGAGCTTTGCTGCGGACGTGGCAAAGGGCCTGCCGACGGCGGTAACGCTTGCGACGGCGAAGATGGATATCGCGCTGGAACTCAGCCGGGCGCTGGCCGGGCCGTCCTTCCGCCCCTATGCCGAGACGGACATCGTCGGCGTCGAACTCGGCGGTGCGCTCAAGAATGTTCTCGCCATAGCGGCCGGCATTGTGGCCGGACGCGGCCTTGGCGCCAGCGCCAGCGCCGCGCTCATCGCGCGCGGCTTTGCCGAGATCCGCCGCTTCGCCGAGGCGAACGGCGCGAAGGCGGAAACGCTGATGGGGCTTTCGGGCCTCGGCGATGTCGTGCTCACCTGCTCCACCGCGCAGTCGCGGAATTTTTCGGTCGGGCTTGCGCTCGGCGCCGGGCGGCCGATCCCGAACCTCCTCGCGGAGGGCGTCGCCACCGCCGAGATCGCGCACCGGCTTGCGGAGGAGCGCGGCATCTCGATGCCGGTCACGGCCGCGGTCGCCGCCGTCCTCGGCGGGGTGCTGACGGTGGACGAGGTCGTGGAGCAGCTGATGAGCCGGCCGATCCGGCGGGAGAGCGACTAGGAGTTTCTCGAATGGCGCACTGGCTGGTGAAGACGGAGCCCGAATCCTGGTCGTGGGACGACCAGATGAAACAGGGCGCCAAGGGGGGAGAATGGACCGGCGTCCGCAACCCGCAGGCCAACCGCCACATGCGCGAGATGAGGAAGGGCGACCGCGTCTTCTTCTACCACACCGGCAAGGAGAAGCAGGTCGTCGGCATCGCCGAGGTGGTGGGCGAAGCGCATCCCGATTCCACCGACGCGGCCTATCCGGCGGTCGATCTCCGCGCCGTCGAGGCGCTGAAGCGGCCGGTAACTCTGGCCGAGGTGAAGGCGGATGCGCTGCTGAAGGACGGCACGCTCGCCCGCGCCCCGCGCCTTTCGGTGCAACCGGTTACCGACGCCGAGTGGCAGCGGATCATGGAGCTGTCAAAGACCTGATCGAACGCACCAAGCCCGCCTGCCGTGAGGCAGACGGGCCGGTCGGGATCGACGGTCGGTAGGGGGGCGGGGAACCGCCGCCGATCCGTTCGCGAAACTAGTAGGGCAGCGCGTAGCCCTGCATGCAGGCCGAGAAGGCGGCGTTATACGCAGCGTTCCACTGCGGATTGCCGATCGCCGCACCACCAAGGGCGCCGACACCGGCGCCGACCGCCGCACCGACGCCCGGGGCGCCGAAGCCGAAACCACCGACCAGGAAGCCCGCGCCGGCGCCGAGCAGCGTGCCGACGATCACCTGGCGGTTCTTCGGGCCGGCGTGGCCGGTGGCATAGTTCTGGGCGTAGTAGTCACAGGCCTGCGGGTTGATGACCACCGGCATGACGACATAGGGCTGCGCCGAAGCGGCCGTGGCGACACCGACGGTGCCGAGGGCGATCGAGGCGGCGAGGAGGGTCTTGAGGGAGCGGGTCATTGTCGTTGTCCTTCGGGTTTCTGGCGCCGTTCACGGCGGCACCGGTGAATTCGATGGACACGGGTGTAGTGGCCCGCTGCTGAACCCGATCTGAGGCGGTCGTTGGCTGGCGTTCAGGTGAAACAACTCACTCCGTCGTTCCGGCCGGAGCGCAGCGGAGAGCAGGAACCCTTTGTGCGGTGGGCACGGCGTTCAGGTGTGCGGTGGATCCGAAGGCCCGTCATACGAACAAAGGGTTCCGGGTTCCGCTTCGCGGCCCCGGAACGACGGGGTGTGGGGATTTGAGCAACCGGCCGGTCGTGACGCCGTTCGGGAAAGGCATCCCTTCGGCCCACTTCATTCCCCTTCTTCGTCTTTGCCGGGCTTGACCCGGCAACCCATGATGACCCTCCCCACGGGCGGAGTACCGGACAGCCGTCGCCGAAACCTCCGTCGTGGCGATTGTCATCATGGGTCCCCGGGTCAAGCCCGGGGACGACGAGGTGTGAGGTGAGATTGGAGTTCCTCGGCGCCGTTTGAGAGCTTTCTCCCTCCAGTTCTACCCCCGCGGGGCGCGGACGCCACGCATGAGGATCAGCCCGGCGATGAAGAACACGAGGAGGATCGAGATGCCGATGCGCTGGCTGTCGCTGATGGCCGTCAGCGCGGCGATCGCGGCCGCGGCGATGAAGGTCGTGAGCTTCCCGGAGAGGGCGAAGAGGCCGAAGAACTGCGCCGTATGGCCCGGCGGGGCGAGTTTGACGATCATCGTGCGGCTCGCGGCCTGGAGCGGACCCGAGACGATGCCGATAACCGCGCCGATGATGAGGTAGAGGCGCTCGGACATCGAGGCGAACATGCCGTCGTCCACCATCGGAGGATCGACCGGGATGAAGAAGAGCACGCGGTTGTCGGTCACCGACAGCGCGGCGACGCTTGCGACGAACAGGAGGACAAGACTGCCGACGATGATCGCCTTCGAGCCGAGACGGTCGTCGAGCTTGCCGCCGAAGAACGCGCCGGGGACGGCCGCGACGACAACGATCAGGCCGAAGATAAGCGCCTCGCCGCTGCCCCAGTCAAACGTGCCGGAGGCGTAGATCGCGCCGACCGAGAAGAGACCGGCGAGGCCGTCGGCGTAGATCATGTGGGCGATGAGGAAGCGGAACGCGGTGCGGTGGCGGCGCGCATTGCCGATCGTATCGCGCAGCGAGGCAAGCCCGCTCCGCACGGCGCGGCCGATCCCCATCACGCGCGGCACATCCGGCGTGAAGAGAAGGAGCGGCGGGGCGAAGAGGAGGAACCAGGCGATCGACAGGAGGCCCGTCGCCCGGACGCCCTCGTAGGTCTCCTCGCTCGATCCGAGAAGCGGCGCGAGGCCGAACAGCGTGTCGCCGTCATCCTGGTAGGGCACGAACAGCGCCAGCAGGATGAGAAGACTGACGGTGCCGCCGAGATAGCCCATCGCCCAGCCGGAGCCGGAGAGCCGTCCCATGCGGTCGCTGCTCACGAGCGTCGGCATCATGGCGTTGGTGAAGACCTGTGCGAACTCCGCGCCGATGACGGCGAGGAACACGCCGAGGAGAAGCACCGTCACTGCGGAGGGCTCGCCGGGAACCGCGAGCCAGATCATCAGGCAGCCGACGACGAGCGGGATCGAGAAGGCGACGACCCACGGCTTCCGCCGGCCAGCGGCGTCGGCGATCGAGCCGAGCGCGGGCGAGAAGATCGCTATCACGACACCGGCCGCGGCGAGCGTCCACGCCCAGGCCGACTGCGCCTCGGCGGGGGTGTAGCCGGCGCGGTCGGCGACGACGCCCTCGAAGAACACCGAGATGACGAAGGTCGTGATGAGCGTGGCGACGGGCTGCGTCGCCCAGTCGAAGAGGTACCACGAGACGATGCCGCGCCGGCGGACCGGTGCACGCAGCGCGGCGCCCGGCGAATCGAATTCGTCCCGCAGCATGATCATCGGCAGCCCCCTCGCGCCTTCGCGGGGCGCGGCCATCGAGCGGCCGCAGTGTCAGCGCGTTCGGGGTCGCAATCAAGCTCTTGCGGTCGAACTCAGTCCGTTCGGTCGAGCCAGTCGCGGAAGAGGCGATAGGCCGACGTTCCCGCGATGCCGGACCATCGCGCCGCGTCCTCCGATCGCGGATCGCCGCCGTCGCGGAGCAGCGCCTCGACGAGCCGCTTGCGGTGCGGTGCACGGATCTCGCCGATCGTGCCCACCATCTCCCACGGCGCGAGGAGCGCCAGGGCGTAGGCGTCGAACGCCGCCGGATAGGGAAAGGCCTCGGCGATCGAGGCCCAGGCAATCAGCCGGAGCTGCTTCTCGAGCGCCTCGCCCCAGCGATATTTTCGCGTCAATGCGCAGGCGGCGAGGAAGGCCTCCTGAGCGTAGGCGCTGGTCCGACGCCCGTCGAGAAGGCCGGCGGAGTCGAGGACGGAGGCCGGCGGATCGGCGATGTTGAGCATGCGCTCGGCGAGACGCACGGGCCCGTTGCCCGGGTCGAGCAGCAGCCATGCCGCGGCGCGCTGGCGCCAGCCATCGGCGCTGAAGAATCGCCAGTGCGGCATGTCGCGTTCGAGAAAGCGCGCCAGGCGCTGCACCTCTGGATCGTCGCCGCGGAAGCCGGCGAAATAGGCGGCGAGGAGGTTCGTCGAAACGCGTCCGCGCCGCCGCTCTGCCTCGAAAAGAAACGCCGGCCCTGCGACGACATCGCGGCCGATTGGCCGCGGCGGCGACAGGAAGGCCGCTGCGCCCTGCCGCATCGCCGTGTCCGAAAGGCGCGACATCGCACCGGCCTCCGCGGCCGCGAAGATCTTCGCCTGTACCGCACCGACATCGGAGATTCCGTCGAGGAGGCCGGGCTCGGGCCGGAGCGCCGCGAGGGCTTCGCGCAGACGCCGCGGTTCCGGTGTCGGCGCGCGCAGGCCGGGCGTGAGATGGGGCGTGGCGTTCCGGGCGAAAGCCGTCACGGCGTGAGCGCCCGGTCGAGGGCGTTCTCGATCTGCCCGAGGTCGGGCGTCGCCATGATGATGCGGAAGTCGATGCGGCGGTTGAGCGCCTGGCCCTCCGCGGTGTCGTTGGGGGCGATCGGACGCCGGTCGCCGTAGCCCGACACGCCGAGGATGGGCGTGCAGGTGTCGTCAGCGCGCCGCAGGCACAGCGCACCGAGCGTGTCGCTGGCGCCGACCATGAAGCGGTAGGTGTTGGTGGCGCGCTCGGCCGACAGGGCCAGGTTGTCGCGGAAGGCCGCCCCCAGCGAAACGGGACGGTTGTCGGTGTGCCCCTCGATATAGAGAGCCTCGACCGCGTAGCCCTCGCCGGCGCAGGTTGCGGGTCGCGGCACGCCGTCCGCGTAGCAGGGAAGCACCTCCGCGAAGGCGGCGGCGACCCGGACCAGGATCTCCTGGCCGCGCTGCGTGAGATCGGCATCGCCGGTATCGAACAGCACCTGGTCGCCGAGCCGAAGGACGCCCTGCTCGAGGTCGATGTCGACGTCCACGCCCGCGACCGCCATGTCCGCCTCGATCTGGAGGAGGATGGCAGCACGGGTGGCGTCGGCGCCCTGGAGGCGGGTGTTGAGGTCCTCGAGCTGGCGCTGCCGCGCCACGGCGCGGGCCGCCTCGGTCTGGGCAACCGCAGCCGCGCGGCGCGCCTCGTCCTGGCGGAGGATCGCAAGCGCCGCCTCCTGCTCGGCATTCGCGCGCTCCGCCTGGGCAACGAGGGCTGCCTGGCGGGCCTGATCCTGCGCCACGATGGCCCGGGCGGCTTCGGCCTCGGCATTCTCGCGCTCGCGCTGCGCCGTCTCCTCCTGCTGCTGCAACTGGGCGCGTTCGACCTGCGCGGCCGTCTGCTCGATGGCAGCCGCGTCCTCCTGCGTCCGGAGCTGGAGGGCGTAGTACATGAGCATGATGATGAAGATGAAGACGAGACCGACCATCATGTCCGTCATCGAGACGAAGTAGTTCTCCTCGTCGGTCTTCTGCTCGAACCCGTGCTCGTCCATGGCCCGCTACTCCGCCGCTTCGCGGTCCGGGCCGCGGACGGCGGCGGCGAATCTCCGGATGGCCTCGCCGCTCTCCTGGATGGCGTCGAGCGGGGTCGCGAGGCGGAGGACGGCTGTCGCCAGCTCCTGGTCGATCTTGCCGGCGAAGTCGCGAAGCTGCTGCAGTGCATCCGCGAGCGCGCCACCCATACGGTCGAGCGTGTGCGACAGGTTCTGGTCGACGCCCTCGAAACGGGTGCGGTAGTCGCGCCACGCCTCGGCGGCGGCCTCCTCGGTGGCCCGGATGCCGGCGGCGAGCGTCTTGAGGCTCTCGACCGCCTCCGAGCCCGCCCGCATCTGCTCGGCCGCCGTTGCTGCGAGCCGGTCGGATACGATTCCGAGGGCCTGCGCGGACTGGACGACCGGCTCCGCCGCGGCGGCAAATCCGGCCGCGGCCGCCGCGAGGCTGCCTGCGGCACCGGCCGATTCGGCAGCCGTCCCCTGGAAGGCGGCGGCAACGCCGTCGGCGCCGTCCCGGGTGCGCTCGATCGACGCCGCGAGCTCCTCGATGCGGTCGACCGCGGTTCGTACCGAGGCCGAGAGCTCGGCGCCGGCCCGACCGAACTCCGCGCCCGCCTCGACGATGCTGGTGCGCAGGACGTCCTGGATCTCGTCCAGCGCCGTCCGGAAGGAGGCAGTGAGGCTTGCCTGCATCGACCGCGCCGTATCGTTGCCGGCTTCCCCAAGGCGATGGGCGGCGTCGGACAGGGCCTCGGCCGAATCGGCCTGGCTCGCATTGAAGGCCGCCAGCGCCGCCTCAAGCGTGCTCGACTGTGCCGCCGCCATCGTCTCATTGCGTTCGATCAGCGAGCGGCCGACGCCATCGACATCGGACCGGAGCGATGCGAAGGCCTCGCGGATGTCGCGGGCGGCGGTCGCAAAATCCTCGCCGGCGAGGCGGATCTGGCGGGCGACGTCCTCGCCCGATCCGTTGACGTTCTCCCCTGCCCGGTCGAGCTGGCCGCCGATGCCCTCGAGCCGCTGGCCAAGCGCGCGAAGCTCGCCGCTCGCGGCGGCCGAGACCGCTTCGGCAGCGCCGCGGCCGAGCCCGTCGCCGACGCGGTCGGTGAAGTCGCTCAGCCGGTCGCTGAGGGTGCCGAGCGAGGTCGACACCGGGGTCATCGCGCCCTCGAAGCGCTTCGCGATCTCCGCGCCGATCGCACCGGCAAGGTCGGTATGGAAGCGGCCGAGTTCCACGCTCTGGCGGCGAAGCTCCTCGAGTTGCTGCGAGGCGAGGAGCTGCGGCGGAACGTAGAGCATGCCGCGCTCGAGCAAAGAGCCGATGCGCTCGACCTTGCCGCGCAGCTTGCGCTGGTAGTGCGCGTCCGCGAAACGCAGCACGATCGAGGCGATGAGGCCGGCGATCGAGGCGAAGAATTTTGCGCCGGCTACGGCCAGAAGCTCCTGCAGCGCGAACTGCGTGTCCTCCTGGGTGCCGCCCTCCATGCCGGCGCCGGCCGTGTTGAGCGCGACGACGATACCGATGAAGGTGAGGAGGAGGCCGACGCCGACGAAGACGTTGGACCAGAAGGCGAGGTGTCCCACCTGCGGGAGGGCGCGAGCGAAGAACACCTGCGGCCGGCTGGTGTTGCGGATCGGGCTCGACTTCGCGTCGATGATGCTCTCGTCGAACTCGTTCCAGGCGCGGACGAGCGGCTCGGCGCCGCGCTGCGGCGTGCGGAGGACAGCCGACACGTCGGCGAAGGATGCCGCGAAATCGGTGCGCTCCTGGACGTGATCGCCCGAGGTGCCGATGGCGGCGGTAAGGGCGCGGATGCGCCGATCCGCTGCCTTGTAGAACGGCCTGGCGCGCGTTCCCGCATGGGCGATCAGGAACGCGGCGACAAGCAGCATCGCCGGCAGGATGATGACCGGTGCGACATAGCGCTGCGAGAAGATCGGGTCGAGGATCCCGAACAGCCAGTCGACGATTGCGTCGAGGGGACCCATCTCCATCCCGAACCGTACCCCTTCCGGCGCGAACCCGCCTGCAGCGCCAGGAAGGGATCATATCAACAGTCCGCAGCGATGCCTTTCAAGCGAAACATGTCCGTTTCGCGACGGCGTCGACTGAGCACGGCGCGCGTCGGCGTGGAGGCGCCGGCGAAGGCGCACCGTGCGGTTGCAGCCTGCCTCGGGCAGTGGTCAGCGAGGCGGCGGGCGCTTCAGGAACTGGCCGTCGCCGGGTTCGCCGAGGATGCGGCCCTCCTCGAAGACGGGCTTGCCGCGAAGGATGGTCATCACGGGCCAGCCGGTGACGGCGAGGCCCTCATAGGGGGTGTAATCGGCGCCGTGGTGGAGGATTTCCTGGCGGATCGTCTCCTTGCGCTGTGGGTCCCACAGCACGAGATCGGCGTCGAAGCCCGGCGCGATCGAACCTTTGCGGGGGTAGAGGCCATACATCTTCGCGTGGTTGGTCGAGGTCAGCGCCACGAACTCGTTCACCGTGATGCGGCCTTCCACGACGCCCTTCGAGTAGAGGATCGGCAGCCGCGTCTCGATGCCGGGAATGCCGTTCGGCACCCAGCGGAACGAGGTGCGTCCCTGCGGCCGCAGCTTTCCCTCGACGTCGTCGTAGCGGAAGGGGCAGTGGTCCGACGAGAACACCTGGAACACGCCGGTGCGGATGCCCTCCCAGATCGCCTCCCACGAGGCGTGGTCGCGCGGTGGCGGCGAACAGACATACTTGCCGCCCGTCTCGTCCATGTTGAGGCCCCGGAGGTCGTCGGCCGTGAGCGCGATGTATTGCGGGCAGGTCTCGCCATAGACCTTCAGCCCCTTCAGCTGCGCCCAGCGGATCTGCTCCATCGGCTCGCGACCCGAGACATGGACGATCATGATCGGCACGTCGGTCAGTTCGGCGTGGCTGATCGCGCGATGCGTCGCCTCGCGCTCGACTGATTCCGGTCGCGAAACGGCGTGATAGTATGGCGCCGTCCTGCCGGCGCGCTCGAGCCGGTCGGTCATGAAGCGGATGGCGTCGTAGCCCTCGCAGTGGACCATCACGAGCGCGCCGCAGGAGCGCGCGCACTCGAAGACTTCGAGGAGCTGGCGGTCGGAGAGGACGAGGTCGTCATAGGTCATGAAGACCTTGAACGAAGTGTATCCGTCCGCCACCAGCGACGGCAGTTCCTGCCCCAGCACGCTCGGCGTCGGGTCCGACACGATCATGTGGAAGGCGTGGTCGGCGTAGCAGGCGCCGTCGGCGAGCGCCTTGTATTCCTCGACCGAGACCCGCAGCCCCGCACCGCGCGGCTGGGTCGCGAACGGCATGACGGTGGTGTTGCCGCCGGCGATGGCCGAGCGGGTGCCGCTCTCGAAACCGTCGGCCATCTTCGCGCCGTTGAACGGCTGGGCGAGGTGGACGTGGCTGTCGATGCCGCCGGGCATCACCAGGAGGGAGGACGCGTCGATCTCCTTCGCGCCGCGGTCGAGATCGAGCCCGACCGCGCGGATGATGCCGCCGGAAATCCCGACATCCGCGCGGACGGTGTCCGCGGCCGTGACAACGGTGCCGCCGCGGATGACGAGGTCGTAGGTCATGCGTGCTCTCCCGGCTGGCTGCGCACCGACCTGGGCGCAGCGCACGGGGCGAGCAAGAATCGCGCCCGCCGAGAGGCTGACGCTGCGTCGCGACAGACCGACGGCTCACGGGAACCCAGGTCCGTCCCGGCCAAAGCACCGCCAGGAAGGCGCGGGTCCCATACCCTGGTTTCGATGCCCGGGAGGCCGTTCCCCACGCCTGCGCCAGCACAGGATTCCCTGCTAGGGAGGTTCGTCCTCGTCGTCCCCTTCGCTCTCGGGAAGCGGAGACACGATCAGGCGGCCGCCGGCGATGTCCACGATGGGCACCGTTTCGCGCGTGAACGGCAACAGCATCGGCTCCCCGGCGGCGGGTGCGATCTCGATGAGATCGCCGGCCCCGTGGTTGAACACGCCGGTCACCGTCCCGATCACCTCGCCGGCGGGCGAACAAGCGGCAAGGCCGATCAGGTCGGCGTGGTAGAAATCGTCCTCATCCGGCTCTGGCAGCAGCGCGCGCGGGATCGACAGCTCGATCCCGTTGAGCGCCTCGGCGGCGGTACGATCGCTCACCCCGTCAAGGCGGACGACGAACATGTCGTCGCCCACCGGACGGATTGCGGCGATGACGAACTTCCGGCCGTCCGGGGCTTCGAGCGGGCCGTAGTCCGCCACATCAGCCGGAACGCCGGTGTACGATTTCAGCCGGATCTCGCCGCGAATGCCGTGCGCGGCGCCGAGGCGCGCGAGCACGACGCGGTCATGCGGCGCGGCCAACGAAAGTGCGGTCCGCTACGCGGCGGGCGCTTCGGAGGCGGTCTCGCGGGCCTTGGCGCGTTCCTGCGCCTTCTTGCCCGGGACGGCCTTCTCGGGGTTGTTGCGGGCGGTGCGCTCGCGGATGCCGGCGGCGGCGAGGAAGCGCAGCACGCGGTCGGTCGGCTGGGCGCCGACGCCGAGCCAATGCTGGGCGCGCTCGGCGTTGAGGACCACGCGCTGGGCGTCTTCCTTCAGCATCGGGTCGAACGAGCCGATCTTCTCGATGAAGCGGCCGTCGCGCGGCGAGCGGCTGTCGGCGATCACGATGGCGTAGAACGGGCGCTTCTTGGCGCCGGCGCGGGCGAGGCGGATTTTTAGGGACATAGGTCTTCTCTCAGTGGTTCGTTGATCTCAAAAAAAATCAGCCGTCGTTCCGGGGCAGCCGAAGGCTGAACCCGGAACCCTTTGTGCGGAGGGCACTGCCGTTGATCGTCCGTGCCACGGGAACAAAGGGTTCCGGGTTCCGCTTCGCGGCCCCGGAACGACGGAATGGGATTGCAGGGCTCATTTCTTCTTCGATCCGCCGGGAAGGCCCGGCAGCTTCGGGCCGCCGAGGCCCGGGAAGCCGTTCGGCATTCCGGGGATGGCGCCGGGACGGGTGAGGCGGGCGAGTTCGGCCGGGTCGAGCTTCGGCATACCGGCCGGGCCGGGGCCGGCGCCCATGCCGCCGAGGCGGCCCATCATGCCGCCGAACATGCCCTTGCCCTTGCCGGCGTCCTTCATCATGTCCGCCATCTGGCGGTGCATCTTCAGGAGCTTGTTGACCTCCTCGGCGTTGGTGCCGGAGCCGGCCGCGATGCGGCGCTTCCGGCTCGCCTTGAGGATGTCGGGCTTCTTCCGCTCCTCTGATGTCATCGAGGAGATGATCGCGCCCTGGCGCTTGAAGACGGAATCGTCGATCCCGGCCGCGTCGATCGCCTTCTTGACCTTGCCGACGCCGGGCATGAGCCCGAGGATGCCGCTCATCCCGCCGATCTTCTGCATCTGCTTGAGTTGCTCGGCGAGGTCGTTGAGGTCGAACGACCCCTTCTGCATCCGCTTTGCGAGCTGCTGCGCCCGCTCGGAATCGATGTTCTCGGCCGCCTTCTCGACGAGCGAGACGATGTCGCCCATGCCGAGGATACGGTTGGCGATGCGCGAGGGCTGGAACTCCTCGAGCGCGTCCGCCTTCTCGCCGGTGCCGATGAACTTGATCGGCTTGCCGGTCACCGCCCGCATCGAGAGCGCCGCGCCGCCGCGGCCATCGCCATCGACGCGGGTCAGCACGATGCCGGTAATGCCGACGCGGTTGTTGAAGTTGGTCGCGAGCGAGACCGCGTCCTGGCCGGTGAGGCTATCGGCAACGAGGAGGATCTCGTGCGGGTTCGCCGCGCGCTTGATCTCCGCCATCTCGACCATCAGCGGCTCGTCGATATGCGTGCGGCCGGCGGTGTCGAGCATGACGACGTCGTAGCCGCCGAGGCGTGCGGCCGACATCGAGCGGGTGGCGATCTGCGTCGGCGTCTGGCCTGCGATGACCGGCAGCGTGTCGATGCCGTTCTGCTCGCCGAGAACGCGAAGCTGCTCCTGGGCCGCCGGCCGCCGCGTATCGAGCGAGGCCATCAGCACTTTCAGCTTGTTCCGCTCCTTGAGACGGCGCGCGATCTTGGCGGTGGTGGTGGTCTTGCCCGAGCCTTGGAGGCCGACCATCATGATCGGCACGGGAGCTGCGGCGTTGAGGTCGAGAGTGGCGCCGTCGGCGCCGAGCGTCTCGACCAGCGTGTCGTGGACGATCTTCACGACCATCTGGCCGGGCGTGACGGAGCGGATAACCTCCGCACCGACCGCGCGCTCCTTCACCTTGTCGGTGAACGAGCGGACGACATCGAGCGACACGTCGGCCTCAAGGAGGGCGCGGCGAACCTCGCGCACCGCCTCGTTGACGTCGTTCTCCGACAGCGCACCACGCCCGGTGAGCTTGTCGAAGACAGCCGAAAGCCGACTGGAAAGTGACTCGAACATGCGCTTCCTCGTTCCGCCCGCTGACCCGACCGCAAATGGGATTTCACGCCCGCGGGCGCAACGCGCTGGCGGACGGTGACCTCCGGGATCGCGTCCCGGTCAGCGGCTCAACGAACGGAATGTCGTCGATATTTGGCGGGGAGATAGCGCGAGGAGAGGCGGAAAGTCAAACCGCGGCCCGTTCTGCTACGATGCTTGCGTCACTCGGCGATGGAGGATCGCGTGGCCGACGATGTCGAAGCGTGGCTTGCCGGATACGACAACCCGCAGAAGCCGCTCGTTCTGGAGATACGCCGGACCATCCTCGCCGCCGACAGGCGCATCGGCGAGACCATCAAGTGGCAGACCCCGACCTTCGTCTACAAGGGCAACCTCGCCTCCTTCCAGCCGCGGGCGAAGAAGTTCGCCAGCCTTCTGTTCCACACCGGCGCGTCCATCGCCGGCGATTTCCCGATGCTTGAAGGCGGCGTCTCCGTAGCGCGATACATGCGTTTCTCCGACCTCGCCGACGTTGCGGCCAAGGCGCCCGACCTTCGGCGGATCGTGAAGGCGTGGTGCGACCAGCGGGATGCCGGATAGATCCGGAGAGGCCGGCGGGCGATCCGTCAGCCTCCGTTCATACTGGCGGGATTACCAGACCCGCCGAACTGCGGCGCCGCAAACGGGCGGGCGCCGCTTGCTGCATCGGAGGACGAAAATGCGGGTCTTTGTGCTCAAGGCTTGCCTGGTTGCCGCGGCGATGGCCGGGGCGCTCATGCCCGGTATTGCTGCGGCGCAGGTCGAGCAGCCGCCGCCGGGAAGTCCGCAGCGGGCCGCCATCCTCGACGCGCTCCGCGGCCAGACCATCGGCGAGCTCGGCGGGCCCATCGAGTTCATGGTCAACGACATCCGCGTGCTTGGCGAATGGGCCTTCGTCGAGGTCCATCCGCAGCGCCCCGGCGGCGGGGAGATCTTCTACACCTACACGCGCTACCAGGCGGCGTGGGATGCAGGCGCGCTCGATCAGGTCGTCACGGCGCTGCTGCGCGAAACACCGGCCGGCTGGCTGGTCTACGAGTACGATTTCGGCGCGACCGATGTCGTGTGGCAGCCGTGGATGACGATGTACCCCGTTCCGCCGGAAGTGTTCCCGACCGGCGGTGCGGTGCCGACGAAGTAGCCTCCGCACCTACCGCGCCGAGCTGGCGGAAGGCTCAGTCGACGTAGCGCTTCGCGACCGCGATCTCCGCGTCGAGCGCTGCCGCGCGCTCGGCCTGCCCGAGGCGGCGCATCTCGTCGGCGGCGGCCTCGCGCTCCCCGATCTCGGCCAGGATCACGCGGCGGACGTCGCCGTCGGCCAGCAGGAGGCGCTCGACCTCGGCCGCCCCGCTGGCGAATGCATGACCGAGCGCCGCCTCCGGTCCCGTCCGCGGCGGTGGCGCCTCGGCGTTGTCGAGGGCCGCCACGAGCGCGCGGGTGACGCCGGCTTCTCGTGCCGCCCCGGCTTTCATCGCTGCCCGCAGATCGGTGCGCAGCCGATCCTTCATCGCCTTCGCGGCATCGTGTGCCATTTCGTACTCCTACCGTAAAATTCCTTATTGCGTCCTATACGCGAGCACAATAGACGCTTCAAGGAACAATAGGGGCCTTGAGATGTCCGACATTCTCATCAGCGTCGATCAGGCTGCGGCGCAACTGAACCTCCATCCCAAGACCGTGCTGCGTTACATCCACGACGGGCGTCTGCCAGCTACCCGCGTCGGAAAGTCGTACCGCATAGCCCAGGGGAAGCTGGACGCCTTTGCCGGCGTTGCCGCAGGTGTGGCGGCTGCCGTGGTCGAGGCGCGGGCCACCTGTATCGTGGATGTGCCCGGAATTGCGGTGGAGAGCGCGTCCCGGCTCGCCAACTTCCTCAACGCTGCGGCAATGACCGGCGACGCTCGCTCGCCGGCGATGCATCTCCAGACCGCGTTCGATCCCGCACGCGGTACGCTCAAGATCGTCCTCGTCGGCGTCCCGTCAGACGTCGCGCGGCTCCTCGAAATGGTCGGGCTGCAGCTCGGGCGTCTCCCGTGAACGACGCCGTCTTCCGAAGCGCCGGGGCGGCGGCGGTCGTGAACGCCGAGTATCGTCGCGTCCTCGACCGATGGCCGGTCACCTCGACCGAACTGCGCGTTCCGACCAGCCAGGGCGAGACCTTCGTCATCGCCTCGGGGCCGGAGGGTGCGTCGGCGGTCGTGCTCCTCCACGGATCGCAGGCCAATTCCGCTGCATGGATGCCCGACGTGCCGCTGTGGTCCCGAAGCTTCCGCCTCTTCGCCGTCGACATGATCGGCGAGGCCGGCTTCAGCGCGCGATCGCGGCCAGAGCTGTCGGGTGAGGCGCATGCGCTGTGGCTCGACGACGTCTTTCGCGGTCTTGGCATCTCGCGCGCGATCCTGGTCGGCACCTCGCTCGGCGGCTGGCTGGCGCTCGACCACGCGGTTCGGCGGCCGGAGAGAGTCCGCGGCCTGGCGCTGATCTGCCCGGCAGGCATCGGCCGCCAGAAGAACTTCCTCCTGAAGGCGCTGCCGTTCCTCGCTCTCGGCAGCTATGGCAAGCGGAGGATCAGGGAGATGGTGTTCGGGCCGATGCCCGATGTCCTGCCGGCTGAACTCGCGCCGATCGCACGCCTGATGGACACCATCGCCGCGTCGATCAGGCCGCGGGTCGTCGCCATCCCGGTCCTGTCGGACGAACAACTCGAGCGATTGGCGGTCCCCGTCCTTGCGATCGTCGGCGGCCGCGACGTCCTCCTCGATTCGCGCCAGACGCGAGACAGGCTGGAGCGGTTCGTCCCGAACGCCGAGGTCCACTTCATCGAGGACGGCTTCCACTTCCTGCCCCGCCAGTCCGGGCGGGTGCTGGCGTTCCTCGAGCGCGTCGCTCGCGCTGAATGACCTCCGCTGGCCGGATCGGCGGGCCGTCGTCGTCACGGCCGTGCCCCCGGCCCTCAAGGTCGAGCGCCGGGCAGGGCGCGACCGCTACGTCACCGTGAAGTAGGCCATCATCCCCGTCTCCTGGTGCTCCGCCACGTGGCAATGGAGCATCCAGCGGCCGGGATTGTCGGCGACGAAGGCGACTTCCACGGTTTCATCCTCGATCAGCAGCACCGTGTCGGCGTGGTGCGGCAGCAGCGTCCGCTTGTCGGAGCGCAGCACGGCGAAGGTGTGGCCGTGGATATGGATCGGATGGAGGTGCTGCGTCGTGTTGCGCAGCAGCCAGCGATAGGATTGGCCCCGGACGAGTTCGGCCAGCGGCGGCGGCGCCGTCGCGTGGTCGCCGGCCGGCCAGCCGGTGGCATCGATCGTCCAGAAGTCGTTGAACGACAGGCAGAGCGGGCCGAGGAAGCCGAAGGCGGCGTCCTCTGCCGGCAGAAGGTCGCCGTCCTCGCTCGCGGCAAAGGTGATGGTCCGCGTCGCGGCCGCGCCGAGATCGGGCTCGGGAACCACGGGGGCGCGGAGCGGAGCGGGATCGAACGGGCCGGTGCGTCTCGCCTCGCCCGCGCCGCGGATCGTCGCGATGGCGAGCGGATCGTCCGGGCGGAAGTCGACCAGGCGCGCAACGCCGCCGTCGCGCGGCGTGCGGACGACGATGTCGATCCGCATCGCCGGCGCCATGATCCAGCGGTCGAGCGAGAAGGGCACCACGGCGAGGCCGTCGATGGCAATGATGGCCGCCTCCGCGCCCTCGATGCCGAAATCGATCGGCCGGGTCGGGTCGACGTTGATGATGCGGAGTCGGCAGTCGGCCACCGCAGGCAGCACCATCTCGGGGTTCACTGCGCCGTTGGCTGTGCGGAGCGGGCCGTAGGTGCCCGCCCGGCCGGCCCCGCGGTTGGTCGTGAACGGGAGGAACACCCCCGCGGCCAAATCGACCCGCCAGTCGCGCACCAGCACGACCTCGTCGGCGTCATAGGGCTCGGTCGTGTCACCCTCCACGATGAGGATGCCGATGAGGCCGCGGCCGATGTGCTCGGCCGTGTTGCAGTGCGTGTGGAAGAAGAACGTGCCGGTGTCGGGGGGCACGAAGGAGTAGCGGAAACTGTCGCCCGGAAAGACCGGCTCCTGGACGAGGTAGGGTACGCCGTCCTGATCGTTCGGCAGGCGGATGCCGTGCCAGTGGATCGAGGCATGTTCCTCGGCGCGCGGCAGGTCGTTGCGGATCGTCGTGTTGAGGCGCGCGCCGTATGGCATCCGAACGATCGGCAGCCACGTGTCCGGCGAGAACGTCCACAGCGGCAACTCGTTGCCAGCGAAGGCCGGGAGCACGCTCGGCCGCTCCGCCGCGACGAGGCTGAGCTCAACGTCGGGGAAGACGCCCGGAACGGCCGGTGCGGCGAGCGGCTGGCCGTAGGCGGGCGCGCGGCCCGAGCCGAGCGCAAATCCCGCAGCACCGGCGAGGGCGGCGCCTCCGGCGAGGAAGCGGCGGCGGTTCAGCGGGAGTGGGTTCCGCACGGGTTCACGAACTGAGGGGACCTGAAAATGAAACTGCCGGCGCCTGGGTGGCGCCGGCAGGACAGCTGTGTAGTGCGGTTCCTGCCCGCTACTCCATCGCGGGGGCGTTCTGCATCGGCGGCATGCCGAACGCAGCCATCCAGTCGACCTTCGGCACGTCGTTCTCGACCGGCGGGATCGTGCGGAGGTAGGCGATGATGGCGTCGATGTCCTCGGTCGTGGCGTTGTGGAAGAACGTCGACGGCATGATCGGGAACAGGATGTGGCCGTTCTGCGATACGCCGTCGACGATCGCACGGCGCAGCGCCTCGTCGCTCCAGTCACCGATGGCGGCCGGCGTGATGTTCGCCGTGCGGACGAACTCGCCGTTCGGCAGGGCCTGGATCGCGAAGCCGCCGGCACCCATCCGGGCCATGTCCGGTGCGCCGGTGTCATCGGTCGGCGTGTGGCACTCGAAGCAGTGCGCCACCGTCGTCAGATACTGGCCGTAGGCGACCGGATCGGTGGTCGGCGGCGTGGGACCGCCCGGAGCCGGGCCGGGGCTGAACTTCGGAATGTTGTAGACCGCCTCTGGGACCTCGTTGCGCACCGCCGGGATGCTCTTAAGGTACATCGCGATCGACATCGCGTCGTCGTCGGAGAGCAGGTTGTACGACGCCATCGGCATCGGCGGCCCGATCGTCTCGTCCTCGGGGGTGTGGCCCTCGCGGAGCGCGATCACGATCTCCTCGAGCGTCCAGTCGCCGATGCCGGTCTCGGTGTCCGGCGTGATGTTGCGCGCGTAAGCGTGGAACGCCGGCTCCTCGTTGAACTCGAACCCGCCCGCCAGGTACATGCCTTCGGCGAACGTGTTGTCCGGATTCCGCGGCGTGTGGCAGTTGCCGCACGCGGCGAGCCCGTCGACGAGGTACTGGCCGCGCTCGACCGTGGTCTCGGTCGAGGCGGTGGTCGCCCACAGCGCGAGCGTCAGAAGGCTGGCCGCGCCAGCCCCGATCTTCAAGGTCTTCATGCAGCCCCCAGCGATGAGACGTGAACCGATGATGTGATTTCGCGCCGGCGGGGAGGCAGCGTCCGCGCCCGGACGACCGCTCACCAACCAGAGAGTCGACTAAAGTCCTAGCGAACAGAACGCACTATGACTCTTGTCTAGCTTGATTCCAGGAAACGCTCAACTGGCGTCCAGGCCCGAAGTCTACCCTAGCAAGGTGTCGGACAGGTGAACCGCGGGACGCTACTTTCCGCGTCCACCGATCGGCACGGCGACAATGCCACCATTGACCACGATGTCCTCCGCCACGAGGCGGGGCGCGGCGGTCGCCGTCTCCTGCCAGTAGACGTCGTACGTCGTGTGGCCGACCAGAAGCGTCGCGTCTGCCGTCTCGGCGAACGCGAGCGGCCGTTCGAGGGGATCGTCGTCGGTATAGGTGACGAACCAGCGTCCGCCTTCCCCAAGCGGCGGAAGGCCCGGACCCACGACGACGCGGATGCCGGCATCGACGCGGACCACCACCTGGCTGTCGATGATGCTGCGCCGGATGGTGACATCGAAAGGCTCGCCACCCGCGCGGCGGACCGAGACCACGAGCGACGACCCGGACGGCCCGCGAAGAAGGTCGACGGCGGCGGCGAGCGTCATGCCGCCGAGGGCAGTGCCGTCGGCGGCGAGGATCTCATCACCGTCGCGAATGCCGGCAATGTCCGCGGGTCCGCCGGGAGCGACACGGACGATCGTGACTTCCTCTTCCATCCGCACTTCCGTGCCGATGCCGCCGAAGGACGCCTCGATGTCGAATGTGCCGAGCCAAATCGGAAGAAGATCATCGGTGGCGTCAGCATTCCAGTAGACAACCACTCGGCCCTCCGGAAGCACCATCGGCGCCCCCGTTGTCCAGTTGAGTGCAACGTCCGTGGTGCTGAAGGCGCGTATCTGGCCGCCCGGACCGAGCGGAGGCACCCAGTCGGCCACCTCGATGATGACCCCCGTCTGGACCCGGACGTCAGTCGTCTGGCCCGCGTTGACGGTCACGCCCTCGGCAACGAGGATCGGCATGTCACGGTGGGCTTCGTCCTGAAACCAGTAAACGTCGTACTCGCCGGCGGGCACCGGTGCGGCGGGCTCGGATGACCGGATGCTCAGCTTGCCGACACTCTGGCCGGCGCGGGCCACCGCCCACCCGCCGGTGTCGGGATCCCAGGCGGGCAGCCAGTCGGCGACCGTGACGTGGAGCGTTCCGGTCGTCTGGGCCGAAGCCGTGGCAGGCACCATGATGGCAGCGAGCAGCAGGGCCGGGAGGAAGCGGAAGGCGATGCCGTTGGTCATCGGGCGCTCCTGTCGGAGCCGGGCTACTTCTTGCCGGGCTCGGTCGTGATGACGGTGATGAGTTCGCGGTTCCCCAGACGCCCGGCGATGAAGTCCGCCAGGAACGGGACGACACCGTCGGTGCGGGTGGCGACGTTGATCGTCGGCTCCCCCCGCTCGCTCCGGAAGGTCGAATCGAGGGCCACGATGATGAAGGCATCGCCGTCGCGGAACATCAGCGGCGAGCCCGAATCCCCGTGCGTCGTATCGCAATTGTGGATCACGGTGTTCTCCACTTCCACTGCGAGGAAGGAGCAGCCGGTGTTACCCGACAGGAACGTGCCGGTGTCCCAGCTGTAGCCGGCCTGCGAGACGGGCCGTTGCAGGACCGCATCGCCGAAACTCTCCATGCCGCGCACCTCGAGGAAGCCGAGCTTCGCCCCGAGCGGCCTGTCGATGCGGAGGAGAGCCCAGTCGGTCTGCGACGGCTCGAAATCGGTCGCGCGGTCGTTGGCCCGGCTCGGGGCAACGAACCACTCGGTGACCCGGGCGCTGACGCCGCCCCCGTCGGCAAAGGCCGTCTCGAACACCTGGTCCGCATTGATTCCGTTCTCGGTCTCGATGCAGTGCGCGGCGGTGATGAGGAGGTCCGGACCGATCAGGGAGGCGGTGCAGGAGCCGTCGTCGCCGACCAGCGTCCCGATGACGCGCCAGGGAAACTGGGTCGTGTCCATCAGCACGCGGTCATCACGGCCAAAATAGTGGTCGTCGATCTGCATCGGCCGGTCGCGGCCGACGCAGTCGCCGCGGTCCGTGCGCGCCTGGCAGGTGCCGTCGCCGCCGAGGGCGGCTTCGTTGCACACGCCGTTGAGGGCGTTGCGGCAGGAATCATCCTGGAACCGCAGGAAGGCGACGACGCCGCAATCGCTGCGGTCGGTGCCCTGGGTGCAGGCGCCGGTGCCGAAGCCGGGCTCGTCGCATTGGCCGTCGCGGGCGAACTCGCAGGAATCGTCCTCGCGATCGGTAACGATGCGCCAGCAGTCCGAATAGTCCGTGCCCGGCTGGCAGGCGCCGGTGCCGATGCCGGGGTCGTCGCACTCGCCGTCATTGGCCCAGCGGCAGCTGTCATTGCCGGTGTAGTTTGCGGCAATGCCGGCGAGCGGGCCGGGGAGCTTGTCGGGAACCTGCTTGCCGAGGAGTTCGTCTTGGAGGGCGAGGAGGTGGGCGGTCGCCGCGCCGAACTCCCAGGTGACGCCGCCCGCCGCGGTCGTCGCCGGCGCGGCGCCGATGACGGTCATGTCGGCGGCGGCCGCCGGCCCGCCGGCGAGTGCGGCCGCAATCGCCGCGGCGGCCAGTCCCAAGGCTCGGATACGCATCAACAGAATCCCCGAAACACCGCCGGTCCGCATGTGTGGCAACGCGGCGCTTTGCGTGTCAAGGCAGCGGGGCACGGCGCGGGGCCGCAAGCTTAATCCGTCGCCGCCGCATCAGGGCAGGGCGACAAGGAAATCCCGGAAGATGTAGCCGTCCTGCCCGTTGACGGTAACTCTGCACCAGTAGTCGCACGCGTGAACGGAGACGGGCGTGTCCGGCGACACGACCACCACGACCGGCTCGGCATTGTCCGGTCCGGCGCGCATGTTGACCCAGGTCGTCACGGTGGTGACGCGCGTGACGGCAACACCGGCCTCGGCTTCGGCAGGATCGACCGGGACGAGCGGTCCGCCCAGCCCGGCCGGTGCCGGTACCGGTGCCGTGGCCGTCGCCGCGGGTGCCGGGTCGGCCTCCGCGGCCTCCGCCAGGACGATCGGTTGCGTTGCTTCCACGGGGGCCTCGATGATCACCGGCAGGGGCGGAACTTCCGCGCCGGCGACGGCCGCTTCGAGGCTCGGCAGCGGGGCGGTGGGATCGTCGCGGAGGAGGCTCGCCCGGCCGATTGGTGCGAACGGAACGCCGATCCCGGTCTCGGCCCGGGAGGCTTCGGCAGCGATGCCGTCGCCGGCGGTCGCCGCCCCGCCATCGCCGATCCGAAGGGCGGAATAGGCCCCGCCGCCGGCGATCAGGACGACGAGGGCGCCGATTATGAACAAGTCGGCCCGACGCCCGCGCGGCGCTTCGCGCCATGCCGGCGCACTGGCCCAGGCGGCGTCGTCGACCTGCCAGAACCCGGGGTCGGGATCTCCGTCCTCGCCCGCAGCCGGAGCCAACCCGAGCCGGTCATCCGGGATCGGGGCTCGGGCGCGCTCGCGAAGCGGCGCCGGGCGCAGGGCTGGAGGCGCAATGCCTTCATCGGCAGGGACCGCCACCTCGGCCACCGGCGCTGCGGCGTCGGGCTGATCGGCCTCCACGGGGTTCGACTCGGCGGCCGCTCCCCGCAGGATCTCCTCGAGTTCCGTCACGAGGTCGACATACTCGCCGATATCCGGGAAGGCGGCGGAGACGGGCTCGGCCGGGGCGGACATTGCCGGCTCCTCCTGCTCCACCGCGGGTCGCGCCGGCGTCGGTCCCATTACACGCTACGCTCCTGCCGCCAGCCGCGTCGGACGCACCCGGCCATCGGTCGGCGCAGCGGCGCCGCCCTCGATCCATCGGCCGGAGCTTGAGACCTTCGCCTCGCCGAAAGGGACCCCGAGCGCTTTTCCCGGGCGGTTCCCTTCCCCACTCTCGGGCCATCTAGGCGGCCGATTGTGACATCACTTGGCCGACATTGCGGCGGATCGGCGGAATCATCCGGCGCCGGGAGCGTACCAAGCGCGGCATCGCGAGGCGTCGTGCAGGTCAGCAAACATCAGAAGCAGCAGCGGGCTCCGCAGTGGGGGGAGAGACCGATATACCCTCCCTGCCCCCCACTGCTCCGCCCGAACAGATGCGCAGGGCCAGGGACCGCGCGTCCGGTGAGAAACGGTGGCATCCGCGCGAGGCGATTGTCAACGCATTCGAGGTGCTTTGCGCCGGCCAATTCGCTGACCACGAAACATTTGTCGTGGCTTGGCTGCAGATGCGCCGCCCAACGCGACCCAACCGGCGCACGTTCCTGTACACAAGCGCTTATATGGACGTAAGTAGCACTGATATGCGATCTTAGTGATTGGATTCGTCGTGCGCTATTAGATAAAGGCCATACAATGCTATATGTTATGGCATCAACACACAGTCTCTTGCCATGATATATACGCATCGATAGCTCAACAAGGCTTTCAGCCATTTTGGATTGACAGCGATATTCTTCTCTGTGCAAGTGTCGGCACGGGACGTCCCAGATTCAGCCGGGTCAACATTGGCGCGTCTGGCACGTCGTCGGTGATGAGGGAGCCCGACACCGCAAGCCCCTGGGGATGGGCTTACCGGAGATCCGCAAGGCCACTTCTGTGGGCTGCGGAGCCGGTCGTCGTCCCGAAGGGCCTGGAACAATCAGCGTCGAGCATATCCGGTCCGACTATTGTCCGCAGGAAGGGTCTCCCGGCCCTCCCCGCGGCAGGATCGGATGGCGCGGGAGCGACGCCGGGCTACCCAACAACAAGAACCTGTCGATCACGCAGGACAAGCAGGAGGAAAGATAGAATGATTTCCCGGACGACTTGGAAGGTTTCGGCTTCGATCGCGGCAGTTGCCGCAGCCGGCCTATCCAGCAATGCCTTGGCCAATGACGACGTCGTGGCGCTTGTTGCCGATCCCGGCAACGTCGTTATGCCGTCGATCAGCTACAATGGCTGGAACTACTCGACGCTCGACCAGATCACGCTCGACAACGTCGACCAGCTCCAGATCGCCTGGACGTGGCAGGTCGGCATTCTCGACAGCCACGAGGCTTCGCCGCTCGTCATCGGCGACACCATGTACATCGCCTCGCCGAAGCCGAACTACGTCTACGCACTCGACCTCAACCGCGACGGCGTCATCATCTGGGAATTCCGCCCGGACATGAACGTCGAGGAAGCGACCCGTCAGGGTTGCTGCGGCGCCCAGACCCGCGGCCTCAACTACGCCGAGGGCAAGGTCTTCTTCAACACGCTCGACGGCCAGTTCTTCGGCCTCGATGCCGCCACCGGCGAAGCGCTGTGGCGCACCGTCGGCGCCGACCTGTCGATCGGTGAGACCACCGTCGGCAACATGATCGTCATCGACAACCTCCTCATCGGCGGCAATGCCGGCGGCGAGCGCGGCGTCCGCGGCAAGGTCCAGGCCTTCGACATCAACACCGGACAGCTGCAGTGGGTCATGTACAACATGGGCCCGGACAACGAAGTCGGCATCACCCCCGGCTACCAGGCGTTCTACCCGGACAACCAGCATTCGCTGCGGACCTGGTACGGCGACTCCTGGCGTCGTGGCGGCGGCACCGTGTGGGGCTACTTCACGGCCGACCTCGAGCGGAACGCGTTCTACTACTCGACCGGCAATTGCGGTCCGTGGAACCCGGACTACCGTCGTGAGTGGGGCGTGGTCACGCTCGACGAGGACGGCGGCCTGGCGGACTACCAGAACAACTGGTGCGCCTCGACGATCGCCCGCGATGCCACGACCGGCCACCTGATCTGGGCGTTCAACAACACCCCGGCCGACCCGTGGGATTATGACGAACCGCTGATCAACCCGCTCGTCACCGTCGGCGGCACCGATGCCGTCATCCGCGCCGCCCGCAACGGCTACTTCTTCGTGTGGGATCGCGACACCGGCGAGATGATCCGCGAGCCGTGGCCGCACGTCTACGTGAACTGGTCGAACGGCTACAACATGGAGACGGGCCGCGCGCGTCAGAACATCGACGTCTGGACCTTCACCAACGTCGAGGACCGTCGTCGCTACACCGACGCTGACCCGGGCACCCGGGCCGACGGCACCACCGTTGCCGACTACACCGGCACCGAAGTCGAGATGTGCCCGTCGATCGCTGCCCGCAACTGGCAGAACGACGCCTACTCGCCGCGCACCGGCATGCTCTACACGCCGTACGCGGTGGGCTGCCGTACCCAGGTCGTCATCGAGGGTGAGTTCACCCCCGGCGAAGGCTACACGCTGCAGCGTGGCGCCGGCGCGGCCCAGGTTCCGCGGGCCTACCCGGACTACACGGCAGACAACTACGGCGAACTGATTCCGATCGGTGAGCCCTTCGCCGGCGGCTTCCTTGGTGCCATCGACGTCGAAGCCGGCGCGTTCGCCTGGCGCAAGCCGTGGATCCAGGCCAACAACCAGCCGATCATGGCCACCGCCACCGACCTCCTCTTCCAGGCCGGTGTCAACGAAGGCGTCATGCGCGCCCTCGACGCCACGAACGGCGACACTGTGTGGGAATTCCGCACGGGTTCGCGGTTCAACCAGTCGCCGATCACCTACATCGGCCCGGATGGCAGGCAGTACCTCGCCATCATCGCCTCGTCGGCCGCCGCCAACGGCGCCGTCGCCTTCGATGCGGCTCCGGACAACCAGAACCGCTACCGCCGTTCGGGCTCGACACTTTACGTGTTCGCGCTCCCGGATGCGGTCGCCGGGAACTAGTTTCCGGCACTTCGAACTCCGCCGGCGCCCTCGGGCGCCGGCACCCCAGGGACTTGGAGCGATACTTTCAATTCGCTCCCCGCAGTGGGGGCAGAGACCGATACCCTCCCTGCCCCCCACTGCGCCGTCCCGGCGGGTGCGCCCGGCTCCGGCCGGCCCCGCTGCCAACGACCCGATCCATCAAATCACGCGCTGACACCGAACGCCCTCGTGGCGTTTCTTTCGTTTCCAGCCCGGCGTGGTCTTCGGCAGCTCGTTCCCGCAACGTCTGCAACGCCCATAAAACCGCCGCTTTGGCATCCCATAGGAGAGGAAGGGGCGCGATCTTCCACCGGATGGCCTTCGCGTCCATTCTCCCTTCCCTTGTGCGCCGAGCCGACGCGACCGAATGGTCCGCGGGGGCCTGGCCGTTTCTCCGGAGCCACTTCCCGACATGCGACGTATCTTCACCGCTGCCCTGGCCCTTGCCCTCCTTGGCCCGGCTTCCGCCCTCGCGCAGCAGCCGGCCGCGGCGCCCGCAGCCACCGAGACGCCCCCGGCCATCACCGACCGCGCCGAGGCCGAGGCCTTCCTCGGACTCTTTGCCGGCAACTGGCGCGGCGAAGGCAATTCGCGCGCGGCGCTGGAGGATCCCTTCGAGGAGACCCGCTGCAACCTCACCACGACCTGGGACGCGGCGACGGCCACCCTCACCAATACCGGGCGCTGCTCGACCGTGCGCGGCCGGATCGACATTGACGGCTCGGTGACGCTCCTCGCCGACCTCACGCTTTCCGGCGGTTTCTTCAGCCGGTTCCAGAACGCGGAGCTCATCAGCTCGACCGGCCGGCTGTTCGGTGACCGCTTCTACGTCGAGGCGACCTACCGCATCACCCGGCCGAACCGCGACCCGCAGGACCTGACCGTCCAGATCTGGGTCAGCAAGCCTGGTTCCCAGCCTGACGGGCGCTTCGCCTTCGGCCTCATCGCACAGGCGCGCGACCCCGCCACGCAGGCGTTCGTCGACGTGTCCAACCTCGTGTTCGTGCGAAGCAATTAGGCGTCGGCGCGACGCCTTGAAGCGGCAGGTGCGGCGCCCATCTGGGCGCTTGCAATCACCTGCGGCATCGGCGATACAAAGGCCGCGCGGGCCTACCCTCCCGCGCCGTGAGCGGGTGTAGCTCAGGGGTAGAGCACAACCTTGCCAAGGTTGGGGTCGAGGGTTCAAATCCCTTCGCCCGCTCCAATTTCTCCCAACCGAATTCGGATATTGTGGCGGCGCAAGCCGCCGTCGGTGGTTGAGCCCTTTCCGGCAATCGACCGCGGCCGGACAGCGGGCTGGCCCGGTCGTCCGTTGAAGGCAAGAGGCCCGCCGGAGCGGGCCTTCACTTCATGGTCTGGCGTGGTCGGCGCGCCGCAGACCCTAGTCGTCGATCTCGCCGCGCTGGAAGCGGATGCCGATGCTGGCGAAGCCGGACGCGCCGCCGCCCAGGGCGATGTTGATCTCCGCCTGGCCGATGAGTGAGAACGGCCCGGTGCCGAGGGGCTTCTCCAGCTCGACGCCGAACTCCGCGCCGACCGGACCGCCGAAGGCGTACCAGATGCCGGCATAGGGCGCGATGGCACCGAAATCGATCTGTGCCCCGGCCCAGACATCACCGCTGATGCCCATCTGGTTGGCCACTTCGACGCCGAAATAGACGTCGAGCCGGTCGGTGAGATGGAGCGTCGTTTCCGTGCCGCCCTCGAGGAAGGCGAAGCCGCCGCCGAAGAAGTTGGCCTGGACGAAGCCCTCGACCGTCACTCGGTCGGTGTCGTACTCGAAGTCCCCGCCGAAGCCGTAACCGCCGATGCCGCCAGGGACGATGTAGCCAAAGCCCGCATAGGCGCCGACTTCGAGTGGTCCGGCGACACGGAACACGCGGCCGGTGAGGGAGCCATAGAGCTCCACCGGAGGCGTGATGTAGAGGCGGTCGCCGGTGAGGACCTCAAAGCCCCACCCGGAGGCGAGCGTCACCCGCGCGGTGATCTCTTTGAAGACGGACAAGTCGTAGGCGGCGCCGCCATACCAGTCGACGGCGAGGCTCGTGTCGATCCGGATGGCGTACACCGGACCGGGCGGCGGAGCGACCACGGGGGTCACCACGGGCACCACGATCGGCATCACATCTGCCGCATGCGCCGTCCCGGCCGAAGCCGCCGCGAAGAGCGCCGCACCAGCCGCGCTCAGGAAAAATCTGTTCGTCATTGTCAGCCCCCATCCGCCACCGACGGCCGGTGGACCCATCATGTCCATCTAGTGAACGGAATCGGACGGGCAAGCCAGAGGGGAAAGCCGGGCAATCCGAAGTTGCTGACGAGCGTTGCGGCGGCGCAACGCGCCCCCGCGAGACCACTGTGCCATGGGTCAACCGGAATAGACCGGGCCCCAGGTTCTCCTTCGCGAGATCAGTCGCCGTCGCCCTGGCAGGACCACCACATAGCTCGGATGGCTTCCTGCGGAGACACCACTACCGACGAACGCCTCTCCTGTCGCCCATCGCAAGACAGATTGTTGCTCGACTGCAACGTCGCCGAATTTTTGTTGTGCCGGCAGGGAACCCCGCCGAGAGCTATTACATCCGTAAGGAATCACGCGCTAAGGTGCGACCTTCCGGTTCTCTCAGGGAGGCAACGTTGTCGGTCAGGTCACTTCTTGTATCGGCGGCTGCGGTTGGCATCGCCTTCGCCGCAACTTCCGCCTCAGCTCAGAACGCGATGCTTGCTCCGTCGTCACAGTGGTATGTGACGCTCTTCGGCGGCTTTTCGTTGAAGGCCAACATCGACGGCCAGTATTACGGCAATAGCAATCTCGACCTCCAGGCGAACCACGGCTTCCTCCTCGGCGGTGCCTTTGGCACCTGGCTTACGCCGGGGTTCCGGACCGAGATCGAGATCGCCACCACCCGCCGTTCGGTCTCCGATCCGAACTTCATGTATGAGGGCTGGTGCGGCAACCCGGATCCGTTCTGCGACGCCAATGGGCGGCTCAACACGCTTTATGTCCTCGGCAACGCATGGTTCCATCCCTTCAACATGGGCCGCATCTCGCCCTATATCGGCATCGGCGCCGGCATGGCGGTGCTCAAGCCGAACATCAGCCTTTATGAGGGTGGCGGGTACGACCCGTTCGAGTACGGTTGGGACGAGAGGCGGATCGCCCCCGCCGCCCAACTCGGTGTCGGTGCGCAGTTCGATCTGAACGACCGGATCACCATCGACGCGAGCTATCGCATGCGCGCCGTTCTTGGCGGGGTCTTCGCCCATTCGAATCCGGGCAGTTACAGCGCCGTTGGCATCACTTATTTCGACCATGGCCTGCAGCTCGGCGTGACCCTCGGGTTCTAGACTTTCAAGACGACATCAGATTGGAGCAAAACGTATGAGAAAGTCTCTCTTGGTTGGTGTGGCTTTCGGTGCGATGACTGCCGCTAGCGTCGCTCAGGCGGCCGACCCGGTGCCGGTACCTGTCGGGGTGGCCCCCATAGTCGTCGCGCCGGCAGCCGCGTCGTCGCCGCAATGGTACGTGACCCTGTTCGGCGGCTTTGCGCTGAAGGCCAATGTCGACGGTCAGTACTACGGGTCGAGCAATCTCGACCTCCAGGCCAATCACGGCTTCCTCCTCGGCGGCGCCTTTGGCACCTGGCTGACGCCGGGGTTCCGGACCGAGATCGAGATCGCCACTACCCGCCGTTCGGTCTCCGATCCGAACTTCATGTATGAGGGCTGGTGCGGCATCCCGGATCCGTACTGCGACGCCAACGGGCGGCTCAACACGCTGTACGTCCTCGGCAACGCATGGTTCCATCCCTTCAACATGGGCCGTATCTCGCCCTATATCGGCATCGGCGCGGGCATGGCAGTGCTCAAGCCGAACATCAGCCTTTATGAGGGTGGCGGGTACGACCCGTTCTACTACGCTTGGGACGACAGGCGGATCGCCGCGGCCGCCCAGCTCGGTGTCGGTGCGCAGTTCGACCTGAACGACCGCCTCACGATCGACGCGAGCTATCGCATGCGCGCCGTTCTTGGCGGGGTCTTCGCGAATGGGACCTACCCGAGCTGCAGTCGCAATTGCAGCGCTGTTGGCATCACTTATTTCGACCATGGCCTGCAGCTCGGCGTGACCCTCGGGTTCTAGCGTCCACACCGAGAGCAGTGTTTCCTGGGGGAGGAGCTGAAAGGCTCCTCCCCCAGTCGTTTTCTCGACCGGAGCAACGTCATGGTGAAGGGCCGTCCGCCCGTGCCGCAGGCCAGGGTGGGAGGCCGCCCTGCAGCACCGGTCGACCCGCGGACGCTGCCCGCATCCGAAGCGATCAGGCGGGGCGTTGCGCTTCATCAGGAAGGGCGGCTGAGAGAGGCCGAAGCCTTCTATCAGGGCGTCCTGTTCCGGCTCCCCGACCATGCCGACGCCAACAACCACATGGGCACTCTGGCCGTGGCGGCCGGCAGGATGGACCTTGCGGTCGGCTACTTCGAGAAGGCGGTACGGGGCCGACCGTCCGATGTCCGCTACCTCAACAATCTCGGCAACGCGCTTGTGCTCTCGGGCAACGTCGAGGATGGCATGCCGCTCCTCGAGAAGGTGCTGAGCCGCAAGCCGCTGCTCTACGAGACGCTGTGCAATATCGGCCGCGCGTATCTCAAGCGCGGCCAGGGAGAGAGGGGTCTGTGGGCGCTGCGCAAGGCGGTGGCACTCCGGCCCGACGGCGTCCAGGGACTGATAGGGCTCGCAGACAGCCTCCTTGCGATCGGGGAGAACGAGGAGGCGATCCCTCTCTTTCGCAAGGTTTACGACACGGGGCAGAGCATCGGCACGGCGGCGATGGGGCTCGCTTCCGCGCGGAAGCATCAGCCGGATGACAACGATCTCGCGCTCGTGAGGGGCGCCATCGAGAATCCGCTGATCGAGGAACAGGAGCGGACGATCCTTCACTACGCGGCCGCCAAGATCGCCATCGACATCGGGGACATCGACGAGTCCTTCCGCCATCTCAGCGCGGCGAAATCAACCGCGCGCGCATTCGACGACGCAGGCTTCGATCGCCTGATCGGCGGCCTTGAGGAGGTATTCACGCCGGACTTCTTCGCCGCCACGCCGATCCGTGGGTCGGAGTCGGAGCGACCCATCTTCATCGTCGGGATGCCGCGCTCCGGGACCTCACTCACCGAGCAGATCCTGGCGAGCCATGGCGACGTCACGGGTGCGGGAGAGTTGCCGCACATGATCGAGTTCGCGAATGCCGAACTCGATTTCTCGGACCCGGCCGCGTTCCGAAGAGCTATGGGCGATCTCGGTCAGGCGAAGGCAGCCGAACTCGCCGCACGCTATCTCGCCAAGCTGGATTTCCATTCCGGGGAAGCGGCTCGCGTCACCGACAAGATGCCCCACAACTTCCTGATGCTCGGAGTGATCGCGCTCCTCTTCCCAAGAGCGAAGATCATCCATTGTCGGCGCAACCCGCTCGACAATTGCGTCTCGATCTACACTAACTGGTTCAACGAAAAGCACGGCTACGCCGCCGATCAGGTGACCCTCGGCCGGTATTACAGGCAGTACGATCGGCTGATGAAGCACTGGTCTAGGGTGCTGCCGGTTCAGGTGTTCGACGTTCAGTACGAGGAACTCGTGTCCGATCTCGAGACGGTCGCGCGCCGGATGGTCGACTTCATTGGATTGCCGTGGGACCCAGCCTGCCTTCGCTTTCACGAGACGAAGCGAGGGGTGACGACCATCAGCCGCTGGCAGGTCCGTCAGCCGATCTACAACTCCTCCGTTGGGCGGTGGAAGGCGTTCGAGCGCCATATCGGCCCGCTGATCAGCGCTCTAGCCTGATCGGTCAGAATATCCTGGGGTCGCGCAAGACGTTGCCGCGGAACTGGCCACCTAGCGGCTTCCGCTCCACCGCCGCTCCACATACTCCGCCACCAGCGCCCGGAACTCGTCCGCGATCTTCGCCCCACGCAGCGTCACGGCTTTCTTCCCGTCGATGAACACGGGCGCCGCCGGCATCTCGCCCGTGCCTGGGAGCGAGATGCCGATGTCGGCGTGCTTGGATTCGCCGGGGCCGTTCACGATGCAGCCCATCACGGCCACCTTGAGCGCCTCGACGCCGGGGTAGCGCTCCCGCCAGACCGGCATGGCGGCGGCGATATCGGCCTCGATGCGCTGGGCGAGTTCCTGGAACACGGTCGAGGTGGTGCGGCCGCAGCCGGGGCAGGCCGCGACGACGGGGACGAACGCGCGGAAGCCCATCGTCTGCAGGATCTCCTGCGCGACCTTCACCTCGCGGCTCCGGTCGCCGCCCGGTTCCGGCGTGAGCGAGATGCGGATCGTGTCGCCGATGCCCTCCTGGAGGAGAACGCCGAGCGCGGCGGAGGAGGCGACGATGCCCTTGCTCCCCATGCCGGCCTCGGTGAGGCCGAGATGGAGCGCGTGGTCCGACCGCGCGGCAAGGTCGCGATAGACGGCAACGAGCTGCTGCACGTCCGAGAGCTTTGCCGACAGGATGATCTTTTCGCGCGGGAGACCGATACGCTCCGCCTCGGCGGCGGAGAGGAGGGCGGACTGGATGACGGCCTCGCGCATCACCGCCGTTGCGGGGCGCGGCGCGGGCGAAGCGGCGTTCTCGTCCATCAGCTTCGTCAGCAGCGCCTGATCGAGCGAGCCCCAGTTGACGCCGATGCGAACCGGCCTGTCGAACCGGATCGCCGTCTCGACCATCATGGCGAACTGGCGATCGCGCTTGTCGGCGAAGCCGACATTGCCGGGATTGATGCGGTACTTCGCGAGCGCCTCGGCGGCGGCCGGATGCTCGGCGAGGAGCTTGTGGCCGATGTAGTGGAAGTCGCCGACGAGCGGCACGGTGACGCCGCGGGCGGCGAGCCGGTCGCGGATGTGCGGCACGGCGGCGGCCGCCTCGTCGCGGTCGACGGTGATGCGGACGATCTCGGAGCCGGCGCGGAACAGCGCCTCGACCTGTGCCGTGGTGGCGGCAATGTCGGCGGTGTCGGTGTTGGTCATCGACTGGACGACGATCGGCGCGCCGCCGCCGACGATGACGCCGCCGACGGCGACGCCGACCGAGCGCCGGCGCGGCGCGGGACCGGCTTCGCGGGGTTCGGCGAACAGTTCGGGGCCGGAGAGGGAGAGGTCGTTCATCGTGCGGGCAGTCCCGGCGGTCGGGCCGGAGATAGTCTTGCAGGGAAGCGTATGCAAATCATGGCGGACGTTGTCGCGGTGGGACGCCCGCGACGCCGGGATGGCGCGGAGCGGGGCATCCTGTTGCCTTTCCCCCCCGGCGGGGGCAGTGTCCGCCCGGGCGGGCTGCGATCGAGGGCTGCGATGATCCGGACCGGCGCGATGCTGATTGCGGTCTTCTGACCGTGGGGCCGTTCGAACGCTTCATCGGCGCCGTGACTGCCGCCATCGCCGCCGCTACCGCCCCCGACGCGCCGCCCGCAACCACCGCCGCAACGCCGCCGGCGGTCATCGCCCCGGCGGCGCCGGAAAGCGTTCCGCTCCCCCGGCCCCGGCCCGCTCCCGAGGCGACTGCCGAACCGGCTGCCGCAGTCGCCACCGTGCTGACAAATCCGTTCGTTGCCGGGGACGCTGTGTCGGCGCTTCCTGTTGCCTCTCAGGCGGCCGCTACCCCCGCCGAGGCGGGAGCCGCACCGGCGGAAACGGCGGCAATCGCCAATCCCTTCGTCGCCGTACCGGGCGCGACCGAACCGCCGCCTGCGCTTGAACCGGTCGTCGCGGAGGCGGCCGCGATCGTGTTGCCGGGCGTCACGATCCTGGCCGTGCAGCCGCATGCCGGCCTGGGCGGCGCGGTCGATCCGCTGCCACTCAACCTTCCCGACATGCTCGCCGCGCTCGGGCAAAGGAACGTCGCCGCAGCGCCGGGCGAGGTTGCACCGCTCGGCTTCGCCGCCGCCGACATTCCGCTCGACGGGCCCGCGGGCGCGATCGACGCGTTCCTCCGTGGCGGGATCGATGGCCCGCCGGCTGGCGCGCTGGTCGCGGACACGGCGCCGCTGCCGCGGGCGAACCCGCTGCCCGAGGGCGAGCGCATCCAGGTCGCGGCGCTGCCCGGGGGCGACGCGTTCACGCCAGCGCCGGCCGCAGCGCGCCGGCAGGACAATGCGTGCCTGACCCAGCTCGCCACGCTGGCGCTCGTGGCGACCATCTTGCCGCCGGTCAATGACGGCACCTGCGGAATCGCCACGCCGGTCGACGTGGCCCAGCTCGGCACCGGCCGGACGGCGGTGACCCTTGCCCCGGACGCGACGGTCGACTGCAGTGTCGTCGGGGCGCTCAACACGTGGATGAACGAGGACGTGCAGGAGGCGGCGGCCCGGCTGTTCGGGCAGCGGGTGACGACCCTTCGGGTTGCATCGTCCTATGCCTGCCGCGGCGTCAACAACGATCCGACCGCACAGCTGTCGGAACACGCCTTCGGCCGGGCAATCGACATCTCGGCCTTCCAGTTTGCCGACGGCACCTGGCTGGAGGTCCATGCCGCTGGAGCCAACACCCCCGAGGCCGAGTTCCTGGGCGAGGTCCGCACCGGTGCCTGCGGCCCGTTCAGGACCGTTCTCGGCCCGGGCGTCGCCTATCACGGCGACCATTTCCATCTCGACCTCGCGGTCCGCGGCCGGAACGGCGACGCGCTGTACTGCCGGTAAGACAGACGTGTCCGCAGCGGTCCACCGCCGGCCGTGACGATCGGCGTCGTTGTGCTGGACGCCACCAGCATGGAGAACCGGCGTTGGCGAATACCGCCAGATGACCTGCCAGTTGTCCCCGCCGGGGGGTGAATGGTAGGTCAGCACACGTTCCGCAACGGATGGACCAGACTTGGGCGGCGCCATAGTTCCAACCGTGATCATCCTTCTGATGGTTGCGGTGAATGCCTTCTTCGTGGCGGCGGAGTTCGCCACGGTGGGTTCGAGGAAGTCGCGCGTCCAGGAAATCGCCGATGCCGGAAATCGTGCCGCGGCGAGGCTCCTGACGATCCTCCGCGACCCGAGGAAGCTCGATACCTATGTGGCCGGGTGCCAGGTCGGCATCACATTCAGCAGCCTCGTTGCCGGGGCGTACGGCCAGGCGCAGCTGACGCCGCTGCTGACGCCGGCGCTCGGCGCGATCGGCGGGGCGGTCGCTGCCACCATCATCGTGCTTCTTGCCGTGACGGTGCTGCAGGTGGTGCTGGGCGAGCTCCTGCCCAAGACGATCGCCCTCCGGTATCCGGAACGGCTGGCGATGGCGACGCTGCTGCCGATGCGGGTCAGCCTCGTCATCCTCAAGCCGTTGATCGTCCTCTTCAACGGGACCGCGTTCGCCCTCATGCGGGTCTTCCGCCTGAACGCCGACCACAGCCACACGCACGTTCATTCGCCCGAGGAACTCGAAGGGCTGTACCGCGAGAGCGCCGCTGGCGGCCTCATCGACCTCGAGGAGCGCAACATGCTGTCGGGGGCGCTCAACGTCAGCCAGCGGACGGTGCGCGAAGTCATGACGCCGCGGACGCGGATGGCCACGGTCGCTGCGGGTGATACCGTGGAGGCCGCGCTCGCCCGCATCGCGGACGCGCCGCATTCACGCTATCCCGTCACGGGCGCCAGCGACGAGGAGATCGTCGGCGTCGTCCATGTCCGTGACCTGTTCGCCGCGTTCGAGCGGGACCGCCAGACCCTGGTCGAGACCGTCGCGCAGCCGCCGCTGGTCGTGGCCGAAATGATGACGGTGCCGCGGTTCTGGCAGACGCTGCGCGACAACAGCCGTCGCCTTGCCATCGTGATCAACGAATACGGCACGATCGCCGGCATGGTCACGCTCGAGGACGCCCTCGAAGAGGTGTTCGGCGAGCTCCAGGACGAGTTCGACCAGGAGGAGGCTCCCATCCTCGCGCGCGCCGACGGCATCAGCGTCCGCGGCGACGTCGTCATCGCGACCCTCGCCGAGCGCCACGACATCGCCCTGCCGCAGGACCGGGCCGACACGATCGGTGGCCTCGTCTGGCATGAGCTGGGCCGCCTGCCGGTGGTGGGCGACGAGGTCGTCGTCGACGGCACGACCTTCCGGCTCAAGGTGGAGGCGATGTCGGGCTACGCGGTCCAGCGCGTGCTGGTGATGCAGGAGGCGCAGGCGGATGAGTGACGTGCTCCTCCCCATCGTCATCATCGTGCTGCTTATCGCCATCTGCGGCGTGTTCGTCGCCGCCGAGTTCGCGCTCGTCAGCGCGCGCAAGAGCCGCCTCCAGACGCTGGCGACCGGTGGCAATGGCGCGGCGCGCTGGCTGGTGGACGTCTTCGACCGCCGGGGCGGCAAGGATTCCTATATCGCCATCGCCCAGCTGGGGATCACCCTCTCCAGCATCGGGCTCGGCATGTATGGCGAGCCGGCGGTCGCCGCCTGGATCTATCCGGCGCTGGAGCGACTGGGGCTCAGCTACGGCCATGCGCATTTCGTGGGCTTCGTGATCGCCCTGGGCGGCATCACCTATCTCCACGTCGTGCTCGGCGAAATGATCCCCAAAGCCCTCGCGCTGCAGATGCCCGAGCAGGTGAGCCTCACGGTCAACCCCGTCATGCGGCTGTTCGGCTTTGTGTTCCGGCCGATGGTCTTCCTGCTCAACCGGACCGCCTTCGGGCTGATGCGCCTCCTCGGCATTCCCGACCCGGGCAAGGCCGGCATGCTCTACAGCAGCAAGGAGCTCGAGATCGCGACCGAGGAAGTGGCGGCGAGCGGCCAGTTCGACGAGGCGCAGCGCATCCTGATCGACAACATCTTCGAGATGGAGGACCGGACGGCGGAAGAACTGATGACGTCGCGGTCGCGGATGAAGGCTATTGCGTTCGATACGCCGCTCGACGACGTGGCCGCGCTCATCGCTTCCTCGCACCAGTCGCGCTACCCGGTGTACTCGCAGTCCCTGGACGACATCGGCGGCGTCCTGCACGTCAAGGACTTCATCCGCGCCCGGATCGCCGGCACGATCGATGGCCTCTCGTCGATCACCCGGTCGCTGCCGCGCGTCGCCGCGACGATCTCGGCCACGGAACTCCTTGCCCTGTTCAAGAAGCAGCGGACCCACGCCGCACTGGTGGTCGACGAGCACGGCGGCACGCTCGGCTTCGTGACCCTCGACGACCTCGTCGACGATTTGATCGACGAGGAGGAAGGAACGGAATCGGATTGGATCCGGAAGCTGCCGGACGGCGCCCTCCTCCTCGATGGCGAGGTCACCCTTGCCGAGCTCTCCGAGGACCGCGGGATCGAACTCGAACACGATGACGTCGTCACCATCGCCGGCCTCGTCCTTGCGACGCTCGGCGTGATGCCGAAAGAGGGCGAGGAGGTCCGGCTCGCCGGCTACCGGCTGACGATCGTGGAAACGGTCGGCTTCAAGATCACGAAGGTCCGGCTGGAGGTCGAACCCTCAACGGCGAATCTGGCCCAAGAGTGAGCCGGCTGCCGTTCCGCGCCCGCTGTCGTCCATCACCGCATGCCATTCTGCTCGCGACACGACGTGCCTTCTGGGTCGCTTCGGCGTTTCCCTGACTCGCAGGCCACATCGTCATGGACATCTTCCGGGGAACGTTGGCGCGCCGCCAGCGTCGAGGCTAGATGAGCACATGACGGTCACGACGCAATACATTCAGCCCTCGGCGGAGCGCGCGAAGGTTGTCGACGCCACCCTGAGGGGGCGCCTGGGATCATCGATCGACTATCTCGAAGACCTTGTAGGGCCTACAGCCGACGGACCACGTCACTGGGACCAGCTGAGGCAGGCGCTCGCGGCGGGTCCGGTGTCCCCCTGGACGTTCGGACTCTACGCCAACCTCGTCGCCGACCTGTCGCACCGCGCAGATGTCAGCCGATACCCCGCGGAACTCGCCGATGCGGCCGGTATGCCCGCTGCATCCGATCCGGTCGCGTACGGCGATGGTGCAGTGCCCGGGGCATGGTGGGAGCGCGCCGGCCGTCTCCTCGACACGGACAAGGCTAGCCCGTTCCGGGTCACTGCGCCGCCAGGCGAGACGGCGGCGATGTGCCGGCGCGAGGTTGCGGCGGGCCTCGCCTTGCTTGCCGACTGCGACCTTCCATTCTTCGAGGACGTCATGGCGACGCTCCGCGTCGTCGTCCTCGGCGTTCCGGCGGCAGGCATCGACGAGCCGTTCGACGGTGCCTCGACCTTCTTCCTCTGGGGAATGTCGGTGATCAATGCGGCGAACCGGCGTGGGCCGGTCGCGATCGTCGACCTTCTCGTCCACGAGAGCGGGCACCTCCTCCTGTTCGGACTCGCCGGCGGGGCGCCGCTCCTCATCAACCAGGCGGGCCACCGGATCGCCTCTCCGCTCCGCGCCGATCTCCGGCCCGTCGAGGGCGTGCTTCACGCAGCCTTCGTCGCGGCGCGCGTCCACTGCGCCATGGCTCGCATCATTGCGGCGAATCCCGGTCCGGAGGTGGCCGAAGCGGCCATCCGCCACCGCGACCGCAACGGCAGGGCCGGTCGTGCCGGCCTCGCGACGATCATCGAGGAGGCGAATCCGACGGAGCGCGGCGCCGAAATCATCGCCGCGCTTGGCGACTACTGGGCGGGTGCGTAAGGCGCCCCGCCCGGCTCGCGTACGCTAGTAGGCCCGGCGGGTCGTCTCGGGCTTGCTGACCTTCGCGCCGGCATGGTCGGCCAGGGCGTCGGCCCTGAAATCCACCGACCCGGAGGGCACCCCGTCAAAGCCGACGAGCTTCGAATAGTCGATCCCGCTTGCAGCGCCGGACATGTTCTTGCCGACCTTGGCGCCCGCGCCATCGGCCAGGGCGTCATCGCGGAAGTCGACCGAACCGGTCGTCATGGGCACATCGAACCCCAGCAGTCTCGCGTAGTCGATCGGAACCGATGTCTTGTTCACGGCGCAAGCTCCCCGAGTCAATGTCAGCTAACGCCAATGCTATCAGAACGCCCGCCCAAGTAAACGCCCGAGGGGCTCCTAGTGCGCCGCCGGTTGCCAGAGTTCGATCGGGTTCCCCGAGGGATCGTCGAGGATGGCGAGCGTTCCGGCGGGGCCGGTGACGGGCTCGCCACGGAAGGGAACGCCGGCGGCCTTCAGCCGGACGATTTCGGACGCGATGTCGGTAACCGTCAGCATCACGCGGTTCCAGCCACCCGGCGCCTGAGCCGTGCCATCCGGGAGCGGTTTGCCGCCGGCGCTCTTCGGGCCGCTGAGGAGGAGCTTCAGGCCGTGCTTCACCACAGCCGCGAAGGCCGGCGTCTGGGCTTCGAGCGCGAAGCCGAGCGGGCCGGTGTAGAAGGCCACCGCGGCCGGAATGTCATCGACGATGATGCGGACCGAGATCGCGGCGTCCATGCTGGCGCTCCTATGCTGCGAGCGTGTCGAGCACCGCGAGGATCGCCGAGCCCATCTCCTTCGTGCCGACCCTGGTCGAGCCGTCGGAGAAGATATCGGCCGTGCGCACGCCGGAGTCGAGTGTTGCGGCAATGGCGCGGTCGATCAGTTCGGCCTCCGCGATCATGTCGAACGAGTAGCGGAGCGCCATGCCGAGCGAGGCGATCATGGCGATCGGGTTGGCGATGCCTTTTCCGGCGATGTCCGGCGCCGAGCCGTGGACCGGCTCGTAGAGCGCCTTCCGCCTGCCCGTGACGGGATCGGCGGCGCCGAGCGAAGCGGATGGCAGCATGCCGAGCGAGCCGGTGAGCATGGCCGCGACATCCGACAGCATGTCGCCGAAGAGATTGTCCGTCACGATCACGTCGAACTGCTTTGGCCAGCGTACGAGCTGCATCCCGCCGGCGTCGGCGAGCATGTGCTCGAGCTGGACGTCCGGGTACTCCGCCTTGTGGATCGCGGTAACGACCTCGTTCCACAGGACGCCCGATTTCATGACGTTCCGCTTCTCCATCGACGTCACCTTCTTTTGCCGCGTGCGGGCAAGGTCGAAGGCGGCGCGCGCGATGCGCTCGATCTCGAACGTGTCGTAGACCTGCGTGTCGATGCCCCGCTTCTGGCCGTTGCCGAGGTCGATGATCTCCTTCGGCTGGCCGAAATAGACGCCGCCGGTCAGTTCGCGGACGATGAGGATGTCGAGCCCCTCGATGACCTCGCGGCGGAGCGAGGAGGCGGACGCGAGTGCCGGATAGCAGATCGCGGGCCGCAGGTTGGCAAAGAGGCCGAGATCCTTCCGGAGCCGCAGGAGGCCGGCCTCGGGGCGGGCATCGTAGGGCACCTTGTCCCATCTCGGCCCGCCGACCGCGCCGAACAGCACCGCGTCCGCCGCGTGCGCCTTCGCCATGTCGGCTTCCGAGATGGCAACGCCATGCGCGTCATAGGCCGAGCCGCCGACGAGGCCGCGATCGACCGTGAAGCCGGCGCCGCGGGCGTTCAGCCAGGCGATGACCCGCTCGGCCTCGGCCATGATCTCGATGCCGATCCCGTCGCCGGGCAGGAGGAGGATGTTGCGGGCGGGCATGGGGGCTCCGGGTGAGTCCGCGGGACGAAGCTGCTGCGCGCGTTCTGGTATCGGGCCGCCCGTCGGGGTTCAAGGGCAGGCCGCCCCGCGGCCGCCGTCATCGACCCGATGGTTGCACGAGGATAGACTGTCTCGCCGCATGAGGGTGCGACGGGGGAGGATGACCATGAAGAAGACAGTGGCCGGGCTGGCATTTGCCGTCCTCGCGGGGCCGTCGCCCGCGATGGCATTCGACCCGGCGATGGTCGCCCAGCTGCTGGCGACGAAGAACTGCCTCGGCTGCGACCTCGTCGGAGCCGATCTCGCGGGCGCCGACCTCGAGGGCGCGTTCATCCCCGACGTGATGCTCGCCGGCGCAACGCTCGCCGGCGCCAACATGCTGCGCGCCTATCTCCTGTTCGGCCAGTTGATGGGGACCGACCTCACCGGCGCAGACCTCACCGACACAAACCTCGAGACGGTCAACATGACCGAGGCGGTGTTCGCCAACGCGATCCTCGTGGACGCTTCGCTCATCAACAGCACCGCCAGCCGCGCCAGCTTCGACGGCGCGAACATGACGGGCGCGAACCTCTCGCGCCTGAACGCGCGCGGCGGCACGTTCCGTGGCGCCGACATGACCGGCACCAACATGACCAACGCCTCGCTGGGCGGCGCCGATTTCACCGGGGCCGTCCTCCGCGGCGCCACCATCGACAGAAGCTCCATCACCGGCGCGAACTTCACCGACGCCGATCTCACGGGTGCGATGGTGACCGGGACCAACCTCGCTTCGGCCATCCTGTGCCGGACCATCCTTCCCGACGGGACGATTGGCAATGCCGGCTGTCCCTAACAGGCTCGTCCTCCCTCAATGTTTCACAGGAGATCGCACGTGCTCAGGGACGCAATCGCGGGCGCATCGGCGCTCGCCGTCATCGCCGGCGCCGGATTCTGGTCGATGGCCGGAGCCCAGGAGGTTCACCACTGGACCTACCAGGGTGAAGCGGGCCCCGCGAACTGGGGCGAGCTCGAGGAAGGCTACGCGGCCTGCGCCGTCGGCCTCGAGCAGTCGCCGATCGACATCCCGGCGGATGCCGCCATGTCCGAGGTCGACCTCGTCTTCGACTACCGGCCGACCGCGCTTCACGTCGTCAACAACGGCCACACCATCCAGCTCGACTACGACGCGGGCAGCACGCTGGCGGTCGACGGCAAGGCCTATTCCGTCCTTCAGTTCCATTTCCACGTGCCGAGCGAGCACACGGTCGAGGGCGTGGCCTCTCCCCTCGAAATGCACATCGTCCACAGAGCCGATGACGGAGCGCTGGCGGTGGTCGGCGTCCTGTTTGACTTCGCGGCGGCGGACAACGGCTTCCTCGCGCCGTTCTGGAGCGACCTGCCGGCGGCGGGAGAGACGGTAGACCTGCCGGGCGAAATCAACGTGGCCGATGCGTTCGATCCGGCCGGCGGGCGGTACGGATACCGTGGCTCGCTGACCACGCCGCCCTGCAGCGAAGGTGTGTCGTGGTTCGTCATGGCCGGGCACCAGTCGGTGTCCACCGCCCAGGTGGCGGCCTTTGTGGCATTGCTCGGCATGAACGCGCGGCCGACGCAGGAACCGAACGCGCGGCAGATCGGCGGCTAGGGTCCGTACTCGATTGCTTTGTCGGTATTCTGCCATTTTGAGCCTCCCCAAACGCCAATTGAACCCCCGAGCCTAGCCGTAGCGAGACTATTCCGCGGCGATCTCCGCCAGCCGGGCGACGATGCCCGACGAGCGCATGGTTCCGGCGCCGAGCTTCTTCTCGAGGTCGATACGCTTGCCGGCCACCGTGACCCAGCCGGCGATATGGAGGTCGTTGCGGCGAAGCACCGGCCTCGGCTCCGGCACGTCGAGCGCGAGGAAGGCGGCGCGCTTTTCGGCCGGTGGCGGGCGCTTGAGGAACAGGACCGCGGCCTCGGCGTGGCCGGCGAACGGGTCGGCCCTTGCGGTCGCCGCGATCTGCTTCGCGCTGCGGATGATGATGACCGCGCCCAGTTTCGCCCCGATCTGATCCTCGAGCGTGGCGGCGCGAGTCGGCGGGGCGGTGAAGATGAGATTGCCGGACATGCCGAAGCTGGTCACATCCGTGAAGCCGAGCTCCTCGAGGGCCGCACGGAACGGCGCCATGGGCGTGTGGGCAATGGCGCGCATGAGGGCGACGTAGCGGCCCATTCCGGTTCTCTCATGCTCGATCCGCTTCGGTCCGATCCTCGGTCACCGTGCCGCGAAAATCCACCGCCGTCTCTCGCCTGACATGCGCCTTGGTGTATGGTGCGCCTCGCACATGGAGCGCGTCCTCGGAGGGGGAGCGCGTGCACTTCCGTTTTCGTCAAAGGCCGGGCGGCGATTGCCCTGGCTGGGTGCGGCGGCTCATGTCGCCGGCGCCGCGACGGCGCACGTCCGACCGTTCCGGGGAGCGTTTCCAAAGAACACCCCGGAGGAATCCCGTGCTCAAGAGACTCACATTTGCCGGCGTCGCTGCCGCTGGCCTTCTCGCCTTCACATCCGCTCCCGGCGCGCAGCAGATCATCCTCGGCGCGCCGCAGGACATCTTCCTCACCGTCACGACCGGCACGGCCGGCGCGCCGGTGCCGGACATCACGGAAATCGTCCTCAATCTCGGCGGCTACTACCGCATCAACCTCGTCTGCCCGGACGCGCAGAACGACGACACCGGCTTCCACTTCGAGATGCCCGAACTCCTCGCCAACGCGCATCTTCGCGTCGTGTCGGTGCAGGACATCGAAATCTACATGCAGGGCATGACGTTCCGCGCGATCGAATGCGACGAGGCCGGCGCCGCCCGCTTCTCGTTCCACCCGATGCGCCGCGGCGTCTACGAAATCTACATCCGCGATCACCTTGACCCGCCGCAGGAGGCGTTCGTCCAGGTCGTCGTCGAGTAGGCATTGCTGGCCATGGCCGGGCCCGTGTCGGGTCCGGCCACATCCCTCGCGCGCCGTTCGAACGGCCTGCGCGTGCTTCTGCCTGCCCAGGACTTCCGAGGTTCCCATGACGTTTCCGCTCCATCGTCGCCGACTCGCACTCGCCGCTCTCCTCGCCGCCGCCGTTGTGCCGGCCGCGACCGCCTTCGATGCGGCGCAGCTTGCAACGCTCCTTTCGACGGGCCGGTGCGAGCGCTGCGACCTCTCCGGCGCCGACCTCGCGGGCGCTGTTCTGCCTGAAGCCCGCCTCGCGAACGCCATTCTCAATGGCGCCAACCTCACGGGGGCGAGCCTCCCGAACTCCAACATTCCGGTCGCGCAGTTCATCGAGGCGAACCTCACCGGCGTCGTGCTCTCGGGCTCCGACCTCAGATCCGCCAACTTCTCGCGCGCCGACCTCACTGGCGCTGTGCTGACGGACGTCACGTTCACCCAGGCAACGTTCACGGGCGCCAACCTCACGGGCGCCGACCTTTCGGGCGCGGGGCTGACGCAGGCAACGCTCAACGGCGCCAATCTGACGGGCGCGGTGCTGGCCGGCGTGAACCTCGAGCGCGCCAATCTTCGCGGCGCCAACCTCGAAGGCGCGGACCTTTCCGGCGCGCGACTCGCCAGCGTCGTCCTTTCCGGTGCGAACCTCACGGGTGCGACGCTCGCCGGCGCTGTGCTCGAGCGAACGCCGCTCGACGGGGCGACGCTGTGCCGGACCGTCCTTCCCGACGGCACGGTCGCAAACCCGACCTGCCCGTGATCCCATGGAGCCTTCGATGAAGCGCACGCTCGCCGCCGCTGCCGCTGTCCTCCTCCTTGGTGCGCCGCCGCTCCTTGCCTTCGATGCCGCCGCGGTCCAGGCGACCCTCGCCAGCAAGTCCTGCTACAGCTGCGACCTGACCGGGGCGGACTTCTCGGGCGCGGACCTTGCCGGCGTCTACCTCACCTACTCCGACCTCACGGGCGCGAACCTGTCCGGCGCCAATCTCGTCGCCGGCTTCATCCAGCTCGTGGTCCTGACGGATGCCAATCTCACCGGCGCGAACCTTGCGGATGCGACGCTCGAAGGCGCGACGCTGCGGGGCGCCGACTTCTCGGGCGCGAACCTTGCCAATGCCTCCTTCATCAACGCCGCGCTGGGCGGGGCGACGCTCGACGGGGCAAACGCCGCAGGCACCAATTTCAGCCGTGCCAACATGCGGGGCGCGTTCGTCCGCGGCGCGGACCTTTCCGGCGCGAACCTTGGCAATGCGGTCGCGAGCGGCGTCGACTTCACGGGCACGAACCTTTCCGGCGCAACGCTCGACCGCACCAGCGTCACCGGCACCAACTTCACCGACGCCGACCTCACGGGCGCGACCGTGACGGCCGTGAACTTCGCGGGCGCCATCGTCTGCCGCACGCGGATGCCCGACGGCACGCTCACCAGCACCAACTGCCCCTGACGCATCACGATGAGAGAGAAGCCATGAACCGCCTTGCCGCCGGCCTCGCCCTGGGCCTCGTCGCCGCCGCACCCGCCGCGCTCGCCTTCGACGCCGCGCATCTGGAGCAACTGAACACCACGCTCCGGTGCCTCGACTGCGACCTCTCCGGGATCGACCTCTCGGGACGCGACCTCACCGGCGTCTACCTCACCTACGTGAACCTCGAAGGCGCGACACTCGCCGGCGCCAACCTCACCAACGGCTATCTCCGCTTCGGCCGCCTGTCGGGCGCCGACTTCTCCGGAGCGAACCTCACCAACACCAACCTCGAGAGCGCGAACCTTGCCGGCTCCAACCTCGCCGGGGCGATCCTGGTCGACGCCTCGTTCATCAACACGACCGCGGGCGGGGCTGTGTTCGACGGCGCCAGCATGGAACGCGCGAACCTGACGCGCACCCAGCTCCGCGGCGCTTCGCTGATCGGCGCCGACCTGACCGGAGCCAACGTTTCGGCCGCCATCCTCAGCAATGCGGACCTGACGGGCGCGGTGCTGCGCGATGCAAGCATCGACCGCTCGAACCTCACCGGCGCCAATCTTACGGGGGCCGACCTCACGGGAGCCGTGGTCACGGCCACGACGCTTACCGCGGCGACCATGTGCCGGACGATCATGCCCGACGGCGCGGTGTCGAACGCCAACTGCCCTTAGCGGCCGAAGGTCAGTCCGTCACGGACGCCCGGGGGGCGAACGCCGCCGGCTCGCCGGTCTCCGGGCCGTAGAGGCGCTCGAACTCCACGAAGTTGTCGAACGCCTCGCGGTTGCCGTTGCGGCTGAGGAACGTCTCGACCGCCAGGCCCTCGGCGAAGATCACGTCGTGCGCTTCGAGCTCGACGTTGAAGTAGTCGAGCACGGTGAGGTCGCGGGCGTCGTCGAACGTGATCGCGCGCCCGTTGACGAGGCGCCGCGCCGGCACGAGCCGGGCGCCCTGGTACACGGCGTGCGCCTGCGACAGGTAGAGGTCGCGCATCGGGAGGTTCCGGCCGCTGCCGCCCCGCGCGAAACGCACCGGCCGCACGTCGTGCACCCACGCCCGACCGGCGGCGCGCTGGAAACGCTGCCGGCCGATCCATCGGATGGGTCGGCTGTCGCCCGACAGGGTGGTAACGAGATCGCCGATAGCGAGATCCTCTATCGGGCGATCGCCATCGGGCGTCCGGATCATCGTCCCTCGAAGGAAGCAGATGGCCGGCGGGGCGACCTTGGCGCCGACACGGCCGGACAACTCGTCCGCTGTGAAATCGATCCGGTCGCCGGGGCTCCGGCCGGCGAAGCCGAGGAGCTGCGAGTAGTCGATCCGGATCCGTTTCATGGGCGCACCATCTGGGACTGTCGCCACATTTGATACCACCGGATTTGCGCTGCGGTCCACGGGAGGCGAGGACGTCGATCCTGGATCGACTGGCATCGCGCGCCGGACGCGCTTAGATGGCCCCGCTACCGGCGAGGCAGGGGCGGTTGATGGACAAGACGCTGTTCGATCCGGATGCCGCGCGGGCCGCAGCGCTCGATGCATCTCTCCGCGCTGGGCTTGCCAGCTCGATCGACTACCTCGCCAGCGTCACGGGCGGTCGCGATGCGACGTGGGACGAGGTCCTCGCCGGCATCACCGCGGGTCCGGTCTCGCCGTTCGTCTTCGGCAGCTACGCCGCGATGGTTGCCGCCCTGTCGCGCGGCGAGCGGCCCGCGCCGCACAAGGCGCAGCTGATGGTGGCGTCCCGACTGCCGGCGGCGACCGGGCCCCTGGTACTCTTCGGCGGCGGCGTGCCGCCCGCGCTCTGGCCGCAGCTCGCGATGCTGTTCGACACCGACCGGGACCGGCCGTTCCAGGTCGAGGCGCCCGCTCCGGCGGCGGCCGGTGCTGCGATGGTCGAGATTGAGGGAGCGCTCGATGTTCTGCGTCGGTACGATCCGGCATTCCTCGCCGACATCCTCGCCACGCAGCGGGTGATCGTCCTTGCCGCGCCGGTCCGAGGCGCGACGAGCTTCGGCGCGGCGTCGACGTTCTTCCTCTGGGGCCTGTCGATTTTCAACGCCGAGCCGCGCCGTGACGTCGTCGCGATGCTCGACATTCTCGTCCACGAGAGCGGCCACCTCCTCCTGTTCGGCCTCGCCGGCGGAGGTGCGCTGGCTGAGAACGGTGCCGAGCGCCACGCCTCGCCGCTCCGCCGTGATCCCAGGCCGATCGAAGGCATCTTCCACGCCGCCTTCGTCGCCACGCGCGTCCACGCCGCGTTCACGCGCCTCCTGGGCGCAACGGGGCTCGAGGCCGAGCTGTTGGCATCGCTGGACCGCGAGCGGGAGGCGAGCGGCAGGGCCGGACGGGCGGGTCTTGCAACGCTTTCGGAGCACGCGATTCCGACGCCGCGCGGCCGCGAGGTAATGGCGGCCCTCGATGACTATTGGCGGGAGGAGCGCTGAAGGCGCGGATCCCTGCCGTCCGGTGAGGTTGTGGGGCTCGCCTGTCCGGTCGGGACGAGCCCGACCAGCACGCCAGCGCGCGTTTGCCGTCGTCAGCCCTGGCGCGGCGTGCCGGCGGCGAAGGCGTTGCGGAGGCGGGAGCGCAGGCGCTCGGCCCGGCCTTCGGGCTGGACGCGCGGGGCGTAGGCGGCGGGCGCGGCCGTCTCGGGGCCGTACAGCCGCTCGTACTCGACGAAATTGTCGAACATCTCGCGGTTGCCGTTGCGGCTGAGGAAGGTTTCGACCGGCGCGCCCTCGGCGAGCATCACGTCGTGGGCGTCGAGTTCGACATTGAAGTAATCGAGCGTCGACAGGTCCGTCGCCCGTTCGAGGACGATCGTCCGCCCGTTCACGAGACTGCCGGCCGGAACGAGCTTGCCGTCAAGGAGGATGGCGTGCGCCTGCGACAGGTAAAGGTCGCGCGTCGGCGCGACGCCGTCGAGGATGCCGCGGGCGATGCGGACGGGGAGGACGCGCGCCACCCAGCCGCGGCCCCTGGCGCGGCGGAAGCGCTGGCGGCCGATCCAGCGCACCGGCTTTGCCTCACCCGAGGCCGTGATGATGCTGTCGCCGATCGCGAGGTCTTCCACCGCACGATCGCCTTCCAGCGTCCGTACAAGCGTCCCGCGCAGAAGGCAGATGGCTACGCCCCCGACCTTGGCGCCGACCCGGTCGGCCATGCCGTCGGCGCGGAAATCGATGCGTTCGTCGGACTTCCGGCCGGCAAAGCCGAGGAGTCGCGAGTAGTCGATCACAGGACGCTTGCTCACTGCATCACCCCCGCAAATGGAGACCGCGCATAAAGGACAGTATGCGGGCGCCGGACAAGTGTAAACGGTGTCGCCACGGCGAGCGGGGAGGCTTGTGCCTCAGACGCCGCGGGGCCAGGCGAAGGCGATCTTGGCCAGAACCGTGCGGCCGAACTGCTCGGTCGACCGCGCGACGCGCCGGCCGCCGGCATTGCGGTAGAATCGGCAGGCGGGATCGTTGTCGGCGAGCGCCCAGACCACGGTGGAATCGAAGCCAAGCCGGGCGAGCTCGCGGCGGGCGGCGAGGAACAGCCGAGTGCCGAGGCCGACGCCCTGGTATTCCGGCAGGAGGTAGAGTTCGTAGACCTCACCCTTCTGGGCGAGGTCCCGTGCGCGGTTCGGACCGAAAGTGGCATAGCCGGCGACGGCGCCGCCCACTTCGAGCACCAGGATCGCAGTGCCGCGCCGGATGGCCCGGTTCCACCACCGCGGACCGCGGCGCGCGATCATCCGCGCCAGCTCCTGCGACGGAATGAGGCCCTCATAGGCATTCCGCCATGAGGAGTCATGCACTGCCGTGATCCCCTCCACGTCGGAGGATTCGGCCTTGCGGACGCCTATGGCGAGAGTGCTCATGGAATAGAGATTAGGACGCGGTTTCGGAACGGGGAAGAGCGACCGAGCCCCATCACTGCAGATTTTGGGCTTGGTGTTGCAGCTGTGAACGGTTGGCAGCCTTGCCGCGCCTGCAACCCTCGCCGCGCTGGCTTTCAGAGGGCGGCGGGACCATATTCCCGCGCGAAGCCAAGGAGAGCGTTGTTGGGCGCGCCCGTCACCTACCGGAAGATGAACGGAGCGGGGAACGAGATCCTCGTGGTGGACCTTCGCCGCGCGCCCGAGAGGCTGTCGCCCGACGATGTCCGCAGCATCGCCGCACAGCCGGCGACCGGCTTCGACCAGCTGATGGCGCTCCTGCCGACCCGAACCGACGGCGTCGACGCCCGTGTCCGCATCTTCAACCGCGACGGCAGCGTCGCCGGCACATGCGGCAATGGCGCCCGCTGCATCGCAGCCGTGGTGATGGAAGAGACCGGCCGCTCCGACTCCGTGTTCGAGACCGACGCCGGGCTGCTCCTCGCAAACCGCGAGGGCGACGGCCGCATCACCGTCGACATGGGAGTGCCGCGCTTTCGTTGGGACGAGATCCCGCTCGCCGAGCCGTTCCCCGACACGCGGGCGATCGAACTCCAGGTCGGGCCGATCGATGCGCCGATCCTGCACAGCCCGAGCGCGGTCTCGATGGGCAATCCGCATGCGATCTTCTGGGTCGACGATGTGGACGCCTACGACCTCGAACGGCTCGGGCCGCTCCTTGAAAACCACCCGATGTTCCCCGAGCGGGCGAACATCTCGCTGGCGCAGGTGACCGGGCCGGACGCCATCCGGCTCCGCGTCTGGGAACGCGGCGCCGGCATCACGCTCGCCTGCGGCTCGGCGGCCTGCGCCACGGCGGTCGCCGCGGCCCGTACCGGCCGCACCGGGCGCTCGGTCTCGGTCACGCTGCCGGGCGGGACGCTCGACATCCTCTGGCGCGAGAGCGACGGGCACGTCCTGATGACCGGCCCGTGGGAACTCGAATCCACCGGCGAGCTCCGCCTCCCCGCCGCAGCGGCCTGACGCGTTCCATCGCCCTCGACGGATTGCGCCGGTCACCGCCGAGCACTCGCACCGGGATTGGCCGCCCTACTTCACCTCGCCCCGGTGGGGAGAGGTCGGATCGAGGCGCGAAGCGGATCGATCCGGGTGAGGGGGGACAGACCTTTCGGCTCAATCTCATCTTGCTTCTGCGGCCCGTCGGGTGAGCGCGTCGCCGTCGGCGGTCCCCCCTCACCCGCTCCGCCGCGCTGCGCGCCGCGGATCGACCTCTCCCCACCGGGGCGAGGTGAAGAGGCCCTTCGGCCAGTCCACGCCTTCTACTCGGCCGAAGGCGCGTCTCCTGCGGAGCCGATAGTTCGGCACCGATCCCCTACATCATCGTCCCCGATAGGTGGCGGCACGGCGGTTGCTTGTCCTGGGCGTCAGCCAAGAACCCAAGGGGAATGCCCATGAAGAAGCCTCTCATCGGCGCCGCGGCGGCAGCGCTTGCCGGCATCGGCATCGCAATTGCCGCCAATTCGGCCTCCGTCGCCCAGACGCCCGCGCCGATTCCGATCCGCTTCTCGCTCGACTGGAATTTTGAAGGTCCTGCAGCGCCGTTCCTGCTGGCGCTCGAGAACGGGTATTTCGCCGAGGAAGGCCTCCTCGTCACGATCGACAGCGCCTCGGGTTCGCTCGAGCCGATCAACCGCGTTGCCTCCGGCACCTACGACATGGGCTTCGGCGACATCAACTCGCTCATCAAGTTCCGCGACGCCAACCCCACCGTCGGCATGAAGGCGGTGTACATGGTGTACAACTACCCGGCCTTCGCGATCGTCGGCCGCCGCAGCCTCGGCATCGAAACGCCCGCCGACCTCGAGGGCCGCACCCTCGGCGCTCCCGCGCCCGACGGCGCCTACGCCCAGTGGCCGATCTTCGTTCAGGCCAACGGCATCGACGCCTCGCGCGTCGCCATCGAGAACGTCGGCTTCCCGGTCCGCGAGCCGATGCTCGCCGCCGGCGAGGTCGATGCCGTCACCGGCTTCTCGTTCTCGTCCTACTTCAACCTCATCCGCGCCGGCGTGCCCGCCGACGACATCAACGTCATGCTGATGGCCGAGTACGGCGTGAACCTCTACGGCAACGCCATCATCGTCGGCGACGCCTTCGCCGAGGCGAACCCGGAAGCGGTGGCGGCCTTCCTCCGCGCCTTCACCCGCGCCCTCCAGGAGACCATCGCCGACCCCGCCGCGGCTGCCGCCTACGTCGTTGCCGCCAACCCGGTCGCCGACCTCGCCACCGAGACGGCGCGCCTCCAGATGGCCATCGATCAGAACATCCTCACCGACGAGGTCGTGGCGAACGGCTTCGGCGGCGTGGACATGGCCCGCCTTGCCACCGCGATCGACCAGATCGCGCTCACCTACACCTTCACCGGCGCCCTCCCGGCTCCGGAGACCGTGTTCGACACACAGTACCTGCCCGACGCCGCGCTCCGCGCCGTCGAATGAGTTTTGTTGCGCTCGAGGACGTCCGTTTCGCCTATGGCGGGACGGGCGCCCCCGCCGTCGACAGGCTCACCATGAAGATCGACCGCGGCGCGTTTGCCGCGGTCGTCGGCCCGTCCGGCTGCGGCAAGTCCACGCTGATGAAGCTGGCGACAGGGCTGCAGTTTCCGCAAGGGGGCGCGGTGCTCCTCGGCGGCGAACCGGTCGACCGGCCGGTGAAGATCGCCGGCATGGCGTTCCAGGCGCCGACCCTGCTTGCCTGGCGCACGACTCGCGAGAACATCCTCCTGCCGCTCGAGATCGTGCAGCCGCACCGGCGTCGGATGCGCCGGAACCGCGCCGAATACCGCGCCCGCGCCGACGCGCTCCTTGCCTCGGTCGGCCTTGCCGGCGCGGGCGACAAATACCCGTGGGAGCTCTCCGGCGGCATGCAGATGCGCGCCGCGCTCTGCCGGGCGCTGATCCACGAGCCGGAACTCCTGATGCTCGACGAGCCTTTCGGTGCGCTCGACGCCTTCACCCGCGAGGAATTGTGGTGCGTCATCCGCGACCTCCATGCACAGCGCCGGATGACGGTGGTCCTCGTCACGCACGACCTCAGAGAGGCGGTGTTCCTCGCCGACACGATCTTCGTGATGTCGGCGCGCCCGGGCCGGATCGTGGCAACGCATCAGAACACGCTGCCGCGGCCGCGCGAACTCGACGTCACCTTCACCCCGGGGTTCTCGGCGACCGTCCAGGACCTCCGCAGCCACATCGTCCGGGCGCGCCCATGACCGCACAGCACGGCCGGGCGGAGGCGCATTGAACCGCATCCTTGCCATCCGCATCTTCGCGCCGGTCGCCTTCCTCGTGCTCCTCATCGCGGGCTGGCAGGGGGCGATCGAGGTCTTCGACATCCCGCCCTTCCTGCTGCCGACTCCGGCGGCGGTCTGGGCAGCGCTCGGCAGGTACGCCAACGCACTGTGGAAGGAGTCGCTCTACACTCTGGGCACGACGCTGGCGGGCTTCGGCTTTGCCGTCGCCTTCGGCCTCGGGCTTGGCCTCCTGATCGGCGCCTCGCGGACGCTCTACTCCGGCATCTACCCGCTGATGATCGGCTTCAACGCGATTCCGAAGGTCGCGGTCGTGCCGATCCTCGCTTTGTGGTTCGGCACCGGCGAGATTCCGGCCATCGTCACGGCCTTCCTGATCTCGTTCTTCCCGATCGTCGTGAACGTCGCGACGGGGCTCGCCACGATCGAACCCGAGATGGAGGACGTGCTGCGCGCGCTCGGCGGGTCGAAGCTCGACATCATGCGCAAGGTCGGCATCCCGCGGGCGCTGCCCTATTTCTTCGCATCGCTGAAGGTCGCAATCACACTCGCCTTCGTGGGCTCCGTGATCGCCGAGAGCATCGCGTCCAACCACGGCATCGGCCATCTGATGCTGCAGGCACAGGCGCAGTTCGTCATCCCGCTCGTCTATGCCTGCCTCGTCGTCCTCGCCGTGCAGGGCATCCTGATGTACGCGGTGATGGCTGTGATCGAGCGGCGCATGACAGGCTGGGCGCACCGCTCGGGCTTCGCGACGGGCTAGGAGGACGGCCGGCCGTCCGGTCGCAGCCAGAGCCGGTCCAGAGCCTGCCCGATGAGCGCCACGGAGCGGAGCGTCTGCCACAGCGGCAGCACCCGCGCCGGGCCGATCGGAGTCTTGTTGGCGTCGAGGATGTACAGCCGGCCGTCGGCCGGATCGCGGATGGCGTCGAGTTCGCCGCAGTCAAGGCCCAGCGCGGCGCAGAAGGCCGCGATCCGCTCCATCTCGCCGGCGGAAAGGACCTTCGAAGGTTCGACGAGGCCGGCCCGGTTGGCGATCCGCACGAAACGCACGGCGGCCGCTTTCCAGCAGATGACGACGTGCGGAATCGTGCCGAACACGACGGCGATCCGAAGTTCCTCCAGCACGTCGCCCCGATTGTTGCTGATGAGCCGCTGGTAGACCTTTCCGGGCCGGGTCGACGCAAGCGGTCCGGCGAGGATGACGCCGTCACGGGCGGCGTTCTCCTCGGACTTCTCGACGATCGCGCCGTCGAAGACGAACGGGTCGATCGCGGCGGAATAGCCGAACACCTCCCGGTGGACGCGGTCGACGGTGGACTTCCGGATGTCGGTGCAGGCGCCGTTGAGCGCGCCCGGCGGCGCCGGCGTCCGGTTGACCGTCTCGTCCTCCCAGTACATCAGCGGGCGGTTGTCCGGCGTTCCCACCGCGACCCTGATGCCACGCACCTTGCAAACGCGGAGGATCGTCGAGTTGGACTGCGCCGGCAGGCCGGGGAAGAAGTGCAGCGTGCGCGGTTCGGGCGCGAAAGGGCGCCGAAGCGCGTAGGCCACGTGGTAGGGCACGGCGCCACGGAGCATCAGCCAGTATGCGTGAAGGCGCTTTCCGGGCTCCTTCATGAACCGGCCGAAACGGGCGGCGAGACGCCGGTCATGGGTCGCTACGGACAATGCCTCTCCCCCGGGAAGCGCCGCTGGGGCATCGTTCGTAGCGACGAAGCGCCCGGCAAGCAAAATGCGACGGGAAGGTTTCGTTGCCGGAGCCGGTGGCGCGGCGCGCCTGGAAGGTCAGGCCAAAGCGCGCAAACGGCCCGTGAGGACGCTTGTTCGGATCGACGGAGATCGTGGTCTCGGCACGTCGACGCCTCGGTTGTGGAGAACGCAAAGACCCGAGAGGATGCGGTTGCGAATGTCGCCCGACGGATGGAAGCCGACATCGAGATCGAACGTCGGGAAGCGCAGATGATCGGGGCCGTGCCGTCGTGAAGTCGCATCGCTCTGGGCGTCACTTCCGCTGGGGGATGACGATTCTCGCGGCCGCGCTTGTCGTGGCGATCGCCGACCCCGCGTTGGCGCAGGCCGATCTGTCGCCACCGCCGGGGCCGGGCACCACGGCGGACGCCGTGGACCGGGCCGGCGTTGCCGTCGCGTTCGACGCGGACAGACTGGCGCAGGCGAACCGTGACCGCGTGCTCGACCCGTTCCTTGCCTTCAACGTTGTCCTCGGCGACGGCTTCGCCGACGATACCCTGCCGGCGACGGAACGCGTCCTTGACGCGGTACAGGCCGCGGTGAGCCGCGCGATCGCCGAGGCGAAGGGCGTCTTCCCCCGCACCCGGCCCTACGCCGTCGATGCCTATCTGCGCCGTTGCGGCGGCACGCTGTTCCTCGCCGCGCAACGCTCCTATCCGTCCGGCCACGCGGCCATCGGGCAGGCCTGGGCGATCGTCCTGGCCGCGCTGCTGCCGGAACGCGGCGCCGAGCTTCGCGCCCGCGGGGCGGACTACGGCCTGAGCCGCATCGCCTGCGGCTTCCACTGGCCGAGCGACGTCGCCGCCGGCCAGGCGATAGGCGCTGCGATCGCAGCGCAGCTTCTGACCGATCCGGCCTACGACCGGCTGCTGCGGCGCGCCGCGGCCGAACTGGCAGCGTTCGGCTAGAAGACCCAGGGGGATTTCTACCGCGCAAACCGTTTTCAGGTCAGGGAGCCAGAGGCGTGCCGTTTCGACAGCGGTGAGACGGCGCCGCGGCCAGGGACGGCGGCGCCTGCCTTGCTACGCCCGCTTCGGGCTGATGTTGAACATCCAGCTCGTCCCGAAACGGTCGTTGACCATGCCGAAGCTGTCGCCCCACGGGGCCTTCTCCAGCGGCAGCGTCACGGTACCGCCCTCGCCGAGCTTGTCCCACCAGCCACGCAGCTCGGCCTCGTCGTCACCCGACAGCGAGATCGCGTAGTTGGTGCCCGGGCTGTAGGGCATCGAATTCGACACGTCCGAGCCCATCAGGGTGAAGCCGTTGGGAGTCTCGAGCTGGCCATGCATGATCCTGTCCTTCTCGGACGGATCATGCGGCATGCCGCCATCGCCAAACGCCGTCAGAACGAGTTCGCCGCCGAAGACGCTCCGGTAGAACTCCATCGCCTCGCGGGCAGAGTTGCGGAAGCTGACATAGGGATTGAGGCGCGAAGCCATCCGGCTCTCCTTCGGTTCGGTGCGGCCATGCCGCCGCACGCTCCGCGAGGAAAGGACGTGGCGCCCGCAGCAGTCAAGGCGGGCGCCGAAGTCTCGCCGAACGCCGCCAGCGTTGCTAGATGATGCCGGTGAGGATGCCGACGCCGGCAGCGCCGACGAGCGCGCCGGCGGCGCGGGTCACCGCCGGGCCGTTTCGGTCGGCGAGGCGGCCGATGACGATGCCGATTGCGATTCCGCCGAGATGGAGGAGCGCGGTGCCCAGCATGAAGCCGATTCCGTAGGCGAGGCGACCGGCGTCGCCCGGCATTTCCATGCCGTGCGCGTGGCCGTGGAAGATCGCGAAGAAGCCGACGAGGGCCATGGCCGCCGCGAGCGGCGCCTTCGCGCCGAACGCCACGGCCGCGCCGAGGACGACGACCGAAAGGGCGATGCCGATCTCGACGAACGGCACCTCGACGCCGGAAATACCGAGGACGCCGCCAAGCGCCATCACCACCACGAAGGTCGCCGGAACCAGCCAGACGGCCCGGCCGCCGAGCTGCCAGGCGAAGATGCCGACCATCACCATCGCCAGGATGTGGTCGAGGCCGGTGATCGGGTGCGCGAAGCCATGCGCAAGGCCGCTCGAATGGTCGCCCGTGTGGGCGAAGGCAACCGACGGCAGGAGAACGAGCGCGGCCGTCAGGCCGAGGCGGCGGAGCGTGGCGAAGGACAAGCGAAACCTCCCGGCGGCGGAGCCATGAAACCGGCCAAACATCGCACCGGTCGCGTATGCAGAGAAGGCTCGAATTTCATACGACGATGCCTAATCCCTAGGCATGTTCGTCGCCGCGGCCGTCCCCGCCATGGGAATGGCCGCCGTGCTCGTGATGGATGTGCGGCAGCCGCGATTCCGGGATCACGTCGAGCCTGCCATGCCGGACGCCCGTCTGGCTCGTGACGGCGTTGGCGAGCGCACGCACGTCGCTCGCCTTGCCGCGGAGGACGCCGATCTCGAGGCAGTCATGGTGGTCGAGATGGACGTGGAGCGTGGCGAGCGACAGGTGGTGGTGATCGTGGTGGAGTTGGGCCAGCCGCCGCGACAGGTCGCGCCGCTCATGGTCGTAGACATAGGAGACGGTGGCGACGCAGCGCTCGTCACTGTCCGCGGCGCGTGAGGCGAGGAAGTCCCGCACGACGTCCCGGAGAGCCTCCGAGCGGCTGGCATAGCCGCGCTCGCCGGCGAAGGCGTCGAGTTCGCTGAGCAGGTCGTCGTCGATCGAGATGGTCACGCGCTGCATGTCGGCACCGTCGGTGAGGGGGCTGCTGGTCCGGGAGGATGCAATCCAGCGGCCGCGGAGGAAACGGGTTGCGCCCCGATCGGTGGAGACGGCGGCGGGGCCGGCTTCCCATCATCCGGACGGGGGTAACGCGCCCGATCTCCCTTGCCTTTGCCGTCCGGACACGCCACGGTCGGGTCCATTTTCAAAAGTCGGCCCGACCCCGAACCGGGCCACGAAACCCCAGCCGACACCATGCGCGTCACGCTCGAGCGTTCGAACCTGCTCAAGGCCCTCAACCACGTACACCGCGTGGTCGAGCGCCGGAACACGATCCCGATCCTCGCCAATGTCCTCCTCAAGAGCGACGGCGCGACGCTCACGCTGAAGGCGACCGACCTCGACCTCGAGATCGTCGAGACCGTGGCGGCCGAAGTCTCTCGCGCGGGCGGCACGACGGTGCCGGCGCACATGCTCTACGACATCGTTCGGAAACTGCCGGAAGGCTCGGAAGTGGCGCTCGAGGCGCAGACCGACGGGCGCACGCTCGCGGTCCGGTCCGGGCGGTCGGAGTTCTCGCTCCAGATGCTGCCGGAGGTCGATTTCCCCGACCTCAATGCCGGTGAGTTCCGCGTTGCCTTCACCGTCACCAGCACGCAGCTCCGCGACCTGATCGAGCGGACGCAGTTCGCGATCTCGACGGAAGAGACGCGCTACTATCTCAACGGCATCTACCTGCACCTCGTGACGGTCGGCGACGTGAAGATGCTGCGCGCGGTCGCAACCGACGGCCACCGTCTGGCGCAGGCCCAGATTCCCGCGCCCGAGGGGCTGGCCTCGATGCCCGGCATCATCGTGCCGCGGAAGACCGTGGGCGAGATCCAGAAGCTGGTCGACAGCGGCGACGCGCCGGTGCGGGTCGAAGTGTCGGAGACGAAGATCCGCGTCACGTTCGACGGCATCGTGCTCACCTCGAAACTGATCGACGGCACCTTCCCCGACTACGCGAAGGTCATCCCGAAGAACAACGACAAGGTGCTGAAGGTCGGCCGCGGCGAGTTTTCCGAGGCCGTCGACCGCGTCTCGACCATCGCCTCGGAACGCGGTCGCGCCGTAAAACTCGCGCTTGGCGAAGGGCGGCTGGTGCTGTCGGTCAACAACCCCGATTCCGGCAGCGCGACCGAGGAACTCGGCGTCGATTTCACGTCGGACCCGATCGAGATCGGCTTCAACGCAAAATACCTCCTCGACATCGGCGCGCAGCTCCGTACCGACACGGCCGTCTTCAAGCTGGCCGACGCCGGCTCGCCGACGCTCATCCAGGACGACGGCGACGCCAATGCGCTGTTCGTGCTGATGCCGATGCGGGTCTAGGACCCGCCCCGGCGGAAGGTGGACTCCTCCCGCCGATCCTCCGGAACTAGCAGGCCCGCGAAGCGAGCTTGATCCGCAGTTGCCCGACGGTGACGGTCGACGGCGCCGCCCTCTCCGCCGTGAGAAGGACGCTGGCGTTCATCCGGACGATCACGTCGGCGCCGCAGGCGGACCACTGGCGGTCGGCCGCGGAGACGACCGCGGCGCCGACAAAGGCACCGCTGCGCGGACCATCGATGACGCGCGTCAGCGGCGGCGCCTGCTGGCCCGCGAGGAATGCCTCGAGCGACACGGCCGCCGTGGTGCCGCCGGCGATCGAGGCGTCGAGCCGGTAGCCGGCGCCGACCACCGCGATGCTGCGGCCTTCCGGCACGTCCACCGGCACGGCGATCGTGCAGGTCGCGCGCGCCATCATCCCCGCGGGCGTCGTTTCGGCGACGAAGCCGTCGATGACGATCGTGGGGTTGAGCACACCACCGGTGATGCTTGCGGCCGTTCCGGCGCGGCAGGCGGTTCCGCCGAGCGTTGGCTCGCCGAAGGTCTGGGCGTTGGCAGCGGCCGAAGCCGCAACAAGGGCGAAGGCTGCGAGGGCAAGGTGTTTCATGACGCAGACGCTAGCGTGCAATGTCGATGCAATTGGGGCGGGGCGTTCGGGACTGCTCGCCCGATCCGCACGGAGGTTCTGGTGGCGACTGAGATTTCGGAGGAAGACCTTGCGGCCATCGAGCGCCGGGCAAGTCTCGCGACTGCCGGGCCCTGGGACTCGCGGATCGAAGGCCGCGATCATTTGGGCGGGGCCGACGTGATCACCACGGCCGGGGAGGACCTCTACGTCCACGGGGCCACGCACGCCGACCAGGACTTCATCGCCAACGCCCGGCAGGACATACCGCGCCTTGTCGGCGAAATCCGGCGCCTCCACGCGGCGCTCAATGAACGCGGAAAGGCATAGTACGTGCGCCGCAGACTCTTGTTGCATCCACCGTCTTGTCGTGAACAAATAGGGAACAACAAGGAGAGAGCCACATGCCGGATCCGTCCATCGGCCACGTCATCCCGACCCTTCGCTATCGCGACGCCAGAGCGGCGATCGAGCAGCTTTGCACCGTCTTCGGCTTCACCCGCCATGCCGTCTTCGAGGACGGCGCGTACATCGCCCATGCCGAACTGGCGCTCGGCGACGGCTTCATCATGGTCGGATCGGTCCGCGGCGATTCCGGCGAGAGCGCCTATGGCGACAACATCGTCCAGCCCGACGAAATCGGCGGGAAGGAGACGCAGGCTGCATACCTGGTCGTGCCGGATGCGGATGCCGTGTACGCGCGCGCCCTGGCGGCGGGCTTTCCGATCGTCATCGAGATCAAGGACGAGAGCCACGGCGGCCGCGGGTTCAGCTGTCGCGACACAGAGGGCCGGTTCTGGAACGTCGGCACGTACGATCCGCGCGTGCCGATGGGGTAGCCCGAAAAACAAGAAGGGCCGCCTCCGAGGGCGGCCCTTCCATTGTCTGCCGCAAAAATCCGCGGCGTGACCTCAGCCGTAGCAGCCGGCGGGCAAAGCGCCCGCGCTGGCGTGGCTAAACGCCGTCCTCGAGCGAGGCGGGCGTCCAGGTCACACGAGCCGCATGCGGCGAAAGACAATGAGACACTGGATCACCTCCTTTCAGTTGTTATCGGGACGCAAAGTATGGGGTGATCGCGCCTGTCCCGCAAGAGGCGAGGGAGGGCGGTACGAATGAGCGCACACAACCTTTCCCGGCCGCTCGAGGTCGTCGTCCGCGACCGGATGCAGGATGGCTACCGCTATGTACTGACCGCGCCGCCGGGAAGGCATTTCGACCCCGCCTTCACGCCGGACCTCACGCCGCAGCAAATGCTCGAACTGGGCGTCTTCTGCGGCAAGTACCTGACCGATTGCCGGGACGAGTTCCCGGAACGCTGGTTCCGGGATGCGAAGCTCGCGGGAGGGAGCGCGGACTGCAGCCTCAATCTTTTCGGCACCCGCGCGAGCCAGAAGCTCTCGGTGTGGCGCGCCAAAGGCTGGATCCATCCGGACGACCCGCGCGGCTGGTTCCAGTGGTACTGCCGCTACTTCCTGGGCCGGCGGATGCCGCAGGAGGATTCGCGGCAGATCGGTCGCTGGAAGGCAATCCGCCGCCATGTCCGGCAGGTCGAGTTGAACTGCGAGAAGGGCGACATTTTCTGCCGCCGCCGCCAGCGCCAGGCCCTCCTCCACTGGGCCTATGACAGCCGGCGCATCTGAGCGGGGTTGCGGAAAGGTGGGGCGCAGCGGACCCGCACCATGTGCTAGCATCGCCGCGTTCGACATACGGGGGCCTGCCGGACGCCATGGTACGACGACCGCCGCCCTCGTGGCAGGCGACGCGGGAGGATCTCCTCCCGTATGTCCGCCGCCTTATCGTCACCATCATCATCATCGCCCTGGCGCTCCTCCTGTGGGAGCTGAAGCACGTCCTCCTCCTCGCCTTCGCGGCCGTGCTCGTCGCGGTGGCGCTCCTGTCGGTCACACGCGGTGTCGAGCGGGCGACGCGGCTGCCGCACAGGATTTCCCTCACGCTGAGCGGCACAATCCTCTTCCTTGCCATCGGCGGCATCGGCTGGGCGACATGGCCGGCCGTTCAGGAGCAGCTCACCGGCCTCATCACACGGCTCACCGAATCGCTCGACGAACTGGAGACGGTGTTCGGCATCACCCTTCCGTCCAGCGCGCAGGACATCGCGCAGGCGCTCTCGGCCTTCGTCGATCGGATCTGGTCGGGCGTGCTCACCATCGCGGGTGCGCTGGTGACGGTCGTGACGACCCTCGTTCTGGTGATCTTCGCCGGCATCTTCATCGCCGTCGATCCCGGCACCTACCGGAGCGGCCTCACGCTCCTCTTCCCGCGGAGCTGGCACGCGGCGGTGGAGAAGGCGCTCGACGAAACCGGGCGCGGGCTGACGCTGTGGCTCCGGGCGCAGCTCTTGACGATGCTGGTCGTCGGCACGCTGGTCGGCTTCGGCACATGGGCGATCGGCCTGCCGTCGCCGCTCGCGCTCGGCCTCATCGCCGGCCTCACCGAGTTCGTTCCGATCATCGGACCGTTCGCCGGGGCGGTGCCGGCGGTGCTGGTGGCCTTCGGCATCGATGGCTCCACGCTGGCCTGGACGGTCGTCCTCTACATCCTCGTCCAGCAGGCGGAGGCCAACCTCATCACGCCGCTCCTGCAGCGCCGGATCGTTTCGATCCCGCCGGTCGTGCTCCTGTTCTCCTTCGTCGCCCTCGGGGTGACCTTCGGCGCGACCGGCATCCTGGTCGCGGCGCCGCTCACGATCGCGCTCTACATCCTCGTCCGCGAGTTCTATGTCGGCCAGCTCCTCGCCGAGCAGGACGAACTCGGCCACTCCGCCTTCAACGCGCCCGCCGAGGCTTTGCCCGAGGAGCCCCCTCCGCCCGAGCCCCCGCCGCGGCGGCGGCGCGCACCGCGACGGAAGGTCTAGCCGGCCGCGCCGGGTTCAAAGCGAACGCCGGTCAGCGCCTCGGAAGCTGTCCATAGCCGCGCTGCGGCGACGCGATCGCGCGCCAACGCCGACGACCGCACCGGACCGGCTGGCCCGCGGAAGCCGAAGGGGCCGCGCGGACCGAGATAGGCGCCGGCGCCGACGCCAGGCGCGGTCGACGCGCGGAGGATCGGCAGGGCCCCGCCGGCGGCGTCCTGACCGACGATGTCGTACCAGGCGATGAGGAGCCGTGAGCGAAGGCCCGTTTCGCCGGCAAGGCCCGCACTTGCGAGGGGCGTCGCGGCGATGCCGGGATGGGCCGCCACCGACAGGGGTCCATCTGGCTTCGCGCGACGCGCCAGCTCGAAGGCGAAGAGGAGGTTGGCCAGCTTCGACTGCGCGTAGGCGGCGTACGGCCGGTAGATGCGCGATGCGTCGAGGTCGTCGAAGGCGATCCGCCCGCGCCAGTGCGCGAGGCTGGCGACCGTGACGATCCGCGCGCCGGGTCGGGCGGCGAGCAGCGGCCACAGCAGCGCCGTCAGGGCGAACGGGCCGAGATGGTTTGTCGCGAACTGGCGCTCGAAGCCGTCCGCCGTCGTCTCGCGGCGCGGCAGCATCATGACGCCGGCATTGTTGACGAGGAGGTCGAGCGGTTCGCCGCGCCGCCGCACCGCCGCCGCGAAGGCGTGGACCGACGCAAGCGATGCGAGGTCGAGGCGCTCGAAAACGATGTCGGCGCCCGGCAGCGCCTCCCGGATCGCCGTGACGGCCGCCGCTCCCTTTGCCTTGTCGCGCGCCGCGATCGTCACCGCCGCTCCCGCGGCGGTCAGCGCGCGGGCAGTCGCGAGGCCGATGCCGCTGCCTCCGCCCGTCACGATCGCCCGGCGACCGCGCTGGTCCGGAATGTCTGCCGTGCTCCAGGCCGGCATGGTCAGCCCGTCCCTGGCGAGACGCTGCAGCGCAGCGCCGGTCGGCTGGTCCGCTTCGCCCATGGCGGGGAGAGACCGGGGACCGCGCGGATGTCGTGCAGCACCGCCCCGCGCGGTGGCGCATCGGCGAGGTCGGGACGGTCCTCGAATCCCGGCGGCGTCATGGCTGCCGCCGGGCCGCGCTCAGCCGGCGTCCTCGACGCCAAAGGCGTGGAGCGTGCTGCCATGCGCCTTGAGCCACGCCTCGGCGCGATCCGTCTCGGGGCAGATGCGGCGGAGGAGCCGCCAGAAGCGGGCGCTGTGGTTCATCTCGGCAAGGTGGGTAACCTCGTGGGCGGCGAGGTAGTCGAGCACCATCGGCGGCGCCAGGATCAGCCGCCACGAGAAGGACAGCGTGCCGGCCGAACTGCACGAGCCCCAGCGACCCTTCTGGTCGCGAAGGCGGATGACGGTGGGCTTCCGGCCGATCATCGCGGAATAGCGGAACACCGCCCGGTCGAGATCGCCCTTTGCCTCGCGCTTGAGCCAGTCGACGAGCCGGCGCGACAGGTGTTCGGCGCCGCCGCAGACGCACAGGCACGGGCCATCCGGACCGCTCTCGACCGTGACCGTGCCGCGGCGGCTCGGCCGATGGACGACGAGATGGTCCGTGCCGCGAAACGGGATGATGGCGTCGGCGGCAAAGGGCATCGCGGGCGGGCGCGCCTCGAGCCGCCGTTTCAGCCACAGCCGGTTGCGCTCGAGGAACGACCGCGCGCCGCCGAGACTGCCGCCGGCGGGAATCGTCACCACGGGCTCGCCGCCGGCCCGGCCCACCCGCAGCGTGTAGCGCCGCGCCCGTGCATTGGCCCGCAGCCGCACCGGCACCGTGCGATCGCCGAGCGCGAGGTCGAGATGCTCCGGAAGAGGCGCGGGCTGGCGGGTGCGGAAGAGAAGGCCCAAGGGACGCTGACCCTGACGATTCGGAGAACGATGATGGAACGGATGGGTGTGTTGTGGAAGAGGCCAGCAGTGCGCCAGTCGGCACAGATGGCAAAGCTCGTCGGGGTCAAGGACCCGGCTGACCATTGCCGCTGTCTATTGGCGTTCACTGCACACACACAAAGAAAGCGGCGGACCCTTCGGCCCGCCGCTTCATCCGCCGCACATGCGGCACTCAGAGGTGGATCGTTGGTTCCGGTCCGTTGCGGCGCGCGGCCATGAAGCGATCGAACTCCTCCTGATCCTTCGCCCGGCGAAGGTTCTGCACGTAGGCCTCGAATTCGGCGCGCTCCTCATCGAGGCGGCGACGCTCTTCCTCGAGCCGCTTCAACTCGCTCTTGCGGTACTCGTCGAACGCGAGATTGCCGCTCTCATGGCGAGGCGAAGCATTCCAGCCGAAGCAGCCGGCGCTGCGATAGTGTCGCTTCGCGCCGGATGACGTGGACGTGCCGTTGGCGAACGACAGGCGGTCACCCCACAGCAGGTAGGCAAGCATCAGCAGCCCGAGCGGCCACGCAACCATGAACAGGATCACCATCAGGACGATGGTGAAAGGCGTGAAGGCCGGACGAAGCGTCAGTGTGTGGTTCAATCTCCTCTCCCGTGTTTTCAGGTCGACAAAGGGGAAATGGGTGCGCGTTCCCCCCATTCAAGAACGTGGCGACCGTGTGGCGCCAACAAATCGAACGATCGGCCGCAAGCCGGTTTTCTACTGACTGGCCCAGAGGATACGCGCGATCCAGTCGAGCTCGGCGACGGCTACGAAGCGGTCGGGATGTGCCGGGTTGAGGGAGCCGAGCAGGACGCCGTCCGCGGAGTGGCGCCGGAGCTCTTTCGCCATCACCTCGCCGCCGGTCGTCTTCACGACCACGCGATCGCCCGGCCGGCAGGACGCCCCCGCGGCGACCACGATCGTGTCGCCGTCGCGAAAGACCGGCAGCATGGAATCGCCGGTGATGCGGAGCGCGTAGGCGGTGCCTTCCGGGACGCCCGGGAAGGCGACTTCGTCCCACCCCGTCCCGGCCGGTGCGCCGCCGTCGCCGAAGAAGCCCCCGGCGCCGGCGCGGGCAAAGCCGAGGAGCGGCAGCACCGATGCCGCGGTCGCCTCGGTGCGAAGGTCAAGAAACGCCTCGAACGACGAGCCGGTGGCGGCAAGCACCTTCGCGACGCTCTCGGTCGAAGGCCAGCGCGGCCGGCCGTCGCGGGCGATGCGCTTGGAGGGGTTGAAGCTCGTCGGATCGAGGCCGGCCTTGCGGGCAAGGCCGGACGCACTGAGGCCGTGGCGCGCCGCCAGGCGGTCGATCGCAGCCCAGACCCTTGCGTGCGACAGCATCGTCCCTCCCGCGATCCGTCTTTTCGGCCGCGCCCCTGTTCCGCGTCAACCGAAAGCACCGGGGAGCGGGGAAAGGTACACAATCGTTAGGAAAATCGGGTCTCGACAAGGTCCGGTTAACGACCTGTTTACCATGCGGCAAGGATTCTCCGCCGTGGGCCTCGATTCCGGATGCGACCATGTCCGGCTGCGGTGCGTTACCAAGAAGGCCAAGGGGCGGGCATGAATCCAGGCGACACGCTGCCATTGGTGGAGGACCGGGACGGGAGCCTCGGCCGGGCGCTGCACGACCGCCTGGCAGATCTCGCCTCGCGCCTCGAGCGGATTACCACCGACGCCGAGCCGAACGGCCCGGAGCATGCCCGCGCCATTCTCGACGCGCGTCTTGAGGCGTTCGCGGCGGAACAGCGGGCGCCGGCCATTGGCGCCCGAAGCGCGGCGAGGTTCAGCCCCGGCGCCGACGGTGACAACGATCGCGCGATGAATGCGATCGCGGCGGCCCTTCACGATCTCGGCGAGCCGGCGCTCGTCGAGAGCCTCCCGGCCTACAAGCGCGACGACGAGCGCCACTACGAGCGCGCCGACGCACCCGCGCCGGCGACGCCCTCCTCCGTCCGGCCGGGACCCGGTATTGCCGCAGTGTCGGCAACGCCCGCCGAACCCGCCCGGCCAACGCCGGAGGACCGGCTCCGCACCATCCGCGAGCGCATCGAGCAGCTCAAGGTTCGCCACGGCCTCGCCGAACCGGAAGACCCCGCGACGGGATCGGCGCCCTGGGCGTCGCCGCCGCTCGTGGCGTCCCCGGCGCCCGCCGAGGACGACTTCGCCGATATCGCCGCCCATCTGCGGGAGCCGCCGCCGGAGGCGATCGCCGCGCCTCCGCCGCCGGCTTCCGTCACGGTGCTCAATCTCAACCAGGCCATTGCCGAAATTGCCGCACGCCAACGTATGATCGACGATCCCGCGCCGCCGCCAGCCGCTGCCCCACGGCTGGATCGCAGGGCCAGCCCGCCGCTCCAGTCGCCCGACCGGCCGATTCAGGCCGGGTCGCGTCCGCCGCCGCCGCGCGCTGCCGGGCCGGCAGAGGCGTCGCGCCCGTCGGCCGCTGCCCGTCCGCCGGCGCCGGCTGCCATCGACGGCCTCGCGGCCGAGGTCGCCGCGCTCCGCCAGGACATGTCCGTGCTCACCCGCTTCGTCGAGGCCGGCGTTTCGAGCGAAACGGCGGTCGTCGAACTCGGCCGCGAGGTCCAGGCTATCCGCGCGCTCCTCGATTCCACCGCGCTCGGAACCACGCTGGCCAGCCTCGAAGCCGGCTATGGCCGGATCGTCGAGCGCCTCGATGCGATCGACCGCCGCGCCGGCAGCGCCGAGGAAATGCAGGCGATCGTCCAGGACTTCCTGCACCGGATGCCGGCCGGCGAGCGTTTCGACGCCCTCGCGGCCGAACTGGACCGGCTTGCCGAACGGGTTTCGAGCGGCGACCATCGAGCCGAACTGATGCGGATCGAGGCGCGCCTTGCCGCCATCGACGGCCGCGTCGCGAGCGGCCTTGCCGCGCCGGCGGCCGCCGGGTTCGCTCCCGCCTCGCTTGCGGCGACCAGTCGCCTCGAGGCAGACGTCGCGGCTACCCGGCGGGCGGTGGAAGCGCTCGGCGAGAAGATCGAGGCCGGCGGAGGCGCCGCCCTCGGGCGGATCGAACAGCAACTCGCCCAGATGTCGGCCCGGCTCGAATCGGCCCTCAGCGAAGCGCCGAAGGCCGATTCGGTCAGCGACCTCTTCGAGCGGCTCGACCGGCTGGCGGCGCGCGGGGAGGCGGCTCCGGCCGCCATCGAGGCGCTGGCGCGCGAGATCGCGGGCCTGCGCGAGCGTGAGCGCACCGAACTCGCCAGTCTCGACCGCAACATCGCCGCGCTTGCGGAGCGGCTCGACGCCGCCGTGGCCGCCCGCGCTCCGGCGCCCGATCTCGACGCGAAACTCGACGAACTCAGCAACCGCCTCGTCGCGCTCTCGGTCGGCGAGCCGTCGCCCGAGCGTCTGCGCAAGATCGAGGAGGTCGAGGCGCAGGTCGCCGCTCTCTCCGGCCGCATGGAGGATCTGTCGGGCGCCGTCATTCCGGATGCGCTCGCCCAGCTCGAAGGCCAGATGAGCGCGCTCGTCTCGCGCATCGACGCCGAGCCGCAGCGCGCCGAGGCAATCCGCGAGGTGGAGGCCCATCTCGCCCGGCTCGAGGGCACCGTCGAGGATACGCGCCGGCAGTCGAGCGTGGCGATGCAGGACGCGGCCCGCGAGGCGATCCGCGAACTCTCCGGCATGTCGGGACTGCGCGAATCCGAAGGCGCGATCGTCGAGGCCCTCAAGGCCGATCTCGACCAGCTCCAGGCGGCCGTCCAGAACACCAGCCGACGGTCCGCCGACGGCATCGAGGAGGTCCACGGGACGCTCGACAAGGTCGTCGAACGCCTGTCACGCCTCGAGGCCGAGACGCGCTCCGAGACGGCGCGGAACGTCGTCGCGGCAGCGCCATCGGTTCGCTCCGGACCGACGCCTGAGCCCGCTCCGGACGAGACGCCCGGCATGACGGCGGCGCAGCGCCTTCGGGGCCTCGGCCCGATCGACGAGACCCGCGACCGGCCGATCGAGCCCGGCGCCTGGCGGCCGGTCGCAGAACCGGAAGCGCCGAGGTCCGAGCGTGACCGCAAGGCCGATTTCATTGCGGCGGCGCGACGGGCCGCCCAGGCCGCGGCGGCGGAGCATGCGTCGCTGCGCCCCCTGGCCGGCGACACGTCGCGGGTCGATGGCGCGCCCCGTGCACCGTCACGCCTCCGCGCTGCCCTGTCGGCAAACCGCCGCGCCATCATCCTTGCGGCGGCGGCAATCGTGCTGACGATCGCCGTGGTGACGGTGCTCAAGCCGTTCTCCGGCAGCCCGGATGCCGCCGCACCCGATGCGGCGCCCGCCGAGCCCGCGGCCGCAGTCGACACCACCAACGTCCCGGTCCCGGCGATCGCCGCGATCGGCGCCGCGCCCGCACTCGCGGCGGACGGTCCGGTCGCGAACACGCTGCAGCCGCCGACGGGGAACCTGTCCACCTTCGCGGCCGCAGCGGGCCCGCTTGCCGACGGGGCAGGGGACGCGGCAGCCATTCCGCTGCCGGCCACGCCGCTCGTTGAGCCCATGCCGCCCGAGGCGGTCGGTTCGATCCGCCTCCGCCAGGCGGCCGCCGAGGGCGATACGGCGGCGCTCTACGAGGTAGGCGCACGCTACGCCGAAGGGCGGAGCGTCGACCGTGACACCGCGGAGGCCGCGCTCTGGTTCGAGCGGGCCGCCGATCGGGGCCTCGCTGCGGCGCAATACCGACTCGGGACGATGTACGAGGGCGGGGTCGGCGTCGAGGAGAACCGCACAGCGGCCCAAGCCTGGTACCTCTCGGCTGCCGAACGCGGCAACGTCCAGTCGATGCACAATCTCGGCGTCCTTCTCAGCCAGGGCATCGCCGGAACCCCGGATTTCGACGGCGCGATCGAATGGTTCACGGCGGCTGCCGAGCATGGCGTCCGTGACAGCCAGTACAATCTCGGCGTCATCTACGCCCGTGGCATCGGCGTCGCGCCGGACCTGGTCGAGTCCTACAAGTGGTTCGCCGCGGCGGCCGCGCAGGGCGACCTCGACGCCGCCGGCCGGCGCGACGAGGTCGCGGCCGCGCTCGACGCCGACCAGCTTGCAGCCGCCCGTGCGGCCGTTTCGGCATGGACGATGACGCCCCCCGATCCCGCCGCGAACGCCGTTCCGGTGCCGCAGGGCGGCTGGGATTCGGCCGCCGCACTCGACACGCAGACGCTGGTTCGCACGATTCAGGCGGCCCTCAATGCCCGCGGCTTCGATGCCGGTCCGGCGGACGGGTCGATGGGTCCGCGCACCCGCGACGCGATCCGCGCGTTCCAGTCGACGATCGGCGCGAACGCGACCGGCGAGATCGACCCGATGGTGCTGTCCGCGCTCGGCGTCCGCGCCTAGCACAGCCGGCGCTCCGGGACCGGCGGGGCAGCTTCTCCCCGGCGGGGCTTCCGACCACGGGCCGGCGCTGTCACAACGGCGCCTGTCCATCAGCGCCGAAACGGACCCTTGCAGCTCTATCTGCCCATCGCCGAGCTTTCCGTGAACGTCCTCCTGATGATCGGGATCGGGGCGGCGATCGGATTCGTGTCCGGCCTACTGGGCGTCGGCGGCGGCTTCCTGCTCACGCCGCTCCTGATCTTCACCGGCATCCCCACCTCGGTCGCCGTCGGCACGGGGGCGGCGCAGGTCGTCGCCTCGTCGTCCTCGGCCGCCATGACCTACTGGCGGCGAAAGCAGGTCGACCTGAAGCTTGCCGGCGTGCTTGTGGCCGGCGGCATTGTCGGCTCGGCGGCGGGCGTCGCGCTCTTCAATCTTCTCGATGCGAGCGGCCAGCTCGACCTTTTCATAGGCGTGGCCTATGTGGCCTTTCTCGGCATTGTCGGCGGGCTGATGCTGGTGGAGTCGGTGCGGACCATCCTCCGCACCCGCCGCGGCCAGCCGACGCCGCTCCGCAGGGTCCGCGACAGAACCCTCATGCGCCGCCTGCCGTGGCGGACGCGGTTCCGCCGCTCGCATCTCCACATCAGCGTCATCCCGGTGGTCGCGCTGGGCTTCGGCGTCGGCATCCTTGGCGCCCTCCTCGGCGTGGGCGGCGGGTTCGTCGTGGTGCCGGCGCTGATCTACCTTTTCCGGGTGCCGACCAGCATGGTGATCGGGACCTCGCTCGTGCAGATCCTCGGCACGATGACGGCAACGACCATCCTCCATGCCGTCACCAACAATTCGGTCGACGCGATCCTCGCCCTGATCCTGATGCTGGGCAGCGTCATCGGCGCCCAGTTCGGCGCGGGCTGGGCGGTTCACCTCCGCGGCGAGACGTTGCGCCTCCTTCTCGCCGTGCTCGTCCTCGCCGTCGCGACCCGCTTCCTGGTCGACCTCGTCACACCGCCGCAGGAGCGCTACTCGATCGAGGAGGTTTCCGCATGAGGCGGGCCGCGGCGGCGCTCGCGATCGGGCTGGCGGCGGCGCCGGTCGCCGCCGAAACGCTCGTCATCACGCTTTCCGCCGAGGAAATCCGCATCGCGTCGACCTTCACCGGCACGACGATCACCGTCTTCGGTGCGATCGAGGATGGCGAAGGCCTGTCCGGCTACGACATCGCTGTCGCGCTCGAAGGCCCGCGTACGGAGACCATCGTCCGCCGCAAGGACGCCGTGGTCGGGCTGTGGATCAACCGCGCCGAGGCGCGGTTCACCAATGTGCCGGAATTCTATGCGATCCACGCCACCGCGCCGCTCGCCGACATCGCGGCGCGCGAGGCGCTGGGTGCCCTCGGGCTCGGCGTCGACAACCTGGCGCTCGGGCCGACGATGGCGGCAGGCGCCGCGGCGACCGGGTTCCGCCAGGCGGTGCTCCGCCTCCGCCGCGAGGCGGGGCGCTATGTCGAGGATGGCGGGGCGGTCGAACGGATCGGTAGCAACCTCTTCCGCACGACGTTCTCACTGCCGTCCGACGTGCCCGATGGCGCCTACACGGCCCGGGCTCTCCTGTTCCGCGACGGGGCGCTGCAGGCGGAGGCGAGCGAGAACCTCGCCATATCGAAGACCGGTGGCGAGCAGTTCCTGTTCGACGCCGCGCATGAGAACGCTTGGCTCTATGCGCTCGCCGTGATCCTCATGGCGGCATCGATCGGCTGGCTCGGCGGAACAATCTTCCGGCGCGACTAGCGGCGGAGGGAGGCATGGCGGAGCGGCGTCGCCGTCCGGGCGGATGGAGGCAGGTGTTCCGGGGCGATGCGCCGCCGGCGCCTGCGGTCGCTCTTTATGCCCTTCTGCTGCCGATAGCGGTGCTGGTCGCGATCGCCGTGGCCGGTGGCCTCGGCGGGTTCGACGCCGGCCGCGCCGTCGACGCGCTGCGCTGGCTCGGGGCCGTGATCCTCGCCTTCCTCGCCGGGGCCCGGTTCGGCCGGGGCCTTGCCGGGTCGTCGCGCCGGGTCGTGCTTGCGGCTATCCCGCCGCTGGCCGGCTGGGCGGCGCTTCTCCTGCCGGCCGGGCCGGGCCTGCTCGTGCTCGGCCTCGCCCACGCCGCTCAGGGAGTGTGGGACGTGTGGTCCGCCGACGGCATCCGCCTGCCGGCCTGGTATGGCGGCCTGCGGGCGCGCACGACGCCGATCGCGGTGGTGCTCCTCGTCGCCGGCTTCTTCGCCGGGGGCTGACCTCACTCGGCCGGGCGATCCCGGACGCCGAGGAGGATGAAGCCGCCGACCGCGAAGAACACAAGGACGAGCGACAGGCCGACGCGCTGACTCGTGGCGAGCGCGGTCAGGGCCGAGACGCCCAGCGTGGCCAGGAAGCTCGTCACCTTGCCCGACAGGGCATGGAGGCCGAACAGCTGGGTGATGCGGTCGGGCGGCGACAGGCGCACCATCATCGACCGGCTCGCCGACTGGAGCGGTCCCGCGGCGGCGCCCACGATGGCGCCGACGAGGAGATAGAAGCGCTCGCCGGTGCTGCCGAAGGCGGCATCGCCCTCCCCCGCCGGCTCGACCGCGATGAACAGCGCGATGTGGGTTTCGTCGATCGAAAGGACGCCGGCGCTGCCGACGAAGAGGACGGCGAGCGACCACAGGATCACCCGTTTCGGGCCAAAACGGTCATCGAGCCGGCCGCCAAGGAAGGCGCCGAGGCCGCCGGTGATGGTGAGGAGGATGCCGAACACGCCGAGTTCGAAGCTCGACCAGCCGAAGAGACCGACGCCGTAGATGCCACCGAAGGCGAAGAGCGCGGCCAGGCCATCGGCGTAGACCATGTGCGCCACGAGGTAGCGCGTGACGGGCGCGTTGTGGCGGAGGCTGCGGAGCGTATCGCGAAGCTGGCGGAGGCCGGCCGAAACCGCGGCCCTGGCGGCAAGCCGCCTCGGCACGTCGGGCGTGAACAGGAACAGCGGCAGGACGAACACCACGTACCACAGCGCCGAGAACGGCCCCGCGGCACGGTCGCCGCCATGCTCGACGGCGTCGAGCCCGAAGACGGGCGCAAGCCCGAACAGCGTGGTGCCGGTGGCAGGATCGGCGACGAGGAAGCCGAGCGCGATCACGGTGGCGACGAGCCCGCCAAGGTAGCCGAGCGCCCAGCCCGCCCCGGAAAGCCGACCGATGCGATGGGCCGGGACGAGGTCCGGCATCATGGCGTTGTTGAAGACGGTGGCGAACTCGACGCCGATGGTCGCGATCGCCGCGACGAAGAGGACGAGCAGGGGCGAGGTGCCGGGCATCGCAAACCACAGCAGGAGCGAGCCGCCGACCAGCATGGCCGAGAAGCCGGCGATCCAGATCTTCCGCCCGCCGCCGGCATCGGCGATGGCGCCGAGGATCGGTGCGAGGATGGCGATGACGAGGCTGGCGATGCCGGCGCCGAGCCCCCATTGCGACTGGCCCGCGACGGGGTCGCGTGCGATCTCCGCCACGAAATAGGGGCCGAAGATGAAGGCGGTCACGAGCGTGTAGAAGGGCTGCGTCGCCCAGTCGAACAGGAGCCAGCCGGCGATGGCGCGCGGCGGCGCCTGGCGTGGGCCGGCGGGGGCCATCTCGGCGGGGCTGGTCATGCGGCGGCGGACTCCGGCAGGCGGCGCACACTACGTCGCCGGGCGGGAAACGGATGCCACCCCGCCGCACGACAGACCCGCGCGGGCCGCCGGGGGAGGGACGGTTGGCGCGCCGCGGCGCGGCGGCTACGGTCTCGCCGGCAGATGGGGGAACCTCGATGGGCGGACCGATCGGACGGATGGCCGCGGCGGCGCTGGTTGCCATGGCGGTGGCGACGGGCGCGATGGCGCAGGTGCCGGAACTGACCGAGCGCTACCGCGGCGACGGCTGGAGCGTCGCTTACCCGGCAGGCTGGCTCGTCCTGGTGGACGACCCCCTCCTCCTCGGCAACGCCGAGGGCATGCTGGCGACCGTGCAACGCGGCGACGACCCGCCCGAGGGCGGGATTGCGGTCGGCGTCTTCCCTGCCGCGGTGCTCGAAGCGCTCGGCGTTCCGCCGGCGAATTCGGTCGAGGGGCTCCTTGCGGCGATCGCTGGCCAGTTCAACGGTCCGCAGGGCGACGCGCAGCCGCTGGCGGATTGGGCGCTGCCTGCCCTCGCGATCACCCTCAGCGTCCCGGCGGACGGCGAGACCTGGGCCATCGCGGCCAAGACGCCGACGGGCGATCTCTTGGGCCTGGTCGTGAGCACGGCCGACATGGCGGTCGTCCTGCCACTGGTCGAGGCGATGGTGGCGAGTTTCGCCCTGGAGTGACGCGGCGCGGCCCCTAGGGCGGACCCGGAGCGCCCATCGTCCACTTGAAGCCGACGATCTCGTGGCGGCCGTACACCTTGTTGATGACGAAGGGATCGGCCGCCATGAAGCGTTCGACATCGGTGTGGCTGTCGGCCTCGACGATGATCAGCGAGCCGATCGGCTCGTCGGCCTGATTGAACAGCGCGCCGGCGGTGAGCACCTTGACGGGCGACCCTGTAGACGCCCGCAGCCGCGCCCGATGCTCGTCGCGGTATTTTGCGCGAAGCTCGTGCGTGTGCTCGGCGTCGTAGGCGGTGATCACGAACTGCAGCGTCATGCGAAAGGCTCCCGAGGCTGATCCGGCCTGTTCTAGCCGGAATCGTGCCTCGGGTAAGCCGGCCTCAGAGACAACGGCAGTGGCGACCTATTGCTCGAGCCGGGCGAAGTTCGCGTGCGCGACCACGAGCCATACATCGCCTTCGCGGCGGAAGACGGTGAGGCGGGGTGCTTCGCGGTCCACCGTCACGCCGCCGATCGTTTCGGCAACGATCAGCGAGTAGCGCACGACCATGAGATCGTCATGGGTGGTGACGACGAGATTCTCGATGCCGATGATCTCGGTGATCGTTGCGGCGCCGCCGCCAATATAGGCCGCGCGGTCGAGGCCATTGCCGTCGGCGCGCTGGATCTGGAACTCGGGCGCAAGCACCGTCTCGAGCGCCGCAGGCCCGGCGATGATGGCGTTCAGCCATGCCATCACGGCCGCTTCGGCTTCCTCGTTGGTGACCTGCGCCGCCGCCGGCATCGCCATGACGCCGGCCAGCGCCGCCGCCGCGATCATTCTCGAAATGTGCATGTGCCCCTCCGGCATTGATGGAACGCGCGACGCGCGCGGAGGAGAACAACCACTCAAGCGTGAAGATTCGCTCTCCGGCGCCCTTCAAACGCCGAGAATTCCGGCCGGGCAAGGACAAAGGGGGCGCGGAGCGCCCCTTTATCCAGGCAGGAGCGCCGCCTACGCCGCGATAGCGCGTGCGCTGTTGAGCGCGTCGAGCCACCACGACAGGTGGTTCAGCATGTCGTCGGCGGCCGGCACGAGGAACGGGAAGTCGGCGAGGGTCGCCTTGCCCTGCATGACCTGCTCCATGACTGCCCACTGGATGTGGACGCCGAAGCGGATCGGGGCCATCTGGAGTTCGATGGCATTGGTGCGGAGCTGCTCGATGGCGCGCGCGCCGCCCGTGCTCCCGTAGCCGACGAAGGCGATCGGCTTCCGGTTCCACTCGGTGTAGGCGTAGTCGAACGCGTTCTTGATCGCGGCGGTCGGGCCACGATTGTACTCGGCGGTGACGACGATGAAGCCGTCCATCTCGGCGATCTTCGCCTGCCAGCGGAGAGCCACCGGATCCTGCGACGGCCCCCAGGCCGGCGATACGGGCTCTGCGAACAGCGGCATCGGATAATCCTTCAGGTCGATGATCTCGACCTCGAGGTCGTTCCGCTTCGACGCAATGTCGTAAATCCACTGGGTCGGCTTGTCCGCGAACCGGTTGGGGCGGATCGAGCTGATGATGATACCGATCTTCTTGGTCATGGTCATGATTCCTGGGCTGCACTGGCCGATCGGGGACGCGAGCGGCCGTTCTCCACGCTCTGGTACTCAAGACGCGTCGCAACACGATGAGTTTTGTAGCGCTATGGAAAACGTAGCGCACTAGAACCCATAGTGCTACGTTGCGTCAAGCGCATTAGCCGTGCGCCCACGACATTGCTATATTAGCCGCATGGAGAGACCGAAGACCGGAGGCGAGGCCGCTGCGGCGGACCCCTGCGTCGTGCCCGAGCGGCTCAGCGCCGCGTTCGCCGTGCTGCAGGAGAAATGGGCGCTGCCCATCGTCTACGTGCTGCTGCAGGGGCCGGAGGGCTTCAACGAGATCGGCCGGGCGGCCGGCTCGGTCAACCCGGCGACGCTGACCCAGCGTCTCGGCCGGATGGAGCAGGTCGGCCTCGTGCGGAAGACGGTGCAGTCGACGATGCCGCCGCGGACGCTCTACGAACTCACCGATGCGGGTCGGGCGCTGCGGACCGTGATCAAGGCGTTCGAGCAGTGGAGCGAGAAGCATCCGCTGCCGGCCAAGACGGCGTAGCGATTGGAACGAAGACGGGCGGGGCTGCGCCCCACCCGTCCATGGCCGCGTGGTTGCGGCTACTTCGCGATGACCGTCTCGGCATCGTCCCGCTGGCGGCCGCCAATGGCCGCGGCGACGGCCGCGATGAAGGCGCCGATGAGCATCGACAGGAACAGGTAGAAGGCGAGCGTGGCGGCGGCGTCGGCCGCATCCTCGGCCGCCTCGCGGATCTCCACCTCGGCAGCCTGCGCGTCGGCGATCACCGCGTCGACCCGGGCCTCCGCTTCGGCGGCCGTGAGGCCCGTCTGCGCGGCGATGAGTTCGCCGAGATAGGCGCGGTCGTCCTCAGGGAAGGTGTCGGCAGCGATCCCCCGGGTGAGGATGCGAAGCGTCTCGGCACGGACATCGCCCCCGACCGGCGCGGTCGGCGACCGGAACAGTTCGTCCGTGAAGTACGCCATCGGATCGGCCATGTCGGCCGCGCCTTCCACGGCGGCGCCGGCAACGGTCGAGGCTGCATCCGTCACGGTGCGGACGGCGCCGGCAGCCGTCACAATGACGAGCGCGGCGACGAAGACAGTGGCGACCGCCCAGGTGACGACGCCATGGGCCGTGTCGCGGAAGAACGATTCGTCCGTGCGGATGCCAACCCATTTCGTGCGCAGCCGGCCGGCAAGGTAGCCGCCGAGCGCCGACGAGAGCCACTGGACGACCACCAGCCAGATGGCGGCCCCGACACCGAACGCCGTGGCTGTGACGCCCATGTCCGGCCAGGGCGAGAAGCTCGCAAGCCCGATGCCGGAGCCGAGCATCAGGAGGATCAGCGACATGGCGGTTGCTGCGGCGGCACCCGCCCAGATCGCGCCCCAGCTCACCGCCGAGACGGGTGCTTCGTTGCCGCCGGCACGCGCGCGGGCTGCGGGATCGGTGTCAACGACGAGAAACGGTTCAACCATCACACATCCTCCTCAGGTCAGGAGGAAGATGAGGAGGATGATCGGGATCGGAATCCCAAGCAGCCAGAGCAGGATCGCGCCCATTTGCTGTTCCTTCTTTTGTTGCTGCGGGACAACGTCGATCGGCCGCCACGGTTCCGCCGCTTTTGTCCGCGGTCGCGCTAGAATGGCGAATGGCAGCCGCCTGGCGGCGCCATCGGAGCAAGACCATGACAACCGCATCGCCCCTCGTCCTCGACGGCAGCCCGCTCGGCTTCGCCACCCTCGCCCGCGTCGGCGCGGGAAACGTGCCGATCACGGTCGATCCCGCGGGCATGGCGCGATGCGCCGCCGGGCGGCAGGCGCTGGAGGCGGTTATCGCGTCGGGTCGCGCCGTCTACGGCGCGACGACGGGCGTCGGCGCAATGAAGGACCGCGAGTTCCTGCCGGAGGAACTCGAGCGCTTCAGCGCCGGCCTTGTTCGGGCGCACCATTTCGGCACTGGCGATCCCTTCCCGCTGGAAGTTGTGCGGACGGCCATGGCGATCCGCGTCAACACCGCGATGTCGGGCGAGGTTGGCTGCTCGCCCGAGCTGGTGGAGGCCTATCTCGGCCTCCTTGCGGCGAACGTGACGCCCATCGTCCGCCGTACAGGATCGATCGGCTGCGCCGATATCGGCCTCATGGGCCAGATCGGCGCGGTGATCGCGGGGGTCGGCGAAGCGGTCCATGCCGGTCGCCGGATGAAGGCGCCCGACGCGCTCGCCGCGGCGGGGCTGAAGCCGCTCCAGATGGCGCCGAAGGACAGCCTCGCGTCCATTTCCATCAACGCGGTCGGCTACGCCGCCTCGGCGGGCGCGCTCCGTTCGGCAGCGTCAGCGGTGCGGATGCTGTTCGCCACGGCGCTGGCGACCGCGGCGGCGATGGGCGCCTCGCGCGACCCGTGGGAGGCGGCAACGTATGTCGGAACGCCGCACGAACGCATTGCCGGGCGGTGGCTGTGGGAGGCGTCGGGCACGTTCCCCTGGCCGTCCGGCACGCACATCCAGGACCCGCTGAGCCTGCGCATGATGGCGCAGGTCTTCGCCATGACGTCGGACAGCCTCGTCAATGCCGGCATGTCGGTGGTGGAGGCCACCGCGCGCCTCGATGACAACCCGGTCGTCATCGGCGACCGCATCCTCACCTCGGGCGGCTCGCTGCCGCTCGACGTTGCCGTCACGGTGCAGACCGTGTCGCTGGCCCTCGCCCATGTCGCGCGGAACTCGTTCAACCGCTGCGTACTGATCGGCAATGGCGGGAGACGGGGTCTTCCCATCAACCTTGTGGCGCCCGGCGCGATCGCGACCGGCTTCGGTCCGATCATCAAGCTTGCCGGGGAGCTGTTCGCGCGGGTCCTCATCATGGCGCAGCCGATCTCGGCCCAGTCGATGGTCGTCGCCGGCGGGCTCGAGGACGAGGCGGCGTTCCTGCCGCTCATCGTCGAGCGGCTCGAACGACAGGTCGATGCGATTCGGCGCATGACGGCCCTCGAGGCCCTCCTCGCGGCGCAGGCGATCGACATCCTCGGCGACAGGCCCGAGGGTGTGGTCGCCATGGTCTACCGGGCCGCCCGGCTTCACGCCGCGTTCTATTACGAGGACCGGCCGCTTTCATCCGACGTGGAGGCGATCGAGGAAGCGCTCATTTCTCCCCCGCTGGTCTCGGAGTTGCTTGCCCTTGCCCCGCTGCAGGAGATCGACCAATTCTTCGCTCTGGAACCGGCCTTTACGAAACGGCTTTCTCCGTGAGGCGGCTCCGGTCACGCTAACATGGAATGAACGGGCCGCCCCTCGCCCGAAAATCCCAGGAGTGAATCATGCGCGCACTGAAATTCATCGCCGCCACGGCCGTCGCAATCGCGATAGCCGGCGGCGCCAGCGCCCAGGTCGTCGTATCGTCGAAAATCGACACCGAGGGCGGCGTCCTCGGCAACATCATCCTGCTGGCCCTCGAGAACGCCGGCATCCCGACGGCGGACCGCATCCAGCTCGGCGGCACGCCGGTCGTTCGCGAGGCGATCATCGCCGGCCAGATCGACATCTATCCGGAATACACCGGCAACGCAGCGTTCTTCTTCAACCTCGCCGACGACCCGCTGTGGATGGATGCCACCGCGGGCTATGAGCGCGCCGCGGCGCTCGACCTCGAAGCCAATGACATCGTCTGGCTGACGCCGTCGCCCGCCAACAATACCTGGGGCATCGCCGTCCGCTCCGAAATCGCGACCGAGAACAACCTCGTCACGCTGAGCGATTTCGGTCGCTACATCGCCGGCGGCGGCAACATCGTGCTCGCCGCCTCGGCCGAGTTCGTGAACTCCGCCGCGGCCCTTCCGGCCTTCCAGTCGACCTACGGCTTCACGCTGGCGCCGAACCAGATCATCACCCTGTCGGGCGGCGATACGGCGGCGACCATCGCCGCGGCGGCGCAGCAGACGAGCGGCGTCAACGCCGCCATGGTCTACGGCACCGACGGCGGCATCGCCCCGTCGGGCCTGGTCGTCCTCGTCGACGACCTCGGCGTTCAGCCAGTCTACAACCCGGCGCCGATCATCCGCGCGGAGGTGCTGGCCGAGTATCCGCAGATCGCGGACCTCCTCGAGCCGATCTTCCTCGCGCTCGACCTCGTCACGCTGCAGGAACTCAACGGCCGCGTCCAGGTCGGCGGCGAGGCGGCTCGCGCCGTTGCCGAGGACTTCCTCCGGACCAACGCCTTCCTGCCGTAGCAGGACATGCCGGCACCCCGCCCGATGGAATCGTCGCGGGGCGCCGGGCTGCACCCTTTGCCCGGCCCCGGACTTGCTCCGGGGCCGCGGCGTTTGGAGTGGGGATTCTTGCGAGCGCCCCCCGGATACCGCGTTGTCGTCATCATCCCTATTCGTCATCCCGGCGAAAGCCGGGACCCATGGGGCCGTGCCTGTCGATGCGGCCGCCGCGACATACGCCGCCTCGCCTTCCCCCGATCATCCCCGCGAAGGCGGGGATCCATCAGAGAGGCAAAGGTCGGGCCGGAGGCCCGGCAGTCCTGTGAAGGGCGATGGGTCCCCGCCTTCGCGGGGATGAACGGTCGGGAGTCTGTGCCAGCCCGCGAAATCACGCGGAATTTGCCCCGTTTCCAGCCCGGAGCGGTCGGCCCGTGTCGGTGACCCTCCGCCCCGACAAGCTCGGCATCCTGGTCAGCCTCATTGCCGTCGGCGCCGCGGTGTCGCCGTTTGCCACGTTCAAGGCCAACCGGATCGTCGCCGGTACGCCGCAGTCGATCACCGATGCCCTTCCCGGCCCAACCGCCACGATCCTCATCGTGGTCATCGTCCTCACGATCGCGGTGGCGCTCTTCCGGACGCCGGCATGGCTGCGCCTCACCGCAGCTGCCGTGGCGCTGATCGCGATCGCGCTGTCCATCGGCGCTGCGCCGGCGCATCTCACACCGGAAGGCGACCGGCTCGCCCGCATCGGCCCGTCCACCGGCTTCTGGCTAAGCATCTTCGCCTTCGCACTCATGGCTGCCGACGCAGCGATCCGGCTGCGCCTCGGGCCGCTCGGGCGCATCGTTGCCGTGCTGCTGATCGCGGTCGCGCTGGGCGTCATCTTCCGCGCCGGCGTGTGGGACGACCTTTCGGTGATGAAGGAATACGCCACCAGGAGCGCCGCTTTCTGGCGCGAGGGCGGACGGCACGTGGCGCTGGCGCTGGGCTCGCTCGCGGCGGCAATTCTCGCCGGCGTCCCGCTCGGCATTCTCTGCCATCGCGTGCCGGGCGTCCGCGGTGCGATCCTCGGGACGCTCAACATGATCCAGACCATCCCGTCGATCGCCCTCTTCGGCATGCTGATCGCACCGCTCGCCGCGCTCGCGGCAGCGGTGCCGTTCCTCGCGGCGATCGGTGTCGGCGGCATCGGCGCGGCGCCGGCGTTCGTGGCCCTGTTCGTCTACTCGCTGATGCCGATGGTCGCGAACACGGTGGTCGGTCTTGCCGGCGTTCCGGCCGCGGCGGTGGAAGCGGCGCGCGGCATGGGCATGACGCGTCGCCAGCGCCTCATCCGCGTCGAGTTCCCGCTCGCCTTCCCGGTGATCCTCACCGGCATCCGGATCGTGCTGGTGCAGAATCTCGGCCTTGCCACGATCGCCGGCCTTATCGGGGGCGGCGGCTTTGGCGTGTTCGTCTTCCAGGGTGTCGGCCAGACCGCGATCGACCTCGTCCTCCTCGGCGCGCTGCCGACCGTGGCGCTCGCCTTCACCGCGGCGATCGTGCTGGATGCCGCCGTCGAATCGAGCCGCGGGAGGTGGGCATGATCGAGATCCGCCACGCGACCAAGCGGTTCGGCGCGGCGGTCGCCGTGGCGGACGTCACGCTGACGGTGCCGAGCGGCTCCATCACCGTTCTTGTCGGGACGTCGGGCTCGGGCAAGACGACGCTGCTGCGGATGATCAACCGCCTGATCGAGCCGACATCCGGGGAGATCCTCATCGATGGCGTCGATACGCGGACGCTGAAGCCCTACGAACTCCGCCGGAGGATCGGCTATGCCATCCAGGGCGACGGCCTCTTCCCGCATCGCACCGTCGCCGGGAATATCGGCACCGTGCCGGCGCTCCTGGGCTGGGACAGGCCGCGCATCCGCGCACGGGTTGCCGAGCTGATGGAGCTGTTCCAGCTCGATCCAGCCACGTTCGCAAGGCGCATGCCGCACGAACTGTCGGGCGGCCAGCGCCAGCGCGTCGGGGTTGCCCGGGCGCTGGCGGCGGGTCCGGCCGTCCTTCTGATGGACGAGCCGTTCGGCGCGCTCGACCCGATCATCCGCGCCAAGGCGCAGGACGATCTGGTGGCGATCCAGAAACGGCTCGGCACGACGATCGTCCTCGTCACGCACGACATGAACGAGGCGATCCGGCTCGGCGACTTCATCGCCGTCATGGACGACGCAAAGCTCCTTCAGTTCGCCACGCCCGCGGCGATCCTCATGCGGCCGGCAACGCCGTTCGTCGAGGAGCTGATCGGCACCGGCGATCGGCCGTTCCGGCTGCTGTCCCTCGCGCGCGTGGCCGACGCGGTCGAGCCCGGAACGGCGGAGGGACCGCCAATCGCCGATACCGCAACACAATACGACGCGCTGGCGACGCTCGCCTGGAGCGGACGGAGCGCAGCGCCAGTCGCATCGGAGGACGGCTCAGTCCTCGGCATCGTCACCGTGCCCGCCCTCCTCCGCCATGCCGCGAGGCCGGAATGAGCCCGACCGGGATCGCATTCCGCCTTCTGGTGCTCGTCTTCACTGTCGCGTTCCTGACGGAGCCGCAATGGTTCGAGCCGCTCCTCGTGAACCTGACGCGCAACAACGCGCCCGCGATCTACGTTCAGGGCGACCTCCTCCAGCTCACGCTGAACCACCTCGCCATCGTCGGCATGGCCACGGGCGCGGCGACGATCATTGCCGTCGGCCTTGCGATCCTCGTCACGCGGCCGGCCGGCGCGGAATTCCTGCCGCTGTCGCGCAGCGTCGTGAACATCGGCCAGACTTTTCCGCCCGTGGCGGTGCTCGCCATCGCCGTGCCGCTGGTCGGCTTCGGCGACAGGCCGGCGCTGATCGCCCTCTTCCTCTACGGCCTCCTGCCGATCTTCGAGAACGCGCTCGTCGGCCTCACCACCGTGCCGCCCACCGTCTCGGAGGCGGCGCGCGGGATGGGCCTCACGCCGCGGCAGGTGCTGATCCGGGTCGAACTGCCGCTCGCGCTGCCCGTGATCCTCGCCGGCATCCGTGTCTCGGCGGTGATCGCGCTCTCGACGGCCGCCATCGGCTCCACCGTGGCGGCGAAGACGCTCGGCGAGGTCATCATCGCCGGGCTCCTGTCCAGCAACACCGCCTTCGTGGTGCAGGGCGGCCTCCTCGTCGCCGCGCTGGCGGTACTGATCGACGGCGTCTTCGTAGCGGTGGAGCGGCTTGCCGCCCGGCGGATCGGAATGCTGCTACCGCGAGTGGCATGAGCGACGTGCCTGACCTCCATCCCGATCGACGATCCCGTCCCGCCGATCGGCCGTCCGCCACTCCGCTTGCGGGGGCACCTCATGGACGAAGACTTGGAGCGCCTCGGGAACACGGATCGCTGGCCATGCGCCCCGTGCAACCAGGCTCACCGGATTGTCTGCAGCCGTTCCTGGACACGCTGGAGTTCGCCGACGGTGCCGAGCAGCCGGTCCGACAGGCGCGCGTGGAGCTTGGCGGCAAGGTCCGGATACTCGGTCAGCATGCGCCGCATCAGCTGCCGTGTGATCTCGACCACGCCGGACGGCTCCTTCGCTGTTGCCGTGACGCGGCGCTTCGATTCCACGAAGAGGGCGAGTTCGCCGATCATCTGCCCCGCGCCGCATGTCTCGATGGCATCCGGCGCGAGCGGCGTCGACAGACCGATCGCGCCCGACGCGACCACGAAGGCCGAGAGCGCCGGGTCGCCCTTGAGGAAGAGGTGCTGCCCCGCACCGAGGTCGCGCCGCGCCGAGCTGAAGGCGATCAGCCGGAGCTGATCCCCGGAGAGGTCGGAGAACAGCGGGATGCCGGAGAGAAGTTCGATGTCGCGTTCGAGGCTCACCGCTTCGGACGCCCGAAATGGCGGTGGGTCACGGTGCGAGGCGGTAGCCGCCGCCCTCCGTGATGAGCAGTTCGGCCTGCGCCGGGCGCCGCTCGATCTTCTGGCGGAGGCGGTAGATGTGGGTCTCGAGCGTGTGCGTGGTCACGCCGGAATTGTAGCCCCAGACCTCATGGAGAAGCACGTCCCGCGTCACGACCTTCTCGCCGGCGCGATAGAGGAACTTCAGGATCGCCGTCTCCTTCTCCGTCAAGCGGATTTTCGCGCCCGTCGGATCGACGAGGAGCTTTGCGCTCGGGCGGAAGGTGTAGTGGCCGACGGCAAATGTCGCGTCCTCGGTTTGCTCGAAAACGCGGAGCTGGGCGCGGATGCGGGCGAGGAGGACCGCGAAGCGGAAGGGCTTCGTCACGTAGTCGTTGGCGCCGGCGTCGAGGCCGCCGATCGTGTCGGCTTCGGAGGTGTGCGCCGTGAGCATGATGATCGGCGCCTTGAACCCGCCCGCCCGCAGCTGCTTCACCGCCTCGCGGCCGTCCGTGTCGGGAAGGCCGACATCCATCACGACAAGGTCCGTCGGCTCCGCCTTCGCGGTCGCGATGCCCGCCGCGGCGGTGCGTGCTTCCGCGACCCGGAATTCTGGCTGGAGCGCGAGCTGTTCGACGAGGCTCTCGCGAAGCATGTCGTCGTCGTCCACGATCACGATCCGACGCGTCGTCACCGAGCGTTCCATCGTCTTCGCTCCTCCGAAAGGGCAGGAATCAGCGCCCGGATGCCGGCGCTTCGTGACAGCAATGTGGCCTCGACCTCACCCCGAAGCAAGGTTGCCGGGGTTTTCCGGCCGGGTTTGCGGCCTGTCGCCCATGAGGGCGCTGCCGACCCGGACGTCGGTCGCCCCGAAGGCGATCGCCGTCTCGTAGTCCGAGCTCATCCCCATGGAAAGGCGCTCGAGGCCCAGTTCGCGCGCGAGCTTCGCGAGGAGGGCGAAATGCGGCCCCGGCGATTCGTCAGCCGGCGGGATCGCCATGAGCCCGGCGATGGCAAGGCCATGCTCGCTCCGGCACCGCGCCACGAAAGCGGCCGTCTCCTGCGGCGCAATCCCGGCTTTCTGCGGTTCCTCGCCGGTATTCACCTGGACGAACAGGGTGGGCGAGCGGCCCTGGCGGGCGATTTCCTTCGCCAGCGCCGTCGCGATCCTGTCCCGGTCGACGCTGTGGATCGCGTCGAACAGCGCCACCGCCTCGGCCGCCTTGTTCGACTGCAGCGGCCCGATCAAGTCGAGGCGGATTTCTGGTGTCTCCTGCCGCAGCGCCGGCCACTTCCCCGCCGCCTCCTGCACGCGGTTCTCGCCGAAATCGCGGAGCCCCGCGGCGATCAGCGGGCGGACGTCCTCCGCGCCAAACGTTTTCGTGACCCCGATCAGCCGCACGCTCCCGGGCGCGCGGCCATGCTCCGCGGTCGCCCGGTCGATGCGGGCGCGGATCTCGGCAAGGCGTTCTGCTGCGGTCATGAAGGTCTGACGTCTTCGGCCTGGGCACTGCTGCTAGCCGCCACCTGGAGCATGGAAACGCGCCCTATCTCCAAGCGTCTTGAACCGCCCTCATTTCGCTCGCCCAAAAGGCGTCCCGGTCCTTGGCGTCGCGCCCTAGCTGTTGGGCTAGCTCGAAGAAGCCATTTCCCGGTCGCATATCGCCACCTTTGTGAACCACCAAGACGCTGAGCATTCCGCGGCCGGCCGCGTCCTCCTCGACGGAAATTTGGCCCAGCATCTTGTGGAACGCGTCGTTGTCAGCGTCGAAGGGAATGCTCCGAATCTTGGCCGCCAGTTCGCCATATCCGAGAGGCCGCGCGCCCTTCTTGGCGATAGCTGCGAGCTGCTCCCGAGCCTCGTCTTTGGCCGCATCCCATGTTGATTGCGGGAATCCGTAGGTCAAAGTCATCAGAACATCGACGGTGGGAAAGGATTTCATATTCGCATGCTCGCGCCCGGAAGGTCTGGCTACAATTTCTAGTCACACAATGCCCCCTTGAGCAACGCTGAGGGTCCGAGCTCCTTGGCTACCCAAACCACATGTGCCCTTGGCAAACGCGCCCGAACCCAGCCCGATTCCGTTGACCCGCGCGGCGTTTTCGGATGAAGGTCGCGCGCCTTTGGCGGCGGCACCGAAGCGCGTGCGCCGAAACACGAATCCAGCAAAGCGACGATGACCGACAGACCCGAGAGACAGCGTTACAAGGCCGGCGAAGCGGAGCGCCGCTGGCAGCAGGTCTGGGCCGAGCAGGGCATCTTCGCGACGCGGAACGACGACCCCCGCGAGAAATACTACGTGCTGGAGATGTTCCCCTATCCGTCGGGGCGCATCCATATGGGCCACGTCCGCAACTACACGATGGGCGACGTCGTCGCCCGGTTCATGCGCGCGCGCGGCTACAGCGTGCTCCATCCGATGGGGTGGGACGCTTTCGGCATGCCGGCCGAGAACGCGGCGATGCAGAACCGCACGCACCCCGCGGCGTGGACGTACGAGAACATCGCGACCATGCGCAATCAGCTCAAGCTGATGGGCCTGTCGCTCGACTGGGCGCGCGAATTCGCGACCTGCGACGTCGCCTACTACCACCAGCAGCAGAAGATCTTCCTCGACCTCCTGAAGGCGGGGCTCGCCTACCGCAAGAGCGCCAGGGTCAACTGGGACCCGGTCGACATGACCGTGCTCGCCAACGAGCAGGTCATTGACGGCCGGGGCTGGCGCTCCGGCGCGCCCGTCGAGCAGCGCGAGCTGACGCAGTGGTTCCTCAGGATCACCGCGTTCGCCGACGATCTCCTCGCCTCGCTCGACACGCTCGACCGCTGGCCGGACCGCGTCCGCCTGATGCAGCGCAACTGGATCGGCAAGTCGGAAGGCCTCCGCATCCGCTTCGAGCTCGACCGCGAGGCCCCCGAGGGCATGGAGACGCTGGAGGTCTTCACGACGCGGCCGGACACGCTGTTCGGCGCGAGCTTCCTCGCGATCGCAGCGGACCATCCGCTGGCGACCGCGCTGGCGAAGGACAACCCGGACCTTGCCGATTTCATCGCGGAATGCCACCGCACCGGCACGAGCGCGGCGGCGATCGAGACCGCCGAGAAGATGGGCTTCGACACCGGCATCGCCGCAACGCACCCGTTCAACCCGGACGAGACGCTGCCGGTCTTCGTCGCCAACTTCATCCTGATGGAGTACGGCACCGGCGCCATCTTCGGCTGCCCCGCGCATGATGACCGCGACTACGAGTTCGCCACGAAATACGACCTGCCGATCACGCCCGTCGTGGCGCCGGTCGACCGCTTCGAGACCGATGCCGAGCTCGTCGAGTGGCTGGAGCAGTTCGCCGCCGGCCGCGAGGCCTATACCGACGACGGCATCCTCATCAATTCCGCCTTCCTCGACGGCATGAGCGTGCCGGAGGCGAAGGAGGAAGTGGCGCGCCGCCTCGAGGCCGCGACCGTCGCCGGCGCGCCGCAGGGCAAGCGCCAGACGAACTACCGCCTCCGCGACTGGGGCATCTCGCGCCAGCGCTACTGGGGCTGCCCGATCCCGATCATCCACTGCGACTCTTGCGGCGTGCAGCCCGTGCCGGAAGCCGACCTCCCTGTGAAGCTGCCGGAGGATGTCTCCTTCACGCAGCCGGGCAATCCGCTCGAGCGGCACCCGACGTGGAAGCACGTGAAGTGCCCGAACTGCGGCGGCGACGCCCGGCGCGAGACAGACACGATGGACACGTTCGTCGATTCGTCCTGGTATTTTGCCCGCTTCACCGATCCGCAGTCGTCCACGCCGGTGAACCGCAAGGCGGCCGACTCCTGGCTGCCGGTCAACCAGTATATCGGCGGCATCGAGCACGCGATCCTGCACCTCCTCTACTCGCGCTTCTTCAGCCGGGCGCTGCAGGCGACGGGGCATCTCGGCATCAAGGAGCCGTTCGCCGGCCTCTTCACGCAGGGCATGGTCGTCCACGAGACCTACCGCCGGGCCGACGGCGGCTGGGCGAGCCCGGCGGAGATCAGTATCGAGGACAAGGACGGCGTCCGCACCGCGACCGACAAGGTGACGGGCGAGCCGCTCGAAATCGGTTCGATCGAGAAGATGTCGAAGTCGAAGCGCAACGTCGTCGACCCCAACGACATCATCGCCAGCTACGGCGCCGACACCGCGCGCTGGTTCATGCTGTCGGATTCGCCGCCCGAGCGCGACGTGATCTGGAGCGAGGCGGGGGTCGAAGGGGCGCACCGCTTCGTCCAGCGCATCTGGCGCCTCGTCGGCGAGGCGCTGGACCTGCCGAACATGCCCGGCCCGGCGATGCCGCCGCCGAACGCGATGAGCGCCACGGCTACGGCCCTTCGCCAGACCACGCACCGCACGCTGAAGGCCGTCGGCGAGAGCTACGCCGCGCTCCGTTTCAACGTCGCGGTGGCGCGCATGTATGAACTCGTCAACGCGACGGGGACCGGCATCGGCGGCTCGGGGCTGCCGGTCCTGTCCAAGGACGATCCGTCGCTCGCCTGGGCGATCCGCGAGGCGCTGGAGTTCGTCACACGCATGATGGCGCCGATGGTGCCGCACCTTGCCGAATCCTGCTGGGAAGAGCTCGGCCACACCTCGCTGCTCGCGACCGAAGCCTGGCCCTCGGCCGACCCGGCACTCCTCGCCGAGGACACGATCGTCCTGCCGGTGCAAATCAACGGCAAGAAGCGCGGCGACCTCAACGCGCGGGCCGGCGCCTCGGTGGCCGACATCGAGTCGGCGACGCTCGCCCTCGACTTCGTCATGAAAGCCCTCGAAGGCCGCCCGCCGCGCAAGGTTATCGTGGTCCCCGGCCGCATCGTGAACGTGGTGGTGTAGGGCGCGCCCAACGATCGCGCTACCTCCCCTCTGCCAACCCCCAATTTCGTCATTGCCGGGCTTGACCCGGCAACCCATGATGCCTCGCCCCGCGGGGCGTTGTAGGCGATGAGCCATTGCCAAAGCTCCGTGCTGGCGCACCGACTTGGGTCTCCGGGTCAAGCCGGCGGAAGACGAGGGAGGGGACGGTGCGAGCATGGGTGTACATCCTCGCCAGCGTCGCTCGAGGCACTCTCTATGTTGGCGTCACGAGCGACCTCTCACGCCGCGTCTACGAGCACCGCGAGGGCCTGATCCCCGGCTTCACGAAGACGTACGGGGTGAAGATGCTTGTCTACTACGAACCGCACGACAGCATCTCTGCCGCGATCCAGCGCGAGAAGAACATCAAGCATTGGTCCCGCGCATGGAAGATCGAGCTGATCGAGAAGATGAATCCCGGCTGGCGCGACCTGTGGAAGGAGACGATGGCATAGCAGCGCTTATGACGATCGCACCACGGTCACCCTTCAACCCCACCTTCGTCATTGCCGGGCTTGACCCGGCAACCCATGATGCCTCGCCCCGCGGGCGATCGATGAGAGCAATGCGGAGAGTCGGCCACGTGAAGCGCGTCATCATGGGTCCCCGGGTCAAGCCCGGGGATGACGAACTGGGGGGCGGTTTGGTCGGGAGGCTGGCCGCCGAGACGGCCATCGCGGCACCCTCTGGTGGCGATGTAGTACCGGCCCGATCGGTCGCACCCGAGACGCTGGCATGACCGCCCTCAAGACCGCCGACGCCGAGCGTTTCCTGAAGTCCCCCGAGGGCCGGGAGAAGGTCGTGCTGTTCTACGGGCCGGACCCCGGCGGCGTCAGCGATCGCGCGTCCGTGCTGGCGAAGAAACTCGTCGGCGACGACGCGATGGCGGTCATCCGCATCGATGCGGACGAGCTGTCGGGCGATCCGGGGCGGATCGCGGACGAAGCGTATGGCGGCTCGCTCTTCTCCGGCCGGCGCGTCGTGCGGGTCCGCGCCGTCGGTGGCCGCAATCTTGCGCCGGCGCTCGCGCCGATCCTCGAGCGGCCGCCGGAGGACAATTTCGTCATCGTCGAGGCTGGCGATCTCCGCAAGACCGCGCCGCTGCGAAAGCTCTTCGAGGGCGCGCGGACCGGCCTTGCCATCGCCTGCTACCCCGATACCGAGGCGACGATCGGCCGGATGATCGACGAGGAGATGCGGACGCTCGGCATTGCCATCGAGCCGGACGCACGGGCGGCGGTGATCAACCTCCTCGGCACCGATCGCGGCTCGACGCGGTCGGAGATCGCAAAGCTCGCCCTTTACGCGCTGGATGCCGGCAAGCTCGGCCTGGCGGACGTCATCGCGCTTGTCGGCGATGCGGCCGCCATTGCGGCCGACGATGTCGCCGAGGCGGTGGCGACGGGCGACGTCGCCGGCGTCGACCGCGGCGCACGGCGGCTCCTTGCCGACGGCACCGGCGCGCAGACGATCGGCCTGGCCGTCGAGCGCCACTTCCTGATGCTGCACCGCCTCGCCGCCACGGCCGAACGGAGCTCGGTGTCCGACGTGCTGAATGCCTATCGCCCGCCGCTGTTCCCGCAGCGCCGGGCCGCGCTCGAACGCCAGCTCCGGCTGTGGCCGCGCGAGGAACTCGACCAGGCGGTCAGCGACATCGCGCGGATGATCCACGCCTCCCGGACGCTGCCGTCCGTGGCGACCGGCACGATCCTCCAGACGCTGGCCCAGCTGGCCCGCCGCGTCGCCCGCCGCAGCCGGACGGCGGCGGAGGTCCGCTAGCGCCGGCGGAGCCGCGCCGCGAAGAAGCCGTCCATGCCGCCCTCGATGCCCGGGCCGGGCGCGTGTCCCGGTGTCGTCCGGAGGACGCCGCCCACGACCCATTCCGCCGCAAGCCCCGGGAAATCGCCGGCCGCGAGCGGCATGAGCTCGACCGGCAGGTCGCGCAGCGCGGCTTCGATCCGTGCCTCGCCCTCCTCCGGCTCGAGCGAGCACGTGGCGAAGACGATCGTGCCGCCGGGCTTCGTCAGCTGCACCGCGCGCGCCAGGAGCGCCTGCTGGATCACCGCGAGGCTGGTGAGATCGGATTCGCGCTTCAGGAAGGGAATGTCGGGGTGGCGGCGGATGGTGCCGGTGGCGGAGCACGGCGCGTCGAGGAGGACGGCGTCAAAGCGCTCCGGCGGATCGTAGGTCGTCCCGTCGGCAGCCACGGTCGTCGCCGTCAGCTTCAGGCGCGCGAGGTTCTCCTTCACCCGCGACAGCCGCTCGGGCGACAGGTCGAGCGCCGTCACCACAGCGCCCGCCGCGGCCAGCTGTGCCGTCTTGCCCCCCGGCGCCGCGCAGAGGTCCAGCACGGTCTTGCCGCCAACATCGCCGAGGAGCCGCGCCGGGAGCGCCGCCGCCACGTCCTGCACCCACCACGCGCCCTCGGCAAAGCCCGGCATCGCCTCGATGCGGCCCTTGCCGTCCAGCCGCACCGAGCCCGTCGGCAGCGCCACGCCGCCGAGCTTCTCCGCCCAGCCGGCGGGATCGTCGCGGACGGTGACGTCGAGCGGCGCCTCGAAGCGATGCGCCTCGGCGATCGCGGCCGCGCCCGCCTCGCCGAATGCCTTCCGCCAGCGAGCGGCGAGCCATTTCGGCGTGTCGGCAAACGGCGGCACGGTCTCGGCGCGGAACGTCTCGCGCTCGCGCGCCAGCGCCCGCAGGACGCCGTTGGCAAGCGGCTTGAAGTGCCGCGCCTTGGGGTCGGCCTCGGCGAGCTCCAGCGCCAGCGAGACCGCCGCATGGTCCGGCACGTCCATGAAGAGGATCTGCGCCGCCGCGGTGTCGAGGATGGCGGAGAGCTTTCCCATCCGCGTGGTCGGAGGCTTGGATATCAGCCGGTCGAGCGCCCCGCGGATCTCGCCGTGGCGGCGGAGCGTCGTGCCGACGATGGCGCGGGCAAGGCCGCGATCGGCCGGCTCGAGGCCGATGAAGGCGGCGCCGTCCGATTCGAACGGCCGCTGGTGCTCCAGCACGTCGACGATGGCCGTCACGGCGGCCGCGCGGGCCGGAAGGCCCGCTACCGCGCGCGACGCCCGGCCGCCGCTGCCATGCCGCTGCTGGGGGCGCACGCCCCGCTGGCTCAGCCCCACGGGCCGCGATCCGCGGTTCCCGTCCTGCCGACGCGCGGCGGCGTCGCCGCTGCCGGACCAGGCCGCGAGACCGGGCCGCCGCCGCCCATCTGACGCTCGAGCGCCATGAGGCGGTCGACGCGGTTCTGCGTGGATGGGTGCGTCGAGAAGAGGTTGTCCATCCGGGCCCCGGAAAGCGGGTTGATGATGAACATGTGCGCGGTCGCCGGAGCGCGCTCCGCATCCATGTTCGGAATGCGGGCGGCCGCATTCGAGATGTTGACCAGCGCCGACGCAAGGCCGCGCGGGTTGCCGGTGATCTCCGCGCCCGTCCGGTCGGCGACGTATTCGCGCGTCCGGCTGACGGCGAACTGCACGAGCGCTGCGGCAAGGGGCGCCACGATCGCGGCGACGATGACGCCGACGAGGCCGAGCGGATTGTTGTTGTTGCGGTTGCCGCCGAAGAAGAACGCGAAGTTGGCGAGCATCGAGATCGCGCCGGCGATCGTCGCGGTCAGCGTCATCGTCAGCGTGTCGCGATGCTTGATGTGGGCGAGCTCGTGCGCCACCACGCCCTCGATCTCCTCGAAGGAAAGCCGCTGGATGAGGCCCGACGTGACGGCGACCGCGGAATTCTGCGGATTGCGGCCCGTGGCAAAGGCATTCGGCTGCGCGTTCTCGATGACGTAGACCGCCGGCATCGGCAGGCCGGCGTGCTGCGACAGGCGCTGGACCATCGCGTAGAGGTCGGGCGAGGAACGCGCGTCGACCGGCCGCGCATGATGCATGCGCAGCACGATCTTGTCCGAGTTCCAGTAGCTGAACAGGTTGATGCCCGCCGCCACCACGAACGCGATCAGCATGCCGCTGGAGCCGCCGATGAGATAGCCGACGCCCATGAAGAGCGCGGTCAGCGCAGCGAGGAGGATGCCGGTACGAAGGGTGCTCATGGTCCTTTCCATGCCGGATGGCAGCCCGTTCGGCGCCATGGTCCGGCAGGGATTATGATGGGATCGGCAAGGTTCCGCGGCAAGGGCGCGGGACCCGTCAACGTCAGGCGAGGGCGCGCCGGACGCTGGCGATGATGCGGTCCTGCGTCTCCTCGCGGAGATAGGCGTGCATCGGGAGGCTCACCACCTCGTTGGCGAGCTGCTCCGCCACGGGAAGCGAATCCCCGGCGGTGAGCTGGTCGAGGTACGCGGTCTGGCGGTGGAGCGGACGCGGATAGTGGACCGCGGTCGGCACGCCGTCGGCCTTGAGCGCTGATATGAAGGCATCGCGGTTCCGTCCGCCGAGGCGGAGCGTGTACTGCGCCCAGACCGAGGTTGCACCATGGATCACGGTCGGAACCGTGACGACGTCGGCAAGCCCTTCGGCGTAGCGGGTGGCGGCCCGGTCGCGCGCCTCGATCTCCTCGCCGAAGATCGCGAGCTTCTCGATGAGGATCGCCGCCTGGATGGCGTCGAGGCGCGAGTTGACGCCGACGCGGGCATGCTCGTAGCGGTCCGTGCCCTGGCCGTGCATCCGGATCGAGCGCAGCAGCCCGTCGAGCTCCGGATCGGCGGTGAAGATCGCCCCGCCGTCGCCGTAGCAGCCGAGCGGCTTTGCCGGGAAGAAGCTGGTGCCGGTGGCGTCGCCGATCGTGCCGGTCTTGCGGCCCTTGTAGGTGGCGCCAAAGCCCTGGGCGGTGTCGGCGAGGAGAAACAGGCCCTCCTCGGCACAGATCGGCTCGATGACGTCGTAGTCGGCCGGCTGGCCGTAGAGGTCCACCGCGATCACCGCCTTGGGCGCGAGGCCGCGCTGCCGGGCGATGGCGCAGGCCGTCACGATCCCGGCCGGGTCGATGTTGAACGTATCGGGCAAAACGTCGGCGAACACGATCGTGGCGCCGGTCAGGGCGATGACCTCGGCGGGCGCGGCGAAGGTGAAGGCGGGGCAGATCACCGCGTCGCCGGGCCCAATGCCCTTCGCCAGCAAAACGAGGTACAGCGCATCGGTGCCGTTGGCGCAGGCGATGACATGCGGCGCGCCGGAGAACTCCGCCAGCTTCGCCTCGGCCGCCTCGACCTCGCGGCCGAGGACGAACTGGCCGTGGTCAAGCACCCGGCCGATCGCCTTCTCGATGCGGTCGCCGAGCCGGTGGCGCTGCGCCTTGAGGTCGATGAACGGAATCTCGGCCAACGCCGTCCCGGTGTCCTTGAGCATGGCAATCCCAAATCGGCCCGCCCCGGACCGCGCGGCGGGACAATGCCGTCCCCTCCCTTCGGCGACAAATCAACTAAGAACACCGGCGCGAAACAATCCCGGACGCGCCGGTGGCGCGATGCCGGGCCCGGCGATGGGCCGGGCGGCGGTCGATTGACATCGCCGGTCCCGGCGGCACACTGCCGGCCTCAACGCGCCATCGGCGCCGGACGTGGAGTTGTCGTGTTGCCAGCAAGGGCGCTCCGGCTGTTGGCCGTTTCCCTGACCGTCATCGCCGGGCTCGCGCTGTCGGCCTGCACGGTCCAGCCGCTCTATGGCGAGCGCGCCGACGGCGCGACGCTTCGCGTGGCGCTGGCCGCAATCAACGTGGCGCCCGTGGGCGACCGCATTTCACAGATCGTCCGGAACGAGCTGATGTTCCAGCTCACCGGCGGCGCGAACCCCGATCCGGTGCCGACCTACGAGGTGTCGATTGCGACCAATGTCGGCAATGACGGCTTCATCGTGACCGCGCCCGGCAACGAACGGACGTCGGTCGTCTCGCTCGCGACCAGCTACACCCTGGTGGTGATCGCCACCGGCGAGGTCGTGACGAGCGGCGTGGTGCGGACCGAGACGCGCTTCACCCGTTCGAACCAGGCCTTTGCCGAGGTACGCGCCCGCGAGGACGCCGAGCAGCGCGCCGCCGTCGAAGCCGCCGAGCTCGTCGCCCTCCGACTCCGGGCCGCGCTCGCGACCTGGATCCCGGCCGCCGGCGGCGCGCCCGTCCTCACGGCCGTTCCGTAGCCTCAACCCGCGGGCGGTGGAAACGCCCGCTCGGCGAGCGCCAGCAGCGCCGCCGGGTCGCCTGATATCTCGACCTCCTTGAGCCGCGCCGTTCCGCCGCGGGCGACCCGCACCGCCGAGCGCGGCCGTCCGAACGCCCCGGCGATCAGCCGCTCAAGCGCCGCGTTGGCAGCGCCCGCCTCCGGCGCAGCCCGCACCCGCGCCGCGAGGACTTCCGTTCCGTCGGAGAGAAGCGACCGCCCGTCGACCCGGTCGAGCGCGGCCCGCGGCGTCAGCCGGACCCGGATGCGCAGCGCCCCCGCGACGACGCGGAAGGGCGAGGCCATCGCAAGGCTCAGTAGAACAGCTTTGCGAGGTTCGTGATGACCACGCTCTGGATGAAGAAGATGATCAGGATCAGGACGATGGGCGAGAAATCGATGCCGCCCATGTTCCCGCCGAACAGCCGGTTGAGGAAGTTCCGGATCGGCCGCAGCAGCGGCTCGGTGACGACGTAGAGGAACTGGCCGATGGCCGCGACCACCGGATTGCGCGAGTTGACGACACCAAACGCGTAGAGCCAGCTGAAGATGGCGCTTGCGATGACGATGTAGACGTACAGCTGGAGCAGCGTGTTGATGAACCTGAGCAGCTCGATCATCGATCCCCCGCGCCTTCCGCGTCCCGCCGCAACGGCCCCCCGGATTTAGGCGCGCCCCGCCCGCCCCGCAAGCCGCATTCCCCCGAACGCCGCGCCTCTCCCGCCCTTGCGCGCCGGCGCCGCGCGTCAGCGCGGGCGCGCGACGCCAGCGCCCGTCCGCCGCGGCGGGTTTGCTTGACACCCATGAGACCGCGACTCTAAATGCCCGCGCCCTCCGGGGTACCGGGGCCGTAGCTCAGATGGGAGAGCGCTGCAATCGCACTGCAGAGGTCAGGGGTTCGATTCCCCTCGGCTCCACCAATCGGCCATCCGTCAGGAGCGTGCGACGCTCATTGGGTTGCCGTGCTGACCAATAGCCGAGCCGCGATCGACTTGAGCGTCTTGATGGCTTAGGCCAGAGCCGATGGGGGCGATCAGGGATATTGGGGTGAGCGCGCACAAGCTGGCTTTCGCTACGCGCGCGTCCGCCCGTGCCTATGCGACGGCATGGATGGCGCTTCGGTGGTTGCCGCTTTCCGAAAGCATAGTGGTGAGGATTGCCAACGCTGCCAGTCACGCCGCGCAGGGCCGCGACGAGGTCTTCGCCCAAGCCAGGCCGCGGACGGTGCAGACACCCGCCGGCAGGATCAGGCTCATGCTGCGGCCTCCGGATTTCCGCTTTCGACCCCTTGTATCCCGCTCGCTGCACTACGAAGAGGAGGTCTTCCGTCTCCTCGGGGAACGCCTGTCCCGCTACGACGCCGTGATCGAGATCGGCGCCAATGTGGGCGTCTTTACAACGGCGATGGGGCTTCTCTTCCGGTTGCAGGGGAAAGACGTCAGCCGCATTGTGGCATTCGAGCCAGCAGCGAGTTCGTGCACACGTCTTCGGCAGAACCTCAAGCTGAATGGCCTAGGCGCCGTCCGGGTCGTTCAGGCGGCAGTTTCGGATCACGACGGCACGGCGGCATTCTTCGAGGCGTCGCCGATGGCCACGACGAGTTCCCTTCATCGCGGCTTCGCAGCCTCGCTGGACCGGCCAGTCGGCGAGACCGTCGTTCAAACCGTCGATGGGGCTGGGATCGGTGCTTTCGTTCCTGGCGCGGCGAACGTGCTTGTGAAGATAGACGCCGAAGGCCACGAGGAGACCATCCTCTCGCGGCTCGGCGGATTCGTTCGTGAACACCGACCGGATCTGATCGTGGAGGTTCTTCGCCGGACTGCCGTTGGGATCGCTGCGGCCACGGAAGGCTGGGGCTACCGTGCGTTCCGCATCAGGCCCCATGGACTCACGGAAGAGCCCCTCTCTGCGGCGGACCATCATTCGCGGGATTGGCTGCTGACCCCCGCCGCTTGAGGCACCAGGCGGTCGCTATCGCCATGGATATGCCGCCAGTCGGGGGGCGAGGAAGTGGAGGGCGCCCAACCGCGAGAGGTGATTGTCATCGACGTAGAGTGGGCGCCCATCGAGCGCAAAGGCGCACTCGGGGGTGCAGAGCAGGTCGGCAACCGGCATTATCGTCAAGCCAGCCATACCCTCGAGTTCCGAGAAGGTACCGAATACAGTCTCGTTGAAGGCATTGTGGCCGACCATCGTGGCCACGGGAGGTAGCGGCTTCGACCATCGGAGTTCCGCGACCATCTGTTCCGGCACGTTCCAGCCGGGTTCTGGCACGGGGCCTACGATCAGAACGCGTCGTCCAAGACCAAGTAGCCACTCGACCGCCCGCCTCAGTCCGTGCTCGAACGCATTCGTGGTCGCGTCGCGGAAGTCCTCGCCGAGAACCAGACCCGGCGTCGGGCCCCCGGTCGCGTTGACCCAGTACGGCCAGCGGGCCGACAGCACGATGGTCGTCCACTCCGGATGGGCGAGAATCTCCTGCCCGATGGCCGCGCGGAAGGCATCGCAAGTCGCGTGGGATGGCTGGGCCACGCCAACAAGAGGCGGGCATCCCGGATGGACGGCTGCCACCGCTCGAACACCGGCCTGAAGCAAAGCAACCTGAAACGCTGGAATGGCGGAACTGGCGTGAGAGTCGCCCCACAGAAGCACGGTCGGAGGAACGTCGGCTCCGATCTCGCAGAGGTTGTCGCTTGGTCGCCCCATGCAGCCTCGGCCATCGCCTTCCGTATCGGCGATGATAACTTGCACCTCGCGCGATAGGCGGCCCGCGAAGCCGTCCCCGACCAGCACCGTTGCGGCCAACGTAGCAACTGCCAGTCCCCCCACGCCCGACGCCGCGAACACCTGCTTCCGCGTTAGCCGCGTCCGACGCCGGAAAGGTTGCTCAATGAACCGCCAGGTCAAGGCGGCCAGCAAGAAACTCCCGGCGATCGCCCATAGCTTCGGCTGAATTGTGAACTCCGCTGCCGTGAGACGAACCCGGACGAACGTGAGGATCGGCCAGTGCCAGAGGTAGAGCGAGTAGGAGATGAGCCCGACGAAGACGACCGGCGGAAATGCGAGCAGCCGGGTCGCCAGGGTTCTGATCGAGTTCCCACCATAGATGACCGCAGCCGCACCGAGTGTCGGGAGGAGCGCGGCACCGCCGGGAAACGGTGTCGAGCGCGTGTAGAGAAGCATCGCGGCAGCGATGGCGATCAGGCCGGCGATGCCGAGAAACTCGGCCTGCCATCGCCTTCTGAGCACCGGCAACGGGGCGATCGCGAGCAGCACGCCGATTCCGAGTTCCCAAATGCGCGAGGGCGCCAGGTAGAAGGCAGCTGCGTTTTCGTCCGCGACCTGAACGATACTGAGCACGAGCGACGCTATACATATTGCGGCAACTATCCACCACGCACATCGGTGCCACCATCGCGTGAGAATAGCCAGAAGAATGGGGAAAAGCAGGTAGAATTGCTCTTCCACGGCCAATGACCAGGTGTGGAGAAGAGGGGTTATCCCGGTGTCGAAATAGTCTGTTGCGGAATCGAGCGCCCAGTAATTAGATATGAATAGAATAGCGGCAATAGCGGAGCGGCCTAGACTGAAAAGCGCTTCTGGCAACAGGAGGATTGCTCCGACCACCAGCGTCGAAGCAATCACCGCCAAGAGGGCCGGAAGAATCCGTCGCGCGCGTCTTTCGTAAAATCCGAGGAGCGAGAACGATCCGGAATCAACCTCGCGTTTGAGTATTCCTGCAATCAGGAAGCCGGAGATGACAAAGAAGACATCGACGCCCACGAAGCCGCCGGTGACATACGGCGCGTTCGCGTGAAACAGCACAACGGGGACGACCGCCAAGGCCCGAAGCCCATCGATGTCGGGGCGGTGGCCTGCGGGCTTTGGAACGGCGTCAGGACGGGCAGGGATGCCAGATAGTTCCGCCGATACCGTTTCACTGCGCATGGACGGTCTTGGTCAGGGCTTCTTGACCGCAGACAAGATCTCCGCCGGGCGCAGGCGGCGAGACTCCTCCAGCCCTGCAGAAACCAACCGCTCGTTCTCTGCGGAACGAGTTGCCGAAAAACATAGCGTCGCCCCCCCAGGCCGCTCAACTTTCAGCGAATCAAGTCGTAGTCTGGCGTTCGAGTGCAGCAGCGGGGATTAAGCGCCGCACTGGGAGGCGATGGTCAAGTCCTCGATGGCGGCGCGAAATCGACAGCATCGGCGATCTGTCGGCCGCCCATGACGCGGCACGCTCATTCGGCGTCACGCGCAACTGTTGCCCTTCCCCGCTCCAATCGCCGCAATTGGCCCTGCGGATCGCCTACCCCACCACAAAATCAAAATACCTCTCCGGCCACGGCTCTTGCACCAGCGCGTAGTGCCACCATTCGCGGTCGTAGGGCGCAAAGCCGCTGTGCTCCATGATGGAGCACAGCGTCCGGCGGTTCTTCGCCACGGCATCGGCCACTCCGGGCGCGCCGTGGTGGGAGCGTTCGTCCATCAGGTCGAAGCCGCCGCCCATCGGCGCGAGTTCGTCGGTGTCGAGATGGTAGAGGGTGAGGTCGACGGCGCTGCCGCGGCTGTGGCTGGAGCGGGCGGCGACGTAGCCTTTCGCGAACATCTCGGCGCGCTCGATGCGGGGGTAGAAGCGCGCCTTGGTGCGGCCGTCCTCGGGCCGCGCCGCCCACTCCACGAAGCGGTTCACGGCGCGCTGCGGGCGGTAGCCGTCCCACAGGAGGAGGCCGAAGCCGAGGGCGGCGGCGTGGCGCGTGGCGACCAGCAGCGCATCCGCGAGGGCGTGCGAGACGACGATGCGGTTCAGCTCGTAGCCGTCCACGGGCTTGCCGGTGAAATTGTCCCAGGTGGCGTATTTGGCGTCCCAGCGGACGCCGGCCAGCACCTCGTCGGCGAAGGCGAATCCCGGCTCCATGGTCACCGCCCCACCGCCAGCGCAATCAGCCGGTCGACGAGCTCGGAGAGGCCGATGCCGGCGGCTTCCATCATCCGGGGATAGCGGCTGTAGGAGGTGAAGCCGGGGAGGGTGTTCACCTCGTTGAGGACGATGCGCCCGCCGGGCTCGAGGAACATGTCGACGCGCGCGAGCCCGCGGCAGCCGAGCGCCACGTAGATGGACTTTGCGACGGCCCGGATCTCGCCGCGTTTCGCGTCGGGGAGTTCGGCCGGGACGGTGATGACGGCGTTCTCCGAGCCCTGCTCGGGCCTTGCCTCCTGGTGGATGCGGAAGATGCCGTGGCTCAGCGTGATCTGGTCGACCTCGCCGACATTGAGATCGGCGCCGTTGCCCATCACGGCGCAGCCGACTTCGATGCCGGGAACCGCCTGCTCGATCAGGATTTTTGCATCGTAGCGGCGCGCCTCGGCGATGGCGGCGTCGAGCTGGTCCGGCCGCTCGACCTTCGTCACGCCGAAGGAGGAGCCGGACCGGGCCGGTTTTACGAACACGGGGCAGGCAAGGTCACGCGGCGGGGCGGCAGCGCCGTTCAGGACGACGAACGCCGGCGTCGCGATCCCGGCATGGCCGGCGACGATGTAGGCGAGCGACTTGTCCATGGCGAGCGCCGAGCCCTGGATGTCACAGCCGACATAGGGAATCGACGCGAGTTCGAGGAGGCCCTGGATCGCCCCGTCCTCGCCGCCGCGGCCGTGCAGCACCGGGAACACCGCATCGAGGCGGATCGCACGCCAGGCGCCGCCGTCCTCAACGAGCAGGCCACGCGTCTCCGCATCGGGGGAAAGGACGGCGGGGCGGCAGTTGCCCGCCTCCCATGTCGGCGACGGCCCGTCGCAGAGCTTCCAGGCTCCCGCCTTGGTGATGCCGACGAACACCGGCTCGACCTTCGCGGAATCGAGCGCGGCGGCAACTTCCATCGCCGACTTCACGGAGACATCGTGTTCCTCCGACCGGCCGCCGAACAGGAACGCCACGCGCAGCCTATGCATAGGTGTTGCTCCGCTCGAAGGAGAGGCAGTTGCGGAGCGTCCGCTCGACCGTGTCGTGGAGCTGCCGCGTCGTGTAGTAGGCGGTGTGCGGCGTGATGAGGGCGTTCGGAAGCCGCAGCAACCGCTCGAGAAACGGATGGTCGGGCGGTCGTGCCGAGCGGTCGTGGTAGAAGATGCCGTCCTCGCCCTCGATGACGTCGAGCGCCGCGCCGCCGAGATGGCCGCTCTCGAGCGCCGCGACCAGCGCCCCGGTATCGACGAGGCCGCCGCGGCCGGTGTTGACGAGAATGGCGCCCTGCCGCATCGCGGCGATCTCGCCCGGCCCAATGAGATGGTGCGTGCCGGCGTCGAGCGGCACGTGCAGGGTGACGACGTCGCTCCGCCGCAGCAGCTCCGCGAGCGGGACGAACTCCGCGGCAGCCGCCACCTGCTGCCCCTTGCTGGCGGCCAGAACGCTGCAGCCGAAGCCGGCGAGGCGCCGGATCACGGCCTCGCCGATGTTCCCGACGCCCACGACGCCGACGGTCATGTCACGGAGGTCCCGGCCGCGGACGCCCGGCCGGAAGTCGAGATTTGCCACCGCGCCGATCGTCGCCCGGGTGTTCCGGACCGCCATCAGCATCAGCATGAGCGTGTAGTCGGCGACGCCGTCCGGTGGATAGACGACGTTCTCGACCACGATGCCCGCCTCCCGGGCGGCGGCAAGGTCGATGTGGTCGAAGCCGATGCTGCGCGTCGTGATGTGCCTCACCCCGGCGACAGCGAGGGCGCGGAAGAGCGGCCGGCCGAGTTCGGACTTGTGCCCGACGCTGATGCACCGGTTGCGCGGCGCCGTGAGGAGGCTCGCCTCCGACACCGGCGCGCCCGTCATTGTCGCCGCCACGCCGAGCCGCGGCGCAAGCGCCGCGAACATGTCAGCCTCGTCCGGCTCGCAGCCGAACACCGTCATTGCGGGATTTGTCATGCCGCCATTGGAGGCGATGCGATGTTCCCGGGGCGTATGCGGTTTTCGATATGCCGGCGATATGCGCTGTAGCTAGGATCGGGGCATGCGTGTGTTGATCGTCGAGGACGAGCCCTACATGGCCGAGGCGATCCGCGACGGCCTCCGCCTCAAGGCGATCGCGGCCGACATCGCCGGTGACGGCGAGACCGCGCTCGAACTCCTCAGCATCAACGCCTACGACATCGCCGTCCTCGACCGCGACATTCCCGGCCCGTCCGGCGACGAGATCGCCCGGCGCATCGTCGCGTCGGGAAGCGGCATGCCGATCCTCATGCTCACGGCGGCCGACCGGCTCGACGACAAGGCGTCCGGCTTCGAGCTCGGCGCCGACGACTACCTGACCAAGCCGTTCGAACTGCAGGAACTGGTGCTGCGGCTCCGGGCGCTCGATCGCCGGCGCGCGCACAGCCGGCCGCCCGTGCGGGAGATCGCGGGCCTGAAGCTCGATCCGTTCCGGCGCGAGGTCTTTCGCGATGGCCGTTACGTTGCGCTGACGCGCAAACAGTTTGCCGTGCTCGAGGTGCTCGTTGCGGCCGAAGGCGGCGTGGTCAGCGCCGAGGAACTGCTCGAGCGGGCGTGGGACGAGAACGCCGACCCGTTCACCAACGCGGTCCGCATCACCGTCTCGGCGCTCCGCAAGCGGCTCGGGGAACCCTGGCTGATCGGCACGGTCCAGGGCGTCGGCTATCGCATCGATCCCGGGCCGGGCGGCAGGGCCGGCGAGCGTGGCTAGGGCGCCCGGACTGAGCGTCCGCCTGAAACTCACCCTCAGCTATGTCGCGTTCCTCATGGTCGCGGGCGTGCTCCTGCTCGCGGTCGTCTGGGTGTTCCTCCTCCGCTACGTCCCCGATGGTGCGGGGAGCCGTGCTATCATGCTGGGTCCCAGCCGCACCGACCTGTGGCGCGCGTTTGCGCCGCGGGCGGCACAGGCGTTCGCCGTCCTGCTGGTGCTCGGCCTCGTCGGCGGGTGGATCCTCGCCGGCCGCATGCTCGCGCCGCTGGCCCGCATCACGCGCGCCACGCGCAAGACCGCCGAGGGATCGCTCTCGCACCGGATCGAGCTCGAAGGCCGCCGGGACGAGTTCCGTGAACTCGCCGACAGTTTTGACGCCATGCTGGCGCGGCTCGAAGCGCACGTCGCCGAACAGCAGCGTTTCGCCGCCAACGCGTCGCATGAGTTGCGGACGCCGCTGGCCGTGACGCAGACCCTCCTCGACGTCGCCCGCAGCGATCCCAACCGCGCCGCGGACGAACTCATCGACCGGCTCCACGCCGTCAACGCCCGGGCGATCGCCCTCACCGAGGCGCTGCTTCTCCTCAGCCGCGCCGACCGGCGGGCGTTCACCCGGGAACGCGTCGACCTGTCCCTCCTTGCGGAAGAAGCGAGCGAGACGCTCCTGCCGCTGGCGGAGAAGCGGGGCGTGACGATCACGACTTCGGCGGAGAACGCCCCAGCGGCCGGGTCCCGCACCCTGTTGCTGCAGATGACGACGAACCTCCTGCACAACGCGATCGTCCACAACCTCGCCGAACACGGCACCGTCGAGCTCAGGACCGCGGCCGGTCCGGATTCCGTTACCCTGACGGTCGAGAACACCGGCGAGGAGCTCGCGCAACCGCTGGTCTCGACGCTCACCGAGCCGTTCCGGCGCGGCAGCGAACGCGTGCGCAGCGACCACGCGGGGGTTGGCCTCGGGCTCGCCATCGTCAAGAGCATCGTCGAGGCACACGATGGCACGCTCGCCATCGTGCCCCGCCCGGCGGGCGGGCTCCGCGTTACGGTGAACCTGCCCGCCGCGCGGTGAGCCGGGCCCCTCGGCCAACAGGGGGGACCGCGGAACCACCTTCCGGGGATGATGCCGCGGCAGTCGTGCGGCGTTGCGTGGTGGGCCCGAGTGGCCTACGGCGCGATGAGCACCGGCCGGTCCAGCGGCCCGATCTCAGCGGCCGGCGGCGCCGGGATGGATGGCGCGAGGAACCGCTCGACCTCGATCCAGGCCGTGCAGGAGCTGGCGTTGTAGGTGCCCTCGCGGAACACGCCGCCGGGCGGCAGGTCACCGCCGTGATAGAAGAGCACATTGCGCGCCCCGTCCGGGATACGGACGATCTCGATGAAGATCGGGGTCCCGCCGATGATCGTCGACGCGGTGGTGTTGGTGACCACGAACACCTTCTCGACCTCGATCGCGCAGCCGAGCATGACCCGATTGGTCAGCGCGGCGATGTCGGGCCGTATGGTGATCTGGGCGACGGCAGGCGACACCGCGGAAGCGGTGATGGCCAGGGAAATGAGCAGGCTACGGGCGGAGTTCATCGGCATGATCTCTCGCATGAGCACCCCGCAGCCATTGTGGGCCTTTGCGGGGAGGTAGTCCACGTCGCGCTTTGCGATGGATTTCGGCGCTTTCCGCGCTGCGGCGAGGGACCGCGGACCGCGGCGGAGTCTACGTGTTCGGCCGTCCGGCGATGAGCGCTGCCCAGCGGCGGAGGTCGGGGTCGTCAGGAAACGCGCTGGCATGGTGGGCAATGCCGCCTTCGCCGTTGGCCAGCAGCGCGGACGCAGCCGCGATCCGGATGTCTGCTTCGCTGCGCCGCAGCGTCCCTTCCGGTTCGTAGAGGCTTGCCGCAAACGCGCCCCCCTGGTTCCCGAGCGCGCGCACGAACCGCGCGGCGGCACCCTCGTCCGCCCCAGGGAGCGGCGCCCGCGCACGCCTGGGTGAATCCATCATCTCGACCATCAGGCGGTTCAGCTCCCGCGTCCAGCGGGACGGGGCAAACGCGGACCGGGCGAAGCTCCGGGCGTTGTCGCCGAGGCGGCGACGGAGGCCGGCGTCGCCGGCCAGCCGGTCGACCGCCGACGCGTAGCCGTCCTCGGTCGTCACCACGAGCCCCGTTTCCCCATCCTCGACGAGATCGCGCACGCCGCCGAAAGGGAAGACCACGGGCGGCACGCCGACCCACATCGCTTCCTGCAGCGCCTTCTCGCTGGTGGCGTAGGTGTCCGGCGCCAGCGGGTAGCCGAACACGTCGAACGTCTCGAGTTCGGAGCGGATGTCCTCGACCGGCCCGCGCACGGTGACCCGCTCCGCCAGCCCAAGCGCCGCGAACCGCGCCGAGAGCGCCTCCTCGCCGCCTCCCCCGCCGCAAACGACGATTCGTACGCCCGGCGTGCGCACGGCCGCGCTCATCGCGGCGAAGCGCGGGTGCATCTTCGTGTCGTTGACGACGCCGATATAGCCCACGACCGTGCCCTCGTGCGGCCGCGGCGCAAACCCGTCGAGGCGGCCCATATCGGCGATCCCGGGGATGATGGCGATGGGGATGCCCTGCCGCACCGCATGATGTGCTCCGGCGCTCTCCAGGGTCCGCCGCGCGGTGACGACGAGACGGTCACCGAAGCCGGCCACCTCCGCCGTCAGGACCTGCGGCGCGTGCAGCCCGAGGACGCGCGACCAGAGAAGCACCCGCGCCGGCGGGAAGGGGAGCGTCCGCAGGAGGTCCGCGAGGGCGGGGTGGTTCCAGAAGTGGACCTGCACGATGTCGGCGGCGGCGATAAGCCCCGAGAGCGCCTCCTCGCCGGGGCGCACGGCGAGCGCCACGCCGAGCTTTCGTGCGGCAACCAGCATGTAGGCCGAGACCGGGACATCGAGCACCGCGACCGTGTGCCGGTTCGCTGTTCCGGCGCGGCGCTCCTCCGCGACATAGGCGAGCAGCGACCGCTCCGGGCCGCCGCCGATGAAGCGCGGGATGATATGGAGGATCCCGAGCGACGGGCCGCCCTGCGCCCGGACGTTCACGGTGTCTCACGCCGGCGGCGGTCGATGAAGCCCCGCGCCACCTGCAGCAGTTCGCGCCGGTAGGTCGCGATGTCGGTCGACAGGCTGGTGTTTCGCACGCCCTTGAGGAGCACCGTGTCCGGCAGCACGTCGAGCCGCACGGCGGATTGCACGAGCCGCACGAACCAGTCGCTGTCGCAGCCGAGCGTCAGCGTCTCGTCGAACGGGCCGACGGCAGCGAGCGCCGCGCGCCGCACCAGCAGCGCGCCGGGCGTATAGCCGGGCTCGACCTGCCCGAGCCGCGAAGCCTGCTGCGGCGTCGGCGTCTCGTCGCCGATGACGGTCCGCCGGAGGTGGCCGATGACGGCCCCGCACGCCGGCTCCGCCGCGAGACGCGCGAGACGCATCGCGAGCGCGCCGTCGGTCCAGCGATCATCGGCGTCGCAGAAGGCGACGAGGTCGCCCGCCACGGCCGCAATGCCCTGGTTCCGCGCCGCTCCGAGCCCACGGCCTTCCTGGGCGATGACGCGCACGCCGAGCGACAGCGAGATGGATGCGCTGCCATCGTCCGACCCGCCATCGACGACAACGACGTCGTCCGGCGGCGGCGACTGGCCGAGCACGCTGGCGATCGCGGCGGCGAGCGTGCGGGCGCCGTTGCGCACCGGGATGACCACGCCAACGGCGGGACGGGTCGCGCTCATGCCGCGCTCGACCGGTCGTACAGGGTGAGCCCGAGATGGCGCTCCAGCCATTCGCCGAGCACGATCAGCGACCAGCGCCGGCTCCAGTCCCGGACGTCGAGGCCGGGCGGCAGAGACGGCATCCGCCACGCCGCGAGGAATCCGCTACCGTCGAGGTCGCCGGCATCGAACCAGTCCGCGAACGGGACGGTGAAACCGCGCTTGGGCAATGCTGTCAGCCACGACGGAAGTTCCGGCAGGGCGGCCTTGAGCAGTGCCTTCCCCGGCGCCAGGCGAACTCCCGCCGCGATCGGCGCGACGGCGTCGAGGAGTGCTGCGTCGGCGAACGGGACGCGGATTTCGACGCCCGCCGCCATGCCGAACGAATCGGCGTCGCGCAGCAGGCGATTGCCGAGGAAATTCGTCGTCTCCAGCCAGGCGACGCGGTCGAGCTCGGTCGGGAATGTCACCGCGCCAGGGCCGATGCCCCAGTCGTCCGTGGCCTTGCCTGCGCCATCGGGGGAGACGATGCCCCAGCCGGCCATCAAGGCCAGAACCTCGCCCGGCGTGAAGACCGAGCGGTAGCCGTCATGCACCGCGTCGACCGTCGCAGCGCCACCGAGCAGCGCCGCCATCCGCCGGCTGCCGGTATCGGCGCGTCCGGCGAGGGCGAGCGCGAAGCGCGCCGCGGCGGGCTGCAGGCGACGCCGCGAGGCAAGGAGGTCCGGCACGTCGGTGAACGACGGATAGCCGCCGAACAGCTCGTCGCCGCCGCTGCCGGCGAGCATCGCCTTGAGGCCGCGCTCGCGCGCCGCCCGGGCGGCACAGAACGTGTTGAAGCCATCGACGCTCGGCTGGTCCATCGCGGCAAGGAACTCCGGCAGCCACGCCCGCGCGAGACCGGCCGGCACCTCGAGCACGTGATGCTCCGCCCCGAAATGGGCCGCAACGCGGGCGGCAATCGTGGACTCGTCATACGCCGGTCCCGCAAAGCCGATCGAGACCGCCGGCAGCCGGCCTCCTGCCAGCGCGAGGATCGTCGAGGAATCGAGACCGCCGCTCAGAAACAGCCCGACCGGCACGTCGCTGACGAGATGCGCTTCGATGCTTGCACGAAGCGCCTCCCGCACGCGCGGCACCGCGGTCTCCGGCTCCCCGACGTGGACGGAGAAGTCCGGGCGCCAGAACCGCTCCTCGGTCCACGTCCCGTCCTTCCAGATGGCGCAGTGCCCCGGCGCGAGCGGCGTGATGCCGGCGACCAGCGTCCGGTTCGACGGCAGCGCGCCGAACGCGAGGTAGTGCGCAAGTCCGGCCGGATCGAGCTCCGGCCGGGTGAGACCGGCCGCCAGCAGCACGCGGAGTTCCGACGCGAAGGCGAGCGATCCATCCGGCCCGTGGCGGCGGTAGAGCGGCTTGATGCCGAGCGGATCGCGCGCGAGGAACGCAGACCGCTCCACGCTGTCCCAGATGCAGAAGGCAAACATGCCGCGGAGGCGGGACAGACAGCGCGGCCCTTCGCGGACGAACAGGGCGAGGACGACCTCGGTATCGGTGCCCGACCGGAACGCCACGCCCGCCGCCATGAGTTCGGCGCGCAGCGCACGGAAATTGTAGATCTCGCCGTTGAAGACGATGACGTGACGCCCGTCCGGCGAAACCATCGGCTGGTGCCCGGCCACCGTGGGGTCGAGCAGCGCAAGGCGGCGATGGACCAGCGTGGCGACTGAGTCGGCGTAGCGGCCGCTGTCGTCCGGCCCGCGATGGCGAAGGCTTTCATCCGCCGATGCGGCGAAGCCCACTTGTTCCCGGCCGAGCAGGCCCGCGATTCCGCACATCGGCCGATCCTACATCGCCCCGGCGGCGGCGTGCCCGGTCGGCGTCCCGACGCGACCGGGCAGGTTCGCGGTGGCGGCATGGCGAAGAACGGCCATCAACGCTCCGAGGGGCTCGGCCGGTGCTCCCGCCGCAACGCAATGTCGGAGCGCCGCAAGCGCATCGGCCGGATGGCGGAACGGCGCGAGGTGGTGGCGGAGGCGACGGTCGCCGGCCCAGCGCGCCGCTGCCGGAAACCGCGCCGACCGCGCGAGGCGCCACGCCATCCCGGGCTCGCGATAGGTGGACATCAACTCGATCAGGAGTTGCCAGCGTTCGAGGTTCGGATCGTCTTCGCGGCGATCCAGCGCGGCGCCGGGAGGGGCCGACGCGACGGGGACGATGCCGCCGATGTCGTCCGTGAACAGGGTATGCGTGGCCGCGGCCCCGAACCCGACATTCGCAATCATGTTCACCGACGGGACGACCGAGAGCCCTCCCGCCAGGGCCTTCTTCAGGTCCCATGCGCTGTCCCAGGCGGCCGAGTGGTTCATCACCGCAACCTCATGGATCATGAGGAAGTTCTCGGCCACAAGCGGATCGACCGCGGCATCCGCTAGAGCGCGGGAGAGTTCCGCCTCGTCCCCCGGCACCGCGACATCGCGCTGCCAGGCGCGACGCCACGTAGCCCAGCCCCATGCGCTCGCCCGCCGCAGGAGGCAGTGACCGTCGCCGTCCCGGCTCCACCGGCCGAGGTGGTTGCGGCCGGTGACGTGCATCACGCCCTCATCGCCTTGATAGCGTTCCAGCATTCGCACGCACCACGGGAAGAACGACGGGTCCGGGACGATGTCGTCCTCGAGCACGATCGCCGCGTCGTAGCGCTCGAACACCCAGTCGAGGCCGGACCTGATCCGCGCGTCGCAGCCGAGATTGGCGTCGAAGAATCTGCGGATCACCTCGCATGTCCCGTCGAGGCGCTCGACCAGCGCCCGGGCCGCGGCGCATTGCGCGGTGTCGGTGGGATGGCCGGCGCGCGGTCCGTCCGCGATCGCGACCACGAGCTTCGGCCGCGCCGCGACGAGCGCATCGACGACCCGGCCGAGCGTTGCGGGACGGTTGAACAGGAACAGGACGACGGGAACGGGGCTGGCGGTCACGATGCTCTCTCCGCCTTTCGGTCGCGTGGCGGCGACCCGCTATCTGTGGCGGGACAGGTACGCCAGATCATGATCCAGTCCCCCCGCCATGTGCACGAAGAAGTTGGCATCGACCACCTCCCGGAAGTGCCGGAGATCGGCCCAGCGCTCGGCCGCTCCGAGACCGGGATCGGGCGGTCCCCAACGAGGCGAGCGACGATTGAGCGGCCACAGGCAGTTCCATGCGGTCGGCACGAGTTCGGCGAGACCGCGCCGCTGCAATTCGTAGCTCAGCATCGACTGCTCGTAATGCGGCCCGCGTGGATGGCCGCGATGGGCTTCGGCATGGACCGCGACGAGTTCCCGGAACAGCGGCCCATGCTGCGCGGGGGAAAAGACGAACATCCCGGAATTGAGGACGCGTCCGGTGTCGATCGTGAAGCCGGCAAGCGCGTGATAGTCCCTCGCGCTGACGGGCAGGCCGTTGAGCTCCTGGAATGCCCGGTGCCCCGCCTCGCTCGGCTGGCACCATTCGTCGACGATACCGATCCGTCCGCGGAGGTCGAGGGAATCGAGGGGCGGCGCGCGGGCGCTGACGATCACGTCGACGTCCAGCACCATCACACGGTCATAGCCGGCCACGCGCTCATCAAACGGCACGCGCAGCTTCTCGAACATGGCCAGGTCCTCCCTTCGGTCCGGCTCCCTGGAGAGAAAATCCTCGAACACCACGAGATCGTGGCCGTGGCGCTTGGCGTAGCGTTCCACCGATGGCCGGAAGACCGCGGCATACGCTGAGCGGTGGTTCTCGCCGATCGCCACCGTCGCGATGGCGCACTTCATGCCGCCGCGCCAGGCCCCGGTCGGGGCACGTCGCGGCGCAACCTGTCGGCGGCCTCCGTCACGATCCCGCGGACGGCTGTCCCCAGAGCGTCGAGGTCCCAGCTCAGCGGCAGCCGCCAGGCTGGGACGCGCCGCGCGAGGGCGGCGACCACCGCCAGGAGTTCGGCCGGCGAGCCGGTACGGCACGCGACCGGGATCGAGCTCGGCATGACGAGCGACATCGCTTCCGCCGCGCGCAAGGGCTGTGGGCGCGGCCGCCCGGTGACCGGCGGCGCGAGCAGGACGAGAGCCACGATCGCCGCCGAACGGATCACCGAGAGCCTGTCCCGGATGGCCAGGACGGCCTTGTTCTTCGGCGTCGTCCCGATCGGCGTCCAGCCGGTGACGCCGAGGGCCAGCACGCTGTCGGGGTTGAGTTTTGCTGTCGCAAACAGGGAGTGAACCGTCGGGCCGGGGCCGTCCGGCCCCGCCGCGTCGACGAGGACGAGGTCGTCGCCGAGGAAATCGGCCCCGGCAAACGCGCAGGCGAGCGCCGTCGTGGACTTGCCGACGCCGCCGACGCCCACGAGGAGGGCCGCCGCGCCGTCATGGGCCACGGCGCCGGCATGAAGGACCTGGCGGCCCGGGCCGGAGAGCGCCGCCGCGAGGGCGAAGCTTGCCGGATGGGCTCGGAAGTCGCCCGCCATGAACGCCTCCCGGGCGGCGCGGAGCGTGATTCCGGAGCCTGGCAGGAAGGACTCGACGCTGGGCGGCTCGTTCTGCACGACCGCAAACCCGCCGCCGCCGATCCGATAGGTGCCGGCCGGCCCGAAGGCGTCCGGGCGCCAGGCGTCGTCTTCCTCCGCAATCGACCAGCGGATCGCATCGCCTTCCGTGGGAGCCGGCGGCGGATCGAGGAGATGGTCGATCGCGGGCAGGATGGCGTCGAGCGCGAACCGGCTTGCCGAGTCGATAAGGATCGGCCGGCCGGCGAGCGAGGCGATCACGCGGTCAGGTCTTGTCGGCGGCCACGCGCGGCCAGCCGGTGGTGGCGTCGACGTCGTGGATCGGGTCCATCGCGATGATCTTGGCGATGTCGTCGTAGCGCTCGATGCCGGGCGCGGTGAACTGCTCCGGCCAGAGTGGCGTCGCGGCTTCCGCCGGCGCCGGTTCCTGCGACGCGACGAGGATCCCGGCAGCGACGAGATCGTCGAGGAACGCACCCGAGGCGACGGCGGCGTCGGCGCCGAAACGCCGGCCGATCTCTTCGCAGAGCGCGGTCGGCCGCACGCCGGCGCCGATGCCGCTCCACAGGATCGATCCGAAGCCGGTCAGAAGGAGGAGTTGTCCGGTCTCCGCATCGAACAACAGCGTCTCGTCGTCGATGGTCTGGTCAGGGAACCGCGCCGAATTGGCGACGAGGCAGTCGTGCATTCTTTGGACTCGTACTATCCGGTGGCGCCAGGCTCGCCGCAACCTTCCGCCGGGATCGGCAGCTTCGCCCCGACGGTGGAAGACCTGTGCGGCGCAGGATGCACGGTTTGACCGTCCGCGCCAACTCCGGCCGGCGGCGTCAGACTTCCTCGCCCATGCTGATGAGATCGTCCTCCACCATCTTCGACCAGCGGTCGTAGATGCGGCTCATCGTGTTCCGCTCCTCGGCCGTGAGCCCGACGAAGAGGAAGTTCTTTGCCGCCCAGTAGGGACCGGACTTGCTCTCGACCGCCTTCGTTCCGGCCGGCGTCATCTCGATGATGGTTGCCCGGCGGTCGACCGCGTGGGGGATGCGGCGCGCCAGCCCCTCGCGCTCGAGGGCATCGACCAGGGTCGTCAGCGTACGCGGCGCCACCTTCGCATCGCGCGCCAGCGCCGACATCTTCTGCGGGCCCATGTCGTGCAGGATGAACAGGACCTTCAGCCGGGCGAGCGTGACGCCGTCGCCGCCCCCCAGACGGCGTGCCAGCCAGCGCTCGTACATCTGGGTGAAGCCGTGCGCCTTGTCGATCAGCGCCTCGAACTCAGGGTCCCGCGGGGGAGCCATCTCGGATCTTTTTCCTGTCTTCGGTGATTGTGAGCCAACTCACGTTGTCGTTGACATGGTGTCGCGGCTCAAAGTATCGTGAATAAACATCGGTCGATCACGCAACTGTCAATAGCTTTCGACCGGCAGAAGGGAAGGGCCGCGGATCGTGGGGACGATCTGCGGCGTAAAGTAGACTTTCAATGTCATCTTAATGGATTGAGGACCGGCGGCAAGCCTGTTCTTCAGTCGACGGGCAGTCATGCCTGAGAACTGCCTCAGGGAGAAATGGGCAATATGAGCAAGCGTAAGTTGATCTCCGGCGCGTCGATCGCGCTCGCCGGGGGAGTGCTGACGGCGGCGGCAGGTCTCGCCAGCGCGCAGACCGCCGCGGACATCGTCCTCGGCGAAGGCATCCATCCGGAAAGCATCGCCGCGACCCCGGACGGCGGTCTCCTCATCGGCAGCATCGCGCTGAACAGCGTGTATCGCGCCGCCCCGGGCGCCACCACCGCGGAACCGTGGATCACGACGGGCCTGATCGACGGCGGCCTGGTGCTCGGCGTGTTCGCCGCCGGCGACACCGCCTACGTTTGCGCAGGCGGCCCGTTCGGCTCGAACGTCGCCTTCCTCCTCACCTTCGACCTCGCCACCGCCGCCGAGACCGGGCGCTACGAGCTGCCCGGCGGCGGCCTGTGCAATGACATCGCCGTCGGCTCCGACGGCACCGCCTACGTGTCCGACACATCGCCGGTCGGACGGCTCCTGGCCCTCGCGCCGGGGGCAAGCGAACTCACCGTCGTCGTCGCGGACGAGGCGATCGCCGGCATCGATGGCATCGCCTTCATCGGCGATGAACTCTACGCCAACGACGTGACGACGGGCGATCTCTACCGGATCGACATTGCCGGCGGTACGTACACGACGCTGACGCTGTCCCGGCCGCTCCAGGGTCCGGACGGCATGCGCACGACCGTTGACGGCACGGCCCTCCTCGTCACGGAGAACGCCGGCGGCACGCTCGACCTGCTCACCATCGAAGGCGACGCCGTCACCGTCGAGACGATCCAGGACGGCTTCACCCAGGCGACCGGTGTTGCCCAGATCGGCAACATTGCCTACGTGGTCGAAGCCCGCTTCGACGTCCTCTTCAACCCGGCCGCGCCGCCGGTCGGCGTGTTCTCGGCCAAGGCCGTGCCGCTGCCCGCCGACGCTGCGGCAGCCCCCGCTGCCCCGGCAGCGGCAGCGGCGCCCGCCGCACCGGCCGCCGAAGACCCGGCCGCCGTGATGGCGGCGCTCATGACGGACGGTCAGCGGCTCTATGTCGCCCAGTGCCAGGCCTGCCACGGCGACCAGGGCCAGGGCGGTATCGGCTTCGCGCTCGTGAACTCCCCTGTCGTGTCGCGCGCCGGGGCGACGATCAACCAGATCATCCAGGGCTACCCGAACCACGGCATGCCGGAGTTCGGCAGCCGGCTCAACAACGCGCAGATCGCTGCGATCTCGACCTACATCCGAAACTCGTGGGGCAACGCCTATGGCGTGGTCACCCCCGCGATGGTCGGCCAGGTTCGCCCGCAATAGGCCTTCGGGCCTCCACCCGCCGGGTCGTTGGCGCGACCCGGCGGGTCTCCATCAGGAGGCCAGAGGCTCTCTGACGAAAGGAGGTCCGGCTCAAGCCCGAGACGACACGTTCCCTGCAAGAGACTGCCTACAAGAACCATTTTGCCGAACAACGGGAGGAATACCGTGAAGGGATCAATTTACAAGTGGACCGCGTCCGCAGCCGCCCTGGCTGCCGGAGCGGGCCTTGCCACCGGCGCGTCAGCCAATGACGACGTGCGGGCGATGTCAGCCGATCCCGCCAATGTAGTGATGCCGAACATCAACTACGCCGGCTGGAACTACTCGACCCTCGACCAGATCACGCTCGACAACGTCGCCGATCTCCGGATCGCGTGGACGTGGCAGATCGGCATCCTCGACAGCCACGAGGCTTCGCCCCTGGTCGTCGGCGACACGATGTACATCGTCTCGCCCAAGCCGAACTACGTCTATGCGCTCGACCTCAACACCGACGGCGTCATCAAGTGGGAGTTCCGTCCCGACATGAACGTCGAGGAGGCGACCCGCCAGGGCTGCTGCGGCGCACAGACGCGTGGCCTGAACTACGCCGAGGGGAAGATCTTCTTCAACACCCTGGACGGCCAGTTCTTCGGCCTCGATGCCACGACCGGCGAAGCGCTCTGGCGCACGGTCGGCGCCGATCTGTCGATCGGCGAGACGACGGTCGGTAACATGATCGTGGTCGACAACCTCCTCATCGGCGGCAACGCCGGCGGCGAGCGCGGCGTCCGCGGCAAGGTGCAGGCCTTCGACATCAACACCGGCAATCTGCAGTGGGTGATGTACAACATGGGCCCCGACAACGAAGTCGGCATCGGCCCGCGCTTCAACCCGTTCTACGATGACGACAAGGTCGGCTCGCTCGCCACCTGGTATGGCGACTCCTGGCGTCGTGGCGGCGGTACGGTGTGGGGCTACTTCACCTACGACGAGGAGAGCAACCTCTTCCACTATTCGACCGGCAATTGCGGTCCGTGGAACCCCGACTACCGTCGTGAATGGGGTGTCGTGAACCTCGACGAAAACGGCGGCCTCATTGACTACAAGAACAACTGGTGCGCCTCGGAAATGGCGCGCGACGCCACCACGGGCGAACTGATCTGGGCCTACAACATCACCCCGGCCGACCCGTGGGACTATGACGAGCCGCTGCAGACCCCGCTCGTCGACCTCATGATCGACGGCGAGATGCGCCAGACCGCCATCAAGGCCGCGCGCGTCGGCTACTTCTATGTGTGGGACCGCAACACCGGCGAGATCCTCAACAATCCGTGGCCGTTCGTTTACGTGAACACCCGTGGGGCGGTGAACCTCGAGACCGGCCGTCCGTCCTACAACATGGACAAGTGGATGTTCTCGCGCGTCGAGGACCGCCGCCGCTACACCGACGCCGACCCCGGCCGTCTCGCCGACGGCACCACGGTGCTCGACTACACCGGCACCGAAGTGACCGACATCTGCCCGGGCATCTTCGCCCGCAACTGGCAGAACGACGCGTGGTCGCCGCGGACCGGCCTCCTGTACACCTCCGTCCTCAATGGCTGCTTCAGCTTCCACGTCATCGAGGGCGAGTACACGCCGGGCGAGGGCTACACGCTCCTGCAGTTCGGCGGCCCTGCCACCAACCCGTTCGTCGACAGGGAGGGCGAGCGCTCCACCACTCAGGGACGGGTCCAGGCGAACGACCCGGTGTCGGGCCAGACCGTCTGGGAACTGCCCGCTCCGCGCGGCAACCATGCCCCGCTCCTTGCGACCGCCACGGACCTTCTGTTCCAGGGCGCGCCGCAGGACGGCCTCATGCGGGCCATCGATGCCACCAATGGCGAGATCGTCTGGACGTTCCGGACGGGCTCGAACTTCAACCAGAGCCCGATCACCTACATCGGGCCCGATGGCCGCCAGTACGTGGCGATCATCGCGTCGTCGGCACGCAACAACAATCCCGTTGCCTACGAAGCCGCCGCCGACGCTGCCGACCGCTACCGCCGGTCGGGCTCGACGCTCTACGTCTTCGGCCTGCCCGAAGCGACCGCCGCCAACTAGCGGCCCGCGGCCAGCCCGGCCGCATCTCCCGGGGAGGGGCCAACCCTCCCCGGAACAGCAGCGGTATTCGCCGCACGTCCTGCCGGACCGGCTCCCTCCGTCCCCGTCCGGCATCGTTCCTCCCAACTTCGGCCCCCGCGCGCTGGCGTGGGGGCCTTTTCGCTGGCGGGGGATCGCCGTTCGGGCGGTGCCCGCGGACCGGGCCAGGACGCGCTCTTCCGCCGCGGAAAGGGACGAGGGGCCGACAACGCCGACCCCGCCATGTTCGCGGAACCCCCTGCCTGGTTTGGCTAGGCGACGTAATCGAGGTGCATCTTCCCACCGTGGCGGAAGCCGAACTCAGGCTCGACGCGGGAGGTGAACGGCCTGTCGCTGCCAGGGCGCGGGCGAACGGGGCCACCGCCGTGCGGCGTTCCGAGGATCCCGCCCGACACCTCGTAAATGAGCCGGCACGCGTTCACACATTGTGCAGGACCGCGCTTGCTAGGCCTCCTCGAGGCACGCTTCAACCGCCACCGTGATGCCGGGCAGCAGCGTCTCGAGGCGCGTCACCTCCGCCTGGTTGGGATCGAAACCGATGTCCGCGAGGTGCTGCCGGTCGGCCGTCGGAAGACCGGCAACCGCCCGCATGAGGCATTCGACCGCCGCGGCGCGCTGCTCCGGCGTGGCAGCGGGCGGCATTTCGCGCGTGACGACACCGAGGACGACCGTCCGGAGACTGGCATCGACCGCGGCGTCGTCGAGCACGACCGGGGTCGGCGCTGGAGGCTGCGGAGCAGGCGCAGGAGTCGGCTTGACCGGAGCGGGCGCCGGCTCCGGCGGTGTGTCCACTGCCGCGAAGCAGGCGCCGACCGCCGCGTCGATCCCCGGCACGGTGCGCTCGAACTGGACGATCATATCGTCGGTCGGCTCGAAGCCCGTGGCAACCAGCGCCTGGAGTTCGGCCGCCGACAGCGGCGACGTCACCTCGATCAGGCATTCTACCACCGCCGTCTGCACAACCGCCGGCCGGTCGCCGAACGACACGCCGACAAGCGCGACGAGGAGCGTCCGGAGCGCCTCCGTGACGGCGGCATGGTCGGGCGCCGGCGGCGCCGGCACGGGCTTGGTCGGCGGCACGGGGGCGGGAACCGCACCACCGACGCGCGTGAAGGGAACAAGCGTCTGCTCGCCATTGACGCCAGTCACCGTGAGACGGAGCTCGTCTCCGGCAAGGACGCCGGTGAAGGGTAGTTTCGCTACGCCGAAGAGGAGCACGACGCCCGTCGCGCTGGCGCCGCCGTCCGTCGTGCCGAGGAGAGCACCTTCGACATCGCCGCGGATTTGCCCGTTGAGGGCGTTCCCCACCTCCTCCAGAACCAGCGTCGCGCCGGCGCCGGCGTCATAGCCGGTGTAGGTCCCTGCCATCTGGGCCTGCGCGATTCCGGCCCAGGCGACGGTGAGCATGGCAGCAGAGCCGGCCGCCAATATCCTCATGAAGCGCATCATCAAAATCCTTCCGGGGAGTCAGGCGCGAACTATTCCTGCCTGACGCCTGCCCGTAAAGCGGTTGCGGGCCAGGACCACGGGTTTCACCACGTCGGCAATCGCCCTAGATTGCGCCCCGTTCACTCGCCACCCCGATCCGATATCAGGGAGTTTCCCGCATGGCCGTCAGCCCGCCGCCCGTCGAAATGGGCATCAAGGCGCCCGACTTCGCACTTCCCGGCATCGACGGACGCACCTGGCGCCTTGCCGACCTGAAGGGCCGCAACGGCACGGTCGTGGTCTTCATCTGCAACCACTGCCCCTACGTGAAGGGCGTCATCGATCGCCTCGTCGCCGATGCCAGGGCGCTTGCGGCCGACGGCATTGCGTTCGTCGCCATCAGCTCGAACGACGCCGAGGCCTACCCGGAGGATTCGTTCGAGAACATGAAGGCGTTCGCGGCCAAGCACGCCTTCCCGTTCCCTTATCTCTACGACGAGAGCCAGGCCGTCGCGCGCGCCTACAAGGCGGAATGCACGCCCGACTATTTCGGCCTGAACGCCGAAGGGCTGGTGCAGTATCGCGGCCGCCTCGACGAAGGCCGGAAGGACCCGCCCCCCGCGGGCGCCCGCCGCGAACTCCTCGAAGCGATGCGCCAGGTCGCCCGCACCGGCACCGGCCCCGCCGACCAGATTCCGTCGATCGGCTGCTCGATGAAGTGGAAGGACGCCGCGTGAGGCGAGCGCGCGCGCCGGGCCATGACCCTCGAACCCTTTCGCCATTCGAGGCCTGCCTGGGCGTGTCCGGCGAGGGTCGTGCGCCTCTGTTGCGGCAGCGCCCGCGCGGCCGGTCCTGGCGGTCGGTCCGCTATGGCTGGAACGGCGTGGCCGCGAACGAGCCTTTCACCGACTGCAGTTCGGTGCCCTCGGGCGCCATCTTCACCAGCTTGTAAGGGTGGATGAACTCGTCGCGGAACCACGGATAACGTGCAGCGTCGAAGATCGACTTCACCCATTCGATGACGTGGCCGACGCGCTTGGTCTGCCGGGTCGAGGGCGAGTAGGTGAGCCAGATGTCCATCGTGTGGTAGATGCCGATGTCGACCGGCACCACCGGCGCATCGAGGGCGCAGGCGAAGGTCGGCAGCGCGCCGATCCCGGCGCCTTTCTCGATCGCATAGAACACGCTCGTTGATGCATTGGAGCGGATGCCGACGATGCCCTCGACGCTGGGGATGCCGAGGTACCGCGCCCAGGTTCCTTCCGGATAGCGCGGACTCACCTGGTCGACGAGGCGGTGGTTCTTCATCTCCTCAACGGTCTTCGGCAGGCCGAAGCGGTCGGCATAGCCCTGCGACGCATAGGGGTAGGCATGGAGGGCGCCGAGCCGCGTGATGATCTGCTCGGGGTCTTGCGGCCGTGAGAACTGGATCGAGAGGTCCGCCTCGAACCGGAGGACATCGGCGCTGTCCACCGCGCAGTCGACCTGGAGGATGAGGTTCGGGTTGGCCCGGCTGAACTCCACCAGCAGCGGCATCATCCAGAAAGTGCCGAGCCCGTCGGTGATCGAGATCTTCACCACGCCGCGATGGTCGACCTTCGGCGCTTCGACGCGGCGGACGAAATCGCGAAACGAATGCTCCATCTGCCGGGCGCTCGCGATGAGCGCGTCGCCTTCGCCGGTGATCGCAAGGCCCTCCGTCAGCCGGCCGAACAGCGAGTAGCCGAGCTGACGCTCGAAGCCCTCCATGCGCCGGGCAACGGTCGATGCGTTCAGGCCGAGGATGTCCCCGGCCCGTCGAAAACTCCGGCCTTCCACGCACGCCAGGAAGACGCGAACGTCGTCCCAGGCGAGGTCTTCGGGCGAGGCCGGCTGTGCGTGCTGCGCGAGCGCAGCACCCCCTTGCACGAGGCGACGCATACAAACCCCCGGATATCCGCCACCGTCAGGTTAACCACGGGACAGCCGCTTCGTCCACGACATCCAGGAAAAGTACCCATGACGCGTCCGTTGCCCGGGCGCGCTGCGCTGATGCAGCGCCCTGATTTCGATGACCTCGCAAGCCTTCCGGCCCGCCGGATCACCGCCTCCCCGGCCAGCTGGGGCGAGCTCGGCGCGCTGATGGAGCTGGCCGTGTCGCAGATTCCCGCGCTCGCCGCAGCCGGCCCGGTCGTGGAGCGCATCCGCGCTCATGACCGCGACTCCATCTGGGCGTTCCGCCGCGGCGGCGAGGTGGTCGGCGCCTACGCGATGCTCCACCTCAATCCGACCGGACTGCGTCGCCTGCTCGGCGGCAGCTTCGACGGCGCCGATCCCTCGCTCGCCTGGCTCGCCTCGCCGCGGGAGCCGGTCTCGGCGATCTACAAATGGGCGGTCGTGGCGCCGCGTCTCGCGGCCGAAGGCATCCGCCTCGTCAGCCGGCATCTCGGCGGGCCGCGCTACGCGACCGCCGACCTCTATGCCCGCGCCACGACGCCGGCCGCGGCGAAACTGATGCTGAACATCGGTTTTGCGCCGATGCCCGAAGTCGACCCGTTCCTTCTCGGCTACGTCCGGCAGGTCAACCGGACGCGCCGCATTCTCGCAGCGTAGGGAGCAATACCGATGAACGCCCCGATCTATTCCGATCGCTGGAAGCGGACCCGGCCGACCGGCCCCGCCACGACGCGACGGGCCACGATCAAGATCGCCCGCACCCTCGAGGACCTCATGCAGGTCGTCGCGGTTCGGTCGGCCGTGTTCCTCACCGACCAGGCCTGCCCCTATGAGGAGGAATTCGACGGCAACGATTTCTGCTCGCTCCACTTCATCGCGATGGTCGGCCGGGAGCCTGTGGCGGCCCTCCGCGCCCGCTATTTCGCGGATTTCTGCAAACTCGAGCGGCTCGCGGTGCGGCAGGATTTCCGCCGCAGCCGGATCGCCTTCCAGATCGTCCAGGCCGGCATCGAGCATGCCCGCAAGAAGGGCTTCCGCCGGATCTACGGCCACGCCCAGGATCGGCTCGTCGACTTCTGGGCCCACTTCGGCGCCAAGCCGCTGGCCAAGAACCGCAAGCTCGTCTTCTCCGACTTCTCCTACACCGAGATGGTCATCGAGCTCGAACCGCATCCCGAGCCGATCACGATGGACAGCGACCCCTACCTCATCATCCGCCCGGAGGGTGACTGGGAGGATCACGGCGTTCTCGACGATTCGGCCGAGCGCCCGGTGACGACGCCGCTGAACGGCCGCCGCGAGCCTTCGGCCGAGGCCAAGTCCGCCGCATGAACATCATCCGCCTTCCGCTCCTGCGCCAACGGCCGCTGCCGATCATCTGCTTCGTCGACCTCCAGGTCGAATACGTCTCGAAGGGCCGCCCGCTTGCGGTCGATGCCCTCGAGCCGTGGATGGGCAACTGCCGGACTCTCCTTGCGTTCGCACGCCGGGAGCGCCTGCCGATCGCGCATTTTCGCCAGTTGCGGCGGGAGGCCTTCCTCAACGCCGCCACCGACTACGCCTCGTGGATCGAGGAGTTCAGGCCGCTGCCCTCGGAGATGATCTTCGAGCGGTCGATGCCGTCCTGCTACTCGGCCAAGGCGTTCGCGGCGGTCACGCAGAACATGGACGACCCCGTCTTCGTCATCGCCGGTTTGATGTCGACGGGCGCGTGCCTGGCCACGGCACTCGACGCCTACCACCGGCAACACACCAGCCTGTTCGTGGCGGACGCGAGCTGGAGCCCACCGATCGGCAAATCAAGCGAAGAAGAAACGAACCTCTTCGCCACCGCGCTGATCGGGCAATACTCGGGCGTAACAACAACAGAGGGGCTTATGGAATGGATGGACAGGGAACGGGTTGGGATAGCCAGCTAGCAATTGGCTCCGGCGAAGGGTCCGCGCGCGAGACAGCAGACAGCAAGCTCATCCTTGCGCGGATGATGAAGTATTGCGAGGACGAAGCTCAGGCTCTCAACCTACCTTTCGTCGCGTATTGCCTGTCGCTGGCCATGGGCGCGCTCGCCGAGCATGTCGACGACCTGGACGCCGGCTGGTCCCACGCGCAGCGGCTTCCCCGCCGGGCGGACTAGCAGCGATGTGCGCCGGCTTCGTCACCGCCACCCATGAGGCCGCCTCAGCCGCGAGCAGCGCGGACGGCGTTGCATGGCGGGGCAAGCCGGCCACTCGCTGCGGCGGAGCAGCGGGCTGCCGGGGCGCTTGCCGTGACGCCGATGCGGGAGCGGAGAGCCTTTCCGCCCTCCTCGCGGAACGGCCGGTCAGGGAGCGTCCGCGTCCGTGACCGCGTTTCACGAGAGCAACCGGCGTTTCCCGGCGCCTGCCGACCATCGGTCGGCAGAGGACTGGAACAGCCTCCTCGAGCATCAGGCGGACGTCACGCTCGCCGACGAGTTGACGCTGTTCCAGTCGACCCCGGAATGGCTCGCCGCTCGGTCCGTCATCGATGCCGGCTGCGGCAACGGCTACTTCCTGTCGAAGATCGCCGCGTATTTCCCCGAGAAGGACTATCTCGGCATCGACATCTCCCCCGAGCTGATCGACCTGGCGCGCAGGAACCATCCGCGCCGCACCCTCATTGCCGGGGATTATTTCACGGCCGCGCCGGGTCGCGCCGAGATCGTTCTGATGCGTTTCCTCGTGCAGCATCTCAGCGATTTTGGCGCCGTCCTCCGCCGCTCCGCCGACCTGCTGCTGCCCGGCGGTGCGCTCGTCATCGTCGAGTCCGACCTCGCGCGGAGCCAGATCCTGCCACAGCCGCGCACCTTCCTTGCGATGCTGGTCGAGCACCAGCGCGTGAGCGCCTTGTCGGGCTCGGTGCGGACGCGCCTCCTCGCCGCCGCGGACGACCTCGTCCGGTCGACCTGCGAGCCGTGGCGGCTTGTCGCCACGCGCGAGACTACGACAGCGAAGGCCGGACCGTTCGCCGGCTCGAAGCTCCTTGCCGTCTTCCGCTTCTGGGTCGACCTCGCGGAGCGGTCGGGGACGTTCGCATTCGATTTCGATGCCGTCCGGCGCGATCTCGCCCAGTGGGGCGAGCAGGAGGCCGCCTGCGTGAGCCTTGCCACGCGGATGTTCGTGCTCAGCCCGGAGCGAGGCTAGTTCCGGCGGCGCTGGCGTGGCGCCGCCACCACCTGTGGACAGGAATGCAAAGGGGATTGTGTCATGTCAGCTCTGAAAGTCAGGACCTCCGGCGCCGCCACTACTGGCCGGCGAGCGCTCGCCCTCGTCGCCAGCAATGACGGTGCGACGCCGCCGAGGGATCGCTACCGCGAATCGCTCCACCGCGACGGCTACGTCGCGATCGCCGCCCCGAGCCTCGGTTCGCCCGCGATGGTCGCGCGCGCCCTCCGCGGCCTCCGCGACCTCGCCGCGGACCTGCCGGCCGACCCGTATTGCAGGGGAGGCTACCGCTACCGGCGTTACGCCAGGCTGTTCCTGATGCCGTGGTCGGACACCCTCGTCGCTGCGCCGGTCGAATGGTCGGCCGACCGCAACCAGCCGGTCTTCACCTATCAGCAGCCCGCGGCGCTGAACTCGGAGGAGTCGGGCACGGCGCGGCAGTTCCCCGCGGTCCCGCAGTCGGTCCTGTCGAGCGACTGGATGGAGCACATCATCCGCTTCGACTTCGCGCAGCTCCGGTTCACCGCGGAGGAGATGAGCGCGCCGATCCAGGTCGGCGTCCACGTCGTCGAGATGCGGCCCGGTCCCGGCGTCGAGGCCGTTGCCTCGCCCAACCGGGTCCACCGCGACGGCGAGCACTACACCTGCGCCCATCTCATCAGCCGCGACGGCATCGTCGGCGGTGAGAATCACATCGTCGATCCGGAGTTCGCCGACCGCGAGATTGCCGACGTGCCGCGCCCAGCGATTCGCTCCGCCTTCGTGCTCGAGAACGCGCTTGACGGCTACATCGTGCGCGACGACCGCGTGGCGCATCACGTCGCCGGGGTACGGCTTGCGGAAGGGTCGACGTCGGGCTCGCGCAAGATCCTGCTGATCGACTTCACGCCGATGCAGCCCTACGTGCTGATGAAGCCCGCGGCCTGACCCCGGGGATATCGAAACGAAAAGGCCGCGCTCGTGCGCGGCCTTTTTTCGTCGTGCCTTGGCTGGACGCCCGGGGCGTGCCGGCCCCTACGCCGTGCGGAGGAGCGGGCTCGCGTCGGGCATTGCAAGGGTGGGAAGCGGATCGAAGCCTTCGAAGATGACGCCGTCGGCGACGCGTTTGGCGGCGGCATAGGCCGTGGCCGTCTTGGCCGTCCATGCGAGGAGCGGGCCGCCGAAGCGACGCCACAGGCGCACGGCCGGGAGTTCGAGGCACGAGACCTCGTGCGCGACGAAATCCGGCCGGCTGATGCCGAGCATCAGGAGGTGGCGGTAGGCCCAGCGGGTGATGGCGCCCGGATGGCGTTCCCACCGGTAGGAGCCCGAGAGCTGGCCGCGCGGAATCTCGGGGGCATTCTCCCGGAACCAGTGCATCGAATGCGGCGAGAAGGACTGGACCGCGACAGGCCCCTGGTAGGCGCGAAGGGCGCGCAGGACGCCGACCTCGAGCGCGCCGGGCCGGCGCTGGGACTTCAGCTCCACCAGCAGCGGCACCCGGCCGCCGACGAAATCGAGCGTTTCGACCAGCGACGGCGCCTGCTCGTCCGTTGATTTGATTCGAAGGCGCTGCAGGTCCCGCAGCGTCATGCGGTTGACCTCGCCCGGAATGCCAGTAAGGCGGGCGAGCTTGTGATCGTGGAACACGATCACCTCGTTGTCCGCCGTGAGCATCACGTCGCACTCGATCGGCAGGCCACGCGCTATCGCGGCGCCGAACGCACGAATCGTGTTCTCGGGCGCACCCGAGGACGCATCATGCAGGCCCCGATGGGCGATGGGCGGCCCGCTGAGCCAATCGAGGCCACGGCCGCTCTGTGCAACTCTCTGTACTATTTCGAGCACGTCACCGCCCCTTCTCGGCGCCCGAACGCTGAACCTGAATTTGCCTGTGCAAATGCCACCTGCCAAGTCGCGATTTACGCGAAAACGTAGAATCCGTGTCCTGAACCGCCGCTGAACCGGCGCTAGTGGCGGAAATGGCGCATTCCCGTCACTACCATCGCCAGCCCCCTCGCGTTCGCGGCTTCAACAACCTCATCATCGCGCATCGATCCACCCGGATGTATGACAGCCGTGGCGCCGGCGTCGGCGGCCACCAGCATTGCGTCGGCGAACGGGAAGAAGGCATCCGACGCAACCACCGCCCCCTGCGCAAGGCTGGTCGGCAGCCCCGCGATGCGTCCGGCCTCCGCGGCCTTCCGCACGGCGACGAAGGCCGAATCGACCCGACTCATCTGGCCTGCGCCGATTCCAACCGTCGCGCCGTCCTTCGCCAGCACGATGGCGTTCGACTTCACGTGCTTGGCGACCTTGAAGGCGAAGAGGAGATCGGCGGTCTCGGCCGCCGACGGCGCCCGCGCCGAGATCGTCCTGATGTCCGCCGCGCCGACCGACCCGGCGTCGCGGTTCTGGACCAGGAGCCCGCCTGCGACCGACTTCACCGTGAGGCCGGCTGCCCTCGGGTCCGGCAGGCCGCCGGCGAGCAGCAGGCGGAGGTTCTTCTTGGCCGCGATGATCTCGATCGCCTCCGGCGACGCGTCCGGCGCGATGATGACCTCGGTGAACACCTTCACGATTTCCGTCGCGACCTCGGCGTCGATCGGCCGGTTGAGCGCGACGATGCCGCCGAACGCCGAGACCGTGTCGCAGCGGAAGGCCAGCCGGTAGGCCTCCGCGAGCGAGCCGGCGACGGCCACGCCGCACGGATTGGCGTGCTTGATGATGGCGACGGCCGCGGTCTCTTTCGGGTCGAACTCGGCGACGAGTTCGTACGCGGCGTCGGTGTCGGCGATGTTGTTGTAGGAAAGCTCCTTGCCCTGGAGCTGGCGCGCGGTGGCAACGCCGGGACGGCCGTCTCCCGTGGCGTAGAACGCGGCGTGCTGGTGCGGGTTCTCGCCGTAGCGCAGGGTCTCGCGCAGCACGCCGGCAAAGATGCGGCGCTGCGGATCCCGGACGCCGGCCTCGGCCGCGAACCAGGTCGCTATGGCCGCGTCATACGCCGACGTGCGCGCGAACGCCTTGGCGGCCAGCTGGCGCCGCAGCATCACCGGAATCGACCCGTTGTGGGTGGCCAGCGCCTGGAGAACATCGACATAGTCCGACGGGTCGACGACGACCGTGACATAGGCGTGATTCTTGGCGGCCGCGCGAATCAGCGCCGGGCCGCCGATATCGATGTTCTCGACGATGAGGGCGGCATCGGTGCTTGTCCGCACCGTCTCCTCGAACGGGTAGAGGTTCACGACCACCAGGTCGATGTTCTGGATGCCGTGTTCGTCCATTGCCGCCCGGTGCTCCGGGTCGTCGCGCACGCCGAGGATGCCGCCATGGACCATCGGGTGCAGCGTCTTCACCCGGCCGCCGAGCATCTCGGGGAAACCCGTGAGGCTTGCCACTTCGGTGACCGCAAGGCCCGCAGCGCCGAGCGCCTTGTGGCTGCCGCCGGTCGATACGAGCTCGACCCCGGCGCCCGCCAGGCCCTTTGCGAATTCGACCAGCCCGGACTTGTCGGAGACCGAGAGAAGGGCGCGCTTGACCGGCACGAGTTCCGGAACGGGATAGCTCTTGCCGGGGGCGACCATCGAACCTTTGCCAGTGAAGGGACGCGGCCGGATAGCACAGATCGGCGCCCGTTCAAATCCGTCACCGCGGGTTCGATTGCCACTCCTTCGTGCCCGCGTGGACAAACCGCTCCCGGGGCAATGGACGGCCCACGATTGCGACCGCGACAGCGGAAGGAACGATGCCGAACGCCCCGCAGAATCGATGCGGTGGCGACCGGCCGTCGCCCGGCACCGCACCTACCGCGGTTCGGTCTTCTCCTTGCGGAGCCGGGCCGAAAGGCCGACGCGCTGGAGCCACCAGGTTGCGGTGTCGCGGAGCTGCGGCCGGCCGTGGACGACCAGCTGCTGGCTGCGCCGGTGACCCATCGCGTTGGAGAAGAAGATGCTCTCCTCGACCTCCACGGGGTGATCGGCGGCAAACTGCCAGCTTTCCCCATCGGGGAAGGCGAGGATGACCTGGCCCGGCTCCTCCAGCGCCTCGACCGCGACGGCCGGGTGCAGATGGAAGCGGATCGCGAAGGCGTCCTTGCCCGAGCCGCGGGAGACGCGGCCGCCCGTGACGGGGCGGAAATGATCGATGCCGTCGAGGCGATGCCCGGTGTCCGACAGCTTCAGCCGCCGCTCGTGGATGAGACCGAACCGCTCGGCATAGCCGTCGTGGCTCGCCACCACGACCGGCACGCCCTCATCGTCGACATACTCGACCTTCACCTCCGACGGTCCCTCGGCGATCACCTCGCCAAACCGGCGCGCCATGGCGGTGCCGATCAGGAAGCGGCTCGACGACGCGTCATTGATGGTGGCGGTCGTGTGCGCGGCGGTCGTGCGCGACAGGCGGCGGAGCCGCGAGCCGGGCATGCCGGCGGCACCGCAATTGACGATGAGCCGCTGCCGGCCGATCGACAGCTCGAACGACAGGCACCCGGCATGCGCGTTGTCCGACAGCTCGATCGGCGGCGGCGGGCCGGTGTCGAACAGCACCGTCGTGTCGCCGCCGGTGAGCCGCTGGAAGCCGGTGTGCGTCGCCGTGCTGACCGGGGCGCCACGGATGTCGTCATAGGCGAGGACGGTGGCGATCAGGTCGACCGGCGTGTCGCAGGTGCCGTTGAAGCGGGCGAGAGCGCCGTCGCCGTGCCGGAAGAACCGGATCATCGGCATCATGCGGTCGATCGCCGTCAGCAGTCCCTGCGGCGGCTGGATGCCACGGGCGGCATAGGCCTGGCGGAGGGGGAGGAGGTCGGCGAGAAGCTCCAGCAACGCGCCGGGACTGCGGCTGACATGGCCGCCATCGGAGAGGATCTGCCGCTGCAGCTCCGTCTCGAGGAGACGGCCGGCCTGTCTGAGGAAGCGCTCCTGGTCGGGCGAAGCGACCGCCGCGGCAGCGATCGCGATGATAATGTTGAGGCGCGGCAGGCCGGGCGGCGCGTCGAGCGCGATCCGCCGCAGCATCCGGACCTGCGCGGTGAGCGACCGCATGAAGCGGCGGTAGAAGGCGTGGTCGCAGCCGTCGAGGACAAGCGGCGACTGGGCCAGCCAGGAGAGCACCCGGCGCGCCATGACTTCGGGCTCGAAGGCGATCGGATGATTGCGGGCGCCCTGACGGATCCAGTCGCGCACCAGCGAGCGCGCGTTCGATTTCGATACCTTCAGTTCGGATGCGCGAAGATGCCGGAGCCAGGCAAATCCCTGCAGCTCGCGCTCCCATGCATCGCTCGGCGGGTTGATGGCGAACACCGGCACGCCGGATGCGTCTACCGCCGTGCCGGCGAAGATGAAACGGCCCGCGTAGATGTCGTGTGCGAGCGTGGCGTCGGCGGTGTGGATGTCGGTCGGGGCTATCAGGAGCCGCTCCGGCACGGGTCCGGTGTAGCGCGGCCGGTAGACCAGGCTCGCGTGATAGCGCAGCCAGCCGCGGCGCAGCGTCTCGCTCACGGCGAAGGTCCACAGACGCCTCCGCACCGAGGCCGCTTCCGCCATCCGTCCTAACTCCGCTACGCCCCCTCGCCCGCCCGAATCACCGGCCAGCCGCCCGGAGCCAATCTAGTCATGGGAGGAGTGAAAGGTGAGAGGCGAATAGCGAATAGCGAATGGCCCTCGGGATATGTTCGGACCCGGCCGGGGCCACGGCTCTCCCGCACCGGCCGTCCCACGCGCTTCTCCCTATTCGCTATTCGCTATTCCCTATCGCTACTTCCGCCTCACCCGTTCTGCAGCCGCCGGCAGATATCGTCGAGCTGGTCGAGGCCGAGATAGCGGATGTGCAGTTCGCCCGTCCCGTTGGCGCGGTGGTCGATCACCACCTTGAGCCCGGTCGTGTCGCCGAGGGCCTTCTCGAGCGCCACCGTATCGGCGTCCTTGGCCTTGCCGCCTCCGGGCTTGCTCGCCCTTGGCCGTTCGCCGGGCCTTGCCAGCAGCGCCTCGGTTTCGCGCACCGAAAGGCCGTCCGCGACGATCCGCGCCGCAAGGCGGACCGCGTCGTCGGAACCGACGAGCGCCCGCGCATGCCCGGCGGACAGTCGGCCGTCCTGGACATGGGCCTGGACCTCGGCCGGCAGCTTCAGCAGGCGCAGCGTATTGACGACGTGCGGCCGGCTCTTGCCGATCACGTCGGCAAGGTCGGTCTGCGAATAGCCGAACGAATCGATGAGCTGCTGGTAGCCGTTCGCCTCCTCGATCGCGTTGAGGTCGGCGCGCTGGACGTTTTCGATGATGGCAAGTTCGAGCGCCTCCTTGTCGGACACGTCCTGGACGGTGACCGGCACTTCATGGAGGCCCGCCTTCTGGGCCGCGCGCCAGCGCCGCTCGCCGGCGATGATCTCGAACCGGTTCGGCTGGCCCGGCGCCGGACGGACCAGGATTGGCTGGACGATTCCCTTCTCCCGCACCGAAGCGGCGAGCTGGTCGAGCTCGTCGCCGTCGAAGGTCTTGCGCGGATTGCGCGGATTGGCGGTGAGGAATTCGAGCGGCACCTTGCGCGCGGCGCCGCGGGCGCGATCGATGGCGGCGGTGTCGGTCTCGACGTCGCCGATGAGCGCGGCCAGCCCTCGTCCCAGCGCCCGCCGTGTCGATTCCTCAGCCATCATCGTTCCTCGTTTCGGACCTGAATCGATCAGGCGGCCGCAGTCAGCTGCCGTTCGCGCTTGATGATCTCCGACGCCAGCCGCAGGTACGCCTGGCTGCCGGAGGAGTGGAAATCGTAGAGCATTACCGGCTTGCCGTGCGACGGCGCCTCGGAGATCCGCACATTGCGGGGGATCACCGTCTCGTAGACCTTGTCGCCCATATGGGCGCGGACATCGGCGGCCACCTGGCCGGAGAGGTTGTTGCGGCTGTCGTACATTGTGAGCACGATGCCGTGGATCGAAAGGTCCGGATTGAGCGACTTTCGGACCTGCTCGACCGTCTTGAGCAGCTGGCTGAGGCCCTCCAGCGCGAAGAACTCGCACTGCAGCGGCACCAGCACCGAGTGCGCCGCCGTCATGGCGTTGATTGTAAGAAGGTTCAGGGACGGCGGGCAGTCCACCAGCAGATAGGTGAAGTTTCGGTCCCGAATCGTATCAAGGCCGGCAACGGCATTCCGCAGGTGATACGCCCGGTTGGGATCGGCCGCGATCTCGAGCTCCACGCCGAGAAGGTCGAGAGTGGATGGCGCGACCGACATGCGCGGGACGGCGGTCGGGACGACCACGTCATGGAGCCGCGCCTCGCCGACCATCACGTCATATGTCGACCTCTGCCGCTGCTTGCGGTCGATGCCGAGCCCCGTCGAGGCGTTGCCCTGCGGATCGAGATCCACGATCAGGACTTCCTCGCCGATCGCCGCGAGGGCGGTGCCGAGATTGATGGCGGTCGTCGTCTTGCCGACGCCGCCCTTCTGGTTGGCGAGGGCGATGACGCGCGGCCGTTTGGCAAGGGTCATTGCGGCACCCGGACTGGGTTGCGGCGCTCGATCGCCCGAACCTCGACGATCACGCCGGCACCGATTCGGCTAGGATGTTCTAACAGATCGAGAGTCCATCGCAGAGTGGCGTCTTCTTTCTCCCGCGCGAAGCCCTCGCCCTTGTGGAAGTAGGCCCGGACGCCGCCGCGGACCAATGGCTCCACCCAGGCGCAGAGCGTCTCGAACGGCGCGAGGGCGCGCGCCGAGATGGCGTCGATCGGCGTAGCCCAGCCCGCCACGACGTCCTCGATCCGCCCGCCGTGGACGATCGCTCCCAGACCCGCCTCGCGGCTCGCCGCACGGAGGAAGGCGACCTTCCGCTGGTTGCTCTCGACCAGATGCACCGCCGCCCCGGGGACATCGGCGAGGAGGGCGGCCAGGACCAGGCCGGGAAACCCGCCCCCGCTACCGAGGTCGAGCCACCGCTTCGCCGCCGGCGCGAGGGCGAGGAGCTGGGCCGAGTCGGCAACGTGCCGTGTCCAGATCTCGCTGGCGCCGGTCGACCGGGAAACGAGGCTCTGCCGCGCCTGCCACGCCTCGAGGGTTGCGACGAACCGGGTCAGTCGCTCGCCTGTTTCACGTGAAACAGGGGCGATGCCGGCCGCGGCAATCGCTGCACTAAGCAGCGCCGCGACCGTCACGATCCGCCTTTCGCGACCACGCCATCAGAAGACCCAGCGCCGCCGGCGTGACGCCTTCGATCCGCGCGGCCTGGCCGACCGACCGGGGCTGGACGCGCTTGAGCTTCTCGCGGACCTCGTTCGAAAGGCCCGGTATGGCGTCCACGTCCAGCGGCGGCAGTTCGGCCGCCTCGTCACGGCGGAGCGCCCTTATGTCCTTCTCCTGACGCCGGACATAGGCGGCATAGCCCGCCTCGATCTCGACCTGCGCCACCGCTCGCGGCGCATGGCCGCGAAGCTCCGGTCGCGTCGCCGAAAGGCGCCCGACCGTCACGCCGGGGAAGGCGAGCAGGTCGTACCCGGACCGCCGAACACCATCCCGGTTGACGGAGATTCCGATCGTGGCCGCCTCGTCCGGCGAGAGGGCGAACGCTTCAAGCGCCTGCCGCAGCGAATCGAGTTCATCCACGCGCCGCCGACACAGCGCCGCGCGCTCCGTTCCGACAACGCCAAGTCCGGCCCCGATCGCCGTGAGCCGCTGGTCGGCGTTGTCGGCGCGAAGGCTCAGCCGGAACTCCGCCCGCGAGGTGAACATCCGGTATGGCTCGGTCACGCCACGCGTCACAAGGTCGTCGACCATCACACCGATATAGGCCTCGTCGCGCCCCGGGACCCAGGCGCACGCGCCGCCGGCCCGCCGCGCCGCGTTGATTCCCGCCAGAAGCCCCTGCGCCGCGGCCTCCTCGTAGCCGGTGGTTCCGTTGATCTGGCCCGCGAGGAACAGACCGGCGACGCGCTTGGTCTCCAGCGATGACACAAGCTCACGCGGGTCGACATGGTCGTACTCGATCGCGTAGCCGGGCCTGGTGATCCGTGCGCGTTCCAGACCGGGAATTGAAGCCACGAGCGCGGCCTGGACATCCTCCGGCAGCGACGTCGAGATACCGTTGGGATACACCGTCGTGTCGTCGAGCCCCTCCGGCTCGAGGAAGATCTGGTGGCCGTCGCGTTCACCAAACCGCACCACCTTGTCCTCGATCGACGGGCAGTAGCGCGGGCCGGTGCCGACGATCGCGCCGCCATAGAGCGGCGACCGCGACAGGTTCGCCCGGATGATCTCGTGCGTCGCGGATGTGGTCCGCGTGATCCCGCACTGCACCTGCGGGGTCGAGATCCGCGCGGTCAGGCTCGAGAACGGCTCGGGCGGCTCGTCGCCCGGCTGCATCTCGAGGCTCGCCCAGTCTATCGTCGTTCCGTCGAGCCGCGGCGGCGTCCCCGTCTTGAGGCGCCCCAGGGTGAAGCCGGCCCGTTCGAGCGTCGCCGAGAGACCCACGGCCGGCGCTTCGCCTACCCGGCCCGCCGGAATCTGCTTCTCACCGATGTGGATCAGGCCGCGTAGGAACGTTCCGGTCGTGAGCACCACCACGCCGGCGGACAGCGTGCGGCCGTCGCCGAGGATCACCCCAGCCGCGCTGCCGTCGTCGTTGCGGACGAGATCGTCGACCTCGCCCTCGATCACGACGAGGTTCGCCTGGGCGGCAATCGCGGCCTGCATGGCGGCCGCGTACAGCCGGCGATCCGTCTGCGCGCGCGGGCCGCGGACCGCCGCGCCCTTGCTCCTGTTGAGCACCCGAAACTGGATACCGGCCGCATCGGCGACACGGCCCATCAAACCGTCGAGCGCATCGATCTCGCGGACGAGGTGCCCCTTGCCGAGCCCGCCAATCGCCGGATTGCAGGACATCGCGCCGATCGTCGCAAAGCGGTGTGTGACCAACGCCGTCCGCGCGCCCATCCGCGCCGCGGCGGCCGCCGCCTCGGTCCCGGCGTGACCGCCGCCAACGACGACGACGTCGAAGGCCTCACCCTGTTTCACGTGAAACACCCTTACTTGCCGACACAGAACTCGCGGAACACCACATCCAGGACATCCTCGACCCCCACGCGTCCGGTCACCGATCCGATCCTGTCCGCCGCCACGCGAAGCGACTCGGCCGCCAGTTCGGGGGCGTGGGCGACCACCGCCTTGTCCAACGCCGCGACCGCCTCCGCAAGTGCCGAACGATGGCGCGCCCGCGCCACGAGTGGCGGTTCGGCGCTTCTCAGCGTCGCATCGAGGAAGCGCGCGAGCGCGTCGAGAAGACCGTCGATCCCTTCTCCGGTCGCCGTCGATATCACATGGTCCGCCGCTTGAAGCTTCCGACGGCCGTGGTCGTCAAGAAGGTCCGCCTTCGTCGCCACCGCCCACACCGGCACGCCCGCGGCGACGACGCCGTCGCCCCTTTCCGCGCCCCGGTCCGCAAGCCAGAGCACGAGGTCGGCACCGTCGCCGCGCGCCCGGGCGCGACGAATGCCCTCGCGCTCGACCCCGCCGGCCCCTTCACGGAGGCCGGCCGTATCAACGAGGGTAACGCGATAGCCGGCGAGATCGAGCACGGCCTCGACCAGGTCGCGCGTCGTGCCTGCCTCGGGCGACACGATCGCCACGTCACGGCGTGCGAGCGCATTGATCAGACTGGACTTGCCGGCGTTCACGGCCCCAAGGATCACGACCTCGGCCCCGTCGCGGATCCGGTCCGCGCGCCCGAGATCAGCCATTGCCGCACGCATCTCCGCCGCGACGACCTGGATGTCCGCCTTGGCCATGGCGCTCCAGGCGCCGGCAATACCCTCCTCTTCGGAGAAGTCGAGCTCGGCCTCGATCAAGCCCCGAGCCCGGACGACGCGGTCGCGCCAGGATTCATATTGGGTCCGAATCGACCCGGACATCTGGCCGAGCGCAAATCGCCGCTGCGCGTCGGTCTCGGCCGCGACGAGGTCGGCAATGCCTTCCGCCTCCGTCAGGTCGAGCCGTCCCGAAAGGAAGGCGCGCCGCGTGAACTCCCCGCGTCCTGCCGGCCGAAGCCCCTCGACGGCGTCGAGCGCGGAGAACAGCGCCTGAACAACGGCCCTGCCGCCATGGACGTGGAACTCCGCGACGGGCTCTCCCGTTGCGCTCGCGCCCGCGGCGAACCGGAGCACGAGCGCTTCATCGATCCGCTCCCCCGACGCGGGGTCCGTGAGCACCCTGAGCGCGGCACGGCGAAGCGGCGGAAGCTCACCCGCTATCGCGGCAAGGGCGGCATCGGCGCGTGGACCGCTGACCCGGACGACCGCCAGGCCCGCTGGCGGCGCCCCGCTCGACAGCGCATAAATCGTGTCGCTGTCGTCGCCGGACCGTTCTGCATCGTGGAAGACGCCCATGGAAGGCAACCTGCTATCGGGGGAGGCGAGTCCCTATCTCCTGCAGCACAAGGACAATCCGGTCCACTGGCGTCCGTGGGGACCTGACGCGCTGGCGGAGGCACGCAACACCGGGAAGCCAATCCTCCTGTCGGTCGGCTACGCGGCCTGCCACTGGTGCCATGTCATGGCCCACGAGAGCTTCGAGGACGCGGCGACCGCCGCGGTGATGAACCGCCTCTATGTGAACATCAAGGTGGACCGGGAGGAGCGCCCGGACGTCGACCAGATCTACATGGCCGCGCTCCACGCCATGGGCGAGCAGGGCGGCTGGCCCCTGACGATGTTCCTGACCCCGGACGCCGAGCCGGTGTGGGGCGGGACCTACTTCCCGAAGGAGGCCAGGTATGGCCGGCCGGCGTTCGTCGAGGTGCTCGAATGGTTTGCCGCGACCCTCCGGAGCGAGCCGGAACGCATCGAGGCGAGCCGCGCGGCCCTGGTGGAGCATCTCCGCGCCGCTCCGGAGCTTCGTGGCGGCACCTTGACGCCCGGCGTCCTCGACGAGGCCGGCGCGCTGGTCGAACGGCTGATCGACCCCGACAATGGCGGGCTGCGCGGCGCGCCTAAATTCCCGCAGCCCACATTGCTGGAAGTCCTGGCGCGCCGGGCGGCGCGGGCCGGCACGAGCGCGCCGGAGGTGACGCTGACGCTCCGGCATCTCGCCCAAGGCGGCATCTACGACCACATCGGCGGCGGTCTTGCCCGCTATTCGGTCGACGAGCGCTGGCTGGTGCCGCATTTCGAAAAGATGCTTTACGACAACGCACTGTTCGTCGAGCGTCTGACGCAGCAGTGGACCGAGTCCGGCGAGGCGCTGTTTCGGACCCGAATCGAGGAAACCGTCGGCTGGCTCTTCCGCGAGATGGCCGTGGAGGGCACATTCGCCTCGAGCCTTGATGCCGATACCGAAGGCGAGGAGGGGGCGACCTATGTGTGGCAGCCCGACGAGATCGTCGCCGTGCTGGGGCCCGATCGCGCGCAAGCGTTCTCCGCGGCCTACGACATCACCGGACCGGGCAATTTCGAGGGCGCCTCGATCCCTAACCGCCTCGGCTCGATCGGCCCGCGCGATGCCGCCGAGGAAGCCGCCCTCGCCGAGGACCGGGCACGTCTGCTCGCTGTCCGGGCCCGCCGTCCGCAGCCCGGCCGCGACGACAAGATCCTGACCGACTGGAATGGCCTCATGATCGCCGCGCTCGCTCGCGCCGGCGTCCAGCTTGGCCGGCCCGAATGGATCGACAGGGCCATCGCGGCCTATCGTTTCATCACCGAATCGACTCGCCCCGATGGTCGCCTTGTGCACTCCCGCCGCGGCGGGAAGCAGCTTGGCCTCGCCTTCGCGTCCGACTATGCCGGCGTCCTCAAGGCGGCTCTTGCCCTCCACCAGGCGACGGCAGACGACGGCTTCCTCGCAGATGCCGGGCGTATGGTCGCCATCCTCGACCGGGACTACTGGGACGAGGCCGTGGCGGCGTACCGGCTCACGCCGTCGGTCGGCGCGGATGGACTGGTGGCGCGCCCCCTCCCGATCCTGGACGAATCGATCCCGAGCGCCAATGCGATCATCGCGCAGGCGCTCGTCACGCTCGCGAGCCTCACCGGTGACCCCGCCCATGCCGCCCGGGCCGACGCCATCCTTGCCGGACATCTCGGATCCGCGCGTGACGTCCTCGGCCGGGCGGGCCTGTTCAACGCGCTCGACCAGCGGATGAACGTCACCGAAGTGGCCGTCATCGGAACGGCGGCCGAGGGCGCGGCGGAGCTCGTTGCCGCGGTGCGGCGGGCCTGGCGCGATGCGTTCGTCCTGCTGGTGCGACCCGGCGGCGTGCCGTTGCCCGACCGGCACCCGGCCCATGGCAAGACGACCGTGGATGGACGCGCCGCTGCCTATGTCTGCCGGAACGGCGCGTGCTCGCTTCCGGTTACGCGGGCCGAGGAGCTCGCGGCGCTTCTGCGCTGACGATTGCGCGCCGCTAACGGATGACGAAGGTGCCGCCGGTGCCTGCGGGCGCATCGCCCACGAACGTGAACTGATGTTCACCCGGCCGCACCGGGACGAAGAAGACGCTCACCTCCATCGGTCCGCCTTCGCCGACCTCGATGGCCTTGAACGTGTTGCCCCACATCCGGATTTCGACGCCGCCGGCGACCACCTGGTTCACCCAGACATTGTTGAAGAACGTCGTCGCCGCGAACTGCACTTCCGCGAGGCCGTCGCTGGTGATGTTCAGGCGGTAGTACTCCCCGGTGACGAACTCGAAACTGGTCGCCGAAAGATTGGCGTTCGCGCCCGTTATCGCGAGCGTGACCACTTCCGCCGGAGGCGCTGCGAGATTGCCCTGCGCAAGGCTCGTGGCCGGCGCTCCGAGAACCGCTGCGGCCATGACCGCCGTGACATACCGCTTCATTCCACCCCCTGGACCGGCGTTTGGGAAGGGGGCAGGTCCCGTCGGGACCTGCCCCCCAGAACCTCGCTACTCGACGATGAACGTGCCGCCGATGCCGGCTTCTTCATCCAGCCAGAAGGGGTACGTGCCCGGACGGATCGGAACGAAGGTAATCTGAACGTTGCCCGCGCCACCCTCGCCGACTTCAACGCCGGCAACCGCGGCCGCGCCGCCGAACAGCTTGATCTCCATGCCCGCCACGACGATCTGGTTCATCCAGATGTTCTGCATGAACGTCGGGGCCGTAAACAGCACCTCGGCGCCGCCATCCGTGGTGATGGTCAGGCGGTAATAGTCGCCGGTGATGAGATTGAAGGTGGTTTCCGAGAGCGCCGGACCGGCCCCGGTGAGTGCCAGTTCAATGTTCACGGCCGGCGGCGCGGCGAGATTGCCCCCCACCTGCGCCTGGGCCGCGGTGGTCGCGAGGAGCGCTGCTGCGGCAATGCCCGTAAGAAGCTTCTTCATTGTTCTCTCCCGTTCGCTGATTTTTGCTGCCCGGAGGCGCTGCCGCTCGTGAGACCTCGGCTTCCCCCGGCCAGATAAGTTGTCCTCACGCCTCATCTTTTATTCGCCGCGCATCGAGCCGGTCAAGAATAACTTGATGTGTGGAGTCAGCATTGCAGCCAGGGTGGCGGCAATCCTTTGCCTGGCGCGGGGTAGAACGAGGCGTCAGACGACGCGCGCGAGGATGAACCCGTCGTAGCCCTTGGAGCCCACGGTCTGGACAACCGTGGCGCTCACCCGCTGGTCGGTGGCGAGTGCATTCCGCAGCGCGCGGACTCCCTCGACATCTGCAACGCCGCTGGCGGCGTCGATCACCGCGCCGCCGCGCGTGACATTATCCACGACGATCAGGCTGCCGGGGCGGGACAGGCGGACCGCCCAGTCGAAATAGGCCGGGATGTTCGCCTTGTCGGCATCGATGAAGGCAAAGTCGAACGGATCGCCCTTCTCGGCGGCGAGGAGCGGCAGGACGGTCAACCCGGCGCCCAGCCGGATGTCGACGCGCTCGGTCATGCCGGCCGCGGCGATGTTGCGCCGCGCCACTTCCGCGTGGGTCGGCATCGCCTCGATGGTCACGACCTTGCCGCCCGGAGGCAATGTGCGGGCCATCCAGATGGTGGAGTAGCCCCCCAGCGTGCCGAGCTCGAGCACACGGCGGGCGCCGGCCGCCTGGCACAGGAGGGCGAGCAGCCTTCCCTGGCTGCGCGAGACGGCGATCATCGGCATCCCTGCCGCCTCCGTCGCAGCAAGCGTCGCCTCGAGCACGGCGTCCGTGCCGATCAGCGCCTCGTCGAAGAAGGCGTCGACTTCTGTCCAGAGCTTCTGGTCGGCCTCGCTCATCGAGGACAGCCTCAGGTGTTCATCTGGTCGAAGAAGTCGGCATTGGACTTGGTCGAGCGGAGCTTGTCGAGCAGGAACTCGATCGCATCCGAGGTGCCCATCGGCATGAGGATGCGGCGCAGCACGTACATCTTCTTGAGGATGTCCGGCGGGACGAGCAGCTCCTCCTTGCGGGTCCCCGAGCGGGTGATGTCGATGGCCGGGAAGGTCCGCTTGTCGGCGACCTTGCGGTCGAGGATGATCTCCGAATTGCCGGTGCCCTTGAACTCCTCGAAGATCACCTCGTCCATACGGCTGCCGGTATCGATGAGCGCGGTCGCGATGATGGTGAGCGAGCCGCCTTCCTCGATGTTGCGCGCCGCGCCGAAGAAGCGCTTCGGGCGCTGCAGCGCGTTGGCGTCAACGCCGCCCGTCAGCACCTTGCCCGAGGACGGCACCACCGTGTTGTAGGCGCGGCCGAGGCGGGTGATCGAATCAAGGAGGATGACCACGTCGCGGCCGTGCTCGACCAGCCGCTTGGCCTTCTCGATCACCATCTCGGCGACCGCGACGTGGCGCGTCGCCGGCTCGTCGAAGGTCGAGGAGACGACCTCGCCCTTCACCGAGCGCTGCATGTCGGTCACTTCCTCGGGGCGCTCGTCGATGAGCAGCACGATGAGGAAGCATTCCGGGTGATTGGACGTGATGGAGTGGGCGATGTTCTGGAGGAACACCGTCTTGCCCGTGCGCGGCGGCGCGGTGATCAGGGCACGCTGGCCCTTGCCGAGCGGCGCGACGAGGTCGATGACCCGCGCCGAGAGGTCCTTCCGGGTCGGATCGCCGGTTTCCATCTTCAGACGCTCGTCGGGATAGAGCGGCGTCAGGTTGTCGAAGTGGACCTTGTGCCGCGCCTCTTCCGGCGTCTGGAAGTTGATCGTGTTGACCTTGAGGAGGGCGAAGTAGCGCTCGCTCTCCTTGGGACCGCGGATCTGACCCTCGACCGTGTCGCCGGTGCGGAGCGAGAAGCGCCGGATCTGCGAGGGCGAGATGTAGATGTCGTCGGGTCCGGCGAGGTAGTTGGCGTCGGGCGACCGCAGGAAGCCGAAACCGTCCTGGAGGACTTCGACAACACCTTCGCCGATGATGTCGATCTCCTTGGCGGCGAGCTGTTTCAGGATCGCGAACATCAGCTCCTGCTTGCGCAGCGTTGATGCGTTCTCGACCTCGTGCTCCTCGGCAAAGCTGAGCAGCTCCGTCGGCGACTTGCGCTTGAGGTCCTGAAGTTTCGTTTCAGGCATGGACAAACTTTCTACGGACCAGCTTGGACCGTGAGGAATGCGAAGGGGGAAAGGCAGAACTTCGGCCGGGCGGGACCCGGTGCGGCAACACGGAAGGCCGAAGCCACCGGTGCCTGTCTGCTTGGAGAGAACCGTACCTTAGTGCTTCGCTCCGTCGCTCACAAGACGAAAGCGACGGACCTGTGGGGCGTCAGAACGGCTTGACGATGACCAGGATCGCAATGCCGAGGAGAAGGAGAACCGGCGCCTCGTTGACGATGCGGTAGGTGCGCGAAGCGCGCGTGTTGCGGTCGGCCGCAAAGTCCCGCTGGCGTGCGATCAGCCAGAAATGGACACCGACGAGGACGAGGACAAGGGCCGCCTTCGCCATCAGCCAGGGGTCGTCGTACATCCCCTTCCAGAAGGCGAGGGCGATACCGGTCACCAGCGTGATGACCATCGAGGGGTTCATGATGCCGCGGAGGAGTTTCCGCTCCATCACCTTGAACGTCTCGGACTTGTCGGAGCCGCGCTCCGCACCGGCGTGATAGACGAACAGCCGCGGCAGGTAGAAGATTCCGGCCATCCACGCGACCATGAAGACGACGTGGAAGGAAACCAGGACCTGCTGCCAGTTGTACTCGCTCACGCGCCGCCTCCATGCTGCCGGACGCGCTCGACCAGCCGCTCGACATGGGCGATCGGCGTCTGCGGCACGATGCCGTGGCCGAGATTGAAGATGAAGCGGTCGCCTGCCAGCCGGTCCATGATCCGGTCGATCGCGCTGTCGAGCGCCGCGCCGCCGGCCACCAGCACCATCGGATCGAGATTGCCCTGCACCACCGCGTGCGCCTTGAGATCGCCCGCCGCCCGCAGCGGCACGGTCCAGTCAATGCCGACGGCGTCGACGCCGGTCCGCGCCACGAAATCCGCCGCCCGGGCGCCGGCCCCCTTGGGGAAACCGATGATCCTTGCTCCCGGCACCTCGGCCCGGACGCGCTGCACCATGGCCGCGATCGGCGCGATGGACCAGCGTTCGAACTCCTTCTCGCCGAGCACCCCGGCCCAGCTGTCGAAGATCTGCACTGCGGCCGCGCCATTCCGCAGCTGGGCGATGAGGTACTGCGCCGAGACTTCCGCGAGGACGCCCGTCAACCGGTCGAGAAGTTCCGGAGCCTGCGCGCCCAGGAGGCGGGCCGGCGCCTGGTCGGGAGTGCCGTGCCCGGCGATCATGTAGGTCGCCACGGTCCACGGCGCACCGCAAAAGCCGATCAGCGCCTTGTCGGCAGGCAGTCCGGCGCGGACGAGCCGCACCGTTTCGAGGACCGGCGCAAGCCGCTCGACCACACCTTCGTCGTTCAGCGCCGCAATGCCGGCCGCATCGATCGGGTCGAGCTGCGGACCTTCGCCTTCGACGAAGCGCACCGACCGGCCGAGCGCATCCGGGATGACGAGAATGTCGGAGAAGAGGATCGCCGCATCGAAGCCGAAGCGGCGGATCGGCTGGAGCGTGACCTCCGCCGCCAGGTCCGGTTCGTAGCAGAGATTCAGGAACGACCCGGCCTTCGCCCGCACCTCGCGGTACTCCGGCAGGTACCGTCCCGCCTGGCGCATGAGCCAGATCGGCGGCACGGGGGTTGATGCACCGCGCAGAGCCGCCTCGAAGAGCGTCTCCGCGCCGCTGGCGTTTTCCAGTTCCGTCTCTCTCAAACCTGAATCTTTCTTCTGCTTCTTAGGTTGGGGGCTGGATTAGTGAGAAACAGCGTCATCCACAATGCGTCCGCATCCCGCGCCGTCCCGGATGTCGCGGGAGAACGCAAAGCGCCTGGATCACGAAGACCGGGAGGATCGGGGAAAAACTAAAACTGCAATATCTTTCAATGATGTAGTTCGGCGACGATCATCGGCAGTCGGACCATCGACGTGCATCTCCGGTGAAGAATCCAGAGGCCTGGGTTCTTCGGGGGTCGGTGCGCAACTCTGCCCCGCCGGGAAATACGTTGACCGAAATCCGGCCATCGGGGACGAAGGGGCCACCCGGGCCGCCGGGGAGGCGTTCTCTCCCTGCCTGTACCCGGTCGCCGAAGAATCGTGCGCACACAACGAACGCGGTATTGCCTTGTCCGACACAAGTCGACGCGAACTCGCCGACTCGGGGCCGTCCCGGCGGATCGTCCTCGCGTCGGGAAGCAGCGCCCGGCACAAACTCCTGGCCGATGCCGGGATCGAGGTGGAATTGCGGCAGCATGCCGTTGACGAGCGCGCACTGGAAGCGGAACTCGCCCCCAGGCAGCTCGTGCCGCGCGCGACCGCCGCAGCGCTCGCCGAGGCGAAGGCGCGCTCGGTCGCCGACGGCCTTCCCGATGCGATCGTGATCGGAGCGGACCAGGTCCTGGATTTCGAGGGCGAGGTGTGGTCGAAGCCGCGTTCGGTCGAGGAGGCGCGGGACCAACTCGCCCGCCTCTCCGGCCGGAGCCACCGGCTTCACTCTGCCTTTGCCGTCATCGCCGACGGGCGAGTGCGGGCGCGCGCGGTGCGCAGCGCGCGCCTCGCCGTCCGGCCTCTGACGGCGCTCGATATCGACCTCTATCTCGATGCGGCGGGTGCCGCAGTGACCACGACCGTCGGCGCCTACCAGCTCGAAGGCCATGGCGTCCGCCTGTTCGAACGCATCGAGGGCGACTACTTCACCATTCTCGGGCTTCCCCTCCTGCCGCTGCTGGCGGCCCTTCGCCGCCTGGAGGCCATCCCATGGTAACCGTGCCGACCGCCGTCATCCTCGGCTGGCCCGTCCGCCATTCGCGGTCGCCGATGATCCATCGCCACTGGCTCGCCAGCCTCGGGATCGCCGGCGACTACGTCCCGCTGCCGGTCGAGCCGGAACGGATCGACGTCGTGCTCAACGGCTTTGCCGAGCTCGGCTATGTCGGTGGCAACATCACCGTGCCGCACAAGGAGGCCGCGTTCCGCGCCGTCAAGTCGGCCGACGACGTCGCAACGGCCCTCGGCGCGGTGAACACGCTGTGGCTCGACGGCGACCGCCTCGTCGGCGGCAACACGGATGCCGCGGGCTTCCTTGCGAATCTCGACGAGAAGGCACCCGGCTGGGATGCCGCCGGGACGGCCGTCGTCCTCGGCGCCGGCGGCGCGGCGCGCGCAGTGGTGTGGGCGCTCAGGAGTCGCGGCATCGGACGGATCGTGGTCGTCAACCGCACGCTCGACCGGGCGGAGGCGATCGCGCGGCACTTCGGCAAGCCGGTCGAGGCCGCCGAATGGAACAGCCTGCCGAAGCTGCTGAAGAAAGCGGGACTCCTCGTCAACACCACGACGCTGGGAATGGCGGGGCATCCCGAGCTCGCTCTCGATCTTGCGCCGCTCCCCGAGGGTGCGGTGGTCAACGACCTCGTCTACGTGCCGCTCGATACCGGCCTCCTGGCCGCTGCGCGGAAGCGGCGGCTCGTCGCGGTGGACGGGCTCGGCATGCTGCTCCATCAGGCCGTTCCCGGATTCGAACGCTGGTTCGGCCGCCGCCCCGACGTGACGCCGGCGCTCCGCGACCTCGTGGTAACCGACATCGGGCAGGCGGCGTGATCGTCGTCGGTCTGACCGGCACGATCGCGAGCGGAAAATCGACCACCGCCGAGATGTTCGCGGACAACGGCATCCCGGTCTTCAGCGCCGACGAAGCGGTCCACCTGCTCTATAGCGGCAGGGCCGTGGCGCCCATCGCCGCCGCCTTCCCCGACGCAGTGCGCGACGGCAAGGTCGAACGTCAGCGGCTCGCGGCGATCCTCGCCGCCGACCCCGGCGCGGTCGCCCGCCTGGAGGCGATCGTCCATCCTCTCGTGCGCGAGGAGGAGGAGGCCTTCCGGAAAGCCGCCGCGGCGGCCGGCTGCGAGATCGTCGTGGTGGAGATCCCGCTGCTGTTCGAGACGGACGCCGCGCGCCGCTTCGACAGGATCGTGGTGACGACCGCACCGGATGACGTGCGTCGCGCGCGCGCCCTTGCCCGCGCGCGCATGACTCCGGAGGTGTATGATCTCCTCACCGCGCGACAGCTCTCCGACCCGGAGAAGAGACGGCGCGCGGACTTTGTCGTGGATACCGGCGCCGGGCCTGATGCGGCGCGCGCCGCCGTAGGCGATATCATCGCTGCCCTTGCCAGCTCCGGCCCGGGAACGCCCGATGCGTGAAATCGCCTTCGATACCGAGACGACCGGCCTCGACGTCGCCTCCGACCGCATCATCGAGATCGGCTGCGTCGAGCTGATCAACCACATCCCGAGCGGCCGGACCTTTCAGGCCTACCTCAATCCCCAGCGGCAGATCTCGAACGATTCCTTCCTCGTCCACGGCATCTCGGAGCAGTTCCTGGCCGACAAGCCGCTGTTCGGAGCGATTGCGGACGAGTTCCTCGAATTCATCGGCGACGACCCGCTGGTCGCCCACAACGCCGACTTCGACTACGGGTTCATAAACGCCGAGCTTGCCCGGGCCAGCCGCCCGCCGCTCTCCGCCACGCGGGTCGTCGATTCGCTCGCCCTTGCCCGCCGCCGTCACCCGGCGGGGCCGAACTCGCTCGACGCGCTTTGCTCGCGCTACGGGATCGACCGGAGCAAGCGGACCGTCCACGGCGCGCTGCTCGACGCCGGTCTCCTCGGCGAGGTCTACATCGAGCTCCTTGGCGGCCGCCAGGCCAGCCTCCTCCTCGGCGACCTCGACCGGCGCGACCAGCCGCTCAGCCTTTTCGCCATGCGCTCCTCGCGCGTTCGCCCGGTGCCGCGGCCGCTTTCGGTCAGCGACACCGAGCGCGCCGCGCATGCAGCGCTCATGGCGACCATCGGCAATGGCGGCCTGTGGGCGGGCTACGGCGCCGTGGTCGCGGTGGCCGCGGCCTGAACGCGTCTCGCCTCCGCGCAGTCGCGCAAACTAGCGGCCGCCGAGCCCGATGCTGAGGGTGACGGAAGCGCCATAGGTCATCAGCGGATTGAAGAAGATGGCCACCGGCTGTGTCCCGAGGTTGTTCGGGTTGGCGCCACCGAGATAGGTCATCGCGCCTTCTTCATTGACGTAGCCGCCGACCGGCGTGCCCTGCGTCGAGATACCCGGGACATAATACTGCGCTGCAAATGGCGCGGCGCTCAGGAATTCGAAGAAGCCGCCGAAGGTGAGCCGGGCCGCGTTGCCGAAGCGGAATCCGACATCGCCGCCGATGCTCAGCAGCGCCGCGCCCCGCGTGATCTCCTGCACGAGCACGATGTCGGTCCCGGCCTCGATCAGGAAGTCCGGGCCGGTGACGGCGAGCGACGAACTCTGCGAGGCGGTGTGCTGCGTCCGCACGAACAGCGGCGCGAAGCCGATGTCGAGGCCGGCGGTCAGCCAGTTCGACACGTCGCGATCGACCGAGATGCCGAAGGTCGCGCCGTAGTAGCGCGACACGAGATCCTCTGCCGTCGTCACCCCTTGCGCCACGGACAGGGTCCCGCCCTCGACAGGCACGTCGAACGCAACGTCGAGCACGGTGGTGTGGTGCTGGTCGAGCGCGCGGAAGATCGCGCCGGCGTAGACGGTCGCTCCGCCATTTCCGATCGCCGCCGACAGCCCGCCCTGGCCGCCGAAATAGCGGAAGCCCGCCGTCTCGGTGAGACCGATTGCCCCCTCGGGGAAGATGCCGGCCGCCGCCACCAGAACCCCCTCGCTCGAGACGAGGGTGGTGTAGGCGAACGCGTTGCCCGCGCCGGTGCCCGCGGCTGTGGCGGCGAAGTCGCAGCCATTCCCCGGATCCTGGCAGCCCCCGAAGTCGGCGACTCCATCGGCGTAGGCAACGCCGAAGATGCCGCCGTCGAGGTCGAAGCCGGTCTGCGCATTGGTCTCGGCCGACGCGGGATCGCCATAATAGGCGGTCGCCATCACGTAGCCGTAGCCCGGGAAGGGCGCGACAAGACCCAGCGCTCCGCCGCCGGCCAGAAGTGACGGGTCGGCCAGCGTCGAAGTCGCCGCGGCGTGGAAGCCCGCACCGAACAAACCGAAACGCCCCCCGACGGGCGCGTCGATCGAAACACTGAACACGGGCACGATCCCAAAGTCCGGGGCGGAGATGGCCAACCCCAGGCCGTGGTTCTCGGTGACTGTCGTGTAGGCAAAGCCCGTCATGGGCGGCAGCGTGAAGATCGCCGCGCCACCGGTCACCGTCATCTGCGCATGGGCCGCCGGCGCGGCCACGAGGACCGCTGCGGTGGTGGCGAGGAGGAGGCGGGTCGTCATCGGTATCCTCCTCATTGGGCGCCGAGCCCGATGGTCAGCCTGACCGACGCCCCATAGGTGAAGAGCGGCTGGTAGCCGATCGCCACGGGGTTGCCGTTGACGGTCTGCACCACCGCATGGGCATCCTCCTCGTTGAGGAAGCCCGTGACCGGCACGGTGGCCAACGGCCTGCCGGCAACGTAGTTGCGGAGGAGTTGCGGCGCCGCGCTCAGATACTCGGCGAAGCCGCCGAAAGTGATCTTCGCCGAATTGCCGATGCGAAAGCCGATTTCGCCGCCGACATTGACGAGGAGGGCGCCGCGGATTTCGCCGAGTTCCACGGTCGGCAGGTCTGTGGTGACGAAGAAGTCGGTCTCCGGCCCCTGGACGTCGAGCGTGGAGGACTGAAGGCCGGTGTAGCGGGTCTGCATCACGAGCGGCGCCACGCCGATGTCGAAGCTCGCCACGAAGCGGGACGTGGCGTTGCTCTCGATCGACACGCCGAAGAAAGCCCCGAAATATCGTGCGAGCAGGGTCTCGTCCGTGACCGTCAAGTGCTCGACGCTGAACGTGCCACCCTCTACCGGGAGATCGATGTCGAGGTCGATCGCGGTCTGGTGGAACTGGCCGAGCGAACGGAAGATTCCGCCGACCTGCGCGATCGCCTGGGCATTGCCGAGGTCGAGCCCAATGGTTGTCCCCGCCTGGCCGCCGAAGTACCGGAAACCGGAGGATTCCGTCAGCGTCAGCGCCCCTTCGGGGAAGATGCCCGCCGCGGCGATGATCACGCCGGCCTCGCCAAGGACCGTGGCGTAGCCGAAGCGGTGCCGCCGGGATCGGTATCGTAGGCGTCCACGCCGGTGGAACAGCCGTCGACGATCTCGTCGCCATGGCAGGTGCCGAAACTGGTCTGGTCGGCGGTGGCGGCGAGGACGAAGGTGTATGCGTCAGGGTCGAGCGTCTGGACGCTGGCCCCGCCGGTGGCAGGGTCGGTGCCGCCCACGGTGCCGTTTGCCGTCGCGCTGCTGTAGCCCTTGTAGATGGAGAAGAGCGTCAGCGTGGTGCCATCGGCGGCGCCGCCCGGCGTCGCGTCGGTGAAGCTCGAGCTGGCAGCTCCGTAGAAGCCGGTACCGAACACGCCCATCCGGCCGGCGCCCGGAACCGTCATCGCAAAGCCGTACACCGGAACGATGCCGTAGGCCGCCGTATCGATCGACTGCCCGGTCCCTGGCGCTGGCGTGACGATCGTGTAGGCAAGCCCGGGCATTGGAGGCAGCGAGAAGATCGCCACGCCCCCGAACGCCGACACCTCGGCATTCGCGCCCGAGATTCCGGCGAGAACGGCAGCGCTGGCGAAGAGGAGACGCGCTTTCATCGGATCCCCTGCGGCTACCGGCCGCCGAAGGACAGGTTCCAACCGGCGCGGGTGCCGACGACCCCCGTGCCGATGCCAAAGCCGGCGCCGCCGGTGATGAGAAGATGCGGCGTCACCTGGACGGCGGTGGCAAGGCCAAACGCGTGCGCGCCAGCGGCCTGGCCCCAGTTGCCGGTGATGGCAAAGGTGTGGCCCTCAGGCATGATCGGGCTGGGGAGGGCGATGCCGATCGCAGCGCCCGACAGCGCGAAGCCGACACGCTCCTCGAGCGTCGCGACGCGGTCCATGACCGTGATGCCGAAATTGGGGGTGTGGAGCCCCTGGTTCGCGAGCTCGCCCGTCACGGCATTGAAGCAGACTTCCGTGCCCGGGACGTAGTACCAGCCCGGTTCGGGAACGGCGTTGCAGATCCTCACATACTCCACCGGCGCCGCCGCGGCGGTCGTGGCCATCAGCGGAAGGGCGGTTGTGGCAATGGCTGCAAGGCTGAGGATCGTCCGCTTCATGCGAGCTGTCCCGGTTCGATTGGTTCGGATCGCCATGGCGGTCACCAGTTGAGATTGAGGCCGAAGCGCGTGCCGAGGGCGAAGGTCTGGAGTCCGACGCCGACGCCGGCATTGATCGAGAGCGCGTTGCCGAAGCTGAAGGCGCTTGCGAGGCCGAAGGCATGGTATCCGGCGAGCTGGGCCCAGTTGCCGGCAAGGGCAAAGCGGTCGCCGGAGAGGATGATCGGCGTCGGAATGGCTATTGCGACTGCGGCGGCCTCGATGGCCCGGTTGGCCGCCTCGGTCTGCTCCATGAGCTGGAGGACCAGCGGACTCCAGGTGCGGATCGTCTGATCGTCTTCAGCCTGCCAGCGTGTATCGCCGTTGACCGGGTTGGTGCAGATCTCAGTGCCGGGGATATAATAGAAGCCGGCGCCGTAGACGTCGCAGACCTTGAGGTACTCGACAGGCGGCAAGCTCGAATCCGCTGCTGCGGGCGCAGTCGCGCCGAGCACGCCGCCCAGCGCAAGTAACAGCGCCAGCATACGCCGCCGAAGCAGTCCCATCATCGCCCCCGATTCGCCACGGCCAGAGAAAACCAACGGACAACCGCGAGTCGAGTGCCGAGTCACCGCCTCGGAATTTTCGCGCGGCGGGTGTGGCATTAATGCATCGTTAACGGATCGTTCGTCGTCCGGTCGCGATTCGCCGGAAGCGCGGAGTTCCGCGCCGCGCTACTGCGGCGGCGGCTCCGTTCAACCCGGGAGCGGCATCGCGGCCCAGCGGTCCGTCTCGCGTCCCACCGCGTCCTCGGGCGAGGCGAAATCCCGCTCCGCGAGCAATTGGGCAAGCCGGGCGTTGATCCGCGCGGCAATCCCGTGGCCGCGGTAGATCATGCCGGTATAGACCTGCACGAGGTCGGCGCCCGCCAGCAGCTTCGTCAGCGCCGCCTCGGCCGTGTCGACGCCGCCAACGCCGATGAGCGGCAGCCCGGGGCCGATCAGCTTGCGGAGCCGCGCCAGCATGATCGTGGCGCGCTGGAACAGCGGCCGCCCGGAAAGGCCCCCGGCTTCCGCCGCGCGGCGTCCATCGGTGAGGCCGGTGCGGGCGAGCGTGGTGTTGCCGACGACGACGCCGTCGATACCGGAGGAGACTGTGATCCGGGCGATCGCTTCGAGAGCACCGTCGTCGAGGTCCGGCGCGATCTTCACGAGGAGCGGCGTCGTCGTGCCGCCATTGGCCGCCTCGTCGCGCGCCGCCACGGCACGGAGCAGCAGGGCTTCAAAGGACTCCGCCTCCTGGAGACCACGAAGGCCAGGCGTGTTGGGCGAGGAGATGTTGAGCACGAGATAGGACGCAATCCGGGCGAACCGGTCGACGCCGGCGACGTAGTCCGCGATCCGGTCGGCCGAGGCGCGGTTGGCGCCGAGATTGACGCCGACGATGCCGCCCGGCTTTCGCGCCGCAAGGCGGGCCGCGATCGTTTCGGCCCCGTCATTGTTGAAGCCGAGCCGGTTGATGATCGCCTCGTCGGCCTCGAGGCGGAACATCCGCGGCTTCGGATTGCCGGCCTGGGGCAGCGGCGTGACGGTCCCCACCTCGACGAAGCCGAAGCCGAGGCGGAGGAGGCCATCGACCGCTTCGGCGTTCTTGTCGAAGCCCGCGGCAAGGCCGATCGGCGAGGGGAAATCGAGGCCGAGGACGCGCGTGCGAAGGTTCGGCGGCGGTGGCGGCGCCTTGGTGATGCCGAGGGAGAGACCACGGATGGCGAGCCGGTGCGCCGTCTCTGGATCGAAGCGGAACAGGACGTTGAGGCCGGCGCGTTCGATGAAGCCGGCCATCACAGCCCGCCCGGGAAGACGAGTTCGCCCGCGGCATCTCGAGGAAGCGGCATCACCGCCTCCGCCTCGCCGGCCGGCAGGCGCCCGTAGACATGCGGGAACAGCGCGCCGCCCCGTGAGGCTTCCCAGCGGAGCGCATCACCGAACGCGTCGGCATCGAAGGCGACCAATACGAGGTCGTCCTGCCCGGAAAAATGCTTCCGGGCGGTCTCGCGGACCTGCCCGGCGTCGGACAGGTGGATGAAACCGTCCCGCCGGTCGACGTCGGAGCCGTCGAAGAACCCCGTCCGTTCGGCGGCCGACCACTCCGACCGCGAACAGATCTTGTAGACCGTCGTCATCATGCCTCCGGAATAGGCACACCCTACCGGCGCGCCGCCGGCACGGGCAAGGACAGCGTTGCCGCGGCGCCCCGAGGGCGGCTAGTGTCCGCGCGCGGCGAGTTTGTGAAGGAAGCATGATGGGGCGCCAGTTCGGCGGTGCCGTGGCCATCCTGGTCGCCGCAGCCTGCCTTGCCGGCGGCGTCGCGGCGCAGGAGGCGGCCGGCCGCTTCGAGCTGGCGCCGGACGGCGACGGCTTCCTCCGGCTGGACACCCAGACCGGCGCCGTCTCCTACTGCCGCATCGTCGATGGCCGCTGGACCTGCGAGGCGGCGGATACCGGCGGCCTCGCGGCCGCCGTCGCCGCCATCAACGAGCGCCTCGGCGCGATCGACACGGAACTTGCGGCGATCCGCGCAGCGCTGGCAGCCCCTCAGGCGGCCGATCCGGCCCTGACCGACGCGGTTGTGGCCCTCGCGGCGCAGATCGACGCGGCGCTCGCCGCGGCCCCGACGCCGGGCCTGCCGGACATCCTGGCCGAACTCGATGGGCTCGCCCGACGCCTCGATGCGCTCGTGGCCGCCCCCGCCCCGGACCCGGCGGTGGCCGATCTCCAGCCGGTCCTCGATGCCATCGCGGCACTCGCGGGCCGGATCGACGGCCAGGGCGCCGCTGCAGCACCGCCGTCCGGAGCCGCGCTGGTCGAACCGCTGCGGGACGAGATCGCGAGGCTGGCGGCCCGGATCGAGGCGCTTGCAGCCACACCCGTGGCGCCGGCCGTGCTTGCCGACGCGGCGCTCGAACCGCTTCGCGCCGAGATCGCCGCACTGTCGGACCGCGTCGCCGAGCTCGTCGCGGCGCAGGCTGCCCGCGCCGGCACTCCCGTTCCGGCCGTTCCGGTCCCGGACCGGGAGACGGTCGCCGCGCTGGTCGAGATCGGCCAGCGGCTCGCCGGGCTGGATGGCGCCGTCGCAGCGCTTCGCGCCGCGCCGCCCGATCTCGCACTCGTCGCGGCCATCGCAGCGCTCGGAACCGAACTCGATGCCGTGGCGCAGGCGGTCGCCGCCATCGTTCCCGCGCCGGTTCCCGATCCCGCCGGCGCCGCGCGCCTGGTCGCCATCGAGAACCGCCTCGCGTCCCTCACGGTGGCTGTATCGGCGCTTCGGCAGGAGGCCGCCGCCCCCGAGACCACGCTCGCCGCGCTCCGCGACGACGTCACGGCCCTCGTCGGCCAGGTCGGGGCGCTCGATGGTCTTCCGGCGGCCGTCGAGGCGGTTGCCGGGAGAATAGATGCCGTCGCCACGCAGCAAGCGGCGCTCGCCGCTGCCGAATCGCCGGGCATCGCACCGCCCGATCTTGTGGCGGTGACAGCGAGCCTGCGCGAGGAGCTGGCCGTTCTGGCGGCCGAAATCGACCGGATCGGTGTCATTGCCGTCACCGCAGCGCCTGAGATCACTGCCCGGCTCGATGCCATCGAGGCCGCGGTGACGGCCATTGCGCCGGCCGCCGAGGCCACGACGGCGCCGCTGCTTCAGGCGGTGGCAGAGCTTGGCGCGGACATCGCGGCGCTTCGGCAGATGACGGACGGGACGGATATCTCGGCCGCGCTGACCGCGCTCGATGCGCGTCTTGCGACGCTCGAGGCTGGCGTGGCGGCGCTGGTGCCCGTTCCCTATGCACCGGGCGTCGCGGCCGACGCCGAACTCCGCGGGACCGAACTCCGCGGGACGGGGGTCCGGCCCGAGCCGGCGACGTTTGCCGAGGAACTGCGCCGCAGGCTGTTCGATCTTGGCGCGGCGCTCAGGCGCGGTCTTGGGGGCTGAACGTGACAGCGCCGCCCGAAGGCGGCGCTGTGGGTGACCGGGTTAGTGCAGGCTGACCGTGGAGAGATCGTTCTCCCACGCGTTCTGGATCGCGGCCTCGCGGCTGTCGGCCACCATGATCGGGCTGCCGTCGGCGTTGAGGAGCGCCCAGAGGGCAAGCCCGGGAGCCAGCGGCCCCACATTCGGGAAGGCCGCCCGGAAATCCTCGGAGGACATCGCCTTGACGTAGGCGATCTTGCCGCCACCAAGGCCCGCGAAGGCTTCGGTCGGCATGACAGTGTGACGTTCCATAGTGGTACCTCCTGGTACTACGGGCCAGTACGCGGCCCGTTGATGGTGACGCTCCGCGAGGGCCTCTCTTTCAAGGGTCGGGCCAAGTCGATGGACAGGAGCCCGTTCGAAAGATCTGCACCCAGGACCTCAATGCCGTCGGCGAGGACAAAGGTCCTTTGGAAGCGCCGGGCGGCAATGCCTCGATAGAGGTACGCACGCTCGGGCTCGTCCGGCTGGCGCCCGCGGATCACAAGCTGGTTATCCGCGACCGACACGTCCAGATCCTCGCTCCGGAAGCCGGCAACCGCCAGCGTGATCCGAAGCACCTCGCCGCGCTCTTCAGTCCTGTCGAAGCGCTCGACATTGTACGGGGGGTAGCCGTCCCCGCCCCTTCGGGCGGCCCGGCCCAGCGCTCGCTCGATCTCGTCGAAGCCGAGCAGGAATGAGTGTTGGAACGCGCTCATCCTGTGACAAAGCCCTTCAGAAGCGACCTTGCGAAGGCCCGGACCCGCACGCGGCATCCGGACACCCTGATGGGTCGAGATATGGGAAACCCGGCGGGGTGGTGCAAGGTCGCCCGGACCTGCGCAAGACCGGCCGCCTCCGCCGGTTTCGTGGCAATCGCAACGAGGGGCGCCGCCTCGCGGCGGAGCCCCGTTGACCGCGAATCCGGGTGACGCTACCGCGGCACGATCTTCCACACGCGGCCGGCGGCGGTGGTGATATACAGTTCGCCCGCCGCATCCTCGCCGAAGGAGAGGATATTGCCGATGTTCCCGATCGCGCGGCTCCAGTCGGTCACGCCGCCGGCAAGGTTGCCGCCGGTGTAGGCGAACGACCGCACGAAGCCGGTGCAGTAGTCGGCGAAGAGGTACTGGCCGACGAGCCAGGGCATTGCGGCGCCCCGGTACACATAGCCGCCGGTCACCGAGCAACCCTCGTCATGCGAGTACTCGTAGATCGGGCGCACCGTTCCGCGGTCGTCGCAGCGGGTCGCATTGTAGCAGTGATTGCCCTCGAGGATGTTCCAGCCGAGGTTCGCGCCGGCGTCGGTGACGGAGATGACGCTGATCTCCTCCCACGCGTTCTGGCCGACATCGGCGATGTAGATGAGGTCGCCGTCGAAATCGAGGCGCCAGGCGTTGCGAAGGCCGATGGCAAAGACCTCCGGTGCGCCGCCGCCATTGACGAACGGGTTCGAGGGCGGGATCGCGTAGGGCGAACCGCTGTCCACGTCGATGCGCAGCAATGCGCCGAACAGCGTGTTGGGGTTCTGCCCGTTGCCGTCCGGGTCGCCGCCGCCGCCGCCGTCGCCATTGCTGATGTAGAGGTAGCCGTCCGGCCCGAAGGCGAGCCAGCCGCCATTGTGGTTGGAACGGCGGTCGTCGAGCTGGATCAGGGTCGTGCCGGAGGCCGGATCGGCCCGGTTCGGATCGGCTGAAACGCGATACTCGGCGACCCTCGTGTCCCCGTTGGTATCGGTGTGGTTGATGAAGAAGCGGCCGTTGCTGGCATAGTCGGGATGGAAGGCAAGGCCGAGAAGGCCCTGCTCGCCGCCGAACCTCACCTGGCTGCCGATGTCGAGGAACGGCTCCGCCACGCGCGCGCCGCCCTCGATGATCCAGACCTGACCCGCCTGGGCGACGATGAACAGGCGCGGGTCGCCCGGTGGCGACACCACGAGAACCGGGGACTGGAGCCCCTCGGCGACGAGGTCGACCCCAAGCTGCCCGGCGGGCTGCTGGGCGCATGCCGCAAGGGGTGTTGCGGCGATCGCCGCCGCGAGGATCATCGAGTGCCGCATCGCCATCCTGCTCTCCTCACGCGGCCGGCCTCGGCCGCCATCTTCCTTGGTCCAGCAGCGCGCGCGAGGAGTAGAACGGGGCCTCGCCCGGCGCGACCGCCCGGCGAGTGTTCCCCACCCGCGGGCCGCCCGCAATCGCCAACGCATACCGGCGGCGGTGGTTGCGTTGGCGCCCGCCCTCTTCCGGCAAGGTGATTTGCTTCAAATGCGCACGTCGCCGCTGCCGGAGAGAGCGCTGAAGGAGGGCGAATGCCGCCGCGTGAAGCGCGACGACGGGCCGGCTATTCCAGCCGGTCGACGAACCACTTCGTGAGCTCGATCCAGACCTGGTCCTTCTCGGAGGCGTCCTCGACGCCGTGCTCGATGTTGGGGTTGTCGTTGATCTCGACGACGTACAGGCCCGTCGGCGTTTCCTTGATGTCGACGCCGTATAGGCCGTTGCCGATCAGCTGCGCGGCCCGAAGGCCGATGTCGATGACCGCGGGCGGCGCCTCGCCGATCGACATCGACTTGAAGCCGCCCTCGATCGTCTTGCCGCTCGGCTCGTGCTTGACGATCTGCCAGTGGCCCTTCGCCATCAGGTACTGCACGACGAACAGCGGCTTGCCGCCCAGCACGCCGACGCGCCAGTCAAAGCTCGTCGGGGCAAAGGCCTGGGCGAGGAGGAGGTCGGTGTCGGCGAGCCACAGCTTGGCGAGCGATGACAGCTCCTCCGGCGAATCGACCTTCTTCACGCCGCGGCTGAAGGAGGAATCGGGCACCTTCAGCACCATCGGGAAGCCGAGCTCGTCGCCGGCGCGCGCAAGGTCGCCGGGACCGCCGACGGTGACGGTCGGCGGCACGGCGATGCCGTTGGCGCTCATCAGCTCGTGCAAATAGATCTTGTTGGTGCAGCGGATCATCGAGATCGGGTCGTCGATGACCGGCATGCCCTCCTGCATCGCCCGGCGGGCGAAGCGGTAGGTGTGGTTGTCGATCGAGGTCGTCTCGCGGATCCACAGCGCGTCGAACTCCGCCAGCCGGCCGAGGTCGCGGCGGGTGATCGGCTCGACTTCGACGGCGAGCTTCTCGGCGATCTTCGCCCAGTGTTTCAGCGTCTTGAGGCTCGACGGCGGCATCTTCTCCGCCGGGTCGTGCAGCGTTGCGAACGAGTAGCGCGCGGTCGCCCGCGCCTTGTTCGACCGCCACTGACGCTTCGTGTGCTGGTTCAGCGCCTCGTAGAAGGTCTTCAGCTCGGGGTCTTCGAGCTTGATGATCGGAAGCGCCGATAGCCTCCGGATCTGGGGCCGGTCGGGCCTGTCGCCCTTCTCGATCAGCACTTCCAGAACGGGGCTGCGGAACCAGTCGAACAGGAGCTTGGCGAAGCGGTCGAACTTGCGGTCCGGCGCGCTGCCGAACATCACCAGCATCCGCTCCGGCACGACACTGGCGCCGGCGGCGACGCACTTCTGCAGCGCGTCCTCGAGTTCGGGCACCGCCTGCGCGTACAGCGCGCGGCTGCCGAGATCGACCATCGTCTCGACCGACGGGATGATGCGGTGGCCGCGCGCCTCGGCGAGCAGCGAGCAGTAGTAGCCGCGGCTCTGGTACGCGAACGAGCGCGCCAGATTGATGATCTGGGGGCGGCTGCCCTGGAACAGCTGGGGCCGGGCGAGATAGTCCCGGGTCGTGATCAGCTTGTGAGGGGTCGCGGCGTTATCGAAGTCCCGGAGCGAATCGACCAGGATCAGCCAGCTCGACATTGGTGGGGGCGAACCCTCTCCTTGGCGGCGGGAGGAGCCTGCCGCAACGCGCGGATACACCCGAATCCGGAGGCTGACAATTGGCTCGCGAGGATTTCGTCAAGAATTACCCGGTGAAAAGTCCTTGATCATCCGGATGGCGCCGGCGCCATCCGAGTAATAGTGCGGAACCATCTTGAAGACCTCGTACCCCTGGCGCTTGTAGCGCGCCAGAAGCCGCACATTGTCTTCGCGGATTTCGAGCCGCACGCCGCGAAGTCCGCGCCGCTGCGCCTCCTTCTCGATGCCCTCGAACAGTCGCCAGGCAGCGCCCCGGCCGCCATGCTCCGCCAGCACCGCGAGCGATGTGAAGCGCACATAGGGCGAGGTCTTCTTCACCCAGCCGAGGGCGTAGCCCGCGATCGCGTGGTCACCGCCGTTCTGCTCGGCGACGAGGAGGATGCTGTCGCGCTTCACATGGCGCCGGAACGAGCGGGCGTTCATCGTGAACCCCTCGCCATAGGCGGCCGGGTCAAACGCCGCGGTCTCGATGGCCACGAGCGCCGGCACGTCTTCGAGCCGGGCCTCGCGGATGATGTAGGGCGCCTCGCGTGCCGGGGACGCCGGCTCTGCGGCACCTCCGGTCATCTGATGCGGCCGCCCGTCCTGAAGCCGCCACCGCCGCCAATCCGCCCGCCGGTGCGGAAGCCGCCGCCACCGATGCGGCCGCCACCGCGCGAGCCGCCGCTGAAGCTGCCGCCAAACCCGCCGCCGCCGCCCCAGCCGCCGCTCCAGCCCGTGTTCGAGCCGCGATGCGTGCTCTCGATACGGCCCCAAAGTCCGCCATAGGAAATGCGGCCGGCGAGGTATCCGGTGAGGAAATCGCCGAGGTCGAAATTGTGGCCGCGATTGTCCCAGCCACGGCTCCTGATGTCCTGCGAGACGCGCAGGAGTTCCTGGCGCCGCGTTGCCACGACGGACAGATCGGCCCGCGCCTTTGCCGCGTCGGGTTCGAGCCGGGCGATCTCGGCACGGGCGCGCTCGATCCGCTCGACGAAGCGCTCGTCCTCCGGCGAGGGCGTCCGCTCCGCCTCGAGCTTCAGCGCGCGGATCTCGTCGCCCGCGATGGAGCGTGCGAGCGCCTCCGTGGCCCGCTTGAAGGCGTCGTCCTCGCCGGCGGCAAAGGCCGCGGCGCGTGCGTCGAGCGCGGCCGTTTCCGTTTCGAGCGGCGCCATGGCGTCCTGCTGCGCGGTGACGCCCTCCGCCAGCGCGCGGGCGCGTCCGGCGAGGTCCTCGCCAGCGATCGCCGCGAGCGCCTTGTCCTCGGATTCATCGACCGCGATCGCCGCCGCCGTCGCTTCCTCGGCAACCCGCTCGGCATGGGCCCTGAGCCGCACCGGGATTTCAGTGAGCATCGCGTAGGCCGGCCGTGCCTCGAGATAACCGATGAGGTTCGATACCCAGCGGTCGAGCGTCCGCGTCAGTCCGCCATAGGCATATTGCGGCGTGCCGAAGCCGCGTTTCCACAGATAGGTGAAGAGGATGTCGGCCTCGTATGCCTTGCTCTTCGCCGCCCGGTCGGCCTCGGCCTGCTCGGCCTTCTTGCTGGCCGCCGCGGCTGTCGCCACTGCGCGATCCTCGGCCTCGACCAGCGCCTTGTGGGCCGGGTCCGAGGCGAGCCGGGCGGCGAGCTGGTCCTTCAGCGCCTCGATACGGTCCTCGACGGCCTCAAGGTCGTTCCGGAGCGTTTCGGCGTTCTTGCGGTGCTGCTCCAGCAGCGCAAGCTTCGCGGCCTGCGTCGTGGCCAGCGTCGCCTGCTCGGTCGCGCGGGCCGCCATCGCCTGGTCGGCCTCGCGTGCTGCCTGGTCGAGCCGGCCGCTGATCGCCTCGCCGCCGGCCTTGAGCTTGAACCGGGCAAGGTCCGAGAGGGCGGCTGCCTCGGCCGAGCGCGCGGCAGCGATCTGCTGCGTCACGGCGTTCAGCGCTTCGCTGAGGCGGGCTTCCTCGCGCCGCAGGGCGTCGAGCGCGTTGTCGATGTCTGTCACCCCGCGTCCGGTTGCGGCGGGATAGATCGACCCGGGGACGGTGGAGAGTATGGCCACGTTAGTCTCCGAGGTCGGTGATGGCGCCGCCGAGCACCGGGACGCGCCAGTCGACATCCAGTTCGCCGCGGGTCTTCACGCCCACAAGCGCATTCTGGACGATGCCGTCGTCACGCGCGTCCGTTGCGACGTCGTCATACACCGACTGCGGCACCCGGATGCCCCAGCGCGTGACCGACCGCGTGCTCTGATCCTCTTCGCTCGTGATCGTCCGCGCAAGGCGCTGGCCGCCGGGGCCGATTGCCTCGACGATGATGTAGTAGTTCCGCGCCGCAGGGTTGGCGTCCGGGATCCGGAAGAGCCCCGGATCCTCGTTCACGATCCGCACCTCGTAGGTGAGTTGCAGCTCGGCGAGCGTGCCTTCGAGGCTCGCTATGGCAGCGCGGGCGCCCGGGGCGTTGCCGGCTGCGGCAGCGGCAAGGCCATCGGCTGCGGTCTCCTCCGCCGCGGCATCGACCGCCGGGTCCACCGCGAGGGCGACGACCTGCTGCGACAGCGACCGCAGTGTGTTCGGGATCGTCTCGGACAGCTCGACCTGGAGATTTGCCTCGCGCCGCTGCGCCGGCTGCTGGACGAGGAATATCCACGCCGCCAGCGCCACCACGATCACGCCGGCACCGATGGCGACCATCCTCCCCCAGCGGGCGCGTGTCACGTACAGGCGCGCGAGCGTGAAGGAGAAGCCGCCGGTCCGCGGCTTGTAGACGAAGCGCTCCTGTTCGAGGGCGGCGACGCCCTCTTCCAGGATGCGGTCCGGCACGGTGATGCCTTGCGAGGCGTAGATTTCCCGCAGGCGCTGGATCATTTGGGCGCGACGGGCATCGCCGTGCAGTTCCACGTCGACGATCGCCTCGCGGTGGCGAAGCGTGTCGACGACGTCCATCGCCAGCATCACGTCCGAGAGGGTCGCTTCAGCCGGCGGGGGCGCGACCGCGGTAGCAATTGCCATTCTGGCGATGCCTCGTGGTGGCCTGTCCTAGACCGCCGGAGCGGGGGGAGCGATCGCGGCCGGGGCGGGCGGCGGCAGTGCGGCCGCCTCGGAATCGAGCTGGGCGAGCCGGCGCTTGCCGTCCTCGACCGCCTCGCGGATCTCCTCGGCGTTCTTGGTCGAGAGCGTCCGCATCTCGGCGATGATCTGCCGGGACTTGTCCTGGAACGAGACGACCGAATCGACGAGCTTCTTCACGGCATCGGCGCGGATCGTCGGGCCGTAGCCGGCGCGGAGTGCTGCCTCCTGGACCTTGTCGCCGATCTCGGAGAGCGTCTCGAGGCTCTTGGACATGCCCTCCTTCATCGCCTCGACCGACTGGGTGGCCTCGTGGAGGCCGGAAAGGCCGGTGAAGGAAGCCTTGAGCGCGGTGAGCACCGTCTCGTTGGTCGAGAAGAACGACACCGCCTGGGCGTAGACGCGCTCCTTGGCGTTCGTCGTCTGCATCAGGCGCGCCATCACCACTTCGGACGTGTTGTAGCCGACGGTGAGATTGTCCGAGAGATCCTTGGCGATCTGGTAGCGCTTCTCCATGTCCTGGACGGCGCGGAGGGCCTCGTCGCGGGTGAGTTCGAGCCGCGAGCGCTCGGCGGCGTCCGCTTCGGTTGCGGCTGCCGCCGCGGCGGACTTGTCGGAGAGGGAGCGCTTCTCCTCGTCAAGCCTGCCCTCGGCGGTCTTGAGCACCTCGAAGGCGAGCACCTCGGCCTGCTTCATCGCGCCCCGGAAGTCGCGGTAGGCCTCGAGGATCTTGTGCTCGCGCTCGATCTGGACGCGCGTGTCGCGTGCCACGTCGAGGTAGTTCTTGCGGATGTCGTCGAAGCGGTCGGCAATGTCGCCGCGGCGGACCTTGGTCCACATGTTGGCCATCTTCTCGGTGAACGAGATCTTCCCGTCCTCGAGCTGGTCAACCATCGTCTTGGCGTCTTCGCGGATGGAATCGAACGCGGAAGCGATCTTCTCGTAGCGCTGGCCGATGGTCATCGCTGCGATCTGCTCGCGGACGACGTCGTTGAACGTCGACATCTGGCTGAGCGTGCGTGTAATGACGACCACGCGATCCTTGTCGAGGTCGGAGATCTGTTCGAGGAGATGCGTGATCGGCGCCTCCTCGGTCTTCTCGGGCAGGAGGCCCATGCTCCGCAAGGCGCCCATCGCCTTGTCGAGATACTGCATTGGGCTCGGCACGGTCGTCTGGGCCATCTGGTTCCCCTTTGGTCGGTCCCGGTCCGGCGCCTCGCCGTCCGCGAGGGTAATCTAGTGTGGATCGGGGCAGGCGCAATCGGCCGCCCGAAAGGTTTTCAGCAACCATCACTGGTCCCGATCCGGTTGTTCGCCGGTTCCGAAGCGTGGTAGGGCAATGGCCCGGTCAGGAGCTGCGCGCCTCCCCGCGCGGCCGACCGCGTTGCGATGGAGGCTTGCCCCGATGATCCGCACAATCGCGCTGGCAGCTGCCGCGACCCTGGCCCTAGGCCTCGGTACCGCAGCCGCGCAGGACTACACGCTCGATCCGATCAGCGGCGCGACCAAGCTCGCAGCGGGCTTTGCCCCGGACCCGATCGTGATCGACGTTCAGGCCGGCGGCGATCTCGACGCCTACGCGGCGACCGCCTGCTACGGCTTCGTCGAGGCGGCCCCCACCTACCGGGTCTTCTATACCGCGGGCGACGCGCCCCTGATCTTCTCGGTGACGGCGGAGATCGACACCACGCTCATCATCAGCGACCCGCAGGGCAACTGGGTCTGCAACGACGACACCAACGGCCTCAACCCCGAGATCGTCTTCGATGTGCCGCTGAACGGCCAATACGACATCTGGGTAGGCACATACTCCAAGGCCGGGGCGGTCACCGTTCCGCTCACCATCACCGGCGTCGGCGCAGGCGTCGGCACGATCGGGGGAGCGGTGCTCGACTACACCCTCGAGCCCGTCCACGGCACGATCGACCTCGACACCGGCTTCACGCCCGATCCGCACGTCACCGACATCACGGTCGGCGGCCCGGTCGACATCGAGGCGACGCCCGAGACGGCCGGCGCCTGCTGGGGCTTCACGACGGCCGAGCCCACGCTCCGCCTCAACTATACCGCCGGATCGATCTTCCCGCTCTACATCTACGCGATCGCCCACACCGACATCGTCCTGGCCGTCAACAATCCCGACGGTACCTGGTTCTGCGACGACGACAGCGCGGGAGACTTCAACCCCCTGGTCATCTTCGACGCGCCGGCTTCCGGCCAGTACGACATCTGGGTCGGCACCTATTCCGAGGGCGCAGCGGCGGAAGCGGCGCTGTACATCTCCGAGGTCAACGCCGGCCCGGGCGAGATTGCCGACGACGGCAATGCGCTCAACTGGGACCTCGACCCGCTCTTCGGCTACGATGAACTCCCGGGCGGATTCGGAACGCAAGTCGTGGACGTCGAGGCAGGTGGCACCGTCTCGCCGACCGACCTCGGCGAAAGCTGCGTGGGCTTCGTCACCGCTGCGCCGACCTACCGCATTTACTACGAGGGCACCGCGCCGCTGACCTTCGCGGTGGCCGCGCCGCTGACCTTCGCGGTGGCCGCGGCCGGCGCCGACACCACGCTCGTGGTCGCCGACCCTGACGGATACTGGTTCTGCAGCGACGACGCCAACGGCACCGTCGACCCCGAAGTGGTCATCGACCCCGGCTACACCGGGCAGTACGATATCTGGGTCGGCACGTTCGCGGGTGATGGCGGCACCACCGGCGCCACGCTCACGATCACCGAGGGTGAGGCTGTCGCAAGGCTCAACTGGGATCTGGAGCCGACCTACGGCATCACTGACTACGGCATCGGCGTGGCCCCGGGACCGCTCACGGTCGAACTGGATGCCGGCGGCGACATCGACGCGGCCATTGCCGTCACCGAGGAGGTCTGCAACGGCTTCGTGACCACGCAGTCTTCCTACCGGATCAACTACGCGTCCAGCGGCCGCTCGCTGACCTTTGCGGTAACGGCCGGCGAGGACACCACGCTGGTGATCGCGGACCCGGACGGCGCGTGGTTCTGCAACGATGACTTCGATGGGCTCAATCCGGCCATCACGTTCGAGTTCGCGCTCGACGGTCCCTATGACGTCTGGGTCGGCGCCTATGCCGGGGCCGGCATTATGGTGCCTGCGACGCTGACCATCACCGAGGGCGATACCATCACCGAGCCGGTCGAGACGACCGCGATCGACGCGACGCTCGAGCCGGTCGCGGGCGCCACCGAACTCACCGCCGGTTTCGCGCCCGACCCGTTCGTGGTCGAGGTCGATGCCGGCGGCCCGATCGACGCCTACACCGCCGTCGAGGATGCTTTCTGCGTCGGTTTCGTCACCGAGGCGCCGACCTACGTCCTCGACTACACGGCAGGCGCCTACCCGCTCACCATCCGTGCAACCTCCGAACGCGACACCACGTTGCTGGTCCAGGCGCCGGACGGCACGTTCGAATGCAATGACGACACCAACGAGCTTGACCCCGAGGTGACGTTTGCAGCGCCAGACCCCGGGCTCTACGCGATCTGGGTCGGCACCTACGCCGGCGACGGCACCACCGCGCCGGCGACGATCGAGATCAGCGAACTCGGCGGCACGGTCGCGACGACGACTCTCCTCGACTGGGCGCTCGATCCCACCGACGGCACCGCCACGCTCGAAGCCGGCTTTGAGCCCGACCCGTTCATCGTCGACGTGACGGCCGGTGGCCAGATCGACGCCGTGGCCGGCACCGGCGACGATACCTGCTGGGGCTACGTGACGGTCGGCCCGACCTACCGGCTCAATTACACCGGGAGCGCCCCGCTTGGCTTCCTTGTGGAGTCGGCCTCCGACACGGTGCTCGTTATCAGCGATCCGGACGGCAACTGGATCTGTGCCGACGACGAGGGCGGCAATTACAATCCGGCGGTCTTCCTCGAGACCCCGGCTGCCGGCCAGTATGACATCTGGGTCGGCACGTTCACCGGCGAGTCCGCTCCGGCAACGCTCACCATCACCGCGACGGATCCTGTCGCTGGCGCCGAGCCGATCCCGGTCGAGCCGACCGAGCCAACGGAGCCCGTGACGCCGGATACCGCGGCGGCGATCGATCCGGACGCGGTTCCCGGCTTCGGCGAAGGGACCCTCAATGCCGGCTTCAGCCCCGACCCGACCACGGTCGACGTGACCGCCGGTGGCCCGATCGACGCGGCAATTGTGGATGCCGCCTGCAATGGCTTCATCACGGCCGAGCCGACCTATCGTCTCACCTATTCGGCGGCGTCATGGCCACTGATCCTGTCGGCGGTTTCGGAGGCCGATCTTACGATTGTCGTCCGTACGCCGGATGGCGAATTCGTCTGCAATGACGACACGAATGGCGCGAACCCCGCGGTCCGCTTGGAACAGCCCGCCGCCGGAGCCTACGAAATCTGGGTGGGCACCTATGCGCCCGGACCCACCCAGGCCGGTACTTTGTTCATCTCCGAGATAAGTGCCGGGCCGTAGAAGTGCGACCGACTCGCGGTCCGGGAGGGCCGCGGGTCGCTCGAATGCTGAGCAAAGGCCGGGCGCCTCCCACGCGCGCGGCCGCATCGCAAAAGGAACATCAATGAAGATGAAGCCAAGGATGGCGCTCGCCGCCATTTCGATGACACTGCTCGCCGGGGGGCCTGCGCTCGCCCAGAACACCGCCCTTACGGCGACCTATGGCGAGATAACCCTCAATTCCGGCTTCTCGCCCGACCCCTACACCGTGAATGTAGTGGCCGGCGGCTCGATCGACGCGTTCAGCCTAGGGAGCGGCTGCCGCGGCTACATCGCCGACGCTCCTGATTTCCAGATCACCTACTCGGCCGGCAACTGGCCGCTCTATTTCTCCGTGCTGTCCGATGCCGACACGACCCTCGTGATCAACGGCCCGGACGGCAACTGGTACTGCGACGACGATACCAACGGCCTCAACCCGGTCGTCGAGTTCCCGAACGTTGCTCCGGGCGGCGTCTATGACATCTGGGTGGGCACCTACGGCCAGACCACCGCGCCGGCGGTCCTCTACATTTCCGAGCTCTCCGCGGCCGGTGGCGGTGGCGGTGGCGGCGGCGGCGGTGGCGGCGGCGGCGGTGCCGGCGCCCCGGACTACACCCTGCCGGCTGCCTATGGCGAAGTCACCCTCACGGCCGGGTTCACGCCCGATCCGATGACTGTGGCACTCACCGCTGGCGGCGGCTACAACGCCCGCGACGTCGATTCCTCCTGCCGCGGCTACATCGCGGCCGCACCGGACTACCAGATCACGTACACTGCGGGTTCGTATCCGCTGATCATCTCGGTGCTGTCGGATGCCGACACCACGCTCGTCATCAACGGGCCGGATGGCGTCTGGTACTGCGACGACGACTCGGGCGGCAGCCTCAACCCGCTCGTGACGTTCGACACCCCGTCTTCGGGCGTCTACGACATCTGGGTCGGCACCTACAGCGAGCAGACCGCGCCGGCCACGCTCTACATCTCCGAGCTCGCCGCGGCCGATCCCAATGCCGGCCCCGGCCCCGGCCCGGGTCCGGGTCCGGGTCCGGTGACCACCGGCCCGAATCCTAACCTTCCGGCCAACTATGGCGAGGTCAACCTGACCGCCGGCTTCCCGGCTGTCGTCCAGGAGATCGCTGCCGGCGGCAGCGTCTCGGCCTTCGACATCCCGACCGGCGAGTGCCGCGGCTATATCGCCGATGCACCGGACCTTGCGCTCAACTTCACCAACATCGCCGGCCTCTTGCCGCTCACCTTCGCGGTGCAGTCACAGGCCGACACGACGCTGGTGATCATGGATCCGGCGGGCAACTACCTCTGCAACGACGACACTGACGGCTTCAACCCCGCGGTCACCGTCGCTGCTCCGCAGGCTGGCCGCTACCTGATCTGGGTCGGCACCTACAGCCAGGACCCGACCTACCCGGCCGCAACGCTGACGATTTCGACCGTTGGCGGCGGCAAGACCTAGGCGCTCCGCCTCGAGGCTGGAATGAATGGGGCCCGGCAGCAATGCCGGGCCCTTTTCTCATTCAGGGCACGCACGCGGAACGCCGGCGACGCCCACTTCGCCAGGCGACCTGATTGGGCTGGCCGCCATGGCTGCCCTTTCCCCTCGCCCCGTTCGGGGAGGGGCTCCATCCCTTTGCAAGCGCAGCGAGTTTAGGGATGGAGGGTGAGGGGGCACCGGTGGTGAGGTTCGGCGGGCGTGGCCCCCTCACCGTGCTTCGCCAGGCTCGCGGCACGTCGAAGTGCTGGCCCGAGACAGGTGGCAAAAAGGAACCATGGCGGATGGCGGATCACGCCGCGCCGCGTTTCGCCTTCAATTCGGCGGGGCCCGACAGAACCTCGGTCAGCCGGCGCACGATCGTCGCCTCGCGCGTGGGACTGATCACCTTGTGGCCGAAGAGATCGGTTACGTAGAACACGTCGACCGCGCGCTCGCCGAACGTGGCGATGTGGGCCGAGCCGATGTTGAGGTTGAGGTCCGACATCGCCCGCGTGAGGTCGTAAAGGAGACCCGGCCGGTCGAGGCCGCTCACCTCGACTGCGGAATACTTGTTCGACCAGGAATGGTCGATCACCACGCTCGGCGGCACCGAGAACGGCTTGTAGCGCGCCTTCGCCTGGCTCCGGCTCCGCACCGATTCCGGCAGCCTGATGCGTCCTTCGAGGGCCTCCTCGATCACGGTCTTGATGCGGAGCGCCCGACGCGTCTCGTCCGCGTCGCTCGGGAACTCGCGGTTGACGAACACGGTGTCGACGGCAAGGCCGTCGGTCGTGGTGAAGATCTGTGCGTCCACGATGTTGCCGCCGGCAACGGCGCACGCTCCGGCGATCACCGAAAGAAGGCGCGGATGGTCGGCGGCGATGATCGTGATCTCCGTCACCGCCTCGAACGGCAGCAGCCGGATTTCGGTCGCCAGGCGCCGGTCGACGCGGTCGACCTCGCGCAGCAGCGCTGCGTGGGCGACCTTGTGCGCAAGGTCCACGCGAAGCAGATACGCGGGATAGAGCCGGTCGACATGGCGCTGCCGCTCGTCCTCCGGCCAGTCGCCAAGGGCCGCCTTCAGCTCGTCGCGCGCCGCCGCCACCCGCCGGTCGCGGCTGACCTGGCTGTGCCCCCCCGTCAGCAGCGGCTCGGTCTCCCAGTACAGCGTGCGGAGGAGCTGGCCCTTCCAGCCGTTCCACACGCCCGGGCCCACCGCACGTATGTCCACCACCGTGAGGACGAGGAGGAGCTTCAGCCGCTCCATGCTCTGCACGATCGCGGCGAAGTCGAGGATCGTCTTGTGATCCTGGAGGTCGCGCTGCTGCGCCATCGTGCTCATCGTGAGGTGATGCTCGACCAGCCACGCGACCGTCTCGGTCTGCGCCGCATCGAGTCCTAGGCGCGGGCAGAGCCGCCGGGCGACCTTGGCGCCGGCGATCGAATGGTCCTCGAGGCGGCCTTTTGCGATGTCGTGCAGGAACACCGCGACATAGAGGACGATGCGGTCCTTGATCGACGGCAGGACCTCCGCGACGAGCGGATGTTCTTCCTTGAGTTCGCCGCGCTCCAGTGCCGAGAGGACGCCGACGGCGCGAAGGAGATGCTCGTCCACGGTGTAGTGGTGGTACATCGAGAACTGCATCATCGCGACGATCCTGCCGAAATCAGGCACGAACCGGCCGAGCACGCCCGTCTCGTTCATCAGCCGCAGCGTGGGCTCCGGCGCCCGCGGCGCGGTGAGAACGTCGAGGAAGAGCCGGTTCGCCTCGGGGTCGGCCCGCAACTTGGCGTCCACCAGGCGAAGCTGGCGCGTGACGAGCTGGGTGGCGTCCGGGTGAATGGCGAGGCCCAGCCGCTCGGACAGGCTGAAGATGCGGATGAGGTTCGCCGGGTCCCGCCCGAACACCTCGCCGTCGGCGACGTTGATGCGGCCTCGGTCGACGACGAAGCCGGGCGCCCCGGCGATCGGCTCGGCCTTATTCTTGCGCGCAAGGAACCGTCCCGCGCCCGGAGCCGGCTTCACCGCCTGCTCCTCGAGCGCGGCCGAGAAGATGCGGGTGAGGTCGCCGACGTCCTTCGCCGTGAGGAAGTAGTGCTTCATGAACCGCTCGGCCGGCGAGAGCCCCGGCCGGTCGGTATAGCCGAGACGCGCCGCCATGCCCTGCTGGTGGTCGAACGAGAGCCGCTCCTCGGCCCGGTCGGTCATGAAATGGAGGTTGCAGCGGACGGCCCAGAGGAAATCCTCGGCCTTGAGGAAGCGTCGGAGCTCGGTCTGCGAGAACACGCCGGCCTTCACAAGTGCGTCCGGGGAATCGGTCCGGTAGACGTATTTCGCGATCCAGAACAGCGTGTTGAGATCGCGCTGGCCGCCCTTGCCTTCCTTGACGTTCGGCTCGACGAGGTAGCGCGAGACGCCCTGCTTCTGGTGCCGCTCGTCGCGTTCGGCGAGCTTTGCGGCAACGAAATCGGCGGCCGTCCCGGCGACGATCTCCTTGTCGAAGCGCGCCTTGAGGTCGCGGAACATCTTTTCGTTGCCGCAGATCAGCCGCGCCTCGAGGATGGCGGTTCGCGTCGTGATGTCCGTCCGCGCCTCGCTGATGCACTCGCTCACCGAGCGCGTCGCGTGGCCGACCTTGAAGCCCATGTCCCACAGGACGTAGAGGACGAACTCCACGACCTTCCTGGCGCGGGCGGTCTGCCGTGCAGGCAGCACGAACAGAAGGTCGATGTCCGAGCCGGGAGCGAGCGTGCTGCGGCCGTAGCCCCCGACCGCCACGACGGCCATCGCCTCGTCCGCCCCGCCGGGCACGCCATGGCGGCCAGCGAAGTCGTGGAGGGCAGTGATGATGCCGTCCTCGAGATCCGAGAGATAGCGGGCGCAGGCGGTGCCCTTGCCGTCGGCCAGCAGGCGCTGCTCGGCTTTGGCGCGGCCGTCGTTCGAGAGCGTGCGCATCCGGGCGAGGAGCGCCGTTCGCGCGGACGCGGCATCGCCGCCAGCGGCGATCGCATCGAGCTCGGCACGGACCGCCGCCGCGTCGAGCGGCGGGTCCGGCTCGCGGACGACAGGGTTCATCAACGAGGCAAGACCTTGAGGCTGGTGGGGAATCTAACCCGCTTCGGGTTACCGCGCCATCGCCGATCAGGCCAGAAACCGTTGCCAACCGCGCCAAACCGGCGCATGTCCGGTCCGATCGGGAGGGCGGCCGCCCTTCGCCAGCGCCGGACGAACCATGGCCCAGCAGACCACTGTCGCCCCGATTCCCGCCGAAGGCGCGACCGGAGTGAAGCCGCGCTGGTGGTCGTTCCGCATCTGGACCGGCATGAGGGCCGGCACGTGGTGGCGGATGGTGGCGCGCCACGGCTTTCGCATCTCACCCTCGCGCCTCGGCCAGGCGGCGTCGATGCTGTCGATCGGCCCGATGTGCTCCGCCGTGGCGGCGGTCCAGCGCCGGAAGCTGGGCGCCGCGATTGGCGCGGAGACCCCGCCGCCGGTGGTCTTCATCCTCGGCCACTGGCGCTCCGGCACGACGTTCCTCCACGAACTGATGGGCACGGACCAAAGGTTCATCGCGCCGACCTCGCTCGAATGCTTTGCGACGGACCATTACCTGCGGTGGGGCGATTTCCTGGCGAGCCTGAAATGGGCGATCCCGGCCAAGCGCCCGATGGACGACATGGCCATGGGCTGGCACCGCCCGCAGGAGGACGAGTTCGCTCTCTTCGCCATGGGCGTGCCGTCGCCCTACGACGTGATGGCCTTCCCCAACGACCGGCCGGCGATCGTCCCGCACCTCCACGTCGGCGACATGAGGCCAGCCGAGCAGGCCGCGTGGAAGGAGGCGCTCCGGACCGTGGTGAAGCGCATCTCCTACGGCCGCCGCCGCGCGCTGAAACCGGGCGAGGCGATGCCGTCTTACGTGCTTCTGAAGTCGCCGACCCACACCGCCCGCATCGGCGTGCTGGCGGAAATGTTCCCGGACGCGAAGTTCATCCACATCGCGCGCGATCCCCATGAGGTCTATGCGTCGACCGAGCGGCTGTGGCGCGCCACCTTCGACAGCCAGGGCCTGCAGAAGCCGGACCCGGCTGCCGACCTCTCGTCCTTCATCCTGGGCACGCTCCCCAACATGTACCGGGATTTCGACCGCGACGTCGCGAAGCTGGCGCCCGGGCGCTGGACGGAGCTCCGCTACGAGGACCTCGTCGCGGACCCCGTGGGGAAGGTGGGGCAGGTGACGGCTGCGCTCGGCCTCGGCCCTGTGGACGAGGCCGCGCTCGCCGCGCACCTCGCTGGCGTGAAGGGGCATCGGCGGAATCGGCATGTCATGGACCCGGCGCTCGCGGCGCGCATTCGGGCGGAGTGGGCCTGGTATTTCGAGCGGTTCGGCTATGCGGTGACAGCCACAGGACCCGCTCATCCCCGCGAAGGCGGGGATCCATCCTCCTAGAGAGAAAAGCGCCTCCGGCCCGTCATTCCGGCTTTCGATGGGTCCGCGCCTTCGCGGGGATGAGCGGCTGTTGCTACTCCTTCGCGAGGCCCTTTAGCCGGTAGAGCATCTCCAGCGCCTCGCGCGGCGACAGCGCATCGAGGTCCACCCCCGCCAGCGCCTCCCGCACCGGGTCCCTCTCCGGCTCGTCCGCCGGCGCAGTCCGGAACAGCGGCAGATCATCGATTAGCGCCGCTGCCGGGCTCCGCCGCTCCGCCGCCTCAAGCTGCTTCAGCACTTCACGCGCCCTCGTCACCACCGACCGCGGCAGGCCGGCGAGCTTGGCGACCTGCACGCCATAGCTCCGGTCCGCAGCGCCCGGCACGATGCGGTGGAGGAAGGCGACATCGCCCTTCCATTCCTTCACCGCCACCGTCGCGTTGTGGAGCCGCGGCAGGCGCTGCGTCAGCGCGGTGAGTTCGTGGAAGTGCGTGGCGAACAGCGCCCGCGAGCGGTTCTGGTCGTGGAGATGCTCGATCGTCGCCCACGCGATCGAGAGGCCGTCGAAGGTCGCCGTGCCGCGGCCGATCTCGTCGAGGATGACGAGCGAGCGCTCCGTCGCCTGGTTGAGGATCGCCGCCGTCTCCACCATCTCGACCATGAAGGTCGACCGCCCGCGTGCGAGATCGTCCGCGGCGCCCACCCGGGAAAACAGCCGGTCGACGATGCCGATCTCGGCGCTGCCCGCCGGCACGTAACTGCCCGCCTGCGCCAGCACGGCGATCAGCGCGTTCTGGCGAAGGAACGTCGACTTGCCCGCCATGTTCGGCCCGGTGACGAGCCACACCCGGCCCGACCCGCCCCCGGCGCCGGGCCCGAGGTCGGCATCGTTCGCCACGAAGGCCCCGCCCGATGCGCGCAGCGCCTGCTCCACCACGGGATGCCGCCCGTCGGAAACCCGGAACGCCAGCGAGCCGTCAACCACGGGCCGGACATAGCGCTCGGCCTCCGCCAGCTCGGCGAGCGCCGCGAACACGTCGAGTTCCGCAAGCGCCCGCGCCGCGCCGCGGATCGCCTCGGCCGCAGCCAGCACGAGCCCGCGCATCTCGTCGAAGGCGGCGAGTTCGAGAGCGAGCGCCCGGTCGGCGGCGCCGTCAATGCGTGACTGGAGGTCTGCGAGCTCGCTCGTGCCGAACCGGAGCGCCCCGGCCATCGTCTGGCGGTGGATGAAGGCGAGCGAATGCGGCGGCGCCAGCAGCTTGTCGCCCGGTCCCGCCGGCACCTCGACGAAATAGCCCAGCACGTTGTTGTGCTTCACCTTCAGGCTGCGGAGGCCGGTTTCCTCGGCGTAGCGCCCCTGCAGCCCGGCGATGACCGCGCGGCTCTCCGACCGAAGGCGCCGCGCCTCGTCGAGCTCGCCCATCGCCCCGTCGCGCACGAAATCGCCGTCGCGCTGGAACAGCGGCAGGTCCGCCGCAAGCAGGAAGGCGAGCCGCTCCGTCACCCCGGCCGGCACCGCCCGGAGCGCCGCGACCGCCGCCGCGACATCGGCCGGCGGGGCGCCGGCGGCGAGGAGAACGGCAATCGACCCTGCCGCGGCAAGGCCGTCGCGGATCGCCGCAAGGTCGCGCGGCCCGCCGCGATCGAGCGCAAGGCGCGACAGGGCGCGGGCGATGTCCGGCACTTGCCCGAGCCGCTCCCGAAGATCGCGCCGCAGCCGCGGTCCGGCGAGGAAGAAGGCAACTGCGTCAAGCCGCGCATCGATCAGCGCCGCGTCGGTCGAAGGCGCGGCGATCCGCTCGGCGAGGAGCCGCGAGCCGGCCCCCGTGCGCGTCCGGTCGACGGCATCGAGGAGGCTGCCTTTCCGCTCGCCGCCGAGCGTTGCGGTGAGCTCGAGATTGGCGCGCGTCGCCGCATCGATCTCCATTGCCGCACCCGCGCCGTCGCGGGACGGCGGCGACAGCGACGGCCGCGCCTTGATCTGGGTCTTCTCGACATAGGCGAGCGCCGCGGACGCCGCCGACAGCTCGGCCCGCGAGAACGCGCCGAACCCGTCGAGCGTTGCGACACCGAACGCTGCGGCAAGTCGCGACGCGGCCGTGGAGCCATCGAAGAACGCCGCCGGAAGCGGGGTCACCGCAAGCCGCGAGCCTGCCCACGCCGCGGCCACCGCCGGGTCGGCGAACAGCGCGTCCGGCACGATCAGCTCGCGCGGCGATACCCGGGACAGCTCGGCGCCGAGGAGGGCCGGCGAACTGCTCGCGACGCGGAACTCGCCGGTGGAAAGATCGACATAGGCAAGGCCGAACGGCCGCTCGCCCCCCGCCCGGTCACGCGCGAGCGCGGCCAGGTAGTTGGCCGACCGCGCGTCGAGGAGCGAATCCTCCGTCAGCGTGCCGGGTGTCACGAGCCGGATCACCTCGCGCCGGACGACGGCCTTCGAGCCGCGCTTCTTCGTCTCGGCCGGATCCTCCGTCTGGTCGCACACCGCAACGCGGAAACCGGAGGCGATCAGTTTCTGCAGGTACCCGTCGGCCGTCCGGATCGGCACGCCGCACAGCGGGATGTCCTCGCCGAGATGCTTGCCGCGCCTGGTCAGTGCGATGCCGAGGACGCGCGCGGCCGTCACCGCATCGTCGAAGAACAGCTCATAGAATTCGCCCATCCGGTAGAACAGGACGTGGTCGGGGTTCTCGCGCTTGATGGCGAGATACTGCTCCATCATCGGCGTCGCGCCTGCCGCTGGGTCGAGATCGGAAAGCGGATCGGCCATCGCGGTGGGGCAGCTCGGGTTCGATCGAGGTCGGTTCCTTTTCCGCGCCCGCCGCCCGGAAGGCAACTCCGCCTGCGACATGCCCCGCCCCCGGTCCGGGTCGCGCGGTCCGGCGATCGGTGCTAAGGCGCAAACCGCGCGCGGAAGGCAGCGCCACGGAGATCATCATGAGGCTGGCGAGCTACCGCCGGAGCGGCACCGCATCCTTCGGCATCGTGACCGACGAGGGGATCATCGACCTCAAGAGCCGGCTCCCGGACGTGCCGGACCTCAAGGCGCTGATCGCCTTGGGCCCGCCCGCCGCCGCCGTCGCCCGCTTCGCCCACCACGCGCCGGACTTCGCGCCGGCACAGGTCGAGTTCCTGCCGGTGATCCCCAACCCGGACAAGATCGCCTGCATCGGCGTGAACTACCGCGACCACGCCGCCGAACTCGGCTCGAAACTCGCCGATCACCCGACGGTCTTCATCCGCTGGCCGGATTCGCTCGTCGGGCACGATCGTCCGATCATCCGCCCGAAAGTGTCCGAGCGCGTCGACTACGAGGGCGAACTCGCCGTCATCATCGGCAAGGCCGGGCGCGCCATCCCGCGCGAACGGGCGATGGACCACGTCGCCGGCTATGCCTGCTTCAACGATGTCTCGATCCGCGACTGGCAGCGCCACAGCTCCCAGTTCAGCGCCGGCAAGAACTTCACCGGCGTGGGCGCCCTCGGTCCGTGGCTGGTCACATCAGACGAACTGCCCGACCCGCGCGGCCTTTCGATTCGCACGACCATCAACGGCGTCGTCTTCCAGGACGGCGCCACCGCCGACATGATCTACGACATCCCCGCCCTCATCGCCTATCTCTCGACCTTCACCGAACTCCGCCCCGGCGACATCATCGCCACCGGCACGCCCGAGGGCGTCGGCGACGGCCGGAACCCGCCCGTCTACCTCAAGGCGGGCGACGAAGTCGCCGTCGCCATCGCCGGCGTCGGCAGGCTGACCAACCCCGTCATCGACGAAGCCTGACCGCCCCGCGGGACGTCCCCCGCAGGCAACACGCGCATCCCCTCCGCGCCTTCGCACGAGCGGCCGCCGTATGCTTTCCCTGGCTTCGCACGATCGGCGCGCTGTCCGTCGGCCACGCCCGAACATGGCCCCGCCGCCTCGCGCAATCGCCGCCGGCCGCGGCCATTCCGCCGCTGGACAGCCCGTGGCCGCCTCCCTATAAACCGCGGGCCTCGCCGCGGCCCGCCCGCAGCGCCGGCGCGCCCAGGTAGCTCAGTTGGTAGAGCAGGGGACTGAAAATCCCCGTGTCGGTGGTTCGATTCCGCCCCTGGGCACCATTATATTTCAAGTGCTTACGTCGATTGCGCCAATGGTGCTGCTCGTTGGGTGTGTAATTCTGGTGTAGGTCGCTCACGCACCGACTGCCACGCCGCCCTCTTCGGCCTACCTCCTGTGCCCTTCCGGCAGTCTGCGGCCCTCGATCCCTCAACCCGCCTCGAAGGAGTGAAGTCCAGCATTCATTCGGCGTGCCCTGCGCGAGTACTGCGCGCAGACCCACTGGGCGCGCGTCGCCGATAGAAGCGAAGAAGCTGCGCGTTGATTGCGACAATGACGGTGCTCGCGGACATGAAGATCGCCGCAACCGCTGGGGTCATTACGAAGCCCGTGCCGAAGGTGATGCCCGCCGCCATTGGGATGGCGATGGCGTTGTAGCCCGTCGCCCAAATGAGGTTCTGGATCATCTTGCGGAACGTGGCACGGGAGAGGCCAAGGATGGCGGCGACATCACGCGGGTCGCTCTTCACCAGCACCACGTCGGCCGACTCGACCGCCACGTCCGTCCCGGCGCCGATGGCCACGCCCAGGTCGGCCTTGACGAGGGCGGGCGCATCGTTGACCCCGTCACCGACCATGGCGACACGCCGGCCGCGCCGTTGCAGCTCTTCGATCTTCTCGGACTTCTGGCTCGGCAGAACCTCGGCGAACACCTCGGCGACACCAAGCTCCCTCGCAACGGATTCCGCCACCAGCTGCGCGTCTCCAGTCAGTATCACGGCCTGGATCCCGAGACCCTTCAGCTCGGCGATCGCATCCCTCGATTCCGGACGGACGACGTCCGCCAGCGCAAAGAGAGCGCGTGGCTGCGCGTCGCGCACCAGCGCAACGACGGTCTTGCCTTCACCTTCCAGTTCCTTGAGCCGGTCCGAAGCGATAGGCTGGCCCTGGCGTGCGAGATAGCCTGGGCTGACCACGCGCACGACCTTGCCGCCCACTTCCGCTTCGATCCCTTCCCCCGTGAGATTCCTGACCGCGCCGGCTTGCGGCACGGCGATGTTTCGCCTCTTCGCCTCCGCGACGATGCCCCTCGCGATGGGATGTTCCGACCGGCTTTCGACGCCCGCGGCCAAAGCGAGTTCCTCCACCTCGTTCGCGTCGCCGAGCGCAACGATGTCGGTCACGCCGAAGCGTCCCTCGGTGAGCGTGCCAGTCTTGTCGAACACCACCGTGTCGAGGTTCCGGGCACGTTCGAACGCGGCTCGGTCTCGAATAAGAAGGCCGTTCCTGGCGCTGAGTGAGGTGCTGACTGCGATGACGAGCGGAACTGCGAGGCCGAGCGCATGGGGGCAGGCAACGACCATGACGGTCACCATGCGCTCGAGCGAGAACGCGACGGATTCGCCGTCGACCAGCCAGAAGACGAGCGTTCCGATCCCCACCGTGAGCGCGATGTAAGTAAGCCACGCGGCGGCGCGGGTGGCGACATCCTGCGTTCGTGACCGCGTCTCCTGCGCCCTCCGCACGAGTTCAATCACCTGGGCGAGGTAGGTCTTGTCGCCCGTGGCGATGACCTCGATCGTGACCGAGCCTGCTCCGTTGATGGCCCCGCCAATCGCGGTGTCGCCCACTGCCTTCGACACCGGCCGTGACTCGCCCGTCAGCATGGCCTCATTGAATACCGACGAACCTTCGATCACCCTGCCGTCTACCGGCACCTTCGCGCCGGGGCGGACCATCACGTGATCGCCGGGCTCGAGTGCGCTGATCGGCACCTCCGACGTCTGCCCGCCTTCGCCGACGCGTGTCGCCGTATCGGGGAGGAGGCGCACCAGTTCCTCGAGGGCACGGGATGCCCCCAGCACGGACCGCATCTCGATCCAGTGCCCGAGAAGCATGATGGCGACGAGTGTCACCAACTCCCAGTAGAGCGGCTCTCCCTCAAACCCGAACGTCGTCGCGACCGAGAAGAAGTAGGCCGCCGAGATGGCCAAGGCGATCAGCGTCATCATCCCGGGCCGACGCTGCCGAAGTTCATCGACGAAGCCCGTGAGGAAGGGCCATCCACCGTAGAAGTACACTACCGAGGCGAGGGTGAAGAGGACATAAGAGGAGCCGCGGAAGGAGAGCTCTTCTGTCAGCCCGAGCGCGTGCTGGATCATCGGGGAGAGAAGGAGAACCGGCGGCGTCAGAAGGAGGGTCACCCAGAAGCGCCGCCGGAAGTCGGCAACCATGCCGCCATGGTCGTGGCCTCCGTGCCCGCCGGCGGATAGGGATGCCGCCGCCCGGGGCGGCATGCCTTGGTCGGCCCGGTGGTGAGTATGTTGCGCTGCCGGGGCTTCTACCCTGCTCGCCCCGCTCGCGGGCCCTTGGTTCTGGACCGTGGTGCGGTGGTCTGCAGCCGCGTGGTCGTGCGTATGATGCGACGGTTTCTCAGTCATGATCGGGTTCCCCACTTCGAACGCTTGCATGGACGCCTGAGCCTTCCAGTCGTTGGAAGGTCAACGGTCATGGCAGCTCGCGCTCGCGCGTCCTTTCACGCTGGTACTCACGCTCTCGCAACGGCCAGTTGCTCTTGATGAATCGCAGGACGTTCTCGATGTCGCGGTCGGAGATGAGCCCCGAAAACGCGGGCATCCCGCTCGGGCCGTAGCCTTCGACGACTGCGCCCATGCCGAACTTCACAATGGCAAAGAGCTGGGCGTCGGAGTGGTGCCAGGTGTGTCCCGTCTCGTCATGGGGCGGCGCCGGGAAGCGTCCGTCAGCAAGCGGCGTCTGCCAGTTGGGCTGGCCCTCGAGGTCGACGCCGTGACACGAGGCACAATTCGCCAAGTAGAGCGTCTGCCCCGCGCGTAGGTCAGCCGCCGCCACCGATGCACGGAACACGAAGAAGCCGCTCGCCGCGATTGCGACGGCCACGGCGCCGATCCACCAGAGCTTGCCGCTCACCAGAGCTTGCCGCTCACCAGGGGTGTCTTCCACCGACGCTGCTCGGCGTTCGTCATGTGCCGAATCTGCGCCAGGACCGGCCTCCGTCCTCACTGATCAGCACCTCGTTCGCCTGATCTGCAGCGAACAGGCGCGTCGGCGTGTTCGGGTCGGGTGCAAGATGGGTGAGGTAGAACTCACCCAGGTCCGTGGTGACGATTTCCAGCGGCGCATTCTCGTCCTCCGCGACGAGAAGTCCGCGACTGAGCGCAAAGGCGAACAGCTCTCCATGTGGCCCCAGTTCAACCATGGAAACTGGGGAACCCTGATAGAGCGGACTCCAGGTCGCCCCCGCGTCCTCGCTGAGGAAGAGGCCGTCCACGCCGGCAGCATACAACCGGTCAGGATCGACGGCAGAAGCGGCGATATCGACCGTCCGGGGCGGAACCTGCCCCGCGAACGTCCACGTGAGTCCCGCGTCGGCGCTGCGCTGCAGCGCACCGAAGACGCCGTAGATGACGCTGGCATCTGCGCGGCTGACGGCGAGCATGTGGAAGTCGGCCGGCCCCTGGAGACCAGGGGACCGCTGGACCCACGTCTGGCCACCATCCATCGAGACGATGAGACCGAGGTTCCCGCCACCGGCCGGGTGACCGCTGGCAAACAAGGTCCGGGGATCGAGCGGGCTCGGGCTGAAACCCATGAGGTCCTGGACGACCGAGACCAGCGTCGCAGTGCCATCGGGGCCTGCGCGATAAAGGCCATGATGGGTGGCAATGACGAGGTAATCGGGGTCTGCTCCATCGACGGCCAGACCGTGGATGTGGGTTTGGCCTGCGAAGGCGATTACTGGAACCGCATTCTGGGCCTTTGCCACCGCGATACCGCCTAGAACCATCAACGTCAGCGACAACAACAGGCGTTTCATCGGACGGGAACCTCTTGATTGAACTGGAAAATGGGAGGTCGACGACGGCGCCTCGGCGCTGCAAGTGGCTCATCAGGCATCCGCGTCTCGTCTGCCCCCGCGGGCCGGTGACGGCATCAGCCGCCAGATGAGTCCGTCGCGCCGTACGAACTGGTGCCAGACCGCCGCCCCCACGTGGAGCACGACGAGTGCGACGCCGCTCCACAGCAGGACCTCGTGGACGGGACGAAACCCGCTCCAGAGGTACATCGCACCGGTCCCTGTCACGACCAGTCCGGCAAGC